>NZ_CM176623.1:4505000-4982813 GCF_058119865.1 Ruminococcus sp. 8Y-12 | reverse complement strand
TCCCAGCCTTTCCAGGAAGGACTCATTGATTGAGCGTATTCTACTTCCAGCCAAGAGCCGGCGGTCTGATGAGAGCGATCAGAAACATCAGTGTCTTCATAAGCAGATTTTGATGAAAGATTGAGTAAAGTCCCATTCATGTTACAAGTTACTATATATTCTTCCTCAGCAATACCACCAGTTTTATTCTGTGCTCCGATATAGAAGTAGACATCGATTAAATCATATTCCTTAACATAATCTGATTCGCTCTCTTGGCGTTTGGCATATTCTTCACTCATCAATTGTTCCGACTGTGTTTCATGAGCATAGCATGAATAGACAATCATAGAATCAGGGTTAAGCAGTCTTTCTTTTACTGCGTTATACCCAACTTTTACAGCCATTTCTTGGGCTGTTAGCCATTCTTTTCGCATCGACAGAGCTATTATGAAGATAACCGCTATGAGTATAACGGCGCCAATGGCTATAAGTCCCTTTTTAAGTTTACTTTTATTGCGCTTTACCTTCCCAATAATTTCTTCATTTGATTGTGTTGTTGGAACAGACTGGTTGTCACTTTTGTTCACTGGAAACCCACAATTAGGGCAGTTAGCAGCTTGATCGCTTATTTCTTTTCCACACTCCGGACACTTAATTAATGCCATAAATTTCCCCTCCTGAATTAGTTGATCACTTTAATTAAAACCATACTCTTGCAAAATGATATTTGCCTTTGAATAGTCGTCACATATACATAGTACGGCGTATAATCCTTTTGTTTTGATAATAGCGTTTTCGCTTTTTTTAACTTCTAAAGGATGATTATTATATATTCCTATGCAGAATTCCACACGATTCCTAAAAGAAGCAATTGTTTGCTCAAGTTCACTTTCGTTATTACACAAGACAATAGCGATTTCGCTAGCATCAGTGCCACCAACTGCTTTAATGGTATAAAATTCTTTTACATTTTGAAGAGAATAATTATCATTAAAAAATTCATTGAAATCATACAAGTCATCGTCACAGGTCTCCTTTAAATCATTAGCTAAATCCTCTATATTCAACATATCCTCAGAACTCTCACTTTCGGACAATTGTGTTGTTTCCGAAGGTTTAACATCCTGCTCTCTTATAGCAGTAGCTTTGGAGTTAATAATATCTTCTAAATCTTCTCCAGAATATTCCTGCCAATTTCTCCATGCAGGAGTCACTAATTTGGCATACTCAACTTCCAGCCAAGATCAAGCGGTTTGGTGAGAGAGCTCAGAAATATCCGTGGCCTCATACTCAGATTTTGAGGAGACATTCAATAACTCTCCATCCATATTACACGTAATGACATATTCTTCATCTGTTATACCACCAGATTTATTCTGCGCTCCAATATAGAGGTAGACCTCTATCATATCAAAGTTGTTTTCATATCCGGAGTCACTATCGGAGTCTTCGGCACTATTTTCACTCCTGGATTGCTCCGACTGTGTTTCATGGGCATAGCACGAATACACAATCATGGAATCGGGGTTGAGCAGATTTTGCTTTACTGCTTGATACCCGACCTTCACAGCCATTTCTTGTGGGGTTAGAGTTTCTTCCCACAGTGCTGATATCAGAAAAACGGCTATTACTATAATGATACCGGTTGCAATCAGCCCTACAGCAATTTTAGTTCTTTTCCTTTTTTCAATATCTTCATCTGACAATTGTGGTAATGCAGTAGGCCAACCCTTAACATTGTTTACTGGAAACCCGCAATTAGGGCAGTTAGCAGCTTGATCGCTTATTTCTTTTCCACACTCCGGACATTTTATTAATGCCATAAATTTTCCCTCCTGAATAAGTCAAGTACTCTAATCGAAACCATACTCCTGCAAGATAGAATTTGCCTTTGAATAGTCGTCACATATGCATAGTACGGCGTATAAGCCTTTTGTTTTGATAATAGCATTTTCAAGTTTTTCCACTATTAAGGGCTCATAATTATATATGCTTATATCGGTTTCTATATTATCCTTGAAAGAAGCAACCGCTTGTTCGAGTTCACTTTCATTATTACACAATACAATGGTAATTACGTCAACATTGGAGCCGATATAATTTGATAAATAGATATATTCTGTTACATTAGGGATAGAATAATTTTTATTAAAATGTTTAGCAGAGTCATACAAATAATCGTTACAGGTCTCCTTCAAATCATTAGCTAAATCTTCCATATTCAACACATTCTCAGAACTCTCACTTTCAGACAATTGTGTTGTTTCCGAAGATTTAATTTCCTCTCTTATAGTTGTAGCTTTAGAGTTAATAATATCTTCTAAATCTTCACCGGAATATTCCTGCCAATCTTTCCATGCAGGAGTCACTAATTTGGCATACGCAACTTCCAGCCAAGATCCTGCGTCTTGATGAGAGCGCTCAGAAATATCCGTGGCATCATACGTAGATTTTGCGGAAACAGACAACAGCTCTCCATCCATATTACACGTAATGACATATTCTTCATCCGTTATTCCGCCAGACTTATTCTGCGCTCCAATATAGAGGTAGACCTCTATCATATCAAAATTGTTTTCATATCCGGAGTCACTATTGGAGTCCTCGTCACTAGTTTCACTCCTGGATTGCTCCGACTGTGTTTCATGGGCATAGCACGAATACACAATCATGGAATCGGGGTTGAGCAGATTTTGCTTTACCGCTTGATATCCTACCTTTACAGCCATTTCTTGTGGGGTTAGAGTGTCTTTCCGCAATATTAATACCAGAAAAACGACTACAACGATAAGGATACCGGCTGCAGTCAGACCTACTGCAATTTTAGTTTTTTTCTTTTTTTCAATGTCTTCATCGGACAATCGTGGCACTGCAGTAGGCCAACCCTTAACATTGTTTAATGGAAATCCGCAATTAGGACAGTTAGCAGCTTGATCGCTTATTTCTTTTCCACACTCCGGACACTTGATTAATGCCATAAGTCACCCCTCCTGAATTAGTTGAATACTTTAATCGAATCCATACTCTTGCAAAATAGTATTTGCCTTTGAATAGTCGTCACATATACATAGTACGGCGTATAAACCATATGTTTTGATGATAGCATTTTCAAGTTTTTCAACTTCTAAAGGATAATTATTATAAATTCCTATATTGTAGTCTATATTGTCCCTAAATGAAGTAAGCGCTTGTGCAATATCACTTTCCTCATTACACAATACGATAGTGACTTGGTTGGCATCAGAGATGTCAGTAGCTTCTAAATAAATGTATTCTGTCACATAGGGAATAGAGAAATCTTTATTAAAATATTCATTGAATTCATACAGACCTTCATTACAGGTCTCCTTCAAATCATTAGCTAAATCTTCCATATTCAACACATCCTCAGTACTTTCACTTTCGGACAATTGTGTTGTTTCCGAAGGTTTAACATCCTGTCCTCTTATAGTTGTAGCTTTGGAGTTAATAATATCTTCTAAATCTTCACCGGAATATTCCTGCCAATCTTTCCATGCAGGAGTCACTAATTTAGCATACTCGACTTCCAGCCAAGATCCTGCGGTTTGGTGAGAGAGCTCAGAAATATCCGTGGCCTCATACTCAGATTTTGAGGAAACATTCAATAACTCTCCATCCATATTACACGTAATGACATATTCTTCATCCGTTATACCACCAGATTTATTCTGCGCTCCAATATAGAGGTAGACCTCTATCATATCAAAGTTGTTTTCATATCCGGAGTCACTATCGGAGTCTTCGGCACTATTTTCACTCCTGGATTGCTCCGACTGTGTTTCATGGGCATAGCACGAATACACAATCATGGAATCCGGATTAAGCAAATTTTGCTTTACCGCTTGATACCCTACCTTTACAGCCATTTCTTGTGGGGTTAGAGTTTCTTCCCACAGTGCTGATATCAGAAAAACGGCTATTACTATAATGATACCGGTAGCAATCAGCCCTACAGCAATTTTAGTTCTTTTCCTTTTTTCAATATCTTCATCTGACAATTGTGGTACTGCAGTAGGCCAACCCTTAACATTGTTCATTGGAAATCCGCAATTAGGGCAGTTAGCAGCTTGATCGCTTATTTCTTTTCCACACTCCGGACACTTAATTAATGGCATAAAATTTGCCTCCTGAATCAGTTGAACACTTTAATCGAAACCATACTCTTGCAAAATAGTATTTGCCTTTGAATAGTCATCACATACACACAATATGGCGTATAATCCTTTCGTTTTGATGATAGCATTTTCAAGTTTATCGATCTCTGAGGAGGTATGTTTATACAGTTGTATTTCTTTTTCAATATATTTTTCGAAAGAAGCGACTGTCTGATCAACAGCATCTTCATTGTTACACAGTATAACGGTAACTTCATTAGGGTTTGAAGCAAGACCAGTTACAAAAGTAAAAAATTCTTTGATATCAGAAAGAGAATACTTTTCTTTAAAGATTTCTTCAGAGCCAGAATTTAAATACCCATCACAGGCATCCATCAAATCATAGGCTAACTCTTCCATATCCAATACAAATGGTGCCCCGTCACTTTCTTCCGATTGAGATGATAGCTGTGATTTCGTTTTTCGTCCGCTTACTCTTGTGGCAGTTGAGTTGATTATCCTTTTTAAATCCTCATCAGAATACTTATCCCAGCCTTTCCAGGAAGGACTCATTGATTGAGCGTATTCTACTTCCAGCCAAGAGCCGGCGGTCTGATGAGAGCGATCAGAAACATCAGTGTCTTCATAAGCAGATTTTGATGAAAGATTGAGTAAAGTCCCATTCATGTTACAAGTTACTATATATTCTTCCTCAGCAATACCACCAGTTTTATTCTGTGCTCCGATATAGAAGTAGACATCGATTAAATCATATTCCTTAACATAATCTGATTCGCTCTCTTGGCGTTTGGCATATTCTTCACTCATCAATTGTTCAGACTGTGTTTCATGAGCATAGCATGAATAGACAATCATAGAATCAGGGTTAAGCAGTCTTTCTTTTACTGCATTATACCCAACTTTTACAGCCATTTCTTGGGCTGTTAGCCATTCTTTTCGCATCGACAGCGCTATAATTAAGATAACCGCTATGAGTAAAACGGCGCCAATGGCTATGAGTCCTTTTTTAAGTTTGCGTTTATTGTGCTTTGCCTTTTCGATGATTTCTTCATGTGATTGTGTTGTTGGAACAGACTGGCTGTCACTTTTGTTCACTGGAAACCCGCAATTAGGGCAGTTAGCAGCTTGATCGCTTATTTCTTTTCCACACTCCGGACACTTGATTAATGCCATAAATTTCCCCTCCTGAATTTCGTGATATGGTTACCATTGAGCTGGCCTGCAAAGGTACTAAACAGCTACTTATAGGATGATTTTACCATACTATAAACCAATATTCAAAAGCTTTTTGCAAGGATCAGTTACACTAAAGATGCCTGAATCATTTTCTTGCGGTCAGCGCAGTAAATGCGCAGACCTGTTAAAAAGTTACGTATTTATGACATTATGAATTCCACCTCATAATGTCACCAGCTACGCTAAAGCTGTTTTCAATTATGGCGATAAGGAATTTCTTCCTTATTCTCACGCTTCATACTTTTTCAAGTTGGATTATACGTGATGTTCAGACTGGATCTTTCATTCTTCTCAGAGAGAAGAAGAGCGAGTGAACTCGTCATATTACTACGACAAGTATTACAGTCGTTACGGTTGGCGGTGCGGTCGCCCGCACGCTTATTACCTTACCTCGGTCTCTGATGTCCCCATCCTTTGACCGATATACTCCACTTTCTAACTGCACATCACTATGCAGCCTGGGCAAATTTATATTTTGAATTTTGTGTTTTACCCACGTTTTCTGATTCCAGTATTCCATTAAGGGATTCGCGAATAGATTTCACAGAACCCGATTTCTCAGTAATCTTAGTAATAATATCTAATAAGCCATTAAGGCCTCCGGTACTTGCTGCAACTTTGTCAGAATTAGTAACTTTTTCAATGGCATCCGCCTTGGTCTCCACTTTATGGACCGGAGCCTGCACCGTGTTCGTTTTTGGTGTGTCATAAACAGTGGGATGGGCAGGTGCGACAGATCCCCTGTTGTCTAAAGCATCATATTCTTTTTTTATCTGTTTTATAGCGGCAATGGCCTGGCTGTTGTCAATGGTAAAGCCTAGCTTTTTTCCATTTACTTCTTTCACAACATTGTCAGCCATTTGCTCAAGGTTTTTTAGAGCGCCGGCGTTTTTTATGGCGATATCTATCGTAATTTTCTTTTTTTCGCTTTTAGTCAGCTTTGCGAGCTGTTTTTTTGCTTGTTTGGTATCAAGCTGTGCAACAACACGTGTTATAAAATCACTCAAAAACCATCACCTCCAATCATAATTATTTTTCCTTATTTGTACTCTCCAGTTTTCCGGTCCTTTCAAAAATATCTTTTAACATGTCCTCTGTGAGGAGGTCTTTCCAGCTGTCAACTGTGCGGTTTACATTCTTTAGCAGATTAATTATTTCCGCGCCGATGCTGGTTTTGTCAATTCCGGAAATATAAGAGATGTTGTCATCAATATTCTCTAAAATTTCTGTATACTGTTCCTTCAGACCTGACGCAACGCTCTCAAAAGCATTGGTCTTTGATGTAAAGAGCGCAACTTCATCCCAGTTGGGATAGATGTGCTCCTGTCCGCTGTCATCCTTTTCCGTGGTTTCCATCATTGACAGATCAAGATCAATGCAGCATTCCTTTAAAATATAATACTTTGCAGCCACCTCTTTAAACATAGGCAGGTACAGAGAGCCAACCACGGTATTTGTCACATTGGCTACAATCTTCAGCTTCTGCGACATCGAAAGTGTGTCCTGAAAATGAAACGGCACATCGCTGCCATTGTATGTAAATAATCCTGTCATCATAGTTCAATTACCTCCCATTTTATAACAAAGTCCTTGCTTTCCATTTTTTATAGAGCTCCTGTGTGCCCTCTTTCCAAAATACAAACACTACTTTATCATCATTGCCGGAGTAGAAGACATCCGCCAATTTCGCTCCGTGTTTCAGATACAATCTCTGCTGTTTCGGATCTTTACAGTGTATGACGTCTTCAATCTCGTAATAGTAGTGAAACTGTTCACTGTATGTTTTCATTTTCCTCCCTCCCTCCGAATAAAAAAATAGGCTATACAGACCACAGAATAGTGATGTGTATAGCCCTAGGTTTTAAATTCACTATTCCTAATTGTTCAGTACCTTCACAGTTACATGCAAAAATCCATTCGAAATCGCCTTTGGCGATGGGATTTTTGCACGCTTGTATCATTTTCTTACGGTCTGTGCAGTAAATGCACAGACCTGTTGAATAGTGGTATCTATTCAATGATATCTTCAGATTCCTGTTCTTCATCTAAAATTTCAAGAATGGAATTTTTTATGTTTTTCTGGAAATTTTCTAATCCCGACAGATCACATTTTTGAAGCAGTTCCCGTGCTTCGCTTTTTATGGTATATCCATTTGTATAGTCGCGAAGGATTAGAAAAATCTTATAACAATTCAAAGAATCCGCTACGGTTCTCCAGGGGGAAAAAGACTTGGTGTTTGTACAGTCCCCGCATATGTGATACGGCTTACCGCATACAGAACATGTTCCATTTAAATAATCCGCCATTGTGCACCTCATTTTATGCGGCTGCGCGGCTGCTGTGCAGCCGTGCATCACACATATCCTTAGTTCTGGGAAACGATGATGTCAAACAATCTCTCATCTTCTCCACAGTAAGATTTCTGCAGCTTGTAGCTGGCCGCATGACCGCCGTCCGGAGTGAGGGTGAGTTCCACAGCAGAGGGATCAATCTGTGCTCTGGGAACAGAAATGACACCCGCGTAGACAACATTGGTATTACAGGGATCATGGAAGATGGCGTGAATGAGCAGGGACTTGATTTCAGGCACGCTTCCCGCCTTTTTCGTAATCTTTACAGCAGCGTCTGTCTCAGCGTCATACCGGACAAAGATTCTGCCGCTGACACTTTCCGGAAGGGTGATTTTCTTTGTCTCAGCATCCAAAATGAATTTGCCTTCCCCGGCTGTGGCGGAGATCTCATATGTCTCTCCAAAGGTATTGTCGTCATTGATCACTTTTACATATTTGATTTCCGCTCCGGCAGTACCCACGGGTACATATTTTAAAGTCGCGGTATGATCGGATGCAATCACAATGGTCTCGGAGATCGGTTTGACAATCTTGTTGGAAGCGCTTGCCACTTCCTTCCTGGAGCCAAACTGTGACGCTGCAAGATCCAGAGAGAAGAGCGCGTTTGTAAAGCTAAAGGTTCCGGTCTGGGCATTGTAAAACGTAACGATCTCTGCGCCCATGGCATCTGTTACTGCGGTTCCCTCGGCTGCAGTCTGCAGAGAGGGCTCTTTAATCTGTGTATATCTGCCGATCAACTCACTTGTGGCAGGATCATATTCCTCGACAGCTCTGATTTTTTCAAGTACTAATTCGTTAGGGTTAAATGACATAAATAATTACCTCCATTTTTTGATTTTGGCAAGAAAGAGAACCCGTTACTCAAGCTCTCCAAGCCAGTCCAGTTGTTTGTCAGATACTTTTTTGAGGTCTATTCCAAAGCCGGAATACCCACTCTGCAATAATAAAGAAGCATTTTTGATTTTGGAGATTCTTTTAACAGAATCCATAAATGCGCTAATCTTCATATTCCATACCTCTGAGTGGTTATATTTGAAACCCTCACAGTTTATCATGGCAGACACCATGTTTTTCATCTGTGAATGGTATTCTCTGGTTTTGTTCCTCTCATAGTCCTCGCGGTCATCCTCTATCAGAATCATCTTGGTGGATTCATTTGCAGGGATTTTGTCATTGCGCTTTAAACCATGCATTTTTCTCAATACGTCTGCGATTACCAGGTATGTATATTCGTCGATTTCAATGTCGTTTTCCGAATCATACATTACAATGTCCTCAGAGCCGTTTTTTTTGAACAGGTTGAAATTTGTAAAATTTAAATCTCCAAATAATATGGAGGTTTTTTTCTGGGAGAGAGACTGGGTAAGCAGACTGTGAAACAGTTCGAAGTCGTTTACTTGCGTATAATCAATTCCCATATCGTAAAGTTGAAATTTCATATCAGCTCCCACAGAGGTAAGAGTGTTTACCAAAGACCAATACTCGCGCTCACCATACTCACATATTTCATCCAGATTGGGTTGGTGAATTACAATCCCTTTTTTTACATAAATGTCTTTTCCGCGGTAAATCTGTAGTTCATCATTTATTATTCCCTCCAAATGATCACCGTCCGTTATTTATAGAGCTGTTGACATCTTTTGTCTCAAATATCAGGCTGCGGCATATAAAATCCTGATTATAAGCGTTCTCTGTATTTGAGGTCAGTGTCAATTCTCCGATTAAGTTTCGTTTGCTTCCATCCTCTTTTGAGCCAAGGCTTGTTCGCCCGTTGAATTTTTGGTCAAGAAGCTGTGCCAGATAGTCATTGCGGTTTGCTTCTATGCCGGGAAACTCCTGTGGATCAAGCTTTAGATGATTAACGTGACTATAGATCCAAATTTCAAGAGAAGGGGTAACCCATATATTACCGGCACTTTTTATGTGAGCCTGTAAAGTGATATAAGTGATTTGACCGTCTGTCAGATTTGGATTTTGATTCCAGGTGAAAATATAATTTTCTTTTACATCCTCTCCGGAAAGAACCGGATCATCTTTCGTGTAATTGGGACTGCCGATTGTTTTCACAATCAGTGGGTCAGATACGATTTCACTCTTAACTTTTTCTTTTAAGAGCAGAATAAAAGAGCTGTTTGCTATAACAAACCACCTCCGATCTTGGGTAAGTTGATAGTGAATGGCGGGTAGAAAGGGGAGAAGAATGTGTAACCAAGCGGAGGCCTCCGTGTTTGGTCCTCTCCTATAAGGTGAAAAAAACGAAACAAAAAAACTGCATGGGACACATGCAGTTTTTTTGTCTCTCACCACCTTCCATTGGCGAGGAAAGGGGAGAATTTTGCGATTTTTACTCCTCCATATTTGCATACTCCCTCAGATTCCTGCTGATTTTCGCGTGGATTTTCCTCCGGGGGGAGGGTGGGATCTGGCGGCCGGTGAGGGGATTTTTCGCCTCATAGGAGCAGATGTACTCTGAGACCAGGGTCAGGCCGGGGAAGAATTTTATCTCTACCTTTTGGCTGCTGTCGGAGCGCGTGAGCTGCTGTTTGGTGAAATCCTCCATGGCATGTAAGACCAGCCGGATTTCCTTTTGGGTGATTCCCGTCTGGCGGGAAAGCTCTTTGGTCAGTTCTGTTGGGTTTATGGAATATTTATTCATAATGGTTCCTCCTTCAGGCGTGTCTGCTATGCGTCAGGCAGGATGTTCGACTGGGGTCCGTTCATATCTTCTTCCATATAGAAGAACTTCGCCGGCGGGAGACGGCTTCAGGGTGGAGACGGTATCTGCGGATTCAAGGATCAGCGTGAAAGCTTCCTCGTTGCAGATACCAAACAAAATGGTGATTATGTAAGAGCGGATATCCTTGTTTTCCGGTTCCTCGAGCCTGCGCAGCAGCATATAAAGAGTGTGTTTGTTGGGATGGGTTGCTTTTTTGCTGTTGATGGATTCAATCAGCTCCGCTTTTTTCGTGTTGTACAGATCCCGCTTTTCTGCCCTTTCCATGGAGGTATCTCTGTTCCACAGATAGTGGGCCCAGACTTTAAACTCGCGGATCATTTGAATAATGAGAGCAATCTGCTTTTGGTTTACGGAGTTATGGCGGATTTCGCTGCTCTTAATAATAGAAGTCAGCGGCAGCTTTGGGCTTCTGAGAGTGGGGGAGCGGTAAGCATCCAACAGTTCCTCCAGATAGTCCATGGATGTATCGTGGTGCATATAGTTTTTGCGGACATCGTCGTAGTATCCCTTTGTCTGGGCCACATGTCCGAAAAAGTAGGGCTTTATGGTGCGCTGGGCATTGTCGGTGCGCTGCCATTTTTCCCGGATAAGCTTCAGCTCCACGGAATTGTCTATGCTGAACTCCTTCTTTGCCTTGTCGATCTCAATGCCGGACATGACGTCCAGCTGGCAGATATCATAGTAGAGATCCTGCACTTCAGCAAAGGAGGAACCGTTGTTCATCAGATGCCACATGTATGACTGAAGCTCCTGAGAGAGATTGACGATATCCCCTATTTTGTTTACGGAGGTTTGTATATCCAGGTCTGCCTGATCCTTAGCTGTGTAATGCCGTTTGACCTTGGAGGAATCCACCAGATTGGTGGGGACTGGAAAGCGATCATAGTTTTTCCTGGCGGCATCTACCAGGATCTTGTCGTCTGTCAGCAGCATGGTATCGCTGTCGAACAATTGCTACCCTCGGTTTCCCGATATTTACTGTGAAAGTTGCGGGAGTGCCAATGGCACGGGGCAACTGACTTTCACGGATGGTGTTGTCTGCGTCAGCAGACATATCCATTTATAGGGGATTAGAGCACATCATCACCCTCTTGTCCCATAGGGGAGTAGGGGTTCGGCGCTTATGGAATACGGGTTGCACGCATCCGTATGTACTTCATCTTCTCCGGAGAGAAGGTATGTACTGCTCGTTACACCTTCCGAAAGATCACTCTTTTGGCTTGGCACGGTATTGCCGGGAATTTGCCGGGTTCTACCGTTAGCCCTGCCCTGGCAGGACACCCTGGATGTCCAGGTTCACCGAATTTTTTTCATGCAAATTACTTCGCATGGCGGACTTCGCAGGTTAATCCGCTCCGGACAGTCTTTGGAGAATATTTTCTCCAATGCTGTTGATACAGACGATTTCATCCGTTAAGTTGAAATAGTGATCCAGCCGCTTATCCGCTCTGTTGCTGGCCAGCAGGATGTTTCCGGCACACACATGGGGACTTCGGCTGCCTAAAATGACCCGGTCATAGGGAAAGCGGCGGCTGTGGATGCTGCCCTTTTCCATAAGGCCTTCCCCGGAAAACTGCCCGATGCTCTGCATGAGCATCTCCAGAGGGTTTCCGAACAGAACGGAATAGTTGCCGTTTATCAGCACGTGGCCGTAGCGCAGGTTCTTTTTAAAGGCATCTATATTTTTTTGGCGGAAATCGCTGTACCAGCGGGTCCGGGTAAATGCTTCGTTCAGTCCCAGAAGCTGAAATACGATATCATTTTTGCTGCGGCAGGCCCCCGGCGCGAGATGGGAGGCCTCGGGATAGTGTATGTGATAGCGCAGCACAGAGGGATCTTTTTTCAGTTGATCCAGGTAATCAAAGCTCTGGGATAAAAAGGCCTGCATCTGGGATCGTGAGAGCTGCAGGGTGTTTAAAAGCTGATAGTGGGTCTGTACCAGGCTCCCCTCAAAAAACGGAGGCTTTTTCTCATGCTTCACGAGTCCGAAGGTGGAGTCGATGCGTCCAAGCCACTGTTTGAGGGAACCAAACTTTAAAAATTTGATGCTGCTGGGCGTGGTGATCATTTTGACCTGAGAAATGTCTTTTGCCAGCGTAAAACCATTTAGCTGTTCTGTGGAGGTGATGTTGTTTTCCTGAAAAAACAGCTGGATATTTGTATTGAAGCAGCAGGACTTAAAGAAGTTTTTCCTCAGAAGTACCATACCGTACGCGGCATAGGGCCCCAGGAGGGAGGTATCAATCAGGGACTGGCCATCCCAGATGGAATTGGAGATGGAAACCTCCGCGGCCTGGGTGTATAACCGGTTATCCTGGACACGGGTGACAGCTGCCCTGTCTTTAAACACGCTTTCAAAGTCATCGACCACCAGAATACTTTCCGGGGGAATCTCAATGGTATCCATGATGGAGCTCATGGTGAGGGAGATATAGGCCTCCAGTGCAGCCAGATCCACAGGCTGTCCGGGCATGAGCTTCAGGCCCAGCAGCTCATACTTATGCATGGCAGGGTAGAGGCGCTCATCGATGAAGAGGCATTTTCCAACCCGGCTGCTCCCGGAGGAGCGCTTGAACCGTACATAGTGTACGCCGTCACACCAGAAGCCGTTTTCGTAGAGCTCTTCTCTCAACCGGGCCACTGTGTGCAGGGTCTCATTGCGGTTTAACTGATACTGTCCGTCCTGATACACAAAGTATTTCCCCAGCAGATCCGCAGACAGAGCCTGATCCTTACTAACTGGGGTATCTGTCTGAATGGCAGCCAGTTCACCGTCAATCAGGCAGACACTGTTTTCAAGAACCATATCCCTGGGGGAGTAACCGAACCGCACATAGAGGCTGGGGCCGTATTGGTTAAACCGCTTTGTGCTGTACTTAAACGTCACATTGATGACTCTGGTGCTGTACTCTTTCTCGCCATTTCGAAAGGAAAACCGGCTGTTTCTGTATACCTTCTGATAGACCTCCCTCAGTTTGACCAGATCCAGGCTGTAATCAAAAGCGTTGGAAAATTTGTGGAGGTTTACGGTTCCATCCGGACGCAGGAGGGTGTACTCGCTCTTTGAAGAGGTATTCAGGTGGTTGAAGACATAGAGATCCTTTGCGTCCACAGATGGGATATAAACAGAGTGATTTATCAATGCAGGTCCCCCTTTCCGCAGACGGAGAGAGTCTCCGGCTCTTTATTAAAGAGAATATCCGCGTACTCGTCTAAGATCTGCACCAGGTGCGTATAGACCTGGGCCTGCTTAGAGAAATGCCTGGCAAAGACATTGCAGGCTTCCTCTGCATTTTCTTCCGTCAGGATCAGTTCCAATGATTCCGGATTGACCGTACCTATGGATGATTTCCGGATTCTATGTACAGGGTAATCCTGGGAAACATAGGTGCAGGGGCACTCATGGACATCCAGGGTGAGTGTCTGAAGACCTACTGGATTGGAGTGGAATATATATTTGTACAGTTTCATAAAACCCTCCTTTGATATTTTATTTAATGTATATACAGCATAAATGATATTTTATCTAGTGTCAATAGAATATCAAAAAATCGGAATATTTGTGAGCTTATACAATAATACAGGAAAAGAGATAGAAAAAGAAAATTGACATCAAGATATTTTTTTGATAGTATGTAAGAAGAGGAGGGCCATGGCATGTATAATCAGGAGATAAAAGAGCAGTACCTTCAGCTTCTGGAGGAAAGCAATCCAAATTATTATCACAGGGCAAAGCGTATATTTGAGTTGTGTAAACGGCAGGAATCTTCCCGAAAGAAAGACGCGGCGGCTTTTTCTAAAAGAGAGATCTTTCTTATGTACAAAGCATTTGATTACATGTCCACAACGCTTCAGACCGCAAATTCGATTCTGAAGGGCTATGCCCAGTTTTATAAGGAGAAGATAGATTCCGGTATCTTAAATCATTATGGTGAGATCACCATGGAGGAACTGAGAAAGTGCACGGGTGATAAGGAGAAGCCCAGGATCAGCTACAACCAACTGCAGTCCGTGCTGGCGGAGCTTGAAAATCCCGTAGACAAATTTCTTCTGTACGGGATCTTTTCCGGCATTAACGGAAAGTGTAATTGTGAGATTCTGTATGTGACAAAGGGCGACATCCGCGTGGCGGAGAAAAAGATTGCATTGCCCGGATTGGATGAAGAGAACCGTGTGGTACCGCGTAAACGGGAGATTGCGGTGGATGAACAGCTCTGCCGGTATGCCTTGAATGCGGCAGATACGTACACCTATGTGTTTTATACAGAGAAAGCCCAGCGCATCCAGCTCATGACCGACCGCATCTACAAGCCGCGCCTGAGCGAGGACAAGAGCGAGGATATTTTTACAGACAGACACCGGCTATACGATAAAGTGAAGCGGCTGACCCTGTATCTGGGGCTGGAGCATCTGAATATTAAAAATATCTACTGGTCAGGGGTGGCCTATCAGGTAAAACTGCTCAGCGCAAAGAACAACCTGGAGAATCCCATGGATGCGGTTCTCCTTCCTGAATTCTGCGAAATACGGAGGCAGTACAATCTGGAGGCATCGGACAACAACCTGCGAAAGGCTCTGAGGGGTTATCTGTAAAAATGGGATAGCCGCTCAGGGAGAATGCGCCAGATTTTGTGAAAAAGTCCCGCCCCTGCTATGGTTGCCCCCACATAGATGAGAATACCTGCAGTATTGCCCACAATATCTGCAATATCCCCAAAAACCCTCTGCGTCATGGGATAATACGGACTGATATAGAACAGATTGATTGTCCCCAGGGGGTAAAAGCACGTATTCAGTATGGTAGCGGTCAGGCAGCAGGCCAGATAGAGCCATACACAGTATCCATATGTTTTCCAGGAGCTGTAAGGCCTACTGTACAGTCCCGCTCTCACTCCCAGCAGGATCAGAACAATATGCCATAGGAAGGAGTGGAGCGTCAGGGGCATCCAGCTGTAGTGCATGCCGCTGGTGTCAAAGAAGGCAAAAATACCTCCCAGCAGCCCAAAATCCATCAGAAAGGCCAGACAGGCAGACCGAAGCTTCGGAAGTCTGATCCAGGGGAGGATCAGGCATAAATACATGGGAATGCTGCACAGCTGGAAGGGGAAATGCCACCAACTGTAGGAATGATGATTCACCACAAAAGTCAGACAAATCTGTTTCCATATCTCACTGGCCAACATCAGTATTCCCGCAAGGAAGAAAAAACGGTCCTGCTTTCTCATTTTCTGCTCCTTTCTTTTTTCACTGAAAACTCTGCATCAAATCGGTTTTCATTTCTGTACTCTTACATCATTATACATCAAATCCAAAGTTTCAGACCCGAAAAAATCATTTTTAAAATTAGTAAATTGACACAGGAGGAAAAATATGGTATATTATGGGAAACGAACATATGTTCGTGCGAAAAAGGGGGCGCAGTGCATATGGAATTATTGAAAAACTTACAAAAGATACTTACAGAGGGTACCTATGTATCCATCTTATACCAGGGAGGCAGAGGCTTTCGCAGCTACTGTCAGGGACAGGTGGAAGAACTCTATTTAGATGAAGCCGGAGAGATGGTGATTGAGGTGGACCAGGGGTTTGTATACATTAACACCGAAGCCATAGAGAAAGTCACATGTATGGAGTGTGAGGACCAGGAGTACACCATTGAGTTTTGCGGGGACAACCGCATGGAAATCCATGTTTTATAATACACAAGACATTAGATAAAATATTACAACTGTGTAACATAACTGTGTACACACTGCACGGTTATGCATTATTTAAGAAAGAGGGTGGGAACACCGTGGAAAAAGAATACATATGCCAGTGCCACTGCTGCAAAAAGATTTTTGCCTTTGAAGACTTGGCGCAGGACCCTGCAAAGCGGCACTTAAGTCCCTGCTGCGGTTCCAGCTATTCGGTGCTGAACCGGGAAGTGGATCTGTTTTTTGCTAAATATTTCAGGATCAACATAGACGTTCGGTATTACAGATATTGAGAAAAATTGTAAAATCCTTGTATTTCTCGCATAAATCAATTACAATAGGTCAGTAGAGAATGTCTCCCCATTTAGGAATGGGGTTAACAATAGCTGCCTGTTATCAATCAGGCTGCAGAGAAATGATGGAAATAAATTATGGGAATAATAGAAGCGAATAAAATCATATATGAGTATAAAAAATACGGAGAAGACGGACAAGTAGAGTCCACGCACAAGGCAGTGGATGGTGTGGACCTGGATATAAAGCGCGGCGACTTTGTGGCGATACTGGGACACAATGGCTCCGGGAAGTCTACACTGGCCAAACATATCAACGCCATCCTGGTGCCTACGGAGGGGACCCTCTATGTGGATGGGAAGGACACCAGCAGGGAGGAGAATCTCTGGGATGTGCGCCAGAGCGCCGGGATGGTGTTTCAGAATCCGGACAACCAGATTATCGGTACTGTGGTGGAGGAGGATGTAGGATTTGGGCCTGAGAATATGGGAGTTCCCCAGGAGGAAATCTGGGAGCGGGTCACAGAGAGCTTAAAGTCCGTGGGGATGTGGGAGTACCGTACCCACTCTCCCAACAAGCTCTCAGGAGGACAGAAGCAGCGGGTGGCCATAGCGGGCGTAGTGGCCATGCACCCCAAGTGCATTGTGCTGGACGAACCCACTGCCATGCTGGACCCAACAGGGCGCAAAGAGGTGATCCGCACAGTGAGGGCCTTAAATCAGGTAGAGGATGTGACGGTGCTGCTGATCACGCACTACATGGAAGAGGTAATCTATGCGGACAAAGTGATTGTCATGGATGAGGGCAGGATTGTCATGCAGGGAACGCCCAGGGAGGTGTTTTCCCAGGTGGACAAGCTCAAGGAGTACCGCCTGGATGTGCCCCAGGCTACGCTTCTGGCCCATGAACTGAAGAAATCAGGACTGCCTCTCCCGGAGGGAATCCTGACCGTGGATGAGTTGGTGAGTGAATTATGTCAATTAAAATAGAAAATTTAAGCTATGTTTACGGTGAAGAGACCGCATTTGAAAAGAAAGCCCTGGACAATATCAATCTGGAGATCCCGGATGGCCAGTTTATCGGTATCATCGGCCATACCGGGTCCGGCAAGTCCACCTTGATCCAGCACTTAAACGGACTGATCAGGGCGACCTCCGGTGTGATCCGTTACAATGGGGAAAACATTTATCAGGAGGGCTACGATATGCGCGGGCTGCGCAGCAAAGTGGGCCTTGTATTTCAGTATCCGGAATACCAGCTCTTTGAGATTGATGTGTTTACGGATGTATGCTTTGGCCCTAAGAACCTGGGCCTCTCCCGGGAAGAGATAGAGGAGAGGGCGAAAGAGGCTCTGAAGCAGGTGGGGATGAAGGAGAAGTATTACAAAAAATCTCCCTTTGAACTGTCCGGAGGCCAGAAGCGCAGAGTGGCGATTGCGGGAATACTGGCCATGCATCCGGAGGTGCTGATTCTGGATGAGCCCACAGCCGGGCTGGACCCCAAAGGGCGGGACGACATTCTGGATCAGATCGCGGCACTCCACAGGGAGCGAAAGATCACAGTGATCCTGGTGTCTCACAGCATGGAGGATATTGCGAAATACGTGGACCGTATCATTGTGATGAATAAGGGAAGCGTGATGTACGATGATGCCCCCAAGAAGGTGTTTTGGCACTATCAGGAGCTGGAGGCCATGGGACTTGCCGCTCCGCAGGCTGCCTATGTGGTAAAAAGGCTTGCGGATAAAGGTTGGGATATCGATACAACAGCAACTACGGTAGAGGAAGCAAAGCAGGCCATATTAAAGGCAATGGGAAAGTAGAAAGATTATGTTAAGAGATATCACATTAGGACAATACTACCCGACAGACTCGGTTATACACAGAATGGACCCCAGAACAAAGCTGGTGGGAACCCTGGTATTTATCTTCTCCCTCTTTTTATTCCGCTCCTTCAGCGCATACGCTGTGGCCACATTGGCATTGGCGGCGGTGATACGTGTTTCAAAGGTTCCGTTCAAATTTATGGTGAAGGGTTTAAAAGCCATTATGATTCTGCTGATGATTACAGTGGTCTTTAACCTGTTTCTGACGCCCGGGACACCGGCCCTTACCATTTGGAAACTGACGATTACCTGGGAGGGTATCCGGCAGGCAGTGTTTATGGCCATTCGGTTGGCGTTCCTGATCATCGGCTCTTCCATCATGACCCTGACCACCACGCCCAACAATCTGACCGACGGGCTTGAGAAGGGGCTGGGTCCTTTAAAAAAGCTGCATGTACCAGTGCATGAGGTGGCGATGATGATGTCCATCGCCCTGCGCTTTATCCCCATCCTACTGGAGGAGACGGACAAGATTATGAAGGCGCAGATGGCAAGAGGGGCGGACTTCGAATCCGGCGGCCTGATCAAAAAGGCAAAAAGCCTGGTTCCGCTGCTGGTACCCCTCTTTATTTCAGCCTTCCGCAGGGCCAATGACCTGGCTATGGCTATGGAAGCCAGAGGCTACCGGGGAGGAGAGGGGCGCACAAAGATGAAGCCCCTGGTCTACAAAAAGAGAGACAAGGCTGCCTATCTGCTGATGCTGGTGTATCTGGGCTGTATGTTTGCAGTAAACTATTTTGTTCCAGTGTAGGTGCGGAAGTTCCCGGGACTTTCGCAGCAAGAGCGAGTTTGGAGTAAGAAAATGAAGCGAGTGAAACTGACGGTGGCGTATGACGGCACAAATTATCACGGCTGGCAGATTCAGCCCAATGCACTGACCATCGAAGAGGTCTTAAACCATCATTTATCGGAGCTATTAAGGGAGGAGATCCGGGTGACCGGTGCCAGCAGAACAGATGCCGGGGTTCACGCCCTGGGAAATGTGGCGGTGTTTGACACAAGGGCCAGGATGCCTGCGGATAAGATCTCCTTTGCCATGAACACAAGGCTTCCGGATGACATCCGTATTCAGGAGTCCTGTGAGGTACCGGCTGATTTTCATCCCCGTTTTCAGAAGACAGTGAAGACGTATGAGTACCGCATACTGAACAGAAGGTTCCAGGACCCCACGCAAAGACTGTACGCCTTTTTTTACTATTATCCCCTGGATGTGGAGCGGATGAGGCAGGCAGCCCGGTTTTTGGTGGGGGAACACGACTTTCGCTCATTTTGTACAATGAAGCCGGAGACAGACAGCACTGTCCGCACCATCTATTCCCTGGATGTGGAGAGGGAAAATGACATGATTACCCTGCGCGTGAGGGGAAATGGGTTTTTGTACAATATGGTGCGCATTATAGCAGGTACTCTGATACGGGTGGGAGGAGGCTCCTTTGAACCGGAATACGTAAAGGAGATCTTGGATGCAAAGGATAGAAATATGGCTGGGGAGACCGCCAGGCCGGAAGGTCTGACCCTGGTTGAGATAAAGTACCCAAAGTGACCGGGTCATTTCCGGAAATGACCCGGTCGATTCTGCAAAAAGATCAGACAAGTGCTGCAGTCTGGTCTTTTTGCATGTAACTGTAATTAAATCTTTAAATCTGTATCTTGTGCACAAGGCCTGTCAATCAGGCAGTAACTGTGGTAATCTGGTAACAGAAGGATCCCATCTCCAAAGGTGATTTTAGATGGATTTTTGTATGTAACTGGGAAGGTACTGAACAGTTACGATTTTTCATATAACTGCGAAGGCACTGAGTAGTTATGGTAGGGTTAAAAATAACACAGAGGAGGCCCCGTTCATGTTTCGGATTGCAGTCTGCGATGATGAGCCTGAAGTGACAAGGCAAATGGCAGAATACATCAAAAGCGTTGAAAAGCCCTGTACGGTGGACTTGTACTCCAGCGGCGAGAGTTTGCTGGCAGCGAAGAAAGAGTTTGACCTGATCTTCCTGGATATTGATATGAAGGGGATCAACGGTATCGAGACAGCCAGAAAGCTGAGAAGGACAGATAAAAAAGTGAAAATCATATATGTGAGCGCTTATCCGGATTACGCCAGCCATGCTTTTTCCGTACACGCCTTTGGTTACCTGCTGAAACCGGTAAAAAAGGAGCAGATCTGCAGGCAGATCAGAGAGGCCATGGACTATGCTGTCTCTGAGGAGCCTAAGACTTTTTTGCGCTTTGAGACGGATGAAGGGTTGAAGGAATTTGAACTGGGGGATATCTATTACTTTGAATACCTGTGCCGTAAGATCCAGATACACACAAAGGTGGGGAATTACTGGATACGGGGCAGTATCACAGAGCTGGCAGCAAGGATGGAACCCCATGGCTTCTGCATGCCTCACAAAAGCTTTACAGTGAATCTGTTTTACGTTAAGTCTATAAAGGGATATGACATCCACATGATGGACGGAAGCCTGATCCCGCTCTCACAGAAAAAATCAGTAGAGTTTCGGGAGAAGCTCAGCAGATTTATGGCCAGTCAGATTTAAGGGGGAATGACAAGATGATTGTGCTCAATTTCATTCTGGGTTTATCAGAACTTTTGGTGCTGGTGTACAGCGCCTACTATTACATGAACCATATAGGAAGAGAGATTTTTCGGAAAAAATGGTGGTATGTGCTGGCATTTTTGTGCTATGGGGTGGTATTCAGCATTCTGACCCCTTTGTTTTACAGTGACTATGTAAACATAGGAGCAGGCTTGCTCATGGTCTCCCTTATCGGTCACTTTCTGTTTAACAAAAAAGGGCTGTACATTTTTTACTATATGTTTTACATGGTGTGTGTGTGCATCTGCCAGATTGCAGTTCTCTTGGGGATGCAGGGACTATTGAGCTATATCCGGGACCCATATGCATACTATAATATCTGTCTGGCCCTTAAAATCCTCGTTGTACTGTGCGTTACCAGATTCCTGGTATTTGTAATCAGACAAAAGAAAATGTCAAGGCTAACCAGATGGCAGCATATCAGTATATTTTTACTGCCGGTTTTCAGTCTGGTATTTATGATGTCCATGGTAATTATGGGGCAGGTCTATGCACCCCTGTATGGTTACGGGCTGATGGCAGTAAATATGGTGATCTTGCTTGCCGTAAATATATTCTTTGTGTACCTGTTCGGGTATATGTTTAAAGCCAACAATTTGGAGAATGAGCTGAAGGTTTTTAAAAATCAAAATGAGATACAGTTCAAATACTACAGCCAGATGGAAAAAAAGTACGAGGATTCCAGAAAGGTGATTCATGATATGAAAAACCACCTGCAGGCCATTGAGCGTCTGTATGCTTCCAGAGAGACAGGGGAAGCCCAGTCCTATGTGGAGGACATTTACCACATGCTGAATGTTTTGGGAGAAAAATACTACACAGACCATCACATGCTGAACATAATCTTGAATGATAAGCTTCAGGAAGCGGAGCGTGAGGGGATAATGGTCAGGGCCGCAATCGGGGATGTGAAGCTTACGGGCATTAAAGATCTGGACATCACCACCATATTTGCCAACCTGCTGGACAACGCCATTGAGGCAGCCAGGGAAATTAAAAACGATGCCTACATTGACCTGAAAATGGACTATTTTAATGAATTCATTGTGGTCAGCATCCGGAATTCGATGGGTGAAAGCGAGAGCACTAAGGAGGGACATATGGGAATCGGACTGGAGAATGTGCGGTATACCCTGGAAAAATATCACGGAACCCTGCACACCGGAGTAGAGAACGGAGCGTTTCAGGTCAACATCATGCTGCCCAAGGAGGAACAAAAGTGAAAAAAATAAATTATACGCGTTTTCAAAGAGTTGTGGAGTGGGCCGGGCTTTTGGCTTTGGTACTGCCTCTCATTTGGCTGGCTTTTACATATGGAAAGCTTCCGGATAAAGTTCCTTCGCATTTTGGAGGAGCAGGAGAGGCGGATGCCTGGTCGGGAAAGGAGAGTATCCTGTTTCTGGCAGTGTCGGAAGCGGTGCTGTATTTGGGAATTACCGGAGTACAGAAGTTTCCCCAGATCTGGAATGTACCGGGGAGGGAAGGTGACAGGGAAAGGGCTTATAAAGAGTGCCTAAGCCTGATCTTGGTGGTGAAACTTCTGATGGTCCTTAATTTTTCCTATATGTTAGTCTGCAGTGCCAGGGGAACAGGACTGGGAGTATGGTTCACTCCAGTGTCTTTGGTGCTGCTTTTTGGCAGCATGGCTTATTATATATGGAAGATGTGCCGCAAAGCATAATACGTATCATGGGTTTATGCATGTTGCTGTCTACGGATTGAACAGATACAGAGAGTAAGAAATTCAGATAAAAAAGTGCAGACAAACTTTAAGACTGATGGTAAAATACAGGTAGAATGGACAACAGAGATAAAGAGAGGAGACAAAAAATGGAAGAATGGGAAGAAATGTATTTCAAGCTGCAAAATGGCAGTGACATCCGCGGCGTTTCTGTGGAAGGTGTAGAGGGGGAGCCGGTAAATCTTACCTCTGAGATTGCGCGCAATATTGCAGTTGCATTTGTAGATTTTCTGGCAGACAAAAAGGGGATTCCCTATGAGCAGATCCAGGTTGGAATTGGACACGACTCGCGTATTTCTGCGGAGGAGTTGAAAAAGGGTGTGGTAAATGGAGTCATGACTAGAGGATGTAAGGCCTATGACTGCGGACTCACCTCCACGCCGTCCATGTTTATGTCTACGGTTCTGGAAGGATTTGGATATGACGGTGCAGTAATGATCACTGCCAGCCATCTGCCCTTCAACAGAAACGGACTGAAACTCTTTACCAGGGAAGGCGGTCTGGAGAGCAGCCAGATTAAGGAAGTACTGGAGAAGGCCGCAGTGATTTCAAGGGTAGACCACGAGATTGAGTTTTATGAGGCAGAGGAAGCGGATCTGGTGGGGGCCTATTCTGCCCACATGCAGAGGCTGATCAAAGAAGAAGTGAATGCGCAGGATTTTGAGCATCCGCTGCAGGGGCTGCACATCGTTGTGGATGCCTCTAACGGAGTTGGCGGCTACTTTACAAAAGTTCTGGAAGGGCTGGGTGCAGTGACAGGCGGCAGCATCTGCCTGGAGCCGGATGGAACCTTTCCGAACCATGTTCCCAATCCGGAGAACAAAGAGGCAATGGAGGCAGTGCGCAGCGCAGTGCTAAATGCGGGTGCTGACCTGGGTATCATATTCGACACGGACGGGGATCGGGCCGCAGTGGTATTTGCAAACGGGGAGGAAGTAAATAAGAACTCTATCATCGCTCTGATGGCGGCGATCCTGTCCGAGAAATATCCCCATACCACCGTTGTGACGGATTCCGTGACCTCAAATTATTTGACCGAATTTTTGGAAGAGAAGCTTCAGATGAAGCATCACCGGTTCAAGAGAGGTTACAAAAATGTCATTAATGAGGCGATCCGTTTAAACCAGGAGGGCGAGGAAACCCATCTGGCGATTGAGACTTCCGGCCATGGTGCGGTGAAGGAGAATTATTTCCTGGATGACGGCGCCTATATGAGTGTTAAGATTATCTGCAGGCTGGCGAAATGCAGACGTGAGGGAACGCGTATCGAGGATCTGATCGGAGAGCTGAAGAAGCCTGCCGAGAGTATGGAGTACCGGTTAAAAATCCAGACTCCGGACTACAAAGATTACGGAGCAAAGGTGCTAGAGGATTTCCGCGTTTTTGCAGAAAAAGAGGAGAATTTCCACGTGGTTGCTCCCAATTACGAGGGAATCCGGGTGAACTTCGACGATGAGGAGGTAAAGGGCTGGATGCTGATCCGTATGTCTCTGCATGATCCGATCATGCCTCTGAACTGTGAGGCTGAGAAGGAAGGGCAGGTAGATGTGATTTTGAACAGAATCCGTCCCTTCCTGGCTAAGTATACAGAATTAAGTACATTATAATCCGGTTTGCACAAAGAGACATAGGAGGTTAAGAATGATAGCGATAGGCAGTGATCACGGCGGATTTGATTTAAAAGAGGAGATAAGAGGGTATCTGGAGGAGAATGGAATTGCCTATAAAGACTTCGGCTGTTTTTCTCCGGAATCCATAGATTATGCAGATGTGGCATATCCTGTTGCAAAGGCAGTGGCAGCAGGGGAATATGAGAAGGGGATTCTTTGCTGCGGCACAGGGATCGGCATTTCCATTGCGGCCAACAAGGTAAAGGGAATCCGGGCAGCCTGCTGCTCCGACTGTTTCAGCGCAAAGCTGACCAGGCAGCACAATGATGCAAATATCCTGTGCATGGGAGGCAGAGTGGTGGGAGCCGGTCTGGCGCTTATGATGGTGGATCTTTTTCTCAACACTACCTTTGAGGGCGGACGCCATCAGACCAGGATTGACAAGATTGCCAGGATCGAAGAGGAGTAATCTGTTTAAAAATCTGCCCCGGCCGGTGAATGGCCGGGGCGTTTTCACAAGAATAAGTGAGGATTCTCCAACTTTTATAGGACGGAAACAAAATGGTTTGAAAAATGTGAAAAAATGGTTGACACACACGGGCTGGTGTAATATAATAACTCAATGTGACGAAGTATGTAAACGTCTATCCAAAGCCCCGGTGAGACGTCTTACGATATACTTATTATGATAAGCATGAGTGTAAATTTCAAGGAGGAACAACCATGAAAAGTTATATGGCTAGTCCAGCAACAATCGAGAGAAAATGGTATGTAGTAGACGCTACAGGATATACATTAGGACGTTTGGCATCAGAAGTAGCAAAGATTTTAAGAGGAAAGAATAAGCCAATCTTTACTCCTCATATCGATACAGGTGATTACGTAATCATCACAAATGCAGAGAAGATCAAAGTAACCGGTAAAAAGCTGGATCAGAAGATCTATTATCATCATTCAGACTATGTAGGCGGAATGAAAGAGACGACCCTGAGAGAAATGTTAGACAAGAAGCCTGAAAAAGTTGTAGAGCTGGCAGTAAAAGGCATGCTTCCGAAGGGACCCTTAGGAAGACAGATGATGACAAAACTTCACGTGTATGCAGGACCTGAGCACAATCATGAAGCTCAGAAGCCGGAAGCATTAACATTTTAATAGGAGGTAAAGAACATTGGCTAACGCAAAATTCTACGGTACAGGAAGAAGAAAAAAATCCATTGCCAGAGTATATTTAGTACCTGGTACAGGTAAGATCACAATCAATAAAAGAGGCATCGATGAGTATTTAGGACTGGAAACCTTAAAGGTTATCGTTCGTCAGCCGTTGGTTGCCACAGAGACAACCGACAAGTTTGACGTAATGGTAAACGTTCATGGCGGCGGAACAACAGGACAGGCAGGCGCCATCAGACATGGAATCGCAAGAGCCTTGCTCCAGGCAGACGCAGACTTCAGACCAACACTCAAGAAAGCCGGATATCTCACCAGAGATCCGAGAATGAAAGAGAGAAAGAAATACGGTCTCAAAGCAGCACGTCGTGCACCGCAGTTCAGCAAGCGTTAATTTACAATCAAAACCACGAAAAACCTCGAAGCTAAGCGGCTTTCGGGGTTTTTCTTTGTCTAAATGGTTTGGCTGAATTTGACGGAATCTGCCCCAATTTAGCCCATTTTGTTCTGCCCTATAATAGCCTTGACTCTTATTTTGCCTTATCAGGCTCTAATCATTTAGTTACTGTAAATTCTCTCATAAAAGTTACAGCAAATATGCGAGAAGTCGTATATTTATTCTTGAAGTTCGCATACTTCGTGCTAAAATGTAAAGTAAAATGCATTTTGTGTGCAGCTGTATGAAAAAATATGATGAAACATAGTTGTCAGGAGGATAAGAGATGGATGTAAGTACAACAAATTATTCAAACTGTTAATAGATAAGGAAATGAAGAAAACGGAACTTGCAAAGTCAATCGGGATCAGCGGCAGCACCCTTGCGAAGATTTCAAGAAATGAGATGGTGTCGATGGAAGTCATTATCCGCATTTGCAGAAAATTGAACTGCAGGATAGAGGATGTTGTGGAGATTCTTCCGGAGACGAGAACCTAGGATTGATGGAAAGCTCTGCTTTGCAAAACGAGCTGAATAGAAAAAGAAAAGGTGGATACCCAAATGATAAATGTCAGAAAACTGGAAGCCGATTTGTGGGAGTCGGCAGATTTGCTCCGTGCCGGTTCCAAGCTGACCTCAAACCAATACTGTATGCCTGTGCTGGGCTTGCTCTTTTTGCGTTATGCGTACAGCCGCTACAACATGGTCGAGAAAGAAATACTCTCGCACAGACCGATGCGAAACGGCCGTGTGCTTCCGGTAGAAGCAAGTGATTTCAAAGAAAAAAGTGCGTTATTCCTCCCCAAAGAAGCACAGTACACTTATCTGGTAGAGTTACCGGCAGATGTCGCTTCCCAAAACCTTGTGAGTGTGGACGGACACACCATGAATAGTCTGGGCGATGTGGTGAACAATGCAATGGAACTGGTGGAAGCCCAGAGCGAACAGCTGACAGGTGTTTTACCGAAAGACTACACCATGTTTTCCGACGAACTGCTTTCCGAGCTGCTCCGCATCTTCAATAACAATGCTCTGGATGATGTGGGCGGCGATGTAATCGGTCGTATTTATGAATACTTCCTCAATAAGTTTGCAAAGAATATTGCTCAGGACGATGGCGTGTTCTTTACCCCGAAGTCTTTGGTAAAGATGATCGTAAATGTGCTGGAGCCGAAGTCCGGCATTCTGCTTGACCCGGCAGCAGGCAGCGGCGGTATGTTTATCCAGACCGGCGATTTTGTAAATGCTTCCGGTATGATTGCCAACAATACTATGACCTTTTACGGACAGGAAAAAGTGGAATACAACGCAAAACTTTGCCTGATGAATATGGCGGTTCACGGACTGACCGGTGTGATTAAATCTGGTGATGAAGCGAACAGCTTTTATCATGATGCACACAATCTGGACGGTTTCTGTAACTATGTCATGGCGAACCCGCCCTTCAATGTGGATAAGGTCAAATCGGAGTCGGCTCAAAGTGCAGGAAGATTGCCTTTCGGTTTGCCGGGTGTGAATAAGAACAAAGAGATTGGCAATGCCAACTATCTCTGGATTTCCTATTTTTATTCCTATCTGAATGAAACAGGCAGAGCCGGTTTCGTTATGGCGTCCTCGGCTACGGACAGCCAGAGAGAGGACAAGAACATCCGTGAGAAGCTGGTGAAAACCGGTCATGTTGACTGCATGGTCAGTGTGGGAAACAACTTCTTCTACACCAAAAGTCTGCCTTGCTCCCTCTGGTTCTTTGATAAGGGTAAAAAAGAGGAATTGCTGGACAAAACCCTGTTTATTGACGCAAGAAATTACTTTACCGTAGTAGACCGTACTCTTAATGAGTGGAGCGAATGGCAGCTGAAAAACCTCAATGCTATTGTGTGGCTCTATCGGGGTGAAACAGAAAAATACAAAGGACTGCTTGCTGAATATCGTCAGACGCTCCATGCCTATGCCCACCGGAGCCAAGAACTGGCAGAGATTCTGCTGAAGTCTGATTTTGCAAAAACCGTTCACTCTCTGAAAGCTTACATTAAGGCTCAGCGTGGGATTGCAAAAGCCGAAGCGGAAGCAGCGGACCGCACGGATAAAAAGAAAATTCAGATTGATTGGGATGAAAAGATTGCTGACCTGGAAGAAATTCTGACCGTTGCAAAAGAAGCCGAATGGCTTTATGAGAAATTTGGTGAAAGTGAATATAACGATGTGCTGGGACTTTGCAAGGTTGCCACACAGAAAGAAATTGAGGAAAAAGGCTTTTCTCTCACACCGGGTGCGTATGTGGGCGTTGCTCCGGTTGAAGATGATGGCGTAAACTTTGAGGAACGCATGACAGAGATCCATCGGGAGCTGTTATCTTTACACGCGGAGTCAAATGATTTGATGGATACCATCTCACAGAATATGAAGCAGATGGGCTTATGAAGAATTTGAAAATAGACATTTGCGGCAGTAATGGCATTGCTGATATTTGTGCGTTTGCGTGTGAAGATGGAATATGTAAAAAGCCGTCAAGTGCATGGAAGAAACAATACAATAAGCTAAAGGAGGGTAAAACAGAATGAGACTGAGTGATGTCTGTGAATTTATTATTGACTGCCCTCACACAACAGCGAAAGACGAAGGAAAAGGCTACCCCCTTATCAGAACGCCAAATGTCGGCAAAGGAAGATTGCTCCTTGATGATGTGCATAGAGTTTCCGAAAGAGTATATCAAGAAAGAAATTTTCTTGGCACACCAGAGGATGGTGATTTGATTTTTGCCCGTGAAGCCCCTGCTGGAAATGTTGCTTTAGTGACAAAAGGAGAAAAGGTCTGTATGGGGCAAAGAACGGTTTTAATTCGACCAAATACTCAGTATGTGGTTCCAGAGTTCCTTACATACTATTTGCTTGCACCGGAGCAGCAATATAAATTGCTTGGTACAGCGAATGGTGCAACGGTAGCGCATGTCAATTTGCCTGTAATCAGAAAGATGCCTATTTTATTGCCTGAAATGAGTGTCCAGATGAAACTGGCGGGGATACTCTCGGCCTATGATAATCTAATTGAAAACAACCAGAAGCAAATCAAGCTGTTGGAAGAAGCTGCACAGCGTCTGTATAGGGAATGGTTCGTTGATTTGCGGTTCCCCGGATATGAGGAAACAGAAATTGTTGATGGCGTACCGGCTGGATGGAGCAATCAGTGCCTTTCAGATTTTGCTGATGTTGTTATGGGGCAAAGTCCTAAATCTGAATTTTATAATCAAGTCAATGAGGGATTGCCGTTTCATCAAGGAGTAGGAAGCTACGGAACTCGATTTGTAATTGATGATACTTATTCGACATCGTTCACCAGAATTGCTGAAGCTAACAGTATTTTGTTTAGTGTGAGAGCGCCAGTTGGTCGGCTGAATATTACCAAGAATAAAATAGTAATTGGCCGTGGCTTATCTGCTATGAAGCATAAGAAAAATTTACAGAGCTATTTATTCTATATGTTGAAAGAACGCTTTTTCAAAGATGATATTGTGGGAAACGGGTCAATATTTTCATCCATTACAAAGAATGAACTGCTTGGACAGAAATTCCTTATCCCATCAAATAGTCTTGACGAAAAATACGATTTGATTGTAAGCAAAATTGATGAAAAAATTGCGGTGTGCGACGGAGAAATTTTAAGATTGACACAAGCCCGTGACCGCTTACTGCCAAAACTGATGAATGGAGAAATCGAAGTATAAGAACTGGGGGTAATACCATGAGTTACGATTACTCAGAAAATATTCTGGCGCAGGAAAGTGCAGGCAATCTGCTTCAAAACGATTTACACTGGGATGTTCAGTCTGCATATAACACAGAACAGTTGGGTGATGATGGCACCTTCGGACGGAGAAGCTAAAACAGTAACTGCAATACACGGAAAACCCACAAACATCAAGTTTGTGGGTTTTTTTGAAGTGATAGCTGTGGTATACTAATATTAATCTTTTGATTGAGAGGAAATGGTAGATTTGGGAAGTTGCTTAGTAATAGTAAGAAATATTCCGTGCAAAGAATGTAATGCAGGAGATTTCAATTATTGATTATAGTAAAGTTACATAGATTGAAGGGGCTTTGCCATCAGGACAGCTGAAACGAAATTCGGCTTGGTGCATTTTGCATCAGGATAAATTGCCCCAGAATCACTGTACAAGTTGCCATTCGTAAGAGAAAAGATTTCTTAATATCTGAGAATAACTGGAAGAATGCGGAATAAGAGGAGGTATTCAATATGGCAAAGCAAACCAAAGGATTCTGCAAATATTGCGGAAACGAATACACAAAGAGCGGGATGTTACGCCATCTGCCAGCATGTAAAAAGCGAAAAGCAAGGCTGGAAGCAGAGAAAGGAAAATGCGGATGTTATCAGGTGTCTATTTGCGGAAAGTATGACAAGGACTACTGGTTAATTATTGAGATAAGCGAGAATGCTGCTTTAAGAGAGTTGGATCAGTTTATCCGCAATATCTGGGTTGAATGCTGTGGACATCTCAGCGCCTTTAAAGCAGGAGAAGTGAGGTATGAAGCTTATCCTGCCGAAGATAGCTTTTGGGGAGCGCAAGCCAAGAGTATGAAATATAAATTGAAAGATATATTTACTGTTGGGGAGACGGTGTCATATGAATATGATTATGGATCTACAACGGAATTAGTATTGAGCATACATAGTTATGGTGTGGGTGAAGGGAATAAGGAAAAAATCACAATCTTATCCCGCAATAATCCATTGGAAATATTGTGCAGCCATTGCGGAGAAAATAAGGCGCAGTGGATTAATCCGGAAGGATATTATGAGGGCAATGCATTTTGGTGTGAGGAATGCCTGTGTAAGTACAATTTGGAAGAAGATGATATGGAAGAGGATGAAGAGCAGGAATTTGATGACTATGATGTACCTGAATATTTCCTGCCAGTATGTAATTCACCGAGAATGGGTGTTTGCGGATATGAGGGAAGCAAAATTTATCCTGACCAATTTGAGCCGGATGAAAAGTAAATGCTGCCATGGTGGTTATGCAATATAATAGAGGACAGAAATTAACGGAAGGAGTGACTGAAATAATGAAGCTCAGGAATAGAGGACAGATGTCAGAATCAATGGCTCTGGCCGTTCTTCTGACACTGGCAGGCGGATTCCAGGATGCCTATTCCTACAACTGCAGGGGAAAAGTATTTGCCAATGCCCAAACAGGAAATATTGTACTCCTGGGCCAGAATCTGGCCCAGGGGTATTTTATAGATGCACTTCACTATCTGGTTCCGCTGGCTGCCTTTATCTCCGGTGTCTATGTGACAGAGTGGGTGCACCATTTGTACAAGGACCATAAGATGTTACACTGGCGGCAGATTGTACTGGCAGCTGAGGCGGTTCTTTTGGTAGCCGTGGGATTTTTACCTCCGTCCTTTAACATGGCGGCAAATGCTATGATGTCGTTTGCGTGCGCCATGCAGGTGAATAGTTTCCGAAAATTCCGTGGACTTCCCTGTGCCACCACCATGTGCATTGGAAATATGCGCAGTGCCACGGAGATGCTTTGTAGATATCACATTACCAAAGACAGGGAATGGAAGAGAAAAAGTTTGCATTATTATTTTGTAATTCTGATCTTTGCGGTTGGAGCCGCAGTCGGTGCTGTTATGAGTAATTGGCTGGCGGAACCGGCCATCTGGATTGCGGCTGTGCTGCTTACGGCTGGGGTTATTCTCATGTTTAGAAAGGATGAAGAGACTAATCGGTGACAGGAAAAGACGGATCGGTATGAAGCCAAATCTGGCGGCTGCCTAGTCCCCGGATCAGTGGGCAACTACTCATGCGCAGTTTTATACAAAACAACAGATCGAAATCTGGTAAATGTGCGGGAAAAGAGAAAGGCTTGTTGTGAGATAGGAATAAAAAGACAGACAAATATTTGTACAAAACAGTGAAAAAATAGTTAGGGATTGACAGAAAACTATACAAACCTTATAATGACAGTAAAGATGTGAGCGCTCACATAAAAGCAATTGTAACTGCAATTGTGAGGCGTTTCTCTTTTTTAACAGATATGTGAGCGGTAACACATCTGAAATACACCATTGAACAATCAGGGAAGGAGGGTTTTATGGAAGGCAAAAATTGTTGGTATGTGGTGGACGGTTACCGACCTCCAGCCGCAGCAGGCCAGGCAGAGTATGAGGGGCATGAGGCGATTATGATCCTAAACTGCAATGAAAGGGATGCGCACTGTTATCTGGACTTTTTTTTCAGCGACAGGCCGCCTGTTCTGGGAATTGAGTACCTGGCGCCTGCACAGAGGATCAGTGCATTCCGCACAAATGACAAGGAGGTGTTAAAAGGCGTCGAGCTGGACGTTAATGAGCAGTATTCGCTTCGGGTGAGAAGTGACGTGGGGGTTGTTGTACAGTATGGAAGATGTGATGTAAGCCAGGCAAATCTGGCCTACATAGGAACCTTGGGCTACGGAGAATAACAATGGAGAAGGGGAAGGCATGAACAAAATTTGTATACCTAAGAGCGAGTTTCAAGAAAGAATTGAGAACATTAAAAAATGCATGTATAATGAAAACATCGATGCAATGCTGGTCTACGGGGATGAGTACCGGAAGGAAAATCTGCGCTATGTCTCCAATTACTGGCCGATTTTTGAGCGAGGGGCGCTGCTGATCCCAAAAGTGGGGGAGCCCACCGTGCTCTGTGCGCCGGAGGGGGAACAGGTGGCGAGAGAGATGAGTGTCTGGGAGGATGTGCGCCTGGTACCGGATTTCTTGTGTGTAACTGTTCCGGATGAAATCGACTATCCTATGGCAGTGTACACCAGCTTTGGGGATTTGGCAGAGGAGCTGCGAAAAAAGGGAGCTTTGGAGCGACTGGGCATTGCAGGAATGAATGATATGTCAGCAGCACTTTTAAAAAATTTATCCAACGCGTTTGGGTGTGAGCTTGTGGACAGCGGGGACATTCTGATCAACCTGCGAAAGGTTAAGAGCGAGAACGAAATCGCCTGCCTCAAGGAGGCGGCTCGCATTGCGCAGACCGGTTTTCTGGCAATGATGGAGGCAGATCTCATAGGAAAGAGCGAGCGCTATGCAGCAGGCATTGCGGAGGGTGCTGCCAGAAAAGCGGGAGCGGAGACCATTACCTTTACGGTATTCGGGTCCGGTGAGCGGTCGGCAAAGATTGTGGGACGGGCGGAGGATAAGCTCATTGAGGACGGAGATATGATCATGTGCGCTCTGGCTGTGCAGTATGAGGGATATGTGGCAACCTGCGAGCTTCCTTATGCCGTGGGAAACTGCAGCCCGGAGACGGAACATGTCATAGATGTGCTCATCCACGCAAGCGCAGCGGGGCTGCCCTATCTGAAAGCTGGACAACCTATGAAAAACTTTGTGAGGGCGGTCAGAGACTGCTTCCGGGAGGCGGGCTTGTCGGAATATGATATTTATCCGCCCCTTCACGGAATCGGATGCGCGGAGGCGGAGAGCCCCTATCCGGATGAGAATACGGAAGAGGTATTTCAAGCCGGTATGACCTGCAATACGGACATTAGCCTCTTTGGATTAAAGGGCGGGTCCAACCGCATTGAGGAGGCCTTTGTCATAACAGAGGATGGGGCCAAGAGTCTATATCCGTTTATGCGTACCTATTACGAAAAGTGGTTGGCTGAACATAAATAAAAATATTGAGGTGGAACCAGATGGCAACCATAGAAGATGTAGCAAAGAGAGTAGGCGTTTCGCGGCAGACCGTATCCCGGGTGATCAACAACAGCGGATATGTGGAGGCGGGAACAAGAGAGCGGGTAAAGAGGGCAATAAAGGAGCTGAACTACCGGCCCAATATGCTGGCCAAGGCACTGGCCACACGCCACAGCCATACAGTGGCGCATGTGATGACCAACATTTCAGATCCGTTTCACAACCTGGTGAACCAGGGGTTTGAGAGTGTGGCCTTTGAGCGGGGCTATACCAGCATGATGTGCGATGCCCACTCCAGCCAAAGAGAGCGCGATTACATAGATATGTTTAAGGACCACTGTATCGGAGGCGTGGTTTTTCACCACCTGGCAATTTCCAGAGAGCAGGTGGAGGAGCTAAAGGCAGCGGGAGTCTGCTGTGTTCTTTTGGACAATGAAACAGAGATCAAAAACGTCAGCTCTATTGTTACGGACAATTACAGTGGCGGATATATGGCTGCGGAGTATTTGCTTAAAAAGGGACACCAAAAAATCGCGTGTATCCATGGGCCGCTGACCTTGCAGGAATTTCCGGGTATGCCATATGAGGATGGATTTCAGTTCAATATCTGGAGGCAGAGAACCAAAGGATTTCAGGATGCGCTGGCCGAACACGGCGTGGAGCCGGCGGGACTTTATCAGAGCCATGGGCGTTTCCAGTACGCGGCAGAGTATGCGGCGCGCATTGTGGATCAGATGCTGGCGGGGCCTGAGGTACCCACTGCGCTGTACTGTGAAAACGATATTATGGCCATCTCCATGCTCTCTAAATTCCAGGAGAGAGGGATGAGGGTGCCGGATGATTTTGCGCTAATTGGGCACGATGGGCTGGACTTGTGCAGTATGCTGCATCCCTATATAACCACCGTATCCCAACCCAGGTACGACATGGGAATAAGGAGTGCTAACCTGCTGATTGACCAGATAGAAAAAAAGGTAGGGGTCAAGAATGAGATACTGTTGCCGCAAATTGTGGAGGGGGAAACCACATGACAGTGAGAATGGTTGGAGGCTGAAAAGGTGAAATTACTAAATACAATCAAGGGAAGTGTGTGCAGGGAGGAGATAAAAAAGATTTGCCCCCATGAGCATCTTTTTCTGGATATGACCCACGAGGCTGTGACACCTAAGACTAGAGCGGAAAGAGAGCGGTTTTACGGGAAAATCACAATGGAAACCCTGGGGGTTCTGCGCAGAAATCCGTATGTGGTGCGGACGAATCTGATTTTGGATAGCGTACAGGACAGTATAAACGAGCTGAAATACCTGAAAAGAGAAGAGTGTAACCTGCTGGTGGAAGTGACTTCCGTGGGCCTTGGACGTGACTTGAAAAAGTTAAAGCAGGTCAGTGAAGAAACAGACCTGCATATTGCGGTGGGCTGTGGCTTTTTTGTACAGGAGACCATACCGGAGGATGTGGCAAGGCTTTCTGCTGACGCTATGGCGGAGATCATTCTGGGGGAAATTGAGGATGGGATCGGCGAGACAGGCATTAAACCAGGTGTGATCGGGGAGATAGGGACCAGTGAGGTTATCTATGAAAGTGAGCACAAAAGCCTGCTGGCAGCAGCAAAGGCCAGCATAAGGACAGGACTTCCCATCTATCTGCATACCTACCCATGGAGCCGGGCGGGGCTGGATGCCGTTGATCTGCTGATGAACGCGGGGGTAGCTCCTAGGCAGATCTGCCTCTGTCATCTGGACGTGAGTTTTGACAGGGAGTACCTGAGACAGTCACTGAACATGGGAGTTTATGTGGAATTTGACAATTTTGGGAAGGAATTCTATTTTCAGAGCCAGTGCGGCGCGTTTTCCGGCGGCCCCTTTGAAACGGATGTGGCAAGGGTGCGGATGGTAAAAGAGCTGATCGCTGAGGGGAAGGTGAAGCAGATACTGGCTGCCAATGATCTGTGCCTGAAGGCAAGCCTTCACAAGTACGGCGGCTGGGGATATGATCATGTATTTCACAATGTCAGTGAGATGATGGAGCAGGAAGGAATTGACCGGGCGGATATAGATACTATTTTGGTGGATAACCCGAAAGATTTTCTGTTTCAGTGATGGAAAGGGAGGTGTTTTTCTGCAAAATATGTGAACGGTAACATATATGGAAAATATTGGTTAGGCGCAGGCGATAGGCTAGTTATGGGAAGTATGCTATCATAACCTTGGGAGGGAAAAAGCATGAAAAAAATGAATGTAATGTTGTTAGGTATTACGTTAATAATTTCCTTGGCCGGATGCAGCACGAACGGTACGGAAACCGGTACTGCAAAGACAGAAGATGCTGCAGAGGAGACAACGGGCAGCACAACAGCAAAAGAGGACACGCAGGCGAAGGAGGAAACAAAACAGAGTACAGAAACGGAGGATAACAAGGATGAGATTGTAGTCGGGTTTGCCAACATAGCGGAGACTGCTTACCAGCACACAGCAATTAAGGAGAGCATGGAGAAGGAAGCCGAAGCGCGCGGCTGGAAGCTGGTCTACATGAACAACAACCTGGACGGCCAGACAGCCGTGTCCAATGCAACACAGATGCTGCAGATGGGAATTGATTACATGATCGAGTACAATGTGGACATTAGCGTAGCTCCTGCCATTATGGAGATGATGAATGAAGCAGGTGTGCCGGTGATTGCGGTGGACATTGAGCATGAGGGTGCTGTTTACTTTGGGGCGGACAACTATAATGTGGGGCCCATTGTAGGAGAGTATATGGCAAACAGAGTAAAGGAAGAGTGGGGAGAAGCGGATTGTCTGCTGATCGTGGAGGACTCCATCTCCGGGGAGACGGTTCTGGCCCGAACAGACAATGTTTATGACGGTTACAAAAAAGTATTCCCGGATTTCCCTGAGGATAAAGTATTCAAGATCGACGGAGGTGCGGATACTACAGATGCACAGGGTGTGGTGGCAGATTTTCTTGCAGCTCATCCCGATTTCGAGCACATCGCAATTGCTCCGGCCCATGTAACCTACCGTTTGGGGGCGTCCGCAGCGATTGAGATTGCAGAGCGGGAAAAGGACTGTATGATTATTTCACAGGGCGAATACGACTATCTGGATTACCTGGAGAGTACGCCTGAGGCGCCGGAATGGGAGGTTTATCAGGCATCCCTGGTCTATGATTTCCAGAATTACGGCAAGTACTGTTTTGAGATCCTGGACAAGATGGTGGCCGGGGAAACCGTGGAGGATTACTATTATCCCACTCATTATATGGTGGACAGGAACAATGTCTATGACAGCTTTGGAGATTATTTCTAACTATTCTTACAGTCTGTGCATTTACGATTATTTCAAGTAAACAGCAGCTTTTCAGTATGAGAAGGAGAGAACTTTGGAAAAAGACATTATCTTAAAAATGGAGCATATTACCAAAATCTTTCCGGGGGTCAAGGCTTTGGATGACGTGTCACTGGAGATACGAAGGGGAGAGGTACTGTCCCTCCTGGGAGAAAATGGAGCGGGAAAATCTACACTGATCAAGGTACTTTCCGGCATCTACATACCTGAGGGGGGAACCATCTCCTGCAACGGCACTCCGGTAAAGCTTCACGGACCTGCAGATGCAAAGGAGATGGGAATCAGTGTGGTACACCAGGAGCTGGCTTTTCTGCCGCTCCTGACCATTGCGGAAAACCTGTATGTCCGACATTACGCAGATAAGAAAAAGAAGCTGGTGAGCTGGAAGGATATGGAGAGTTCTGCTCAGAAGGCACTGGAGATGATCGACCTTGAGATTGACCAGAATATGCCCATAGGCAACTGCAGTGTGGCGGAATGTCAGCAGATTGAGATTGCCAGGGCAGTGTACGAGAATGCGAAGATTTTGATCCTGGATGAACCTACCTCAGCTCTGAATGACAGGGAAACGGATGCGCTGATGGAATGCATCCGCAAGCTAAGGGAAAAAGGGGTCAGTGTAATTCTAATTACACATAAAATCGAAGAGATCATGAGGATCGCGGACAGGGTGGTTGTATTGCGGGATGGTCATACAGTGGGGGAATGTAAGGTCAGTGATGTCACAAAGGACGATTTGATTGCCATGATGGTTGGGCGCAAGATGGAGGATATGTATCCGGAAAAGACCAATACACCCAGGGAAGTGCTGATGACCGTAGAGGATTTTGGGACAGACATTCTGGAGAATATCCATTTTTCCGTCCGGCGCGGGGAGATTTTAGGTGTCTACGGACTGATGGGATCAGGCCACCTGGAACTGGGGCAGGCTCTTTTTGGATGCTATCCAAAGTATAAAGGGAAGGTAATTCTGGAAGGGGAGGGGGTGTCGCTGAAAAGTCCTGAGGCCTGTATCCGGAAGGGGATTGCATTTTTGCCCAGTGACCGGAAACAGGAGGGGCTGGTGCTCATGCATGGTGTAAAATCCAATATTATGACACCTTACTATCAGACAGGAACCAACAGCTGGATCGTCAACCACCGGAGAGAGCGGGAAATCGGGCAGAAGTGGGTGGAGCGCCTGCGAATCAAAACCCCCACGCTGGAAACAAGCACGGACTCCCTCTCAGGGGGAAACCAGCAGAAGGTAGTATTTGCAAAATGGCTGGAGATTGACCCAAAGATTGTGATATTGAATGATCCAACCAGGGGAATTGACGTGGGTGCAAAGGCGGAAATTTACAGTTTCCTCAATGAGCTGACGGAGAAGGGCGTTTCTGTTCTGATGATCACGTCTGAGATGCCGGAGCTGATCGCCATGTCCGATAGGGTGCTGGTGATCCACGAGGGAAAACAGAGCGCATTGCTCTCAAAAGAAGAAATGACACAGACCAACATCGTAGCTGCTGCAATAGGAGGGATACAAAAAGATGAGTAATTCAAAGCAAGTAATTCAGAAAATAAAGAAGATCGACTATCTCCCGCTTATTTTGGCGTATGCAGTGATCATCCTGTTTTTCTCAGTCTGCTCACCGTACTTTTTAAGCTTTAATAACTTTATGAGCATTATCCTGTATGCCTCAATCGTGGGAATCCTGTCGCTGACCACCTGCCTGGTGCTGGCAGCAGGACAGATTGATTTCTCAGCGGGCTCTGTGATTGCGCTGGGGTGCTGTGTGATGGGCATCATGATGCGGGACGGTCACAGTGTCTGGGCAGCCATGGGAGTTTGTATGCTGATCGCCGCGCTGACAGGTGTGTACAATGGACTGATGATTGCGTATGTGGGAATGAATCCATTTATCGCAACTCTGGCGGGCATGCAGATGTTTCGCGGGTTTGCCTACCTGCTCACCAATGCCAGATCCATCACCATCACCAGCGATGTGTTTAAGTTTATCGGCAGGTCCAGGACTCTGGGGGTTCCAAATGCTGCCTGGGTCATGATCTTACTTTTGATCCTGTTTGGTCTTGCGGTAAAATACACTTCCTTTGGGCGGAGAATCTTTGTAATTGGGGGAAGCGCCAAGGTTGCCTACCTGTCAGGGATTAATGTAAAGAGGGATACCCTGGTGCTGTTTGTCATACACGGCCTTGTGACTGGTGTAGCCACCATCATCTTTACGGCACAGCTGGGCGCGGCCCTGCCAACAGCAGCACAGAATACCAACTTTACTGCTATCTCAGCCTGTGTCCTGGGCGGGGTAAGCCTGACAGGAGGGAAGGGTTCCCTGGTGGGCAGCGTAATCGGCGCCCTGCTTTTGGAGACCCTGAGCAATGGCATGAATATGGTGGGTGTAGCCAGCTTCTGGCAGGATGTAATCACAGGATTTGTACTAATCTTTGCAGTGACGCTGGATATTATCAAGAACAGAAAAAGGGGCGGGTCCTATTAGTATGAAATTATTTGACTGCAATGCATGTTTTGGAAATGAAATGATTAACCATGAGTGTGTGAACCATGAGAATTTTATTGTGCTGGAGCAGGTGGAGATTGCCGGAAATGCAGAGGAACTGCTGGGCTTTATGGACTATGTCGGGATTGAAAAGGGCATGGTCTGGCACCGTTCCCAGTATGAGCTGGATGCAGCGGCCGGAAATGCAAGGACACTTGGGGAGCTGGAGGGACATAGGGACCGCCTCATGCCCACCTGGACGCTCCTGCCATCTATCACGGATGAGGCCTTTCGGCCGGAAGTATTTTTCCCTAAGATGAAGAAAAATGGGGTCAAGGCTCTTCGGGCATTTCCGGCCCAGGACCGTTATCTTCTGTGTGAGGTTACCATGGGGGAACAGCTGCGGCTGCTCTGTGAGATGAGGATTCCGCTTTTTTTAACTCCCATGTCCGGATATGAGTATATCTATGAAGTGCTGAAAGAATTTCCGAAACTGACGGTGGTGCTGGCAAATATCGGGTGGTGGCCCAGCGCAAGGCTGATTTACCCCCTGTTGGACAGATACCCTAACGTATACTTTGAAACAGGTGATTTCAGTATGCTGCAAGGTTACGAGGAGGTTTGCTCGAAATTCGGAAGCGAAAGGGTTTTATTCGGCACGAATTTTCCCACCAACAGTATGGCAGGGAGCATCTACTCCCTGTTGACAGCCAATATTACTGAGGAGGAGAGGGAAAATATCGCACACAGAAACCTGGAAAGACTGCTGGACGAGGTGAAGCTATGATTGACTGGGAATTGAACTATAAGGTGATCGACATGCACACGCATATGGGGCTGGAGTACTGTCTGTATTATCCGGATCACGATGCGGACAGTATGGTGCGGTTTATGGATGAGGCGAATATTGATTTTATACTATCGGCTCCCTGCGAGGATTTATTTGACGCATCCAGCAGGAGGGAGGAGATCACATCCGCTATGAACAAGTACCCGGACCGGATAAAGGGATATTATTCGGTAAATCCGCTGCTGGGCATTGATCTGGGGGAGATAAGGCGGTCGTTTGAGGAGAATCCGGGCTATGTGGGATTCAAACTGCTGCCTGATTATCACAGGACAGAGCTGAACAGTTCCGTGTACCGGCCGGTTCTGGAGTTTGCGGACAAGTACCGGATGCTGGTTCTCTCTCATACCTGGGGGGTATCCATGAATGGGGAGAGCTGCAATTCTGCGGATAAGGTGGCAGATATACTGGAAAAATACAGAAACATAACATTTCTCATGGGACATTCCATTCAGGGGCAGGTGGACCAGGCCATTGACTTTGCCATCCAATATGAAAATGCATACCTGGACCTCTGCGATACCTGCAGGCTGAACGGGGTGGTAGAAAAAATGGTCCGTCGGGCAGGCTCCCGGAAGGTGGTTTTCGGCACAGACGCGCCTATGCAGTCCTACCGGTTTCAGATGGGGGCGGTAATCGGAGCCAGAATCACAGCTGAGGATAAAAAGAACATACTGCGGGAAAACGCACTGCGCATCTTAAAGAATGCAGGTACGCCGCGTACACGATAAAGGAGAGGGTATCATGTCAAAATTAGAAGCAAAGGTGAAACCGAGAATAGGGTTACTGCCCACAGGGCATAAAATTTACTGGTCCCAGTACCCGTCCTTAAAGGACAGGGGTACCAAGATGTATCAAAAACTGATGGACAAACTGGCGGAATATGGGCAGGTGATCAGCCCCGGTCTGGTGGACACTTATGAGAGTGCAGTGGAGGCGGCAAAGGTTTTGTCAGAGGGAAACATTGATATTCTTCTGATATTTCCATTTGGGTATACAACGGGTATGATGATTGTACCCGCTGTTAAGGCAGTGGATGTACCCATACGCATATTAAATGCACATGAAGACGCTTCCTATGATTATAAGCATGCAGATACGGAGCTGTACCTGCACCACGAGGGCGCCTGCTGTGTTCCAGAGTACTCGGGAACACTGGTTTCATTGGGAAAGAAGTTTAAAGTGCTTACAGGACATTTTGAGGAAGGGCGGTTTTGGGGTGAGATACAGCATGCCTGTCTGGGGGCTGCGGCTGCCACAGCTTATGCACAGTGCCGTTTCGCAGTGATCGGCAATACCTACACAAACATGTGCGACATGCCTGTGGATGAGCACCGGGTTTTGAAGGCAACCGGGCAGCTGATCTGCAGACCTGAGGTGGAGGAAGTGGAGGAAGCCTATAAAGCGGTCACAGAAGTAGAAATCCGAAAGATGTACAGAGAGTTTTATGAATTCTATGAAGTGGATGAGTCCGTAAAAGAGGAGCACATGTATGAATCCGCGCGGATCGCGGCAGCCTTTGACAAGATCATCCAAAAGTACCACATTGACGCATTTGGATTCTATTGGTGGGGAGTCAAGCCTTATATGACAGAGCTGCGTGCCCAGTCAGCCCTTGCGGTATCCAGGTTGGCGGCCATGGACATCCCCGGAGTGACGGAGGGGGATATCAAGACTGCCATGGCTATGAAGATCCTGAACCTAATGGGCGGCGGTGGAATGTTCCTGGAATTTTTCTCATCTGATTTTGATGAAAACTTTATCATGATGGGACACGATGGACCCAGCAACGTGAGTGTTGCGGAAGGGAAACCCAAGCTGCAGAACCTTACTGTACACCACGGGAAGACAGGGGAAGGGCTGGGGATTGATTTTAATATGAAAGAAGGACCCTGTACGCTGTTAAACCTGACCCAGTTTGGGACAGAGAAGACCTATAAACTGATTTATAGCGTGGGGGAGGTGATTTCCGGGGATATTCTGAACATAGGAAATCCCAACTGCCGTGTGAGGGTGCACAAGCCGATCCCGGAATTTTTCAATGACTGGTGCTGTGAGGGACCGGGACACCACACCGCGCTGGGGGTGGGGGATTTCTCAGAAGAAATAGAGGTGTTTGCAGAGAAGATGGGATTTGACTGCGTGCGTATATAGGAGAGAAGGGCAGCTCCTTCCGGAAATTACATTTCAGGATCTGAGGCTGCCCTTTCATTATGTGTACAGAGCCCAGAGGAGGTGTTTTTTGGTATATAGAGGTAGGAGATTTTTCCCAATCGCATGCATATGTTCTTTTTTTCTTGGATTTGAGTCCGGAGGTTTTCAGTACTCCCTGCTGAAAATTGCCACAGAATTAAACATTTCCGGTGTACAAAACGGTATATTGGTGGCAGCTCAGTACAGTGCAATTATGGTGATGCCTGTCCTGTTTGGAAAAATAGCCGACAGAGTGGGTAAGCGAAGAATTTTATTCTTTTTCTGCCTTGTCTTTTGCCTTGGATGTCTTGGAATTTCGGTGTTTCCGGGCTATGTGTTTGCACTCGGGAGTGTATTTGTGATCGGGGCTGGCTACAGTGTGTGCGAGAGCATGTCTGCGGCAATTCTGGCTGACGAGGGGAGCGGTAAATCCGGGCAGCTGCTGAGTTATGCCCAGTGTTTGTTCAGCCTGGGCGCAGTGATAAGCCCCCAGTATCTCCGGTTTGTGGAGAGGGCAGCAGGATGGAGCTGGGAGAGTTTGTTTATGACCTGCGGCGCGGCATTTTTTGGAGTGGCATTGCTATTGCGTCCGTGCAGCCATGGAGATGACTTTTTAAAAAAGACGGTTTCCATGGCAAAGGACAGTGGAGGTAAGCAAAGGATAAAAGGCCGTTTTCTGCTGCTGATTTTTGCGATGTTTGTCTACGGGGGGATGGAGGTGGGCATCAGCTATTACATAGATACCTATCTGCGGTCTGTTCTGCAGATGGCCGAACAGACCGCAGATGTGATCTCTATGTTCTGGCTGCTGATGATTCCTCTGCGTTTTATAAACGGAATGCTGTATAAGTATAAGAGGGCCATTTTGCCGGCCTGTTTATTTACGGCATCACTGGCCCTGGTGTATCTTGGGGCCGGACCGCCAAATCCAGGAGGGGGATGGTTGGCGTTTGCGCTGCTAGGCGGGTGTCTGGGTCCTGTCTGGCCCATACTGATGAGCACCGGAGCAGAGTCGGATAGAAAAAACTCCGGATTATTGACAGGGATGTTGTCGGTGGGGTGCGGTTGCGGGGCTGTATTGCTGCCCATTTTGCTGGGATACTCTGTGGACCACTGGGGAATATGCAACGGATTCCTGGTGACAGGCGTTCTGAGCGTGTGCGGTGGTTTGGCTGGTGCGGGATATTTTAGAAGCAAGGCTACAGAAGTGCACAGTGAAAAATAAAATTGATAAGATGCAGGAAAAGGCATTTTGTGAAAAAAGCAATTGCAAAGTCTTATAAATAGGATTTTGCAATTGCTTTTTACGTTTTTATTGTAACATTTCGTAGTTGTTCCATACCTTGATGGTTAAATAGGATATCCATACAGAATTGCTTTTGGATATAACGTTTTCGCACACTTAAATAGTTTTCTTGTGGTCTATAAAGAAATGTATAAACCTGTTGAATAGTTATGAAATTTCATGTAATTATGGGAATAATGCAAATTAATGGAAATAAATGGAGGTTTGTATTGAAGATGTTGCTGTATTCTTATATAATGAATATCAAATGGAAAAAAATAGGAGTAGCGTATGTCAGGACATGTAGCGAAAAGAATAGGAATTAATCTGGCAGAAATAAAAAAGGCCTATAAAAACATTATAACCGGCATATTTACTGCTTTGGGTACCATTGCACTCTTTGTTGATTTAACAGCTTATGTGAATACAATAGAAAACGCGGTGATTGTAATTCTGGTAATTCTTTTGAGTGCGGTATTTCCAGCAACTGTTTGGACATTGGGAAAAAGAGAAAAACAGATAGAAGCCTATGATGGTCCGGGTAAGCTATCCGTGGAGTTTGGCGACATCTTTTATACAAATACAAAGATAAGAGTGATTGCAGTCAACCGATGTTTTGACATGATGGTGAGCAAGAATCTAGTATCAGCCAAATCCCTTCATGGAATCTGGGTTAGCAAATATCTTGCTTCAAACACGCGGGAGGTATTGGACCATGCCATAGAAAGGCAGCTGGATGGTAAAACTTTTGAGGCGGTGACTGAGAAGAAATTAGGGAAAAGAAGAAGATACCCCGTAGGTACGGTGGTAGAAATAGAAGAAGGAAGACATACGTATTATCTGGTGGCTATGACAACCTTTGACAGTGAGAAACTTACAGCAAGCTGTACTGCTGAAGACTATTGTCTGGGGTTAGCGCGCCTTATGAAATATTATAATGAAAATGGACAGCAAGAGGATATTGCACTTCCATTGATCGGCAGCGGTATGTCTAGAATTCCTAAAAGGCCGATGGAAATCCTTCAGTGTATGCTTGCTGTCATTAAAATGGGAATGAATCACGGTCAAGGAAACATAAAGATCGTGTTAAAAAAGGAGCTTAAGGAAGAAATATCTCTAGGAGAAATTTGTTGAGGAGGGATACAGTGGCAAATCAGAATATGATTATTAATATAGGCGGGGAGGTTAGCGGGGGTATTGTTCAGAAATATCAGGGGGAGGGCCTGGGAAATAGGGAAAAGGCGGAAGTGAAAAAGACGAAAGAAAATGAAACAGACATATATGATGTTGGAATATCCTATGCAAGCGAACAGCAGGATTACGTAATGAAAGTGGTAAAGATACTGGAAGCGGAGCATAAAAAAGTTTTCTTTGCCCCCAAAAAGGAAAACGCGTACAAAGCGAAAGATATGTATCAAGTGTTTTATAAGATTTACCGGCACCAGTGCAGGTACATAGCTTGCTTTATATCGGAAGAATACAGGGAAAAAGAGTATACTATGCATGAATTTTCAACGGCTTTGCTGCGGAATAAAAATGAGAATTACAACTGTATTATCCCGGTCTATTTTGGTAGAAGGGGAATGAAAGGTCTCGATGAAGCCATCAGCTATTTGGAAGCAGACAAAATGTATCCGGTAGAAATTGCAGACCAGATCGTTGAAATCATTTCTTAACCAGAGATTAGGGCATGGCCCACAATATGGAGAAAACAATAGATTATGGAAGAAAAGGATCAGAAAACAGTAATAGAAGAGAGCGAGCCAGAAAAGGAGAAGGAGGATAAAGCGCCGGTTGAAGCAGAAATCAGAGATATCCCGGGCGGAGGGCTGATTGAGGGGTATGATCTGGACAAAAAAGAGGAAGCGGCAGACCGGATTAGAAATGAATATCAAAACTGTATTGTTCTGCAAGGAGAATTTTGCAATACCGTTCTCAATAAAGGGACGATATCCGGAGGAATATCTCAACAGGCAAGCTTAGGTAAAGACAAAGAAGGGGAGCAGTTTGATTTCTCAAAAAAAGAGGATATAGACCGGTTTGTCAAAGAATTTACAGATAGAAAAGAATTGTTGGACTTTTTATGCATTCTTTTTCTGGAACTCGTTCCAGTATCTTTACTGGCAGATGTACGGGAAGCCATGAAGGATATTCTCTTTGCGAAGAGGAGTGAGAAACAGTATGATCTCTTTTCCAGTGCGGAGAGGGAGATGGATCTGCTTCACCTGCAAAAAATTCTGGCAGTCAGAAATGGTATATTTGGAAAGGATACAATTGAGTGCTTTGTTTTTCAGGATTCTGTATCCACAGATGAGATTGGCAGAACCATATGGGAAACGTACAGGGAGCTGAGAGGGCCTGTCCTTTTGTGGCTTTTGGAACTGAAAAACATTAAACGGGTTGCGGATGTACTGTTTTATCAAATAGCAAATGCATTCACACGTATTGTAAAATATGATTTCCTGTATGCCAGGACGGAAGTGTTTTTAAGACTCAGGCAAAGCGGTGGGTATGAGGATAGAACCATTCTGGTGAGAGCTCTAAAGGAATACATGGATGAGAAGGGATATGATGAATATCTGGATCAGACAATACTGGAAGGCTATAAACGCAATGACTCTTTTCTATGGCAGACCGGGTACCGCCTGTATAGGGAGGATGGTGCCTATTCCTTTCAGAGGAAAACAGAAGAAATCCTGTTGCTGAAGCTGCGAAAGGATATGGAGGACTTCCGTTTGAATGATGACAGGAGAAACAGTTGGCACAATGACAATATTGATTTTTATCCGGCTTATCATGACAGGAATATTGAAAGGCTTTTTATGAAGGCGATCTTTGCCCTATACAAAGAATGCCAAATGGAACAGGAAAAGACACGCTTTGGCTATTATTTCTGCTGGCTGTTCAGGGAGGATTTCAGCAAAGAGGGATTTCCAAAGTATCAGCTTATGATGACACACTGCCTGAAAGAGAAAGAGACCAGAAGGCGTGTAAGGGAAATGTACATTGAACTGTGGAGAAAAAGCAGATTTCGAAGGCTTCTTGGCTATATACTATATCAGCATTTTATTGAGCTGGAAAGAAAAGGCCGCTCCTGGAGTTACATGCAGGATTTTTTTAAGACAATCGCCTTCACTGGTGACAGGGCAGACTTTGAGGACACCGTGCGTTTCCTGGAAAGATATGGCGCCAGAGAGCAAGGAGGCAATACAGCGGATGAGATAAAGTCATGGCTGTATGGACTGCTTCAAATGAAAAAGACTGGGAGGAATACTTAGATGAAGATAAATACCTATAATCCGATTAAAAGTGAGGAAGCTTATACCACTTCTTTTTTTCCGCAGATTCCATATGCGGCCCCAAAGACCGCTATACTTCTGTGCAGAACCGGAACCAGTGCAAAGATGGTAATTACAGAAAACACAAAGGTAAAGACGAGTGATATCAAACGGGGCAAGTTTAACTGGCAGGTTGAGATTGACATGCATTCCCACTCCGTTGCCTTTCGGGACCAGTATTTAAGCAGAGATAATGTGTCTAAGTTTGAGATTGAGATACGCGCCACGGCTTCTGTTGTTGAACCGGACAGCGTCTATGAACAGGGAGTGGCGGATGTGGCAGAGGCCATAGAGGAGGAGATGAGGGGACGCATTCAGGAAGCAGCATCCCGGTACGACCTGGACAGCAGCCCTCAGTTGAGGGAAGCCATTAAGGCGGAACTGGGGGACTTTTACCAATTGGACAGCGGGATTCAAGTGAACAACATGAATGTGTTGGTGCGTATGGACCCTAAATATGAGAAACTGAAGGAGAGAACGCAATATGAGAGGATAAAAGCAGCGGAAGCCCAAAAGCTGCAGGAAATTTATCAGGATGATTATACCGCCATTTTTGCGGAGGTTGCAGAAGGTAGCATTACAGCAGCGGAGGCATCAGATAGGATGAAAAAGAGCCTGTCGGATGATTTTGACGAGAGGCTGAGACAACTGAGGGCCGCCGCGGCTTTTGCCAACGAATTGAAAGAAAAGGATCTTGTGAGGGCATCCGGGGTAGCGAATCAGATGGAGCAGATGATACAGACGCTGCTGGCAGACAGCAGTAAGAAAGGACAGCTGAATGAGCCTGCGCAAGCTCCGCAGCTGGAAGGCGAGAAGAATCCCTACGCCCCGTTTGACGAGGATGACTAAAGGGAGGAGCAAAACGTGGATATTTATTATGGCATTTGGTCAATGATGATCAATTGGCCCATCACCTTGCGGGCAGCAGTAGTTGTAGGAGTTTTGTTCTTTCTCATATATATTTTCTGGCCTGCGATTTTTATGTTAGTGGCATTGATTTTAAGAGTCCTGGATCTGTTGATCAAAGGAATTTACATGGTGCTCTGCTTTCTCATACAGCTTTTTTATTATTTGGGTTTACATAAGGCGGTTGTCAAAATAACCAACGGCCTTTCAGCAGCCATGCATAGAACCAGCAGTATTCTATTGAAATCCTCAGAATACGCATTTCATGCAAAGAGATTTCGGGTGTACAAGTATGCTGTAGTTTATTTGATCTGTATACTTCTTATAGGGATACCCGGACTGCTTAAGGGGGTAGTGAGCGCTAAATACATGGATACTGTAGCATGTGTCAGAAATCTGTATCTGTCAATGGAGCAGGGGACTGTTGAGAAGGCGAAGCAGTATGACCCTTTGATTAAGCCAAGCAAAACAAAGAAAAAGAAAAGTACAGAGGCAGAAAAGAAAGAAAAACAGGAGGAGTCAGAGGAGATTCTGCTAAGCCTGACCGGAGAGGGGATTTCCGGAGCGAATATCCGCTCGGGCCCCGGGACAGAATATGACAGCATAGCTGTTGTAAAAGGAGAGCAAAAGCTTTGGTATCTGGGGAGAGAAGACAGCTGGATTCGCGTAAGGACAGAGGAAGGGCAGGAAGGCTGGATAAGCCAAAAGATAGTCACCGGCCTGCCTGAGCAATAAACAGGAATGAGAACGGATAGGAGTTTTCCGTTATTTTCCTGAGACAAAGATATTCATACCAGACTCAGCCCCTGCATAAACTGTAAAAACACAGTAATTGCAGGGGGATTTCCTTGAAAGGGTATATTGAGGAAAGGGCAATTGACATTGCAAATTATATTATAGAGCAGAATGCTACGGTTAGACAGACGGCGAAAAAGTTAGGAATTAGTAAAAATATGGTACATATGGTAGTAATAAAATAGAACGATTTTGGATGATGATAGAATAGTATAGTCATAGGGCGTTATCTTATATGAAAATAGGATAGCGCTTTTTCTGATTACTTTGAGTTGTTAATATGATACTAAATATTGCGTGATAAATTCAGTAAACCACAGAAATAGTTTAAATGCAAAAGAAAGCTATTTACAAATTCATATCTTTTTTTATTATGGAATAATACTCCATCAAACTAAAGCAAATAAGCTTATCTAGTTTTTAGAAGATAATTGATTAAAAGTTAATTGTGGTTTATGAAGGTAAGTGTTATAATTTTGAAGTATACTTATATTCGTTAAAGGGGGAAGAGCGTTATGAGAAAAAGAGTAAAAAGAAGTTTTTTAATCCTGATTTGTTTTTTGACGGTTTTTTTGCTAAACAGCAAAAGTATAACGGCAAAGAATTATAATTATAAAATCGGGAAAAAGGTAACAAGGAATATAAATGACGGCAACCACGTTTATAAATTTTCGCTTAAGGAAAAGACTACAATAAAACTGGAGATGGATATTCTCAATCGTGATTATGAAGACGATTACGATGATTATGACGATTACGACGATTACGACGATTACGATGATTATGACGATTACGACGATTACGATGATTATGACGATTACGACGATTACGACGATTACGATGATTATGACGATTACGACGATTACGATGATTACGACGATTACGATGATTATGACGATTACGATGACTATGATGATGACATATATGATAGTATTTCTTGCAGTATTAATGACATTAATGGGAAAGAGTATACGTTTAAAGATATTGAATTTAAAAAAAGTGAATTTGCATATTTGAACTTTAAAATCACACTAAAGCCAGGTGTTTATAAAATTATTATTGATGATAATTGGGATATGCTTGATGTCAAATATACGTTGAGTACGAAAAATGTTAGCGTGAAAGCGACAAAAGTTAAAATGCCCAAAAAGGTTAAAGTAAAAGTTGGCAGTACAAAACAGATATTACCAAAGGTATTGGCTCCCAAAGGCGGTCTGATTAAAAAGGCAAAATGGAGTGTTAGTAATAAAAAAATTGCAAGTATTGATAAGAAGGGCAAAGTGAAAGGTAAGAAAGCTGGAAAAACAAAAGTAGTTTTAAGACTGCCGAACAAAACGAAATATTCGACACAAGTTGTCGTATCTAAAGCGGCACTATAATGATAAAATTTTGAATAGTGAAATAATTGCATATGCAAAAAAGCTTTATAAAAGTGGCACATATAAATTTTAGGATATTGCCTTTAAAAATACGGCGAAAAAAGCCATAAAGTATAATAAATTACAAATACTGCAGTATTGCAGTATGATAACGGAGAATACGCCCTCTCTAGTCCTCATGATAGATACATTCTTAAATAAAAAGGTGAAAAAGTATAGTGTTTCAGAAAATTCTGCTTACCAGGTTAAATGGAATACTTTGAAAACTAAGATATAAGGTATGTATTAGTAAGGTCTGGTTTTCTGATAATTCAACTTGGTAAACATATTCTATTTGATATATTCTGGTTGGTTAGACAAGAGTGGTCTGTCGTATAGCAGCGTAAGAAAGAATTGCATAACTCATTGGTTCCCTGCATAAACTGTAAAAACGTTATCGATTGCAGGGGGATTTCCTTGAAAGGGTATATTGAGGAAAGGGCAATTGACATTGCAAATTATATTATAGAGCAGAATGCTACGGTTAGACAGACGGCGAAAAAGTTTGGGATTAGTAAAAGTACGGTACATATGGTTGTAACAAAATAGAACGGTTGATATGGCGTATTCAGTAGATAGTTTCTCATAGGAAGTGGTGACTTCCTTTGAGGAATTTTTGATTAGAGTGAGAGAATAAAACCGCCAAACCGTCTAAACCGCCGATTTGGGAATAACAGAGAGGGTGATGATTGAGAATTTTTTTAAAAATGAAGGAATAATGTTGAAGGGGATAAATAAGTAGTGTGATAGAAAGTGATTGTGTTATAAAAAAGAGAGTAGCTGGATTGATCACTCAGTCCAGCTAGATTGTAAAGAAACTACATTCTGACACTTTATTTGTTTATGTAATAAATGAGTGTGTGAAGAAAAGTCTGTAAATGGTGATCTTCTATGATAATAACTGGGCTGAAAGTTCCTTGGTGGGCTTTCAGCCCTTGCTTTATATATAACAGTAATTATAGTTGCATGTCAAGAACAGGCGGATGATTCGCCTGTGGAAAATAACGTGGATTGGCTTATTCCGGCAGCCGACCCTCGTACATGATGCTCAGTTCACCATAAACTTGTCCCCAGTTCCTGATTGGCATCGTCCATTTCTTTGTGGCTTCAAACGTAGACAGGTACAATGCTTTCAGTAGAGCAGTATCGCTTGGGAACACGCTTCTCTGGCGGTTTAACTTACGATAAGTAGCATTCAAGCTCTCTATGGCGTTGGTCGTATAAATGACCTTTCTGACCGCTGTGGAAAACTTGAAAATCGGGGAAATCGCGTCCCAGTTCTGTTTCCAACTCCTCATGGAACCCGGATATTTTTCGCTCCATTTTTCAGTGACCTGTTCCAGAGCCTCCAGGGCTTTTTCTTCCGTTGGCGCCTGGTAGATAGTTTTAAGATCCCCACAAAAGGGCTTTCGATCCTTCTCTGACACATATTTCATTGTATTACGCACCTGATGTACGATACAGCGTTGATATTCGGTCTTTGGATACGCTGCTGAGATCGCCTCCTTGATGCCGCTAAGTCCATCTGCACAGAGGATTAAAATATCTTTCACTCCCCGATTTTTTAAGCCATTCAGTATAGACAGCCAAAATTTGGAACTTTCGTTTTCGCCAACCTCAATGGTCAAGACTTCTTTGTGTCCATCCTGATTGATCCCAAGAATCACATAGGCCGCAAGCTTGCGGACCACTCCATTATCACGAACCGAGTAATGAATGGCGTCTATGTAGAGGACCGGATATACCTCTGAAAGCGGGCGGTTCTGCCAGTCTTCGATCTGTGGCATGATTTTATCAGTAACATCTGAAATAAAGCCTTCTGATGCTTCAAAGCCATAAATGTCCTCCAGTGTATCAGAGATCTGTCTTGTGGTCATGCCTTTGGCATACATAGAAATGATTTTCTGGTCGATATCGGAGATATCTTTCTGGCGTTTTTTGACCACCTGTGGCTGGAATGTAGACTTGCGGTCCTGAGGGACCTGAATGTTCATACTGCCATAGCTGCTATTGATGCGCTTGGATTTATAACCGTTCCGGTAATCATCCGTGTCCGAACGTTCTGATTTCTCATAGCCCAGATGCTCATCCATTTCTGCTTCCATCATTTCTTTGATCGTGCCGCCAAGCAGGTCCTTAAGTGCATCCTGAATATCCTCTGCGGACTGAATGTCGTACTCCTGAAGAAGCTGCTGGATGATGTTCCTTTTTCCATCTGTCATTTGTACCTTGTGTACGGGTTTCTTTTCTCTTGCCATAATAAAAGGCCTCCTATGATTTTTATTTTACCATAGAAGACCTTATAAAACCTTATTTACAGAAAAACTTTCACATGCTCTAATAAATACAGACCACTAGATGTCTAATCTAGTGGCCTAGTAATTTTTAAGTAATCTAGGATTTTATTGATTAATTAAGTCACATACATCACTGAATTTGTTGCTAATATCTACTAACGCAGCCTCACCATTTTCATATTCAAGTTCAATAGTTGCAATGTCGACCGTTTTACTGGATGTTTCAAATGAAAGAAGTTCATCCAGTGACATCTCCCAATAGAAAGTAGTATCCTCAATAAATTTTTCAATCTGCATTTGCTTCTCAAAATCCACATTTGCATAAATATATCCACATGTAGCCAACACTGCCGCTAATGGATTTCTTCTAATAAAATCACTGTTAACTATTCCAGCAAATCCATAGTGTTCACATTTGAACACTCGTTCCATATCATGTTCAAGACTTACTGCATAACCTTGTGCTCTCATAACTGCATTTCCCATATAGTTCCTCCTATATTAAATCCATTGTTATGTCAAATACTTCTTGTACCGATAACCTTGAATCAAAAAAGACATCCACGTCTGGATGCCTAGACTATGATACAAAGGAACTTTGGATATCCTGTTTCGCCTCTATTCTATTTAATTGTCTAGGTACATTCCGTATTTGACTGTTGCATCTATTAAAAACAACAGCGCCCTTGTAATAATTATATATTACCATGAGTTGTTAGCAATGTCAAGAGGTGAGTGCTAAAATATTTTGTCCTATACAAAATATGCTGCCCTTTGCTATTTCAGTTTACTTTTGTCTAGTATATAATTTGTCACGGATTCCCTAGGGACTTTCCACACTCGTCCAATTCTAAAGGCGGCAATCTCCTGATTCTTTAGCAGACGGTAAGCAGTATTCTTTCCGATTGCCAGTATGTCGCATATCTCTTCTATGGTTACTAAATCACTGTAAGCCTCCTGATACATGATATATTCCTCCTTTGCATTTTGAATTTTATTAGATTGTTTAAAACCAAATAAATATGGAAAGAGCAGAAAGTGACAGGAGAAGCTAGGAAGTTATTTAAAAATTAAATATAAAGAACAATAAAGTAATCGGAGCTTGGATAAGCTGATGGACGATTAAAGTTTTATGGTATTGCATATAGTCTTTTGCAATACTGGCTTGTAGCCCGATAATTAAATAAAGAAGAGGTGCAAGATGAAACCAATGAAAAGAAGAAAGATATGTATTGATTTACCTATTGAGCTCTATCAGGAGATGGAAGAAAAAGCTGATAGGAGACACTTAGACAAGACAAATTATATTATATATCTTATTAGACAGGATAAGGATGATTTGTTTAGTCAAAAAGCTGCGGATGCTTTAAAGCGTGTTCTGGAATCTACAGAATATTTATTAGAAAATATTCCGGAGGATCATAAAGTCAGACCTTTTGTAGTTCAATTAGGAGAGGGAGTAAATAGTTTATGTCAGTGCTTACGATAGCAAAAAATATGGAGGAAACATGTAGAGGAGAGAAGGATGCCCATTATGCTTCTAAAAGGGATTTACGGAATTTGTTGTATTATGCATATAATAAAAGAAGCACTATGGTCTTAAATAATCTGTACAATATAGGAATAGAGAGCGTATACAGCCAGTTCTTATATTTACAGAATCGAAGAGTGAAGACACTAAGTACAAGAGCTTTACATTACATTCTTAGCTTTGACACGCAGGGATATGAAAAAGAAGTTGATTATCCGTTACTGGTAAATATTATGTGTTTGATTCAAACTGGATGCTTTCAAGAATATCAATGCGTCCAGTTTCTTCATATGGATAAACCAAGTCATTATCATATCCATTTGATTATTAACCCTGTCAATATTAATGATTTGAGTGTGTGCCGGGAAAATATCATGACTGTGGGAAGGATTCTGGCGGAATGGCTGGGGATCATGTACAATATTCCACTGCAGTCATTTACATACCTTAATGAGTTGGGCCGGCTTGTGTGGGGGAATGAAACAGGTGCTTATTTATATAAAGACAAGTTCTTAAAAAAGTATAATTTGAAGCCTGTCGTGTAATCAGTTTTGAATCATATATTATAACAGTGAGAAGCGGTAGAAGAACAAAAATCTTCTGCCGCTTTATCAATGGAAAAGGAGAGTAAAGACAATGAAAGGTTATGATGTATTGCCGTTTATTGACTCACCGGATATTCGTGAGTTTAATAAACACACAAAATTTTTGCCTGCAGAGCAGGCGGTGCTGATTGCGGTCAGCAAAACAAAGACAGTGGAAGAAAAGTTGGAAGTTCTGCAGTATCTGGCAGACCAGTATTCGGACAACGAATTTGGCACGGAAAAAGTTTATGAGTACTGGTGTACAGATAAAAGGGAATCGTTTCGTGATACGGTAATGGAAACCATTCGGATATGGAGGGACATCCTTCAGGACAGGTACGATTCGGAGGGGTACGTTTATGCCATGACATTAGGGGAAAAAGGATTTGTTCAGCGAGATTTCTATGAATACTGCTTCTTCTCCAGCTATGACAAAGCTTATGAGAGTATGGTGTCAGGCAAGCAGCAGTATTTGGATGATGAGGATTTGAGGGATACCCAGACTTATGGGGAGATTTTGCGCATCAGGATTGATGAACCCAAATTTAATTACTCAGATTGTGATGAATACCATTTTGACAATGAATTACGGCTGATCGAGGTGGCAGGACAGCATAGGGTGGAAAAAGGGGACGAATATTACGGATTGATTTCTGATTACAGCATTTATGTTCCACTGCCTTTTGCTCCGGGAGACATCGTGAAATATGATTCTTTATTATGCGAAACGCAGTATGGCGTGTTTTCCCATGAATGGGAACCTCCGATAAATAGAATGTTTACTTCGCTGGAGGTTTCAGTGGACGTATATGATGAAAGACAGAAAACTTTTGATTATACGGATGACACATGGATTCTCAGTCTCACATACTGTACGGATGATGAATTGCCAAAAGGACAAGACGCATTAAGACTGATTAGGGAGGTCCGCAAAGGAAAAATGGATTTCTACCATATTCTTCATTGGTACAGTAGGGATAATCTGAATGGACTGATACAGATGGTAAAAAAAGCGGAATGCTGAACGGCGGACGGCAACAGACAGAATAAGATGGATATAAATTTGTTGGAGATTGCGATTGGGCTATACAGGAGACAGAAGCTACGCATTGGAAGATTATATGAGGGAAGGAGATTTGGAGCATACATATGTTCCGTGAGTGAAATGGATAAGAGGATAAGAGAAATTTACTGTGAATTGATAAAGGATATGACAGATGTGGATGAGATTAGCATGTGGCTGCGAAAAGAGTTGACGGATTTACTGCAGAGTGAAAGAGGTGAGATGGAGAAACAGGAGTATGAAAAGTACAGGGATAAGGCGTTTCTATTTGCTGCTGCAGGTGAAGAAGCAGGATTTATCAGGGGATTCCGATACGCTTTTAGATTGTTTGCCGAATGTATTGATGAGAGTGTTTAGAGTGTAGAGGCATGAAAGGGGCCGTTGCAAAAGTAGACAAATAATCTACCAGAGCAACGGCTCCATTTTCATGCTCTAAAACAGAAAAACGGACTCCGAAGAGCCCGCCATTCATGGTATAATTAATTATGCGATTAACTAAATATACTACTAAAGATTATACCGAACTTGGCCAAACTTATCAACTGGTTTTGCCATTAAGTTTGGAAGGTTTGATCCCGAATGATGATTCTGTCCGACTGCTGAGCCACGAATTGGAGGATTTAGATTACACTTTGCTGTATCAGGCTTACTCTGCCAAAGGCAGAAATCCAGCAGTGGACCCAAAGACCATGTTTAAGATTCTAACCTACGCCTATTCCCAAACCATTTATTCTTCCAGAAAGATTGAATCAGCCTGCCGCAGGGATATCAACTTCATGTGGCTTCTGGCCGGGCAAAGAGCGCCGGACCACAGTACTATTGCGCGGTTTCGCACAGGATTTCTGGCTGATGCCTGTGAAGACCTGTTTTTTCAGATCGTACGCCATCTGGCAGCCATGGGTGAATTGTCGAAGGAGACTGTATTTATTGATGGCACAAAGCTGGAAGCCTGTGCCAACAAATATACCTTCGTCTGGAAGAAATCGGTTGGCCGGTGGGAAGAAAAAATGTTTGATAAAATCGCAGTGGCTGTAGAACTGGTAAACCAGGAGTATATCAAGTCCTTCACGGTAACAAGAGAAACCCGGTCGTCCGATTTGCAGGAGATTGTGGATTTTTTAGAAAAGACTGCCACAATGAATGGGATTGCGTTCGTACATGGACGTGGAAAACGAAAAACAGTCCATCAACGCTATTACGAGCTGTTCCGGAGGTTCCTGGACCGACAGATGCTTTATGATCTGCATCATACCCGTTTTGGGGATCGCAACAGCTACTCCAAGACCGACGTGGATGCAACGTTTATGCATATGAAGGAGGACCATATGAGGAATGCCCAGCTCAAACCTGGTTATAATGTCCAGATTGGTGTGGACAGTGAATACATTGTCGCAGCGGATCTCTTTCAGGATCGCAACGACGTGTGGACGCTTGTGCCATTTCTAAGATACATGGAAGAAAAGCTGGGATTCCGATATCCGAGCATCACCGCAGACTCGGGTTATGAGAGCGAGGAAGGATACACCTATCTAAGAGAACAAAACCAGAAGCCCTATATCAAGCCTCAGACCTATGAGAAGTGGAAAAAGCGCAGTTTCAAAAAGGACATCAGCAAACGTGAAAACATGAAATATGATGCAGAGACGGACAGTTATATCTGTCATGAGGGAAAGCGTTTGAATGAGGTGTATATAAAAAAGCAGAAAAGTAAAAGTGGCTATGAATCAAACGTGACGGTGTATGAAAGCGAAGGGTGTGCAGGATGCCCCGTCAAGGAAAAATGCACGAAGGCCCGTGGAAATAAGCGCCTTTATGTGTCAAAGGAATTCATAGAGAGACGCCAGGAATCGTATGAAAATATCCTGAGCGAGACGGGGATACTATATCGCATGAACCGTTCCATCCAGGTAGAAGGAGCCTTTGGAGTGCTAAAAAACGACTATGAATTCCAACGATTTTTGCTGCGTGGAAAAACAAAGGTAAAACTGGAGATTTTTTTATTGAGTATGGGTTATAACCTGAATAAACTGCACGCCAAGATACAAAATGAGAGGACAGGAAGTTATCTGTTTCCATTAAAAACAGTATAAAATGAAAGAGAGATTAGAGGTCTTATTAAGGTACGCAAAAAACCGGCCGGGAATGCCCCATTCAGGAATCCCAGCCGGTTTTAGCTAAGGAAAAAGAAAGGTGCCGCTCAATCATCTATTTTTGATGATTTTGCGACACCCTCTTTACAATGTTTTGAAAAATTGAATCAGCGCAGTCTGCTGTTGCTCTGTAAGGCGGTTTGCTTCTGCCAGTAATTCTTTTTCAAGAGCAGTTAGTGAAAAATCGTCGTCTTCCGTTGAAAAAAATTGGGAAAGAGTAATGCCAACAGCATTGCATATTTTTTCCAGCGAGAGTATGGAGGGAACCATATTCTTTCGATACCAGGAAGAGATTGTGGACTGTGTTAAACCGGATTTTTCTGCTAGCTGGTATTCGCTCCAGCCTTTCTGGTTTCTGTAGTATGTAACTCGTTCTAAGACATTAATCATAATTTTACCACCATTCCTAATTATATCGTTAATTTTATTCGGAATAGCGTTGTAAAATAATGGTTTTTGTCGTATAATTTTAACGAAAAAACTAATCAACTGTGTATGCGATGACAGAATGTATATAAATGGTAGTTACAAAAATTTTAATAAATGAAAAATGTAAAAGTTTGCCAAGAAAGTATGTTTATGGAAATAGATGTTTAAAAAATTTTTTGGAGGAAGGTATGGACAAGCAAGAATTTATTCTTAATGGAAAAACAGTGGAATTAGAAGAAGCAGATTATATTTGTTCAATTATATTTAGAGAGCTACATAAGCAAATAGAAGAACAGTTGGTTCTTTATAGAAATTGCCTGGATAAAGTTGAAACTCTGGATGAAGGAGAAATAAAAAGATATATAGGTAAAATTAAAACTACTCATGCCATAGATGAGTATATGAATGAATTTTTGGAAGAAGTAACGGATTATGCTTCAATGGATGATTTAGATAAGATTTGCAATGAGATTCGAAACATATACATGATGGCTGGAGCTATAATTGGAGATTATTTTAAAGACAATAAAAATTTTGCTGTATGTTCATGTGACATAGATAAGAATATACAGGACAGTGGTAAAAGAAATTTAAAAGCATTTTATGAAAAAAGAGTGAAAGATAATGACCCAAAAGTGAGAGGTTTGAGCTTTGACGATTATTGTAACAGAGAGTCATTTGATTTTACGGACGAGGTATTAGAGGCATATCAGCTGGGAAGTTATTTTAGCACAGGTGGGATAGAGATAGCAGATTTTCTAAATAAATATGCCGATTTAGCGCCAAATCTTTCAGAAATTGAAGATGTCATAAAAATGTGCGAGAAAGTAGTATGGTTAAAAGATATAGTAAACAGGAAGATGCTTATAGAACAATTTGAATATGAATGCATTTATTATATTCTATTAGTATTAAAAGACTTGAACCAAAAATGCAGAATACCGATACCGAAAAAATATTATGATTGGGAGAACTTTGAAGAATTTAACAATGCTTATAAGTTTCAATGCAAGAACGATAACGCATATAGCAGCACCAAAGATGAGGTTGTAGAAAATCTTTTACGTTTTCCGTTTCTTAATAAGCAATATAATCTGGTATTAAGGCTGATTGGAGATACAGATCAGGAATTAGAAAAATTCGCAGATACTTTAAAAATTGATTTGCAGCCAATAAAAGAGGCAGAGATTACCCGATTCGTTACTGCCAGAAAAAATGTTGATATGGAAGATGAAGGGCAAGTTCAAAAGGTATACAAAGAAATTTGCCAATATCGGAAGTTCTTGGGCTACAGCCGTGTTAGTGAGTTGGAAAATAAATTAAATGAAAGATTAAAAGAGTTTGATATTATCCACAGAACGGTAAATGGAAAGCTGTATGATACCCTTGAACAGGCAGAAGAGGTACGCTCCAGGAGTTTTGAAGGGAAAGAATATACTTCAAGGGAATATGCTGAAACAGTAAAAAGAGAGATTAAAGAGATACGTTCAGCATTTCTTGATAAAAGTACACTTGAAAAATATAGAATCCATAAAAAATTAAAAATTCAGACATGGCAAACGGAAGAAGCTTCGGAAGAACTGAACAAAATTGAAAATGGGATAAAAGCAGAATACAGTGAGTTAAAGGAGAAAGCGGATTCTATACCAGAGCAGGAAAAAAAATTAAAGCAAAGAGGACTCATAGCGGGGGTTTTCGTTTTAGGGAGCTTTATCTATGATGCGGATATAGGGATAGTGGTACTTATTATTGCTGCCAATGTTATATATCTTGCGTACAAAAAGCTTAAAGTGTATCAAAAGGCACAGCGTGATTATCTGGTCATAAATCAAGAAGTCTTTCAAAATGAAAGAGACTATACAGAAAATCAGGAACTAGCCCATAATAAGCCGTCAGGTGAAGCCTTGTTCTGTGGAAAATGTGGAAATCCGATGGATAGCGAGATGAAATTTTGTCCCATCTGTGGAGAAAGAAAGGGTAATAGAAAAGATGGAAATTAGACTTTTAGTTTATATTGCACTGGGGTATTGGGCGGCGGGAGAAACAATATATAAAAACAAGGTATTAATAAGCACAAAAATAGATGCAATATTTTTAGAAAAACTGCTTACCGGGTTTTTGCTTGGATTTATTTTGATACCAATAGCGGTAATTAAATTGATTATTTCTTTATTAAAGAAGTAGGAAGAAAAGATACAGAACAATTTGGAGGGAAAACACAAATGGTGAAAACGATAGCGTGGATATTAGTTATATGGGTAGCCATATCTTTTATTTACTCATATAAAAAGGGAGAGCGGATTGATGGGGGACCATTTAAACAACTTTTTGAAAATTGTTATAGAGACAGACCGGTTATTACGACTATTGTAATTATAGCGGTAATAATTGTTTTGTATAAAATATTGTTTTAGTAGAATGTCAGTGTTCACAAAAACATAGCTTTAGATTATTTAATATACAGAGAAGGGAAAGGAGAAGATTAGAAATGTTTTGTACAAAGTGTGGAAAAGATATGCAGGATGGCTGGAACAAATGTCCTTATTGTGGCACACAGTTAAATCTTGATGGAAAATCAAACAATAATAAGGGAAAAAAGCCAAATGTAATTTTAATTGTTGTAGTTGCTATTATCGTTGTGGCAATAGTGGGAAGAGCTATTGGAAAAGAAAAAGCAGGAAATAAAGACCAGAAAAAAGAAGAAGCTGTTCACACTGTTACGGAGGAGGCTTCAGAATCTATGGTAGATATAGAATATTACATAGGTAAACCACTGGATGATATTTTAGTAAAAGGAGAGTTTTCTTTAGCCATAGGGGCGGTCTATTGCTTACCGGATAATAGTGTGATAATTGACCCTGGAAATGGTGATACGGTGATTGATGTAGTGATAGATGAAAATTACGATTTTGGGTTTCATGGAATTACATATGGGACGAATTTTGAGAAAGTCAAGAAGTTGTTAGCAGATACATATAATTATGATTTCCAAAAAGCAAATCATAGAATATGCTTTTGGACATCCCCGTATTATGAAATAGGCGGATATATAGATCTTGATAATAACGATAATGTTGAGTCTATGAGCATTCAAATGAATTTTGAAAAAGAATATCTGCATTATGTAACAGAAAGAGAGATGAATGGTGATTATATAATCTTTGAAAGTGCATTTCGTGAATTGACAGATAGTGACATAGAAAATAGTTCGGTTCAGGAATTAGAAATGGCTGTTGACGAAATCTATGCAAGAAAAGGTATGAAATTTAAAGATGTTGACAGACTGGATTATTTTCTCAAAAAAAGTTGGTATGAGGGAACAGTAAAAGAGGAAGATTTTACTGATTCTATGTTTTCTGATATAGAAAAATATAATATAGACTTTCTAAAGAGAAAAATAGATGAAATAAATAAAGAATCGAAAGAAGGACTCACAGGGATATATGAAGATTCTTCTACTGGCATGAAGCTGGTTATTACTCAAAATGAAGAAGAACAGAAACTTTATTCATTCCAGTGTTTTGAAGCGGATGGAAGTCTATTGGCATATGGGGACGATTGCCCAATAGTTGATGGCTATATAGATGGAGGGGATTTTTACATAAGCAAAAATTTGGATGGCTCACTGTCTATTTCTTCTGTTGAGGGTGAAAAACAAGGAGTATTTGAGAAAGTATCGTAATACTAAAAAATTTTTTAACAACTGTTTAATATGATTGCGGTAATGTAATAGTAAAATTATCAAAATGAAATAATATATTATAACAGTGAAACAATATTCAATGGGCAGAACCTTTTAGTGGGTTCTGCTCTGTTTTATTATAACAGAGGGGGGTGATACCTATGGGGAAGATTATACTGGCTATTTTAGGCGTTGTGATAGTCGCTGTAGAAGAAATCTTTAAAGACGATGATTAAAGTGTGTTGATGATGCAATAGCAACAAAAAGGTCCAATAAATGAAGAGAACAGTAGAGAAGGAGGATTTTATTATGGCAGCAAATGTAGAAAGTATGTTTTATGTAAGGGAAACACCCTGGCATGGTTTGGGGGTAAGGGTCATGGAAGCACCGGATTCCAGAGAAGCTTTAATAGTAGCAGGATTAGATTGGAATGTTTTGCAGGAACCTATCTATACAGAGACAGAGGAATTGATTGATGGCTATAAGGCAAATGTCAGAGATTCAGACAGGAAAGCTTTAGGGGTTGTCACAGACCGCTATAAGGTTGTACAGAACAGAGAAGCATTTGCGTTTACTGATGAACTGCTAGGAGAAGGAGTACGTTACGAAACTGCGGGGAGTTTACAGGGAGGGAAGAAAGTCTGGCTGCTGGCACATCTGCCTCATGAATATATAATCTTTGGGGAAAGAATCAGTCCATATCTTGTTTTTACAAATGAGCATACTGGATCAGCCTCCCTTAAAGTAGCTATTACTCCCATCCGAGTGGTATGCCAGAACACACTCAATTTGGCATTGTCTACAGCAAAACGCTCATGGTCAATGATTCATGCGGGAAATATTGAAGAAAAGTTCCAGGTAGCAAGAAATACCTTGGTTTTGGCAGAAAAATACATGGACAAGCTAGGGAAAGAGTTTGAAACACTCCGCAGGAAGAAGCTGACGGACAAGCAAGTAAAGGAATACATCGAAATACTTTTGCCGATAGAGGACGGTTCGACACCACAGCAGATTAAAAATATGAAGCGCTTACAGGAAGATATGAAGCTCCGTTACTTTGACGCCCCGGATTTACAGGACGTAGGGAACAATGCTTTTCGCTTTATAAATGCGGTATCAGATTTCGCGACGCATGGAGTGCGACTCCGAAAATCTGCTAATTATAAAGAAAACATTTTTGTGCGAACCGTGGATGGAAATCCTCTGATTGACAAAGCATACCAGATGATGAATGCAGCATAAGGGAGGAGATATGGAAAGAGAAGAACTGCAGGAATTATTCTGTGTAAAGATCGGATTGGAGAATGAAAGATTTAAACAGAGGATGTTAAAGCAAAAGCCAGAGGAGATTTTTGCAAGAGCGTATCAGATTGATATCATCATTAGTACTTATGAACTGCTGTTAGAAATAAGCCGTGAGATAGGGGAAGAGACACTAAAGAATCTGATTGTCTTTCCAAATCTCCTGGCTTTTTTGTATGGGGGCTGGCTGAAAAAAGAGGATACCCATACAGAAGAACTAAAAAATTCTATTATGCAGATGATTTTTGATTTTATGGAATCAGACGCAAGTTTAGACCAAAATGACAAGGAGAGGAAAGCAGCATGAAAAAATTAGTATCCACTTTAAATCTGGACAGAGAAGCGTGGCTGAAATACCGCAAGCAGGGAATTGGTGGTTCGGATGCCGGGGCGGTGTGCGGTTTGAACCCATACCGGACTGCCATGCAGGTTTATTATGATAAGACCACGGATGAGGTAGAAGAAATTGACAATGAAGCCATGCGCCAGGGCAGGGAGTTTGAGGACTACGTGGCAAGACGGTTTACGGAAACCACCGGAAAAAAGGTACGAAAAGCAAACGTGATGTTTTATGACGAAAAAAATCCCTTTATGCTTGCTGACGTAGACCGGATGGTGGTCGGGGAAAATGCGGGGCTGGAGTGTAAGACTGCCAGCCCTTACATGGCGGACAAATGGCAGGATGGGAAAATTCCAATGTCTTACCAGATACAGTGCCATCATTATATGGCGGTTTGCAATGCGGACACCTGGTATATTGCGGTACTGATTTACGGCAGAGAGTTTAAATATTACCGGATAGAGCGTGATGAAGAGATGATCGCAGACCTGATCCAGATTGAAAAGGATTTCTGGGAGAACTGTGTGGTGAAAGGGCAGATTCCGGGGCCGGATGGTTCTAAGATTGCGGATACGGTCATTGCGGAGTATTTCAGACAATCCAGGCAGGAAGTAATTCCTCTGACCGGATTTGATGATAAGCTGCAGCGCAGGCAGGAGCTTGTCGCAGTCATAGAAAAAATGGAGAGGGAAAAGAAACAGATTGAGCAGGAATTAAAGCTGTATCTGGGAGAGGCGGAACAGGCAGAAAATGAACGCTTCTCTGTATCGTGGAAAGCGGTAAACAGTAACAGGCTGGATGAAAAGCGACTGAAAGAAGAACAGCCGCAGGTCTATGAAAAATACCGGAAGCTGATTACCAGCCGGAGATTTACGGTAAAAGCGGCGTAAGAGATGGGCGAGAGTGAGGAGCGGCAGGAATATAAAATCTGCCGCTTCTTCCAATCTTAATATTCGGAGAGAACAAAATAGCAGGAATTTTTCATAGGAAGTGTAATGTTACAAAAATGATGGTATTGGGTGGAAAAAGTCATATAGAAAATAGCAATCAGGAGGAAAAAAGATGGCAGCAAGAACAGGAAACGCAAAAGAGGAACTGGCGAAAAAAGCCGAAAGTACAAAGGGAGAGAACCGACTTACCAAATCTATGAGCATTGCGGATTTAATCAAGGCAATGGAGCCGGAAATCAAAAAGGCGCTGCCGGAGGTCATCACACCGGAAAGATTTACCAGAATGGCATTGTCGGCGCTGAATACCACACCAAGGTTGAGGGAGTGTACGCAGATCAGCTTTCTGGCAGCACTGATGAACGCTGCACAGTTAGGACTGGAGCCAAATACTCCTTTGGGACAGGCTTATCTGATTCCGTATAACAATAAGGGGGCAATGGAATGCCAGTTCCAGATTGGCTACAAAGGGCTTATTGATTTAAGCTACCGGAACCCGCAGATGCAGATTATATCTGCACAGGTGGTTTATGAGAACGATGAGTTTGAATACGAATTGGGACTGAATCCCAAGCTGGTTCACCGCCCTGTATTAAAGGACCGCGGGGAAGTCAAGCTTTTCTACGGGTTTTTTAAGCTCGTCAACAATGGCTTCGGGTTTGAAGTCATGAGCAAAGAAGATATGGATGCTTATGCCAAGGAATATTCAAAGGCATTCGACTCTTCTTTCAGCCCGTGGAAGAGTAATTACATTGGGATGGCGAAAAAAACGGTGATTAAACAGGCATTGAAGTATGCGCCGATAAAGGCGGACTTTCAAAAAGCTTTGTCTGCGGATGAAACAATCAAGACAGAGATCGGAGAAGATATGAGTGAGATTCACGGGGAAGAGATTTTTGACGCAGATTACACGGAAAAAAGTGCATAAGGAGAATGAAATGATAAATTATAAAGAGTTTATTGAGAAGGTAGCAATAGGTGTACAGGATAGACTGGGAGAGGCATATCAGGTGGATTTCCTCCCTGTAAAAAAGAATAACGGGATCATAGCGGATGGTATATGTGTAGGGAACAAGGAAGAACGTGTGCGTGTCAATGTGTATGTGGAAGAATTTTATCAAGACTACTTAGAACATGGAGACTTGAAAAAATGTGTCTCGGAGATAACAGCATATATCAAGAAACATCATATTCCGAAAGAGCATGGGGAGGACATGAGGCAGATGATAAGCAGCTGGGATGTAGTCAAGAGGTATGTCCACCCGGCGCTGCTGTCAAAAAGCAAGAATCAGGAACTGCTGCAGAATATGCCCAGCCACCCATTTCTGGATCTTGCTATTGTATATATGATTCATATCCCACAGGAAGAGATGCATGGGGTTATAAAAATCAGCAGAGGGATGATAAAGCTTTGGGGAATTGGTGAGGAGGAGCTTCATCAGACAGCGATGGAAAACCAGAAGGAGGAGGGCTACGAGATCAAAAGCCTGGGGGAGATCGTAGACAGTATGGGAATTGCGCTGGAGGAAGAGGTATCCGAAGACTTAGGACTGTGTCCGATGTATGTGCTGTCAAATCAGGAGAATTTTTATGGGGCTGTTGGGATATTGGATGACTCTTTGTTGGCAGAGTTTGCAGAAAAAGTACAAAAGAATCTGTATCTTTTGCCGGCAAGCCTCCATGAGTTTATCATTGTTCTGGATGAGGGGAAGACGAACGTGGAGGAGTTAAATGGAATGGTTAAGGAGATAAATGAATCTGTGGTAGGAACGCAGGAGGTACTGGAAGATCATGTATATTATTTTGATCGAGTAGAGAGAAAAATTAAAATACCAGAGTAAAACAGCCAATTTTAAATATTATGTATGTATAATTGGGGCTTCATGGTATTTTCTAAGGAGAGAGCTTTATGAATGAGAACAAAAGAATTTTTGGCTATGCCAGAGTTAGTAGTAAGGAGCAGAATTTAGATCGTCAGATTTTGGCTTTAAAAGAATTTGTACCGGAGGGAAATATTCTAATTGACAAAGCTAGCGGAAAGAATCTTAAAAGGGAGTCTTATAGCGCATTGAAAGGCGCACTGGGGTTACGAAGAGGAGATACATTGATTATTACATCTTTAGATCGCCTTTCCCGTAATAAAAGAGATATACGCCAAGAATTACAATGGTTTCAGGAACAGGGGGTGAGACTTAAGATTCTGGATATACCGACATCATTAACGGAAGTGCCGGATGGTCAGAAATGGATCATGGATATGATTCAGAATATTTTGATTGAGGTTCTTGCAAGCATAGCCGAGCAGGAGCGGCTGACGATCCGGCAACGCCAGAGGGAAGGAATAGAAGCAGCGAAAAAGAAAGGAAAGCATTTAGGAAGACCCAGGACTAAGCAGCCAGACAATTTTACAGAGATATATGATAACTGGAAAGCGGGGGAATATACGGCACGAAATGCAATGCAGTTGTTAGGCATAAAGAAAAACACCTTTTACCGTATGGTAAAGGCTTATGAGGAAAGTATGGTTCAAAAAGTAGTTTGAATCTAGGACATAGTTCAAAACTATGAAAGCACCTTTTGGGATGTAAATGTTATAGATAAACAGTGCATCCCAAAAGGTAGAGGTTGTGGTATACTTATATGGATACAAAGTAGGTTAGGAGCCGTGTTAAATGAAAAGATATTGTTTAATGGATTGTAGTAGTGAAAAGTTTAATAATGGAGAGGTAGATTTTTGGGAGATAAATTTTGAAAGGTTGGTTTCAGAATGCAAAAGTAAGAAAGTAACTCAGATTTCAGAGGATGTACAGTTAAGAGCCAAATTAGATGGAATATATGGAAGATATTACTCCAAGGATTCATCATTATTAGAGGAAAATAATTTTGAACTTTGTAATAGGCTTGAGCAGATAATTACATCTCAATTCTGTGAGCTAGATATTTATAATGAATTATATCTGATTTTACAGTGTGTTAATGGTGAAAAAGAAAAATTATTTTTAGATAAATGGTACCTAGACAAGAAGTCAGAAAAGAACACGATACCAGAGTTTCAGAAAATCAAAGATAATATAAAGAACTTAAAGAAGAAAGATAAAGAAAACCATATCTTCTCTATGGAAAAATATTCAACAGCGAAAAATGCAGAGATATATTCCGTAGGATGTAATGTAGTAAGGATATGGCTTTTTTCAAAGAAATTCAGAAATCTTTTCATTAAAACTGAAACAAGATTTGAAAAATATAAAAATGAGGATATTGAAAAAATTTTTGAAGACTGTAATGAACTGCATTTAGATTACAAGACTGATGATTATATTATATTAGAAAAATTATTGGGTTTAAATACAGATACATATATTAGAAATTTTATTTTAAGCTCTATTAAGGAGCCGAATTTTGAAATGTTAAGTCCGTTGATAGAGTGTTGATGAAGTGTAGAGGGTGCTTTAGCCGATGCATGTTTATTCAATGTATTGGCATACAGTTGTGGGTAGATCGGCAGAAAGGAAGTTTTAATCAAAAAGAAAGAATTGAAGTATACACAGAAATTTTAAACCATAAAATACGAGATTATGAAGAATTGTACAGGCAAATTGCAGAAAAAATATTAGACGAATTAATGAAGCGATATTCTTATAGCGAGAGTAAAAAGTATGTTGAAGAGCATCAAAAAAAGCTTGTTAAGGAAATTAAAATTATTTCTGAGGTGGAACAAATCTATAGAAAAGATGTTTCTACATATCAGAAAGCTGAAAGTCAGCGAGCGGAGGATTTAGAATTTGCAGAAAAGATTCAAAGTTTAAAAAACACTGAGCAAATAGTAGAAGCGTTGCAATATCGTAGACAGAAAGAAATATTTCCAGCACCAAGGTTTTTCTATTTTTTAGACTCTATAGTAACAAAAATAACATGTAGTGGATGTGACGATGAACTAACGCAAAAGATACAGGCACTAATAATTAACAGTAGTTATGAAATGTATAATAATCAAATAGATGGTATGAAGTAAAAGAGGTGCAGACAAAGCATCTCTTTTAAGTTTATGGGGTAAATTTGTTTTTGGGAAAAACATGGCTATGACTGAATTTCGAGAATACATTTTTTATAATAGAATTGTGTTAATAAATCAATTTAGGAGGAAGTATCATGGAAAACATCAGGGAAGACGAGAAGAATAATTCTGAAAAAGTAAAACCGTTTCAGGTCATTATTAGCCATGCTAAAAACGAAGAAACTAGGATAAAGCCATTCACAGTTGGAGAGGAACCTCAAACGTCAAAGAGAGATAGTACACAGGAAGTTGTGGCGGTTATTGAGAAAGAAAGCGGAATGGATGGAGGTGCAAAAAGGAAGAAGCCTTTTGATTACGTTTCGGAGGAAATAGCGCAGATAGCAGAGAACCTTTGCCGTCCACTATATGGAAGTATGGATGATTTAGATGGGATATTACCGCATATTGCCCAAGCGCTCATGAATTACAAAAAAGCAGGTAACGTAATTCCGAGCCTTATTAACAAAGGAGCAATAATGGCAAAACAAAATCTTAATTTCGATCTGAAATTAAATCGCACGATTATTAAAATTTATGATACAGAACTGGGGGAGAAACCAGAGTATGAATATAATGTAGGAATAACTATATTCACTGCTAATGGAAAAAGCCGTTATTTTGAAACTGTAGTAAATGCTAGCAAAGTTAAAGAAACGGTATGGTTGAAAAAGGCAACAAATTCCTTGGCGACAATTCCCAAAGATAAGAATGAAAAGGTAGCATTTCATCAAAAAGTGCAGCAATGCATAGAAACAGAAGATGTTCCAGAAGAAATAATCTATCCAAATGCCGGATGGCGTCAAGTGCCAGGTCGGGGGTGGAGATATATTCATAGATATGGAGTAGTGGGAGAACAAAATGGCTTTGTTCATACGATTGATGGAAAATATACTTTGGATATTAAAGAAGATCGTTTGGGGGTGGCACAAACTTTTTATGACGCTATGGAAATGAGAAATATATGTCAAAACGGCATGGCAAGCAGTGCGTTGGTAATATATATGCATTCAACATTACTGACAGAATTATACGAACAGGCAGGTTATCCTTTAAAATTTATTTTTATGCTGTCGGGAGTTACAAATAGCCGGAAGACAAGCCTGGTTCTTGCATTGGCGAAAATTTTTAATCGAGATAGGTTAGTAGCAGATGCTGAATTTGCTACAGCGACATCATGTGGGATTGAGAAAACATTGAGTCTGTACAAGGACTCCCCAGTTTTGATTGATGATTTCAAACCAGGAGTCACAAAGGCAGAGCAACGACAGATGGATATAAAACTGGACAACCTCATTCGGTGTTATGGAGATAAGGTTAGCAAGAAACGAATGCTGGATTTTTCAGCAGACGCAGACAAAAAATTCTTTCCTGCCAGAAATGGATGTATACTGACTGCAGAAATTATTACAGGCATCCCATCTTCAATTAGCAGGATATTTATAACAGAAATTGGAAGGGATGATGTAATGAATGAGCAACTTCAGTTTTACCAGGAAAACAGGTGGATTTTGCCGACACATGTATATGATTTTCTTGCATGGGTAACCGTAAGATTTAAGGAAATCATTACATATATTTCAGATAATTTTTCTAAGTTCCGTAGCCAATATATCTTCGATTATTCACGTTATGGGGAAATTTATGCAACATTCATGACTACGACAGTAGTGCTTGCCCAATATGCACAGGAACGTGGTTTTTGGAATAATGGATATTCCGAAGAGTATATACAGCAAACAGCAGATGTTATTATAACAGAATTAAGAAATATGGAAGATCGAATTAAAGAAAGAGATGCTGGAATAATAGTCATCGAAGCTCTTCTAAATGCAATGGAACATTCGGAAATTCAACCAGTACTGTTGAACGGAGAGAGCTGTGTATGTAGATGCACATTATATGAAGATGATTCGTATTATTATATTCAAACTAAAGAGTTATGGCAAATTATAAATAAATACTGTCGACAAAACTATAAAAATTTTTCAATTGCAAATGAAGATGCAATGATCGGACTATTAGAACGTGGCCAGATTCTGGATGTTCTTGAAAAAGAGAAAGGACGAGAGCGCTCCAGAAAATTGCCAATACAGCATGGTAATACCAAGAGGTATCTGTATCTGAAGAAAGATGCGATTCGTAAACTTGAGGAATGATAACTGAAACCGTGAAACCGTACAAACCGCCAGATAATATACATGCGGTATATTTATGAGAAGGTTCATTCGGTTTGGCGGTTCAGAAAAATTATAATAATCAGGACTATTTGCAAATCATTCTTCATAAGCTAGAAAAACAGTTTAAAAGAAGGAACCGGGGAGGTGGTTGCTATTCAAAGCAAGTCTAAATTAAATATTCGATTCCATAACCCCAACACACCAGAAGCTACTGCGGAGTACATAGTTAAAATCTTTATGGAAGTGAATCAGAAGAGGATTGATGAAATTTTAAAGGAAGAAGCCTCAAATCAATCATGCATGGATACAAAAGATAAGAGCTGTTGCGCTGGCTAACAGCTCTTATTTTTTGCGCCTGTTTGTCGAATTAGGTATGAATAAAAAAGTGAAAAATGGCTATATTTAATTTGTAATATATGATATACTTTTTGCAGAAAGGGGCGATAAGATGAACATAAAAGAGATTAGTTTTGGAAACTTCAAGTCATTATATAATACTTCGTTTCAACCTGGAAAAGTGAATGTACTTGTAGGCGCAAATGGTTCCGGTAAGTCAACAATTCTGGAAGCGATCGGTTTGTTGAGCGCTGCCATGACTGATCGGGTGGATGCCAGCAGCCTGCAGAGAAAAGGTGTGAGATTGAGTGCCTCTTCCTTATACAAATCGAGCTTTAAAGGGTTGAGAGCCAAACCGACCATTGACTTATCGCTGGAATGGGAAGATGAGGAGCGGGATGATACATTCAGATATGATGTACATTTAACTACTCCAACAGATACTGATTATTGGAAGTATCATTCAGAAGCTTTTTCACAGAATGGTGAAAAAAAATGGGGGAGAAGTAACGCTTCCCAGAACCAAGGAAACAACTACATTGGTTTTTTCCTGATAGATGAAAACCCGGAGCTGGTAAAGGGCAGAGAAATTGCAAAGTACTTTTCTAACTATGGTATTTTCCAGCCGAATACACTGACCTTGCGAGGCACCGTTCCAGATCCGAATCAGGTAACGCCGATTGGACTAAATGGCGGCAGGCTGGCAGAAGCTCTGCAGGATATTATTAAGGAACAGGACGGAGATATTCGTTTTGGCTCTATGTATATGGATGATGTGTTAGAGATGATAGACTGGGCTTCTGATATTACGATTGATATACCGAAAAAGACAAGCATTAACTCCAATATCCCAACGACTAGACAAATCATAGAATTTAGTGACCGCTTTATGAAGAACACCGCAAAATTCACAGGTTACGATGCAAGTGAGGGGGCTTTATATGTACTCTTCATGCTCTGTCTTGCCATGCATCCACAGGCTCCATCTATATTTGCCATAGACAGTTTTGATCATGCTTTGAATCCAAGATTGGCTAAAAAAATCACACAGGTTTTCTGTGAAGAGGCTATTAAGAATAATAAGCATGTTTTTTTGACAACCCATAACCCGCTTGTATTAGATGGGCTTGATATAAAAAATGATGAGATTCGTCTATTTGCGGTGGACAGAGATAAAAATGGTTATGCGCAGATTAAAAGAATTCAGGTTTCAGAAGAATTAATCAAGGAGGGACAACCTTTGTCAAGACTCTGGATAAATGGCAGGCTTGGAGGTGTACCGGAGCTGATATGAAGAATATAGGAATTGTCTGTGAAGGACCAACGGATTTCGTATTATTGAAAGGGATCGTAGACCAGATTACCGGAGAAGAAAATCATTATTTGGCATTACAGCCGGAAGATAATCTGACCGGGGAATATGGGAATGGCTGGAAGGGTGTATGGAAATGGTGTACAGACCATTCGGAAATATTAGAAAGCTTTATGAAAGACATTTCTCCAAGATTAGACCTGATTATTTTCCAGATGGACGGTGATGTTTCCAGAAAAGAAAAAGAAGTCCATTGTTTATGCGATCAGACGGCTTGCGAGTGGAAAGGTAAAATAAATCCTCTGATGTGTGAGTATATCAAGAGAAATGATTGTCCGGTAAAGTTACCTTGCGGAACACATGAAGAAAGCATTCAGGGGTACATAGACCATTTAACCCAATTGATATATTCATGGCTGAAGCATGAAGATGGAATATGTATTGTAATTCCATGCGACAGTACCGATACATGGGTGGCGGCTGCCTATGATGAGCTGCCAGATGTTGAAATGGTTGAAGATCCGTGGATGTCGATCATTTCAAAAGGAAAAGATTATCATGGGGTTCGTATACCGGGGCATAAAAAAGGGCTTCGTATTTACAGGCAATTTGTGGAACAGGTATGTGATAATTGGGAAAATGTGAAAAGACTTTGCATTAGTGCTAAACAGTTTGAAAGTCAATTACCCCACTGAAAGCAACAGGGTATCTGATACTCGTGGCAGATGCTTCAGAATGGGGCGATGAAATGAACTTTTTTGAGTTAAAAGTGGCGGCAAGTTATGCGGAAAGGAAGATGATATGACACTTAAAAACAAGTTAAACATAACTGATTCAGCGGAACTAGCCCGGCAGGAAGAAAAATTAAGTAAGAAAAGAGCAGTTGAATTATTTGAAAACAGTTATTTAGACAAGCTGGAACCGGGGACGTTTGAGTCGCTTTGTGAAATCCATAGATATTTATTTCAAGATGTTTATGATTTTGCAGGAAAAATCCGTGATGTAAATATAGCCAAAGGTAATTTTAGATTTGCTCCGGTCATGTATTTGGAGACGGCATTAGAGAATGTTGAAAAAATGCCACAGTCTACCGTTGATGAAATCATTGAAAAATATGTTGAGATGAATGTAGCGCATCCATTCAGAGAAGGAAACGGACGAAGTACTAGGATCTGGCTGGATCAAATCTTAAAGAAAGAATTAAATCTTGTAATAGACTGGAGTAAGGTAGACAAGGAGGACTATTTGCTTGCTATGGAGCGAAGTCCGATCAAAGATATTGAGATTAAGTATATTTTAAAACAGGCGCTGACAGATCAGATCAATGATCGTGAGATTTATATGAAAGGTATAGATCACAGTTACTATTATGAGGGGTATACGGTCTACAGAGCCGAAGATTTGTAAAAATACTTGTTTTAGGTAAAGATGAAGAGCATTTTGTTCTTCATCTTTTTCTTGTCTTTTATATAATTCCAGTTTATAATTAGGATGTAACAGAATGGTATAAAAATAGTGGAAAGGTAATGACGATATGAATATAGCTGCTTATTGCCGCGTTTCTACAGATAAATCCGATCAGCTCAACAGCTTGGAAGCACAAAAGAGATTTTTTACAGAGTATACGGAAAAGAACGGTCATAACCTTATTAAATTATATGCAGACGAAGGTATTTCAGGAACAAAAATTAAAAATAGAAAAGAATTTCTGCAGCTTATGCGGGATGCCGGGCAAGGTCTTTTTGACATGGTAGTGGTAAAAGACATTTCCCGGTTTGCCCGGAATACGGTGGATCTGCTGCAGAGTGTAAGAACCCTTAAGGCACTGGGGATAGAAACTACTTTCCTAACCGCCAATATGACAGTCTTAGGACAGTCTGAGTTTGTGCTCACAATATTTGGCGCGCTGGCTCAGGAGGAAAGTGCCAACACTTCCAAGCGTGTAAAGTTTGGCAAAAAGATGAATGCGGAAAAAGGACGTGTTCCCAATATTGTATATGGGTATGATAAAACCATTGGAGATTATTTTAATCTGGAGATCAATAAAGAAGAAGCAAATATAGTCCGGCAGATATATGAATGGTATACCGAAGAGGGTTACGGGGCTGCCAAGATTGCCAATATGCTGAATGAGAAAGGTCTTAAAACAAAACGTAATTGCAGCTTTAGCCAAAATGCAGTCTGCAGGATTCTCACCAACGAATTGTATACGGGTAAAGTAATTAATGGCAAGCAGGAGGTCACTGATTTTCTGACAGGAGTAAGGGCAGATAAGGATGACTCGGAATGGATGGTCACAGACCGCCCAGATTTACGAATCATTGAACCGGAGATATATGATAAGGCACAGAAAATATTATCCTCACGTCACGGAGCATTTAATATGAAGAGAGAAAGACAAAGCAATAAATACCTATTTAGTACCCTGATAAAATGTAAGGAATGCGGATGGTCTTTCCGCCGGACTGTGCGCACCTACAAGAATACCTACGTGCGGTGGGTATGTTCCGGTCATAACGGAAAAGGAGCGGATAGCTGCCCTAATGCGGTTACTGTGGATGAAGAAGATCTGATTCAGGCATTGGAAGAATATTTTGCTGAAATGCTGAAAGCGAAAAAGAATATCATCAAGCATGTGGTAAAGGAATTCACGAAGATTTATAAGGCAAAAGATTCAAATGAAAATTATGAAAAGGAACTGCGGGACAAGCTGGCGAAGCTTCGGAAGACCCGGCAGAAATACATGGACATGTATACCGATGATCTGATCAGCCGGGAAGAATTGAATGAGAGAATCGGCGGCATGAAAACAGAAGTTGAAAAGCTGGAAAATGATCTGAAACTGGTACAGTATAATCTGAACAAAGGGGATCAGTTAGAAGAGGTCATAAAAAAGACCTTTAAGAATATAGAAGATATTACCTCTGTCCGGGAGATGACCAATGAACAGCTGAAACAAATCATCCAGAAAATAGAAGTGGACAAAGAGGGCAATGTAGACATCTATCTGCGTCTTTTCGGCGATTTAGGTTTAGATGAGAGCGTTCTAATTAGCGACAACCATACATAAAGACGTAACAGAACGCTTACTTCAGATCAACCCTACACTTGCAAAAAAGGCCAGAAGGGTTCTGGATGTGAACAAATCGGAACGCCATATACGGGGTGGAATGGCTACCAGAGAAAAGTATCTGCATCAGACAGTAAATTAGAAGAAAAGGGAGAAGAGACAGAAGATGAGCGAATACAAGACGCTTACCCACAGTTTTGAGCCAGTTTTTGACCAGCACTCCAAGGTGTTGATCTTGGGGACATTCCCCTCCGTGAAGTCCAGAGAAAATCAATTCTACTATGGACATCCGCAGAACCGCTTTTGGAAGGTACTGGCCCACGTGACTGGCTGTGAAGTACCGTTCACAGTGGAGGAGAAAAGGGCTTTTCTGTTAAAAAAGCATATTGCTGTATGGGATGTTGTGGCCCACTGCGATATAATCGGGTCCAGCGACAGCTCCATAAAAAATGTGGTACCAGCGGATTTATCGGTTATCCTGGACCATGCACCCATACGCAAAATCTATGCCAATGGCAACAAAGCCTGTGAGCTGTACCAAAAATATTCTTTCAGGGATACAAAGAGGGAGATTGAGAAACTTCCATCTACCAGTCCGGCCAATGCGGCATTTCAGTTGGAACGGCTGCTGGAGTATTGGAGTGACATACGCAAATATTTATAGACAAAGGCAGGCTGCCCAACACCGGAACACGTTTGTGTTTGGTTGTGGAGTAGCCTGCCTTATTTGTTCTATATAAAAAAGGAGTAAGGGCTATGCATACCAGTAAAATGTGCTAAAATAGATAACGGAAAGATAAAGTAAGGAGATGGGGAAATGAGATTTACAAATAAACAGCTGGCGCAGTTGATTGTTCCTTTAATCATTGAACAATTGCTGACAGTCACAGTAGGACTTGCTGATTCTGTGATGGTGGCCAGTGCAGGGGAGGCGGCTGTTTCTGCGGTATCTTTGGTGGATACGGTGATGGTGCTGCTCATCAATATCTTTGCTGCTCTGGCCACCGGAGGAGCTGTGGTGGCCGGGCAGTATATTGGGCAGGAACGGACAGAGAACGCTTGCAAGGCTGCAGAACAGTTGGTTATGTTTATCACTGTTCTCTCGATTGGTATTACGTTTCTGGTGTATGCAGGACAGAAATTGATCCTTCACGGTGTATTCGGCGCAATTGAGCCTGAGGTGATGGAGAACTCCAGAATTTATCTCTTGATTGTATCAGCATCTATTCCTTTTATAGCACTGTACAATGGAGGAGCGGCCATCTTTCGCTCTATGGGAAACTCCCAGATTTCTATGAAGACCTCCCTTTTGATGAACGGTGTGAATATAGTGGGTAATGCTATCCTGATCTATGGGTTTAAGATGGGAGTGGCCGGTGCGGCAATCCCCACACTGTGTTCCAGAGTATTGGCGGCAGTGATTATTATCCTGCTTTTAAGAAGAGAGCGTTATCCGGTGCATTTGAGAAAGGGGATGCGTTTTTGCTTTGAAAAGCATACAGTAAAAAAGATTTTACATATCGGAGTACCCAATGGACTGGAAAACAGTATGTTTCAATTGGGTAAAATTTTGGTACTCAGTTTGGTAGCAACCTTTGGGACAGCGTCCATTGCGGCAAACGCGGTTTCCAATACAATTGCACTGTTTCAAATACTTCCCGGAATGGCCATGGGGTTTGCAATTCTTACGGTTGTGGCACAATGCGTGGGCGCAGGGGATTACCAGCAGGCCAGGTATTATACAAAGAAGCTGATGATCGTGACTTATGCAGCCATGGTACTGATGAATGTGGTCATATTCTTTATGCTTCCGCTGATCATCCATGTGTACCATCTGTCAGATGTCACAGCGCAGTTGGCTGAAAAGATCTTAATCTATCATGCATGCTGTTGCACTACCATCTGGCCGGCATCCTTCTCACTGCCCAATACACTGAGGGCGGCCAATGACGTGAAATTTACCATGTGGATCTCGATTTTCTCCATGTGGGTTTTCCGTATCGCCTTTAGCTATGTGTTGGGTCAATTTCTGGGGTGGGGTGTTTTCGGAATCTGGGTAGCCATGACGATTGACTGGCTTTTTCGGGCGATCTGTTTTACACTGCGCTATTTCAGAGGAAAATGGCAGCTACAAAAAATATAGAGAATATTATTTTCCTGTTTGCGGCTTGTAAATATAGAGGCTTTCCCTTATAATAAAGCCAGATGCCATTTTGGCCCACTTGAAGAAACTTAGGAGGAAAGATTGTGAAAAACGAAGTAGTAATTGTTCTGGATTTTGGAGGACAGTACAATCAGTTAGTTGCAAGGCGTGTACGCGAGTGCAATGTGTACTGCGAGATTTATTCTTACAAAACAGATATAGAAAAAATTAAGGCGATGAATCCCAAGGGAATTATTCTCACAGGAGGGCCAAACAGCTGTTATCTGCCGGATTCCCCCACCTATACCAAAGAACTGTTTGAACTGGGAATCCCTGTGCTGGGGCTGTGCTACGGTGCGCAGCTGATGATGCATATGCTGGGAGGAAAGGTAGAGCGGGCAGATGTACGCGAGTATGGTAAGACAGAGGTATTGATTGACAAAAAAGACTCCCTGGTATTTTCCGATGTATCGGAGAAAACGATTTGCTGGATGAGCCATTTTGATTATATTTCAAATTCTGCTCCCGGATTTTCAATCTCAGCCCACACAGTGGACTGTCCTGTGGCGGCGGCTGAAAATGCGGACGAGAAGCTCTATGCGATCCAGTTCCATCCGGAGGTGCTTCATACTGTGGAGGGAAGCAAGATACTGCACAACTTCCTGTACAATGTATGTTCCTGTGCAGGAGACTGGAAGATGGATTCCTTTGTGGAACAGTCCATTCAGGCAATCCGTGAGAAAGTAGGGGACGGCAAGGTGCTCTGTGCACTTTCAGGCGGAGTGGATTCTTCTGTGGCAGCAGTCCTTCTGTCTAAAGCGGTGGGGGACCAGTTGACCTGTGTGTTTGTAGATCATGGCCTTTTAAGAAAAAATGAGGGCGATGAAGTTGAGGCAGTGTTTGGGCCGGACGGAAACTATAACCTAAACTTCATACGCGCAAATGTGCAGGAGCGTTTCTATGAAAAGCTTGCCGGAGTAACGGAACCGGAGAGAAAGCGGAAGATTATCGGCGAAGAATTTATTCGTGTGTTTGAAGAAGAGGCAAAGAAGATAGGCGCAGTTGACTTCCTGGTACAGGGAACCATTTACCCGGATGTGGTGGAAAGCGGCCTGGGCGGTGAGTCAGTTGTGATTAAGTCCCATCACAATGTGGGCGGTCTGCCGGAATGTGTGGACTTTAAGGAAATCATAGAACCATTGAGGGATCTGTTCAAGGATGAGGTTCGGAAAGTTGGAATGGAGCTGGGCATACCCAAATACCTGGTGTTTCGCCAGCCATTCCCTGGCCCAGGTCTTGGAATCCGGATCATCGGCGAGGTTACGGCAGAAAAGATAAAGATTGTCCAGGATGCAGACGCAATTTACCGCGAGGAGATTGCAAACGCAGGACTGGATAAGACAGTTGGACAGTACTTTGCAGCGCTGACGAATATGAGAAGCGTGGGCGTTATGGGGGATGAGAGAACCTATGACTATGCAGTGGCACTCAGAGCAGTAAATACCATTGATTTCATGACCGCTGAGGCAGCAGAGATTCCCTGGGAAGTGCTGGGAAAGGTGACGAGCAGGATCATTAATGAGGTGGGGCATGTGAATCGGGTGTTGTATGATATTACTAGTAAGCCGCCGGGGACAATTGAATTCGAGTGATGAAATGGGCTTTAAAAACCTAGTGTTTATGCGGGTTGCAAACAAATTCGTTTAAGCGCCGGCAACGATTTGGCAACATTTTCAACATCACTCACGAAATAATTACATCAATGGCATAAGAAAACCTTGCTGATTTTCAGATATGGAAACTGAATATCGGCAAGGTCTTTTTATGCTTATTTCTGCTTTTTCTTTTTAGCTATTTTCTTTTCTTCTTTCTCGATTTTCTGAAATTCCTCTATAAGCATATCACTGACCGCCTGTGAGGGGACTTTCGCCCAATGCTTTGAGGTGTCCAGTTCGGGGTACTTGTACCGCCACTGGTCGTATTCCTCTTTGGTAATTTCGCCCTGTTCCAGTTTGGCGGCTTGCTCCTGCCATGCGTGGAACATATCAAACATGGACGAATAGGTGGAATAGTCGGACTTGTCAAGGCGCAGGCAGATTTCCCCGTCAATCTCCCCGATTTTCAGCCCGTACATATCTTCCAACGCAAAGAGCGTGTGCATAAGCCCGATATAGGTATCAATATCCGGCACGGTGAGGGCGTGGGTGCTTACATCAAAGATACTCGCCATTTCTTTTACAAGGTCGTGCTTCGGTGTCCTCGCTTCGGTTTCATACTGTGCCATGCGGACATCAGAGGTTTTTCCGAGAAAACCGAGGATTTCGCCTAGCTGTTTCTGTGTCATGCCTTTTCGGTTGCGGAAAAAGCGGATACGTTTGCCGATTGCCATAATAAAACCTCCGTTGTAGTGATTGTGGTACAGCCTTGCATGACTGTACTTAAACAAATCTGTTGAAGTTAGTATAACATGGTGCAATAGAAATAGCAAGAATAACTTAAATAAAAAAAGTTAATATTTTCTTGGAAACCACTTGACTTAACGGAATTTATTTAGTATCATATCAATATAACTTAACTAAAAAGAGTTAAGAGAAAGAAAGGAGAGGGTATCTGAATGACGGAAAAATCGTTTATGACGGTGGAGGAAGTGGCAGCGGAATTGCGTGTGTCAAAGTCAAAAGCCTATCAGATTGTAAGGGAACTGAACGCAGAAATGCAGAAACAGGGCTATCTGACGGTGGCAGGACGTGTGAACGCTACATTTTTTTATAAAAAAGTATGTTACAGCGAATAGAAAGGAGTTGAGGGAATGGCTGTATACAAGGACAACGCTACGGGGACGTGGCGGGTAATCTACCGCTTTACCAACTGGAAAGGGGAGAGGAAACAGACACAAAAGAGAGGATTTGCAACCAAAAGGGAAGCGCAGGCGTGGGAGCATGAAGCCATGCTTAAACAGGGCGCAAGATTGGATATGACTTTCGGCAGTTTCTTTGAAGTGTACGAAGCCGACAAGAAACAGCGTGTCAAAGAAAGCACTTGGGAGTCCAAAAGCCATGTGATACGGACAAAGATTTTACCGTACTTTGAAAACCGCAAAATCGCAGAGATAGAAGCAAAGGACGTGATTTCGTGGCAGAATGAGTTGATGGCATACCGGGACGAGAAAGGCAAGCCCTATTCCGCAGATTATTTGCGGACGATACACGCACAACTGACGGCGATATTCAACCATGCGGTAAACTTTTATAATCTTCCTTACAATCCGGCAAGACGGGCGGGGACGATTGGAAGCGAAGCCGTCAAGGAAATGGACTTTTGGACGAAAGAGGAATATTTGAAATTCTCCGAAGCCATGATGGATAAGCCCCGTTCCTATTATGCGTTTGAAATGCTCTACTGGTGCGGTATGCGTTCCGGCGAATTACTTGCGCTCACGCCTGCTGATATTGATTTTGAGAAGCAGACAGTCACAATCAGCAAGACTTTCCACCGTTCTAAAGGGCGGGACATTATCACAAGCCCTAAGACGAAAAAGAGCAACCGCACAATCAAAATGCCGCCATTTCTCTGTGAGGAAATGCAGGAGTACATCAAAATGCTTTATGACATTAAGCCGGACGAACGTTTATTTACGGTCACAAAATCCTACCTCAATCACGAAATGGAGAGAGGGGCGAAGCAGGCGGGCGTTAAGAAAATCCGTGTCCACGATATTCGCCATAGTGCGGTTTCGCTGTTAATCAACATGGGATTTTCGGTACTGGCGATTGGGGAGCGCATGGGGCATGAAGCGGAGAAAATCACTTACCGTTATGCCCACTTGTTCCCTACGGTGCAGACGGAAATGGCGGAGAAATTGGAAATGGAGAGAATGACAAAGGAGGACTAAGAACATGGAAAAATCACTTGATTACAAGGGAAGATGGCGCAATCATACGGTGGCGTTCCGAGTATCTGATGAAGAAGCAAAGCTGTTGAATGATTTGGTGGCGTTGTCGGGGCTGACAAAGCAGGACTACATCACAAGACGGCTCTTATGTCGGGACGTTGTGGTGCAGGGCAATCCGAGGGTGTATAAAGCACTGAAAAATCAGATGGCGGCAATCTATGAGGAATTGAAACGCATGGAAAGCATAAGCTCGGATAATGACGAACTGCTCTACACGTTACAGGTAATCGCAATCACATTAGACGGTCTGAAAGGGGAAGATGAATGACAAATAAAATAAAAACGACTGCTCCCGTATCATCTGTTGGCGCAGATGGGAAACAGCCGATTATGAAAAATCACACTGAAATTATAGCAAATGAAATAGCACAAATCAATCTGCAAGCCACAAATTGCCCGGAGAAATCCGGGCAGGGCGGCGGGCTTCAAACGGTTTCCATGACAGAACTGTATGATACGGTTTACCCGCCGAGAACGCCTGTTGTGGACGGCTTCCTGTATGGCGGCACTTATCTCTTTGTGGGCGCGCCGAAAGTGGGGAAATCGTTCTTTATGGGGCAGCTTGCCTATCATGTGGCAATGGGGCTTCCGCTGTGGAATTATCCCGTCCGAAAAGGGACGGTATTATACCTTGCACTGGAAGATGATTATGCAAGGCTTCAGCGGCGGCTGTCCGTCATGTTTGGTGTGGAGTGTGCGGACAATTTATTTTTTGCAACGCAGGCAAAGACACTGAATGAGGGACTGGACGGGGAGTTAGAGGGCTTTCTAAAAGAGCATAAGGACGCAAGGCTGATTATCATTGACACGCTCCAAAAAGTGCGTGAGGTCGGCGGGGACAGGTACAGTTATTCCAGTGACTATGAGATTGTGACAAAGCTGAAATCATTCAGCGATAAATATGGTGTCTGCTTGTTGGTGGTTCATCATACCCGCAAGTTGGAGTCCGAGGACAGTTTTGATATGATTTCCGGCACAAACGGACTTCTCGGTGCGGCAGACGGGGCGTTTATCATGCACAAGAAAAAGCGCACGGACAATACGGCGGTCATGGACATTGTGGGACGTGACCAGCCCGATCAAGAATTAACAATCGAATTTGACCGGGAACAATGTATTTGGAAATTTCAGAAAGCGGAAACAGAACTTTGGAAACAGCCGCCGAACCCGTTACTTGAAGCAATCAATGAATTTCTGACAGAAGAAATGCAGGAGTGGGAGGGGACGGCAACGGAACTTCTGAAACAGTTGCCGGATATGCAGTTATCGGCAAATGTGCTTTCCCGGAGATTAAATGTAGTGAACAGCCAGTTGTTGAATGACTATGGCATTTTCTACGACAACAAGCGGGGGCATGAGAGAAAAATCATTCTGAAACGGCTAGAGCAAAAATCGTAAGGTGCGACGATATGCGTCGGTTGCGACGGTATTTTTGATAGCGGGCGGTATAGAAAATATCGACTCTATCGACGCAAACCGACGCATGGGGGAGCAGTAAAGCGGCGAGTAGCCGTCCAACGTCCGCAGGACGAAAAGCCCCCGGCAGGGCGCAACGGCACTTTTGATAGAGCGTAGCCTGTCGAAAGTGCTTTTGCGTTACTTTCGGGAAAGTAACAAAGCCTTGCGCCTGTCGGCGCAGTAAAATCAATATATAGAATGTGGAGGATATGCCTATTGGAAAGAACGATTAGCGGTATGATGGGGAAAGGTTCAGTCAATCACAATACAAGAGCCTTTACAGCTAAAAATATAAATAAGGAACGTAGCCGGGATAACGTGGAATTTTGCCACTCGGATATAAAAGAAGTTTACCACAATCTTTTTGATGAAGCACTGGAACGCTACAACGCAAAACAGAAACGGAGTGACCGAAAGATTGACGATTACTATGAGAAGATACGCCGGGGAAAACAGGAGAAATTATTTTATGAAGTCATTTTTCAAATCGGCAATAAAGATGATATGAACGTGCAGAGCAATGAGGGGCAGTTGGCGAAAGAAATTTTATGCGAGTTTATGGAGCAGTTTCAGAAAAGAAATCCGAACCTTTATGTATTTTCAAGCCATTTGCATATGGACGAGCAGACACCGCATATCCACATTGATTTTGTCCCTTTTATCTGCAATAGCAAGCGTGGACTTGATACGAGAGTTTCCCTCAAGGGTGCATTGTCGGAACAGGGCTTCAAAGGCGGCACAAGGGGAATGACGGAATGGAATGAATGGATTAAAGCGGAGAAACAGGAACTTTCAAAAGTCATGGGGCGGCGTGGCGTACAGTGGAAACAGTTAGGCACACATAACAAACATTTGTCTGTACTCGATTATGAGAAGCAGGAACGGCAAAAAGAAGTTGCCGAACTGGAGCAGACAATTTCCGGCAGTAAAGAGGAATTATCTTCTATTCTTCATCAGCAGATAACGGCAGGACAGGAAACGGAACAGATACGGAAAGAGGGCGAAGCAATCCGGCAGGAAGTATCAGAACTTTCCGCTACCAATTATCTGCTCAAAGAGCAGACGGAACTACTGGCAGGAGATAAAGAAAAGCTGTTATCCGAAAATGAAAAGTTGGAGAAACAGCAGAAAAAGTTACAGCAGGAAATCAACAAAATGGTACAGTCAAAAGAGGATATGGAGCGCAACATTCACGCCTATGATGAAGATGCGAAATGGCAGTTGGCAGAGCCAGGGGCATTGATGAGCGCAAAGGCTTATCATGATAAAAAGGCTTTACCGCTTGTGGAGAAATTGAAAGAAGTGGTAAAAAATCTGACTATCAAATGCGTACAGCTTGCAGAACAAAGCAAGAAGCTGACCGCCAAAGTGGACGGACAACAGAAACAGATTAGCCGCTTGACGGATAAGGTCATGGAGCAGAGCGACACCATAGACCGATTGCAGGAAAAAGTGTCTGATTTGGGGCGTTTGGAGCGTCATTTAGGCAGAGAGCAGGTGCAGTCGATAGTGGAACGGTCAAAGGCGTTAGAACAGGCAGAAAGGGCAACTAAACGCCCCAAACGTGTTTTTGAAATGAGCCGATAGGAAAGGGGGATTGATAGATATGACCGATATGGAAAAGAAAGTTATGATACGGCTGTGTGCTAAAATTGTGGCAGATACAGACCTTTACGAAACGGATAAGGAAGTGCAAAATCTGATAGACTGGGTATGTCTTTCGGAGCAGATAAAGGAAAACAATAATACAATCCGCAATCTGACCGGGGAATATAAGAAGATAGAGCCGGATTGCCGGGAGGGAGTGCGGGCGCAGTTGGAACGCATGAAAGAACTCTGCAAAGAACGCAGCAGCCTATATGAAAAACAGAATGATTTGAAAGGGCAGAAACAGCAGATAGAGAGGGCACTGGAACGATAAAAGGTTGCCGGAGAATGACAGTGATAGAAGAAGTCATTCCCCGGCTCTTTTTACGTCAAATTTGTAGCCGACACCCAACACGGTTTTTATATAAGTCGGGTTTTTGCTGTTCGGCTCTATCTTTTTCCGTAGATTGCAAATCACGGTAGAAATGCTTGAATGACAACTATCACTGTCCATGTTCCAAACAGCTTCAAAAATTTGCGTCCGTGTGAGGACAATGCCGGGATTGGAGGCAAGGAGTACAAGGGTACTGTATTCAAGCCGGGTAAGGCTGATGTCCTTTCCGTCACGCAGTACCCGACGTTGGTGCAGTATGATTTCCAGTCCCGGAAAAGACAGAATGGAAACAGAAGAAACGTGCATAGGTTCAATCTGTATATAGTCAGAGATTGCCGATATAATTTTGTTGGTTACTTTTTCTTCCTGTTCATTAAGTGTCAGCACTAAAATTTTCCCATATGCTACCACCTCTTTCCATAGTTATCAATTATGCTGTAATTATAAGCATTGTGATAATGACAACATTTTTTTACGTTCTTTTAAAACAAGATACATAGATAAGATTGTTGCTATTACGTCACTGATTGGCTGTGCAAAAAATATACCATTTATATCGAAAAAGATTGGCAAAATAAATATAAACGGAACTAAAAACACCACTTGTCTTAATACAGTTATCAGAATAGAGGGTGTGGGGCGGTTAATGGATTGAAAGAAAGTGGTTGTCAACATGACAAATCCTAAAACCGGGGTAATGCAGAAGTTTATCCGCAGTCCCGTAATTCCGATATGGAACATTTCTTCTGTTCCACCAAATGTGGCAAGTATCTGTTTCGGAAAAAACAGTACAATAAGCCAAATAAAACAGGTAATTGATACGGAAAAGATTGTAGCCTGAAAAAGTGTCTGAATTACCCGGCTATAATTTTTTGAACCGTAATTATTTCCGATAATAGGCTGAATACCTTGACTGATACCGCTTGCGGGCATGATAACAAAAGTCATAATACTGGAAACAACGGCGTACACGCTGATTGCAATATCCCCGCCATACTTTCCTAACTGGCTGTTGTAAACAAGGCTAATGAAACCCATAGCCATTTGTGCAACAAAGAATGAGAAGCCGCAGGAAATGATTTGCAGGCAAAGCACCTTTTCTAAACGGAATATATTTTTGGAAATCGTTACTTGTGTTTTCTTTCCAAAGACAAGATATGCACCGAACAAGGCAGAAAAAATTTGTCCGATTACGGTTGCACTGGCAGCACCAACCACGCCCCAGTCAAAAATAATGATGAAAACAGCGTCCAACACAATATTTGTGACAGCACCTATTCCTGTTACACACATTCCTAAAACCGGCTTGCCGGAAACACGGACAAAATCGCAAAATAGCTGTGAAAACCCTTGAAAAAGACAACCCATTGCAACAATTCTGTAATAGGAAAGCGCAAACGGGTAAGATGTTTCCGTAACGCCAAAAAGTTTTAAAATGGGTTCGGGAAACAGAAGCAGAAAAATAGTCAGCAGTATTTCAAAAATGCAGACCAACACAAAGGCATTTCCAAAGGACTTGTTCATTTTATCTTTTTCATTCTGCCCGGAAAATAAGCTGAAAAAGGTTGAACCGCCTGCGCTGCACATTAGGGCAAACGCCATCATCATATACGACAAAGGGAAACAGACAGACAATCCGGCTAATGCGGAAGTACCGTTGAAATTGCCGACAAACATTCGGTCAACAATGTTGTAAATAGCAGTAATTAAAAGTGAAATCGCTGCCGGGATTGAGAATTTCAGTATCATAGGAAACAGCCGTCCATTTAAGTAATCTACCGATTTTTCGTTCATTTTTATAACCTCCATAGAATTTATTTAGCTTACTAAGTATATGGATAAAAAATGCCGGATAACAAATTTTAGGAAATATTATCAAGCATTTTTTCAACAACACTGAAAAAAACATCAAGGTCATTTTCTGAAATCCCCTGTGTTAATTCTTTTTCTAAGTTCAGTATATCAGCCATAACAATATCCTTGTATTGCAGAGCCTTTTCACTGACAATGATTTTTTTCCAACGTGCGTCATTTTCAGCAGCTTCACGGTAAATTAAACCATTCTGCTCCATTTTCTTTAGAAGTACTGTTGCCGTTGAGGGGCGCAGGCTGTATTCTTCTTCAATGTCTTTTTGGAAAACATCACTTGTCTGCGCCAAAAGGAAATGCAATACTTTTCCCTGTGAACCGCTGAAATTCTCTTTGCTTGAAAAAGCGTCAATTTTTCTGCGTAATTTGTTTGATAATTTACTGATATAACGTGCGGCGTGTCTGTTTTGTTTCATAAGCTGCCCTCCGATTACTTAGTAAACTAAGTATAATAAATGAAATAGGAATTGTCAAGTAGGTATTTTCTATTTTGCCTATGTAATATCCTTGTGGGAAACAGAATATAAATTTTTTTCTTAATGGTTATTTTCTACATGGTGCTAGCACCATGTAATAAGGGTGAATAAGGAAAAAAGTGTATTGTGTTACGCATTAGACGTTTTAAAAGCCTTATTTTGTGAGAGCTTTCAAACATAAAATAGACTTAGGGGGATATTTTGTACTTTAATTATCAAAAACGGCTTTTAGTGCGTAACATTTCAAAAATGGGTTGCCAAATTGTTGGGATTTGCTATAATAAATGCGTGGCAACATTTTGGCAACAGAAAATCAGCAAGCCATAATAAATGATGTAATTGAAGTAAAAATAGGTGTGTATTTGCATAAAACTTAAATAAATATAGTTAAGAATGACAAAGGACACGCCGAGTTTGAGTGATGAAAAATTTTCCATAGATTATTTTATATACTGAACACTATTTAAGTTAGTTCATTTTTCAAGATATTATTTGATTTGCATATAAATGCAAGAAAAGTTTGTTGCCATAAAAAGAGGATGGTACTAGAAATACCATATTGAAAAAGAGGGGATAAGATGGATAAAGTATGTTTTATGATCACACCTATTGGTAAAGAAGGAACGGAAGTACGCAAAAATGCAGATGAGGTTATGGAATATATTATTAGCCCAGTATGCCAAGATTTTGGATACTCTGTTGTAAGAGCAGATAAAATGGCAAATAGTGGATTAATTACAAAAGCTATTATTGAACAAATTATTTCTGCTGATTTAGTTATTGCTGATTTAACAGGAAATAACCCTAATGTATTTTATGAATTGGCTATTAGGCACTCTTATCGGAAACCAGCTATTCAAATTATAAAAGGAGACATTGAAATACCATTTGATGTATCTAACATGAGAACTATTTCGTATGACACGACTTTGAGCGGTGCAAATTTTGCTAAAAAAGAAATAGAGGCTATGTTGAATGCTATTGAGAATGGAGAAATTGTACATAATCCGGTTAGTGAGGTAAGTACTTTGTTGAATCTCTCCGAGAATAGTACAGAAGAAAATGCAGAAATCTTATCAACATTATTGTTGGAGGTGCAACAAATTCCTGATAACTTAAAAGCACTAGAAAATAATATTGAAACAAGGTTTTCACAGATGCTTTCTGCATTTATAGAGACGATAAAAAATGAACAGGTTGGGAGTTCGATTAAACCGGAGGATAGAATGTTAGAAATCTTTATGAATAAATTGATTGAGAATCCTCAAAAAGGAATGCAGAGTTTTGATGCTTTAATGAAATTGCAAGAAAAAATAGACAAATCTTCTAATGGACAAAAGTAGAGATAGATTAGTGGCAACATTTTGGCAACAGAAAATCAGTAAGCCAGAATAAATGATGTAATTGAAGTAAAAAAGGGCGTATATTTGCATAAAACTTAAATAAATATAGTTAAGAACAACAAAGAACACGCCGAATTCGAATAGCGCTCTAAAACCCGGGAAGCCAGTGTTTATGCGGCTTCCCGGGCTTTTTTTTCGCCCCGTGACATTACGGTGACATTATAATCATAGAGCCAATGTAGAGCTAGGCATTCCGGAACAGGCTGTTGCTTATTTGGAAACAGTCTGATATAATGCCTGTGAGAACACCGTGTACAGGGTGGGAGCCTCCCCAATTTCACAAGAGGGGAGGTGATGCGGATGGACACTTATCAAGTGTTGTCGCTGCTTTTTTTGAGCGACGGTTTTCTGATCGCATTACTGACCTACATAGATAGGCATAACAGGAAATAAAAAATGCCTACCCTGTCGGCAAACGGGGTAGGCGCGTCCTCATGAGGACGTAAACTGCACTCCGGAGGCTCCACCATGTGGGCGGCGGCTCTCTTTACGTTCAATATATCACATCAGACAATTTTTTTCAAGTGGCCTATAGATTTTTCATAGATGTCCCATGACTAGCGACTAAGAACTTTGAGTAGCGTAAATGAAAAAGTAGATTACGCATGTAACTTAAATTCCACACGGAAGACGTAATACAGTTTTATAGGGTCTGCCTAACCGGATAACAGTGGGGTTTCTGCTATTAACGGGTGTATTAATAAAACAACTAAAATATTTCCTGTAAGACTAATTCCATATGTCTATTGAAAGGTATATGGGGCGCGTATTCACAGATTTTTCTTTGTATTCTGATTTTTAAGCAATGCTGATGTTAATACGATCTCGTCTGCCGGTATTTCAGTCAGTCTGAAAAAACCTAAAAATGCAGCCAAATACCGAGTCCATTTACGTAATCCTCATATCAGGAAAATCTTTTAAGAATACCTGAAGATCTTTGTAAGTACGGCCTTCGTAAACAGCCCTGTTAAGAGGAGCAATCGTATGGGAAAACCGGATTTTAGTTTTTGGGGAAGATCAGGGGCCTTATAGGAAGCTTTATCCAAACGGCAGTGGTAGGTTTTTCTAACCGTGAAACAATGCTGCGAAGGGAGTGTTGCTAAACCGGGTCCTTTTCAATGATAATACGGTCGTCCAAAGTCATATGGTTTGATTCCATGTTATTGTTGCTTTACACATAAGTACCTCTTTCTACTGTGGATTGTAGGCACAAAGAATCATAAAACAATGATCTGAAAGAGTGTATGACGTATTCAGCATAAGGGTGGAATTTTATTTAAGGGAACTTTTAATAAATTAATTAAGGTAGTTGCGTATTTGGAAACGATCTGATATAATTCAATTGAGAAGTGTCAGGCTCAGAGCAGAAGATAAAGAGAATTTATACAAAAGATAAAACTGTTCTGAATCTGATGCTTTTTAATTGTATAAACATTGAAGATTCAGTCGGAAAAGGTATATACCTTTTTATGATTGCTTCATAGATACCTGGAATTAAATGAAAGTAGCAAGCTGGAAAGCATTAGTATGAAGATACCTATGTGTTCCTTTCTGAGATAATTTTGAATAACGCCTATAAAATTTTCTTTATCATCAGCGTATCGTAAAGAAATTCATTTCTACCAGAAAAATGTCTTGTTTACCGGAAAAGATGCTGATCAGCCATTCTATTTTATTCCCTATGCATAATTATAGTGTTTCAGTTTTCATAAGGATTCTCTTTCAGACGGTTACCCTTAAAAATCAACATTTGGATCAAAGCAAGCAATAAAGAGTTGAATCTGAGGCAGCAAATTAGCGTAGAGACAGGTCAAGTTTACAGTGGCCATGGATAAATGAAGAATCAATATTAACTAAGGAGCGGGACATGCTGGTAACAGATATAAGTTTATGAGAATTTTACAGAGAAATCAGCTGTAGGGCAAAGAAAAGGGGCCTGCTGAACTATGGAATGAACTTTTTATGATGAGTTCTCTGATTTAGTATGCACTATTCTAGGGGAGCAATATGGATTCAATAAAGATGGATATAAAAACCGGATGGTCAATATGGAAAAAAATAAGCGATAGCCGACAGGCATTGTTTCAGCTGAGCGCATTTGTTATCATTTCTGTGCTGTCTGTCGTTTTCGTTAAGCCAATCTACATAGAGAGAATTCATGCGTGGGCTGGTTCAAAGGAGGATACTATTTTCAATTTAATCCTCTTATTGCATCTGATGGTCACAGCCGTTGTGCTTCGACATGTGTTGAAAGATGTCTGTGAAAAAAATAAATATGTTTTTTACCAGCTTACAGTGACAAGAGGGGCAGCGTTTGTGGTAGACTTTCTCTCAAAAGTTGGCTGGTATTACTATTTTATGGTTTTCCTGTTTGTGATCATCAATACCGGAAATAGGTTTCTCTTTGCAACAGCTGCAGCAGGAACGGTGTTTTACAGCCTTTGCTTTTTACTTCATTATCATTCAGTTGAGAAAGAAGAGTATACTAAGAGAAGATGGGGCTTGTCTTCTGTCTGCCGCAAAAAAAATGGCTTTTGGAGTGTGAGTTTTTTAAGAAAACATCCTAATACGGAACTCATTGTTTCCACAATTCTGGAATTGTACAGATGCAAAAGCCTTTTACTGGGTAAGATCTGTTTTATTTTTCTATTGGTTTTTGCGGGTGCGGCGAACCGTTTTCAATCTTTGGATATCAGATTCGTTTTGGTTTTTAATACATTTTTGATCTTAATAAATGATGGATATTGGAAATTGGAGAGCAGAAATTTTTGTTATTTTTCAAGTTTAGGAATTCCCATCAAAAAGTATCTCTGTGTTCATATTGTGGGTGGGGTCTGTTTTAATGTGATGGTACCTATACTGCTGCTCATTGCATGTAAGGCAGGTTTCGCTCCTGTTCTACTCTGCTTAGTGCTTATGATTTATATGGTTATCTTCTGGTATTTCGTACAGATCTATCTTTGGCTGACTGTGGATCATGAAAGGGAGCTGATGATGACACAATGGAGCATTTTATTTTTAGTAGCTGGTATGATCCCGGTGGGGAATATTTTTGTGCTCATTTGGCTTTACAAAAAAATAAAGAAGAGGTGGTTGGGTGTATAAATGCTTATAGTGAAAAAAATTACAAAAAACTATGCAAATCAAGACGGCATTCTGGATATATCATTCACGGCTGATGAGGGGGATGTAGTTGCAGTAATTGGACCAAATGGAGCGGGGAAAAGTACTTTGCTGAAAATAATTGCAGGTGTCTTGAAAGGGGATGCTGGTTCTGTCATGCTCGGAGATTTAAATATAACAGATTTCAGCACCAGAAAATCCATAGGATATATGCCGGAGAATTATGAGCTGTCTCATAAATTGACAGTGAAAAGTTTTTTGTATATGATATCCGATTACAAGTTTGAGGGTAAATTTAAAAATGATATTGACAAGGCCATAGCAGACTTTGGTTTGGCTCAGTATATGGATAAGCCATTTGCGAAACTGTCGTTGGGAATGAAAAAGAAAACGGCAATGATTGCAGCTTTTATTGGCCGGCCTAAGCTTATTATACTGGATGAGCCAACCAATGGGGTGGATACATCTGGTATTTTAACCCTAAAAAGGTATATGAAGGCTGCGAAAGAGGAGAGCAGTATCATTGTAATATCCAGCCATATATTAGATTTTGTTGGGAGTTTAGCTGACAGCAATGTTTTCTTAAAGGACGGAAGAATCGCAGCAATCGAAAAATGCAATGAAAATCTGGAGAAAAAATATCAGCGACTGTACTTATAATATCAAAACGAGTCCTGATGGCAGAAGCATCCCCGGATATCCTATATGGGTGTCCGGGGATGCTTGTACTTGGTAGTTTGTTTATTGTTTTCGGGAACATTCAAATGCAGATGAAATTTTCGTTTAGAAGATAAATGACTTTAACAGCCAAATAAATAGCATACTAACAAAAAAGGTGATTACTGCACATGTTAAAGCAGCCAATATTTTTTGGTAAGGGCGTTTGCCATATTCTTGATTTCTTTCGATTTCATCCAAACGTTTTCCTTCTGTGAAAGCTATAATTTCTTTAAATGTCTGAATATCGTTGACCTTCTTGTATTTCTCAATTTTAAAAGCAAAATACATAGTTACTGCAAATAGTACTGCTGATATTATCAGGCCGTAATAACCTAAAAAAACGGTAAGAGGAACAACCGATACGATAAACAGCACAAGCAGGGATGTAAAAATGGCGCCGTTACGATTGAAGTTTTTTAGTTCAGCTTCACTTATTTCTTGTCTCATAATGTCTATGTCTCCTTTGACTAATTGATCAAGAGATATATGAAATATAGAACTCAGCAAAAGAAGACTGTGAATGTCAGGATAATTTTTATTGTTTTCCCAGTTAGAGATTGTTTGACGGGTGACATACACCTTTTCAGCGAGTTCTTCTTGTGATAAGTTCAGGTTGCTTCTATATTTTTTTATTTGGGTATGAAGTTCCAAGGTTTGACCTCCTTTCTTTTGCGTTACTCTTGATCTGGGTCTATCATAAGGCAGTAGGCAAAAAGATGCGATCAAAAGGCTTTTACATGCTGGAAAAGCGTATGTAAAAAGTGTTTGACATGGTAGAAATACCGGGTTTGTGGGATTGCGGTGGGGTAGTGTTCTCTTGGAAGCCAGCGAATTTGGAATGCTGGCTTCCCAACTCCTCCGAATGCTGAATGCAAGCGTTCTGCATTCAGTGACCGGCGAATGGACTTTAATGCCCACCGTTCCTATGCTGACCTCACTTAGCACGCACCGTGAAAATAATAGTGCAAGGCCTGTGCAATATATTCAGCGGCACCAGACCCATACTTCGCGTCAGTTACAGCCTTTACGAAATCCCTGGAATAGGTATCAATTATCATATCCCAATAATCATCCCCCACCTCTGAGGTATGCAGATGTTCCTGGGCGTAGGTGATGATATCATGGACAATGCGCTGGACTTCAGGGGAGGAAACGTCTTTTTCCATATGGGCAGTCAGCTCTGTGTACAGCTCATTGTTCCGCTGTAAGATTTCTCCTGTCTCACCGGACAATTTTTCTTCCATGTTTTCTGAAAAGTGTTCCAGGTTGTACTTCATAGCTTCCGTATATTTTTCAATACTGCCAAACTCTTTGATGGCAAGCTTTGCCACATTGTCTTCATCCTCTTTTATTTTGTGTATAAACAGGTCAAAGATCTCAACACTTCCCCAATGTTTAATCACATCCTCTGTGTTGTTGTTTTTAAAACATTCCAAAGCCTCTATATATTCGGTGAGATCAAATTCTTTAAAACTCATACACTCGTCCCCTTTCTCTAATCGGCCAAGCAGCTCCACAAGTCTGTCGATACGGTTGCGCTTTAACAGAAGCAGTTCTTTCTGCTTTTTAAAAGCATTTGCTTTGTCAAACTTTGGGTCTTCCAGGATATTTTTTATATCCTTGAGAGGAAAGCCCAGTTCCTTAAAAAACAGGATTTGCTGCATTTTCTGCAGTGCTTCGTCACTATATAAACGGTATCCGGACGGGGTGAGTCCGCTTGGTCTCAGCAGATCAATTTCATCATAGTATTGCAGAGTGCGTGTGCTCACGCCTGTTATCTGTGCAACCTGGCTTATTGTTTTCATGTTCATCAGTCCTTTGAATCGTGCAAAGTGCAAACGTTTACCGGTAATATTTTGAGCTCTGATTACATCATACACTATCACGTTACGTGTAAGTCAATATTTTTTTGAATATTTTGATTTTAAGAGATATTGCAGTTACTGCTCAGACCGTGAGAAAATGATTCAAGGGTGCATAAATCCCATCGCCAAAGGCGATTTTGCATGGATTTATGCATGTTACTGTGTACGTGTGAACAGTAACATATTGCATTGATCCTGCACAGAGCGTATAATGAACCAAACATACGATTAGGGAGAGGAGACAGGAACATTTATTATGAGGATATTAGTGGATGCTGATGCATGTCCCGTTGTGGAAATCACGGAACGCATAGCAAAAAAATGTGGGGTACCGGTTGTTCTGCTTTGTGACACCAACCACGTACTGCAGTCTGCCTACAGTGAAGTAAAAATCATCGGAGCCGGGGCAGACGCGGTGGATTTTGCATTAGTTGGCATGTGTCAGAGGGGAGATGTGGTGGTGACCCAGGACTATGGTGTGGCGGCCATGATATTGGGCAAGGGCGCTTATGGGATTCATCAGAGTGGGAAGTGGTATACTAATGAAAATATAGATCAAATGCTTATGGAGAGACATCTGGCAAAAAAGGCAAGGAGGGCAAATTCGAAAAATCATTTGAAGGGACCCTCAAAGCGGACAGGGAAGGATGATGAGCATTTTGCGCTCTCCCTGGAGCAGTTGATCGTAAGAGCCAGGCAAGAGTAACAGCCAGACATCACTCATTTCGTTTCTCATTGCTATGCACAGCAAATGCATGGTAAAATATAAAAAGAAGTGCCAGAAAGCTTTTGGATGCAGGGAAAGTGAGCCTGAGACTATGATCGTGTCCCAAATTAAGGTAATACAGCAGCAGGAACTGGTATTCTAGCTGATGCAGGCGGGGGAGTTGCTATAGGAGGCGATAGATATGGACGGAACAGGAATCAAACAGCAGGTAATGAGAGAAATTCAGGAGTTAGCTGAAAAATATGAGGTTAAGAGAGTCATTCTATTCGGGTCTCGTGCACGGGGAGATTTTAGAAGAACCAGTGATATTGATTTGGCAGTGGAGGGCGGAAATTTTGAGCGCTTTTCACTGGATGTAAACGAGGACACATCCACGCTCCTGGAATATGATATTGTTAACTTAGACAGAGAGGTTCAGCCTAAGCTGCGGGAATCAATTGAAAGAGACGGAAAGGTGATCTATGAAGAAATATGAAAATTTTTGTGCTGCCTTATCGAACATGAAGGAGATATACAATTATAAAGAGCCTTATGACAATGTGATTTTGACAGGCCTGGTGGGGCTATATGAGCTCTGCTTTGAGCAGTCCTGGAAAATGATGAAAGAATTGCTAGAGAATCACGGATATGAGGAAGGAGCGACCGGTTCGCCCAAAATCATTTTAAAAACAGCATTTAGTGCGGGGATGATTAAAGATGAAGAACTGTGGCTGCGAGCTCTGCAAGAACGAAACAATGTGATGCATTCCTATAATCAAAGAATTGCTCTTGAGATTGTGGCAAGGGCAAAGGCGGACTTTTATGATATGTTTTGCGCACTCAAAAAAGAAATAGAGGAGAATTGGCTGTAAAGAGATGCAATGATCCATCAGGTCTGTACCTGGGAACAATACGCAGGAAAAGAGGAGCATTTATGTACATAGCAGATTTACATATTCATTCCCGATACTCCCGGGCCACCAGCAGGGACTGTACGCCCGAATACCTAGACCTCTGGGCTAGGCGGAAGGGAATCCATATTGTGGGAAGCGGAGATTTTACACATCCGGCCTGGCGGGAGGAGCTGAAGGAAAAGCTGGAGCCCGCGGAGGACGGTCTTTATACGTTAAAAGAGGAGTTTCGTATAAAGGACGATACTGTAGCGGACACGCTGACACCCCGGTTTGTCATTACCGGAGAGATCAGTTCCATATACAAGAAAAATGGGCGGGTGCGCAAAGTGCACAGCCTGATTTTGCTGCCGGGACTTGAACAGGCACGGCTGCTTGCAGAAAAACTGGCGGCCATTGGCAACCTTCACTCGGACGGGCGGCCCATACTGGGGCTGGACTGCCATGATTTGCTGGAGATTGCCCTGGAGCTCTGCCCGGAGGCAGTCTATGTCCCGGCTCACATCTGGACGCCTCATTTTTCTTTGTTTGGAGCATTTTCCGGCTTTGACACAGTGGAGGAGTGCTTTGGAGACCTTTCATCCCATATTCACGCCATGGAAACCGGTCTTTCCTCAGATCCGCCTATGAACTGGAGGGTATCCGCTCTGGACAAGTATCAGCTGATTTCCAACTCGGATGCCCACTCCCCCGCAAAACTGGGGAGGGAGGCGAATCTTCTGGATATTGAACTGTCCTATGACGGGCTGAGGAGAGCGGTCCAGGAGGGACATGGACTTGCAGGTACTATTGAATTTTTCCCGGAGGAGGGAAAGTACCACTTTGACGGACACAGGAAGTGTAGTCTGTGTCTGACACCATCGGAGACAGAAAAGTTTAATGGAATCTGCCCGGTCTGCGGAAAAAAGATAACCATCGGAGTCTCCCACCGTGTGGAGCAGCTGGCTGACCGGCCGGAGGGCTTTGTGCGGGAAAATGCTAAGTGGTTTGAGAGTATGGTTCCTCTTCCGGAGGTGATTGGAGCCTCAGTGGGTCACTCTGCGGCCAGTGCGAAGGTGCAGAGGGAGTATCTGAATATGCTCTGCCATCTGGGGCCGGAGTTTGCCATTTTAAGGGACATTCCTTTAGAGGAGATACGCAGTCTGTCCGGGCAGCTGATTTCAGAGGGGATTGGGCGTCTGAGAGAGGGAAAGGTGGAGCGGATTCCGGGGTTTGACGGGGAATATGGGACAGTGAAACTGTTTGAGTCTGAGGAAATTGAAAATACAGACGGGCAGATGAACTTTTTAGACCTCTTAGGTGTTCCGGCGAAGCAGGGCGGGGACTCTGTGACAGAAGCGGGGAAAGAACAACCAAAGACTGCGGCAGCCAGGAAGATGGACGGTTGTTTGAATCACAGCAAAGGAGCAGAGGTGATGCCAGGGGATCTCCCGGAGGAAGTTACCACCGCAGATGCGAAAGACAAAGCGTCCACCGCAGCCGCGAAAGAGGAGGCTGCTCCCGCAGATGTCTTAAACAGGGAGCAGGAGCAGGCTGTCCGCTCCACATCCAGAAGAATTGCGGTGATTGCGGGGCCTGGAACTGGAAAGACCAAGACGCTGATCTCCCATATCCTGTATCTGTTGGAGCATAGGAAAGTAAAGCCCTCCCAGATCACTGCTGTGACCTTTACCAACCAGGCGGCAGCGGAGATGAAAGAGCGCCTGCAGAGGCAGTTGGGAAAAAGACGCCAGCTGCGCACCATGCAGATTGGAACATTCCATGCCATCTGCCTCTCATTTCTGCAGGGGCAGGGACTTTCCTTTACCTTAATAGATGAGATGAGGGCAAAGGAGTTTGCCCTGGAGGCAGCAGCTCAGTTTGGAGTGGAGTGCAGGCCGGGACAGTTTTTGGAAAAGGTCTCACTTTGGAAGTCAAGGGTGCTGTGCAAGGTGGAGAAACAGTGGCAGGATGCCTTTGCATATTATCAGGAGTCGCTCAGGGACAGAGGCCTGCTGGATTTTGACGACCTGATGTTGGACACTCTGGGGCTTATTGAGACAGGGGATGCGCAGAAGGGCTGGGAGAAACACTTTTCTTATCTTCTGGTGGATGAGTTTCAGGATATCAATCCTCTTCAATATAGTCTGATGCGCGCATGGAACTTACAGGGCAGGGAACTGTTTGTGATCGGGGACCCGGATCAGTCCATCTATGGATTCAGGGGGGCGGATGCCCGGTGCTTTGCCAGGATGAAGCAGGAGTATGAGGATATGGAGACCATTTCGCTGGTGGATAATTACCGGTCCTCGCCGCAGATCCTGGCGGCTGCCACGGAAGTGATTTCACGCAATCCGGGGGATGAGCGCATTCTGAAACCTAATCGCAGGGATAATGTGCCGGTGCGGCTGGTAAAGGCGGGAAGTGAGATGGGAGAGGCAATATTTGTATCCAAAGAGATCAACCGTCTGACAGGAGGAATCGGAATGCTGGAGGCCCATGAGATGTCGGGCCGGGTGGATGCAGACAGGATCAGAGGGTTTGAGGATATTGCAGTGCTATACCGGACCCATAAAGAGGCTAAGATGCTTGAAAAGTGTCTGAAAAAAGAAGGCATTCCCTATGTGGTTGCGGGAAGAGAGGATTTTCTTAGAGAGGACAAGGTAAGGGGGTGCATCTGCTTCTTTAAGAGCCTGTTGGACGAGCAGGATTCGCTGGCAAGGGAGCAGTGTCAGAAACTGCTCTGGGATCTGCAGAGCAATGCCATTTCAGACAGTGTCTTTGAGAATTTGGCAGAGAAATACCGGCCTCTCTGTGCCCGGAAAAAACCGGAGAAGATTTTGAAAACGTGGATGGAGGAGATGCACCTTGAAGAAAATGAGAGTATGAGAAAGCTTTTGGGCATGACTCTGTTTCATAAAAACATGGCGGAGTTTCTACAGGCCCTGAGTTTGGGAGTGGAGAGTGACCTGAAGCGCTGCGGGGATAAGCAGTATGCCTCCGATGCCGTCACACTTATGACCCTGCACGGCTCAAAGGGGCTGGAGTTTCCGGTTACTATCATCTACGGCGTGCGAAAGGGCGCAATTCCATTTGAAAATGAGTACCACACAGCAGACACAGAGGAAGAGCGCAGGCTCTTCTATGTGGGGATGACAAGGGCCAGGGAGGAACTGATTCTGACGACCTCAGGGGAAGAATCGGAGTTTGTGTCCGGCCTGCCGGAAGCCATGCTGACAATTGAGAAAGCGGATAAGCGCAAGAGAGAGATCAGCTACAGCCAACTGAGTTTGTTCTGATATATAGAAAAAGATACTTGACAATAGAGCGTATATGTGCATATAATAAAACATACTAATGGTATGTAAGGGGAATACAATGGCGAGAAACAAATATCCGGAAGAAACGAAAAATAAGATTATAGACACTGCGGCAAAACTGTTTATAGAAAATGGTTATGAACATACCTCCATCCAGGACATCATTGACCACCTGGGTGGGTTGAGCAAAGGAGCGATCTATCACCACTTTAAATCAAAGGAAGAGATCATGTGGGCAGTTGCGGACCGGATGTATGAGGGATCTGAGTACACTCTGGAGAAAGTGGCCAGGCGCATGGACTTAAACGGAGCAGAAAAATTAAAAGAGATCTTCCGAACATCTCTGAACTCTACAGGGCAGACGGATATCTTCAGTGCGGCTCCGGATATGCTAAAGAATCCCCAGCTCCTTGTCCGTTACTTGGAAGAATGTGTGCAGAAAGATGCCCCGGATGTACTGAGGCCGATATTGGAGGAGGGGATTGCCGACGGCTCCATCCAGACAGCTTACCCAAAAGAGCTGGCGGAGGTGTTGCTGCTGATCGGAAATTTTTGGCTGAATCCCATGATCTATCACTGCAGTACGGAAGAACTGGTGAGCAAATTGAAGTTTTTTCAGCATCTGACACAGCTTTTTGGGCTGGATATCATTGATGAAGGCATGATAGGACAGATGCAGAAGTATTCAAAGGCCTATGAAAAAAACAGGAGAGGCGAATAGCCGGCAGGAAAGTAGACTGCTCTGCCTGTGCAGGGCAGCTTATTTTATAATTAAATACATACCGACGTTTGGTATTGAAAGGAGTTTTTATGGAAGCTTTGGAAGGAATGAAACAAAAGATGGGGGAGAGGGAAGGAGGAATCAGGGACTTTCTGTTAGTGTTGATCGGGCAGATTATTTCCCTGTTCGGGAACTCGGTGATGAGGTTTGCGCTGCCGCTTCATCTGCTGAATGTGACAGGGTCGCCGGCGTTATTGGGATTGGTGTCCGGTTGCGCTTTCCTGCCCATAGCGGTGATGTCCCCAGTGGGCGGAATCATTGCGGATAGGGTGAATAAGCGGAACGTGATGGTGGTTCTGGATTTTTTGACAGCGGGATTGGTGAGCGGATTTGTTCTGCTGTACGGAAGGATGAGCCTGGTGACAATAATTTTGGTGATGCTGTTTTTGCTGTATGGTATCTCCGGGGCTTATCAGCCCTCTGTGCAGTCCAGCATTCCCCTGCTTGTTCCCGAGAATAAGGTTATGAAGGCCAATGCGGCTATCAATATGGTATCTTCCATGTCTGCTCTGATGGGGCCGGCCCTTGGGGGAATCGCTTACAATATCTGGGGGATTTTGCCTGTGCTCTACACTTGCATCGGTTGTTTCCTCTTTTCCGCAATAATGGAGATTTTTATCCATATCCCGTTTGAGAGGCGAAAGAGATCCGTTTCCATGTTGAGGGAGACAGCGGCTGATTTGAAACTGAGTGTCCGCTACATTGTCAGGGAAAAGAAGGAGATTGGAAAACTGACGGTCTGCTGTGCCTTTGTAAACTTGGCTATGACAGCCCTGATGATCATAGGGCTTCCGGTTATTGTGATGCAGACCCTGGAGTTCCCGGGAGGAAATGCTTCACAGATGTACGGTTTCCTGCAGGCAATCCTGGCTGCGGGAGGTCTGATAGGGGGCTTGGGAGCCGGGTTATTCAGCGAAAAGCTGAAGATTCGTTCCAACTGGAAGCTGCTTCTGGCATGCGGGATTCTCCTCATCCCCATGGGAGTGGTGCTGCTCTTAAACAGTCCAGCCTATATCGCATATTCTGTGCTGGCAGCAGCGGGGATGGGAATTATGGCCCTTGCCTCCATATATACCATTCAGGTTATGTCCTATATTCAGATCACAGTTCCAAGAGAGCTGGTGGGCAAGGTGATTGCCTGGATCATCGCCATCTCTACGTGTACACAGCCCATTGGCCAGGTCATATATGGCGTTCTGTTTGAAGAAATGGCCGGATACTTGTGGCTAATCTTTTTTGCCGGCGCACTGCTTTCCTTGTGCATTGTGTTCTACAGCAGGAAGATTTCAGAGCAGCTCTAAATCAGTGCCTATGTGTCTAAAGTCCCCCTCTGCGGGCCGCGAAAAGCGGCACAGGAGGGGGATCTGCATTTTCAGGGGAAGTGCATTATTTTTCCTCTTTCAATCCTATATAGATATGAATCTCAGCCTCATCCATACTGCTATTCTGATATTCCTCAAAATCACAGACGAACGAGCGGGGAAGATCCATCTCCCAGAGCTGCTGCCAGAATCCGGCTACAGCCTGGTGCATATCTCCCTTGACGATGAATTTGGCATACCGGCCTGCAGGGATCGTGTGAATCACAGCCCCCTGTGGTATACTGCCCGGTTCGGAAACCTCACAGGCAACCATAGCTGTGTAATCTCCCTTTTCATCATCGGCATAATCCGTATAGATGCCCAGAGCCTTAGAGGTCTTTTTGTTTGGAATTGACGCGTAGATACCATCTTCATAAAAATGCTTCCACAATCCTCCAATCACATTTCCCATATCTGGGGACTGGTTATTAGTTCTGGCAGATAGACCTGCAATTGTGGATACATCCCTGTTTACAATTTCATAATTCATATGTCTGTTCTCTCTTTCTTTTATTCCCGCGAGCAGCGAGGCAAGCAGCCGTACTTGCGGGGGGGGTTGACACATGGAGTTGTCTGCGCTGGCAGACAGGTCCATTTCCTGTATCATAGCACGCATAACAGGACACCTGTGTGTCCTGTTAAAAATAAAAGTAGAATGTTAGAGGGGAATGAGCTATAGTATAAATAGAGTATTTGGAAAAGCATAGCCGGAAGCGGTATGATTACGTGGAAAGGAGAAAAAATGGAAGAGACAAGACGTGAAGTGGAAAGTGTAATCAATGAGGAGAGTGGGGAACCCTTGTCAAAATTGCCGAATATCGGCAAGGTACTGGAGGAACAGCTGAGGCAGGCGGGTATAACAAATACGGAGCTGCTTCGGAAAATGGGGAGTCAGCAGGCATGGCTGAAGATTAGGGAGAACGACAGCACAGTTTGCCTTCACTGCCTCTATGCACTGGAGGGGGCGGTGCAGGGAATCAAGAAGGCACTGCTGGCGAAGGAGAAAAAAGAAGAGCTCAGAGAGTTTTTTCAGTCAGTGACTCGGGAGAGCTAGGGCCAGAGAGGCAAAAAGCTTCAGTTAAACGGGAAGAGGGGAAACTACATGCAGAAAATTTTCACAAATTATATTAGCTTTGTAGTGACAGTTGCACTGCTGACGATCCTGGCCCTCAACTGGGTGCTCCTTCAGAACAGCACCAGAGAGCAGATGGTGGAAAATTCAGTGCTGAAGCTGGAGCAGATCGCCAGGACACTGGAAAGCAATGAGGTGGAGCTTGAAAATCTGAAGGAGAGCCTTGATGAAGACTACCTGACAAGGGCTTACGCATTTGCATATATTATTCAGCAGAATCCGGGTGTTTTGGACAGCCAGCAGGAATTGGAACAGGTAGCCAAGCTATTAAATGTGGACGAGCTGCATGTGATTGATGAGAAGGGTATCCTGTTTGCAGGCAGTATACCCAAGTATTTTGGTATGGACTTTCGTGATACGGATCAGACAAGGGAATTTTTAAGTATACTGGATGACCCGGAGTCCTATCTGGTACAAGATATCCGCCCAAACGGCTATGAGCAGAAGGTTTTTCAGTACATTGGGGTTGCAAGGAAGGATCAAAAGGGAATTGTACAGGTGGGGATGGCTCCGGACAGGATGCTGGAAGCCCAAAAGAGAAACCAGCTGGATTACATATTATCCAGGATGCCTGTGGATTCGGGCAGCCTTCTGTTTGCCATTGGCAGTGGGGAGGAAACCGCATTGGTAAATACAGATCAGGGGCAGGAGGAAAAAAGGATAGAGGACCTGGGCTTAAAACAGGATAGGCTGGCGGAATTTTATAACGGCAAATTTGGCAGGTACGAGGATGAGCGGGTATACTATGTAATCCGCAGGTATGGGGATTTGCTGCTGGGGGTGGGGCAGACGGAGAAAGGCCTGTATGCTGCTGCTGTCAGCCAGACCATGTTGACTGCCATATTTCTGCTCTTGACCTGCCTGATTGTAATTTGGGTGTTGAATCGGCTGCTCAAGCGACAGATTGTAGATGGGATACATACCATCTCAGATAAACTGTCTGAGATAACAGAGGGCAATCTGAATACAGTGGTTCAGGTGGAGAGCAATCCAGAATTTAAGCAGCTGAGCCTGGGAATTAACAAGATGGTCCAGGGGATTCTGGATGCTACTGTGAGGGTGTCTGAGGTCATTGATATGGTGGATATGCCCATAGGCGTCTTCGAGATCGGAAAGGAGTCGCGCCAGGTGATGGCCACGGATAGGCTTCGGACGGTACTGGGATGGACGGAGGAAGAGGCCTTGCAGTATACTGCTGACAGGGAATTGTTTTGGGAAAAGCTGCAGCAGATCATGGGCAGCCCCATGGAGGGGGAGAACGATATCTTTTGTATACACGCAACACCTAAGCGCTGGGTTCGGATCAGAATAAAAGAGGATAACGGCAGCGTGTTCGGGGTGGCGGCGGATGTGACAGAGGAGACCAGGGAAAAGATCCGGATAGAGCATGAACGGGACTATGACTCACTGACCGGACTCTGTAATATTGATATCTTTAAAAAAGAGGTGGAGAGCATACTGCAGCAGGGGACTTTGGGATATGCGGCGATGGTCATGATGGATCTGGACAATTTTAAAAGGATCAACGATAAATACGGTCATGACTGTGGGGACGAATATCTGAGAAAATTTTCGCAGATGCTCCGTCAGTACCATCATGAGCATGGTATCACGGCGAGAAGATCCGGGGATGAATTTTGTCTGTTTCTGCACCACTACGGGTCAAAGGCCCAGATCGCAAACTGCATGGAGGAGTTTTTCGGCAGGCTAAAAGACAGTAAGATGGAGTTCCCCGACGGCAGTGTGCAGGAGATCCGGATTTCAGCAGGACTGGCTTGGTATGGGGAACAGATGCATGCCTACGGGACACTCATGAAAGCTGCAGATTATGCGCTCTATGATGCCAAGAATAGCGGAAAAGCGATGTTAAAACAGTATTCTCTGGAGTGAAAAATGTGACAAAAATATACATAATTTGATAAATTTAGTTAATTGACGGAATGTTTTTGAAGTGGTTGACATTACGGGATTTGAAGGATATAATGAGAAAAAGAGTGTGCATTTTAGATGCTGACGGAAATTGTGAGATAACACAGTGTGTCTAAAATGTTGAAGAGCCGACCGTCTGGGCAGCATTTGTATTTACAAATGTTGTCCTTTTTTATATCATAGGAAAATCCTTCGGAATTCCCTATGATATAAAAAGCCCTCCGGGCGGGATCGCACTGCGGCGGAAAGGAATCATGTCGCTAAAGCGACCCGCCGCAGGCGGAGAATCCCGCGAGCGGGATTCTTTTTCATTACATCGGAAAGCCCTGCTTTGCATACTATTACACTAAGCTGGAAAACGCCTTGTTAAGTGTAATATGTGTCCGGGCGGGATGCGCGCCCTGTTCATTCTTTATATTTTAAAACCTGTATTGGAGAAGGAGGTATTATGAGCAGACTAAGTATTCTGACACAAAATCAGGCACAGACCACAGTGGAAGACCTGTACAAGGACCTGGAGCGAAGGATTTCAGCCAGCCCGCCAGGACTTTGTCCAGTGGATTTGTCCGTATCTTTCTTAAAAATGTGTCATGCACAGAGCTGTGGCAAGTGTGTTCCCTGCCGGATCGGCCTGGGACAGCTGGAAAACCTGATGGAGGACGTCCTGAATGGGGAGGGGTCCTTGGAGACCATTGACCTGATTGAGAAAACAGCCAGGAGCATATTTTACTCCGCAGACTGTGCCATTGGATATGAGGCGGCCAGAATGGTGTTAAAGGGAGTTCACGGGTTCAGGGACGACTTTGAGGAGCATGTACTCAGGGGGAGATGTACCTGTGAACTGAACCAGCCAGTGCCCTGTGTAGCCCAGTGCCCTGCCGGAGTGGATATACCGGGATACGTAGCTTTGGTGGCGGAGGGCCGATACGCGGATGCGGTGCGCCTGATCCGCAAGGACAATCCCATGCCGGCTGTCTGCGGCCTGATCTGTGAGCATCCCTGTGAGGTGAGATGCCGCAGAAGTATGATGGATGACTCTGTAAATATCAGGGGGCTGAAGCGCTTTGCGGTAGACCATGCCGGGGAAGTTCCGGTACCCAAGCCTGCGAAAAAGACAGGAAAGAGGGTGGCAGTGATCGGCGGAGGACCAGGAGGCATCAGCGCGGCCTACTACCTGGCCCTCATGGGACACGAGGTGACGATCTATGAGCAGAGAAAAGAGCTGGGGGGTATGCTGCGCTACGGGATTCCCAATTACCGGCTGCCCAGGGAGGTTCTGGACAAGGAAATCTCCCAGCTTCTGAGCGTTGGGGTGGAGGTGAAGACAGGGATTACGGTTGGAGAGGACCCACGCATTATTGACCTAAAGAACCAGTACCATGCTGTTTACATAGCCATTGGCGCCCATATAGACAAAAAAATCGGAATAGAGGGCGAGGAGGCAGAAGGCGTGATCTCCGCGGTTGAGATGCTCAGGCAGATCGGAGACGGCATTATGCCTGACTTTACCGGAAAGGATATAGTGGTAATCGGAGGAGGTAATGTGGCTATGGATGTGGCGCGCTCCGCAATCCGTCTGGGCGCAAAAAGGCTGCGCATCGCCTACCGGAGGCGCCAGGAGGATATGACTGCAATGCCCGAGGAAGTGGCCGGAGCCATGGAGGAAGGGTGTGAGCTGCTGGATCTGCACTCTCCCCTGCGCATTGAAAAGGATGAGGAGGGAAAGGTTTCCGCTCTGTGGGTGAAGCCGCAGATCATAGGGCCTCTGGTTAAGGGAAGACCTGCTCCTGTGGACTCCTCTGAGCCGGATAAGCGATTAGAGTGCGATACCGTGATTGTGGCCATCGGCCAGGGCATTGAGTCCAAACCCTTTGCAGAGTATGGTATACCGGTGAAGCGCGGCGTCATTGATGCGCTGAGCTGGGGCGGTGTGAAGGATATCCCCGGCGTATTCGCTGGCGGAGACTGCGTAACCGGTCCGGCTACCGTGATCCGGGCCATTGCGGCAGGAAAGGTGGCTGCAGCTAACATTGACGAGTATCTGGGCTACAAGCATACGATCCGGGCGGAGGTGGAGATTCCCAAAGCCCGTCTGGCCAATAGAAAACACTGTGCCAGAATCAATATGAAAGAGCGGTACGCCTTTGACAGGGCAAAAGATTTTGAACAGATAGAGTGTGGTCTGACGCCGGAGGAGGCGAGCCAGGAGGCGAACCGCTGCCTGCGCTGCGACCACTTTGGATTTGGAGTATTTAAAGGAGGCAGAGTGGACAAATGGTAAAATTGACAATCGATTCCATACCGGTGGAAGTGGAAAATGGCACTACGATTTTAGCAGCAGCGGCATCTGTCGGAATTCAGATCCCAACCCTCTGCTATTTAAAAGATATCAATGAGATCGGCGCATGCCGAGTGTGCGTGGTGGAGGTGGAGGGAAATGCGAAGCTTCAGCCAGCGTGCAACAATACTGTGACTGAGGGCATGACAGTCTACACCAACAGCCCGAAGGTGAGGGAGACACGCAGAGTAAATGTGGAGCTGATCCTCTCCCAGCATGACTGCCACTGCGCAACTTGTGTGAGAAGCGGCAACTGTAAGCTTCAGACCATTGCCAATGATCTGGGAATCCTGGAGCTGCCCTTTGAAAAGGAGCTGCCCAGGACAAAATGGCCGAAAGATTTTCCGCTGGTCAGGGATTACAAAAAATGTATCAAATGTATGCGCTGCGTGCAGATCTGTGATAAGGTTCAGTCCCTAAAAATATGGGATGTGGCCAATACCGGTTCCAGGACAACCGTGGACGTATCCATGAACCGCAAGATTACGGATGCAGACTGCGTACTCTGCGGTCAGTGCATCACCCACTGCCCTGTGGGGGCACTCAGGGAGAGGGACGATACCGAGAAGGTGATGGCAGCCCTGGCTGATCCTGACAAAATTACGATAGTTCAGGTAGCACCGGCTGTACGCGCAGCCTGGGGAGAACCCTTTGGCGTTTCAAGGGAGTTTGCCACCGTGGAGCGGCTTGTATCTGCCCTGCGGAAGATGGGATTTGACTATATCTTTGACACAAACTTCAGCGCGGATTTGACCATTATGGAGGAGGGGAGCGAGTTTTTGAAAAAGCTTCAGAACAAGGAACATGAGACCTTCCCCATGTTCACCTCCTGCTGTCCGGGGTGGGTACGGTTTTTAAAATCCCAGTATCCGGATATGACGGACCAGCTCTCAACAGCCAAATCTCCCCAGCAGATGTTTGGTGCTATGGCTAAGACCTACTATGCCGATCTGATGGGGGTGGATAGCTCACGCATCTATAGTGTGTCCATCATGCCCTGTCTTGCAAAGAAGCAGGAGTGTGCACTCCCCACCATGAATGACGGCGGAACGGGACAGGACGTGGATGTGGTTCTGACCACCAGGGAGGTGGACCGACTCATACGTGCGGAGCACATTGACGTTAAGAGCTTGGAGGAGGAAGCCTTTGACCAGCCTCTGGGAGTGGGTACGGGAGCAGGAGTGATTTTTGGAGCTACAGGAGGCGTGATGGAGGCAGCGCTTCGCAGCGCCTACTATCTGGTGACAGGGGAGAATCCCGACCCCGACGCGTTCAAGGCAGTCCGGGGAATGGAGGGCTGGAAAGAAGCGGAGTTTGACCTGGCCGGCACACCCCTTAAGGTGGCGGTGGCCAGTGGGCTTGGCAACACCCGGAAGCTGATCAGGGCGCTGCGCAAGGGAAAGGTACAGTATGATTTTGTGGAGATCATGGCTTGTCCGGGCGGATGCTCAGGAGGCGGAGGCCAGCCCATTCACGACGGCCTGGAGATGGCAGGGGTGCGTGCGGACAATCTCTATGGGCTGGACCGGGTGAACGACCTGCGTTTCTCCCATGAGAATCCATCTGTGCAGGAGTGCTATAAGACATATCTGCAGAGACCCTTGGGACACCGGGCCCATGAACTGCTGCACACAGACCACCATGGATGGAAGATGCCTGGGGAGGAATAGTAAAATAAGGATTAGGCTCTCTTTTGGGCGGTTGAGTGACGTCACAGTGACTTGCTGCCCAAAGAGAGCTTTATTTTATGGAAATGGGATAGAAATTGCTTGACGAAATAGCCATCTTCTTACACAATACATTTAGAGACGGGTTTAACAGATTATGCCATGAACAGATAAGGAGACAAGAAGGGATGAGAAATAAGACAAACTGTGAATGCTGTTCCAACTATTCCTATGATGCAGAGTATGATTACTATGTCTGCATGATGAATCTGGATGAGGATGAGATGCGGCGGTTTATAGCAGGAGCATTTGATAACTGCTCGTATTTCCAGTTAGATGATGAGTACCGGATTGTGCGTAAACAGATGTGAGGAGGGGTTCTATGGATAAAAAGAATATTTCGGGACAGTGGATGGACTGGGCGGTGGAGTTACAAGCGATAGCCCAGAATGGACTGACTTACGGCAGGGACGTGTATGATTTGGAACGGTATGAGCGGGTTCGTGAAATTGCGGCCGAGATTATGAGTGTCTACACGGACATTCCCCTTGAGAAGGTAAAGGGGGTGTTCTGCCAGGAGAAGGGATACCAGACTCCGAAGCTGGATACCAGGGCAGCTGTTTTTAAGGAAGGGAAGATCCTGCTGGTGAAGGAAAAGGCAGGGGTGTGGTCTCTGCCCGGAGGGTGGGTCGACGTAAATGAATCCATTAAGAACAACACAGTAAAAGAGGTGAAGGAGGAGGCTGGCCTGGATGTGGAGGCGGTGCGTCTGATTGCGATACAGGACCGCAATCTGCACAACAAGCCCTTGTATGCGTGGAGCGTCTGCAAAGTATTTATGCTCTGCAGAGTGCTTGGAGGAAGCTTTCAGGAGAACTCAGAGACTGTAGAGAGCGGCTATTTTTCCAGGGAGGAGCTGCCTCCCCTGGCGGAGGAGAAAACGACTGCCCAACAGGTGTACATGTGCTTTGAAGCCTGCGGGGATGAAAACTGGAAGCCGCTGATTGACTGAAAGGATGCCTGGACAAAAGAGCTGCAGAACTTTCAGAAGTGCAGTCAAAGGTAAAGGTAACTGGAAAGGTAAGGAACAGTTCTGGAATTTTAAGATTTAGTGTGGTAGAATAACCTTCATATGGGTCAGAAAACTGGCCCGTGGAAAGGCTGATATTATATGGGACATTTAACGACGAAGGATGCATATAAAAATCTGGAGCAGAGAATCAACTGGTTTACTCAGGGTGCTCCTGCCTCAGAGACACTGTACAAAATCCTGCAGGTTCTCTACACAGAGAAAGAGGCCAAGTGGGTGGCTCTGCTGCCGGTCCGCCCGTTTACCCTGAAAAAGGCGGCGCGGGTGTGGGGAACCACGGAGGCCAAGGCGGAAAAGCTGCTGGACCATCTCTGTGAAAAAGCACTTTTGGTGGATTCCTGTTACCACGGAGAACGGCAGTTTGTGATGCCGCCTCCCATGGCGGGTTTTATTGAGTTTGCACTTATGAGGACCAGGGGAGATATAGACCAGCAATATTTGAGTGAGCTTTACTACCAGTATATGAATGTGGAAGAGGATTTCGTGAAGGATCTGTTTTTTGCCACAGAGACCAGGCTGGGAAGGGTATATGTGCAGGAACCGGTGCTCACCAATGACAAAACAAACCATATCCTGGACTATGAGCGGGCAACCCACATTGTGGAGGAAGCGCAGTACATTGGACTGGGCACCTGTTACTGTAGGCACAAGATGTACCACGCAGGACATCCTTGTGAGATAGATGCACCCTGGGATGTCTGCCTCACCTTTGACAATGTGGCGCGCTCTCTGGCAGAGCACGGGGAATATGCCCGGCTGATATCCAGGGAGGAGGCAAAGGATGTGCTGGAGCGCTCCTACGCCAGCAACCTGGTGCAGATCGGCGAGAATGTGCGGGAGCATCCCGCTTTTATCTGTAACTGCTGCGGATGCTGCTGTGAGGCGCTGCAGGCAGCCAGAAAGTTCAGCCCTATGCAGCCGGTGGCTACCACCAACTATATACCCAGGATATCTTCTGAGAAATGCATAGGCTGTGGGAAGTGCGCAAAGGTTTGTCCCATCCTGGCAGTGGATATGGAGAGTAGCCAGAAAGATGGGGCAGATCAAACTGTGGATAAAAGGCAGAAGAAGAGGGCAGTGGTAAATACAGAGATTTGCCTGGGATGCGGTGTCTGTGCCAGAAATTGTCCTGCGGATGCCATTGAACTGAAGCGCCGTCCGGTACAGGTGATCACTCCGGTAAACAGCACACACCGCTTTGTGCTGCAGGCCATCGAAAAGGGTACACTGCAGAATCTGATATTTGACAACCAGGCTTTTGCCAACCACAGGGCTATGGCAGCCGTTTTTGGAACGATTTTAGAACTTCCGCCAATTAAGCAGGCACTTGCCAGCCAGCAGTTTAAGTCCGTATACCTGGACAAGCTGCTTTCCAGCCGGGTCAGCCAAATACCCCGCCGCAAGCGGAAATAAAACCAAATAAAATAAGGATTGTGCATAAAAACTTAAGGATTTGCAGGGAGAATAACAGGAAGCACTACTTGAAAAAGCAAAAGCTACCTGTTAGAATGTAAATATGACGATCAGTTGGGGAATATACCCCGTTGGTATACCAGAATTTGCGGAGGCATACTCGAATACAGGAGACAGGGGATTTTTGATGAATAAGATAGCAGTAGTCACGGACAGTAACAGCGGAATCACACAGAGTCAGGCGCAGGAGATGGGGATCTATGTGGTGCCTATGCCTTTTTATATTAATGGAGAGATGTATCTGGAGGGCATCAATCTTACACAGGAGGAATTCTACCGGAAGCTGGACGAGGATGCGCAGATCAATACCTCACAGCCCGCTCCCATGGATGTAATGGAATTGTGGGACAAGCTGCTGAAGGAATATGATGAGATTGTACACATACCCATGTCCAGCGGACTGAGTGCCAGCTGTGCCACAGCGTTGGGATTGTCACTGGATTACAAGGGAAAGGTGCAGGTGGTAAATAACCAGCGGATTTCCGTTACCCAGAGGCAGTCTGTGCTGGATGCCATTCGCCTGGCGGAAACGGGCAGGAGCGCGGTTCAGATCAAAGAGATTCTGGAGCGGGAGAAGATGGAATCCAGTATTTACCTCATGGTGGAAACCTTGAAATATTTAAAACGGGGCGGCAGAATCACCCCCGCAGCGGCAGCCATCGGAACGGTGTTGAATTTAAAACCGGTTTTGCAGATTCAGGGTGAGAAACTGGATGCTTATGCAAAGGTGCGTGGAAAACTCAAGGCAAAAAGTGTTATGATGGATGCTATGAGGAAGGATATGGATACCCGGTTTAAGGACGACTTCAGAGAGGGGCGGATGGCGCTCCTGGCTGCATATGCAGGAAACCCTGAGGAGGCAAAGGAGTGGGCTGAGGAGATCCGAAGAGAATATCCTGGAACAGACCTCTACATGGATTCCCTCTCCTTAAGTGTTGCCTGTCATGTGGGGCCCGGAGTTCTGGCGATTGCCTGCGCCAGGAAGGCAGAGTAGGATATCTGTTTTTTTTGTGAGGGAAAGAAGGCGAGGGTATGAGATGGTTAAAGGGTGTGTGGGTTTTTGTATTCCTGTGTTGGTTCGGGCTTTTGAGTTTGAGCAGTGGACTGTGTGCACAGGCGGCACATTACGAGAGTGAGGTTCCCGGAAAGCCTGTGGAACAGGTTCTCAAGGATGTACGCAAGGCGCCGTCCATGCGCGGGAAATGGGTTAAGCATGGAAAATACTATGGATTTCGCAAGCCAAGCGGCAGCTTGGCAGCAAATGAATTTCTGAAGATAAAAGGTGAGATCTATCGGTTTGACGACAGAGGATACCGTGTTACCGGATGGTATGCTTACCAGGAACACAAGTATTATTTTGACAAAAAAGGACGGATGGTGACTGGCTGGCTAAAACAGGCCAAGGACTTTCGGGGACGCCGTTTCTTCAAAAAGAATGGAATGATGGCTTCCGGAGAGTGGATCAGGAGCAGAGGGAAGTATTATTACTTCAAAATCAGCGGAAAGCTGGCAAAAGGCTGGCTTACACTGGAAGGAAAGAAGTACTACCTGGGAAACAGCGGGGCCAGGGTGACCGGCGAGCAGTTTATAAAGGGAAGATGGTATTATTTTGACCGCAAAGGAGTGTACCATCCGGAGAAAAAGCCGGACAACCAGGTGAATCCCAACAAGCCCATGCTGGCTTTGACCTTTGATGACGGACCCAGCCCTTTCACGGAACGGCTTTTGCGCTGCCTGAAGCAGAACAATGCCAGAGCCACCTTTTTTGTGGTTGGCAGCAGTGTCGGAAACTATCCTGAGTCAGTGAAAAAAGCTTACCGGATGGGATGTGAGATTGGGAACCATACCTGGAGCCATCCGCAACTGACATCTATGGATTCAGCGGGGGTTTTATCTCAGATAAACAGCACAGACCAGGCAGTAAAGAAAGTTACAGGTCATAAGACGACTCTGCTTCGTCCTCCTTATGGGGCGTACAATTCCACTGTGACTTCCAATGCGGGTGTTCCTGTCATTTTATGGAGTGTGGATACCCTGGACTGGAAGACCAGAGATGTACAGAGTACGATCAATTCCGTCATGGGATCTGCACAGGATGGGGCGATCATCCTGATGCATGACCTGCATTTGCCCACAGTGATCGCAGCCGAAACGATAATTCCCAGATTAAAGAAAAAGGGATATCAGTTGGTCACGGTCAGCGAGATGGCAAAGTATAAAAAGCAGCGTCTGCACAGCGGCAGCGTGTACAGATCCATTCAGTGATCGAAATATAACAGTGCAGTGCATGCGCCTTCTGCATAAATAAACGAAAATACCAAAAAGGTTCCATGGGAATGTGGATACATTCTCACGGAACCTTTTTCAATACGAAAGGGCAGCCGTCAGAAGACATTTCGAACGGGTCTTAAATGCACTGACCCTTTAAAAATACTTTCTGGATCTCTAAGTCCGAATCCAAGAGTATTAGGTTCGCCGTTTTGCCCGGTGTGATACTTCCGTAGTTTTCATAGATGCCCACTGCCTTTGCAGAGTTGACGGCTGCGCTTTTGATTGCACTCTCAAGAGGGATTCCCATCTTTTTTACCGCAGTGCGCACACAGCCCATCAGGTTTGCGGCAGATCCTGCGATGGTTCCGTCAGCCAGAGTTGCCAGCTGGCCCACCACCTTCACGGCCTGACCACCCAGAGAGTAGTCGCCGTCTGTGAGGCCTGTGGCCATCATACTATCACTGATCAGAATTACGCGGTCATCCCCGAACATTTTAAAAGTCGTCCGCACAACACTTGGATGGATGTGGATACCATCTGCGATCAGCTCCACACGGACATGACCGCTGTCGCAGGCAGCCCCAATGACGCCCGGAGCCCTGTGGGAAAAGGCAGGCATGGCGTTGTAGAGGTGGGTGGCCTGGCGTGCGCCCCGGTCATACGCCTCCATGGCGATATCGTAGTCAGCTGTAGTGTGGGCAATGGAGATCCCCACTTCCTTGCTCAGGGCATCGATAAATTCCATGGAGCCTTCTTCCTCAGGAGCGATGTCGACCAGCTTGACCAGCCCCTGTGCCTCCTGCTGAAGGCGCTTAAACATGTCAATATCCGGCTTGTGGATATATTTACCGTTCTGGGCTCCCTTTTTGGCAAGGGAGATAAAAGGTCCCTCCATGTTGATGCCGCACAAAATTGCCCCTGTCTCGCTTTTGTATGAGGCGGCAGCGCGGCAGATTCCCGCCAGGGTCTCCTCGTCTAAGGTCATGGTTGCGGGAACCATGGTGGTCACACCGTTTTTCAGTTGGTATTCCCCGATTGCCCGGAAGGCCTCGTGGGTACCGTCACAGAAATCATATCCCACGCAGCCGTGGAAATGTACATCCGTAAGTCCGGGCACCGCATAGAGTCCTTCTGCATCCACTACTTCCCCGCCTGCAGCGGTATTGCTTGTAAAACAATCCTCCTCTATGTAAATATCCCGTTTGACGAAAACTCCGTTTTCCTCAAATACTTTCGCGTTTTTAATAATCATGGCTTAACCCTCTTTCAATCACTGTTTACTCAGCCAGCCTGGAGAGTGCGGGTTCATCGGCAACGATTATCACATCGCTGTGCAGCTGGAGCACAGATGCAGGTACCGCCGGGGTAATGGGGCCTTCCACTACCTTTTGAAGGATATCAGCCTTGTCGGCACCGCTGACAACCACCAGGACCTTCTTGGCACTCATGATATTTCCGATTCCCATAGTGTATGCCTGGCGGGGAACATCCTCCTCAGAGGCGAAGAAACGCTTGTTGGCCTCAATAGTGCTGGCAGTCAGATCCACACAGTGTGTCTCTTTTGGGAAAATATCAGAGGGCTCATTGAATCCAATGTGGCCATTATGTCCCAGACCTAAGAGCTGCAGATCAATGCCGCCCACATTTTTGATAATCTGATTGTAAGCTGCGCACGCTTTGGCAGCATCCGGTTCCAGGCCATTGGGGACAAAGGTATGCTCCTTGCGGATATTGATGTGGTCAAAAAGATTGTGGTTCATAAAATACCGGTAACTCTGGTCATTGTCTCCAGAAAGGCCTTTATACTCATCCAGATTGACGCTGGTTACCTGGGAAAAATCCAGATCCCCCTGCTCATACCATTCGATCAGCTGTTTGTAAGTGCCGATGGGGGTGGAGCCTGTGGCAAGTCCCAGCACGCAATCAGGTTTCATGATTACCTGTGCGGAAATGATATTTGCCGCTTTGCGGCTCAAGTTACTGTAGTCTTTTGCTCTGTAAATCTGCATTCTTTTTCTTCTCCTTTTCATTCAATGATTGCATCTGCAAAAAATTGCGGCAGATGAAAATTGGGTTCCTCATTTTCTATCGCCGTATAGCTGCCAAAATGCGTCAGCCCCTCACTCTCCTTGATCTTGTAAAAGTTGCAGGTCAGGCGGTCACCAGAAACAAAATCACTGTGCCCGTACACAAACTCAATCAGAGAGAACGGCACTGTCAGTTCCATGGTCCAAAAACCATCGTGTACAGTGCCTTTACATCTACAGGCTTTATGGAGGTCAGGAGGAAAGACATTTCGGACCCATCGGCCATTTCCATATTTGGCATGTAGTGCACCGTTGGCATTGGCTTCAAAGTTTAAGTAGGTCTCCGGCATTTCGTCCGGATAAAATTGAAAGAATGCTTCCATGGCGCTGTCAAAATAGACCGGGTCATTGGGCTGGGTATAAACACGCACCGGTTCCTGTTCCATACAGGTCATTTTTAGATAAAATCCGGTGTGGGGGATAAAACCCAGAGCTCCAAAAGTCTCAGGACGGTAATCTCCTCCCCAGTTGTATTTGTCCACCTGAAATAAGGGGCAGAGCTTAATTTCAGAACAGTCCTCTATGACTTTTATAGGATATTCCATATGTTTCCCTCCTATTACATTTTGATAGCTTAAGTGTACTCTATTTAAGGTAAAAATGCAAAGGTTCTCTGACTTCTTGCACAGATAATTCAAAAAAAGAGTATAAAAAGACAAAGCTTACTTTTGCCCAGACAGCGCTGCCTCCACGAAACCTCTAAAGAGCGGGTGGGGACGGTTCGGACGGGATTTAAGCTCCGGATGTCCCTGGGTGCCCATAAAGAATGGATGCTCCTTCAGCTCAATCATTTCCACTATCCGCCCATCCGGGGAGAGGCCAGAGAGAGTTAGGCCGTTTTCAGTCAAGAGGCGCCGGTAGTCATTGTTTACCTCATAGCGGTGTCTGTGGCGTTCATGGATGGTTTCCGCTTTATAGAGAGCGTACGCTTTTGTGTCTTTGGCGAGAACACAGGGATAGGAACCAAGGCGCAGGGTCCCCCCGATATCCTCCACGCCGTTCTGATCCGGCATCAGGGCGATGACGGGATGCGGGGTGTTGGGGTTCAGCTCAATGCTGTGGGCATCCCGGCAACCGGCCACATTTCTGGCAAATTCAACGATAGACAGCTGCATTCCCAGACAGAGACCCAGGAAGGGAACTCTGTGGGTGCGGGCATACTCTATGGCTGCAATTTTACCCTCCACACCTCGGTCTCCGAACCCGCCGGGAACCAAAATACCGTCCATCTTTCCCAATACCTCATCTGCGTTATCACGGTTCAGTAACTCGGAATCCACCCACTTGATATTAACGGTAGCGCGGCTGGCTATTCCCCCATGCTTTAAAGCCTCCACCACGCTGATATAGGCGTCATGCAGCTGGATGTATTTACCCACCAGAGCAATGTGGACTTCCCGTTTGGGATGGCGCAGGGCCTCCACCATGGCCTTCCAGTCTTCCAGATCGGGGGCGGGGCAATGTAGTTCCAGACATTCACAGGACACCTGGGCCAGATTCTCTTTTTCCATTGCAAGAGGGGCCTCATACAGATATTCCACATCCAGATTTTGAAGCACGTGGCTGCTGGGGACATTACAGAACAGGGCGATCTTGTCCTTGATACCCTGATCCAGAGGGAGCTCCGAGCGGCATACAATGATATCCGGGCGAATTCCCATACTCTGCAGCTCTTTTACGCTGGCCTGGGTGGGCTTGGTCTTCATCTCCCCGGATGCGCGCAGATAGGGGATAAGGGTTACATGGATTAATATGGCGTTTTCCCTGCCCACATCGTGCTGGAACTGACGTATGGCCTCCAGAAAGGGCTGGCTTTCAATATCCCCCACCGTGCCTCCCACCTCAATGATTGCGATCCTCATATCCTGAGCGGAGTAGTTGCGGTAAAACCGACTTTTGATTTCGTTTGTTATATGAGGAATTACCTGCACCGTTCCGCCGCCGAAGTCACCCCGGCGCTCTTTTTGCAGTACGGACCAGTAGATTTTGCCTGTGGTCACATTGGAATTTCTGTCCAGGCTTTCATCAATAAAGCGTTCATAGTGTCCCAGATCCAGATCCGTTTCCGCGCCGTCGTCTGTGACAAACACCTCGCCGTGCTGTATGGGATTCATGGTACCGGGATCAATGTTGATGTATGGATCGAATTTCTGCATGGTCACTCTGTAACCGCGGGCTTTCAAAAGCCGGCCCAAAGATGCGGCGGTGATGCCCTTCCCGAGACCTGATACGACTCCTCCTGTTACAAATACGTATTTAACTGGCATAATATTTTCCTCCTATGCTTACTGTTCACAATCGTGAATGGATTATGCACCTGAATGCGAGATTTTTCAGGTGTGTTTCAATGATTACAGTCAATGGTTAAGGGGCTGAAAAAGTGTAAAAGGCTACCCCGGGAAGAATCTTCCCTGGATAGCCTTTTATCCGGTATTGCTATTCAATTAATTTAAAATGCTTCAGTGATAGATGGGTTTATGCTCGTAGGCGGGCTCTGTGGTCATCTGAATTCCCAGACGCTTAAACTGTTTGATATCCACAGCGGAAAGCATCACAGAAGTGTGTGCCTGGCAGCCCTGGAGCTTGGGCAGCTGCCGCATTGCCAGATCAGCAGCCGGGTCGGTGGCCGCGCTGATGGAGAGCGCGATCAGCACCTCATCGGTGTGCAGCCTGGGATTTCTGCTTCCCAGATACAAGGTCTTGAGACGCTGTATGGGTTCAATGGCAGCGGGAGAGATCACGTGCAGTTCATCATCCAGACAAGCCAGCGTCTTTAAGGCATTGAGCAGCAGCGCTGCGGAAGGCCCAAGCAGGTCAGAAGTCTTTCCGGTGATAATCCTGCCGTCCGGCAGTTCCAGAGCAGCAGCGGGGCCGCCTGTAAGCTGGGCACGCTTCAGGGCCGCTGGAACCACGCGCCGGTCATTGACCGCCACCTTGGCCTGTTTCATAATCAGCTCAATCTTAAAGGCCTCCTCCTCCGTCTTTGTGCCCTCGGCGAGATCATTCAGCGCCTGATAGTAGCGGCGAACAATCTCCTGGCGGGAAGCCTCTTTGCAGATTTCATCGTCAATGATGCAGTTTCCGGCCATATTGACCCCCATGTCCGTGGGGGACTTGTAGGGGCTTTCCCCGAAAATGCGCTCAAAGATAGCACTGAGTACAGGAAAAATCTCTACATCCCGATTGTAATTGACTGCGGTTTTGCCGTAGGCTTCCAGATGAAACGGGTCGATCATGTTTACATCATTCAGGTCTGCCGTAGCTGCCTCGTAGGCCAGATTTACCGGATGCTTCAGTGGGATGTTCCAGACAGGGAAGGTCTCAAACTTCGCGTAACCCGCCGGGATTCCCCGTTTATGCTCATGGTAGAGCTGGGAGAGGCAGGTAGCCATCTTTCCGCTGCCGGGGCCAGGAGCTGTGACAACCACCAGGGGCCGCTTTGTTTCAATGTATTCATTTTTGCCGTATCCGTTGTCGCTTACGATCAGTGGGATGTTGGAGGGATAACCCTCGATGGCATAGTGCGTGTAGACTCTGCAGCCCAGCTTCTCAAGCCTGGATTTAAAGAGATCTGCGCTGCTCTGGCCTGTGTACTGGGTGATGACCACACTTCCCACATACAGGCCCTTCTCCTCAAAGGAGTCGATCAGCCGCAGCACATCGGTATCGTAGGTGATGCCCAGATCACCGCGCACTTTGTTTTTCTCAATGTCACCGGCGCTGATGACGATGACAATCTCAGCCTGGTCCGACAGCTGCATGAGCATTCTAAGCTTGCTGTCAGGGGCAAAGCCGGGGAGCACTCTGGAAGCGTGGTAGTCATCAAAGAGCTTGCCGCCAAACTCCAGATACAGCTTATTGCCGAACTGATTGATGCGTTCCCGGATATGCTGGGACTGCATATTCAGGTATTTTTCATTGTCAAATCCGATTTTCATTCGTGTATCATCCTCCGGAATATGTTTTTCAAATGGGCCAAATAATTTGACGCCACAGACAGTATACTACATACAGGAACCTTTGCGCCAGCAGTTTTCGACGGTTTTTTAGAAAAGATTTAGATTTGTGGAGGAATTTTCACAAACTCCGTATTGATTTCTCACTAAACTATCCTTATAATGGATAGGAATGAATACTAGGAGGAATAGAATGGACAATAAACAGATGCCGGGAGGCGGCCCCCAGGGGGGACCAAACAACCCGAATAACAACGGCAAGACGCCGAGAAACGGCCAGAATATTGTGATTTTTCTGATCGTATCCCTGCTGGCGCTGGTGGTGATCAACCTCTTTAACAGTATGCTGAGGAATTCCACTGAGACGCAGATCACATATAATGAGTTCATAAGCATGGTAGACGAGGGCGCTGTGTCCAAGGTTACCGTGGAATCCAATAAGATTGTTATCGTGCCCAAGAACCAGCCCATCCCGGGGATTGAGGTGAGCTACTACACAGGGCGGATGGACGATGAGCAGCTGACCCAGAAGCTTTTGGATGCAGGGGTGGAGTGCGAGTATGAGATTCCGGATGTGACGGGAGCAGTTCTCTTCAATATTTTAGGCACCATCATCCCTCTGTTGCTGGTTTGGGGCGTTCTCTGGTTTTTTATGAGAAGGATGTCCAAGGGCGGCGGCGTAATGGGCGTGGGTAAGAATAAGGCAAAGGTGTTCGCTCAAAAGGAGACAGGCGTTACCTTTAAGGATGTGGCTGGCCAGGACGAGGCGAAAGAGTCCCTGCAGGAGGTGGTAGACTTTCTGGAAAATCCGGGCAAATACTCCAAGATCGGTGCAAAGCTTCCCAAAGGCGCCCTTTTAGTAGGACCTCCGGGAACCGGAAAGACACTTTTGGCTAAGGCTGTGGCAGGTGAGGCACATGCACCCTTTTACTCTCTCTCAGGTTCAGACTTTGTGGAGATGTTTGTGGGCGTGGGTGCTTCCAGAGTGAGGGAACTTTTCGAGGAAGCCAAGAAAAATGCCCCCTGCATTATCTTTATTGATGAGATTGATGCGATCGGAAAGAGCCGTGACAGCCGGTATGGAGGCGGCAACGATGAGCGGGAGCAGACATTGAACCAGCTGCTGGCGGAGATGGACGGATTTGACACCTCCTCAGGACTGCTCATATTGGCAGCCACCAACCGTCCTGAGGTGCTGGACCCCGCATTGCTTCGGCCGGGCAGGTTCGACCGTAGAGTCATTGTAGATAAGCCGGACCTGAAGGGACGTGTGGATATCCTTAAAGTACATTCCAAGAACGTCAAGCTGGATGAGACGGTAGATCTGGACGCCATTGCCCTGGCAACATCAGGCGCGGTGGGATCTGATTTGGCAAATATGATCAATGAGGCTGCAATCCTGGCCGTGAAAAAGGGTAGAAATGTGGTATCACAGGAGGATCTGTTTGAATCTGTGGAGGTGGTGCTGGTAGGTAAGGAGAAAAAGAACAAGATTCTGAGCAAGGAAGAGCGCAGAATCGTTTCCTATCATGAAGTGGGGCATGCACTGGTAAGCGCGCTTCAGAAGGACTCTGAACCTGTGCAGAAGATCACCATTGTGCCGCGTACCATGGGTGCTTTAGGGTATGTGATGAATGTGCCGGAGGAGGAGAAATACCTCAATACAGAGGCAGAGATACGAGCGCGCCTGGTAGAATATGTGGCCGGACGTGCGGCGGAGGAGTTGGTTTTCAACTCTGTCACCACGGGGGCGTCCAATGATATTGAGCAGGCCACAAAGCTTGCCAGGGCAATGATTACCCAGTTCGGAATGTCCAAGAAGTTTGGCCTCATGGGGCTTGAAGTAGCGGCCAACCAGTATCTTGACAACCGCACCATACTCAACTGCAGTGATGTGACCGCAGCGGAGGTGGACGCAGAGGTAAAGGATGTGCTGAGGGAATCCTATGAGGAGGCAAAACGGCTGCTCAGCGAGCACCGCAAAGCATTGGATGAAATCGCTGCGTTCCTGATTGAAAAAGAGACGATAACAGGCAAAGAATTTATGGAGATCTTCCGCAAAGTGGAAGAACCACAGGCACGGCTGGAGACATCACCAGAGGAAACGGCAGGAGATTCCTCACGGGCGGAAACACAATCGGAGGTACAGGATGCACCTCTTAAGACAGGAAGAGAACCGGAACCTGAAGTGTCGTTTTCAGAAACATAGAGTTTGAACAAGCGCCGTCTGCAGCTGAGATCAAGGCTGCCAGGCGGCGCTTGTAACATTTATATCATAGGAAAGTCCTTCGGAATTCCCTATGATATAAAAAGCCCTCCGGGCGGGATTCTTTTTTTAGGGGATAGAGAGTTCTGAATAGTATGTTAATGGACTGTGTGCGGATGCTGAGCGTGCAAATGTGAAACAGTAGCATTTGGGACCGGGTTTGTGGTATACTTGATACAATGAAATGATGTAAAGAGGTGAACCATTTGTTTGACATACAGGAAGAGTTGAAAAAGCTTCCGGCAAAACCGGGGGTATATATTATGCATGACGCCTGGGATACGATTATCTATGTGGGAAAAGCCATCAGCCTGAAAAACCGGGTGAGGCAGTATTTTCAGAGCAGCAGAAATAAGGGACCCAAGATTGAGCAGATGGTGTCCAGGATTGCCCGGTTTGAGTATATTGTGACGGACTCAGAGCTGGAGGCGCTGGTGCTGGAGTGCAACCTGATCAAGGAGCACAGGCCAAAGTACAACACCATGCTCAAGGACGACAAGACGTATCCGTTTATCAAGGTGACGGTGTCGGAGGACTACCCCAGAGTCCTCTTTTCAAGATCCATGAAAAAGGATAAGAATAAATATTACGGGCCATACACCAGTGCTGGCGCGGTAAAGAACACCATAGAGCTGATATGTAAGGTGTATAAGTTAAGGACCTGCAGCAGGAGGCTTCCCAGGGACATCGGCAATGAGAGGCCCTGCCTGAACTACCACATCAAGCAGTGCGATGCCCCATGCCAGGGATATATCAGCAGGGAGGATTACCGGAAGGCTGTGGAGGAGGCCATGAGTTTTTTGAACGGGAATTGCGAGCCCATACGAAAGCTGCTGGAGGAACGGATGAATGAGGCTGCGGAGCGGATGGATTTTGAGGCAGCCATTGAGCAGCGTGAGCTTTTAAAGAACGTACAGCAGATTGCCCAGAAGCAAAAGATCACGGATAGCGGCGGTGAGGACAAGGATGTGGTTGCCCTTATGACGGAAGAAAATGATGCGGTGGTGCAGATGTTCTTTATACGCGGTGGGAGGATGATCGGGAGAGATCACTTTTTCCTGCGTGTGGCGCCCCACGATACCAAGAGTGTGATTCTCTCCAGCTTTCTCAAGCAGTTCTATGCAGGGACCCCGTTTATACCCAAAGAGGTAATGCTGCCGGAGGAGATAGAGGATGCGGAAATCATTGAGGAGTGGCTGACCAAGAAGCGTGGACAGCGGGTACACATCCGGGTGCCCAAAAAAGGGACCAAGGAAAAGCTTGTGGAATTGGCGGCACGCAATGCGGAGATCGTTCTGAGACAGGACAAGGACCGGATCAAGCGGGAGGAGGGCCGTACCATAGGCGCAATGCGGGAGATTGCAGAGCTGTTGGGGCTGGAAGGAGTAACCCGCGTGGAGGCTTACGATATCTCCAATATCAGCGGCTTTGAATCCGTGGGTTCCATGATCGTGTATGAGAGGGGAAAACCCAAAAAGAGCGATTACCGCAAGTTTAAGATCAAGTCCGTAAAGGGGCCGGACGACTATGCCAGTATGGATGAAGTGCTCACCAGGCGGTTCTCCCACGGACTGGAGGAGCAGAGGGAGCTTCAGGATAAATCAATGGGACAGCAGTTTGGCAGCTTCAGCGTGTTCCCGGACCTGATAATGATGGATGGCGGGAAGGGGCAGGTAAATGTGGCCTTGGCGGTACTTGACAAGCTGGGGCTGGATATTCCTGTCTGCGGAATGGTGAAGGATGACAACCACAGGACCAGAGGGCTGTATTTTCAAAATCGAGAGATTCCCATTGAAAAATCCTCAGAGGGCTTTCGCCTGATTACCCGAATCCAGGATGAGGCACACCGGTTTGCCATAGAGTATCACAGATCCCTGAGAAGCAAAGAGCAGGTGCATTCCATCCTGGACGACATTGAAGGAATCGGCCCGGCCAGGAGGAAGGCGCTGATGCGCACCTTCAAGTCTCTGGAGGCAATCCGGGACGCCAAGGTGGAGGAACTTGCTTCCGCCCCCTCAATGAATGAGAGGAGTGCGCAAAAAGTATATGAGTTCTTTCACTGAATAAGCTGGATGTGGAATAGAAAATGTGATAAAATAAAAAATAAATGTAACTGTGAAGGTACCGAACAGTTACAATAGATTTTAGAAACGGATAAGGAGAAACGCATATGAGCAGTGTTACATTGTCAAAGCTGGTAGAAGCGCTGAAGTTGAAAAATGAGACTCCGGATATCGATATGTCCCAGGTGAAGATCTTCCTTCCTGACATTAACCGTCCGGCACTTCAGCTGGCCGGATATTTTGATCATTTCGACTCAGACAGGGTACAGATCATCGGGTATGTGGAATATACCTATCTGGAGCATCTGCCCAGGGAGAAAAAGCTGCCTGTGTACGAGCATTTTATGTCCAGCAAAATTCCCTGCGTAGTCTATACCACAAAGACCGCACCAGATGCGGATATGCTGGAGCTGGCCCAAAAGTACCAGGTCCCCATCCTGACGACTCATCAGACCACATCCGCCTTTATGGCGGAGATTATTCGCTGGCTCAATGTGGAGCTGGCACCCTGCATTTCTATCCACGGCGTTCTGGTGGATGTTTACGGGGAAGGTGTGCTGATTATGGGCGAGAGCGGGATTGGTAAGAGCGAGGCTGCTCTGGAGTTAATTAAGCGAGGGCACCGTTTGGTCTCAGATGATGTGGTGGAGATCCGCCGGGTCAGCGATGTGACCCTGATCGGGTCCGCTCCGGATATTACCAGACATTTTATAGAGCTGAGGGGAATCGGAATCATTGATGTTAAGACTCTGTTCGGTGTGGAGAGTGTGAAGAATACGCAGTCCATTGATTTGGTAATCAAGCTGGAGGAGTGGGATAAGGACAAGGAGTACGACAGACTGGGCCTGGAGGAGGAATACACGGAATTTCTGGGCAACAAGGTGGTGTGCCATTCCCTTCCTATCCGTCCCGGAAGAAACCTGGCGGTAATCGTGGAATCGGCAGCAGTCAACCACAGACAGAAAAAGATGGGATACAACGCAGCACAGGAACTGTACAACCGTGTGCAGAACTCCCTGGCTAAAAAGAGAGATTGATAGGAGAATGTTATGAAAAAGTATTGTTTTGGAATCGATATTGGCGGTACAAGCGTAAAGTGCGGTCTGTTTGACGTAAAAGGAAATGTGCTGGAAAAGTGGGAAATCAAGACAAAAGTTGAAAACAATGGCGTTCAGATTATACCGGATGTGGCTAAGACCATTGAGGAAAAGATACAGGATAGGGGACTGGACAGAGAGGAAATAGCCGGAGTGGGAATCGGTGTTCCAGGTCCAGTCAATGAAGCCGGTGAGGTGAACTGCGCGGTGAATCTGCACTGGGGACATGTGAAGCTGGTTGAGGAGATTCAAAAGCTCACTGGACTGAGAGCCATGGCGGGAAATGATGCAAACGTGGCAGCGCTGGGCGAAATGTGGAAGGGCGGCGGCGCCGGTCACAAAAATGTGGTCATGGTTACTCTGGGAACCGGCGTGGGCGGAGGAATCATCGTCAACGGCAGGATTGTCACAGGAAGCCACGGGGCGGGTGGAGAGATCGGCCATGTGCATGTAACGGATGAGGTGGAAAGGGAATGCAACTGCGGAAACTGGGGATGCCTGGAGCAGGTGGCATCCGCCACAGGGATTGTCTATCTGGCAAAAAGGCATCTGGCGGCATCTGACAAACCCTCGGCCCTCCGCAGCGGGGAAGTGTCTGCAAAGGCTGTGTTTGACGCGGTGAAGGATGGGGACGAGCTGGCCATTGAGGTGGCAGAGCAGTTCGGAAAGTATCTGGGCACTGCCCTGTCGGTGATCGCCGGCGTGGTGGACCCCGAGGTGTTTGTAATCGGAGGCGGAGTCTCCAAGGCAGGTCCCATTCTGTTTGACTATATCGGTAAGTATTATAAAAAGTATGCGTTCAGTGCATGTGAGGATGCGGAGTTTGCGCTGGCTATACTGGGAAATGATGCAGGTATCTACGGGGCGGCCAGGATGGTGCTGCCGGAAGAACAGGCATAGAGAATGCTGTATTTCAAAAGGCACGGAGCAATCCGTGCCTTTTTCAATTCAGTATGCAAAACCTTTTTCTGAATTATAGTAAAGTATTACTCCCCCTCAAAGGGCGCCATCGTGAGGCGGATATAATATCCTCTGTCGTGGTGGCATACGGGACATTTCTCAGGCGCTTCTTTGCCGTGATAGATATTTCCGCATTCCAGGCACATCCAGGCAGTCTCCACATCTGCCACAAACAGCTTGTTCTGTTCCAGCAGGTCAGCGAATTTTCCGAACCGGTCCCCGTGGGTCTTTTCAATCTTGGCGATCATATTAAATGAGGCCGCAACTTTGGGGAAACCTTCCTCCAGAGCCTTTTCTCCAAAGGACTTGTAAACATCATTGTGCTCCTCGTACTCATTGTGCTGCGCATAGCGCAAAAGCTGGGCCACGCTCTGTGAGATGTCCACAGGATATCCCCCGTCCACTGTGATGGTTTCCCCAGCAAGCTCTGAGAGGTGCTCGTAGAAAATCTGGGCGTGTTCTTTCTCTTGGTCTGCGGTGAAGGTGAACACTGCCTCAATCACCGGCAGCCCCTCCTTTTTCGCCTGTGATGCGGCCATCGTATATCGGTTGCGGGCCTGGCTCTCGCCTGCAAAGGCGCGCATCAGATTGTCTTTGGTGATACTTGTTTTAAAATCAACTGACATAAGCAATCCTTCCTTTCTAAATCTCATCAAAAGTATACCCTCTACAAATGGAAATATACAGAAAATTTTACTGGACTTACATGGCTGGGACAGGCCCAGTGTGATATGATGGTATCATGTAAAAGTTCAGGCAGGTGTGCGCATTTACTGCACATACCGTAAGAACATGATTCAGGTGTGACAATGATCACAGACAGGAGCAAAATCTTTGTCTATACTGAGAGTGAAAGGACTGTCTGTGTTTAGGAATAGGAGGAATCTATGAAATATTGGGCAATTGAGGAGCTGCAGAGGAGGAGTTTTTTTCAATCCCTTCCGCCGAATGTGATTCAGACTCTTCTGAACATGGGACGGTGCTGTGAGTATCAGAAAAGAGAGATGGTCTACCGGGCCGGAGAGGTGAGCCGGGTCATCCACATTCTGCTGGAAGGCCAGGTAATGATCTATAATCTGACGAAACATGGGAACCGCAAGGTAATCTTTGTCCTGGGAGGAGGGCACCTTTTGGATCACAATATGGTGAGTCCAAGGCCCTCCTCTGTGTTCTGCGAAGCAGCGGGGCGGGCAGAAGTTCTTCTGGTCCCCAGGGTAGATTTTACCCGCCTGGCGGAACAGAATCTGACACTTACGCAGGCAGTGCTGCAGGAGTATGAGCGGTATATCTGGAGACTGTCCCACCAGCTGAAGAACACGACCGGAAACATGCACACAGAGCGCAAGATCGCCGCAAAGCTGTGGAAACTGGGACGCGACTTTGGAGCTGCAGGGGAGGATGGCATCTGCATTGAGCTGGATATGACCATGACTCTTTTAGCGGATTTGATAGGGGTCCCCAGGGAAACGATCTCCAGGGCGTGTAAAACACTGGCGGAAAAAGGACTGCTGATCTACCGGGACAGGAGGTTTATACTCCCGGACCCGGACGCATTGGCACAGTTTTACAAAATGTGAAGATAGGAGAGTGTATATGGGAAGACGATGGAACCAGGAAGAGGCAAAACGTCTCTTCAAGCGCCTGAGACAGGAGTATGATGTCTATGCGCCCAGGCTTTTTGAGGGAACGGGATGCTTTTCCGATACGGATGTAGTGCGCTACGGCACAGTGGACTCCTTTGAGGAGATTGTATGGGATAAAAAGTCAGATTATAGCTTTAAGGAAGCTCTTTTGCCAATATCCGAGACCATCATGTATTTTACGGAGAACAGCACCAGCATTCCGGAGGAGCCCAGGAAGAGGCTGATTTTTTTAAGGAGCTGCGAGCTAAATGCATTGGAGCGTCTGGATGAGATTTATCTGAAAAATGGGGCGGAGGATTTCTATTATAAGCGGATCAGAGAAAATGCAAAATTTGTGCTCATGGGTTGTGAGAAATCTTTTGATTCCTGTTTCTGTGTGAGCATGGGAACCAACAGATGCGAGGGGAGTCATGCCTATGCTCATAGGAACCAGGAAACGCTTTACCTGGACATTACGGACACAGAGCTTGCTAAGTGCGCGGAAGGCTTGTGCGCAGAGGAAGCGTCGGAAGATGTGCGCTGGGCAGAGGAAAATGATATTAAGGTGGAGATTCCCTTGGAATTGCCTGCAGATATCGCAGGAAATGAAATCTGGAAGACTTACGGAAGCCGCTGCATTGGGTGTGGCCGCTGCAACTTTGTCTGTCCCACCTGTACCTGTTTTACCATGCAGGACATCTTTTACCAGGACAATGAAAATGCGGGTGAGAGAAGAAGGGTATGGGCATCCTGTCAGGTGGACGGATATACGGATATGGCAGGGGGGCTGAACTTCCGGAAGAGTCAGGGGGAGCGTCTGCGCTTTAAGGTCCTGCACAAGATTCAGGACTATAAAAAGCGGTTTGGAGCACAGATGTGCGTTGGATGCGGCCGCTGTGAACAGATTTGCCCGGAATACATATCTTACACTGCCTGCCTGAGTAAGCTTTCCAAAATTGGAAGGGAGGATGCCTGATGACAAACGAATATTTGCCTTTTCTGTCTAAGATACAGAGTGTGATCAAGCATACGGAGGTGGAGTACACGTTCCGCATGAGCTATGCCAATGAGGTGAAACCCGGTCAGTTTTTTGAAGTCTCCATTCCCAAATTTGGAGAGGCACCCATCTCTGTCAGCGGAATTGGGGAAGACTACGTGGATTTGACCATACGCCGGGTGGGCCGGGTGACCAATGAGATTTTTGAAAGCCAGGCCGAAAAGAGTCTGTTCATGAGAGGACCCTACGGAAATGGGTTTGAACTGGAGGACTACCGGGGGAAGGAGCTCGTGGTCGTGGCCGGCGGAACTGGTGTGTCGCCGGTGCGGGGGGTGATTGATCATTTTGGAAACCATCCTGAGGAGGTAAAATCTCTGCAGGTGATCGCCGGATTCCGGTCTCCCGCTGACATTCTGTTCAGAGAGGACATTGCCCGATGGGAGACACAGATGCGCTTTTGCCTGACCGTGGATACATCGGACCAGCCGGGATATCAGGTAGGACTTGTCACAAAATACATACCGGATCTGAAGTTTAAGGACATGAAAAATGCGGCTGCCATTGTGGTGGGCCCGCCTGTTATGATGAAGTTTGCGGCGGCCGAGCTTATAAAACTGGGCCTGACGGAGGCGCAGATCTGGATTTCCCAGGAGAGGCGCATGTGCTGTGGACTGGGGAAATGCGGACACTGTCGTATGAATGACACCTATATCTGCCTGGACGGCCCCGTTTTTCCCTTTACAAAGGGAAAAGAGCTGTTTGATTAGGAGGAATGCGAGATGGATATAAATACGAAAAAGTTAAAAAAGAACGCTTTTCGGGTTTCCAAAGAGCGGGGAATCACTGCCTCGAGGGTGCGCGTTCCGGGAGGAAAATGCAGTGCATCTGTCTTGAGACAGGTGGCTGAGATTGCAGAGCAGTACGGCAACGGCAGTGTGCATCTGACCACGAGACAGGGATTTGAGATAGAGGGAATCTCCATGGAGGAGATGCAGAAGGTGAACCGGAAACTGCAGCCTGTGATTGAAGAACTGGAAATCAACCAGGAGATGCCGGGAACAGGCTATCCCGCATCCGGAACCAGAAATGTCAGTGCCTGTATCGGTAACCGGGTCTGCCCCTTTGGCAACTACAATACAGCTGCCTTTGCCAAGCGTATTGAGAAGGCGATTTTTCCAAATGACCTTCATTTTAAGATCGCCCTCACAGGCTGTGCAAATGACTGCATTAAGGCCAGGATGCATGACTTTGGCATAATCGGTATGACCATGCCTCAGTACGATCCCTCCCGCTGTGTGGGCTGCAAGGCCTGTATAAAAGGGTGTGACAAGCTGTCTGTGGATGCCCTGCAGATGGAGAATTTCAAAATACGCAGAAACGAAGAAAAGTGTGTGGGCTGCGGTGTCTGTGTGACAAAATGTCCCACAAGGGCGTTTACCAGAAGTCAGCGCAAATATTACCGGCTGACGATTATGGGCAGAACGGGAAAGCGAAATCCCAGGCTGGGGGAAGATTTTTTGGTATGGGTGGACGAGGACACCATCGTCAAAGTCATTATGAACACCTATCGCTTTGTGGATAAGTATATTGACAGAGAGGCACCCGGCGGAAAAGAGCACGTGGGGTATATCATTGACCGTGTGGGTTTTCAGGAGTTTAAAAAATGGGCTTTAGAAGGGGTAGAACTCCTTCCGGAGACAATGGTAAAAGAAAACGTGTATTGGAGTGGAATACATTACCGATAAAAAAATGCCGGAGGGCGGCTTCGTATCAACAGCCAGCTCCCGGCATTTTTACATTTATTTTACAATGTAGAGGGGATAGATTTTACAGAAATCAGCTATGCTTTTTGTAAACAGAGGCAGGAGGTGAGAGTAATGCTTCAAGTACAGGATGTTTCTAAAGTGTACCGGGCCGCAGGACGTCGCCTTTCGTTTAACAGGGAGACAGCTGTATGCGTAATTTTGACAGGAGTACTTTTGGCTGTCCCGGGAGTATGGAAAAACGCAGGTGTGAGCAGCACAAGTGTGCTGGAGGGCATTGCCCATGACTCCCAACTGATACAGTATTTAAACAGGGAGCTGACATTGGGGATTGCGGGACTTGTGATTCTGATGTGTATTGCGGGATGGAGCCGGTGGAGAATGCTGCTGGCTATGATTCCGGCAGCTGTCTTTATCTGGAAGATACTGGTGCCTATGTATTTGACAGGCGGGCCGCTGATTTTGACAGGCGGACTGGGAAGTCTCGCCCTTGCAGCAGTGCTGTTGGCGTGTAGAATGGGGATTGGAAAGGATTACTTTCTGGCTGTGGCAGGAATAGCACTGGGGTTGGGAGTTGCCTCACTTCTGGCAGCAGCGGGACGGGACCTGGGACAGGCGCATGTACCTGTTTCAGAGGCGTTTTTTGCAGGAGCTATGCTGGGGGCCTGTGGGGCTCTGGTGGAGACAGCGGATTCCATTATGAAAGCAGTCAGGCGTTCACTGAAATGGCAGCCTCATCTGAACAGAGGAGAAACCGCATATGCGGGAATTGCTGCGGCCAGAGTAAACATGAGTATTATTGGAGTGATGCTGCTGACCGGGTGCTTGGGTGGGGGAGCGGTGCTTTTCGGGCTTTATGGACTGCATGAGATTGGACGGGAAGTGACTGTAGCCTATCAAGCCTTAGATATTGTGGATGCAGTATTATACAGCATGGCTCTAATACTGACGGTTCCGTTTGCCGCTTTTATGGGGAGCTTTGCAGGAACTCACAAAAAGTAAAACATAAGCAGGCACAGGCATATTTCTGCGGTTAAAAAAATAAAATGCATAGAATAGAAAAGTGGGAATGTGTGAGTTGAGAGTAAAAGCATTTTTTTTGTGCATTCTGGCAGAGACTCTAATGCTCTGCCTGCTTTGTATTAATTATGTTCATACCTGCCGCAAGACCAGCAGGACAATGGCTTTTGCGTCATCAGGCACGGAGACGCAGGAGCAGACGGAAAAAGAGTTCATCAAATGGGTGGACTTTAAGGTACCCCACGAAGTATTGGACCAGGCCTGTCAGTGGGATGTCAAGACCCATGACCAGGAGGTTTCCCTGAACTGGATTGAACTTCTGGCTTGCCTGGCCTCTGCAAACGGGGGTGACTTTTCCGGCTATAAGGCCTCCCAGATGGATGAGCTGGCCGGGAAGCTTGTGGCTGAGGAGACGACAATCCAGGAGATTGCGGCAGACCGGAAATATTACAGCTATTACCTGGAAGCCTACACAGCAGTGCTGGGAGGTATGGTTGGGGAATATGAGATACAGGTTCCAAAGGAAGAAGGAGCAGAGGAACTGGTGTGGGAAAAACGGTATGGCTTAAAGGCATTCTCACCTGTTGCCAAGGGATATGAATACTATGATTACGATGACTTTGGGGTTGCACGCACCTATGGGTATAAGCGGGAACATCTGGGACACGATATGATGGGACAGACAGGGACGCCTATTATTGCAGTGGAATCCGGATATGTGGAGGCTATGGGATGGAACCAGTACGGAGGTTGGAGGCTGGGAATCCGCAGCTTTGACAACAAGAGATATTACTACTATGCTCATCTGAGACAAAACTTTCCCTATCACAAGTCTTTAAAAGAGGGGAGCAGGGTGCAGGCCGGGGATGTCATCGGATATCTGGGGCATACCGGGTACAGCGCAAAGGAGAATGTGAACAACATAGATACCCCTCATCTGCACTGGGGGCTTCAGCTTATTTTTGATGAATCCCAGAAGGAGGGAAACAGTGAGATCTGGGTGGACTGTTATGAGCTGACCCGCTTTCTGTCCCAGAACCGCAGTGAGACAGTCAAAAACCAGGAGACAAAGGATTATTCCCGCGTCTATGCTATGAGGGAAAGCACAGAAGATTAAAACCAAACAACTGCTGCGCAGACATACCAGGCTTTTTTGGGTAACGGAAGATTTCCGGAACGCAAAGGAGCCTGTTTACTTTGTGCGGGTTTTCCTTTAAAATGAAGATATTAAATTTAAGGAACATAGGAGGTCAGGTTCATGAGGTACTTAGTGGGAATAGACAATGGAGGTACATTCTCAAAGGCAGCCGTGTTTGATGAGGATGGGAGGCAGATGGCAGTGGCCAGCGAGCCTACAGTCACCATCACGCCAAAGCCGGGATACACGGAAAGAGACATGAATGAGCTGTGGGAGGTCAATGCAAAAGCTGTGCGCGGGGCAATTGCCAAGAGCGGGATTGATCCAAAAGAGATTGCAGGGGTCTCTTTCTCCGGACACGGTAAGGGACTTTACATGGTGGGATATGATGGGAAGCCAAGCTACAATGGTATCATCTCCACAGATGCCAGGGCCTGGGAGTATGTGGAGAAGTGGTATGGGGACGGGACAAACAAAAAGGTGTTTGAGAAGTCCTGCCAGCAGATTTTAGCCTGCCAGCCTGTGAGCATTCTGGCATGGATGAAGGACCGGTGTCCCGAGGTGCTGGAGCGGACTCAGTATATTTTTTCCGTAAAGGATTACATTCGTTTTATGCTTACCGGGGAAGCCTTTGCAGAGTACACGGACTTTACGGGGGCGAATCTGGTCAATTTGCATACAAAGCAGTATGACCGGGAGCATTTGGCACTTTTCGGGCTGGAGGATATTTTCGAGAAGCTGCCGCCTCTGCGCTATGCCGCGGATGTCTGCGGATATGTGACAAAGGAGGCATCTGAGAAGACACTCCTGCCTGAGGGCACGCCTGTTGCAGCAGGAATGTTCGATGTGGATGCCTGTGGAATTGCCTCAGGGCTCTGCGACGAGGAACAGATGTGTATGGTGGCCGGCACCTGGAGCATCAATGAGTTTATCTCAAAAGCACCAGTGCTAAATGGAACCGTTGACTTAAATTCCATGTTCTGCATTCCAGGATACTATTTGATTGAGGAGAGCAGTCCCACCTCCGCTGGAAATATGGAGTGGTTTATCCGAAATCTGATGAGCTATGAGCGGGCCGAAGCTAAGGCATCGGGAGGCTCTGTGTATGATCTCACAAATGAGTGGGTGGCCTCCATTGAACCTCAGGATAACAATGTGATTTTCCTGCCCTTCCTGAACGGGTCCAACGAGGATGCTCTGGCCAAGGGAACCTTTATCGGGCTTACCGCTTACCACAATAAAAAGCATATGCTTCGGGCTGTGTATGAGGGCATTGTATTTTCCCACCTGACGCACGTGAAAAAGCTGCTGCGTAACCGGGAAAAGCCGGCCAGCATCCGGCTTTCCGGCGGAGCGTCCAACTCCAGGGTATGGGTACAGATATTTGCGGACGCGCTACAGATTCCTGTGGACACCATAGGGGACAAGGAACTGGGAGCCCAGGGGGCTGCCATGGCGGCAGGGATCGCCGCCGGCATTTATAAAGACTATACGGATGCAGTGAGCAGGACCGTGAAGGTGACGAATACGGTATATCCAAGACCTGAGTACAGAGAGATCTATGAGGAGAAGTATAAGGCTTACCGGAAGGTGATTGAAAGCTTGAGCAAAGCGTGGAAGGCATTTAAGAATGATTAATGGGAACTATTCAACAGGTCTGTGCATGTAACTGTGAAGGTATTAAATAGTTACGATTGACGTTTAGAAAATGCGAGCTCTCAAAAAAAGTCTTGACATACTATGCATAACATACTATATTATAGATAACATGCATTGCATAGTATTGCGCATGGATTGGGAACAAGTAAGGTACAGCAGAAAAGAAAGGGGGTAGCCATATGGATACTCAAAGAAAAAAAGGGCTGCTGGATATCTGTGTGCTGGCTGTTTTAAAAAGAGGGCCTTCCTACGGATACATGATCATGGGAGAGGTTTCAAAGTGCATAGAGATATCTGAGTCCACGCTGTATCCCATCCTGAAACGGCTGGAACAGTCCGGCAGTGTTGTCACCTATAAGCAGGAACACAACGGACGCACCCGTAAATATTATGAGATTACAGAGGTGGGCGATGAGAAAATCCGGTCGTTTTTAAATGAGTGGGAAGAGATAGAGAAGATATATGCCTTTATTCAGGAGAATAGCAAGGAGGATGCAGAATGAACCGAGATGAATTTTTGAGGAGATTAAAAGCACTTCTCTCAGACATGGGAAGGGAGGAGCTAGAGCAGGTAGAGGAATATTATGAGGAGCTGCTTTATGACGGCCTGGAGCAGGGCTATACAGAGGAGGAGATCTTAAAGGGATTCGGTTCTCCCGAGGAAGCGGCCAGAAAAATGCGGGAAGAGTACGGCGGACTCATTGTCTATGAGGCAAAATCACAGGAGGAAGGGTACGAGGCATCCGATATGGTCCACACCGTCAAGGTAGAGGCGGCAAATGTACGCATCCGCGTCCGTACTGTGGAGGATGGACCCATCCGCGTGCTGTTTAAGCCCAGGGAGGGCTGTGATCAGGTAAGCTTTAAGGAGGAGAACGGCATCTTTTCCTTCCAGCATAAGATGAAAGGATTTCTGCATCTGAACTGGCTGAACCTGTTTATTGATTTCAGTGTGATCATACTGGAGATTCCCAAGAGCTTTGCGGGTTCTCTGCAGTTAAAGACCTCAAATGCGGCAATCGCGGTCTCCAACTTAAGCCAGTTGGGCAAAGGTGAGTTTGTCAGCAGCAACGGAAAGATCCGGGCTGAGAATATCCGGGCAGGGGCTTTGAAATTGCAGACCCAAAATGGAACAGTAGTGGGAAGAAACCTGATCAGTGACGACATCACCATGCAGACCTGCAACGGCAGCATCATGGGATCCGTGATCGGAAACGCCAATGACTACACCATAGAGAGCCGTACGGTCAATGGCTCCAATAATCTGGCACAGTGTGCCCCTGTGCAGGGCCGGCTGAAGCATCTGAAGGCCTGGACCACAAATGGAAGAATTCAGGTAGAGTTTATCGGATAGGAATGTTTCGTACAAAATAGACAACCCCCGCTTTATTGCCAGTGGCAGAAAGCGGGGGATTTCATTTACCTGTAAGCACGAGAGGCTGAATCAGTCATCCTCGTCATCGAAATCATCATCAAAGTCAAAGTCATCGTCGTCGTCGAACACGTATTCTTTGCCATAGGCATCCGCTGCCATAATTGCTGCATAGACTGACTGGGGTGTCACCTCAAAGGGCATGTTGTGCAGTGTATCGGTCTTAGCGCAGGCGGCCGTTGCAACCTTCATGATCTTCTCCTCAGACACTTTCTCGATCCCCAGTTCCTTTAACGTTACCGGCAGGCCTAAGTCAACGCAGAACTCAATGATTTTCTCCAGCTCTTCCTCAGGCACATCCTCCAGAATAAGCTGGGTGAGGGTGCCGAATGCCACCTTTTCCCCGTGGTACATTTCATGGCATTCCTCCAGCACGGTGAAACCATTGTGGATTGCGTGTGCGCCGGCCAGACCGCCGCTCTCAAATCCGATTCCGCTTAAAAGTGTATTGGCCTCAATGATTTTCTCCACAGCAGGGGTACAAACACCTGCCTCCAGGGCGATCTTTGCCTTTCTTCCCTCAGCCATCAGGGTGTCAAAACAGAGCTTTGCCAAGGCCATGGCAGCCAGGGTCACCTTGCCTCCTGCACAGGTACCGGCGCCTTTAGCCTTTACGGCTCTTGCCTCAAAATAGGTAGCCAGTGCATCCCCCATTCCGGAGATGGTCAGGCGGGCGGGGGATTTGGCGATGATCTCCGTGTCCATGAGTACCATGTTTGGGTTGGCGGGAAGGAATAGGTACTCCTCAAACACGCCGTCATCCGTATAGATCACGGAGAGGGCGCTGCAGGGCGCATCAGTGGAGGCAATGGTGGGGCAGATCAGTACCGGCGCCTTTTGATAGTAGGCCGTTGCTTTTGCAGTATCCAGGATCTTTCCGCCTCCCACTCCGATGACCATATCACAGCCATTCTCCTTCATGATTCCAGTCAGTCGGCTGATCTCGTTCTTGCTGCATTCTCCATTGAAATAGTCAAAGAAAAAAGTGCAGTCGGTATTCTGAAAGCTGTTTTCTATGAGGGCTCCTATTCTCCGGTAGCCGGAAGCACTGATCAGGATCAGGGCTTTTTTGCCGTATTTTTCTGCATAAGTTCCGAGCTGTTTCATCTCTCCAGCTCCCTGCACATATTTGCCTGGGCTGATTAAAATATTTGCCATAAGTATGCTCCTTTCATTTGCGCAGATTTTGGGCTGCTCCCTTCACTTGGGTGAAAAGAGCGGCCGTTGTGTCATGACCATTATACGGCAAAACAGAGGATTTCACAAGCGGATAAAGATTCACTTGTAAAAGCAGAGGGGAATAAGATATAATGAACCCAACAATAAAAGGTACCGAGAATAAGAAAAGGAGCTGTATCATGGCCAAGACTGCACAACAGAAGATAAATGAAATGGTTGAGGGCTTGTTAGGGAGTTATGAAAAGTACCCTGCGGTCTGCAATATTGACTCCACCAACCGCCTGAACCGGGATGTGATTATGGATATTCTGGAGATGCTTCGCTATCTGATTTATCCTGGTTATTTTGAAATGAGAAATTTAAAGAGTAGTTCTATTGAATATCACGTGGGGGAGGTGCTGGAGAATGTCCAGTACAATCTCACAAAGCAGGTGATAAAGGCGCTGCAGCATGACCCACAGTATCACACAGAGGACAGGGACGAGGCGTATGCGCAGGCAGAATGCCTGGTGTACCAATTTTTGAGGAAGCTGCCGGCCATCCGTGAAGTACTGGCAACAGACGTCCAGGCGGCCTACGACGGAGACCCTGCGGCGTTCAACACGGATGAGGTGATTTTTTCCTATCCGGGGGTGTATGCAATCACAGTCAATCGGATTGCCCATGCGCTCCATGCGCTGGGAGTGCCGTTGATTCCCCGCATGATGACGGAACATGCCCACGGACTGACGGGAATCGATATCCACCCCGGGGCGACTATTGGTCGGTATTTTTTTATTGACCATGGAACCGGAGTGGTCATTGGGGAGACCACGGTGATCGGAGACAATGTAAAGCTCTACCAGGGAGTTACCCTGGGGGCCCTCTCTACCAGGGGCGGGCAGTCACTTAAGGGAGCGAAGAGGCATCCTACCATTGAGGACAATGTCACCGTTTATTCGGGCGCGTCCATCCTGGGCGGGGAGACTGTGATCGGAAGGGGAGCGGTGATTGGAAGTAACGCGTTTGTCACCTCCTCGGTTCCAGCAAATACAAGAGTCAGCATTAAAAATCCTGAGCTTCAGTTTAAAGACCGTTCCAGGACATCGGAGCTGGGTCAGGAAGGGTTTTTCAACCGCAAGGAAGTGGATTGAGAGAAGCATAAATACAGATATATCAAAAATGTCAGGAACGACCGGGTCATTTCCGAAAATGACCCGGTCGTTTCTGACTATTTTACTTCAACAAGCTCATATTCCTTTGAACCCAGACCCAATTTTACTGCATGGTCTATGGCTGTCATCCAGTTTGTCTCCGGTGAGACAGCCCCGAAGTGATCGTGTCCCTGGTGGTCACTCTCGCCTAGGAGGCTGTTCTGAATGATGGGCTGGCGGTTCACCGCGTCCGCACATGCCACGTCCAGGGCAACCGGATCGAAAGAGGCAAACATCCCTACATCCGGCACTATTGCTGCGTCGTTTTCCGCATGGCAGTCACAGTAGGGGGAGACATCGATTACCAGGCTGATGTGGAAGTTGGGGCGTCCGTCAATTACAGCTTTTGTGTATTCGGCAATCTTCCTGTTCAGGATATCGTTGGACTCATCCGATGCAGGCAGAACCGCATCCCTGGGACAGACTCCTATACAGCGGCCGCATCCCACACAGCGGTCATGATGGATGGCGGCCTTGCGGTCTGCCACCACAGCGGCGTTGTGGGCGCAAATTTTGGAACACATACCGCAGCCAATGCAGAGTTCCTGGTCCACTGAGGGCTTTCCGGCGCTGTGCATTTCCATCTTTCCGGCCCTGGAACCGCACCCCATTCCGATATTCTTGAGAGTGCCTCCAAATCCGGTGGCTTCATGGCCTTTAAAGTGGCTCAGGGAGATAAAGACATCCGCATCCATAACAGCGCGGCCGATTTTGGCCTCCTTTACATACTCCCCGCCCTCCACAGGAATCAAAGCTTCGTCCGTACCCTTCAGTCCGTCTGCAATCAGGACATGACATCCGGTGGAATAGGGGGAGAAGCCGTTTACATAAGCACTCTCCAGGTGATCCAGGGCATTCTTACGGCCGCCCACGTAGAGGGTGTTGCAGTCAGTCAAAAAAGGCTTTCCTCCCAGCTCCTTTATTGCATCTGCCACCACTTTTGCATAATTTGGGCGCAGATAGGCCAGGTTGCCGGGTTCGCCGAAATGAATTTTGATGGCAGCATATTTTCTCTCAAAATCAATATTTCCGATGCCGGCTGTTTTGATGAGGCGTTCCAGCTTCTGGAGGAGATTGTCATTTATTTTGGTACGCATGCTAGTGAAATAAACTTTTGATTTTTCCATGATCATGTTCTCCTTATATATAGAATATTTTATGTAACTGGAAAGGAACAGCACAGTTACGCTATTACCAATTATCATATCATTAACACAAGTTGAATACAAGTACTAGTACAGTGAATACGAAGTAACCAGACAAGTCAATGTATTAGAAGCTTAGTATTCCCTGTACCAGTATGACAACGACAGACGGTCATAAAGTAAAATGTAAAAAAGGAGGGGAAATATGGAGATCTATGTGGTAAAACCAGGGGACAGTGTGGATACCATTGCCGCCGCTTACGGTGTACTTCCGGAAAGTGTAATCTATAACAATCAGCTCATCTATCCCTACCGGCTGGCGGTTGGGCAGGCCCTTTTGCTGGGGGAGCCAGAGAGCAGCCAGGAGAACCGGTACATTGTTGCAAATGGGTACGCCTATACGTACATCAGCCCCTGGGTGCTTCAGCAGACGCTGCCCTATTTAAGCGAGCTCTCGGTGTTTTCTTACGGCTTTTCCACGGGCGGTTATCTGATCGCGCCGCCAATGGACGATGTCTGGATGGTGCAGGCAGCCAGGCAGTATAATGCTGTGCCTGTTCTGACTCTGACACCATTTGGAGTGGACGGAAAATTTAACAACCGGTTGATCAGCGCAGTGGTCAACAACCCTGCCGCGAAAGAACAGCTGATCACGCAGTTGCTCCAGGTCATGGGGGAAAAGGGATACGGAGGACTGGACATCGACTTTGAGTATATCCTGGCAGAGGACCGGGACGCCTTCACACAGTTCGTGGGTGAGGTCACCCAGAGGTTAAATGCATACGGTTACCAGGTATCCGTGGCCCTGGCGCCCAAGACTTCGGCAGACCAGGTGGGACTGCTCTATGAGGGAAAGGACTACAGAGGGCTGGGGGAGGCAGCCAACCAGGTGCTGCTCATGACCTATGAATGGGGATACAAATACGGCCCGAATATGGCAGTGGCCCCCATAAATATGGTCAGAAGGGTATTGGATTACGCGGTCACAGAGATTGAGCCCGCCAAGATCAGTCTGGGTATTCCCAACTATGGCTATGACTGGCCGCTGCCCTTTGTGCGCGGGGAGACGGAGGCAGTAACCATAGGGAACGTGGAGGCAGTACAGATCGCCATCACAAACAATGCGGCCATCCAGTTTGATCAGACTGCGATGTCGCCATTCTTCAGGTATATATTGGAGGGGATTGAGCATGAGGTGTGGTTTGAGGATGTGAGGAGCCTGCAGGCAAAGTTTGCCCTGATCCGGGAGTACGGCCTTCGGGGATGTGGATACTGGCAGATCATGAGATGGTTCAGGGCAAACTGGATGCTGCTGGCAGATACCTACCGCATTGAAAAGAATGGATGAGAGGACAGGGATTCCACGTAATTGCGCATCTCAGTTCTTGACTTAATGGTGCGCGCTCCGTTAACAATGGTGTCCTGACGGTCTTTAGGCAGTTTGGCAAACTGGCTCAGGATATCGGAGTGCATAGCCAGCTCCATGGTAAAACCGATGGGGAGTTCTTCATTTTCAATCATTTTGCTTCCTTTCTACGGCACAGCCGGTTATGGTTTATTTGCCAAATGGCAGATGAAGGATATCAGGTGGATATTTGTATAGACAAATCCTGTTTTACAGATAGGTTTTCCCAAGAGACGCAAATTATACCGGATATTTGCATTTGGACAAGAGGAAAGCCAGTACCGAAGCACTGGCAATGAAAAAGTAAGTGGTATTTCTACTAGGCACCTTTTACTATAGCTGGTTCATGTTACATCCATTTTTCTAAAAAATGAATAGATTGTAAACTTCTGGTCTTTTTTCGGTGAGCAGGTTTCGGCGTATTTGGAACCTTGAAAACTGTACCTCGTACGAATGTACTTGAAATGGTTAGGGAGAAGACCTATACTGTGCTTAGCTGACAGATTGAACAGGGAGGAAGAAAAAATGTTAGAAATTAGAAATTTATCAAAAGCTTATAAAAAAGGTAAGAAAGCTGTTGACGGTCTGAATCTGAGAGTGGAGGCAGGAGACATATACGGCTTTATCGGCCACAATGGAGCAGGCAAGAGTACAACCATCAAGGCGGTGGTAGGTGTTCTGGATTTTGAGGAGGGGGAAATCCTCATTGACGGGAAGAATATCCAGACTGATCCTGTGGGGTGTAAAAAAGTGATGGCTTACATTCCGGACAATCCGGATTTATATGAGCACCTCACCGGAATCCAATATCTGAATTTTATCAGTGACATTTTCGAGGTGCCAGCAGAAGTCCGCAAGGACCGGATACAGGAGTACGGAGACAAGCTGGAAATCACCAAGGACCTTGGAGATCCCATATCCTCCTACTCACATGGTATGAAGCAGAAGGCCGCTCTGATTGCCGCTTTGATACATCAGCCCAAGCTGATGATTCTGGACGAACCCTTTGTGGGACTGGACCCCAAGGCCACTGTGATATTAAAAAATATTATGAAGGAAATGTGCAGAAACGGAAGCGCTATTTTCTTCTCCACACATGTGCTGGATGTGGCGGAAAAGCTCTGCAACAAGATTGCAATTATCAAGGGCGGAAAGCTGATGGTCTCAGGGGATACGGAGCAGCTGACCCAGGATGAGTCCCTCGAGAGTCTCTTCATGGAGGTGATCGATCATGAAAAGTAAGTGCTTTTTGCTGCTGAAGGTACAGCTTTCCGGGCAGCTTAGGCGCAGGGGACGCCAAAAGAGCGAAACCATGGTCATGGTGGGAATGGTGGTCCTGGGAGCGGTGCTCTGTATTTACAGCTTTATGATTGCCATGGGTATGGGGGCTATTGGTATGGCAAATGTGATACCTGCCTATGCAGTTGCGATCACAGGAATTATCAGCATAGTCTTTACAGCCCTGAAAGCCAATGGGATTCTGTTTGCCTACAAGGATTTTGACATACTGATGTCCCTGCCGGTAAAGACCAGCACAGTGATTGCCAGCCGGTTTCTGACCATGTATGTGATGAACCTGCTCTTTACCGCTCTGGTCATGATTCCCATGGGAGCGGGCTATGTGATAAATACAGATGCGGGAGTTCTTTTTTATCCCCTGTGGCTGCTGGGGATATTTACTGCACCGCTGATACCCACAACCATCGCTACCCTGTTGGGTGCAGTGATTATCTTTATAAGCTCCAGATTCCGTCACGCAAATGCGGTCACCACAATCTTGTCCATCGCGGTGGTGGTAGTGGTATTGATTGGCTCGTTTGTTCTGGGCTCAGTGGGAAATCAGGAGATGAATACCACACAGCTTGCCAGGGTGGGAGATATGATTTTTCAGCAGGTTCACCGGATGTATCCGCCCTCTGTCCTGTTTGAGAGAGCCATTGTGGAGAGCAGTGTTATCTCCTTTGCGGTCTTTGCAGGTGTATCGGTGGTGTGGTATTGGGTGTTTGTAAAATTGATTTCACTTCGCTATAAAAAGATGAATACAGGGCTTACCACGCACCGTACCCGTTCGGATTACCGGCTCACAGCTTTAAAGGAGACCAGCCCTGTCAAGTCGCTCTTTTTTAAGGAGGCAAAGCGGTTTTTCACCTGTCCGGTGTACACCATGAACATGGGCATGGGGGTTATTATGGCGCTGCTCTTTTCCGCTGCCTGCTGTATTGTGGGAGAATCAAAGATAGAGGTGATACTGCAGGTACCGGGCTTATCAAATATTCTGGTCCCTATCCTGCCCTTTGCGCTGGCGGCGCTGCTGTGTATGGTTTGTACCAGCTGTGTATCCTTGTCCCTGGAGGGGAAAAATTTGTGGATTCTCAAATCCCTTCCTCTGCATCCCAAGACCATATACCAGAGCAAGATGCTGTTTAACCTGGCGCTGCAGGTGCCGGCCGGCCTTATCTGCTCCCTGCTTTTGGCACTGAGGATTTCATTCAGTCCGGTCATGCTGGTTATGCTTTTCGTGACGCCGGCTGTGTATGCTGCCTTCTGCACTGTGCTGGGCATGTATGTAAATCTGAAGATGCCCAATTACCAGTGGACTTCTGAGACGGCAGTGGTGAAGAACAGCATGGCTGCAATGGTTGGAATTTTTGGAGGCATGCTAAACGGAGCTGTGCCTATTATAGTTATATTTCTTTTAAGAGGCAGCTATACAGAGATTGTGACGGTAGTTTTTACGGCCCTGGAGGGTGTGTTCGCTCTTCTGCTTTACCGTCATGTATGTACATTGAAATTTTAATACTAGCTTGTTTAAAATAGTATGGCAAAAAGCGGTGTAAAGGGGGGAATGCTGAAAAAACACCTGCAAAATGTTTGTGCAATTTATCCAAAGGCTCATAAAAATATTGACAGTTTATGGAATTATATACTAAAATAGAAAAAAGAGAAACGAGGTGAGCCATATGGATAAAAACGAATATTTGGAGAAAATTGTTCGACAAAGCAGGTATATGGTTGCAGTCTGCAGCAGCGGTCTGGCGGAGGAGAGCGGGATCATTGGCATGCGTATGCCTTCCAGGGCATATGACATTGAGAAAAAGTACGGCTATTCTCCGGAGGAGATTTTCAGTGAGGTCTTCTTTAACACAAGGCCGGAACTGTTTTTTGATTTCTATCGGGATGAACTGCTGGTCTTCGGGAATGAGAAACCCGGCAAAGCGTTCGGGTGTTTAAAATTACTGGAGGAGAAAAGAATACTGAAGAGCATTGTGACAAATAACATCTATGGTCTCGCCAGAAAGGCAGGATGCAAAAACGTGATTGAGCTTCACGGAAACATGGAGTACAATAAGTGCAAGCACTGCCAAGCGGAATACGACAGTGATTACATCAGGGACAGCAAGAACATACCAACCTGTGAGAGGTGCGGGGCTGTGATCCGGCCCCAGGTACTTCTGTTTGGGGCAATGGTGGATAACCGGACCATGACCAGGGCCATCAATGAAATCGCCAAGGCGGATGTGCTGCTGGTTTTAGGCATGAACCTGAAATCTGACTTTGCCGTAAGGTACGTCAAAAATTTTCAGGGAAATAAGCTGGTATTGATCAACAACGAGGAGCACTATTCCGACGGGATAGCGGACCTGGTTTTCCATGAACCCTGTGGGGAGGTATTGGAGAAGCTTGTAAAAGAGCTGTAATGTAAGAAGAGAAACAAGGCTTCATCCGGAAGATATAAATTTCCGGATGAAGCCTTAAATCGTGTATCCCATTTATCAGGAGATGATCTCATATTCAAAAAATTCCTGGCGCAGGCAGGTGCCAATCATGATCTCCGGCGGCAGAAGAGCTCGGGCTACCAGCTTTGGTTCCTCATTCTCTGCCCCCATTCTTTTTAGATGCGCATAGTCTCCGTCAATATCCTCCACGATATATTCCATGATATCCATTCAGGCGGCGCTCCTTTCCTTTTTTTCTATTATACAGAAGGCTAAGGTAACTTTTCAACAGGTCTGCGCAATTTATTTCGCTGGCTTTAAGAAAATGATTCAGAAGTGCGAAAATCCTATCACCGAAGGTGATTTTTACTGTATTTTTACATGTAACTGTGAAGGTACTGAACAGTTTCAGGGTAAGGAAAAAAGACAGAGAAATACCTGGGGGTGGCAAATTTCAGGGATGAAGAAACAAAAATCCTGTGGTATGATAGAAATGTCAGCTTTTAGGGTACCCTGAAGCCGTACTTCCAATTCAACATGATAAGTGAGGCTTATATACACCCCTATAGTAGATTGAGACCTAAACAAGGAGGTACCACTGTGGAAAGTAAATCAATTCAAGAAATTATAATGGCCCAGAGGGCGTATTTTGCGAAAGGACATACACTGGACGTAGAATTCAGGAAAAGGCAGCTGATTAAACTGCGCCAGAGCGTCAAGAAATACGAGGAGGAAATCCTGGAGGCGCTGAAAAGGGATCTGAATAAGCCGCGGTTTGAGGCATACGGGACAGAGATCGGATTGGTGCTGGATGAGGCCAAGTTTGCCCTGAGGCATTTAAAAAGCTGGGCAAAACCCAAACGGGTTCCCACCTCTGTCATTAATTTCCCGTCAATTAGCAGGATTTATCCGGAGCCCTACGGCGTGACGTTGATCATGTCCCCCTGGAACTATCCGGTACTCTTGACACTGGACCCGCTGGTGGGAGCAATCTCTGCGGGAAACTGTGCGGTGGTGAAGCCATCCAATTATTCCCCCCATGTATCGGCCGTACTAAAGAAAATGCTGGGTGAGATTTATTCCCCCGAGTATGTGGCTGTGGTGGAGGGAGGAAGAGAAGAAAACAAGTCCCTGCTGGAGCAGAAGTTTGATCTGATCTTTTTTACCGGCAGCGTCAGCGTGGGAAAAATGGTCATGGAGTCCGCATCCAAAAATCTGACTCCGGTTTGTCTGGAGCTGGGGGGAAAGAGCCCATGCATCGTGGACGGTACGGCGGATATTGCTCTGGCAGCCAAGAGGATCGTCTGGGGAAAATATTTAAATGCAGGACAGACATGTGTAGCTCCTGACTACCTCTATGTTCAGGAGGAGGTGAAGGATGAGCTTTTGGAAAGGATGAAGCATTATATAAAGAGATTTTATGGGGAGGATGCGCAGTGCTCGGAAAACTTTCCAAGAATCGTGAATCAAAAGCATTTTGAGCGTCTTGCAGGCCTCTTGGAAAACGGCGAGGTGGTGTGCGGAGGAGTGTTTGACAGAGAGCGTCTTCAAATCGCACCCTCCATTCTGGATGGAGTGACCTGGAGCAGCCCTGTCATGCAGGAGGAAATATTCGGGCCAATTCTGCCTGTGCTGACCTTCCGGGATCTGAGGCAGGCAGTGGAGGAGATTAAGGAGAGACCCAAGCCTCTGGCCGGATACCTGTTTACCGGGAGCAGGGAAAACGAACGTTATCTGCTGCAGCATCTCTCCTTTGGGGGAGGCTGCGTCAACGATACAGTGATGCATCTGGTCAGCTCCCACATGCCCTTTGGGGGAGTGGGAAACAGTGGTATGGGCGGTTATCACGGGAAGGATAGCTTTTTGGCCTTTAGCCACAGAAAGAGCGTTCTCAAGAAAGCCAGATGGCTGGATATGCCCATGCGGTATGCACCGTATAAGGATCTGTACTACCGGGTGATGAAGGGATTATTAAAGTAAGGAGGCTGAATGATATCTTTTGAAGCGTTTGAGCAGATGGTGGCTGACATTACAGAGACACTGCCGGAGGAATTCTTTCGGGAGCTGAGCGGAGGTGTGATGGTAAAGGAGGAGCGGAAGCTCCATCCCCAGAGTGTGGGCGCGGAGCTGAACATAATGGGTGAATACCGCAGACATCCACATCTGGGAAGGTTTGTAGTGATCTATTACGGTTCCTTTGCTGCGGTCTACGGGTACGAAGGGCCAGAAGAATTGAGAGAGCGGGTCCGAAAGACCATCCTTCACGAGTTCAGACACCATCTGGAATCTCTGGCCGGGGAGAGGGGTCTGGAGGTGGAGGATGCCATCCGGCTGGCAGACTACCGAAAAAGAAGACAGGAAAAGCAGGAATAGAAGAAAAAATGCTTGACGAATCTTTAACAGAGTAATAAAATAGCAGTTAGCGGACGAATATGTTTGTGAGGCGCACAAATGTATTCCATGAAAAGACAACCGAATGAGGAGGATAATTATGACAGCTTACAAGGATAGGAGCAGGGAGGAACTGCTTGAGGAAAAGAAAGCGCTGGCAGAGAAATTCGATGAAATTAAGGCAAAAGGCCTGAAACTGGATATGTCAAGAGGAAAACCCTCCGCTGCGCAGCTGGATCTGGCTATGGGTATGATGGACGTTTTGAACAGCAGCTCTGACCTGAAATGCGAGGAGGGCGTGGACTGCAGGAATTATGGGGTCCTGGACGGAATCAGAGAGGCAAAGGAACTGCTGGCGGATATGACAGAGGTGGCCCAGGACAATATCATAATCTACGGCAATTCCAGCTTAAATATTATGTATGATACTGTTTCCCGCTCCATGACGCACGGTGTTATGGGAAGCACTCCCTGGTGTAAACTGGATAAAGTTAAATTCCTCTGTCCTGTACCGGGATACGACAGGCATTTTGCCATCACAGAGCATTTTGGCATTGAGATGGTTAACATTCCAATGAACGCGGATGGCCCGGATATGGATCTGGTGGAAGAGTATGTGAACAATGATCCCACGGTGAAAGGTATCTGGTGCGTACCCAAGTATTCCAATCCTCAGGGAAGCACTTACTCTGATGAGACTGTGCGCAGATTCGCACGTCTGAATCCCGCGGCTGAAGACTTCCGCATATACTGGGACAATGCATACGGAATCCATCATCTATACGATGACAAACAAGATAACCTGGTGGAGATTTTGATGGAATGTAAAAAAGAAGGCCATCCCGATATGGTGTTCAAATTCTGCTCTACCTCAAAGGTGAGTTTTCCAGGTTCCGGTGTGGCGGCCATCGGGGCTTCCAAGGCCAATCTGGAGTTTATCAAGAAACAGATGTCTTTGCAGACCATTGGCCACGACAAGTTAAACCAGCTGCGCCATGTAAGGTTTTTCAAAGACATTCACGGAATGGTTCAGCACATGAGAAAGCACGCTGATATCCTGAGACCCAAATTTGAGGCAGTGCTCACAGGACTGAGAAACGAACTGGGTGGTCTGGAGATTGGAAGCTGGATCGAGCCCAGAGGCGGCTACTTCATCTCCTTTGACGCCCTGCCCGGCTGTGCCAAGGCGATTGTGGCGAAAGCCAAGGAGGCTGGTGTGGTGATGACCCCTGCCGGAGCTACATTCCCCTACGGAAAAGATCCACAGGACAGCAACATCCGTATTGCTCCTACCTTCCCAACCCCAGAGGAGCTGGCCCTTGCTACGGACATCTTCGTGCTCAGCGTGAAGCTGGTAAGCATTGACAAGATTCTCGAATCCAAGTCAACAACCCCACTGCAATAAAGAGTAAGGCTGTGTCCCCAGGGCATAGCCTTACTCTTTTCATAGGAATACGAACCATACTTAAATTTCCTTATAAAGAGGGAGAGCCGGAGCAAATGCTCCGGCAGGTAAATGAAAAAGATATATCTATGAGAAAAAGCTGTTAAGCTTTATCTGATTAATAATATAACCTGTAATTGTGAAAATCCAGTGAAGAAGATTTGAAAGAATTGTGAAAGGTGGACTTAATATATCCTTAAGCTTTGTGAAAAATATTTGAATTTACATTCTGTTTATTTACATTTTAACGATACGTGTTAAAATGTGTAGTGTAGGGTAAAGTATAAATTAATGTAACTATTCAACAGGTCTGCGCATTAACTGCGCTGACCGTGAGAAAAGGATACAGGAGTGCAAAAATACCATCACCAAAGGTGATTTTAAATGGATTTTTGCATATAACTGTGAAGGGTATTGAACAGTTACAAAATAAGACAACAAAGGATAAGGGTATGAAGAAAAACACAAAGATTATATTAAGTATTTTTACTATTTTTGTATTATTGATGATTGTAATTTATCTGGGAGTGTGCGTGTACTTCAACAACCGCTTTTTCCCGGGGTCCGTGATCAATGGCATTGATGCTTCCGCCAAGACGGTGGAGGAGGTGGAGAAGCTCATTGCAAACGATGTACAGGATTATACCATCGAGATTATTGAGAAGGATGGTAAAAAGGAGTCCATCGATGGGGCACTGATGAATTTTGAGTATGTGTCGGATGGCGCGGTTCAGGACTTGAAGGATGAACAGAATTCCTTCCTGTGGCTCAGCGCTTATTTCAATCCCCAGACCTACACCATGACAGCACAAACTACCTATGATACGAAGCTTTTGAGAGAGGCGATGCTTAAGCTGGATGCCTTCGACGAGGCAAAGGTGGTGGAGCCTAAGGATGCCTATATCAAGGAGACTTCCCAGGGATTTGAGCTGATGCCTGAGGTGGAGGGAAATCAGTTGGATGAGGAGAAGGCCTTTACACTGATCAAAGAGGCAGTGGACTCCGGAAAGACGGAGGTCAGTCTGGTGGAGGGAGAGTGTTATCAGAAGCCTGCTGCCACGTCTAAAAATCAGAAGCTGCGCAAAAAAGTTAAAAAGTTAAATAAATATTTCAATCTGGTCGTTACATATAATATAGGTGACAGGCAGGAGATTCTGGATTACAGTACCATCAAGGACTGGATGACCATGGATGAGGAGCTGAATGTTACCTTCAACTGGAATATGGTGGCAGACTGGATGACAGCCCTCTCAAAGAAATATGATACCTTTGGAAACGATATGGAGTTTACCACCTCCCTGGGCGAGGTGGTGACTGTAAATCACGAGACTTATGGGTGGAAGATCGATGAGGCCACAGAGGTGGATGAGCTGTTGAAGATTCTGGAGAGCGGGGAATCCACGGAGCGCACCCCTGTGTATCTGGAGTCCGCCAGGGCATACGGCGCAGATGGGAATGACATCGGTGACACCTATGTGGAGATCGATTATACAAACCAGAGAATGTGGTTCTACAAAGACGGGCAGCTGCTGGTGGATACGCCCGTTGTAACCGGAAATTCCAGCAAAAAATGGGATTCCCCGGAGGGTATTTTCTGTATCTACAATAAGGAAGAGGAGGCCATTCTGAAAGGGGAGGATTATAAGACCCCGGTAGACTTCTGGCTGCCCTTCAGCGGCGGTGTTGGAATCCATGATGCAAAGTGGCGTCCCCTGTTTGGGGGAACCCTCTATAAGAATGATGGCTCCCACGGATGTATCAATACACCCTGGGATCAGGCAAAGATCATCTATGAGAACATTGAGGTGGGTGATCCAGTGATCTGTTACAGCGCTTCTGAGAATCAGGGAAAGGATGCAGTGCCGGTATCGCAGCCTGCGGAGACCAGAGTGGTCGATGATGACGAGGAAGATGAGGCAGAATAGTAAAAGACAATTTTTAGGAGGACAGTTATGAATATTGTAGTGTTGGCAGGCGGGATCAGCACGGAGAGAGAGATCTCCATTGTATCCGGAACAAAGGTGTGCGAAGCGCTGCGGGAAAAGGGACACCGGGCGATTTTGCTGGATGTCTACTTTGGAAAAGAAGGCCAGAATCCGGAGGAGGCGTTTGCTAATCCCTACGACGTGAAGAAAGAGGCAGACTATATCCGCGGCTTTGACAGCTGCGTGGAGGCGTCTGTGGCAGCCGGGAAGCCGTTTTTCGGGCCTCAGGTGCTTGCCCTGTGTCAGGCGGCAGACATTGTGTTTATGGCCCTGCATGGGGAAAACGGAGAGAATGGAAAGGTGCAGGCAGCATTCGACCTGATGGGAATCCGGTATACGGGCAGCGGCTATCTGGGCAGTGCCCTGGCCATGGATAAGGGGCTGTCCAAGCAGCTTTTTGAGAAAAATCAGGTCCCGGCCCCAGCCGGGGTGACTGTGGACATCCAGGATCAGAGAAAGACGGCCAGGGAGTTTGGGGTTGGCCTGCCCTGTGTGGTCAAGACCTGCTGCGGGGGTTCCAGTGTCGGGGTTTACATCACGGAGACGGAGGAACAGTTCCAAAAGGCTCTGGATGAGGCATTCTCCTACGAGCCGGAAGTGGTAGTGGAAGCTTATATAAAGGGCAGGGAGTTCTCTGTGGGCGTGGTGGGGGGAGAGGCCTATCCGATCATCGAAATCGCGCCCCTGGAGGGTTTTTACGACTATAAAAATAAGTACCAGCCTGGAAGCACCATTGAGACCTGTCCGGCAAAGCTTACGCCGGAACAGACAAGGCGGATGCAGGACTATGCGGTGAAGGCATATGAGGCGCTGCGGCTGGAAAGTTACGCGAGAATTGATTTTCTCATGGATGATGGGGGAGACATGTACTGCCTGGAGGCAAACACACTTCCCGGTATGACTCCCACCAGCCTGCTTCCCCAGGAGGCAGCCGCTCTGGGCATGAGCTTTGCAGATTTGTGCGAGAGGCTGATAGAAGTTTCCATGAAGAAACAGGTAAATAACAGGCAAGGTGTCTGAAGACAGGATGGAGATTGAGATGAAAAATATGTCCCTGAGCCGGATCGCAGAAGCCTGCGGCGGTGTGTATTATGGAGATAAGGCGCTGGCGGACCGGGAGGCAGCCAGCATAACAACGGACAGCAGACAGGCAGCAGAGGGCTGTCTGTTTGTGGCTGTAAAGGGGGAGAGGGCGGACGGCCATGATTTTATCCCTGCAGTGTTTAGACAGGGTGCTTTAGGCGTGCTCTCAGAAAAGATCCTGGAGGAACCAGGGGGCCCATACATACTGGTAGATTCCTCCCTTCAGGCGGTGAAGAGGATCGCAGAGTACTATCGCAGACAGCTGGATGTCAAGGTGGTGGGGATTACGGGAAGCGTGGGAAAGACCAGCACCAAGGAGGTGGTGGCCTCCGTGCTCTCGGAAAAGTATAATGTACTGAAGACACTTGGGAACTTTAATAATGAGCTGGGGCTTCCTCTGACCATTTTCCGGCTGCGACAGGAGCATCAGGTAGCAGTCCTGGAGATGGGAATCAGCGATTTTGGAGAAATGCACAGGCTGAGCAAAATTGCCCGGCCGGATATCTGTGTAATCACAAATATTGGGCAGTGCCATCTGGAGTTTCTAAAGGACCGGGACGGCATCCTCAGGGCAAAATCAGAGATTTTTGATTACATGAGCGAGGACGGGGCCATTGTTTTAAATGGAGATGATGATAAATTGGCCGCCATTCAGGAAGTGCGGGGGATACGCCCGGTGTTCTTTGGTGTGGAGAGCGACAGTGCAGTCTATGCGGACCATATAGAGCCAAAGGGAATGAAGGGAATCGCCTGTGAGATTCATGTGGGAGATCAGAGCATTCCTGTCTTGATTCCTATACCGGGATATCATATGGTGCTCAATGCGCTTGCAGCCGCAGCCGTGGGGACGAAACTGGGGCTCTCTTTGGGACAGATCAGAGACGGAATCGAAAAGCTGGAGTCCCTGAGCGGAAGATTTCACATCATTGAGAAAGGCAGGATGGTTATCATTGATGACTGCTATAATGCAAACCCGGTGTCCATGAAAGCATCTCTGGATGTGCTAAAGGACGCGCAGCACAGAAAGGTGGCCATCCTTGGAGATATGTTCGAGCTGGGGGAAAACGCGGCGGAGCTTCACGCCAGCGTAGGCGCTCACGCGGCAGGAAATCAGATAGATCTCCTGATCTGTGTGGGTGAGATCAGCCGTCATATGGCACAGGCGGCCTTTGAGACAGGCGGATGCCAGGAGGTTCTTCAGGTACCCACCCTGGAAGCGCTTTTGGAGGTGCTTCCGAAGCTTGTACAGGAGGACGATACCATACTGGTGAAGGCCTCCCATGGAATGCACTTTGAAAAGGTGGTGGAGAGGCTGGAGGAGCTGTAGATGAAATAGGAACTGTCCAGACAGAGAGGAGAAGGCGGCTGCCTTCTCCTCTCTTATTCACATTTCTTGAGGCTGTGTTTCCTTTTCCAGAATCATATCAATCAGCAGGTTTCCAAACACTTGGGAGCCTGTCTGATTCAGATGGGAGGCATCTTTGAAATACTCATTTGGGAAATCCACGGGACGGTCCTGGTAGTTTGTAAAATCATATAAATCCACCTCATAGGCCCTTGCGATATTTGCGTAATAATCATGCATACCCTGAGAATCGCCGGCGCGTTCCAGAAAGGAGTCCGTCACAGGAGGAATGATCAGGTTTAAATCCACCCCCTTTTTCTCACACAGGTTTATGATTTTGACTAAGTAGTCCAGATTTTCTTGTGAGATGTTCTCCGGATCCCAGACATTATACTCCTTGTTTTCTTCAGTGGTGCGTTTCCCGGAGAAAATCCGGTCAGAAGCCAGATACCCCTTGTACATATAGCGGTTTCCGTCTGATTCAGGTGGTGTGGTCTCATAGGCTGGATCCAGTTTTTCCTTCAGATTTGTTTTTACTGTGTTCAGGTCTAGATACTTATTGACCCTAGTGCTGTAAAACAGTTCATTTACTCTGCGGTTATTGCTGGTCTCATCCACAATGCACCGGAGCCTGCCGCGCAGGGTAATCAGCCTGTCGTAGGCGCCCAGTTTTCCGGAGTCATTCTCTTCCTTCAGAAGACTTGAGAAGGAGATTCCCAGATAGACAGTCTTCACAGGGTTGATGTCCAATGCCTCCCGTATCAGAAAATACGTACTGGACATGGGCTGAGCGCCGGTTCCCATATTAAAGCTGTTTGTGCCAAGTCTCTTGTCAAAGAGAGCCGGGTCAAAGGCGTAGTACACATGTGAGGTGCCGCAGAACAGGGTATCCACCCCGCCCTTTTGTTCACGGTATTCCCGGTTGGCATAAATACTGTATTTATCATAAGGCTGATAGAGAAACTGCACAGCACTCTCCAAAAGAAAGACAAAGCATAAGACTGCCGCCGCTCTGGGCAGAATTTTTTTAATACTGTGCATATGCAAACCCTCCTACCATTGAAATTTCAAAAGCCCCCATAATCAAGATGGAGCCCAACAGCAGAAAGTAGCAAAACCAGCGTACAGCCAGGGGACGCCTGGCTAGGGATTCCCTGATGGGCGTATGCTCCTGGATCAGGCTGACCAGAAAAAAGATCACAAGGCCAAAGCTGATAAACTTCAGGTGCTCCTGCTTCAGTCCAGGAAAAAATGCATCATAGGATAACGAAAGGCGAAAATCCGTAAAAAGTTTCCGGATCACCACCAGGGTACCGTAGGTATCCGGGGGGCCTGGAAATACCTTCAGGAAGCACACCAGAAGAAAGGTGCGCAGGATACAGAAAAGCTTCCAGAATGGATTGCTGTCACGGATATGCAGCAGATTTTTGGCCCGATTGAACCAGGGCTCCATCCACATAGCTCCGATGATGACCGCTCCGTTGGCAACACCCCAGAGAATATAACGCCAGCTGGAATCGTGCCAAAGCCCGGTGGAAAACCAAACGATAAACAGGGCGAATACGGAAGGAAAGAGCTTTCCGATCCGCACACCAAAATGGCGCTTTCCCAATTTACCAAACTTCACAGCCCACTTGGAGATGGACAGGGGATAAAAGAGGTAATCCCGAAACCAGGAGCTTAAAGTAATATGCCACCGTCTCCAGTATTCCGCCAGGGAGCAGGAAAAGAAGGGACGGCGGAAATTCTCAGCCAGCCGTATTCCCAGAATCTCAGAGGCGCCGGAGACAATGTCCATGTAACCCGAGAAATCGGCATAAATCTGCACGGACAGATACACACAGCCCAGAAACAGAGTCATGCCTCCGTACTGGCTGTAATTGCCGAAGATTTCATCCGCAACAGGCTTCAGGCGGTCCGCAATGACACTCTTCTTAAAAAATCCCCAGAGCATTCTTTGGCATCCCATTGACAGGTTTGCGTAGGAGAATGAGTGGGGGGCAAAAAGCTGGGGAGCCAGGTCAGAAAAGCGTCCGATAGGCCCCTGGGTCATCTGGGGAAAGAAAATAATGAACAGTGAGGATTTAAAAAAGTTTTGTTCAGGTCTGCACTTTCCCTTATATACGTCCAGCACATACCCCATGCTCTGAAGTGTATAGTAGGAGATGCCCAGAGGGGCGGCCAGTCCCAGGCGGTTTACACCCAAAATGCCGAAGATTCCCAACACGGAGTTGAGATTTCCAATGAGGAAATCGCAGTATTTTGTAAGGATTAGAATCCCAATATTTAGAACCAGAACCCCTATCAGGATTTTCTTTTTTTGGAATTTTGTGCGTGCCTTCTGCGCCTTTTTATCCTGGAGGGAGAGCCCCTCCCCGCACATGGCAAAGTGTTTTGCAAGTTCCAGATCCAGGCTTTCCATCCAGCGCACAGCCGCATAGGTGCTGACACAGGTGATGAGGACATAGGCAAACACAGTAGTTCCCGCCAGGGCGTAAAAGGCGCAGCTGGCCACCAACAGACAGATCCACTGGTACTTTGGGCGAATAATGTAATAGATCACGGTAAGGAAGGCCAAAAACACCAGAAATGATACACAGTTTACCGTCATAAGAGCTATACCTCAGCCTGCAGCCTCTGAATCATGGCCATTATAGCCTCTGCGGAATTAAAATTGTCCGGATCTATGTCATCAAATGATATTTCAATAGAAAAGGCCTCATTCAAATCTCCGATCAGAGAGACAATGTCAAAAGAGTCCAAAACAGCCTCATCAATCAGATGGCTGTGGGATCTAAAATCCACCTCCGGATGCAGCTCGTTCAGAATTTCCAGTAATTGTTCCATTTCTATAGTCCTCCTTTTTATACTCATTCAGTGTAATTTCGTAACCATCACGCAGAATGCAGATGGCACTGTCTGTAAAAAATAGATCATTTCCGGAACTTCCGGTCTTTTGAATCTTATATTTTTTCCAGGAAAAATACTCCCCTCGAATAAAAATCCTGGGGGGCTTCACTACCTGAAGCCCCGCATAGTCCAGAGCGCGAAGGAAAGCACTGATCTTGCGGCCGTTCCAACTGAGATTTAACACGCCGTTTGACGGCATTTCCCAGGAATAGTGCAGTTTCCGAAGCGGAGACAGGAGCTGGGGCATGGCTTTGGCCTGCCCGTTCAGAAGTGAAACGATGATTTCCTGAAATCCTTCAAAGGCCAGCTGGATCTGTCTGTGGAATACGTGGAAGGAGGTCGTCTCCTCTGTGATGAGAAAGGATTTTTGTACCAAAATGCTGCCGCCGTCCACCTCGGGAGTCATGTAATGCCAGGTGATGCCGGTCTCCTTATCCTCCTCGAAGATCGCCCACATCTCCGCATTCCGCCCGGGATGCCGGGGCAGCAGAGACTGATGGCAATTGATGGCCGTAAGGCCGGGACGCGCCAGCAGGTCTGCCGGAATAATGCGGGGGTTGATTGCGCTGATCAAAAGCGTATTTCCGGTAAGGCTTTTGATCTCTCTGTAAATCTCCTCAGGGCTTGTCTGACGGCAGGGGATACCGAAGTGTGCGGACTGGCGGCAGAGCATACCGGATGGGATCGTGTTCATATCACAGAGAACACAGGGCACCCCCATATATTTTATATGTACAGCGCAGTCCAGCGCCAGACGTCCGGTGCCCAGAATCAAAATATGTTCGTAAATCATAAAATCTCCCCTCACTGTTTAATCCGATTCCGGAAACGCTGTTCCACTTCTGGTTCTACCTGGGAAAACTGCTCCCTGTCTTCATCCAGCACAGACCTGGCCTCAGCCATTGTCATCTTCCCCTCCCTGACGAGAACCGCCAGTTCCCCGGTGCGTATGGGATACCCGTGCTTTTCCAGACTCATCTTTTCCGCCATGGCATGTGCCCAGCAGTCCGCGTGCTTAATGCCGTGTGCAGGGCGCTTCCAGCCAATGGCCTGCTCCAGAAAGGCCATGGTCTCCTCCTCGCTGATCTCATGGTAAGCGAAATAGGAGAGGGATTCTGCCTGGACCTGGGGAAGCATGTCAATGCAGCTATACCCATCCAGCTTTTCGATCAGTCGTCCAAACATCTGATACTCAAACTCCTTTAAGCTGTGGGAAATTTCAAAGGGCTCGATGCCCTTTTCGCGATCCGCAGTCTGCAGAATCTGTCCCTTCGTCCTGCCGTTTACGATCAGAGGGATTTGGTTCCAGGAGGCGATTAGATGGCTGTAATAATGCATGAAGTGGAAACAGACGCTGCAGAAATTATGCATCAGACGGACACATTTTGTGTAGAACTGACGCAGTTGTGTCTCATTCATGGCAATCCGAATGTGATCCACATCCAGCTTCGACAGGGCGTTTTCAATATTTTCGCGCCCATAGTCAGTGGAAAATCCGTTGTCAAAGGTAAAGGCCAGAACCCGCATTCCGTAGCGGTGTTTCAACTGGTAAATGATATAGGTGCTGTCTTTTCCTCCGCTCAGACCTACTAGGCAGTCATAGGGCGCTCCCCGCTCTTTGGCTGTCTGTTTAGCGATATCGATCCTCTTCTGGAACTGCTGCTCCAAGGCTTCCATATCAGTCAGCTCACTTTTGTGTTTGCTGTAAAAGTTGCAGTAATTGCAGACTCCTTTTTCATCAATCTGGATTCCCTGATAGATGTCCGGCAGGCCGCATTTGATACAGTGTGTCATACTTTCCTCCGTGAAGTCATAAAATTGTAAAACTATTTTACAATTTCGTAATATACTATACGGATGTGATAGAAATATGTGAATTAATGTCTTTTTACAGGCAAATAAAAAATCCCGGAGCCGGGATTTTCTATCTGTCCTATTTGGGAAGGCGAAACCAGAATTCCACCCCGTTTTTACAATTTGTCACACCGCAGGTCCCCTTGTGAAGGCGGATGATATCTTTTACAATATAGAGTCCAAGGCCGATCTCATTGGAGGACTTTTGAGCCTCCTGCCTGTTTACCTGGTAAAAGCTTTTCCATATTTTTTCCTGTTCCTCCGCAGGTATGGGAGAACCCTCATTGTATACAGACAGGCAGATGGTATCTTTCTCCTGTTTCAAAGAGATCACTACCTGATGCCCCGGAGGGGTGTGGTTATAAGCATTCATTACATAGTTATTAACAGCCTGTTCGATCTGCAGGGCGTCAAAGACTGCGTAGCAATCCTCCTGAATGGAGGAGACACACCGAATCTTGCTGGCAGCCAGCCAAACCTCGTATTTGGGCAGGAGAGTACAGACCAGGGTGGAAAGGTTGTCCCTTGCCATCATGGAGTTGGGCAGAGGGACTTCGGTAAAGGCATTGTGTAAAATATCACTGATCAGCCTGCTCATCTTATCAATCTCTTCCATGATTGAGGAGAAATAGTAATCTTTTTTGGTGTCATCATACTCAAACTGAAGCATCTCAACCTGGCTGGAGATGATGGCCAGGGGGGTTTTCAGCTCATGCGTTACATTGCTGACGAACTTTTTGCGCATGTCCTCAAATTCTGCCATGTTTTGGTTTTGCCTCAGGAGAAGATAGTTATAGTTGCTCAGATCATTGATATCCCTCTGAATCTTGTCCGCCATCTGATTGAGACTCTGGGCCAGCTGAGCCAGCTCCCGGGTTTTGATATTTCCATCCGCCCTGACGGAGAAATCATTCTCTGCAATTTTCTTGGCGACCATACGAATATTCTCTACGGGTTTTACAATTTTTCTGGCAACAAGGTAGGCAAAGAAGCCCCCGAATACCAGAGCCACTACCAGCACATCCATCAAAAAATGGTTTGCATAGTCCACACTTCTGCGGATAACGGTGGTGTTTTCATAGATATACACATAGAACAGGTGGTCCTGCTGTTCTATGAGTCCGTAGAGACAGACAGGCTTTTTCTCCAGATTCTCCAGATATCTGGCCTTTGCGTCGTGGGAGTAAACATCTTTCTGATGGATAATCTGCTCCTGAATCAGAATGTCGTTGTTTCTGATTTTGGAGGAATAGATCAGATCAAAGTCATCATTGCAGATAATCACAGAAAAGCTCTCATCCTCCAGGGCCAGCAGGACTTCATCCCCGTCACTGGTCATCTTGGTGAGGTCTACCTGCTTGATGCTCTCAAATGCGGTATCCATGAGCTTTTTCTTTTTGGAGATATAGTAGTCCTCCGCAAAGAGAAAGTAAAAAATGCTGGAGCCGCCCACCACCAGGAGCAAAAAGGCGCTGAAGGCAATGACAGCCTGTGTACGCAGCTTATTCATACTGATTTACCTCAAAACGGTAGCCCACACCGTAGATGGACTGGATATAGGGATAGTGATCTGTCATCTTTTTGCGCAGCTGTTTGACAACCGTGTCCACAGTCCGGATTCCGCCGTCATAGTCAAATCCCCACACAGCATCCAAAATCCCCTCTCTGGTGAGAACCACATTTTCATTTTGAATAAAATAGATCAGAAGATCGTATTCCTTTGGCGTAGCCACCAGCTGTTCTCCCGCTAAGAATATTTTTCTGGAGTCCGTCTCCACCCGCAGAGCTCCGATATTTATTTCCTCAGAGCCGGCGGCCCGACCACTCCTTTTAAGCAAAGCTTCAATATGGGCTTTTAAAACACGCAGCAAAAAGGGTTTTGTAATGTAATTGTCAGCCCCGTTTTCCAGCCCCTCCAACTGATCTTCCTCCGATTCCCGGGCCGTCAGCATGATGATGGGCACGTCTGAGTACTCCCGTATGGATTTCAGAACGTCATAGCCATCTACTTTTGGCAGCATGCCGTCCAGAAGGATCAGGTCAATGCGGTGATTGTTGGCAAAGTAAAGGTCCAAAGCTTCCTGGCCGTCTTGGGCAGTCAGGACCTGATACTGGTTGGCAGTCAGGAAGTCCTCCAGCGTCCTTCTGAGTTTGTGGTCGTCTTCCACCACAAAGATTAATTTTTGTGTATTTTCCATAGTGCACCTCGTTTATTCCAATGTAATATAAAAGTTTGATAGAAATATGAAGAAATTTGCATTCCAGAATCCTTTTGCTGCGATAATGGTTACTTTACTCCTTCCTGCTCAGAGGTGTCAAGATGGGAATCCTTTTGGGACTGGCGGGAGGCATAAACCTTGGCCATCCAGTAGAATTGCCCCGCAGTCAGCCCCAGCCGATCCATGGCCTGGGGAGGCGTCAGCTCCTTTGCTTTCCAGGCGCGGTAGACGCAGGAGAACTCTTCCGGAATCTGTAGTGCAGGACGGCCAAACTTTACGCCCCTCTGCTTCGCGGCCGCGATGCCCTCAGCCTGGCGCTGGCGGATATTGTTCCGCTCCACCTCTGACACATAGGAGAGCAGTTGAAGGACGATGTCTGTGATCAGTGTTCCGATCAGGTCCCGGTCCCGTCTGGTGTCCAGAAGGGGCATGTCCAGAATCAGGATATCCACATTCTTTTTCTTTGTGAGATAACGCCACTCATCCAGGATATCTCTGTAGCTGCGGCCCAGGCGGTCCAGGCTCTTTAAGACCAAGAGATCGCCATCCCTCAGCCTTTTTCGGAGCTTTTGGTAGCCGGGGCGGTCAAAATTTTTCCCGGACAGCTTATCCATATAGATATCCTCTCTGGGAATCCCATACTGCAGCAGATCAATGAGTTGTCGGTCCTCACGCTGATCCACACTGGAAACTCTCATATAGCCGTAAATTTTACACATAAAAAAACCTCCTGTTTTAGTATTGTACAAAACAGAAGATAACATGAAAGGATCTATGTAAAAGTACACCTTTACATAGATGTCCTTTTGTTTGCTTATGATTTTATTATATACTGATTTTATCTCAAATGCAATTTTTTTCTTTGCACAATGGATAAAACAGGTATTTATGGAAGAGTGTACCTTTCCATAATTTTGTAGCTATTCATCAGGTCTGCGCATCTACTGCGCTGACCGTAAGAAAATGATTCAGGGGGACTAAAAGAGGTAAAACAGACATGGACAGAAAAAAGAAAGTGGTGTTGGTGGACCGGTCACACTGCATCAGGGCAGGGTTGGCGGAAATGTTTCAACACCATATTGAAATAGAAAATGCGGCAGCAAGGGCAGTTGCATATGAGATGATTTCCCATGACCCGGAAATAGATGCGGTGGTGATGACAAGCCAGGGTTATTTTGACATGATCCGTGAGGTGATGGAGGAAAAGAAGGTGCTGAGCCAGGAGGCGAACACAGATCCCCTCACAAAGCTTTACAACCGGAGGGCATTTGACCGTATTGTTGAGGAACGCCTTAGCGAGGCTGAGGAAGGTGTCCTGTTCATGGTGGATCTGGACAATTTCAAACGGGCCAATGACAGGTACGGACACAACTTCGGGGATGATATCCTGATTCTAATGGCGGAGGCGATCACTGCCCATCTCTGCAAGGGTGATCTGGCAGGAAGGCTTGGGGGAGATGAGTTTGTGATTTTTCTTCCGGGGATGGCGGACCAGGAGGAGGTGTGCAGAAAAGCGGAGGAAGTGTGCAGGGCTTTGCAGATGGAGGTACACGGGGACTTTTTGTCCGTGAGCATCGGAATTTCCAGGTATCCTGAGGATGGGACAGATTATCAGATGCTTCTTGACAAGGCGGACCAGGCTCTTTACCGGGCAAAGGAAAGAGGAAAGAATTGCTATATGATTTACACAGAAAAGCACTGAGACGCCGGAAGCTGGGATGCCTCCGGATTCCCAGTGCTTATTTGCTTACCTGAATCATCTTCAGGGGTTTTGGGCAGTAAATGCTAGATCCGCCAAAGTTACTGCATCATGACTTTGTGGTTGTCGAGCATACCCTGAATAAGCTTCTGAGTATATGCCCCTAAAAACTTGCGGTCCTCCCTGGAGAGCTCTTTTGGAAGAACCGGCGCTGCGTACTCCACAATTACCTTGCAGGGCTTTATCTTTGGAAAATGATTTTCAAAGATCTCAGAGGAGTTGGTAATGGCCATGGGGATGATTGGGCAACCTGTTTTTTCCGCCATCTTCATACTTCCCTCCTTAAAGGGGAGCATGGGCCCAAGGGGATCTTTGTTTCGGGTTCCCTCAGGAAAGATGCACATGGAAATTCCATTTTTAATCTGATCAATACCCTTCAGAATCGTCTTCAGGCCCTCCTTAACATCCTCACGGTTGAGAAAAAGGCAGTAGAGGCGTTTCATCCAGTTGGAGAGGAGCGGAATCTTCTCCATACTGTCCTTTGCCACATATCCGGTTAAACCAGGACATCTGGAGTAGGTCAGTAGAATGTCAAAAAAGCTTTGATGATTGCCCACATAGAGCACTGCCTGATCCTTTGGAACATTTTCCCATCCCAGGACAGTGACCTCGGCGCCGGAAATCCAGAGTACAAACTTAAAAACATACTGGACGATGCGCAGGGAGGAGATGTCGCGGAACTTGGGGGTAAACTTGCCAATGAGCCATTCCAGAATCAGAATGGGGATGGAGAGCACAAGAAAACCCACCACAACGATTACGGTGATGATAAAACGAATCATAAATTTCACTCTTTTCCTTTATGTAAATGACGTCCCGTAAAGGGCTTTACTTATTATAAGCGATATCCCCAGGTGTTTCAAGAACAAAAGTATTGCATTGGAGAGGATTTTTCACTATAATAAATAGCAAATAAAATTTGATTCCAAGTTACGGACCTTCTCACGCAAGGATAACGACTCTGGGAAATTCTTAGAGAGTGAGGTAGGTCTATGTTTTTTATGTTGGATAATTTTGACTCTTTTGTGTACAACCTGTCTGCCTGTTTTCAGGAACTGGGGCAGGAGATTCTGGTGAGGCGTGCCGATGAGGTAAGCCTGTCTCAGATTGAGTCGTTAAAGCCTGAGGGGATCATTCTCTCCCCGGGGCCGAAACGTCCGTCCGATGCAGTTCTCTCCCTTCAAATCATTCATAAATTCCAGGGCCGGGTGCCTGTTCTGGGGGTTTGTCTGGGCCATCAGGCCATTGCACATTACTATGGAGCCCAGGTGATAAAGGGGGCAAAACCCATGCACGGTAAGGTGACCCCTATTCACAGCAGGCGGATGGGGCTGTTTGCCGGGCTGCCCAAGGAGTACCTGGTAACCAGATATCATTCCCTGACAGTTGACCCGGTCTCTATGCCAAGGGTATTGGCTGTTGATGCGGTGGCGGAGGATGGAGCTGTGATGGGAATTTCCCACAAAAGGCTGCCTCTCTACGGGGTACAGTTTCATCCGGAAGCAGTGCTGACCGAGCATGGGCCAGGTCTTTTAGATAATTTTGTCCGCATATGCCGAGAATGGGGGTGTTCCTGTGCGTCAAATCGAAGAGCTTAGGGCATATCCCGCCATCCACAGGATCTTTGGACTGTTTCAGGAGCAGAGGGATGCTGTTTTTCTGGATTCATCCCTGAAAAATGGGCTGGGACAGTATTCAATCATTGGGCTGTATCCCTATTTGAAGCTGGTGAACGGAGGTATTTTTACCGCTAACGGGGAACAGCAGGCGTGTTCCTTTGAGGAATACCTGAGCAGATATTTGGCGGAGCATCGGGAAAAAAATGAGACAGGGCTGCCCATTATCTCCGGGGCGGTGGGATACTTTTCCTATGACTACGGGAGGAAAAAGGAGGGGGTGCCATCGTGTCACAACAGGGACCTGCGTATACCTGAGTGTATTCTCTGCTTTTACGATGTGTTTATTGTGGAGGATCACAGCCAAAAAAGACTATACCTGGTGGCAAACGGGCGCCTGCAGGAGGCAGGCAGGAGGCTGCGTCTGTTAAAGGAGAGGATCTTTGAGCTGAATGAACCGGAGGAAAAGCAGTTCTTTGGGGAGTCTGGGGTTACGATTACCTCAAACTTCAAAAAAGATGAATATTTAAAAGCAGTGGAGGATGTGATACACTATATTACAGAAGGCGATATTTATATTGCCAATCTGACTCAACAGCTTCGTATCAACAGTTCCAGGCCGCCCTATGAGGTTTTCAAAAGGCTTAGGGCGAACAATCCCTCACCTTTTGGCGGGTATTTCAATTACGGAAACTTTCAGGTGATCAGTGCATCCCCGGAGCGGTTCCTTAGCATGAACCGGGGACATGTGGTGACCAGGCCCATCAAGGGAACCAGAAGGAGGGGGCGCACGCCCGGGGAGGACGATTTGCTTCGCCGTGAGCTTCAGGATTCGCAGAAGGATAAAAGTGAGCTTTTAATGATTGTGGACCTGGAGCGCAATGATCTGAACCGCGTCTGCATACCGGGGTCAGTACGGGTGAGTGAACTGTTTGCTGTGGAGGAATATGCCACAGTTTTTCATCTGGTGTCAACCGTGGAGGGGGATCTTGAGGAAGGGAAAACGGTAGTTGACCTGCTGAGGGCGGGGTTTCCCGGCGGCTCCATCACAGGGGCGCCAAAGCTGCGGGCTATGGAAATCATTGATGAGATGGAACACAGCAGGAGAAATCTCTACACAGGCTCCATGGGCTATCTGACCCTGGACGGGAGCTGCGACTTCAACATCGTGATCAGGACCGCGCTGCATCAGAATGGGTGCTATTATTTGGGCGTTGGAGGAGGAATTACCTGTGAGTCAGAGCCGGAGTTTGAGTATGAGGAGACACTGCAGAAGGCAAAAGCAATTTTGGAGGCGCTATCATGAAAAAATACCTGCTTTTTGATCTGGACGGGACACTGACAGATCCGATGAAGGGAATTACCAATTCCGTGGCTTACGCCTTGGAATACTACGGAATCCATGTAGAGGACAGGACCTCTTTGTGCAGTTTTATAGGCCCGCCCCTGAAGGACTCCTTTATGGAATACTACGGCTTTGAGGAGAAGAAGGCCCAGGAGGCGGTCTGGAAGTATCGGGAATACTTCAGCGAAAAGGGGATTTTCGAAAATGAGGTTTATCAGGGGATTCCACAGCTGCTGGAGCAGTTGACCGGAAACGGAAGGACATTGATCGTAGCTACCTCCAAACCCACGGTGTATGCCAGACAGATACTGGAGCATTTTGAACTGGACCGGTTTTTTACGGATGTGCAGGGCAGCAACCTGGACGGCACGAGGGTGAATAAGGACGAGGTCATTGCGCATGCGCTCAGGGAAAACAGAGTGAGTGATAGAGAGGAAGCGGTCATGATCGGAGACCGGAAGCATGATATCCTGGGCGGGAAAAAATGCGGCCTGGACACCATCGGTGTGCTCTTTGGATACGGCAGCCTCAGAGAGATGCAGGACTGCAAAGCGGACAGGATAGCAAAAAGCGTGGAGGAACTGGGCCGCATGCTGCTATTGATATAGCGTGGCGCCAGGCCTTTGGGAGGAAGTTTGTCTCATGAGAATGGATGAGGGATATCAGTTTGGAATCGGTGCTTTTGAGACCATAGCAGTGGTGAAAAATAATCCGGTATTTTTGGAGGAGCATGTAAAGCGAATAAACAGTACCCTGGCATTTCTGCTGATAGCACAGAAGATAGACGGCCAGGAGGTGCGGGGAGCCCTGGAGAGCCATCCGATGGAGTACGGGGTAGTTAAGATAATGGCCTCTGCAGAAAACAAATTGTTTCTGTTCAGAGAAAATCCTTACAGAAGAGAACAGTATCAGAGAGGGTTTTTCATGGACATCAGCGAAGTGCGAAGAAATGAGACTTCCCCCCTTGTTTTTCACAAAACTTTGAATTATGGAGACAACTTCCTGGAGAGAAAAAGAGCAAAGCAGGCTGGTTTAGATGAAACGGTATTTTTAAACAGCAGGGGAGCAATCTGTGAGGGCAGCGCCTGCAACCTGTTTTTTGTGAAAAAGGGCAGGCTATACACGCCAAAACTCAGCTGCGGTATGCTGCCTGGGATACTGAGAGAATGGGTCTGCAGGGAAGCTTTTGTATCCCAGATGGTTGTCACGTTACAGATGTTAAATGAGTTTGAGGAGTGTTTTGCCACCAACTCCCTGATGGGGATAATGCCGGTGAGACAGATCGGGAATGCCAAATATTTTCCCGGGCCGGTGGGGAGAATGTGGATGAAAAGATATGGGGAGGAAGTTTTGGGAATAAAGGACTGGCCTTTTTAATATCTATAGAGTAAAAGAACAGGCTGGTGGAAAATGAAAAAAGGAATCTGGCTTTTGGGTGTCTTCTGTGTGGCTATGGCAGTGCTTCTGACCGGGTGCGAGACAGGGCAGGACGCCGGCAGCAGAGGAGAACAGATTGAGTTTACGGTGGTGGAACCGGATAATGTGCCCAAAGAGCTGCAGGAGATTATTGAGGAAAACAAGCAGGATGAGATCAAACTGAGCTATGAGGACGGCGGCTATACCTATGCGGTCCGCGGATACGGACAGCAGAAGACGGGCGGATACAGCATTGCGGTAAATGAGGTTTACCAGTCCGGGGACGGTATCCATGTGGATACCAGCCTGATCGGCCCTCCTCAGGATAAAAACATACAGGAGGAGGCATCCTATCCATACATTGTGCTGAAAATGGAAGCCCAGAACCAGGATGTGGTGTTTGACTGACAGCCAAATACCTAAATATTTCGACAGCGGCGGCCCCAAAAGCTGCCGCTTTTCTTTTTTTTAGATTTTTTCTCCCCTTTTTCAGCAAATAGTGGTAGAATAGTTTAAACAGTAACGGTGTACACTGGAGGAGCTACGGTTTTCGTGGTGGATGTAGAACGCTCTGAGAAGATATAAGGAGGAAAAACGGATGTGTGTGGTCCGTTGAAATAAATGCAGGAATGAAAAACGGAATGATTGTGAGTTTTGATCTGGATATGACTTTGATGGATCAAAGGACCTGGGAGATACCGGAATCCGCGCAAAGAGCCATTGAGGCTCTGCGGGAAAACGGCAATAAGATTGTGATTGCCAGTGGGAGAGATATGGATGCCCCCTTCAGCCGGGCTTACCGGGATCTGGTGAAGCCGGATGCCATTATACATTTAAACGGGACGAAGATCACAGTGGGCAGCAAAGAGATCTACGATCACACCTTTGATGCCGGGCTGCTGCGCCGGGTGTTGGATTTTGCGCAGGCAGAAGGTTTGTGCATCGGCGCGACTTTAAATGAAAAGGATTACTTTGTGAATCCTCAGCTACTGAAGGCCCATGATGAGGAAAGGTTCGGGGAATCCAGGAGAAATTGCAGGCCTCTGTCAGAGCTTCCGGTAAAAAAGGTGAGGACGCTGCACTATATCGGAAGCGCCGAGGGTGCGGTAAAAGTAGAGGCAGCCTTCCCACAGGTGAAGCTGCTGATGTTTTCAGACGGTACCGGAGCGGTTCTGGTGGAACAGGCCTCCTCCAAGGCAGCAGGTCTGTGGCGCCTGTGCCAGTACTACCGAATGGGGATCAGCCAGACAGCGGCCTTTGGGGACAGCATGAATGACTATGAAATGATACAGGCGGCAGGAACCGGCATAGCCATGGGGAATGCCGTGGAACAGCTGAAATCAGCCGCAGATTATGTCACCACGGATATTGACCAGGATGGTATCTGGAATGCCTGCTGCCATCTGGGCTATATTCAGGCAGACCAGCAGTGAAAAAAGAAACGCATATGGGCAAACCCTTCCGCATAAACTTATAAGAGATTATATGGGAGGGTTTTTTCATGGAAATATTAAAGAAAAATATTCGTATGAATCGTCAGAAGAGCAAGGCCGTGAACCAGATTACCCTGGAAGAGGACATGAATGTGCCGGACAGCAAGCCGGATGCCGGCAGCATTATCCAGGAGAGCGGAAACGTCAAGATTGAAGACACCAAAATATTGGATAACCAGGTACTTTTAAGCGGCTATCTGGAGGTAAAGATACTCTACGTCTCCGACAGCGAAGACAGACAGATACATAGACTGGATACCAGGCTGCCCTTTGAGGAGAGACTGAATCTGGAGGGTGTGGAGGCAGGGGACAACATCCGGGTAAAATGGGACCTGGAGGATCTAAATGTACATTTGATTAACTCCAGAAAAATGAGTATTCAGGCTCTGGTGACCTTTATGGCATCCATCGAGGAGCTATACGATACCCAGGCCGCAGTGGAGCTGCACGGGATGGAGGAGATCAGTACCAGAACCAAGGAACTCCAGCCCCTCTCATTGGCAGTGCAGAAAAAGGACATTCTGCGCATAAAGGATGAAATCAATTTGGCCTCCAACAAGCCCAATATTGGGGAACTCTTGTGGGAGAGCGTTCAACTGCGGGGCACGGATGTCCGTGTCATGGACGGACAGCTGGATATCCGCGGGGAACTGTTTATTTTTGTGTTGTATGCGGGAGATGATGAGAACAGCACCAAACAGTGGATTGAGACTGCTATGCCCTTCCAGGGGAGCATTGAGTGCAGCGGCTGCAGCTCTGCCATGATTCCGGATGTGGAGATCTCCCTTGCGGGGAGCACACTGGAGGTGCGCCCTGACTACGATGGGGAGGAGCGGCTGATTCAGCTGGAGGTGGTTTTGGACCTGGATATCAAGCTGTATGAGGAGGAGAGCGTTGAGATTCTCTCAGATGTGTATTCTCCGGTAAAGGAACTGGTGCCCATAACCAGCCAGGAGGTGTATGAGAGCCTGGTGATCAAAAATTTTTCCAAGTGCAGAGCTGGAGAGCGCATCCGTATGGAGGCAAACCAGCCGCGCATGCTGCAGATCTGTCACAGCAAGGGAGAGGTTAAGATCGACGAGACCCGGATCACCGAAAAGGGAATCCAGGTGGAGGGAGCGGTGTACGTGAGTATACTCTACATCACAGCGGATGACACCCTGCCCTTTGCTCTGATGCACGGGATGGTGCCCTTCCAGCACATGATCGAGGTGGAGGGGATAAACCAGGATTGCCGGTACTCCCTAAAGACAGAGCTGGAACAGTTGTCCACTATGATGATAGACAGCGAAGAGTTGGAGGTAAAGATATCTGTAAACCTGGGTGTGCTGATCGTGCAGGTTCACAGGGAGGACTGTATCGTGGATGTGGAGGAGCATGACCTGGATTTGAAGAAGATTCAGGAGCTTCCGGGAATTGTTGGATATATTGTACAGCCCGGAGATAGTCTTTGGAACATTGCTAAAACCTACTACACCACCCCGGACCGGATCATGGAACTGAATGCTCTGGAGACGGAGGAGGTACAGCCGGGAAACCGGCTTCTGATCATAAAGGAAGCGGCCAGCTGGCAGCGGTGATACAAAGTTTAAGGCGGAGGGAATGGCTCCGCCTTGAACTTTGTTTTTTATATCATAGACTAACTATGTCAAGTGTTTTTTTGAAAGTTAGTTAAATATGTTTTTTTGAACCTTGATAATTGCATGACAAATAAAGCACCTATACAGCTGCTTTGAGAAGTATGTTATAAGAAAAAAATTACTTGCTGTATGCAGTATGATGTATTTCCATACTGTATAGAGTTCTGACCAGCTTCTTGGCTACATGAGATACTGCCACATTGTAGTGCTTTCCCTCAGAGAGTTTTTTCTGAAGAAACTCCTTGAACGTATTGTCCCATTTGCCAACATTTTTAGCGGCAGTAAAGAGTGCATACCGCAGGTATTTGGAACCTCGTTTCACCATTTTTGCATGAGTCGAAGTATATTGGCCTGATTGATAAATGGAGGGCTCCATTCCAGCAAAGGCAAGTATTTTTTCGGCCGATGAAAAATTAGAGAAATCACCAACTTCAGCATGGATCATAGCCGCAGTAATGTAGGAAATGCCAGGTATTGTAATGAATGGAGAATCACTTTCCTTGATGATATCCTTGATTCTTACTTCAACAATGCTGATTTGCTCTCGGAGGAGTCTGATACGGGCAATCGTCTGCTGCATTTCAAGCTTGAGTATTCCATCACTGGTTCCAATGGACTGCATTGCGGCATTGCGTATTTCAATAGCTTTCTCCCGGCCATAGTGTCCTTTGGAGTATTTCCGGAGAAGATTTGTAAGATGTGTCAGATTAGCATTTGAAACAGCAGCAGCATCAGGATATGCAGACATAAGCTGATACACAGAATTCACCTGTAATTGGTGAACAATCTTTTCTAACTCAGGAAAGATAATATTCATAAGTCTTGAAAAAGAGACTTTTAAGACAGAACAATCCTGCACCAGATTGAAACGGTATCTGGTTAGTGACTTGAGTTCTTTTCTATGGTATGATACAGGTACGTAGGGCGTAAGCTTCTGGGTCATAAGCATTGATACGATAGAGTGAACATCGGCCTTATCCGTCTTAGTCTTTCTAAAGCTTAGACTTTTTCTGTAAAGACTGGTATGTAACGGATTGATAATGAAAATAGGAAGATTTTTGTTAACGAGAAACTCTGTAATGTTGTTGCTATAATGACCGGTTGCTTCCAGCCCTATTTTCATTTGGGAGAAATTGTCAGAGCAGGATTGGATACGAGAAAAAAGTAATTCAAATCCCTCCAGAGAGTTAGAAAAGGTAAAGTTATCAAATAGAATATCACCATCAGAATTAGAGATAAGGCAGTCATGCTTATCTTTGGAAATATCGATACCAATGCAGATCATAGTAATGCTCCTTTGCAATGTATTGACACTGTATGGAGAACCCACAGAACTGCCTGCTATGTAGCCTCGTGCGAAATAAAACGTCATGCGTTATCTAACTGATTAACATTAAAGCAGACAACCGTGGTTAGAGCCTATGCTCAAACGTCAAAGCGTTAGGAAAGTTCAACTAATCCACAGTGTCTATAAACAGTATACTCATTCAAGAACAGAATGGGGAACTAATAATAATTTAACATACGAGGAAAGTCCTTCGGAATTCCCTGCAGTAAATGCGCAGACCTGTTAAATAGTTACATTTTTTGCAAAATAGGTTGCATTTTGTCGTCCGAGATGATACAATAACAAAAATTGTATACAAAGTGCAATTATAAAAAACGAAGGAGATAGGGTATGGAGGAAATCAGACTGAAAGCCCTCGCGAAGATTAATTTGGGGCTGGATGTGGTGCGCAGGCGGGAAGACGGATACCACGAAGTGCGAATGATTATGCAGACCGTACAGATGTACGATCAGATCACCATTCATCAGATGGACAAACCGGGGATAAAGGTTAGGACAAATCTGTTTTATCTGCCCTCCAATGAGGACAATCTGGTCTACAAGGCGGCCAAGGTGCTGATGGATGAATTTCATTTAAAAGGCGGCGTTTCTATTCACTTAAAAAAGTATATTCCCGTGGCAGCAGGAATGGCAGGGGGAAGCTCTGACGCGGCAGCCGTATTGGTGGGAATGAACCGGATGTTTCGACTGGGACTGAAGAAACAGGAACTCATGGAGAGGGGGGTGAAGATCGGCGCAGATGTGCCCTACTGTGTCATGAGGGGAACCGCTCTGGCTGAGGGGATCGGGGAGATTTTGACACCATTGCCGCCCATGCCTCAGTGCTATGTGCTGGTGGCAAAGCCCGGAGTACATGTTTCTACCAAGTTTGTGTATGGAAATCTGAGGGCAGATGAAATCACCACCCACCCGGATATAGACGGACAGGTGGAGGCCCTGCGGGCGCATGACCTGGAGGGGATGGCTGCACGGATGGGAAATGTGCTGGAGACAGTGACTGTTCCGGAGTATCCCGTGATTGGTAAGATCAAAGAGGAGATGGTGCACTGCGGCGCAATGAACGCGATGATGAGCGGCAGCGGTCCTACGGTATTCGGGCTATTTAAGAGCAGGGAGCAGGCAAAGCACGCATACGAAAAACTGCGGCGGGAGCATTTGGCAAAGCAGGTGTTTCTGACCGGGGTATTTAATAACGGAGGAAATAAGAATGAAAGATGATTTTCAGATTAATATGAATGAATACCTGCCTCTTAGGGATGTGGTGTTCAATACGCTGCGTCAGGCAATCTTAAAAGGGGAGTTAAAGCCCGGGGAGCGCCTGATGGAGATTCAGCTTGCCCAGAGATTGGGGGTTAGCAGAACGCCGGTGCGGGAAGCCATCCGCAAGCTGGAGCTGGAGGGCCTGGTGCTGATGATCCCCAGAAAGGGAGCTGAGGTGGCTGAGATTACGGTCCAGGATATGGAGGATGTGCTGGAGGTGAGAGCAGCCCTGGAGGAGCTGGCTGTGAAGGATGCCTGTGAGCATATCACAGATGAGCAGCTTCAGGAGCTTAAAAAGGCAAATACAGAATTTAAAAAGGTGCTGGACGGGGATGATATCATTGCCTGCGTGCATGCGGACATGAAGTTTCATGAGATCATCTACGGAGCCACCAACAATCACAGACTGTTACAGATCTTAAACAATCTGAGAGAACAGATGTACCGCTACCGCATGGAGTACTTAAAAGACACAGCCACGCATAAGACCCTGCTGGAAGAACACGACAGCATTCGCAGGGCGCTGAAGAAGCACGATAAAGAAAAGGCAGGCCTTGCGATCCGCAATCACATAGACAACCAGAAAGAGTCCATTATCAACAGCTTAAAGCGAAAAGAATAAATTTGGAAAAATTGAATATGCTAACAGCCAGAAGGATAAGTGAAAGCTTATCCTTTTTTGTTACATGGGAAAGTTCGTTGCACTTTCCCATGTGACAAAAAAGCCCTCCGGGCGGGATGCGCACTGTGCGCAAGAGGAAATTGACCGCAAGCGGTCGCGCTTCGGCGCAGAAATCCTGCATGCAGGATTTCTATTTTACACAGAATGCTTAACAGGAAAGCGGTGATTATGTGGAAAAGGTAGCAGTTGAGCTTGAGAAAAATAAAGAAATAATTCAGAAAAAAATAGAGGGCTGCGATGATATCCTGTTTCGCCCTATGAAGCTGGGCCGGGATGTGAAGGTGGACTGCTTTCTGATCTATGTGGAGGTGGCGGCCAGCAACATGATGCTGGAAGACTCTGTGATCGGAAAGATGTTGAATCACCTCTGGGAAAAGGATGAAAAGGAGATTTACCGGGCCATCAGTGAGAATAGTCTGGGGGTTTCGGACACAAAAGCCTTTCCCACAATTGAGGAGGCTATGGCAGCCATGCTGGCCGGAAATGTGGTCATGTTTGTGGACCATTTCGACAAGGCTATCAAGATAGGCAGCAAGGGATATCCGGGGACGGGCGTGATGAAGGCGGAGTCGGAGAAGGTACTGAGAGGTTCCAAGGAGGCATTCAGTGAGTCCGTGAAGGTAAATACCGCTCTGGTGCGCAAGCGCATCCGGGACACAACGCTCAAAGTAAAGGAAAAACCGGTTGGAAGGTATTCCAATACAATGACTGCCATGGTCTACATGGACGGTCTGGTTTACCCCGGACTTTTGGAGAATCTGGAAAAAAAGCTGGATTCTTTTGAGATTGATGGGGTGCTGGACAGCGGTGTGATTGAACAGCTAACAGAGGAGACCTGGTATTCCCCCTTTCCGCAGTATCAGACAACGGAGCGGCCCGACAGGGCAGCCATGGCCGTGCTGGAAGGGAGAGTAGTACTCTTAAGCGACAATTCCCCCGAGGCCCTGATCCTGCCCACAACCTTCAACACGCTGTTTCAGACAAGTGATGACTATTACCGGCATTTTGCGATTGTCTCTTTTTTGCGCATCATACGGTACATTGCCGCATTTTTGGCGGTATCCCTGCCCGGACTGTACCTGGCGGCCATCAACTACCACACCCAGCTGCTGCCCACAAATCTGATCATATCCCTGGCAAAGGCCAGGGAGGGAGTTCCCTTTCCCGGCTTAGTGGAGGTGCTGTTTTTGGAGCTTTCATTTGAGCTTTTGAGAGAAGCGGGGCTGCGGATGCCCGGCCCCATAGGCAATACCATCGGAATTGTGGGCGGTCTGATTATCGGACAGGCGGCGGTGAGCGCTAACATTGTCAGCCCTGTGGTGGTTGTGGTGGTGGCCCTCACCGCCCTGGGCTCCTTCTCCATTCCCAACGAGGAACTTTCAGAGAGTTTCCGGTTGATCAAATATGGAATGATCGCCCTCTGTGCCTGCTTCGGCATTTTGGGCCTGATGTTTGGATGGGTACTGGTAGCTGTGCATCTGGCAGGACTAAAAAGCTTTGGCATCCCCTATTTGATGCCATACGCCGCAAAAGATATCAATCCAGGGGGTGAGAGTAAGGACAGCCTGATCCGTTTCCCCCTGATGGATATGTGGAAACGGCCGGTATTTGCGCGCAGACAGAACAGAACCCGGCTTCGGATGAAGTAGACAGGGGAGGATTGGAATGTTTTCGGATAACAATAAGATTTCAGGAAGACAGTTAAAAAGGCTGATTGTGATGGACTGGATAGGAAAAGCCGGCCTGCTTCTACCCAGATTTACGGAGAAGGCGGATGGAAGAAGCTTTATGCTGAGCCTTCTTCTGGGGATTGCCCTGACTTTTGTGTACGCGTGTATGGTGGGGTGGCTTTCAAGGCATGTGGACACAGATTTTTATGACTATATCAGGGAAAGGCTGGGGCTGGGAGCAGCCTGGCTGGCAGGTATCCTGTATATTTGCTATGCTTTTGTGAACACGGTATTCATGATACGCCTGTTTGCAGTGATTGCCTCTCTGTTTATGCTTCCGGAGACTGCGCACATGCTGTTGATGCTCATGGTTCTGGCCGGAGGTTATTTTATCGCCGCAGGAGGGCTGGAGGTGAGAGCGAGAGTAGGGGAGATTCTCTACGGGGTTGTCCTCTATCCCCTGGCGCTGATGTTGCTCTTTGCTGCTTTTTCCATCAATCCGGAGTATCTGGGACCCGGGAAGGCATCCTATTCTGTCCAGACACTGAAGCATGGTCTGCAGATGTTTATTGCATTTGGAGGGATGGGGATCTTTTTGTTCATTGCACCTTATGTGAACAGGCGGGAAAAGATGGGGCACTATCTGAAAAAAGCGGTGGTCATATCCTGTGCCAGTGTATTCTTTATCTTTCTGATCTCCATCGGCGCTTTTGGGGAGTCGGGTATGAGAGCCCTGGCGTGGCCGGCATTGACCCTGATGAGCAGCGCCAAGATTCCAGGCGGATTTCTGCAGCGCTGGGATGTGATCTTCACAGGACTGCTTCTGGTCAGTTTTTTTATCTCAGTGGGAACAGGGCTCTTTTATATGCGTTTTTTGACAGAGAGGGTGTTTGCAAAAAAGAGCAGCGCCTATCTGCCGGTGCTGACTCTTCTGGTCCTGGCGGCGTCTGTGTGGTGCGGCTCCTATGAGACGGCCGCGCAAGTTTTTACTGTGGTGAACGGATATATCCTGGTGCCTCTGGCGGTACTGTTTACTATATTTCTGATCGTTTTGGAATATGTCAAAGGGAGGAGAAAAGGTTGAGGGCAGTAAAATATTTGATGGGTGTACTTATGACAGCTCTGCTGCTGACCGGATGTGCAAAGAGGGAACTGGAGGACCGCAGTTTCCCCTCCGTGCTGGCCATTACCACAGCGGAGGTGGAAAAGGAGCAGAATCTCAAACAGGAGGAGAGCAGTCAGTATATTGACTATGGACATGTAAAGGCGGTAATTCTCTCCCAGGAAATAGCAGAGGATGGAGAGAGCCTGAAGGAAGTGCTGCTGTACCTGGAGGACAGGCCGGTATTTGCGAGAAGTATTTTCATCTTTGCAGGTGACGAGCAGGTTCTGAAGGCGGCAGAGACCGATTCGGAGCAGATGGGGGCTTATCTGGAAAAGTTGTACAAGAATCAGCCAAAGGGCTCCTCCTTTAAGGGCACCGCATTGAAAGAAATGCTCAACTATCTGCATAACCTGGAGGAATCCATTGAAATTCCCTATCTGATATGGTCTGACGGAAAAGCGCTTCCGCAGGACAGTCTGACCATTCGTCAGGCAGTGGCTGCCACTATGAATTCACCGGTTCCAAGAAGAATTAATGAATAGAAGTGACCTCAAGGGTCATACTCCTGATAAGAAGGCATTGCAGACAGCAAATATAAAATCAGGAGGTTACATAAATTATGAAAAAAAGAATGTGGGAAGAGGTAAAGGACTGGTTATGGAGACACAGACGCCCGGTGGTAGCGGTTTGCTGCATCCTGAGCGTGCTGGGGATCACAGCAGCGGTGACCTTGACCGTTCAGGGGAGAAGGACAATGGCTGCAGAGAGCATTCAGGAGGGGATCGCAGGGGAAATTATCCGATTTCATGTGATTGCCAACAGTGATAGCCAGGAGGATCAGGATCTGAAACTCCTGGTCAAGGATCAGATTGTAAAATATATGGAGCCCATATTGAAAGACGCCGGGGATATCAGTGAGACGAGAGTACGAATCCAGGACCATTTGGGAGAGATAGAGGAGAAAGCCACAGAGGTGATCAAAAGCCAGGGGTATGACTACCCGGTGGAGGCGGGGCTGACCAAATGCTATTTTCCCATAAAAACCTATGGGGACTGCACCTTTCCGGCAGGAGAGTACGAGGCGCTGCGCGTGTGTATCGGGGAGGCGCAGGGCAAAAACTGGTGGTGCGTCCTCTATCCCAACCTCTGCTTTATCGATTCCATCCACGCAGTGGTACCGGAGGAACAAAAGGAAGAGCTGAAAAATGTGCTCACTGAGGAGGAGTATGACAGTCTGTTTGACTGGAGGACAAGCGATTTTGAGATAAAGACAAAGTGGTTTTGAGTTTGCTATGGGGTATCTGATTTCAGCACAAATCCATAGTTTACATAACCGCTTTCCCAGATACCTGTTATCTGATATACACAGTCTGCGGGTAAATCCTCGAGTGTATAGTTTTTGCCGTTAAGGCTTCCCTGGACCTGGGTTCCCTGATCTGCCTTACTGGATGGAGTACCCAGAGGCCAACAGATAACCTTGACGGAATCAGGGGCCTTGGTGAAATGCAGGGTCAGCGGCTTTCCATCCTTCGCGTCCACCTCTGTGAGGTCCTTGATGTCAAGCACATGAGGGGAATCAGCGTTGGAGCTGGAGGCAGTGCCATCCTCATTTTCCCAGGTCCACTCATAGCCATATTTGGGGAAATCAACGTAAAAGTACTCCAGTCCATCTTCCATTATCTTAACCTGGAGCAAAGGCTGCTCTGAGGGAGGAGGAGAAAGAAACTTAATATTCAGCATCTTGCCAAAGAGTGCGGCGTCTCCGGCAGTTCCCTGTCTTAACACCCTCATCTGCGTGATGTTACAACAGACACCTGGATAAGAATCCTCATAAAAAAGATCTCCGGAAATAATCACAAGATTTCCCGGTTTCAAAGCCTCACGGGTGATTTGCCTGCCGTTGATGTCATAGAGCTGCCCTTCCGGTACAGAGGCATAAAAGACGCCCTTATCCGGGAGTGGGGTGCCATCCTCCGCGACATGGCCGAAAACATAGTAATCGTCCCTGTATTTTATGTAAATTCCCTTATCATAAGCAGCTTCCACTTCAACAGATTCCGAATCAGGATTATCCTGAGTGGACAGTTCAGTATCGGTGGTTTCCAGATTAGTCTGCAGCTCTTCCGGGTGTTCATAGGAGGGGCTGCTGGAAGTGATTTCATCCCCGGAGGATGTGACGGCATCCTCAGATGGAATACTTTGGCAGCCCGCAAGGATAATTACAAATACGAAAGCAAGCAATTTAAAAAGATAAGTTTTCATAGAAGTTCCTCCCTTCTGTTTAGAAAATCGTTCCTCTTATCTAAAAAGTGTGGAGAATGTCTCCAAGTGTTGCATAAAAAGGTAATAGTTTAGACGGGTCAGGCTGTTACGTGCGTTACCATCCGGACGTCACCCGGGCGTTGGCAGCTCTCACGCAAACACGTGCAACGCTCTGGGGAACTAACTGTTAACTGCAACTAAGGACGCTCAGGAAAGCCTTCGCGTCCAAGTTTCCGTAAACGGTTATTTCCCTGCCGCTAAAAACGCACGTAAATTGTTTGCTTAGAGAGCTGCCAACGCCCGGGTGACTGCTTACTGGAACCGAGAACCTCCCAAAAGCTTGTTTGCAAATTGCCTGGGTGGTATGATCTTCCGGCTCAAAGAAACAGCTTTCTCTGGCGCAGGGCTATGCTTCGGGGACAATTGGCGTGCGTTTTTAGTGGAGATGAAATCCTCTGGTTACGGAAACTTAGACGCGAAGGCTTTCCTGAGCGTCTTAGTTGTAGTTAGCAGAGAGTTCATCGGAATGTTGCACGCGTCCACGAAGCATAGCCCTGCGCCGGAGGAAGCGTCCGCCACAGCCAGTAACATACCTGACCTGTCGGACCTGGGACCTGCCATCCAAAAAGCCATTTTCCAAACAATAACCGGAAAATGGCTTTTGACCTTATACATTATTTTCTATTTGCGCGCTTTCTCATAGTAGGATCCAATATCTTTTTGCGGATGCGCAGGCTCTTTGGCGTGATTTCCAAAAGCTCGTCCGTATCAATAAACTCCAGAGCCTCCTCCAGGCTCAGGACCTTGGGTGTGGTGAGCTTCAGTGCATCGTCGGAACCGGAGGCTCTGGTATTGGTCAAATGCTTGCTCTTGCACACATTCAGCTCAATATCTTCCGTCTTTCCGCTCTGGCCGATAACCATACCGGAGTACACCTTTTCACCCGGTCCGATAAAGAGAGTGCCCCGGTCCTGGGCATTGAACAGACCGTAGGCCACGGATTCTCCGGACTCAAAGGCAATCAGGGAACCCTGCTTGCGGTACTGGATATCTCCCTTGTAGGGGCCGTAGTCGTCAAAAATAGTATTTAAGATTCCATTTCCCTTGGTGTCGGTCATAAACTCACCCCGATATCCAATCAGGCCTCTGGAGGGGATGGAAAACTCCAGCCGGGTATAACCCCCGCTGGCCATGCTCATTCCCTGAAGCTCACCTTTTCGGAGGCTCAGCTTCTGGATAACACTGCCGGAAAACTCTTCAGGGACATCCACGTATGCAATCTCCATAGGCTCCAGCTTCCTGCCTCTCTCGTCCGTGTGGTAGAGCACCTCTGCTTTGCTGACCGCAAATTCATAGCCCTCACGGCGCATATTCTCTATCAAAACAGAGAGGTGCAGTTCACCGCGGCCGGAAACCTTAAAAGCCTCTGTGGTCTCCGTCTCCTCCACGCGCAGGCTCACATCTGTGTTCAGCTCCCGGAACAGGCGGTCGCGCAGGTGGCGGGAGGTAATGAATTTGCCTTCCTTTCCGGCCAGAGGGCTGTCATTTACAATAAAGTGCATTGCAATGGTGGGTTCGGATATTTTTTGGAAGGGAATGGCCTCCACGTGCTCCGGGGAGCACAGGGTATCTCCTATGTGGAGGTCTGCGATCCCTGAGATAGCTACAATTGAGCCTACAGTGGCCTCCTGGACCTCCATTTTATTTAGTCCATCGAACTCATATAGCTTACTTATTTTCACTTTTTTTTGTTTGTCGATCTCATGGTGATTGACAAGTACGCAATCCTGGTTTACTCTGATGGTACCATTGTCCACTTTGCCAACGCCAATACGGCCTACATACTCATTGTAGTCTATGGTGCTGATCAACACTTGAGTGCCGGCTGACTCGTCGCCTTCCGGTGCGGGGATATACTCTAATATGGTTTCAAACAGAGGAATCATATCCCTGGGCTCATCATCCATATTGCGGACAGCGTAGCCGTTTTTCGCAGAGGCAAACAGGAAGGGGCAGTCTAACTGGGCAGAAGAAGCATCCAGATCCATCAGCAGCTCCAGAACTTCATCGATGACCTCATCAGGGCGGGCTTCAGGGCGGTCAATTTTATTTATGCACACTATAACTGGCAGATCCAGCTCCAGCGCTTTTCTTAAAACAAATTTAGTCTGGGGCATGGAACCCTCAAATGCGTCCACTACCAGGATAACGCCGTTCACCATTTTTAATACACGTTCGACCTCGCCGCCGAAATCTGCGTGTCCTGGAGTATCAATTATATTGATTTTCGTATTTTTGTAGAATACTGCCGTGTTTTTTGATAAAATTGTTATACCGCGTTCGCGTTCGATATCGTTGGAGTCCATAACGCGCTCCACAACCTCCTGGTTGGCACGAAATACACCGCTTTGTTTTAGCAGCTCATCCACCAGCGTGGTTTTACCGTGGTCTACGTGGGCAATAATTGCAATATTACGAACATCTTCTCTTTTCATAAATTGGATTTCTCTCTTTCTTCTTAAGGGTATATCTTCTTATATCTAAGTATGGTGTGATTTTAACTTATACAGTTTATCACATTTTCACAAGATTACAAGGGGTTTTCAATATTTCAGGTATTTTTTGAAAAATTTGAAAAAAATAGTTCTAAGAGAGAAAGAGACGTCATAAACATATTTATATACCAAATACGAAAAGAGATACTTCGTAAGAAGAAGGGAGAACAATTATTCATGGCAGATAAGGTTATTGAAAACAATCAGGTATCCATTATGGGACAAATTGCATCAGAGTTCGTGTTCAGTCACGAGGTCTTTGGAGAGGGATTTTACATGCTGGACATTTTGGTAAAGCGCTTAAGCGATTCTTATGACAGAATACCAGTGATGGTGTCCGAGCGACTGATTGATGTTACACAGGATTTTCAGGGAGAGTACATACAGATTGCAGGACAGTTCCGCTCCTATAACAGGCACGAAGAAAAGAAGAACAGGCTGGTACTGTCTGTGTTTGCCAGAGAGGTCAGCTTTGTGGAAGAAGAAAATGACAGAATGAAGACCAATCAGATCTTTTTGGATGGGTATATCTGTAAAGCACCTGTTTACCGCAAGACACCCCTGGGGAGGGAGATTGCAGATATGTTGATTGCGGTAAACAGGCCTTATGGGAAATCGGACTATATTCCCTGCATATGTTGGGGTAGAAATGCCAGATTTGCCTCCAGCTTTGATGTCGGGGGGCACGTTCAGGTGTGGGGAAGAATTCAGAGCAGGGATTATATGAAGAAGCTGGAGGGCGATCTCACAGAGAAACGCACCGCATACGAGGTTTCCGTGAGCAAGCTGGAATATATCGAATAAATATAACTGTTACTGCATAAATCCATTAAAAGCGCCTGGGGCGATGGGATTTATGCACTCTTGAATCATGTTCTTACGGTATGCGCAGTAAATGCGCACACCTGCCTGAACTGTTACGATTCGGTACGAGACAGTTCAGAATGAATATTGCATTTTCCGCCAGTTTGTAGTAATATTAAGAAATTGTAAGCAGGCGTTGAAAATTGAGAGGTGCGTTATGGATAAAGGCTTAGTGCATATTATATTCGGTGAAGGAAGAGGTAAGACAACTTCTGCTATTGGGCAGGCAATCCGGGCAGCCAGCGAAGGGAAATCTGTGATTATCATCCAATTTCTGAAGGAGAAGCAGAGGGATGATATCGGCTTTATCAGGCGTCTGGAACCGGAGATCAAGGTTTTCCGGTTTGAAAAGACAGAAAAGTCTTTTGACAGCCTGTCGGAAGAAGAGCGGCAGGAAGAGATTCAGAATCTGAGAAACGCTCTGAATTTTGCCAGAAAGGTGTTGGTTACAGAAGAGTGCGATGTACTGATCCTGGACGAGGTGCTGGGGCTTGTGGAGCACGGCATTGCCGGCGCTTCTGAAATCCGTGGGCTGTTGGAAGCAAAACATGATGACACGGAATTGATTTTAACGGGCATTTATGAAGGAAGAGAATTTTGGGACCTGGCCGATGTGGTGACAGAAATGGTAACGAAAAAGAATCATTGACAAGGTTTTTTAATAATGCTATAGTTAAAACAACTAAATAGTTTTGAGTAGAGGTTGCGTTTTTCATCAGTAACCCGCTGGATGTGTTCAGGCACAGTGGAATGCGGGGGAAAGGGGAGAACGCCGAAAGATGCAGTACCTGTAACTGCATGCTTGGGCATACAGTGAATAACTGTATGACTGTCATCGTATTACGATGGGGAGCTACCTGAAGAAAGAAAACTATCGTGTATCACGATTCTTTAGGGCAGACTCTCATTGGTCTGCTCTTATTTTTAAGGAGGAAAAGATATGGCTATTTTCACAGGCGCAGGTGTTGCCATTGTTACACCAATGAAGGAAAATGGAGAGGTAAATTACGAAAAATTAGGGGAACTTTTGGAGGAGCAGATTGCCAATTCCACGGATGCCATCATTATCTGCGGAACTACCGGAGAGTCTTCCACGCTTTCACATGAGGAGCATCTGGATGTGATCAAGTATGCGGTGGATAAAGTCGCAAAGAGGATACCTGTGATTGCGGGAACAGGTTCCAACAGCACGGAAACAGCAGTATACCTGTCTGTTGAGGCGGAGAAGTACGGAGCGGATGCCCTGCTTTTGGTGACCCCCTATTACAATAAAGCTACACAGAAGGGCCTGATCGCCCACTACACCGAGATCGCAAGCTCTGTAAAGGTGCCCATTATCCTTTACAATGTGCCCAGCAGGACAGGTTGCAATATAACTCCGGAGACAGCGGTGTATCTGGCTAAAAACGTGGAGAACATTGTGGCTATCAAGGAGGCAAGCGGAAATATATCACAGGTTGCAAAGCTTATGCAGTTGGCGGATGGATGTATTGACTTATACTCCGGAAATGATGACCAGATTGTTCCTTTGATGTCATTGGGCGGCAAGGGTGTTATCTCTGTACTCTCAAACATTGCACCCCAGCAGACCCATGATATTGTGGAGCTGTTTATGGAGGGCAAGGTGCGTGAGAGCTGCGCGCTGCAGTTAAAGGCGCTGCCTTTGATTAACGCACTCTTCAGTGAGGTAAATCCCATTCCTGTGAAAAAGGCTTTAAACCTCATGGGCAGGGAAGCCGGACCCTTGAGAGGGCCGCTGACCGAGATGGAGGAGGCCAATGCTGAGAAGCTGGCCAGGGAGATGGTGGACTTCGGACTGAAGCTGAAATAGAGCTACGCCTTCCCCGTGAGCAGAGAAAACGGAGAAATACCAGCAGATAAGGAGTAGAGATATGGTAAGGATAATAATGCATGGGTGTAACGGGCATATGGGCCAGGTGATTTCGCAGCTGGTAAAAGAGGACCAGGAGGCCCAGATCGTTGCGGGAATCGATCTGTATGACAACAGGGACAACGGGTATCCAGTATTTAAAAGCATCTGGGACTGTGATGTGGAGGCGGATGCCATAATTGATTTTGCGTCCCCAAAGGCGGAGGATGATCTGCTTGATTACTGTACAGAGAAAAAGGTGCCGGTTGTGGTCTGCACTACAGGACTCAGCCCTGAGCAGGTACAGAAAATACAGGATACTTCAAGACAGGTGGCAGTTTTGAAATCTGCGAACATGTCCCTGGGCGTCAACACTTTGCTGAAACTGCTGCAAGAGGCAGCCAAGGTGCTGGCCCCGGCTGGATTTGACATGGAAATCGTGGAGAAGCACCACAGACACAAGGTGGATGCGCCCAGCGGGACAGCTCTTGCTATGGCTGACAGCCTGAACGAGGCGCTTGGAAATTCCTACACTTATACCTTTGACCGCAGTCAGGAGCGCAAAGCCAGAGATGAAAAGGAAATCGGCGTGGTGGCTGTGAGAGGTGGAAATATCGTGGGAGAGCATGAGGTCATTTTCGCAGGCACGGATGAGGTGATCACCTTTAAGCACACAGCTTATTCCAAGGCTGTCTTCGGAAAGGGGGCCATTCAGGCCGCAAAATTCCTGGCTGGCAAAGGCCCTGGATTTTATGATATGAGCGATGTGATCAACGCTTGACAAGAACGATTCGAGGAGGAATTAATTTATGGATCAGGAGTATGAAATCAAGTATCTGAAGAGCCTGGCAAAGCTGTATCCAACCATTGCCTCTGCCTCCACAGAGATTATCAACCTCCAGTCTATTTTAAACCTTCCAAAAGGAACCGAGCATTTTATGACGGACATTCACGGAGAGTACGAACAGTTTCTCCATGTTCTGAAGAATGGGTCAGGTTCTGTGCGCAGAAAAATTGATGAAGAATTTGGAAACACACTGAGTAGCCGGGACAAAAAAAGCCTGGCTACTTTAGTTTATTACCCAAAGCGCAAGTTGGATATGGTGGAAAAGACAGAGGATAATCTGGAGGACTGGTATAAAATCACCCTGCACAGGCTGATCCAGATCTGTAAGAGAGTGTCATCCAAATATACCCGCTCCAAAGTGCGCAAAGCGCTTCCCAAGGACTTTGCCTACGTCATTGAAGAGCTGATCACAGAAAAGGAGGAGGTGCAGGATAAGGAGGCTTATTATAACTCCATTATCAGCACCATCATCCGGATTGGAAGTGCTAAGGACTTTATTATTGCCATGAGCAATCTGATCCAGAGGCTGGTCATTGACCATATTCACATTGTGGGGGATATCTATGACAGGGGACCTGGTCCGCACATTATCATGGACAGGCTGATGCAGTATCACTCTGTGGACATCCAGTGGGGCAACCATGATGTCACATGGATGGGAGCGGCTGCGGGCCACCAGGCCAGTATAGCCAATGTGATCCGGATTGCGGCCAGATACGGGAACCTGGATATGCTGGAGGAGGGGTATGGTATCAATCTAATACCCCTGGCAAACCTGGCAATGAATACATACGGGGATGACAAGTGCAGCTGCTTTAAAATCAATTACAATGCAGATGAGTATAACACAAAGGATCTGGAGTGGGACAGAAGGATTCAGAAGGCTATCGCTGTCATCCAGTTTAAGCTGGAGGGCCAGATCATCAGGCGCAGACCCGAGTTTGGCATGGAAGACAGGCTGATGCTGGATAAGATGGATCTGGAGCGGGGGACTATTCTGGTGGAGGGGGAGGAGTATCCATTGGAGGATACCAATTTCCCCACCATTGACCCCTCAGACCCCTATGCCCTCTCTTTGGAGGAGGAAGAGGTGATGGAGCGGATACAGTCTGCTTTTGAAAAGTGTGAGAAGCTGCAGCGCCACGTGCGTTTCCTGTTCTCTAATGGAAGCCTCTATAAAGTGTTTAATGGAAATCTGCTGTATCACGGATGCGTTCCCTTGAATGAGGACGGAAGCTTCCGGAAGGTGAATGTCTTTGGCAGGGAATACAGCGGGAAGGCACTGTACGACATTCTGGAGGTGTATGCCAGAAAGGGCTACTATTCACAGCTGGATCTGGAGGAGCGCTCAAAGGGGCAGGACATTCTCTGGTACATATGGTGCAACGGCAATTCACCGGTATTCGGCAAGGACAAGATGACGACCCTGGAGCGGTATCTGGTCAAAGATCCTAAAACCCACCATGAGGAGAAAAATCCTTACTACCGGTATATTGAACAGGAGGGCACCGTGAATCAGATCCTGGAGGAGTTTGGACTGGACGTTAACGAATCCCATATTGTCAACGGGCACATGCCAGTGAAGGTCTCCAAGGGGGAGACACCCTTAAAGTGCAACGGCAAGCTGCTGATCATTGACGGTGGTTTCTCCAAGGCTTATCAAAAGGTGACAGGAATTGCCGGGTATACCCTGGTATACAATTCCTACGGGATGAGGCTGGTGGCCCACGAGCCCTTTGTCTCCCTTGAGGAGGCTATTGCAAAGGAGACGGATATCCACTCTGAGAGCATGGTGGTGGAGCGCGTGATGCGCCGCAGAACGGTGGCCGATACGGATATCGGAAAAGAACTGCGGGAGAGCATCACAGAGCTGGAACGGCTTGTGGAAGCTTACCGCACAGGTAAGATTATAGAAAAGATTTGACAAGATACCAGGTGTGGTTACTATTCACTCAGGTCTGAGCATATACTGCGCAGACTGTAAGAAAATGATTCAAGAGTGCATAAATCCCATCGCCGAAGGCGATTTTGCATGGATTTATGCATGTTACTGTGAACGAGTGAACAGTAACCGGGCGCGGAATAAAATTGTGAAAATTTCATGAAGTCAGTTGTATTTGAATCATTGAAAAGCTATAATCAAGGCGGATGCACAGTATTGATGAGGAGGAGAGTACAGATGAAAAAAAGAGTATGCTTTGCAGCTGCCCTGCTGCTTGGCCTTTCCATGATCGGATGTCAGAGCAGCCCTCAGACAATCGCCACGGAGACAGAGAAACAGTCAGTGAAAGTGGAGACAGAAACAAAGAGCGAGACGGAGACGGAATCAGAGACGGAGACCGAGACAGAAAAAGAAACCGAAGCGCAGCAGACCAATACGATTATTGGCTCCATGGAAGAGATAGATATGGATCAGATCACGGTTCTGACGGATAATGGAAATGAAGTGATCTTATCAATCCGGGATTCTGAGCTGGATTTCCGAAACGGATTCCGGGTGGGAAACCTGGTGTCTGTGGAATATACAGGCGAGATCGTAGAAAAAGACAGCACTGCCGGGGAGGTAAAGGTGGCCCGGGTGGCGGACTCCGCAGACGTAAAAGTGATACCTGGGGATCAGGAGAGCGAGACGGAATCCGAGAGCCGGGAAGGCTCTGAGGAGGAGCCGGAAAGCGGAACTGGATCAGATATGGACCCGGAGGCAGAAAACTCGGATTTAGAGAATCCAGAGTCAGAGAATCCGGAGGATGCGGACCCGGAGGAAACCGAAGAAGAGTCAGAGTCCCAGGAACCGGCCAAAGAGCTGAGGGGAGCTGTGGAACATGTGGCCATGGGGGAAATGACCATTGTCACAGAGGAGGAAGAGAAACTGACCTTTAAGATTGCCAATGTCCGAATGTATTTTGCAAAGGGCATGACCAGGGGAACCAAAGTGGTGGTCTCTTACACCGGGGAGGTGTCCGGGGCAGACACGGATCAGATGAATGTGATCTCTGTACAGAATGACACAGCTGACGCGGAAAAAGTTAAGAAGGAAAAGCCAAAGAGGCAGACATCGAAGAGCGGGACAGAATCGGAATCAGAATCGGAATCAGAGTCGGAATCAGAGTCGGAATCCGTAAGCGAGACACAGACAGAGACGGATTCAGAAAAAGGAGAGTAAGCGATGAGCGTATTGTTTGTAGAGTATCCCAAATGCACCACCTGCCAGAAAGCGAAAAAATGGCTGGATCTGCATGGAATAGCCTATGAGGACAGACACATAAAGGAGGACAACCCCACGGCAGAGGAACTAAAAGAGTGGCACCAGAGAAGCGGGCTGCCCCTGAAGCGTTTCTTCAATACCAGCGGTATGCTGTACAAGAGCCTTCAGCTGAAAGATAAGCTTCCTGGGATGAGTGAGGAGGAGCAGTATCAGCTGCTCTCCACAGATGGAATGCTGGTAAAGAGGCCCCTGATTGTGGGGACAGATTTCGTACTGACAGGCTTTAAGGAAAAAGAGTGGGAAGAAAAACTGTTTTAAGAAGTAAGTCTGAAGTGCAGAGTGCACAAGTTCCTCATGATTGAGCAGCTTGTGCATTTTCTTCTTACATAATGCCAGGAGGGGCAAGGATGCAGATAGAGTACAGGGGTGAGCAGATTGAATATCATATTGTCCGCAGCCGCAGGAGAACGGTAGGGCTGACTTTAAAAGCCCCTTTTCAGGTGGAGGTGCGGGCATCCGGAGGAATCCCTTGTCAGCGGCTGAGAGATCTGGTGGCGGAAAAGGCGGATTGGATTGTCAGAAAGAGCAGGCAGTTGCAGGCATTGGATGCCAGGACCTCTGATCTGACCATCCCCGAAAAGAAGTATGAGGCTTACAGAGGGATGGCAGAGCAGCACATTCCCCGCCGTGTGGCAGTTTATGCCGGGAAGATGGGGGTGACGTATGGCAGAATTCGCATTAAGGATCAGAAGACGCTCTGGGGGAGCTGCAGCAGCAGGAAGAATTTGAACTTTAACTGGCGCCTGGTCATGGCGCCCGGTGAAGTGTTGGACTATGTGGTAGTGCACGAGCTGTGTCACTTAAAGCATATGAACCACTCCGCAGAGTTTTGGGACTGTGTGGAGGAGATTTTGCCGGAATACCGTGAGCACAGGAGATGGCTGAAGGTACACGGCGGGGAACTGAGCCGGGTGCAGCCGGATGCGTGAAGTTTGGAAAGCAGACGGGAAGGTACGGCAGGGAAAGGTACCTGCTTTTGTGAGCGGCAGAAAAATTAAGAAGAGAGTTGGAGGAGTAGAAGGATGCGGGAACAACTGACCAAAAGTGATGTAAAGAAGATCCAGGAGGAGATTGAGTACCGGAAACTGGTGGTCCGCAAGGAGGCCATTGAGGCAGTGAAAGAGGCCAGAGCTCAGGGGGATCTGAGTGAGAATTTTGAGTACTATGCAGCCAAGAAGGATAAGAATAAGAATGAGAGCAGGATTCGCTATCTGGAGAGGATGCTGAGGACTGCGCAGATTGTCTCCGATGAGTCCGGGGAGGACGAGGTGGGAATTAATGATACGGTACAGATCTACATCGAGGACGAGGATGAGACGGAGACTTACCGCGTGGTGACCAGCATCCGGGGGAATTCCCTGGAGGGGCTGATCAGCACAGAGTCCCCCATTGGAAAGGCCATCCTCAGGCACAGAATCGGGGACCGGGTGGAGGTGAGGGTTAATGAGAATTTCTCCTACTATATCAGGATCAAATCCATTGAAAAGACTGGGGAGGAAGGCACTGACCGGATACGGAGCTTTTAATTTCACGTGAGCCTTTGCCGGATATGGGGCTTATTATTGCAGGTGCGCTCTGAACGGGCTGCTTCCAGGGGGGGCTCTGCCTTGATGTCAGTGATCAGATCAAACATGGCCTGCATGGCAGGAGTGACCCATTTGCCTTTGTGGTAAATGAGCTGGCGCCAGATTTCGATAGGGCAGTCGGTGACATTCAGTGCGACTAAGTCACCGGCTGCCAATTCTCTTTCCACCACAAATAGAGGGAGCAGGGACAGCCCCATGCCGTCCAGAACAAACTGCTTAATCATCTCCGTGTTTCCAAGTTCCAGGCAGGGGGTCAACTCCAGGCCCCGGGAGGCCAGGATATGGTCCAACTGCATGCGGTAACTCATGTGCTTTTCTGTGAGGAGAAAGGGCAGAGACACCAGCTGGGATAGAGACAGCCCGGGCATCTGCGCCAGAGGGTGGCCCGGAAGGGCTGTGAAGCACACGGGCTCGGGCTTATCCTGAACTATCACCAGGTCGGACTGGTAGATTCTGCGGTCCAGCGTGTAGATTAAGTCTGCTTCATTCTGCGCCAGCATTCGGAACATGTCATCTGTTCCCCCTGTGCGCAGGATGATGTTCACCTGGGGAAAGCGTCTGCGATATTCCGTGAGTATGGACGGAAACAGAGAGATGCTCAGAGATTCCGCCATGGCGATGCGCAGTTCTCCGGATTCCAGGGGAGTATGCTGCACTGACTTTTTTGCGGTCTCAGACATGCGGACCAGATTTTGGGCATGTTCCAGAAATATCTGCCCCTGCTGGGTAAGGGAGACTGTGCGCCCTACCCGGTCAAAGAGCGGAGTTCCAAGCTCCCTCTCCAGCTGGCCGATCTGGGTCGACACAGCGGACTGGGAGTAGCCAGTCTCTCTGGCAGCCTGGGAAAAACTGCGCAGTTGGGCCACGCGTATGAAGGTGGCCAGAGTTCGTAATTCCATAGAAACCTCCTATCAAAATAAATGATGGAATCATTCGAATATATCAATTATTCAAATTGTTTATTTCATGATATACTGGTTCCAGAGTTTTATCAAGAAAGAATTTGGGGGTATTTTGTATGAATCGAGAACACTTTGGTTCCAGACTGGGATTTATTCTGGTGTCCGCAGGCTGTGCCATCGGATTGGGGAATGTGTGGAAATTTCCTTATATGGCTGGAAAATACGGGGGAGCGGCCTTTATTCTCCTCTATCTGGTCTTTCTGGTGCTTCTGGGAATGCCGATCATTGTGTGTGAGTACAGTGTGGGCAGGGCCAGCCAAAAGAGCATTGCCAGATCCTTTGATGTGCTGGAGCCGGAACATACCAGATGGCATGGAATGAAGTGGTTTGCCATTGCAGGCAATTATTTGCTGGTAATGTTTTATACCATGGTGGGGGGATGGATGCTCTACTACTGTTTCCGTATGGCAGGCGGAGAGTTTGCAGCTGCGGACTCAGCCAGGATTCAGCAGGGGTTTTCAGGGATGCTGGAGAGTCCGTCCACATTGATGTTCTGGACCTTTGTAGTCATCTGCCTGGCCTTTGGCATCTGCAGCATTGGACTGCAGAAGGGAGTGGAAAAAATCATGAAGGTTACCATGCTCTGCCTTTTGGGGATCATGGTTGTGCTGGCTGTGCGCTCGGTGACTTTAAGCGGTTCATCAGAGGGAATCCGTTTTTATCTAATACCGGATTTTAAACGCATGGCGGAGAATGGGATTGGAAATGTGGTCTTTGGGGCCATGAGCCAGGCCTTCTTCACACTGAGCATCGGTATGGGCGGTATGGCGATCTTTGGAAGCTATCTGGATAAAAAACGTTCTCTCACCGGGGAGGGACTCAGCGTGGTGTTACTGGACACCTTTGTGGCCCTGATGGCCGGACTGATTGTCATTCCGGCCTGCTTTGCCTATCAGGTGGAGCCCGATGCCGGACCGGGGCTGGTGTTTCTGACTTTGCCCAACATCTTCAGCCGCATGGCTGGGGGAAGAGTTTGGGGATCTCTTTTCTTTCTATTCCTCTTCTTTGCTGCCCTGTCCACCATTGTAGGGGTATTTGAAAATATCGTATCCTTTGGCATGGATATGTTCGGATGGAGCAGAAAAAAGACGGTATGCGTCAATATTGCGGCTATTGCAGTACTGAGTATTCCATGTATACTGGGCTTTAATGTGATTTCAGGCGTACAGCCTCTGGGAACAGGAACGAATATCATGGATCTGGAGGATTTCCTGGTGTCCAACAACATTCTTCCCCTGGGTTCTGTAGTTTATCTGCTGTTTTGTACTCATAGGAATGGATGGGGCTGGCAAAATTTTATGCAGGAGGCAAATACCGGTCATGGAATCTCCTTTCCGCAAAAGGTGCGTTTTTATATGACTTATATTCTGCCCTGGATTGTGGTGGTGATTTACCTGAAAGGGTACTATGATATGTTTAGGGATAAGGGAAATGTGATGCTTGGAATCTGGATGGCCATTGCAGTGGCGTTTCTGGGGATGATCGTTTGGCTGACGGGAAAAAGAAAGAGCAGTCAATCATAAGGAATAAAAAAGAATCCCGCTTGCAGGATTCTCCGCCTGCGGCGGGTCGCTTTAGCGACATAATTCCTTTCCGCCGCTGTGCGATCCCAGCGGAGCGTTTTTTGGTATCATAGGAAAGTTCAGAGGACTTTCCTATGATATATAAAAAAGAGCTGAATCAGTGACGGGGCTGTCACATTCAGCTCTTTGCAATGAAATCATTGGGGTGCGAATACTGGCGGCAGCTGCGAGAGTACCATTAGCACGGAGCAGCTGGCGTTCATAGTATTACCAGGGATGGAATGCGCCGTTGGAATCGGTAGCGCCGTCATCTGATAAAGTATAGGTAATACCGTTTTCATCTGCCCAGCTTCCGTTTGCATTCTGGGTCAGCTTTACCAGGGTGCCATCGTTACGGTAAAGCTCCACAACGCTGCCGTCATCTGTGCCCTGTCCCGAAGCGGGAGGATCATAGAAGAAATCCGTCCCATTGCTGTCTTTTACGCCGTTTTCGTAGAAAGTGTAGACCGTTCCATTCTTATCTACCCAGTCACCGCTGCTGTTCTGTGTGGTTGTTATGGTGTTTCCCGACGAATCGTAAAAATACCGCTCTTCCCCGGCGCTGGAGGTACCCTGTGAGGAGTCAGATTGTGTATCCTTCTGGGACTCAGACTGTGCTTCGGACGGTTTCTGGGTCTCTGTCTGCTTCTGTGTTTCTGTCTGCTTTGTCTCGGTCTGTTTCGCCTCGGTTTGTTTTGTTTCTGTTTGCTCAGTGGAAGCCTCTGTCTTCTTTTCCGTCTCGCTCCCTTTTCCTTTGCAGGCCGAGAGGGAGAGGATGCAGACCAGTCCCAGAGCCATAGCAGCCATGAACTTTCTATATCTCTTCATTGTGTTGCCCTCCAATCTTCTTAATTTGTACTGTTTTATTGTAACGCACTCCGTAAAATATGTCAATTTTATTACGAGATAATAAGAAAATATTAAGATAACTTTACAAAATATAGAAATGACAATCATTATTGAAAGGAAAAAGGCCTTATGATATAGTTATTAACATGGGTTTGAAAGGGCGGAGAAAAATGAAAGGACTGGGAACCATTGTGAATGTGGCTGCCGTTATTTTGGGCGGCGGTGTTGGCATGTTTTTGAAAGAAGGGCTTAAGACACGGTATCAGGAAATACTGATGCAGGCCCTGGGTGCTGCCACTATTTTTATTGGTGCAGCGGGGGCTTTGAAGGAGATTTTTTCAGTGGCAGGGGGCGGCCTGGAGACGGGTGGAACTATGATGCTGATTTTTTCCCTGGTTTTGGGGTCTTTGGCCGGAGAGTGGATCAACATTGAGCTGTGGATGGAGCGGTTTGGTGTTTGGATAAAAAGTAAGGTGAAGGGAAAGGATGACCCCAGATTTGTAGAGGGATTTGTCACTACCTCGCTGGTGATCTGTGTAGGGGCTATGGCCATTGTAGGGGCATTGCAGGACGGGCTTACGGGAGATGCCTCCATGCTGTTTTCCAAAGCAGTGCTGGACGGTGTTCTGGTCTTGGTTTTTGCGTCAACGCTGGGGAAAGGTGCGATCTTCTCCGCAATTCCGGTAGGGATCTTACAGGGGAGCGTCACCATGTTTGCCGGAGCGCTGGCACCGGTTTTGACGGATCAGACTATATCCAGCCTGTCCCTTGTGGGTTCTGTTCTCATTTTCTGCGTGGGTGTAAACCTGGCTTTTGATAAGAAGTTCAGGGTGGGGAATATGCTGCCAGCATTGGTATTTGCGGTGATTTACAGTGTGATTCCCTTAACAATATAGTATAAGAAAGGTTTTGAGAAGAATGGTCAGTACCGTGATTTTTGATATGGATGGGGTGCTAATTGATACAGAGCGGATCTGCGCACAGGCGTGGCAGGAGAGCGGTAGGCTGCATCAGGTATCGGACATACAGGTAACCATCAGGGAGTGCATTGGGCTCAATGAGGGGGATACCAGGGCTTATTTTATGAAAAAGTATGGGATGTATTTTCCATATGAAGCTTTCCGTTGTGATTCCTCCAGAATTTTCTGGGAGATTGCGGACCGGGACGGGATACCGGTAAAGCCGGGAGTGTATGAGCTGATGGACTTTCTGCAAGAGGCGGGATTTCGAGTCGGGCTTGCCAGCTCCACGAAGGAGAGCAGCGTGCGCTCACATATGGAGAGGACAGGGCTGATTGACTATTTTCAGAAAATCGTGACCGGGGATATGGTGAAGCACAGCAAGCCCCACCCAGAAATTTATCAACTGGCATGCAGCCAGATGGGAGCGCCTCCGGGGAAAACCATTGCCATTGAAGACTCCCCAAACGGCATCCGTTCGGCCTGGGAGGCAGGGCTTAAAACCATAATGGTACCGGATATGATCAAACCCGATGATGCGGTGAAAGCAATGCTGTATGGCTGTTTTCCCAGTCTTTTGCAAGTAAAAGAATTTTTAGAAGAGATGGAGAAGTGATGAATCAGAATGAATTATTAGGGACTAAAAAGATCGGACCCCTGCTGGCCCAGATGGCTCTTCCAGCCATTACCGCGCAGGTGGTCAATATGCTTTACAATATTGTAGACCGGATTTACATCGGCCATATACCGGACATCGGGGCAATGGCTCTGACGGGGGTGGGACTATGTTTTCCAATACTCATGATTATAACCGCATTCAGCAGTCTGATCGGTATGGGTGGAGCTCCCAGGGTATCCATGAAACTGGGAAAAAAGGAAAACGAAGGGGCAGAAACCGTCATGGGAGGCTGCTTTGCTGCGCTGCTTGTGCTGGCTGTGGTGCTGACAGCGGCATTTCTGATTTGTGGTAAGCCGCTGCTGTATCTCTTCGGTGCAAGTGAGAATACCATTGGATATGCCCAGGGGTATATGAACATCTATGTGATGGGAACTCTTTTTGTGATGATCGCTTTGGGAATGAATCCATTTATCACAGCCCAGGGATTCTCCACAATCAGCATGCTGACCACACTGATCGGCGCTATTGTGAACATTGTGCTGGACCCCGTCTTTATCTTTGTGCTGGGGATGGGCGTTCAGGGGGCTGCACTGGCCACTATTTTGTCCCAGTGCGTGTCCGCGGTCTGGGTGATGTATTTTTTAACCGGAAGGAAGACGGTTTTGAGGCTGAAAAAAAGGAATATCCGTCTGAGGGCATCCGTGATTTTGCCAGTGCTAGCTTTGGGTGTATCACCATTTATCATGACCAGCACAGAGAGTCTGCTGAATATCTGCTTTAACACATCCCTTCAGAAATTCGGGGGAGATATGGCTGTGGGTGCCATGACCATCATGAGCAGTGTGATGCAAATGATGTCACTGCCTATTCAAGGACTGGCCCAGGGGGCGCAGCCCATAGTCAGCTTCAACTATGGAGCTGGGAAGCTGGACAGGGTGAAGCAGGCATTTTTCAGGTTGTTCTGGATATCGGTGGTGGTGTCTACCGGATTTTGGGCGCTGAATATGCTGATCCCTACCCTGATTCCATCTATTTTTGCTGGGAATGCAGAGCTGAAAGAGATATCGGGATGGGCAAACCGCATATACATGGGCGGGGCGTTTATGCTGGGTGTCCAGTTTTCCTGCCAGCAGACCTTCATCGCGCTGGGGGAGGCAAAGATTTCCCTGTTTTTGGCTTTTCTGCGGAAGATTATACTGCTGATTCCATTGATCTTTATACTGCCGAACTTCTTTGGGGATAAAGTGTTCGCGGTATTTCTGGCAGAGCCGGTGGCGGATATATTGGCGGCAACCACCACTTTTGGAATGTTTGCATGGAAGTTTAAGAAGATTATGGCAAAAGTTTAAATTTTGACCGGGTCATTTTTCAAAAATGACCCGGTCAAAATTGAAAAATGACCCGGTCGAAATTGGTTTTACAAAGATTTTACAATTGCCTGACTACAATTATTTTTTATGTGTGTAAAATGAAGAAAAAAAGGAAATCAATTTTTTGTAGTTTTACTACAGGAGGAAAAATGGACCGGTCAGAAGAACTTTCTTTTGTTATTAAGAGCAAATATGCGTCTCTGCGCTCATCTGAGAAAAAAACAGCGGATTTTGTATTGAATCATATGAGGGAGTCAGGGCACCTGCCGTTGGATGAGCTGGCGAAACAGGCGGGAGTAAGCCAGCCAACGGTGCTGCGCTTTATCCGCGCCATTGGATTCCGGGGAATGAAGGAGTTTAAATATGCCATTGCCGCACAGGAAGCCATGCAGGAGGGGCGGTTCCACTTCGGCCTGTATGGTTTTCCGCTTCTTTCGGAGGATACAGTGGAGGACATTCCGGCCAAGGCCATTGCCACCTGCATGGAGATGCTGGAGAGTACATTAAAGTGCATCTCAACCGATGTGTTTGCCCAGGTGGTAGCTGCGATCAAAGGAGGAAGGAGAATAGATGTCTATGGGGTGGAAAACTCCGGCTCTCCGGCCAGTGATCTGGCAACCAAGCTGCTCTATCTGGGGCTGGACTGCCGGTACTATGGAGACTACTATCTGCAGCGGATCTGCGCTGGCAGTTTGACAGAGGAGGATGTGGCAATCGGAATCTCCTACTCCGGATGTTCAAGGGATACGGTGGATGTGATGAGAATCGCCAGACAGAGGGGGGCCGCCACGATTGTAATCACGAACTTCAGGGACTCCCTGATTGGGAAGTATGCGGATTTCTCCCTTTGCACAACCCATGAACAGTTTATGCACGGGGACGCGATTTTTTCCCGGACTTCGCAGACAGCGATCGTGGACATGATCTACATGGGGGTTCTGACCAGCGACTACGACCGGTACGCAGCGCGGCTGGACGAAAACAGCCGTATTATACGGGATAAGGCATACGGGAAAGAGAATAAATAGGGTACTGTGAATGCAGGAGGTAAAAATGTAGAAAAACTACAGGTTTACCTCCTGTTTTTTGTGCTTGTTTTACAAGGAGTTTACACACTTTTGAAATGGATTTTATTGTTATTTAAAAACGCAGTTGCTATAATGGCGGTGTTTCGGGGAAATGAATTGATTGAATGAAAGGAGTCAGACACATGCTGAGACTGGAACATATCAGAAAGTCTTTTGGAAACACCACTGTGCTTAAAGACATCAGTCTGGAGATTGAGGACGGAGAGATTGTGTCTATACTGGGGCCGTCAGGGTGCGGCAAGACAACCCTGCTGAATTTGATTTTGGGGCTGACCGGCGCGGATGACGGCAGAATTATTTACAATGATACGGATATTACCTTCCTTCCTATGGAGGAGAGAGGCTTTAACATTGTTTTTCAGGACTACGCTCTTTTTCCAAATCTGAATGTCTATAAGAATATCACCTATGGACTGAAAAATAAACCTCTGATCTCATCAAAGGAGGAAGTTGAGGAGATGATTGGGCTTTTGGGTCTGGAGGAACACCTGGAGAAAAAGATTGAACAGCTCTCCGGCGGTCAAAAGCAGAGGGTGGCTCTGGCCAGAACCCTGGTGATGAAGCCCAGAATTTTGCTTTTGGATGAACCCCTGAGCGCCCTGGATGGTGTGATTAAAGAATCCATCAAGGAGCGGATTAAAACCATTGCGAGGGAATACCATCTCACCACCATTATCGTTACCCATGATCCGGAGGAGGCCCTCACCTTGTCGGATAAGGTGCTGATTGTGAATGAGGGCAGCATTTCCCAGTACGGAAGGCCGGAGGAAATCATTACAGCGCCGGGAAATGAGTTTGTGAGACAGTTTATTTTAAATCAGCTGGAGATCAAGAGAAACAATATCTATTCTCTTTTTATGGCACAGGCGGTGTGAAAGGATGAAGTGGAAAATTAAAAATACGGAGATAAAGGTGATTTTCACAATAATCCTGGTAGTATTTGCCGTTTTTCTGGCAATGCCTGTGGTGCAGCTGCTATTTAAGTCATTCCAGGGGGAGGCAGGCGTTTCACTGAAGAATTACTTGGATGTGTACCAAAGCAGGGGATTCGCTAAGGCGCTCAGGAACAGTTTCTGTATAGCGGGAATCAGCTCTCTGGTAACCACAGCAGCAGCCTTTTTGCTGTCTTACACCATCCACTATACAAATGCGCCCAAAGCTTTGAAGAGATTTATACGGGGGGCGGCTCTTATCCCCATGCTTTTGCCAACGATTACATACGGCTTTGCCATTATCTACTCTTTTGGAAAGCAGGGTCTGCTGACCCGGCTGCTGGGGGGACAGCCATTTGAGATTTACGGTTTTAATGGACTGCTGCTGGGATATGTGATTTATACCCTGCCCATCTCTTTTATGCTGATTCACAATACCATGCTCTATATTGACAAGAAGTATATGATTGTGTCCAGAGTGATGGGGGATGGAGCAGTCAGAGGATTTTTGACTACAGTAGTGCGTCCTCTTTTGGGAACTCTGGCGGCATCCTTTGTACAGTGCTTTTTTCTGAGCTTTACGGATTTTGGCATTCCAGCCTCTGTGGGAGGGGAATATGAAGTGGTTGCCTCTGTGCTGTACAACGAGATGCTGGGCAGTGTGCCTGACTTTGGACGCGGTTCAGTAGTGGCTGTGACCATGCTGATTCCCTCTGTTGTAAGCATCGGCGTGCTCCGCTATTTGGAGCGCTACAATATCCGATACACCAAAATAACAACGGTGGAACTGAAGAAAAGTCCTGTGCGGGATATCAGCTGCGCTAGTTTCAGCGTGTTGCTAATTTTGGGGATGCTCTCCATATTTGCGGTGATATTTGTCATCCCCTTTGTTTCAGAATGGCCTTATGACCTGCACTTTACCTGGGACAACATAAAAAATGTGTTCAGCGATGGAGGGCTGCTGGCAGTGTATGAAAATTCCCTTCTCGTAGCTTTTTTAACAGCTGGACTTGGAACTTTGGCGGCCTATGGAGCAGCCCTGGTTACAGCCAGAAGTACACTGGGGGATAAGGGGAAAGGGATGGTGGACGCAATTGCCCTGGTGACAAATACGATCCCCGGAATGGTGATCGGACTGGCATTTTTGTTTGCCTTTTCGGGTACTGATTTTCAAAACACCTTTTTCCTCATTATTATATGCAATATCGTACACTTCTTTTCAACCCCGTATCTCATGATGAAGAATTCCCTCTCAAAGATGAATTCATCCTGGGAGACAACGGCTATGCTCATGGGGGACAGCTGGATCAAGACCATTGTAAGAGTGGTGACGCCCAATGCGGTGTCGAGCATTCTGGAGGTGTTCAGTTACTATTTCGTGAACGCTATGGTGACAATCAGCGCAGTAATCTTTATTGCAGGTGCCAGAACTATGGTAATCACAACAAAAATAAAGGAATTACAGCACTATGCCAAGTTTAATGAGATTTTTGTGCTGTCTCTGCTGATATTATTTACAAATCTGGCAGCAAAGGCTTTGTTTGGCCTTTTCACAAATAAGAAAGCAAAAAAGGAGAAAAAAAGATGAGAAAAACAATTATGTTACTGGCAATCGGAATACTGCTTACGGGGAGTCTTGTACTCACCGGATGTCAAGGAAAAAAGGACCAGGTTGTAATCTACTCCAATGCGGATGACGAGGCCATGACTGCCATGAAGAATGCGCTGGATCAAAATGGCTATAAAGATCAGTATCTTCTCCAGTCCTTTGGCACCTCGGAGCTGGGCGGCAAACTCATGGCGGAGGGAACGAATGTTGAGGCGGATCTGATTACCATGAGTTCTTTTTATATAGAAAGCGCCCAGGAACAAAATACGATGTTTTTGGATCTGGATTTTTCTCCGAAGACACTTGCTGGGTATCCGGCCTATTATACGCCTATCACTGCTCAGGAGGGGGCAATTATTGTAAATACGGAGCTGATGGCTGAGAAGAATCTGCCCATGCCCGGTTCCATCCAGGATTTAGCGAAGCCGGAGTATAAGGACATGATTTCAGTGACAGATATATCCTCATCCTCAACTGCATGGCTGCTTATACAGGCTCTTGTGAGTGAGTACGGGGAGGATGAGGCAAAGAATATTCTGTCCCGTATCTATGAGAATGCAGGCCCCCACATCGAGGATTCCGGTTCCGGCCCCATTAAAAAGGTGCGCGCCGGTGAGGTTGCCATTGGTTTTGGACTGAGACATCAGGCTGTGGCAGACAAGGCTGAGGGGATTCCTATTGATTATGTGGACCCTGCAGAGGGGAATTTTACGCTCACTGAGTCAGTGGCAGTGGTGGACAAAGGCGCAAAGACAAATGAGCTGGCAATGCGCATGGCAGAGTGCATCATTGAGAACGGGAGAGAGGAGCTGCTGAGTACCTATCCAATCCCCATCTATGAAGGTGAAAATGCGGATGAGGCCAATCAGTCAGCAAATCCAAAAGTATTTCCAGAGCCGCTCACAGCAGAGCTTTTGAAAAAACACCAGGAGCTGTCGGAGAGCTGCAAACCACAATGAAATATGGAATAAAACAAATTGGAGGCGAAACAGAGAATGAACAACTATAAACTTTTAACCCCAGGCCCATTGACAACAACCGATACAGTAAAACAGGAGATGATGTTTGATCACTGTACCTGGGATGATGATTACAAGCAGATTACACAGAAGATACGCAGAGAACTTTTAGAATTGGCAAAAGTCAGCAGTGAAACCTACACAGCAGTGCTGATGCAGGGGAGCGGCAGCTTTGGGGTGGAGTCTGTACTCACAAGCGTGGTAGGTGAGAAGGACAGGCTGTTGATTGTGGCAAACGGAGCTTACGGTGAGCGGATGGCGGACATTGCAGAGCATGCCAAGCTGAATTATGTGGTGTATAACCAGGTGTATGATCAGATTCCTGATCCGGAGAAAGTGGCTGAAATCTTAAAAGGGGACACCGCAATTACTCATGTGGCCATGGTGCACAGCGAGACGACTTCCGGCATACTAAATGACATTGAAAGTGTTGGAAGAGTGGTGAAGGAAGCAGGGTGTACTTTTATTGTGGATGCTATGAGCAGCTTTGGCGGTGTGGAAATTCCGGTGGAAGACTGGGGAATTGACTTTATTATCAGCAGCGCCAACAAGTGCATCCAGGGTGTGCCTGGTTTCTCCTTTATCATAGCAAGGAGGGATAAACTGGAGGAAAGCGCCGGAAAAGCCAGAAGTCTGGCACTGGACCTGTATGATCAGTGGAAGACTATGGAGGTGGACGGGAAATGGAGGTTTACCTCCCCCACCCATGTGGTATTGGCGTTTTCAAAAGCCATGGAGGAGCTTAAGGCAGAGGGGGGCATTTCTGCCAGGAGCAGAAGATATTTTGACAATAACCGGTTGTTGATCGCCAAAATGCAGGAGATGGGTATCCAGACGTATATTCCTTTAAAGAATCAGGGACCAATCATTACCACCTTTTACTATCCAAAGCAGCACAGCTTCTCCTTTCAGAAGATGTACCAGTACATAAAAGAGAGGGGATATGCCATTTATCCTGGTAAGGTTACGACTTCCGATACCTTTCGGGTGGGCAATATCGGGGAGATATACCGGGAGGACATTGAGAAGCTATGTGAGATTATGAGAGAATTTTGGAGGAAAACAGGAAATGAGAAAGACAGAGGCTGTCATTTTTGATTGGGCAGGAACCACGGTTGACTACGGATGTTTTGCGCCGGTGCAGGCCTTTGCCGAGGTGTTTAAGCACTTTGGGATTGTCCCCACAATGGAAGAAGTGCGAAAGCCAATGGGGATGCTGAAGATTGACCATATACGGACCATGCTGCAGATGGAACGGATACAGGAGTTGTGGAGAAAACAATGGGGCAGGAATTCCGGCGAGGAGGACGTTCTTGCCATGTACCAGATGTTTGAGGTAAAGCTGATGGGAATCCTGGACCAGTATGCCGATCCCAAACCGCACGTGCTGGAAACGGTGGAGGAGCTGAGAAACCGGGGCGTAAAGATTGGTTCCACCACAGGATATACGGATGATATGATGCAGATCGTTACCAGAAATGCCAAAAAAGCGGGATATGAACCGGATGCCTGGTTCAGCCCGGATTCCACTGGAAAGATGGGGAGGCCGTACCCTTATATGATTTTTAAAAATATGGAAGTGCTGAAAGTCAGTGCAGTGGAGAGCGTAGTAAAGGTTGGGGACACGGTTTCCGATATCCGGGAAGGGAAAAATGCGGGGGTGCGTACCATCGGTGTTGTTGAGGGAAGTTCAGAGATGGGGATGACGTGCAAGGAGTATGAGGCGTTGACAGAAGAGGCACGGCTGGTTGAGATAGAGAGGGTTGAAAACATCTATCGGAAGGCTGGGGCGGATCATGTGATACTCAACCTGGGAGAACTGCCCGATATCCTATAATTTCCCATTTCGACCGGGTCATTTTTCAAAAATGACCCGGTCGAAATGGGGAAAATTCTTAAATTTCTATAAAGTGGATTGAAGGACAAAGGCGTATAGTGGTATACTTCTTTATCATATTTAAATTTGAGGAGGATATTACTACAATGGACGCAGGTGACCCTGGCGGGAATCAGATTTTATTTCAATTACTTTTCTTAGTTTTTCTTACCTTAATAAACGCTTTTTTTGCGGGAGCAGAAATGGCCGTGGTTTCTGTTAACAAGAACAAGATTAAGAAGCTTGCAGATGACGGAAACAAGAAGGCGATTCTGATTCTGAGTTTATTTGAGGATTCTACAAAATTTTTATCCACCATTCAGGTGGCCATCACTCTGGCGGGATTTTTCTCCAGTGCCTCAGCGGCGACGGGTATCTCTCAGGTTTTCGGAGCGTGGATGGGCAAGTATTCCATTCCTTACAGCAATACGATTGCAGTGGTGGTGGTGACGATTATCTTATCTTATTTTACCCTGGTATTCGGCGAACTGGTACCCAAGCGTGTGGCTTTGCAGAAGGCGGAGCAATTCAGCCTTTTTGTTGTGACGCCCATCTATGGGATTTCAAAGGTGCTGTCCCCCTTTATCAAGCTGCTTTCCCTATCTACCAACGGATTTCTGCATCTCATCGGCATGAAGACGGAGAATCTGGAGGAAGCGGTTACGGAGGAGGAGATCAAGGCAATGCTGGAGACCGGCAGCGAGGCCGGCGTGTTTAATGATATTGAGAAGGAGATGATCAATTCTATTTTCTCCTTTGATGATAAGATTGCAAGAGACATTATGGTGCCCCGCAGGGAGGTTTTTGCGGTGGACATTGAGGAGCCTTTCGGGGACCAGATCGATGGGATATTGGAATCCAGGCATTCCAGGGTGCCAGTGTATGAGGGCAGCATTGACAATATCATCGGAGTCCTGCATATGAAGGACTTCCTTATTGAGATGCGGAAAACCGCATATTCCCAGATGGATCTGAGAAAGATGATCAAAGAGCCCTACTGTGTACCGGACAGCAAAAACACGGATGAGCTGTTTCGGGAAATGCAGCGCACAAGAAACAGGATGGCTATTTTGATTGATGAATACGGCGGATTTTCCGGAATTGTTACCATCGAAGACTTGGTGGAGGAGATCATGGGAGAGCTGACCGACGAACACGAGCCTGTGGTGGAGGAGATTGTCAAGCTGGATGAGCACACGTATCAGCTGGACGGCAGCGTTCTGGTGGAGGACTTAAATGAGAAACTGCACCTGAAGCTTCAGACAGAGAACTATGACACCCTGTCCGGATATCTGATTGAGAAACTGGACTACATTCCGGCGGACGAGAAGGTGGAGCCTATACTGGTGGGGAACAGCGAGTTTACTTTACTGGAGGTGAAGGACAAACGCATCCGGAAGGTGAGACTGCACATAGCAGAAAAGTAGTGAGGGGGGAGAAAAGATGTACCGGATACTGATTGTGGAGGATGACGAGGTCATTGCCGGGACGGTGAGGCAGCAGATGGAGAACTGGGGGTATGAGGCCAGATGCGTGGAAGACTTTAAAAATGTCATGAGTGAGTTTGGAGAGTTTGACCCTCAGATGGTGCTGATGGATATCTCACTCCCCTTCTTTAACGGATATCACTGGTGTACGCAGATTCGCCAGATATCCAAGGTTCCGGTGATTTTTATCTCATCCACTTCCGACAATATGAATATCGTAATGGCTGTCAATATGGGAGGGGATGACTTTATAGCAAAACCCTTTGACCTGAATGTGCTCATGGCCAAGGTTCAGGCCATGCTGCGCAGAACCTACGACTTTGCGGGACAGACCCATCTGATGGAGCACAGAGGCGCCATACTGAACACATCGGACGCCACTATGACCTATCAGGGCCAGAAGGTGGAACTTACAAAAAATGAATATAAAATCCTGCAGATTTTGATGGAGAATAAGGGGACTGCGGTGAGCAGGGATCTGATAATGACCAGACTGTGGGAGACAGACAGCTTTGTGGACGACAACACCCTGACCGTCAATGTGACACGGCTTCGCAGAAAGCTGGAGGAGGCAGGGCTGTCAGGCTTTATTGTGACCAAAAAGGGAATTGGGTATATGGTGGAGGCGTGAGCGCTATGATTGTTCAGTATCTCAGGAAGAACAGGAGGCACCTGGCAGCGGGAATGCTCTGCTGCGTCATTTTCGGGGTGGTCTTTTATTTATATAATCTGCCGGGGGAAATCATACTGTATGCCAGCCTGTTAAGTGCCGTGGCAGCTGGAATGATTGGAATTCCCGGCTATCTGAAGTTTCGCGCAAGGGTGAAAGCCCTCCGGGAGATGAGAGAAAGGGTACAGCTGACTATGGAAAATCTGCCTGAGGCGGATAATCAGGTGGAGGAGTCCTACCAGGAGCTGATGGAGATTTTGTACAAGGCAAAATGTGAGGCAGACAATGAGGTGGCGGTTCGCTATACAGAAATGCTGGACTACTACACCATGTGGGCACATCAGATCAAGACGCCCATCGCGGCCATGCGCCTGCTGCTCCAGACAGAAAATACGCTTCAGAGCGAGGAACTGGGGGAACAGCTCTTTAAGATTGAACAGTATGTGGAAATGGTTTTGCAGTATTTGAGAATGGACAACATGAACTCAGACCTGCTGATCCGCCAGTACTCACTGGACAAGATCGTAAAGCAGGCTGTGCGCAAATATGCAAAGTCGTTTATACGAAGAAAAATCAGCCTGGACTATGAGGAACTGAGGTGCCGTGTCATCACAGATGAAAAATGGCTGGTCTTTGTCATAGAGCAGCTTCTTTCCAATGCAATCAAATATACCAGGTCCGGCAAAATATCCATCTATATGGCGCCCAGAAGAGAGAAGACCCTGGTGATTGAGGATACAGGGATCGGTATCCAGGGGGAGGACCTGCCCAGAATCTTTGAAAAGGGATACACAGGTTACAACGGAAGGACAGACAAAAAGTCCACGGGCATTGGACTTTACCTTTGTAAATCCATTGTGACGAAGCTGAATCACTCCATTTGGATTGAGTCAGAACCCGGAGAGGGAACCAGGGTCTATCTGGATCTCAAATCTGCAAAACTGCAGGTTGACTAAGACAGCAGAGTTACGGTTCACACGTTCACAGTAACAACAGCAGAAAAAAAGCCTTTCATAAAAGTGTTGACTCTTACGCATGGTAATAGTGTAGTATAAGTATCAGAGATCAGGTTTTAGAGAACTCCTACGCCGGCAGAGAAAAGAAAATCTGAACTCAACATTGAAGGAAGGTGAATGGTCGTGATGACTGTAAAACAAGTATCCATACTGACAGGGGCAAGCGTGCGGGCCCTGCAGTTCTATGACAATATCGGTTTGCTCAAGCCCACAAAGACGACAGAGGCCGGATACCGGATGTATGATGAGCAGGCGGTAGCATCGCTTCAGGAGATTTTATTTTACAAGGAGCTGGACTTTACCTTAAGAGAGATAAAAGAGATTTTAGACAATCCTCAAATTGACCGGATGGCAGCATTGACAAGACAGCGTGAACAGATCATGCGAAAGCGTGACCGGTTGAATGAATTGTTGGAAAGATTGGACAAAGAGATCGGAGGAGAGAACAGTATGGAAGAGAAAGACTTTGACGTGGAAGAGTATATTCAGGCCCTGGAACAATTTAAAAGTACACACAGGGATGAGATTGTGAAACAACTGGGAAGCATGGAAAGCTTTGAGGAGATGATCACACAGCTGAAAGGGCAGGAACAGGAAATTGCCCGGATGGCTCTGAAGCAGTTTGGCAGTGTGGGGCGTTTTGTAGAAGCTATGAAGAACAATCTGGGTGATTTTTTGGATAAGGGCTCTCCCATCTCCCCTTCAGAGGTGGGCGGCCTGATGGAAAGGACAGAGGATATCACGAGAAGGCTCACATCCGATCTGTCCAGAGATCCCTCGTGCCTGAGTGTGCAGGAGCTGGTTGATGAGATGGTATCATTTGCCAACGAATGCAACAGGGGCATTGATATGGGAGAAAATTACTGGGGAGTCATGGCTGACAATTATCTCTCCAACCCCATATATATTGAAGTGATGGATAAGAAGTATGGGGTTGGCGCTGCCAAATTCATCGGAACTGCATTAAAAGTGTATTTGGAACGGAAATAGGATATAAGAAATGGAAAAAGAGACCTTGTCTGGTAACAGGCAAGGTCTCAAAACATACCCGCAAAGCAATAAAAAGTTATCAGAAGCATACAGTCGTATGAGAAAATAATTCTTTTCTATAACGGTTACACATCCTCTATAAGGATAAACTCTACTACATCTCCAATATTACAATCCAGCATAATGCAGATATCATGTAGTGTATTCAGAGTAATACTGTTGTTTTTTCTTAAACTGTCCAGTGTCCCGGTTGAAAAATGATAATCATTGATCAGTTGATACTGGGTTATTCCTTTGCTTTCCAGAGTATTCCAAAATGGTTTATAGCTAATAATGGAAATCACATCCTCTCAAAGCAATTATAGGAAAAAATTGGCAATTGAACATTACCGGATATCTGGCTATAATAGTAATATACAAAAGGAGGTGAGTAAATGCAAAGTATAGGATGGCAAGAGGCAGAGAAAGAAAAAATTTTATTTCTCTCTCTTTGTTCCGAGAAGGATGCGAAAAAGATCCTGAATATGGAGGAGATGACATGGAAGGACTTTGAGCGCATTCATTATCTGGTGACAAAGGTAGGATTAGAAAAACTATCTTATGAGATGCACAAGCGGTTTGAACTGCAGGAGGCGGAATTGATTGAAAATATTGTGCAGGGGGAGCCGGACGGTTATCCGGAGGAAAAAGCAGCCCTGTATGAAGAGTGGCTAGAAGAGTTTTGTGAGAACATAAGAAATGAAAATCTAAAACTGTATTATAAAGAGAAATTCGACAAGATCCGATAGTGAGCATTTTCACATCTCTGAAGGTGGCTGTACTCTGTTAGATTACCGAGCGAGGATTGAAACAATTGTGACGTTTTTGTAAGGTTATAACAGAATATTGTAAGCAGTACCCATGGAAGTAAAGGGATAAGATCTGTTATACTTATCTCACAAACAGGGAAGTAAAAAAGATTCCCAGGGTGAAGATTAAGTATGAGGAGGCAGTGAAAATGTCTATATTGGAAGTTCACAACTTGAAAAAGGTATACATCACGAGATTCGGAGGAAACCACGTCCAGGCACTGACCAACGTATCCTTCTCCGTGGAGGATGGAGAGTATGTGGCCATCATGGGAGAGTCGGGTTCTGGTAAAACCACTCTCCTGAATATTCTGGCTGCTCTGGACAAACCCACCAGCGGGGAGGTGCTCTTAAACGGAAAGAGCATTGTCTCAATTAAGGAAAAGGAAATCTCCGCATTCCGCAGAGATAATCTGGGATTTGTGTTTCAGGATTTCAATCTGCTGGACACCTTTTCACTGAAGGACAACATCTTTCTTCCGCTTGTGCTGGCCGGAGAAAAATATGAGCAAATGAACGCCAAGCTGGAGCCGCTGGCCCGCAAGCTGGGCATCGGGGATATCCTGGCAAAATATCCCTATGAGGTTTCGGGCGGGCAGAAGCAGAGGGCGGCAGTGGCCAGAGCCCTGATCACAGACCCCAAACTGGTGCTGGCGGATGAGCCCACAGGAGCTTTGGACTCCAGGGCTACAGAAGGTCTGCTTCGGGTCTTCAATGAAGTGAACGCGGAAGGGCAGACCATTCTCATGGTAACCCACAGTGTAAAGGCAGCCAGTCACGCGGGACGCGTACTGTTTATCAAGGATGGGGAAGTCTTCCACCAGATCTACCGGGCAAATATGACGGAAGAGGAGATGTACCAGAAGATTTCCGATACCCTGACCGTGATTGCGACAGGTGGTGATCAGAATGAGTAAAGTCTTTTATCCCAAGCTGGCCGCCAGCAATATAAAGAAAAATGCCAAGACATATGTTCCCTACATTTTGACCTGTACCCTGACCATAATGATGTACTATATCATACGGGGCCTGGGAATGAACAGCTCTGTGGAGGAGATGCACGGAGGCCAGGATATCATTATGATTATGGGTCTTGGAAGCTGGGTTATCATAATATTTTCTGTTATCTTTTTGTTTTACACCAACAGCTTTCTGATCAAGAGGAGAAAAAAGGAATTTGGACTGTTCAATATCCTGGGTATGGAAAAACGCCACCTGGGTAGAGTGGTTTTCTGGGAGACTTTATTCTCCGGCGGTTTCAGCCTTCTGGCGGGAATTGCCTCAGGTATCCTTTTTTCACATCTGGTATATCTGCTCTTGATGAAAATGCTGAGGTTTCCGGTGAGTCTGGGGTTTGAGATAGCACCCAAGGCCATAGGGGAGTGCCTGTTCCTGTTTGCAGGGATTTTTCTGCTGAACTATCTGAACACTTTGAGGCAGATTCACCTCTCTAACCCCATTGAACTTCTCAAGGGTTCCAATGTGGGTGAGAAAGAACCTAAGACAAAGTGGATCATAGCACTTGTGGGTTTTCTGTGTCTGGGAGTGGGTTATTATATAGCAGCAACCGTAACCTCTCCGCTGGATGCCATGCTGCTTTTCTTCGGGGCGGTCATTCTGGTGATCATTGGCACCTATTGTCTCTTTACAGCGGGAAGTATACTGATTTTAAAGATATTGCGCAAAAACAAGAGATACTATTACCAGCCAAAGCATTTTACTACCATCTCCGGTATGATGTACCGAATGAAACAGAATGCGGCCGGATTGGCCAGTATCTGTGTGCTCTCCACAGGCGTATTGATCCTGATATCAACCACACTCAGCCTGTATCTGGGACTGGAGGATTCGTTGCGATGGCGTTATCCGAGAAATATTGGCGTAAACCAGTATAATGTAACGGATGAGTCCAGGAAGGCCATTGATTCCATGGTCAATGATGTGATCAGCGAATACGGGATTGAGACAGAGAATGTCATCAATTACCGCAGCCAGGGATTTACCCTGGCGCAGGATGGAAACCATTTCTACGGTGTGAATCAGTCCTACACCGGAATGGATTTGGGCGATGAAATGCCCACGTCCCTCACCTTCATCCTTCTGGAGGACTATAACCGTCTGGAGGGCAGGGAGGAGCAGTTGGCCCCGGATGAGGTGCTGGTCTACTGTGCAAAGGGGGAGACACTGAATGGAGAGATCCAGATTCAGGACACATCCTGCAAGATTAAAGAGAACCTGAGTGAGGAGGTCATCCCCATGGGGATGGGCACCCTGCTTACAGATGCCTACTGTATTGTAGTGCCGGACCAGGCATTTTTGGAAAGGGTTACTAAGCAGATCGAAGTCCCGGGGGAGTTAAAGGACCGGCTCAGTGAGATGAGTTATTACTATGGGTTTGATACTACTGCAGATGAAGACACGCAGATCCGTCTCCAAAAAGAGTTGTCTGCCAGAATGGAGCAGGAGGGCCTGACAGGATACGCGGATGGTGTGGCTGCCGGAAAAAACAGCTTCTATATTATGGACGGGGGACTTCTCTTCCTGGGGATCTTCCTGGGACTGCTGTTTGTGATGGCGACCATACTGATCATCTACTATAAACAGATTTCAGAGGGGTATGATGACCGGGAGAGGTACCAGATCATGAAGAAGGTAGGAATGAGCAAAAAGGAAGTGCGCCAGTCCATCCGCAGCCAGGTACTGAGTGTATTTTTCCTGCCGCTCTTGATGGCGGGTGTACACATTGCCTTTGCCTTCAATATCATCAACCGGCTGCTCATGATATTTAACCTCTACAACACTAAGCTCTTTATGGCCTGTACAGGCGGAACCATCGTTGTATTTGCGCTGGGGTATACCTTGATCTACTCCATGACAGCTAAGACCTATTATAAGATTGTAAGCTGACGGGTCCCGTGGACTGACGCGCGATAAAGGTGGGGCGTAGCTCCAGGCGGCTGATGGACACACCGTGCATCAGGCCGTCCAGCAACAAAAATGCGCTTTTTCCCAGGTCCAGGCGGTTTTGCCGCACAGTGGTCAGCGGTGGCGCCAGATACCGGGCAAGTGGCAGATCATCAAAGCCAGTGACGCTCACATCCTCCGGCACCCGCACTCTGGCGGCGGTGAGGGCACGGATCACGCCTGAGGCAATGTAGTCACTGGCGCAGACGATTGCCGTGGCACCCTGCTCCAGAAAGCGCGAAACGTATTCTGGGGCAGTGTCCCGGTGAAAATCCCCGTAGGCAATCAGCTCATCCCGCCATTTGAGCTGGTTGCACCACATAAAATGCTTAAAGGCGTCAAAACGGCGGACCGTGATCAGCGAATCCGGGTTTCCGCAGAGCACCGCAATTTCTCTGTGCCCCAGGGCAGCCAGGTGATTGACAATATGTTTCATTCCCTCAAAGTTGTCAGTTCCCACATAGCCGACCCTGGGGTTATTTTCAATGTAATTGTCCAAGAGAACAGTGGGGACTTTGGTGTTGTGCAGCTGTCTGAGATAGTCATCGTGCAGCTCAAAGCCCAGCAGGAACGCACCCACGTATTTATTTTTCAGCATAAAGGTATCATAGGGCTCACCGGTCTGCATGGAAAGGCCGGCCGGGATGATATCCACCTGGCAGCCTTTTAGAGCTGCAGTCTGTTCAAAGCCGGCAATGATTTCATATCCAAATTGATCTACATTATCATAATTCATATTTTCCACCAAAATACAGATTTTCCCGGGTGTTTTTCCCTGCATGCTCTTGGGCTTGTATCCCAGCTCCACCGCGGTATCCAGTACTGCCTGCCTGGTGGATTCGCTGATATCACTGGCGCCGTTGAGTCCCTTTGACACCGTACCCGGAGAAATACCCAGTTGTCTGGCAATATCTCGGATTGTAGCCATAAATTTTCCTCCTGATGTACTTTTTTGTTATTGTCACCCAGGTCTGAGCATTTACTGCTCAGACCGTGAGAAAATGATTCAAGGGTGCATAAATCCCATCGCCGAAGGCGATTTTGCATGGATTTATGCATGTTACTGTGCGTGTGAACAGTAACACATTTTTTTCCTAAAAGGAGAAATACTATATTGACAATATAGCACAGGAATGGTAAGATCGCAATGTAATTTCGAAAATTTTCGAAACAAATCTGCGCTCTCTATAATGAGGAGGAAATTGAAATGTTGGAAAAAGAGTTGAATAAAATTCTGGAAACCAGTTTTGGCAAAGATGTGGCAAAGGCATCCAATGAGGAGATATACCGCGCCCTGCTGGAACTCACAAAGGAGAAGGCAAAGGCGTTAGGAAGGAACAAAGGCAGCAAGAAGCTTTATTATATATCCGCAGAATTTTTGATAGGAAAGCTGCTCTCCAACAACCTGATCAATCTGGGACTGTACGGGGAGGCAGAGCAGGTGCTGCGGAGAAATGGAAAAGAACTCAGTGCGATTGAAGAGCTGGAACCGGAGCCGTCTCTGGGAAATGGAGGTTTGGGAAGACTGGCTGCCTGTTTTTTAGACTCTATCGCAACACTGGGGTTGAATGGGGACGGAGTGGGCCTGAACTATCACTGCGGCCTGTTTAAACAGGAATTTTCGGATCACAAGCAGAAGGAAGTGCCCAATCCCTGGATTGAGAAAGAGAGCTGGCTGGAGAAGACGGATATTCACTTTGAGATACCGTTTAAGGACTTCAGCCTCACCTCCAGTCTGTATGATATTGACGTGACGGGATATGACAGCTGCACCAACAAACTGCACCTGTTCGATGTGGACTCCGTGGATGAGGGCATCGTAAAAGAGGGCATCTGTTTTGATAAGGAGGATATCAGGCGGAACCTGACCCTCTTCCTCTATCCGGACGACAGTGATGAGAAGGGACAGCTGCTTCGCATCTATCAGCAGTATTTTATGGTGAGCAATGCCGCACAACTGATTTTGAAAGAGTGTAAAGAAAAGGGATATGACTTGTATAAGCTGGATGAACACGTAGTTGTCCAGATCAATGATACCCACCCTTCCATGGTGATTCCGGAGTTGATCCGCCTTCTGCAGCAGGAGGGGATGTCCCAGCGCAGGGCTATTGAGGTGGTAAGCAGGACCTGTGCTTACACAAACCACACCATTTTGGCGGAAGCCCTGGAAAAGTGGCCAATCTCCTATCTGGAGCAGGTGGTGCCCCATCTGCTGCCGATCATCCGGGAGCTGAATGCCAGGGTGCGGGAGGATTTTGCAGATCCCAGGGTGTCCATCATAGACGACAGCGGACGGGTGCATATGGCTCATATGGATATTCACTATGGATTCAGCGTGAACGGGGTGGCAGCCCTGCACACGGAAATCCTGAAGGAATCCGAGCTGAAGCCCTTCTATGATCTGTATCCGGAAAAATTTAATAACAAGACTAACGGAATCACGTTCCGCCGATGGCTGCTGCACTGCAATCCTAAGCTAACGGGCCTGATTGAGCGATTGATCGGAAGTGGATTTAAAAAGAATGCGGATGAGTTAAAAAAGCTGCGCGCCTATGAAAAAGATGAGCAGGTGCTGCGTGAGCTGCTGCAGATCAAGCTGGAGAACAAACAGGCGCTGAAGGCCTACCTGAGGGAAACCCAGAATATCCGCTTGGATGAGAACTCCATCTTTGATATACAGATTAAGAGGCTTCATGAGTACAAGAGGCAGCAGATGAATGCGCTGTATATCATTCACAAATACCTGGAGATCAAGGCAGGCAAGGTTCCAAAGACGCCAATCACCATGATTTTTGGGGCAAAGGCTGCTCCAGCATATGTGATAGCCAAAGATATCATTCACCTGATCCTCTGCCTTCAGGCGATCATTGACCGGGATGCGGAAGTAAAGAAGCACCTGAATGTGGTTATGGTGGAAAACTACAACGTGACTAAGGCATCGAAACTCATCCCGGCCTGTGATGTATCGGAGCAGATCTCCCTGGCATCCAAGGAGGCCAGCGGTACTGGCAACATGAAGTTCATGCTGAATGGGGCGGTCACTCTGGGAACAGAGGACGGTGCGAATGTGGAGATACACCAGTTGGTGGGTGAGGAGAACATCTATATCTTCGGGGAATCCAGCCAGCAGGTGATTGAACACTATGCAAAGAAAGACTATTGTGCTAAAAATATTTATGAAGCGGATGGGGAAATTCGGGAGATGGTGGACTTCATTGTCAGCGATACCCTGCTGCAGGTGGGAGATAAAGAAAACCTGGCACGCCTCCACAGAGAACTCATACAGAAGGACTGGTTTATGACACTTCTGGATGTGAAGGACTATATACGCACAAAGGACCAGGCATTTGACAACTACCGGGACCGCATGGACTGGGCCAAGAAAATGCTGGTAAACATCAGCGAAGCCGGGTATTTTTCCTCTGACCGGACTATAAAGCAGTATAATGAGGAGATCTGGCATTTATAGACTGTGTAAAAGAAGAGTAAAATAAAGCGGAAGTATAAGCCTCTTAAGCTTACACTTCCGCGTTTCATTCCATTGGAAACTATGTCAAATGAAACGAAAAAGCCCTCAATTTTATATCCATCCCCCATCCAAATGAATCACCTGCCCGGTCAGATACTCATTTCCGGAGCACAGGTTCAGTACCAGGTGTGCAACCTCCTCCGGGCGCCCCAAACGTCCGGCAGGGATCTCAATCAGCAGAGATTCCAGGTCCTCCTCGGTCATCCAGTCATTCATCTGCGTATCAATGGCTCCGCAGGCGATGGCATTGACCTGGATGTTGCTGGGACCAAGCTCCTTTGCCAGTGCTTTGGTGAGCGCGTTGACACCTCCCTTGGAGGCAGAGTAGGCAGCTTCACAGGAAGCGCCGGCCACTCCCCACACAGAGGAGATATTGATGATCTTTCCGGTCTTTTTGCGCAGCATAATAGGGATGCCGTAGCGGCAGGTATAAAACACGGAGGAGAGGTTGGTTGCCATGATCCGGTCCCACTCCTCAGGGTTCATATCCGTCAAAAGCCCCATGTGGGAAATTCCTGCATTGTTTACGATCACATCCAGGGAGGCAAAACGCTGCTGGAAACAGGCATACATCTTTTGCACTGCCTCGTAGTCGCCCATATCCCCCGCATAGGTCAGGCAGGTGACGGGATAGCGGCTCTCAATTTGATGTGCCAGCTCAGTAAGCATGTCCTGGTTTCGGTGACAGGTCAGCATCAAATGGTATCCGGCAGAAGCCATAGACAGGGCAATGGCCCGTCCGATTCCTCTGGAAGCCCCTGTGATCAGGGCAGTCTTGTAACTCATAGCAGGTCTCCTTTTCTTGTCAATCATACTTTGTGGCAGATATACCGCATAGCGGGGATATCTGACTCTTTGAGCTATTATAACACATCCTCTTGGAACGGAACAATAAATTTTCCAAACCTACGGTATGTATTGACGCGAAATAGTTACTGTGAACGTGTGAACAGTAACACAAAATAGGAACTGTTCACTCCGTGGCCAGCAATATTGCACACCTCCTTTAAAAATGGCCTTCTGCGCTGGTTATCATTGAGCTTTATCGATCCCAAGATCACGCTCAATCCTGCGTACAGTATAGCGGTAAATAGAATACAGAATGACTGCAATCACAGCCAGCACCCCCAGACAAACAAGTAGGGAATACAGTTCGCCGGAGTTCAGGCGGCTGTCATTGGCATACAAAAGCAGAGTGTATAGCAGCGTCATCAGGGTCATTCCGGTAATTGCCGGTATTCGGAATACGATCAGGCATTGGCGTTTCACTTCTGCGCAGAGAAACGCAGGGGGACCGCCCAGGCGCTTAAGATCATCGAACACATAACGGTTATTGAGCGCAATAGCCTGGCAGCGTGTATAACCGATGACGATTGCCGCTGCGAAGCAGATGAGAGCCACAAATATAAATGCCATTAAATACACGGAAAACGTAGTCATGAAATCATTGCGGTCCAGTATGCGAAATTGCGGCATATATTCCCAGTGAAGGCGGAAATCGGAGGAATCTGCTTCCTCGTAGCTCACAGGAGTCATCTGGTCTGTGTCTCCCCAGTAGATCTGTCCCTTTTCCTCCTGTGCAATCTTTGTTACCGGGTCATAAAATTTGGGATACTCGCATTCCGGTCCAAAAGAATCCACAAAGGTGTGAAAAAAGGTATTGGCAAAGTCATAGCTATCCTCCCCATCTGCATTAAAATATACCAGAGATCCGTGCCATACAGGAGTAAGACCTTGGCGGATTTTTTCGTAGTCCTGATCATTGATCACATAAAAGCTGTTATTCCCGGCCATGAGGTCAAAATGAAGATAACCCTTGAAGGTTACGTCTATTATTTCCCGGGTTACGATATTGGTAAGTTTGGTTGCATTGGAGTTGGCAAATAAATTATAGGAAGACTGGGTTCCCGTAACAGCGTAGTAGCTTTGCGCAGGGACAAAGATGTCCTGTCCTGTCATTTTGCGGTAGCTGCTTTCAGACAGAAAATTTCCTCCGCTTAGCAGCGGCGAATATTCTACATGGAAGGAGTCATTTTCATCCTGAATTTCTTCATAGCCATCCATTCCCAGGGTAATATATGGGCATTCCATCCAGTCCTTAAGGGCAATGCCGTAATGATCCGCCATTGCAGTAACCTTCTGTTTCCCCGGCACATTCTGGTCCGCTCTGTAGTGGTAGGCATAATCATATTCGTGGCTGTTGATATTCATCATCTGTCCTGTGGCCAGAACCGGAACATAGAAAATTGCGAAACAGCCGCCCGCAATAAGCACGGTACTTACGATTAGGCTGTTGACGGTCTGCTTTCCCTGAAATTTCATCATACTCCTGGAAATGATGTTTTTGTAGGGTTTCTTTTTGTGCGGAATCCACCCATGGATTACTGTGTGTATCATCACAAGGTACAAGCCGATAAAAACGGGGGCATAAGTGATATTCAGCCAGGCAGGAGGGTAGGCACTAAGTAATTTCATATATACAGTGCCGGAATAGTAACCAGCCACAGCTCCCACAAAAATCAGAACGATTCCAAGGGGACCGCACCATCGGCCGAGCTCCTTTACCGGTTCGTTTTTGTGCTCCTCCTGCACCACATCAAGGATATTTGTTTTCCTCAGGTATTGATAGGCCATAATGCAGGCGCAGGCAGATACCAAAAGGTAGAAGGCGGCGGATACATACAAGCATTGGAAATGAATCACCAGCTTCATCTCACCTGTATCTACGATAAACAGCTGAAATATCTTCCAGAGTAATATCACAAACGGGATACCCGCGGCAATTCCGGCCAGGGAGGATACTCCGCTCATAAGCGCCACCTCCCGGAACAGGCCGGGTGAGAGGCGCTTTTTGGACGCACCCAGAGCCATGAGGATACCGAGCTGCCGTGATTTTTTGCGGAAGAACAGGCTGGCTGCGTAGATGGTAAAGACCACACAGCCAAACAGGGCCATGACGAAGATGGCGTATAATTGTTTTCTGCTGTCGCCGCCCTCCGGCAGGACATTTAAGATGGTAGGAGAAAAAAGAATAGCTGCATAGGAGGTAATCAGCATCATAGATACGAAGTTGCATAAAAGGTATAGTGTTGCCTGTTTTCTGGATGCCTTTTGTAATTTCTTTTCTAAGGTTTGCATTGTCATCATGATTCATCACCACTCATTTCTTTAATCGCGTCTAAGAGAAGATCATGGAATGTGCTGCGCCGTCCTGTTTTTTCAAGCTGACGGTATACAGTACCATCCTTCAGAAGGATGACCCTGTCACAGAAGGAGGCAGAAAAACTGTCATGGGTGACCATGAAGATCGTAGCATCCATCTGACTTCTGGCATTCTCAAAGGATTCTATAACCGTCCGGCTTGATTTACTGTCAAGATTTCCGGTAGGTTCATCGGCCAGTATGATTAGAGGATGATTGATCAGACTTCTTGCCACAGCAGTGCGCTGACGTTCACCTCCTGATACCTCCGCAGGATATTTGCCACGGATATGGCTGATGCCGAAAAGGTCAATCAGGCGGTCGGCCAGCTCCTCAGCATCACGGCTCACACTGCCCTGGATGATTCTCGGGACCAGAATATTTTCGCGGATCGTCAGACCGTCAAGGAGCATGAAATCCTGGAATACAAAGCCAAGCTTTTCGTTGCGTATTTTTGCAAGCTGACTCTCATTCATGCCCTTCAGTTCTTGGCCTCCCAGAGTAATTTTGCCCTCCTCAAAAGGAATGTAGCAGGAGATACAGTTGAGAAGCGTGCTCTTCCCCGAACCGGAAGGCCCCATCACCGCTACGAATTCGCCCTTGGCCACACTTAAGTCAACGCCCTTTAATACAGGGTAGGACTTCTTTCCGATGGTATAAGATTTTTGGAGATTTTTTACATCTAACATTTTGTTCACCTTTGCTTTCTTTGACTTTTCGTAACAGCTAGGCACCTTCGCAGTTACGGCTTTTCTTTATATATATCATAAAAAACGTTGTGGAAAATTCAGGCTGTCAAGTTTGGCACCCTTCATGTAAACTTTGGATAGCAAATGCAAGGAATGTAAAGTTTTGCAGCTCTCTTGTAAAGTTTTGAGCGTCAATGTGTCATTTCTGGAACAAAACCACATTGTTCGTTTTAGTGAATACATGTTATACTGTTTCATAAGATGCCAGGGTCACAAAGTGCGGAGAAATCCGTAGGCACCCAACATCTTTCATAAAGATTACAGAGAGGTAGTAACTATGCTTCGTGTTGCATTATGTGATGATGAGACGGATGCCAGAGATGCCGTCCGGTTTCAGTTGGAAAAGATTATCTATGAGGATGATGAGGAAATTGTTTATGAGTTCACCTCCGGAAGCAGTGCAGTGAAATGGCTGAAGGCGCATCCGGGGGAGATAGATCTTTTGTTTTTGGACGTGGAGATGGAGGGCCTTAACGGAATGGACACAGCCAGGAAAATAAGAGAGTTTAACCAGGAGCTGGTGATCGTGTTCCTTACCGGATACTCAGATTATGTGTTTGAGGGGTATGAGGTAGGTGCCCTTGACTATGTGATGAAGCCTGCGCAGGAGAAGCGTCTCCGAAATATCGTCAGCAGGGTGCGCACAATGTTAGGAAGGAACAGGGAGAAGGTATTTGCCTTCAAAAACACGGATGGCATTTTCCGTATGCCTGTTGACAGGATTTCCTATCTCTACAGCGACAGGCGTAAGGTGGTACTGGTTACAGAGGAAAAGGAGTATCCTTTTTACGGAAAGCTGGATGAGGTTGAAGAACAGCTTAAGGGGCAGGCATGCGTTAGCTTTGTGCGTATTCATCAGAGATACCTGGTAAACGCAGATAAGGTAGAGCATGTGGGCCGGGGAGAGGTGCGCGTTGCCGGCAATAGACTGCCTGTGAGCAGAAGCATGAAGGAGGAGGCGGAAGCCAGTTTAGCTAAAGCTATGTTAGAGGGAGAATATCGATGAGCAGGTTCATCATTTTAGGCATAAAATTGATTCCCGGAGCACTTCTTATATATCAGGCATTGAGATGTTTTTTTGTACAGAGAAGTGAGAGAGTAAGAAAGGCGTTTTTGCTGGTAAGCTGCAGCCTTTTGAGCGGCATGATCATTCAAATTGCGGACTGGACGAACATTCTCTGGACACTCAGCATTTTTTTGGCAGCAGTGCTTGTGGGGTGCCGGGGAAGCCGCTTAAAGAAAATAACGGTTGGCCTGATGTTTGCCAGCACTGTGCTGGCCTTTAATGCTTTGATGGATAATTTTGTCTGGCCTTTTGGCGGTCATCAGCCTTTTATGGAAAGGCTGGTATTCGCTGCAGCATTCTATTGGTTATGCAGGCATTTTTCTCCGGGAAGGGATTTGGAGCTTAGCCCTGCCATGTGGAGACTGCTTTTACTGCTTACGGCCACACCCATGGGAATTATACTTTGTGTGGTTCTGCTTACGTTTTATGGGCAGCAGCAGGATACCTACCAGAATTTGTTTCTGCTTTTACTGGCACTTTGCTCCTTCGCCGGACTTTTGTGGACAGTAACGGTTCTTTCCAGGCAGCGCAGGCTTGAGGAGACGCAGGTGACCGCAGAGATGAACAGCAGGTATTATGCGATGATGGAGAAGCAGAACCTGGAGATACGGAGGCTTAAGCATGACCTCACAAATCATCTGCAGGTACTGTCGGCCCTCTCTATGGAGCAGAAAGATGCCTATATCCGGGAAATGCTGGATAATTCTGCTCTATATCAGACCTTAAAGTATTGTAACGATACCATTGTAAACGTACTATTAAGTACGAAAGCTTCCTCTATGGGGATGTATGGGATTGATTTTTATGTGAAAGCAGAAATACAGCAGCCCCTTCCTTTGGAGAAGCCGGATATCTGCGCTGTTTTTGGAAACGCCCTGGATAATGCGGTGGAGTATGTATGCAGGCTTGAACAGGAGCATCGGTATATCAATCTTGAGGCAAGACTGGGCAAGGGAATGTTTGTGCTGAAGGTGGTGAATCCTTGCATGCACGTTGTTTCAGGGGATGAGCTTCCGGCAACGACCAAGGAAGATAAGTGGGGACATGGATTGGGGCTTAAAAGTGTACGGCTGATAGCGGAGAAATATGACGGAAGACTGGAGCTTAAGACGGAGGGAGGAGAATTTATATTCTTTTTCTATTGTAAAGCATGAAGCCTTGAGAAGGACACAGCAGGGCTATTGTGAACAGTAACCTTTCAGATTATGGATAGGCGTTAATTTTTCGCATGCACTTGCCAGGAAGACAGAGAAGTAGTAGAATAAGCCTATACTGAGGAGTGTAAATGCATGAAGAAGAGAAAAGTACTTTTTATCATTAACCCCAAGTCAGGCAAGGGCTTGATCAGAAATCACCTGTTGGACATTATCGATATCTTTGTGAAAAACAATATGAGGGTGACGGTCCACACCACCCAGGGGGCTATGGATGCCTGCAGGGTGACCCAGAAAAAGGCCGGGAAATACGACCTTGTGGTGTGCAGTGGCGGCGACGGTACTTTGGATGAGGTGATCACCGGCATGATGCAAAGGCCCGAGAGTGGCAGGCGCCCGGTGGGTTACATCCCGGCGGGAAGTACAAATGATTTTGGAAACAGTCTGGGGCTGCCCAAGAATATGAAGGAGGCAGCCCGCTGCATCGCGCTCAATCATCCCTTTCCCTGTGATATCGGAGGCTTCAACGGGGATTATTTTGTGTATATTGCTGCGTTCGGGGCTTTTACAGAGGTGTCCTACCAGACCAAGCAGGATGTCAAAAATGTGCTGGGGCATCTGGCCTACGTGCTGGAGGGTGCCAAGAGGCTGTTTAATCTGAAGTCCTACCACATGAAGATCCGGATCGGCGAGGAGGTTGTAGAGGACGAGTTTATCTATGGAATGGTAACCAATTCCCAGTCTGTGGGAGGATTTAAGAACATAACAGGGAAACATGTTCACTTAAACGACGGGGTGTTTGAAGTCACTTTGATAAAGACACCGAAAAATCCCATAGAGCTCCAGGAAATCCTGGGGGCTATTCTGTTACGGGAGATTGACAACAAGCACATCTACTATCAAAAGGCGGAACGGGTAGAGTTTGAGTCATTGGAGGAGATTCCCTGGACACTGGACGGGGAATTTGGGGGAGTGCACAGCAGGGTGGAGATTGTCAATTATCAGAAAGCCATTCCCATTATGGTAAAGCACATCCACCAGGAGGCGTTGCTGCCGGAGGAAGCCCACAGTGTCCAGACCATAGCAAGAAGTCTGCAGCAAGTCAGGGAAAATCAGAGTTTGGAGACGGTACAAGAGGAAGAGATCGTGGAAAAAGAATAATAGATCACAAAAAATTGTTTATTTTTTATGAAATATATACTATAATAAAAGCTAACTACAATTTAACTAATTTTATTTATAAGTGGAGGTAACGAAATGTTGGTATCAGCTAAGGACATGTTAGAAAAAGCAAAGGCAGGCCACTATGCAGTGGGACAGTTTAACATCAACAATCTGGAGTGGACAAAAGCAGTTCTTTTGACTGCACAGGAGAACAATTCTCCGGTTATCCTGGGTGTTTCTGAGGGTGCAGGAAAATACATGGGAGGCTACAAGACCATCGTTGGTATGGTAAACGGTATGCTGGAGGAGATGAACATCACAGTACCGGTAGCTCTGCATCTGGACCACGGCAGCTATGACGCTTGCCTGAAATGCATTGAGGCAGGATTCTCTTCTGTAATGTATGACGGCTCCCACAGCCCCATTGAGGAGAACATCGCAAACACCAAAGAGCTGGTGAAGATCTGTGCTGACAAGGGAATGTCCCTGGAGGCTGAGGTAGGTGCTATCGGCGGCGAGGAAGACGGCGTTGTAGGTATGGGCGAATGTGCTGATCCGGAAGAGTGCAAGACTATTGCAGAGCTGGGCGTTACCATGCTGGCAGCAGGTATCGGAAACATTCATGGAAAATACCCGGAAAACTGGGCAGGCCTGAGCTTTGAGACTCTGGACGCAATCCAGGAAAAGACAGGAACCATGCCACTAGTTCTCCACGGAGGGACAGGCATTCCGGTAGATATGATCAAGAAAGCCATTGATCTGGGAGTTGCCAAGATCAATGTAAATACAGAGTGCCAGATTTCCTTTACGGAAGCGACCCGCAAGTACTTTGAGGAGGGCAAGGATCTGGTAGGCAAGGGCTTTGACCCGCGTAAAGTCCTGGCTCCCGGAGTTGAGGCCATCAAGGCAACTGTAAAAGAAAAAATGGAAATTTTCGGTTCCATTGACAAGGCTTGACTACATAGCCGTCATCAATCGGAAAATGAACTGAAAAAATTTTAGAATTTTTGCTTGCATTTTTTTAGGAAGTAATGTATTTTAGTATACAGATTGAAGTGAATGAAGAATGTAAAGCGAACAAAGGCGTTCCACCACGGTGGAGCGCCCTTTTTTTGCGGTTTTATTTAGAAAAATATATTCAAATTCACACAAACAAAGAAAGGATGAGGAACAAATGAGTGAAAAAATGAATGTGGCAGAGATTTTTGGAGAGAACGTATTTAATGATAAAGTGATGCAGGAGCGTCTGCCCGGTAAAGTCTACACGGCGTTGAAAAAGACCATGGAGGAGGGCAGGGAGCTGGACCCAATGGTGGCTGAGGTGGTGGCTGAGGCTATGAAAAACTGGGCGGTAGAAAAAGGGGCTACCCACTACACCCATATTTTCCAGCCGCTGACGGGAATGACGGCGGAGAAGCATGATTCTTTTATCACAGCCCCCAAAGAGGACGGTTCTGTGCTTATGGAGTTTTCGGGTAAAGAGCTGATCAAGGGAGAGCCGGATGCCTCCTCCTTCCCCTCAGGGGGGCTGAGAGCCACCTTTGAAGCAAGAGGATATACAGCCTGGGACTGCACCTCCCCGGCCTATGTGAGGGAGGACGCAGCGGGGGCAATTCTGTGCATTCCCACCGCGTTTTGCTCCTACACAGGGGAGGCCCTGGATCAGAAAACCCCTCTGCTGCGCTCCATGGAGGCAATCAATGAACAGGCCCTGCGCCTGCTGAGACTATTTGGAAATACCACCTCCAAAAAGGTCACCCCCTCCGTGGGTCCTGAGCAGGAATACTTTCTGGTGGATAAGCAGAAGTACTTAAAGAGAAAGGACCTGATCTTTACCGGGCGCACCCTCTTTGGCGCAATGCCTCCCAAGGGTCAGGAGCTGGATGACCATTACTTTGGAACCATCCGGCAGCGCGTTGCATCCTACATGAAGGATGTCAACGAAGAGCTGTGGAAACTGGGTGTGTCCGCTAAGACCCAGCACAATGAGGTGGCTCCGGCCCAGCATGAGCTGGCGCCTATCTATGCGGAGGCCAATATTGCTGTGGATCACAACCAGTTGGTTATGAAGACTTTAAAAAAGGCGGCCTGTCAGCACGGACTGCAGTGCCTGCTCCACGAGAAACCCTTTGCCGGAGTGAATGGCTCTGGTAAACACAACAACTGGTCCATCACCACAGATGACGGAATCAATCTGCTGGACCCAGGAAAGACGCCCCATGAAAATGTGCAGTTTCTCCTGGTGCTGACCTGCATCTTAAAGGCTGTGGATGAACATGCGGACCTGCTTCGGGAGGCCGCCGCAGACCCCGGAAATGACCACAGACTGGGGGCGAATGAGGCTCCGCCTGCCATCATCTCCGTCTTCCTGGGCGAACAGCTGCAGGATGTACTGGAGCAGCTGATCAGCACAGGAACCGCCACCCACAGTATCAAGGGCGGTGTGCTTCAGACCGGTGTAAAGACTCTTCCGGGTTTTGCAAAGGACGCCACAGACCGAAACAGGACCTCCCCCTTCGCGTTCACGGGCAATAAGTTTGAGTTCCGCATGGTGGGCTCCAGAGACTCCATCGCAGCCCCCAATATTGTGTTAAACACCATTGCAGCGGAAGCTTTCGCAGATGCCTGCGATATTTTGGAGAAAGCAGAGGACTTTGAGCTCGCCGTGCATGATCTGATTAAGGAGATGGCATCCCAACATCAGAGAATTGTGTTCAACGGAAATGGTTATTCAGAGGAGTGGGTTGACGAGGCAGAGCGCAGAGGGCTTCCCAATATTAAGTCTATGGTAGAAGCCATCCCATGTCTGGTGACGGAGAAAGCCATTGACCTGTTTGGAAGATTTGGCGTTTTCAGCAAAGCGGAACTGGAGTCCCGCGTGGAAATCAAATATGAGAACTATGCCAAAGCAATCAACATAGAGGCCAAGACAATGATCGACGTGGCCGGAAAGCAGATAATTCCGGCTGTGGTGGGGTATACCAAGACCCTGGCAGACACCGTCAACGCAGTGACCGCGGCAGGTGGCAGAGCCAAGGTGCAGGCACAGCTCCTGGGGGAAGTGGGCAGCCTTCTGGAGGAGGCAAAAGAGGCGCTCAACAAGCTGATTGACCTGGACGAGGAGGGAACCGGCAAAGCGGAGGGTGCAGAGCAGGCACAGTTCTTCCACGACTCCATCATGCCCGCCATGGAAGCCCTGCGTGTACCGGTGGATAAGCTGGAAATGCTGGTGGACAAAGAAGTGTGGCCCATGCCATCCTACGGAGATTTATTGTTTGAGGTATAGTAACTGTTCAGTACCTTCACAGTTGCATGCAAAAATCTATTTAAAATCACTTTGGTGATGGGATTTTTGCACTCTTGAATCATTTTCTCACGGTCTGAGCAGTAAATGCTCAGACCTGAGTGAACAGTAACGAATAGTTACGAGGTATAACCCCCGTTTCATCTTCCCCTTGCATTTTTAAAGAATTTGCGCTATCATGCGTTATAGCATATTTACAGCAAAAAAGTTCACAGAGCATCAATATAGTGGAGGAGAATGATGAGCGATAAAATGAATGCAGCAGAAATTTTCGGGCAGAATGTCTTCAATGACAAGGTCATGCAGGAGCGTCTGCCCAAAAAAGTGTATAAAGAACTGCACAAAACCATAGAATACGGAAAAGATCTGGACCCTATGACTGCGGAGGTAGTGGCAGCAGCTATGAAGGACTGGGCGGTGGAGAAGGGTGCTACCCACTACACCCACTGGTTTCAGCCGCTGACCGGATTTACTGCGGAGAAGCACGACGCCTTTATCACAGCGCCGGATAAGGATGGTTCCGTACTTATGGAGTTCTCCGGCAAAGAGCTGATCAAAGGCGAGCCGGATGCCTCATCCTTTCCTTCCGGAGGTTTGAGAGCCACCTTTGAGGCCAGGGGATACACTGCCTGGGACTGTACCTCACCAGCCTTTGTGAGGGAGGATGAGGCAGGGGCTATCCTGTGCATCCCAACCGCGTTCTGTTCCTACACAGGAGAAGCTCTGGATCAGAAGACCCCCCTGCTGCGATCCATGGAGGCGGTTCAGAAGGAGGCGCTCCGCCTGATTCGGCTTTTCGGAAACACCACCTCCAAAAGGGTGGCACCCTCCGTGGGAGTGGAGCAGGAATATTTTATTGTGGACAGGAAAAAATACTTAAAGAGAAAAGACCTGATCTTTACCGGGCGCACGCTTTTTGGAGCAATGCCCCCCAAGGGACAGGAACTGGATGACCACTATTTCGGCGTTATCCGTCCCAAGATCGCGGCCTTTATGCGGGACGTGAACGCAGAGCTGTGGAAGCTGGGTGTGTCCGCCAAAACCCAGCACAATGAAGTGGCCCCGGCCCAGCACGAGCTGGCACCCATTTACGCGGAGTGCAATGTGGCGGCAGACCACAACCAGATCATAATGGAAACCTTAAAGAGGGTTGCGGAGGAGCATGGCCTGCAGTGCCTGCTCCACGAAAAGCCTTTTGCAGGTGTGAACGGCTCCGGTAAGCACAACAACTGGTCTCTGGTGACGGACGATGGGATCAACCTTCTGGAACCGGGCAGGACCCCTCATGAGAATATACAGTTCCTGCTCATTATGATGTGCGTGTTAAGAGCAGTGGACCGCCACGCGGACCTTCTCAGAGAGTCCGCGGCAGATGTGGGGAACGACCACAGACTAGGTGCCAATGAGGCACCGCCTGCCATCATCTCCGTATTTTTAGGAGAACAGCTGGAGGATGTGATGGCCCAGCTCATCAGTACAGGAACCGCTACCCACAGCATCAAGGGCGGAAAGCTGCACACAGGCGTAAAGACGCTGCCGGATTTTGCAAAAGACGCCACTGACCGGAACCGGACATCACCTTTTGCGTTTACTGGAAATAAGTTTGAATTCCGCATGGTGGGCTCCAGAGACTCTGTGGCTGAGTGCAATGTGGTAATCAACACCATTGTGGCAGAAGCCTTTTCAGAAGCCTGTGACATTCTGGAAAAGGCGGAGGATTTTGAACTGGCGGTACATGACCTGATCAAAGAGTACGCCAATGAGCACCAGCGTATAGTCTTTAACGGCAACGGCTACTCAGAGGAATGGGTAGAGGAGGCAAAGCGCCGGGGCCTGCCCAACATTCGTTCCATGGTGGAGGCGATTCCGGCACTGGTGACCGATAAGGCAGTGGAGCTGTTTAGCAAGTTCGGGGTATTTACCAGGGCAGAGCTGGAGTCCAGGGCGGAGATCCAGTACGAGGGCTATTCAAAGGCCATCAACATTGAGGCCAGAGCCATGATCGACATTGCCAGCAAGCACATCGTTCCGGCTGTGATGCGTTTCGCGCGCAATCTGGCAGGCACAGCAAATGAGATCAAGGCAGCGGGTGCGGATGTTACGGTTCCGATGAATTTACTCAAGGAGACTACCAGTCTGCTCTCAGCCACGAAGCTGGCACTGGCAAAGCTGGAGGACGCCACAAATACAGCGGTGTCCATGCCTGAAGGGGAAGCCCAGGCCATGTTCTACCACGAGAAGGTAGCGGCAGCTATGGAGGAACTGCGCGTTCCGGTAGATCAGCTGGAGATGATTGTAGACAAAGAAGAGTGGCCTATGCCATCCTACGGAGATCTTTTGTTTGAGGTGTAAAAAATGCTGTATAAAATAAACGGCGGCAGCTTGGAAAAGCTGCCGCCTCAGCGCATCGGGGAAGCGCAGGTCATGGTTGTATCCAGTCAATTTACAGAGCGCAGATTGGAATTTACGGACCAGTGGCATGAGATGCCGGATGAATTTTTTATAGAGATGCTGAAAAATCCCGACACCAGATTTGAGAGTCATGTGGACTTTGATCTGATCTGTGTGCCGTCTTTTTTGGCGGAGTCTCCAAACCCCCTGGAATTTCCCATGTACATGATGATGGACAGCAGGCAGCTAATCCTTTTGGTGCAGGATGGACAGGAATTTGAGGGATTTCTGGAGACGGTCCACAATACCGGAAGAGAGCTGACAACCGGAAATCTGGTTTACCGTATTTTGGAATCCCTGGTGGAGAGGGAGGAAAAGCGGGTGGAAGAGATGGAGCAGGAAGTGGGAGAGCGGGAAGAGCTGGAGGATGTGGACATGGATTCCGATGACTATATCCGTGATATCGTCCGCTTCCGCAGACACCTGCTCTTGCTCAAACACCTGTACGAGCATTTAAAACGAACCATGGAATACATTGTGGATAACGACAATCAGCTCTTTGACAGCCGCACCCTAAAGCGGTTTGCCATACTCGAGGACCGCAGCCTGGGAATGGTGGAGGATATCCAGGTGCTGCGAGAGGAAGTGATGCAGCTAAAGGAAGGGTATCAGGCCCAGAGGGATCTAAAGATGAACCGCACCATGCAGTTTTTGACTGTGGTGACCACGATCTTCATGCCACTCACACTTTTGGCCGGGTGGTATGGAATGAATCTGCAGATGCCGGAATACAAAGCGCCCTACGCCTATCCGGTTTTGATCGCCGTCAGCATACTGATCATCGGCGGGGGAGTCTGGCTCTGTAAAAAAAAGAAATGGCTGTAATAAAAAAACTCCCTTAAAAGGGAGGATGCCGGGCAGCTGTTCTGCCCGGCATTATTATGAAAAAGTTTATTCGAATAGTATATTAATACTTAGGAAATTGTCCTGTGTTCTTTTGATGTTTATATTATATGCAACAGAAATGAAGAAAGAATGATGGCGCAGTGAAACTTTTTTGAATGATAAATGAATAAATTATGAACGTTAAAGCCCCTAAATTTGACAAAATAAGAAAATTTGGGAATGTGACGGGAAAAAGATGCAAATGTGCGTTCATTTGGTAAACTATAGACAAATTATAAAAAAAGTATAAATTTAGGTTTGACAAATGAAGGGAAGGGTGTATAATGAGTATCAATAAAGAACGAGGGCGTTCCTGAAAAAGGGGCGTCCTTTTTGTTATTATAAAAAGGAGGTTCAAGATTATGAAAAAGCTGGAAATCATCATTAAACCGGAAAAGCTGGAAGACTTAAAAACCATTCTGGATGAGTGCAGGGCAAACGGTGTGATGATATCAAACATCATGGGTTACGGCAATCAGAAGGGTTACCGCAGGCTCTACCGGGGAACAGAGTACAATGTCAACCTGCTGCCCAAGGTGCGGGTTGAGACGGTTGTGGAGGATGAAATCAGTGAGAATGTCATTGACCGGGTTGTGAAGGAGATCAACACAGGTAATTATGGCGATGGAAAGATCTTTATTTATGAGGTTCAGGATGCAGTACGTATCCGAACAGGCGAGCGCGGAAATGATGCGCTTTAAATGAAGGGTGTTAAGAGGTATGGCCACAATTAAATATGATAGTGATCGAGGACGATAATTTGCGTAAGGGAGAAATTCCGGATGCGGTTATCGTTTTTTATTTTGAAAGAAGATAAAGCCTTTACCGCTAGTACGCTGAGTCGTATTTAAATTTCATGAGCAACGAGCTAAGTGGGAGTGCTTGTAAGCCCATTTGGAGTCAGCCTTTTACGTTTTAAAATCAGGTAAGCAGATTGAGGAGGAGATTATTATGGAAATTAACACAATGGATACCCTATGGGTCCTGCTGGGAGCAGCCCTGATCTTTTTCATGCAGGCAGGATTTGCCATGGTGGAGACCGGATTTACGCGGGCTAAAAATGCAGGTAATATTATTATGAAAAATTTAATGGATTTTGCACTGGGCTCTGTAGTCTACTGGGTTCTGGGGTTTGGGCTGATGATGGGAGATGGAAATGGATTTATCGGAACCATTGATTTGTTCTGCCGGGGAGATTACTCAAGCAGTATTCCATCCTGGGCGATGGTTGCTTTCAACACCATGTTCTGCGCCACAGCAGCCACGATTGTATCCGGCGCCATGGCAGAGCGGACAAAGTTTTCTTCCTATATTATTTACAGTATTGTGATCAGCGCTTTGATTTATCCCATTGAGGGACATTGGATTTGGGGCGGAGGATGGCTCTCAACACTGAGCATTGGCGTTTCATCAGGTTTTAATGACTATGCAGGATCCACGGCTGTACATATGACCGGGGGTGTGGCGGCTCTGATCGGAGCATGGATGCTAGGGCCTCGTATTGGAAAGTATGATAAAAACGGAAAGCCCAGAGCAATCCCTGGCCACAGCATTACACTGGGCGCTCTTGGATGTTTCATTCTCTGGTTTGGATGGTTTGGATTCAACCCGGCATCCAGTTATGGCCTGTCAACCACAGAAAACGCACTGGATGTAAGCAACGTATTTATGACAACCAACATCGCAGCAGCCGCGGCAACCACAGTGACCATGTTTGTAACGTGGATGCGCTACAAGAAACCGGATGTGTCTATGACGTTGAACGGTTCCCTGGCAGGTCTGGTGGCCATCACCGCGGGATGCAGTGTGGTGGATCCATGGGCCGCAGCCATCATCGGAGCTTTGGCAGGAGCCTTGGTGGTATTTTCCGTAGAGTTCTTTGACAAGATTGCAAAAATTGATGATCCGGTGGGTGCTATTTCTGTACATGGTGTGTGTGGAGCCTTCGGTACCATCATGATAGGTTTCTTTGCCAGAGAGGACGGCTTGTTTACCACAGGACACTGGGAGCGCCTGGCTATTCAGTGCATTGGAGTGGTTTCAGTGGCAGCTTTCGTGGCAATTGCTATGTTTATCGTATTCACCATTATTAAGAAAACCATTGGGCTGCGGGTTTCCGCCGAGGAAGAGATCGGCGGACTGGATCCTGTGGAGCATGGACTGGAGACAGCCTATGCAGGATTCCAGATGAAATCTAACAGCTAATCCATGTGATATAGAGAAAACCCCTGGAATGTGAACTCGTTCCAGGGGTTTTCGCAAGGATACTTATGGTTGAAAAGCCCTATGATTTCTGATATATTGAAAGTATGCGGAAAAGAGAGGGTCAAAATGAACAGGAAAATGAATGTATTAGGAGTGGAGATTGACAATCTGACGGTGGTGGAGGCCATGGAGCGGATGGAAGCGTTTCTGAAGACAGAGTCTTTGAACACCATAGGAATCATCAATGCGGGAGTTCTTCTGGAGGCGGGGAAGGAAACGAGCTACAGAGAGAGAGTAGAGAGCCTGGACATGAGTGTGGTAGGTGACCGGGATGTGCTGCTGGCAGCCGGGATTCAGGATGCAGAGCGCCATATGGAGGCTGAGGACGGTTGGTTTCTCACCACAGTTTTGGAATACTGTGCCCAGAACGAAAAGTCCCTGGCTGTTCTGGGGGAGACAAAAAAGGAAGCGGGGACTTTAAAGGAACACCTTTTGGATAACTTTCCGGGACTTCATCTGGCAGGAGTCTTTTCCATGGAGGATATGACAGGAGATCCGGACAGTCTGATAAACCGGATTAATGGAACAGCGCCGGAGATCATTCTGGCTTCTCTGAGCACTCCGCTGCAGGAGGACTTTGTGGCAGCCAACAAAACAAAACTGAGCGCTAGGGTATGGATCGGAACAGGAAAAACTTTAAAATGCAGGAAATCTCTGGAGTTAAAGCCGGGATTTTGGGACAAACTGATAGAGAAACGTATCTTTAAAAAGAAAATAAGCAAGTATCAACAGGAGAAAGGAGAGGCATGACATGGAATTCAGAAAAGTGAGGCCAGTCTATGTGGATTATCTTCTGATTCTGGCAGGTACAGCCATAATGGCTCTGGCGATCAACTCAGTATATGACCCAAGCAGTCTGGTGACAGGAGGTTTTACCGGTGCAGGGATCATACTAAAAGAGGTGACATCCGGGATTGTAGACGGTGGAATCCCTCTTTGGTTGACGAATATCATGTTAAACGTACCGGTCTTCCTGCTGGGAGCTAAGATTAAGGGAATGAGGTTTTTAAAGAGGACGCTGTTTGCCACAGTCATGCTGTCCGCCTGGCTGTACATTCTTCCGGTAGTGTCTTTGGGCGTGGAGGACTTGATTCTGTCATCTCTTTTCGGAGGGGCAATCTTCGGTGTGGGCATAGGTATGGTTTTTATGGCCAGGGCAACCACAGGGGGAACGGACCTGGTTGCCGCTTTGATCCAGCACTACCTCCGTCACTACTCCATTGTGCAGATTATGCAGATCATTGATGCGGCCATTGTGATTGTGGGGGCTTACACCTTCGGTATCACAACCGCACTCTACTCCATACTGGCCATTGTTGTCACCTCCTATATTTCCGATTACCTGATTGAAGGCGTGAAGTTTGCCAAGGTGGCTTACATTATCACCGGACAGAGGGAGGCGGTGGCGAAAGCCGTGTTGGACGAGCTGGACAGAGGGCTTACCGGATGGGATGCCAGGGGAATGTACTCGGAGGAGCACAAGAATGTGCTGTTCTGCGTGGTATCTAAAAAGGAGATTGTGGCTCTAAAGGAATGTATCGCAGAGATTGATCCCAAGGCTTTTATTGTGGTGAGCGATGCCAGAGAGGTGCTTGGAGAGGGCTTTTTAGAGCGAAAAGCATAAAAAATTCAATTTTTTCTTTCTTTTTTTGTCATTATATATTAAAATATAATTTAGATTATTAAATTTTGGTGTAATGAATATGCGAAGGTGAGGGAATGTCATGATATCAAACCAAATATTACAAACGACAATCGAAGGTTTAAAGGTCATTTCCAGAATTGATCTGTGTGTGATAGATCTGGAAGGAAATGTATTGGCCACAACATTTCCCGATATGGAAGAAGAAATTTCAATAGCTGATTTCGTGGATTCGCCGGCGGACAGCCAGGCAGTGAGAGGTCATCAGTTTTTTAAAGTTTTTGATGAAAACCAGTTGGAATATGTTCTTCTAGCCAAGGGCAGCAGCGATGATGTCTATATGGTGGGAAAGATGGCTGCGTTTCAAATACAGAATCTTTTAATCGCCTATAAAGAGCGGTTTGACAAGGATAATTTTATAAAGAATCTGCTTTTGGACAATCTGCTTCTGGTGGATATTTACAACCGTGCGAAAAAATTACATATTGACACAGAAGTGCGGCGTGTGGTATTTTTACTGGAAACAGACCACGAGAAGGACAATACTTCATTGGAGAACGTCAGGACTCTGTTGGGGAACAAAGCCGGAGACTTTATTACCGCTGTGGATGAGAAGAGCATCATAGTGGTAAAGGAACTAGGGCCTGGAGACGGGTATCCGGAGATGGATCTGGCGGCCAGGAAGATTCTGGAGTGCCTTCCGTCCGACAAGCAGGAGACCGCCCATATCGCCTATGGCACCATCGTGGATGAGATCAAAGAGGTATCCAGATCCTACAAGGAAGCGCGTATGGCTCTGGATGTGGGTAAGATTTTCTTTGGGGAAAGAAATGTGATTGCCTACAGCTCTTTGGGAATCGGCCGTCTGATTTACCAGCTGCCCATTCCGCTCTGCAAGATGTTTATCCGTGAAATTTTTGAGGGGAAATCACCGGATGACTTTGACGAAGAGACACTGACTACCATCAACAAGTTTTTTGAAAACAGCCTGAACGTATCCGAGACATCCAGACAGCTGTACATCCACAGAAATACGCTGGTGTACAGGCTGGATAAGCTTCAGAAGAGTACAGGACTGGATCTGAGGGTCTTTGAAGATGCGATTACCTTTAAGATTGCCCTGATGGTAGTGAAGTATATGAAGTACATGGAGACACTGGATTACTAGTACATCGTAAACAATGTACCAGTGTGTGGGGAGATAATTAATAGGAGGATTGCATGATTGATTTACTAGGAGTGAGTAAATCTTATTCCAAGGGGCATCCGGCCCTGCATGGGATAAATTTACACATTGACAGGGGGGAGTTTGTCTTTCTTGTCGGCAACAGCGGATCTGGGAAGTCCACTTTGATTAAGCTCCTTTTGAAGGAATTTGAACCCACGGAGGGGACCATCAGCTTTAACGGGAAGGATCTGGCGTCTGTAAAGCGCAGGCAGATACCCAAATACCGCAGAGAGCTGGGTGTGGTGTTTCAGGATTTTCGCCTTTTGAAGGATAGAAACGTATTTGAAAATGTAGCGTTCGCGCAGCGTGTGACCGGGGTGTCTGCCAGGGTGATCAAGACGAGGGTGCCGGAGGTGCTCTCCCTTGTAAATTTGGCGGAAAAGTACCGGTCTTTTCCGCATGAGCTTTCCGGAGGAGAGCAGCAGCGTGTGGCAATCGCCAGAGCCCTGGTGAATAGACCGGCCCTGCTGTTGGCTGATGAGCCGACGGGAAACTTAGACCCTAAGACTTCTTTTGAGATTATGAAACTTTTGGAGGAGATCAACCAGCAGGGAACCACGGTGCTGGTGGTAACCCACAACAAAGAGATCGTCAACAGCATGAAAAAGCGTGTGGTGGTTGTAAATCAAGGTGTGATTGTCAGCGACGAGAAGGAAGGTGGGTACCGGAATGAGGCTTAGCTCCATAGGATACACCTTCAGACAGGGTATCAAAAATATTTTCCGCAATAAATGGTTTTCGCTGGCTTCTGTGGCAACCATGACAGCCTGTATCTTTCTGTTTGGATTGTTCTACTCCATTGTGACCAACTTTGAGTATATTGTCAAAGAGGCGGAGGAGGGGGTGGCGGTCACTGTTTTTTTCGATGACGGTATCAGCCAGGAACAGATCGATGCCATTGGCCGTCAGATTCTGGAACGGCCCGAGGTTTCTGATGTCAAGTACGTATCGGCCCAGGAGGCCTGGGAAAACTATAAAGAGAAATATTTCCAGGACAATCCTGAGCTGGCGGAGGGCTTTGAGGAGGACAATCCCCTGGCCCAGTCTTCCAGCTATGAGGTCTATGTGCAGGATATAGAGGATCAGGGCAGTTTAGTGGAGTACATAAGTACTCTGGACGGGGTGCGAAAGGTAAACCAGTCTGAGGCGGCAGCCAATGCACTGACTACTTTCAATGTGCTGGTCGGCTATATCTCCATTGCCATCATCGGCGTGCTTCTGCTGGTTTCCATATTTTTGATCAGCAATACCGTGACTGTGGGTATCACAGTCCGCAAGGAAGAGATTGCGATTATGAAGCTCATTGGAGCAAGGGATGGGTTTGTGAGAGCGCCCTTCCTGATCGAGGGGGTATTGATTGGCCTGATGGGCTCTGTAATTCCATTGGTTCTGCTGTACTTTCTGTACAGACAGGCAGTTGGATATGTGCTGGAGCATTTCTCACTGCTCACCGGGTTTCTGCAGTTTCTTCCGGTAAATCAGGTGTTTGCCGCTTTGGTGCCAATTGCAGTAGCGCTTGGAATGGGGATTGGACTTGTGGGGAGTGTGATCACAGTGAGAAAGCATCTGAAGGTTTAGCTATAGAAGTGTAAGAAATAGAAAGAAAAGGGTGATAAGATGAATAAGGGGAAAATAAAATTAGTTAGTATCTGTATGGCAGCAGCCCTGGCAGCACAGCCTGTGATGGGAGCGGCAGCGGCCAAATCTTCCCAGAGCAAAGAGGCGGCTGAGGCAAAGAAAAATCAGCTGGAGGACAGTCTGAACCAGGTAAACGGCACCATTGATGGCCTCCAAAGTGAGAAAAATGATCTGGAGAGCCATGTGCAGGAACTGGATGGGCAGTTGGGTGAGCTTTCCGCAAAGCTGGAGGAGCTCAACGCAACTCTGGCAGATACTGAAGTGCGGATGAAGGAGACAAAGAAGCTTTTAAAGCAGGCAAAGCAGGAGGAAAGCCAGCAATACGAGGCCATGAAAAAGCGCATTCGTTATATGTATGAGAACGGGAATTATGCCTATGCGGAGATGATCTTCTCATCCGGCAGCATTGCGGAACTCTTAAACAATGCAGAGTATGTGACAAAGATATCAGAGTATGACCGGGATATGCTGGAAAAGTATCAGGGGACAAAGGACAGTATTGCCCAGAAGAATAAGGAACTAAAGCAGCAGTACCAGGAGAGCCAGAACCTTCAGGCGCAGGTCAGCCAGCAGGAGGCGGAGGTCTCGGGCGTCATTCAGGCTAAGAAAGAGCAGATTGACCAGTATAATGACCAGATCAGTGACCAGGAGAGCCTGGCGGCATCCTATGCCTCTGAGATGGAGGCCCAGAACAGCATTTTGGCGGAGATTCAGGCTCAGGAGGCAGCCATGGCAGCGGCAGAGGAGGCAGCCAGACAGGAAGCGGCAGCGGCGGAAGCAGCAGCGGCCGCAGCCCAGGCGGAGGCGGAGCGCAAGGCCCAGGAAGCAGCGGAGGCCCAGGCGGCAGCCCAGGCCAGCCAGGATGCCCAGGCCCAGGCGGATGCTCAGCAAAAGCAGGCGGAAGCGGAGGCGGCCAAACAGGAGGCGGATCGGCAGCAACAGCAGGCGGACAATTCAGCAAATACGTCCAACGGTGCATCCGGCGGTTTCGTGTGGCCTTGTCCAAGCAGCTATACCATCACCAGTGAATTTGGTGGAAGGGAATCGCCCACAGCAGGAGCTTCCTCCAATCACATGGGGATCGATATCGGCGCACCCTCAGGTTCTTCTATCGTGGCAGCGGCATCTGGAACTGTGGTCACTGCCCAGTACAGCACATCAGCAGGAAACTATGTGATCATCAGTCATGGGAATGGAATCAGCACAGTGTATATGCACGCTTCTGCTCTCTATGTGTCCGCCGGACAGACGGTAAGCGCGGGAGAGAGCATAGCAGCTGTAGGGTCTACCGGATACTCCACCGGACCACATCTGCATTTTGGCGTGACTGTGAACGGGGCTTATGTAAATCCTCACAATTATGTGGGTTAGTACATTGTCTACGAAATATACCGTTAGCAAAAGGTTTTGGGAACATAGTCTGGACCCAAAGCCTTTGTTGACGAATAGATAAGTTTAGCGTAACTGTTCAGTGCCTAAACAGGCAGGGGCAGTAGAAAAAGGAGGCAGTCATGGAGCATGACGGGAAGTATCTGAAAGGTTTTTTGAGCGGGGTCTGTGTAATGCTGGTCTGTGTGGGTATCGTGCTCTTCGCAAAGGGGGAAATGCTGAAGAACTCCGGACAGGGCGCTCAGGTGGAAACACAAGCCCGCACAGAGGAACAGGTAAAGGACAATATGCTGGATCTGGATCTGGGCAGAGTGGAGAATAAGCTTCAAAATATTGAAGAGGTGATCAATCAGTATTACCTGGATGAGATCGATGAGGCTGAGGTGGAGAGCTGGATGTATAAGGGTCTGATTGCGGGCCTGGGTGACCGGTATGCCGCCTACTACACCAGGGAGGAGTTGGAGAAGAGCAACGAGTCCAGCAGCGGACAGTATGAAGGGATCGGTGCCGTTCTCACAGAGAATGTAAATACCGGCTTGGTGACGGTTGTGCGCTGCTATGAGGGAACGCCTTCTCAGGAGGCCGGAATGCTTCCGGGAGATGTGATCTACATGCTGAACGACACGGCAGTCACAGGGATGGAACTGAGCGATGTGGTTTCCATGATACGAAATGAGGAGGGGGAGACCATCAAAGTTACCGTTGTGCGTGAGGGGCAGGACGATTACCTGGAGTTTGATGTGGAGCGCAGGGCCATTGAGGTTCCCACTGTAAACTACGAGATGATGGATGGAAAGATCGGCTATATAGAGATAACAGAGTTTGACAGCGTAACCGAAGCCCAGTTTATCAGTGCCCTGGAGAATCTGAACAGTCAGGGAATGGAAAAGCTGGTCATTGACCTGAGAAACAATCTGGGCGGGGTGCTTCAGACCACCTGCAATATGCTGAACCAGCTGCTTCCGGAGGGACTGATTGTCTATACAGAGGATAAGGACGGCAACCGCACAGAGTATCGAAGCGATGGAAAGCATGCGTTTGACAAACCTCTGGCTGTGCTGGTGAACGGAAACAGCGCAAGCGCGTCCGAGATCTTTGCGGGAGCAGTCAAGGATTACGGGATCGGAACATTGGTGGGAACAAACACCTATGGAAAAGGAATTGTCCAGAGGACAGTGAAGCTCAATGACGGAACTGCTGTGAAGATGACTATTGCTAAATACTATACTCCCAAGGGAAATGACATCCACGGAGTTGGGATCAAACCGGACGTGGAGGTGGAGCTGGATGAGGGTCTGAAACAGAAGGTGAGCATTGAGAAGAGTGAAGATAACCAGCTGCAGAAGGCTATTGAAGTGGTAAATGGAAAATAGGAAATAAGCGGGAGAGAAAGGAACAGGAAGAGATGCAGGAGAGAATCATATTCAGGGAAATGCTCAGTGAAATCAAAGCGCTGGCGGACGATCGGGGAAGTCGTCTTAAGGTGGCGGAAGTACAGGACTTCTTTCGCAATGCACATTTAAATGAGGAACAGATGAATCTGGTATACGAGTACCTCATCAGCCAGAAAATCCAGGTGGAGGGATATGTGTCCGGAGATTCCAGAGAAAGCGGCATTAAAGAAAATGTTTGCCAAGCACAGAAGAGCCCTGCGGAGGAAACAAAGGCCGGGGAGACCTGGGAAGGCAGAGACGAATATGTGCAAATGTACCTGCAGGATCTAAAGGCCGTCCTTCCGGCAGATGAGGATGAGGAACTCGGCCTGTTTATAAGGGCTGCTCAGGGCGACAGTCTGGCAAAGGGGCGGATTGTTGAACTGCACCTTCAGACGGTGTACGATGTGGCCCAGACTTATCGGATGGGAGAGCTGCCCCTGGGCGATCTGATTCAGGAGGGAAATGTGGCGCTTATGATGGCTGTGGATCAGCTGAGCGTTATGGAAGATTTAAATGCCTACCGGACCCGAATTTACCGGGCTGTGTCTGAGGCGATGGAGGAGGCTGTGAGTGAACAGCAGGATAGGCATCACATGGCGGAGGAGATTGCGGAGCGAGTAAACCATCTGAACGAGGCGGTTAAGAACCTGGAAAGGGATTTGGAGCACAAGGTTTCCCTGGAGGAACTCTCTGCTTACCTGGAGATGCCTGTGGAGGAAATCAAGGATATTCTGCGCATGTCTGGAGATGAGATTGAGGTGCAGGGACAGAAAAGTTAGAAGGAACAGTGATACCGTAAAGGACTGCCCATCCGGCATTTTGATGCCGGTTGGATAGTCCTTTTGTATACGAACCCACTTTTGAGTGCCTGATTTACAGAATGGTCTGCAGTGTTTATAATGGGAGAAAGAGTAAAAGAAAGGACGGTGAGGTACAGTGACAGGATCAGAATGTTTACAGATATTGCGCGATATCAAGGATGTGGCCTTTGCCACAGTGGATGAAGAGGGAAAGCCTCAGGTGCGTATCATTGACATCATGCTTGTGGAGGAGAACAGAGTGTACTTCTGCACAGCAAGAGGAAAGGACTTTTACAGGCAGCTTATCCGCACACAGGAGGTGGCCGTTACAGGGATGAATTCTGCGTATCAGATGGTCAGGCTCTGGGGAAGGGCCAGGAGGGTAATGGAACAAAAGTATTGGATTGACCGTATCTTTGAGGAGAACCCATCCATGAAAGAGGTTTATCCAAAGGACAGCAGATCTATTCTGGAGGCATTTTATATTGAAAGCGGTACCCTGGAATTCTTTGATCTGGGTAAAATGCCTGTTTTCCGGGAATCCTATGTGTTGGGACAGGCGCCTGAGCAGAGGAAGGGATTTCAGATCAGCTCCGGCTGTATTGGATGCGGGACATGCCAACAGGTCTGCCCTCAGCAGTGTATAAAGGAAGGAATGCCTTACCGAATAAACGAGGTGCACTGTCTGCACTGCGGACTGTGTTATGAGAACTGCCCTGTGGGTGCGGTGGAAAGGATGGGTGAATAGTATGCAGGATATATGGCAGATGTTTTGGGAGAGGAAGGGGTTCTTTTTGGGACTGCTGCTGGAACATCTGGAGATATCTGTTATCGCGATCCTGATCGCCATAGTGTTTGGAGGCATTGTGGGCATTCTGATCAGTGAGTACCAGAGCACAGCGAAGCTCACACTTGGAGTCATCAATTTTCTCTACACCATACCTTCCATCTCCATGTTGGGCTTTTTGATCCCCTTTTCCGGAGTCGGAAACGCCACCGCAGTGATTGCGCTGACGGTTTACGCCCTTCTCCCTATGGTACGTAATACGTATACGGGTATCACAAACGTGGACCCCGGGATATTGGAGGCTGCCAGGGGGATGGGCAGCACGAGAGTACAGATTCTGTACAAGATAAAACTGCCCCTGGCATTGCCGGTCATTATGTCGGGTATCCGAAACATGGTGACCATGACCATAGCCCTGGCCGGTATCGCCTCCTTTATCGGGGCGGGAGGCCTCGGCGTTGCAATCTACCGGGGTATCACTACCAACAATACGTCAATGACCATGGTGGGAAGTCTTCTGATTGCCCTGCTGGCCCTTGTTGTAGACTTTGTTTTGGGAGTCCTTGAGAAGAGCATGAGCCGTATGGGGACCAGGGGCAGAAGGACGAGACGCATCTGGGCTTTCGGGGCTGTGGCAGGGTGTATTGTCCTGGGAGCAGTGGGCATCGCCGGCACCGGAGGGAAGGATACCATTCACGTTGCGACCAAACCCATGACTGAACAATATATTCTGGGAGAGATGCTGGATATACTCATTGAGCAGGACACGGATCTGAAGGTAGAGCTGACCCAGGGAGTGGGGGGCGGCACCTCCAACATTCAGCCTGCCATGGAGAAGGGAGAATTCGACCTATATCCTGAATATACAGGGACAGGGTGGAATATGGTCCTGAAAAAAGAGGGACTGTATACAGAGGACTTGTTTGAGGACATGCAGGGGGAGTACACAGAAGACCTGGGAATGCAGTGGGTCGGTATGTACGGGTTTAACAATACCTATGGACTGGCAGTCCGCAATGAGGTGGCCGAGCAGTACGGATTGGAGACTTACTCGGATTTAAAAGAGGCTGCACCTATGCTCGTATTCGGCGCGGAATACGATTTCTTTGAGCGGGAGGACGGATATGATGCTCTGTGCAAGGCTTATGATCTGCATTTTAAGAATACCATGGACCTGGACATTGGCTTGAAGTACCAGGCGGTCAACCAGGGGAAAATAGATGTAATGGTCATTTTCACAACAGACGGGCAGCTGAGCGTTTCCGATGTAAAGGTTTTAAGGGATGATCAGAATTTTTATCCCTCGTATCTCTGCGGGAATGTGATACGCAGTGATGTCCTTTTGGAGCATCCGGAGCTTGGGGATGTTTTTGCCAAGCTGGAGGGCAGATTTACGGACGAGGAGATGGCAAAGATGAATTACCAGGTGGAAACAGAGGGCAAAGAACCTAGAACCGTTGCGGAGGATTTTCTGAGAACCTGCGGACTGGTCAGATAGGGGGGAGATATATGAAGACAGCAATTGAATTTCGGAATATCAAGAAAAGTTATGGAGAGAAGACTGTGCTTGAGGATTTTAGCCTGTCGGTCCAGGCCGGAGAGTTTGTAACCATGATCGGCTCCTCGGGCTGCGGAAAGACAACGGTCTTAAAGATGGTAAACGGTCTGGTCACGCCCACAGCGGGCGAGGTGTATGTGAACGGGGAAAACATAGGCGATAAGGATATGATCCAGTTGAGGAGAAGCATTGGATACGCCATACAGGGAAGTGTGCTTTTCCCCCACATGACAGTGGAAAAAAATATTTCCTATGTGCCCAATCTGCTAAACAGGAATGACAGGAAGAAGACGAAGCAAGCGGTGAAAAAGTGGATGGAGATAGTAGGCCTGGAGAGGGAATTGAGGAGCCGTTATCCCTCGGAGTTGTCCGGAGGACAGCAGCAGAGGGTGGGAATTGCCAGGGCGCTGGCCGCATCTCCCGAGATTTTGCTGATGGACGAGCCCTTTGGAGCAGTGGATGAGATCACCAGGGAACAACTGCAGACAGAGCTTGGAAGGATCTATGAGCAGACAGGGATTACCATTTTGTTTGTAACCCACGATATTTCCGAGGCCTTGAAGCTGGGGAGCATGGTCCTTGTGATGGACCAGGGGAAGATTCTGCAGTATGACAAGCCGGAGGCAATTCTGGAAAGCCCTAGGACGGAGTTTGTACAGAGACTGGTGAAGAACGCAACCGTCACAATGTAATTCCATGTGCATGCTTATGTCGTAACAGTTTAGATGGGGGGCGTTTCAGATTGAGGGGGACGCTTCCTCCGGCGCAGGGCTATGCTTCGTGGACGCGTGCAGCGTTCCGATGAACTATCTGCTAACTACAACTAAGAGACTCAGGAGAACCTTCGTCTCTAAGTTTCCGTAACCAGAGGATTTCATCTCCACTAAAAACGCACGCCAATTGTCCACGAAGCATAGCCCTGCGCCGGAGGAAGCTGTTTCTTTTTACCGGAAGATTGTACTTCTCAGGCTAGCTCTAAACAAGCTCTAGGGAATTTCTATGTTCCAGAATAAAGTCACCCGGGCATTGGCAACTCTCTAAGCAAACATTTTACGTGGGTTTTTAGCGGCGGAATCCACCGTTTCACGCAAAAGTGCATTCCCTTTCCTGGTCTTACCTGACGTTGTCTTTTTCGCGCTCTTGTTATCACCAGGGCATGACCCGGCCCATGAAGAAATATGCCCGTCAGTAGGAAAATGGCTTATGTCGGTCCCGATGACCGCAATGGTGGCCTGGGTGCTGTTGGTTCCCATACCAATCACATCCTGAATCGCCTTGGATGCCCGTTTTTCTTTCGGCATTATAAAATCGTCAATTGCATGATCCAACTCTTTCACGTGGACGTTGAGCTCGCCAAGGTGCCGCAGCACTTTCTCCATCATCCAGCGCTGGAGAGAGCTCATAACACCGTTCAGGTCGTCTACGATCTGTTCCTTGGTGGCTTTGAGGTTATGAGCAACAATGAGTTTTTTGTGTACATCAACAACCACAACAATTGTCGTAAATTTTATCCATTATGATACCTCCCAGATAGATTTACGGCACAGTACCCTGTCTGTTATTAATTTACTGTACGTCCTTCAGCCAAATGCGGCTGGACAGGTGGTGGTGCAAATGAGAGTACCCTAAACCAGTTTAGAAGACGGGCTGCAGGCCCAAAGTCAACTCGATCTTTGCCGTTGATTAGAAGCAGCTTCCTCCGGCGCAGGGCTATGCTTTGGGGACAATTGGCGTGCGTTTTTAATGAAGATGGAATCCTCTGCTTACGGAAACTTAGACGCGAAGGCTTTCCTGAGCGTCCTAAGGTGTTGCGCTATTAGAAAAGAGTGTGATATACTGTTCCTGTTATAAACAGAATGATAAGGGAGAGGATCAGACAATGGATAAAATCAAAATAGGAATTGTTGGTTACGGGAATATCGGTCGCGGGGTTGAGCTTGCCATAGAGCGAAATGAAGACATGCAGCTAAAGGCAGTTTTTACCCGCCGTGCTCCGGAGACGGTCAAGATTGCCACAGAGGGTGTTCCTGTGGTATCTATGGATGATATGCTGACTATGAAAGATGAGATTGATGTTATGATTCTGTGCGGGGGTTCTGCCACGGATCTGCCGGTGCTGGGACCTGAGGTTGCCAGAAGTTTTAACACCATTGACAGCTTTGATACCCATGCAAAAATTCCGGAGTATTTTGCAAATGTGGACGCTGCGGCAAAAGAGGGCAGCCATATTGGAATTATCTCTGTCGGCTGGGACCCGGGGATGTTCTCTCTGAACAGAATATATGGGGAATCCATCCTGGTGCAGGGGGATACCTATACGTTCTGGGGAAAGGGCGTAAGCCAGGGCCATTCCGATGCCATCCGGCGCGTGGATGGCGTGAAGAATGCGATCCAGTATACCGTTCCCATAGATCGGGCAGTGGAGGAGGTCAGAAGCGGAAGCGGGCCCCAATTGTCCACACGGGAAAAGCATCTGAGGGAGTGCTATGTGGTAGCCAAGGAGGGCGCAGACCAGAAAAAAATCGAAGAGACCATTCAGAATATGCCTAACTATTTTGCAGACTACGATACAACAGTACACTTTATTTCAGAGGAAGAGTTAAAAGAGAAGCACAGCAGTATGCCCCACGGAGGATTTGTGATCCGCAGCGGGGAGACTGGCAGAGACGGAAATAAGAATGTGATAGAGTATTCCCTGAAGCTGGATTCCAATCCGGAGTTTACATCCAGCGTTCTGGTATGCTACGCCAGGGCTGCATACCGTCTGGCCAAACGGGGAGAGTCCGGCGCCAGGACCGTGTTTGATATTGCGCCTGCCCTGCTATCCATGAAGACGGCAGAGGAGCTGCGGGCAGAACTGCTGTAAGGAAAAACATAGAGGAGCTTTTGTACCATGGCTGGGGAGTCCCGCTGCGGGCAGAAGCTCCTTAAATTTGTTTGTGAATGGTGATCAGGGCGGCCGCATAGTAGAGGCTGTACAGTATAACGAAAAAGACTATGGAAAAGCCTGCGGTTTGAACCATCCACAGATTGTTTGGGAAGAGTGGAAAGCCGGAGACTTGCATCGCATTTGCAGCGTTTTGGATTATGCAGACGCTTATGGCCATTGCAGGAAGAGCCGGCAGAACAAACAGAATCAAAAGCTGGCGTATTTCCAGGCATTTGATCTGTTTACTGCTCATTCCAAGCTGGCTCAATAGTCTGTTCTGCCGCTGCTTCTTGTCACTGTCTCCCAGCACCTGTGTTGCGAGGATTGCTGTCCCGGTTATCTCCAGAATAAAGGCCAGATAAAATAAGCAGAGCAAAAACGAATACAGGGTGTAGAATTCCTTCTGGGTAGCCCATTTTCCGGTAATATAGGCCGTATCGGGCTTAATGATAGAGGTTGCAAAGTCCTTTGCATAAGCAGTACCGGAAACCAGGAGCTCCCTGTTCAGTATGGCCAGATTTTCACTGTGCTCAAGCAGACTGCTAATTTTTGATTCGCTTAATGGAGTCTCTGTCATCACGGCAAACAGGCTGTACAATACACGCAGATGCGCAGCTGCGCGGTCCGGAACGATGAGAATATAATTAAAGCCATTGCCATACGCATCGTGCTGCCCAAAGGGTTCGGTAAAGGTATCTCCATAAACGTATACCTCTCCTCCAAGCTTCAGAGAGTCGTTTTCCTCCAAATAACTTTCAAATGTTGTTTTTAGTGCCGGGATACAGTGAAGATAATAGGCATTTCTATCAAGCTTAACAGAATCATATCCAAGCATTTTGCGGAGATAGAGATAATCACTCTGCATCATGTAGGTGTCGGTCTGATATTCCGCATAGATGGATGCACCGTCATGGCCAGATTCCAGTGAAGCCAGGTCGCGGATGTCTTTAAAAGTTTTATCAGTGCCCGTGAGAATCCGGTACTGGTAACTGGAACGCACCGGGGTTTCCCGGCTTATGCTGTCTCTGAATGTGGAGAGATTTTCTGAACCGTCCTTCTGCAGAATGAGAAGGTCAAAGACATTCAAGTCAATGCTTTGGCTGGCAACTTTTCCTGCGGCGATTCCGGTACCAAAAAATATCATGGAGAGCATAAAGATAATGGATAGAACTCCCATGACCACACTCATGGACCGGATCTTTGCATGGAATCCCCGAAATTCCAAAAGCCGGTTTTGCTTATATTTCCAAAGATTCTTACTTTCAAACCAGGCCGTGAGAATGGAGGGGACGCTGATAAAGAATCCAAACAGGAAAAGGACAAGAAGGGTCAATCCGGCCAGCATATTGTATGCGTATTGGAAAGGCTTTAATATTAGAGTAAGAAATCCTCCCGCGCCTGCAGACAGGGACAGCAGAAACAGGGAAAAGATGAGTACTTTGTTTGTTACAGCACCGCCTTCCTTTTGCTTGTCAAAGTACAGCATATCATATAAGCCCGCTTTACGAATCCATCTGCCGTTTCTGAGAAGTGCAAAAAGAAAAATTCCCAGGAAGTAAACAGCCGTCAGACCCAGCGCAGGCAGGGATATCCGGAATGCCAGATGAAAGGTTTCTCTGAAAACGTGAAGCAGAGCGGCTTCCAGCAGCTGGGCAAGGAGTAAGCCAAATAGGATTCCGATTCCCAGGGCAATCCCGCCGATTATGCTGTTTTCACAGAAAAAAATTCGGCGGATTTTTTTATTTGGAAGGCCCGATACCATATAGATACTTAACTCTTTGCTGCGCTTTCTGAGCATATAACTCATCATATAGCTGACGATCCACCCTAAAATGAAAATGATCAGCAGAGAGGTAGCGATAATTAAATAGGGTAGTATTTCCAATTCAGAGATGTCTTTTACACTATCTGAAAATACCAGTGAGTTAAAGGCATACAGGAAGGAGGCCGAGCAAATCAGTGTAATCAGATATAGCAGATAGTCCTTTGACTGCCGCTTTGCATTTCGCCATGATAGCTTAATCAGCATTGTCTGTCACCTCCCAACAAGGATAACACATCCAGAATTTCATGGTAAAAAGAGCTTCTACTCTTTTCGCCTTTCAGGATTTCATTGAAAATGCTGCCGTCCTGCAGGAATAGGATGCGGTCCGCGTAGCTGGCGCAGAAGGCGTCATGGGTAACCATCAGGATCGTTGCGCCTGATCCCTCGTTCATCCTTGCCATAACTTCCAGGAGAGTAAAAGCGGACTTGGAATCCAGGGAACCCGTAGGCTCGTCCGCAATGATTAATTTGGGTCTGCACACGACAGCTCTTGCGAATGCGCATCTCTGCCTCTGGCCTCCGGATACCTGATAAGGAAATTTTTTGAGCGCGTCGGAAATCTGCAGTTTTCCCGCAATTTCCGTAATCCGCTTCTCAATCTCATCTGGAGCGAGTTCATTGATCGTCAGGGGGAGCGCAATGTTTTCTTCCAGGGTCAGCGTATCCAGAAGATTGAAGTCCTGAAACACAAACCCCAGGTTTTTGCGCCGAAAGTCAGCCATTTCCTCCTCTTTCATGTCTGTTATGTCCATACCGTCCAAAAAAATATGGCCGGAGCTTGCGCTGTCGATGGTTGAAATGCAATTGAGCAGCGTAGTCTTTCCCGAGCCGGAAGCCCCCATGATACTGATGTACTCGCCTTTCTGCACATGAAAGCTGACCTGGTTAAGCGCCTTGGTGACAATCCCCTGACTGCCGTAGTATTTATCCACGTGGTCTACCTGAAGTAAAAGTTTCTCTCTGCTGTTCATGAAGCTGTCCCTCCATTAAATAAGATTTACATAGGATTTAACAAAATGTTATCCTATATGGCTCCGGTTTTGTATAGAAGTCCTTTCCTTTTATCTAACAGATTTGTAAGATAACGTCATGAACGTTACTGTGCCAGTATGTTCATAAGTTACATATGGGCTACGTTGAGATGATCGCTCTTGGGAAAGCAAAGCATGACGGTTGTGGACTCACCAGGTACGGATTCGGCATCAATGTCCATGCCCAGCTTATCGCACAGCTGTCTGCACAGATACAGGCCAATTCCTGTGGAGCTCTGGATGCTTCTTCCGTTACTCCCTACAAAACCCTTATCAAAAATTCGGCTGATTTCGCTCTGGCGGATTCCAACGCCATTGTCTTTGACGGACAAGGAGACAAAACGGCCTTTATCCTCTGATGTGATTTCTATGACAGGGGAGCGGCTGCTGCGGTACTTTACGCTGTTGCTTATTATTTGGATGAGCATAAATTCTATCCACTTATCGTCTGAGCAGACCACATGGGAAATCTTTTCCGTGCTTATGCAAACACCGCTTTGAATCAGAAACTGCTTATTCTGGGCTAAAACGTTCCTGACACAATCCTTCAGAGAGATTTCACGGATCAGATAATCCTTTTCCGCGCTTCCCAGACGGGCATAAAAAAGTATCTTCTCCACATCGGATTCTATGAGCTCGGTTTGTGTCATGATTTTTCTTATCTCATCCGTCTTGTTATTCTCACATATGAGCTTGATACCTGTAATTGGCACTTTGATTTCGTGTATCCATTGCTCCAGATATTCCCGATACTCTGTATTGAGCCGATTAGAGTGAGCCACCTCGTCCGTCATGGACTTCAGAGCTGTTTTCATGAGGCGAAAATAAAGCTGTTCCAAAAAAGAGTCCGGTTTTTTGGCTACCTCTGCAAGTAAATACTTTGGATTCAAGGATTCAGATAGTGACAGCAGGTAGGTAATCCGTTTCCGGCAGCGAAGGTAATCTAAGAGCAGGAATGTGCTCACAAAGATTACATAGAAGATCCACAATAAAACCAGTTCCGATATCCCCAGTCCAAACAGTACCAGCAGGATTGAGAAGAAGAACGCCCCAAAAAGGCAGATCAACAGAAGCCTCTTTTTTTCATTAATGTAGTCTGTGATGTTCATATTTTATATCCCATGCCCCTTTTCGTCTGGATCAACTGATCAATTCCCAATTGCTGTAATTTCTCACGTATTCTCATAATATGGACACTTAAGGTATTGTCATCAATATGAATTTCCTGGTCCCACAGATACTCAATCAAATCCATTCTCGAAACAATTACACCGGGATGCTTAAATAGATAACACATGATTTTCAGTTCTGTTTTGGTCAGCTCAAGTTCTTTCCCATCATAGGCGATGGTTCCTGCGATGGGATGGATCTGAATGTTTTTATATTCAAGAGATTCGGGAGACTGGGGGGCGCTTCTCTTAAGAAGCAGGCTGATTCTGGCAAGCAGGATGGGGATGTTATAGGGCTTGGCAATATAGTCGTCCCCTCCAAGCGTCAGTGCCTGCAGTTCATCCATAGCCGTACTGCGCCCGGAAATGAATAGTATAGGTGTGGACGTAAAACTGCGGATGGAGGAACAAAGGCGGAAGCCATCCTGGCCTGGAAGATTGATATCCAGCAGAATCAAATCCGGGCTGACGGACTTGATTTGCTGCAGCGTATCATGATAGTTCACAATGCACGCAACACAATAGCCGGCATTTGATAAAAGGGTCTTCAGCTCCTCGCGGATGAACGTGTCGTCTTCTATTATCAATATCTTTTTCAATCTAGAACTCCTTTTTTATACTCCTATAAGTTGATGTTGGGGTCAGAAGGTATTTTGCCTCCTGGTGCCTTTCACTAAGAATTATATTTCTTCCGGACGAAGAAAACAAGAAAAACTCTCATCTTGAATAGTATTGCCTGTTATGAAATGGTTATTTTCTTATGCTAAGATAGTCAATGTAAGAATAGATTAGCGTTTTTAGAGAGGATGAACAGATATGGGAGATTTTATTTTGGAAACAAAAAATTTGACAAAGCAGTATGGAAAGCAGCGCGCGGTTGACAATATTTCGCTTCAAATTAAAAGAAATACCATTTACGGACTTCTTGGCCCTAATGGGGCGGGCAAATCAACGACTTTAAAAATGATTGTCGGACTGCTTTATCCCACGGAAGGGCAGATCTTTTTTGACGGGAAGCCCTGGAAACGCGAATCGCTTTCAAGGATAGGCTCCCTGATTGAGGCGCCTGCTCTTTACGGGAACCTCACAGCAGAAGAAAATCTGCTGGTGCACACAAAGCTTCTAGGTATTACCAGGTCCAGGATTCCAGAGGTACTGGATATAGTCCGTTTAAAGGATACCGGGAAGAAGAAAGCTTCCCAATTTTCAATGGGTATGAAACAGAGGCTGGGGATTGCGATTGCGCTTTTAAACCATCCTAAGCTGCTGATTTTCGATGAGCCCACAAACGGCCTGGACCCGTTTGGAATACAGGAATTAAGGGACTTGATCGCTTCATTCCCCGACAGAGGAATCACCGTGATTTTGTCAAGCCATATTTTATCGGAAGTGGAACAGGTCATAGATGAAATCGGAATCATCAGCGGCGGGAGATTGCTCTTTCAGGGGGTACCCTCCCCGGAGGAGAACTTAGAGGCATTTTTTACAAGTACTATTTTGAACGGAGGCAAAAAAATATGAATGGACTGAAATCAGAACTCCTAAAATATAAAAGGACATTTACGAAAAATTTGATTGTTTTTATCCCACTCTTTTTTGTCCTGTACTCCCTGGCAATCAGACTGGCTATACCAGACTTTTCTTCGTCTTGGGAAGGTGTGACTGTCTTGGTATTTAACTGGTGGCCATTTATTTTTTTACCGCTGGGTATGGGGATTTTTTCTGTTTTGGTTGCTGCTCAGGAAAAAAAGTCAGGGGATTACCGTGCACTGCTTGCACATAATGTATCGCCGGTAACCATCTGGGTCTATAAAGTAACCGCAATGGCCATTTACAGTTTCCTTTCTGCATTGGTCTTAATTGCAGCAGTGGTGATATCAGGCTATTTGACTTCAAAGGGCAAAATGCCGGTTCGTCAGATTGTTGAGGGAAGTTTTGTGTGCTGGCTGGCTTCCCTTGCACTTATTCCCATACAACTGTGGGCTGCTACATGGAAAGGTGTCTTCCTGAGTATTGGGCTTGCGTTTGCGGGAATGATGGCAGGTGTTCTTGCAGCACCGTCGGATTTCTGGTATGCTGTTCCCTGGAGTTGGGCAACCAGACTGATGTGTCCAATTATAGGCGTGCACCCCAACGGCACTTTTCTGGGGGCGGGGAGTCCGCTTCGTGATACTTCTGTGGTACCTGTTGGGATGATTTTATCTGTCATTATGTTTTTTGCCGCCACCATCATTACAGGAGTTTGGTTTCGCAGGAGGGAAGTAAAATGAGGTTATTCTTATCAGAGTGGATGAAAACAAAACGTACGGCGGTCCGCTGGATCACCTTTTTTCTGCCCGTACTCATTGCATGTTGCGTAATTACATATATGATGTACCGGACGGACTTATCTTCTGATTTTATATACGAAGGATTTTTCACGGTCTGGACAGCAATCATTATGCCGTTAGGCGCCGGGCTGCTGTCAGGATATCTGGTACATGAAGAAGAGCTGGCCGGTTGTTTCAATGGATTGCTGAATACTCAAGTCTCCAGGACAAAACTGTACTTCGGCAAGTTTTTCCTGCTGACTTTTTGTATGGCTGCCTGTACCCTGATCTCGGCACTGGTTTTGAGCTTGGGAATGGGTTTACTGATGCCGGACAGGGGGGATAGTTCCCTCTTTTTATTGGCTTCTCTGTTTGCGATAATGGGTGTACTTCCAATATTGGCTATCCATCTATGGGCCAGCTTTCTGTGGGGGATGGGGGCGTCTATCGGAATCGGCATGTGCGGTATCTTAGTGGCAGCTCTGATCGGGGCAACCAGTCTGGGCAACAAGGTATGGATGTTTGTCCCCTGGGCATGGCCTGTCAAAATGGCGATGTTTCCAATGATATTTTCTCTTTCATCCGGGGAAATAATATGGAAAACAGCCGCACAGTTTATTACAGAAATATTTCTGAGTATCTTTACCCTCATCCTGTTTTTGACCGGAGGCATACTTTGGTTTCATAAATGGGAAGGAGGAAAGTACAGCGAATAGCGGAGGAGGTAGGAATTGAGTACCATTTTAGTGATTGACGATGAAATGGATCTGGTCTCTATACTGGAGAAAAAATTAAAATCAATGGGGCACAATGTATTGGCGGCATATGACGGGATAAAAGGCATTGAATTATCCAAAACACAGCCGGACTTAATATTGCTTGACATTATGATGCCCGGGGCCGATGGATATGAGGTGTGCCGTACCATAAGGAATGAGGTACAGTGTCCCATTATTTTCCTGAGTGCAAAGCAGTCGGAAACGGACAAAATCAAAAGCTTTACGCTGGGAGGCGATGATTATATCACAAAGCCTTTTGGGCTGAGGGAGCTGCTTGCAAGAATCGAAGCGAACCTGCGACGTGAAAAACGTTCACAGTATATCAATCTGGAGCACAAGAGAACGAAGCTGCATTTTGGAAACTTGTTATTGGATATACAGGGACGAAATGTGAAAATCGGAGAGACAGAGATTCCCCTTACCAAAATCGAATATAATATCGTAGAATTTCTTGCCCTGCACCCGGAACAGGTGTTTACGAAAGAACAAATCTATGAAAAAGTCTGGGGATATGATGGCGCGGGGGATAATACCACAGTGGTTGAACGCATCAAAAAAATCAGAGCCAAATTTACAGCGGTAAATCCCTGTGTCCAATACATTTCCACTGTCTGGGGAGTGGGATACAAATGGAAGAGAGGAGATGACTGACATGAAAAATCGTCCGCTGGCCACTCAGTTTCGTATCATGCTGACTTTGATCGTTCTATCGAGTATCCTTGCCTCGCTAATCACCTATATTGTTGTTGCTGTGTTGTTTATGCGTGCCTTGAATACGAATAAAGTGTATCCCGAAAACTATTATGAAAAGCAGATTCCCCATATTGAAAGAGCTGTCCGGGAAGCAAAGGCATCCGTTTTATCTGCCTCTTACGAGGCGGAACTTAGAAAGAGGATGCAGGGAGAAGAATTTTTTTATCAGGTTGTGGATAGCCAAAATAATATTTTATATGGCACATATAAAGACAAAATATTTGAAACCGGGGAACAGATGCTCCAGAGATTTAATACCACATTTTTAATTTCAGGGTATTACGTTTATGCAGTGCCTGTAATGGATGAGGATCAGAAAATTGCCGGTGCGGTTTCATTCATCTATAAGCTGAGTTTGTCAGCTGCAAATAGGCGAAAGACGTGGACCAGTATCGCAATTATAGCGGCACTGCTCTCGCCCTTTCTGTATTTAATCATCTTTACGGTTTTGTTTTCCAATATTTTTGCGAAAAAAATCACGTATCCGCTGAAAATCTTAGTGGATGGTTCACATCAGATCAAAAAGAAAAATCTTGATTTTGAGATTAATTACCACTCCGACAATGAACTGGGGGAACTCTGCACTGCTTTTTCGGAGATGAAGGAAGAACTTCAGAAATCACTGTCTGCACAATGGCGGTTGGAACAGGAGCGTGTTGAAATGGTGGAAGCACTGGCCCATGATTTAAAATCTCCTATTTCCATTATCAAGGTATACGCAGAAGCGCTGTCGGATGATACCCAAGTGGATGACGAACAGCGCCAATATCTCTCTGTGATAGAAGAAAATATTGAAAAAAGTGTCTCCCTGGTTCAGCAAATGCAGTATACCACGGACCTGGATAATTCCAGCGTCAGCGTAGTGCGCCAGCATGTGGATTTAAAGGGATTCCTGGGGCGGAAAGCCTGTGGATATGCATTGCAGGCAAAACAAAAGGGAATAGAGGTGACTCTCTCAGTAGCAGACAGTATACCGGTGCCGGTTCTTACGGATATTGATAAGGTGGAAAGAATACTTGACAACATTGTGGAAAATAGTCTGCAGTATACGCCGGCTGGTGGCAGGATTGACATTGCTGTAAAGTCAGATGAGAGGTATCTCTATTATTCTATTTGTGATACAGGCATGGGGTTCAGCGCAAAAGATATGGAAAAAGCATTTGAAAAGTTTTACCGGGGGGATGAGGCGCGGCAAACCAAAGGCGGACACTCCGGACTTGGCCTGCATATTGTTAAGCAGTTGGCAGAGTTGCTGGGAGGGGATGTAAAGATAAAAAATGCGGCAGGCGGAGGGGCGTGTGTCTTGTTTTATACAGCGCGCAGCGATTGAACTTGACATGGAGTTCACTCCAAGGAATATAATATCCTGGAACCATGAAAACGCACATACTGGGAAAGTGACAGTATTTAGGAGGAACGGATATGGTATATAAAAAGTTTCAGGATTTAGAATTATCTGCATTGGGATTTGGAACCATGCGCCTGCCGCTGGCGGAGAGCGGACCGGACGCCCTTATTGACGAAGAGAAGACAGCAGAGATGGTTGCCTGCGCGCTGGATAACGGAGTTAACTACTTTGACACTGCCTATGGTTATCATGACGGGCAGTCGGAGGTTGTGATCGGAAAGGTGTTGTCCAGGTATCCCAGGGACAGCTACTATCTGGCTACAAAATTTCCGGGCTATGATTTGTCAAATATGGATAAGGCCGAAGCGATCTTTGAGGAACAGCTGAAGAAATGCGGAGTGGAATATTTTGATTTTTATCTGTTCCACAACGTCTATGAGAAGAACATCGATCCTTATTTGGATGAAAAGTACGGCATTATGGACTATCTGATGAAGCAGAAAGAGGCGGGAAGAATCCGTCATCTGGGCTTCTCCGCACATGGCCGGTATGACACTATGAAACGATTCCTGGAAGCCTACGGGGAGCATATGGAATTCTGTCAGATTCAGCTGAATTACCTGGACTGGAAGCTGCAGGATGCCAGGGCAAAGGTGGATCTGCTCAATGAGTATAAAATTCCAATCTGGGTGATGGAACCATTGAGAGGGGGAAGCCTGGCATCACTTTCCAAGGAGAATGAAGAGAAATTAAAAGCTCTGCGTCCCGAAGAAGGTATACCGGCATGGGCATTTCGCTTTCTACAGGCTGTCCCCGGTGTCACAATGGTACTCTCGGGCATGTCCAACCTTGAACAGATGAAAGAGAATATAGCAACGTTTTCAGAGGAGAAGCCAGTGTACGGCAAAGAGATGGAGGCACTCATGGAAGTAACAGACAGTATGCTCGATATCCTGCCGTGTACTGCCTGCCGTTACTGTGTCACCCACTGTCCCCAGGGGCTGGATATCCCCACCCTGCTGGCTCTCTACAATGAAACCCGCTTCGCAAATGGACTGATCACCCATATGGCAGTGGATGCGCTCCAGGAAGAAAAGCGCCCCGGCGCCTGTGTGGGATGCAGAAGCTGTGAGGCAGTCTGTCCTCAGCAGCTGGGAATTGCAGATGCTATGGCAGATTTCGTGAAAAAACTGAACCAGCCTGCAGGACTGTAGAGATCCCAAACTACACATGTAACATATTGTATGTCCAAAACGACCGGGTCATTTTTGAAAAATGACCCGGTCGTTTTGGTATGTTTTGGGATCAGATGTCTGCCTCTTTCATGCTGGAGTCAGCTTTGGCGCTGGTTTCTGGTAAATAGAGGTGTACCTTGTCGATTCGGTTTTTGTCTACAGAATCCACGACCATGCGAATTCCGTTGTCATCAACGATAAATTCCCCGGCCTTTGGCAGATGGTCCAGCCGTTCGATTACATATCCACCTACGGAGTCGTAATCCTCAGAGTCCAGATCCAGCCCAAGGGCATCGTTTAAATCGTCCAGCTTCAGGGAACCTTCCACAATTACTTCCCTATCATTGAGCTGGCGGATCAGTTCCTCTTCGTCCTTGTCATACTCATCCCGGATCTCACCGACGATCTCCTCCAGAAGATCCTCCAGAGTGATTAGTCCGGCTGTGGCGCCGTATTCGTCCAGGACAATGGTAAAGTTGATGGAATCCTGGCGCATCTCCACCATAAGTTCGGAGGTCTTTTTATATTCATACGTAAAGTAAGGTTCTCTCATTATGCTGCGGACGGAAAAGTCTTCAGCAGAATTGTGAAAGAGCAGGTCTTTCACATTGATCACCCCGATCACATTGTCTGTGCTGCCCTCGTAGACGGGAAGCCGGGTGAACTTTTCCTGTTTGAAGATGTCAATGATTTTCTCATAAGTACTGTTCACATCAATAGATACCATGTCCACTCTGGGAACCATAATATCCCTGGCCTGTGAATCGCCAAAGTCAAACACGTTGTAAATCATCTGGCGTTCTTCGCTCTCAATGACTCCGTCCTCGTGACTGACATCCACTAGGGTGCGAAGCTCATGCTCTGTCATGGTGCTGAGCTTTGCGGAGGGATCTACCCTCATCGCTCTGAGCACCAGCATGGAAAGCTGGTTGATGATAAAGATAACAGGGGTGAGGACCCTCATTAAGAAGAGGATAACACCTGCGTAGGTGAGCGAGAGTTTCTCTGAGTGAATGGTAGCCAAAGTCTTGGGCGTAATCTCACCAAAAATCAGAATCAAGACTGTGAGCACACCACTGGCAATGGCTATGGCAGCATTCCCCCAGATATCTAAGGCGATGGTTGTAGTCAGAGAGGCTGCAGAAAGATTTACAATATTGTTACCAATTAGAATGGCACTTAACATTTTGCCAGAGTCCTCTGTAACTTTTAAAACCGTTTTTGCCCTTTTGCTGCCCTCCTCAGCCAAACCCATTATTTTAATTTTGTTTATTGTTGTCAGTGCTGTCTCTGCCGACGAAAAAAATGCGGACAGAAGGATCAAAATAATTAATATGCCAAACTGTATGGCGACCCCTGAATCCAAAAATACATCATCTCCTAATCAATTGGTGTGTGTCCTCCTGTATACTGAGGATATATGTGATGTTGGGGTCAAAAGGTATTTTGACCCCGGTATCCTATATATGGATGAATATACAATATTTCCTGTACAAATGCAAGAAGTCAAAAATAATGCAAATAAATCTTAACATTTCTGTAATAAATACTTGTCAGTATTTGTAGAATTGTGTTATAATAAATTCCACTTGGAGATTTTGCGTCAGCGGCAGGGAGATCGCTGCCGCATTACATAGTCAGCACCCCCCGCTGTAAGCAGCAAGGCATCAAATTTGAAGGGCCGCGGGGGTGCTGACCCTCGCGGGAATAAAGGGTTGTATAAAAAAATTAGGAGGAGACAGATTATGAGAAAGAGATCCAGGCTGTTGGCTTGTGCAATGATTGGCGCTCTTGTGTTATCCGGCATACCGAATGTACCTTCACAGGCAGTGGGGAGCGCTGCGAATACGGTATTTGCAGGAGGGAACGGCACTAGCGGGGGGAGCGGAGACAGTGCCAGTCCTTTGAGTTCACTTTACGCGGCGCAGGACATGCTGCCGGAGGGCGGTACGATTGTGGTGACCAGTACCATTTATGTGTCAGGGGAGAGAAGCTATTCCCTGAACAGCGGAATTGTTTTAAAAGCAGCGGAGGATTTAGAAGGCCCTGTGTTTGAAGTTGCGCAGGGCGGAGAGCTAACGCTTAATAATATTGTAATTGTGGGGCACAACAGTACCCTGATTTCAAACAATGGCGTTCTGAAGCTGGACAGCAGCGTGTCCCTTCAGGTGGAGGGAAGTTCCACGGGAGTGGGATGCGTCTACACAGGCGGTCAGGGTTCCACCTATCTGGATGGAAACCTGGTGGCTGGAGCTGCGGAAAAACCAAAGACAGAGAGTGAAGATTCCAACAAAGATGAGACCGGCCAGTCCGAAACCAGTCAAAGCGGTACAGGTCAGACAGAGACAGGAAAAGATGGAAACGGTCAGAGTGAAACCAGTCAAAGCGAGACCGGAAAAGACCATGACAATCCGTCCCAGACAGGTCAGAGCGAGACCGGCCAGTCCGAGACGGGAAAAGGTGAGAATGACCAGCCGCAGACAAGTCAGAGTGAGACCGGCCAGTCTGAGACGGGAAAAGGTGAGACCGGTCAGCCGCAGACAAATCAGAGCGAGACCAGCCAGCCAGAGACCGGAAAAGACGGAAACGGTCAGAGCGAGACCAGCCAGCCAGAGACCGGTAAAGATGGAGCCGGTCAGGGCCAGATGGGGCAGAATGAGACCAGCCAGCCGGAAACAGGAAAAGATGGAAATGGCCAGCCGCAGACAAATCAGAGTGAGACCAGCCAGCCGGAGACCGGAAAGGATGGAAACGGGAACTCCCAGAGCGGTGGCGGTGTCACGAAAGAGCCGGAGTCAGGAAAAGGATCGGGCAGCCAAGACGGACAAAGCGAATCCCCGTCAATGGCTGTGATGAGCCAGGAAGTCATTGCACTGGACAGGGCAGTGATTGCACTGAGCGTACACTCCAGAGATGACATAGATTCCGTTGTACAGGTTACCAAGGCTTATGAGGCGCTCAGCGAGGCAGAGAAGGCGGCAATTGCGCCTGACACAATGAAATTGCTCCAGTCAGCCCAGGAGATGGCGGCAGCGTACAATCACACACAGTTGGGAGTCACTGTGTACGGGAATCTGCCATGGTATGTGCAGTTTCGGGTTTCTCTGGTGGATGTGAGTGCGGACGAGGAGCAGGGACTCAAAGTTCTGGTCCCCTATGAATTGAAGCTGTGGAATCTTTACACCGATGAGGCCTATGCGCTTCCGGAAGGGGAAAGTGTGACAGTGACTATGCCCATTCCGGATGTGGAGATAGATGGAGAGTTTACGATCTTTCATTATAAATCAGATGGATCTGTTGAGACAATCAAGCCAGTGATCAGAGGAAACCTTATGAGCTTTGAGACAAGTTCCTTCAGTCCCTTCAGTGTGGCAGGAAGCACCGTAATCACAGGTGTGGGTGTAAGCTCGGGGGTAGGCAGTTCAGGCAGCGGTACCTCCACCGGCGGCAGTACGTCGGGGGGAAGCAGCTCAGGCAGCAGTTCAGGCAGTTCTTCAGGCAGTTCTTCAGGCAGTACGGGAAGCAGTGGACAGGGAAACAACAGTTACAGCAGTTCCGTAAGTTCGGGATCAACGGCTAATGTGGCGGTAAATACCGGAGATACCACAGAGGTATGGCCTCTAGTAGTCGCAGCTGTGGTTGCACTCCTGGTTCTTGCAGGTACAATTGTATTAAAAAAGAAACGAAAGTAACTATTTGACAGATCTGCGCATTTAGCACTGAACAGTTATATACGAATAAATAAGGCTCCCCAGTTGGGTCTGTTACAAAACAGCGGCGCTGTTTTTGCAGCAGACCTTTTCTAATGCTTTTGCAGAAGGAGGTTCTGCCGGTGGCAGATTTTCTTTATGTTGAGGTTGTATTTTGGGTGGCAGTCCAGGTGGAGAGGGGAATGATAATGAAAATAAGAGGGGCAAAACAGGCGGAACTGGAAAAGATTCTGGAAAAGTATAAGCAGGCCAGAGACTTCATGCGCGTGCATGGAAATCCGGATCAATGGGGAGACAGCTATCCCCCCAGAGAGCTGGTAGAACGCGATATACAGGAGGGAAATCTCTATGTGGGTGAACAGGATGGGGAGATCGTGTCTGTCTTTTTTTATCAGACAGGCGATGATCCCACCTATGGCAAAATCTATGGGGGCCAGTGGCTGAATTGTTCGCCTTACGGGGTGGTCCACCGCATTGTCTCTGATGGTACGGTAAAGGGAGCGGCTTCACAGTGTATTCAATGGGCCTATGAACAGTGCGGGAATCTGAAAATAGATACACACAGAGATAATCTGGTAATGCAGAAGTTGTTGGAGAAAAACGGGTTTACCCTCTGTGGAAACATTTTTGTGGAGGATGGCAGTGAACGGATTGCCTATCAGAAAAAATAAAAAAATTTCGGTATATTTCCCTATGCTTTTACATATATTTTGGTAAAGGAGGGGATTGTATGGAAAATATAGCTGCCGGAAAATCGAAACCGGCTGTAATATTGAAAGCTTTGGTTGTATCATACATAGTGACGGCTCTGCTGCTGCTGCTTTTGGCGTTGCTTTTGTTCAAGTTCGAACTGAATGAGAGTAAGGTTTCCATAGGCGTAATTGTGGTGTATCTCTTGTCCAGCTTTATCGGGGGATGGCTCGCGGGCAGGGGCGGTGGCAGCAGAAAGTTTCTGTGGGGTCTGTTGATCGGTGCAATCTATTTTGTGTTGCTTCTTTTGATTTCCATGATCGCGGGTCACGGGATCCAGACCCAGGCAGCACAGATGGTTACCACGGCTCTGCTATGCGTAGGGGGCGGGATGCTGGGCGGAATGTTGTCCTGACAAGGAATTTTCTGGATTTTTTTAAAATAATATGTTATAGTATACTCGTCTATACGTATCACGTCATTTCGACAAGAAACTCCAAAATATGAAGCGAAAAATGAAAATAGATACAGTAGAAAGGATTATAAATATATGACAAGAGAACAATATGAGGCATTATCAGTGGTAGCCTTAAAAGAGATTGCGAAGAACCGCGGAATAAGGCATATATCTGCGTTAAAGAAAAGAGAGGTAATCGAGAGAATGCTGGCTGAGGATGCCAAGGAGCAGGGAACGGCTCCTCAGACAGCAGAAACCAAGATTCCGACAGCAGAAAGTCAGGGGGGTTCAGGAAAAGAAGAACCGTCTGGTCCAGCATCCAATGAATTATCATATGTCAGGGAAGAGGCAAAAGAGGCTGCGGAGGACGCAGGGAAACAGAACGGCAGAGAGGGGATTTCCAGGCAGGAGAACAGCAGGACGGAGGGCACCAGGCAGATTGCTGCTAGAAATGGGAATTCCAGACAGGAGTTCACCAGGAATGACACTTCCAGAAACGATTTTCAGAGAACAGAGAATAACAGATACAACTTTACCAGAACGAATGATCAACATAACGGGCGCAGCAGCGACTCGGTTCAGACACCTCGCAGCGACAGCCGCAGTTCAGACGACAGGCCGTCTGCTGACCTGGCGGAACTGGACAGCGGTCAGCTGGCATCGGGAATCCTGGAGGTGCTGCCGGATGGATATGGTTTTATACGCTGTGCCAATTATCTTCCGGGTGAGAATGATGTGTACGTCTCCCCGTCCCAGATCCGGCGCTTTAATCTGAAGACCGGTGATATCATCACAGGAAATACCAGGATCAAGACCCAGCAGGAGAAGTTCAGCGCTCTGCTGTATCTAAAGACCATCAATGGGTTCCACCCCTCGGAAGCAGTGAAAAGGTATAATTTTGAGGACATGACTCCTATTTTTCCAAATGAGAGGATGCGCATGGAGCGGGATACAAGAGGGATTGCCATGCGAGTGGTGGATATGATCTCTCCCATCGGCAAGGGGCAGAGAGGAATGATCGTATCTCCTCCAAAGGCAGGAAAGACAACACTTCTAAAGGAGGTAGCCAAGTCCATACTCAGTAACAACCGGGACATGCATCTGATCATTCTTTTGATAGATGAGCGCCCGGAGGAGGTGACGGATATCAAGGAGGCCATTGTAGGCGAGAATGTGGAGGTCATCTACTCCACCTTTGACGAGCTGCCGGAACACCACAAACGCGTCTCCGAGATGGTGATTGAGAGGGCGAAACGTCTGGTGGAGCACCGTAAGGATGTGACCATTCTTCTGGACAGCATCACCCGTCTGGCCAGGGCTTACAATCTTACCGTTCCCCCCAGCGGAAGGACACTGTCCGGAGGTTTGGACCCTGCGGCTCTTCACATGCCCAAGCGTTTCTTCGGAGCGGCCAGAAATATGCGTGAAGGCGGCAGCCTGACCGTGCTGGCCACAGCGCTGGTGGACACAGGCAGCAAGATGGATGATGTGGTTTACGAGGAGTTTAAGGGAACTGGAAATATGGAGCTTGTTCTGGACCGAAAGCTCTCAGAGAGGCGCATTTTCCCAGCAATCGATATTCAAAAATCAGGAACCAGGAGAGAGGATCTTTTGCTGGATCGGGAAGAGCAGGAGGCAGTTTACATTATGCGCAAAGCTTTAAACAGCATGAAGTCCGATGAAGCAGTGGAGAATATTCTGAATATGTTTGTGCGTACCAAGAGCAACAGAGAATTTGTGCAGTTGGTGAGAAGGCAGAAATTTATCTAGAAAGCGGGGAGTGAGTATGAAAAAGTATTTAAAAAGGACAGGCTTGGCCTTTCTGGCGCTGCTGGTGTTGTGTTCTTTTAGTCTGACCGCAAAGGCAAAGTCTGGAAACTCCACTGGGAATGTCCTGTCGAACTCCTATGTGGGAAATCCCTGCCGTTCGGGCAAGTACATTTATTACAGTGTGTACAACAAGCTGTACCGTTTTGACACATCCCAACGGAAAGCGAAGCTCATCAAAAAGTTCAAGGGCTTTTCTTTAAGTGCAATTAATGTCTACAATAAAAAGATTTATCTGACAGTAAACAGTTTTCGGGGCACAGGCGGTGACATTGACCATATTTACCGGATAAATCAGAGCGGCAGCGGTGCAAGGAGGCTGGCGAAGGGGTGTAACTGTATGGTGGTGGACGGCAATATCTACTACATTCAGACAAAGTACAACCCTAGCTGGCAGAGTGACAGCACAGTTGCCATCTGCAGGATGAATCTGAACGGATCAGGGAAAAAAGTGCTGCGGAAGGTGTCAAGTGCCAGCCAGTTGTCTGTTTATAGTGGAAGGGTTTACTACTATGAAGCCGGAACCATCTATTCCATGAAAAACAATGGAAGTGATTTCAGAACAGAGGTCACTGGTTATGTGAATCCTCTGGGAGTGGAGAACGGATGGCTGTACTACAGTAAATATGTGGCAGGCGGGTCTAATATTTACAGAAAGCGTATGAGTTCCTACGGCAGCGAGTTTGTGGCAGGCGGGGTGAGCGGAGCCAGCGTCCAGGGAGCTGAATTGTACTATACGGTAAGGCTGGATCATAAAATGCCGGGAAAGTGTGCAGTATATAAGAAAAATGTAAACACAGGCAAGGTAACGAAAATTTATACCGGTAAGGGCCTGAACAAAGTGCAGGCCTGCGGCAATTGGCTGTATATTAGTAAATATCTGGGGAATAAGACAAAGAACTTCCAGGTGGTGATGATGACCACAGGAGGGAAAAAAGTAAAAGGATTGCAAAAATGTTTTGTGTCCTGAAAAACAGACTGAAATGACAATGGCTGAACCATTGATAGGAGATGATGATGTATGCTCAAAGATCAGCTAGCGGTTTACGAATTACTGCGTGACATGATAAAGGGAAAGACCGGTCACATCAGCAAGGTTACCTATACACCACAAAAACCTGCCTTCCCTATAGAGGAGAAGGAGCAGCAGCCTCTTGCGCGCAGCACGCCAGAGGAGCAGGGGGTTTCCTCCAGACACCTGGCATCCTTTATCCGGGATCTGGTGAATAAGGAGGAGACAGACATTCACGGGGTCATGGTCCTGAGAAATGGCTATGTGATCGGGGAATACGCCTTTGCGCCTTACAAGGCAGGAGTCTGGCATATTGGGCATTCCATGTGTAAAAGTATAACCGGAATGGCCATAGGCCTGCTGATCTCAGAGGGAAAGCTATCCTTAGATGACCGGATTGTGAAGATCTTTACAAAACGCAGTTTTCTGGGAAATATGCGTCAGAAGAACATTACTGTCCGTCATCTTTTGACCATGACCAGCAGAGTGACCTTCAATGAATCTGGAATTGTATCCGGGGACGACTGGGTGAAGGGCTATCTGGACTCGGGCGTAAACGGTACACCCGGGGAGAAGTTTGAGTACAACAGCATGAATTCCTATATGCTCTCCGCCATTGTTACGGAGCTCACGGGGGAAACCATGACGGACTATTTAAAGCCCAGACTGTTTGAACCCTTGGGAATCACCAGAATATTCTGGGAGTGCTGTCCAAAAGGGATCACAAAAGGCGGATGGGGCCTTTTTCTCTGCCAGGAGGACGCGGCAAAGCTGGGTCAGCTCTATCTTCAGGGAGGGAAGTGGAAGGAACAGCAGATTATCCCCGAGGATTGGGTAAAGGAATCTGTGAAAAAACAGGTGGAGACACCGGTGGAGATGGGATACTTTGGGTACGGCTACCAGATCTGGGCAGGCGGAAGAGAGGGCAGCTTTAATTTCAACGGAATGCTGGGACAGAATGTGGTGGTCTACCCGGATATGAATATGGTAATTGTAGCCAACGCGGGCAGCAATGAACTGTTCCAGAACTGTGTACTGATGAGTGTTGTGAGAAAATACTTTGAGGGAGATTATACACCTGCGGATGTACTTCCGGCGGACCCTGTGGCTGAACAGTATCTGGAAGAGACAGCCAGGAAGCTTAGACTGAGCAGGGAACTTCCCGCAGCTATCCGCAAAGGCGGGTGGAGAAGACCTGGGAGGCGGATTGCAAAACAAGATCAGAGAACACCCGAACGCACCTTTGATCAGATCAGCGGGAAAAGCTATCTGTTGAAAAGCAGGCGGGCAGGAATTTTCCCCCTGGTCATGCAGGTGTTTCACAATAATTTTACGGACGGCATAGAGAAGCTTGGATTTATCTCTGAGAGGGGTAAGCATTTCTTGATTCTCCAGGAGGGAGAGGACCTTTTGGAGATAGAGATTGGCTTTGACAAAGCAGCGTCAGGCCAGATCTGTATTCACAGGGAACCCTATCTGATCAGTACAAAAGGGGCGTTTGCCCAAAATGAGGATGGACAGTTGGTACTGAAGCTGGATATCGCATTTCTGGAGGAAGCGGTGAGGCGCAGGCTTAAAATTATTTTCAAAAGCCTGGATGAGATACAGGTGCTTTTTGATGAAACACCCGGAAAAGAGTTGATTGAGGAGGGCCTGGGGGGCATTTTACAGACAGCGTCCAAGAGTTTTCCTCTGAATAACCTCATGGACTTTGGTAACATTGATCTCCCGGAACTTCTGGTGGACCGCACCATCCGTCCCGCTGAGGAGGGGAGGAGAATCCCTTAGTACTACAGTGAACATCAAACCTTCAGGGCAGGGGCCACACCACATGGCGGGGCAGGCGCCTGGAAGCAAAATAAGCGCACAGACCTGTGAAGGTACCGGTAATCACACCACTGATCAGAAGAACAGGCAGATATGCGGCTGCGCTGAGAGAATCCAAAAGCACCATGGCAATTCCAATCTGCCCCACGTTGTGAAATAATGCGCCGATAATGCTCACAAACACAATGTACCTGCGTCCCAGCAGCCTGTATAAAAGGGCCATGGCCAGAAAGCAGAGCAGGCCTCCGCAGAGGCTGTAGAAAAAGGAGACCAGTTGTCCGGTTACCATACTTGCGATGAAAATCCGCATCAGCAGGGCAGTCAGGGCGTCCCTCCAGGTTGCATAGATCAGCAGCCACAGGGTAATTACATTGGCCAAGCCCAGCTTTATACCCGGAATGGGGGCCAAAGGAGGGATTGCGGATTCCACCACAAAGATAGTCAGGGCAATGGTGGTATACATGGCCAGCAGAGTCATACGCTTGATATTCATAATGATTTTGTACTCCTCCTGTTCCTATGCGGTGGCATCCCGGTCAGCGGCATGTCTGTTTATGTCTGCCCCAAGCCGGAGGTGAAGATCAGCCGGTAAAAGCGTCTGGTCCTTTAGATTCCCTTTTGTCCTTTTCAATGCGGATCATCAGTCTGTGAGGCAGACAGCTGATGGGATAGGCGGTACTGGAAACCATGCCCATGTTTTGACATATCTTATCAGGGCAGTCCGCATCGATGATTCCTATCTTTCCCTGTTCCACCTGAATCGTATTAAAGCCTCCGTCAGCTGCCTGGACGGTAAAAGAATAGGGGGAGTCAACATGAGTGAGATCCACTTCACGGATGAGCTCCCCGTTTTGAAATATTTTAGCCACTGTTCCGGCGCCGGAGTTCAGGTACTGCCACACAGCCATGGAGCAGGCGGCTGCCAAAATAAAAATTACAATTAAAATAAGGAAAAATCCTTTTTTTTCCTTCCACATACGCATGATGTTTTACACTTTCTAATAGCATTTGGCTTTTCTTTTTTACTGTATTTTAGCAAAAAAATATTAAAAAGGCAATATGGTAAGGTGGATTGTAGAAAGTGAGGGTAACAGTTCAGCAGGAAGCTGTTTCCCATAGGCGGGAGATGGTGTACTCAGGCGATTTGCACACAAGATTGAGGGGGAGCTCTAGATTCCAGAACACAGTCACCCGGGCGTCAACACAAGTAACAGGCCTGACCCGTCTGAATGCTTACTTATAGCCATTATACATTTGCAGATTCTTGTTAAAAATAGTTGCATTTTCAGGGAAGCTATGCTATAATTCAATAGCTATTTTAGAAACTGTAGGGACTTACAGGGGTAGCCCGGGATATCTTGCTGTGGAAACACAGGAGCAGCATTGGCCGGGAATGGGCCGTCATGCCGGAGGAAATGGTTCTTTCGGGGCAAGTGTCGGTAAGCAGTTCACATAAAAGAAAAACGAGGTGAAAATCATGAAAGAAGGAATCCATCCAGAGTACCATCAGGCAACTGTAACCTGCAACTGCGGAAACACATTTACAACAGGTTCTACAAAGAAAGATATCCACGTAGAAATCTGCTCCAAATGTCACTCATTCTATACAGGACAGCAGAAAGCAGCGGCAGCACGCGGACGTATTGACAAGTTCAACAGAAAATATGGTATTAATGCAAACAAATAGGATGTGTAAAGATAGGGTTGAGGTTGGAAAATCTCAACCCATTTTACTATAAAAGTCCCGGACAGCGAATACCGATTAACCCGAATACAGAAAAGAAGGGATACAAAATATGAAGTCATCCAACATCGGAGGACAGGCAGTCATGGAGGGAGTCATGATGAAAAACGGTGACAAGTACGCCGTGGCCGTCCGCAAGGAAAATCAGGAAATTGTGGTAAAAACAGAGGATTACAGCAGTTTTATTAAGAATAGGAAAGTACTCTCGCTGCCCGTTATACGCGGCGTATTTAATTTTATAGACTCTCTTGTTTTGGGAATGAAGACCCTGACTTACTCGGCCAGTTTCTTTATGGAAGAGGAAGAGACGGAACAGGAATCAAAGAAAAGAGAAAAAAAGCCGGTGGATAAGGCTAAGCAGGAAAAAAGAGACTCTATGCTCATGGGAATAACGGTGGCCTTCTCTGTGGTTTTGGCAGTGGGGCTTTTTATGATTTTGCCTTATTTTATTTCCCTGCTGTTTCACCGGTTCACAGACTCGGACATGGTGATTGCCGTGGCTGAGGGCGTGGTGCGTCTGACCCTGTTTATAGGTTATATCCTGCTGATCTCCAGGATGAAGGATATACAGAGGGTGTTTATGTATCACGGTGCGGAACACAAATGTATCAACTGTATAGAACATGGACTGGATCTGACAGTGGAAAATGTGATGAAGAGTTCAAAACAGCACAAAAGATGCGGAACCAGTTTCCTTCTGATTGTCATGATTATAAGTGTTGTCCTGTTCCTGTTTATACGGGTGGACTCTCCGGTGCTCCGGGTAGTCATCCGCCTTCTTCTGGTTCCGGTGATCGCGGGTGTATCCTATGAGTTTATCAGGCTGGCAGGCAGGAGCGAGAGTAAGATTGTGGATATTTTGAGCCGCCCGGGTATGTGGATGCAGAATCTCACCACCAGGGAGCCGGATGAATCCATGGCTGAGGTTGCCATCGCTTCCGTGGAAGCGGTGTTTGACTGGAAGGCCTACCTGGCGGAGAACTACGGTAAAAAGTATGAGGAACCGGAGGGCGCAGCATGAAACTGAGGGAGGCTTTGGCAAATGGGGAAGCCTACTTAAGGGAGAGGCAGGTTCCAGATGCGCCAGTGGATGCATGGTATCTGATGGAGTATGCCTTAAAAGACAGCTATGGCAACCGGATAGACCGTACCTGGTACCTTCTTCACTGTGAGGAGGATATACCTCCTGCCCAGTATGCCAGATATGAATCACTGCTGAGGGAGAGGGGGACGCGTGTTCCTCTGCAGCACATCACAGGGGAGCAGGAGTTTATGGGAATCCCCTTTCTGGTCAATGATAAAGTGCTGGTGCCCAGACAGGATACGGAGCTGCTCTGTGAGGAGGCATTGAAGGTCTGTCAGGCGGGAATGCAGGTTTTGGACTTGTGCACCGGGTCAGGCTGCATAGTGATCAGCCTGATGAAACATGCCCCGGGCCTTCTGGGTACTGCCTCAGATGTGTCTGCGACTGCCCTGGAGGTGGCCGGGGAGAATGCCAGACGCCAGGGCGTCTGCGTGGATTTTCGCCAGGGAGACCTGTTCTCCTGTATTGATGGAAGCTTTGACCTGATTGTCTCCAATCCGCCGTATATTCCCACAGGGGAGATCGACCGTTTGATGGAGGAGGTCCGCTGCTTTGATCCCAGAGGTGCGCTGGATGGCCGGGAGGACGGGCTTTATTTTTACCGGAAGATCACACAGGAGAGCGTTTCCTTTTTGAAGCAGGGGGGATGGCTTATGGTGGAAATCGGATATGACCAAGGGCCTGAGGTGGCTCAGATGATGACAAGTGCCGGACTGTCCGGCGTTCAGATTATAAAAGACCTTTCTGGGTTGGACAGAGTAGTGAAAGGTCGAAAAAGTTAGGAGGAAAAGAGATGTTTGATAAATTAGAGGATTTGCTGATCCGCTTTGAGGAGATCTTGAGCGAGCTAAATGAACCCACTGTGACAAATGATCAGTCCCGCTTTCAAAAATTGATGAAGGAGCAGAGCGATCTGCAGCCCATTGTGGATGCCTACAAAGAATACAAAGCATGTAAGGGGACTGTGGAAGACAGCCTGTCCATGCTGGAAGAGGAGTCTGACGAGGAGATGCGGGAGATGCTCAAGGAAGAGCTCAATGAGGCAAAGGCAAGGATCGAGGAATTGGAACATGAGCTGAAGATTCTGCTGTTGCCCAAGGACCCCAATGACGACAAAAACGTTATCGTGGAAATCCGCGCGGGTGCCGGCGGGGACGAAGCCGCCCTGTTTGCTGCGGAGATCTACCGCATGTATGTAAAATACGCGGAGGGACGCAGGTGGAAAACGGAGATGATGAGCCTGAACGAAAACGGAATAGGAGGGTTTAAGGAAGTCACCTTTATGCTGAACGGTCAGGGCGCTTACTCCAGGCTGAAATATGAGAGCGGCGTGCACCGGGTTCAGCGTGTGCCGGAGACAGAGTCAGGAGGAAGAATCCATACCTCCACCATCACTGTGGCGATCATGCCTGAGGCGGAGGAAATTGACTTCCATCTGGACTTAAATGATTGTAAGTTTGATGTATTCCGGGCTTCGGGAAACGGCGGACAGTGTGTAAATACCACGGACTCCGCAGTCCGTCTGACCCACATCCCCACGGGAATTGTGATTTCCTGCCAGGATGAGAAATCTCAGCTAAAGAACAAAGATAAGGCGTTAAAAGTCCTGCGCTCCAGGCTGTATGAGATGGAACTGCAGAAGCAGCACGATGCGGAGTCCGAGGCCAGGAGAAGCCAGGTGGGGACAGGGGACCGGTCGGAGAAAATCCGCACCTACAATTTTCCGCAGGGACGAGTGACGGACCACAGGATCAAGCTGACACTGCACAGACTGGATGCGGTGATGAACGGGGACCTGGAAGAGATCATCGACAGTCTGATCGCGGCAGACCAGGCGGCAAAGCTGGCGAATATGAATGACCAGGAATAGGCAGAATCGATTCCGCAGTTGTTTTTTGAGATTTTGCGGAGTATACTAGTATAGAAAATGCCCAAATACCGGGTATTGAATGCAACCTAGAAGCGAAAGTGAGAAAAGACCATTCATGGAGGACATTAATTATGGGTAAGTATTTTGGAACAGACGGTTTCCGCGGAGAGGCAAATGTGAATCTGACGGTAGAGCATGCCTTTAAAGTGGGCAGATTTCTGGGCTGGTACTACGGGCGTGACCACAAGGCCAAGATTGTCATAGGAAAAGACACCAGAAGAAGCAGCTATATGTTTGAGTATTCTCTGGTAGCGGGACTCACCGCATCCGGAGCGGATGCCTATCTGCTTCATGTGACCACTACCCCCAGCGTCTCCTATGTAGTGCGCACAGAAGGATTTGACTGCGGGATCATGATTTCAGCCAGCCACAATCCCTTCTATGACAATGGCATCAAAGTCATCAACGGCATGGGCCACAAGCTGGAAGCTGAGGTGGAGGATAAGATTGAAGAGTATCTGGATGGAGAGATAGAGGAGCTTCCTCTGGCTGTCAAGGAGAATATCGGACGCACAGTGGATTTTGTGGCTGGGCGGAACCGCTATATCGGCTATCTGATTTCCCTGGCTACCCGCTCCTTTAAGAATATGAAGGTCGGACTGGACTGCTCCAACGGCAGCGCCTCTTCAATTGCCAAGAGCGTGTTTGACGCCCTGGGAGCCAAGACCTATGTGATCAACAATGAACCCAATGGGACAAATATCAACACCAACTGCGGTTCCACCCATATCGAAGTGCTGCAGGAGTTTGTGAAAAAGAACGGATTGAACATCGGCTTTGCCTACGACGGTGATGCGGACCGCTGCATCGCTGTGGATGAGAACGGTAATGTGGTAGACGGTGACTTGATCCTCTATATCTGCGGCAAATATCTGAAGGAGGAAGGCAGGCTGAACAACGATACCATTGTAACCACCATTATGTCCAACCTGGGACTGTATAAAGCCTGTGACCGGGCGGGAATCCGCTATGAGAAGACCGCAGTGGGTGACAAGTATGTGTATGAAAATATGGTAACCAACGGGCACTGCCTGGGGGGAGAACAGTCCGGACACATTATTTTCAGCAAGCACGCCACCACGGGAGACGGTATCCTGACCTCCCTGATGGTGATGGAGGTTCTTCTGGAGAAAAAACAAAGTCTGGCAACCCTTGCAGGTGAAGTGCGGATTTATCCCCAGCTTCTGAAAAATGTGAGGGTGGCGGACAAAAAAGTGGCCAGGGAGAATCCGGAAGTGGTAAAGGCTGTGGAAGACGTTGCAGAGACACTGGGCGACGACGGACGTATTCTGGTTCGTGAGAGCGGTACAGAGCCTGTGATCCGCGTGATGGTGGAGGCCTCTGAGGATGCGCTCTGTGAGAAGTACGTAAACCAGGTGGTGGACGTGATGCAGGCACAGGGCTTAATTGTAGATTAGTAACTATTTAACAGGTCTGCGCATCTACTGCGCAGACTGTAAGAAAATGATTCAGGAGTGCAAAAATCCCATCATCGAAGGCGATTTTAAATGGATTTCTGTAAGTAACTGTGAATGCACTGAACAGTTACATAGGTTAAATATTATGGAACACAAATGGAGAAAATTATTTGGCTACTACAAACCCTATAAGGGATTGCTTTGGTCTGACATGTTTTTCGCAATCATGGGGGCCGGCGTAACGCTGGTCATCCCCCTGATTGTGCGCTATATTACAAACGAGGTGGTGTATCTGCCGGGAAATGAGCCGCTGCATCAAATCCTAAAGCTGGGAGCTCTGATGCTGGGGCTGGTTGTCCTGGAGTTTATATGCAACTTCTATATTGCTTACCAGGGACATATCATGGGGGCTAGCATAGAACATGATATGCGCAACGAGATTTTTTCCCATTATCAGAAGCTGTCCTTTACCTTCTTCAACAACCAGAAGGTAGGTCAGCTTTTGTCGCGCGTGACTACGGACCTGTTTGACATCAGTGAGCTGCTTCACCACGGCCCGGAGGACCTGGTGATCTCTCTGATCAAGTTTATCGGATCTTTTATCATTCTGTTTTCCATCAACCAAAAGCTGACCCTTGTGGCCTTTGCCTTTGTGCCCGTGATGGCTGTCTATGCCTTCTACTTTAACACGCGGATGAAAAAAGCATTTAAGGAGAACAGGGCGAAGATCGCGGATATCAACAGCCAGATAGAGGACAGCCTCTCCGGCATCCGGGTGGTGAAATCCTTTGCCAATGAGGATGTGGAGATGAATAAGTTCCGCAGGGGAAACAGCCGGTTTGTGGAGAGCAAGAAGAAGAGCTACTGGTATATGGGCGGGTACAACTCAGGCCTTGGAGCCCTCACCACCATGGTTACCATAGCGGTACTGGCGGTGGGAGCTGTGATGATTACCAATAAGACCATGGCAGTGGCGGATCTCATCACTTTCTTTTTATACATCAATAATTTCACGGAGCCTGTCAAAAAGCTGATCAACTTTACTGAGCAGTTTCAAAATGGATATGCCGGGTATGAGCGGTTTCTGGAGATCCTGGATGTGGAACCGGACATCGCAGATGCCCCTGGGGCTGTGGAGCTTGAAGAGGTAAAGGGGGACATAGAGTTTCGGGATGTGTCCTTTCAATATAAAGATGGAAATGAGACGGTTTTAAGCCATATCAATCTCAAGGTGAGTGCAGGAGATTATCTGGCTGTGGTGGGAAGCTCCGGAGGAGGAAAGACCACCATGTGCAGCCTGATTCCCAGATTTTACGATGTGGCGAAGGGACAGATTCTGCTGGACGGCAGGGATGTCCGCAGCATACAGTTAAAGAGCCTGCGTGACCACATCGGGATTGTACAGCAGGACGTGTATCTTTTTGCTGAAAATATTATGGAGAACATTCGATACGGCAGGCCGGATGCCACGGATGAGGAAGTGGTGGAAGCAGCCAAGCGGGCCAATGCCCACGACTTCATCGCAGTGCTGCCGGACGGATACTATACAGATATCGGACAGAGGGGCGTCAAGCTCTCAGGAGGACAGAAACAGCGTCTTTCCATTGCGCGTGTATTTTTGAAAAATCCGCCAATACTAATTTTTGATGAAGCCACCTCGGCCCTGGACAATGAGAGTGAAAAAATTGTCCAAAATTCCTTAGAGGAGCTGGCAAAGAACCGAACCACCTTTGTGATTGCCCACAGGCTGACAACCATCCGAAACGCCCAAAGGATACTGGTGCTGACAGAAAAGGGGATTGAAGAGGAGGGCACACACAAGGAACTGCTGGAGAGAAACGGCGCTTACGCCGCACTGTACCGCCAGTGAGACAGGAAAATTTATTGCTATGGGCGGCCCCGGCCGTGAATAGTAACAAAAATTTGGATGTGAAGTTACAGAACCGTTACGGAGAAATACAAAAAGAGAGGAACATATGATTACATTTAAAAGACCAGAATTAGAAGATAGAGACCTGATAAATGAGTATCTGCGCAGGCAGAAGACGAGAAGCTGTGAGTTTACTTTTGCCAATACTTACCTATGGTCCAGGCATTACGGCGTGGAGTATGCCATTGTGGAGGATACACTGGTGTATATGGCAAAGGGGGAGAAGCCCAGCTTTACCTTTCCCATCGGGGAATCCCAAAAGATAAAGCCGGCTTTAAAAGCCCTGATGGAATACTGTAGGGAACTGGGAAAGCCTTTTCAGATGCACCTGGTAACAGAGGGGCAGTATGCCTGTCTAAACCAGCTTTATCCGGAAGAGTTTCAAATCGCATACAACAGGGACAGCGCGGACTACGTGTATGAGAGGGAGAAGCTGGCGAACCTGTCCGGCAAGAAATACCATGGCAAGAAGAATCACATCAATAAATTTAAGAAAACCTATCCTGACTGGACGTATGAGAGCATTACGGAACAGAATGCGGAGGAATGCTTTCAGATGGCTCTGAACTGGAGAAGGATCAACGGGTGTGAGGATGATCCGGAAAAAAATGCGGAGATGTGTGTAACCTTAAATTTCCTGCGCCTGTTTCGGGAGCTGGAGATGAGGGGCGGACTGCTGCGGGCCGCGGGAGAGGTGGTGGCCTTTTCCATCGGGGAGCCAGTGTGCGATGACACCATGGTGGTGCATATCGAGAAGGCTTATGCGGATGTGCCGGGGGCTTATCCCATGATCAATCAGCAGTTTGTCCTACATGAGACGGAGGGCTACACATACATCAACCGCGAAGAGGATACCGGGGCGGAGGGACTGCGCCAGGCAAAGCTTTCCTATCATCCTGTATTTATGGTGGAGAAAGGATTCGTGACCAGAATAGACGCAGAATGAGGTACTGAACCGTTACGAAAACGGGATAGGGACAGAAAGGGGAATGTGGGATGATATCGGAAAAAATGACAGGGTATGTCAAAAACAGCTCGGCCATAAGAGCTATGTTTGAGGAAGGGAAACGCTTAGGCGACCTCTACGGTGCGGAAAATGTGTTTGATTTCAGCATTGGAAATCCCAATGTACCGGCGCCTGCCGAGGTAAAAGAGGCGGTGCTGGACATCTTAAGCCAGGAGGACTCTCTGCAGGTACATGGATACACCACCAGCAATTCCGGGTATGAGGATGTGAGAAGGGCGGTGGCGGAATCTCTGAACGCCCGCTTTGGTACCCGGTTTGGGATGGATAATATTGTGATGACGGTGGGAGCGGCCGGTGGACTGAATGTAGTCATGAAGACGTTGCTGAATCCCGGGGATGAGGTACTCACCTTTGCGCCCTATTTTGGGGAATACCGGGCTTATGTGACAAACTACGACGGGATTTTGAAGGCTGTGGAGCCGGATACTGAAACTTTCCAGCCCAACCTGGATGCCTTTGAAAAGATGGTTAACGCCAGGACAAAGGCAGTGATTGTCAATACGCCGAACAACCCCACAGGAGTGGTCTATTCTGAGGAGACAATCAAAAGAATGGCCGGTATCCTGAGAGAGAAGCAGGAAGAGTTTCAGACCAGCATTTATCTGGTAGCAGACGAGCCCTACCGTGAGCTGGCGTACGATGAGATAGAGGTACCCTACCTGACGAAATACTATGAGAACACCGTTGTCGGCTACTCCTTCAGCAAATCTCTTTCTCTGCCAGGGGAGCGAATAGGTTATCTGGTGCTCCCGGATGAGCTGGACGATTCAGAACAGATCAGGGAGGCAGCCAATGTGGCTACGCGGATTCTGGGCTATGTCAATGCCCCTTCCCTATTCCAAAAAGTGGTGGCCAGATGCCTGGATGCGAAGGTGGATGTGGAGTACTATGACAGGAACCGGGAAGCGCTCTACCAGGGGCTAAGAAGAGTGGGGCTTAAGTGTGTTAAGCCTCAGGGAGCCTTCTACCTTTTTGTGAAATCTCCGGAGGAGGATGAAACCCAGTTCTGTGCTAAGGCAAAGAAGTACCATATTCTCATGGTGCCTGGCAGCTCCTTTGGATGCCCTGGATATGTACGTCTGGCATATTGCGTGGCCTATGAGACCATCTGCCGGGCGCTTCCGAAGTTTGAGGAATTGATGAAGCAATATCTGTGATATTTGCGTGGATTAAGGTGAAGAACAAGAGGAGGAAATGATGAGAGCCTGGGAAAAAAATGTGAGAACCGTGGTACCCTATGTGCCCGGAGAGCAGCCCAACCAGATCGGAATGATCAAATTAAATACTAATGAAAACCCCTATCCGCCGGCCCCCGGCGTGATGGAGGCCTTAAAGAATATGGATGCGGACAGCCTCCGCAGATACCCCGATCCGGCCGCGGATGCGCTGGTGTCCAAATTGGCAAAGACTTATCATGTGGCAAAGGAGCAGATTTTTGTAGGCGTGGGTTCGGACGATGTGCTGGCCATGTGTTTTCTCACTTTTTTCAACTCCAGAAAGCCGGTGCTGTTTCCGGACATTACATATTCTTTTTACGATGTGTGGGCCGATGTGTTCCGCATTCCCTATGTGTGCCAACCGCTGAATGAGGAATTTGAGATTGTAAAGGAGGACTACTACAGGGATAATGGGGGCGTGATTTTCCCAAATCCCAACGCTCCCACAGGGGTGTGTCAGGATTTGGAAGACGTGGAGGATATTATTCGTAACAACCAGGATGTAGTGGTGATTGTGGATGAAGCCTACATTGATTTCGGAGGCAGGTCTGCCCTGGAACTGCTGGATCAATATGAGAACCTGCTGGTGGTCCAGACCTTTTCCAAATCCCGCTCCATGGCGGGAATGCGGGTGGGATGCGCCTTTGGCAGCAGGACACTGATCAAGTATCTGAATGATGTAAAATATTCCTTCAATTCCTACACCATGAATGCCCCAACCCTTGTGGCAGCGGCGGTGGCTTTGGAGGATGAGGCATACTTTAAGGAGACGGTGGGAAAGATTACGGCCACCAGGGAGCGGGTGAAGAGAGAGCTGCGGGGAATGGGCTTTACCTTTGCGGATTCCCAGGCCAATTTTCTCTTTATCACACACCCGGAGTTTGCGGCCAGGGAGCTTTTTGAGGCGCTGAAGATAAAAAAGATTTACGTGCGCTATTTTAATAAGCCCAGGATCGACAATTATCTGAGGGTGACCATTGGAACGGATCAGGAGATGGATGAACTGCTGGCCTTTTTGCGGCGCTACATGAAAAAGTGATAGATAAAAACGAAGGAACGGAGGCTGCGAAATGGAAGCATACACAGGATTTGCCTATGTGTACGACACCTTCATGGACAATGTGCCCTACAGAGAGTGGAGCGCCTACCTGGGGGAACTGCTGACAGGGTATGGAATAGAAGACGGTCTGGTTCTGGACCTCGGGTGCGGTACAGGGAGTATGACGGAGCAGCTGGCAGAGATGGGATATGATATGATCGGGGTGGATTTTTCCGAGGAAATGCTGGAGATAGCGCAGGAGAAAAAGTTGGCATCGGGTCATGACATCCTGTATCTGCATCAGGATATGAGGGACTTTGAACTCTACGGTACGGTGAGGGCAGTTGTGAGCGTCTGCGACTCCATGAATTACCTGATGTCTGAGGAGGAGTTTCTCTGTGTGCTGAAGCTGGTGAATAACTATCTGGACCCAGGGGGAATCTTTGTCTTTGATCTGAACACTGCCTATAAGTACCGGGAACTTTTGGGGGATACGACCATTGCGGAGAACCGCAGGGAATGCAGCTTTATCTGGGAGAATACCTGGTATGAGGAGGAAGGGGCCAATGAGTACGACCTGACTATCTTTGTCAGGGAGGAAGGGGACCTCTATCGAAGATATCAGGAGACCCACTATCAGCGGGCATACAGTTTAGATATCATTAAAGGGCTCATCCGGAAGGCGGGGATGGAATTGGAAGCCGTCTATGATGCATTTACCAGAGAGCCGGCCAGAGTAGACAGTGAGAGAATTTATGTGATTGCAAGAGAGCATGGAAAGGAATAGAATATGTCAGATTATATTGTGAGAGCAACTGCAGCGGACAGTCAGATCAGAGCGTTTGCCGCAACCACAAGGAATCTGGTGGAACAGGCCAGAGCTGCCCACAACACCAGTCCGGTGGCAACAGCCGCTCTGGGCCGCCTGCTTAGTGCAGGAGCCATGATGGGAACCATGATGAAGGGGAAGCAGGACTTGCTGACGCTTCAGATCAAAGCAGGGGGACCTCTTGGTGGAATGACCGTCACAGCGGACAGCCGGGCCAGGGTAAAGGGATATGTAAACAATCCCGCAGTCATGCTGCCGCCGAACAGCAAGGGAAAGCTGGATGTGGCAGGGGCAGTGGGTGTGGGAATTTTAAATGTCATCAAGGACATGGGTTTAAAAGAGCCATATGTGGGGCAGACTGTACTTCAGACAAGCGAAATCGCGGAGGATCTGACCTACTATTTTGCCACCTCAGAGCAGGTGCCCTCCTCAGTGGGCCTGGGGGTTTTGATGGAGCATGACAACACAGTGAAGCAGGCAGGAGGATTTATCATACAGCTGATGCCATTTACGGATGAGAAGATTATAAGCGCGCTGGAGGAAAAGCTATCCACAGTGACCAGCGTGACATCCATGCTGGACGCCGGAATGACACCGGAACAGATCCTGGAGGAACTCTTAGGGGAGTTTGGTCTGGAGATTACGGACCGGATTCCCACAGAGTTTTACTGCAACTGCGACAAAGGGCGGGTGGCAAAGGCTTTGGTCAGCGTGGGTAAGAAAGACTTAAAAGAGATGATAGAAGACGGAAAAACCATTGAAGTGAACTGCCATTTCTGCAATACAAACTATGGGTTTACGGTGGAGGAGCTAAAAGATCTCTATCAAAAAAGCAGGTAAACGGAGGAAGACATGTTAGACGGATTTATCAAGACGGCTGTGGTGACACCGAGAATAAAAGTAGCGGATTGTAAGTACAATGCCGGAGAAATTTCCGGGAGGATGGAGGAGGCCCAAGCCCTGGGCGCAAAGATTATTGTGTTTCCCGAACTGTGTATCACTGGTTACACCTGTGAGGACTTGTTTTGGCAGGACCTGTTGCTTGACCAGGCAAAGCATGCGCTGCATCAGGTGATTTTCCGAAGCAGGGGCAAGGATGCCCTGGTGTTTGTGGGACTTCCCTGGGAGAAAGACGGCAAGCTCTACAATGTGGCGGCAGTGCTGTCTGACGGGAAACTGCTGGGTATCGTACCAAAACGCCACCTCCCCAACTACGGCGAATTCTATGAAGCCCGTCACTTTCACCCGGGTGAGGCAAAGGTGGAGTGGGTGGACTATGAGGGTACACCTGTGCCTTTTGGCATGAACCTGCTGTTTTCCTGCAGGGAGGTTCCGGGACTTCAGGTGGCGGCGGAGATCTGTGAGGATGTCTGGGCTCCGGACCCGCCCAGCACACGTCACGCCATGGCGGGAGCCACTGTGATCGTAAATCTGTCTGCCAGTGATGAGACCACCGGAAAGAACATCTACCGGGAAGCCCTGGTAACTGGACAGTCGGCCAGACTCCTCTGCGCCTACCTCTATGCAAGTGCCGGGGAGGGCGAGTCCACTACGGATCTGGTGTTTGGCGGCCACAGTCTGATCGCGGAAAATGGAGTGTTGCTGTCCCAGACAAAGCGATTTTGCAACGAGACAGCATACGGGGACTTGGATATCAAACGTCTGACATCAGAGAGAAGAAGGATGACCACCTTTGATATCTGCGATAAACAGGATTACGAGAGGGTCGCCTTTCATCTGCAGAGCGTGACCACGAGACTGGAACGCAGCTTTGATCCAGCGCCCTTTGTGCCCGGAATCAAAGAAGACCGGGACAGACGCTGTGAGGAGATCTTATCCATACAGGCCATGGGGTTGAAAAAAAGACTTGAGCACACAGGATGCGCAAGTGCGGTGGTAGGCATCTCCGGAGGATTGGATTCTACCCTCGCGCTTCTGGTGACAGCCAAAGCCTTTGATATGCTGCAGATCCCAAGAGAGCAGATTACTGCTGTGACCATGCCCTGCTTCGGCACCACAGACCGGACATTCACAAATGCCTGTGAACTCACAAAAACACTGGGAGCCACCCTGCGGGAGGTGGATATCAGGGAGGCAGTCAGGATTCATTTCAGAGATATCGGCCACGATGAGGGGAACCACGATGTGACCTACGAGAACAGTCAGGCCAGGGAGCGGACACAGATCCTGATGGACATCGCCAATCAGACCCAGGGGATGGTGATCGGTACCGGCGACATGTCTGAGCTGGCCCTTGGGTGGGCCACCTATAATGGAGACCACATGTCTATGTATGGGGTAAACGCCTCCGTACCCAAGACCCTGGTGCGCCACCTTGTCCGTTACTATGCGCAGAGCTGTGGGGATGCAAGACTGGCAGATATCCTTCTGGATGTGTTGGACACTCCTGTGAGTCCGGAACTGCTTCCTCCCAGGGACGGGGAGATTTCACAGAAGACAGAGGATTTGGTGGGCCCTTATGAGCTCCATGATTTCTTTTTGTACTATGTACTCCGGTTTGGCTATGAGCCCAGAAAAATATACCGGATCGCCAAGATCGCTTTTGCGGGGACCTATGAGAACGAGACGATTCTGAAGTGGCTGAAGAAGTTTTATTGGCGGTTTTTCACTCAACAGTTTAAACGATCCTGTCTTCCGGACGGGCCCAAGGTTGGCTCAGTGGCCCTGTCTCCGAGAGGTGATCTGCGGATGCCAAGCGATGCCTGCGTACGGTTGTGGATTGAGGACTTAGATAAGTTGGGTACAGATTAGAATATCCCGGTGCACATATTTTTGTCACAATCTGGAGGTATATTGTTACTGATACTTTGTAACTTATATTCCGGGAAACACAGAAAAGGAGTGGAAATTTGAACTTAGAAAAATGGAAGATTGGAGTCCTGGCGCTGGCATTCTGCCTGTGCCTGGGTGTACATATGAAGACGGAGGCAGCCTCCAAAGTCAAAGGAATTGATGTATCCGTGAACAACGGCATCGTGGACTGGGAATCTGTGAAAAATCAGGGCTACACCTACGCCATGATAAAGACAGGGGATGGACAGGCGCCTGAAGATTTTTATTCGGACGTGGACGCGCAGTTTGAGTCCAACTATGAAGGCGCGGGTGCTGTTGGCCTCAAGCGGGGTGTCTACCATGTCTGCTGTACCAGGACCGTGGAGGGAGCGATCGCAGAGGCGGAGTATTGCCTGAAGATCCTAAACGGCAGGAAGCTGGAATATCCGGTGGCTTATGATATGGAGATGCCGGGAAACTTTGCGGGAGGCAAGAGCAACACCACTGCTATGGCGAAGGCATTCTGTGACCGTATCCGTAAGGCGGGTTATACCCCCATGATCTATTCCTCCTCCAGCCATCTAAGCAAAGATTTTAAATGGAGCAGGCTGAAGAATGTGAAGGTGTGGGTGGCTCATTACGGGGTGAAAAAGCCCTCTTACTCGGGGATATATCATATGTGGCAGTATACCAATTCGGCTGAAGTAAGTGGAGCAGGCAACGTGCAGGGGGAGACGGATGTGAACTATTCCTACCTGGAAAAGCCCAGACAGGTTACCCTGAAGAAGAAGAGGATAACTCTGAAAAAGGGGAAGACCTACAAGATCAAAGCCACGGTATCTCCAGCTACTGTTTACGATAAACTGAAGTACGCTTCCAACAGAAAAAAGGTGGCATCTGTGAACGCAAAAGGGGTGGTTAGGGCCAAAAAGAAAGGGTCTGCAGTGATCACCATAAAGACGGTAAATGGGAAGAGGGCAAAATTGACTGTGAAGGTGAAATAATAAACATATAATAAAGTATAAAACTGCGCGGCTGCAGCATGCCGCGCAGTTTTGTATTGCATCAGCGGAACTCTTTTATTCGGAAGTGGTATTATTTGCAGCCAGCGCAAGAGCGTCCTCTACGGCATCCAGCAGAATCTGGGAAGTATACTTGCTATCCTCGGAGTATGTAATGTTCTCTGTGGACTGGGCCTCATATATCTGATCTGCGATCTCCTCCAGCGCGGGCTGCACGAGAGGATACATCGTAGTAACGGTCTCACTTAGATTAACCAGGCGGATCGAGTTGATATGATCCGCATCTACGGTCACTTCCACATCAAGCGCACTGTTATTCAAGGTGATTGGTGTTGTGTAAACTCCCGGGATGTACTTTGCGTCGGATGTACTGGTCTGGTTTGTGGATGGAGCAGTATCAGGCGCGGCAGTTTTTTTAGGTTTAAACATAAATATGAGTAAAATAATCAGGACAATCCCCAGCGCAATAAAAATCCCGGTGTAAATCAACTCCCTCATACGTAATACCATTATTTTTGTCTTTGAACCCATCTGCAGTCCTCCTAACCATTGGCTTTTTTATATTGTATTGCAGCGGGACGGGATATATGCCTGGACCTGTTTTTTACTGTATAGAAAATTTGGCAGATATTTCTTATAGTAAATTCATTCAGTTATTCTCTAACCTGAGACGAATCTTTATTTCATTGCAAATTTCCTATAAAAGTGCTATGATTAATTAAAAATTTGATGGAGGTGTGAGGATGGTTGATTATGTAATCACAACTGACAATATGACCGATTTACCAAATGAATATGTTGAAAAGCATGGCCTTGGGATGATGTCCCTTACTTATATGATAGATGGGAAAAGCTATACAAAGAAGAATGAGCTTCCTTACAAGGAGTTCTACGCAAAGATGCGAGCTGGTTCCATGCCCACCACATCCCAGGTGAATCCCGAGGAGGCCAAGGAGGAATTGAGAGAATTTCTCAAGAAGTGTAAAAGGATTATACACATTGCATTCTCAAGCGGGTTAAGCGGGAGCTACAACAGTGTCCGAATTGCAGCGGAAGAGTTGATGGAGGAAGATCCCTCCTGCCAGATTACAGTGATTGATTCTCTCTGTGCGTCTCTGGGGGAAGGACTTTTTGTACATCAGGCGGTGAAGCGCATGGAGGAGGGTATGGAGTACGAGGAGCTGGTAAAATGGCTGGAAGACCATAAGCTGAATCTTGTACACAATTTTACAGTGGATGACCTCTTTCATCTCTATCGAGGGGGACGTGTCTCTAAGGCAGCGGCTGTGTTAGGCACTATGATTAATTTAAAGCCAGTACTCCACGTGGACGATGAGGGCCATCTGATTCCTGTTTCCAAGGTGAGGGGAAGAAAGAAGTCTATCGCAGCGTTGGTAGACAACATGGAGAAGCAGATTGGCAGCTTTCGGGATAAAAATGACATTGTTTTTATTAGTCACGGGGACTGCGAGGAGGATGCAAAGTTAATGGCGGATATGATCCGGGAGCGGTTTGGCATCCAGGAATTTCTGATCAATCCTGTTGGCCCCACCATAGGAGCGCACTCGGGCCCCGGAACGCTCGCGCTGTTTTATATGGGCGATTACCGGTAGGATGGAGAGACCATGATTCAGGACATGACTAAGGGGAACCCCTTTCGATTGATTTTACTGTTTACCATACCGGTATTTGTTGGAAATCTGTTCCAGACTTTTTACAATCTGGTGGATTCCGTGATTGTAGGCCAGTTTCTGGGCGTCAATGCCCTTGCAGCGGTTGGAGGCACCGGATCGCTGATGTTTTTGGTGCTGGGCTGGGTCAATGGGATGACCAGCGGTTTTTCAATTTTGATTGCGCAGAGCTTTGGCGCAGGCGATGATAAGCGTCTGCGCCACTGTGTTGTAATGTCGGTGTATCTCTGCGCAGCTATGGCTGTGGTAATGACAGGAGGCCTTTTGGTTGCCAATGAGAGTATACTGCAGGTGATGAACACGCCCCAGGAGATCCTGGGGGACAGCGCCTCCTACGTGGGCGTGATCTATGCTGGATTGGCTGCCACCTTTGCCTACAATATGCTGGCTGGCATCTCCAGGGCTTTGGGAGACAGCAGGACACCCCTGTACTTTCTGGTACTCTCCTCAGCGCTCAATATTCTGCTGGATCTTCTTCTGGTAGCGGTACTGCCTTTAGGGGTTGCAGGCGCGGGATATGCCACGGTGATCGCACAGACCGTTTCTGCGGTTTTGTGCTTTTGTTACATCCGTAAGAGGTATGAGGTGCTGCGTATTACCAGGGAAGACAGGGCATTTTCCGCTCGCAGCGCAGGACAGCTGTTGGGGATCGGAATCCCCATGGCCCTGCAGTTTTCCATTACGGGTCTGGGGACCATGGTGGTACAGGCATCCCTAAACCTGCTAGGGGCCTCCTACATTGCAGCGGTGTCCGCTGTCAATAAGATCCAGAATATTGTCACCCAGCTTTTTCCATCCCTGGGGGTTACGCTGGCAACCTATGTAGGACAGAATGTGGGGGCTGGAAATTACCGGAGAATACGCCAGGGGGTGCGCCATTCCCTGGTACTGGAACTGGTTTTCAGTGTGGCGGCGGCAGTTTTTGTATATTTTGCCGGAGATTTCTTTATTCGGCTGTTTGTACAGGACCCCACCGGGGAGATCCGTGGGATTGCAAGACAGATGTTTCATATTGTTGCGTGGTTTTATCCCCCGCTGGGGGCGATCTTCCTGTTCCGCAACGCTCTTCAGGGCCTGGGGGATGGATTGGTTCCCATGCTGGGAGGAGTGTTTGAACTGATTGCCAGGGTGGGAGCCATTGTACTGCTGGCAGGGCCCTTTGGCTTTACCGGGATCTGCTTTTCAGACCCTGCGGCGTGGGTAAGCGCGCTGATTCCCCTGATTCCGGTGTATTTCTTTCGGATGCGGAGGGAGGAGAGGAGAACGGTGAGAATACGATGAAGAAGATTTTAAAGATTGTCCTTGCACTGGTAGTCCTGGTGATCGTGCTGGCAGGGGGCTATGTCATTTACATGCAGAGCCAATATTACCGAATTGAGGATTACACAAAAATCGAGACAGCAGCCCCCCGGGACAAGCTGTTAAAGACCAATACAGCCTACCGAATCATGACTTACAATATTGGCTTTGGGGCATACTCCCAGGACTATTCCTTTTTCATGGATACCGGCAGGATGCAGGACGGGACTGAGACTGTGGGAAAGCATTCCAGGGCCAGGTCAAAAGAGGAGGAACAAAAAAACACCCAGGGTAGTATTGGACTGGTGAAGCAGGAGGATGCAGACTTTGTGTTTTTACAGGAGGTGGATGTGAAGGCTACCAGAAGCTATCAGGTGAATCAGAGGGATATGATCCTGGAGGAGATGGATGGCTATGGGTCTGTGTTTGCCAACAATTTTCACAGCGCTTACCTGTTCTACCCTTTCACTGAGCCCCACGGTTCTGTGGAGGCGGGAATGCTGACACTGAGTAAATACCAAATCTCAGAAAATATCCGGCGTCAGTTTCCGGTATCGGACGCTTTTATCACAAAGTTTACGGACCTGGACAGATGCTTTCTGGTGAGCAGGTGCCCCTTAGAAAACGGCAGGGAGCTGGTGCTTGTGCAGGTGCATCTGAGTGCCTATGATGAGGGTGGAAAGATAAGGGCCAGTCAGCTGAAGCTTCTGAATGAAGTACTCAGTGAAGAACAGAAGAAGGGAAATTATGTGATTGCGGGTGGAGATTTTAACCATGATATCGCGGGCTCCATTGAACAGTTCCCGTCACAGCAGGAGATACCCGAATGGGTATACCAGCTCTCAGACGAGGATCTGTCACAGGGACTGTCCTTTGTGAGAGCTGAGAATGCCAGTCAGGTGCCCACCTGCCGGGGAGCGGATATTCCCTATGAGGAGGGCGTCACCTACACGGTGATTGTGGATGGCTTTATTGTGTCAGACAATGTGACCGTGAAAGCTTGGAACAGGGACGCCCAATTTCTGTACTCAGATCACAATCCGGTGGTGATGGAATTTGTGCTGGAGGATGACTAAGTCTGTTTCCACTTGATGATCAGGGGATAGAGACATACGATCCACAGGACCAGGAGAAAGTACTGCACCGCAGCAGAGACCAAAGTCGCAGGCATAAGAACCTTGAGACCTGCGTGGAGCAGGGCTGTTACCGCGATGCCGAAGAGGAAGCGCAGTGTCTTTCCCTTAAAGCTGCCGTCCGTGGAAAAGTTTATGAACCGGTGCTCCAGATACCAGGAGATCCCAAAAGCGAGGCCTGCGCCCCCGGCTTTACAGCAGTCCATAGCATTTTCTGTGCTTATGGTTCCGCGCAAGGCCAGAACCGCGGCATAGCAGAAGGTGAGCATAGAGAGCACGGACAGAATCAGGCAGAGTAGGGCATTTTCTTTGTCCGTATTTTTTAACTTTTTACTGAACAGATAAACTGGGATGGAGACAGCCAGAGTGATTCCAATGGCTGTCAGCACATCTTTGGGTGTGTGACATCCCAGGTACATGCGGGAAAAGCCTACCAATGGAAAGAGCAGGAAGAGCAGTATCTTCAGGCTCTTTTTTTTCGTGTACAGAGCCAGAGATGAGTACAGGGCAGTGGCAGTCTGAGTGTGGCCGCTGGGGAAGGAATATCCGGTGGCAGCCGGTATGGCGGACTCTACGGCCTGAAACTCTGGGTTGAGCACCCAGGGCCGCTCAACGCGGAAGGTGATCTTTAAGTTCTGCAAAAGAAGGCCGGAGGCAAAAAAGGTGAGGCCGATCTGGTAGCCCAGCTTTTTGTTTACACACCAGAAAAGAATACAGATGACCACCAGCACCGGGATATCCTGTCCCAGATAAGTGCAGAATTGAAAAAAAGCATCCAAAAAAGGGGTTCGTATTTTTGCCAGCAATTCTAAAAATTCCATATATTTCACTCCTGTTATTTTCTTGCAACTGTTTCCTACCTTCACAGTTACATCTTTTTAAAAGTATAACATATTTTCTCAGTCTTTGGGAAAGGTTAATACATAAAACAGAACGATTGCGTCTGCAGTCAGCTGTCAGGAATACGTATAGGCGTATTTACACGAAAAACGTGAGAAGGAGATGGATATGGACCAGAAAATAACGGCCGATTTGATGGAAAACATGAAATACTTCCATGAAAAGCTGGGGGTAAAGAAAAATTTTGACATTATTTACCGCATGACCATGGTAGCGGACCGGCAGGCCTGCATTTATTTTGTGGATGGATTTGTTAAGGATGATATTATGGAAAAGCTGATGGAGTTTTTCTATTCCATCGCCCCGGAAGATCTGCCGGAAGAGAGCAGAGATCTGTCCCATGACTATATGCCCTATGTGGAGGTGGATTTGCTGGATCAGAAGGAGAAGATTGTCACCAATATCCTCTCAGGGGTGGTCTGTCTGTTTATTGACGGGTATGACAAGTGCTTTGCCATTGACTGCCGTACCTATCCCATGCGGAGCGTGGCGGAGCCGGAGAAAGACAAGGTGCTCAGAGGGTCCAGGGACGGCTTTGTGGAAACTGTGGTCTTCAATACTGCTCTGGTGCGCAGAAGAATCCGAAGTCCTAAGCTGGTGATGGAAATGCTAAGTGCCGGGGAGCGCTCCCGCTCGGACATTGTCCTGAGCTATATGGAGGACCGGGTAGATCAGGAGTTTCTTCAGGAGGTGAGGAAACGGATTACAAATCTGAAGGTGGATGCCCTCACCATGAACCAGGAGAGCCTGGCAGAGTGTCTTTACAGGAGAAAGTGGTACAATCCGTTTCCAAAGTTTAAATATTCAGAGCGCCCGGATGCCACAGCAGCCAGCATATTGGAAGGAAAGATTGCCGTGCTGGTGGATAATTCCCCGTCTGCGCTGATCCTTCCTGTCTCCATATTTGACGTGTTGGAGGAGGCGGATGACTTTTACTTTCCTCCGGTCACAGGAACGTATTTGAGGCTTTCCAGGTTTATCATTGGCCTGCTCACCATCTTTTTGACACCACTGTGGATGCTGCTTATGCAGAATCCCCAATGGATTCCGGAGGCCCTGGACTTTATCAAGGTAAAGGATGTGGTGAATATTCCCATTTTGGCCCAGCTTCTGATCCTGGAACTAGCTATTGACGGGCTGAAGCTGGCCTCCATCAACACCCCCAATATGCTCACCACTCCGCTAAGCGTCATCGCGGCACTGGTGGTGGGGGAGTTTGCGGTTAACTCCGGTTGGTTTAACTCTGAGACCATGCTCTACATGGCTTTTGTGGCCATCGCTAACTATACCCAGGCCAGCTATGAACTGGGATATGCTTTTAAATTTATGAGAATCATCATCTTAATTCTCACAGCGCTGTTTGACGTGTATGGGTTTGTCGGAGGACTGCTGCTGACCGTACTCTTTATTGCCACCAACCGTACGGTATCCGGGAAGAGTTATCTGTACCCCTTGATTCCCTTTGACGGAAAACAATTGTCAAGAAGACTTTTACGCAAGAGAATTCACTTCGAACATGAATAAACAGCAGACAAAAGGTGCATATTACTGATGAAGAGTAATCTTATTCAAATACACCAAACAGAAAAGGAGAATTATTATGAAACAGTTGAAGAAATGTATGCTGGGAGCATTCCTGGCGATCTGTGTCCTTGGACTGTCTGCCTGCGGCGATAATAAGTCCAACTCAAAGGATACAACCCAGACTACGGAGAGCACAAAGACAACCGAGAGCACAAAGGCAACAGAGGCAATGACAGAGAGTAACAGCACAGCCAACACAGACAACACAAAGGACACTAAGAATGTAAACGATGCAACCACTGGCCAGGAAAGCAACGGCGTGGCAGGAGAGATTGGCGATGACATCAAAGACGGCGTTGAGGATATCGGGGATGACCTGGATGGAAACAATGCGGACAACAACACAGACAACAATGCCAATAAGAACACAAAGGATAACAAAACCAATACCACGGAGTCAAACAAGGCACAGTAAGTGAGCAGATTAAAATACAGATGATATATACAGGAGCGGTGCAGCCAGGGGCTGAGCCGCTTCTTCCATATCTGACATTACTCTTTAGGGTAGACAGCAATCTTCGCGTAACAGTTCAGGCAGTGTGCGCATTTATGCATAAAATCCCATCGCTGCGCCGGAAAGAGTTGAATCCTGCCGCGTTTTCTTCTATAATGAGTACATTATAAAATATAGACATTTGTACCGGAAGAGGAGAAAATGCCATGAGATTCAGACCATGCATTGATATACATAACGGAAAAGTAAAACAGATTGTTGGAGGGACCCTATCTGACAGGGGAGATCAGGCAGCGGAGAATTTTGTATCCGAGAAGGATGCAGCCTTCTATGCAGATTTCTACCGCAAAGACGGGCTTGCAGGAGGTCATATTATTCTCCTGAATCCGGTTTCCTCCCCGTTCTATGAGGCCACGAAAGAGCAGGCGCTGCAGGCGCTTGCGGCATATCCCGGCGGTCTGCAGGTGGGGGGAGGAATCAATGATGAAAATGCCGGGGAGTATCTAAAAGCCGGAGCCTCCCATGTAATTGTCACCAGCTTTGTCTTTCAAAACGGGGAGCTTAATTACCGCAATCTGGAAAAGATAGTGAGCGCTGTGGGACGAGAACACTTGGTGCTGGACTTAAGCTGTCGCAGGAGGGATGGAGCGTACTACATAGTCACAGACAGGTGGCAGAAATTTACGGAGGTCATGCTGGATGAGAGGACTCTGGATGGTTTGTCCTCCTACTGTGATGAATTTCTGATTCACGCGGTGGATGTGGAGGGGAAAGCCAGGGGAATTGAGGAAAAACTGGCCGCGGAATTGGGCAGGTGGGGAAAGCTTCCGATCACCTACGCCGGGGGTGTGGCAAGCTTTGAAGACCTGGTAAAACTGCGGGAACTGGGACAGGGACACATCGATGTGACCATCGGGAGCGCGCTGGATCTGTTCGGAGGTAATCTACCATATAAGGAGGTATTAAAGCGTTGTTGTTCAGATCGTGATTGAAGATCTAAAATTAGTATGATCTCAACTGCATATTTAAATTAAGAGCATCTCCACTGGAATTAATGTCCTGCCAGAATGATATTTTCAGTGGGGATGCCTTTTTAATGGTGATATTTATGCAAAATAACCATAAAATTACGAAAAGCTATGGTGGATAAGATATAAAAATATAGAAAACTCCTAAAAATTAAAAAGGATTGACGAAAAAAATATAATATGCTACAATTTAATTGTTAATCTAATTAATAAATAAATCTAATTAATGAAAGGGAAGAGATTATGGGGATTTCGAAAAGAAAAAGAGTGGTGGCTTGGTTAATGTTATTTGTACTGACGATCGTTAATACAGTAACTTTACCTGGTAACTTTATGCAGGTACAGGCGGAGGAACTGCCGGGTCTGGGAGATGCCGCACGAAAAGCTGCGTCAGAAGGGATTGTATTACTTGAAAATCAAGACCAGGTTCTGCCTCTAAAGGAAGGGGAAGAGGTTTCTGTTTTTGGAAGAGTTCAGGTGGACACATTTTTTTGTGGATATGGTTCAGGAGGGTATGTGTATCCATCGCAAAAAGTTAATATCTTAAACGGTTTAAGGGCGAATCCGGATGTCAAAGTGAATGAAGATTTAGCACACATTTATGAAACATGGTGTAAAGCGAACCCGGCAAAAGGGAATGATGCGGGATGGGCAAAATGGCCCTACTATCATCCGGAGATGCCGCTGGATGATAGTAAGGTGGCAGAAGCTTCTCAGAGATCACAGAAAGCCATTGTGATTATTGGGCGGGGAGCAGGCGAAGACAGAGAATGTAAATTAGAGGCAGGAAGCTATTATCTGACAAACGATGAGAAAAAACTGCTCAGCCAGGTAAATGAAAACTTTGAGCAGGTCATTGTTCTTTTAAACATTGGCAATCTGATTGACATGAGTTGGAAGAATGACTATCAAAACGTGAAAGCCGTCCTGAATATATGGCAGGGAGGTATGCAGACAGGAAAAGCCGTTGCAGACATACTCTCCGGCGAGGTCAATCCGTCAGGAAAACTGGCATCCACGATTGCAAAAAAATATCAGGATTATCCATCTTCCAGCAATTTTGGAAAGAGCCAATATAATAATTATGCAGAGGATATCTTTGTCGGATACCGGTATTTTGAAACTTTTGAAGATGCGAAAGATAAGGTGATGTATCCTTTTGGATATGGTTTGAGTTATACAGATTTTCAAATTGATACCCTTGGCGTTACCAGCGATGAGGATCAGGTTCAGGTCACTGTAAACGTGACGAATACCGGGGAACGCTCCGGTAAAGAGGTCGTTCAGATATACTATGGAGCACCTCAGGGAACGTTGGGAAAAGCAGCAAAATCACTTGCTGCATATGCAAAAACACCGCTTTTAGAGCCGGGAACGAGTCAGGAGATGACTCTCAGCTTCCAGATTTCATCCATGGCCTCCTATGATGATTCCGGAAAGACTGGACATAAGTCGGCATTTGTTTTGGAAGCGGGGGAATATCCCATCTATGTGGGGAATTCTGTAAGAGCAGCCAGGAAAGAAGGTACATATATTCAGCAGAAACTTGCAGTGACGGAACAACTGGAGGAGGCTGCGGCTCCGGAACAGTCATTTGAGATTATGACTGCATCTGAGGGGAGTGGCGGAACCATAGTGCGCAGTACAGAACCAGTGTCAACAAGAACGGTGGATTTGGAAAAAAGGATTCAGGATCACCTTCCGGATGAAATTGCTTATACAGGAAATAAAGGGCATCAGCTGTTGGATGTCTATCAGGGAAAAGTTACCATGGATGAGTTTATAGCTCAGATGTCTGAGGATGATCTTGCTAGAATTGCCCGCGGTGCAGGGGGGATGCAGAGCTCACTTGGGTCAGGAGGAAATGCTGGCGTATTTGGAGGTGTGGAGACATCCCTGAGGGATTTGGGTATCGTTCCGGTAAGCACACATGATGGCCCATCCGGTCTGAGACTGCGGGATACTGACTCCAGTTCTCTGCTGCCTATCGGGTCGCTGTTAGCCTGTACATGGAATAATGAGCTGGTGGAATATCTCTACTCGCTGCTGGGAGAGGAAATGATTATAAACGGGGTGGATATTCTTCTCGCGCCGGGCATGAATCTTCAAAGAGATCCTCTATGCGGACGTAATTTTGAATACTTTTCAGAGGATCCGCTTATAACAGGAATGATGGGAGCGGCTACAACGCGTGGCGTACAGGCATCCGGGGCAGGAGCATGCCTAAAGCATTTTGCAGGAAATAACCAGGAGACCAATCGAAAGAAGACCGATTCCAGACTCTCAGAAAGAGCGCTTAGAGAAATTTACTTAAGGGGTTTTGAGATTGCAGTTAAGACATCAGATCCATTTACAGTAATGTCAGGATATAACAAATTAAACGGTGTATGGTGCTGCTACAATTATGAACTGATGACTACGATTTTAAGAGACCAATGGGGATATAACGGGATGCTGATGACGGACTGGAGCATGCAGTCTGCACAATCTCCATTTAACGAGAATGTAAAGGACAATGCATACCGGGTACAGGCTCAGTTGGATCTGTATATGCCAGGCGATTTTTCTAATGCGTCCATAAAAAATGCTCTTGGCAAGGGACTGACTCTGGGCGAACTTCAGAGATCTGCTAAAAATATATTAAACTGTGTTTTATTGACACCTAAATTTGCACGTGAGAATGCCTTGGAATATCATCAATATGCAAAGCCGGAAACTTATTTTCAGGTGACAGGAGGAGATAAGGTAGATGGAGAGTCTGCAAGGTTATCTTCTATAGAAGTGGGAGGCCGGAAACTGGTAATATTCAATCCGTTGGTACAGGAATATTCCGTATTTCATAAACCTTCTGACCCCATTCCGGAGATCACCGTAACAGCACCGGAGGGAGTGGATGTCCAGATTAGTCAGGCTACGAATGAACGACCTGTGGCTGAGGTGAAGGCGGAGGAAAACGGGGTAGCCAACATCTATCGCATTACCTTTGAGTATGGAATGGATATGACGCCGGTTGTAGAAGATCCGGTTTATGCTTATCTGGATAACATCTATCTGGACGGCGAAGCGATTCCGGGATTCTACAGTTCTATATATGAGTATGAGGTGGTAACTGGTACAAGACCGGAAATTACTGTGGCTGAAAAAGAGGGGGTAGAGACTACAATTACGTATCTGGACGACAACAGCGGTGCAAAGGTGCTTGCTGAGTCGGCACATCACGCAGTTACCTACAGTATCACGTTTGCACAGGGGCCACAGAGCGATGAATTCGATGGAGATACTTTGAAGGAATTCTGGACAAATCATGCCCCCACTTCGAAGGCCTATGTGTCAGACGGTGCACTTCATATTGAAACTGAGGATGGCGACCTCTACCAGAATGTAAAAGACTTAAAGAACTACATCAGTCAGCCGGCACAGGGAGACTGGGAATCTGTTACCAAAATTCAGTTAGATAATATGCCAAGTCAGATTTATCACCAGATTGGCGTTAAGATCATGCAGGATGAGGACAATTACCTGTACTTTCGTCTGGAACAACTGGATAAGAATGCAGGGATAGCAGTACGCCTGAATGAAGAAAAAGCGGCAAAGAGTACGGAGATAGTCCGAAATACAACATTTGCCGGAAGCATCAAAGATAATACGTATTATATGAAAGTGATGAAAAACGGTCAGACATACAATTTCTATATTAGTGCTGACGGAGAGAATTATGTAACAATTAAAGAGGGATACACTGTAAATTATTCGCAGCCTAAGTATACGCTTGTAGCTGCAAATGGAACAGGAAAAACAGATATCCCTTCCATCAAAACCAGTTATGATTATGTACGCTTTACCATGAAAGAGGAGGCAGCCGCAAAAGTCGTAAAGGTAAGAAAAGATGAGCAAAGCAGGATAAAAGTTGCAGAAGACTTTTTCAATAAATCTTCAGAGCTGAAGGCAGAAAGCTGCAGCGATGAGGATGGCGGACTGTCCATGGGATATTCGGCACCAGGGGAATGGGCGCTCTATACTATTGATATAGAAGAGACAGGATATTATAATATCCGTCCACGTATCTCAAGTGCAAGAGATGAATTGTATCAGCTTTCATTTGGCTTGGAACTGGATGCCAAACCATTGACTACTTTCATGCAGCTTGGGGGTACAGGAGGCTGGAGTTCATGGAAAACGATGGATGCTAAGCAGGTTTATCTGGAAAAAGGAGAACATAAGTTAAAGCTATACTATCTTTCAGATGGTATAAACATAAATTGGCTGCAGTTTGATTATATGAAGCCTCATATAATCAGCGCACAGGAAACAGAAGGCGCCGTAGTTACTGTGGATAAAGGACAAGCAGTGGTAGGAGAAACGATATCCTTTACGGTCACTGTAAACGATAGTGAAAAAGAGTTGGGCGATATAAATGTTATTGCAGGGATAAATATAATAACGGTCAAGAAGAGAGCAGATGGGTCCTATTACTTTGAAATGCCGGATAAGGATGTATTAATTTTGACCTCCGTGAGGGAGAAGACCCGCAGCGAAGAAGAATATCAGGCACTTTTAGCCGAGTTAAAGAAAAAAGAAGAAGAGCTTTATACGAAAGAATCAGAGCTTGCAGGAAAAGAAAAAGAGCTGAAAGCTGCATTGGAGCAGGCGGCTGAGTTATCCCAGAAAATTCAGGATAAGAAAGAAGAAGTAGAAAAGCTCACGGCGAGTCTGACGGAAGCAAACGGTAAAATTGAGGAATTAAAAAATAGCAGCCAAAACCAAGAAGAGAAAATTCAGGAGTTAGAAGAAAAGGCTGCAAAATTGGGAGCTCAACTTAATGCCGCTCAGGATGAGGTTCACGGCTTGGAAGACGAACTTGCAGAGACACAAAACAGAGTAAATACTTTGAAGGAGGAGAATGAAAATCTTAAAAATGAGGTAGCAGAGGCCATTGCACAGACGGAGCAGATAAAAAAAGAAGCAAAGACGGCAAAAGAGGAACTGGAGCAGGCAAAAGCAGAAGCTGAAAAAGCCCAAAAAGAAGCTTGGGAAGAAGCAGTAAAAGCAAAAGAGAATGCCGACAAAGCGAATACGGAATTAGAAAGACTGAAAGCTTCCATGACCTTAAAAGATGGAGATTTGAAGAATGAGGAAGGGGTCAGATATCGGGTGACAAATGCAGCCTTAGGGCAGGCTGAGGCATATGCACCGGTAAGCAAAAAGGCCAGAACAATCAAAATAGCTGCGGATATTGAAGTCAAGGGGATCAAATGCAGAGTGACAGCAGTTTCTGACAGAGCCTTTTCTAACATGACAAAGCTGACTAAGGTAACCATAGGTAAGAATGTTACCTCTGTTGGGAAAAAGGCCTTTTTGGGAGATAAGAAACTAAAGAAGATATATGTCAAGAGTAAAAAGCTAAAAAAAGTAGAAAAGCAGGCATTAAAAGGAATTTCATCGAAGGCAGTGATTGAAGTTCCTGATAGCAGGAAGAAAGCCTACAAGAAAATATTCAAAGGAAGAGGACAGAAAAAGAGTGTGAAAATAAAATAATTGTATAACAATTCGGGGGCTGTACATTCCAATATCATAATGTACAGCCCCTTGTTTGGGGGAGTCTATAATATCCTGTGTTAAAAATTGACATAGGAAACATACAATGCTATGCTAAAATAAATTGAGTTCATAAACGAAAGAAGGAGAATGATGCAGGAAAATAATAAATATGCCAGTGTAAACCAGGAAAAACAACAGCATATTAACAGATCTCTAGTGATTGATCTTCTGCGACAGGAAAAGTTGTGTTCCCGGGCGGATTTGGCGAATCTATCTGGCTTAAAGAGAGCTACCATTACGAATATTATTAATGAATTTATGGAACATGAACTTGTAGTGGAGGATGGAATCCTGGACGGCGCAAAGGGAAGGCGGTCTATAGGAATCCGTATTAATGGACAGAAATACAGAACCATAGGAGTCATGGTGACACGGCAGTACTATAGTATTGGCATGATGGGGATCTCCGGGGAAGTGTATCAAACACAAATCCACAGGATGAATGGGGGAATGAATGCCAAAGCAATGCTGAAGGCAATAAAGTCCAATATTCGATCTATGATAGAAAAGGAAAAAGAGGGTAAGGTGTTAGCAATTGGATTTGCCGTTCCAGGGCCTTATAAGGTGGAAGATGATAAAATGATTTTTGTCACTAATCTTGTGGGATGGGACGAATTAGAGATTTCCATGTGTATGAAACAGGACTTTGATATTCCGGTATTCATTGAAAATGATGCTAATGCGGGGGTATGTGCACAGTATTGGTTTCGGAAAAGGAAAACGGATCAGCAAAATATTGCATATATTGTGGCTGGTCAGGGTATCGGATGCGGCATGATTTTGAACGGAGAACTTCAAAGAGGGAGCCTTGGCATAGCAGGCGAAATAGGACATACCTCTATTAACTTTATGGGGCCGAGATGTGAGTGTGGAAACAGGGGATGTCTCGAAAAATATTGCTCCAGTATTGCCATCATGCAGCGTATCAGGGACAGGCTGGAAACAGGCGAGTACTCCATACTGGGACCAGATGCCACCTTTGAGGAATTCCAGGAAGCCGTTCGCCAGGGAGATTTGATGGCACGGGAGGAGTATGGAAGAGCATGTGAATTATTAGCGGTGGGAGTAGTTAATATGGTCAATCAGATCAATCCCAGCGATGTGATCATTGGAGATATCCTGACGAAAGTAAATCCTTCCATGCTTCTTAAAATTGTACGCCAAAAGGTAAAGGAAATCGTGCGCCCTCTAGTGTGGGAGAATCTTACAATAGAACTAGATCAGTTAGAGTATAACCCGATTATGATTGGAGCAGGGGTGATTGCTGCACAAAACGTTTTTGAAAATCCTATCAGTTACATGAATAAAGCATGAGAGTGCTTTAACTATAACCTTTAATTAAGCACTGCAAAGTTGAATTCGCTCCTTGTAAAACACCCGAAATATGGTATAATGAGCATATAGCACAGAGGTGATATTTAACCGTGTTATAAATATAGAATAAAGGAGTTGGACATCATGCGTTTTACGATTAGTGGAAAGAATATTGAGGTTACTGAAGGCTTGAGAAGCGCCATCACGGACAAGCTTGGAAAGCTGGAAAGGTACTTTACTCCTGAGACAGAGATTATCGTAACCCTGAGTGTGGAAAAAGAAAGACAGAAAATTGAAGTTACCATTCCAATGAAAGGAAATATTATCCGCTCCGAGCAGGTGAGCAACGATATGTACGTGTCCATCGATCTGGTGGAGGAAGTGATTGAGAGACAGCTTCGCAAATATAAAAACAAGATCGTTGAGAAACATCAGGGCGGCGGAAATTTAAAGAAAGAGTTTATTGAAAAAGAAGTTGTAGATGATGAGGAGATCAAGATCATCCGCACAAAACATTTTGGAATCAAGCCCATGTTCCCGGAGGATGCCTGCATTCAGATGGAGCTGCTGGGACACAACTTCTTTGTATTCAGCAATGCGGAGACAGGAGAAGTAAACGTGGTATATAAGCGCAAAGGCAATACATACGGACTCATTGAACCGGAGTTTTAGTCATTACCTTGCGAGAAAAGAGGACAGTCTCAGACGGTCAGGGATGCTTGCATTCCTGCGGGCTGGGGCTGTCTTTTCGTTAAAAAGCAGGATGTGTGCGGTGTGCAACGCAAAAGTGACACTCTGCAACCGGCAGTTGATAGTAGTCATAGGGAGGAAGCGCTATAGTGGAGACGTATTAAGTGAGCAAAGGGGATGACAAGATGAAGCTGTATGAACGGATTCAGATGTTGAGAAAGAAGGCTGGCTGGTCCCAGGAAAAGCTGGCGGAAAAATTGGGGGTATCCAGACAGACGATCTCTAAGTGGGAGAATGGAGCAGCCAACCCGGGGATGGATAGGCTGCAGGATCTTGCAGACGCCCTTGACATTACTATGGCGGAGCTGCTGGGCACAGATGCACAGGCCACAGAGGATGAACGTATCGCAGAGTATGAGGAGGAGATCAGAGGACTCAAGAAAAAAAGAGCTCTCCACATAGTATCTATTCTGTGCATTTGCACAGCAGCGGTTTTGCTCACAGTCCTGTTTGTGACTCTGTTTAATCGGATACGGGATATGGAATACAGTGTTCAGATGCTGGAGGGACAGGTGGGCAGTATCTATGACAATATGGATTCCAGGATCTCGGAGATCGCGGAACAGTTAAAGGAGCAGAACAGCCTTGTGGCGGACTGCCGGATTGAACCTAGTGTAGAGTCCGTCAGAGGTGGTATGCTGGAGCTGTCCGCTCGTGTAACACCTGCCGTCTGGAAAGAGGGGATGGAAGCGGAGCTGATACTAGAGGGGAAGGAAACCTATACTGCTCTGGGTGTTTTTGACAAAGGTAGTTTTCGGGCTGAGTTTTCAGTTTCGCTGGAGGAAGCCTTCCTGGACTTTTCTGTGCACTTTACCCAGGGCAAAGAGACACAGACCCAAATGCTGGACGGCGTGAATGTCAACGAATGGGTAATGTCTGTAAACCAGGAAAACGACCTGTCCTTTACCAAAGTACAAGGGGAATATAAAATTCAGGGAACGGCAGTAACTGTGCACACCCCAGCATACAGAGAAACAGAAGCAGAGCGCCCAATTACCCTCAATTATCCGGTGAGCGGTGAGGTATCGGTTTATGTGGACGGTGAGGAAGTACTAAAGGCTTCTATCAGTGATCTAAACCCCTACCAAGAGCCGGAGGAAGAAGTCGCCATGTATGGGACATCCATGAACTATACCAATCTGGAAGGGGTACTTAAGGATTGTCATGATGGGAGTGAGGTGGTTGTGGTGAATCGTCTGACTGACAACTATGGAAACATAAGGGAGGTAAAGACATCCTATCCGGATATTGAGAAGCAGCTTCAGGGAGATAAAGGCCAGAGCTACCGGGCCGGATGAGAACAGTCCTTGGTTAAGCTTTTGTTAAAATTTGGTGTTCATAGCTTATTCATAAAAATTTTATTGTTTCTCCAGGTGGAAAGTGGTAAAATATACAGTAGTTTGCCGAAGAAAAAGCGGCAATCCCTGGCGGTCAATGTGTGTAAACGCATGAGAAGGCTGCGGTATGCGGAGAATTTAGAGATATGGAAACCTCTGCATCTAGTAACGGATGAAAGTATAGGAGAAAGAAAATGAATCTGATTCAAAAAGTTTTCGGAACTCACAGTGAACGTGAGGTAAAGCTGATCACACCTCTGGTGGACAAGATTGAGAGTCTGAGACCCACCATGCAGGCATTGTCTGACGAGGAGCTGCGGGGCAAGACAAAGGAATATAAAAAGAGGCTGGAAGAGGGCGCCACTCTGGACGATCTTCTGCCCGAAGCCTTTGCCACAGTCCGGGAAGCGGGCAAGCGTGTACTGAACATGGAGCACTACCGGGTGCAGCTGGTGGGAGGTATTATTCTCCATCAGGGGCGTATCGCGGAGATGAAGACCGGTGAAGGTAAGACCCTGGTATCTACTCTGCCGGCTTACTTAAATGCCCTGGAGGGAAAAGGCGTTCACATCGTGACCGTCAACGACTACCTGGCACACCGTGATGCGGAGTGGATGGGAAAGATCCACGAATTCCTGGGCCTGACGGTGGGCTGTGTGCTTAATGATATGGACAACGATGAGCGCCGCAAGCAGTACTCCTGCGATATCACTTATGTCACAAACAACGAGCTGGGTTTTGACTACCTGAGAGACAACATGGTGATTTACAAAGAGCAGCTGGTACAGAGAGACCTGCACTATGCGATCATCGATGAGGTTGACTCCGTTCTGATTGATGAGGCACGTACTCCGCTGATCATCTCCGGACAGAGCGGCAAGTCTACAAAGCTCTATGAAGTCTGCGATATTCTGGCAAAACAGCTGGAGCGCGGTGAGGCCAGCGGCGAGGTCACCAAGATGTCCGCCATCATGGGCGAGGAGATTATTGAGACCGGGGACTATGTGGTAAATGAGAAGGACAAAGTGGTTAACCTGACGGAGCAGGGTGTCAAGAAGGTTGAGAAATTCTTCCAGATTGAGAACCTGGCTGATCCGGAGAACCTGGAAATCCAGCACAACGTAAACCTGGCGCTGCGGGCTCACAGCCTGATGCACAGGGACCAGGACTATGTGGTAAAAGATGACGAGGTGCTGATCGTAGATGAATTTACCGGCCGTATTATGCCGGGAAGAAGATATTCCGATGGCCTTCACCAGGCTATTGAGGCCAAGGAGCATGTGAAGGTAAAGAGGGAGAGCAAGACCCTGGCTACCATCACCTTCCAGAACTTTTTCAATAAATATACAAAGAAGGCAGGTATGACGGGTACTGCCCTCACAGAGGAGAAAGAGTTCCGGGATATTTACGGAATGGATGTTATTGAGATACCCACCAACAGACCGGTAATCCGCAAGGATTTGGACGACGCGGTGTATATGACCAAAAAGGAGAAATTCAGCGCTGTCATTGAAGCCATCAAGGAGGCGTATGAGAAGGGACAGCCCGTTCTGGTGGGTACGATCACCATCGAGACTTCGGAGCTGATCAGCGGTCTTTTAAAGAGACAGGGCATTACCCATAAAGTCCTGAACGCCAAGTTCCATGAGCTGGAGGCGGAGATTGTGGCGGAAGCCGGAAGGCACAGAGCAGTAACCATAGCCACCAACATGGCCGGCCGTGGTACGGATATTAAGCTGGACGATGAGGCCAAGGAGGCCGGAGGTCTGAAGATCATCGGTACGGAGCGCCACGAGTCCAGGCGTATTGACAACCAGCTGCGAGGCCGTTCCGGACGTCAGGGAGACCCGGGAGAGTCCAGGTTCTACATCTCACTCGAGGATGATCTGATGAGGCTGTTCGGATCTGAGCGGCTGATGAACGTGTTTAAGTCCCTGGGTGTTGCTGAAAATGAGCAGATTGAGCACAAGATGCTTTCAAGCGCCATTGAGAAGGCCCAGATGAAGATCGAGAGCAATAACTATGGAATCCGTAAGAATCTGCTTGAGTATGACCAGGTGAACAATGAGCAGCGTGAGATCATCTACAAAGAAAGAAGAAGAGTTCTCGACGGGGAGAGTATGAGGGATTCCATCTACAAGATGATCACCGATACAGTGGACAATACGGTAGACATGTGTATCTCCGATGACCAGGACAGCGCGGATTGGAACCTGGTAGAGCTGAGCAGCCTGCTAGTACCCATTATTCCTTTAAAGATTCAGATCAAGGAAAAGATGAAGAAGAATGAGCTGAAGCAGTACCTGAAGGAACAGGCTGTTAAGCTCTATGAGATGAAGGAGGCAGAGTTTCCAGAACCGGAACAGCTGCGTGAGCTGGAGCGTGTGATCCTTCTCAAAGTCATTGACCGCAAGTGGATGGACCACATTGACGATATGGATCAGCTTCGCCAGGGAATTGGCCTGCAGGCTTATGGCCAGAGAGATCCGCTGGTGGAGTACAAGATGAACGGCTACGAGATGTTCGATGCCATGTCAGCCAGCATTCAGGAAGATACACTGCGTCTGCTCTACCATGTACGGGTTGAGCAGAAGGTGGAGAGAGAAGAGGTTGCTAAGGTAACCGGGACAAACAAGGATGACAGCGGCATTAAAGAGCCAAAGAGAAGATCTGCGGATAAGGTATATCCCAATGATCCGTGTCCTTGCGGCAGCGGCAAAAAGTATAAACAGTGCTGCGGCAGAAAGTAAATTAGGCAGTATCGGAGCTGGACGATTTCGGGTGGGAACGTGCATTCAGAATTGTCTGGCTCCGTATTTATATCTTGCAAGTAGATAAGACTCCCAAGATAAAGCCTCCGGCAGATTGCAGCAAGTACGCTGAAGCGTACTTGAATTAAAAAAATGAAAGAAGGTGAAACTGTGGTTGAATTAGATCAGTTCAAATATACGTTGCACACGTATGATAAACCATTAGTGGAAGTGAGGGATTCACTTTGACCTGGCTAACAAGGCAAAGCGGATCGAGGAATTAGAGAGAGAGATGGAGGCGCCTGACTTCTGGGACAATCCGGAGAAATCTCAGGTTTCCATGAAGACACTGAAAGACTTAAAGAGCGACATTGAAACTTATGACTCCCTGCAGGAGCAGTATGAGGAGATCGAGACTCTGATTGAGATGGCGGATGAGGAGAATGACGCTTCCCTTATTCCGGAGATACAGGAGAGCCTGGATGGGTTTATCCAGTGTTATGAGGCCATCCGTGTAAAGACTCTGCTCTCCGGAGAGTATGATAAAGACAACGCCATAGTGACTCTGCACGCAGGAGCAGGCGGCACGGAATCCTGCGATTGGTCCAGCATGCTGTACCGCATGTACTGCCGCTGGGCGGATAAAAAGGGATATTCCGTGGAAGTGCTGGACTATCTGGACGGCGAGGAGGCGGGAATCAAATCTGTCACCTTCCAGGTAAACGGAGAGAATGCATTCGGGTATCTGAAATCCGAAAAGGGAGTGCACCGGCTGGTGCGCATATCACCCTTCAATGCAGCCGGAAAGCGTCAGACCTCCTTTGTATCCTGCGATGTAATGCCGGATATCGAGGATGATATTGACATTGAGATACGGGACGAGGATCTGCGCATTGACACCTACCGCTCCAGCGGGGCCGGAGGACAGCATATCAACAAGACATCCTCCGCCATCCGGATCACGCATCTGCCTACCAATATCGTAGTGCAGTGTCAAAATGAGCGTTCCCAGTTCCAGAATAAGGACAAGGCTATGCAGATGCTGAAGGCAAAGCTGTACCTGCTGAAGCAGCAGGAAAATGCGGAGAAGATTTCAGGTATCCGCGGTGAGGTGAAGGAGATTGGCTGGGGAAATCAGATCCGTTCTTACGTACTTCAGCCCTACACTATGGTCAAGGACCACCGGACCGGAGCGGAGACAGGAAATGTGGACAGTGTACTGGATGGAAGCATTGACTTGTTTATGAATGCATATCTGCGGTGGGTGAGCCTGGGCGAGAGCGCAGGGGATACCGGCACAGATATGGAGTAACGAAAATGTCTGCTGACAGTGCAGCTTGGCTGAACTGTTACGATGCGGAAGCCACAAGGAGGGTTACGAATGGGAATTATAAGAGCAGCAGTAGATTCTATCAAAGGCGGTTTGGCAGATCAGTGGCTGGAAATCATTGAACCAGACGATATGGGAGACCAGACCGTATTCACATACGGGGTGAAAACACGGAAGGGAAGTAACCGAAAAGGAACAGAGGATACCATCTCCAACGGTTCGGTAGTCCATGTGTACGACAACCAGTTTATGATGCTGGTGGACGGCGGAAAGATCATTGACTACACTGCGGAACCAGGATATTATACCGTGGATAATTCTTCCATGCCCTCCTTGTTCAGCGGGGAGATGGAGGAGGCGGTGCGGGAGACCTTCAGCAGGTTTAAGTTTGGAGGCAGCACGCCCACTGCCCAGAAGGTTTATTATATCAACCTTCAGGAGATCAAGGGTATCAAGTTCGGCACCCGCAACCCCATCAATTATTTTGACAATTTTTACAATGCAGAGCTCTTTTTGAGAGCGCATGGAACGTATTCAATCAAAATCACAGACCCCATAAAGTTTTATATGGAGGCAGTTCCCAGGAACAGGGCCAGAGTGGATATCAATGAGATCAATGAACAATATCTGTCAGAATTTCTGGAGGCTCTTCAGACAGCCATCAACCAGATGTCTGCAGATGGCACCAGGATTTCCTTTGTGTCCTCAAAACAGAGGGAACTGGGCAAATATATGGCGGGCGTGCTGGATGAGGAGTGGAGCCAGGCAAGGGGGATGGAGATTCAATCCGTTGGGATTGCCAGCATCTCCTATGACGAGGAATCCCAGAAGCTTATCAACATGCGCAACCAGGGAGCTATGCTGGGGGATCCCGCGGTAAGAGAAGGATATGTGCAGGGCTCTGTAGCCAGGGGGATGGAAGCAGCCGGCTCCAATGCCAGCGGCAGCATGGCCGGGTTCATGGGAATGGGCGTGGGCATGCAGACAGGCGGCGGCTTTATGGCCAATGCGTCCGCTGCCAATATGAAGCAGATGCAGATCAACAAGGAGCAGGCAAAAGAAGCGGCTGTAAAGACGGGAAACTGGACCTGCGGCTGCGGAGCAGTGAATACGGGGAGATTTTGTTCGGAGTGCGGCCAACCGGCTCCTACAAAACAGTGGACCTGCCAGTGCGGTGCTGTGAACACAGGGAAATTCTGTTCGGAGTGCGGCAAGCCGGCTCCTGTGGGAAACTGGACCTGCGGCTGCGGAGCAGTAAATACGGGGAAATTCTGTTCCGAGTGCGGCCAACCCCGCCCTTAGTACAGGAGAGAACGTATGTCAGTGATTAGCTACAAATGTCCAAACTGCGGAGGGGATCTTCGTTTTGATCCACAGTCTCAGAAGTACAAATGTGAATTCTGCGTATCCCTGTTTAACCAGGAGGAACTGGAAGATACCAATCCCCAGGCGAAAGCAGGGACTGCACAGGAAGGGGCAGAGGAGAGCCATGCCATGGTGTACTCCTGTCCCAGCTGCGGAGCGGAGGTAGTGACGGATGAGACCACGGCAGCCACCTTCTGCTACTATTGCCACAACCCCGTTGTATTAAAGGGGCGCCTGGAAGGGGAGTATCTGCCGGAGAAGGTGATACCCTTTCAAATAGACCGGGAATCCGCCCTCAAACAGTTTTTAGACTATGTGAAAAAGAAAAAGTTCGTTCCGGGCGCTTTCTTTAACCAGAAACAGGTGGAAAAACTGACGGGTGTCTACTTTCCCTACTGGGTATGCCGGGAGGAGATGCAGGGGGAACTGAGGGCCACTGCTACCAATGTACGGATCTGGCGCGCCGGAGAGATAGAGTATACGGAGACCAAATTTTACGATGTGGAGCGCGCAGGAAATATATATTTGGAGGAGCTCACCAGAAATGCTTTGCAGAAGGCCAACCGCGAGCTGGTGGAGGGAGTACTTCCCTTTCCGCTGCAGGATGGCTGTGCGTTTTCCATGGGATATCTGTCCGGTTTTCAGGCGGAGAAGAGAGATCTGGAGAAGAAGGATCTGCAAGGCGAGGTGGTTCAGGAGTCTGAAGGGTATGCCAAAAAGTTGCTGCGCGACAGTATTCACGGCTATGCAACTGTGACCACCAAGGACGCCCGAATCAGCGTGGACTCTGAGGAGTGGGATTATGTTCTGCTGCCGGTGTGGACCCTGACCTACAGAGGTAAGGACGGGAAGCTGTTCTACTATGCCATGAACGGGGCTACAGGAAAAGTCTGCGGCAAGTTTCCCATTGATTATGGGAAGATCGCTATCCTGTTCCTGGCAATATTCATTCCGGTCTTGATGCTGGGCCTGTTGGGAGGTTATTTCATATGAGAAATAGGAAACCTTTTATAGGGGCTGTGCTCATCCTTCTTCTGGCTTTGCTGTGTCAGTTGAGTGTTCTGGCTGCACAGGGCCAGGTGTTTGACCAGGCGGGCCTCTTTGATTCTTCACAGAATGCAGATTTAAGAGAACGGACGGATTTGCTGAGAGAGCAGTACAATATGAATATGGTTGTGGTCACCACAGACGATGCACAGGGGAAGGACGCACAGGACTATGGAGATGACTTCTATATGGACAACGGTTTTTACGGCAATGAGGAGAAGGGCGGAGCCCAGTTTCTCATTGACATGGACAACCGGAAGGTATGGATTTCCACAGCGGGTGATATGCAGTACTACCTGACGGATGCAAGGGTGGAGGATGTGATCGACGCGGGTTACGGTGAGATAAAGGCCGGAAACTACTACCAGGCTGTGTGCAGGATGCTGGAGAGGACTGCCCAGTGGATTGAAGAGGGTATTCCTGCGGACCAGTATACCTACAATGAGGAGACCGGTGAGATTGTCCGGTACCGGAGCATTACACCTATGGAAGCCGGGATCGCCGCAGCCATAGCCCTTGCCGCGGCAGCAGCAGTCTGCTTCGGTGTGGCGGGGCGGTATCAGCTCAAGTGGGGAACCTACAAATATCCCTATCAGGAAAAGTGCAGCCTGAAGCTCACCAGGAAAAATGACCGGTTTACCAACCAGATTGTGACAACCAGACACATTCCCAAGAGTCCGCCGCCCTCCAGCGGAGGAGGTGGCGGAGGTGGCGGCACCACGGTACATACCTCCAGCGGAGGCGGCAGCTTCGGGGGAGGCGGCAGAGGTTTTTAAAAAGACTATGTTTAACAAAATTTTGCGCCGGGATATGATTCCCGGCGCTATTGCGCGGAGTTTTATCGTAACAATTTAGATGGGGGACGCTTCCTCCGGCGCAGGGCTATGCTTCGTGGACGCGTGCAGCATTCCGATGAACTATCTGGTAACTGCAACTAAGTCGCTCAGGAAAGCCTTAGCGTCTAAATTTCCGTAACCAGAGGATTTCATCTCCATTAAAAACGCACGCCAATTGTCCACGAAGCATAGCCCTGCGCCGGAGGAAGCTGTTTCTCTTAGGCGAGAGGTGGTGCCAGCCAGGCGATTTCAAACAAGCTTTAGGGAAATTCACGGTTCCAGAAGGCAGTCACACGGGCGTTGGCAGCTCTCTAAGCAAACAATTTACGTGCGTTTTTAGCGGCGGGGAAATCCACCGTTTACGGAAACTTAGACGCGAAGGCTTTCCTGAGCGTCTTAGTTGCAGTTAACGGTTAGTTCCCCAGAGCGTTGCACGTGTTTGCGTGAGAGCTGCCAACGCCCGGGTGACGTCCGGGTGGCAACCTACTACCTCTTATCACCAAGCGTGGATGGAAACAAGATAAAAAGAGTTGCACGTTTTGGATAAATGTGCTAATATCTTCCTTGTGAGCACAAATGTAGTTGAAACGCGTACATACCGGAGGGGAAATCAGGGATATGTGCGAACAGATATGAGGAGGGGCTTATGACAGAAAAAAGTCAGTACTTTGTTGTAAAACAAAAAGCTGTTCCTGAGGTACTGCAGAAAGTAGTGGAGGCCAAGCGTCTTCTGGAGTCCGAGCGGGTGGTGACGGTGCAGGAAGCCACTGACCGGGTGGGTATCAGCCGCAGTTCTTTCTATAAGTATAAGGATGATATCTTTCCATTTCACGACAACGCAAAGGGAAAGACCATTACCTTTGTCATTCAGATGGATGATGAGCCGGGCTTGCTTTCTGATGTACTGCATGTAATAGCAGACTATCATGCCAATATTTTGACCATACATCAGAGTATCCCAATCAACGGGGTTGCTTCCCTGACATTAAGCGTGGATATTCTTCCGACTACCGGTGATGTATCCAAGATGATTGAGGAGATAGAGACCAAAAAAGGCGTTATGTATTTGAAGATATTAGGAAGAGAATAGAAATGGAGGAGAAAAATGATTCAGATTGCAGTATTAGGCTATGGCACTGTGGGAAGCGGTGTGGTGGAGGTTATCAACACCAACCACAGCAGCATTAACAAAAAAGCGGGGGATGAGATCAACATTAAGTATGTGCTGGACTTAAGAGATTTTCCGGGAGACCCCATCCAGGATAAGATAGTTCATGACTTTGATGTGATACTGAATGATCCGGAGATCCGGATCGTGGTGGAGGTTATGGGAGGCGTGGAACCGGCCTACACCTTTACAAAGAAAGCTCTGCTGGCAGGCAAGAGTGTCTGCACATCCAACAAGGAGCTGGTTGCCAGACATGGGGCTGAGCTTCTGCAGATCGCAAGGGAAAGAAATATCAACTACCTCTTTGAGGCCAGCTGCGGCGGCGGTATTCCGATCATCCGTCCCCTGAACTCTTCTCTGACTGCGGATGAGATTGATGAGATTACCGGTATCTTAAACGGTACCACCAACTACATTCTCACAGAGATGATTGAAAAGGGCTCTGAATTTGGCGATGTACTGAAGGATGCGCAGGAAAAGGGATACGCGGAGCGCAACCCGGAGGCGGACGTGGAGGGCTATGACGCTTGCCGCAAGATCGCCATTTTATCCTCCCTGGCATTTGGACAGCAGGTGGATTTTGAGGATATCTACACAGAGGGAATCACAAAGATCACAGCCACGGATATCAAGTATGCCAAGGCAATGGGCAAGACCATCAAGCTGCTGGCATTCAGCCGCAAGGTGGGGGAGAGCTTTTATGCCATGGTTGCCCCCGAGCTCTTAGGGCCATCTGATCCCCTTTACAGTGTAAACGGTGTGTTCAATGCTATCTTTGTGCACGGCAATGTGCTGGGCGATGCCATGTTCTACGGAAGCGGAGCCGGCAAGCTGCCAACAGCCAGCGCGGTGGTTTCCGATGTTGTAGACGAGGCAAAGCATCTGCACCGCAGCATTATGTCTTTCTGGAGCAGCAGCAAGCTGGAGCTGACGGACATCAGCAACTCCAGAAGAAAGTTCTTTGTGCGCATGAAAGGAGATCCCAGTGCGGATCTGGACAGAGTTCAGGAGATCTTTGGAACCGTACAGCCAGTGGTTTTAGAGGACGTGGAGGGAGAGTTTGGATTTATCACCCAGGCCATATCCGAAGCGGAGTATGAGGCAAAGGCAAAGCAGTGCGGGAACGTGATCAACAGAATGCGTGTGCGCCGTAGTAAGGGCTGATCCCGCAGAGGGCATGTGTTGATTTTGAAAGAAGATCAGACGCCCATCTCTATAGTAGGTGTTGCGTAAGAAGAAATCCGTCTTGGTGGGAGTCCAATCTCCTTCCAAGATAAAGCCTGCGGTGTGCGCTATTACACTAAGCTCGAAAACACCTCGCTAAGTGTAATATGTGTCCGGCGGATGGCAGAAGCGCGCAGATGAGTTATGTCATGCATAGCACACCGAAGGCGTCCAGTGGATGACGCGCGCTTCGCCGCAAATACGTCGAGGTGTATTTGATTGAGGAGATGAAACAGAATGAAATATATTGTAGTTTTGGGTGATGGAATGGCGGATGAGCCCATCGGGGATCTGGGTAACAAAACTCCCCTGGAGTCTGCTGCAACACCTCAGATGGATGCACTGGCGGCTGTGTCAGAAATTGGACTGGTACATACCATTCCGGAGGGGATGAGCCCCGGAAGTGACACGGCAAATCTCTCGGTGATGGGGTATGATCCTAAGAAGTATTATACCGGGCGCTCACCTCTGGAGGCGCTGAGCATCGGAGTGCCCATGAAGGATACGGATGTGGCTCTTCGCTGCAATCTGGTAACCCTCTCTGAGGAGGAGCCCTATGCGCAGAAGACAATTGTAGACCACAGTTCCGGCGAGATCAGTACGGCAGATGCAACTGTCCTTTTAGATGCAGTGAGGGCCGGACTTGAGAGTGACCTTTATAAATTTTATGTGGGAACCAGTTACCGCCACTGCCTGATTTGGGATAAAGGTCAGGTGGTAAAGCTGACCCCTCCCCACGATGTGCTGGGGCAGGTGATTGGCCAGTATCTTCCAGAGGATGAAGCCCTCAGGGAAATGCAGAGGAAGAGCTATGAGATACTGGCAGACCACCCCATCAACAAAAAGCGCAGAGAAGAGGGGAAAAACCCGGCCAACAGCTGCTGGTTCTGGGGTGCGGGTACAAAGCCGATCCTGACTTCCTTTGAGGAGAAAAACCATAAAAGGGGTGTCATGATATCAGCAGTTGACCTGCTAAAAGGTATTGCCGTGGGAGCGGGAATGGACAATATATGTGTTGAGGGTGCAAATGGAGGCCTGAACACCAACTATGAGGGCAAGGCCCAGGCAGCTGTAGATGCTGTGCTGAAGGGCGGATATGATTTTGCGTATATCCATGTGGAGGCTCCCGATGAGATGGGACACCAGGGAAGCGTGGAGCGGAAGATAAAGGCCATTGAGTATCTGGACCAGAGAGTGATACGGCCTGTAAAGGAACAGATGGACGCCTCTGGCCAGGACTATCGCCTGTTGATTCTCCCGGATCATCCCACACCCATCCGTGTGCGCACCCACACCTCAGACCCGGTGCCCTACCTGCTCTATGACAGCACAGATATACAGGAGCACAGCTGGAAGTACAATGAGGCAGAGGCAGCAGGGAGCGGGAATGATATTGCACAGGGACACAAGATGATGGAGTATCTCTTCTCCAGGTCATAGAATGGTTCTAATGTGGTGCAGCAAGGTGAACGGCACGGTCTAAACAGTAGTTGTCCGTCAATGGCGTACAAAAGTACCAGGAGAAAGTGATTGAAAACAGAAAGGAACGTGTGCTAAAATACGTGTAATAACGTAGAGAGCGCATAATAGCAGAGGCGGTCTTAAACAGATTAGGATGGCCTCTGTTTTAATGCTATTGTATGCAAAGGGCTGGTGGCATCAGGTTTTTTGTATGCCACAGCGCGCGTACAGCAGTACAGGAGAGAGAAAATGTTAATTGTCAAAAAGTTTGGCGGTACCTCCGTGGGAGACAGAGAGAGAATCTTTCATGTGGCAAGGCGATGTATCGCGGAGTATCAGAAGGGAAATGATGTGCTGGTGGTACTTTCCGCCATGGGAAAGACCACGGATGAATTGTTGGAGAAGGCCAGGGAAATCAACCCCAGAGCCTCCAAAAGAGAGCTGGATATGCTGCTCACCACAGGGGAGCAGACCTCCGTTGCACTCATGGCCATGGCCATGGACGCCCTGGGTGTTCCAGCAGTGTCCCTGAACGCCTTTCAGGTGAAAATGCACACCACCTCTGTATATGGAAATTCCAGATTGAAGCGGATCGATGTGGAACGCATACGTCATGAACTGGAGAGCAGAAGGATTGTCATAGTCACCGGATTTCAGGGGGTGAATAAGTATGAGGACTACACCACCCTGGGCAGAGGAGGGTCAGACACCACAGCCGTTGCCTTGGCGGCCTCCCTGCACGCGGATGCCTGCGAGATCTATACGGATGTGGATGGTGTATACACAGCTGACCCCAGGATTGTAAAAAATGCCAGGAAGCTGGATGAGATTACTTACGATGAGATGTTGGATCTGGCCACAGCAGGGGCGGGAGTACTGCATAACCGCTCTGTGGAGATGGCGAAAAAGTATGGGGTGCCCCTGGTTGTGAGGTCCAGCCTGAACGAATCGGAAGGAACTGTGGTTAAGGAGGAAGTAAGTGTGGAGAGAACGTTGATCAGCGGGGTTGCGCTGGATAAAAAGGCGGCCAGAATTTCTGTGATTGGTCTAAGCGACAAGCCGGGAGTAGCTTTTAATCTGTTCAATACCCTGGCAAAAAAGAACATCAATGTGGATATCATCCTCCAGTCCATTGGGCGTGATGGCACAAAGGACATCAGCTTTACTGTGGAGGAGGACGAGGCGGACAATACGGTAGAGATCCTGGAGGCAAACAGGCAGCGTATTGGCATGAAGCAGGTGATTTGCAAAAAAGATATCGCAAAGATATCTATTGTGGGCGCGGGTATGATGTCAAATCCCGGCGTTGCGGCCAAGATGTTTGAGGCTCTCTACAGCGCAGGGATCAACATTAATATGATCTCCACTTCAGAGATACGCGTCACGGTATTGGTAAATGAGCAGGACGGTGAGCTTGCCATGAATGCCTGTCATGAAGCCTTTGGTCTGGCGGACTAGAATTCTGCTATAAAGCATTAAAAAAGCCCCTGTGGTCTTTGGGAAAAGAACGAGGGGTTTTTTAAATGCCTCAGTATGAAATAGAGCTGTCAGTGGCAGGCTATCTGCATTTACAGTTCACCGATCAAGTCACGGTAGAAGAGAAGCTGGGTCATTTCCATGTAGGGCGCTAGCCATAATAGCCCGATATAGCAGGTGAACACCGACAGCAGGAGCAGGCCAAAGAAGCTGATTATGAGATAAAAGTACCTTCCCTTATTTCCACGCATGAGTTCCTGACTTTCACGCATCAGCTCCCACACCCCTTTCTCCGGGTGGTCCAGATATAGATAAAATACCTGGGAGTAGGAGAACGTAAAGTAAAAAGCCAGAAGACAGCCGCCTATGAGCAGCAGGATACCCAGCAGTCGCACCATGAACAGCCCTGCAAAGTCACCGAATATCAGGAAAATGATTCCCGGAAATACACAGGCAGTTGCAATCAGGCCGATTAAGAGAGTCAGCAGGATGATTCGGTCCGGCTGATGGGAAAATCCAAAGAACAGATCTTTTAAACTGGTATCTCTGTGCCGGCTCATATTTAGCAGAAGATAAGCGAGTCCTGTTGAAAAAATTGCTGTCAAAAGGCTGACAATAATGGTGCAGATCATGTATAGTATAGAGGAGACTGTATTGGTCAGCGGAAACACAGCGGTGAGCACCATTGTGATTACACCCGAGACCAGACAGAGCAGGACATAGGCGCCCATGGGAAGGCCGTAGTGTCCTATTAATGTTTCCTTAGCTATACTTTTAAGTTCAGAAGAAGATTTTTTCATGCTGTATACTCCGTTCCTGTTTGTCTTATAAAATCAATATTGATTTTAGTATAGCATAGGGGAAAGGGAAAAATCAATTGAAATAATGTAACGGTTTATCACTTAGAAAGGAATGGGTTACTGTGAAATTGTGAACAGCAACCGGAAAGGACATCATGGAATATAGAGAGAAGGAACGCCGAAGCCTCTATGTCATCGGATTGGTCATGCTGGTCTGCATAGTTGTCTATATTATCTTAAACAGAGTGATTGGAATTAAACTAGAGGGCGTTCTTCCGCCTTGTCTTTTCCATGAGCTGACAGGGCTCTACTGCCCGGGGTGCGGCGGGACCAGGGCCTTTAGGCTGCTGCTGGAGGGAAAAGTGTGGGCCTCCCTATACTACCATCCCCTGGTGCTCTTTGGAGGAATACTGTATGTCTGGTTTATGGTGTCCAATACCATTGAATATGCTTCCAGAGGAAAATTTCAGGTGGGAATGAGGTACCGAAGCTGGTATGTGAAGGCAGGGGTAATCATTCTTGCTGTCAATTTCTGTATAAAAAATGGAGCAGTGCTGTTTGCGCACTACTCCATGATTGCCTGAGTCTACAGGTCATTTTCAAAATGATAGCTGTTCTTGGGTCTGGAATCGTATCCATTGTCATTCAGATAGCGGTCCAGAAGGTCATCAATGTCTTCTTCCCCGTCATAGTATCCCCGGTTGTAATACTCCATGTATTCTTTCATCTGCCGGCTGAAGCCCTCAGAACCCATGTAGGTGAGGTTTGCAACCAGCATTCCGATGGTTAGTAGAATGGTCAGCACAAGACCAGCGATGGAGAGGCCAAGACCTGTTTTACTCCTGCCGGACATTGTCTGATCCTTTCCCTTCGAGAGAATGGCAAAGAGGATGCCCAGGGCTCCCAGTGGGATGCTCACGTAAAAGCAGCAGCAGAGCACCAGAGAGATGATCCCCATCACCAGGGAGGCGGTGGACATGCTGTTGGGCTCGGACTGTTGGTAATTCACCGTATTGTTCAATGACGGGCCGTCAGTGTTCTGATAAGACCCATATTGAGGCGAAGAAGGCGGAACATAGGGCTCCTGAGGGGGATGAGGGTGTGTATACTCAGGGGCTTGATCCGCAGTGTGGGCAGAGGGGGTGTCTGATCCGGATTCGGAAGTAAGGTCAGCCTCGTTGGGAGCAGCCGCAGCAGTGTCCTCCCGGGGGATATCCGTCCATGGCTCATCGTTCTTCTCCGGTTCCTTTATGCCAAAATTGTTTTCGTTGTCCATAATCGTCTCCTCACTTTGTAATTCTCTCTCTATATACTATTTCAATCCATATGAGTTTGCAAATTAACCCCAAATAGCTTGCTATGCCATATTGCTGTTAAATTAATCTAATGATACCATAGACAAAAATGAAACTCAAGTGTTATAATAACCACCGAATAGAAATCAAGAGAAAGAGGTTACTGTGAACGTGTGAACAGTAACAGAAGGAGCAGACTATGGACATCAACAAAAGTCTTGCAGGAGAACTTTCTGTGGAGCTGTGGCAGGTCGAAGCCGCTGTCAAGCTGATAGATGAGGGGAATACCATCCCTTTTATATCCCGTTACCGCAAGGAGGTAACCGGATCATTAAACGATGAGGTGCTCAGAAAGCTTTATGAGCGCCTGACCTATTTGCGTAATCTGGAGGAGAAAAAGGCCCAGGTTTTGGCCAGCATTGAGGAGCAGGGAAAGCTGACTCCGGAACTGAGAAAACAGATCCAGGAAGCCCAGACCTTGGTGGTGGTGGACGATCTCTATCGCCCTTACCGCCCCAAGAGAAGGACCAGAGCCACGATTGCAAAGGAGAAGGGTCTGGAAGGCCTTGCCAACATCATTCTCCTACAGATGACGGACAAGCCTTTGGAGGAGGAGGCCGCTGCCTTTCTCTCCGAGGAAAAAGAGGTACGCACGACCCAGGAGGCCATTGCCGGGGCCATGGATATTTTGGCGGAATCCGTATCGGATGAGGCAGCCTACCGCATCCGTATCCGGGAAATGACTGTGAAGGAAGGACGCATGGTCTCAAACGCCAAGGATGAGAAAGCCCAGTCTGTCTATGAGATGTACTATGATTACGATGAGGCCATCCCCAAGGTGGCCGGTCACCGTACCCTGGCCTTGAATCGTGGGGAGAAGGAGAAGTTTTTGACAGTAAAGATCGAGGCACCGGAGGAACGAATTCTTTCTTATCTGGAGAAAAAGGTGATTGTAAGGGACAATCCCCGCACTACACCTGTGCTGCGTGCGGTTGTGGAGGACAGCTATAAGCGCCTGATTGCCCCTGCCATTGAGCGTGAGATCCGTAGCGATATGACAGAGAAGGCGGAGGATGGAGCCATCTCCGTGTTCGGCAAAAACCTGGAGCAGCTGCTGATGCAGCCTCCCATTGCAGGTCAGACGGTCCTGGGATGGGACCCGGCTTTTCGGACAGGCTGCAAGCTGGCGGTGGTGGACCCCACAGGGAAGGTGCTGGATACCACAGTGATCTACCCAACAGCTCCCACCACAGAAGCCAAGATCCGCTCTGCAAAGGATACCTTGAAAAAAATGGTTAAAAAATACCATATCACCCTCTTTTCCGTGGGAAACGGCACGGCCTCCAGGGAATCCGAGCAGGTGATCGTGGAACTGTTTAAGGAGATTGACGAGCCAGTACAGTATGTGATTGTCAACGAGGCTGGGGCCAGTGTGTACTCCGCCAGCAAACTGGCAACCGAGGAATTTCCAAACTTCGATGTGGGACAGAGAAGTGCAGCTTCCATTGCCAGGCGGATTCAGGATCCCCTAGCGGAGCTGGTGAAGATCGATCCCAAATCCATCGGTGTGGGGCAGTACCAGCACGATATGAACCAAAAGAAGCTGGGAGAGGCCCTGGTGGGTGTGGTGGAGGACTGTGTCAATAAGGTGGGCGTGGATCTGAATACAGCCTCCGCCTCCCTGTTGGAGTACGTGTCCGGCATCTCTAAGACAGTGGCCAAAAACATTGTGGCCTACCGGGAGGAGAACGGCCGGTTCACCAACCGCAGGCAGCTTTTGAAGGTGGGAAAACTGGGGCCCAAGGCATTTGAACAGTGCGCCGGTTTCATGAGAATACAGGGCGGGGACAACCCGTTTGATGCCACCAGCGTACATCCGGAGAGCTATGAGGCGGTCAGGGGACTTCTGGCAAAGCTGGGCTGTGTGCCTGAGGATATCACATCCGGAGGACTGAGCGGGATCTCCAAAAAGGTGAGAGACTACAAGAAGCTGGCCACAGAGCTGAATCTGGGAGAACCTACCCTGAGAGATATTGTGAAAGAGCTGGAAAAGCCGGGAAGAGACCCCAGGGATGAGATGCCAAAGCCCATCCTCAGGAGCGATGTGCTGGATATGAAGGATCTGACCCCCGGGCTGGTGCTCAAGGGAACCGTGCGAAATGTGATTGATTTTGGAGCCTTTGTGGATATTGGGGTGCATCAGGACGGACTTGTGCATATCTCAGAGCTCAGCAGTAAAAAATTCGTAAAGCATCCCCTTGAAGTGGTCAGTGTAGGTGATATAGTAGATGTGAAAGTGTTGAGTGTGGATCTGAAAAAGAAACGGATCTCACTGACTATGAAGCTGTAGATTGGCGCAGGCGTCAGGAGTCAAAATATTTTTTAACCTCAACATCATAATTATAGAAGAAAAGAAAAAAGCGGGCCGGACGGCAAAGAACCGGCCACAAATGTAAGGAGGTAAGATGGAGCAGAAAAAAAAGACGGTTTACCGTATGGATTTCTGGATTCCCTTTCTTTTGTTTTCCCTGCTGTTTTTATTTAAAATCCTGGCAGTGATTGAAAACAGAACCATGCCGCTTATTTTTGATGAGTTTAAATATGAAAAGATGAGCAGGCTGCTTTTGACAAAGGGGGGCTACCACAGTGTACAGTATCCGCTGTTTTACCCCCTGACTCTGATGCCGGCCTATCTGTTTGGCGAGCATTATTATGTGGCTATGAAGGTGTTGAACTGTCTGTACTCCTCCTTTGTGCCGGTATTTGCCTATCTGATCTGCAGGCTGTACATGAAGGAGACGCCCAGCGGCATCTGCGCCGCGTTTTCCGCGGTCATTCCGTTTCATTACATTACGCCCATGTGCCTCATGAGTGAAAATCTTTACTTTCCAATGTTTCTTTTGGCCGTCTATCTCACTTTGCGCAAGCACAAGAGAGAACTGCTGGGAGACCTGGCCCTGGGGGTGACCCTTGGTCTTATGTTTATGACCCGCCATATCACCCTGGTGGTGATTCCGGTGTTTGCCCTTGTCTGGCTTATGAAACAGAAGGAACTGGGCAAAAAGTGGGGGATCATTTTCGGGAGGGGATTTCTGATTGTCGCGGCCCTGGGGATTGCCTATTCTCCCTGGGTGTACAATGGCATAAAAGGCGGATACAGTCTGAAAATGATCGTGGGCTTTTCCATTGCCTCCAAGACGAATCCGGAGCAGCTGACCCTGGCGCGGCTGGTGCAGTCCGGGGCGTACTACGCAGGATATTTTGTACTAATCATAGCCCCTGTGCTGGGCCTTGCAATCCGGTCCTTCAGGGCTCTGGACCTGGGCTTTAAAAAGATCTGCAGCGCTTACAATCAGCTCTGGGTGATCGTCTTCGGTCTGGCGGGAGCCTTCTTTGTGGCTGTGACACGCCATTCCTGGCGGGCTTACTACAACTATCCGGAGTTTGCCAAGCTGAAAGGGAGATATATTATCTACTTTACCGTTCTCTTTGTGATTCTGGCTGCTGTGGTGCTGTTTCAGAAAAAGCCGAAGTTTAAACACAAGTGGCTGAACGTGGTTCTTACCTATATACTGCCTGCCGCTTTGATCATTGTCTCCTATCTTGTGGAGGTAAAGCAGGTGTGGCATGCTCTGCCGGGGGGATTTATCGATACCTACGAGTGTTCCGATATGCGCAAGATTTACTTTATGGGATGGGCCTTTGTGATCATCGTTCCGTTTGCGGGCTGGATTTACCAGTATATAGCTGATTTTGGGAAGGAGCGGTACAAAAAGTATCTTCCTGCAGCCTTCGCAGTGGTGATTTTGGCAGTGGAGCTCTGGGGGGCCGCCCCGTACCTGAGTATGGTCCACAGGGGAAACGAGAGGGCCAAAGAGACAAATCAGCGCTATGCCAATGAGATGGCAGCCACGCTCACCCAGTTGTATGAGGGAAAGCGGATGTATGTGCTGGGTGAAAATCTGCCCAATGCCAAGATCATGCCACATGTGCCCATATTTTACCATCTGGACAAGGTATTGCTCTCGGACGACAGGGAGGATATCAAAGCAGAGCAGTATTACGTCCTGACAGACCAGCCGGAAAAATACGAGGAGATATTAAAAGAAAAGATTGCTCAGTATGACTGGGAAGATAAAACCTATGAAATGATTTTGGTGGATGAGTCGGGAAAATAGAAGGTTGATATTTTTGAGGAGGGAGACAGAGCGAAAATCTGTCTCCCTCCTCTTGATTTGCATACCGTTTTCATATAAGATGATGGTATTAGGATATTCATTGAACAAAAGTGGGGGGAACTATGAGATCAAAAAGGATAGTTATGGGTGCAGGGGTTGTGCTGATCTTCCTGATCTGCCTGACGGGGTGTGGAAAGGGAAAGGCAGAGGAGCAGCAGGAGGGCCGGGAGAAAGAGATACTGCGCATGGTTGGGCTGAATGTGGGAAAGACCGTTTTAGAGGAGGCAGTCCGGGAGTTCAACGAGGGGAATGACCAGGTGGAGATAGCGTGTGAGTACTATGATATGGAGGAATACAAGAGCGCTTTGGCCCGGAAAATGGCGGTCAATGAGGAGCCGGACATGTTTTTTGCCTGGCAGTCCGGATTCTTGGAGGCCTATGTGAACCGGGATAAGGTATTGGCCCTGGATGAGTTTATGGATGCGGAACCAAAGTGGCAGGAGTGGTTTACGAAACAGGATCTGACGGATGTCTCTTTTGGCGGAAGTATCTATGGGATTCCGAGCACAAAATGCATTACCCTTGCGTTTTACAATAAAGATCTTTTTCAAAAATATGGGGTGGAAATTCCCCGTACCTATGAAGATTTTCAGGAGGTCTGCCGGACCTTTAAGGATAATGGGGTGACACCTCTGTATCTGAACAGCATCCCATGGGTGGCAGGTCAGATGTTTCTGCAGGTGCTGATCGGCTCCTGCGGGCAAGAGATGATCAGCAGCCAAAGCCTCGAAGAGATTCCATGGGGATCGGACAAATTCCAGAGTGCAGCCCAGCAGTTGGCAGACTGGTACCGGAAGGGCTATATTCCGGAGGACTTTTTGGGAATGGAAGGGGAGCAGGTAGAGGTTCAGGATACAGCCATCTACATCACAGGCAACTGGCTGGCCAAAATGATGGATGAATCCTGGGGCGCATTTTTGATACCTTCAGAAGATGATGAGAATGAAGGCATAGCCATAGGCGGCAATGACCGCTGCTATGCCATCTCAAAAACCTGCGGTAATCCTGAGGAGGCGTTTGCCTTTCTGGAACTGCTCTCCAGCGAGAAATACCGCAGAAAGCTTCTTACGGAGGAGGGCATGATTCCCGCAGGGAAATTGGATGTTGAGGAAGCGGGACTCACTGAGCTGGAGAGGAGATGCTATGAGCTTATGCAGGGTACCAAACAGTTCTGTCTGAACATGGATGTGCGTTTTGGACCGGAATTCGGGGATTTATTTAATGAGAGTGCCCAGGCTATTATCGCGGGGGAAGACTGCGGGGAAGTGCTGAAAAACCTGGAGCAGTTTGGTAAACAGGAAACAGAGGAAGAGTGAGGGAGGAGAGTGCCTTGTTACGTTTGATTATTGCAGATGATGAAGAGTTTATACGCAGGGGCCTGATGTCCCTGAAATGGGATGAGCACGGAATACAGGTGGTATATGCAGCCAGGAATGGGTTTGAGGTACTGGACTTTTTAAAGGAAGACACAGCTGATATTCTGCTGACCGATATCCGCATGCCTGGAATGACGGGATTGGAATTATCCAGGCAGGCGCTGGAGTTGTGTCCGGAGATGAAGGTGATTCTGCTCACCGGTTACGGTGAATTTGAGTATGCCCAGGAGGCTGTTAAGACAGGTGTGTTTGACTATGTGTTAAAGCCCAGCACGCCGGGAGAAATCTTTGCATGCGCGGAGGCAGCGAAAACCAGGATTCTGGAAGAGCAGAAAAAGAAACGAGAGATGGAGCTGATTTTGAAGGAATTGGATCATTATGCGGCTTTAAGTGCCACGGGGCAGATTCTGGCCACAGAACCGGATACAGAGAGTGAGGAAGTGCTTACAAAGACCATCCTCCGCTATCTGACCAGTCACTATGCGGAAAATGTGACATTGTCCGCTCTGGCCGAGGTGACTCATTTTAATACGGATTACCTGAGCCGGTATATTAAGCAGAAGACAGGCCAGAATTTTCTCTCTATTTTGACAGGAATACGCATTTCCCATGCTGCAAAGCTGCTCATAAGCACAGATTTGAAGAATTATGAGGTGGCTGAGCGTGTGGGAATACACGATGAACGCTACTTTGGCCAGGTATTTAAAAAGACTTACGGTATGACACCCAGCCAGTTTAGAAAAACCCGCAGGAAGGAAACGGATGTGGAGCGTTTGATAAAGGATGAAGATGAAAAATAAGAAATTTTACAGCTTTCGCTATAAACTGATGATACTCTGTATGGCGCTGACTATTATCCCCACCTGCCTTATGAGTACCTTTCAGTATCACTATTCCAGCAGCCTGGTGGAGAGGCAGACCCAGGATTATCTGAGAGATGTGGTGGACTGGACCTATGTAAAGGCCTCCGATTTTGTAAAAGAGGTGGATGACATCACCTTCAGTATGATCAGCAACATGACGATACAAAATATCCTTTCAAACCTGGGTCAGACCCTGGGGAGATTTGAGAAGTATAAAATGGTGGAAAATCTGAAAGACCAGATGTCCTCCTACGCACTCCTGAAAGACTACATATCCAATGTGACCATTGTTACGGACGACGGCGCTTCCTATTCCTACAATAAGACCAGAAGCACCTCTGATATTGATGTGGATCAGGGGGAGGTGTATGAAAAGAACGGAAGCATGGTCTGGAGGCTCACGGACCAGGATCAGCAGGAGCTGGTGGTTGCCAGGAAAATAAATTCCCTGAAAAGCAGCAAAAGCTTGGGATATGTGGCTGTGACAATAAAGGAGGAGGCAGTCAACGAGCTGGTAAATGCCTTCAATAAGATTGAGGGAGGTAGGATTTATCTTCTGAACGAGGGAGGACGGATCATAGCGGCCCAGGACAAGGAACTGCTGGGGTCCAGGTTAACAATGCAGGACCAGGAAGGATACACTCTGTATACCAGCGGGGGGATGGAGAATGGCTGGACGATACAGGCAGCCGTATCCACAGGCTACTTCCGGCAGAATGTCAGAAACTTACGTAATGTCTTTTATCTGGTGGCCTTCACAGCCGCCCTGGTGGTTGCTCTGGCGGCTGTGAGGCTGTCAAAAAGTGTGACAAAACCCCTGGTCACTCTGTCAAAGCGGATGGAGAAGTTTGGACAGGGAGATTTCGGTGTGCGCTGTGATATAGAGACCAACGATGAGTTCGGGATGGTGGGGGATACCTTTAACCAAATGGTGGAGAAGATCCAGTACTTATTAAGTGAGGTCTATGAACAGCAGCTTCTGAAACAGAAGGCAGAGATGCAGTCCTTACAGATGCAGATTAATCCGCATTTTCTCTACAATACCTTAGAGACCATCAACTGGATGGCGCGGATGCAGGGAATTGATGAGGTGGGAGAGATCGCAGCCTCACTGGGCAATCTCATGCGCTTTGCCCTGGCTCCGGACACTTATATTACCCTGGAACGGGAGGTGAAAAGCCTGCAGGAATATATCCGTATCCAGGAATACCGGTATGGGGACCGGCTTAGGGCGACAGTGCTTATCCCAGAAGAACTGTATGGCTACAGCATTCCAAAGCTGGTGGTGCAGCCCATCCTGGAGAATGCCATTGTTCACGGTGTGGAGGACAAGATCGGAGATGCTCAGGTGACAGTGACAGGAGAAAAGAAAGAAGATGTGCTCTATATACGGGTTAAAGATAACGGAATCGGAATGCCATCTGAGATCATTGAACGGATCTACCGGAGTGATCAGAGCGTAGAGAAGACAAAAGGCACCAGCATAGGGCTGCGCAATGTGAACAGGAGGCTGAAGATGCACTATGGGGAGGAGTTCGGCATCCAAATCAATAGTGTGATGAACGAGGGGACGGAGGTGACATTGAAGCTGAGATCCCAGTTGTACAGCGAATTGACAAGGGAAGAGAGCAAAAAGGGTGAATTGCTCACAAAAGAAGATTGAAATGGCAGTGCCAGGACCTTATGGTTTCGTGATAGTGACAAGAAAACGAGACCATGAGGTCTTTTTTTTAAACATTTCGGTCAAAAATCCCCATGGAAGGAAAATCGGTTCTAAAGGATAATAGTATCAGAACTAAACGTGCACGGGTTCAATAGTAAAAATACGGAACTTTAAGTTCTGCAAATACAAGGAGGGAACTTTATGAAAAGGAAGGCAATGAGTTTGCCGAAAAAAACAGTGTCCTTTATCCTGGCATCCGCAATGGTTGTGGGAAGTCTGGGATACGCAGCACCCATTCGAACAGAGGCTGCCGGTGCGGCACAGAAAGAGGAAAGCACCATCCTGTTTACTCCTGCCCCGGCAGGCCATGTATATGCTGGAATGCCGTTGTTTGACGGAAATCCGGATCACTATGAACAATACCTGGATGCAGTGATTGACTATATCGGGCTGGAAGGCTCCGCCAGGTTCGCCTTTGATACACGATATGACTATGTGCTGAAAGAGGGAAAAAATGCGGGAAAAACCATACCAGGTTCCCTGACATTCACGGACTGTGTCCAGGGTGTGTCAACCGATTTCCCGGCCATCATAGGTCTTGGACAGAGCTGGAATAAAGATCTGGTGGAAGAGGTGGGGCATGTTCTGGGAAATGAGCGGATCAACAAAGTAGACTACAGCGATCTGTCCAATATCAATGTCATGGCGTGTACAGCTACCAGTGACCTGCGTATCAATCCCTTAAGCGGACGTTTCGATGAGGGATTTGCGGAGGACCCCTATCTGGCAGCCACCATGGTAAATGAGATGGCAACGGGTGTTTCGGGAATTAATGCTGAAGAAAACAAGGATGGATTCTGGCAGAAGGCGGTGGTAACCACGAAGCATTTTACCACATACAATGCACAGACCTTACGCACCACCACCAGCAATAATGCCAGCGCCAGAACGCTGATGGAATATCAGCCCCAAAGTGCTTTAAAAGGATTTGAGTCAGGTGCGGTCAGCGGATTTATGAGTTCTTATGGGAGGACAAATGGAATTCCGAATATCATTTCCCCGCTGATCAATTTTGCAAAGAGCATCGCACCCTATGGTCTGTTCAGTGTCACGGATGCAGGTTCTGTGAGCAATCAGAGTTCCTATGGAAATGGATTTGACTCCGGATATGTTTTAGCGGAAAATCAGCATGGTTCCAATTACTCTGCAATCGGCGCCATGATGGCGGTTGCAAATTCCTCGGGAGCCAGCACCACGAGACAGGGAGACGAGAGCTTCTGGACCTTGGTGGAGCAGGTGAAGGCCGGCACATACGGCGTTACCCGGGAGGATGTGGAGAGGGTAGCCAGAGACCAGATCGGACAGCTGGTGCGCTGTGGTGTGCTCAATGAGAACATAGAAGACTATCCCTTCTACGATCAGTCCAAGGGGGTAGGCAGGACAGACGACTTCAATAATACGTACAACCAGGAAGTAGCCCTTAAAGCTGCCCAGGAATCCATCGTTTTACTGAAAAATGATAAGAACGTACTTCCCCTCAATAAGGATGCCTCTGTATATGTCTCAGGTCCCATGTCGATCACGCGCTTTAAGACCACTTACGCGGTAAGTAAATCTCCTGAGATTGAAAATGCGCTCTACTCCTCCGCAGCCGGGATCAAAGCAGTGGCAGATGAGGATAAAGTAAAGTACAGTGCGGACGGGCAGATCGTCAACATTAAGGCTTCAGACGGAACATATATCGCACTGTCCCAGGACGGTAAGTCCCTGGTGACTGTGGAGGATAAAGAAAAGGCGGCTAAATTTGAAAAGTATTCCTGGGGACAGGAAGGTTATACCTACAAATGCCTGGACAATGATAAGTGGCTTAAGGGAGTGACTTCAGGCGGCGGCTGGGGAGGCGGCGGAACCTTCAACGGCATTGAGGCAAGCGGAACCGAGTCCCTGGAGCAGGTTGCAGGAGAGCTTGGTGCAACCTATATCACAACTACCATGCCGTATCGCTTCCGTGTGGAGAAGAACCAGGACAATACCCTAACCTATGTAATGGAGTCCTTCAGCGAGAGCTTTATGGGCAGCGGGCCAACCCAGGGATATTATCAGAATGGACGCTACATGGCGGTAAAGGACAGCGGCGAGCTAAGCTTTACGGACAAGCTGACCAACGTAGAGACAGCGAAAGCCCTGAGGACAGAGGCAGCGAAGTTTACGGAGGAGATTGTCAGCGATTACGGCAGCGAAACCATCGCAAGCGGCAGCGACTATGCAGTGGTAGTGGTGGGAGCCCCCACAAGGCACAGCTCAGGCGAGGGATGTGACCGGTCAGATCTTCACTTAGGGGAGGGGCAGTATGAGCAGGTGGCAAATGTGGCGAAGGCATACCCTGGCAGGACCATCGTAATCGTACAGACCAACTACCCAGAGATCATACAGGAAATCAAGGACAACAAAAATGTGGCAGCTATCCTGGTGCAGCCCTATGCGGGACAGTACGGCGGCTATGCCCTGGGACAGGTGGTATACGGAGACGTTGCCCCCACGGGAAAGCTGAGTGCTACCTGGTACAACACCAATGATGTTCTTCCAGGAATCAGTGAGTATTCTATTGCGGAGGGAAACAGCCTGACGCTGGAGAACATAGATCCCAGATTTACCACAGACATGACAAATGCAGATCCTGCTGAGACAGGATTGACTTACATGTATACAGACACAAAAGATGTGACCTATGCGTTCGGAAGCGGCTTGACTTACTCAGACTTTGCCTTCAGCAATCTGAGCGTGCCAGATTCTATCACAAGCGATACACAGAGCTTTTCGGTTTCCGTGGACGTGACAAATACCGGAAAAGTCGGCACCTCAGAGGTGGTTCAGATCTACATGGCAAATCCGGACTCTGCCTACGGCGGGTACGCGCCCCAGACCAAGCTGGTTGCCTTTGAGAAAGTATTTGTGGAGGCGGGCAGGACAAAGACTGTGGAATTGATTGTAGACGCCGATGACTTTGCAGTGTGGAACACCAACGGACATAAGTATACGGTTGAAGAAGGTAACTATCAGGTGATGGCAGGAAGCGCCTCTGACAAGATTCTGGCACAGGGGAATCTGGTTGTGGCTGGTGAACAGATCGGCATCCTGGATGCCTCACAGCCGGTCAGTGTGTTTGACAGCAGCTTCGCCAGCAGTGAAGTGGTGTACCGTGAGGTGTCTAAGGCGCATACAGCAGAGGCCCTGGCAAACGCTTCCAGAGACAACAAAGAAAATGCAGCCGCCAATGTGGCATCCGGATACTATGCAGTGATGGCAAAGCAGGACGGCTCCTGGGTGGCAATGAAGAATGTGGACCTAAATGGCGTGAATGCCATAAAAACGAATGTGGCCAGCAGAAACGAGTACTCCGCTATTGAGGTGAGAGCAGATTCTGTGGACGGAGAGTTGATCGGAACAATTGACTTTTGCATCACACCGGTCAACGGCTATACGGCATTGGAAAACGGTGATGATCCGGATGCAGCCATAGACCTTCCCGTGCGGGAGCTGGGCTATCAGGATGTGATAGTAGACCTGGATGGTGAGTTGGCTGGTATACATGATGTTTACCTGGTTTTCAGAAACGCGGATGCCAGAATCAATACCATACAGTTTGAAAAGGCACAGAGAGCAAAGACAGACACAACAGTACTGGCATCTCTCGTGGAAAAGATAAGCAGCCTTGCATCAGGTGGCTATACACAGGAATCCTTTGCAAAGGCAGCCCAGGCTTTGGAGGCAGCTAAACAAGTTTTGAACAACTCCTCTGCATCCCAGGAGGAGATTAATAAAGCAGCAGCCTCTCTGGTAGATGCGCTGACCGGTTTAAAACCTGCTGGGACAGCGGCAGCGTCTGCAGATGTGACGGCTCTGGCGCAGGCAATACAGAAAGCCAAGGAAGTGAAACGCAGCCAGTATACGAAAGAATCCTTAGCGCACATGGATGAGGCGCTTGCGATTGCAGAAAAGATGAGTTCAGCCGGGCCTGGGAGAGAGCTTCAGGGCGTGGTGGATGTGATCGCGAAATCCCTAAACGATGCGGTAAACGATCTGGAACTGAAAAAGGGACAGAGGGCAACTGCGGGAAGACTTACCTACAAAGTGACATCCTCTGTGCAGAAGACTGTATCCGTAGTAAAGCCGGCCAAGAAGACGGAGAAGACAATCCGTATTCCAACCACAGTAAAGATCAGTGGAAGAACCTATAAGGTGACAGCTATCGAGGCAAAAGCATTTAAAAATAACAAAAAGCTCACAACCGTTAAGGTTGGCACAAATGTGAGAAGTATTGGGAAAGAAGCCTTTGCAGGCTGTTCGAGATTAAAGAGGATCACCATTACATCCAAAAAACTCACAAAAGTGGGCAGTAAAGCGCTGAGAGGAATCTACAAAAAAGCAGTAGTCAAGGTACCCGCGTCCAAGGTGAAGAAATATAAGACACTCTTTAAAAGCAAAGGACAGAAGAGCTCTGTAACCATAAAGAATTAGTAAATGGAAACCAACCGGGCGGCCAAAGGGGCCGCCTGGCAGAAACAAGACAGGAGGATTTAATGATGAAAAAGAAAGTGGTTAGTATTTTATTATCAGCGGCACTGGCAGTTTCATTGGCGGCCTGCGGAAACAGTTCGCAGACAGGGGCCACGGAGGGAAAGAGCGATACTGGGAGCACCACAGCAGAATCAGCGGTATCTCCGGACACGGACGCAGACAAAACGATGGAGGGAGCAGGAGAAACGGAGGGAAAGGAAAGCAATGATGTCGGCGCAGAGCCTGTGACCATTAAGGTGTTCTCAAATCTGACTGACCGTAAATCAGGACAGGGATTTGTGGAGCAGACCCTCTTTGACCAGTATATGGAGGAAAATCCCAATATCACAATAGAAGTCGAGGCGTTGGATGATGAGGCGTACAAAACAAAATTTAAAGCCTATGCGTCCGGAAGCGGGATGCCGGATCTGGTAAATGTTTGGGGACATCCCTCTTTTTTGGATGAGGTGATCGCAGAGGGCCTTTTGGCAGAGCTGAACACGGACGACTACGCTGACTATGGGTTCCTGTCCGGATCTCTGGACGGATTTGGCAAGGATGGAAAGCTCTACGGACTTCCAAGAAATACGGATGTTATGGCTTTCTATTACAACAAAGCTATGTTTGACGAGAACAACTGGGAAGTGCCCCAGACCTATGACGAGTTGATTCAGCTGGCAAAGGATATCTCTGGCACGGGTTTGATTCCCTGCAGCATGGACGGAGCGGACAAGTGGCCCATCTCCATTTACTATCAGGATATTGTAACCAAAATATTAGGCGACAGCCAGCAGGATGTGAGAAACTCTGTAAGCACCGGCGATTTTGGCAATGAGGCCTACTTAGAGGCAGCCCAGCTGCTGCGGGAGACCGTGGATGCAGGTATGTTCCAGAGTGGCTTTGAGACCACAGACTACGGGACCTCCATGAACCTCTTTGCCAACGGACAGGCAGCCATGTTCTACATGGGAAGCTGGGAAATGTCCATGGCGACCAATGAGGATGTGGCGGAGGATGTGCGAAGCAATATCGGCGTATTTATGATGCCGGTGGTGGATGCATCGGCCAGCAAGGTGACGGACATTGCAGCCTGGAACGGAGGTGGTTACGCAGTTACAGAGAATTCAGCCGTGAAGGAAGAGGCGGTCAAGCTTTTGAACTACATGTTCCTGCCGGAGAACTGGTCAAAGATTGCATGGGAGAATGGTGTGTGTATGTCAGCGCAGAATTACTCTGATTTCCTAACCGGTTCGGAGACAGATGTTCAGCTTGCGTTTACTGATATCATAGACAGCGCAACCAGCATTACAGGTGTTACCTTCAATGACCTTGGGAACGCTGAGTTTAAAACCAACAGTGAGGATTTATCCGCAGAGCTGGCCATCGGAATGGTTACCCCGGAAGACTTTATTTCACAGCTGGGAGCAGCAGCTGCAAAATAAAGAAAAAGACGGGGCGCAGCCGCACAGACTGCGCCCCTGGCAAAGGGAAGAGGTGTAATTATGACAAAGATTTACAGCAATAAAAAAGTGATTTTCAGCCTTGTACTTCCGGGCATTCTGACATTTTTGCTGGCGATTCTGGCACCCATATGTCTGAGTGTATACTACAGCTTTACGGATTTCAGCGGGATGGGGACAGCAACCTTCAACGGGCTGTCAAATTATAAGGAGATGTTTCAGGATGGAGGATTTTGGATCTCTCTGCGCAATTCCCTGCTGCTGGCAGCAGGCTTTATTGTCATCCAGCATCCCCTTGCCATGATAACAGCGGCAATTCTGGACAAAATGCAGAACAAGGCGGAGGGGATTTTCCGCTGCATTTATTTTATACCGAATGTAATATCTGTGGCAGTCATTGCGTATCTGTGGAAATTTATCTACAATCCTAATTTTGGACTGCTGAATAATATATTGAAGATTTTTGGAGTGACAGAGGAAATCAATTGGCTGGGCTCCGGGACAGCAATCTGGTCGGTGCTGATCGTCCTGATCTGGCATGGTTTTGGATGGGGCATGCTGATTTACTATACAGGTATCAAAAATATTGATCCGGTGCTCTATGAGGCGGCTGCCATCGATGGGGCCACAGGGGGACAGGCATTTTTGCGGATCACTCTGCCCCTGATGAAGCCGGTGATCCAGGTGAATGTGACTATGGCTGTGATTTCAGCCCTGAAGCAGATGGAAACCGTGTATCTGCTGACAAACGGGGGACCAGGAAATCAGACACAGTTTATGGCTAACTATCTGTATAAACAGGCATTTAACTCCTTTAAGTACGGATATGGAAATACCATCAGTGTGGCGTTTATCGTTATCTGCCTGATTTCCACAGTGGTATTAAACCGCATTTTTGCAGAGAAGAATACATAGAGGGGGTGGGAGGATGAAACAAATGGATACAAAAAAGAAATTAACCTGGAAAAGAGTGCTTTTATACGTCTGCCTTATAATCATGGCAGTGATACAGATTTTCCCGCTGGTATGGCTGCTGGACTTCTCAGTTGCGAGCAGTAATGAAATGTTTACAAACGGCCTGTTGATTATTCCTGAAAAGCTGCGGCTGGACAATTATGTGACTGCTTTTGTGGACGGACACTTCCTGCTCTATTTAAGAAACAGCGTAGTTATTAATGTAACCGCTGTAGTGCTTGTGATTGTCATATCCATTATCTCTGCGTACGCAATTACCAGGATGAAATGGAAGCTGAGCGGGCTGGTAAAAACCCTGCTGCTCTTGGGAATGATGATTCCTATTCACGCAACTTTGCTGCCAAACTATGTGATTTATGACAAGGTGGGGATTACGGATACCTTCTGGGCGCTATTGATTCCCTATGTGGCATTTTCACTGCCTCAGGGCCTTTTTCTGACTTGCAGTTTTATGGAGTCCATTCCACGGGAATTAGAGGAGGCTGCCATTATGGATGGGTGCGGGATTTACCGGATTATAGGAAGCATTATCACACCGCTTATGAAATCTTCTATGGCAACCGTGGCAATTATGACGTTCCTGAATAACTGGAATGAGTTTATGATGGCCAGCACTTATCTGAGCAGTAATAAGTGGAAGACGCTTCCGTTCTCTGTTTTGGAGTTTACGGGGCAGTATTCTTCCAACTATTCCGTACAGTTTGCGGTGATGGCGCTCACGGCAATGCCTGCGGTTGTGGTATATGTGCTGTTGAATAAGCACATTACCAAGGGAGCGGCTTTGGGAGCGGTGAAGGGATAGGTTACCCGAACAAGGATAAGATTTGGAATCTGCAGCTCTAAGGAGAGGAGAACATTTATGAAAACTGGAAGAGTATGGGCAGGTATTTTATTAAGCGTATGGGCCGCACTGTACATAACCGGATGCTCCGGGGACAAAGCAGGCACAGAGATTACCGCTAGGGCAGAGATTCCTGTGACGGAGGCATCGGTGGAGAAGAAGGGCCTGGAGGCGTTTGTGGAGCTGGGAGCCTACAGGGGCCTGTCAGTGGAAAGGCCGGAGTACACGGTCAAAGAGGAGGAGATCCACGCAGAAATTATGCGGGAGCTGGAGAAAACGGCTCCGGAGATCGCAGACGGGACTGTGGAGAATGGCGATATTGTAAATATTGACTATAAGGGCAGTATAGAAGGAAAGTCGTTCCAGGGAGGAGAAAACCAGGACTACGATTTGAAAATTGGATCTGGCAGTTTTGTACAAGGCTTTGAGGATCAGCTTTTGGGGTGCGGGAACGGGCAGGAGAAGAATGTCTCTGTGACCTTCCCGGAGGACTACAGCCCGGAGGGAATGAGGGGAAAGAAGGCAGAATTTACCGTAAAGATAAACAGCATAAAGCGTCCGCTTAAGGCAGCAGCGAATGACTGGGCAAAGGAATATTGCGGCTATGACACAGTGGAAGAATATGAAGGCAGCATCCGGGCCAGGCTGGAGGAGGAAAAGGAAAAAAGCGGACAGGCCCAGCTGGAAGCGCAGCTCTGGGAAGAAGTTCTGCAAAACTGCCGGATTGTGCAGTATCCAAAAGATATGCTGGAGAGCTGGATGGAACTTGAGCGGACCGTGTATCAGCAATATGCGGATACGCTGGATATGACCTTCGAAGAAGTACTGGACAGCTGCAAAATCACAGAGGAGGACTTAACGGAAATTGCAAAGATAGATGTGGACTATGTGCTGATCTCCGCTGCGATCTGTGAAAAGGAGGGGATTGACCCTGCAAACAGTATGTATCAGCAAAAGCAAGAAGAGATTCTGGAAAGCCTGGGATACGTCAATCAGGAGGAGGCGCTGACGGACGGTGCAACCGCCCAGCGTATAACCGCAACTGTGCAGAAGGCCTGCGCTGCACAGATTATGCTGGATGCGTGCAGCAAAGTGGATAAGTGATCCGGGCGAATAGCTGAGAAGGAGGAGTATACTCATGAGATTGGAAATCATAAGCAGTACCGGTCAGGAGAAATTGGAAACCCGTATACAGGAAGTAGTCTTTCAGGAAGATATGGGGGAGGAGAATCATGTGATTAACCTTTACCCGGAGATAACCTACCAGAACCTGGAGGGATTTGGCGGCGCAATCACGGACGCGGCGGGATATGTGTATTCTGAGATGAACAAAGAGCAGCAGGAGCAGGTGGTCCGCATGTATTTTGGCCGGGAGAACATGAATTACCAGATGGTGCGGGTTCATGCAGACAGCTGTGATTTTTCCACCCATCTCTATTCTGCGGTGGAGGATGAGTGGGATGAAAACCTGGAGAGCTTTTCCTTTGCGGATACGGAGCGGCATATTCTGCCTCTGCTGGACGCGGCCCAGAAGGCGGCGGGGAAGAAGCTGAAGATCATGCTCACGGCCTGGTCGCCGCCTCCCTTCATGAAAACGAACGGGGAGAGAAAACACGGGGGTTCCCTGAAAAGGGAGTTCCGGGAACGCTGGGCAGACTATCTCTGCCGCTATATCCGGGAATTTCGGGACCGGGGATATGAGGTGGTGCGGATGAGTGTGCAGAACGAGCCCAAGGCGGTTCAGACCTGGGACTCCTGCGTGTACACAGCACGGGAGGAAAAAGAGTTTTTACGGGATTACCTCTATCCAGCGTTGAAAAAATGGGGGCTTAAAGATGTGGAAATTTTTATCTGGGACCACAATAAGGAGCGGGCCTTTGAGAGAGCCAGAGACATTCTGGACCACCAGACAGACCGGATGGTCACAGGCGTGGCATTTCACTGGTACAGCGGGGACCATTTCGAGGCTCTGGACTTGATACGTCAGCGGTATCCGGACAAAAAGCTGATCCTTTCTGAGAGCTGCCTGGAATTTTGTAAATATGGGATTGCCGGAGCCGGGGAAAATGCGGGAAAGCTGGCCCATGATATGATCGGCAATCTAAACCATGGGATGAGTGCCTTTTATGACTGGAATATTTTGTTAGACGGGGAGGGAGGTCCCAACCATGTGGGAAATTTCTGTGATGCTCCCTACCTGTTTCATGAGGATTCAAAGGTTTTGGAGGAGAGGAGGATTCTGCGCTATTACTGGCATTTTGCCCACTTTATAAGGCCGGGGGCCGTGCGAATGGCATACACAGGATACACGGACAGTCTGGACGTGACCGCATGGAAAAACCCGGATGGAGAGAACGTGTTGATCCTGCTAAATAAAACGGATAAGACCCTGCCCTGCGTACTGCGCATCAATCAAATGGCAGCCGGGTTTGAGATGAAACCAGGTGCAATTTTAAGTTGTGTGATAAAAGGAGAGAAGCAGCCATGATAAAAAACCCAATTTTTCCGGGATTTAACCCTGACCCGTGTATCTGCAGAAAAGGGGAGGACTACTATGTGATCGTATCTTCTTTTGAATGGTTTCCGGGACTGCCTGTGTACCACTCAAAGGATTTAAAAAACTGGGAGCTATACACCCACGTACTGACCGATGACCAGACTGTGGATTTGAGGAAGCTGCCCTCCTCCAAGGGGATCTGGGCACCCTGTCTGACTTATTGTCAGGAGGAGGACTTGTTCTATGTAATTTACGGTGTGATGAATTCCATGAACGCCAGATACTTTGACGTGGACAATTTTTTGATCACTGCCAGGGAGATTACCGGGCCATGGAGCGAACCCGTATACCTGCACTCAGCAGGCTTTGACGCCTCCATCCTGCATGACAGGAACGGAAAGAAGTGGGTGGTATCTCTGGAGTGGGAAACGAGAGAGGGGTATGAAAAGCCCGGGGAAATCTGTCTGGTGGAATATGACCCGAGGGCGAAGGCCGTGGCAGGCTACCCGAAACGCATCTGGCGGGGAGGGACTGACCGGGGATGCCTCGAGGCACCCCATCTGTATCAGCGGGGGGACTGGTATTACCTTATGTGCGCGGAGGGAGGAACCGGATACAACCACTGTGTCACCATGGGGCGGGCAAAGCATGTATGGGGTCCCTATGAGGGAGATCCCGCAAATCCAATTGTTACCTCCAATCCGGGGCTCTCCCATGAGCGGCTGGACCCGGACCATTTAAAGCCACAGTATTTTTATCCCGGGTCAGAGCTGCAGAAGGCAGGCCACGGAAGCTTTGTGGAGACACCCCAGGGGGAGGTGTATCTGGTTCATCTGGCATCCAGGCCCTTTCTTCCGGAATTGAGATGCACTCTTGGGCGTGAAACCGGGATTCAGAGAATGAAGTGGACCAGGGATGGATGGCTTCGCATGGAGGATGGATCAAATTTGGCGAAAACGGAGGTGAAGGAGAGCTGCCTTTCTCCATCGGTGGTAAAGCAGGCAGAGCCCCGGGATGATTTTACGGATTGCAAGCTGGGTAACTGCTATTACTCCCCCAGAATCATGCCAAAGCGTTTTGCGGATGTGAAGGCCAGACCTGGGTATGTGAGGATTCGGGGCGGGGAATCTGCCTGTTCCTTAAATAAAGTTAGTCTTCTGGCCAGAAAGCTGACAAGTGTAAATGCCCAGGTAACCGTAAAGATGGAGTATACCCCAAAGGTGTACCAGCACAGCGCGGGACTGATTTTATATTATGACAACATGAACTATCTGTATCTGCGGAAATATTACAGTGAGACCCTGGGGCAGAGCGCCCTCTCCATCATCCGGTTGGAAAACGGGGAAAAGACGGAATATCAGGATTCCAGGGTGCCTGTGGGGGAGGAGCCCATTTATCTGCGCCTTCGTATCTCAGGACGGAAGACATGCTTTACATGGGGGCTTGACGGGAGAAAGTATGAGAGAATCGGACCGGACTTTGATACATCCAGACTCTCCGATGAATACTGCAAATATGGAGAGTTTACCGGAACAATGGCGGGGATGATCTGTGTGGATACCATGAAGCATGAGCGGTGGGCTGACTTTGATTTCTTCGAGTATTTTGTGTGGGATAAGGAAGACGAAGTTTAGACGTAACGTGAACTTCTTTTACTATGTTAATGAGTTTTTATCTGTAAAGTGAAATTGTGGAAAAAACAAATAAGCTATGTTGATTATGAATAAAAGTTAGGTAATCCAAATATAATACCCGAAATCCTAAAAAATTACTCTATGAAATATACATATATAAATTTAAAATGAAGTAAGTAAAGTATACAAAATAACGTATAAGTTCCTATGAAAAACAGAATCTTCTGTGGAATCACATTAGAGATAGATGCTGCATACCTGGTGTGAATAGATCAGGAAGCAGGCTGTAAGCAAAAGAGAGGAGGGATAGTATCTGTAATCAGGCAGCCTGGCGGCAAAAGAGAGAGAAAAGATAGAGTAAAAGAAAGGGACGATGTTATCATATGAAAAAAAAGGGTATAATTGCATGGATTTTGACACTCTGCATGGTACTGCAGCTCTTTGCAGGTATCGATATAAAAGCGGAGGCGGCAGAGAATACGCTGAAGGTGACAGGATTGGAGTGTGAATATACAGTAAATCCAATCGGGCTGGATGTGCCCAAACCGCGCTTTAGCTGGAAACTGGAATCTAAAGAGAACAGCGTACTACAGGCCTCCTATCGGATCATGGCCTCATCCAGCAGAGAAAAACTAGCTGCCGGTGAGTACGATGTGTGGGACAGCAAAGAGGTGGAGAGCGATGCATCGGTTGAGGTTCTCTATGCCGGGAAGGCATTGACTCCTGGGCAGAGGTATTACTGGAAGGTAAGTGTTTCTGATAATAAGGGAAACACCGCATCCTCCACAGAGGAGGCGTACTGGGAAACCGGGAAGATGGGTCAGGAGTGGACGGCCAAGTGGATCGAGATCGCCGATGAAAGCGGGGAGAAACCGGAAAATTACAGCATTGATTTTGACTTTAATCTGATTAAAGACGATGCAGGCTTCCTTTTTGCAGGGAAGGACACGAATAACTTTCTGATGTGGCAGATTAACACCTTTGAAAAAAAGTTTAACGGCGCCATGAGCTTCCGTCCCCACCAGTGGGTGAATGGACAGGCGAGCTGCTTTTTTGAAGCGAAAATTGATGACCTTGCTCCCGGTCTGATTGGGAAGGATGCATATTTCAATACCAAACACCACATGAGGATTGAGGTGAGGGGTAAGGAGATCACTACATTCTTAAACGGCACGCAGATTGACAAGAGAACAAATGAACATGCGGCCTACGGAAAAATAGGCTTTCGCCATACGACGGTTGCGAATGACTGTGATGAGCAGGCGGCCTATGATAATATTGTGATTAAGGATATGGACACAGACGCCACACTTTTTGAGGACTGTTTTGATGATCCATCCAACCCCAACTTTGGATTTGGGGAGATCCGAAACGGGGAACTCTATGTTGTAAATGTGCTGCAGCTTCAGAAAGACAAAACCAACTCCGCTCCTATGTACCGGAAAGAGTTTCAGGCGGACAAAGAGATCAAAAAAGCCACGGTTTACGCCACAGCACTGGGAATCTATGAGATGGAGGTTAACGGGGAAAAGATCAGCCACGACTTATTTAACCCGGGCTGGACAAACTATGAGCTGAATCAGGACAACAACAATTATGTAATGTACCAGACCTTTGATGTGACGGACCTGGTAAAAAAAGGATCAAACGTCATTGGAGCCGTTACCGGTCACGGATGGTACTCAGGCAAGCTGTTTGTAGGCGGGAATAACCGTTACGGAAAGGGCTCAAAGTTCCTGGCTGAGCTGAAGCTGGAATATGAGGACGGGACGACAGCGGTCATTCCTACCGATGAGTCGTGGAAAATCAGCGGGACGGGTCCTATTCTGGAGGATGATTTCCAGAACGGTGAAACCTATGATGCCAGAAAGGAAAAGACTGGCTGGTCAGAGACAGGCTATCAGGAGGACAGCAGCTGGAGAGCGCCTGCAGTGGGCAGCTATGCAGGGGATATTGTAGCCCAGATGGGTCCCGCGGTCAGAGAAATTCAGGAATTTAAACCCAAGGAGATCACCAAAAAGGGCGATGCCTACATCATTAACTTTGGACAGAATATGTCGGGATACGCTAAGCTGAAGGTGAAAGGAACAGCAGGCACGAAGGTGAAGCTGCGCTTTGGAGAGATGCTGAAGGACGGCAGTCTGTATACGGACAATCTAAGGTCCGCAGCCGCAACCGATTATTATACCCTGAAGGGGGATGAGGGCGGGGAAATGTGGAAACCCCGTTTTACCTTCCACGGCTTTCAGTACATGGAGGTAACCGGATATCCGGGCGAGCTTACGGAGGATGACATCACGGCAGTTGCCATCAGCTCACTGCAGGAGCAGACAGGAAACTTTGAGAGCTCCAATGATCTGGTAAACCAGCTTCAAAGCAATATCAATTGGGGCCAGCTGGACAACTTTATCAGTGTGCCCACAGACTGCCCCCAGCGCGATGAGCGGCTTGGTTATACAGGGGATTCCCAGGTGTTTGTGCGTACTGCATCCATGAACCGGGACGTGAACCAGTTCTTTAAGAAATTTCTGATGGATGTTACAAGCAACCAGAGGGCTGACGGACAGATCGCAGACTGGACTCCGAATTATGTGACCCCGGGAGACGGGATGAGCGGCTCCTTTGGTGCAGCGGGCTGGGGAGACGGCGTTGTGATTATCCCCTGGACTATGTATACCACTTACGGGGACACGGATATCATCAGACAGTGTTATGACGCCATGAAAAAGTGGATAGGCTATTATGAGGTTCAGTCTGGCAAGGATAAAAATGGGCATGACAAGGTGGAGAAGAACCTCATAATTGAGAGCGCGGGCAATAATTACGGCGACTGGCTGAGTACAGTGGATACGCCCCGGGAGGTGACCAACACAGGCTACTTTGCTTATTCAACCAGCCTCCTTGCAAAGATGGCAGCGGTCATCGGGGAGACGGAGGATGCAGCCTATTATCAGGATTTATTTGAGAGAATCCGGAAGGATTTTAATGAAGAATTTGTTGCTGAGGATGGTAGGATTAGGGGAAATACCCAGACCAGCTATCTGATCGCACTGAAATTTGACCTGCTTAAAACCCAGGAGGAGAGGGAGAGAGCGGCAAAATATCTGGTGGAAGATATTGAGGCGAGAAATTGGCATCTGTCCACAGGATTTATGGGTGTCGCATACCTGTGTCCCATTCTGACTGAGATGGGGTATGGGGATGTTGCCTATAAACTGGTGCTTCAGGAAACCTACCCATCCTGGCTGTACAGTGTTAAGGGAGGGGCTACCACCATTTGGGAGCGCTGGAATTCCTACGTCTGGGAAACAGGGACATTTGGTTATGTGGGGATGAACTCTTTTAACCACTACTCGCTAGGATCTGTAGGGGAATGGTTCTACAATTACGCTGCTGGTATCCGTTACGATGAGACACAGCCCGGATACAAACATATCATCATTGACCCAAGCCAGGGCGGCGGTTTTGACTATATCAACGCTTCCTTTGACTCCGTGTATGGAAAAATTGTGAGCAACTGGAGGTATACAGACAATAGTACGCTTGCCATGGATGTGACCATCCCGGCGAACACAACAGCTACTATATCGATCCCTGCCGCGGACGCAGCAACAGTTCAGGAGAGTGGTAAAGCGGCAAGTGAAAATAAGAATCTCACCTTTGTGAAGATGGAAGGCGGAAAAGCGGTATACAGTGCTGGATCGGGAAACTATCATTTTACAACCGTATCTCCCAAGGCATATATGCTGAATATCCTGGATCAGGAAACGGATCAGAAACATATGGTTTCCATAAACGGCGGTCCCTTACAGACTCTTCCAATTTTACAGACTGTTTATGCCGGGGATGAGATTAAGCTCCATGCACAGCCTATGAATGATGAGGATTTTGTGTTTGCAGGCTGGGCCGGGGATGTGGAATCCACAGAGCAGGACATCACTGTGACAGTGGAGAAGGATGTGAAGCTGAGTCTCAAGAGTAGTTTGATCCAGAAACAAAACCTGGCACTGGGAAAACCGGTAAAGGCCAGCACTAGTATCAACAACAGCGACTGGGGCAGCGACAGACTCACAGACGGTAAGCTGACCTCCGTGGCCGGAAGTCTTGGTTATACTTCAAACGGATCAGGAGATAACCCCGATGTGGATCATTGGGTGGAGGTGGACTTGCAGAAGAATACTCTCCTGAATAAAATCAACTTGTATCCCAGAACAGATGCAGTCACAGCACAGGGTAAGACCGCATCCTTCCCCAAGGATTTTACAGTGGAGGTGTGTAAAGAAGGGGAAAGCCAGTATAAAACCGTGGCATCCTTTAAGGACTATACTGCACCTGAGGGCAAACCGGCGGTTATCTTTCTGGACGAGGAGGTAGAGGCGAGAAATGTACGCATACATGTGACCAAGGTGGGAGAGCCGCCCGCGGGGGAAATTCACTACTTCCAGCTGGCGGAAATGGCTATATACCTCTCTGTGGACAAGAGCGAGCTGAACAAAATCATTTTGGAGGCGGAGGAGTTTGCCAATTCTGAGGCATTCCAAAACGCTTCCCGGGAATTAAAGGAGAAATTTGAGACCGCGAAGAAAAACGCAGTGGATGTGGCCAACAACCAGCAGGCGGACGCGGATGCGGTTAAGAGGGCAGTGAAGGAACTGGAAAATATCATGGAGCTGATCAAAGGCGAGGGAATCCCGATTGTCTCAGTAGAAAAATTGCAGGACATCACCGTTGACTTTGGCACTACTTTTGAGAACATTGGACTTCCGGCAACGCTTCAGGTCAATTTAGGCGATAAGAGCACAAAGGAGCTGGGGGTTGAATGGAAGGGCAGCTACAATGGCCTGAAAGCAGGAAGCTACACATTCACAGGAAGCCTGATTTATGAGACTCCTATTGTGAACCCGGACAATACAGAGGGCTCTGTCACAGTAGTCGTAAAAGATTGCCCGATGATTGAGGGGACGGAAGCAGTAGCGGATCACTATGCTGTCTACGGGACAGACGTGGCGGAAGCGCTCTCAAAACTTCCGGGAACAGTCAATATTTACTTAAATGACGGCAGACAGAGAAGAGCGGCTGTAACATGGACCGCGCCGGAAGACTACAGCGCAACGGTACCCGGTCGTTATACGTTTATCGGAGAGATTGAGGAGAGCATCTATTACAAGAACAACGCGGATTCACCGGTTACTGCAAAAGCGGACATCATCGTTCTTAAGGACGGGATGCCCACCCCGGAAATGAAGGAAGAGCTAAAGCAGCTCATTGCGTCCGCGCTTAAAGTCGACAGAGAACATTACTCGGATGACAGTCTGGAGAAGATGGACATTGCTCTGCAGAAAGCCCAGGAAGTCCTTGGGGCTGAGGACTCTCTTGCCTCAGAGTACGAGACGGCGGCCAAGGCTTTGGAGACAGCTATCGGAGAATTGGTTTATGTGGAGTGCAAACACAGCAATCTGGTGGAGCAGATCAAGGCAGAACCCACCTGTACACAGACGGGACTGAAGATTTGGGTATGCAGCAACTGTCAGCAAACAGTAAAGACAGAAGTAATCCCCATGCTGGATCATACGTTTGGTGAGTGGAGCATTCTCGTGGCACCGGACTTTGGCATCCCGGGTATAGAGGTCAGCTCCTGCAGTGTATGTGGCAGGACACAGAGCAGAAATATTGAGGAACTGAATGGGTTTAAGGTGACCTTTGCGGATGCAGATGGTACTGTCTTAAAATCCGGCATGGTAGAGGCCGGAAAAGCTGCCCAGGCGCCAAGAAATCCGGAAAAACGAGGCTATACGTTCACAGGATGGGATCAGACATTTACAGATATTCGCAGAGAGATGGTAGTGACAGCCCAATATCAGATGAATATTTACAAGATTTCCTATACTGGAATAGCGGGAGCCAACACAAACAAGACAACCTACACAGTAGTGGACCAGGTAAGGCTGAGCCCGGTGGAGAAAGAGGGATATATCTTTGAGGGCTGGTATCTGGATGGAGTCCACATAACACAGATTCCGGAGGGAACAGTGGGAGATCTGTCTCTGGAAGCCAGATTTACGAAAAAGAGTCAACCAGAGCCTCCCACACAAAAAATTGCCAGAAAAGGAGAGACATATAAGATAGGAAGCGGTTATTACAAGGTGACGGATGCCTCGGTGACAAAGGGTACTGTGACCTATGTAAAACCACTGAAAGCAACATTAAAAAGTGCAGTGGTGCCGTCTGTTGTGAGGATTCAGAATCACACCTATAAGGTAACTGCCGTAGCGTCCAAGGCATTCCGAAACAATAAGAGACTCACAAAGGTGACCATTGGGAAGAATGTCAAGACCATAGGTTCCAGCGCGTTTGAGGGAGCGAAAAAGCTGAAGAGTATAAAGATTCAGACAAAGGTTTTGAAATCTGTCGGCAAAAAGACATTTCGAAACATCCATAAAAACGCTGTGATCCGAGTACCGTCCTCTAAGCATAAAACCTATAAAAAAATATTAAAGGGGAAGGGACAGAAGAGTACTGTAATGATCAAAAAATAAAAAATGTCAAAAACGACCTGGTCATTTCCGGAAATGACCAGGTCGTTTTTGACATTTTTGGTAGATTTGCACAAATTTTATTGGGGATTTGACTCTGTTATTCCCTCTGTAGTCTCCCGGCGTATTAAGATCGGGGTCACAGTACGGTGGATCGGCTCTTTTAAAAGCACGGGTTTTCTTTTCTTGCGCTCGTTCATCTGCTCCACTAAAAGCTTCACTGCCTCGTAGGCCAGTTTATCGATCTGCTGCCCAATGGTACTGATGGGCAGGATGGCTTCGCTGGAAATTGGAGAATTGTCAAAGCCGATGATTCGGTAATCCTCCGGAAGTTTGCCGTGTTTTCGCACAATCAGATTGAGAAGCACATTGGCATATGTATCACTGGAGACGAAAATGCCCTTTTTACAGCCCTCATAGCGCTGCTCCAGGTTTTCAAATATAGACTTTAGATGGCTTTGGCTGGATGCGTGGGTGTTGCCCAGGGCCTGAATGATGATTTCGTGTCTTAGATGGTTTTCCCTGCAGAAATCCTCAAATCCCCGGATGCGCCCATAGGCTGGCATGTCCTCGGCAGTGGGGGTGTTTATGTGGATGAGCACTTCGCAGCCGTGCCTGGCCAGCAGACTGGTGGCCTGTATGGCGCCCATGTAGTTGTCTGTGTTGACACTGCACACGAATCGGTCTTCCCGCTCGATGGTTACTATGGGTATCTGAAGGTCAAAGAGCTCTCGGGAGGGGATGGTGTGGCTCAGGATAATCATCCCCTCAATCTTATAGGACATCAGTTCCTGAATGTATTTCCTCTCCCTTTCCTCATTCCCGTTTCCGATGAAGACCAGAAATTTATAGCCAAAGGTCTCATAGGTGGACAGGATCTGATCCAGCACTGCGGAGTAGTACCCCAGATAAAGGTTGGGAATTATGATTCCGATAAATTCTGTCTTTCCGTTCGCAAGGATGCGCGCTACTTTATTTTCCTTATAATTTAGCTCGACCAAAGCATCTGAGATGATCTGCTGGTTCTCCAGCGTCAGCGAGTCCGGATTGTTGAAATACCGGGAGATGGTGGTCTTGGAAAAATGCGTGTATTTTGCAATATCGTCAAAGGTTACATTTTTTTTAGCCATTATATCACACTGCTTTCTGTCAAAAGTCGATGGTCACTGATATTCATTATTATAACGTAACTATTCAACAGGTCTGCGCATTTACTGCGCTGACCGTAAGAAAATGATTCGGGAGTGCAAAAATCCCATCGCCGAAGGCGGTACTGAACAGTTACAGTATAACAAAAAACAAGGACGAGGGCAATAAGTAATCGGTTAAGTAACCGGTTTTGTAAGAGGTGAACAAACAGGACATAGGTATTTCAGCTAATATTACTGAAAATTTTGTTCGGAATTGACGTGGGGGCACTCCTGTGTTAAAATAAAACTACAAAAGTAACCGGTTACTTTACCGGTTATGCAGCAGTGGACGGACAGAAAATAGGGGATAGAATTCCCAGGATTAGGAGGATTGATGGAATGAGAAAACATGTTGCAAGAAGAGCCGCTGCACTGGGGCTGGCCGCGGTGATGGCAGTCACTATGCTGACCGGATGCCGCTTCGGATTTGCGAGTGATCCGGATGACCCAAATGAGGAGACAAAAGAAGTACCCATAGACACCTCATTGGATACCTTTGAATACGACCCGCAGCTGGAGGGCACAAAGGTTACGCTCTTAAACTCGAAAGCGGAGATTCAGGTGGCTTTGGAAAAGATGGCAGGCGTCTTTGAGGAAAGGTCAGGCGTACACATTGAGGTTATGCCCGTGACAGACGGAGATTCCCCCTACACTAAGGTAGTCAGTATGTACAATTCCGGGACGCCTCCCACAATGGCGATCCTGGATACCACCGATGTCATTGCCCTGGCTGAGGAAAAGGCCGCAGACTTAAGCGGTGAGGCGTGGACCTCTGAGGCGGAGGGCTATTTAACAGAGGTAAACGGAAAAATATACAGCTTTCCGCTGTGTATTGAAGGGAGGGGAATCATCTACCGCAAAGCCGTGATTGAAGAGACGCTTGGAAAGGACTTTGCCCCCAAGTCCATCACTACGCTTGAGGACTTTAAGGGGCTTCTGAAGGAACTGAGGGAAGCCGGACTGGAGAAACCGGTATCCATGGCAAAGGAAGACTGGTCTTTGGGGGCGCACCATCTGCAGTACATATATGAGACTTTTAATGGTACCTCAGAGGGCGCACAGGAGGTTATTGAAAAGATAAAGGACAACGCATTGGATTTGGAATCCTATGACCGTGTACAGCAGTTTTTAGATATGTTTGACGTGCTGAGAGAATACAACGTGGCAAAGGGAGATCCCCTGGGCGCGGACTACGATGAGATGGCAATTGATTTGGCGGATGGCAAGACTGCTTTCTGGTTCAATGGAAACTGGGCATGGCCCAACCTGGCGGAGGCAGGCGCAGAGGAGGATGAGGAGTACGGCTTTCTTCCATACTTTATGAACAATGATCCGGATGATTTTGCCAACAGCAAGATCCAGGCTTCTCCCTCCAAACAGGTAATGGTGGACGGCCAGATTGCCACGGAAAAGGAGCAGAAGGCGGCAAAGGAGTTTCTAAATTGGATCGTTTTTTCAGATATCGGCCAGCAAATGCTGGTAAAGACCTGCAATTTGATACCACCCTTTACCAACAATCCCTACGAACCGGCAGATCCCCTCAGCAGAGACATTTACGAGAGAGTGCAGTCAGGGGAGGCCTTCAACGCGTCCGCCATCGTACCCAATGACCACTGGTCCGTATTGGGTGCAGCCATGCAGAAGTACCTGGCAGAACGCAGCGACCGAACAGAACTGATACAGTCTATCCAGGGATACTGGGAAGAACAGAAATAGGAAAGAAGGGAAAAGGATGAAAAGAAAAAATAGTGGAAAAGATTTCTGTATGTTTGCTTTACCCGGCATGTTCTGCTTTTTTGCAGTGGTGATGGTGCCATTTCTCTACGGAGTTTATCTGACCATGACAGACTGGAACGGAGTGGCCAGTACGAAAAATTTCATAGGGATTGAGAACTTTCTGGGAGTTTTAAGGGACGGACAGTTCTGGAGTTCTCTGCTGCTGACCTTTAAGTATGTAATTCTGGTGGTCCTGCTGGTTAATATTGTGGCATTTTTCCTGGCCTATCTCCTGACAAGGGGAATCAAGGGGCAGAACTTCTTTCGGGCCGGGTTCTTTACCCCCAACCTGATTGGAGGTATTGTATTGGGATATATCTGGCAGTTCGTATTCTCCAGAGTATTTGTGAACATCGGTGAGGCTACCGGATGGACCCTGTTCGGGGTTTCCTGGCTCTCAGACCCCACAAAGGCCTTCATCGCCCTGGTGGTGGTGTCTGTGTGGCAGCTCTCCGGATATATGATCCTGATCTATGTGGCAGGATTTATGGGGCTGAGTGAGGATGTCATGGAGGCGGCCAGCATTGACGGCGCTACCGGATGGAGAAAAATGAAGAGCATTGTGATGCCCCTTATGATGTCTTCTGTGACCATTTGCCTGTTTCTGACCCTGTCCAGGGCATTTATGGTATACGACGTGAACCTGTCACTGACAGCGGGAGCACCCTACGGGACAACTCAGATGGCGGCCATGCATGTATATGAGAAGGCCTTTACCTCCAGGCAGTTTGGCGTGGGCCAGGCGGAGGCATTGATTTTGTTCCTCATTGTTGCGTGTATCAGCGGTATTCAGGTATACCTGACCAAGAAAAAGGAGGTTGAGGCGTAATGAAGCAGACTACGATGGGAAAAAGCAAGAAAAAAATAGTAAATATTCTGACTACAGCGGGTATGGTGCTCATCTTTGCAGCCTACATGTTCCCCTTCCTCATGGTAGTGATCAACTCCCTGAAGCAGAAGAGGGATATCATCAAGAGCCCCTTCTCCTGGCTGTTTACCATTAAAGGGCTGTCCTTTGACAACTTTGTCAAGGCATTCACACAGATGGACTTTCTAAATGCCTTCAAAAATTCCGTGTTTGTGACTGTATCAGCAACCCTGCTGGTGACTCTGCTGGCAGCCATGCTGGCGTACTACATCGTGCGCCACAACAACTCCATATCAAAGATGACCTTTGTGCTGATGGTGGCTTCCATGATCATTCCCTTCCAGGCAATCATGATTCCTCTGGTGAGCATCTATGGGGGAACCCTGAATCTGTTAAACCACAGGCTTACGCTAATCTTTATGCACACAGGCTTTTCCATGGCAATGTCCGTGTTTATGTTCCATGGGTTTATCAGGGGAAGTGTACCCATTGCGCTTGAGGAGGCAGCCTATATAGACGGATGTACACGCTCACAGACCTTTTTTAAGATCGTGTTTCCGCTTTTGAAACCGATTATCTCCACAATGGTAATTTTAAATGCGCTGGCTTTCTGGAACGACTTTTTGCTTCCCTCCCTGGTACTGTCTGACAAAAAGCTGCTGACGCTGCCCCTGTCCACATACAGCTTCTATGGAACCTACTCCGCAGATTACGGAACAATCATGGCTGGACTTCTGCTGTGCGTTGCGCCCATCATGGTTCTGTACATTATACTGCAAAGACAGATCATCAGCGGAGTGGTGGCAGGCGCAGTAAAATAACAGATTTAGAGAGGATATGTTCGTATGACAATGGATGTATTGCACTTGAAAGCTCCGGGAAACTGGATCAACGACCCCAATGGTTTCATTTACTATCAGGGGAGATATCATCTCTTCTACCAGTATTTTCCCTATGCACCGGTATGGGGAACCATGCACTGGGGGCATGCAGTCAGTGAGGATCTGGTACATTGGGAGCATCTGGGCATTGCTCTGTTTCCCACAAAGGACTATGACAGAAACGGAGTATTCTCTGGGAGTGCCCTGGAAAAGGATGGGGAGCTTCGCCTTTATTACTCTGCCGTCAGGTATCTTAAGGAGAGGGAAGATAACATTCACCTGGCAGGGGAGGAGGGCTTTGAGACCAGCCAGGCCCTGGTGGTTTCCGGCGATGGCTTACACTTTGACAACTGGAACCGCAAGAGCCAGCTCATCCCTGTGTGCAGGGATGAGGAGCTGGGAGATCCTGTGCACACCAGAGATCCAAAGGTATGGAAGAGTAAAGCTGCCTATTATATGCTCCTGGGCAGCACTCGCCGGGGGGAGTTTGGACGGGCGCTGTTTTATAAGAGCAGGGATGGGCTGAAATGGGAGTACGCCGGCCAGTGTCAAAATGAGGCATTTGGACAGATACTGGAGTGTCCGGACCTCTTTTTGACAGATCAAGGGTATGTGTTTATCGGATCGCCCATAGGAGCCAAAAGCGATGGCCTGAAATACACTGACCAACCCTTCTGCTGTCTGGCAGATTTTAGGGAGGAGAGCTGTGAACTTCACCTCTCATCCCTACAGCAGCCGGTGGACTATGGAATGGATCTTTACGCCCCACAGACAAATCTGGACAGAGATGGCAGGCGTGTGATGGTTGCCTGGATGAGAATGCCAAGGACAGTGGAAGGCAAAGGGGAGACGCCCTGGAATGGGATGATGTGCCTTCCAAGAGTGGTTGAGGTTCAGGAGGAGCATATCTGTTTTCGCGTTCACCCTGAGACAGACCGATATATGAGCCGGAAGGTAAAGGGGACAGAGGAACTGGACTGGGAAAAACCGTTTCGTCTGAAAGCAGCGCTTACAAAAGACAGGGAGCTGGATATCGGCGGTTATCGGATCTGGGTGGAGGAGGACTGTATACGTACGGACCGCAGCCGGGTGTACAGGGGCTTGGATGGCTACCACACACAGGCACAGACTCCGCCACTGAACGGAGTATACGGCCTGGACATCTTTGTGACCCCCCATTTGATTGAAATCTTTGTAAATAGCGGGGTGTATGCAGTCAGCCATGTGGTATATGGGCTGGACAACAAAATCTTTGGTCACGTGGACCAAATACTGACGGGACTTGAGAATTAAGGAGGAAAGAATGAGCAGGAAGGCAGATATTTTTCAGACTAGAATGGATAAACACCATGATGAACTGAAATGGCTGTACATGGAGCTGTACGGGAACGGGGATATGTTTGCGGAACTCTGCTCCCAGATGTACGAATACTACAGAGAGCGCAGCCAGAAGCTGCACAACCGGGATGAGAGGAGGGTGAGAGATCCCCAGTGGTTTAAGAGCAATGAAATGCTTGGGATGATGCTCTACATAGACAACTTTGCCGGGAATCTAAAAGGCGTTCAGGAAAAGCTGTCCTATCTGAAATCCGCAAATGTAAACTGCATCCATCTGATGCCCTTTTTGGATACGCCAAAGAGCCGCTCCGACGGCGGATATGCGGTGGCGGATTTCCGAAAGGTGCGCCCAGATCTGGGGACCATGGAGGATCTTTCACAGCTTACGGATGCCTGCCATAGCAAGGGGATCAATGTCTGTATGGATTTTGTCATGAACCACACCTCCGAGGATCACGAGTGGGCCCAAAGAGCCAGAGGCGGAGAGGGTGAGTATATGAGCCGCTATTTCTTCTATGACAATTATGACATACCCAGAGAGTATGAGAAGACAGTACCCCAGGTCTTCCCTACTACGGCTCCAGGCAACTTCACCTACCTGCCGGAGCTGAATTGTCATGTACTGACCACCTTTTACCCTTATCAGTGGGACTTAAATTATCAAAATCCCCGGGTATTTAATGAGATGATGTACCACTTCCTCTATTTGGCCAACCGGGGAATCGACATTGTCCGGATAGATGCAGTCCCCTATATCTGGAAGGAGCTGGGTACACAGTGCCGGAACCTTCCCCAGGTTCACACCATTGTGCGAATGATGCGCATCATCGGAGAGATCGTGTGTCCAGGTGTGATTCTGCTGGGGGAAGTGGTGATGGAGCCGGAGAAGGTGGTACCCTACTTTGGAACCGTGGAAAAGCCGGAATGCCATATGCTCTACAATGTGACCACCATGGCTACCACCTGGAACAGCGCGGCCACCAGGGACATCCGGCTTTTACGGCATCAGCTTGACATTGTCAACCAGCTCCCAAAGCAGTACACCTTCCTCAATTATCTGCGCTGCCATGATGATATCGGATGGGGGCTGGACTTTGAAACCCTAAAGTGGTGGGGAATGAAGGAGACCAGCCATAAGAAGTTCTTAAATGATTATTTCACGGGGAAGATCCCAGGGAGCGAAAGCAGGGGAGAGCTTTATAACGATGACCCCGTGACCCGGGACGCGCGGTTCTGCGGGACCACTGCCTCCATGTGCGGGATCGAGAGCGCAGGCTTTGAGCAAAATCCGGAAAAGCTGGAGACGGCCATACGCATGGATCTCACCCTGCACGCCTTTATGCTGACACAGACCGGTATCCCCATGCTCTACAGTGGGGACGAGATCGGGCAGGTGAATGACTACAGCTATAAGGAGGACCCGGAGAGAAGCGGGGATTCCAGGTATCTGCACAGGGGAAAATTCCGATGGGAGCTGGCAGGCCTGCGGGAGGATGAGAGAACCGTGGAGGGCAGGATTTTTAAGGCCCTGCAAAAGCTGGAGCAAATACGCAAAGAGGAGAAGGTGTTTGCACCAGATGCGGATGTCTACACCTATGATGTGAAGGATGACAGTGTACTGGGCATTTTAAGGGAGGCTGATGGAGAACGGTTCTTGGGACTTTTCAACTTCAGTGACCAGCCAAAAACAGCGTGGATGCAAGAGGATGGAACTTACAGAAACCTGCTCACAGGTGAGGAGATGACTTTGAAGGATGTGCCTCTGCAGGGGAGCAGCTTTCTCTGGGCAACCCTGTCCTCCCCAGCAGTTTAAAAATAAATAAGGTTGTTGAATTTTCTAAAACATGTTAAATTAAACTTGATAACCGAGTGTGGATTGAAACAACGTACAATCAGGAAGCGCAGAGGGTTGAGTGTATCATGTGGGGATTCAGCAATGGCTTGCTATATGCTCGCCAGAATAAAGCTCCTGGTCAGATTCTGCCAGGAGTTTTATTCTGGTGAACAACGAACCAGGCAGTCGTGCTTCCACTGATATTTGGCGGCTGCAAAGAAGGTTTTGACTAAACAGACATGGCGGCTGTCCGGGACTTTTATAATAAACACAGAGGACGGATGGGATGAGAATTGAATTAACAGAGATGTCAAAGAGAAATCTAAATTTTATGACAGGACAGAACAAGGCTCCCGGGCAGATTGTTCAATTTTTAAAGGAAGAGGCCCTGGTGCGCAGTTTCAGCGAAACATTGAGAAGGATCTGTCCGGGGAAAGAGATTTTAGGACAGATCACGGATGTCCTGACAGAGGCATCGGGGGACAAGCGGGAAAACGTAACCCGGAAGGTACGCAACTGGCTGGAGGATGTACATGTACCAAAAAATAGGGAGATTTTATTCCAGATCTGTTTTGCGCTGGGAGCAAAGGAGGAGGATGCAGACAGAATACTGGGGATGGGCGCGGAGAATGGCATCCATTACCGAAACCCCAAGGAACTGGTCTATGCCTTTGGGCTGAGAAAGGGGATGGGCTATCAGGAAGCGGCTGCCCTTTACCGGAGAGTAAAAAACATGCTGGAGGATGTGCCAGGAGACGAACAGATTCACACCGAAACTTTTACCACCGTGATCCGTCAGGAGTTTCAGGAAGTCTGCAGCGTAGAAGAGCTAATAGAATTTTTTCTGAGGAACCGGACCAGGTTTGGGGAATTACATAACACAGCGCATGGAATCTATGTGGATTTATTGAAAAAACTGCAAAATCCGGAGACAGGGGTGGAGGAAGATGAGGGGAAATATAATGTGGATAAAGTTTTAGAAAACTATCTGCGTATGAAAGTGCCAAATTCCAGAAAGACCGAGGAATTCACCTTGCTTCAGAGAGTTGTCAAGAAGTACTGGCCCAATCAGCGCAGCATTATCCGGATGAAAAAACGAGGCGAAGACATAAGCCGCAAGACCTTGATATTGCTGCAGTTGGTGACAGAGGACTTCGACCATGGAGATGAGGAGGAATTTATGGGAGCATTGGGACAAAGTGTGCAGGAGGCGGCGGACCTGAGACTGGAATCCAGATTTGTAAAGATGAACCTGCTGCTGGACCGGTGCGGTATGAGCAAACTGGATCCCTGCTGTCCTTTTGACTACTTGGTTCTCTACGCCATGAAGGCGCAGGAGGACGAGAACATGGGGGAGCGGATGAATGAAGTGGTGAAGGTACTGTTTTCAGAGGGAGACTGTACAGAGTAGGTGCAGGAGGAGGTGAAAGTGTGGATCGGAGAAGGAATCTGCTCAGTCCGGGAACGATTCTGCTCCTGGGGGGAACCAGATATCAGATTGGAGACTTGGAGGGGGGCGGAAACAATGCGGTGGTTTACCGGGCTTCCTATGAAGATGGACTGATTCAGGGGGCTTACCATCAGGTCATTATTAAAGAGTTGTTTCCCTATAGCAGCCAGGGATGGGTGTACCGCACAGAGGACGGATGCTTAAAGTGTGCTCCCGGCCATGAGGAGTTTTTTGAACAGCACAGACAGAGCTTTTGGATGGGAAACAAGGCGAATCTGGAGTTGCTTAAAAAAGCTCCGGATCAGATTGCGGGAAATATAAATTCCTATGAGGCATATGGAACCTGTTATTCTGTGCTTTCGCTGCATGGAGGGAGAACTCTGGAACAGACCTTGAAGGACAGGCAGTGGGGCAGCAGTCTCAGAGATATAAGCACCTGTCTGATGCAGATTCTGGACAGTCTGGAGCAGTTTCATAAGAATGGTATCCTCCATCTAGATATAAGTCCGGACAATATTCTCATTCTTCCCCAAAGAATCCTTCTCATTGACTACAACAGCGTGTGGCCTGTTCACAGAACCGGGAAAGAGAAGCTCTATTACAGTGTAAAGCTGGGATACACTTCTCCTGAAGTGCGCCTATTAGAGGAAGCTGAGGTGGGTCCTGCCTCCGATCTGTATGCCCTGTGTGCGGTGTTTTATCAGATGGTGACTGGGGAGAAGCCAACCGATGGGATTGTATTTGGGAATCAGCCGCAAAAGAGCGTTTTGGGACGGCTTGAAAGTATGAAAGATGCACCGCCGTCCGCTGTCTGGAAAGCGGCTCAGATTTTGTACAGAGGGCTTCAGGTGGTTGCAAGAATCCGATATCAGTCTGTGGAGGAACTGCGCAGTGACCTTCTGGAACTGGAACAGAGAATAGATGGAAAAGGAATTACATTCAGCGCTCTCTGGGAAAGCAGCCGCAGGAAGTGGAGACAGATGAAAAGGGGGGAGGAGGAATGGTTCGAGAGGCAGATAGAAGAAAACCCCGGCTTTAAGGAGGGGACGGAAGCATTTTTTTCCAAACTCAGCAGGAGGCAGAATTATCTTCTGACAGGCAGCGGGGGAATGGGAAAGACCAGCCTTCTGCTACGGATCTGGAAAGAAAATGTAAAGGTTTACCGCCCATCGGCGCCTGTGGTCTGCTATCTCTCCCTGTCCGGTTATCAGGAGGCAGAGGGGGAGGATACCTTCTATATCAAAAAGAGCCTGTTAAGGCAGCTCTCTTTTGGAAAAGAGATAGGGGATATGGAGGGGGCCATGCATCAGTTAGGCCGCCTATTGGGGGGCCAGGAGGCGGATAGCCAAACTCTCATTCTGCTCCTGGATGGCTTGAACGAGGCGGGAAACAGCCGCAGCGGGCTTTTGCGCGAGATCGAACAACTGGGCGTCTGTCCGGTTACCAGCATTCTGGTCACAGACCGGACGGATGAGGTAAAAGCATACGGCTTGAGGAGATTTCAGACGGCTGGTCTTCTCCCTATGCCGGAAACTGTCGTAAAAGAACTCCTAAAATCCCATAGCTTAGAGATTCCGGCAGATAATAAATTTATCAGCCTCCTCACCAACCCCATGATGCTTACCCTGCATATCAGGACCATGGAAAACCGGGAGCCGGGGCTTAAGACAGAGTTTTATGGCTGTGGCAGTGCTGAGGATCTGGTGGAAAGCTATCTGGATGGACTGCAGCGCCATGAGGTGCGGACTTTTTCGGGGAACCGAGGGGAACAGCTTGGCGTCTCCTATACGCTGCAGCATGTACTTCCCGCTATTGCGGGGGAGATGGAACGGCAAAAAAAGTCTGTACTGATGCTGGAAGAGCTGTGCAGGGTCACAGAGAAACAGTTTAAAAATTTGCGAAAAAAATCATTTGCAATGGCCTTTCCAAAGTATTTGGGAAAATCCAGGGAAATGCTGCAGGGGATCCGGGACGAAAAGGAATGGTTTGATTATGCAGTGGCCGGGCATCTGAGAGACCGGATGAATCTGCTGGTGGAAAGTGAGCAGGGAAATTGGCGGCTGGTTCATGAAAATTTCTCAGGCTGTCTGGTAAGCCGTGATCGAATCAACAGGAAAAAGATCCGTTCTTATGGGCGAAAATTAAAAATCAAATACGGGGTGGCTGGGGCGCTCCTTTTTGTAGTTCTGGGAATTAGCGCTATGATGTTGTGGAGCAAAAGCAGGCCGTTTCCAGCCACAAGAGAGGAGATCGCCGCGGTGGACAATGCCATGGAACGGCTCTCCTGGGAGATTTATGTCCTGGATGCGGAGCTTTACAATCAGGAAGTTTTACTTGAAGAGGCGGAGTGGGGAAAGGTACTGGATGGTGAGGAAAAATCAGTGAATGCCTTTGAGAGAACGCTTGAGGTTAAGCGCAGGGAACTGGCCAATCTCACAGTTTCCATTGCGGGGGAGGAAGATTGCCTGATGGATTTAAATTGTTCCAGAAACACCATCCCCACTGGCTTGATGAGGGCATTTTTTCAGCGGCCCGATCAGCTGAGCACTGTAATAGAGGCAGGTATGGACCATCTGGAAGAAGGGCTTGCCATAGGAAGTATCTATTACAGCAGAGATAAGAGAGAGAAATTGATTGATGTTTACCGGGCGTACTTAAAGCAATACGCGCGTTTATGCTATCTGGAAATTATGCAGATCATACTTCCGCTTGAGAGAGAGCACAAAGAGGGGGTGCTGGATATGCTGGCGCATTCTCCCTCATTCTCCGGATTTGTGACAGATATGTCGGTCTCCTTCTCAGAGGAGGATTTGGAAAGTCAGAGAAGCGGAGCTCAGAACAGTTTGGAGAAGGCAGAGAATGAGATGCGTCTAGAAAACTATTCATGGTAGAGAGAGGAGAAAAAGATATGAAAGAGAGAATGAAAGTTTTCATAATAACAGCTGTCATGCTTCTTTTTACAGGGTGTGGGAGCGAAAAAGTGGCAGAAGAATACAGGATGGTGGTGGATGATTATGCGAAGATCATATTGCCGCAGGACCAGGACAGTTACGAGTTTGACCAGGTGCTGGAAGCAGTGGGAACCTATCTGGAGGATTCCAGCCCTGAGAATCTAAAAAAGACGAAAAGCCTTCTTTCGGACACTACGGAAAGATTTCAGGGCAGTTTAGAACAAAATGAGAAAAAAGGATTAGATGAGGAGTTAAAAAGCAGTCTAAAGACCTGTGGAATTGCAACAGAGGATTACAAGCTGTGCCAAGAGTTCAGAGGGCTGTTGCTTTCCTCTTACTGTGACAGTATGGAGAGACTTCTTTTCTATCTGGATGCGGAAGACAGTGATTTTCCCTTCAGAGAGGAGCTGGAAGATATCTATGAATCGGATATCATTATGCAGAGAGCCAACAGGGGCAGTGAGTTTTGTTCCATGAACTATCTTTTTGCAGAGTGGGATGAGAAACCGACAGCCTATTTTCAGGATAAAATCGTGAACCAGATGAAATCTTTTACAGCAGATGGGGCTATATGGGAGACTGACAGAGAGAAGATAGAGGATAGAGTACTGGCATATGAAAAGCAAATGGAGGAGGAGATCAGCAAAACAGCGTCCAGGGTTGGAAAGGCAAATGAAGAGTTGATTCAGATGGAGAGTGAGATGGAAGAATGTTTAAAATAGGCGAATTCTCAAAACTAACACAGGTATCTGCCCGCATGTTGCGTTATTATGATGAAACTGGGTTATTGAAACCTGCTGTCGTAGACTCGTGGACCGGCTATCGCATGTATTCCGCAAAACAGATACCAGTATTAAATAAAATTATATATTTGCGTGACAGTGGATTTAATAGAGCAGAGATAGCATTTGCTCTCAAGCAGGATAATGGAAATAGCATATTAGATCAACTGGACAAAAAATATCTTGAAATTGTGGCGGATATCCAACATTTGCAGGCTAAGCTTAAAAAAATCGATACAGCGAAAAAAGAGCTGCTACGGGGGCAAAGTGAGATACATTACAACATCTCTATAAAATCAGTTCCACGCTATTTTGTTTTGTCTCTGAGAAGAATAGTATCGGACTATTATGCGGAAGGGGATTTATGGAAAGAATTATCAGCGTTTGTGGTTCAGAACAAAGTTGAGATTTCAGGCAATACCTTTTCCATTTATCATGATGAAGATTTCAGAGAATCCGATGTTGATATTGAATTGTGTGTAACGGTAAATAAAGCCGGAAATGATTCCGGGGATTTTAGATTTCATTTTATAGACCCAGTTAAGCAAATGGCCTGTATGATGGTGTATGGTGATTTCTCAAATATTGCCGGTGCCTATCTCTCATTTGCAGATTGGCTGGAGAACAATAGTGAGTATATAATGTTGGGACCAAACCGGCAGATCGTACACAGGGGACCATGGAATGAAAAAAATTCACAGGAATTTTTAACAGAAATTCAAATTCCAATACAACAAAATAGCCCTCCGCACTAAAAACACTTTCATCTTGACCTTCACATGGTGTCAAGGTTTATCGTATGTGTATGACAAAATAAAACGATACCTTGGGGAATACCTTTTATTCCCACAGCATGAAATGGAGGAAAACTATGAGAACTTATGAAGTGCATTCGATCGGAACCATTTATAATAATGAAAGAGGAATTTATATTCAGGTTGACAGAGAATATATACCTGCCTTAACCGCTTTAGAGGGATTTGGCCACATAAATATCTTTTGGTGGTTCAGTGATTTTGACAGCCCCCAATTCAGATCTGTTTTGGATACGGAACAGCCTTATAAAAAAGCGCCTGAAAAAATGGGCATATTTGCCACACGGTCTCCGATCAGGCCGAATCCAATTGCATTGACGGTTGTGGAGGTAATTCACATTGACCACCGGGAAGGTATTATAGAAATTCCATATATAGACGCCAATGACAATACTCCTCTACTGGATATTAAGCCATACACCCCCAGCATGGACAGAGTGGAACATCCGATTGTACCTGAGTGGTGCAGTCATTGGCCGGGAAGTATAGAGGATTCTGGCTCGTTTGATTGGGGAAATGAATTCAATTTTTAGGTATTTCATATTAAATAGGAGCTCGCACAGGACATCATGTCTTGTGCGGTCTTTTTTTGTTTTATGGGGCTGTGGCAAAATGAATTTCTCTTACAAAAACCCCCCAGGGGATGCGTACTTCGGCGTAAGCAGAAGATGTCGCAAACGGGCAGAAAAAAGTTGAAGAATTTTAAATCCGGGCGGATAAAATAGTGTTACAGAATCTTGAGAAGGCCTTTCATATAAGTGACAGCCAACTTTTTATCGTCAGAAGAAAGACGGGAGAACAAAGACAGACACTCTGCCTGCTCATCTGTCAGTCCCGACAGGTTGCGGTCCGGTTCAAAAAAGTCCGTTATAGAAATGCCAAACCCCTGGCAAAGCTTTATCAGCGTGGGAAAGGTGGGCATATTCTCCTTATTCAGCATGGTACTCAGGGTGGAGTAGGTGATTCCAGAGGCTTTCGCCAGCTGATAGTAAGACCAGTTCCGTTCCCGGCATAGTTCCTTTATTCGTTCAATTGGATTGATTTCGTTCATGATCGCCTCGCTGTCCATATGTCTGGTGATTAGTTTTACTCTATTATTTATCATATTTCAATTTTGCAAATAGTATAGATGTGAAAGGGCGTTATAGATATGATGTCTAAACGTCAAAAGAATATGCAATGGAGGGTGAAGAATTGAAAAGACGAAGGAGAAGACAATTGTGGAAAAAGGCGGTTTTGGGAGACATGGATGTATTGGCAATAATGGGTGTAATGCTGTATAAAAGGGGAGGAAAAAACAAAAGGTTTGGAAAAGACTGTATAAAAAGAGCTATGGATATGGGAAGTGAAAGAGCTTATCTGGTTTACCACAGATTGTTTTCAAGGGGAGAGAAATTGATCGATGATCCGTCCTATGAGGAGATGGTGAGAGAATATATAGAAATTTCTGGTGCGCAGGATGTGAGGAGGAAAAAAATTTTGGAGGGATATCTGCGTTTAGGGACAAAACAGCAGATAAAAGGATGGAGAAATAAAAAAATATAACGTAAAAAAGTAATAAATATAACGCTAAAAAGTTGCATGCTTTGGTTAAATGTGCTAAGATTAAAAAAGCTAATGAAGTGGAAGAAGTGAAAGAATTGGAGATAAGGTTATGGAACGCTTCGTGACGACACCTTTTGACGATATGGAAAAGATTGATGAGGGACTCTATGGCTTGGTAATATCCGGATTCAGAGGTGAGGCAGTAAATGTAGAAGAAGGTAAGAAAGAAGTATTGATTTTTGGACGTATGGATGAAACAGTGCCTGTCATTACTTGTTTGGACGGAGAATCAAGTCTTGCTTCGTGTACTGAGATGATTCTCATACATTTTGGAATAGAGAACACCTCAGGGAATGCATTTCGGGATGATGCGAGGATCACTTTGTATGATGCCGTAAGGGAGTTTGAGGTGAATAACCTTGAGGTGGAATGGTTTGAGGGAGATACGATGGAACTGTTGGCGGAACAACTGGATGAAGGCGGGAGCGTTTTGTGTATGGTAAGCGGCATTGTGTTGAATGTACCGGAAATGTCAGATTTTCCAGGGCTGACGGCTGACCATCCTGTGGTGGTAACAACGATTGATGTTACGAATCCTGCGAATCCGCAAATAACTTTTCACGATCCACGATCCAACACAGGTAAAAAATCTTGTGATCTTTCGTTATTTTTATCAGCCTGGGAAAAGGGAAATAGCAGGATGGTGGTAATCAGGGAGGAAGTGTGATGAAATATACGGATCTTGTGCATTCGGGATGGTATAAATATTTGAGCCGAAATGAGATAGGAGCTGAGTGTACGCTGGGATTTCCATATTTGTCATTTTCAGGAAAGGTGTTGTTGTTGACTTTCTATCCCCATAGCATCAGATTTAAAGAAGGGAGAGTTTTGTTTTACCATGCAGACTGTGAAATAAGTCTTAGTTACCCATTTGAGCATATTGAGAGATTTGTCAGATTTCACCCAAATAATTTGTCCCCTGTAGGGAACATGGATGCATTCTGGATAGCGAATGAAGGCAAGGCCATGGTCTTGGAACTATATAAGGCATTTGATGCTCTCATCAAAAACATTGATACTGGCAGCAAAGATTATGGTATAGACATTAGTGCGTATCAGGAAAAACTGAAGAGCGTAATTAGAAGGTTTGGTTTGGAAGAATTATATCAGGAGATAAGCAAATGATAACGATTGCCATTCTTGAACAGAATGCAGAGAAAGCATTAAAAATGAAAGAACTGCTGGTAACGTATTCTATTCAAAAGAATATGGATTTTAGGACACTCTGGTTCAGCACGGAAGGTAGTGTCAAAAAGTTGGAAAAATATATATCAGGTATACATATCGCGCTTGTTTCACTCGAAAATAAAGACGGCCTGCAGGAGGGCATGAGTATATACTCCCTGAATCCTGATTGTCGGATATTTTATTACAGCTCCGGGCCTTGCAGACTTCAGCCATTATTCCACTCAAGACCGATCGAGTTTCATTTCTGGATGGAGAACGATAACATTCTGGTTGAGAAGTTGGATGCTGTGGTAAATGAGCTGATGCATTCGAACGCTACGTTCCACTATAAGACCAGAAAAAAATTGCTTCTAATACCAGAGAGGCATATATTGTATTTGCAAAGTAATCTGAAAAATGTTGAGATTCATAAGATCGATGAAGAAGACGAGACAGTATTTGCAAAGCTTTCAGATCTTGAATCAAAGCTTTCATACCGTTTTGTTCGGATACACCAAAGTTTTATTGTAAATATAGAATATATACGAAGCATAAGAAGGGATATGCATATGGTTACTCTGGAAAATGGCGAAGATATCCCGATATCAGACGCAAGGTACCAGTCAGCTGCATCAAGCATAGAGAAATATAAAAAAATTATGTTTTAAGACAGTATTATTCTCACTGGCTGAATCAGTATTTACAGGGAAATAAGTAGGTAAAGTGGATGATGGAAATTCTTGTTTGTAAATATGCAGTTTGGAGACTATAAAAAGCACTTTACTGATTTTTTTGAAGAAGGTGCTGTATGATTGGTCTACCAATAGAAAAGGGGGATATATCATGAATGAATATGATGAAATGCGTTTGGTTGCAAAAGAGGTTGAATGTGTTGACTTTGTAAATAAGATGGAGGCGTTATCTAATGGATTAAAGAGTCAGGAACTTACAAAGGTTGCTGTTACAGGTCTGAGAAATAGTGGAAAGACAACGTTTATCAATGACATAGTTGGAAGCGAGGTGCGGGAGCCTGGAAACATGGATGATGCCGAAAAGCCTCTGAGGGTGTGTTTTGAGCCGATGAACGAGGATGACAGATATCAGTGTATTATGGTGGCAAATCACGAATGGCATGATTTGGGGGTGGTTTTGTATGAATTCCGGCAGGAGGATTTCATTGAGGAGAATGTGCTGGTTGAAGATATGTATTCCATAGACATGGTTTTCTTTATGATTTCTGCTACTGCACCATTCAATATTGATGAAATCAATTTTCTGAAAGCCATGCCATTTCTGAACAGACAAGTAGTTGTGAATGGCATAGACTATGTAAAGGAGGCGGAGAGGCAGAAAGTCATTAACTACATTGTAAAGATAAATGATTCCTTGGGTCTGCCTCCGGTCATTGTTTTGAGGAGTGGACAGGATAAAGGCAGAATGGTAAGGAATACCATTCCCGGGTACGTTGAGCTAAAGGAAAACAGAGATGCAAGGCAGCATCATGTTTTTCTTTATACATTGGAAAAAGTTGAGGAGAAAATAAAAAGAAGGATCAGTGAAAATGATGAAATGATGCGCCTATCGACTGTACGCGCTTCTCAGATGTCCGCGGAGATAAAAAGGATCAAGGCAGACTGTTATACAATAAGAATGGACATTGACAATTATAAGAAGAATGCCGTAACGCGTATTTCAGAAGATATGGGTTCGAAACTGGAAGCAATGGTTTTAGAAGTTACCCGGGCAAGGGGAAAGTCTGATTCAAATGAGAAGATTCAGAAATTAGCGGAGGATGAGTACCATAAAGCAGCAAAATATGCAGTCGACAGTCTGCAAGAGGCTTTTTTGGCAGATGTGAATAAAGCGGATGCCAGCATAAGGCTTCTGGCCATTTCCGGATGGAACGAGGACACTGTGGAGGAACTTAAGGCGTATGCGCCGCAATACACATATGATAAACCAAGATTCGACTCGACATTAGAGCCGACATATCAGGGAACGGCAGGAATAACGGAGAGCATAAAGGTTCTGATCGGAACGGGACTTGTTGTCGGGGGATTTGTGCTTGCGCCGCTGCCGTCAGTCGTCAGTTGGGCCGGAGGCATCGCAGCGGCCGGAATCGGGGGCGCTTCCTATGTGAAAAAAAGGCAGGCGGAAAATGAAACAGCATTTTCCAATGGAATGAAGGAGGCTTTTAGGGAAGGCATAAATAGTATTAATAAGCTTGTACGGGAAAGCGCGGAGTACAGCTATGGAAAGATAAACGAGTTATTGCTGCGCTGTGAGCAAAACCTGGATAATAAGGAAAATGACAGCAGGATTTCTGATAACAAAGAGGCTGCGCTTAAAAAACTGCTTGAAGAATGCAGTGAGCTAAAGAAAAAACATAATGATAAAAAACAGGAGGTATGAGGTATGAAGCCTGCAACAGGGATGATTGTTGATCACAAGAAGGTATTGAACCAGCTTGCAGAGCTGATTCAGAGAGAGGAGGATTGTGTAATACAGATTTATTCTGATCCTGAACGTGCTGCAGCTCAGAAGGAAAAGCTGGAGATTGCCCGAAGTAAAACGGGAGAGAAGTTTATTGTCCTGATCATCGGAGCATTCAGTTCAGGAAAAAGCAGTATGATCAATGCCATGATAGGAGAGGAACTGCTCCCAACGGGTTTTTTGCCTGAAACGGCAGTTTTAGGTGAACTCCATTATGGGGAAGAAAAGCGGATAACTCTTTATCCAAAGAAAGGATGCTGGGAAGGCGGGGATGAACCATTTGATCTTAAGAAAACTACATCCGATGAAATAGAAAGGTACGTATCATTGAGTGCAGATGACGCGATCAATGCCATGGAAAAGAACGCTATGGACTCGGAATCTACCTCGAAGATTGATTCCAAATTCGAGAAGATGGTTATCTATTGGCCGCTTAATATCTTGAAGGATGGAGTTGTTCTGGTCGACTCGCCCGGAATCAATGACCCCTACAGCAACGACTATATTGTCAATGACTATCTCCCGCATGCGGATGCGATTGTCTATGTGATGGATTCACAGAAGGCTTATCAGGGAACAGACCGCGCTCAGCTGACTACAATCAATAATATTGGGCTGAAGAACATTGTGACCGGATATACGTTTTATGATATTGTGGTAAGACAGTCCGGAAGAAAGCCGGAAAAACTGGAACAACTGCGTAACAGGCTTGTCTCCTATATGACAGGGCACACGGATTTGGGCAAAGAATCCATACATTTCCTGGATTCACTGGAGGGGCTGCAGGCCAAACTGGATGGAAACCAGGAAGGTTTAAGACATTCTGGCTTTGAGGGGTTTGAAAGATACCTTGGGCAGTATCTTGTAGAGGGAAAGGGAAAGGATCAGGTAAAGAACATGGCTTCCACAATTGTCAAACAGGCAGATTCCATGATTAAGGAGGTTGGGAACCTGAACAGTGCGGCGGCACAGGATGTGGACAGTCTCGAAAAGAAGATAAAGGATGCCAATGCACAGCTTGGAATAGTCCGGAGCAACTCCTTTAATACAGGAAGAAATTACCGCAATCATCTGGAAAACTATCTTCCGAAAGCGGAAACTATGGTGAGGGAATTTGTCAAAAGCCTGCCGGAAAGCATTGACCTTGAGGGATTTGAGCCGGAAACAGAGCTGCCCGATGGAGCAAGAAAGCTTTGGCCATTTGGGGAGAACGGGGCAAAGAAAAGGGCCAAGGCAATTCAGAAGGAATGCCAGAATGAAATTACCCGCAGGATGAATGTGGCATACAGGAAGTGGTCTAATGAGAAACTTGGTATTTATATGAAATCCGCTGTGGAGGAAAGCGCCAAGGCGATCCGGCCTGACCTGAATCAGATTGCTAAGGATTTGACGGATATAACAGATATGGTAGCAGGTGAGAGCCACAAAGGGGACGGAACGGTGGGAAATATAGCGGTTGGTCTTGCCTATGCTATGATCACAGGGGATTGGTTTACGGGCGGAATGTCTGCGATCTATGGAAAGGGAGCCATGGCGCGCGGGATTGCATTTCAGGCTGGTGCAGGGGTGGCTTTGGGCGTGATGATGGCTGCCGGAGTAGCCATCAGTCTTCCGTTAGTTGCTGTGGCAGCTATCGGCGCCAGCATTGCAGCTATACTGACGGATAACAATAAGAAAAAGGTAGAAAAAATAAAGGTACAGTCCGTTAAGGATTTTAGAAAAGCCTATGCCAGCGAGGAAGCCGCTAAGGATATTGATAAAATGGTGGACAGTGTATTAAAGAATGTACGTGAGTATATTGACAGTGCATGCAGCGATATGGATGAGGCTCTTGCCAGGGATATCAAAGATACGGAAGACAGCATTCAGCAGATGATAAATGAAAGCAAGCTTGGTCAGGATGCAAAGGACAGGCAGATCAAAGCCAGGTTAGAAGCAGCGAAAAAGCTGGAGGAAATTCGCGAAAATGCAATTGATATTTGCAGAAAATATAACATTACGGATGTCGTTATATCATGAAGCGGATTCAATGCCTGATTTCCGGGGGTGAAACCTACCCGTAACCGGGCTTTTGAAAGGAATTACATTTTATGTCCGTAATCTCTACAGGCAAAAGTATGCCTGTAGAGATTATTGCTATATGGGAGGATTGATTTGAGAACAGTAAATATTTTTTACAATCCATATATTAACAGCTCAAGGCTTTTTATCGACAAAAATGAGCATACCCGCAGCGGGAGGCGTATTGATGAGTTCATAGTCGGACAGCCGATAGATAACTGGCTTTCTCCATATACCTATTCGTATCACAGATGGGATGGGTTATTGGCTGAGCTGATGGATGACCTCAATGAGGATGAGATAGAATTGTTTTTTTATAGTCTTTCGGATTACTTCTCAATAGTGACAGAAGAGCTGCAATCCCAGGCGGAGTTTGTTGAGGGAAGAGGTTACTCTTCAAATAGGTGGAAATGCGAGTGTGTTGAATATTATCACCCGGAAAAGATAAAAAGTGGGCTTCTGAATTTTATTCAGACCAAAAAACATTTCGTACCTGACCAATATAGTATGAATCTAATTGAATACTGCGAACAGGGCTTGATGCAGAAGCCTGAGGCATCCTTAGAATCATTGCAAGAAACATACAAACTTCTGAGAAAAACGATAAATGCCGCAAAGGAGTTTTGCACTAATAATAAGAACAATCCGAACAGTGTAAAAGTTTGGGATAACGCAGAGAAAGAACTTCTGAAAATTTTAGGAGGCAAAGGAACATGGAGTACACGGCCATAAAGGAAAATACGAAAAAAGAATTTTATATAGCGATAGTGGGCACGTGGTGTGCTGGAAAGAGTAGTTTCTTGAATGCTCTGACAGGAAAAGATATTATCCCAACAGGTATTTTGCCTAATGAGAGATCAGTACCTATATATATCCATTGGGATAAAAAGAAGTGGATGAAATCTGTCGGAGGTAAAGCTGAAAATGGCTATGGGGAGAATGAGCCGATTCTGTCTGTTACATTTAAAGACGGCAGGGTATGTAACCTGATTGCGGGAGAATTTGCTTGGTTTCAAAGAATGGCAGGGGCAAACCTTGCGAAGAATACACGGGCAATTATGGAATTTATCTATGAAAGTGATATTCGTATCGAAATTTTGAAGTTAGACCTCCATTTTCCAGAACATGCGGATTATGAAAATATGTGTATGGTGGATATTCCATCCCGGGTACATTATGAGTCCTCTGGGAATGAATGGATAACAGAGATAGATACAGTGATTATAATAGATAACGTACAGCGTCTTTATGGATCTGCGGTAAGAGACATAATGAATGAAATTTATAAATACAATCCAAAGCTGTTAGAAGAAGCGACTATGGTTTTAACGCATGTGGATACAATACCGGAGGGAACGTATAGGGAGGTTATACCAAGTATCCGAAAAATGGCAGCAAAATATCTTCACAATCCAATACCGAAAATTTTTGGTGTTTCATCATATAAGGCATTACAGTTTAAAAAAGATGGTATAGAGGAGGATCGGGTATGGGCAGAAAAATTTGAAGCATCCGTTCAGGAGATTATGTCGGACATACGCGGCCGCTGTCTGCGGGACAGTATTGTAACCGCATTTTCGCTGCTTCCCGGAATCATTGAAAGCCTAAATGAAGAGGAGAAGAAAGCATATACGGAAAGAATCAGCCAATTGCAAACTCGTTTTCATGACCCGGAATTCAGACTTGCCATTATTGGAAATTTTAGCTGCGGCAAAAGCACATTCCTGAATGCTTTGATTGGGCGTGAACTCTTATCTACCAGTGACATACCTACAACGGCAATACCAACCTATATTCGTTGGAACAAAGAGGAGGTTTTAAGTCAGATAAAAGAGGAGGTAAACATATATGGGGAGGATGATCCGTTCATTGTCTTAACTGCAAGAGGCGGGACGAAATACCATTTGACAGAGCCGGGCCTGTCTAAGCTTGAAGCAGAAACCGGAATACACCTGCCAGATGATATAGGTGAGATGATTGATTATATCACCACCTCTAATTCTCTGATCAGGACGATTGAAAAGATAGATATATCTTTTCCAAAGAGAGAAGGGTTTGAAAATTTCTGCCTGATTGATACTCCGGGAATGAACCCGGGGGATGAAGAAAATAAGGAGCATATCATACAGACGCAGACGGTTCTCAGGGAGGATGCAGACGCTGCTATAGTGCTCTATACTGCAAAGGATGCGATGTCAAAAGACACGAGGCAGTTTATGGAAGAAAATGCCATGGATCTAATGAAAAATGCAATTATTATTCTGACTAAAATGGATCTTGTCCCTGATAAACAAATCAGTAAAGTGATCCGCAGTACAACGCAGCTTGTCAGGGAACAGTTTCATCAGAGTCATCCCAACATATACAGTATCTCTGCTGGGATGGCTGTGGAATATGCCAGCGGCAGGTCATTGAGTAATAAGGACAGGGAATGGGCAGAAGGTTTTGAGCAGTCAGTCAGTGCAATCATAAATCAGCTGCATGCACGGCGAACAGAGCTCGTTTCACAGAGAATCGCTTCCGTGATGAAAGAAATGATAGAAACTATGTCAGTATCTATTTCAAGAGAGACAGAGGAGCTTCAGAAAGAACATGAGAGGCTGCGAAGAGCATCCTCAACACAGCTGAGAAAGGAGTTTCATGCAATAAAATCGGAATATAAGAATAGCATAAATTCAAGTTCGGATGGACGAAAATTAAGAGCAAAAAACATTGTCAGCAAAATCATAGACACAAAGGCAGAGGATATATACAAAAGAATAGAGGATGCATCGAATACAGGAGAACTGAACAGCTGCTTAGGGAATTATTATCAGAGCAAGATGAAAGACGCCAGTCAGGAAATTGTCAGTCAGATCAATAAAGAAATAATCTCTGAGCTTAACACCTTTAGCAGGGAATACATAAAGAAAGCGGAAAAGTGCCTGGATAAGTACAACAGGTATTTGGGGAAAATAAATGCTCGGTCAGTATCAGTGAAAAGTGGGGCCATTTCGGACACAGCGCTGGTATCAGCACCATCCGCAGGTTCATCATTCCTGAGTGACCACGCAGCTCTGCTGACTGCTGGGGGTATTACCCTGTTTATCCCAGGCGTTAATCTGCTGGTACTTGCCGCCGGATTTATCTGGGATGCTGTTCGTTTTGAGTCTAAGAAAGGAGAAGCAAAAACGAATGTACAAAAGAAACTGATGGAATATAAAAACAATTTGATTGCGGCATGTCAGGACAGCATCCGTCAAACAGAAGCAGAGAACCTCAGTTGGGCAATTAAACTGCTGGAAGAGTACAGGTCTAAATACAGCGCTTCCTTTGAGAGTATTGAGCGTGATTATGAGAGGCATTCGATAGAAGTTGTGAACAGAATAGGGAAGAACAGAGAAAGTATCATTACAATCACGCAATTGAAGGAAAGGCTTACACTAAATTAGGAAATCCATCATAAACAGATATCACCATAGATGAAAGTCAGCGATGGTTTAAAGGAATGACAGGGAGGTTTCCATGCAGGAAAAGGGAGAAATAAGAAAAACACTGAATGAGAATGAAGGAACAGCAGTGGAGGAGAGTGGAATTGCGTCAATGGTAGATGACATGGTTTATCTTTCCGACCTGTATCTGCATAAGAATTATCTGCAATATTTGGACAAAATGCCTATTGTGCCTGTTACTGAGGAAATTGAAGGAATTAAACAGGGTACGAACCTTCGCATGATCCGTATAGATGGGATCCTTCACGACAAAAATGAGAACCTGTCTGAAAAGCTAAAGAGCCTTTTTGGAGCGGTAGAGGCATTTGAAGCTGGGTTAATGCTTGTTCTGCAGGCAAAGGGGGAGCGGACAGAGATTTATATTGGCATTTGCGGAAAGGATATGGATACCGTTAATCCTGCATTTAATACTTTTATCCGTTCTTTGAAAGGAATCTTGCCGGGATGCAAGTTTTACAATGTAAAGATGCCGGAGGTAAATAACATTATGGAGGAGGTCTTTGCTCAGAATTCCGTAGTGAACGGAACACGAGAAAGGATTTCTGCTTCCGCAATATCAGCTTTCCCGGGTGCATATGGTGAAAATACGGAAAATCCTGCCAATCCTTACGATGCAATAGAGAAAATAGACGTTCTTCTTGATGGGATGCGGGGCAGACCTTTTTCCATGATACTTTTAGCTAAGACGGTTCCCGGTGAAATGCTGATAACAATGCAGCATCAGCTTGAGCTGTTGTATATGCAGCTGTCGCCATTTGAGAAGCAGACTATCTCGTTATCTGAGAGCGATACCGATTCGGTCAATCTTAATTTTTCGCATTCGGTGACTTCCAATCAGAGTTATAGTGCCGGACTGACACATGGGGTTTCGCACACTCATGGAGAGGGGACAAATTATTCGGAACAAAAAGCGGATGATCATGCAAAGCGGACGCAAGCAGGACTGGGCTTGCTGGGAACAGCCGTATCTCTTGCAATCCCTCTTGCAGGGGCAGCAGCCATGGGGGCAGGAGCGACCCTCGCAGGTGTTCTTGGAAGTGCATATGGAGGCGGGAGGTTCCTGCAGTCCATGTTTTACGGGTCTGGTATCTCCGCGGCTGCGACAAACGTTGGTGTTTTAACAGGAGTGGCTCCAGATGCGAAGTCTATTTCAGCGGGGCGAAGCGAACATGATGACTTTACAGACAGTGAAAGCAAACAGGTGACGTTCAGTGTCAGCGAGGGAACAACCGACTCCAACGGTTATTCCATTGGAAATAACAGGACAGTGGGTAACTCCGCCCAATATACTATGATAAACAAGCATATCAGCGTAATATTGAAGGAACTTGAACGGGAAATCAGTCAGCTGCAGCGTTTGAAAAAGGAAGGAGCTTTTACCGGAGCGGCATATTTTATAGCCGGAGACACAGAGACGGCCGTGACGGCCGCCAATATTTACAGGACTATGACAGAGACAAATTCAAAAGGAGCGGCGTTAAGTTCACCAATATATCGTTGGGGGAACATGTCTGATGTCGATATGCTGGTGGAGTATCTGTCGAAAGGTTTTCATCCGGTATTCGCATTAAAGAGCGAACCACATCAGCCCAGCGTTGAAGCTGCCCAGATGATAGGATTAAATGATATTCCTGTATATTTTTCATTCCCGCGAAAATCAATTCCGGGAATGGTTGTTTCCGAATATGCCGGATTTTCCCGGGATATTATCTTTCAGGATGGAGACGCGGCACAAACGTCTGATGAAAAAAACGTACATATAGGGCATGTATACCATCTGGGAAAAACGGAGACTCAGACACCGATACACCTTCGCATTAACGATTTGACAAAGCATCTGTTTGTAGCAGGGGCAACTGGGGTAGGAAAATCAAACTTTTGCTACCAACTTCTGGATCAGTTGTCGCGCCATGAAATAAAGATGCTGATTATCGAACCGGCAAAGGGGGAATATGCAAGTGTACTCGGAGGCAGGGAGGGCTTTCATGTGTTTGGGGCAGATGCCATGAGATCCCCTGTAATTCGTATAAATCCCTTTGCTTTTCCCAACGGGATTTCTACAGTACAGCATATTGAAAGACTGCTGGATATATTCAATGCTGCATGGACAATGTATGACGCAATGCCCGCTATTCTGAAGGAAGCAATAGAAAAAATATATCTTGACAGGGGCTTTGACCTGTATCTTGGGAGAAAGCCGGAAAATACGGATTTTCCATCTTTTGATGACCTGCTTGAGGCACTGCCGGCTGTGATACAAAAGTCAGCTTATTCGAATGAGGTCAAGGGGAATTATACCGGGGCACTGGTTACCCGGATTAAGTCCCTCACGAATGGATTATACCGGATGATCTTTGGCAGGAATGAGATTGGAGATGATGTATTATTTGATCAAAACGTTATTGTGGACATCAGCCGGATTGGATCTTCGGAGACAAAGGCATTGCTCATGGGGGTTCTTACCATGAGGCTTTCGGAACACCGCATGTGTGAGGGAAGGATTAACAGTCCTCTGAGGCATGTGACACTTTTGGAAGAAGCGCACAATCTGCTCCGCAAAAACAGCTCGGGCGGCAGCGCGCAAGGTGTTGACCTGAGGGCGGCATCGGTAGAAATGATTACAAATGCAATAGCTGAAATGCGGACATACGGAGAGGGATTTCTTATTGCCGACCAGTCTCCGTCTGTTCTTGATGCATCCGTCATCCGGAATACACATACGAAGGTGTTTTTTATGTTGCCCGACAGGAATGACAGAGAGGCGGCAGGGGATTCTTTAACCCTGAATGATGAACAGAAGCAGGAAATCGCAAGGCTTTCCCCAGGGGTAGCAGCAGTCTATCAGAACGGATGGACAAGCGCTGCACTCTGCAAGATAAATTATTTCTCCGAGGACAAAGCAGACCCCTTTGTATACAGATCAGTCCCCGACCAGATTATGTACAGAAAACTTGCTGGACAGGCAGTTGCTGTCGTATTAAGTGAAATGATGGGGGAGAACAAGAAAAGCAGTGTTTCTCCGGAAACCATTCAGGAGCTTCATAGACAGGACTTCTCGTTTTTTGGAGAAAAAGCAGATGAAGCAATCAGAGTGATCAAAGAATATGAAAAATATAAAAGTTTTCGCGGTGACATGGCTGAGTGCAGAAAATTACTCACTGAACTGATTCCGCTGAAGCAGATTATAAAGGAAACGGGAAATCGGGAGGATAGGAATGCCTGGTGCTTCTCAGTGGAGGAACAGCTTCAAAGAGCTGCCGAGTTGACTACGGATGAAATTGCCGCCGTTGTACAATGCGGTATCAGCTGGTTTCTTCCTAGATATGAAATTGGGAAAATGTGTGCAAGGTATATAGGATACAGACAGCAAATAAAAACAGATTAGCGGAGATAGAAACAGATTTATGATAATTATGCAGTTTTAAGCCATGAATATGGAGTCTATGCACGACAACGCCGTGTTGGATGTATAGTATAGAAAAGAAATGAAGGAGGTGACAGGTGTGGAGAATAGGATACCTGATGTTTTTAAGGAATTCCAGGATGCGGGCGATGAAATCAATATGCATGAAACAGAATATTTTGATATGGATCGGAACAATGAAATCAAGATTTCAGGTGCTGAAATAAGAAACGATATGTCCGGGTTCGAAGGAAAGGATGTGGTGGTGTTTGGAGATCCTATCAGTACGGGAGAAAGCCTTGACCATTTGCAGGGGGATAATCCTTACTTTGCAAAAGGTAATTGCGGGCTTGTTTCTACAGCTAATTTCTTGAATCTTTGCGGAATTTCTGCAGCGGATGAAAATATGATAACAAAATATGCCATTGACAATGATGAATGCAATCATGGATGGTTCGTGCCATCGGCAGAAAGAGGCGGTGTGGAAAGAGAAAATATGCAAAGAATCATCCGGGACTTTGGCATTGACACTCAATTGTTCGAGCCATTTGAGCAGGGCGGGAGAATTGAAGATATTGCAAACCGGCTGGAAGCAGGCTATGTGGGAATTATGGGGGTCAATGCAGGTTATCTTTGGGACGATCCAGCGTATGTGGGAGACGGTTTCTCTAATCATGAGGTGACGCTTACCGGTACGGTTCGTGATTCGGAGACAGGTGAGCTGCTTGGTCTGACAATCTGTGACAGTGGGTACGGCAAGGCCTGCGATGTCCTGTCTCTCGAGAGATTGCAGTCGTGTTATGAAAGCGTACCTGGAGCTAATGTAATATTTTCTACAAGTTCGATTCGATCTGATTTGCGGGCTTAGGAGGGTGGGATATGACAGTATTGTACAAGGATCTTTTGAAAAAAGTTAAAAGGCAGATGACAGAAATAACTGGGAATGGGTATTCACTGACACCTGCCTTTGTGAAAGAGGAAAATGGCCACAAATGCGAAGTGTATTTCGCTTATAATCTGTCTGGGAAGGGTGATATTACAAGGCCATATATCCGGCTGGTGACGGATTATGGGACAGGTATAATTTTGGAGTATCGAAATGCACACTATTGTGAGTTTGCAAATGCTGATAAATTTCCGCTGGATGGGAAGATGAGTCCAAAGGTACCCATTGCAAAATCAGCCGCTGAGCAGGCGGAACTTTTGAATAAATTACTTTCTTTATATGAAAGTGTCCGCGAGTTTGCTCTTTCAGAAGATATTTCTGATGAGGAACGGAAAACATTAGCGGAATACAGGCAATGCCTTTATGATACGATCCCAGCAGAGTTGATGGCTTTTTGCGTTGATACAGAAAAGGATTTTTTTGAATGGATCGACAAAAGTATTTTCCCATGATAGGGAGGAGGTACATTCTATATGGAATGGAAAACATTGGAGGTATCCGGCAAACCAACTGATAACGCAGAAGAAAGAGATGCAAATTTTGTTCAGGAACGTATGGAATTGATGAGAGAGGAAGAAATAGACGAGTCCCAGATCTGGGATGAAAGTGAGATTGAGAATATCAAACAAATTCTTCCTATGGAACTGACAACAGCTGTGCCTGGTATGGAAAAAGCAATTATATGCGGGGATCCTATTTCTTTAGGGGATATTCTTGACCATCAACAGGGATATGATAATCCTTACGGAAGCTTTGGCACCTGCGGCCCCACCTCAATAGCCAACCTATGTATCATAGGCGGAAAGGAGGTGACGGAACCGGAAGTTGTAGAGTACGCAATGGAAAATGACTTGTGTGTTAAAAATGACGAGAAGTTTCATGGGGGAGGGACTACAATTGGACAGCAAATTGCCTTGCTGGAGCATTTTGGTTTTCCTTCCCATTGTGAGCTTGCCAATGAAACAGCGACACCTGAACGACTGGCTTCGGCAATTGAAGGAGGACATGGAGTGCTGCTGGGCCTTAATTCAGGCGTACTCCAGGATCGGGAGTGGAAAGTATTTAATGATAAAGGCGAGATAGCCGCAACCCATGCAGTATGTCTGACTGGTACGGTAAGAGATCCTGATTCCGGTAACTTAGTTGGTTTTTACCTTTGTGACAGTTCAGGCCAAACTCCGGAATCCGGAAGGACATTTGTTCCAATGGACAAATTCTTGCACAGTTACAGCGATGCCAAAGGCAGTTTTGCTGTTATCACAAATGACCCAATACGGCAAGGTTATAACTATCATATAAAATAACTTTTTAGGGAGGAGGAAAGACTATGCACAGATATAATGAAAGCAAATTGTATACACATCTTAGCGGATATTTCAAAGGGGCAGAAATGAAATCAAGTCTTCGTGCCCTTGGATTTATGAGAGAGAAGCATGGTCAGCAGCGTCGGTCTAATGGACAATTATACATAGTACATCCGCTTTGGATGGCAAGTTATATAATCGCACTTGGGATAAAGGACGATGACATTGCCGCAACAGTCCTTTTGCACGATGTATGTGAGGATACGGCAACCCAAGTGGAAGAACTTCCTTTTAATGATACGATCCGGAAAGGAGTGAAGTACATGACTTTCCACAAATATGATGACGAAGAAAAGCAAATTGCTAAGAGGAGGTATTTCAATGAACTTTTAGAGAGCAGGGAAGCACTTATGTGTAAAGGACTGGATCGTTTTATGAACCTTTCTACTATGGAAGGAATTCTGAGTGAGGAGGCTATTGTGAAAAACATCAGAGAGACGGACGAGCTTCTGCTGCCAGTTATGAAGGTAGGAAAAGAAAAGTGGCGGGAAATGTCAGATTATTTTTTTATAATGCGTGCCAATATTCGTGCTGTAAATGATACGCTTGCAGCAGCCCATGGTATAGAACTAAAGGGAGACGATGCCACATATCCATTTTCCGAGGAATAAAGTCAGATTTCAGAAGGGGATTTATACTCGGAGACCATGATTCATTCAGGGGAGTTGACGCTAATACGGGTGAGGGAGAAAATCACCTTGGAAAGATTCTTATAAAGATCAGAAGTGAACTTCAAATGGAGGAAACACGGAGATGAATAGAAAAAAAGGGGTTTTCATATTCTCGACAGCATTACTGATTCTGTTAGCGGTTGTGGGGCAATTGCTTTGTGATACTCTAGAATTTGGGCAGGGACTTTTAAAGGAAGTCGTTACCATATTTGCAGCGTGCGCAGCGGCTGCTATTACATTCTTTTCAATATGCCTGCTTCAAAAAGACAACAAAATAGCAAAGGTACTATCAAGGATATTTGGCTGTCTATTTATTATATTCATAGTTATTTTTTCCGGTTCGATACTCAAAGCGACAGGAGATTACAGTGACATATATGGAACGGGCTGGTGGATTTCATATGTTGATAAATTGGAGGATGAACGGAGGCTTTGGTCGCTGGCGAAATGGGTTGGAAAGGGTGAACCTTATTATCAATACGACAATGCCGTTGTAAAAATACCGGCAAAAAACGAGGAGGAAGCATCCAAGGAGCCTTATAAGTCAGCACTTGATGAAAGAGTACGTTCAGAGCATGTGTATCAGTTTTTCTATTCGGATACCATGCTGAATGTGCTGAGTTATCAGTTTGGAAGATGGGTGCTTTGCTTATATATTCTTGCAGCTATAATATGGTCCCTATCAAGTTTTTACTTACTATTGGCGATAACAGGGGTATGGAATAAAGGTCTTTTCCTGAGCGCATGGTTCCTTATGCTGCTAAATGTATGGCTCCCTGTTCTGAACTGCGCAGGACTGGTGTTTTCATATTGGGGGCCTCCATTTACCGGTTATGGACGGGGTTATTTGGAATATAATATTCTTCTTATTGGAGTGCCGATTGGAGCGATGCTTGCTTTTTCTAGTTCAGGAAAGGTGGTTCTAAAGAGTCTAACAGGCGAAGAACAGAATCAGATAAGGAAAGGAATAAGGTAGATATGGGACTGTTTGATGGCTTCAGAGATGACAAGGTATCAGAGTGATGGAAAGTCAAGTGTAGGAACGGGAGAAAAAAGTATAATCATCATGATAAATATAAAAATCGGCGTTATGAGTGATTTGCATTTGTTTAACAAAACTGCAAAGATAGAACGAGCACTTTCAAAATTGCATGATGTTCAGTTGATCTTGATTGTCGGCGATATTGCAGACCGTGCAGATGAGAAGCAATACAATATTTTGCTCCAATTGATGGATGGGCATTTACAAGGAGTGCCTGTATATTGCGTTTCTGGTAACCACGACAATCCTGCAAGAGACGATATAAACTACAGGCTGTTTGAAAAGAAAATCAACAACGAGTATCCTTCCATTGTTGATGAGTGCGGCGCTTTTTATAAACGCATCAACGGATATGTTGATCTCATAGGGCTTAATCCCTTATATAATAAAAAGCAATTTTTCTTTTCCGCCAAAGGACGGCAACTAGCCTTTTTGCAGGAAAAACTAAATAAAAATTTGTCCAAATACCACATTGTGATATGTCATCCACCCCTGATTGCACACAATCCCCAGCGAGCTGCGGACATGACATCATACATCGTCACAGAGCAGGACAAGCGACTTCAAGGAATAGTTGATGAAAACAGAAACGTGATTTTTTTATCGGGGCACACTCATCTCTCTCCCACTGTTGAGTTTGACGAAGATCGTTCCAATTTGTACATCAATGATGGCAGTATTTGCCCGACGACAGTAAAAGATGAAAAAAAAGAAACTCAACAAGGAAACGTAATCTTGCTTGATATAAGTGAAAATAGAATTTCTGTAATTGTGAAGGGGATTCATACCAACACAATATTGTTTGCGAATAGCTTTAGCATGCCGGATAAACAAAAGCGGCAGACATCGTTATGGGGATTTTCCAAATAAAAAAACAGTAGAAAGGATGGAAGCACAATGAACAACAATCTTACGGAACTGGTTTATATTCTCGACATGAGCGGGTCGATGAGCGATCTCGTGCAGGACACTATCGGCGGATACAATTCACTGCTGAACCAGCAGAAGAAACTTGGAGAGGAAAATCCGGAGTTGAAAGCAAATGTCACTACGGTGTTGTTTGACGACAGGTATATTCTTCTGCATGACCGGGCGGACATCAGAAACGTGCCGGACATCACAGATAAGGAGTATAAGCCAAGGGGAATGACTGCCATGCTCGATGCCATTGGCAGGACACTGGTGAGCGTCGGGCAGAACCTTGCGGCGATGCCGGAAGAAGAAAGACCGGGGCTTGTATCTGTAACCATCATCACAGACGGTTATGAGAATGCCAGTAAGGAGTATAACTGGGAGTCTGTCAGGCAGATGATCAGGGAGCAGAGGGAAAAGTACGCATGGGTATTCTCTTTTATTGGCGCAAATATAGATGTGGGGAAAACAAGCGACGATCTAGGTATCGACCGCAAGATGTCAAAGAAATTCACAGCATCGCAGGCTGGCGCGTCATCGGTGTTTGCATCGATTACCCGGGGGACAACGGCTATGCGCAGCATGCCGCAGGCCCCGCAGGCTTCCAGAGAGGATGCATTGGCTGACGCACTTGATGATATTGAGTGAAGAGTAAACGGATTTTAACCTGCGTGGAAAGGAAAGGTGGTTTGAAAGAGTCTGGCAGGCGAAGAACAGAATAGATAAGGAAAGGAGAAAGGTAGATATGGGACTGTTTGATGGCCTCAGGGATGACAAATTAGAAAAGGACAAGGCGGAAGAGTTTTTGAGAAAGGGGAATGAATTTTTCAATGCGAGTAAGTGTGATAAAGCGATAAAACAATATGTGCAAGGAATCAGAGTGATGGAAAGTCAAAGGGAAAAGAAGGACTCTAAAGAAAACAAATGGTATTTGGCAATGTTTTATGAAAGGGTGGGAAGGGCCCATATGATAGAAGAAAACTACATTGCCGCAGCACAGAGTCTGGAAAGGTGCATTGCCTTAAGGGAAGTAATAATAAATTCAGATAATAAGGACAGGGCAGAAAGAGAACTTAGTCTCGCATATGAGCTTGCAGGTGCAGCCTATATTCAGGTAGACTGGGATCGTGGGAAAGAATATCTATTGAAGCACAACAGTTTATGCAAAAAAATTTCAGACAGAACACAGCTTTTAGAGGATCATATGGAATTAGCAGATTCCTATGATTTACTGCTTGAGCTTTATGAGAACGGATCTGAGAAGACATGGCATATTATGAAGATGAAGGAGATCTATGAGCAGATTCATAGGCATTTGCCGGACAATGAGGAAATAATAGAACGTTTGTATTATGCTGAAAATCTTTATATTGAACATGAGATAAAACCAAAGTTGGAAAATTCAGAAAGTGAGTTAAAGCAGTTTCAGAAAGAATCAAACCATACAAAAGCAGCTGAATGTTGTGAGAAGATTGCAGATTCTAAGATTTACATTGCATTAAAACAAAATTTGAACTTCGAAGTAATCGATGAAGGAATTGAACATTACCATAATGCCGCTGAAAATTATAAAAAAGCAGGACAGGTAGGAAAAGCTGTTAGGTGTTATGAAAAAGCAGTAAGTATAAGACAAGCACTGGTAAAAAGCATCGAAAATACTGAAAAAAATTCACATTTACTAGATGTGGCGAATGCCAGACTGGGGTATTCTTATCTTATGGCAGCAGAGACAGAAGACTCTGAAAGAAAGAAAAAGGAGTATGCGGAAGAGGCTTACCAAATTTTCAGACGGTTGTCTGAAAAACATCCTCATAATGAGAACTTCGAAAAATTCAGGGATTGGATGGGAACATATTTATAGTCTGTTAGAGGATTGATAGAGAGGAGAGCTATGACTTATCAGAAGAAGGATTTGGAATGAAGATATTATACGGGAATAAGAAGGAGGTTCTTGAAGTATATGATTAATATTAATATTTCTGTAAAAAAAGTTGATTATGAAGCTGCTTTGGAAACTTTGTTGCCAGTGTTGTTGGAACATTTATCAAAGAAATCCGACAATACATTTCTGACTGGTATTTTGTCAAAAACTAAGTCGATTTCTGTTGTGGCAGTGAAAGGAGCCTTGAGGGCTTTGCCGCAGGAAACCAGAGACGAGCTTGCAGTAGTATGTATTAATTACTATAAAGAGGATATCATCCGTGTCCTTACAGAAACAGTTCAGCAAAAGGGACTTTCCGTGGAACTGGACGATATCACCATCTCTTTACAGGAATCCTCATCTGCAAATTCTCAATAAGAGAGTTCAGTGGGAAAACGAAATGAAGAATAAAAGTATTTTCATTAGGTTACTTGCAGTTCGATTTTGGGTCTAAGTGATAAAGTTAGGAGGAATGAAAATGAATACAGGTATGTTGAAAGGAGCAGTGTATGCTCTTAGTCGGTATTATGTTAGTGGTGATTATGCAAAAAATTTCGAATCAAAAGAAGTTGCGGATATTGTAGTAAACCATTCGGCTGCTGCTGGTATATCTGCTATGGCAGCAGGAGTTCTTCCGGGAGTTGGTGCAATTCTGGCAACCGGAGTTGCGGTGGGGGCTATTTGGACGATGTATTTTAGAATCGCTAAATATTTGAATCTTCACATGGGAAAAGGTACATGGAAAGCTATTGCCTCAGCAGTTCTTACCAATATTGTCACTCAGCTTGCAGGCATTTTGGCACTTGAGCTAGCAGTAGGATTTATTCCGGGAGCAAGCATTTTAGCAGCGGGGGTTGTAAATTTTGGTGTAACCTATGCGGCAGGAGTCATTTTCCTGAAAGCGCTGACCGGAATTTTCGCAGATGGAAAGGATCCGCGCAAAATGGGTGATGAAGAGATGAACTCCTATTTTTCAAATGCTGCCGGCAATGTTAATGCAAAGGACGTGTTTAAAGAAGCAAAGGGAGTTTTTAAAGAAATGAAAAAAGATGGATCTTTGAAGGAAAAAGGAGAGCATACGAATATTGAGAAATAAATATTGAGGTATAGATCCTTAGAATGAAGTAAAAAGATATACGATTGGATATGAAATAGCTTAAATCCCCTTTTTCTGATATGATAAAAGAAAAGGGGGATTTACAGACGTAAGAGGGAACATATTTATAGTCTATTAGAGGATGAGGGAGGAAAGAGATGAAGAAAATTAATTTTTTGGTATTGGCAATTAGTATTATTCTTCTCAGCCAGGGGCTTCCACTAAAAAGTATTGCCGGTGAAGTGCAGATACCTGAGCAGGTAGAAGAGAATCAGAAGCTGGATAAGCCGGGGCAGAGTTTTACTGTGGATAATCTGGAATTTGAGACGGTTGGTGAGGGGACAGTAATGTTCAAAGGACTGGGAGCCGAATATAGAGGTACAGATTTGATAATTCCAGAGATAGTGACCTATGAAAAAATGTTTGTACAGTGGTTTCAATTGGAAGAAAAGCTTTGTCGAATGAGAAGGAGCTAACCTCAGTTATTATCCCCAATGTGGTAACGGAGATTGGAGAGTCTGCCTTCGAAATGTGCTCAGGAATAAAATCTATATCTTTTCCGGAGAGTGTGACAACTATCGGAGTCAATGCATTCAACGGATGTGCAGGGGTAACGGAAATTGTACTGCCGCCGAATTTGGTAAATATAGGAGTAGGAGCATTTGCTTACTGCAGCAATGTTAAGAAAATCCAATTTAACAGTAAGATTACGGAGCTGCCTATGTATATGTTCAGCAACTGTACCGCATTGGAATCGCTGGTAATTCCCTCTACAATTGTAAAGATTAATGGCTTTGCATTTGGAGACTGCAAAAATTTGAAAAATCTTGAAATACAGTATCCAGTGGTATGTCTGGAACAGAATGCTTTTTATAACTGTACAGGGCTTGAAAACGTAACCGTTTATGGACATGAAGCTGGAAAAAGCATGATGTCGGCATTTCCCGGAAATCTAAAAAGGATAACTGTTGCAGGAGCAATGACGACAGTACCGGAAAATATGTTTTCAAATTTTTCATCCCTAGAGGAGGTTGATATGCCAGACACCATAACGGAGATTGGGAAAAAAGCGTTCAATAATTGTACGAACCTGAAAACATTAAAGCTTCCGCCTAAACTTGAAAAAATTGGGGATTGGGCATTTGCGGGCTGTAAGGCATTGCTAATTCCGGAATTTCCAGATAATCTTGAGTATATTGGAGAGTATGCGTTCAACGAATGTGAAGGACTAGAGAAAATTATATTACCGGATACTTTAACCCATATAGGCACAGGGGCATTTGCGTACTGCAGTAATGTTAAGAAAATCCAATTTAACAGTAAGATTACGGAGCTGCCTATGTATATGTTCAGCAACTGTACCGCATTGGAATCGCTGGTAATTCCCTCTACAATTGTAAAGATTAATGGCTTTGCATTTGGAGACTGCAAAAATTTGAAAAATCTTGAAATACAGTATCCAGTGGTATGTCTGGAACAGAATGCTTTTTATAACTGTACAGGGCTTGAAAACGTAACCGTTTATGGACATGAAGCTGGAAAAAGCATGATGTCGGCATTTCCCGGAAATCTAAAAAGGATAACTGTTGCAGGAGCAATGACGGCAGTACCGGAAAATATGTTTTCAAATTTTTCATCCCTAGAAGAGATTGATCTGCCAGACACCATTACGGAGATTGGCAAGAAAGCATTTTATAATTGTACGAATCTGAAAGCATTAAAGCTGCCGCCTAAACTTAATAAAATTGGGGATTGGGCATTTGCGGGCTGTTCACATCTCAGGGAACTCAAGCTGCAGGAAGGGCTGGAAAGTATAGGAGCATATACGTTTGGAAACTGTGATTCCCTGGAGAGTGTGGAGATGCCAGACACTCTGAGACACGTTGGAAATCAGGCTTTTCAAGGATGCACCTCTCTAAAAAAGGTTGTTTTATATGATACGATCGAACAGCTGGGAAGTCTTTGCTTTGCAGCTGATCCCGCAGAGATAGAAATCCGATACAGTGAGGGAATTATTAAAAAAGAAGCCTTTGCCAATTCGGAAGCAGTTAGTTTTATCCTGGGGGAAGGAATTCAAAAAATTGAAGAGGGAGCATTTTGGTATAATGAAAAGCTTTATCTGGTAGCGTTACCTGAATCCATGAAAGTTATTGCAGGGGATGCATTTTTGGGTTGTCCAGGTTTAAATATTTTGTGTAAAAATCAGTTTTGCTGCGAGTATGCGGCCAGTCATGATATCCCATTTCAAGTAGAGAGCCAAGAGACATCCCAGGCTCACATACAAATCCGGGATTCATTTTGGAATGAGGTGGGGGATGATTTTACTGTGAAATGGTATGAGGGGGACAGCCAAACTCCATTTGCGGAAGGAACAACCCTTTACCAGTATGATCCAGACCAGGAATACCAATTTGAAATAGTTCTGGGTGAGACTCTTGGAAAAATTTATTGGGAGCCAAAGAGGGAAATAGCACAATTTGACAAGGTAACGAAGAAAATAACAATACAGCTTACGGAAATGGAACTAACAGAGATCCAGGGGACAGTTAGGGATAGCGGGGGAGAAGCTCTCAGTGGAGTACAGTGTACCTTTACACAGAGGCTGAATGACAGATATGAGGAGACCTCTGTCATTCAGACAGATACAGCTGGGCATTTTCAGATACAGGTCAGAGAATGCAATGTAAAGGCGGAATTTTTCCAAGAGGGATATAGGCAGTATGGGACATCTGGCATTCTGGAACTTATGCAAAAAAGAGGTCAGAAGGAGTTGGAGATATTGCTGAACAGGCTTCCGGATAGGAAAATCACGGTAGAAATGAACCGGGTTGTCCCTGGGGAAGGAGGAGCAGAGGAATCCGTAGTATATTCGGGCGATATAGCGCGATTTAAGTATACACTTGTGAATGTGACAGATGACCATGAGATTACAGACTGTGTTCCGCAAAATAGTAATCTGTGGTTTCTGGACAATGGCACAGAACTCGGGGACCATCTTAAACTGACAGTCGTAGATTCCCTGGGAGAATTTGCAGATGCAGCAACAGAATTTACTTTAGGGGAGAGAGGCGGAAAAGCAATATTCAGCCTGATTCGGCGTGGATCTCTCTACGCAAAATTAGAGGGGGATGAGGAATGCCAAATATCTATTTTTGACAAATCCGGAAAGCTGGCTGCTTCTGAGACTGCCAGTCGTGAGTACTACAGTAAATGTTTGCAGCCTGGAGAATATCGGTTTGTTTTTATGAAGAGAAGTCCACTATTCTATACCGTTTCCGAGATTGGGAAGCTAAAGGAGTTAGGATTTGAAAAAGGGAAGGACTATCTGGAGAGGAGTTGTGAAATAGAGGACGGCAGAGTGATTGATGCCGGGATATTGGAAATTTCATCACTAAGAAATGAGCGTTTACAGTATACTTTAGAAGATGAGACCTATCTTACCTGCAATAGCCGAAAGATTACGGTAGGAACAATGGTATACGTAAAACTTGCTTTTCAAATTGCTCCGGCTTATTCTGTTTCCGAGCAGATTGTGTCTTTAGAACTTCCTGAGGGAATCTCTGTGGCGGGAAATAGTGTGACATGGAATGGAGAACAGATTCCCTATACATCTTTGGGCCACACAGTAACAGTTCCTGTTCGGGAAAATGGGGGGACTATAAGGCTCTGTGTGTTGGCTCAGGAGTCAGGGGAAAAGGAGATCACAGCTTATCTGTCTTTTTTAAACCGGGAAACACAAATTAAACAGCCTCTTGGGACGGAGACGCTGAATGTTTTACCTATGGAGTTTTCAGCCCCTTCCTATACGGTAGATGGAAAGGTTGCTGTGTCTGGAATCACGGTTCCCCTTTCTGAGGTTGCAATATATGAGAACGGAACAGTAAGGGGGGTTACGACATCCAATTATTGTGGTAATTTTTCCTGCGATGTGGAGCTGCCGGCAAAGTATACTCTGTATGCAGGAGTGAAGGTTGACAGAAAGGAAGTTTATTCGGAAAGAAAAAGTGTCTTGTACAGTTCTGGAATCGTGAATGTAAAGAAGGTGACAGCTTTTTATCGGAGGGATATACTTCAGTTCGACTTTAAAAGTTCTTCGCAAAAAGTACCATACTATACGTATATCCCAGGAAACACTCCGTTCACCTTTGTGACAGAGCTGGAGGGGGAGGTGAACGGCGAAGAAAGTGTATCCATTTATACGAAAGACAGTTCAGGGAGTGTGACGAAGGTTCCTTTATCCTATGACACTTTGACAGGAAACTGGGTTGGCACCCGTCTGTATGATGTGAATCATCTACCTAAGGAAGTCAGAGCGGTGGCTGGCAGCCCCAAAAATTATTTTGAGAGTATCTGTGCCGACAATATGGACTTTGACAGTTATGATTATACGATACTGCGTAATACTGAGGATGTATTCGAGATATGGATGGAGAAAAAGGGAATAGCAAGCCATATCCTGTATCAGCTGCTGAATGAGGCGGAAGCGGAGGCGTATTCGGAAGAGAAACTACTGCAAAGGGGATATGAGGCTATACACGAGCAAGATGGCGCTATCCTTTTTATGCCTAAAGAATCCACAGCGCTGAACAGTATTTTTTTCACATGCCCTTTGCTGGATGGAAGATATCTTGTAATGGCAGCATCCGCAGAGGAGACAGCCGGTGGGGATAAACCTTCTATGAGAGAAAAAGGACATGGCGAAACACATTTAAAAGGAAAAGTTACCAGAGCTCAGAAGAATGTACCCCCCATACGAAATGACTGTAAGAATCTGACGGCGGATCAGATAATAGCCAAGATGAAGCTGGCGGAAGAGGAACTGAGAGGTACCAATGATGGATTGTCTTATAGTGATGCGCTTGAAAAGATGCGCCATTTAAAAGTACTTGGCGGGGCTGCTGTGGCAGCCGGGTCTGTGAGTGTAGTAATGACGGCTAAGTCGGGTCCCAGAACAAAGGTTGATATTCTACTAGATGATTATAATGTGGCGGACACTCTTAAAAGCGGTATGGGTGACGCACTTAACAGACTTGGGTCAGCGGCTGTAGGATGGCTGAATGTTGGATATGGGTATCTCGTTAATGACGGTTACATAACTGAGGAGGATTGTAGTGGAAACCCAGGTGGAGGAGGCGGGGGAGGAAACCAGGAAGATCAGGAAACTCCGTGGAGTCCGGTTAATTATGGAATAGACCCGTCGGGATATGTCTATGAAGCAGTTTCCACAAACCGCCTGGAGGGGGTAAAGACCACTGTCTATTACAAAGAAGAGGAATCCGATGAGGAGGGGATCTTATGGGATGCGGAGGAATACAATCAGGAGAACCCCCAGTTAACCAACCAAGATGGGGAATATATGTGGTTTGTTCCAAATGGCTGGTGGAGGGTAAAATATGAGAAGAAAGGGTATAAGACTGCCTACAGCGATTGGCTTTCCGTGCCCCCTCCAAGAACAGATGTCAATGTGGGGATGGTTTCGCAAAAGGCACCCGAAGTTTTGGAGGCAGAAGCATACCAGGAGGGACTTAAAATAACCTTCAGCCAGTATATGCAGCCGGAGAGCTTGGGGCAGGATACACTGCGTGTTCAGATAAATGGGAGGACAATTCAAGGAACGGTGAGGCCGCATAATCTGGAAAAGGGAGAGGACGGATCTGAATATGCCAGCAGTTTCTTCTTTGAGACTGAGGAACCCCTCCGAGATCGGGTCGCCATTTTAATACAGGATGTCAGCAATTATGCAGGGAAGAAGATGGAGGCAGCGTTTCAGGAGGAAAGGCAGGTGCAGGTACTCCCTTTCAAGCTGAAGGGGCCTGAGACTGTCCGGGTAGAACATCATGGAACAGCTGAAGTGCGCATAGCTGTCCTGCCGCAGGAAGCAGGGGCCGGCAAGGCGATTAAGCTGGAGACAGCCTCCGGGGCTCTGGTACAGGTAAAGCAGAATACGGTCACTGCGGATGAAAATGGAGAAGCGGTATTTCAGATCACGGGGGAACTTCCCGGGGTAACATCCCTGGCCGCATCCCTGGAGCATGCAGATTTGTCCGCACAGGTCGAAGTAATTGTAGGAGAAGTGCCCGCCTGTGATGGCGTGAAAGCGAGTATAGAGACGGGCAGGACCGTGAACAAGGGGAGGGCAGTGGAGCTATTCTGCACAACAGCCGGAGCCAGAATATATTATACCTTGGATGGATCCTGCCCCTGCGTAGCCGGGAGTGCATCACGACTTTTGTATACCGGCCCTGTGATTTTGGACAGAGATACGCATATCATTGCCTATTCAGTAAAAGAGGGATATCAGGACAGCAAGCCTTCAAGCTATGAATACAAGGTGGTGATTCCCGCTATTTCCCTGAATGTTCCCGAGTTGACTCTGTATACAGAAGGCACGGGTAATGCTGCTGTGTTAAAGGCTTACGTCACTGGAGAGGATCAGGAAGTTGTCTGGTCAAGTGAAGATTCATCGGTGGCGTCGGTAAATGAAGGAGTAGTAATTGGAAGAGGTCCTGGTATGACACGGATTACTGCTGAGGCGAATGGGGTCAGGGCTTTCTGCAATATTACTGTCATTCAGAGACAGGGAGAAGCTGAAGAGACCGAAGAGACTGAAGAGACTGAAGAGACTGGTACTCAACTCCAGATAAAGGAACCTATGATTAAACTCTCGAAGGACAGGATGATTTTGTACACAAAGGGTGGCGGAACATCTGAGACACTGACAGCGGAGATAAGAGGTGTAGAAAAGAAGATACAGTGGAGTTCCGATAACCCTTCTGTAGCGGAGGTTCAAGATGGGGTAGTCACAGCGAAAAGGGCAGGTGTTGCAAGAATAGCGGCTAAGGCAAATGGGATAAGCGATGTTTGTACGGTTACAGTAAAGAAGCCAGAAATCCGTTTTGTAAAAAAGAAGATTGTTCTCTACAGGAATGGCACGAATAGCATCAAATTGCAACCGGTGATCACGGGATATGAAAAAAAAGTGCGCTACAGCACCAGTAAAAAGAAAGTTGCCGTTGTTCGCGCGGACGGAAAGGTAACGGCTAAAAAGGTTGGGAAAGCCGTCATCACTGCTAAAGCAAATGGAGTTACGGCGAAATGTACAGTGGAGGTCAAGACTCAGAAACTAACAGTCAGTCAGTCTAGGATAGAAATTAAAAAGGGCCGGAAATACAAAATTCGTATAAAGGCATCCCCAAAAGGAAAATTAATTTACCACTGTGCAAACCTAAGAGTTGCGAAAGTTTCGTCAAAAGGCGTAGTGACGGGCAGAAGGAGAGGGCAGACGAAAATCACGGTGAGCTGCAATGGCGTCAAGAAAGTGATAAAAGTAAAGGTCAAATAAAAGCAGCAGTCTAAGGAGCTTGCGAGCAATGCGCTCGTGTGGGTTTAAGTCCCATCTCCCGCAGCACGAAGGGGTTGTCAGGAAATAGACAACCCCTATTTATTGAATTTCAGTCGGCAATACGATATAATGTAATTAAAGAAATTTCTGACAAAATGGAGGTGATATGTTGAAAATCATATTTGAAAGGGATGCAGCAAAACATATCAGTAAAATGGATAAGCCTTCCAAAACCAGAATCAAACAGGCGATTGATAAACTACCAGCTGGAGATGTGAAAAAGCTTCAGGGATTCGTACATGACTATCGCTTGAGAGTTGGGGATTTAAGGATACTATTTTCCGTTGAAGTGGATACAATAATTATGAGCAAAGAGATGCTAAAAGGCTTGATTGATTTAATAGATGAGGAAGATATGGAGACGATTTTTCGTGTACTGGTAAGATTCGTACCGGAGGATAAGCCGATGCCCGACGAAGTCCAAGCAAATCAACGGGCAAATAAGAGTATTGCCGAACAAGGCACCGTATCCAATGATGAGATTGATTGGAATTGACAAAATTGCTTTAAATTAAATTTTAATGGGCAGATTTTTATATTTTTTAAAAGTCTGCCCATTTGCTGTCCATCTGTTCGTGAGACTATACCGAAAATTTTCGGGATTTATGGAGCGGACTGTAAAAAAATTACCAGTATCTAAAACAGCAGTTGTCGAAACCATGCTTAGATACAGTGCTTTTCGGTAAGTATTACATACAGAGATTTAAACGAATCTGCGGCACGTATCAAAAAGGTAGGGCCAAGTTAAGCAATGAGCTCGTACAGACAATATGTCTTGTACGGGCTTTTTGTACTCCTGAATCATTTACTCACGGTCTGCGCAGTAAATGCGCAGACTTGCTTAATAGTTACAACAGACAGAAAAAAGTTGAAGAATTTTATATCCGGGCAGATAAAATAGTATTACATGATCTTGAGAAGGCCTTTCATTTTCATATAGGTGACAGCCAGGATTTATGGTCTGAAGAAAAAATGACAACGTAACGTAAAAAAGTTATATATATGACGTTTAAAAGTTGCTTATTCTGGTTAAATGTGCTAAAATTTAAGAAAGTTTATGAGAGACGTTATGTTTAAGCAGCACTAAACAGACAAAGAGAAAGAAGTTGGGAGGACAGTATGCGGAGTATATGGAAGAGATGGTTACTGGCAGCAGTGGGTATATGGATGCTGGTAGCTGGAGGAAATACGGCACATGCCGCTGCTTCATTGACAGACAGCATTGTGCTGGTAATGGGGATTGACGAACAGGGACAGATAATGGAAAGCTCAAGCGGCATTATGATTAGCAGTGAAGGGAAGCTCTTGATCATTGCCAAGAGTAGTGATACCTGGAAATCTTCAACCGCAGTGGGGATCTTAGGAACGCAAGTGGACGGAACAGTGAATTTTTTGGGGGATGATGCCAATGCGGGGGTTTCTATATTTTCAGCGGAAATTCCCGATGTACAGGGGTATCCCGGGGAAAAAGCCGTCAGCTTTCAGCAGCTGGAAACAGGGCAGACAGTCTACTATGCAGGTTTTGTACCAAATGGCAACCAGGAATCTTCCCTGGAGGATATGATTGTCATGCAAAAAAGTGAAGTCGATGCTTACGGAGAGTTAGATGAATTTACATATGTGAAGATGAAAGAAGATTTCGATGCCATATTTGCCGGGAGTCCTGTATTTACTGAGGAGGGGAGTCTGGTTGGTGTTCTGGTAAAAAAAGAGAACCAGAAAGGACTTTTTTTACCGATGGATTACTTGATAAACATTGCAGGAAATGAAAAATCTGATTCCTCAGGGGGAAACGGTGAGCCTTCCGATGGCGGGACGGAAAGTACACAGGTGGATATGAGCAGCGGGAATGCTTCAGGCAGCAGTTTTTTTTATGTGCTTATTCCTGTCATAGGCGTTGTGTTTGTCGCGGCATTGATATCCTACCAAAACGAAGAGATCAAAAGAAGAGGCAGAGGAGAGATAGAATTTGCTAATGTGCTGGGATTTGGAGAGGATGAGGTTATCAAACTGAGAGGCATTGGCGGATACTTTGATGGAAAAGAGATTCCAATAAATGGGAGGATTACATTCGGAAGAGATCCTGACAGATGTTCCGTTGTCTATCCCGGCAGCACCAGAGGAATCAGCAGTCTTCATTGCCAGGTGGCGCTGGAGGGCGAAAAAGTTATCCTGAAAGATTTAGGTTCCACCTATGGCACCTATCTAAAAGACGGAAGAAAACTGACAGCCAATAAACCTCAAGTCCTTAATTGTGGGGACAGCTTTTACCTGGCGGATTCAATGAATCTTTTTAGGGTACTTTAGGGGAGGGTGAGAAGATGAATACCATGTTTTTCGAAAAGGCTGCAGAAATAGAAAAAAATTTTAAGTGGAAAGATATTTTTTCCGATGCGTTTCAGCCTCATACGAGAGAAGAGAGAGCCAGTCTCCTGACCAGAGGCATCGGAGAAAATATTCCGGAACCGGGCCATATGATGGAGAGTTGGCAAAAGCCATGGCTGTTTGTGAGGGTGGGGGCAGTGGGACTGCTTCTGTCTGTTTTGTTGTTTGCGCTCTGGAACAATTTTGCGTTTGACGGAGCTACTGTGTTTATGTTTGTTCTTCCGGCGGTGGTGGTTCCACTGGCTGTGATGCTTTTTTTCTGGGAGATGAATATACCAGGCAATATTTCTATATACCAGGCTCTGTTTATGGCTCTTCTGGGTGGAATATTAAGCATGGCGGTGACGGGAGTGGTCCAGAGGCTCTTTCTCTCTGAAATGGTGGCACAGAAAGTTGCCTTTGTGGTAGGCCCCTTTGCGGAGGAGACGGCAAAACTTGTAATTGTGTATATTTTGATAAAGAGATATAAGATTACCTACGGAGTACAGGGTCTTTTGGTGGGAGCTGCGGTGGGAGTTGGATTTTCCGTCATAGAGTCATCGGGATATGCCTGGAATGCATATCAGGAGGGCTTGTCTAAGGCCGGAGAGCTGGTCGAGCAGATGCAGGCTCTGAATTCCAATACCTCCCTGGATATCTGGAGCATTGTCTCTGGCAGCCTTACAGATAATCTTATCCTGAGGGGCGTGACAACAATAGGGGGTCATGAGATATGGGCCGCCATGTACGGCGGAGCCCTGGCACTGGCAAAAGGGAAAGGGGAGTTGGGTGTTAAGCACCTGGGAGACAAGCTGGTGATCATTGCCTGGACAGGGGCATATCTGCTGCACACAACATGGAATTTCAGAGCTGGCTATCTGATAGGTATTCTTCCGGATGACTGGGTGCTGTTTTTGGCCCGGATAGAGGGACTGTATCTGAAGATCATCCTTCTCATTATTTTAGGATGGACTTTGCTTTTATTTATCATGCGTAAATGTATCCGACAGATGGTTGTGGTAGATACCAAGTACAAAAGGGCGCTTCCTGCCAATACACCCCGCGTAAAAGAATTGGAGGTAAAAGCTCCTTCGGGTGGGGCAGCGCTGACTGTGAAGGGGAGCAGCGGAATCCATGCGGGCAAAGAGTATTCGCTCAGTTACGGGGGGAGTCTTGTATTTGGAAGAAATCCGGAAACATCCGGGGTTTGTTTTCCTCAGGGAACAAAGGGGATTAGCCTTAATCATTGTGAAGTTAAATGGAAGGAAGGCTTTCCGGTATTGATTGACAGGAATTCCACCTATGGGACTTATTTTGGCAATGGACAGAAACTGGAGCCAAATGTTCCATATAAACTGAGAGATCATGTGAAGTTCTATCTGGGCAGCAGTGAAAACGAGTTTACTATACATATCAAATAATGGGAGGAAAAAGATGGAATTAAAGAAATGTCAGGAAGGACATTACTACGATGGATCTATTTATGAGGAATGTCCCGTATGCAGGGAAGCCAAGGCTGGAAATGTCAATGGAGGTACAATGCCGCTTCACAGCGGCGGAACCAGCCATACCATCCCCTTGGGCACGGCAGCCGCCGCAGGTCAGACGGCTTCGATGGGAGGAGGTCAGACAGCTCCTCTGGAGGGAGGGCGTACCGCTCCGTTTGGAGCAGGTCAGACGGCGCCTGTTCGAAGCGGATTTACAGCTCCTCTTACCGGCAGCGGATGCAGTGAAGGAGTAAGGGACAGCGGCCAGACCATAGCGCTTGTGCAAAAGGAAATGGGCATTGATCCCGTTGTGGGATGGCTGGTCTGCATCAGCGGAGTGGAAAAGGGAAGGGACTATCGCATCCACTCGGATAATAATTTTATCGGCAGGGGGGAGACCATGGATATCTGCCTGCGGGGAGATGACACCATCTCCAGGATCAACCATGCGGTGATCAGCTATGACACAAGAGAGCGCATTTTTTATTTTTCGAGGGGAGACGGCAGGAGTATCGTGCGTCTGAATGGGAAGGCAATGTTCGAGACAGCCGTTTTGCAGCCCTATGATGTGATCGAAATCGGAAAAATGGAGTTGATTTTTATACCCCTGTGCGGAGAAAGGTTTGAGTGGAAAGATGACGAGTAGTTCTGGTGATATCGAACAGGGCTTAAAAGAGAATAGAGATACCCAGGTTCTGTCTGAAGCTGAGACAGAGCCGGTATCCGAAACAAAGAGAAATTCTCAGCCTGAGATGACAGGCCAACGAGAGACGGAGAAGGGGCTGCCTGAAACAAAGCTGGAGAGTGAACTGCAGACGGAGACTGGGGTTACAGATAGGGGAGAAGGGAGGGCGGACAGCTCTCCCTATGTATTTCTATGGGTCGCTGCCGGTATGGGAATCGTCCTTCTGGGTGCAGCATTTTATCTGCTCGTGAATCAAAAAAGAAAAAGGAAAAGGCGTGAGTGGAAAGTGAGAAAAGAACAGGCGCAAAAAAATGAAAGGGATTCCATAGAATGGCAGGAGCAGGATATGGAGCCTTTCCACACTCATGGACTTCAGGAAATACCGAGGACGGAGAGAGATGAGAAACGTCCGCATGGAATTTATGTTGGAAAGGTACATGACATAGGAAAACGCAGCAGCCAGCAGGACTCTTTTGGAATTTCCGAATGCAGCCAGATAGACCAAAAAGGAGTGTTTGCAATTGTTGCGGACGGCATGGGAGGCTTGGCAAACGGCGGAGAGATCAGCGCGATGGTTACCCTGTCCATGATGAGCCGGTTCGACAGTCAGACTATGCAGGGGCCTTTGCAGCAGGAACTTCTGCAGATGTTAAACAGTGCCAATGACGAGGTAAATCAGGTACTGGGAACTTCCGGAAAGGGAAAGAGCGGCTCCACAGTCGTTGCTGTTCTTGTACAGAAGGATGAGCTGTACTGGATTGCAGTGGGAGACAGTCATATCTATCTCTACCGGAACGGAGCTCTGATGCAGGTGAACAGAGAACATGTCTACGGTGTGGAACTTGACGAGCAGGCAGGCCGAGGGGAAATTTCATTTTCGGCGGCAGCTTCCGATCCGCAGAGAAAGGCATTGACCAGTTTTATTGGAATAGGAAAATTGAAAAAGATAGACCGCAATATCAGACCCCTGAAGCTTTTGGAGGGAGATAGGGTTCTTTTGATGAGCGATGGGGTTTTTGGCACACTATCAGATGGGGAGATTGCGGAGGCCATGCATGCTCCGGCCGAGATGAGCGGTGAGATACTGGACCGCATGATCCGAAGCAAGAATCTGGCAAATCAGGACAACTATACAGCCATTATATTGGAATATATGTAGGTGATGCATATGTTTCCGGATTTTGACTGTTTATGTTTAAACTGTATGAACGCATCCATGGTCAGAGGCGTCTGCTGCTGCTGTAAAAAACCAGCGGGTTTTGCACAAAAACCTGCCTTTGCGCTGCCGCCAGGGACAATCCTGGACGGTTCCTATCTGATCGGTGCTGTGCTGGGATGCGGAGGATTTGGTATTACCTATATTGGAATGGATCTCAAAAGCGGCAGTAAAGTGGCAGTTAAGGAATTTATGCCTCACGGATTGGCAGGAAGAAATCCGGGAAGCCTGAAAATCTGCGCAAAGGGCCAAAAGGAGGCCTTCCAGTATGGCCTGAAGCAGTTTGTCAATGAGGCCAGAACCATATACCGTTATCGGGAGCATCCCCATATCGTGCATGTTATGAAAATGTTCCAGGAAAATCAGACCGCTTACTTTGTGATGGAGTATCTTCAGGGAGAAGATTTTAAGCAGTTTTTGAGGCGCAGCGGCGGTAAGACAGACTTTGAGATGGTAATGAAAGTAACGCTTCCTATAATGGACGCATTGGAGTACATTCACCGTGATCATGTGATTCACCGGGATATCAGTCCGGACAATATTTACATAGGCAATGGGGAGCAGGGAGTCAAGCTGATTGATTTTGGCGCCGCCAGGATGGCGGTGGCAGGACAGAGCAAGAGTCTGTCTGTCATTCTGAAAAAGGGATTTGCACCTGAGGAACAGTACCGTTCAAAAGGGAAACAGGGTCCATGGACAGATATCTATGCCTTGGCAGGGACCATGTATTACAGCCTCACGGGCATCATGGTGCCGGAGGCGCCGGAACGGATGGCGGATGACCAATTAAAGGACATAAGGATTCTGGAGAAAGGCATACCGGAACACAGCGCATATGCCATTATGAAAGCCTTAGCGGTAAAGGCAAAAGACCGGTATTCGTCTGTGGAGTCCTTTCGCAAGGCGCTGCTGGGATACAGTGAACGGCAGGAAAACAGAAGAGGCAGCTTTTGCATTCCCACAGTCAGGATTATATGCAGACATGGGTATTTTTCAGGTGGTGTGATCTGTCCGGAGGGAGAGATTACGCTCGGACGGAATCCCTATGAATGCCAGTTGGTGTTTCCATCGTATGCCAGAGGAGTGAGCAGTATGCACTGCCGTATCGTGACTGCGGGAGATGAGACGGGAAGCAGTGTTTTTCTGGAGGATCTGGGCTCTACTTATGGAACATGGCTCAACGGAAGACGGATGCTGCGGGGAGAGCTGATGCCACTGAGAGACGGGGATCAGTTTACAATTGGAGAAAATCAGTTATTCGAAGTACAGAAGTACGTGTAATTAACGATACCAAGTTTTTAACTATTTATAGGTCTGTGCACTTACTACACAGTTGCAGAAGCTTAATATTGGGAGGAAACAACATGTTCAGAGTAGCCAGTTACACAAATCAGGGGGGAAGGGATCACAATGAAGACAGTGTGGAAGTATCCGCCTGCAAAGAGAGACAGTGTCTGGTGGTTGCAGACGGTCTTGGCGGCCATGGGGGAGGTGAGATCGCTTCCAGAGAGGCGGTTCAGATTCTCATGAGGGAGTTTACAAGGTGCTCCTCTCCAGATAGGGACTGGGTGGAAAACGTGTTTGCGGATGCCAACCGAGAGGTCATGAAAAGACAGACGGAGAACTGCAAAATGAAGACCACCTGTGTCAGTCTGTTTGTGGAGGGCAGCCGGGCGGTCTGGGCGCATCTGGGAGACTCCAGACTGTACCATTTTGTCAATGGCCAGCTGGATTTCTGTACCAGTGACCACAGCGTATCCCAGATGGCGGTTTTGTCAGGGGAAATCACCAGGGATCAGATCCGTTTTCATGAGGACCGCAACCGTGTGCTGAAAGCCTTTGGCATAACGGATCAGGTCAAGCCGGACATTACCGAGATTCCTGATCTGGGAAAAGATTTTCATGCATTTTTACTGTGCAGCGATGGTTTTTGGGAATACGTGCTGGAGGGGGAGATGGAGATTGATCTGGAAAAGACAGATTCTCCGGGCGTCTGGATACAGTATATGTGTGAGAGACTCCGAAAAAGAGTCGGAGAAAAGCACGACAATTACACAGCTGCGGCTATGTTTTATGCAGAAGGGAGAACTGTGATATGAAAAGAGGGATTGAATGGAGGCTCTGCAGTCTTTTCTTTTGTCTGTGGCTTTTAGCAGGAGGTATCCAAGCCTCTGCCCGGGAGGCATTGGATATAAATCTGGAAAGTGTCTGTGTGGAGGAGCAGAAGCTCCATATCTATGTCAATGACAATCTGAAACGGGATAAAGAGCAGCAGGCAGATGGGGAACAATATACAGTTACGCTGGGAACGCAGGAGCTTCCTGTCACAGACATTCGTAAGTTTAAGGACAGCAAAGAGGCAGCTTCCTATATCTTTTTGGCGGATGTCTCTGGATCTATAGGGAAACAGAAACTCACACAGATGAAGGAATATTTAAAGCTGGTGAGCAATGAACTTCAGGAGAATGACAGGGTTTGCGTGATGACTCTCGGAAATACGCTTCATTCCAGTGGGTTTCTCTCCGGAAAGGAAAATATTCTGGCTGCTGTGGAAGAAATCCAGGGCCTTTCCGAGGATACCAATCTCTACTATGGAATATCGGAATCTTTGAAGCTGTTGGAGACCGGGGAAGCCTATGACGGTAAAAAAATACTCCTTGTAGTGTCAGACGGTGAGGATGAGCAGGCCACGGGAATTACCAAAGAGGAGGTGGATGTCCAGATCAGGGAAGGAGAGATACCTGTGTTTACCACAGCCATTCTGGAGGAGGGGGCCTCTAATCCGAAAATGGAGTTTGCAAAGCTGTTGGGAAGCTTCGCAAGGCTATCGCCCGGAGGAATCCATACTGCTCTTGGAGCCGAGGATATCACCCCTAAGAAGAGTGTAAAAAGAATGATGAAGCGCATACAGGAGAGCCTGATTATCACGGCAGACGCATCGGGCTATCAGCCGGGCAGCGGTCAGGCCTATCTGAAAGTGGCTCTGCATGTGGAAACCGGGCAGGCGGAGGCAGGCAGACAGATAGCAGAAGACAGACTTGCCGTCAAAGAGGCGGAAACAGAGACATCGCCCCAAACAATTAAGCAGAGTGAGACACAGACAGAGGTTCAGACAGAATCACAGGAAGAGGCAGGGGCTATGCTATTCCCCCTCTGGGTGCCCGTCGCAGCGGGAAGTGCACTTGTGGCGGTCATTTTGGTAATTGTAATGGGAATGCGAGAAAGCAAGAGGCGGAAGAGAGAAAACTTTGCACAGGGAGAGGCGGACGCAAAAATATCCGATCTGGAAGTGGATACCGGGGACAGGGTTACGGAAAATCCGCAGAGAGAGTCACAGAAGGCTCACACAGTCTGTCCCCCGGAGGAAGTGCAGGAGAAGGAAGAGAAGGCGACATTCTCTGACACTGGGGAGGACGCTGGACGGGAAGAAGAAAATGAACTCACAGAGGAGGAGCAGGAAGAGGAGACCGAAAGTGAGGCAGATGCCGCAGACGCAGCAGGAAAACGGGATGGCGGACAGGAGGAGAGTGAGGCAGCAGGTCAGGGGGAGCCAGGAATTTTGGTTTTTTTGACAAAGGTAAGCATGGGGGAGGATACCACCTATGAGATCATGGTAAAAGGGGAGACAAAATTGGGGAGATCTCCTGAAAAGGCGGACTATGCATATCCTGAGGACAGACATATGTCCGGAGTCCACTGCGCGTTGACCTGCTTTGACGGGAAGTTGTTTATTTATGATCTGGGATCCACCAATGGAACCCAGGTAAACGGAGTGCCAATCACGAAACCCTATATTTTGAATTGCGATGACATCATACACATCGGTTCATCGGAGTTTCGTGTACATTGGTAGAAAAAGTTGAGAGGACGAGGGAGGAGAAGGTATGAACATCAATCTTTGCATGGGCTGCATGCGTGAAAAAACAGAAAAAGGAGCATGTAAGTACTGTGGCTTTGACGAGAGTGTCTACGAAGCTTCGCTCCATCAGCTTCCCCCCGGAACCGTGCTGAATGGGAAATATCTGATCGGCAAGGTACTGGGGGAGGGGGGATTCGGCATCACCTATCTGGGGTGGGACCTAAACCTGGAAATGAAGCTGGCGGTCAAGGAGTATTTTCCCAACGGCTTTGTGGGCAGAGATAAGGCGAGAAGTGTAACGCTGCTGTCCGGGCAGAGGACGGAATTCTTCCGGAAAGGGCTGGATAAGTTTGTGGACGAGGCCAAGCGCCTGGCAAAGTTTTGGGGCCTGCCGGGGATCGTCTCTGTGAAAGACTATTTTCAGGAGAACAGGACAGCCTACATTGTCATGGAGTTCGTGGAGGGAAAAACGCTCAAACAACTTTTAAAGGAAGCGGATACGGGGAGGATGGAGCCTGATACAGTATTTGCCATGATGGAGCCTATGATGAGATCCCTGCAGGAGGTACATGCGGCGGGACTGATCCACCGGGATATCAGCCCGGATAATATCATGGTTACTCCTGAGGGGAATGTAAAGCTTCTGGACTTCGGGGCAGCCAGGGATTATATAGCAGAGGGGGAGCGCTCCCTCTCCGTAGTGCTGAAACCAGGCTATGCGCCGGAGGAACAGTACCGCAGCCATGGAAAACAGGGGCCGTGGACAGATGTGTATGGACTTTGTGCAACGATCTATCGGGCAGTCACCGGGGAGGTGCCGATCGAATCCCTGGACCGGACAGCGGGGGAGGAGCTGAAAAAGCCTTATGAACTTGGCATACAGATAGGCAGCAGGCGGGAGGATATACTGATGAAAGGGCTGGCGCTGTATCAGAGAGACAGGGTGCAGACGACAGAGGAGTTGATGGAAGGGTTTTACAGGAATGGGGGGGAGATAGGGGAAGAAGAGAAGGAAGAGATAGAAAAGTTAGAACCAGAGCGGGGAGAAGGATCCTTTTATTGGAAAACCTGTGGTGTGGAAGATATGCCCGGGGTAGAGAAGGCAGCTCAAAAAAAGAAAAGAGGGAACCGAAAATGGTGGATTGGGGCAGGTGTTGCGGTAGTAGTGCTCTGTCTGTTAATAGGTCTTGGAAATAAGGGGAATCACATTGAGGAACCATTGGTAACTAGGAATGAAGATGGTGAAACAGTAATTTCATTAAGTGATCGTGGAATTACTGATATTACACCATGGCTCCCCCAATTAAGGAATGCGAAAATAGTGGATTTGAGCAATAATTATATTAGCGATGTAAGTGCGTTGGCAAGTTTGACAAATGTAACAAATCTAAATTTAAGCAACAATGCTATTAGCGATGTAAGTGCATTGGCAAGTTTAACAGGTTTAACAGATTTGAATTTGTGCTGGAACGAAATTGATACCATAAGTGCGCTAACCAGTCTATCAAATTTAGCTACTCTGGATTTGGGGCGCAATGAAATTGTTGATATAAGCGAACTTATAAAAGTATTGTCAAATATACCAAGTATAGATGCTTTAGGTTTGGGAGGTAATAAGATTAGCGATATAAGCTTTCTGTCAAACATACCTAATTTAACTAAATTGGATTTATCTTATAATGAAATTAATGATATAAGTGTATTGGCAAATTTACCACATTTGAGTAGTCTTATGTTGATTGGTAATAGTATTAATAATATTGAAATTCTTGCAAACTTAACAAATCTAACGGAACTGAGTATAGAAATAGATAGCTTCCCTAGCAATTGGAGTGTGTTATCCAATCTAGAAAATTTAACAAAGCTGTCTTTGTATGCACATACAATAAATGATATAAGTGCACTATCCAAATTAGAAAATTTAACATATTTAAGTTTGCAGGGTGGGGGTACAAGCAAAATAATTGATATAAGTGCACTATCCAAATTAGAAAATTTAACAACGCTGAAATGCGAGCTGGTAGGAAAAATAGATGATATAAGCGTCCTATCTAATCTAGAAAATTTAACAGAACTATATTTAAGTCTGAATAAAATAAATGATATAAGTGCGCTCTCCAATCTGAAAAATTTAACAATATTAGATTTGGGTGCAAACGAAATAAATGATATAAGTGTGCTATCCAATTTAAAAAATTTAAAAAAGCTGAATTTGGATCTAAACGAAATAGATGATATAAGTGCGCTATCCAGCCTAGAAAATTTAAATGAGCTGTATTTGAGAAAAAGCGGAATAAATGATATAAATGCGCTATCCAACCTAGAAAATTTAACTGAGCTGTATTTGAGTGAAAATGGAATAAATGATATAAGCGTGCTATCAAACTTGGAAAACTTAATAGAGCTGGAATTGAGTGAAAACGAAATAAATGATGTAAGTGCGCTATCCAACCTAGAAAATTTAACAATATTAGATTTGAGTGAAAACGGAATAAATGATATAAGCGTGTTATCAAACTTGGAAAATTTAAAAGAGCTGAAATTGAGTGAAAACAAAATAAATGATATAAGCGCATTATCTAACCTGGAAAATTTAACATATTTGACTTTGGCTGATAATGAAATCACCGATAAATCACCCCTGGATACCTTATCAGCTACTTGCAGTATATACTGGTAGATATCCATGAAAGAAGGAGAACGGAGAAGATGAACATTAACTTATGTATGGGCTGCATGCGGGAGAAAAAGGGGAATGGTCCATGTCCGCACTGTGGATTTGACGAAAATAAATATGAGCCGGCCCCACACCACCTACCCCTCAGAACTATATTAAACGGAAAATACCTGGCAGGTAAGGTGCTGGGCGAGGGAGGATTCGGTATTACCTACCTGGGATGGGATCTAAAACTGGAGGTAAAGCTTGCGATCAAGGAGTACTATCCCAATGGGTTTGTGGTCAGGAATGCGTCCAGAAGCGTAACGCTCTTGTCAGGACAGAATCCGGAATTTTTCCAACGGGGCCGGGATAAGTTTGTGGACGAGGCCAAACGTTTGGGGAAGTTCTGGGGACTGCCGGGGATTGTCTCTGTGAAAGATTATTTTCAGGAGAACAGGACAGCCTACATTGTCATGGAGTTTATTGAAAGAAAGACTCTGAAAGAGGTTTTGACGGAGTCCGGGGGCCGGATGGACGTGGAGACGGTTTTGGCTATGATGAAACCGGTTATGGAATCTCTTGAAGTGGTACATAGAGAAGGACTCATCCACCGGGATATCAATCCGGACAATATCATGGTTGACGATAAGGGTAAGGCAAAGCTCTTGGATTTTGGAGCCGCCAGAGACTTGTGGAAGGATGTGGAGCATCCCTATTCCGTGGCGGTCAAACCTTATGCGCCGGAGGAGCAGTACCGCAGCCACGGAAAGCAGGGGCCATGGACGGACATCTATGGACTGTGTGCCACCATTTACAGGGCGGTAACCGGGGAAGTGCCTGCGGAATCTTTGGACAGGGTTGCCGGGGAAAAGCTCAAGCGGCCGTCTGAATATGGCATAAATATGGGAAAGGCCAGAGAAGACACTTTGATGAAGGGCCTGGAGGTCTATCAAAAAAACCGCCAACAGACAGTAACAGAACTCATGAAGGAGATGTATATGGATACACCGCCCAGTCCGGAACCGGCCTCACCTTGCGAACAAACTTTGTTGCATAAACTTCTGAAAAACAAAAGATATTGGCAGGAGTGACCGTAGTGATTGTCCTGCTCATTGTTGCGGAAGCTCATAACAACGGGAAATCAAAGAGTGAGTTACAGAGGTCACGAAAATTGATTTTTTAATGAGAATTGCTTAGAGGAAAGTTGAAATGAAGATTTGAGCGGCGATGGAATCATGTACTACGCAGCGGAGAGCGCTACGAGGGATATTGGAAAAACGGGGAAAGGCACAGAATCTACTATGATGAAGACGGAGAAAGCTTCAATGAGACTTGGCCATTGGGGACTTTGGTCACATATCTTATCAGCCACCTGTGAAATAACCTGGTAGATACCCATGAAAGAAGGAGAACGGAGAAGATGAACATTAACTTATGTATGGGCTGCATGCAGGAGAAGAAGGGGAACGGCCCGTGTCCGCACTGTGGATTTGACGAAAATAAATATGAGCCGGCCCCCCACCACCTACCCCTTAGAACTATATTAAACGGAAAATACCTGGCAGGTAAGGTGCTGGGCGAGGGAGGATTCGGCATCACCTACCTGGGGTGGGATCTAAATCTGGAGGTCAAGCTTGCGATCAAGGAGTACTATCCCAACGGGTTTGTGGTCAGGGATGCGTCCAGAAGCGTAACACTCTTGTCAGGACAGAATCCGGAATTTTTCCAACGGGGCCGGGATAAGTTTGTGGACGAGGCCAAACGTTTGGGGAAGTTCTGGGGACTGCCGGGGATTGTCTCTGTGAAAGATTATTTTCAGGAGAACAGGACAGCCTACATTGTTATGGAGTTTATTGAAGGAAAGACTCTGAAAGAGGTTTTGACGGAGTCCGGGGGCCGGATGGACGTGGAGACGGTTTTGGCTATGATGAAACCGGTTATGGAATCTCTTGAAGTGGTACATAGAGAAGGACTCATCCACCGGGATATCAGTCCGGACAATATCATGATTGACGATAGGGGTAAGGTAAAGCTTTTGGATTTTGGAGCCGCCAGAGACTTTTTGGCAGAGGGGGAGCGTTCCCTCTCCGTGGTGCTGAAGCCGGGGTATGCGCCGGAGGAGCAGTACCGCAGCCACGGAAAGCAGGGGCCATGGACGGATATCTATGGATTGTGTGCCACCATTTACAGGGCGGTAACCGGGGAAGTGCCTGCGGAATCTTTGGACAGGGTTGCCGGGGAAAAGCTCAAGCGGCCGTCTGAATATGGCATAAATATGGGAAAGGCCAGAGAAGACACTTTGATGAAGGGCCTGGAGGTCTATCAAAAAGACCGCCAGCAGACAGTAACAGAACTCAAGAAGGAGATGTATGTGGCACCTCCCGGACCGGCCCCGGGACCCACGCCGATTCCCGGCCCCGTTCCACCTTGTGAGCAAACGTTGTTGCAGAAACTTCTGAAAAATAAAAAGATAGTGGCAGGAGCGGCCGCAGTGTTTGTTCTGTTCATTGGGGTGGCAGCTTATAATGGCGGAAAATCCAAAAGTGAGAGCATTGAGCCGGAGAATGTTCTCGCGGATGGGGGCAGCTTGCTGCATGATGGTGCAGATTCAAAAGGAGGCCTGGAGACTTTTGTAGAAACAGAATACAGGCAACAGACGGAGACAGAATATATACAGCAAACGGAGGGCGAAAAAAAGCCGGAAGTAGAAAGCTGGACGGATGAGGAAGGGAATGAGTATACTGGCATTCGTCAAAATGGAACTATACAGGGTGAGGGGATTTGCAAATATAAAGACGGGCGTACCTATGAAGGTGAATTCTCTAATGGGTTTCCACACGGAAAGGGAGTATATACGGGAAGTGATGGAACGAAAGTAGTTGGGATTTCTGTAAACGGTTTGGTTACAGAGGTGACAAAAATTGAGTTTTCAAATGGGAACCGCTTTGAGGGAAGTTGGAATGGAGATTTGGACGGCGATGGAACCATGTACTATGTAACAGGAGAGCGCTACGAGGGATATTGGAAAAACGGGGAAAAGGACGGGGACGGAATCTACTACGATAAAGATGGGGAAAGTTCCAAACAGACTTGGTCAGAGGGAACCTTGGTCACAGATGAAAAGGAGGAGATGAAGAAAAAAGAGGAAGAGACGGAAAAGGATTTGCTTTCCCAGGATTATATTCTGCCAAACAGTGATTCGGAATATTTGGACAAAAGTGATATAAAAGGGCTTTCCATCAAGGAAATCAATTATGCGAAAAACGAAATCTTTGCCCGGCATGGGAGGAAATTCAAGTCCAGGGAGCTTCAAACGTATTTCAACAGCAAGGACTGGTATCTCGGTACCATTGATCCGGATGAGTTTGACAACAATTGCGGCAGCCTGCTGAACAAATACGAGAAGAAGAATTCTGAATTGCTCAGGGAAAAGGAGTTTTCCATGGAGAGCGGCGGTTATAAGCTGGATCAATAAAATTGTTAAATATAAAGCGCATATGCTGAAACAGTATGATATGGAGGGAAAATAATGAGAAAAAAGAGAAGCTGGAAAAAGTATTTATTTTTATTTGCATTGCAACTGACATTTTTGTTGGCGCTTTCTTTTGGAAAACAGGTTAATGCCGCAAACTATACGGTGAAGGTGGGAAGCCAGATTCAATTGTATGACTCAAGCAGTTATTCGAATACTACCTCAAGGCTATGGTATGCAAAAGCAGAAGCCAGTAAGTATATAAGTTATACGGGAAATGGAAGGTATTGTTATGTTACTGGTTTGGAACCTGGAACAGTCACAATCCATTGCCAGATAATATATCAAATATATCATCCCGGCTATTATTATCTGGGGACATGGATGGAGGGATATTATACCCCTGAAGTAGCTGACCGATATTGGATCATAGAGGTTGTTAAAGCGCCAGATCCCGTAAAGCCTTCCGAACCTGTAAAGCCTGCAGATCCTGGCAGTGGCGGAGAAAACCCTGGCGGAAGCGGAACCGGGACAAATCCCGGAGGAAGCAGCAGCGTACAACACAGAGTGGCTTTTAACGCAAATGGCGGCAAAGTATCAACCGCAGCCAAAACAATCACCCATAATAACGCCATCGGCACACTGCCAGCAGCAACGCGTTCATATTATGTCTTTGACGGCTGGTATACCTCACCGAAAGGAGGTTCAGAAGTCACAGCATCGACCCGGTGTGTCTCAAACGCAACATATTACGCCCATTGGAGGAAACTTCCTGTTCCAAGCATTAAAAAAGTCACAGTATCAGGACACAGGGTATTGAATGTCATATCCAAAATAAAAAATCAGCGTTTTGCAGACGGTTATCAGGTTGCTTACTGTTCAAAACGGAATATGAGAAACGCGAAAACAGCAAAAGCAAAAACAAGCTGGGCCAACGATTTTGTACTTATGCGTATGAAGATCGGGAAAACTTATTATATAAGGATGCGTGCTTACAAGAAAGATCCGTACTCCGGAAAAAGGGTGTATGGAAAATGGAGCAATATAAAGAAGAAAAAGGTATCTGCTGTTTAGCAAATGCGGAGTGAGGACGGTTATGACAAGAAAAAAGCGGGATAAAAACGCAATCATATGGATGTTAGTGCTTGCCCTGTGTATGAGTGGTATGGTACATCTGGGGCCGGTACAGGCGAAAGAAAGTACGCAAGAAGAAAGGGATGCAAAGGGGTCTGCATTCTCCGGAACCTGCGGGGAGGATGTGTTTTGGAATATTGAGGATGCGGGCAGCGGCCAGGTCCTGATCATCAGCGGCAAGGGAAAGATCAGTGATTCGGATGTGGTAAACGGGTCCATATGGAAGGACTTCTCCGGCACAGTGACAGAGATTGTGATTGAGTCCGGAATTACCGCCATTGGCAAATGTGCGTTTTACGCCATGGATCACCTGAAAAGTGTGCGTATTTCCGATACGGTTTTTGAAATCGGGGACTTTGCATTCAGCCAGTGCGAGGCACTGGAAGCCGTTACCCTTCCGGAAGGGGTCGAAATTCTGGGGTACAGTGCATTTTCAGACTGCAGTTCCCTGGCTACGGTGAGCCTGCCGGGCAGTTTAAGGAAAATGAAAGGGAATGAATTTAGAAATTGCACATCACTGAAGAATATGGAGATTCCGGAAGGCATTGAAGACATAGGGCAGACCTTTTACGGGTGCACCGGACTTGAGAACATTTTCCTGCCCTCTACTCTTAAAAAGATAGGCAGCGGAACATTCTATGAATGTCTAAATCTAAAGCAAGTTTCCGTACATGAAGACAATGAGAGCCTGTTCTCAGATAAAAAGGGACTGTATCAGACAGACCTGGCTGGAAGCACACTGATCTGCGCATTCCCGTCAGGAACAGGGGAATTCCGGCTTGGGCCTGAAGTGAGGGCATTGGAAAGAGAGGCTTTTTATTCCTCCGGCTTAAGCAAAGTGGTTATACCGGGGAGTGTGACCACGATCCCTTCTAATTGTTTTTCCGGAAAAGCCTCTTCGGAGACAGGGCTTGAGGTGGTGCTGGAATCCGGGGTATTGGAAATCGAGTATGACGCATTTACGCATACGAATCTGACAAGCGTAACCATACCGAGAAGCGTGTTTCAGATATCGGACACTGCATTTTCAAGCAGGAAAAAACCGAAGATCAAATGCTTTGAGGGAAGTGCTGCGCACCGGTACGCTGAGGAAAAGGGAATCCCATTCAGCCTTCTGGAGGAAGAGGGAGGCATCACGGTTTCCCTGGATGCCCGGGAGGGCAGTGTATCCCAGGCCGATATCACAGTCTGGCCGGGAGGTCCTTATGGAGAACTGCCGGAACCTGAAAAGGAGGGCTGGACGTTTGCGGGCTGGTATGAGGAAGACGGAACGCTCATTACACAGGGAAGTATGGTAAAGCAGGAAGACTGTCAGCTCTTTGCAAAGTGGACGCAGGGAGAAGTATTCCAGGGAACCTGCGGTCCGGGCGTAGAATGGCTGCTGGATTCCGGGGAGGGCGTCCTGCGCCTTTCCGGAACCGGAAGAGTTACATCTACCCCTGCGTTAGGGGATGCAGGCAGCCTGGCGAAAAGCCTGATCGCAGAGGAGGGAATCACAAGCCTGGACAACGGCTGGGGGCTTGACGCAAATCAGGATACATACCCCAAAGTGGGTTTTTCAGGTACCAGAATACGGAATGTCAGCCTTCCGGACACTTTGCGGGAAATCGGAGATGCATTTTCCGACTGCAGATATCTGGAAGAGATAGAGATTCCCTCCGGAGTGACCAGAGTAGGGCTGCTGAAGGGGGATGAGTCGCTGAGGAGAGTGGTTCTTTCTGATACAGTAGACAATTTCCCCAAAACCCTGTTTTACGGATGCACTTCCCTCAACAAGGTGGAGGTTTCTTCCGGAAATCCCAAATACTCGGCGGATGATTTTGCCATATACAGTGAGCGTGGAACGTGCATAGACTTATTCTACGCATCCGGAGAGACCAGCTTTGTTGTTCCGGAGCAGGTAAAGAAAATCGGGCTCAACTGCTTCAATGATGACAGTATCCTGCTGGAGGAGCTGACGATTCCGGGAGCTGCAGAAGTCTTTGAGGACCGCGCGGTCCGGGATCAGATCCTAATCAACTGTTATAAGGACAGCCCGGCCCATGAATACGCTAAAAGTTCTCATCTTTTCCGGCTTCTGGATACGCAGGAGGGAACACTTTACTTTGAGGCCGGTGAGAGCGCGATGCCGGAGGCAGAGCGGGTACTCACAGTGGGGAGCAGCATAGGCAGACTGCCTGAGCCAACTAAGAACGCAGAGAGCTTTGCAGGCTGGTATACGCAGCCTGACGGCGGAGTCAGGATTACGGAAAGAACAATCTTCCTGGAGACGACCACAGTATATGGCAGGTGGAATACTCAGGGAAATCGGATTGTCCTGGATGCAGCCGGCGGACTTTTGCCCGGCGGGTTGGAGAAGGATTATCTGTTTGTACAGGAGGAAAGCGGCCTGGGGCTTTTGCCCGTACCGTCCAGAACCGGCTATACCTTTAAGGGCTGGTTTACTCAGGAGACAGACGGAGAGCAGGTGAAGGAAGGAGAGGCAGCAAAGACAGACGTCCTGTATGCGCACTGGATTCACAGAAACAGCTATGTGACGTGGCTGAGTGCAAACGGCGGGTGGACTAGTGAGGAAGGCATATCCTGGTTTGAGGGGGAGCCATTTGGCACTTTGCCGACTCCGGTCAGGGACTATTATATCTTTGACGGCTGGTGGACCCAGAGGGAAGGGGGAAATGAGATCACGGCGGAGACCATTGCCCCGGCTATTGAAGACGCGCCAGAACGGTTGTATGCCCATTGGACCGAAGCAAAAGAAATCTATGAAGTCATTTTTGACGCCAATGGGGGAAAGGCTGAGACCGGGAGCAAGAAGGTTGTATACGGAAAGCCCTATGGCACACTGCCCTCAGCCGTGAGGGAGGGCTACCGATTTGCCGGGTGGTATACTTCAAGGACAGGGGGGACCAGAGTGCTTTCAAGCCACTTGGTTGGGGCGGCTTCCGGGCAGACGCTGTACGCCCGCTGGGAAGGGCTGTCGTATCAGGTGAAATTTGATCCCAATGGAGGCAGAGCCGGGATCACATCTAAACAGGTCAGGAACGGAGATACTTATGGGTCGCTTCCCGAGCCGGTGAGAGAGGGATATGATTTTGCAGGCTGGTATGACGCAAAATCAGGGGGCAACAGAATCACTTCCGCTTCCAGGGTGGATCTGCTGGCGGATCAGACCCTCTACGCCTCCTGGATACAGAAGCAGCAGGATGTATATGAGCTGGATACCCTGACTTATTCTTTTTCAAACAGTCAGAGGGCATTTCAATATCCTGATTATTACAGAATACCCCTAGCCAGATATCAGCAGATGTTCGGCACCTCTTCCCTGGCTTCCCGATATTACGAAAGAAATGGGAAATGGGGAGGAAGCTGCTTTGGGATGAGTACCACTTCATCCATGCTGGCAACTTCGAACAACGGCCTTTCACCGGATCTGTTTCGAAACGCCCGTAAGGTGTCGCAGCTAAAGGTAAAGGACAGAAGCCCTGCATTAAATATGGATGTCACGTCAATGATTGAACTCATGCAGATTTCTCAGTATACCGGTGCGATCTCCAGGGAAGATAGCGCTTCTCTAAATAATCTGGACAGTCTATGCAGGGAGGTCAGCAAGGTGGGAATCACACAGAAGCCGGTTAGCATAGGTGTATATTTCCAAGATAAGGGCCATGCGGTTCTCGGCTATAATTTTGAGGAGATAGACAGCGTTACAGGACGCATCTATGTGTATGACTGCAACCGTCCCGGAAAAACCAGATATATAACCGTCCGCAAAAATCAGGCGGGATCGTACACAGACCCTGGATATTTAATCAATGACCTATATCCAGTCGACAGAATCTCTTATGTAACCTATGACACTTACTACCGTGTGTGGACTAACCGGGGCGTACTGGAAAACATAAATATGCTCTACCTGAACACGAAAAATGCAGAGATTTATGATGAAGAAGGGGAGAAGGTGGCAAGCCTTGAGGATGGGGAACTGATCACAGAAAGCCAGGATATTTTACTGGTTGAGCCGGTGGGAATGACGTTTGAGGAGGATTCCTTAGACCAGGAGGATTGCCTCATATATCTTCCCAAGGCCAGATACACCGTTAAGAACACAGATGAATCGGTAAGTGAATTTCAGGCGGACGTGGCCAATGTGAATCTGGGGGCTGAGGTCCGCACGACATCGGATGAAATTACTTTTGAACTGGACGACGATGCAGAGCTGGCAGATATCAGTGTGGAGGCGGACCAGGGGGAGAGATACATCATTAATCTGACTTCCTCCTCAGATCAGGATAACCGCTCTCTGGAAATGGACGGCGTGAGCCAGGGCGAGGAGGTAAGCCTGTGTCTGAATCAGGGAGATATCGCGTTGAGCGGAGAGCGATCCACACTTCAGGTAGACGGTGAACAGCATTACTATGCGGAGATTACGGCTAAGGCGGGAAATGGGGGGAGTATCTCGCAGGAGGGAACCGCAGCTTATCTGAATGGCAGCTTTCAGGAGTATATTGTGACCCCTGATAAAGGATATCAGATTAAAGACGTGCTGGTAGATGGGGAGAGCATTGGAGCAGTGGGAAGGTATTCCTTTACAGATATCCGCTATCCCCACACAATTTATGCGGAATTTGAGAAGGCCCCGGCACAGCCGGACAAACCAGTGAAGCCAGGTAAGCCGTCCGAACCTTCCAGGCCGGCCCCGTCTCCTGTCCCCAGCCTCGCGGTACCGGCGCTGAAAGCAGTCAGTGCGGGATATAATGAAGTTTCATTAAAATGGAACCGGGTCAGCGGTGCAGACGGTTATCAGTTGGAGTACAGCAGGTCTAAAACAAAGGATTATGCTCTGCTTAACACACTTACAGGGGATAAAACGTCCTGTAAGGCAGAGAAGCTTACACCGGGGAAAAAATTTTATTTCCGCTTACGTGCCTATAAGAAATCAGGAGGAAAAGTTTATTACAGTGGTTATTCCAAGACAGCAGGCGTCACACCTGTACCCAAGGTACCGACTGGCATTAAACTGAAAAAGAAAGGGCTTTCAAAAGTCAGGATAAAGTGGAAACCAGTCAAAGGGGCAAGCGGATATGAGATACTTTACAGCACCAGCAAAAAATTCCGGGGGACGAAAAAAAGAGTCAGTGTCAAAGGGGCCAAAGCATCGGTCAAAACCTTCTCCATAAAAAAGGGGAAAAAGGGTTACTGTAAAATCCGGGCATACCGGAGTGTATCCGGAAAGAAGATGTACGGAAGCTACTCGAAAGTAAAACAGTTCCGATAGGAGTAATGAATGGAATGAGAGAACCAACTGACAAAAATAAAGTGTTTATTGTTATAGGGATATTATGCATAGCGGCTGCCCTTGTGGCCTGCGCCGGAGTCTTTTTCACAATCAAAGACACAAATGATAAACTGGTACAAAATATCGCATCCCTGGAAAGTGAGTTAAATCGTCTGGAGAAGGAGATAAAGGACCAGGAAGACCAGACGCGGTCACAGGAATCCGCTGTAAAAGAGCAAGGGAATCCGGAAACAGAGGAGATAGAAGAATCCCGAAAACCAGGCATAATTGAGAACACTCTGGATCAAAGACGGAAAAAGGAAGGCAGATCCACAGAACCGGAGGAGACGGGAGAAACAGAATGGAATACAAAGCGTCAGAATGCAGGAACAGAAACACATGTGGTGGCCATTGACCCGGGGCACCAGGGCAGGGAAGTAGATATGAGTGAAGAGGAAGCAAATGCTCCGGGCTCTTCTGTCATGAAGACAAAGTCAGCGACAGGCACCCAGGGAATATTTTCCGGGGTGCCGGAATATCAGTTGAATCTGGATATCTCTCTGGCCCTTCAGGCAGAATTGGAGAACCGAGGATATCGGGTCATTATGACCAGAACAGACAATGAAACGGCTATCAGCAATGCAAAACGGGCCATTAAAGCATATGAAGAAGGAGGAGAGATCTACGTCCGGATTCATGCCAACGGGGCTGATGATTCCAGTGTCGGCGGAGCACTGACGATGACATCCACACCGGATAATCCTAACGTGGGACATCTCTATGGGGAATCCTGCCGTCTCGCCACGTGTATTCTGGATGCATACTGTGAGGCAACGGGGTTTGGCAATGAAGGGAATCAGGAACACGATGATATGACCGGCATTAATTGGAGCAAGATACCTGTGATGATTCTGGAAATGGGCTATATGACAAACGAGGATGACGATCTGGCAATGACGGACCCGTCTTTTCAGCCCCGGATGGTTGAGGGAATTGCGAATGGAATTGACCGGTATTTTGAAGGGCAGTCAAGATGAGTGAGAGATTAGAGAGTGTTCGGGAAAGCAGAAAAACCAGGATTCTGAGCTCAGAAGCGATCCTTCTTCTGCTGCTTGGCTGTGTGCTGATGGCAGGGTTCATCCTGATACTCTTTTGGACAGAGCGTGCGGAGACGAAGCTCCAGAATTTGCAGCAGCGCCAGGAAACCCTGCAGTCCAGGTGGGAGACTTTGCAGAAAACGGGAAAACTCCAACCCCCAAAGACAGAGGGCTTACCGGATGAGAGTGAAAGAGACAAGGATAGACAATCAGAACAAATTCAGACAGAAGATGTGTTTGAGACACAGATAAACAGCTTTGAAAAAACGCCTGATACCTATGCAGAGGAGGATACCCCATCTCAAATCCCGGAAGATCAGATACAGGTGTCTCTGTCAGAATTACAAGATAGGATAAGCAGCCGCTATCTGGAACTGCCCACAGCCAACGGAGAGGAGTGGTCTGTCTATATTCAGGAGCTGAGCTCCGGCGCTGTATGCAGTATCAGCGCTGACCGAAAAATGCAGTCGGCCAGTGTGATTAAACTATTTATTATGTCCGCTATCTATGAACTGGTTTGCGAACCGGAGGCTGACTATGCCATCCAAATAGAAGAACAGTACGAGGGGGAGCTAAAAGAGCTGCTTTACCAAATGATTACGGTCAGCGACAATGATGCGGCAAATATACTCGTAGAGAGGCTGGGGCAGGGTTCCTTTGAAGCAGGGGCGGAAAAAATCAATGAATACTGCCTAAGAAATGGATATAGCCAGACCCATCTGGGAAGAAAATTTATGGAGGAGGCACCGGAAGATGAGAACTATACCTCAGCTTTAGATTGTGGGAATCTGCTGGCCTCCATGTACCAGGGGACTTGTGTCAGTCCATCCGCCTCTGAAAAAATGCTGAATATGCTGAGAGATCAGACAAAGACAGAAAAGATACCGGCTGGTCTGCCAAAGCAGGCAGGGTGGGCAAATAAAACAGGAGAGATGCCGGAAGGTTATGGGCTGGGGTGTATAGAAAATGATGTGGCTATTGTGTTTGGTGAGAAAAACGACTATATTCTCTGTGTGCTGGCCGACCATCTGAAGGGAAATAACAGCGATGCCAGGGAGAGGATTCGGGAGATATCGGCAGAAGTGTACGAATATATTCATTAACTAATTTTTTTCTGTTGTATTTAGTTTTCTGCGTTTTTTAATAGTAATAAGATGGATAGTATGACAAAATGTACGTAACTGTTCAGTATTTTCTGATTTACGTGCAAAAATTCACACATTTTTTAGGTCTGTGCAGTTAATGTACAGACCTATTGTGTCGTTACAGATAAACACAATAATATGCAACAGAACAGGAGGGTTCCTATGGGACATAACACCTATCTGAGAAAATTATTCTGCATCAAATCCCCATATCAGGGCGGAGACAGAAATGAGGGGTATTTTTGGAAGGCCATGAGAGAGACCTGCAGCGATTTTGTGGAACACTCCGGAGAGTACCGGGAAATCTGCCGTCTTTACGGCTTCTCCCCCGAACAGATCCATTCCGTCAAAGATCTGGAGAGGATACCGGCCATTCCAACCGCTTATCTGAAACGAAATGGCGATACTGTCTCTGTCCCCTATCCCAGGGTGATTGAGGTGACCTCATCCGGTACAAGTGGAAAAGTCAGCAGGGTCCGGTATTCCTTTACAGAAATCTTCCTCTGCGGGATCATGTCCATCAACATGGGACTGCGGCACAAGCTGGTTTCAGCCAGGCCCACCCATTACATCATGCTGGGGTATCAGCCGGTGCGGGCCAACAAGATGGTAATATCAAAAACGGCGTATTTGTCCTCGCTGTTTGCCTTCCCCATATCCCACACCTATGCCCTGCGTTACCGCAAGGGGAGCTATCACCTGGACCTGGACGCCCTGATTCAGAGAATGGAGAAGCTTCAAAACCAGAGATGTCCTGTCCGGATCATTGGATTTCCGTCCTACCTGTATTTCATGCTTGATATCATGCAGAAGAGAGGGATTTCCTGCAGGCTTCCCAGAGGCTCCAAGATCCTGCTGGGAGGAGGATGGAAACAGTTTCAGGCCCGGGAGATTTCCAAGGAGCGTCTCTGTCTTATGGCGGAAAGGACTCTTGGAATACAAAAAGATCAGGTACATGAATTTTTCGGGGCAGCGGAGCATCCGGTCCTTTACTGTACCTGTCCAAATCACCATTTCCACATCCCGGATTACGCAAAGGTGCTGATTCGCGATGTGAGGACTTTACAACCCCTGGAAAGGGGGAAGACAGGGTTGATCAACCTGATCACTCCACTTCATTTCAATATCCCTATCATGAGTATTCTCACCGATGATTTGGGGTGTATCCATCCGGCAGAAGAGTGCGGATGCGGGTTAAAGAGCGATTATCTGGAAATACTGGGGCGGGTGGGGGTACAGGATGTAAAAACCTGCTCAAGCGGCGCCCAGGAGTACATGCAGAATGGAGGCCACTATGATACCGGACAAGAATAAAATTGCGAAAACGCTGTCTGAAAATCCCATTACCCCTGAGATGGTGTTCGCTGCCTGTGAACAGATCGCTGCGGAATTTCTGACAGGAGGGCTGGCTGGGGAGCTGGCCCCTCTTTTAAAAAATATGGACCAGGAAACCATCTGGGGTTACCTGGGAAAATTCGGAACCTGGGAACTGAAAAAGCGGCTGGAGCGGGAGCTTGCTCCCCTGTACGGGGAAAAGGATGTGCTGGTCTGCCCAAAGGGAGTGCTGTTTCATATTTCTGCGGGAAACATGGATGCACTTCCGGCCTACAGCGTCCTGGAAGGGCTTTTGACCGGGAATATCAATCTTCTAAAGCTTCCCTCAGAAGATCATGGCTTATCCAGGTTCCTTCTGGAAAAGCTGATGGAATATCAGCCTGTTTTAAGGGACTATATTTACATTTTCGACCTGCCCTCCCAGGACTTAGAAGGAATGAGAAAACTGATGGATCTGGCAAATGCCATCATACTCTGGGGGTCTGACGAGGCGGTAAGCCAGGTACGCAGATATGCACCCGTAAATACTGAGATCATTGAGTGGGGGCACAAACTCAGCTTTGCTTATATTCAAAAGCTGAATATTCCGGACGAACCCCTGCAGGCCCTTGCACGCCATATACTGTCCACCAATCAGCTTCTGTGCAATTCCTGTCAGGGAATTTATTTAGACACAGAGGATGAGACAGAGGTATCCGCCTTTGCCAGGAGATTTGCCGGGATTTTGGAGGAGATGGAGGCAGAGTATCCATTGCCGGATTATCTGCAGGGCAAGCTGACCTTAGAAGCGTTGACGAGAAAACTGGAAAACAGAGACGGACGGGAAGAGGTCTGCCAGAACACAAGGAGCAGCGTGTGCTGCAAAAAGGACGGGAAGCTGGAGCTGTCCGGACTCTTTGGAAATGTGTGGATAAAACCACTGCCACAGGAAAAGATTGTTGAGAATCTGTGGGAGAACCGGCTTCACCTGCAGACCGCGGGTGTCTATCCCTTTGGCAGGGAACTGGCCCACATTTTTGCCAGGGCAGGGCTGACCAATATCTGTGAGATTTCCCGGATGTCGGAACATGCACTGAGAAAGACACACGATGGATGTTATGCACTTGCCCGGTATGTGCGGCTGGTGGAGATGACTGGAATAGAAGAATTGCCTTGACAAAAGGGGGAGAAGAAATGAGTGAAACAAAGAAATTCGGGAAACTGGGAATGTTTTTCATTACTACCTTTGCGCTAACTTATGGAATGGGTATTCTCCTGTACGCTGTCTACAGAGTAGGTGGGGAGGTCAGCGTTTTTGCCACTGGGCAGACGTTCTACCCAGCAGCGGGAGCGATCGCAGCGATACTGGCAGCTCCCATTGAACCTTTTTTATTATAGCCCCGACACCTGGGGACTCAGTATCCTGGCACAGTTGATTACCTGCGTTTCACTTGGGATCTTCTTTGCATATGCTTATATGAAGACTGAAAATATATGGGTGCCGGTATTTCTGCATTTTATGAATAATAATCTGATTCCTGTAATCACAGGCATCTACTCAGCGGATGTTGTACAGAATAACATAATCCATATCCAGGATGTTCTGATCTCCCTGGTGATCAATGGGGGGATGTTTGGAAGCTTTTTGCTGTCCAGGCAGTTTCACAGCTCACAGCGCCAGTGATATAGTATCGATCAAATTCAGTTCTTCCGACGTAAAACGGGTGTTCTCTATGGCGCCGATATTGTCAAGAATCTGCGATGGTTTGGAAGCGCCGATCAGCACGCTTGTCACAATTCCATCCCTGAGAACCCAACTGAGGGCCATCTCAGCCAAGGTCTGCCCCCGCCGGGCAGCAAGTTCATTCAGCTTTGCAATCTGGGATAAGCGCTCCCCGGTCAGGGCAGCCTCCTTTAAAAACCGCCCGTCTGTTTTTACACGGCTGTCCTGTGGAATCCCGTGTAAGTAGCGGTCCGTGAGCATCCCCTGGGCCAGTGGACTGAAGGCGATAATACCCTTTCTGAGCGCCGCGGATGCATCCTTTAAACCATTTTGCTCTATGGTCCGGTCAAAAATGGAGTAACGGTTTTGATTGATAATGAATGGGCAGTGCAGATCCTGCAGGATGGATGCAGCCTTATTTAAGGTTTCCCCGTCATAGTTGGAGAGGCCCGCGTAGAGCGCCTTTCCGCTGGCGACAGCCTGGGATAAGGCCCCCATGGTCTCCCAAAGAGGCGTCTCCGGGTCCATGCGGTGGTGGTAGAAAATATCCACATATTCAAGCCCCATCCGCTGCAGGCTCTGATCCAGGCTTGCCAGCAGATACTTCCGGCTTCCCCAGTTTCCGTAGGGACCCTCCCACATATCATATCCCGCCTTTGTGCTGATCACCAGTTCGTCCCGGTAGACGTGCAGATGTTCTCTGAGGATAAGCCCCAGATTCTTTTCGGCGCTGCCCGGGGCGGGACCGTAGTTATTTGCCAGGTCAAAATGGGTGATTCCGTTGTCAAAGGCTGTGAAACAGAGCTGCTTCATATTTTCATAAGAGGCGGTGTCTCCAAAATTGTGCCAGAAACCCAACGAAACCGCAGGGAGACGAAGGCCGCTGTCGCCGCAGCGGAAGTATTTCATGGATTGGTAGCGGGTTGGTGATGCAGTATACATAGCTGGTCCTCCTGAATGCTTATTCTTTACAAAGTCTGTCAGCTATAGTATACTTTAGGATATAAGATTATGAAAGGTCTAATTGTAAATTTTTGTTTAAAAGTAGGAGATTGCAATGAATACAACAGATCAGAAAATAAAATATATAGCGCTTTCCGTGGCTGTGGCGCTTGTGGCAGTGCCCGTTTACATCCTTTTGCATGAGGCCGGCCATGCTTTGGTGAGCATTCTGTGCGGGGCTCGGGTGACTGCGTTCAGCATTGTGGGGGCGTATACCTCCTCGGAAGGGGGTAACTATACGATATTCACCCACTCGTTGCTGCATATAGCGGGTGCGTTGCTGCCATTTATGGTTTCTATCTGTTTTCTGCTCTTTTACAGGAACGACAGCGGAAAGAAACTTTATCATATCATTGTATTCTATATTACCATTGTCTCAGCGGGAAGCCTGTCCTCGTGGGGATTCGTACCTATTCTTTATCTTTTTGGAAATGTGCCGCCTTCAGATGATGTCAGTCAATTTCTGGAAGTTTCAAAGATACATCCGCTTATTGTGTCTGTCTGTGCAGCGGCGGTGGTCATCTTGTACCTAATGTGGATGTGGAAGAAAAAAGTCATCCAGAACTGGTTAAAGATTTTACAGGGAAAATAGAATCAGCTCAATAGAGTCCGAAGCATTTAAAAAAGTGCTGCGGGCTTTTTTTATGTAATTTTTACAGATAAACAAGCAGAAAATTCACGGTTTAATCACGGATGAAATGATAATATAGGACAATAGGTTACATCTGTTCGGATATGAGGGGAAAAGATTGGCATCTATATGCCTCCTAAGTTTTACATACTGTGAAGGACAAGCCGATCAGCACAAAGAAAGGGGAGTGATAACATGAAAGAGCGGATGAAACGGCTGGTTGCATTTATGTTAGCAGCCCTGTTGCTGGTTGCATCCTCGGGCGAAGTCATGCCGCAAGTTTATGCTGCCTCAGGGATAAACCGGTCCGAAAGCAAGACCATGAGGGGCGAAGCATCACAGGGCGTGGAGGAGACGCAGTCTGCAGGAAAAGCCAGAAGCCAAGAGGAAACGCAGGATGCCGCGGCATCACAGAGTACGGAAGAAGCCCAAAGTGGTAAGGAAACCCAAAACGAATCGCAGACAGGGGAAGGGACTCAAAATACGGAAAAAGGCTCCCATGATACAGAACAGGAGACTCCACCCAAAAAAGATGCATCCGAAAAAGACAAAAAGACGGAGAAGGAAGAGGGGACCGGTGCAGCTGCAAAGAATGAGGGTAATGGGGAAACCAGCGCAGGGGTGAAAAATGGAGAGAAGGCGGTTGCTATCGGGGGAACCGATTATACAGAATCGGCTTTTAAGGAAGAGATAAAAAAGTTTTTTGACGACCCGGTTCTGGGGAGTGTGGTTGCGGACACGATATGGACATCCGTTTTGGAGCCGGACGCTTTGAAAACAGGGTATAACACACTGGCCGAGAACGGAGCCTATATTCTTCTGGACAACAGTCGAAGGACACCCAAAAGGCTGGAGGAATGCCAGAGCATAGAAGATGTGCTTGTGAATTACTGCGGTGGAATAAACGCTTCCCAGAAGGGGATCAAGTCCACTTCCGGAGTGGAACGTATGACTTTTGCAGGGTTTATTAACCTGTCCCGGAACTCCATTGAGAGTATTGAGATTTTGGGGAAGAATGCAACCGGAGAGAACGGAATTCAGGATCGACGCTCCGGTATAAATCTGCAATATAATCCCTTACATACATTTCCACTTTGGCTGCAAAATACAGTAAATACCCATTATCAGCTGTATAGTGTGCCGACAACGTATTGGGAGGTTCCCCTCCTGTATCTGTATGGGAACACCCATAATCCGCAGCTGCATTTTGAGCTGTATCAGCCCCAGGCTGGCAACCCCGTCAAATACAGCGGCGTTTCTGTCACCGGCAGAGGTGCTGGGGGGAATGAGCAAAAGATTCTGGAAATTATGGGGATTAGTGCAGAGAAGATAAAGTCGATTCTGGAAGAGGAGGCTCCTCTGGCTTTGACACTCCCCTGCAGTGGGAACAAGGATGGGACGGTCCAAATCGGTTATAACTATTCTGTGCATTTCAAAACAGGATCAGGTCCCTCCCTGGCTACAAATCATTACAGTTTTCTCAACTACTACACTCTGAATATAAACTACATAAGCCGCATCAAAAGTGAAGCAAGGGTCAGTACCACAGGAGGATTCCAGTTTTCAAAATATCACAAAGATGCGGGGGACAAGGTAAGAGTGCAGGGCGCTGTGTATAAACTATACTCAGACCCCGAGGCCACAAAACCTGTGAAGGGCGGGGATGGCAAAGAGCTGGAGTATACAACAAATGAGAGTGGAAGCTTTCAGGCTTCCGGACTCGCGTCCGGAACCTATTATCTGAAGGAAATTAAGGCTCCGGAGGGATTCGGGCTGAACCCCAAGATCTATAAGATAACGGTTGCTCCTGCTGAAATCCATGCGGCTATAGACGGAGGATATGATTCCATCACCCCCACAGCGGACAATGCTAAATTGGTGCCGGATTGGGGTAATATGGAGTTTGGCACAATAGATGCTGGTGATGACCGCAATAGCGGAGCATTTCAGGTGGCACAGGGGAAACCGTTGGAAAAAACAGAGGATGTCATGTATACCAGCAACAGCAAGCTGGACGGCTATGGGCAGGATGACCGCAGTATACGGCATCTGCAAAATGAACTGACCGTTGCAGCATCCGCTAAATACCAGGAGAAATCAAATATAAAAATCATTATGACGGATCCGGAGGGAAAGGAATCCACCGTCAAGGAGGGAATGACCAGCCTGAAGGAGGCGAAAGCCTTTATGAATGATTTGATTGTAAAAGGAAAGCTGGAGGGCAATTACACAATCAAAACGGATACGTCCTATACAGCCGTGGACACCACCATAAATGAGAATGCTTACACTGGAAGCGACGAAGCGCTTCCGGTATATGTAAAGCTTGCGGGGAGCAAGGAAGTACAGGGTGCGAAGAGTGAGGATGAAATATTAAAAGCTGGGGAATATTCTTTCCAGATTACAAAGGAAAGCGGTCCTGCCGGGGAAGGCGGCCAGCAGCTGCCGGAGACGGCAAAGAACAATGCACAGGGAGAATTTTCATTTTCTGCGCTGAAATTCACTCAGCCAGGAGAGTACATATATAAGATCAGGGAAGTGATTCCGAAAGAGTCAGAGCCTGAGTATAATCCTGATATCAGCTACGATAAATCAGAAAAAACCATCACCGTGAATGTGACTGCAGACACGAAGGGGCTCAAGGCAGTTGTGTCTGCCGACGGCAAAGAACTTCTCACAGTCACCAGTGCAGATACGGCAAATTCGGACGGCACTCTAAAAGCGGATGCGGATATCACCGCCGAGACAGGAGCGTTTGTAAATAAGTACCTGCCGGAACTGACGGTATCCAAGGTAGTCACAGGAGCCTTTGGAGATAGAACGAAAGATTTTGAGATCAGTGTGGAGATCGATGGATATACCGGGGAAGCTCTGTTTAGTTCAAGGGAAATCCAGGATGCCAAAGTTTCCTTCCAAAATGGGAAGATAACCGCCATAGAAACGGCGGATGAAAGTCTTTTGCGGGATGGAGCGATCCTGCTGAAGCATGGGGAGTCCTTTACTCTGAGGCGTTTGCCTCTGGGATACCAATATACAGTCTCTGAGGGCAAGGATTCGGCAGAAGGCTATACGGTAAGTTACTCCTGCTCAGATAGCGATGCAGAAATCATACAGGGAGAAAAGCTGAGCGCCAGTTTAAAACCGGGAGCGCAGAGCGCGGAAGTGGAAAACAAGAAAGAACTGATTCCACAGACCGGAATATGGGGCGGGGGAGCAGGAGGTTTTATAGTGATGGCAATCGCACTTCTGGGTATCGCCTCCATTATCTTTGCCAGGTTTTTGAAAAGGAGGGGTATCCGTAAAAAAATATGACAGGGATAAATCCCAAGAAGAGATAAAGCCGGCGGGCCGTCAGACCTCAATCCTGACGGAATTGATATGGATTTCAGCCAAAATAGGACTTATTGCGCTGATAGCGGTGCTGCTGTTTACATTTGTGTTTGGTCTGATGGCAGCGCCGGATTTGTCCATGAGTCCTGCCGTGAAGGCCGGGGATTTGGTTTTGTACTATCGTTTGGAGAGCAGCCTGAAGGTTTCGGATGTGGTAATCGTGAATGTAGAAGGTGAGAAACAGATCCGAAGAGTGGCGGCAATTGCCGGTGATGAGGTGGACATTACGGAGAACGGCTTGAAAGTAAATGGCTACATTCAGCAGGAGTCGGAAATCAGTGGACAGACCATCCGGTTTGAAAAAGGAGTGGATTTTCCTCTGACAGTAAAAGAAGATGAAATATTTGTGCTGTGTGACCAGAGGGAAGATGCAGGGGACAGCCGAATCTATGGTCCGGTCAGCATAGAGGATGTATCCGGAATCATAATTGCGGTGCTGCGTCAGAAAAATATTTAACAAGAAACAAGAGAACAGGGGGCAGAAGAACCTGCCAGAGAAAGGAGAGTAATAATTAATGAAAAGGAACAGTATAAAAAGAAGATGGAAAAGAGTAATTACAGCTGCTACTGCAGCAGCGTTAATGGTATCGAGTCTGGGAACACTGACGGCAGCGGCAGCAGAGCCGGATAATCAGCTTAAAGATGCACAGGTAAAAGTCACCAAATCTTTTGAGACAAACTATGCGGGAGAAGGGGCTGTGAATACCTTTCCGGAACTGACCTTTGCATTTCAGTTTACGGCAGATCAGGTAGAGTCAAGCAGCAAGGATGACATCCCTGCGATTGGGGAGAAATCTGTTACGGTTCCGGCCTCAGCGAGCCAGGAAAGCAAAAAGGTGGAAACACAGGGACAGCCGGATAAATGGGTACTCACCCTGGAAACCGGAAATGTGCTGGAGGGAGTCCAGTTCCCCCATGCAGGTTTGTATGTATACGATGTGGTAGAGAAGAACCAGACCTATACTTTGGGAGACTTTGAAAACCTCAAATGTTCCGATGAAAAGTATAAAATGTATGTCTATGTGGCGAACATAGAGGCGGGTATGAATGTAGAGACCACAGAAGGAAACCGGGAGAAGGGAATCTATATATCAAGCATTGAGCTGTTTAAGTATAATGCAGACGGTATTATTGACAAAGATCAGATCGGAGATTATAAAGCGCATGACCTGAAGTTTACAAATACATTTTACAGAACAGCCTCCCTGAAGGTGACGAATACTACAGTGGGCAAATATGCCAACAAGGATAAGGAATTTTCCTACAGCCTTACACTTGGTCAAAACCCAGCTTTTGGCGGAAAAGACTCTTACTCGGTTAAGGTTGTGAGGGGCACAGAGACAGAGACACTGACTATTAAACCTGGGGAAACCATCACAGGCATAAAGCTGGCGGATGGCGACTATTTTGAGATGGATCCGGAGCTTCCGGAAGGAATCACTTACACAGCAGTGGAGACACTTGCTCTGGAGTCGAATGATCCTTATTCATCAAAAATTCTGGATATTTATTATAACGACAGAGAAGATCAGAAGAATTCACTGACGGGAAACCAAGAAATCAAACCGGACGGCGACGATACAGAGCTCACCGGTAGCAGCCATACGATCCGCTATAAACATAACCAGGCAGATTTCCATAATACCAACGACATTACACCTATCACAGGCATTATCATGAACAACCTGCCATTTATGCTCCTGATACTGGCAGCCGCAGGCATATTCATACTTATGATCGTTGCTGGAAGATACAGAAGGTCACATTAAACAAGATGAAAAAGAGAAGAGCCATTGGGAGAGGGATAATCAGGCTTCTTGATGAAGGAGTAAACTTGATTGTCATGACAGTACTCTTGGCTGCAATGGCCCTGGGAGGCTATTCCATATGGGATTCCCAACAGGTTTACCGGGAAGGAGATGCCTCTGTATACACGAGATACAAGCCCGGTAAAGATGAGCTGTCCTTTGAGGAGCTCAGGAAAATAAATCCCGAGGTTTTTGGATGGCTTACGGTGTTTGGCACCCATATAGATTATCCCATTACCCAAACGGACAACAATGAAAAATATGTCAACACAGGGGCGGATGGGGAATTCTCTCTGGCCGGAAGCATTTTTCTGGACTATCAAAACAGTCAGGCATTTACGGATTTCAACAGTATCCTTTACGGGCATCATATGGAAAAGGGAGCCATGTTTGGAGATCTGGAAAATTTTCAGGATGAGGCGTTTTTTGAGGAACATCAGTACGGAAATCTGTATTATGGGGGAAAGGATCATGGAATTGAATTCTTTGCTTTTCTAAGGACAGATGCCTATGACCACGAACTGTATGAGGCAGCAATAGAGAACAGAAATGAGCGCCAGAGCTATCTGAAATATCTGGCGTCCAAGGCAGTAAGAATCCGGGATATCGGAATCACAGAAAAGGATCATATTGTGCTGCTGAGCACCTGTACCTCTGATTCCACCAACGGGAGACAGCTGTTGGCAGGAAGGCTGACGGATAAAATATACGCAGACAATTAGGAAAATCTGTGATAAAGGAGCAGATGACATATGGAAAAGAGAAGGAAAGTGATAGGCTGGTTCGCTATTTTTCTTCTTGTGGCTATGATCAGGCCTTTGAGGGCACAAGCAGGGGCTGAGGTGACGGCTGTGATACCTGTAAAGCAGGAGTTTACCACAAAAGGCACAGAGGAAAAGCCTGGCGATACCTTCCGGTATCTGCTGACCTCAACCGATGAGACATCTCCAATGCCACAGGGAAGCGAAGGAAACAGCTATGAATTTTCACTAAAGGGTAATGAGAGTACAAAGATAAGTATTCCTTCTTCCCACGGCGGGGTCTATCGCTATGAGCTGAAACAGAAAATCAAAAAAGAAAAGACCGGATACACCTATGATGAGACGGTATATGAGATCATCGTGCGGCTGGGCAGCCCGGGTGAAGGAGCGGACGCGGAGATTATAGCCATTGAAAAGCAGGATCGTGAGGGGGATGAGACAGAGGGAGAGAAAAAAGGAGAAATTGTTTTTCACAATTCCTACAAGGCCAAAAAGCCAGTGAAAAATACGAATCAAACAGACCCCCCGCCATCGACTGGAAAAACCGTCGTAAGTGTGAAGACTGGGGATACACAATCGATAAAAGGGTGGCTGGCCGCCATGGCAGTGGCGGTTGGGATGATAGGTCTGGTTGCCGCAGCAGGCAGGAAGAAAATTTAAATATAAAAGGGTAGAATCGTTTCCCGTCAGGATATCAAAGATATAATGGCGGGAGGCGATTTTTTGTATCATAGGAAAGTCCTTCGGAATTCCCTATGATATAAAAAGCCCTCCGGGCGGGATTCTTTTTCATTGTAAATGAAATTCAGAAAGAAACCCATGACAAACCTAACAATAATCTAACAAAACAGATGGTATGATATGGTCAGTAGCAAACAAAAACACATATTAACAGTTGAAAGGAAAGACCATGTTAAATAAAAAATTGAGAAAAATCGTGGCAGTAATGCTGATTGCAGTTACCATCACAGGGTGCAGTACAACAACCTCCGGAAAAGCCCCGGCGCAGAATCAAACAGAGAAAAATGCAGAGAAAAGCGAAAATGAAGGAGTGACAACCGGACAGCTGGCAGATTATTTTATACGTGCGTCAGAGGGATATGTTTCACAGGTTGACCGTACAGAACTGCTGGAGGGATTGAAAGAATCCGAAAGGGCGAACCGGCTTCAAATGCTTGTGATTGCCGGACGGGCATTCGGAAAGCTGCCGGAACCGAAAGGAAATGCAAAGAGAATCGCGCCTCCTTCTTTCGACTTAACAGAAGTGCCTGCATGGGCGAAGGAGGAACTAAAGAATTTATCCAATGGGGGTATCCTGGCATCTTCTGATTTAGAGAACGAGGCAGACAACTTTGTAACTATCAAAGATGCCCAGATTCTTGCAGAACGTTTTTATAGTGCATTTGGAACAAACTTAAAAGACGATTTTTATACTGCAGTGAACCAGCAGCAGTTAAGTACCCTTGAGATACCGAAAGACTCAGAAACAGCAGGGGGTTCCAGCACAGTTACCGCCAACACAGATGAGCAGCTAAAAAATTTGATTCTTGAGGTGGTGAACAGCACGGAGTCTTATCCAAAGGGCAGTCCGGAACAGAAAATACAGGCCCTTTACAAAAATTTTGAAAATATGGAGGCACGGAATCAGGCGGGAATCGAGCCGCTGCAGAAATATCTGGATGCGGTGGAACGGGCGAATGATTTTTCTGAATTAAACGCGGCGATTGCACAGGCTGTATTAGAACTGGGGAATGCTGCCAATGGCCTGATTCCTGGAATACCTGTGACTGATCCCCAGGACAGCAGCCGGAAAGTCTTGCAGCTGATGACCCAGGTACCGGGACTTATGAAAAGTGATTACGAAGATCCGGATTCGGCAGCTTACAAAGAGTACCGGGATGGGCTTGTGGAACAGCTGATCGCAGTGGGGGAGAGCAGTGAGGAAGCGAAACGCCACGCAGACGGAATTATGGCAATCGAAAAAAATCTGGCTGAGAATATAGAGGAGCAGGATGATTCCGGAAAAATCAAGATACAGCAGCATTATACCCTTGAAATGCTGGATGAGATGATGCCCCAGGCGAAACTGTCCCAGCTCATGACTGCAATTGGTTTAAAAAGTGATGTTAAGATGCTGGTGTTTGATGACAAGCAGTTCGCAGCTTATGCTAAATGGTTTACGGAGGAAAATTTAGAGCTGTTTAAGGCAATCGAAAAAATGGCTCTGCTCACAGGGTACAGTGGATTTCTGAGTGACGGACTGGCAGAAAAATTTGGGACAGCAGGTATACCGTCAGCGGATATAGCCATACAGAATTATCTGTCAGACGAGCTTGGACAGCTTTATACAGAGCGCTATTTTCCAGAGGAATCCAAGAAGGACATGGAGAAAATGGTAAGCATGCTGATGGATACTTTTAAAGAGCGCATTCAGAGACTGGAATGGATGGAGGATGCCACCAAAAGGGAAGCGTTAAAAAAACTGGATTCCCTTACCGTGCTCATCGGCTATCCGGATGAATGGATGCTAAATAAAGCAGAAATCAGGGGACCCGAGGAAGGCGGCAGCTATTTTGAGAATGTGACAGCGTCAGAAGTTGTGAAGTGGAAGAGACAGCTGGAGGAACTGGAACAACCGGTAGATCCTCACAGGTTCCCGCTGGCAGCCTATACGGTCAATGCAGCGGCCAACAGGACTACCAATACCATAATCTTCCCCGCCGGTATACTGCAAGCGCCCTTCTATGACAAAAATGCTTCCTTTGAAACAAACCTGGGTGCCATCGGAAGTACCATTGCCCATGAGATCACCCATATCTTTGATGACGGAGGCGCACAGTATGATGCCCAGGGCAATTTAAACGATTGGTGGGCAGAGGAAGATTACGCGCATTTCCAGGGACTCTGCAAAAAGGTGGTAGAATTTTACGATGGGCGGGAGGCTGCCCCGGGCGTAAAGGCGAACGGAAAGGATAATTTGAGTGAGAACATTGCGGATATCGGAGGGATTGCCTGTGGATTGGAGATACTATCAAAGATGGAAAACCCAGATTATGACGCATTTTTCCGCAGCTATGCCAACCAATGGCTCAGGGTGGCCGACTACGATACCCTGGCAGAACTGGCACAGACGGATATGCATGCCCCCAATAAGCTTCGCTGTAACCTGGTGCTTGCCAATTTCCAGGAATTTTATGACACCTATGAGATCAAAGAGACGGATGGAATGTATGTGGCCCCCAAGGATAGGATTAAGATATGGTAAAAATCAAAAAGGAATTTATTGACAGCCGTATTCGTATTGGATACACTGACAGTAAAAACGAAGAAGGTGCAGGGAAATGAAGTTGTTATTGGTAGAAGACGAGGAAATGCTCTCTAAATCGGTGGCAAAAGGGCTTAAAATACTGGGATATTCAGTGGATTGCGCCTATGATGGGGAGGAGGCATTGTATTTTTATGAGTTAAACCAGTATGATCTGATGATTCTAGACCTAAACCTCCCCAAATTAGATGGAATGGAAGTGTTGCGGCGTATCCGCAGCCAGGATGAGGATTTCAGGGTGCTGATACTCTCCGCCAGAAATTCGCTGGAGGATAAAATCAGTGGTTTGGATGAGGGCAGCAATGACTATCTGACAAAGCCTTTTGAGTTTAAAGAGCTGGAGGCGCGTATCCGGAGTCTGCTCCGCCGGAACTTTTCCACCAGAAATCCAGTTCTTCGCTGCGGCTGCCTTCAGATGGACACCGCCGCAAGGCAGGTCAGATGCAGTGGGCAGGAGATGGAACTGACCCGAAAAGAATATGCATTGCTGGAGTACCTGTTTGTCCATTCTGAGCGGATGGTCAGTGCGGAGGAATTGATAGAGCACGCCTGGGATAGTGAAGTAGACCTGTTTTCCAATTCATTTCGGTTTCATTTGCATTCTCTGAGGAAAAAACTGGACGCAGCAGGTGCAAAAGCTTATATCATTACACAGCGGGGACAGGGATACCGTCTCCAGTGTCCCGGGGAGGAGTGACTATGAAAAGACACACGTTACAGATACAGATCACAGGAATTGTGGGGGCGATATTGGTGCTTGCCTGTCTGCTTTTGACTGTCAATTCCCTGTTTTCGGCTCACAGCTATTATGGAAATTATGCCTCTCTGATAGAGGAGGGAGTGGTTGAGTATGACCCTGCGCTTCCGGAGGGGGATATACCGGCCAGGCTTGATCCCAACATGACTTATCAGGAGGCCTCACAGAAATTTTCCTCCCAATCTATCCTGGCCATGGCTGTGATTGTATTGGCAGCATTGGCTGGGACTTACCTGGCAACAGGAAGAATGCTGCGGCCGCTGAGAGATCTGACACAGTCCGTTCAGGCTGTGGATGACCAGAACCTGGATAAGAGGGTGGAGCTGACTGCAGCCAAAGGAGAGGTGCAGGTTCTGAACGAGGCGTTTAACGGGATGCTGGAACGCCTTCAGCAGGCCTTTCTTGTTCAGAAGAGTTTTGCCTCCAATGCGGCCCATGAGCTGAAAACACCCCTTGCGGTCATCAAATCCTCCCTGCAGGTGCTGGAGATGACTCCTCACCCGGAGTTGGCAGATTACCGGGAGTTTATGCAGGATACAGATAAATCCCTGGAACGCATTATTAAGACTGTGGAAGGCTTATTAGCGCTTGCCAATCTGGAGGAAATCCAAACAGACCAGCAGGTTGAGATAGCTCCGCTGCTTAGCCAGGCAGTGAAGGAGCTGGCGGGACAAGCTGGGAGCAAAGGGGTGGAGATTTCTGCCGTGGACAGGGTAGATGCCTCTGTATACGGAAACGCCAGCCTTTTGTACCGGGCTTTTTATAATCTGATCGAAAATGCTATAAAATATAACCATTCGGGTGGAACGGTTACCGTATCCGTGGTAAAGAGCGGGGAGGGTGTCAGTATTCAAGTAGCCGATACTGGAAAAGGCATAGGCGAAGAGGACCTCTGTCATATCTTTGAACCCTTTTATCGGGGGGATAAATCCCGGTCCCAGCGCATTCCTGGTTCTGGCTTGGGGCTGGCTGTTGTAAAAATGATTATTGAGAAGCACGGCGGCCGGATCGAAGTGTCAAGCGAGAGTGGAAGGGGCAGTATTTTTCAAGTATTCTTTTCTGAAGCAGACAGTAAGTGCTGATTAGTAAGCGGGAAGCCTGATGAATCTTAATGTGATAATGAAGTGGCAAAAACCTGGGAAGCAGAAGTGCTTTCCAGGTTTTTCCTCCTTTGCTATGGAATAAAGTACCATTTGACAACACACCCCTTTTGTAGAATAATGGACATTTTAATAAGATTTACGCCTACACAGAACCGTGGTTATCCCATAAGATTAATATTGTAAAAATAAACTTACCAGAGGGAGGTTACCTGAATGAAGAGAAGAAACAGAAAGATCGCATTTCTATTAACAGCAGTTATGCTTGGGTCCGCACTGATGACAGGGTGCGGGGGACAGACCAAGACAGAGAGCACAAATGCTAAGACAGAGGCAAAGGCAGACCAGACGGAAGCAGCGGATAAGACAGAGCAGACTGGGGAAGCAGTGCCTGAGTCGGAAGCAGCGGCTGAGGACACCGCAGGAACTGAGAAGGTGGAAATTTCCATGATGACCCTTTGGGCGGAGGACAATCAGGAGAACATAGCAACCAGTGTTCGCGAGATGATTGAGAAGTTCCAGGCGGAAAACCCGAACATTGCGGTAAATGTGGAGGCAATCGGAGACCAGACAGCCTATTACACAAAGATCAAGACCCTGGCAGCTTCCAACAGCCTTCCGGACGTGTTTGTCTGCAAGGGCTCAGAACTGGCGGCTTTTGCCAAAAACGGACTGGTTGCTCCTCTGGATGAGATCCTGGATGAGGAGTGGAAAAACGGCTACATACCGGCTTCCTTTGACGACCTGACAACAGACGGCAGCATTTACGCAGTGCCTTACTCCATGCTCAGCACACATGTGATCTATTATAACAAAGAGATCTTAAAAGAGGCGGGCTATGACAGTTTCCCCACAGAGTGGGCAGAGTTCACAGAGATGTTAAATGCCATCAAAGAGAAAGGAATCACCCCCATTGCACTTGGAAACAAGGAGCCCTGGGTTGCGGAGTCCTGTATCATGAGCTGCCTTGGAGACCGCTTTACAGGCAGCGACTGGTTTAAGTCCATCATGGATGGGAGCGGAGCGAAATTTACAGATCCCGATTTTGTACAGGCTTTAGGGGCTATGCAGGAGCTTGGAAATATGGGAGCTTTTAATACAGATATGAACAGTCTGAACAGTGACCAGCAGAAGACACTCTACTTTAACGGGGAGGCCGCCATGTTTATGGAGGGCAGTTGGGCTGTAGGCGCAGTAACCGCAGGGCCTGAGGATATTGCGGCAAATACCAAAGTGGCGGTTCTGCCGGCTGTAGACGGCGGCAAAGGTGCTGCAAATGCGACCTCCGGCGGATCTGGGTCAGGTTTTGCAGTGGGAGCTACCAACTTCAGTGAGAAGAAGGATGCCATCGCAAAACTGCTGAAGACGCTCAGCGGGGAGGACTATTCAAAGAGTATAGCTGCAAAGGGTGAACCTGTGGCTTATCTGGTAGATGATTATGATAAATCCGCAGTTACAGATTTGGCCCAAGAATACAGTGAAACCTTTGCAAGTCTTGAGTTCACTCCTATTTATGATTCCTTCCTGGACCCCTCTGTTGTGGATGTGATGAATAGCAATCTTCAGGAACTTCTGATCGGTGCGGTGACACCGGAGGAATGCGCACAGAATATTCAGGATGCGCAGGATGCCCTTGGAAACTAAGTGGCACATCCAGATGCCCGCTGGATGCGCCATAAAATATGGGATACCGGTTATGATATCCTCAAATTTAGATAGAATAGGAGCGAGGTAACGTGAAAAGAAGCAGTGCACGTAAAATCAGTCCCAAAACCCTGGCGGCCCTGCTGGGGCCGGGGCTGGCGGTCTATGCGTTTGTGATTATTGTTCCTCTTTTTATGGCATTTGCATACAGTCTGACGGACTGGTCCCTGGGGCCTATAAAGCACTTTGTGGGCGCGGACAATTACATAAAGCTTTTTCAGGACACTGTTTTTAGAAGCTCACTGGCACATAATTTAATCATTGTCTTTGCAAATGTGACCATTCAGATGGCGCTGGCATTTCTGCTTTCTGTTCTGTTTACCTCGAAAGCCACAAAGGCCAAGGGGTTTCACCGCACAGTGATTTTTCTTCCGGTGGTGTTGTCAGCGGTGGTGGTGGGATATATTTGGCAGATGATTTACAGCAACAATTACGGCATCTTAAATGAGCTGCTGCGCTGGCTGGGTCTGGAGCATTTGATCGTACCATGGCTGGATGACCCCAAGGTGGTACTGGCCTCCGTGACGGTGCCGCTGATCTGGCAGTACATCGGAGTGCCGCTGATCATCTTTATGTCAGCGGTTCAGGGAATTCCCAAAGATATCTATGAGGTGTGTGAACTGGACGGTGTGACAGGTATAAAGAAAGCAATCTATATTACCTTTCCGCTGATTCTGGATTCCATCAAGGTGGCGGTGATGCTCAGCATTGCGTCAAATATGCTGGTCTTTACCCATATTTACGTACTCACAGGCGGCGGGCCGGGAACCAGCTCCATGGTGCTGGCCCAGTATGCCTACAATGTGTCCTTTGTGAGGATGCAGTACGGGTACGGAAGCGCCATCTCCATCGGAATCTTTGCAATCAGCTTTGCATTGGTACTAATCTTTAGAAAATTAACGGAGGTGAAAGAATGAGAGCAGTACGGAAAATCGGTAATACGCTCTACAACTTAATACTGCTGGCATTTTCCATCTCCTGTATTTTTCCGATTATCTGGGTCATGTATTCTTCCCTGAAAACAAAGGAAGAATTTATGCTGGATATTGTGTCACTGCCAAAGCATCTACAGTTTCAGAACTATTATGACGCATTTATTCACGGAAAGCTGTACATAAATTTTTTCAGCAGTATCTGTAATACTGTTGTGACCGTGCTTTTTGTCCTGATACTTGCTTTTTGTATCGGATATGTGCTGTCCAGGTATCAGTTCCGGGGGAGAAATGCTATTTATACCCTGTTTTTGATAGGGATGATGACCCCGGTGTATGCACTGCTGGTCCCCCTGTTTGTACAGATGAAAACCCTGCACATGGAGGACCAGTGGTTCACCTTGGTGATTCCCTATATAGCCATACGGTTGCCTCTGGCTATCTTTTTGTTCGAAAGCTTTATACGAACGATTCCGTGGGAGCTGGAGGAGGCGGCATACATGGATGGAGCTACGGTGTGGTCCACCATGAGCAGGATCATATTTCCGCTGTGCAGACCGGTGATGTCTACGGTACTGATTTTAAGCTTCCTGGATACCTGGAACGAGTTCCCGTTTGCGCTGGTGCTCGTGACAAAGGATTATCTAAGGACGCTGCCGGTGGGACTTACTAATTTTAACGGACAGTTTACGACAAATTATACGACACTGATGGCAGCGCTGGTCATTTCCATTCTTCCTGTAATGCTGGTATACTTTCTGTTCAGCAAGAAAATCATTGAGGGAATGACTGCAGGCGCGGTGAAAGGATAGGCGCAGATGCAAATTATCAGATACGAGGGCAACCCGATTGTGACGCCAGGTGTATACGACTGGAGAAGAGCAGCGGTGTTCAATCCGGGGGTCCTGTACCACGAAGGTAAGTTTTACATGTATGAGCGGGCGGCGGGATCTTTAAGGCCCTTTATTACCAGCATCGGATTGATGGAGAGTTTGGACGGGATACATTTTGAGCCTGCCTGCGAGGAACCGGTGTTTACCGGGAGGATGCTTGGGTATCCCCAGGGCAGCGTGGAGGATGCCAGGGTAGTAAAGATTGAGGACAGAATTTATATGTGCTATGCCCTGCAGCCTTATGCGTTCGACTGCTATTCCACCGGTTATACGCTTCCGGATTACGCTCCGGAGGTATACCCGCAGTGGAAGGAAAATAATACGGAATATATGATTACCCGGTCGGGGATTGCCGTTTCTTTGGATGGAAAGAGTTTTGAGCAGCTTTGCTATACCACTCCGCCGGAAATTGATGACAGGGATAATACACTGTTTCCGGAGAAGATTGGAGGGAAGTATGCAATACTTCGAAGACCCATGCAGTATGTGGGTAAAACATATGGAACGGCTATACCAGGTATCTGGATTTCCTATTCGGAGGATCTGCTAAACTGGTCAGATCCCCAACTGGTGGCAACAGCGGAAAATGAACAGTGGGAGGGAACCAAGATAGGTGCTGCTGCTGCTCCCATCAAAACAGAGGAAGGATGGCTGCTTTTCTATCATGGGGTGGATGAAAAGCATGTATACCGGGTAGGCGTGATGCTGCTGGACTTAAAAAATCCGGCCAAGGTCCTCCGGCGTTCCGGAAATTTTATCATGGAGCCGGAGAACTACTATGAAAAGCATGGGCTGGTGATTCCCAATACGGTATTTCCCACCACAGTGCTTAATTTGGAGGGAACACTGTATATCTACTATGGCTGCTGTGATACCTGCATTGGTCTGGCAAGGGTTCCCTTGCAGGAGGTGCTGGGATTCCTGAAAGAGGAAGGGGTCGGCAGTAAGCAGTATGTGAAGTGAAGGAACATCCGGCTGTGCCGGGAGAAAGGAGAAGGTGAAAAATGAGAGCAAAAGAAACAGCAAAGAGGAATTGGCTATGGCTTGCCGCTGTCTTGTTTATGATTGTAGTGATGTGGATTCCCATCAGTGTACGGGCTGAGAATGTGGAAAAAAAGATCTATGTAAGCCAGGAAAAGGGAAGCGATACAGGGGAGGGGACAAAGACATCCCCCTACAGGACGATAAATAAAGCGGCCCAGGAAGCCCGGCCCGGCGATACCGTAGTGGTACAAAAAGGCGTTTACCGGGAATGTGTAAGACCGGCAAGAGGGGGAACCGGCGAGGACAAAAGGATCACTTATTTGGCTGAGGAGCCGGGGGAGGCAGTGATCAAGGGGTCGGAGCAGATTACCACCTGGGAGAAGGTGGAAGGCAATGTGTGGAGAGTAGTGCTGAACAGCAGGGAAATGTTCGGAGACTACAATCCCTATGTACAGATGCACGGAAAAGATACCTTTGATTACTTTCCGGTGTATAACTGCGGAGATGTATATTTAAATGAGGAAGCATATTATCAGAAGGCATCTGTGGAGGACTTAAACGGAAACTCCAAAACCTGGTACTCTGAGGTGGATAAGGAGGCAGGAACCACCGCAATCTATGCGAACTTTGGGAGCGCAGATCCCAATGAAGAGCTGGCGGAGATCAATGTGCGGCAGCAGTGCTTTGCGCCCACAGAGTGGGGACTTGCCTACATCACAGTCAATGGGTTTAAAGTACAGCACTCCGCGAATATGTATTCTGATTTCCCGGGGTATCCGGAGCACTGTCAGTCCGGGGCCATCAGCACCAATGGCGGTCTGAAATGGATTATCGAGAACAATACGGTGATCAACGCCAGATCCATTGCCATAGATATCGGCCTGCGCTGTGACCTGTGGGCAGGAAACCGGGATGCCAGAGATCCGGGAAAATATCCGGAAGATGCGAAATATTTTACCAGCTATAAGGATACGGAAAAATACGGTCAGCATATTGTCCGGAACAATCTGATCCAAAAGAGCGGTCAGTGCGGGATTGCAGGCGTATTCTCCTGGAAGTCACAGGTTCTGGACAATGTGATTGAAGATACCAACTACCGCAATGAGTTTATCGCTGCTGAGACAGGGGGCATCAAGCTGCATTACTGCAACGATGGACTGGTCAAAGGCAACTATGTGAGAAATACCGTGGGCGGGGGTTCCGCCGGAATCTGGACGGACTGGGGAAACCAGGGAATCCGCGTCACCCAGAATGTGCTGGTGAACAATAACTGGGGTTACTATGGTGAGGCTGTAGTGGGACCGATCCTGGTGGACAACAACATTTTCATTGACAACAATCAATTCCGTTCCTTAGACGGGGCAGGTATTATTTTTGCGAACAATTTGTTCTTTAACGAGACCATGGCTTATGACGGGGAAGGCAGAAATTGTATGGTGTTTGAGCCCCATACCATGAATGACAGGGAAGTGTATTCCAAGCCGCAGTATTTCCAGTGGTTTAACAATATCTCCTTCCAGAAACCCATTAAACAGCCCAAGGGTGAAAACAATGTGATGATTGGAAATTGTTCCAATGCCGGAAGTGATTTTACCTACAAAGCTACCACAGATGCTGTTTCCATTTCTTTTACGCTGGATAAGGAGCCCACAGGGGAGCAGGTGATGGTAAACCCTGCGCTATCAGGCATTATTCAGCCGGCAGGAGAGGGAATCAGGGACATTGTAGACAGAGATTATTTCGGCACTTCCTTTGACGGGGAGGCCATGATTGCAGGACCCTTTGCGGATCTGAAGGAGGGCAAAAATACATATAACGTATGGCCCAGGGAAGAGATCACAGCGCCGCCATCCACTCAGGTGGAGGATGTGAACCTGGCACTCGGCAAAAAAGTTACCGCATCCAGCGAGACCGGCACCAACACAGCCGATAAAGCGGTGGACGGCAGTACCGGTTCCCGCTATGAATCTGCACAGACAGACCGTGAGTGGTTCCAGGTGGACCTGGGTGAGGCAACAGAAATCCGCCAGGTGAAAATTATCTGGGAATCCGCTTATGCAAAGGCCTACAACATTCAGGTTTCCGATGATGGCAAGGATACTTGGACAGAAGTGTATTCCACTGAAAACGGAGATGGCGGTACAGATTTACTGGAATTTAAAGAAAAAGCCAGATTTATCCGCATTAACTTTACAGAGAGAGCAACCCAGTACGGGTTCTCCATATGGGAGTTCCAGGTATATGGCGAGAAGAACGTAAACAGCAAAAAGGCTCCGGTATTTCAGGCAGTGGGGGATCAGCAGGTTAAAGAGGGGGAGAAGCTTTCCTTTCAGTTAAAGGCAGACGATCCCAATGGAAAAGAGGTAAGCTACCGGGCCCTGGGTGCGCTTCCAAGAGGAGCGAAACTGGACGGCGGCACAGGCACCTTCACCTGGACACCGGACAGTGCCCAGAGCGGCAGCTATGCTGTGAGCTTTTTGGCGGATAACGGAGAGACCAGTGCAGCCAGAACCGTTATAATATCAGTGGAAGACGCTCTGACAGCAGATGCGTCAGCCCCTGTCTGGACAAATGCTGTGTGTAACGTATCCGATGTGGCAGATACCTCCCTGCGCCTGGGATGGACAGCGGCACAGGATGAGAGTGAGATTGCCTATTATCAGATTTACGTAAATGGACAGCTCTGTAAAAAAGTGGCAGGGAACATTACCGAGACGGTGATAACAGGGTTGAAAGAGGCAGCCAGCTATACCTTTACCATTCAGGCGGAGGATATCTGGGGAAATATGACGGATCTGGAAGACGGCCCCGCAGTAAAGGCTAAGACCCTGACCGCAAACTATGGAGCAAACATAGGAATATCAAAGACCTATCCGAAAACGTACAGTGACTGGTCCAATGCTTTTGTGGCAGGCGACGGTAAAATTGGTTTGATGGTATTCGGAAATCCTCTGGAAGAGACGGTGATCGTCAATGACCGGAAGTTCTTTATGGCAGCCACCACAGACAAGCCGAACAGGCAGATCAATGACGTAAGTCAGGAGACACTGGATCAGATCAAGCAGTATCTGGTGAATGAAGACTGGCGTCTCGCCAATGAGCTGGCAAATGAAGCACACGGCTGGAAAGACGGAGGTGAAGGCAACAAACATCCTGGTTATAAAATGGTGCTCAATGTGCTGGGAGAGTCCGGAGAAGTGGAGAATTACTCCAGAGTTGCCGACTATTCCACAGGAGAGATTTCAGTCAACTGGACGGATGACAGAGGAACCTGGAAGCGCACTGCCTTTGTATCCAGAAAAGACAATGTGGCAGTAGAGTACATGACAAACCCCACCCAGGCGGATACCTTTGACTGCAGCGTACAGCTGACAACGGACCCGGGTATGAATTTCCCAAGTGGAATGAAATTTGAGGATGCCTCCACAGAGGAATTTTTAAATATCCGTGCAACCTACGTCAATGCCGGCGGTGCCGGATACGAAGGCGTTACCAGAGTGATCACGGATGGAACCAAGACTCTGCAGGCAGACGGAAGAATGCAGATTGAGGGAGCGTCCTATGTGCTGCTTTTGACCAAGAATGAGAAGTATTACACAGACTGTGTGGAAGGATGGAATAAAAAAGAACTTCAGACAGCTTTGGAAAAATTGCCTGAGAGTTATGATAGCTTAATGGAGGGCCAGCTAAAGACACACAAAGAGATTTACGACCGCGTGAGTATGAGCCTAAACGCTCCGGAAGATGAGCGCCTTATGACAAATGAGGAATTGCTGGCAAAACAGAAAAAACAGAGCACACCGGTTCTGGCCCTGTACGAGAAGATCTTTGCGGCAGGCAGATACCATTACCTGTCCTCCAGCAGCGATGTGGCGCCTCCGGATCTGCTGGGTCTGTGGACTGGAGATACAAATGTAGGCTGGAGCGGTTACTACCATCTGGATGCCAACTTAAACCTTCAGATCTCCAGCGGAAATGTGGGAAATATGCCGGAAGCTATGGAAGGCTACTTCCACCTGATGGATGCGTGGAAGGATGATTTCCGCACCAATGCCCGGAAGCTGTTGAAATGCAGGGGATTCCTAAGCGGCGGAAACTCACCTGGGGCGACCTCCGGAATCATATCAGCGCTTAACTTTGCCTACCCATATCAGTATGTGACAGGCGGAGAGGCGTGGCTGCTGTATCCGTTCTGGGAGTACTACGAGATCACCAGGAACAAAGATTTCCTCAGAGACAGGTTGTATCCGTATTTGCAGGAGATGGGTTACTTTTATGAGGATTTCCTGACAGAAAAGGATGAAAACGGAAAATACATCTTTGCAGGATCAATCTCGCCGGAGAGCCAGCCCAAAGGTTTAGGACTTTCTCTGACAAACAATTCCACTTTTGATATCACGGGAGCGGAATTTATTCTCAAGACGCTACTTAAGACCTGTGAAATTTTGGGTATTGAGGAGAGTGATGAGGCGCATTTGGCCAGATGGCAGCAGATTCTGAATGACCTGCCACCATATCTGATCAACAAAGACGGGGCTTTATCCGAATGGTCCTGGCCAAGCCTGAAGGACAGCGACAACTATGGACACCGCCACTCCAGCCATATGATCGGCGTATGGCCCTACCGGAGTATCAACGCTGAGGATACACCAAAACTGTATGAAGCGGCTCAGATCGCACTTCAGAAGAAGGACGGAAACTCCTACGAAAACGCCGGACATGGCCTCCTTCATTCGGCGATGATTGCTGCAAACCTGAATAATGGGGAGTCAGCCAACAGCAAGCTGCTGCGATTCCTAAAAGACGGCTTCTATTTTGACAGCCTCACAACCGCACACTACAACAATCAGGGCGTGTTCTGTACAGACGTTGCTAACACGGTTCCCGGAATAATGATGGAGATGTGTATGTCATCCACGGAGGATACACTGGAAATTCTTCCGGCTATCCCCTCGGATTTGAGCAAAGGCTCTATATCCGGACTGAAAGCGAAATGTCAGGTTACCCTGGATCAGCTGGACTGGGATCTGGAGGAAGGAAGTGTGGTATGTAAGCTCACATCCGATGTGGATCAGACTATTAACTTTATTTTGAGAGACGGAATCAGCAGTATCGAATCAGATGCAGACATTGAGAACTCAGATCTGGGAGACATTGCAAGGAAAATTAACTTAAAAGCCAATACAGCCACAGAGCTGAAAATCCGTCTGGCAGAGGATGGGGAGCGAAACCTGGCGCTGAAGAAAACAGCTGTTGCCTCCAGCCAGTCCAATGACCAGCAGACAGCAGCTCAGGCTGTGGACGGAAATCTGGGAACACGCTGGGGAGCCGGCGAGGCGGCAGACAACTGGATTTATGTGGACCTGGGAGAGTCCTATGACATCACAAACGTGAAGCTTCACTGGGAAGACTCCTACGCCAGGAAATATAAGATTCAGGTGTCCGAGGATGCAGAGCACTGGACAGACGTCTTCACAAATGATAACAATGAGGGAGGGCTCAATGTCATCCCGCTTAAGGCAACCGGACGCTACGTGAAGATGCAGGGCGTGGAAAAATCAGGCGAGTGGGGATTCTCTATCTGGGAATTTGAGGTTTACGGAACGCTGACACCGCCTCCTGCAAACCTGGCTCTGAATAAGCCCGCCACGGCAAAGAATTCTTCCAATGACCAACAGACACCGGAGAAGGCATTTGACGGAAGCACAGGATCACGCTGGAGCGGACATCAGGATGATGACAACTGGATTGCTGTTGACCTGGAGGATACCTATATTATTGAGTCCGTAGTACTCAACTGGGAGGATTCCTATGCAAAGGAGTACAAGATACAGGTATCTGACGATGGGGAGAACTGGGCGGATATCTATGAGACACACGACAGCCCGGGAGGAATTGAGACCATTCGGTTAGAGGACCCGGTAGAAGCACGTTATGTGAAGATGCAGGGAATTAAGAGGTCAGGCGAGTGGGGATTCTCTATCTGGGAGTTTGAGGTTTACGGAAGAGAGCTGCCTCCGCCTGAGAATGTGGCACTGAACAAGACAGCATCCGCTTCAACAGAGTCCAATGCAGAACAGACTGCGGACAAGGCCGTGGATGGAGATCTGGGGACCCGCTGGGGAGCACACGAGGATGCTGACAACTGGCTGATGGTGGACCTGGAAGCTTACTATGATCTGTCTGGTGTGAAGATTCACTGGGAAGATTCCTATGCAAAAGGCTACAAACTGCAGACATCCATGGACGGCAAGCGCTGGACAGATGTGTATGTAGAGGAGAACAATGAGGGCGGAGTCAACGAGATTCCGGTAGACACCACAGCCAGGTATGTGAAGATGCAGGGTGTGGAAAAATCAGGCCAGTGGGGATTCTCTATCTGGGAGTTTGAAGTATACGGCCGTCTTTCTAAAGATCAGAATCCACAGTTGAATCACGCCCCGGTATTTGCTGAGATGGAAGATCAGAAAGCAGTAGTGGGAGAACCTGTGAGCTTTACACTGGAAGCTGCCGATGAGGATGGGGATGTACTCACTTATGAGATCACAGGGGAAGCACCGGAAGGGGCAGCAGTAGAGGCCGAGAGCGGCAAGTTCACCTGGACACCCCAGGAGGCAGGCAGCTTTGAGATAATCTTTAAGGTAAGTGACGGAACAGACAGCGGGGAGATAACCGTAGTGATAGAGGTTGAGGAAGCGGCTGATGTGACTGCTCCCACATGGCCGGAGGAAGGCAGCATAACCATAGGGGAAGCTGTCACTGCAAGTCTCACAATCCAGTGGCCTGAGGCAGAAGATGATACGGCAGTCAAAGTCTATGAGGTATATTTGGGTGAGACACTGCTGACTACCCGGGAAGCAGATGAGAGAAGCTATACGGTAACAGGATTGGAACCGGGTACAGAATACACCTTCACAGTCATAGCAGTGGATGAGGCAGGAAACCGCAGCGAAGCGCTGACTGGCAAAGGAACCACAGAGAAAGAAAAGCCGGAACCTGAACCGGAACCAAAGCCGGAACCGAAACCAGATCCTCAGCCAGATCCCTCCATCCAGGCAAAGGAGGAGATGGAAAAGACCGTAGTTAAGATGACTGCAGTAAACACAGGAACCAAGAGCATTAAGCTTACCTGGAAACGCGTGGAGGATGCAGACGGTTATGTAGTGATGATAAAATCCGGAAACAAGTGGAAAACTGTAAAAGAAATGAAGAACCCAAAGACTACAAGCTATACATATAAAAAGACGGTTCTGAGCAAAAAGTATTCCTTTGCAGTTAAGGCATACCGGATAATCAACGGAAAGAAGGTATACAGCAAGTATAAGAGCGTATCAAAGAAAGCAGTACCTGCAGCACCTATTATTAAGGCAAAGGCAGGTAAGAAAAAGACCACTGTGAACTGGAAGAAGTTATCCGGTGTAAACAGATACGTGGTAATGCGCAGGGACGGCAAAGGAAAGTGGAAACGGGTTGCCTCTCTGAGTGCAAAACAAACCAGATTTACGGATAAAAAGGTCAAGAAAAACAGAAAGTACACTTATAAAGTGAGAGCCTTTAAGTACACTGGCAAGCAGAAAAAAATCTATGGGGTATACAGCAAAAGCCTGCAGATAAAGGCTAAGTAAGAGGTCAAAACGATACACGGCAGCCGTTAGGCTGCCGCCGTATCGTTTTTGGGCGTTAGAGAAAAGGGGAAAAGACTTGAAAAAGAAGATATTTAGCCTGCAATATAAAATGACACTTTTAATACTGGCGCTTGCAGTGATCCCTATTGCGGTTGTGGGAACCATATCTTACCGCCAGTCCATCAAGATAGTGGAAGAACAGACCATGAAGTCAAACTTGAACACAGTGGAACAGACAGCCGACAATATTGATGAGGTTTTTAAATCCATGGATGCCCTAGCCATGGAGATGTGGCGGGACGATGACTTTATGGAGTGTCTGATGATGAAAAGCAACGGGCAGAATCCGGTTTATGAGACTCTGACCGCACAGCAGAGGATCAACCACTATATTGTCTTTAAAGAAAATGTGTATTCTGTGTACATCAAAGCCTACAATGGCCTTGAGTTTGATACCATGAGTGCCCAAAATGAGATTGACAAGGATGTGGAGCAGGAACTGGTCAGGCTGCAGGGAAAGTATGTCATAATTCAGGATGAGATCACAGACTATGACGGTACGGTACAGAAGGTATTTTCCCTTCTGCGGGTACTTAAACATCCCAAGGATCTTGCCAGGGATCTGGCAATTATTAAGATCAATATATTGGAAAAGGATATCTCCAACATTTATGGAGCCAACCTGTTGAGTCAGGGAAGCGAAATTTTTATTATTGATGCGCAGAAGAATATTCTTTCAGCATTGGATCAGGCGCAGATTGGAAAAAAGCTGGAGGAGGATATACATGGCTCCAGGGAAATGTCGGGGTATGCAGTCAGGGAGATCAGGGGGGAGAAAAGCATGTGCACTACAGTACCCCTTCAGCAGCCGGGATGGGAGCTTGTAAATATCATCCCTCTCAAAGAGCTGACCAGGGACAGCAGAGCAATCCGCCAGGTTATGATTGTTGTCATCCTGATTAGTATCGTATGCTGCCTGCTTGCAATTGTTTTCTTTACCACAAAAGTCTTAAAGCCCTTAAAGGAACTTGGAAAATCTATGAAAAATCTGGAGCATGAGAATTTCCAGACCATTCTTCCGGAGCAGGGGAATGATGAGGTGGCCCTGGTCTGTCAAAGCTTTAACAAAATGAGCAGAAAGCTAAATGAGCTGATCAATGAGGTTTACGCAGGGCGGCTAAAGCAAAAAGAAGCGGAACTGAGGGTACTCCATGAACAGATCAACCCCCACTTTCTGTACAATACCCTGAACACCATATACTGGATGTGCAAAATTGAACATGCAAAGGAGAGCGCTCTGCTGGTGGACAGTCTCTCCAAGCTCTTTCGCCTCAGCCTGAACAGCGGCAAAGAGATCACGACAGTGGAAAAGGAGGTGGAATATCTCAGGCATTATATTGTAATTCAGAAAAAGAGGTATGAGGAAAATATCCGGTTTGAGCTGGAGGTGGATGAGGACACACTGGGCTGTCTTACCGTAAAGCTTACCCTGCAGCCTCTGGTGGAAAATGCCATTTACCATGGGATAGAAAAAAAGGGGGCAGAGGGAACCATTCGGATACGCATCTTCAAGGATGGGAAATTTCTGTATTTTAAAGTTTCAGACAACGGGGCTGGAGCAGAGGAGGAGGAGTTGAACGCGCTGCTGGGAGAGAGCAGGGAGGGCGGCAGCGGTTTTGCCATACGGAATGTAAATGACAGAATACGCCTGCATTTTGGAGAAGAATATGGGCTGCGGTTTAAAAGCTGTCCGGAAATGGGGACAACTGTGACCGTGAAGCAGCCAGTGGAGGTGGAAATAGTATGACGAAAGTAGTGTTAGTGGACGACGAGTCCATTGTGAGAAAAGGAATATCACTCAGTGTAGACTGGGAGAGATATGGGGTAGTGATTGCAGGGGAAGCGCCAAATGGTGAGGAAGCCCTGACAAAGTGTTTGGAGTGCAGACCGGATATTGTCATTACGGACATCCGCATGCCCCAGATGGATGGACTTGAGCTGGCGGGCAGACTCAGTGAGGTTCTGCCCAAGACAAAGGTGATTATACTAAGCGGATATGAGGACTTTGCCTATGCCAAGCGCGCCATTGTGCTGGGGGTCAGCGAATATCTTCTAAAGCCGGTCAATGAGGATGAACTGGTGACGGCAGTAGAGAAGCTTCAGAATGAGATAGAGGAAGAACGCTCCAAAAAAGACTCAGAGCATCTCCTAAAACAAAATATGATGACCATTCGCAGTAAATTTGTGCGTCAGATTCTGGATGGCCAGTGGAAGACAAAAAAAGAGATTCTGGAGGAGGCTGAGAAAAGAAAGATTGATATTCGGGGAAAACGGTATGCGGTTTTTCTGATGAGAATGGATCAGGAGTATCAGTGGACGGATAAAAACGGGGATTTTAACAGGGATTTGTACCGTTTTGCCATCTGCAACATCGGCGAGGAAGTTCTGGCAGAAAAGGTGGGCAAGGGGATTCTCACGTTCTATGAGAACATGGATTTTGCAGGCATCCTGTGCATGGAATACCTGGAGCGCTTTTCCATGACAGACATCTTAAAGGAAATTCAGAAGAAGATCTGGGAATATCTGAAGATAGAGGTCTCTGTGGGCGTGGGAAATATTTATCAGGAGCTGACGGATCTGGGGATATCCTTTCGGGAGGCCTGTGAGGCTCTGGACCATAAATTCTATACAGGGCCTTTCTCGGTACAGTTCTTTTCCGAAATGGTCAGAGAAGTCTGGGGTGATATGCCGTATCCATCAAAAGAGGAGAAAGAGGCAGTATTTGCACTGAAAGAGATGGATGAGTTGGGGATGAAAGAGGCTTTGGATAAGGTGTTTAAGCATTTTCGCAGAAGCAGGCCAAAGGAATACAAGGTGAAAGATGACTGCTGCAGATTTGCGAATATACTGATCCAATGTGCTGTAGAGGAGGGGGTGGATATCTATGGAAGCCTTGGGAGGGGGTTTAATGCCTATGCCCAGATCCAGAGGCTGGAAACTCTTGAGGAGGTACAGGAGTGGATGGAAAAGCTGGCAGAACGCCTGCGCTATGGGATGGAGAAGGGTAAAACCAGCAGGTATAGTGTGCAGGTGGTACATGCCATGAAGTATATGAAGGAGCACTATCAAAGGGATATTTCTCTGTCGGAGCTTGCGGAGGTGGCGGGTGTATCCCCAAATTATCTCAGCAGGCTGTTTAAGGAGGAGACGGGGATCAATTTTGTAGATTGGCTCAATAAGCTGAGGATAGAGAAGGCGGTCCAATTGATGGAAAACAGCACCATGAAGATCTATGAGATAGCGGAAAAGGTGGGATTTTCAAATTATAAATATTTTTCCTCTATCTTTAAAAAAATTACAGGTCACACACCGAAGCAGTATCAGAAGCAGTGAGATATCCTGACAAAACACTTGATTTCCACTGCAATATAGCCGATAATTTAGCCAGGGGGTGGAGATCATGAATCTTCTTATCGTAGACGACGAGGAAATGGAGGCCGAGGTTATACAGAAACTGATCGACTGGGATCAGGTCAGGATTTCCAATGTGTACACGGCTTACAGCGCCAGACAGGCCATTGAGGTGCTGAAACAGAATTACATATCCATAGTGTTAAGTGACATTGAGATGCCCAGAGGCAGCGGACACGATCTGGCTAAATGGATTCAGGAGAATAAGCCCGAAACTGTTGTGATCTTTTTAACCGGCCACGCGGACTTTACCTATGCGGCTGCGGCGATCCGCCTGGATGTGGTGGATTATCTGCTGAAACCTGTGGATGCCGGGCGGCTGCGTGAGGCCCTGGAACGGGCGGTGAAGCGGGTGCCGGGAGGCATGGAGGAAGAGGGAGACTTAAGCGCACCGGAGGTGGTGCGCCGGATAAAGCTCTATGTGAAAGAAAACTGCGGTCAGGAGATAACCAGGGCAAAGTTGGCGGAAAAGTATTTTATCCATCCGGACTATCTGTCCAGGATCTTCCGGGAACAGGCAGGGATACCTTTCTCCAACTACATTATTAAGGTGCGGGTGAAGAGGGCAAAACAGCTTCTGATGAATACGAATCAAACGATTTCTTATATTGCGGCAGCGGTGGGGTACTCCAACACCGCCTATTTTGCCAAGCATTTTAAGCGGGAGACAGGTGAGACGCCCAAGGAGTACCGGAAGCATATGAGGGATGAGAGATGAATCAGGTTCAGACACTAAAGAAGAGACTGATGTGGATTATTGCCGGGATTTTGGTGCTGACCATTCTGGTGTCCGCAGGCTACAACTGGTATATCCTGCGTTTAAACCAGAGACAGGTGAGGCAGTCCGTGGAGCAGACGCTGGAGGTCTATATGCAGATTATTGAAGAATCCATGGAAGGGATCGAAGAACTGCTGATTACCCAGAGCCTGACGGATGAGGCATTCCGAAAGATCCGTCAGCCGAGAAATGATCTTGACCGCTATTTAGCCATGGTGGATAAAAAGACGGCATTTTCGGCGGAGATCAAAAAGTATAAGATGCTGGATGGCCTTTTTATGTATGACCGGTACCGGAATGCCTACATAGGGGTTAAGGGAACTATGATATCAAACACAGAGCATTCCGGAATCAAAGCCCAGTCGGAGAAGATTGTAAAGACCTTTGAGGGGGAGAATTCGGGGGATACCTGGTTTCATGTGGAAATAGGGGGACAGTACTATCTGTTTCGGATGATTTTAGTGCAGAATATCTATTTTTGCGCATGGATTAAGCCCCAGAATCTGATCAGAGGTCTTCAGGATGTCATAGAGAATAATATGGAGTACTTCTTCCTATGTGCCCCTGGAGGGATGGTGTTAAACCCCGGGGAACAGACGGTGAGCATTAGCCCGGATGGGACAACGGCGAGGGTGGACCAAAAGCGGTATGAGAACATCAGCATTCGGTCAGAAGAGAGAGGACTGTCCCTCAATGTACTCACAGAGAATACGAATATCCGTATGCTTGTGGGCCATGTGCTTGTCCAGACCCTTCTGGTGGGGGCCATGGGGGGGATGGTGTTTGCGGCTGTGATGGGGCTTGCACGCGGTCTGCTCCTGCATCCTCTGGACCGGCTTTTGATGGAGGAGGAGCTTCGAAAAAACAGAGCGGAGCTTCAGTATCTGCAGCTGCAGACCAATCCCCACTTTCTGAATAACTGTTTAAGTCTGATCCGCAATCTAGTGGTGCTGGACCGGAAGGAAGATGCTCAGAGGGCGGCGGTAGTGCTGGGACAGTACACCCGCTGTTCTTTAAACTCCCATACCACTATTCTTCTGCAGCAGGAGCTGGAGCATGTGCAGACCTACTATGAGTTACAGAGGCTCCGCTACAGGGAGAGGCTGACCATCTCAGTGGAAACGGCCCCGGAGCTTGGGAATGTGATGGTACCCACCATGCTGATTCAGACCTTTGTGGAGAATTCGGTGAAGCACCAGATGGCGGCGGGGGAGAGCCTGCGGGTGGAGGTTAAGATTTCCCGTATCCGTTCAGAGGAGGGGGACCAGATCGAGATCAGTATTCTGGACTCCGGTGAGGGCTTCGACAGCCAGGTGCTGTCCCGGTTGGGACAGGGCAGACCGGTGGAGAGTGAAACCGGCACCCATGTGGGGATTTACAATGTGGCACAGAGACTGGAGATCTTGTACGGGGCCAAAGCTTCGGTTGTGTTTGAAAACCGAAAGCCCCACGGAGCGGCCGTGCATATCTGTATCCCTTACGAGGCGCACTAGCTGCGCCATAAAATACGGGATACCAGGATGGTGACCCTTACGAGGCGCACTAGCTGCGCCATAAAATACGGGGTACCAGCAATGGGTACCACATTTTACCGTGACAGAAACGGGGAGGAAAAGATGAAGATTCCATTCCAGTTAAAACTACAAAACAAAAAGAAGACAGCAGAGATTCTGTGCCTGGTCACAGGACTGCTCTGTATGGCAGCCCTGGCAAAACTACCCCTGGAACAGAGAACGGGGCCTGCAAAAGCAAAGCCTGAGTACGACCGTCTGGTGGTGGCTGTCTCTGCCTCCGGGATTCCGGAGGAGGATAGAGAGCTGATGCTGGAGCAGTTAAATGAGATAACAGAACGAAAGCTGGGGATTCAGGTGGAGCTGGTGGCGCCCTCTGACTACAATAACAGGGTGAATTTGATGTTGGCTGGAAATGAACAGCTGGATATTGCGCTGGCCTCAAGCAACATGTTCCTGGAAAACTATATGAACAGCAAGCTGGTTGCAATCGATGGGCTCTTAAACAAGTATGGACAGGGTATCATCGAGCAGTTGGGCAGATCCGCCATCGACGCATGCAGGATCAATGGACAGCTTTACGGAGTGCCGAATAATCGGGACTATGCGGCAGGGAGCAACGCCTATATGCTGCGCAAAGATATATTGGATAAATACAGGATTGATCCGGATGAGATCCGCAGTATAGAGGATTTAGAGAAAGTCTTTGACACCGTCAAAAAGGGGGAACCCGGCATGACGGTCCTGGCTTCAGGGGCCGGAACCATGTTGGCACATCTTTACTTTACACTAGGAGGGGGACTGCGGGTGGGCGCCCATATGGATTACGGGAGAGACGATGAGCTGGTGAATCTGTATGAAACCCAGGAATACCTGGATGCCCTTCTGATGGTTCGCAGATGGTATATGAGAGGATATCTGGACCAGGATATCTTAGGGCAGACAGAGGATCTCTTCACCAGGGTGCGAAACGGGGAATTGTTCGCTTACACCACCAAGGGCAGACCCGGACTCATTGCCCAGGAGGAGATTGGGAGCGGCAGGGAAATGGTGTGCGTACAGCTGGGGGAGGATGCCATCAGCTATAACTCCATTTCTGCCTTTCAGTGGGCAATCACACAAAACACAGTGTCCGCGGAAAAGTCCATGAAGCTTTTAAACCTGTTCTACACAGATGCGGACATTATGAACCTACTGTGCTATGGGGTGGAGGGGGTCCACTATGTAAAGACAGAGGATGGACACATCACTTACGCGGATGTGGAGAGAGGGAATCCCTTTGTCAACAATGCATGGAAAATGCCCAACCAGTTCATCACACACGTCTGGGAGGGAAATCCGCTGACACTCTGGCAGGACATGAGAGAGTTCAATGAGAATGCGATCCACTGCTGTGACCTGGGGTTTAACTTTGACGTGAGTAAGGTGTCTACAGAGTACGCTGTGTTGACGGAGATATACAACCGGTATAAACAGGTCTTGGAAAACGGCTTGGTCAATCCCAGGGAGGGCTTGAAGGCCATGCAAAAAGAGATGAAGGACAATGGAATGGATGAGGTGATTGAAAAGAAACGGCAGCAATACGAAGAGTGGAAAAAGCGTAAATAAATGTAAATGAAATTGGAGAGCAGCATTTCCGTGATATTGCGGAAGTGCTGTTTTTGGCTGTGCAGGAATCCGACGCGCAGTGCATTCTTATCGGAATCATTTTACTTTCTATCAGAAAGATTATATTTTTCCGGCAGAGCTTTTGTTAATATGTGTATGTAGATAAAATATTTACATAAAAGTATGTAAATTTTTAGCAAAAGGGGGCGAGAGAAGGTATTGGGATAACATCTTTAGCATTACAAAAATTTTAAATGGGAGGGCAAGAAATGAAGGCAAAACAAACAATGAAGACAGGTAAACGATGGATTGCACTGCTGCTGGTATTCTGCATGGCAGTGTGCGGATTGCCGGGACTGGGCGCGGGAAGCACTGCTGAGGCGGCAGCTGCAAAATTGAAAGTGACACCCAGCAAGACACAGACGATTGCTGTGGGGGAGAAACTGACTTTCCAGGCAGAGAAGAAATCCGGAAAAGTAGTCTGGACCACCAGCAACAAAAATGTGGCGGCAGTGAGCCAGAAAGGCGTTGTAACAGGAAAAAAGGCCGGCACGGCGAAGATAACTGCTGCGGTTAAGGGAACAAAAGTAACCCGCAAGGTCAAAGTGGCAAAAGCGGCTTCTAAAGTAAAACTGCCGTCTAAGGCTGCCATGACAGCAGGGGATTCCAAGACGCTCAAAGCAAAATTTAGTCCAAAGGGAACGAAATCCCTGCTGAAGTGGAAATCCAGCAATAAGAAGGTAGCCACGGTTTCTTCCCAGGGGAAGATCAAGGCGCTCAGGGCAGGTACTGCTGTGATTACGGCTACAATGACAGGTAAAAAGGCAAAGAGTACTTGTAAAATAACCGTTAAGGAAAAAATCGTATTGGCCAAGTCCGTAACACTTGGGCAGGCAGCAGTAGGACTGAAAGAGGGACAGACCTCCCAGATTTCGGCAACCGTATTGCCAGCGGATACCACCCACAAGGCGGTTACCTACGCCACTTCCAATGCAGGCGTGGCAACCGTATCCGGCACTGGACTGATCACAGCGGTAAAGAAAGGTAGCGCAGTGATTACAGTCACAACAGCAGACGGAAGCAATAAGACCGCGCAGCTTCAGGTAGTGGTAAACCCGGTACTTGCGTCCGATATGAACGTTGCAGCGGATAAGACGACACTGGCAGCCGGTCAGACCATGCAGATCAATGCAGCCGTATCTCCGGCCAACGCCTCCATACAGACGCTGAAATACACATCCTCAGATCCCTATGCAGCGGAAGTTTCAGAGACAGGCCTGATCACAGCAAAGGCTCAGGGATTTACCACCATCACAGTGGAAACCGTGGATGGAAGCAATATAAAGGAATCCTTTGACTTGAACGTAAACCTGGACCTGGAGAGAGATCCCCGTCCAAGAGCGATTGTTACTACAGACGGTGAGGTGGATGACAGGGATTCCCTGATCCGGTTCCTGCTGTACGCAAATGAGGTGGATTTTGCAGGGATTGTGCAGAGCAGCTCCTCGATTCACTGGCAGGGCAGCGAGGATGCCTATTATGAAGCAGGCAAGGTACCCTACAGATGGCCAGGCACAGAGTGGCTCAATGACCTGCTGAATGGGTATGAAGAGGTCTACTCCAACTTGGTTGTACATGATCCCGGATATGCAACACCCAATTATTTGAGAAGTATTACCAAAATCGGTAATATTGGCTTCAGGGGAGATATGACCGGCCCCACAGAGGGATCTGACCTGATCAAAGAGGCTATTCTGGATGATGATCCCAGAACCCTGTATATCCAGGCTTGGGGAGGACCAAATACCATCGCGGTTGCCTTGAAAGAGATCGAGGATGAGTACAAGGACACACCGGAGTGGCCGGAACTTTATAAGAAAATTTGTAAAAAGGTAGTTCTGAATGTATGTGGGTTACAGGATGAGACTTACGACAGGTACATTGGCATTGCCTATCCTGACATGACGCTTGTGACAATCGGCTTTGGCGTATTCGCTTACAGCACCAGGGGGCAGGGAACACCGGAGATGCAGCGTGTTCTGTCCGGAGAGTGGATGAGAGAGCACCTGGACTACGGCCATGGAGCGCTGCTTGATCAGTATGTTACCTGGGGAGACGGAACCTATCTGGACGGCGAAGTGCCGGGAGCCCAGTTTGGTACCAATGAGGATATGCTTAACAGCACGGCTTGGTGGGCAGGAACTGCTTACGAGCGCTACCATTTCATCTCAGAAGGTGATTCACCCACCTACTTCTTCCTGTTTGACACAGGACTGAGAGATGAGGAGGCATGGAACTACGGAGGTTATTCCGGACGCTATATACCTGCAAAGAAAGTCCTCAACGGTGTGACACTGCCTCACTACTACTCCAGCGCAAGAGACTATGTGACAACCGAGGGAGCCAAATCCAGCCCTAGAGTAGAAAATGCACAGCTTAGATGGACAGAGTATCTGCAGCATGATTTTGCAGTTCGTGCGGACTGGTGTATTGAAAACAAATATGAGAATGCAAACCACAGACCTGACATTACCATTGAGGAGGGGCTGGATATCACGGCCGAGCCCGGTGAGCGGGTACAGCTGCACGCGAAGACCTCAGATCCAGACGGGGATTATGTAAGCGTCAACTGGTGGCATTACTATGAGGCAGGCAAGGATATCAACGGTTCCGCGGAAAATGAGACTCTGGAGATCAACGGAGCAGACTCAGATATCGCCAGCTTCACCATCCCGGCGGATGCCAAGAGGGGGGATACCTTCCACATTATCGCAACTGCTCAGGATGACGGAGAGCACAGCTTAACTTATAACCAGCGTGTTATTGTAACCGTTGGGGAATCTAAGGAGTACTCCATGACCGTGAAGGCCACAAAAGCAGTTGCGAAGGAAAATATCGTCCGTTCCAATCTTGGAGGCGAGGACAGACAGCTCTGGGTGGAATTTGAACCTGCAAAGCCGGGACTGGGCGTGACCTGGTCATCCAGCGATGAGAGCATTATGACGGTTTCCAATTATGCCAGCGGCACATCCATTTATACAACAATGACTGTCAAAGGTGACGGACCTGTCACAATCCGGGCAACAGCCAATGACGGAAGCGGCAAATACGCGGAGATAAAACTGACCGCTAAGATGACTGCATCCAGTGTCGCACTTGCGGCGCCTGAGGGAATCACTCCTTCAAACGTGCCGTTGGGAGCTCCTGTGACTTTGGTGACAACCGTTAAACCTGCCATGCCCGCAGATAATTTGAACTGGGAGTCCAGTGATCCGTCTGTTGCCACTGTGGTAAACGGTGTGGTGACACCGCTGAAGGCGGGAACGATCATGATCACAGCAACAGCCAAAGATGGAGGCGGCGCACGCGGCGTTATACGCTTGACATTTGTGGCGGGCAAAGCCCAGCCAAAGGCAGAGGCGAACGATGAAGAGACAGAACAGCAGGAGGAAGAGACCATGGGGGCTGGCAGCGAGTCCATGGAAGAAGTAATGTAACGTTTTGGAAAAACAGAGTAAATATTTTAAGGCCGTCCATTAAATTGGGCGGCCTTTTTCTGAGCTTCTTTTTTTCTTTACATAGACGTAGAGCAGGGCTCCGGCCATGCTGACCAGGCACTCGGTAACCGGAAACGCAAACCATGTGCCGGTTATCCCCATAAGGGCAGACATCAGAAACGCCAGGGGAATGATGATAAAGAACCCCCGCAGCAGGGAGATCACGTGAGCGGGCAACGGGCAGTCCGTGGAGGTAAAGTAAACGGACAAGATAATGTTTATCCCGGCAAACCCGCAGGCAGTAAAGTAGCATTTCAACCCGTCTACGGCAATGCCTTGAAGGAGAGGGTCGTGTCCGCTGTTGAAGACTCCGGCAATCGTGTCCGCTCCGAAAAAGACACCTATATAAATTGCTGCTGACAAGACCAGCACAGTGGTCAGGGCGTAGCGCAGGAGGGCCTGCACATCGGAGGCACATCCTTTTCCGTAGCTGCCGCTGATAAGGGGCTGGATACCTTGTGCAATCCCTGTATATATGGACATCACCACCAGGGATAAGTTGGCTATGACTCCGTAAGCTGCCACGCCGATATTTCCCTCCAGATTCATAAGAATCATGTTAAATACAATTATGACAATTCCGGAAGAAACTTCAGTAATCAGGGAGGGCAGACCGCTGGAGATAGTATGCAGCAGTAAATGTGCGGATATCCTGCACCGGTTTAGCCGGAATTGATTCTTTTTTCTCAGAAAATAGGGAGAGAGAATCATCATGCTGATAATGGGCGCCATACTTGTGGCAAATACCGCGCCAAAGATGCCCATACCCAGCGGGAAGATAAAGAGATAGTCTAAAACAATATTGGAGAGACTTCCGCCAATCATAGCAGCCATGGAAAGCTGAGGTGCTCCGTCATTTCGCACAAAGCATAGGAGAAGGTTGTTCATCATAAAAACAGGAGCAAACAATAAAATGACCTGAATATAGGTTTTACTCATCTGAAAAACAGAACCTTGGGCTCCGAATGCATGTGCGATAGATCCGGAAAAGAGGATACCAGTCAGGAAGAAAAGGGCTGAGAGGCAGAGCGTAAACACAGCGGCATTTGTAAAAATCTGATTTACACTCTCTCTTTTATTCTGGCCCTTTAGAATGGAATACCTTGTGCCTCCTCCGATGCCGATCATCAGACCGCTGCCATGGATAAAGCTGTAAACGGGGATGGCCAGGTTCAGGGCAGCCAGTCCTTCTGCGCCCAATCCTTTGGACACAAAAAAGGTGTCTGCAAGGATGTAACAGGACAACCCGATCATGCCCAGCACGTTCAGTGAAGAGTATTTTACAAAATTTTTAAAGCAAGCTGTATACTTCATAGTTCATTTCTCTCTTTCATCGTTTTGACCGCTTTATAGGAACTCAAAAAATATCCGATAACAAAAAAACGCCTCACTCCCATTCCTTCTAAGGCCTAACGGAATGGGGTAACGCGTTACCCGGCGGCAATTACCCTCTATTCATATCATAATTAGAGTGTTAAGTCAATACTCATATTCATGGGAATAATTTGTGTTTTTCTGTAAAAAGGCGTCTGAAAATGGGGCAAATATGTACAAACTATGTTAAAATTAGTAAAAATGAGAAAGAGAGAAGGAGAAACAAAGAATGTATAGGGTATTATTAGCGGATGATGAGGAGGAAATCCGGGAAAGTATGGCGTACAGGGTGGATTGGAGTTCACTGGGATTTGAAATTGTGGCCTATGCGGAAAACGGAATGGAGGCATTGGAACAGCTGGAGAAGGAGATGCCGGATGTCATTATGACAGACATAAGGATGCCCTTTTTAAGCGGCCTGGAGTTTGTAGAAAAGGCAGTGGAAATTCGTCCCACTGTGAAAATAATCATCTTCTCAGGTTTTGATGACTTTGAGTATGCACAGAAGGCCATCACTTTGAATGTGGAAGCTTACATGCTGAAACCAATATCAGCCTCTCAGCTGTCCAAAACGCTGGATATGTTGAGAAAAAAGATGGATGCGGAAGTAGAAGAACAGCAGAATATAGAAAAATTGCGCAAAAATTATGTGAAGAGCCTGCCGATCATGCGGGAACAGTTTTACATAAGCTGGGTGGAGGGCAGGATCTCTAAGGATGAGGTTAGTGAAAAAGCCAGACAGTACCAGATTGAACTGGGAGGAAGCGTTCGCACTGTGGTGACATTCAGGGTGAATCCTTCTTTGACTTGTGAGGAGCGCAAGGAAGAGGAAACGCCGGAGAATCTGATTCCAATCGCCCTGAAAAAGACAGTGGATGCAGTTTTGGGCAGATTTCATGGTATACACAGCTTTATCTATGTGGATCATGTTGTGGTTATCACAGAATTAGAGTGGGAGTCTCAGATAAAGATGCTGATGAATGAAGTGAATGAGGTGTGCAAAAATGCCAGGACATTTACCGGAAGGATTATAACCGCCGGGATTGGAGGCATGTATCAAAAGGCAGAGGCAGTGCATTCCTCTTACCAGGAAGCAAACAGCGCTTTGGAGTATGGGACTTTGCTCTGCAAAGACGGGGAGTACGCGACCTATATCCATGATATCGAACCGGATCACAATGCTCGGGTGGTGCCAAACCAGAGTACGGAACAGCAATTATTGGGAGCAATCAAACTCGGAAGAACAGAGGTCATAAAGAGCAAGATCCAGCAGCTTTTCACAGACCTGGAGGGTTCCTGCATGCCTTTTGGATTGTATCAGGTGTATGTTCTGCAGATTTTGGCATCTATACTGGGTATGGGCATGGACTACGGAGAAATCTGCCGGGAAGAGTTGGACCATATCAGCCAAGTGATGCAGATGTATTCACTGGAGCAGATGAAAGAGTGGCTTACCAGGCTTTGCTTGAAGCTTGCAGATGCCATTCGGCAGGAGCAGATGGACTCCAGAGAGATGATTGTCAGCAGAGCGAAAGCTTTGGTGGAGGAGCACTATGGAGACGCGGACTTGTCGGCAGAGAAAATATGCGAGCAACTGCATGTAAGTACCGCTTACTTTTCCACGGTCTTTAAAAAAGAGGAGAAAATTAATTTTGTTTCCTATCTCACAGATGTTCGCATGAAGCACGCGGTGCATCTCCTGGAGACGACTTCGGACAAGACCTACCTGATTGCTGCAAAAGTGGGATATGGTGAACCCAACTACTTTAGTTATGTGTTTAAGAAAAAATATGGCTTATCCCCCTCCAGATACCGCAGCAGACAAACAAAAACTGTATAGTATTATAGAAAGGAAGTATATTTGAGGCGGATGAGAAAGCTTTGGGAAAAAATAAAAAAGATCTACTATAAAAAGAGCCTGCAGTTCATCCTGTCGATCTCCTTTACTCTGGTCTCCGTCACCGTGATGCTTATAGTCACACTGGGGTTCAGCAAAAGATTTACAGATTCCACAGAGAAGTTGGTAATGGAAAACAACAGGATCGTGCTGGAACAGGTAAATATGAATCTGGATGAGTACCTTCACAATATGATGAGCATCTCCAATGTTGTTTACTATAACATTATCAAGGGAAGTGACATTGGACAAGCTCAGAAAGACATTAGGGATAAAATGAAGCTGATTTACGATGCAAATCTGACGTATCTGGTCAGTATGTCTATTCTGTCGGATGAGGGAGAGATCATTGCAGCACAGCCGTTTTCCAGAATGAAATCCTCGGCTGCCCCTAAAAAAGAAGAATGGTTTATCAAGGCAGGGCAGGAAATTGAAAACGTACATTTTTCAGCCCCGCATGTGGAAAATTTGTTTGTAAACTCCGATAATATTTACCATTGGGTGATTACACTGAGCCGTTCTGTGGAGTTAATCCGCGACGGCAGGGCTGAGCGGGGAGTACTTTTGGTAGATATGAATTTCACCGGGATTGAAAAAAGCTGCAAGGATGTGGACCTGGGGGAATCCGGATATATCTATATTGTGGACGGGAACGGGGAGATTATCTATCACCCGGATCTACAGCTGATTTACGGAAACATTATCAAGGAAAACAATGTCACGGCAGCCGGGTATTCGGATGGAAGCCATATGGAAATGTTTGAGGGGGAAGAACGGGCAGTTACAGTGAAAACCATGGGATACACTGGATGGAAAATAGTAGGTGTGTCTCCTAAATCGGATATTACGAACCTCTATAAAGACAGCAGCTATTCTTTTTGGCTAATTGCGCTGTCCGCCAGTGTATTTTTAATTCTCGTAAACTTGTTTTTGTCCTCCAGAGTCACAAATCCCATAAAGCAGCTTGAAAAATCCGTGAGGGAGCTGGAAAAACACAATATGGAAGGGTGCATTTCAGTAAATGGTACATATGAAATACGTCACCTGGGAAAGACCCTGCAGTCTATGGCGGAGAATATGCGGAAATTGATGAGAGATATCGTGGCTGAGCAGGAGGGAAAGCGAAAGAGCGAGATGGATGTGCTGCAGTCTCAGATTAACCCACATTTTCTTTATAATGCACTGGACTCTATTATTGCCATGATTGATAGCAAACGATATGAGGGAGCAGTGACTATGATTACTGCGCTGGCTCAGTTGTTCCGCATCAGTCTGAGCAAGGGGAGAAATATTATTCCGGTGGAAGCGGAGATAGAGCATGTCAGAAACTATCTGATTATACAAAAGATGCGGTACAAAAATAAGTTTGAGTTTGAGATTTGCATGGATGAGGATGTGGCAAGATACTCAACGATCAAGCTGATTGTACAGCCGCTTGTTGAAAATGCCATTTATCACGGAATGGAATATATGTACGGGGATGGAGAAATCTGTGTGCGGGCATACAAGAGGGATGAGAAGCTCTTCATGGAAGTGGAAGACAATGGACCGGGGATGACCCGGGAGCAGACAGAGAACCTTTTAAATGGTACGCTGAAATCCAGCAGGAGGAAGGGGTCCGGGATCGGATTTTCCAATGTACAGGAACGGATTAAGCTGTATTATGGAGAGGACTATGGAATTACTTTGGAGAGTGAGCCGGACGAGGGCACGATCGTGCGCATCTGTCTGCCATTGGTCTCCATAGATCAGGGTGAACAGGGGGAGTTTGGATGAACAGCAAAAAAATATATACAATTGTCCTGCTGGTCAGCAGTCTAATTTGTATCCTTGTTTTTTTTCTCCTGACAAACAAACAGGAAAAGAAAAATGTATCCCAGGTTTCCTTTTTTAGCAGAGAGGGTGCGGAGGAGTACAATAGAACTTCGCTGAAACAAGGGATAGAGCAGGGGGCTAAGGACTTTGGCGCAGTGCTTACGGTTCAGTTTTTGAATAACACGGGAAGTGCCTCAGATATGGTGGATCTTTTGGAAAAGGAGATTGAAAATAAGACGGATGCCATTTTGGTGGAACCGGTGGATGAGGAAGCAGTCCTGGAAAAGCTTAAAAAATGCGGTAAGGAGATTCCCGTGGTACTGGTGAATGCCGGATTTACAGATTCGGATGATTTTGCCAAAATCACCTGTGACCACAAAAAGCTTGGAAAAGATATGGCCTGCGAGATAATGAAAGAAAACCAGGAGAACAGAAAGGTACTGTTGGTGACAGAACCCCTTGTTTTTCAGGATGACAAAGAAGCCTGCAAAGGAATTGAGGAAGGGCTTGGAGGGGCCTGTGAGATAGAGTATCTTGTGCTCTCAGGGGATGAAGAGCAGAGGCAGAAACAGATTACCGAGCGTCTGAAGAAAGGAGATATCCATGCGGCTGTGGCCCTAAGTGCAGGCAGCAGAAATCTGGAACTGCTTGGAAGGCTTAAGCGGAGGGATCAAATTCCCAGGGAGGTGCTGGTATATGGGATTGGAAAAAACAATCAGATTATTGCGGATATGGAAGACGGATATATACAGGCAGTAGGTGTTATCAATTCCTATAGCGTGGGGTACTTGAGTGTACAGCAGGCGATACAGGGAAGAGGACAGGAGAAAGAGGTTATGGCTTCGATTATCAATAAGGATGAAATCTATACTCCGGAAAACCAGAGAATGCTGTTTACTCTGGTGCAATAGGCAGGAGTGGTGACAGGAGGATATGATGAAAAGGATAAAAGCGTGGAAAATTGTTTGTATGGCATTGATCCCGGTTGTATTGCTGCTGATCGGAACTGTGGTTTTTCGTGGATTCAGCGCAAAGGAAGAGGAAGCCATTAAAATCGGAGTGGTCATCTACCGGGGGGACGATGCCTTCATCTCATCTATGGCAGTGGCTCTGGAAAAACAGGCGAAGCTGGTGGGGGAAGAGATTGGGAAAAAAATCATTCTGAATCTTGTGGATGCAAAAAATAGTCAGGGAAGCCAAAATGCCCAGGTGGATACCTTTATCAGCGGAAAGTATGACGCAATCTGTGTCAATATGGTAGACCGGACAGTGGCCTCCACGATTATTGATAAGGCAAAGGAAGCGGATATCCCCATCGTTTTCTTTAACAGAGAACCAGTGGAGAAGGATCTGCTCATTTGGGAGAAGACCTGCTATGTAGGTACAGATGCAAGGGAGGCGGGGAAAATGGAGGGGCAGATGGTGGTGGATGCCTACCAGGACGCTCCGGAAGCAATAGACAAAAATGGAGATGGAAAACTGCAGTACGTGATTTTGGAGGGAGAAGAATCCCATCAGGATTCCCTGATCCGAACCGAGTATTCTCTAAAAACCATTACAGACAGCGGAATTGAGATGCAGAGGCTGGAAAGGGGAATCGGAAACTGGATGCGTTCCCCTGCCTATGAACAGATGCTGCTCTGGCTGAATCGATACGGAGACTCCATTGAGGTAGTCTTAAGCAACAACGATGAAATGGCAATGGGAGTAATTGAAGCATTGAAGGAAAAAGAAATGTTGGAGGAAGGACCGCTGATTGTGGGTATAGACGGAGGCAAGGATGCCAAGGAAGAGATCAGACAGGGACATATGCAGGGGACAGTGGTGAATGATGCCGACGGACAGGCAAGAGTGATAATCCAGATCGCATGTGCCTACGTACAGGGCAGGGACCCAGAGAAGGAGGTACCGGAGCTTAAGGGAAAGTATGCATTTATTCCTCATTATACCGTTACGAAAAAAGACCTGAAAGAATAGCAGGTGATAAAAAAATCGAGGGTTCTGATAAAAATATTGTATATAAATATCCCGACAGATTTTATATACTATACATAGAAAATAAAGGTTGGATGAGAGCTATGAGAGGAACGTATCAAAAAGAACGGTTTGGCAAGGCGCTATGCCTGTTACTGTTTTTTCTCTGCTTTTTTGCGGCAGGACAGAAGGTTCTGGCAGAGAAAAAAGTAACTGTGGAATACTATTATTATAATTCCTGTGACAGTTGTACAGAGGGAGAGCATTTTGAACAAGAGTTTAAGGAAAACATATCTGATGTGATAGGGGAGGAAGCATACACCTTTGTACTGAAAGATGTGAGTAAGGATGAGTTTTACCAGGAATTTATGAAATTGACAGAGGGAAAAAGGACAGAGGATTTTTATCCTCAGCCGCCCCTTTTGAAGATCGAAGATAACTTCCTTTTTGGCCTCGATGAAATCACGGAACGTTCCAGAGATGTGATGATTCAGACGGTACAGGGACAGGCAGGTCCCCAAAAGGTTGTGGAATCGATGAAGGGAATTGATCCATCCAGTACCTTTCTTGTTTATTTTTATATGCCATCCTGCGGGGATTGTGAAAAGGTACAGAGCTATATGGATGGCATAGACAAGACTGTGTATGTGGAGGGGCAGGAGGAGTCCAGAGTAAAAACTGTATATGTCAATATCGGAAATCTGGAGTATGTTCCGCTTGCAAACTGGTTCTATGAAAAGTATAAGGTGCCTGAAGAGGACCGGAAAGCACCAGCCATTTTTTATCAAAATGGGTACCTCCAGGGCTTTGAAGACATCCGGGATGGCTTGCCAAAGGTCTTGGAGAGTGGACAGGCCAGAGGCTGGCAGGACATAACCTATCGGGAAACAGACAGTGGAGAACAAAAATTCACTTTGAGGGACTGGGGCATTTTACTTTTGACGGGGCTGGCAAATGGGATAAATCCCTGCGGCTTGTCTGTGCTTCTGTTGTTCCTGTCCTTAATCCTTGCAAAAAAAGAGAAAATACTGAAACTGGGACTTACATTTATCATGGCAAAGCTGGTAACGTATCTGCTGCTTGGGACCGTGTTCGGCTCTGTGATCAGTGAAGTGGGGGAATTGGTTATTGGTCCGGCCCAAAAGATTTTACGCATGGTGCTGGCGGCGGTATTTATCGTTCTGGCATTGCTGAGTTTCTGGGATTTGATTCAGGCAAAGCAGGAGAAATATGGGAAGATGCGGCTTCAACTTCCGGGAAGCTTTAAAAGGTTTCACCAGGAGTATCTGGAGAAAGTTTTGAACAGGGATACGCATTTTTTGACAGGACTGGTATTTGTTTCGGGTATTGTCGTGTCAGCAGGGGAGTTTTTGTGCACCGGACAGTTGTATCTGGCATCCATCCTGTATGTGATGGGGCGGCAGGGCAGCTTTCAATGGTCTGTATTTCTAAAGTTTTTGGTTTATCTGGTCTGCATGTGCATACCTCTTGTCATCATCACTGTAGCAGCGGACCGCAGTGCCAAACTGTTTTCCATCTCAGAGATGTCCAGAAAGAAAATTCCGGCGGCCAAACTGATCTACGGCATCCTGTTTTTGGTTTTCGCGGTACTGATGTTTATAATGTAGGAGGGCTGTTTGTGAAAAGGCAGAGAAAAAACGAGATGTATATTATTTATAATCATGAGAAGAACAGGATTGCCGCTTATGAGCCGGAGGCGTTACCGCTGTCTAAAACGGCCGTTATACAAAAAAGCATTTTTTACTTTGATGATGCCAATCCTTGCTATCTTCACCTAAATGCGGTGAAAGTCCGGCTTTTGGAGGAGATAAAAAAAGTGATATGGAACGAGAATGAACCGGTACTGATAGAAAGGCTGCCAGGCGAGATCAGAAGTTATCTGGACCTGGATAGGGATGCCTGCTTTATCAGCTGCTGTTCAGATAAATAATCGAAAGAATTCAGGAGGAGAAGGAAATGAAGAGAAGAATGAAAAGGCTTGGCTGCCTGTTTCTGGCACTTGCCATGTCCTGCGGCCAGAGTACGGTCATGGCTGCAGAACCGTCACGAGAGAGCAAGCCAGAGTCCGCACATATGACAGAGCACAGTGCGGTGCAGGAGGTGACGGAGGAATCTCCATATGTGATAACAGAAGGAGAGATGAAAGGCGGGGCAAAAGAGGGAACGGCAAAACCTGCGAATGCAGACAATATTCTCCCGCCGCAGATGGGGTGGTCATCCTGGAACTGTTTCCGCCAGAATATTGATGAAAACAAGATCAGAGAAGTAGGTCATGCCTTGATTGATTCCGGGCTGAATGAATACGGCTATGTTTATTTGAATATGGATGACTGCTGGCAGTCTTCCATGCGTGATGAGAACGGAAGAATGCAGTTTGACCTGACAGGATTCCCCAGCGGCCCTGCGTTTATCAAGGAATTAAACAGTCTGGCAGGGGAGGAGAGCAAACATCCTCTGAAAGTAGGACTCTACAGCTCCAGCGGAAATTATACCTGTGAGGATTTAACAGCCAGCTATGGTCATGAGGAGACAGATGCCAGGACCTTTGCCGAGTGGGGGGTAGAATATCTGAAATATGATTACTGCCATGTAGTGGATATGGATGTGGACTCCGGCTATATCACGGATGCACCGGAGGTGGATTACATTACAGTGGCAAAAGCCAACACCCCGGAAACCGTTAAATATGAGGCGGAAGATGCGAAACTTGAAGGAAATGCATCCAAACAGGACTGGTATGTGACCGGATTGAACAAGGGAGGCGGATCTGTGACCTTTGAGCATATTGAGGTGCCGGAGGACGGACGCTATGTGCTGACCATAGGTTTTCGGAAAACTTACTCGAAAGGTAAGTACGCTGAGGTTGTGGTGAATAGTGATGTCACCTATGAAACAAATTTTGCTCCCACCAGCGGCTGGAGCAACACCGGCCGTCAACAGATGTACGTAGATCTGAAAAAAGGAACCAACACCATTAAGATTCATAATCCCATCAAAGGACAGAAGGAGGATTCTATCCGCAGATACACAAAGATGGGAAATGCCCTGAAGACTGCTACCGCGCAGGTGGCTAAGGAAAATAACACGGAAGAAAAGCCGATTTTTTACTCCGTATGCGAACACGGACGTACTCAGCCATGGACCTGGGCCCAGGATTTTGCAAGTTCCTGGCGGATATCAGGAGACATAAATTCCAACTGGGATACCATTGTCAGCAAGTATGATCAAGCCGCTGTGCTGTGGAATCACCAGCAGGCGGGGGCCTACAATGATCCGGATATGCTGGAAGTGGGGAACGGTACCCTGAGCGAGGAGGAAAACAAGTCCCACTTTACCCTGTGGTGTATGCTTTCGGCACCTCTTATACTTGGAAATGATGTGCGCAAGTTTGTCAAAGAGGATGGCAGCATTGACCGGGAGGCCTGCAATGGAGCTTACGATATTGTCACGAATCAGGAACTCATTAAACTGAATCAGGAGTGGCCGTTACTGCAGTGTAAGCGTGTTTCGCAGGAAAAAAATGTAGATATCCTTGTAAAACCTTTGGATAACCAGGAAATTGCAGTGTGCTTCTTTAACAGAGGAACTGGAACGGTCAGCGCTGACTATGATTTAAGTCAGGCATCAAAGGATGATGCAAGGGCTGAACTGCCTTCCACCAGTGTATATGCAGCAACGGATCTGTGGGCATCCGATTTACATACCGATATTGTCTCAAATACTTTAAATTCAGGAGAAATTCCGGGACATGGAGTGAAAGTTTTCCGTGTGAGAGCGGCTCAGGCAGGGGAAAGTGACAAATTGACAGGATTTAACTGCAGTTCCGAGAATTTGGTCAGCTGTGGGGAAATTTTCGATGTAAGTGCAAATGTCAACAATATGGGCAATACTACCATGAAGGATATCAGTGTGGACCTGGAGGTTCCTGAGGGATTCCAGGCGGAAAAAATAAGCACAGGTGAGAAGGAGGGCCTGGTATTTGGAGAACAGAGCACGTATTCCTGGAAAGTGACCGCACCGGCAGATAAAACAAAAGGTAATGTCAAGATTGTTTTGAGCTACATTTATGAAGGGGAGACGGAAGTACAGACAAAATCTTTCGTAAAAGAGGTCACCGTACTGCCGGAACCGGAGGACGAGCTGAATCTGGGAGATATGGAATGGGTCAGCGCAAAGGATGGCTGGAAAACACAGCCGGCCAGAAATAAGTCAATCGGCGGAAATGCAATTACCATCGCCGGGGAGACCTACGAAAAGGGAGTAGGGACTAACTCAGAGAGTGAAATTACAGTATACCTTGGCGGCAAGAACTACCGTTTCACCGCAGCGGCAGGTATTGATGACGAAGCGATAGATGATTACAACAAGACAGGAGCAGCTTACCAGCCGCCTCAGGTAACCTTTGAACTATGGGCTGACGGAGTGAAGGTTTATGATTCAGGGCTGGTCAATATGGAGAGACCGAAAGTAAATATTGATGTTTTAATAAAAAATTGCAGGGAGCTGCTGCTTAAAGTAACCGATGGCGGAAATACAAATTCTTACGACCACGGGGATTGGGCAGATGCAAAGTTTGTCAATGTAGGTGAGGTAGCCCCTGGTGATATCACAAACATTGCATTGGAAGCTGCAGCCAGCTCTCCGGCTCAGACAGCGGCGAATTCCGGTCCCGAGATGGCAAATAATGATGATGTGGATGTAACCAAAAATGGATTTGCTATTTTAGAAGGGCAGGAAGAATCCGTCCGATATCTTCAGTATGATTGGACAGAACCCAAGGATATCGAGAGTTTGGAATTTGATACTTCCTATGGTGCACTCAGAGGTGCAACAGAATGTGAGATCCTGATTTCTAAAGATGGAGAAAACTTTGAAAAACTGTCCACCTGGAGCGGACTGACATGGGAGAAAGCGGAAAACGTGATTGAGACCAATCGATATTTCCTGACACCGGATGAAAAAAAGAAAGCCCAGAATATAACTGCTATGCGGGTTGTATTGACAAAGACAAAATATGAGTGGGGCGCCACGGTAATTATGGAATTGAGAGTCTTGGGAAAAACATCTGCAGGAGAAGAAGTAGTCAGACACACTGTTCAGATGCAGAGCACTTCCGGTGGAAACGTCACAGCGAAATCAGATAATGAGACAGTGGCAAACGGCAGTTCCGTAGAGGATGGAAAAGGTGTGATATTTACTTTTACAGCAGATCCGGGTTTTACTTGCGGAAAAGTTTTGTTAAACGGACAAGAGGCAGTCATTTCAGAGGATAATACGCTGCATGTGGAAAAACTGACAGAGGATATTACTGTCAGCGCGGAGTTTGAGGCCAATGTGATTAGCGGAAAGATTGATTTAAGCCGAGCGGAGATGTCTGAGAAAGGTGTTGCCGTGTATTTGCTGAATACGGCAGGAGAGATAGTATTTCAAACACAGGCAGAGGAGAACGGCAGCTATACGTTTGAAAAAGTTCCATACGGAACCTATACAGTTAAAATTGCAGAGAATGACGGCTATACTGCTGAACCGGTAAAAGTAAGTCTTACAGGGCAAAACGCTATAGCAGCTACAATTCGGGCTGAGAAAAAAGGGCAGGAAGATACAGAGCCGAACCCGGACCCAGATCCAAACCCAAACCCAGATCCGAAACCAGACCCGGACCCCAAACCGGAACCGAAACCGGACCCCAAACCCGAGCCGGATACCAATCCGGGTACAGAGCCAAACGTGAAATGGACAGCAAATGCACCAAAGGTAAAGGCAAAAAGTTTAGGGTATAAGACGGTACAGGTCAAATGGGACTCTGTAAAAGATGCATCCGGCTATGTGGTTTACCGGAAATACCAGAAAGAAAACTGGAAGGAACTAAAGGATTTACAGAGCTGCAGTTACCGGGACACAAGGGCGGTAACAGGCCGTAAATATCAGTATGCAGTCAAAGCATACCGCGTCATTGACGGAAAAAGGGTTTACGGTGAACTCTCAAAAGCTGTGGTTGGCAGGGCGATGCCTGCGGCACCGAAAGTAACTGCAAAGTCTGCCGGAAAGGGAAAAAACAAGGTCACCTGGAAGAAGGTGACGGGAGCACAGAGCTATACCGTATACCGAAAGGGTACGGGAAAGAAAGACAAATGGAAGAAACTGAAAACAGTCAAGGCAGGAAATAGAAATTTCTTAGACAAAAAAGCCAAAAAGGGAAAGACTTACTATTACGCTGTCAAGGCTAACCGAAAAGTATCTAAAAAGAGTTACAGCAGCATTTATGGTACAAGCAAGAAAGTAAAAACCAAAAGATAAGACAGGAAAAAGCGGATAGATATGGAACACCTCTAAAGCGGATCATTGCTTTAGAGGTGTTTTTGTTCAAAACAATATTTCTTGAGGAGGTCCAGGGCCAAAGCGGAGAGAAGGTTAGAGCATCTCCCGGAATGGTTTAAAAAATCGTCCACAATGATACCTTGCTCTTATTCGTGGATTTCTAAGGGGAGTCCATCCGGGTCCTGGAAAAAAGTCATTCTTTTGCCAGTGAATTCATCCACCCGTATGGGTTCTGTTTCTATACCTATCATACTCAAGTTTGCCGCTGCCTCTTCCACATTCTCTACGAGGAATGCCAGATGCCGCAATCCCAATGCTTCCGGATAGCTGGGACGTTTCGGCGCACCCTTTATGATAAACAGCTCAATTTCCTGTTCACCGCATCTCAGATCAATCTTATAATCATCCCGGTCTTCCCGGTAATTTTCTCTGATTATTTCAAATCCCAGCAAATCCACATAAAAATGCTTGGATTTATAATAATCACTTCCGATAATTGCAATGTGATGTATCTCTTGAAAATGCATTTTACACCTCTCTTAAATTTATACGAAATATTATAAAATGCTCTGACTGTATTGTAAAGAATTAAATCACAGCTTTTCAAATGATTGAATAGTGGAAATGGTGAAGCTAGATCCAGTGACCACTCAGAGGATGCCAATCTGTGCGATGCCTTTTGATATTCATCTTTTAAATTTTCCCGGGGTCATCCCCCAGTGTCTTTTAAATGCCTGAATAAAGTGGCTCTCACTGGAAAAGCCAAGGATTGTGCTGATTTCTGACAGAGTATAGTCAGAGAAGGAGAGCATAGTCTGAGCAGTCTCCATTTTTATCCTAAGCAGGTACGTCATAGGACTGACGCCTGTCTCCTCCTTAAACAGATGGGAGAAACGCCCGGAACTCAGACCGGAAGCCTGGGCCAGTTGATCCAGAGTGATTTTTTCCTGGAGATGACGGTGCATATAGTTGATGGCAGCTCTTATAGACTTTGAACAGGGGGGAGAATTTTTCAGGTGCATGACTGCCCCCGTAAAATCCCGCACAGACCGGTCACGGAGCTGCATCAACTGCTTCGGGGAGGTGCATCCCTGCGCGATCTGAATATAGCTGTCACTCATGGCGTACGCCAGATCCTCTGTGACGCCGGCTTCCAGAGCCGCCCTTGTGATAAGTGTTATGTGTGAAATCAGGTGTATCTGAGCCTGCTGCAGAGGATCAGAGGACATCACACCGCCCTTTCCGGTGGTATCCAAAAGACGTGTGCATTTTTCCGCCTCCGCGAGATCTCCGTTTTTCACGGCAGTCAGCATATTTTTCTCGTATTGATAGGGCGTATGGGGAACAAAGGATTCCCTCATTTCTGCCAAAATCCTCTTTGTGCGCTTGTCCAAAAAGTCCAGTGAATCAGAATAAAAAACAGACATTTTCTTATAACCTCCAAATAATGTTCTGCAGGTCTTGTAATAACATTTATCATATCACAAAAGTAATAGCGGATAAATATAAAAAACAGCAATATAGAGGTATTTTTTAAAATGTTATTTATGGTAAAACATAGTTAGGACGCAGCTGTCAGGACAATGAACAGTTACGCTAAATCAAAGAATAGGATGGTGCAGGGGATGGATAATGTTAACGGGATTTTTGGACGTTTTCTGATGGATGAACCGGCAGGCTATGAGATAAACAGCCTGGATATGGAGACTTCGTGGGAATATATTTTTCAAAACAGGGACATACTGCTGCGTTTGGATCAGTTTGGTCCTGTAAATGCGCAGCTTCGCCCTCCGGGGGATATTCTGCTGTTTAAGAGGGAGAAGGACGATAAATTTTCTAAATGGCTGATTTGGATGCAGGCGGATGAGATAAACGAGGGACAGCCCTTTACGAACTTCTTCAGGCCTGTAGTACATGGGGCCCCCCGCCAGACGCCGGAGAACTTAAAGATCACCTTTAAACCTTACGAAGCAGATTACACTTACGAATATGAAGGGTTAAGGATAAGGACGCGCTTCTTTGTACCAAACAGGGGAGCTCACATACACATGGAATTTGAGGTGGAAAACAATCGGCCTGGTCCGGTTGCCCTAAATATTACGCCCGTATTAGCTCCCTATGTAAACCCTGCGCAGCTTGCACCCTGGGACAAGGGGGAGTGGTATCTGAAAACAGGTTTTGGAATGGAGGAGGAGGCAATCTTCTGGAGCAGGCTGTTGGACTCTTCCTCCATTAAAGAGAACCGCCGCACCGCTATACTGTGGAGCAGCAGGGAGAATCTGCAGGGATGTGAGATATCACTGGAAAAATGGATGGGGGCAGGGGATTTTTACCGCCCGGAGTCTGTCTTCTGCGGGGATCTCAGACTGACACCTGAGGACTGCGGCAGGTACGGGGAGGAGACCGATAAAAATCAGATCTATGGATATCCGCCGGTCTATGCTTTAAGGTACCGGATTGAAATACAATCGGGTTCCCGCTTTGTGTTCCAACAGGTGCTTAGCAGTCCGGACAATGAACCCGGCTGCGGGCTGCAGAGTCTGGAAAGGGTGAAAAGGCCGCTGTATCTGTTTGACAGGGAGACAAGAGAAAAAGAATTGCAGGACCGAAAAGCATTTTTCGATAATCTGTTTCATATGCGCAGCATACACACTTCTGACTCCTTTTTGGATCACTACGTGAATACATGGCTTCCTCTGCAGATGCACTGGGTAGCTTCCCTGGACAGAGGGTGGCCCACCGGGATGCGGGGAGTCAGAGACTGTGCCAATGACTTTATGGGGGAACTTTACATTCAGCCCAAGTGGGCAAGGGATATGCTTTTGCTGCTGTTTGAGTGCCAAAAGACAGACGGTTGGTTTCCCAGACAGATTTCTGCAAAAGGGAGAAGGGGGAAGCATGATCTGAGGGAGTTTGTGGACGGCGGTGCGTTTGTGGTGGAGTTTTTGTACGAGTACCTATGTGTGACAGGGGATTTTGATCTTCTGCGGGAGAATTGTCTGTGGCTTGACTCAGACAGACCTGCTCCAATCATGGAGCATGCGGTCGCGGCTGTTGATTATTATCTGAGGGAGGAAAATATAGGCATACATGGATTGTGTAAAATCCGTGGCGGAGACTGGCTGGACGCGGTCAACCGGGCGGGTCTGGAGGGAAAAGGAGAGAGCGTGATGGTAACTGGCCAGGTGATTATGGCAGTCACTTTTTTAATCAGGATCGCTGAAAACATGGACTGTGATCTTTATGACATGGAGCTGTGGCATCAAAAACAGGAGGATTTCGGGAGGGCTATCCGGAAGCACGCGTACAACGGGGAAGGCTTTTTCAATGGCGTATATACGGATGCGGGGCAGTGGATTTTTTCAGACAGAGATCCCGATGGAGAGTCCAGGCCATATATCTGCGCAAATGCGTATGCCATCCTTTCCGGTGCGGCGGATTGTGAGATGCAGAAAAGTACGCTTCGGGTCATAAAGGGGCTTTTGGATGATGCTGGTTACAAGCTGTTTTCCCCACCTATCGGCAGAGCACCCATGGAAAAAGTAGGACGCAGCGGGTCCGGTGATGGTTTGATGGGATTATTTGAAAACGCCGCTCCCTACAACCACGGCTCCCACGGCTTTTTTGGAAGGTGTCTGGCCGCTGTGGGTGAGAAAGAGGAGCTGCTTGAGGTCTTGAAATATATGCTGCCCTTTGATATGGAGAAGCACCCCACATCACAGGCGATGACCCCGCCCTACGCGGTGGTAAACTGCTGGCAGAAGATTCCGCTTTTCCAAAACAGGGGAGGAATGGCCTTCCTCACAGGGACCATTTCCATGGCATTGCGGATGGTTTACAATTGGATGCTGGGCATTAAGCCGGAGCTGAACGGCCTGGTCATTGATCCCTGCTGCAGTTCCAAACTGGGGGACGTAAAGGTATGGTTTTCTGTGAGGGAGAAAAGGCTAACGCTTCGTATCCGGCAAAACGGGAATCAGCTTTACTTGGATGGAAAAAAGGTATCGACGCGTCTGCAAGACCCGTTTACAGAAAGAGCGGTTTACTACATTCCATATGAAGAGCTGCACAGTGGAAGTGTTCTTGAAATGGGATGTGGATGATATTTCTTAAAGGCCAGTAATTTATCATGAAAAGAGGCTGACGTTTTTATGCGCCGGCCTCTTTTGGCGTTAAAAATGTCAGGATCGTTTTTGATAGTGAAAAGGGAAGAAAACTGTGCTATAATTTAAAAATGCGATAGCTCTGTTTCTGGCAAAGGAGAATTTAGATGACAATAAAATATTCCCGTATAAAATATTATACGGAACGAACGGCTTTTACTGTAATATTGCTGGCAGCTCTGCTTTTCCTGTTCCCGGTCTTTTCCTGCCGGGCATCGGAAGGCGCCAACACTCAGAAGGTGCTCCGTGTGGCATTTCCCCAGTCGGATGGTTATACTATGACCTCTCCGGAGGGAAAACGCACGGGTATTGTTGTGGATATCCTCAATGAAGTTGCCAAATACACTGGCTGGAAATATGAGTATGTTGATGTGAATAACAATGAAATCATTGCTGCTTTTGAAGATGGGAAATTCGACCTGATGGGTGGCCAGTATTATATAGATGGAGCGGAGGAATATTATGGCTATCCCAAGTACAACTGCGGCTACACCAAACTGATTCTCCTGGCCAGAAGGGACGATGACACTATTAAAAGCTTTGATCTCAATTCGCTCAATGGAAAAACAATCGGTGTGTATGATCGTGCAAAGGAGAACATCCGAAGGCTTCAAATTTATCTGGATTTGAACAATTTGGACTGTACACTGAAGGAATACACCTACGAGGAATTAGACGCTGCTGGGAATCTCAACCGCTTTCTGGAAAGCGGTGAGGTGGATCTTCTTCTGGGGAACAGCTCGGATGCAGAAGGAAAGTTCTATGTTGCGGCTTCCTTTGACTCACAGCCTCATTACATAGTGACCAGGCCGGATGACCAGGAGACGTTGGAAGCTTTAAACATGGCTCTGGAGAAGATCTATGGCGCGGATCCCAAGTTTACTCAGAAAGCATATGAGGCAAATTTCCCCAATTCAACCAGTGAGTACGTTGTTTTGAGCAAGGAAGAAGAGGCCTATATTCAAAAAAAGAAGAAAGTGACAGTCGCCATACCGTACGATTGGCACCCCTTTTTCTGCCTGGAAAACAGTGATGGGCATAATGGTCTGGTACCTGACATTTTAGAGAAGGTTTCAGAGTTCTCTGATCTGGAGTTTGTATTTCAATATTATGACAGCTATGTGCAAGCTCTTGAAGCTGTGCAGAGGAGAGAGGCGGATATGCTGGGGTTTTATCTCGGCTCCGATGAGGAGGCCAGAGAGCAGGGTATGGCATTGACATCCTCTTACGTAAACATTAATTTTATCATGGTGAGAAATAAGGAGTCCAGTTATCCTGACGAAGGCTTGTCAGGGGGCATTTTAGAGGGAAAGAAAATGCCGGAATATATTATGGCAGACAAAGTGCATTATTACTCGGATATCACGACAGCCCTCTCCTATGTCAACAGTGGCAAAATGGATTTTGTCTATGACATATCCTCACGCTTGGAGGCAATTATCCAGCAGAATGTTTTTACAAATCTGGTGCAGGTAAATATGGTAAATGACAGTCAGGGAATCGACTTTGCGGTCCCATCCCCTGCAGACCCGGAGCTTTTATCCATAATCAATAAGGCAATCAACAATCTCAGTAGCGAGGAGAAGGCCACGATCAGCAGTCAGAATCTGGTATCCATCGGAGAAACCAGGATGGATCTGTCCAGTTTCCTGCATGCGAATCCAGGGTTGTCCATTGTGATTGTGGCAGTGGTGCTTATATTGGTTCTAATTGCTGTAATTCTTATCTCAAGAGCCCGCCTGCATGCTGCAGTGATGCGCAGCGGGATGGAAAAGGCCGAGGCGGATAACCGCGCAAAGAGTGAATTTCTCTCCCGTATGAGTCATGAGATTCGTACGCCTATGAATGCGATTGTGGGACTTGCGGACTTGACAGAGCTGTCGGAGAACCTGCCAAAGGAGGCAAAAGAAAATCTGGCGAAAATCAAATCTTCCTCCCAGTATCTTTTAAGCCTTATCAATGACATCTTAGATATGAGCCGGATCGAGAACGGAAAGATGGAGATTGCCAGTGAGCCCTTTTCGATCAGTGATGTCCTCAGTGATATTGAAGGAATGTTAAACACAGAAGCCAGTGAAAAGGGGCTTGATTTTAGAGTGATAAAGGAAATTCAGGATGAGATTGTGGTGGGGGATGCCATTCGTCTGAGGCAAGTAATTGTAAATCTATTGTCAAATGCCTTTAAGTTTACCTCTGCCGGGGGTAAGGTTACGGTTCAGCTTGTTGAGAAGGCATCTGCACCGGATGCGGGAATCTATACGGTTCGGGTAAGTGATACCGGAATCGGAATCGCACCGGAAGATCAGAATAAGATTTTTAAAAGCTTTGAACAGTTGGGGTCTAACTTTTCCAAAAGCCAGGGGACGGGCCTCGGCCTGGCTATTAGCAGCAACATTGTACATCTGATGGGCGGAGAACTGAAACTGGAAAGCCAGCTGGGGGTTGGAAGTGAGTTTTATTTTACCGTCACTTTGCCCAAAGGGAGGTTAGAGGAGAAGGCGAAAGATGCCCGGTCGCTGGAGCAAGGGCGGATTCAGGGGATGAAGATCCTGTTGGCGGAGGATAATGATTTAAATGCAGAGATTGTGACGGCATTACTGTCAGCGCAGGGGGCAGCGGTGGTTCGCGTTCAGGACGGGAAGGCTGCTCTGGAGCTCTTTGAACAGGAATCAAAGGATGCCTTTGATGTTATCCTTATGGATATACAGATGCCAAAGATGAATGGTTTAGAGGCAACAGCAGCCATTCGGGAGATAGATTCCCATTATGCGCATTCTATCCCCATTATTGCCATGACAGCCAATGCTTTTAAGGAGGATGAGAAAGCTGCTATGGAGGCAGGAATGAACGGTTTTGTCTCAAAACCAGTGAATATAGACCATTTGTACAGCTTATTGATAAATACGGTAAGGGAAGTCAAGGGTGACTTTGACGGCCTGTCATAGGAGGAGGAAGCAATGGAAGAGCAGGAAAAACAGCACAAGCGGCGTGTCCGTTACAGTGGGACACATCCGAAAAGCTATAGGGAGAAATATAAAGAGCTTCAGCCGGAAAAATATGCGGATACAGTGGAAAAGGTCATTAGAAAGGGCAATACCCCTGCAGGTATGCATATTTCTATATGTGTCAAGGAGATTTTGGAATTTCTGCAGATTAAGCCCGGGCAGACAGGGCTTGATGCCACACTGGGATATGGGGGACACACACAGAAGATGCTGGAATGCCTGAAGTCAGAGGGACATATCTATGCGTTGGACGTGGACCCTTTAGAGTCGGAGAAGACCAGAAAACGTCTGGAGGGCCTGGGATATGGGGAGGATATCCTTACCATCAAACAGCTCAACTTTGCGGATGTAGATCAGGTGATACCCCAGTCAGGTCTCTTTGATTTTGTGCTGGCGGATTTGGGCGTGTCCTCTATGCAGATAGACAATCCGGACAGGGGATTTTCCTTTAAGCAGGAAGGGCCGCTGGATCTGCGCCTGAATCCACAAAAAGGGATATCAGCCGCAGCGCGTCTGGATGATATAAGTCAGGAAGAGCTGGAAGGGATGCTCATAGAGAATGCCGATGAACCCTATGCCAGGGAGATTTCCAGGTTGCTGATATCAGAGATTAAAAGGGGAAACCATATCACCACAACCACAATGCTGCGGCAGATTATTGAGCGGGCGCTGGAATTCATACCAGCCGCACAGCGGAAGGAAGCTGTCAAAAAATCTTGTCAGCGGACATTCCAGGCATTGAGAATAGATGTCAACAGTGAGTTTGAAGTACTGGAAAAATTTTTAGAGAAACTGCCGGAGATTCTGGTGCCAGGCGGCCGGGTGGCTATTTTGACATTTCATTCCGGTGAGGACAGGCTAGTCAAAAGGTCCTTTAAGCAATACTGCAGGGAAGGGAAATACAGAGAAGCAGCCAAAGAAGTGATCCGTCCGTCAGCAGAGGAGTGTGCAAAGAACAGCCGGGCCAGATCGGCAAAATTGAGATGGGCTGTGAGGGCATGACAGAATTACAGAAGCTTGTTTATGAATGGTGGTTAAAGAAAACATGTACTTTAAAGAAGTGCATGTTTTTTATTTACCATATTTTACCAAATAGTCACGGTTTGGTCACGGATGGGGTGATAGAATAAAGGCGCTTATATAGACAGGCGCTCTTTTTTACGCTAAAAAGAAGTATTATCTCCCTTTTTATTACAATTTCTGCTTATGAGAAAGGAATGGAAGTTAGCATGAAAACGATATTAGTGGATGATGAGTGCATTGTGTTAAAGCAGTTACGAAGAGAAATTGAAGAAGACATATGCATTGATTTGATCGGTTCATTCACACTTCCAAGTAAAGCATTGGAATTTGCGAAAGACCATAAAATAGATTTTGCAGTTCTGGATATTGGAATGCCCGGAATCGGGGGAATGGAATTTGGAAAAAAGCTGCGTAACTTGTGCCCCGGTATTGTCCTGATATATGTAACTGGCTATCGGGAGTATTTGAGGGATACCGGTTTTGAGGTAAAAGCGTATTTTTATGTTATGACTCCCTACAGCCATGAAAAGATAGAAGATATGATACAGCGTGCTGTGCTCATGTCAGGCAGGTCCATGAAACGTGTTAAGTTCCGCACTTTTGGAAGATTTGATGTGTTTATTGACGGAAATTTGATTCACTTCTCTAACGCTAAGGCAAAGGAACTGTTAGCGCTCTGCGTTGATCATGAAGGCGGAAATGTACATATGGAAGAAGCGGTGGATAAGCTCTGGGAAAACAGGAGATACGATGAAAAAACAAAGAACCTGTACCGGAAAGCTGTATCGTACTGCCACAGGCTGTTGGAACAATACGGGTGCGGTGAAGTGTTTGTGAGTGAGCGTGGGAGCTGCCATATCGATAAGAAGAGGGTGGAATGTGATTATTTTCAATATCTGAGAGACCGGTCAGTCCGGTTTGAAGACGAGTATATGATTGACTACGAATGGGCAAGAGTCACAGAGGCAAGACTAGTCATGGCAGAAATGGAGGCACAGTTCAAACATGGACGAGTCGATCTTATGACTAAGGTTGACCAGGAAATATGATGGAGATGACAGCCTATGAACAGAATGGAAAAGATCAGGAACCTGCATTATTGCAGAGCGTGCCTGAATGAAGCGTATCAGCTTAAGCTGGAGAGGGGAGATGTGATCATCTACAATTTCCCGGAGGAGTGCAAGAGGTGTAAGAAAGTGAAAAACATTGTTTGCAAAGTAAAGAAAACAAAACAGTGGAAACTGTTTTTATACTGGAGAAATGAAAAGAAAAAAATCCTTGATAAATAAAGAGAAGTGCGTTATAATTTTTCCATAACAAAAGGAAATTCTTCGGGGCAGGGTGCAATTCCCTACCGGCGGTAAAGTCCGCGACCTGGCGTGAGCCAGTTGATCCGGTGAAGTCCATATGGACCATTCCGGAACCGACAGTATAGTCTGGATGAGAGAAGAAAGTAATTCTTGATGAATGGATAGCCCTGGATATATTTATGTCCGGGGCTTTTTTATTTCATAGGAAAGTTCGTCCTATGAAATAAAAAATGCTCCGCAGGATCGCACTGCGGCGGAAAGGAACCATGTCGCTAAAGCGACCCGCCGCAGGCGGAGAATCCCGCGAGCGGAATTCTTTTTCATTGTATTTGAAGGGTCAGGACTTCGATACAATGAGAGGCAAACCCGCAGCATCAGTCGTAGAATTTCCTTTCAATTACAGCGGCCTCTACAGCCGCTTAAAAAGAAAAGGAGAGATGGACATGAGTTCTAACACAAATGTAATGAGAGGCACCACAAACAGAGTAAACTTGAGGACAATGGTACAAATCGGAATGCTGGGAGCAGTTTCTGTCATATTAATGATGTTTGAGATACCTCTCTGGTTTGCACCCGGCTTTTATAAAATTGATTTGAGTGAAATACCTGTGCTGATCGGTGCATTCGCACTGGGACCGGTAGCCGGGGGAGTGATTGAACTGGTTAAGGTAGTGCTGCACATACTTTTTAAAGGAACTACAACAGCCGGAGTGGGGGATTTTGCCAATTTTCTGATTGGCTGTGCTCTGGTAGTTCCTGCGGGTATGATCTATCGGAGAAAGAGAAGCAGAAAAGGCGCTGTGATTGGAATGCTTGTGGGTACCGTATTCATGGTGATAGTTGGATGCTTTCTCAATGCATTTGTACTGCTTCCAGTGTATGGAAAAGCTTTTGGCATGCCAATTGATGCGCTTATAGGGATGGGAAGTGCTGTGAATCCGGCGATAACGAGCCTCACAACTTTCGTGATTCTGGCGGTCGCTCCCTTCAACCTGTTAAAGGCAGTGATTGTATCTATTGTGACCCTGGTGCTCTACAAGTATATCAGTCCCATTTTAAAGGGAAACCACTTGCAGTAGTGACCTTGGAGGCTTGGAGCCAAATTAAAAGTATCTGTCGAAACTGAAAGGTCTTGACATAGCCTGAAAATTGTATTTTTGCATGAAAAGGAGCTGTGCACTAAGTAATTAGTGCGACAGCCCTTTTTTGTAAGGTTATTTCCTAACCTTTACGATCATTGTCACGGATTTTCCGCTTTTTGAGCGTATTTTTATTTTGGCGGTTCCTTTCTGCTTTGCCTTAATGATTCCTTTGCCCGATACAAAGGCTACCTGTTTTTTGCTGGTGGTATAAGTCAGAGGATCATTGGCAGTCAGTGGTTTCCGGCTCACCTTGATGCGATAGGTTTTACCTTTGCGCAGTGTTATTTTTTTCTTGGATAAGGATAGCTTTTTTGTTTTTATAACATTCTTTGTAACGGTAAGGCGACAAGATGCAGCTGCACCGCTTTTCATAGTGACCGTAATGGTTGTGGTTCCTGGACTGAGCGCCTTGATCTTTCCAGTTGACGAGACAACGGCGACCTTCTTTTTTGAGGAAGTCCAGGCCGAAACCTTATCGCTGGCAGGATAATGCTGCCGAATGCCCAGAACAGCGGTAGAAGTCCCTTTCTGCATTTTTGCAGATGAGGCTTGTAAAGTTACTTCGCTGACGGTAACCACTGCTTTTGCCGTCTTGCCGTTTACCGTTGTTGCAGAAATTTCAGAAGTCCCCTTTTTATGTGCGGTTACGAAACCTGAACTGTCTACAGTGGCCACAGTATTATTAGAAGAGGACCAGATCAGAGATTGGTTCTCAGTGTTTGCGGGAAGTATAACTGCCCGTAACTGTAGCTTTCCCTTTTTGGGCAGCGTAACGGAGGTTTGATTCATTGTGACAGAAACAGCCATGACGGGCGCAGGCGGATCCGGTATTTCTTCCCCGCCGGGGGTATCTGGATGATCCGGGTTATCGGGATTATCCGGACTGCCTTCGCCGGATTTTTCCACCGGAACAGTGGGAGTACTTTCCAGAGTCCCTGTCTTTTCCGAACTGGAAATAATCACGGTGATCATTTTTCCGACTTGTTCGTCTGTAAGGACCACAGTATTTTCACCAGTTTTCTGAATGACGGTTCCGTCGGCCGTCCAGGTATAGGTCAGACTGGCAGGGGAGGCATTACAGCCCGATAACTCGGCTGTGAGGGTTTCACCTGACTTTGCAGTACCCCGAATCAGAACCTGACCTTTTAACGTCACATCGGGTTTGGGATCTGGTTCTGACATTCCCCAGACACCGTCGGATAGCGAACGTGGGCGCACAGCTTCAAAATCTGTATCTTTGCTGTTGTAGGCTGCAATTACAAAGTCTCTGCTGTTGTTATCGGTATCCACAAAACCGGAGCGTCTGGCTGATTTTTGTTTGGACAAACCGGTGAATGGAGTGCCTTCCAGGGCGTCCTCTTCGACGGAGAGTGCATCGATTTGCTGGCTTTCTTTTGTAAGCACAACTTGAAATTGTTTGTTGTCAATCACACGTTCCGGCCATTCCAGATCCCCGGCCTGAATTTCATGATGCGGGTCTTGGGCAGTCATATAGTCGGAGGCACATCGAATCAGATAAGAACAGTGGGATGGGAGGACTCCTCCCAGATCTTTTACCGTGTATGCGCCGTCTGTGGTACTGGCTGCATTTTCCGAGTTAGATAGATAGCCAATGCGGTATCCGTTCAGGTCTACTGGGGCATCCGTAGGGTTGTAGAGCTCTATAAAACTGTGGGAAAGCGGCGTATCTCCTTTCGCTCCGGTTCCGTATACCTGATGGATAATCAAGTGTTCAGTCTGGATATCAATTGTTTGCTCTTCCACCTTTTCCGTAGCTTCACTGAGCAATTCTCCAACTTCCTGGCTGCTGGTTATACGAACCCGCATTTTTTTACCAATCTCAGACTCGGTTAACACATAACTGTCACTTGTAGCACCAGGAATAGCAGCGTCATCAGCAAGCCACTGATAGGAAAGTGTCCCTGTGTTATTGGTATCCTTTAGGACAGCTTTCAGGGTGGACCCGCATAGAGCATCCCCCTGAATGGTCACGGTACCAGTCAATTTAGAGACGATCTCCTTTTTAAAATTTCGGTAATTTGTCAGCGGTTTTCCGCCGGAGCTGACCCAGTTCCCGGATGCATCCAGAGCGCGGATCTGTACCGTATTGGATACGTTCTGTCCCTCTCTGAGATATTGGTCATCTAACGCTATGATGGCTTTATTTTGGATAACATCAGATGCTCCTGCATAGATTCCATTTACATAGAATGCTATTTTCTTAGCAGAGGCATTGGTTACCGTAGCAGTAATCTGTGACGGCTGGTGATCGTCTGTCTGGATGTCAGATACCTGCAGTTCGCCGGAACCACGGTAACGTCCCCAGGAAGAGAGCAGGTGGTCTACCGATGTAAACTGGGTGTCAAACCAGGCAACACGTTTTTTTATAAAATACTTCATAGATGCCACTGCATCATCATAAAGTTCGCTTTGCTTCAGGACTTCCTGGCCATTTGTAATCCCCATGCCGGAATAACGGTTATAGGAATAGTCCCATTTTCGGTCATTTGCCTCCGAAGACTTTCGGTATGTCTCCTGAAGGGTGTCGATTTTACCGCCGTCTTTGATCATGTCTTCTATGACTGTATCACGGATTTCCTGCCATTTTTCAAAGACAAGGGTAGCAAAGTAAGGGTCTGAGACCAGATAACGATTCCAGTTTTCCCGTTGATAACCCTGTTCGCAAAAGCTGTCAGTAGTGGTATGCCATCCGGTTATCACATAAGGGCTTGTCATGCTGTACATGTTAATATTACCCCAGCACCAGTCGAAATCCCAGGCAGGCCCCATCTTTAAGAGGTCGTCCAGATCCTTGTACATCAGGGTGCTGTTCTTCATGCCATCCCAGTTCATAGAGTATTCTACCACAAACCAGTTTTGAACCAGGGAGTCAATATCATACAGCTGGCTGTAGTGCAGATCCTGGTTTTGGAAGGGCGCATAGAAATCTTCCGCGTGAAGTGCGTCCTCAAAAGCCTGAAGATATGTTTTTCCATAATTCATCATGGTCTGGCTGGTCTTGGCAAATTCCGGGGCCTCGAAAAAGATAGGGTAACCAAAGGTGGTCCAGAATTTAGAAACATATTTGGAGTCATTCAGGCGAAAGTCCATGTCGTATACAAATCCGCCTGTGAATGCAGGAATCTCATCCTTGTAGTAATCCGTGACCGTATAAGATTTTCCATTCCAGGAAACACTGCCGTTGTCATACCAGCTAAAATCCGTGGTCATATGATCCTCTAAAGCCTTTTTTTGGCTGCCGGAAATGCCCTCTTTTTTCGCAATAGCACCCGCGATGTCCTCTCCTAACCCTTCCCAATCGTACACATTGATTCTGGTTTCACCTACGCGCTTATGTTCATAGAGCTGATAGAGTCCGATATAAGATCCGTTTAAAATGAGTACCACAGGTTCAGCATCCAGATAACACTCCATACCAATATCGCGTGAGAATTCCGTCATCAGCTGATTTCTCATATTGGTGTGATCTATGACATTGGCCAAGAGCACCCAGTGTTTATTTTTTCCCATGTCCAGGATATTGCTTTTGCTGTCCAGCTTCAATTTATAGGGCTTCTTCAATCCGTTTGCTGCCGCGAAGTCCCAGGTAGAATTCCCTCTGCCCTTGATCTCGGCGGCGCCGTCATACAAGGCGGAGGACTTTGTAAACTTATCGTTTCCCTGCAGGCGCATATGGGCTGCTTTATAAGTACCTTTGTCTGTCACATCCCTTCCGTCCTCGGTATCGATGTAGACAACGGGAAGCTCACTGCAATAGATCGAGGCTTCCCAGTTTACCTGGTATGCAGGAGAATATACAACGACTTTAATAAATTTCTCCACATCGGACTCTTCCGGGATATAGCTGTTACCGGTGACGCCGGTCAGCGTCCTGCCATCCACACTCCAGGTATAAGAGCAGGACAGATCTGCGGGAGCATTTTCTATAGTGACGGTTAGCGGAGTCCCGGGCTTTGCGTAATTCTCTTCAAATACAGCCTTTATATTAGAAACGACGGTTATAGAAAAGGATTTCGTTAGACCGGTATCCGTGGTCGCTTTCAGAGTGACTTTGGTATCAGACAAAACACCGGAAACTTTAGCGGCGGTACCATCTATGGCAATGACCGCAGCATCGCTGCTCTCCCAGGACAGCGTAATTTCACCAATTCGTTCTGGGAGGATGAAATCTTTGGTAACGGATGAGAGCATGTCTCCTTCCGCCAAAATAGGGGTGAGGGAAGCAAGAACGATATAATCTGCCGCTGAACTATTTTGACAGATACTTGGCAGCGGGTATGCACCCTCTGAAGTGTACCAGGCATCCGGATCCAGTCCATGAGGAAGCTTGCCTGATTTAAGATCTTCTTCCGTGAGTTCGGTACTGTTTGCGGCACGTCCGGTATCAAAGAGAAAATAAGCGCTGTCCAGGCAGGAAGATTCCGCATTGTGAAATGAGGCGATACCCAAGCCCAGGTCTCCTTTAAAACTGGTGCGGCCAATATTTACGCAGCCTGAAATCTTTTTACAGGTTCCGGAGACACGGCCAATGATTCCCCCGGCATAATTCAGGGTAGAAGAACTCCCGGCCAGGATCTCGGCGCCGTTGAATACATTTGTGATACTGATAAAGGCATTTCCCATTGGTGCATTTGTGCGGCATTCTCCGATCAGGCCCGCGGCCCCCACAGTATCGCTCTGGTTGGAGCCATTCACTGTCACATTACCTGTCAGTACGCAGATATTGTCCACTGAGGCGTATCCGTTCACTTCACCGGCCAGTGTACCGGCAGCGGTGAAGCCTCCTGTAATATCAGCGTTAATACTCACATCGGCAAAGACCAGGTTTTTCACCTGTGCATAATCGGATGCATCGGCCGAAGCCAGGATACTGAAAAGGCCGATCTGCGCATATTCGGTGGAGGAGAGGGACTCTGTCACTCGGATATTCAGATTGGATATCAAGTGCCCCTGTCCGTCAAAGGTACCTGAAAATACATTTTTGCCGGAAACCGCTCCTTTCTCCCCTTTTGTTCCTCCGATCGGAATAAAGGATATGCCCGACATATCCAGATCCGAAGTCAGAATATAGTCGCCATCCATGGGATAATCCGGAGATGAACCGATTTTTTGCAGCTCCTGCGGTGTTTGGATGGAGATCACCGGATCCTGTTCTGAGGCCAAGGCTTCTAAAGCTGGATTCCACAGTCCATTTTGCTGGAGAAGTCCTGAAAGCATGGCCAAAATGCAGAGCAGACAAAGCCATTTGTGTTTCTTGCTTCTTGATTGTCTCATATTACCTCCTATCGTGTACCGAAAATTAATGAATTCAAGTTTTACTTTTTTGTGAATTACCACCGGTACTTTTGGATTAAGAATAGCAGATTGTTACAATATATACAAGATGTTCCAATGCATAAATAGAATAATAACAAGAAGGCTGCTGATAAGTCCTTTTCTATAGGAAGGACGTCATATGCGGATGAAAGGTCCGAATGGGTGCCGGATTTCGCCGAAAGAGCGTTTGTATCTTAGATTGTAGGATGTTGCATAAAGGTAGAGAAAGGGAAGAGACTAATTGTGGAGGTGACGAAAGTGAATAAAAAAAAGCAGCAAATACTGGAAGAGAAAGAGTCAAATGAAAAATTTAACAGTGTTACACAAAAAGTAAAGCCTGAAAATCAAAACCAGGGGCACAACGCCCGGTCGGAGGCAGTAGAAGTAAAGATTAGGCAGGTCTGAGCATTTACTGCTCAGACCGTGAGAAAATGATTCAAGGGTGCATAAATCCCATCGCCGCAGGCGATTTTGCATGGATTTATGCATGCTGCTGTGAACATGTGAACAGTAACGAATGGAAAAAAGCTTCGGAAGAAGGATGCAAAAAGCATTTTCTTCCGAAGCTTTTTCTGCTATAATATTGTAGGATGATATCAAGGAACAAAAACTGTACGGAAGTAACGTGGGTATCCTCTTGATAGAAAAATAGAAGAACGACGGAGGCGGACTATGAGCCGGATTAAAAAGATAGAAAAGCTTACGGACAGCAAATATTTAAACCTGTATCAGCTGGAGGCCGTGAACAGGCTGGGGGGAAAGGTGGACTATTATGTGGCATCCAGGGCTAAGAAGATTGAACAGCTTCAGATGAAATCCAGAAATTGGAACCCGGATGGGGTACTTATTTACAGCCTTTACGGCGAAAAGAGGGATAAGGTTCTGCTGGTAAGGCAGTATCGGTACAGTATTGATGATTACATTTACGAGTTCCCGGCAGGGCTTGTGGACCCTGGAGAGAACTTTCGGGAGGCTGCGGTTCGGGAGGTGAAGGAGGAGACAGGGCTTACCCTGCATCCACTTGCAGTGGACGAGATGTATGAAAAACCGTATTTTACCACAATAGGGATGACGGATGAAAGCTGCGGGACAGTCTACGGATATGTGGACGGACAGATTAGCAAGGACGGACTGGAGGACAATGAGGACATAGAGGTGGTCCTGGCTGACAGAGATGAGGTAAGGCGGATTTTACGACAGGAGCGGGTGGCAATCATGTGTGCATATATGCTCATGCACTTCTTGGAGGATAAGGAGCCATTTGCCTTTTTGACAAGTAAAAATATCTGTATGGAGGAACAAAATGGAAGCAAAATTTGAGGTGAAGATGACACAAAAGGTGATGTATAATTTTCTGTTGAACCACACATACAGAAGTGCGGCGGGGGTAGTGGGCTTATTATTCGGACTCTCTGCGTTCGTGTTATGTATTGTTACGTTTGGAAATGTTCCGGTCTGGCAGAGCATATTGTACCTGCTGTTTGGAATTTGGTTTTTTCTGTATCTGCCGCTGAATCTGTATCTGCGCTCCAAAAAGCAGGTAAAGGGAAATCCTGTCTTTCAAAAACCCATATGCTATGTGGTAAATGACAATGGAATCTCCACAATGCAGGGGGATAAGAATGCGTTGATTGAGTGGAAGGATTTGCTGAAAGTCCGGGAGACGAAGATAAGCCTCCTGGTCTATACCGGAAAGCGCTATTCCTTTGTGCTCCCCAAGGAGAGTATGGGGGAGCAGTATGCAAAGGTGACGGAGCTGATTGAAAAGCATATGGACCCTAAAAAAGTGAAGCTGAAGTAACGAAGCCGCAGGTCTGTGCGTTTATAAAATTAAAAAGTAGAAAGTGATGAGAGATGGTAGTAGAGACATTTAGCTCTGAGGAAACGTATGAGTTGGGAAGAGAGATCGGCAGGTCGGCAAAGCCGGGAGAGATATACACATTGACAGGAGATCTGGGGGTGGGGAAAACCGTCTTCACTCAGGGGGTGGCGGCCGGCCTTGACATCCGGGAGCCTGTGAACAGCCCTACCTTTACAATCTTACAGATATATGAGGAGGGAAGGCTCCCTTTTTACCACTTCGATGTCTACCGGATTGCTGATGTGGAGGAGATGGAGGAGATTGGGTATGAAGATTATTTTTACGGCCAGGGCGTCTGTCTGATCGAGTGGGCCCGGCTGATTGAGGACATCCTTCCCAAACAAGTGATTCCAGTGACTATAGAGAAAGATTTGGACCGGGGTTTTGACTACCGGAGGATTACCATAGGCGAGGAGCAGAAGAGATGAAAATTTTAGGAATTGACAGTTCAGGGCTGGTGGCGACGGTCGCAATCGTAGAAGATGACAATATGATGGCAGAGTATACGGTAAATTATAAAAAAACCCATTCGCAGACGTTGCTTCCAATGCTGGATGAGATTAGTAAAATGATTGAGCTGGATATGGGCACAGTGGATGCCGTTGCAGTGGCAGCAGGGCCGGGGTCCTTTACCGGACTGCGCATTGGATCTGCCACGGCGAAAGGCCTGGGGCTGGCTTTGAAAAAGCCGCTGGTTTCCATTCCAACAGTGGACGCACTGGCATACAATCTCTGGGGTACGGAAAAACTGGTCTGTCCTATGATGGATGCAAGGCGAAACCAGGTGTATACAGGGATTTATACCTTTGAAAAGGATGAGTTGAAGGTGTTGGAGGGACAGATGGCTGTTTCTGTGGAGGAAATGATAGAAAAGCTGAATGAATTGGGACAGCACGTCATATTCTTAGGAGACGGGGTGCCTGTCTACCGGGAAATCATTGAGCAGACAGCCAGAATTCCATATTCATTTGCACCGGCACATCTGAATAAACAGAGGGCCGGGGCAGTGGCTTCATTGGCATTCCACTACCTCAGGGAGGGAAAGACCATAGCAGCCAGTGCGTTTCAGCCAAACTATCTACGACTCTCCCAGGCGGAGAGGGAGAGGGCGGAAAAGGAAAATAGATAATGGAGATACGTAAGATGCTGCATCAGGATTTGGATCAGGTATCCGCCCTGGAGGCGGAGATTTTTTCAGTCCCCTGGAGCAGACAGGGGTTTGTGGATTCCCTGGAGCAAGTGAATACCCTCTACCTGGTTGCACTTGAGGGAACGAAGGTAGTGGCATATTGTGGGATGCTCCAGGCTTTGGATGAAGCGGACATTACCAATGTGGCAGTAGACCAAGAACACAGGGGAAGAGGAATCGGACAGGCTATGCTTAGAGATCTTATGGAAAGAGGAGCGCAACGGGGAATTACTTCCTATACATTGGAAGTCCGAGTGGGAAACAAGCCTGCCAGAAATCTGTACCGAAAGCTGGGATTTCAGGAGGAAGGAATCCGGAAAAACTTTTACGAAAAGCCGACAGAGGATGCAGTAATCATGTGGAAACGCTGATGCTGCCTTCTTTTTCCACTATACGCAGTCGACATTTTTCGATATAATGTAGCTGTATACAATGTAAGGGAGGAAGCATATGCGTAAAGACAATGAAATTTATTGTAACAAATGCGGGAAAAGAATTGGTACGGAAGAAGACTTGGCCCGTGGAGAGATGCTTCATGTGGAAAAGATTTGGGGGTATTTTTCAAAAAAGGATGGTGAGCGTCATACTTTTGATTTGTGCGAAGAGTGTTATGACGCAGTTATCGCTGATTTTGAGATTCCTGTGGCGGTATCGGAGGAAAATGTGCTTATATAATATTAGTACATTGTATACTAAATAAGTATATGTGGCACTTATTGAGTTTACGATGTACTAGCGGGCGAGGCTCTGTCATTTGACAGAGCTTTTTTATACCATAGGAAAGTCCTTCGGAATTCCCTATGGTATAAAAAGCCCTCCGGGCGGGATCGCACAGCGGCGGAGTGGAAGATGGCTGCCGGGACAGCCCCGCCGCAGGCGGAGAATCCTGCGCGCAGGATTCTTTTTTAATGGAGGGCGTTCAAGTTCTGCTCATTCTTGCTGTGAATCAGAGGACCTACAGCTTGAGGTTTAAAACAAACTGTGCTAAAATGTAAAGACTGATGTAATTGCAAAGATTAAGAATCCTTGCAGGCTGATTAAATAAAGTAGAGGAATGAGAATGTTAGATGTATGTTTGTTAGGAACAGGCGGAATGATGCCCCTCCCCAGAAGATGGCTGACCGCTTTGATGTTGCGTTATAACGGAAGCAGCGTATTGATAGACTGCGGGGAAGGTACCCAGATTGCCATAAAGGAGAAGGGGTGGAGCTTTAAACCCATTGATGTCATCTGTTTTACTCACTTTCACGGGGACCACATCAGCGGTCTGCCGGGACTTTTGTTGACCATGGGGAATGCGGAACGCCATGAACCCCTCACACTGATTGGCCCCAAGGGTCTGGAGAGAGTAGTGGGGGCATTGAGAGTGATTGCGCCGGAGCTGCCCTTTGAGTTGAAATTTTTGGAGATTCAGGGTTCAGAAGAAACCTTTGAGTTGAACGGATACCGGATTCGGGCATTCCGAGTAAATCACAATGTAACCTGTTATGGATATACAATAGAGATTGACCGGGCTGGAAAATTTGACGCTGAACGGGCAAGGACAGCCGGAATACCGCTGAAGTGCTGGAATCCTTTACAAAAGGGGAACACAGTGGAGGTGGATGGAAGATGCTATACACCCGATATGGTGCTTGGAAAACCGCGCAAAGGGATTAAGCTCACTTATTGTACAGACACAAGGCCAGTCCCCTCCATTTCGCAGAATGCAAAAAATGCGGATTTGTTCATCTGTGAAGGGATGTACGGAGAGCCGGAGAAGGAGCAGAAAGCCAGAGAGTATAAACATATGACTTTCAAAGAGGCAGCACATCTGGCAAAGGATGCAGGCGTATCTGAGTTGTGGCTCACTCACTACAGTCCGTCTTTGATTCGCCCGGAGGATTACATGGGTGATGTGAAAAAGATCTTTGACAATGCCTTCCCGGGAAAAGACGGAAAAACCGTGGAACTTAAGTTTGAAGAGGAATAGAGATGCAGGAGAAAAAAGATATTATAATACTGGGAATTGAGAGTTCCTGTGATGAGACAGCGGCCTCAGTGGTTAAAAATGGCAGGGAAGTGCTTTCTAATGTGATTTCATCGCAGATCGAGCTGCATAAGATTTACGGTGGAGTCGTACCGGAAATTGCATCCAGGAAACATATAGAAAAGATCAATCAGGTAATTGAGGAGGCGCTTAAGGAGGCTGGAGTGACTCTTGACAGTCTGGATGCGATTGGAGTGACCT
>NZ_CM176623.1:4005000-4500000 GCF_058119865.1 Ruminococcus sp. 8Y-12 | reverse complement strand
ACGCCGGCTGGCAAGGTTAAGCGCAGAAAGCGTGGAGCCGGAGGGAAACCAAGTCTTAAAAGGGCGTCCAGTCAGCCGGGGTAGACCCGAAACCGGGTGATCTATCCATGTCCAGGTTGAAGTTGCCGTAAAAGGCAATGGAGGACCGAACCCACATCCGTTGAAAAGGGTGGGGATGAGGTGTGGATAGGGGAGAAATTCCAATCGAACCCGGAGATAGCTGGTTCTCCTCGAAATAGCTTTAGGGCTAGCCTCGTGTTACTCTTGTGGAGGTAGAGCACTGAATATCCTAGGGGGCGTCAAAGCTTACCGAAGATTATCAAACTCCGAATGCCATAAAGAGGATGCACGGGAGTCAGACTGCACGAGATAAGTTGGGCAGTCGAAAGGGAAAGAGCCCAGACCTCCAGCTAAGGTCCCAAAGTACGTGTTAAGTGGAAAAGGATGTGGGATTTCGAAGACAACTAGGATGTTGGCTCAGAAGCAGCCATACATTAAAAGAGTGCGTAATAGCTCACTAGTCGAGAGGTCCTGCGCCGAAAATGTCCGGGGCTGAAACACGGCACCGAAGCTGAGGAATGTATGTAAATACATTGGTAGAGGAGCATTCTTAAAGAGAAGAAGCTGTACCGAAAGGAGCAGTGGATTTTTAAGAAGAGAGAATGCCGGAATGAGTAGCGAGAGAGAGGTGAGAATCCTCTCGGCCGAATATCCAAGGTTTCCAGAGTAAAGCTGATCTGCTCTGGGTAAGTCGGGGCCTAAGGCGAGGTCGAAAGACGTAGTCGATGGACAACAGGTTGAGATTCCTGTACTATGGTATAACAGAACTGTGGGGACACGTGTGGAAAGCACAACCCGGGAGTGGAAAACCCGGGGCAAGCGGGGCAGGAGTATGATTGGAAAAACCGTCATACAATCCGAAGACGTGATGCGTACCGAACTAGAGTAGGGAAGTGTGTGAGCCATGCGTCAAGAAAAGCCGCTATTGTTTATATCATACCCGTACCGTAAACCGACACAGGTGGATGAGGAGAGAATCCTAAGGCCGACGGAAGAAGCATTGTTAAGGAACTCGGCAAAATGACCCCGTAACTTCGGGAGAAGGGGTGCCTCAGAAATGAGGCCGCAGAGAATTGGCCCAAGCAACTGTTTAGCAAAAACACAGGTCTATGCAAAACCGCAAGGTGAAGTATATGGGCTGACGCCTGCCCGGTGCTGGAAGGTTAAGGGGAGAGGTTAGCGCAAGCGAAGCTTTGAACTTAAGCCCCAGTAAACGGCGGCCGTAACTATAACGGTCCTAAGGTAGCGAAATTCCTTGTCGGGTAAGTTCCGACCCGCACGAAAGGCGTAATGATTTGGGCACTGTCTCAACAATGCATCCGGTGAAATTGAAATACCAGTGAAGATGCTGGTTACCTGCGCCAGGACGGAAAGACCCCATGGAGCTTTACTCCAGCTTGATACTGGGATTCGGTATTGCATGTACAGGATAGGTGGGAGGCAGAGAATTGGTGACGCCAGTTGCCAAGGAGCCGCTGTTGGGATACCACCCTTGCAGTATTGGGTTTCTAACTAGCCGCCGTAAACCGGCGGGAGGACAATGTCAGGCGGGGAGTTTGACTGGGGCGGTCGCCTCCGAAAGGGTATCGGAGGCGCTCAAAGGTTCCCTCAGAATGGTTGGAAACCATTCGAAGAGTGCAAAGGCAAAAGGGAGCTTGACTGCGACACCGACGGGTGGAGCAGGTACGAAAGTAGGACTTAGTGATCCGGTGGTAGAAAGTGGGATTGCCATCGCTCAACGGATAAAAGCTACCCTGGGGATAACAGGCTTATCACTCCCAAGAGTTCACATCGACGGAGTGGTTTGGCACCTCGATGTCGGCTCATCGCATCCTGGGGCTGTAGTAGGTCCCAAGGGTTGGGCTGTTCGCCCATTAAAGCGGTACGCGAGCTGGGTTCAGAACGTCGTGAGACAGTTCGGTCCCTATCCGGCGTGGGCGTAGGATATTTGAGAGGAGCTGACCTTAGTACGAGAGGACCGGGTTGGACTGACCACTGGTGTACCGGTTGTTTTGCCAAAAGCAGAGCCGGGTAGCCAAGTCGGGAAGGGATAAACGCTGAAGGCATCTAAGCGTGAAGCCCCCCTCAAGATGAGATATCCCCCGCAAAGCGGTAAGACCCCTTGAAGACGACGAGGTAGATAGGGCAGAGGTGGAAGTGCAGTAATGTATGGAGCTGACTGTTACTAATAGGTCGAAGGCTTAACCAAGAAGGTAAGGGTTAAAGAGAGTAAGAGAATACTGGAATACTAGAATACTGGTTAAGAGTAGGATAGGTAAATGGATGGTTGAATAGATCTGTGTGTGGTTTTGAAGGTATATGAACGAAAAGCAGATACCTTCACAAAAGAAGAAAGAAAAAATAGAATAGTCCTCGATAGCTCAATGGTAGAGCATTCGGCTGTTAACCGAAGGGTTGTTGGTTCGAGCCCAACTCGGGGAGCTTATGGAAAACCGTAGACGTTAATGTTTACGGTTTTTTGTTTGTGAAGAATAAAATGTCATTAATATGCCTTATGTATATCAAAAAACATGTTAAAAAGACCAGGTCATCTCCAGAAATTGACCTGATCGTTTTGGCATGTTTTCTATATACAAACTCCCGCAGTGGTCTTTTTTGCTTGCATTATTGTTCAAAATAACATATTATTAAATTAGAATAAACTACAGGGGGATAAAGAGAATGTCAGATTCGGAGAACTCATATCTGGAATTTTGTTCAGATGGTCTCCACTTTTTATTACCACTTTTTTGGGTTGAAAGTATAAAGGATGAAAAAGAAGTCACGGATGAATTGTTTCTAATGGATTTCTGCAAATTTATTGGTGGGGAGAAAGCGGGGACGGGAAGGTACATCATAATTCTGAGAAGAGAAGAAATCAGATTTGGAATCTTGGTGGAAGAAGTGATTGGCATACGGGAGATTTTGGAACAGAAGTTTATTGATTTGCCGCCAGTGGTGCTGAACAAGGATAATCAGTATCTAAAATCAGTGTTTTACCAAAAGGATTTGAAAGAGGAGGATACACTGGCATATCTTTTAGAACCTCAATATTTGACGGTTGAGAAGGAGTAGAGCTTAGAGGAAAATGAAGTTTATTACAGCCAAGAGCAGGGCAAGAGTGTTATATCTGGATGAATTAAATGTACAGGAAATTCTATCAAAACCAAGTTTTTATAGAGTACCCGCCAGTCCCATAAAAGTAGCGGGGCTTATTTATTATAACCAAAAGCTAATACCGTGCTATTGGATGGCAAAGGGGATAAACCCAAACTGTGCAATTTTGTTGAAAGCGCAGAGTGGGTATGTTTTTGGCCTTTTGGCAGAAGCAGTAGGGGAAGAGGAGACAGAAGCAGACATCTTATCCGCGCTTACAGAAGGAATATGGGAGAAAAAGAGTGATTAGATTAAAAGAAAAAGAGTTTGCAGAGATTGTTGAATACATGAAGACAAACTATGGGATCAATCTCGAAAAAAAGAAGGTATTGATAGAGTGCAGGATGACAAAGATATTGGAAAAGTATGAATTGTCTTCTTTTCGGGAGTATTTAGATCAAATGTATAAGGATAGAAGCGGTAAGATGCAGGACGACATGGTTAACAGGCTGACTACAAATTATACATATTTTTTGCGGGAACAGGAACATTTTGATATTCTCAAACAGTACATCTTTCCGGAGCTGTTTGAGAAAAGGCAGTTTAAAAATATTACCATCTGGTGTGCAGGCTGTTCTACAGGCGAAGAGTGTTATACACTGGCCATGGCCCTTGAGGAGTATAGAGGGAAGGCAAATCTGAACTTTCACATTAAAATATTGGCAACGGATATCTCAGAGGAGGTATTAGAGCAGGCACGCAGAGCAGTTTATCCCGACCGGGAATGGAAACGGATTCCTGAGAGATGGCGTGGAAAGTACTGTCAGACTGTAGACAGCAAAAATTTTGAAATCGATGAAAAGATCAAGTATTATGTTCACTTCCAAAAACAGAATCTGATGACACCATGTGTGAAACAAGAACAGTTTGATTTAATCTTGTGTAGAAATGTTATGATCTATTTCGACAAAGTTTCTAAGGAGAAGCTGATTAAAAAGCTTGAAAAGAGCTTAAATCCGGGAGGCTATCTGCTGATTGGCCATGCGGAATTACTCTCAAGAGATGAGACAGAACTGGAGGCTGTCTATCCTGCCATCTATAAAAAAACAGTATAATATCAGCGTAAAATCTAATAAAACAGAGGAGAAGGTATGGACAACAAAATAATGATAGTGGATGATGCGATGTTTATGAGAAAATGTATTCGTCGGGCTCTGGAGGCAAGCGGATATGGTGAAATACAGGAGGCCCAGGACGGGGAAGAAGCGCTCAGGCTATTTCGGGAATATGTTCCCGATTTAACCATTTTAGATATCACTATGCCTGGAAAATCGGGTCTTGAAGTCTTGGAGGAGATTAAAACATTGAAACCGGATGCCAAGGTGGTGATGTGTTCTGCGATCGGCCAGGAAAGTATGATTCAGAAAGCCATACTGGCAGGTGCGGAGGACTTTATAGTAAAACCCTTTAAGGCAGAAATACTTGAGCGTATAGTGGCAAATTGCCTTTCAAATTAGGACATTTTGGAGAAGAGAAGGAATATGAGAAAACGTTTTAAAAACCTAAAAATCGGAACAAAACTTATAATAGCATTTGCGTTAGTTTTAGTTATGTATGTACTGACAGTGGCGGTCACAATTATGAACAACAGAAATATGCTGACTAGAATGGAGAAGCTCTACAATGAGCCCTTTGACAATGTACAGACATCTATGGAAATGGCTGCGAATCTACAGGGCGTCGGCAGATATCTGGCCATTCTCACAGCTACAGATCAGGTGGTTGATGAAGAACAGTATCTCAATAACGTAGAGGATATGATTCAAAAAGTAGATACTGGTTTAGAAAGATTGAGTACAGGATACGTAAGCGGAGAAGAGCAGGTAAATAAGTTAAAGAAGGAGTATGAAATCCTTATCCAGTACAGAGACAAGGTTATTTCGCTTTTGGAAGAGGGCAATAAAGAGGAAGCTTTAAAAGCATTTATTGGGGATTATCTGCAAAAGTCGGAGCAGGTGAAAAGTACGCTGGTGGAGGTGGTGAATATCACTACAGCAGACGCTGAGAATAGTTTGAAATCCACAAAGGCTTTTAGTGAGAACAGCATTGCATTTTTTGTGATTCTGGCGGTGGCCATTGTGTGTATCACAATTATCTTGTGGATATTGATCACAAGAAGTATCTGCAAGCCCATCTATATGGTAAAGATGGCGGCCAATACTATTGCGGGCGGCCAGCTTCACATTAATTTAGCGTATACATCTGAGGATGAGCTGGGTGAATTGGCTGAGGATATCAGAGCAACAGCGCTAGCACTGGAAGAGTATGTGGTTGAAATAAAGAGAGGAATGATCGCCCTAGGCGGCGGAAATCTGAAATACCAGCCCCAAGTGGACTTTAAAGGTGATTTCAAAGCATTGGAGGAAGCACTGAGGGAGATCGGTGATTTACTCAGGCAGTCTATTCAGCAGATTGGAAACAGCGCGGAGCAGGTGTCCGTGGGAGCGGAGCAGGTGGCCAACGGAGCCCAGGCGATGGCCCAAGGCGCATCTGAGCAGGCAAGCTCTATCGAGGAGCTGGCTGTAAGCATCAATGAAATTGCTGACAGTGTGCAGGACAATGCAGGAAATGCACTGCAATCCAAAGAACGGGCCAATAAGGTGGAACAAAGCCTGACAGAAGGCGATGGACAGATGGATGAACTTTTGGATTGCATGCAGCTTATTAAGAAAAATTCCAGGGAGATTACGAGTATAGTAAAGGAAATTGAGGATATTGCATTTCAGACAAATATATTGGCTTTAAATGCCTCTGTGGAGGCGGCCAGGGCAGGGGAAGCTGGAAAGGGATTCTCCGTAGTTGCCGGTGAAGTGCGGCGGCTGGCCTCAAAGACATCCGGGGCGTCCAAGCTTACAGCGGGGCTGGTTGACAAAAATACGGAGGCTGTAAATGCAGGGCTGAATGCAGTAAACATAGCAGCCCAGACACTGCAGGAGTCTGTAAAAGGTGCACAGGAGGTAAATGATATGGTGGAAAATATCTCATCTGCCTCTGTACAGCAGGCGGATGCGGTTGCGCAGATCAGAAGGAGTGTGGAATTGATATCAGATATTGTCCAGGGCAACTCTGCAACTTCGGAGGAGAGTGCCGCTGCCAGTGAGGAGCTATCAGCTCAGGCTCAGATATTAAAAGAGCTGGTGGATCAATTTGAAATATAAATCAGGAAAAGAGGCAGCAAAATGAAGTGTTATTCGGAGTTGGACGAAGTGTCCAGAGACATACTCAAGGAGTTCGGAAACATTGGAACGGGAAATGCAGTAACATCGCTATCACAGATGATGGATTGTACTATGGTCATCAATACACCTATATTTAAAATAGTAAAGTATCAGGAAATATATAATATCCTGGAAAAGGCGGAGGAACTGCAGGCTGGTATTTTGGTAGAGGTGGTTGGGGAGCTGAGAGGAGTATTTTTATTCCTGCTGAACGACACATTCACAGAAGCTGTTCTGAACACGCTGCTGGAACCAAAGGCAAGAAGCCTGACCGATTTGGACCGTATGGAGAAATCTCTTATATCGGAGATGGGGAATATCATGTGCGGGTCCTATATAAGAGCTCTCTCACAGCTGTTGGATTCGGAGATGGATGTCTCTATTCCGCATCTCTGTATCGATATGGGAGGCGCGATATTGAGTGTTCTGTTTTCAAAGTTCCTGCAGATGGGGGACGATATTATGTTGATAGAGAATGAATTTCAGATGGATGAAGGCCAGTCTTTTTTGGGGCGAATCCTGTTTCTGCCGGAAATATGTTCTTTAGACAAGGTACTTCAAAAAGCTAAGGAGTAGGGCTATGAAGCAGATAATTGTGGGCATCGCAGAGGGAAAAATAGCCAGTCAGGGCGAGGAGCTGATATCCTATGCTTTAGGTTCATGTGTAGGAGTATGTCTCTATGATCCGAAAAAGAAGTTGGGCGGAATGGCGCACATTGTACTTCCTCATAATACTTGGGGGCTTAATCACATGAACCCTTATAAATTTGCGGACGAGGGTATTGAAGCGCTCAAACATGAGATGATCCGCTGCGGGGCGAAAAGTGAAAATCTGATCGCAAAGATTGCGGGAGGAGCAAAAATGTTTCAAAGCGCAGGGAAAGAATGGGAGATTGGGGAACGAAACATTTATGCTGTTAAGGCGGCCCTGCAAAGAGAAGGAATCCGATTGTATGGAGAGGACACAGGGAGAGATTATGGGAGAACAATCCGATTTTCTACGGATGACGGAAAATTGACGATAAGCACAGTTAAGAAAAAGGTTTGGGTGCTCTGAGAAGAATTGATGGAGGCGGATATGGAAAATGGAGATAAACAGATTGTTTTAGTGGTAGATGACAGTCTTTTAATTTGCAAACAAGTCAGAATGATACTGAAAGAGGAAAATATATTTATTTGTGAAGCACACAACGGGGAAGAGGCAAACAGCATGGTGGAGCAATATCAGCCGGATCTGATTCTTCTGGATGTTGTGCTGCCGGATACAGATGGCTACCATTTATGTGAACAGTTGAAAAAGACGGATAAAAATGACGCAGTCATTATCTTTTTGACGTCCAAGGATAAGGATGAAGATGTTGTCAAAGGGTTTGCCATGGGGGCATGTGATTACATAAAGAAGCCATTTGCCCAGCAGGAGCTGTTGTCCAGAGTGAGGGCACATTTGCAGATAAAACGGCAGAAGGATGAACTGAGCAGACAGAACAGGGAGCTACGCAGCAGCATGGAGAAGTTGAACTACATGGCGTTCCGGGATGGGCTGACAGGGCTTTACAACCGCAGATATGTGGTGGGAGATCTAATGGAGGAAATGCAAGAGTATCAACAGGAAGACTTGACCAATGTACTGATTCTGGCAGATATTGACGACTTTAAGAAGATCAACGACACCTATGGTCATGATGCAGGTGATGCGACTCTTGTATGCGTGGCCAATATTATGGAGGGAGTCTGCCGGAAACACAGGGTGATCCGGTGGGGCGGAGAAGAGTTTCTGATTGTTTTGTTCAGTGTCACAAAGAGGGAGGCTGAACGGATCAGTGAACAAATTCGCTCCGATATTGAGAATTTTGAAGTATTTCACGGCAATGGTAAATTTACATGCACAATTACTCTGGGTCTCCATGAGTTTCGAGAGGATATGGGTGTGGAGGAGAATATAAATTGTGCGGATCATGCCCTCTATCAGGGAAAGCGCAGCGGGAAAAATCGCTGTGTGTGGTATAAGTCAGCAGAATAGATGGAGAAAATTATGGGGTATTTTGATTTGGACTCTGCCGAGATGGTGGAAGTATATTTGCTGGAAGCAAAACAGCTGATTGGCCAATTAAATGAGGCGATATTAGCAGCAGAGAAAAAAGGTGCCTTTGAGGAGAGCGATATTCACTGCGTATTTCGGGTTATGCATACACTGAAGAGCTCTTCTGCAATGATGGGTCTTCAGGATCTCTCTGTTATGTCTCACAAGATGGAAGACCTTTTTTCCTATTACCGGGAAGAATTGGGCAGAATCGACCGTCCGGAACAGGAGCTATTGGATCTTCTGTTTGTTGTTTCTGATTTTATTGAAGATGAACTTAAGCAGATGGAGGAAGAGGATTACCAGCCAAAGAATACGGAAGAACTTCAGCAATGCATAGAGGACTACCTGAAGAAGGTGTCCGGGGAAGAGAATCAAGAAGAACAGGTCACTTCTCAGAGCGAGGAACCTGAGAAAAAGATTGATTTTTTTGAGGGGAAAAGCGGGGTGGTTGTGAGGATCACGCTGGAGACAGGCTGCAGAATGGAAAATATTCGGGTCTTCATGCTGGTTCGCCAAATAAGTAATCTCTGTTCCATGGTGGAGACATATCCTGATAATTTAGAGAAGGATCAGAGCGCAGCGGAGTATATTGAAAAGAACGGTGCCTGGATAAGATTTGAAAGCGAGAATAAGGAAGAGGTACTGGAGAGTCTGCAAAAAGGACTTTTTGTGAACTCCTGCCAAATCATAGCGGACCGCTCTGAGATGGAGAGCGAAAGTCCCACAGAGGCCAAGGGCCCGGTTGAGGATGATAATAAGAAAGAGACAGAGTATTTAAATGTGCGTATGGACCGTCTGGATCAATTGCAGAATCTGACAGGTGAGCTCCTGATTCAAATGCTTTCCCTGGATAATGAGCTGAGACAAAGAGGGATGGATGAACTGAGGGAGGGGACTGCGCATCAAATCAGCCGTCTGGTCAGTGAGTTGGAGAGAACGGTCATGGAGACCAGACTGGTACCGGTGGACCGGTTGGTTCCCAAGCTACGCAGAATTATGAGAGACATCTGCCGTAACCAGGAAAAAGAGGTGGAGCTGGTAATTCAGTGTGGTGATATTGAGGCAGACAAGAGTGTTGTGGACTATGTCTCAGAAGCTCTCCTGCATATAATGAGAAATGCAGTGGACCACGGAATCGAAGATCCTAAGGAGCGTGTGGCAGCCGGGAAGAACCGGAAAGGAATAGTGACTTTTCGGGCCGAGAGCGCAGCCGGAGAGCTGAAAATAGCCATCAGCGATGATGGGAGAGGAATCGATGTGGAAAAGATTCTGATTAAGGCCAGGGAAAAAGAACTGCTTAACAAACAGGAGGATGAATACACCTTTGAGGAGGCATGTCAGCTGCTTCTGCTGCCCGGATTCACAACAAACAGAGAGGTTACAGAATATTCCGGCAGAGGGGTAGGATTAGATGTAGTAAAGGAGATACTGGAGAATGTGGGAGGTCACATTCATATAAAGAGTGAAGTTGGAAAAGGCAGCACCTTTTTAATTACAGTACCTCTCAATCTTGCGACAATGGAGAGTGTAAGGTTTGGGATTGGCGATTACAGGTTTTCAGTGCCAGCCCGGAATGTGTATCGCTTTTTGGAGTATGCAAGGAACACAAAGTGGATTGCGCAGACTGAGGGAAAAGATTGGATCATGTATGAAAACCGTATGGTTCCACTGGTTGACTTGAGAAAATTTTATCAGATTGAGGGGGAGACACCGGAAAAGGCAATCCTTATCTATTTAAACAGTGGAAAAACAGAAGGCTGCATGTTGGTGGACAGAATGTACGAGCAAAAAAGAATTGTTATCAAACGTCTGCCATCCCTATTTGGCTTATACTTTCGTGGGAATACAGGTGTCTGTGGTTTTAGTATTATGGGAAGCGGGAAGATCTGCACTGCACTCGATACCGAGATTCTATTAGAGCTGTTCGAGAAGGAGGGAAGGTGTGAATATGGAAACAAATAAGGAGCTGTTGTGCATTCCGGGTAAGGGCAGGAATTACGCATTGGAGTTTTCCTGTCTGGAAGAAATATGCCAGGAGGTATACCCCTCCAAGGTGCCCTGCCTTCCCCAATATTATGCTGGTGTCTGGAATTACAAGGGGACCATTATCCCCATGGTCAGACTGGAGGAAATTTCACGGAATACAGAGAGTATCGCATTGATTGTAAAGTGCGGAGGGCATGAGTTTGGGCTGTTGGTAGAAAACGAACCGTATATCGTCCATACAGGTGAAATAGAAGCTGTGGAAATTCCAGGAGAGTCCGGAGTTACAGGTATCTGGAAGATAAAAGAGATGTTTCGAAATGAAGAGCAGCTCTTTAGTTTGATTGATATGGAGAGAACTGTGGAGAATCTGATTCTGTCATAGACAGTCTAAATAGCTTGAGAAAAAATGTAAAAAAATTAAAAAAACACCTTGCATATTTCGAGATTATATGATATTATTATTTTCGGTCACTGCTGAAAGTGGTCCTGGAAAACCGAAAAGGCTCCTTGGTCAAGCGGTTAAGACATCGCCCTTTCACGGCGGTAACACGGGTTCGATTCCCGTAGGAGTCATTTGAGAAAACGCTATCCGTACATGCCGATGTGGCTCAATTGGCAGAGCAGCTGATTTGTAATCAGCAGGTTATCGGTTCGAGTCCGATCATCGGCTCTATGGACCTTTAGCTCAGTTGGTTAGAGCAACCGGCTCATAACCGGTCGGTCCTGGGTTCGAGTCCCCGAAGGTCCATTTGTTTTCTTAATTAAATTTGTTTTGGCCCAGTGGCTCAGTTGGTTAGAGCGTCGCCCTGTCACGGCGAAGGTCGTCGGTTCGAGTCCGATCTGGGTCGTTTGCATTGATTTGTCAATGCAGCGAAGTATGTGTTTTGGGATCTTAGCTCAGCTGGGAGAGCATCTGCCTTACAAGCAGAGGGTCATAGGTTCGAGCCCTATAGGTCCCACTTTGGTAGAAATACCAAATGCCGCAGTGGCGGAACTGGCAGACGCACAGGACTTAAAATCCTGCGAGGGTTAAACTTCGTACCGGTTCGATTCCGGTCTGCGGCATTTATATTGTTTAGAGTAAGAGAGTGAAATTCTTAGGAATTTTGCTCTTTTTCTGTTTGCCCGCAATAATTCGTTTAAAATGCTTTAACTTCCATTATTTACCATATATAAATTGAGCCTTTTGTCAAAGTAGGACTTTTTTCGTGGTATAATCTTAGAATAAATTTGTTGGCGAACAGGAGGAACATACGATGCAGGACAAACAGAAACTAGTTATTATGACAGCAGCAGACATCAAGGCCTTTCAGGAGTATCTCTTTGAGAGAGAATACTCAATGGCTACCGTGCGAAAATACGTTACTGATATGAATACTTTCTTTCGCTTTTTGCAGGGGAATCAGGAGATAGATAAGGCAAGACTTTTGGCGTATAAGTGCTGGCTTTTGGAGCGATATTCCATTGCCAGCGTCAACTCTATGCTTGCAGCTCTCAATCAGATGTTGGTCTTCTGCGGAGCCGCTGACCTGCGGTTGAAGAGAGTCAAGATTCAGAGGCAAAATTTCGCAGATAATGGAAAAGAGATGACGAAGGAGGAGTACAGAAGATTAATTGATGCAGCACTCCAAAATGGAAAGTCACAGTTGGCATTGATTATTGAGACAATCTGTGCAACCGGGATCAGGATCAGTGAGCTGACCTATTTTACTGTGGAGCAATTGAGACGTGGGAATGTAAAGGTTCGGAATAAAGGTAAGACAAGAATTATCCTGATACCGGATAAGCTTCGCCTAAAACTGCTCTATTATATCCAGCGCAGAGAGATTCAGTCAGGGTGTATTTTTGTAAGCAGGAATGGCCGTCCCAAAGACCGAAGTAATATCTGGTCAGAAATGAAAGCACTTCATACAAGAGCAAATGTCTCCCGACAGAAAATCTTTCCCCACAATCTGCGCCATCTATTTGCAAGAGTCTACTATGGGAGGACTAAAGATATGTCAGGCCTGGCGGATATTTTGGGGCACAGTAGTCTGGAGACCACGAGAATCTATACTGCATCCTCAGGGAATATCTATCAGGAACGAATAGAGCGGTTAGGATTGGTCACATAAATATACCACATAATAATAGTTATGTGGTAAAGTCCGGAATATTTATACCAATATATCTCAATAATACCTTTAATTCTATATTATCTGGAATATTTTGTCAATCAGCAGAAGCAAAACACGGAAATTGCTTGTGACGCTTTTGTGACATATCTGCAAAATTCTACAGTTTTTTAAAATATTGCTTATTTATACCTTTTGTAAGCATGAGAGTTGTCCCCTGGCTACCACATAACTATTATTAAGTTGTAAAAAAGCTGAACAGGCAGAAAAAGAATAGAGTGAGGGAGAAAAAGGAGGCGGAATTGTGGAGACAAAAGGGCTTTTGGAGACGTTAGCTATAAATATAGGGTGCTCGTATCTTTCAGAACTGCACACTGCATACCGATACAGAGAGATATGCAGGGAAATTGTAGGGTTGGATATGGAAAAATATTCCATAAGAGAGTGGAACGATGCGGTTGGCTACATAACGGGGGAAAAAGTCATCTTTTCTTCCCCCAAGGAAGCCAGAGCGTATCTATTAGAGAGAATTAGTCAAGAGCGTAATTTGTAAATCAGGACTGGAATCGGGGGATAGTTTGCCCGGTTGAAATAGTCAGAACGGATAACCAGATAGAGGCGCTGGTCCAAGGCTTTCACATAGGTGAGAAGGGCCTCTTTTTCTTCAAATCCTGTATCACTACCACTGTAGATACATAAGGACATAAGCCCGCCCGGCCGTAAAAGCTCTAAACCTGATTTTACTGCAGAGACACTGCTGGCAGCATGAGTGGATTTCTGATGGTCCCCACCTGGAAGATATCCGAAATTGAAGACAATGCAGCTTACGCTTCCGGGGGAGGCATACAGCTGCATATGCTCATGGGTGTCTAAGATCAGACGATAATTGGGGAAGACCTCTGCCTTCAGAAGTCTTTTTTTGTGTTTTCTATTGCCGCTGGCTGAATATCAAAGGCCAGCACCGTACCCTGAACACCGGCCAGACGGCAAAGCAGTTCGGTATCGTTTCCGTTACCCATGGTAGCATCAATACAGACATCTCCGGGGCGAACATGTTCTTCTATAAAATGATGACACCACTCTGTAATCTGAAAGTTTTTCATGGCAATCACCGCTCCTTTCCAGTTGTGCGATAAATTCCTCTATGATGAAAATTTCCGGATGCGTAGTGGAATTCCCAAGCGGTCTGCAAGCTGTTGACAGGAACGTATTTCGTCCTCAGAAAGCACATCCACAATGGAGAGTTTGACACTGGGAAGGTATTTTTTGCACTGGGAAGCAAATTCTAACATGCCTTCAAAGGCATGTTCGCAGACAGGCCTGGTGACTTCATTGTACTTTTGAGCATCAGGGGCGTTTAAACTAATGGAGACAGCATCTACCACCTCTGCCAGCTGAGGAACGATGTCTTTGCCGTGATACAGGCTTCCAAGACCGTTAGTATTGACACGGATTGAGAGGCCAAAATGCTCTTTGGCATATTGGGCGGTGGTGATCAGGGTGTCAAGTGCGCAGGTGGGTTCTCCGTAACCGCAGTATACCAATTCCGTAAATCCAGTGAAATCAAAGGAAGCCATGGCATTCTGAATCTCCTCACAGGTGGGATCTGTCCCATGCCATAAGGTATCCGCGTCTCCGATACCGTCCTCCTGAGTTCGGATACAGAACCTGCATCTGCAGTTGCATTTGTTGGTTATGTTTGCGTAGACCTGGTTTTTATAAGTGTAGAGAATTTCAGCCATAATGGGCCTCCTTTTGCAATTTGGATTTTATGTGGACCTTATCAAACGATACGGCTAATACAAAGAATAAGACTGCGCTGCCTCCTGACTGAACCGCACTACCCGCAAAAGAGGCGAGAGGAGCGACAAAGGAGCCAAACAGGAGTCCTTCTGCCAGATAATAGCCTGTTGCTGAGAACAGGGCTGCGATAAAGGGTGCAGCCGCGTTTCTGGGGGTTATGATGCGGGAAGGTCTGCTGGTAAAGGGGAGTACAATGAGCATCTTGATCATCACGGTTGCAGGCGCCCACATGGGCGCGGTCAGCAGGTCAGCGAGTCCTCCGCCGATCCCTGCCGCGGCCAGGGCATAGGGGCGAGGCAGCAGTACAGCAGCCAGATAAATCAGGGTGTCTCCAAAATGGATGTATCCACCGTTAGCACCGTACGGAATATGACATACGTATGCGGTCATTAGGGTGATCATTGCGGCAAAAAGTCCCGTCAAAGTAAGTTCCTTGTTTTTCATAGGCAGTCCTCCTGTTTGATTTGGCTAGTGGCTGGGAGGAGCAGAGAAAGATATTTCTCGTAGTTTACACCGTCATTAAAGGGCACCTTCTCTATCACAGAGTCCTCAAGTGCTTTCTTTAAAAACTCTCCGGCCAGCTGAACCGTATTCGTCAGATTGTCCCCGCGGGCTTTGCCTCCGGCTAAGACAGAGGCAAACAGGTCCCCTGTTCCGGAATAACTGCCTCCCAGATCAGGGAAAGAAGCCAGGTGCCGCACATCCTCTGCAATACACAGGTTTCCAATGCGGGGAGAACCATCTGCGGCGCTTAAATAACGTATTCCGGTAACAGCCACTGCTTTTGTTCCCTGTTTGCAGAGTTTACGGCACATTTCCTCAATGGCAGCGAAGAGCTTGCTGCTCTCATCTGCGCTTGGCAGTGAGTAGAAGTCAATATCTGCTAACAGACACAGCTCCGTGAGGTTCGGAGTAGTCAAATCAGCCCGAAACACAAGCTCTCTCATACGGGCACGGAGCTGGTCTGTGTACATACCGTATGTTTTTCCGTGGTCTCCCATCACTGGATCAACCAGAAGAAAGTTGTGATCCGGCTTGTAGAAGGTGTCCAGGAATGTAAAGATTTTATGGATTTGTGCTTCTCCGGATACATAGCCGGTGTAAATACCATTGAACTGGATATTCATCTTAGACCATTCCTGTCGAAAGCGCTCCATCCTGTCTGTGTAGTCATCACAGTAGTAGCTGGGATAGCCAGTCTGGGCTGTGAGCACAGCAGTTGGGAGAGGACATGCCTGCACCCCCATGGCGGACAAAACGGAAATGGCGGCTGTCAGAGAACAGCGTCCAAATCCGGATAGATCGTTTATTACAGCTATTTTTTTAACCATAGTAGTTTTCTCCTTTATTCGAGGACTATCATACCACAAAAGTGGATGTATTAAAAAGTCCAGATGGCAACGAAAAGACCAAGCCAGTTTGATTGTGGGAAAGAGTACTTGAGCCTTCTAACGTTTTAGGATACAATAGAAAGAAAAGACAGAATAGGAGCAAAGGATGAAACTGTTATTTAAACAGAGAGTATTCTCTTGGTTTGACAGCTATGATATTTACAATGAAAACGGAGATACTGTATATCAGGTGAAGGGGGAATTTTCGTGGGGACACCGCCTTCAGATATATGACGCGCAGGGAAGCCATATTGGAACAGTGAAAGAGAAGATGTTGACTTTCCTGCCTAAATTTCAGCTGAGTGTAGGAGATCAGTATATTGGAGAGGTGGCTCAGGAACTGACTTTTTTAAAGCCCAGGTATCTTCTGGAATGTAAGGGCTGGGAGATTCAGGGAGACATCTTTGAGTGGAACTATCAGGTGATGGACCAAAACGGAGCGTTGATCATGAGCGCGGAGAAAAAACCGCTGAATTTTTCAGACACTTATATTCTGGATATTGTGGACAGCAAGGACGCGCTCTACTGCCTCATGGTCGTACTGGCTATTGACGCGGCCAAGTGCTCCAGAAATAACTGAGACGGTAATGATTTTGCGGTCAGGGAAGAGCAAAAGTCCTTTCTTAACCACAAAAAAAGCCCCCGCCCGATGAATATCAGACAAGAACTTTTAAGCGTGCGTTAGAGGATTCGAACCCCCGACCTTTTGGTCCGTAGTTAGTTAAGTTCTAAAAATCTCCAATTAAGTCTATTTGTGCAAAAGTGACGTGTTCTAATATGTATCTCATGTTACTTGAACTGTCAGACCGATTGGAAAATGTAATTTTTAATTTTGAGATACAATTTAACTCTTTTATATCATGACGTATAATGTTATAATTTGTAGTATATCTATAGGGAGGTGTGTGTTATGATCTTTCGATATTCTGCATTAAATTCTTTTTACAGTGTGATATTTTCAGCGATAGATGTACTTATCCTTGCGCTGGCGGTAATAGGGTTAATTACAGTTATTCGATTCTTTGCAGGTAAGAAAAAGAAGTAATAAAAATGGAGCCTAAATACAGGCTCCTATTTTAATTTAAATGTTTTGGCAACAATTTTTTTCGCTTTTTCGTTCCTCTTCTTTTTGGCTTCAATTTCCTTTGCGTCTTGTTTTACTTTCCGTTCGTATTGCAAATCAGTGTGTAGTACATTTTTATTTAACATCTTTTGAGTGAGCAGGTCTATATCTTCTTTTGTGATTTCATTCTGTGTTTTTTTTCGTTTAAGCATAATTCATTTCTCCCTTACAGCAATCTTATACAATTTCTCAGTATCCCTTTTTTTTACCCAGTTCCTGAAATTGATGATTTTGGGCTGTCTGGTTCTTTGTGTATATCTACCATGGCTTCTAATTTTCCTAGTAAACGATATTGTTCTTTTTCGGGCAATAGACGAAAATTATATAATAGTTCTGATTCTGAATCAGATAGCTTAACAGACTTCTCTTGCCCTAGTATCAAATATTCAACAGATATATTCAAGAGTTCGCAAATGCGTCCTATGTATTCTGCAGGCGGATTGTTTCCCCTTTTTCTCCATGTGCTAACAACTGACTTAGAAATATCTAATGTTTGGGCCAAATCTATCATTTTGATGTTTTTTTCATCCATGATCTGAAACATTCTTTCATTAATTGTCATAAATAAACTCCTTGAAAAGTATGCAAATACGTTCAAAACATATTGACAAGTTCGCAAATTTGAACTATAATAAAGATATAAAAGTTGACACCTTTGTACCTGTTAATTATTAATTATAGCATTGGAAAAGATGTTTGTCACGGCTTTTATACCGTCTCCGGCATCCAGAGGGAAAGGAAGGAAAGAATATGACAGAGCAGGAAATCAAGAGAAAATTTATGGAATCAATCGACTTTGAAAAGAAGCTGGTAGACAGTGTATTAGAAAGTGGAACATGTCGAATGGCTGAAAACTTTTATTACCGTCTGGAGGGTGTTTTAAAAACGGCTTTTGAATTTGGAGCGATTACAATGGATGATCGCAGTAAAATCCATGATCAGTATCGTGAATTGGTTTTCTCTGATCCGAGATCGGAGGTGTAAGATGGCAAAACGAAATAGTAAAAGCGTCCGGTTATCTGATACGGTTTTGAAATACATAGAGCAGTATGAAGGAGAGGGATTTAACCAGAAGTTTGAAAATATTATCCTGTACGCGATGCAGACAGAGGATGAGAGGCGGGCCAGGCTGGACTGGATCAACAGCCGGATCGAAAGTCAGCGTGAAGTACTTAAGCGGCTTGAAAAGGACTGTACTACATTGAGTAGTGCAGTCCGTGAAGCGATCCGGATAGATGGCAGTATCAATGCTCTGCGGCGCCGCATAGAAACGGCCTTGCTGCTCGATGTGGTGTCGGAGCTGCAAAAGCCTGTATCTCAAAAGTAGCTGGCTGGCCGGCGTTGCTGCAGGAAAAGTGAGATACGCCAACCCCTGGGCTGTACGGTGTGCAGTATGGCCCTCCAACACGGGTGCCGGAGGGCGGTTTATCGCCCGGAGAAACCCGTGAACGCGCCAACGGCGCGTTGTATGCCTGGAAACTCAAAACCAATGCCCGGCAGCGGCAGCGCGCCGGGAAGCCTAAAAATTTCCGCTGCCGCAAATAGGGCATTGGGCTTGACTGCCCTGTACCTTCCGCTTTAAATTCCTTCCGGGAGGGTGCGGGGCCTGGCATGCACAAAGAAATTAAAGTAAACTTCCTCCCGTGCGCTATGGGCTTTGGCCTGAGGGGGAAATTTCGCAATAGAATATTTCCCTCAGGCCAAAGCCCATAGCGCACGGACAAAGAGCACCGGGAAGGCGGGAACTTAGGCCAGCAATCAGGAAATGTATTTCAGTTTTCCGGCTGCAGCGGAAAATCTGGAGTGGGATGTGAGATACAAAAATAATCTGTTTCAGTTTTTAGGCTGGAGCAGTTTATATAGAACCATATGACAAATCAAAGAAACCTAATGATCTGGCAGTGACCAGGTGATAGGACAGGAGGAAAAGGAAGAATGAACGAAACAAGAATTTTATTAATGTTTGCAAACGAGTATGACATTCAGGACGAAAGAGGAAGGGCAGTAAAGGGCTGTACCATTAACTACTATTTCTTTGGACAGAATGGGGAAATGCTCAGCCTTCGCGAAGGCAGGGAAGGAAGTCTTGGCTACCAGCGTGCGAAATGTTCTATAGATTACGCAAAAAGATCCCAGATTAACAGGGTCCCTGCAATCTATGACGGGGTGTTTGAGATGGCGGTTGGAAGTGACGGAAAGCCTGTCATGAAGTGCGTAGATCTGCATTATGTGCAGGATGTTGCTTTTAATACGATTCCGGTTAAAGAGAAATAGGAGGGGGCTATGTTAGAGAAACTAAAGCCATCTGTAAAGGAACCCAGCGAACAGGATCAGGAATTAGAGAAGCAGTGGGCAACGGTATTCCAGCTTTCGAACGCATCAACGGAACAGCTTGCATTATACCGCACGCAGACGCTGAAAAAGCTGAATGATAATATCAGCCAGGTTGTAAAGCTTCTGAGGACAATAAAGAAATTAATGATAGGGGCAGTGATCTGTCTTGTAATCATTGCCTTGTTCGTATAAGGAGGCTTGAATGGATGGAGAAATTACCCTTGAAAATGCGTCTGGAACGGATGCTGTACAAACTGAAATCCTTGAGGTTCTCCGTGGAATTTCGATTAAGCTTGATCTTATCCATGATGATCTCCAAAGCTCTGGAACTTCTGAAAATGCTGTGGAAACTGTAGAGCAGGTAATTGGTGAAGATGAACCAGTGGCAGAAACAGAAACGGAACTGCCATATCAGCAGGATCTGGAAGAACTTAAATCAACCGTGTCAGACATTAGCCGGACTCTCACGGCTATGGAGGGTGAGACGGAATATAATTATCAGGAATCCATAGATAAAATCCAGGCACAGACAAAGGAAGTAAATACTTCTGTTCAGAAGGTAAATTCTGCGGTGGCAGTAGGTAGCTTTGGAATTTTTATTCTGATTGGTATTGTTTTGGCCTGGGTTGTCTGGCGGCGGTTATAAGGAGATTGTTTATGGATGAAGCTATATTAAGACACTTTTTAAGCTTGTGTATATCAATTGGCCTTGGTGGAGGATTTATGATCTCAACCATATTGATTTTTATAACTTCGGTTATTTTTAAGGCTATGAGTCTTTTAAATAAACAATAAATTAAAGGAGGATAACTACATGGGAGAAGAAATCACGACAGCATTTTCGACAGCACTTACAACTATTAAAACAGACGCAATGTCGCTGATCGCGACAGCTCTGCCGCCTGCTCTGCTGATTACAGGCGTATTTATTGTCGTAAAGCTTGGTGTAAGATTTTTCAAATCAGTTGCCGGCTGATGGCATCAAAATTTAGGCGGTACGGTTTCGGCCGTATCGCCTTTTTTCATGGATGTATCTCAGGCCCCGGTCAGCTCCGGCCCGATCGGCAGCTGCAGCGGAATCTGTTTGAGATACAGATGAAAGGGGGCATTATTAATGCTTAAAAAAAGAGCGGCTTGTGTAGCCATGGCTGTAACTGTACTGATTTGCTCATTACTGTCACCGCTTACGGTACGGGCAGAGGATAGCTGGACAGATATATTGGTTCAGGGATATGCTACGGCAAAATATGTGATTGCATCTGTCTTTGGGCTGGTTTCGGAAGACCAGCACACATACTTGGAAAATCAGCAGGAATATAAGGATTTTATGGATCAATTTGTGAAAGATCATGAAGCAGAATATAGAGCTGGTAAAGATGTAACGATGTCTTCTGAGGATTTACAAAAGCTGTATGTGATTGTAAAGGAGTCTTTAAGCGCACAAGATGGGTACTATATTTTGACTCCTAATATGACTTTTGATGATGCTATTAATAGATTTTGTGTGTGGGATTCGTCTTACGAAAGATATAGAGAGCATTATAAGAAAGTTTTTTTGGAATATTCAGGTGCGAATGAAATTTATATAGGTGTTAATCTACCAGAGATGTCCGCGGCCTTTTCGGGTCAGAATCCTTTCCTTTATCGTAATATTTCGGATGGCACTTATATGTTTGTTGGTTCTAATGGTTATTTACTATCATCTTCCGGGACTAGTGATAAGCCTCCTGGATCGTCTGATCGTGATGGATATTTAAAATATTTTTCTAACACTTATTCTTATCTTATTGATTATAGGACAAATGATTCTCGCTGTTGGGCTACTTTTAATGATTTGGATTTTACGTATGTGTATGGCCAGAAGCCTTTTAAGATTTTTTATGATTATGAATCTTTGTACCGATATGTAAATGGTGATCCTACATCGTCAAACTATGCAGGTAGTAAATTTTATAATTTTTCCGTTACAGGCGGTATTAACATAAGCCCGAAGGTTTATGTTGATGCTTCAAAAACCCAGAATGTTGAAAAAAAGTATTATGAGAAAATCAACAATCAGGTGATTAATAATCCGGGAATATCTGAATCAGATCTACAAGATATGATAGACAAGAGTATTGCGGAGATGATTAAAGAATTTGAGTATATGCAGAATCCTGAAACAGAGCCGGGGACAGAACCAGGAACGGAGCCGGGAACGGAACCCGGTGGAGATTCCGGACATTATGACAATATACTAAAGCAGATCTATGACAAGCTGGTTGAGATGCATGAGTCTATAAAAAAGATTAAACCGGGTGGAGGCTCCGCAGCGGGATCTACAGTTGGAGCCATTGTTGGAAATCTGATATCGGATCTGATTGATAAGATAATGGGCGGAGAGGAAACGGTTGAAGATGTGGTAACGGATCTAACAAGTAAGTTTTCCGGTCTGGCTGATGTCAGTAAAACAAAATTTCCGTTTAGTCTTCCATGGGATGTAATAACGGTATTTAAGGCCCTGGCTAGGACTCCGGAAACTCCTGTTTTTGAGTATCCCTTTGAAATTGAGTCCATAGGGTTTTCCTACACAATTAAATTGGATTTGAAAGAATTCGAGCCTTTGTCAAAAATAAGCCGGAGCTTTTTTAGTTTGACTTTTGTAATTGTGTTGATACGTTTGACTTTGATTATGATTAATAGGGGGGATTTAGGTGATTGATATTGTAATTAACATACTTACGGCAGTGATATCTATACTGCCAATGAGTCCGTTTACTGCTTTCATAGACAGTATAGGGGAGATCAGTGGCCTTGCTATGCTGAATTGGTTTATTCCATTTGATATATTTTTAGTCTTATTGGAGTCATGGGGGGTTTGTATGGGCATTTATTATCTTTATAGAGTAATGAAAGGGAATATAGAGCAGTAATGTATCTCATGCTTCGGTCAGCTCCGGCCCGATCGGCAGCTGCAGCGGAACCTGTTTGAGATACAAGTAAAGGAGGTGTACAGATGAGTGTATATTTTTTTAGTGGGAAACCAGGATCAGGGAAAAGTTTACATGCGGCTAAAATGATAGATCAGTGGATAAAAAAAGGGCGCAATGTAATTGCAAATTTCCCAATTAATGAAAACTTCTGGGACCAAAAGAGGAGAAAAGATAAATATGGTCAGGTAGTTACAGTAAGTAATGATGATCTGCTTAGATATGGCATCAGGGGGCTTGTAGGCTTTTCCGCGCAGTTTCATGAATTTAAAGATGGCCAGATGGTAGAAAAGCAGACGCTGGTTGTGATTGATGAGTGTCAGACGCTCTTTAACAGCCGAAGCTGGAACGTGAAAGGGCGGTCGGATTGGATTAGCCTTTTTACACAGCATAGAAAGTTTGGTTTTGAATTTCTGCTGATTTCTCAAGATAAGGTCTTTGTTGACAAGCAGATCAGGGCCGTATTCGAGTGGGACTATGAGCATAGAAATTTGCGTAAGTTTAAATTCTTTGGGTTGCTGCTCTCCCTGCTGTTCGGTGGTAACTTTTTTGTGGTGGTTATTAAAAGCATGTCCGTAGGGAAAAAGGATCACTCTGAGTTTTATGGAGCATCAAAGAAGTATTATAAGTTGTACGACAGTTACCGGATTTTTGATACAACAGCGCTGAGGGCCAATTACTGACCAGCGCCGGAGCTCGGGGCAGGGGCCCCGACTAGGCGCGGTCAGTAATGGCCCCAGGGATGTATCTCAAAAGGAAGCCAGGGCGCCGGCGGCAGCGGGGTAAAATGAGGTACAAAATAGCGTCGCCACGTGCTTGTACTACGTGGTCTGAAAATCCATATGAGATACATGGTTAAAACCGCATGGTTGACAGGAAAATGGGTTAAAAATGCGTTTCCCCAAAAGGCCCTTTGGGGAAAAAGTGAAAAAGGGCCGAATTGAGATACAATGACATGAAATGAGGTGACAAATTGATAGATAATCGTAGTTTTAACCAGTGCAAGATTATGCAGGATATGAACACTGAGGATGTAAAATATTGGTTTGATTTCAAAAAAAAGAAGTTCCTGCATCAGATTGATACTTTCTATTATTCTGTAAAGTTTAGTAATGATTTTACAGAGGATTCCAGGGACGAAAATGTCTTGCGGCTTAGAAAATATTTTGAGCTAAAGCAAAAGGAATTGTATGAAGTCTTTGACAATGTGGTGCAGATATATGTGAAAGGGCTGGGTAACTTAAATCTATTACCTATTACCTTTAGCGGGTTTTATTCCATTTGTTTGGAAAAGCCGGAAGAATTTAATATTTTCATTGCGCCTCGTGTACCCAGAAGCCAGGGCGGAGAATCCGTTACTTCGGAAATCATTGTGCAAATCAGGAGTTATATGCTTTGGATGCACGGCGTCCATGGGGCGTTTGAACGTTCCTATGAGTATATAAAAGGGTTGGCAGCATACTTCAAGTTAAATATTGATTTTGTTCAGGAAAATCGTGCAGATTACTGTTGGCATACTAACTATTTGAGTAACCCGGAAAAATTCTTTAACATGGAGAATTTTTACAAGATGCGTGTGGACCGCTTTAAGGGCGCACATTTTAACACAGAAAAAGCGGGGTCAGAAGATTATCTCATTGATTACATAGCTCTTGGAAAGCGGGGACAAAAATGTTTTGTCAGAATATACCTGAAAAGCAAGGAAGTGGTGGAGATGGGTTACAAGCCTTTTTTCTTTAAAGTCTGGTTGTTCCATGGCTTAATTAACCGCTATGATTTTTACTGCTATGAGGCTTGTTTTAAAAGAGGGGCCTGGGGCTACCTAGATATAGCACGTCTTAACTTTTATGCTGATTATGGACAAAATGAACATTACCGGAATATGGCGATGGAAGTAGTGCGCAAGAATGAGTTTCAGCTTCATGTAACGGATGAAGTGCGTGCTCTTGCCGATCTTCTTACGCCAAAGATTAACTTGATTATGAATGTAGAGTTCCAGACAATGCGTAAAGCATCTAAAAGTTATCCTTTGATTCCGTTTAAAGATAATTCCGGGAAGGGGGAAGCTCAAAGGATCTATGATTACTTGGATAATCACTATATGATTGCGAACTATCTGACAAAGAACATTCTCAGGCTTGTGGAACCTTCCGGTGATGCCAGGAAGAGCAGGCGGCCTGATTGTGGCTTTTGGAAGGCTCTGCGCAGCACTAAAATGGTGGATGTCCTTGTTCCTCCGGTGGAGCTGCCCTTTATACGACAATATAACAGGAAGCTTTCAGCAGATGTGATGAAGCGTCAGATCATAAATAAAACGGTTATGCTTGGATTTTATAATAAGGGGATCAATCGTGATTCTCCTGCCTGTGATGCTATGGATGCAGTCTTGACCATGAATGACAACGATATAAAGAAAGCTATGAGATATAAACAAAAAAAGTCCAGACAGCTATCTGGCAAGGAACTGTCTGGATTGCAAACCGATTTCTCAAGTGTTAAATATACGTTAGTCAAAAATGATACTGGTGAAATCTATAATCATGATAGCATAGACAATCTTTTTTTACAAGGTGAAAATGATGGATGTGAATAAATACTTAAGAGAGTGCCGCAGGATGGCGCAGATGAAAAAGATAGATGAAAATATAGCGAAAGTGTATGCGGATGTGGACTTTAATAAGCTGTTTCAAAGGTGTCTTGACTATTTGCAAAATCAAGAAGATATAGCATATGCTGAACAATTATTTAATGATGTATCTCAGGCCCCGGTCAGCTCCGGCCCGATCGGAAACTGCAGCACAGAGGAAATGAGATACAATAGGAGGGAATAGGATGAATGTATCGTTAAAACAGGGATATGATTTGTTTATTTTCGACAGGGAAACTTATTGTAAGGATACTACAATATCAAACTATAGAAATACATTAAAATATTTCTTGGACTATATAGTTTCGGCTTACAATCGGCCTTTAGAAGATATAGATTTGGAAGAGTTGTCATTGCAAGATCTTCAGGGATATGTGTTGATGTTAAGAAAGAGGGAGAAGCTTATAACACATCCTTTTAAACCTACGGAGCATAAACCTATAACTAATACATCAATACGTACGTATTGTATTGATCTTAGAACTTTTTTTCATTTCCTATATAATAATGAGTATATGGAACACGATCTGATGAAACGGTTTAGATTAATCAAGCGTGAAAAGAAGGTAGTGCTTCCTTTGTTTGCTCATGAAGTAGATGAAATTGACAAGATGTTTAATTTGAAAACCTGTACGGGTTTGCGAAATTACTGCGTTGTACATCTAATGTTGGATCAAGGTATGCGATCTGGGGAAGTGTGTAACCTGAATGTAGCAGATGTTAATTTTGATCAGAATCATATATATGTTAGAGGAAAAGGAGATAAGGATCGGATCGTTCCGTTGGTGTCAAAGGTGAAAAGGCGATTGTATGAGTATTTGACATTGTACCGTCCCTATACTGGTTCGGAAATATTCTTGTGCTCTGTGAATGGGACGTATACGGATATTTCTCAAGACAGTATAAAGTCATTATTTTCACGTATTCGGTCGAAAACTGGGATCAAGAGGTTGAAGCCGCATCTCTTAAGGCATACCTTTGCTACATCGTTTTTACTGGGGGGCGGAGATATGGAATCTTTAAGGTTGTATATGGGTCATGCCAGCTATGAAACGACACAAAATTATCTGCATCTTGCAGATCTGTATAACCGAATGGGGACAGAGATTTACCGCCTTGACAAGATCTTTTTCAAACGGTACTATTAAATATGAGCGGGGGGAAAAGTGACACTTTTTCCCCCGCGAAATACAAAAAGGATGTGCCTAGAAATACACAAAAAAAGCCCCCGCCCGATGAATATCAGACAAGAACTTTTAAGCGTGCGTTAGAGGATTCGAACCCCCGACCTTTTGGTCCGTAGCCAAACGCTCTATCCAGCTGAGCTAAACGCACATTCCTTAGCAACGAAAATTATTATACTATACGTTTCCGGGTTTGTAAAGAGTTTTTTGAAAAAAACAGATGATTTTTGACTAAACTTTTTGTAAATCCTAGGAAATAGAAATGTATTCTACACTTTCTTTAACACGAATTTTGTGATATACTCTCACCAAAAGAGAAAGGACAGTAAATTATATGACGAAAGCAGAGTTTTTAGCTACCTTGCGTTCCAAGCTAATGGGAGAGGTTTCAACTTTAGAGCTGGAAAATACCATACGCTATTATGAAGAATATATATCTGATGCTGTGCGGGGTGGAAAGTCGGAGGAAGCAGTGCTGGATGAGCTGGGCAATCCACTGCTGATCGCCAAAACCATTATAGATACTGCAGGCAGGGATGTGGACGGTCCGGACCGTGTGTTTCACCAGGGCAATACAGACCAGTCAAGAGAACCGGAACATGGCTCTGGAGGGGCCTATCATTCATTTCAACTAAACTCCTGGACATCTAAGCTGGCAGTTGTTGCAGTTGTTGTTGTTGTGTTGATTTTGATATTTACCATACTGAGGGTTTTGATTCCAATTGTAGTGCCTGTACTTCTCATTTGCTTTGTAATCTCCCTGTTTCGCAACGGAGGACGTCGATGAAAATTTCAACCAAAGGGATCTACGCACTGGAGGTGGCTGTAGATTTGTCCATCTATGCCAGCAGGGAAAAGCTGGAGAGCATCAAAAATATAGCTGCCAGAAGAAAGCTCTCGGAAAAGTATTTGGAGCGCATTGTGGGCCTTTTAAAAAAAGAAGGGCTGGTGGAGAGTATCCGTGGTGCATATGGAGGGTACTATTTGGCGAGAGAGCCCAAGGACATATCCGTATTGGATGTGCTGACAGCAGCGGAGGGAGATCTGGCTCCGGTGGAATGCCTTTCCAAAGAAACCGACTGTGGTATTGACTGCGACACCTGCCCCACGAGGAACACCTGGAACCATATGTGGGATCTTTTGAGGGATTCTATAAAAGAAACCACAATTGAAGATATAAAAAAATTAGTGCTTGACAAATAGTGAATTTTTGGGTATAACATAAACATATTAAATATATAAGTTTGGTAGGAAATAAAAATGAGAGGAGGATAAAGGAGATGAAGATATCAACAAAAGGACGTTATGGACTGAGAGCGCTTGTGGATTTAGCCACACACGCACAGGACAGCACTCTGTCTTTGGTAAATGTGGCCAACCGTCAGAAGATCTCCCTGAATTATCTGGAGCAGGTATTTGCGACCCTGAGAAAAGCGGGGATTGTAAAGAGCGTAAAAGGGTCTCAGGGCGGCTATATGCTTGCCAGAAACCCGAAAGATATTACAGTGGGAGAAATACTTACTGCCCTGGAAGGAAAGTTTAGCATTATCGATGACACAGGCAATGAGGCAGAGCAGGATAAGATTCAAAAAGCCATTTATGAACTGGTGTGGGGAAAGATAAACCGATCTATCAATGGATTTTTGGAGGAGGTAACACTGGCCGATTTAGTGGAGCGCTATCAGAGCCTTCATTCAGGAGAGGAATTGATGTATTATATCTAATGTTTTACAGAGTTAAATCCTACTAAATTGATAAGCAATCTAAGCAATAGGCCACCAGTGATCGAAAGAATGAGGAGAGATAATTATGAAAGAAAAGAGAGCATGGAAATTTGAGACACTACAATTGCACGTTGGCCAGGAAGAGCCAGATCCGGTTACAGACTCCAGAGCAGTTCCCATCTATCAGACAACAAGCTATGTTTTTAAAAATTCTGCCCATGCGGCTGCACGGTTTAATCTGACGGATTCAGGCAATATATACGGCAGGCTTACCAATACCACCCAGGACGTTTTTGAGAAGCGCATTGCTGCCTTAGAGGGGGGCGTGGCGGCCCTGGCAGTAGCCTCCGGGGCTGCGGCGATCACTTACACATTTCAGAATCTGGCAAAGGCGGGAGAACATATTGTAGCTGCCAAGACAATCTATGGTGGAACTTATAATCTTCTTGCACATACTCTTCCGGAATATGGGATTTCGTCTACTTTTGTTGACCCGGATGAGGAAGGGAGTTTTGAGAGGGCCATACAGGAGAATACAAAGGCCATCTTTATTGAAAGTATCGGCAATCCCAATGCCAGTCTGATTGATATTGAAAAGGTCGCTCAGATCGCTCATGCCTATAAGATTCCCCTTGTTGTGGACAGTACGTTTGCCACCCCGTACCTGGTTAGACCATTAGAACTGGGGGCGGATATTGTGGTTCACTCTGCAACGAAATTTATCGGTGGACACGGAACTACCATCGGCGGCGTGATTGTGGACGGAGGCCAGTTTGACTGGGAGGCATCCGGAAAATTCCCCTCACTTACTGAGCCAAATCCCAGTTATCATGGGGTAAGCTTTACAAAAGCAGTTGGGCCGGCCGCGTTTGTCACAAAGATCAGAGCCATACTGCTGCGGGACACAGGGGCTACCCTTTCTCCCATCCATGCATTTATTTTTCTGCAGGGGCTGGAAACGCTCTCTCTGAGGGTGGAGCGCCATGTGGAGAATACGATGAAGGTAGTAGAGTACCTGAGCAGCCATACCCAGGTGGAAAAGGTGAACCATCCCTCACTGCCCGACAGTCCCTATCATGCACTTTACCTGAGGTACTTTCCAAGGGGAGGCGCATCCATTTTTACTTTTGAGATAAAAGGCGGGGCAAAAGAAGCGATGGAGTTTATTGATCATTTGAATGTTTTCTCACTCCTGGCAAATGTGGCGGATGTAAAATCGCTGGTGATTCACCCAGCCAGCACCACACACTCCCAGATGACGGAGAAGGAATTGAAGGAGTCGGGTATCAAGCCGAATACCATCCGTCTTTCCATAGGGACGGAGCACATAGACGATATTATTTACGATCTGGACCAGGCTTTTGCCGCAGTCCGGTGAAATGACAGTATTAGATAAGGAGAGGAATCGATGGCTAAAATTTATGAAAATGTAGGAGAGCTCACCGGCAGGACGCCGTTGGCAGAAATTAAGAGAATAGAGAAGAGGGATGGGCTTAAGGCCAGAGTGTTGGTTAAGCTGGAGTACTTTAACCCTGCGGGAAGCGTTAAGGACAGAGTGGCAAAGGCTATGATAGAGGAGGCGGAAAAGAAAGGGTTATTAAAGCCAGGCTCCACAATCATTGAGCCTACCAGCGGGAATACCGGGATCGGTCTGGCTGCAATCGCAGCTTCGAAGGGATATCGTGCGATTTTTGTGATGCCGGAAACCATGAGCATTGAGAGGCGAAAGCTTCTGAAGGGATATGGGGCACGGATTGTCCTGACAGATGGAGCAAAGGGAATGAAGGGGGCGATTGCAAAGGCGGAAGAACTGGCAAAGGAGACACCGGGCAGCTTTGTGCCGTCCCAGTTCGAGAACAAGGCCAACCCGGCGATCCATGCTGCAACCACCGGGCCCGAGATATGGGAGGATACAGAAGGCCAGGTGGATGTCTTCGTTGCCGGTGTGGGAACCGGAGGAACCATCAGCGGCACGGGAACTTTCCTGAAGTCTAAAAAGCCAGAAATCAGAGTAGTAGCTGTGGAACCGGAAGCATCTGCGGTGCTCTCAGGAGAAAATCCAGGTCCCCATAAGATTCAGGGCATAGGCGCCGGGTTTGTGCCGAATACGTTGAATACTAATGTATATGATGAGATTATCCGGGTGCAGAATGACGATGCCATCAATACCTCAAAGAGATTGGCAGTGGAGGAGGGATATCTGGTGGGAATCTCCTCTGGCGCCGCTCTGTGGGCAGCCTTAGAGCTGGCCGGCAGGCCGGAATATGAGGGGAAGACCATAGTTGCTCTGATGCCGGATACCGGGGAGCGTTACCTGTCGACTGAGCTGTTTCCGGAGTAAAGCAAATAAAAGCATAAGTAAAGTTGTAAGTGCGGATCTTTTGGGTCTGCACTTTTTTTGAGCACGATATTGTCTTTTTGGAGGAATGAGGATACAATAATATCAGTACAGAGAAACTGAGGTGAAAAGCGATGGAGCAGATCACAGATTACAAACTGCTGCTGGATACTGCGGTGCTGGCAGGACAGCTTATGCTCCGAAATGGGGCTGAAATTTATCGAGTGGAGGATACGATTCACCGGATTTTGAGGGTCTCGGGGTTCAAGACAACGGAGGCCTATGTGACGTCCACTGGGCTGATCGTTACCCTGGATGATCCGGGGTTTGATTCCATGACAGTTGTCAAGCGAATCCATGAGAGAGACACAGACCTGGATAAGATAACCAGGGTAAACATGATATCCAGACAGTTCTGTGCCGGAGAGATGACACTGAAAGAGGCTTTCCATGAATTAAAGTACATGACGGAGAGTCCCTACAGTTTGCTGCAAAGGGATATATGTATTGTGATTGTGGCGGCGGCATTTGCACTCTTGCTGGGAGGGACGCCGTATGACGCACTGGGAGCAGGAATTGACGGAGCGCTCCTGGTGCTGTTTCAGCATCTGTCCGCACGTGTGCGTTTGAACGGGTTTATGCAGACCATGGCGTCCTCTGTGGTGATTGCTCTGGGGGCCCTGATATTGTCCTACATTCCGGGAAATACAATGAATGTGGACATGATTATCATAGGCGCCATCATGCCCCTTGTGCCCGGCGCGGCTCTGACCACAGCCATCCGGGATACCCTTCAAGGGGATTATGTGGCTGGCAGTGCTAAGCTTTTAGAGGCTTTTATCAAAGCCATTGCTATTGCAGTGGGAGTGGGTGTGGGAATGATATTGTTAGGAGGTATTGGACAGTGATTATCCAGGTACTGGCTGCTTTTGTGGCCATTTTGGCTTTTTCTATTGTGATTGGCGCACCCAGGAGATATCTGCCCTTTTGCGGAATTGTAGGAGCAGCCGGATGGCTGGTATACCTGTTAAATGTGGAGCCGCACGGGATTGTGACAGCGAATTTTATCGCCGCAATGATAATCGCCCTGGCCTCCCATATATTTGCGCGGATTTTCAAAGCTCCTGTAACTGTTTTTTTGATTCCCGGTATTTTGATACTAGTGCCCGGAGCCGGGATGTATCGGACCGTATACCAGTTTTTTCTGGGAGACCGGCAGGCAGCGGGAAGTTATCTGCTTCAGACAATGCAGATTGCAGGAATGATTGCGCTGGCGATTTTTGTGATGGATTCTCTGTTTGCGCTTTTGGGAAAAAGGGCGGAGCGATAAAATGGGATTTGCCATAGAAAAGAGTAAAGAGAAACGCCAGGTAGGGGAGCTACCTGACGTTTCGAGGGGAGTATAAATAATTAATAAGGGGTTGACCGGGGTGGTTTTTATATTAATATATAGTCCTACGGAGAGCCTTGTTTTGCAGGGTTTGTGTTCGCTGTGGGTTTATCCTGTGATAACCGATTTTATCGAAAACTGTGTACGAAACTGTGTACAAGGTTTGGATTTGTGATTGCTATAAAAAGGGTTTAGGGATATAATAAAAGATATTTTTTTAAAATTGGCAGGAGATTAATTGTTGCAGTGAATGCAGAGAGAATTAATTGCAGGAAATCAATTTTAAGATTGATGTATATGAGGGAAAGATATATAATAAAAGTAACATTAGATGGTGAAAATATAAGTAAAAGAGGTGAAAGCTTATGATGTATCCATATATGCAGTTGGCAGATGAAACCGAGATTACACATTCCCAAATAATTGAGAAAAATAATAAGCAAACGGTAGAAGTTCATTTTGAACGACCTACAGAGGATGGATTTGATACTGCGAGATGTGTTTTGCCGGATTACACATGGATCAAGTGTGAGGGGTATACGGTTCAGGAGATTGAGAAATTTAATGAGTTTTTAAGATGTAACGCTCATTTACTGTACAAGTATGCAGCAAATGGGGGTGTCCATATTGCCTAGTTTATTTATGGTAAGTGGTTATCGGGTATTCTTTTGGTCAAATGAAAATAATGAACCTGTCCATGTTCATATAGCAAAAGGAAAACCATCACCCAATGCGACTAAAGTTTGGCTGACAAAAGCGGGTGGTTGTGTAATGGCTAATAATGGGAGTAAAATTCCAACTAAAGAATTGATTGAATTAATGGAGATTGTTGCGGCGCAGTATTTTATGATATGTGCTGCCTGGAAAGAGCATTTTGCAGAGGATGATATAAAGTTTTATTGTTGAGTATTGGAATTAATGAGAATGTATATACGATTCCAATATATGTGGTAAGTAAGATAGGTTTTAAAAGTAGAGATTTTTCAGGCTGGAGTAATTTTCTGGCCTGATTTATTTTTTGCCAAAATAGAATTAGTAATTCGCTAAAAGTACAGATGATTTGATTGACACATTTTAGAATAAGTGATATCATAAATTGGAATGTAATTCATAAGAAGTACGGGAAGGAGGGCGCATGAAATTAAACGACTTAGTCGTAGTAAGAATGGGAATGAACTTATCAAGAGGAACAGGGAAATTAGAGACATCAGTTAATCCATATACCTATGATGATATGAAAAATGACATTAATGGATTATATTTAGATTCGATTGAATTGGCTCAAAATGATTTATCTTGTAATGATACTTATATTGTAAACTGCGGTAATATTGTTTTTAGTTTCGTTAGTTCTTCAGCAAGTATTGTGAGTGATATTAATAGTGGTAAAATATTAAGTCAGAACTTTGCCAAATTACTTATTGATCAGAAAAAAATAGACAGTTGCTACTTATGCTATTGTTTGAATGAATCGAAAGAAATGAGGAAGCAAATGAATATCTCAATGCAGGGCAGTGCGATTCCTAAATTGACACCAGCAATTTTAAAAGGATTAGAGCTAACTTTACCGGATATAGGAATGCAGCGTCTTATCGGAAAAAATTATTTTCGAATGAAAAAAAAGCAGAATTTGATGAAAGAAGAAATAAAGTTAGAAAAACAAATACAATTAGAGATATTGGATAGGTTAAATCAAATTAATAGGTGAGAGTGAGGAAAATAATGGATAACTTGAATACAAAATTGTTTAGTGCAGCAGATAATCTTCGAAGTAAGATGGATGCATCGGAATATAAAAATTATTTACTAGGACTAATCTTTTATAAATATTTATCAGACAAGCTGTTGCAGAAAGTGGTGGAGCTTGCAGAAGAATCATTAGAAACATATGACACACAGGAGAAACAAATAAAGTTATATAGAGAGTTACTTTTAGATGAAGATATTAAAAAAGATTTAATTGAGACACTTGTTGATACATTAAATTATGATATAAAGCCGGATAGCCTGTTTGGGGTGCTAGCTGAAAAAGCAAAAAAGAATATTTTTCAGTTGGCGGATCTAAATAAGGCATTTATAGATTTAGCTACGGAGTATGAGCAGTTTAACGGACTGTTTGATGACGTAGATCTTTCCTCCAAAAAACTAGGTGCAGACGAGCAGCAGCGTAATATAACAATTACAGAAGTGATTAAGAAGTTAAATGATGTTGATGTGCTGGGCCATGATGGTGATGTTATAGGAGATGCTTATGAGTTCCTGATCGGACAGTTTGCTTCAGAGGCGGGGAAGAAAGCAGGAGAGTTTTATACGCCGCATGAAGTATCGGATATGATGGCGAGAATAGTAACAATAGGGCAGGAAGAAAAGAAATTATTTAGTGTTTATGATCCGACAATGGGATCAGGATCACTTATGTTAAATGTAAGAAATTATGTTAAGCATCCAGAGCACATAAAATATCATGGGCAGGAATTAAATACGACGACCTATAATCTTGCAAAAATGAATTTAATACTTCATGGTATTGAAAAAGAAAATATGAATTTACGAAACGGAGACACCTTAAATAAAGATTGGCCAACGGATGAACCGTATCTGTTTGATGCAGTTGTTATGAATCCACCATATTCAGCTAAGTGGTCAGCAGATGAAACTTTTCTTGACGATTCACGTTTTAACCGATTCGGTAAACTAGCACCTAAGTCAAAAGCAGATTTTTCTTTTATGCTACATGGATTTTATCATCTGGCGGAAAATGGAACTATGGCTATTGTATTACCTCATGGTGTTTTGTTCCGAGGTGCTGCAGAAGGGGTTATTCGCAAAAAGTTATTGGAGAATGGGAATATCTACGCAGTTATTGGAATGCCCCCAAACTTATTTTTTGGGACATCAATACCAACTACAGTTATTATCCTGAAGAAAAATCGAGAAGAGCGGGATGTTTTGTTTATAGATGCAAGTAAGGCTTTTATTAAAGGCAAAAATCAAAATAAGTTATCGCAAGAGAATATTCAGGACATTGTTGACACTTATAAAGAAAGGAAGCGTGTTGATAAATACTCATATGTAGCAACATTCACAGAGTTGGAACAAAATGATTTTAACTTAAATATTCCCAGATATGTAGATACATATGAAGAAGAGCCCCTGATTGATTTGATATCTGTTGGGCGAGAGATGAAAAAAATCAGAAAAGAAAAAGCTGAATTGGAAGCTAGTATTTTAAAAGATATTCTTTCACTTCAATATAGTAAAGAAGATGAAGACTGGATAAAAGGTGCTATCGAGGTGTTTCAAAATGAAGAATAATAGAATTCCAGAGCTTAGATTCTCTGATTTTTCTGAGGAATGGGATGAAGAAAAACTTAAAGTATTAGCGCAGTTTAATAAAGGTAATGGATATTCTAAGTCAGATTTATGTCAAACTGGAATTCCAGCTATTCTATATGGAAGAATGTATACTAATTATGAAACGGTTATTGAAGAAGTAAATACATTTGTTGAAAATGCAGATAATGCGGTGATCAGTGAAGGGGATGAGGTTATAGTGCCGGCTTCCGGCGAATCAGCAGAGGATATTGCCCGTGCATCAGTTGTAAAAGCCAGCGGTGTAGTGCTTGGAGGAGATATAAATATTATAAAACCAAGCAATAAAGTTATATCTGAGTTCTTGGCTTTGATAATTTCAAATGGAAGATGTCACAAAGAACTATCACGAAGAGCACAGGGAAAGTCAATAGTTCATTTACGGAATCCGGACATAAAAGAAATACAGATTATTTATCCAACCCTAGAAGAACAAAGGAAGATTGCAGGTTTTATTATTAGTTTAGAGATGAGTATAAAAAAGCAAAAAGTTGAAATTGAGAACTTAAAGAAAATAAGGGAAGGGTTTCTTCAGAAAATGTTTCCTAAGGATGGAGAGTTAGTACCTCAACTACGTTTTCCAGGATTTACTGATGATTGGGAACAGCGTAAGTTGGGAGAGATTGCAGGTAGCACCTTCGGAGGAGGAACCCCAAGTACAAAAGTAGCAGAATATTGGAATGGAAATATACCATGGATTCAAAGTTCTGATTTAAAGATAGATTTGCTTTCGGACGTTACTCCAACAAAACACATCACTGAAGATGCAATTTTAAAATCAGCAACCAAATTGATTCCAGGGAATTCTATAGCTATTGTAACGAGGGTAGGTGTAGGGAAACTTGCATATATGCCATATGCTTATGCTACAAGTCAGGATTTTTTGGCTTTATCCGATTTGAAAGTGATGGCGTGGTTTGGGACATATAGTATTTACAATCTAATGAAGAAAGAAATAAATAATATTCAGGGGACTTCGATTAAAGGCATAACCAAAGAAGATCTTCTTGGAAAGAAAATACTAATACCGCATGAGAAAAGTGAACAGAATAAAATCGGATCATTCTTTGGAAATATTGACAACACTATCACTCTTCATCAACGACAGTTAGAGATTTTTATAGAAACAAAAAAAGCTTTCATACAGAAAATGCTGATATAGAAAGGAGATTCATGACTAAATTTCAACATAATGATGAATCAACAATAGAAAAGCGTTTGATTGAAGTCCTTGGTGAAGGTCATAATCAATGGAATTTCCGCCCGGATTTAAAATCAGAAGCGGATCTCTGGCAAAACCTGCGTCAAAAAATAACACAAAACAACCTTTCGGAGATAGGCGAGCATCCAATCACAGAGACAGAATTTGACCGCATTAAGATTGAACTCTTACAGCGGACAAAAACTCCATTCCAGGCGGCTAAATGGTTAAAGGGGGAGAACGGTATTGCCAGGATCAATATTGAACGCGAAAATGTCTCTTTAGGGCCGATGTCACTGATCCTATACTCTAATCAAGATATAGGCGGCGGTATTTCTACATATGAGGTTGTTCATCAGATTGCAAAACAGAGATCAAGAATTGACGAGCGGGATCGCCGTTTCGATGTGACACTGCTTGTTAATGGATTACCTATTGTACAAATTGAACTGAAGCAGGTTACTGCCAAAGATGGTGTCTACCAGGCATATAATCAGATCAAGAAATATGCAGAAGAAGGAATGTTCCGTAATAACATATTCTCAACCCTGCAGCTTTTTGTAATCTCAAACGAACAAACAACACGTTATTTTGCTAACGCCATGCCAAAGGACATGAATAAGAAATTCCTGTTTAGCTGGCGTATGAAAGATAATCGTAAGGTGGATAACTTATATGAGTTTTCCAAACAGGTACTGAATATACCGGATGCACACCGTCTGATAGCGAATTATACAATAGTCAGTGAGGATCAGGATAACCGTTTACTCATGGTGCTGCATCCTTATCAGATCCATGCAATCGAGGCATTATTTGCAGCGGCAGTGCGGCATCAGTCAGGCTATGTTTGGCATGCAACTGGTTCAGGTAAAACACTGACCAGCTTTGTATCAACGAAACTATTTGCGCGGAAATCAGGAATTGATCGAACGATTATGCTGATTGATCGTAAAGATTTAGATAGCCAGACTACAACAGAATTTACAAAGTTTGCATCAGAGTTTAATACAGGAATATCATCAGGTGATGCAGTTTCCAATAGCTTAATTGTCGGAACCGAGAGCTCAGAGCAGTTAAGCCGTGCGCTTTTAGCTGATAGTAATAATAATACGATTATTATTACCACTCGCCAAAAGCTGGAATCAGCATTGCGGTATGCTCAGAAAAAAGAGAAGGACAAGGGAACAAAAAGATTCGAAAAGCTCTTAGGCCAGCATATTGTATTCATTGTAGACGAGTGTCACCGTGCTGTGAGCGCAGAAAGTAAAGACGCGATTGAAGATTTTTTTCCAAATGCGACCTGGTTTGGTTTCACCGGAACACCAATATTCGAAGAGAATAAAAAGCAGGCAAAGGGACAGCTAGCACGAACTACACATGATCAATATGGTAAAGTATTACATACTTATACAATTAAAAATGCGCTTGATGACGGCGCAGTTCTTGGATTTCAGGTAGAGCATGAAGATACGATTGAGCAGACATCGCTCAATAATCTTATCTACGATAAAATGAGGGTGCAGTCGAAATATAGTGACAAAACCTCTGAAGAATTGAATTATATTATTGATAATATGCCGGCTATTGAAAAAGAAAGTTATGTGGATTCCTCTGATTATGAAAACGATGATCATATCAAAGACGTGATACATAAGATTTTCAGACCAGACAATGCTTACATAAAGTTTGATTTTCTGAATGGGCGTCCCCAGAAATCGGCGATATTAACAACCAGTTCTATTAATATGGCAAAACGCTATTATTATGCGATTAAGGAAATGACAGCTGATCCAAAGTGGCTGGAGAAAGAATTTAAGGATCATCCAATCAGAAAAGGGCGTACGATCGAAGATGTTGATTTTCCACGGATTGCGATCACTTATTCGATGCAGGAGAATGAGGAAAATGCAAAAGCGATCCAGGATGAAATGAAAGAGATTATATTAGATTATAATCGATATTACAATACGGCATGGACGATTGAAGAAGTTAATCGCTACAATAATGATATCAATAATCGCCTGGCACGTAAAAAGGGAGAATTCAAGAAATTTGGTAACCATCTTGATCTGGTTATAGTCGTTGACCGATTACTGACGGGATTCGATGCGCCTACGATTCAGACACTTTTTGTTGACCGAATGCTAAGTTACGCAAATTTGATTCAGGCATTTTCACGAACGAACAGAACATATCCGGGCAAAGAAAAGGGGCTGATTGTTACCTATCGAAAACCTGCGACATTTGAATATAATGTGGAAGAGGCTACAAAACTATACTCTCAGGTACAGGAAGAAACTGCACTTGTCTATCCCTCCTACGAAAAATCTATGGGACGTTTTATTGCAGCGTATGATAAATTCAGACAGATTCTGGATCAAAATGCGGAGATTAGTGAGCATTCTCCGATAGGTGAAAGGGTGGATTTCGTTAAGAGCTTTCAGGAGTTAAACAAATCGTTTGAGGCGCTGGTTACATATAATGAATATAATGATGAAATAGAATCTTCTGAACGTTTAAGCGATCAGGTGAAAATCTTAGAGGGGTATGTGGGGCTGTATAACACATTAAAAGGTTCCTTGGTTGCAGATGAGCCAGATGATCCTGATGTTGACTTTTCGGGGGTAGAGTTTTTCGGGAATAATGCAATCAAAGCCTATGATATTGATTCAACCTATATTGATAAACTTTTAGGAACATATTCCGCAAATAATCAGGACATTCGTGAAGAGATTGAAAAGGCGTTACTAAAGATGAACAAAGCCGAGCATGTTAAAGTTATATATCGTGCCATATTGGACGCAATCGATAAAGGTGATATTGATTTAGATGAAGATATTCTGGTAGTAAAACGCCGCTTCTTTACGGAAGCACGCGACAAGGCTATTAATAAATTTTCAACTACTTGGTTTTTATCGGTCGATGAGTTACATTCTTCAGCAGTTCAATATATGATAGGTCTCGATCCAATACCTAATATTGCTAATATTATTGATAGTGCGAATTTTGAGGATTATAAGAAGCTGCATCCGGAAATTATTAAACTAAAATATATTCCTGAGATGAAAAGGCAGTGGAAAAAGCTTTTAGAAGAAACGATTGTTCAATTAGATGATGAACTGAAATGATGGTGGCAGATCGTTCCTTGTGTATTTTAAATGAAAGATAGCTTTATATTAGAATACCAATTACGGCCGGCCGGCGCCATTAGCAAGGTCTTTTGATAGAATTTATTTCAGAGTTAAAGTTGATGCTGATCAGCTAAGTTAACTGGTATTGCAAATTCTTACGAAAGTCCATGCTAATGGCGTCTGTCGGCCGTAATTGGTGAAAAAGAAATGTGAAATTAAAAAAGTACAATTATATATTATAAACCTGAATGAGAGTTTGCTGTTAGAGATGCGATAACGCCTCTCTTTTTTTATGCAGTAATGCATAGTTTGATTTTGCTTACTGTCATAAAATAAGGAAATTCACATCATGAAAATTCCATTGCAAAAAGGTAAAGTTATTAAGTACAGAAGGGAGGATAAGGTTAATGTGAAGAATACAGATCTAGTACCCATTTATAAAGAAATAGCAGATATTATCGGTATTGAGAATACTGTTATGCTTTATAAGAATTTTAAAGGTCAGCAGATCACGTTTCCGCAGCGTATATTTACGATTGAGTATGTTGCAAAATATATAAAAGAAAATCGCAATGGAGAGAGTGTCAGAGAGCTTGCTAAGAAATTTGGGTATACAGAGCGCCATATAAGGCAATTGCTGAAAGTGAAAAAATAATTTCCGGTGTCAGAATATGGCTGTAGGATAACTCGGTTTAAAATTCATTTTAAAATTAGTTAAATGGTTTATTTGGTAGGTACACTAAAAAAAACAATAGCGAAGGAGAAATAATATGTTTTGTGAAAAATGTGGAGTACAAATGCAGGATGGTTGGAAATGCTGTCCTAACTGTTCAGAAAAGGGAGTGGCAAATCCGGTGGAGAGAACCCGAGAAGACTTGAAGGAAGAATTGAATAGCTTATTATCAGAGGGTAAACAGTCTGCTGTTCTTGTGAATGGAACGTGGCAGTTATCAAAAGATTTAATTAAGTTATTAGACAGTGCGGAACGCCTGCGACTAGTTGAGCATGTAAGCAGAAAGTCAATAATCAGAAGATTAAAGCTTATCAGAATGCGTGAATATGTTGTGTGTACAGATAAACGATTTATTTATATAGAAAAGGCGGATACACCTATTAATTTACTGCCATTTTTAACAAAGGTCATTATAATATCCAACAAGGATATTTCGAACATCAGAGTTGGTAAGCGGGCTGGTATATTTACTGGTACACTGGAGTTTAATGTATTAGGAAAAACAACAAAATGGCTTGTTGTCAGTCAAGAAGCAGCAATGAAGATTAAACAGATATTAGAATGCTAAGTAGGCGGCAAAGGAGAAGATGATGTTTTGTAAAAATTGTGGAAAAGAGATAGAAAATTCATGGAAACGCTGCCCCTATTGTAGTGTGGAAGTTGAAAATAAGATAGAACGAGTTGAAAATATGAGTATAAAACATAAAGAAAAAGGGTAAGTTTTGGATACTTGGTGTTTTGGCTGCAATTTTGCTGATTATTATAGTGCCTAACTTGGGTGAGGCTGAAAGAAAAAGTAAGGTATCGGATCGGAATAATGTATGGTATTCAGAAGATATACAGGATTATCTGGGAATGACGATAGAAGAAATTGAAACAAAAGGATAAGAATTAACATTGGTTGATGCGGTAAAAGAATTGCAGCCATTAAGATACATCAATACAGAACAAACAGTTTCGCTATCACTTGGGGAAAGTGAAAAAGTGGTTTCTGCCAGTATTCATGGAGAGCGAGAAAAGGCACCCTCGCTATTTGGGATTCGCATTGGAGATAATATAAATACGCTGGCTGATTTATTACCAGCAGGTTTCGAAAGACAGACTGATCTATTTGGTGAAGATATAAGCCAAAGAGAGGATTATTTTTCATTTTTAAAAAGTGAGACCGGTGATACTGTTTCTTTCTTCTGTGATATAGAAAGTAAAGAAATATATGAGATTTCCTATTCTGCCAGTGGATTGAAAGCGGAGGAAATAGATGCAAATACATATGGCTTAACCACAGAGGAGTATGAAAATAGATTCAGTGCTTTGGAGGAATTTCATGAAGATCAGTTAGTGCAAATTACATCAATAAAATCCAAAGACGAAATATATGGGGGACAGGACTATTCCTTTGGCATTAAAAATAACTCGGGTACATCGATAAAAAGTCTGGTATTAGGAATATGTGCGTGGGATGAAAATGGTTTGCAGCTTTTATTATCAGATGATATGATAGGGGCTAATACAGAATATTTTATTGAAAAATCACGAGCAAATGTTAATCTTGTCGATGGTGCAGAAGGAGAAATTACTCATACTTTATATGCTAATGGTGTAAAATATATGAAGTTGATAGTTGTGAGATTTGAAACTTCGGATGGACAGATATACGAAAATCCGTACACAGAGTTTTTTAAGGAAATGTATGAGGATAAGGTATTAAACACTGAATATGGTATGACAGAATTAAGGGCGGCCGTAAGTAATCAGCATCAAGGTGAGGATAATAGTGCTGATTATATTATTGAGAACAGCAGCACTAAAAAACTGAACGTGGATGACATATTGCATTTGACGGAAGCTGAAAAACAGTTAGCTAGCAATGAAATTTATGCAAGACATGGGCGAAAGTTTATGGATGCTGCAATCCAAGAGCATTTCAATTCAAAGGCATGGTATAGTGGTACAATTGAACCGGATGATTTTGATGCAGATAAATATTTTAATCAGATCGAAAAAGATAATATTAACCTTCTTGCTGGAGAACAAAAAGAAGAAGCATCGCTTCAGGAAGAAACAGTTAATGATGCATTTATTGGAGTATCGGGTGGTTATATGTCTTCACTAGGCAGCGATGATAGATTACCATATCTGAATATTATAGTTTATTCTGATGGAACAATTAGTTGTAAGATTGATGCTATTGTAAATTGGGTTGAAGGCACTGCTACAATAGTAGATAATAACACCGCTGTTCTTAAAGAGTATGGTCTTAATATTAGACTTGTATGGTCTGATGCAGGGACGGTAACGGTATACAACGATGGCGAACATTGCGGAGATCAAGCTGTTGAAGATGCGATTGATGGATATACATATATTAATAATTCATACTATCAAGTAAGCTGAATGCGGCGCAAGTTAATATGTTAAATCAGAGATTGATATTTAACGATTTCAAATTGACTAGGAAGTAAAATAATCGATATTTAATTACATATTATAATAATGATACTAGAGTTTATGGCAGAATCCTTTTGAGGGTTCTGCTCTTTTATTGTGTCTGGAGGTGATACATTTGTTAGGTAAAGGAGTTTATGGCATTATCATCGGTGTTTTACATGTACTTAAAGACATCATTGAGGAATGATTAAAAAAGAGGAGGAAACAGATATGGCAGCAAACGTTGAAACTATGTTTTTTACAGGACGAGAGGCTCCCTGGCATGGGCTTGGTACGAGTGTCGCAGAGGCGCCCGATTCAAGGGAGGCATTGGAATTAGCCGGGCTTAATTGGCATGTAATGCAAAAGCCGATCTATACCGGTGAAGAGGTAATTCCCGGCTACAAAGCAAATGTCAGGGATCTGGATAATAAAGTGTTGGGCGTTGTTACCGACAGATACAAAGTCGTACAAAATGAGGAGTCTTTTGCATTTACCGATGCTTTGTTAGGTGAAGGTATTCGTTATGAGACTGCCGGTTCATTGCAGGGCGGTAGAAAGACTTGGATACTGGCAAGATTATGTAATGAGTACATTATCACGGGTGAACGAATCAGCCCTTATCTGGTATTTTACAACAGCCATGACGGCAGTTCCTGCATCCGGGTAGCGATGACACCGATCCGGGTTGTATGCCAAAATACATTGAATCTGGCATTGGCAAAGGCACAGCGGTCATGGTCGATGAAGCATACCGGCAATATTGATCTAAAACTAGAAGAGGCCAGAGAAACACTTTTTATGGCAGAGAACTATATGGGCGAATTGGGCAAAGGAATCGAAGATCTGCAGCGCAAGAAGTTGTCCGATCGAAAAGTAAAGGAGTATATAGAGGTGCTATTACCCAGAGAAGACGGCATGACACCACAGCAGCAGAAGAATGTAATCAGGTTGCAGGACAACATGAAGCGCTGTTACTACGATGCCCCGGATTTACAGCAGGTGGACAGTAACGCTTATCGGTTTATCAACGCGGTGTCTGATTTTGCGACACATCTAAAACCACTCCGGGTAACTTCTAATTTCAAAGAGAATCTCTTCGCGCGGACAATGGATGGTAACCCAATGATTGATAAAGCCTATTCGCTTGTGCAAGCAGCATAAATACGATTGGAGAAAAGAGCAGGTAGGATGGAAAGAGTATTATTACAACAGCTCCTCTGTCAGCAGATTTATCTGGAAAAAGAAGCCTTTAAAAAAGAAATCTTAAACGCATCAAAAGAAGATATTTATGCAGCAGCCTATAAAATTGACTGTATGCTTACGATCTACGAGCAGTTAGCAGAATTGAGCCAGAAGATGGATGTTGCCACACTATGCAGTGTGGTGACTTTGCCTGATATTCTGGCTCATTCTTATTCAGTATGGTTGGAGCGAGAAGATTCCGGATGGTTAGAATTACAGACGTGTCTGACAGAAGAAATAAATAAACGGACAGCAATACAGCAGGAGCAGGAAAGGATGGGAGCAGAATGAAAAAGTTAGTGTCAACATTAGACTTGCAGAAAGAAGAATGGTTGCGATATCGAAAGCAGGGTATTGGCGGCTCTGATGCAGGCGCAGTCTGCGGTTTAAATCCTTACCGGACAGCGATGGAAGTCTATTATGACAAGATCTCGGATGAGGCTGAATGTTTCGATAATGAGGCCATGCGGCTGGGGCGGGATATGGAAGATTACGTTGCCAGATGATTTGTAGAAGCAACCGGGAAAAAGGTCAGAAGAGCAAATGCGATGTACTATGATGAGCAGCATCCATTTATGTTAGCGGATGTTGACCGAATGATCGTTGGTGAGAATGCCGGGTTAGAATGTAAAACAGCCAGTCCGTATGTTGCGGATCAGTGGGCAGATGGAAAGATTCCGTTATCGTATCAGATCCAGTGCCATCACTACATGTCGGTATGCCAGACGGATGCCTGGTATATTGCCGTTTTAATCTATGGAAAAGAATTTAAGTTCCATAAAATAAACCGGGATGAAAAGTTATTGGCCCATCTGATTCAAATCGAACAGAATTTTTGGGAAAATCATGTGCAGCTTCGGCAGCTGCCGGAGCCAGACGGTTCAAAAGCTGCCGACCGGGTAATTGCAGAACGTTTTCAAAGCAGTAAGGCTGAGATTATCTTGCCGCTATCCGGATTTGATGAAAAATTAAAGCGCCGGCTTGAATTAATCGAAGTGATTGAGCGGATGGAGAAAGAGAAGAAGCGGATTGAGCAGGAGTTAAAACTGTATTTAGGTGATGCAGAGGCAGCAGAAAACGAGCGTTACCGTGTGGTATGGAAAGAGATTCATAGCTGGCGCATGGATGAGAAGCTTAATGAATTGAGGAACATAGAAAAAATGTACCAATTATAATGAGAAAGTGAGGGCAGGAGATGACCGAGATTAAAGCAGAGCTTGAACGAAAAGCAGAAAGTACCAAAGGCGAGAAGAAGCTGACGACTTCAATGAGTATTGCCGATCTGATCAGAGCAATGGAGCCGGAGATTAAAAAAGCGCTGCCGGAGGTAATCACACCGGAGCGATTTACCAGGATGGCATTGTCAGCGCTTAATACGACACCGAAGCTGGCAGAATGCAGCCAGATGAGCTTTTTAGCGGCACTGATGAATGCAGCTCAATTAGGTTTGGAGCCGAATACCCCGCTGGGGCAGGCATACCTGATACCGTACAAGAATAAGGGATGGTTGGAATGTCAATTTCAGATCGGTTATAAAGGATTGATTGATCTTAGTTACCGGAATCCGCTGGTGCAGACCATACAGGCGCAGGCAGTATATGAACATGATTACTTTGAGTATGAGTTAGGATTGGAATCAAGGTTGGTTCATCGACCGGTTTTAAAAGACCGCGGCGAAATTATCTTATTCTATGGATTATTTCGATTGACAAACGGCGGGTTTGGATTTGAAGTGATGAGCAAAGAAGATATGGATGCATATGCCAAGGAGTATTCCAAGGCGTTTGATGCATCCTTTAGCCCTTGGAAAAGTAACTATGCCGGGATGGCTAAGAAAACAGTTATTAAGCAAGCATTAAAATACGCACCGGTCAAATCAGACTTTGACAGAGCATTAGCAACAGATGAAACCATTAAGGCAGAACTGGCAGAAGATATGAGCGAGCTTTACGGAGCCGATATTTATGATGAGGAATATGAGGAAGCACAGAGCGCTTAGAAAGGGGTGATGTAAATGGATTATATGGAATTTATAAAAAGGATAAAAGAAAAATTGGAGATATTTTTAGGTCAAGAATATCAGATATCGGAAAAAGAGATCGCAAAGAATAATGAGGTGGTTGAAAATGCGCTTGTCTTTGTTAAGACAGGAACCGGAATCGGGAAGCTACAGAATATCTTAGAAGAAAAGCGTTATGAAATCAAACATGGTCTCTATGCAAAAGAGGATAACATAATCCTCGATACATACTTCAAAGATTGGCTTGAAGTATATAAGAAGCCATCATGTAAAGCCGGGACGATCGACTGTTATCAAAAAACATACGATGATTATATAAAAAAAGCCTTTGGTAAAAAGAAATTAAAAGAACTACGGCCGGAGCAAATTCAAAGCCACTATAACAAACTGGCAAAACAGTATTCGCAGCAGACCCTGAAATTGGTACATATTCTTTTAAACGGCATATATAAACAGGCGGTTAAAAACCAAGTCGTACAGCGAAATCCGGTTTCTTTAGTTACACTGCCAAAAGGAAAAGAACCAATTAAAAAGCGTGTTCCCAATGCGGAAGAACAAGCAATATTTCTAAAAGGTTTGGCTGGGAATGAGTGTGAAAACCTAATCCGTTTCGCGATCGGAACCGGAATGCGCATCGGTGAAATCCGGGCATTACAGTGGAGCAACATTGATTTTAATAAAAAGATCATCCATATAAAAGGAACATTTTAATTCAAAACTAAAGCAGGATATTGGATTGATCTGCCTAAGACAAAAACAAGCCTGCGCGATATTTACATGATTCCGCAAATAGAAGAACTGCTGCAAAGCGTTAAACAGCAGCAAGATGAACAAAAACGAATCGCCGGTCGATTCTGGAGGCCGGATAAAGATTTAGAGGATCTGGTATTTACTACGACTGCCGGTCGTCCATTCAGTTTGTCGAAAGCCAACGTAGAGATTAAAAAGGTTTTACAGCAAATACGCGAAAAAGGAATAGATATCCCGGATATAACACCGCATACCTGCCGGAAGCTCTTCGCCAGTCGTGGCTTTGAAAAAGGCATACCACCAAAAGTCATGCAGCAGTTCCTCGGTCATAGTTCAATCTAAAACTGTGTACAGATCTGGCGACAGGAAGTTTCACCAGAGCCGTCAGCATACTGGTAAATTCCGTCAGCCCGCATATTTCCGGACAGAGAAATAGCAGGTAGGGGAGCTACCTGCTATTTCGAGGGGAGTATAAATAATTAATAAGGGGTTGTAAAAAAAATTTTTTGAAGGGTAAATTCTTTTTACAAATGCATTATAATATAAATTGGTAAAAAATGCAATATATATTTTTACAAATATTTCAGGTTTTGTCGGTTTTGTCGGTAATGAATAATTTAAACGTATCTTGGAATACTAGAATTGCAGTAAAAAATTATTTTTCTTTTAGGAGGTAACTTAAAATGGCAAAAGATTCATATTCCAAGAACCAGTCTCAGAACTACTCTGAGAACAACATGAATAACTCTGAGTCTAACAATTCTAACTCAAAAAACAACAGCAGCAACAGCACATCCAATACAACTTCAAAGAACTCAGAGAGCAACAAGAGCAACAACAAGAGCAGCAACAGCAGCAGCAACAGCTCTAAGAACAACTCTTCTAAAAACAGCTACAATAACGACTACGAGTACTAAGAAATCAGCAGTAAATTGCTTGAAAACGGCATGGCCTTTTGGCTGTGCCGTTTTTGCATATCAGAAATGTACTTGTATCTTCCCATAACACAGACTTTTGACCACACCAGAAAACAGCAACATGCATATAGTAATAGTAGGCATTTTGGAAGGAGTGAAATCAGTATGGATTTTGAAATGATTGCGGCAAATGAGCTGGATCGGTATATCCGGGATAAAAATGCTTTTATTATAGATCTGCGTACCCCGCAGGAGTATGTTGCCCGCCATATTCAGGGTGCGGTAAATATTCCCTATGAAAGTCTGGAGAACTGCCAGTCCCTGCCGAGAAATATGACCCTGGTTCTTTACTGTGAAAGGGGATCAGTCAGCATGTTTGCAGCCAAGGAACTGGCGGCCAAAGGCTATCGCGTAAAAACAGTGATTGGCGGGATTCACGCATATCACAATGTACTGAGATAGATTAAAAAGCGCAGGAAAAACATTGACAGCCCAATCTGTCGGCATTAATATAGGAGTAAAGCTAAGAGATATGGGCTGGCAAAGGAGAGTACAATATGAAGCTAATGTTTGCATCTGATATACACGGTTCTGCATATTACTGCAGAAAAATGGTGAAAGCCTATCGAAAAGAGGAAGCGGGGCGCCTAATACTGCTTGGAGATATCTTGTATCATGGTCCCCGCAATGATTTACCCAGAGACTACGCGCCCAAAGAGGTGATTGCCATGCTCAATGACATGAAGGATGAGGTCTGCTCCGTGAGAGGCAACTGCGAAGCAGAGGTGGACCAGATGGTTTTGGAGTTTCCGGTAATGGCAGAATATTGCATGATTATAGAAGGTCACCGGACCATTTATGCCAGTCATGGACATGTGTACCACGAGGGCAATCTGCCGCCAATTGGGGAGGGGGACATTTTTATCCATGGACATACCCATGTGCCCATGGCAGAGAAAAGGGAGGGATACATACTGCTGAATCCGGGCTCGGCTGCGATTCCCAAAGAAGGCAGCATTCCCTCGTATGCAGTTCTGGAGAATGGGATTTTTACGATCAAAGGGTTTGAAGGAGAAATAGTAAAGGAGATCCGTTTGTGATGAAAACATTTGAATTGATTGCCCCCTGCCATTTCGGGCTGGAAGCAGTCCTGAAGCGGGAGATTTTGGATCTGGGTTACGACATCAGTAAGGTGGAGGATGGAAGGGTAACTTTTTTAGGGGACGCGCAGGCAATTGCCTACGCCAATGTGTTTCTGCGTACAGCAGAGAGGGTTTTGCTGAAGGTTGGATGCTTCCGTGCAGAGACCTTTGATGAGCTTTTTGAGAGGACGAAGGAAATTTACTGGGAGAATTACATTCCAAAAAGCGGTAAGTTCTGGGTTGCAAAGGCAACTTCCATAAAGAGCAAGCTCTTCAGCCCCTCAGATATCCAGTCTATTATGAAAAAGGCCATGGTGGAACGTCTGAAGAAGGTTTACCATCAGGAGTGGTTTGCGGAGGACGGAGCACAGTATCCGGTGCGTGTTTTTCTTATGAAAGACGAAGTGACCATAGGTATAGATACTTCCGGAGTTTCCCTGCACAAGAGAGGATATCGCCAGTTTACTGCCAAGGCGCCCATAACCGAGACGCTGGCGGCAGCCCTGATAATGCTCACACCGTGGAACAGGGAGAGGATTTTGGTAGATCCCTTCTGCGGCAGTGGAACCTTTCCCATCGAGGCTGCGATGATGGCAGCCAACATCGCGCCAGGTATGAACCGCTCCTTTTTGGCAGAAGAGTGGGACAATCTGATCACCAAAAAGTGCTGGTATGACGCAGCGGACGAGGCTGGAGAGTTGGTAGAGGATCAGATTCAGGTGGATATTCAGGGGTATGATATTGATCCGGATGTGGTGAAGGCAGCCAGAGAAAATGCGAAGCTGGCCGGAGTTGATCATTTGATTCATTTCCAGCAACGCCCGGTCAGCGAGTTGAACCACCCTAAAAAGTATGGTTTTATTATCACGAATCCTCCGTACGGGGAGCGCATTGAGGAGAAAGAAAATCTGCCCCAGTTGTACCGGCAGATAGGGGAGAGCTTTCAGAGGCTGGATTCCTGGTCTGAGTATCTGATAACCAGCTATGAGGATGCAGAGAAGTATATTGGGAGAAAGGCGGATAAAAACAGGAAGATATACAATGGGATGATCAGGACCTATTTTTATCAATTCCTGGGACCGAAACCGCCGAGATCAAAAAAATAGGGGGAAGCTTTTGATTAAAAAAGTGCAGACACTGCTGATTTTGGCTGTTATATGTCTATCCGGGTATCTGGTTTATGACATGTACCATGTTCAGATCAGACAGTGGATTGATCACACACAGAAAGAGACAGAGAGCCGTGAGGATACGGAGAGAGAAGATATTGAAACGGAAGAGGACGGCCACAGGGGGAAGGATCTGCCGGGAAGGTATGATTTGAGGGAGCAGCAAAAAGCTCCCTCGGTAAAGGATCAGGGGGATCTGGGGACTTGCTGGGCGATTACCGCATCCTCGTCCCTGGAGTCTGTTCTGCTACCCAAAGAACACACCGTATTCTCCGCAGATCACATTTCACTGCAGAATCCATATCAAAAGGGACAGGAGGACGGGGGAGCCTACACCATGTCCATCGCCTATTTTGCCGCATGGCTGGGACCTGTGAGGGAGGATCAGGACCCCTATGGAGACGGCAGCTCACCCAAGGGACTTGCCCCGATAAAGCATGTGCAGGAAATGCAGATGATTATGGACAAGGATATTCAGGATGTAAAGCGTCTGGTGTACAAGTATGGAGCTGTGCAGTCTTCCTTTTACATGGATATGGAAAGCTCGGCCCATACATCTGTCTTTTACAATCAGTTTGAAAAGGCGTACTGCTATCAGGGTGAAAAAGACCCCAACCACGATGTGCTGATTATCGGATGGGATGATGCATATCCCAAAGAGCGCTTTACCATGAATGTAAAGCGGGACGGTGCATTTATCTGTCAAAACAGCTGGGGAGATAAGTTTGGGGATAATGGTATTTTTTACGTGTCCTATGAGGATGCTCTGATTGCCAGCTACTGCTTGGCCTACACCAGAGTGGATGAGCCGGACAATTACGATCATCTATATCAGAGCGATCTCTGCGGCTGGGTAGGACAGCTGGGGTATGGTACGGATACATGCTACTTTGCCAATGTATATGAGAGCAAGGGAAAGGAGCGCGCGGAGGCGGTGGGATTCTACGCCACAGACAGAGATACCAGGTATACCATATATAAGACAGAATTTTTTGACAGCCCCCTCTCTTTGGCGGCGAGCAAAAAGGTGCAGTCAGGCACCTTGAAAAATCCGGGATACTACACCATTGATTTGGAGGAGCCGATCCAGCTGGAACCGGGTCAGAGATTTGCCCTTAGTATTAAGATAAAGACCCCTGGATCAGAGTATCCGGTTGCAACAGAGTACCAGGCGGATCAGAACACCAGCATGGTTACCATAGAGGACGGAGAGGGGTATATCAGCTCCAATGGATACAACTGGAAGCGCGCGGAGGAGGGATACGGGTGCAACCTCTGCCTAAAAGTGTATACTTCTGACATTTTTTGACAAAGTTGGAAAAAGTATTTTGCACGGGAAAGCACACCGTGATATAATCGGAGTAAACGGTAGAAAAGAGTGAAGATATGGAAAAGTGTATTATTTTTGCAACTGGAAATGAGGGAAAGATGAGGGAGATTCGGGAGATTCTGGCAGATCTAAAGATTCCTGTTCTTTCCATGAAAGAGGCAGGCGCGAAAGCGGATATTGTGGAAAACGGAACGAGTTTTCAGGAAAATGCGGATATTAAGGCAAAGACAGTCATGGAGCTGACCGGGCAGATCGTGCTGGCGGACGACTCTGGGCTGGAGATCGATTACCTCAACGGGGAACCCGGCATTTACTCAGCCAGATATATGGGGGAGGAAACTTCCTATGACATTAAAAACAAGAACTTGATTGACCGTCTGGAAGGTGTGCCTGATGAAAAGCGGACTGCCAGGTTTGTGTGTGCAATCTCCGCAGCTCTGCCAAGCGGGGAAGTCCTTCACAGTCAGGCAGCGGTTGAGGGGATCATAGGATATGAGAGCAGGGGGGAGAATGGATTTGGATATGATCCCATTTTTTACCTCCCGGAATACAAGTGCACTACCGCAGAGCTGTCTCCGGAGAAGAAGAATGAGCTGAGCCACCGCGGCAAAGCGCTCCGGATGATGAAGGAAAAACTAAAAACAGTACTGTAGGAGGGGAACTGCAGATGAAAATATTGATTGTCAGTGACACCCATCGCCGAGACAGAAATCTGGAAAAAGTGTTGGAAGAACAAAAACCCATTGACCGTTTGATTCATCTAGGTGATGCGGAGGGAAGCGAGGACTTTATCCGTCAGCTGGCGGAATGTCCGGTCAATATTGTGTGTGGCAACAATGACTTTTTTTGTGATCTGCCCAGGGAGCAGGAGTTTATGCTGGGGAAGTATAAAGTGCTGATCACCCACGGGCATTACTACTATGTGTCCCTGGATACACAGGAAATCAGGCGGCAGGCACGGGCAAGAGGTGTGGATATCGTCATGTACGGTCATACACACAGACCCGTGCTGGATGTGGGGGAACAGCTGACTGTTTTAAACCCGGGAAGTCTGTCCTACCCCAGACAGGAAGGGAGAAAGCCCAGCTATATTCTGATGGAGATCAATGAGCTTGGGGAAGCAAAATACAGGATTTGTTATTTAGACTGAAAAAATAGTAAAAAAAACGAAAAAATAGTTGACAATTGGAAATGGCTATAATATAATATGTCTTGCGTCACGAAAAGGGCGCAAGATAAGCCTAGAACGGGGTGTGGCTCAGCTTGGCTAGAGCGCCTGGTTTGGGACCAGGAGGTCGCAGGTTCGAATCCTGTCACCCCGATACGTAACACCATGCGGGTGTAGTTCAATGGTAGAACACCAGCCTTCCAAGCTGGATACGTGGGTTCGATTCCCATCACCCGCTCTTGAGTCTGTAGCTCAGTTGGATAGAGCAACGGCCTTCTAAGCCGTGGGTCGGGGGTTCGAATCCCTTCAGGCTCGTTTACCTGTATTTGCAGGTGGGCAATATTTAATAATGGTGGGTATAGCGCAGCTGGTTAGCGCGCCAGATTGTGGCTCTGGAGGCCGAGGGTTCGAATCCCTTTACCCACCCTTTCTTGGGCTATCGCCAAGCGGTAAGGCACAGCACTTTGACTGCTGCACTCGCTGGTTCGAATCCAGCTAGCCCAGCTGGCGAAAGCCGACTGGGGCAGAGGATTTGCCCGGAGAACTTATGGGATATTAGCTCAGTTGGTAGAGCACTTGACTTTTAATCAAGTTGTCCGGGGTTCGAATCCCCGATGTCTCATTCAATAAATTCGTAAAAACAAGTATCTTCGCAGTTTGCGGGGATTTTTTTATTATATGGAAGTCCTTTGCACTTGTCTGAGAGAGCCCCTAAAGGCTCTCTTCCTCAATCATTCGGTAACCGATTCCAATCTCTGTCTGTACATATTCCGGCTCAGCGGGATTCAGTTCCAGCTTTCTTCTGATATTCGCCATATTAACCCTGAGTATACGATTGTTGTGGTCCGCATAGGGTCCCCAGATGCTGGAGATGATGGAGTCATAGGTCATAACTCTTCCGGAATTGCGGGCCAGCAGGGAAATGATTTTGAATTCCACCTGCGTCAAATGCACTTCCTGGCCTCTGACAGAGATCTGGTGCTTTACAAAATCGATGGTGAGATCCTTGGCATGGAAAATATGGGGCACCCCCTGCGAGGAGGGCAGAGCGCTGTGGCGTTCCGCAGTCCGGATGCGGGCCATCAGTTCCGAGGTCCCAAAGGGTTTTGTTATATAGTCATCCGCCCCCAGGTCTAAGGCCTCCACTTTTTCGGACTCCTGGGTACGCGCAGAGATAACTAAGATAGGAATGGAGGACCAGCTCCGGACACGGCGTATAATGGTAAGTCCGTCTATGTCAGGCAGTCCCAGATCCAGTAGAACCATATCCGGGCATTGAGAGGTTATGATGGAAAGCCCGTCCACTCCATTGTACGCCTTGAGTACCCGATAATTCTGGTTAGAGAGTGTTGTGGATATAAAATTGCAGATATTTTTCTCATCTTCTATGACTAAAATAGTTGATTTATAGTTATTCATGTGATTCACCGTCCCGTGGTAATGTAAATATAAATTCAGCGCCCTCACTGTGATTTCGGGCAGTTATGGTCCCATTGTGGGCTAATATAATGGTTTTGCAGATGGAGAGTCCGATACCCATGCCCTTTGAACTGTCCGACGACTTGCCGCAGCAAAGAGAACCGCTCTCAAATATGGAGTCCAGCTGATCCGGGTCAATTCCTATGCCAAAATCAATAATGTGAAACGCAACGGTATCCCTGTCACAGGTTACCAGGCATTGAATGGGCTCTCTGCTTTGAGCGTGAACAACCGCGTTTTCCAGAAGATTGATAATAACCTGCTCGATCAGAATGGCATCCATGGGAATCATAACCAGGTCATCAGGTACCTTCACCTTGATTGAGGCCTGGGGCAGGCGTTTTTTCAGACGATAGACCGCCTCGGAAACCACCTCCTCGATGGGTTCTAAGGACTTGGTTACCCTGGCTACATCATCATGTATCCGGGTTACGGACAGCAGATTCTCCACCATGTTCAGGAGCCAGTTGGAATCCTGGGCAATATGCGCTACCAGTTCCCGTTTTTGGGCCTCTGAAAGGGTATCTCCGTTGTCCAGGTAAGTATTGCTCGCACCAATGATACTGGTTAGGGGCGTTCGCAGATCATGGGATACAGCGCGCAGCAGATTCGCCCTCATCTTTTCCTTTTCTGCAGCTGTGAGCTGTTTTTCACGTTCGGACAGGATGCGTGCATTTTCCTTCATATGGGTGGTGGCAGTGCTGGTGATAAGAGAGATGATCAGCATGACCAGAAACGTAAGGGGATACCCGCTGAGCTGAAAGTTCAGCTCAAAATATGGGTAGGTAAACAGATAGTTGATACTGATGACACCTGCCAGGGATGCGATTACCCCGCACATGTAATTCGAAGTGTAGCGGGCTGTCAGTACAATGGCTAAAATGTAAAAGAGCGCAATATTGACAGAACTTCCGTTTATATGGTGAAAATAAAAGGAGATGGCTGTAGCAGCAGTCATGCTGAACATAACAACGCAGATATTGTGCAGTAATTTTTTAGTAGTCTTATGCATAGTTATTTACCTCATATCCATTTGAAATCAGTATACAACGAGTATACCTTAAAATGTGTTAAGAAATTGCTAAGAATTTGCAAAACAAGAAAAAAAGATTGTCTTGTCAAACCATAAGTGATAAATTAGTGGATGGAAAATTTGAAAATGAGAGGCGAGACTATGGAAACTTACAATTACTTATTTGACTTGGCAATTATCTTGCTCAGTACCAAACTTTTGGGGCTGATTACGCGGAAAGTCCGAATGCCTCAGGTGGTCGGTGCACTTCTGGCGGGTCTGCTGCTGGGACCGGCTGTTTTTAATATATTAAAAGAGACCAGCTTTATCCACCAGACGGCTGAGATAGGCGTTGTGGTTCTGATGTTCTGTGCAGGCATGGAGACAGATATAAAAGAGCTGAAGCGCAGCGGAAAAGCCTCCTTCCTGATTGCCCTGATCGGTGTGGTGGTTCCGCTCGTAGGCGGTTTTGCTGTGGCATACTTTTTCAATCAGCCACAAGTCATAGCGTCAGACGCTTCCTGCAGCACGTTTCTTCAAAATATTTTCATAGGAATCATACTGACGGCAACTTCCGTTAGCATTACGGTTGAGACATTAAAGGAGCTGGGTAAGCTAAAAACCAGATCTGGAAATGCCATATTAGGGGCTGCGGTTATCGATGACATTCTGGGTATTATCGGTTTGACAGTGATCACCAGCCTGGCGGACAGCTCAGTCAATGTGGTTGTGGTTCTGTTGAAGATTGTGGGATTTTTCCTTTTCGCGGCAGTTGCCGGGTTTCTGTTCTATAAGTTTTATAAAAAGTGGAGTGAGAAGGGGAAAAAGGGGCTGCAGCGCCATGTGATAGTGGCCTTTGTGTTCTGCCTTGTGATGTCCTACATAGCGGAGGTAGTATTTGGAGTTGCGGATATTACAGGGGCATTTATTGCCGGGCTGATCATATCCAGCACACAGAGAAGCCAGTATTTGGCATCCAGGTTTGATATCGTCTCATATATGTACCTGTCTCCGGTCTTTTTTACCAGTATTGGGTTAAAGGTGGAACTGCCTTCTATGACACCGAATATCATTTTGTTTGCTGTGGTATTGGTGGTGGTGGCAGTGCTCACAAAGGTAGTCGGCTGTGGACTCGGTGCCAAGATGTGTCACTATAAGAATTACCAGTCAATCAGAATCGGTGTGGGAATGATTTCCCGTGGTGAGGTGGCGCTGATTGTTGCCAGCAAGGGAACACAGGTGGGACTTTTGGGGTCCAACTTTTTAGGACCAGTGGTAATTGTGGTAATCATCACAACCATCATCACTCCGATCTTGCTGAAATTAACCTTTAAAAACGCACCCGCAATCCCGATTCCTGAGAATGAGAGCTTTGCCCACAACTATGAGGAGATTTCCCAGTATAGGGAGGGAAAATAGTCTGGGCATGTCCGCTAAAAAACATTGACAGGTAGCAAGTGATCCGCTATAATAAATGGGCAGTAATCATTGGCGGATATGGCGGAATTGGCAGACGCGATAGATTTAGGTTCTATTGCCAACAGGCGTGCAGGTTCAAGTCCTGTTATCCGCAGGATCAAAGTAAAAAGTATACGGCAAAACAGCCTCCCAAAAGGGAGGCTGTTTTGTATATCAGAGAGCTTCAGCCCGCTGATAAGCATGACGGTATTTCAGGGGTGTGGTGCACAGGTCCTGTTTAAAGAGCCGGTATAGATGGCTGGTATCCGTGCAGCCCACTTCGAGGGCTATGTCGGGAATGGACATCTCAGTGTTTTCCAACAGCCATTTCGCCCGGTCTAGTCTCTGGTTTTTGATGATCTCGGAAAAAGTCATGCCGAAGCTCTTTTTAATTAACCGGCTTAAATAGGCCGGGGAATAACTGAACTGGCTGCATACCTCATTCAGGGTGACTGTATTATAGTGCTCCTGAATATACTGCAGAATGGCTGTCACACCGGTGGAATGTTCCGTGGTCTTAGAGATCACATGGGAGAGGTGGGTGCGCAGCAGGTAGATCAGGATTTCGCTCAAAAAGTTTGTCATCATTTCCCCATAGTAGGTATCTTTGTGGGTCTCTTCCTGATACAGACAGCTCACGAAATAACGCAGTTTTTTATCAGAACCTGTGCGGAATAAAATCATAGGGTGGGAAGTGTTGCCATACAAAATGTTCTGGAAGTAGCTGGACAGTATATTCTGCGTTTTCAGAAGCGGGAAAAACATTTTCTCAAAACAGTTCCTGCGGATCAGGATATTGATGGCCAAAAAATTGTCGGAATTAGAAATGATCTTGTGAGGGGCATCGTATTCCCAAAAGCAGAAATCTCCGGCACAGAGGTTGTATTTTTGCTGGTGGCAGACATGGATGCAGGTGCCGGAGAAGATGTAGAAAATTTCGATAAAATTGTGCGTGTGGTACTTGCCTGGCAGGTAACGGCAGTGCTTATTCACCGCAATATCCGCACTGCCGAAAAAGTGATCCTCACTCAAAACATCTGGCTCCTGCTCTTTGGACAGAAACTTATTGTTTTCATACTCTTTTAAAATTCGCTTTTTTTCTTCAGGTGTGTAGTGATCAATATTGTTCACCAAACGGTAATACTTCCTAAAAAAAAGTTCCAAAGGCTTGAATGTTTTAAGCGCCCTCAGTGTGTTCTCAATTACTTTATCCATATCCTCATACTGCATGTGAAATCCCCCATAATTATTGACTGGTATGAAAAGGATTATAGCTATTCTAATAAAGGAACACAAGGGATAAATCACATACTTTGTAAAAGGGGAATGATTGTACAATAAAATGGTCAAATAATTACAATTCAGCCCCGCCCGGTCAGCATCATCTAAACTGCTTTAAGCAGAAAAGGGAGATTGAAGCTTGTAAAACAGAATATATCCAGGTACAATGGAATAGTGGATTTTGCATGTAACGGTGCAGACATCAAATAGTAAAGAAATAGAATAAGTACAGCGTGACGGAGAAAGACCATGATTGAAAGAGATGAGAAAAAGCAGATTGCTGCATCAGTGGCTGTGGTGGTTTTCATCAGCGCAGCGCTGTTGGTGATAAGCTTTATCGGTTTCATGACTTTTAAGAAAGCCCAGACAAATGAAGCAAAGCAATATTTGTATGAAGTGACGGAGCAGTATAAAAATACGGTGGAGAAGCAGATCGACGGGGATATGCAGATGCTGAAGGCGCTCTCTACTTTTATTGGGGAAGGCGGGGAGTTTCAGAAGGAAAAGATCTTGGAATACCTGAAGCTGGAGAACAGCAGAAACCATTTTACCAAGATGGGATATATAGATCTGGACGGTATCGGTTATTTTGTAGGGTTAAACGCAGAAGAATACTATAATGAGGACGTGAGCAGCGAGCAGTTTGTAAAGGAGGCTCTGAGCGGAAAGGCCAACGTGTCGGATACCATAAAGGACCGTTTTACGGATGAATATGTAAACTGCTATGGCGTTCCTATTTATATGGGTGGTCAGATCATAGGGGCCTTGTCCGCCATCAGCAGTGCGGATACGTTCAATACTATCATAGACCGTCCGATTTTCAATGGAAAAGGGTATTTACATCTGATCAAGAGCAATGGGGATTTTGTTGTCCGTGGAGAGAAATTTATTGTCCAGGATGAGCTGAGGAATATTTTCGAAAAAGGGCACATGGGTGCAGAAAAGGAAAAAGAGGTTTTACAAAATATAGGAGGCGGGAAGGACTATTTTACAGATCTCCAGTATCAGGGAGCGAAATACTGGATGAATTTTAAGGCTGTCAACTTCAATGACTGGTATATCTACTGTATAGTACCCCAGGACAGCCTCAGTCAAAATTTTGTAAAAGTAATCAATATAGCCGGGATCGTACTGGGAATCGTGATTCTCATGTTTGCTGTACTTTTTTTATACATATACAGAATCATGAAGCGTAACAGGCAGGCCATTCTCCAATTGGCATATTTTGATCAGTTGACAGGAGCATTTAACAAGGAGAAGTTCTGGGATGATGCCACAAAGCGCCTTTGCAGGGACGGCAGGTATGCATTTGTGGTACTGAATGTGGGGAACTTCCGGTTTTTCAATGAGCTGTTTGGATTTGAGGAGGGAGACAGTCTTTTGATTCATGTGGCCGGGGTATTGCGTGAGTCTCTTCAGCCGGAGGAGCTCTTTTACAGGGAAACAGCGGACAATTTCGGCATGTTGATGAGACTGGATGACAAGAGGCGGCTGGAGAAGCGGCTAAGGGATATCATGGATCGAATTAGCCAATATCCACTGAGGGAAAACCGAAACTACAGCATTGTGTGCAGCTGCGGGGTAAAGGTGATCGAAGCATTCAACAAAAAGATGGATCTGGACCTGTTTATGGATATGGCAGCCATGGCGCTGAAATCTGTGAAGGGAAATCATATGAGTTCCCTGGCTTTTTATGATGAGAAGCTGCACAGAGAGGCATTGGAGAGGAGCACCATTGAAAATCAGATGAGAGAGGCGCTGGAGAACGGAGAATTTTTAGTAAACCTGCAGCCCAAAATAGATCTGAGGACCGGAAGGGCCAAAAGTGCAGAAGCTCTGGTGCGGTGGAAGAGAAAGGATGGCACCATGGTATACCCGGATACGTTTATCCCCATATTTGAGCAAAATGGATTTATCACAAAGCTGGACATGCATATGTTGGAGCAGGTTTGTGCGAAGCTTCGGGAATGGATGGATGCCGGACTGCAGGCAGTGCCCATAGCAGTTAACCAGTCCAGAAAGCTCTTTTACCAGTCCAGCTACCTTCCGGATCTGAGGAAAACACTGGAGAACTACCGTATCGATCCTTCCATGATTATTCTGGAGGTGACGGAGAGTGTGGTGGCAGAGAATACGGGGGAGATCACCCAACTGCTGCAAAAGCTGCATGACATGGGCTTTACGATATCCATGGATGACTTTGGAAGCGGATATTCCTCCCTGAATATACTCAGTGAATTTCCTATTGATGAGCTGAAGCTGGACAAGGTATTTTTGGAGGCCAGGAAAAACAGAATCAGGAAGGAGTCTGTTATGAAGAACGTAGTCCGTCTGGCAAAAGAGCTGCACATTGCCACTGTTGTGGAGGGGGTGGAGACAGAGGAGCAAGTGGAGTTTGTAAAAGAGATCGGATGCGATATCGCTCAGGGGTATTATTTTGCCAAGCCCATGACGATGGAGCGGTTTGAAAAGCAGTTTTTGGAATAGAAAGATTAATTCATGAAATTATTGATAAATTATTGACAAAACCCTTTGCGTGTTGTATATTTATAACATAAACAAAGGGTTTTGATTACTGACGGATAGTTGTGGAGTACCACAGGGAAATCAAAATTATAAGTGGGTCGACCGTCTGGGCAGCATTTTGATTTTTGAGTGTTGCTCTTTTTTTATACAGGCGGGGGATTCCTTTGTCAGTGTAATTCAAGACCCGGTAGAGTAGATGTTATGCGTAAAGTGTCACAGAAGGGGGAGGTTTTCTGTGAACGAAGGATTTTCCGCGTTATAATATCGCTTCCGCTACTGCGTATAAGAAAGAGGGACAGTATGTATCTGTATATGTCCACTGGCTTTACGCGGCATTTTTTTGCCCAAAAACAGTTAATTACCGCGAAAAGCGGCAAAATGAAAGGAGATATTTTATCATGGGTTACAAATCAGACATTGAAATCGCACAGGAAACAGAGATGCTGCCAATCACTGAGATTGCCAAAAAAGCAGGTATTGAGGAGAAATATCTGGAGCAGTATGGTAAGTATAAAGCAAAACTGGATTACAACATGCTCAAAGAGACGGACAAGAAAGACGGCAAGCTGATTCTTGTGACAGCAATCAATCCCACACCAGCAGGAGAGGGAAAGACCACTACCACCGTTGGTCTGGCAGATGGTATGCAGAAGCTGGGCAAAAACGTTATGGTTGCCCTTCGTGAGCCGTCCCTTGGACCTGTTTTTGGAGTAAAGGGTGGAGCAGCCGGCGGCGGATATGCGCAGGTAGTTCCGATGGAAGATATCAACCTTCATTTTACAGGTGACTTCCACGCAATCGGTGCGGCAAACAACCTGTTGGCAGCTATGATTGACAACCATATTTTCCAGGGGAATGCATTAAATATCGACCCCAGAAAGATTACCTGGAGAAGATGTGTGGATATGAATGATCGTCAGCTGAGAAACGTAGTGGATGGTCTGGGCGGAAGAACCAACGGCACACCGAGAGAAGATGGCTACGATATCACAGTGGCATCTGAGATCATGGCAGTTCTGTGTCTGGCAAGCGATATCATTGACCTGAAAGCCAGACTTTCCAGAATCATCGTTGGTTATACATATGGCAAGCCCTCAGAGCAGAAGCCGGTTACCGCTGGGGATCTGAACGCACAGGGCGCTATGACAGCACTCTTAAAGGATGCTCTGAAGCCGAACCTGGTACAGACACTGGAGCATGTACCGGCTATCGTACACGGCGGACCATTCGCAAACATTGCCCATGGATGTAACTCTGTGACAGCTACAAAGATGGCTCTGAAGCTGGCTGACTACACAATCACTGAGGCAGGCTTCGGCGCTGACTTAGGTGCAGAGAAGTTCCTGGATATCAAGTGCCGTATGGCAGGCCTGAAGCCGGATGCAGTTGTAATCGTTGCAACCGTGCGTGCCCTGAAATACAACGGCGGAGTTGCGAAAGCAGATCTCAACAACGAGAATTTGGAGGCTCTGGAGAAAGGCCTTCCGAACCTGCTGAAACATGTGAGCAATATTAAAAATGTATACAAACTGCCCTGCGTAGTAGCTATCAATGCATTCCCGACAGATACAAAGGCAGAGCTGGATCTGGTTGAGACAAAATGTAAAGAGCTGGGCGTAAACGTAGCGCTGTCTGAGGTTTGGGCAAAAGGCGGCGAAGGCGGAAAAGCACTGGCAGAGAAAGTAATCGAGCTGGTTGAACAGCCGAATGACTTTACCTTCTCCTATGAGCTGGAGGGAAGCATTGAAGATAAGTTAAACGCGATTGTCCAGAAGATCTACGGAGGAAAGAAAGCCGTGTTGACTGCAAATGCTCAGAAGCAGGCGAAGCAGCTGGAGGATCTGGGATTTGGCAACTGTCCGATCTGTGTTGCAAAGACACAGTACAGTCTGACAGATGATCAGACAAAACTGGGAGCACCCACCGACTTTGAGGTTACTGTGCGTAACCTGAAGATTTCTGCAGGCGCAGGCTTTATCGTAGCTCTGACAGGAGAAATCATGACAATGCCAGGACTTCCGAAGGTTCCTGCAGCAGAGAAGATCGACGTAGATGAGAATGGAAAGATTACCGGACTGTTCTAAAAAAGATTAATTTTGGGAGCAAATATGCTTGACATATTTGCTCCCAACTGGAGAAGGGGGCGTTTGAGATGTTTCAGGAAGAGTTTCAGGCAGTGTGCAATGCGGGCAATGGAAAGTTAGGCCTGATGAAGAAAAATCCTCTGGGATACTTTGTATCCTCCATGATGGCGGGTGCGTTTATCTCCTTTGGTTCCTTTATTACCTTTGTAATGGGCACGCCGCTGAAAGCAGCGGATGATCCCATGGCGAAATTTGTGATGGCTTTTTGTTTTGCGGCAGCGCTCAGCCTTGTGGTGATGGCAGGCGCAGAGCTGTTTACAGGCAACAATTTTGTGATGGCTTCCGCCTCTCTGGCAAAGGTGGTATCCTGGGGCAATACGGTGAAACTGTGGCTTTTCTGCTATCTTGGAAACCTGGTGGGTTCCTGGATCGCGGTAGGCATTTTCCAGCTTTCAGGCGTACCGTCAGGAGCGGTTGCGGAGTGCTTTGCCTCTGCAGCGGAAGGGAAGATGGCCCTCACACCCATGCAGATGCTTACAAGAGGCATTCTCTGTAATGTTCTCGTATGTCTGGCTGTATGGTGCAGCATTAAGCTGAAAAATGAAGTGGCAAAGCTGATCATGGTGTTCTGGTGTATTATGGTGTTTATGGTTTGCTCCTGTGAGCATAGCATTGCAAACATGAGCATTATGGGCGTGGGACTGCTGAATCCGGGCTCTGCTGCAGTAAGCGTTGGCGGATATGTCCTGAACCTGGTAGTCGTTACCATCGGTAACATCATCGGTGGTGTTGTCTTTGTGGCACTTCCATACTATTTGATTTCTAAAAAGAAAAAAGAGGCATAAAAAAGTCAGAATTTGTGGTATCGCATCGAAAGATGCGATACTTTTTTTGCCTCTGCTGTTGCAGCAGTGTATAAAAGTGTGATATAATGGCAACAAAAATGAAATAAAATTGTAAAAGAAAGGTAATAAAAATGAAAAAGAAAAGACTTTTCATCTTGGCGCTGCTCTGCATACTGTGTGTGGGAGTTTTGGGGATGAAGCCTTCTATGGAGAGCAAAGCTGCTGCAAAGTTCAATCTGATCAAGAATGTCTCCAAAAAGTACACACCCTACGGAAAATGGGTGAAAAACAAAAAGGGATACCGGTACCGCTATGTACACAACCGGAAGTATGTAAAAGGGGTCTGGAGAAAGATTAATGGGAAGATCTACTATTTTAATAAGAAAGGATACCGTGTTACAGGCCCAAAAAAGTTCAAGGGCAATCTGTATTTCCTCAATAAGAGAGGGGTCCTTACCACAGGATGGGTAAACACTAAGGGCAAAAGGTACTATTTTTCCGCAAAGACCGGAGCGGCCATGAAGGGATGGCATACCATTGATAAACAGACTTACTATTTCAATAAATCGGGAGTCATGCTGAGAAACCAGTGGGTCGGTGTCTATTATGTGGGTCCGGATGGGTATATGCTGAGAAATACAAAAGTGGGGGAGTACTATGTGGGCCCGGACGGAAAGAGAATAGAGAATCCCACCGTCCCATCTGAGGAGAGCAAAGTGATCTTTGTGGGGGATTCCCGGTTTGTGGGGATGCAGGAGGCCACACTGAGCAGCGACGTCTACATTGCAAAGGTTGGAGAGGGATATCCCTGGCTGACAGGTTCTGCACTGAAGGCACTGGAGGAGGAGCTTGCGCTCTATCCCAAATCAAAGGTGATATTCAACTTTGGAATCAATGATTTGGGCAGCAATGGACTGGAAAATGCCAACAATTATATCACGCTGTATGCCAGCCTCACAGTGCGATATCCGGATACAAGATTTTACTTTTTGTCCGTAAACCCCATTGAGCGGAATCTGGCTAAGAAGAAAAAGTATGATATCACCATAGTAAATAATAATAATATTAAGCGGTTCAATGCTGCCATCAAAGCAGCATTTCCCACTGCCTACCTGGACAGTTATTCCTATCTGGTGGATGGCGGCTATATCGATATCAATGGAAAGAGCACAGGCGACGGCATCCACTATAATTATGAGGTTTCCAGGCTAATCTACAATTTTGTGCTGTCAAAGATTAAAGGGTAGAATAGTGAAGCAAAACTTCTGAAGATTATCAGGGTTTTGCAAGAATAATGCAAGGTTATTTTAAGGTTCCTGCAGGGCAGATATGCTATGCTGTAGTTATCAAGAGAACTACAAACAAGGAGAGAGGGTGCACAGATGAAAGTATTCAAAAAACTTTTGATTCTGGCGCTGCTTGTACTGCTCTGCCTGTCAGGATATGTGGGATATAAAGGTTATCGTCTTTACCGGGAGGCATTGGATCAGACAGGTTTGGAGCAGATGGTGGGCAGTGTCCGGAGTAAGACAAATTATACGAAGTTTCAGGATCTGCCGGGACAGTATGTAAATGCTGTGGTGGCTGTGGAGGATCACCGCTTTTATAAACATCCGGGTATTGATCTGCTGGCTATGGGCAGGGCTGTGGTTAATGATCTAAAGGCAGGAGCTTTTGTGGAGGGTGGCAGTACCATCACACAGCAGCTGGCCAAGAACCTTTACTTTAACCAGGAGAAAAAGCTGGAGCGCAAGGTGGCGGAGGTGTTTATGGCCTTTGCCATAGAGGATAAATACTCTAAAGAGGAGATTATGGAGCTGTATGTCAACAGCATATATTTTGGAAATGGATATTACAGCATCTATGATGCGGCGATGGGCTATTTTCAGAGGACGCCCGGTGAATTGACAGAGGATGAGTGCACGATGCTGGCAGGCATACCCAACGCGCCCTCTGTGTATAACCCGGACAATATGGAGTTGGCCAGGAAGAGGCAGACGCAGGTCATAAAAAGTATGGTCAAATACGGATACCTCACAGAGGAAGAGGGCGTGCAGGCACAGCTCTTAATGCCTCAGGTAGGCTGAAGCAATTTGCGACAGACCGCACAGAAAATTTCATAGGATTGCAGAGCCGCCGTATAGAATCATGCAGCGGCTTTTTTATATCATTGGAAAGTCCTTCGGAATTCCCTATGATATAAAAAGCCCTCCGGGCGGGATTCTTTTTCATTGTAGTATTTTGTAACTATAAAACAGGTCTGCATATTTACTGCGCTGACCGTAAGAAAATGATTCCGTAGAATTTTTATAGAAAATTTCGTGTTAAAATAATGTGAGATGAATATGGAAGAAAGAGGTGCATTTATGCAGTATAAACTATTGGCAGTGGATGATGAAGAGTATATTTTAAAGCTTCTGAAGGATTACTTTACCATGCAGGGGTATCTGGTATACACGGCAAAAAACGGTGTGGAGGCCATGGAGAAGCTGGAAGTGGCCCCGGATCTGATTCTGTTGGATGTGAATATGCCTGATATGGATGGAATGGAGGTCTGCAGGCGGATTCGGAGACATGTGAGCTGCCCCATTGTATTTCTCACTGCGAAAGTGGAGGAGAGAGACCGCATCAATGGGCTGGTGTCCGGGGGAGATGACTATATCCTGAAGCCGTTTAGCATCGATGAGCTGGGGGCGAGAGTGGCAGCCCATCTGCGCAGAGAGGAGCGCGGGAATGTGCGGGAGACAGTAAAATTTTCCGGGGAACTGGTGATCAACTATTCGGACAGAACCGTGTGCTGGCAGGAACAGTCCTTGAGCCTTACACGGACCGAGTTTGACCTGGTGGAGATATTATCCACGAACCGAGGACAAATTTTTAGCAAAGAAAAGCTGTATGAGGAGCTTAGAGGATATGACGGAGAGGGCGACAGCAGCACCATTGCGGAGCATATACGCAGAATAAGGATGAAGATCGGAAGATACACGGACAAAGTTTATGTGGAGACGGTCTGGGGAGTGGGGTATAAATGGATTGGTTAGATGAGGCAAGGGAAGTCCTCAGAAAAAAACTGCAGAATGTATCCCTGAAAAGGTCAATGGCAGTATACATTCTGATAGCAGTCATGGCGGTGATATTCTTTACTGGAGTCACGGTCACCATCTGCAAGGGTTGGGAGACGATTGTGTACAGCCACTATTCCGATGTACAAAATACTCATATGAATATGGAGTCTTTCAGAATAGAGTGGCCAGCTTTCAGGGGAGATATGACAGATAAGGATCAGTCTCTACTGCGTGTTATCGATTTTATACGGACTTGGTGTACTCTCATTTACTCTGTGGGGGCTGTGTTCTGGGTAACCAGGTTTTTTTATAAGGAAAAACTGGAAGTTCCAATGGAGCTTCTGAAGACAGAGGCTGCGCATATTGGGAGAGGGGAGCTGGACTTTTCCTGTATCTACCGAAGCGAGGATGAGATGGGAGAATTGTGTGACACATTTGAACAGATGCGTCATCAGCTTGCGGAAAATCAGGAAAAGATAGAGGATTTGATGGAGGGTCAGAGAAGGCTCAACGCAGCATTTGCCCATGATCTCCGTACGCCTTTGACTGTACTGCGGGGATACACTGATTTTTTGAGCCGGTATTGTCCGGAGGGGAAAGTAACCGCCCAACAACTGCAGGAAAATCTGGAACTCATGAATCAGCAGGTAATCCGTCTCATCGACTTCTGCAATACCATGAAGCAGGTGACCAGTATGGAGGAGCTGGAAGTCCACAGAAGGGAGACGAGGCTTGAGGAAATCAGCAAAAAGGTGCAGGATATGGCGGAGGCTTTGAATGGCACAAGAGATATTTCCGTATCCTTTTCCAGCTGTCTGCTCTCGGGAAGGGGCTGGATCATGGATGAGATGGTGGTGATGGAGGTGTTGGAAAACCTTGTATCCAATGCTCTGCGGTATGCCTTGACAAAAGTTGAGATTACATTGGATGAGAGCGAGGATGGGCGTAAAATGATCTTTTATGTGCAGGACGATGGGCCGGGCTTTACCAGGGAGGGACTGCGCCAGGCTGTCCGTCCGTACTACAGGGATAAAGAGAAGGCACAGGGCAATCACTACGGCATTGGACTGTATATCTGCAAAATGCTGTGCGAGAAGCACGGGGGAAACCTGTCACTGTCCAACAGCATTGACGGGGGAGCCATCCTGACGACAGAATTTTATGTTAAATAGTAAGGAGTTTTAAATAAATATAAAGTGTTGGAAAAGTATAGAGATTTATCCGTTATCCTGCTTTTATACAAAATAAACGTTACTGTGAACAGTAACAAATAAACACAACGTAGTAGAAAGGAAATCGGTATGGCTTCAGAAATTGTGATAAGAGATCTGGATAAGTATTATGGAAAAAAGCAGGCCTTAAAAAAGGTGACTTTGAAAATGGAAAGTGGGATGTTCGGACTTCTGGGCCCCAACGGTGCGGGTAAGACGACACTGATGAAAGTACTGGCCACTCTGCTTAGAAAAAGCAATGGGGAGGTCACAGTCTGCGGCATTCCTGTGGATAAGGCAGGGGAAGTCCGCAGGATAACAGGGTATCTTCCACAGGATTTTTCCGTTTATGGTAACATGACGGCAGAGGAGGCGTTGGATTATCTGGGGGTACTCTCCAAGGTGCCAAAAAAGGAGAGACGGGAGAGAATTCCGAAACTGCTGCGCAAGGTAAACCTGTGGGATAACCGCAGGACAAAGGTGAAGGCAATGTCCGGGGGAATGAGGAGAAGGCTGGGGATTGCCCAGGCCATTCTGCACGATCCTCAGGTGCTCATTGTGGATGAGCCCACCGCAGGGCTGGACCCGGAAGAGCGGGTGCGCTTCCGAAACCTATTGTGTGAGATTGCCCAAGAGCGGATTGTGATACTGTCCACACACATTGTGGGGGACATTGAGGCAACTTGTGAGAACATAGCGGTCCTGAACCAAGGGGAGATCCTCTACCAGGGGACGGTGGAACAGATGCTGGAGAATGCACAGGGAAAGATTTACACTGCAGAAATATCAAAAAAGGAACTGGAGACCATGAAGCAGCGCTACACGGTAACCGGGATGCTGACTATGGGAGCTCATATCAATGTGCGGTTTGTGTCAGAGGAACCGCCATTTCCCGGGGCGGAACCGGCGCAGGCGAATGTGGAGGATGCATACATGTACCTGATGCAGCAGAAAAGAGGTGGTGAATAATGTTCTTCTCATTATTTGCCAAGGAGTGCAGGCAGATTCTAAAAAGTATTGTTTTCTATGTATACATTGTCGTTTTGGTGCTTTTTTATATTACACAGCTGGGGGATTTCTCCACACTGTCAAAGCCCCAGCCGGGTCAGGAATCCTACGGAACAAAGCCCAGCAGTGATCCGCAGAAGATCATGGATACAACTCTGGGGAAGTTGGTTATGGAGGCCTACGATGGCAATTATACCACGTATCCCGTTGGCTTTTATAAGAAAGTGCGCCTCAATGAGAAGGATCAGGCGGAGGTGGAACGCATCATAGAGAAGGTCAGTGGTCGCGAGTGGAAGGATATCAAAGAGGAGATAGAGCGTTTCTATGATGAAATGTCCACTCAAAATGCGCCGATCATGGCGGGCATAGATACCCCGGAGGTCCACCCTGCAAAGGACTTAACATATCAGGAATTTTTGCCTATGATGGAGCGGGTGAATACGATTTTGGGCGGAGGCTCCAGCTACAGTGCGGACAGCGTGCCAGGAAACGCCTTTGATGAGATGACTTACGAGGAAGCGCAGAAGGAGTACGAGGCAGTTCTGAGCAAAGATGGGGTAATTGGGGCGTATGCCCGGCTGTTCTGTGACTATATATGTCTGATGGCTGGAATTCTTCCCGTATTTCTGGCGGTTGCCAGGTCAATGAAGGACCGGAAGGCAAAAACCGCTGAGGTAATCTATGCAAGGAGGACTTCCTCAGCGGGGGTTATCCTCTCACGGTATCTGGCGAACGTGGTGATGGGGATGCTTCCCATAGCGCTGCTGGGCTTGTCTATGCACCTGCAGTGTCTCTTCTACGGCAGCAGCCTGGGGGTTCCTCTTGACAACCTGGCCTTTGTAAAATATATTCTGGGCTGGATATTCCCCAGTTTCCTGACTGCGTTATCGGTAGGATTTCTGGTGACGGAGATGACGGGTGGGCCGTTGGCAGTTCTGGTACAGGGACTCTGGTGGTGGGTCAGCACTATGACCGGCAGCATGTCCCTGGTGGGCGGATTTGGACTGGAGCTCAGTCCCAGATGGAATACCTGCGGAAAGACAGAGGTATTTTTTGAACAGCTCTCCGGTCTGGTGGTAAACCGTGCCTTTTACCTGGGTCTTTCGGCTGTGCTGCTGGCTGGGACCATATTGGTGTATAAACTGAAAAGAAGGGGGGTTTGGCATTTCCATGGAAGTATACGGCGCAATCGGAAGAGTAAATCTGAGGCATAACCTGGGAATCCACGTGCTGATCGCAGTGGGGTTGCTGGCAGTTTCCCCGCTCTTTATGGGAATCGCAAATCTGGACACAGCTCAGAGCGCGCAGGTGCTGGAAATGTATGTAGCTTTGATTGGAATTATTCTGCTGGTTCCCCTGTTCTGGCCGGACCAGGACTCCAATATCAGGGACCTGATTTATTCGAAGGCAGTGCCGGCAGCAGCACACCAGCTGGTCCGGCTGCTGGAGGCGTTTGCCATACTGGCAGCGCTCACGGGAATCTTTGTGCTGGTAATGATAAAGGGGGGATGCAGCTTTCCGGCGGGAGAGTACTATCTGGGCACTTTGGCAGAGGCGGTGTTTTTGGGGGGCCTGGGAGTGCTTGCCTACGGATTTACGGATGTGCTGGCTATCGGATATATGGTTCCTATGGTGTACTATATGGCAAACTTTGCCGGAAACCGGTATCTGGGGAAATTTTATCTGTTCAGCATGATGCAGGGCAGCATGGAGGAAAAAATTTATCTTGGAGCCGCGGGGGGCTTGTGCATTGCAGCTGCCTGTATGTGGCGGCAGAGAAAATAGAGAAAGAAGGGGGACGCTTCCTCCGGCGTATATGCGGCACTCATTTAATTTACGATGTACTAGGCGATTTCCAAACAAGCTTTAGGGAAGTTCTCGGTTCCAGAAGGCAGTCACACGGGCGTTGGCAGCTCTCTAAGCAAACAATTTACGTGCGCTTTTAGCGGCGGGGAAATGAACGTTTACGGAAACTTGGACGCGAAGGCTTTCCTGAGCGTCCTTAGTTGCAGTTAACGGTTAGTTCCCCAGAGCGTTGCACGTGTTTGCGTGAGAGCTGCCAACGCCCGGGTGACGTCCGGGTAGCAACGCAAGTAACAGACCTGACTGAACGATTACAAAAGAAGAGGAAGAGAGCGCGGACTCTCTTCCTTTTTATTTGAAAACTTCCCGCAAGTATGATATCCTATAATGTAATCAAATTGGAGGTATTATACCATGAAGCTGACAAAACTTTTAGAGAGGTTGACATATGAGTGCGTGAACGGCAGCGTTGACGTGGAGGTTAAGGATGTGATCAATGATTCCAGGAGAGTGAGCGAAGGCTCGCTTTTCATCTGCGTTAAGGGTGCAGTGACGGACGGTCACACCTATGTTTCCGATGTGGTCGAAAAGGGGGCAAGGGTGCTGGTGGTGCAGGACCCTGTGGAGGCGCCAAAGCATGTGACTGTTATCCGGGTGGAGGACAGCCGCTATGCCATGGCCCTTATCTCAGCAGCCTATTTTGATTATCCGGCAGAAAAGCTGAAGGTGATCGGCATAACAGGGACGAAGGGGAAGACCACAACCACCTACATGGTCAAGTCCATCCTGGAGTCTGCGGGACACAAGGTGGGGCTGATCGGAACCATTGAGGCCATTATCGGGGATGAGGCTATCCCGGCCAGCAACACTACGCCGGAATCCTACACCATCCAGGAATATTTCAGCCGCATGGAAAAGTCGGGTTGTGACTGTGTGGTGATGGAGGTTTCTTCTCAGGGGCTGATGCTTCACCGGACAGCGGGGATTCTGTTTGAGATCGGAATCTTTACCAACATCCAGCCGGATCACATCGGGCCTGCGGAGCATGAGAGCTTTGAGGACTACATGTATTGTAAGGGGCTGCTCTTTAAACAGTGCAGGCTGGGAATCGTAAATGCGGATGACACCCATCTGGAGCAGGTGCTTCAGGGACACACCTGCAGGGTGGAGACTTTTGGTTTTTCCGAAAAGGCGGATTTACGGGCCACAGACACCCAGCTGGTGTCCAGGCCGGGCTACCTGGGGATACGCTATCGGGTGACCGGACTCATGACGCTGGAGGTGGAAATCGATATTCCGGGCAAGTTCAGCGTGTACAACTCTCTCACTGCCATAGCTATCTGCCGCCATTTTGGGGTCAAAAAGGAGGATATCGTCAAAGCGCTGTCCGGGGCAAAGGTAAAGGGACGGATCGAGATGGTCAAGGTGTCGGATGACTTTACTATGATGATTGACTATGCTCACAATGCCATGAGCCTGGAGAGTCTGCTGGGAACGCTGAGGGAGTATAAGCCCAAACGGCTGGTGTGCCTGTTTGGATGCGGGGGCAACCGGGCGAAAGCCAGAAGGTATGAGATGGGGGAGGTGTCGGGGCGGCTGGCGGACCTGACCATCATCACCTCTGACAATCCCAGATATGAGAAGCCGGAGGATATCATAGAGGATATAGTGACCGGAATATCCAGGACGGACGGAGAGTATATAAAAATACCGGACCGCAAGGAGGCTATCGCCTATGCCATTCATCACGGACAGCCGGGAGATGTGATTGTCCTGGCGGGAAAGGGACATGAGGATTACCAGGAGATTGAAGGGAAAAAATATCCCATGGATGAGCGGGTAATGATCCGGGAAATCCTGGAGGAGGATAAGAAAAACAAGTAGTTCGGATAAACAGGAGGATGCATGGAGAAGCTGTATGCGGATGTGATTGTGGATATCACTCACGAAAAATTGGATAAGAGCTTTCAATACCGAGTGCCAGAGCATCTGCGTCAGAGCCTGTGCGTGGGAATGGTGGTTCAGATCCCCTTTGGCAAGGGGGAGAGACGCATCAAAGGATATGTGGTGAGCCTTACGGATGAACCTGCCTGCAGTCTGGAAAAGATGAAAGAGATCCTGGAGGTACTCACGGATACAAGCCCGGTGGAGTCCCGGCTGATAGCGCTGGCCGCTTGGATGAAGGAGTACTACGGTTCTACCATGATCCAGGCCCTGAAGACAGTGATTCCGGTAAAGCAGAGGATAAAGCCCAAGGAGAAGAAAAGCGTTTGTCTGCTCCTGGATGAGGAGGCGGCCAGGGAGAAGCTGGAATTTTACAAAAAGAAGAACCAAAAGGCCAGGTACCGGCTTTTGGAGGCACTGACCCAGGAAGGGGAGCTGCCCATGGAGCTTGTGACCGGAAAGCTGAATATTCAGGCAGCCACTGTACGTACCTTAGAGCAGCAGGGGGTGATCAAGAGCAGAGTCCGTACTATATACCGGAATCCCCTGCACGCCGGAGGGCCTGTGGACTACCATCTCAGACTGAATGAGGAACAGCAGCGGATCGTGGACGCGGTCCTGGAGGAGTGGGAGGAGAGGAAGCATCCGGTGTATCTGGTCCACGGGGTCACAGGAAGCGGCAAGACGGAGGTCTATATGGAGATCATTGCCCAGGCTATCTCAAAGGGACAGCAGGCCATAGTGCTGATTCCAGAGATTGCGCTGACCTACCAGACGGTGATGCGGTTTTACAGGCGCTTTGGTGAGCGTGTCTCCATAATGAATTCCAGACTTACTCCCGGGGAGCGCTATGACCAGTTTGTGAGGGCCAGGGAGGGGGAGCTGGATGTGATGATCGGTCCCAGATCGGCCCTGTTCACCCCTTTCCAAAACCTAGGCGCTATTATCATTGATGAGGAACATGAGGAGAGCTACAAGAGTGAAGCTGTCCCCCGCTACCATGCCAGGGAGACAGCGGTAAAGCGGGCGCAGATCGAGGGGGCCAAGGTCATTCTGGGATCTGCCACCCCCTCTGTGGAAGCATATTACAGAGCGAAAAAGGGGGAGTATACTCTCTTTACTTTGGAAAAACGGGCAAAAGAGAGTGTACTGCCCAGAGTTCACACTGTGGATATGCGAAAGGAGTTAAAGGAGGGCAACCGTTCCATTTTAAGCAGACAGCTGAGAGATATGATACAGCAGAGGCTTGACAAGAAGCAGCAGACCATGCTTTTCTTAAACAGGAGAGGCTACAGTGGTTTCCTCTCCTGCAGGGCTTGCGGAAAACCAATTCGCTGCCCCCACTGCGATGTGTCTCTGTCAGTTCATAGCAGCGGCAGGATGATCTGCCATTACTGCGGATATGAGACAGAGAAGCCAGCGACCTGTCCTCAGTGCGGATCTGCCTTTCTGCGGGGATTCCGTGTTGGAACTCAGCAGGTGGAGGAGCTGGTGCGCAATGAATTTCCAAAAGCCAGGATACTCAGGATGGACATGGACACCACAAGGGAGAAGGACGGGCATGAGAAAATCCTGTCTGCCTTTGCAAATCAGGAAGCGGACATTCTGGTGGGAACCCAGATGATTGTGAAAGGCCATGATTTCCCCAATGTAACCCTGGTGGGTGCTCTGGCGGCGGATATGTCTCTGCATGTGAGTGATTACCGGGCCGGGGAGCGGACGTTTCAGCTGCTGACCCAGGCGGCAGGCAGGGCGGGACGCGGAGAAAAGGCCGGGGAAGTGGTCATACAGACTTATGACCCGGAGAATTACAGCGTGGCTGCTGCTGCGAAACAGGATTACCGGGGGTTTTACGAGCAGGAGATTCTGTTTCGGAAGCTGGCAGGATATCCTCCCGCTGCCCACCTGCTGATCATACACGGCGTGGGGGCGGAAGAAGAATATCTGGAAAAAGCCATGGAGTATTTAAAGCAGTTTATCACCGCTTTGATCAAAAAAGGAAGAGTCCAGACAATAGGACCGGCTCCTGAGACCGTGGCCAAGGTCAATGACATTTATCGCAGAGTCATTTACCTTAAGTATGAGGACGAAAAAATACTGACTATGATCAAGAACAAAGTGGAACAATATATTGAGATGAATGAGGGCTACCGGAAGATAGGCATACAGTTTGACATGAACTGACACTGCAGAAAACATAGAGAGATGGGAGGATGTACAAATGGCAATCAGAAAAATCAGAATCATGGGGGATAAAGTACTCACAAAAAAGAGCAGAGAGGTGACAGAGATGAACGGCCGCACCCGGGATCTCATCCAGGATATGCTGGATACGATGTATGAGGAGATGGGCGTGGGGTTGGCAGCTCCGCAGGTAGGCATCCTGAAAAGAATCGTGGTGATCGATGTGGGAGATGGCCCCCACATTCTAATCAATCCTCAAATTGTGGAGACCTCCGGGGAGCAGTGCGGCACAGAGGGGTGCCTGAGCCTTCCGGGAAAGGCGGGGCAGGTGACCAGACCCATGTTTGTAAAAGCTAAGGCCCTGGATGAAAATATGGAACCCTATGTCCTGGAGGGAGAGGGACTTCTGGCGAGAGCCATCTGCCATGAGTGTGAACATTTGGATGGAATCCTTTTTGTGGAACATGTGGAGGGCGAGCTGATGGATATGGCCGCTATGGAGGAAGAAGAGGAGGAGTAGGCATATGAGAGTGATATTTATGGGAACACCGGACTTTGCGGTGGGCACGTTAAAGGCTCTGCTTGAGTCCAAACACCAGGTGGCTGCTGTGGTTACACAGCCGGATAAGCCCAAAGGCAGGGGAAAGGCCATGCAGTTTCCGCCTGTCAAGGAGGTTGCGGTTCATGCAGGTATCCCGGTTCTCCAGCCTAAAAAAGTACGAGATCCCGAAACCATCCGTCAGTTAGGGCAGATAGAGGCAGACGTGATTGTGGTGGTGGCCTTTGGGCAGATCATACCAAAGGAAATCCTGAGTTTGAAGCCCTACGGATGTATCAATGTCCACGGTTCCCTGCTTCCGAAATACCGGGGCGCGGCGCCCATACAGTGGGCGGTCATTGACGGGGAGACAGAGTCTGGGGTGACGACCATGCAGATGGATGAAGGGCTGGACACAGGAGACATGCTGATGAAGGCAGTAGTTCCCCTGGATGAAAAGGAAACCGGGGGCAGCCTGTTTGAGAAACTGAGCGCCACTGGTGCAAATCTGCTTTTGGAAACCCTGGAGGGGCTGGAAAAAGAAACCATTGTTCCGCAAAAGCAGGGGGAATCCCCCACTGCTTATGCCAGAATGCTGAAGAAAGAGATGGGCTGTATTGACTGGGAAAAGCCGGCTGTGCAGATCGAACGCCTGATCCGGGGGCTCAATCCCTGGCCCAGCGCATATACACATCTGAATGGAAAGACTATGAAGATTTGGGAGGCCAAGGTGCATCAGGGAGAATCCAACAGGGAGCCCGGAGCTGTGACAGAGACAACGAAAGAGGGTATCCTGGTACAGACCGGGGAAGGTCTTCTGGAGATACGCAAGCTTCAGTTGGAAGGGAAAAAACGTATGGATGCAGGTGCATTTTTGAGGGGCTGTGAAGTAAAGGAGGGTACGAAATTATGTTGATGAGCTATGGAGTAAATCATTTTTACGGATACGGAATGGGCGGCTTTGGTTTTCTGTTTGATCCCACCATGATACTGGTTTGGGTGGGACTGATTTTGTCGCTCTTGGCCCAGGCAAAGGTAAAGAGCACCTTCGCAAAGTACGAGCGGGTGCGCAGCGTGTCGGGGATGACCGGAGCGCAGGCTGCTGAGCGGATCCTGCACAGCGCGGGAATCTATGACGTGAGCATTGCCAGGGTGCAGGGCAGCCTGACAGACCACTATGATCCCAGAAGCAAGACCCTGCGCCTGTCCGACAGCACCTACGGTTCTTCCTCAGTGGCGGCTGTGGGGGTGGCAGCCCATGAGTGCGGCCATGCGATCCAGCACCAGCAACACTATGCGCCTCTGGGACTGAGAAGCGCCCTGGTGCCGGCCGCAAATCTGGGATCTACTCTGGCCTGGCCTATTTTCCTGGTGGGCCTCATCGCCTCCCTTCCGTTTTTGACCACAGCGGGGATTGTGCTGTTTAGTTTGGCAGTGCTGTTTCAGCTGATCACCCTGCCGGTGGAGATCAATGCGTCCAGGCGGGCTGTTCAGCTGGTGGAGAGTACCGGAGTGCTGGGAAGTTCAGAGAGCAGCGGGGTGAGAAAGGTGCTCACCGCAGCCGCGCTCACGTATGTGGCCAGCCTGGCCGCCTCTATTTTGCAGCTTTTGCGCCTTGTGATTCTGGCAGGAGGAAGAAACCGTGACTAATGTGATAAATTTGCGGGAGATCATACTCTTAGCATTGATGGAGATCGTGGAGGAGGAAGAATACAGCCATATTGTACTGCGGGATGTGCTGGAGAAGTACCAATATCTGGAGAAGCGGGACCGGTCCTTTATCACCCGGGTGGTGGAGGGGACTTTGGAAAACATGATTCAGCTGGACTATATCATTGAACGCTTTTCCACAGTGCGTGTCATCAGCATGAAGCCTGTGATCCGCACGATCCTCAGAATGTCTGTATATCAGCTGAAATACATGGACAGTGTTCCGGATTCCGCTGTGTGCAATGAGGGGGTAAAGCTTGCTCAGAGGAAGGGGTTTTACAGCCTGAAAGGATTTGTGAACGGAGTCCTGCGCAGTGTGGCCAGAAACCTGGACAAAGTGGAGTATCCGGACGCACGCAAACAGCCTGTGACCTATCTATCTGTCACCTACTCGGTGCCTGAGTGGATCTTGAAGGAATGGCTCTTGGTCTATGATTTTGAAACGGTGGAAAAGATCTGCGAAGACGCCCACCGGGAGCGTATGACCTCCATCCGCTGCAATCTGGATAAAGCGACCAAAGAAGAGATTGTAGAGAGCTTAAAAGACCAGGGCATCACCGTGGAGGAGGTGCCTTATCTGGATTACGCACTGGAGATAGGGGATTACAACTATATGAAGGCTGTGGAGGCGTTTAAAAAAGGGTGGTTCCAGGTTCAGGATGTCAGCTCCATGCTGGTGGCGGAGATCGCGGCTCCCAAATGGGGGGATTACTGCATTGATGTCTGCGCCGCCCCTGGCGGAAAAAGCCTTCACCTATCAGACCAGCTGAAAGGCAGCGGGCATGTGGAGGCCAGGGATGTGTCCGACTATAAGGTCAGCCTCATGAAAGAAAATATTGAACGCATCGGAAATATCAATATGGAGGCGGTTCTGGCAGATGCCACTGTCTTCGACCAGAACTCTGTGGAGAAGGCGGATATCCTGTTGGCGGATCTGCCTTGCTCCGGGCTGGGAGTGATGGGCAGAAAGACGGACATTAAGTATAAGATGACACCTGCAAAGCAGGCGGAGCTGGTAAAGCTCCAACGAAAGATACTGGATACGGTTCACTCCTATGTGAAAAAGGGCGGCACTTTGATTTACAGTACCTGCACCATCGGCGCTCAGGAAAATCAGCTGAATGTCAAGTGGTTTTTGGAAAATTATCCGTTTAAACTGGAGAGCATTGATCCCTATCTCTGCCCTGAGCTGAGGAGCAAGACTACGCAGGCGGGATACCTGCAGCTGCTCCCGGGGGTTCACAGGACCGACGGATTCTTTATTGCGAGATTTAAGAGGGTGGATTGATGGAGAGAACAGATATCAAATCCCTGGACTATGCCCAGGTGCAGCAGGCACTTGCAGATATGGGGGAGAAGACCTTTCGGGCAACACAGGTCTATGAGTGGATACATGTAAAGCTGGCCGAAAGCTTTGAGGAGATGACCAACCTCTCCAGGGCTCTGCGGGAAAAGCTGGCGGCAGCTTTCACCTACACCTGTCTTCAGCCCGTGGAGGTGCTGACCTCCAGGATAGACGGCACACAGAAATATCTGTTTGCCCTTGAGGACGGCAACGTGATTGAGAGCGTTTTGATGCGCTATAAGCACGGGAATTCCGTGTGTATCTCTTCCCAGGTGGGATGCAGGATGGGATGCAGGTTCTGCGCCTCCACCATCGGGGGCCTGACCAGACATCTGCGGGTCTCGGAGATGCTGGACCAGGTCTACCGTATTCAGAAGATTACAGGGGAGAGGGTATCTAATTTGGTGATTATGGGCACGGGCGAACCCCTGGACAACTATGAAAATGTGGTGAAATTCCTGCACATGCTGAGCGATGAACACGGGCTGAACATCAGCCAGAGAAACATCACCCTTTCCACCTGCGGGATTGTTCCAAGGATGCGGCAGCTGGCGGAGGAAGATTTGCAGATAACCCTGGCTCTGTCTTTACACGCGGCTTTTCAGGAGAGAAGGAAGGAACTGATGCCTGTGGCTAACCGGTACGGCCTGGAAGAAGTGATTGACGCCTGCAGGTACTATTTTGACAGGACGGGCAGGAGAATCACCTTTGAGTACAGCCTGGTGGGCGGTGTGAATGACCGGGAATCGGATGCAAAGGCGCTGGCAGATCTGATTGGGGGTATCAACTGCCATGTGAATCTGATCCCTGTGAACCCCATAAAAGAACGGGATTTCGTTCAGTCTCAGAAAAAAGTTATTTTGAATTTTAAAAATAAACTTGAAAAATGCGGAATTAATGTTACTATAAGAAGAGAAATGGGCAGGGACATAAGCGGTGCCTGCGGACAGCTCAGAAAGGGCTATATGCAGCGTCAGCAGGGGGACGCTGTACATATACTGGAGAAAGAAGGAGAGGAAGAACGATGAAATCGTGCTGCGTTACGGATGTAGGGCAAAGAAGGACAACGAATCAGGACTTCGTGTATGCGTCTGAGGAGCCTGTGGGAAATCTTCCGAATCTTTTTGTTGTTGCCGACGGCATGGGAGGACACAAGGCAGGGGACATGGCGTCCCGCTATACCGTGGAGGTGATCCTGGAGAGCGTCCGCATGGACAAGGAACAGAACCCCATCAAGGTCATCCGGAAAGCCATTGAAAAGGCAAACACCAAGGTGTTGGAAAAAGCCAGTCAAGATGCAAATCTGGCGGGAATGGGTACTACAGTGGTGGTAGCCACTGTGATCGGTCATTATATCTATGTGGCGAACGTTGGGGACAGCCGCCTCTATCTGATTCGGGACAAAATTGAACAGATTACAAAAGACCATTCTCTTGTGGAAGAGATGGTCCGCATCGGAGAAATCAACCGGGAACAGGCCAGAAACCACCCGGATAAAAATATTATCACAAGAGCAATTGGGGCCAGAAACAGGATTTCCATCGACTTTTTTGATATGAGGCTGGAGCCTGGGGATGTGATCTTGATGTGCTCCGACGGCCTGAGCAATATGCTGGAGGATAAAGAAATTGAGGATATCATAAAGGATGGCAGGGATCTGCCGGAGACAGCTCTGGCATTGATTGGCAAGGCCAATCAGAACGGAGGCAAGGATAATATTGCGGTAGTTTTGATAGAGCCGCTGACAGGTGAGGTGGAGAGATGTTAAAAGAAGGAATGTTTATCCAGGAGCGATATGAGATAATAAGTAAAATAGGTTCCGGCGGAATGGCAGATGTGTACAAGGCAAAGGACCACAAGCTGAACCGCTACGTGGCGGTAAAAGTACTGAAGCCGGAGTTTCGGGATGACAAAGCTTTTATTTCCAAGTTCCGGGTAGAAGCCCAGTCAGCGGCAGGGTTGGCACATCCGAATATTGTAAATGTCTATGATGTAGGCGATGACAACGGGATATATTTCATCGTTATGGAACTGGTGGAAGGAATCACCTTGAAAGAGTATATCGAAAAGAAGGGACGCCTGGCTGTCAGGGAAGCCACCAGCATTGCAATACAGGTATCTATGGGGCTGCAGGCCGCCCATCACAACAACATCGTACACAGGGATGTAAAGCCCCAGAATATCATAATATCCACGGATGGAAAAGTGAAGGTGACGGATTTTGGGATTGCCAGGGCAGCGTCCTCCAATACCATCAGCTCCAATGTGATGGGTTCCGTACATTACAGTTCCCCGGAACAGGCAAGGGGCGGTTACAGTGATTTCAAGAGCGATATCTACTCTTTAGGTATCACCATGTACGAGATGCTCACAGGACATGTGCCTTTTGACGGGGATACTACAGTGGCCATTGCCATCAAGCACCTCCAGGAAGAGATGCAGTCCCCAAGGAAATACGTTCCGGATCTGCCAAAGAGCACAGTCCAGATCATATATAAATGTACCCAGAAAAGTCCTGACAGGCGCTACAATGATATGGAAGAGCTGATCCGGGATCTGAAAGAATCACTGGTAAACCCGGAGGGTGATTTTGTCCAGATAATGCCTCTGACAAACCATGCGCAGACGGTTGTGATCTCCAAGGAGGAGTTAGACCAGATCAAGCAGGGAAAAGGGGAGGAGACATCCGAAACGGTCCAGGGGGATAGCAGTTACGGCGCTTACGGGCAGGATGCATACGGCAACGAGAACTACGGCCCTTACGGAAACGGATACCAGGGAAATTATGGAAATGAGAATTACCCTGAGGAAGAGGAAGAAGAAAAGTCAGGGGTCAATAAGAAGCTGGAGAAGTTCATGACAGTGGGCAGCATTGTGATCGGTGTGATCATTCTGTTGATTTTTCTCACACTGGTGGGCAGCGCGGTGGGGCTGATTGATCTGAAATTCCTCACAGGCGGAAATAAAAATGATACGGAAGCAGTTACAGAGGGAACGGAAACAGACGCTACCTCAGCCGGAACGGAAGAGACAGTAGCAGTTCCGGATCTGCTGGGAATGACCAGAGATCAGGCTACCGAGGCTTTGAATAAACAGGGCCTGGGCGGCAAGTATGGCGGTGAAAAGGAGTCCAGCGAATATCCTGCAGGACTTATTGTAGAGCAGGACCCCGCGTACGGCACTTCCGTGTCTGTGAATACACCGGTTGTCTACTATATCAGCTCAGGGGCCGGGAGTGTGCCGCTGCCGGATATCTCCGGCATGACCCTGTCGGAGGCACAGCAGGAGCTGAAAAAGTATGAGCTCAAGATCAGCACAGAGTATGCCTACAGCGGTGAGGTGGAGGAGGGACTGGTGATTTCCACCACACCTGGCTTCGGCTCTGATGTGACGGAGGGGGATACCATTACCGTGATAATCAGCAAGGGTCCCCAGGCAGTGGATGAGGGGGACACAGTGAATATACCCAGTGTTCTGGGAAAAGGCTCCTCCCAGGCCAGAAGCGAGCTGGAGGATTTGGGCCTGTATGTGGAGATTACGGAGGAATACAGCTCAGACTATGATGAGGGCCTGATCATGAAACAGAGTATTTCTTCAGGAACAGAAGTGACAAAGGGCACCACCATAGAACTGACGGTGAGCATCGGTCCCCTGGAGACAGAGGATGTGGGAGGCAACCAGAATGCCAATGCAACCTACGTCTGCAATGTGGATCTGAAGGCGCCCAGTAATTACAGCGGGGAGCCCGTTAAGATTGTGATTGAGCAGGACGGGAAGTCCACAACAATATTGGATGGGCAGGCAGTGACCTTCCCATACCGTTTGACCTGGACAGGAACCTCAGACAGTCTTGGAACTGCTTATATCTATGTGACAAATAATGACGGAAGTACCACCACGGTTCGCTATGATGATATTCCGTTTACACAGGTGAATTGATTTCATGCAGGGAAAGATAATAAAAGGAATTGCCGGATTCTACTACGTTCACGTGGCGGAATCCGGAATTTATGAGTGTAAGGCAAAGGGAATTTTCCGCAAGGATAAAACAAAACCCCTGGTGGGCGACAATGTGGAGCTGGATGTGCTGGATGAGGAGAACAGAATCGGGAATATGACCCGGATACTGCCCCGGAAAAATCAGCTTATTCGCCCTGCCGTGGCTAATATTGATCAGGCGCTGGTCATCTTTGCGGTTCTGCAGCCAAAGCCGAATTTTAATTTATTGGATCGGTTTCTAATCATGATGGAGCACCAGCAGGTGGATACCATCATTTGTTTTAATAAAAAGGATATTGCGTCCGGCCAGGAAGCGGATGAGCTGCGTGACATCTACGAAAAGTGTGGATGCAGGGTGTTGTTCACCAGCGCCTTAGAAAATGAAGGGATTGGCTGTATTCTGGAATTGTTAAAGGGGAAGACTACTGCTGTGGCCGGTCCTTCCGGAGTGGGCAAGTCTTCTATCATCAATATTCTGCAGCCAAAGGCGGAGATGGAGACCGGGGAGATCAGCCGTAAAATTGACCGTGGGAAGCATACCACCCGGCACTCTGAGCTGATCACCATTGATGAGAATACGTATATTATGGATACGCCAGGGTTTAGCTCTATGTACATGGAAGGACTTGAGAAGGAGGAGCTAAAGGAGTGCTTTGCAGAGTTTGGAGAGTATGAGCCTTACTGCCGTTTTCAGGGCTGCATGCATATCCATGAACCGGACTGCGGGGTAAAGCAGGCGTTGAAAGAAGGAAAGATAAGTCAGGTGCGCTATGATAACTATGTGGCGCTTTACCAGGAACTGAAGGATAGGAGGAAGTACTAGAATGAACATTTTGTCACCATCCATATTGGCAGCGGATTTTTCCAGACTGGGAGAGGAGATCACCGCTGCGGACAGGGCCGGGGCTCAGTATATCCACATAGATGTGATGGACGGAAATTACGTGCCCAGTATTTCACTGGGAATGCCGGTTATCCAGTCCGTGCGGGGCGTCACGGATGCGGTGTTTGACGTGCATCTGATGATTGCAGACCCGGACCGGTATATACCGGATTTTGCCGCCTGCGGGGCTGACATCATCACTGTCCATGCGGAGGCTTGCAGACATCTGGACCGTACCATCCAGCTTATTCACAGCCTTGGGAAAAAGGCAGGGGTATCCTTAAACCCGGCTACAGATTTAAGCGTTCTGGAGTACGTTTTGGATCAGGTGGACATGGTGCTGCTGATGACAGTAAACCCGGGGTTCGGAGGACAGAAATACATCCCCTACTGTACTGGAAAGATTGCCAGACTGCGGGGTATGATTGAGGAGCGTGGCCTTTCGGTGGACATTGAGGTGGACGGAGGGATCAACAGGGATACGGTTTCGGAAGTACTGAATGCCGGGGCAAATGTGATTGTGGCTGGTTCCGCGGTGTTTGGCGGGGATACGGAAGAAAATGTCAGGTATTTCCTAAAGATTCTGGAAGATCATGAGAGAAGATAAGAAAAAGGGATGCAGGGCGCTTATTGTGAGCGGTGGACGGATTGAGCCGGATTTTGCCCTGCAGTTCATAGAGGATAACACCTGGGACTGTCTCATTGGGGCAGACAGGGGAATTGAATTCCTGCGCCGTGTAGGATTCACGCCTACCCACATAGTGGGGGACTTTGACTCCTCCGGCGAGGAAGCCCTGGAATATTTTCGGGAAAAGGGACAGAGTGAGATATACACCTTTTGCCCGGAAAAGGACCTGACTGATACACAGATCGCTGTTGAGCTGGCTATGAAGCTGAGATGCGACAACATCTGCATTCTGGGAGGGAACGGGGCCAGAGTTGACCATATGCTGGCGAATATAAGAACCCTGGCGCTGCCTGCGCGATCCGGGATCGAGTGCTTTCTGGTGGACGCCCACAACCGCATCCGCCTGCTGAACCGGGGGATTCGTCTGCGCAGGGAGGAACTGTTTGGAGACTATGTCTCCTTCTTTGCCCTGGGGGAGACTGTGAGGGGTGTTACCCTGAAGGGGTTCCGGTATCCCCTAAATGACTATAATATGACAGGAACAGACCCAATCGGCGTCAGCAATGAGCTGACAGGGGAGGCTGGGGAGGTGTCATTCGACAACGGAATGCTACTTATGGTGGAAAGCAGGGATGAAAACCACTAAATATAGGGTTTTTTGGCGAACCGTGTCGATGAGTTCCTTGGCGAAAGGGTTGCTTTTTTGTCGGTTCCTGTGCTAAACTGATATTGTTAAGAGATTGCTAAGAGAGAAAGGAAATTACCAATGAAGCTAGGTATCGTAGGTTTACCCAATGTAGGAAAGAGTACATTATTTAATTCTTTGACAAAAGCTGGAGCAGAGTCGGCAAATTATCCATTCTGTACCATTGACCCAAATGTGGGAGTGGTTGCTGTACCGGATGAGAGACTGAAGCTTCTTGCCGACTTATATGATTCTGCAAAAGTGACGCCGGCAGTTATCGAATTTGTGGACATCGCAGGCTTAGTTAAGGGAGCATCAAAAGGAGAAGGCCTGGGAAACCAGTTTCTGGCAAATATCCGGGAAGTGGACGCCATTGTACATGTGGTGCGCTGCTTTGAGGATGCCAATGTAGTTCATGTGGATGGAACCGTGAATCCTATGAGGGATATCGAGACCATCAATTTAGAGCTGATTTTTTCCGACATCGAAATCCTGGAGAGAAGGATCGCTAAGGTGGCCAGAGGGGCCAGAAACGACAAGGCTCTGGCAAAGGAACAGTCTTTCCTGGAGCGGCTGAAGACGTGGCTGGAGGAAGGAAATATGGCCATTGGGTTTGAACCCCAGGATGATGAGGAGGAAGAGTGGCTGCCGTCTTACAATCTCTTGACAGCGAAGCCGGTGATCTTTGCCGCCAATGTGGCGGAGGATGATCTGGCAGACGACGGCGCGTCCAATCCTTATGTAAAGCAGGTGAGAGAATATGCGTCACAGAACAAATGCGAAGTGTTTGTGATCTGTGCGCAGATTGAACAGGAGATTGCAGAGCTGGAGGAAGATGAGAAAAAGATGTTTCTGGAGGACTTGGGGCTGGAGGAATCCGGCCTGGAAAAGCTGATTAAAGCCAGCTACAGCCTCCTGGGACTCATCAGCTATCTGACAGCAGGAGAGACAGAGACCAGGGCATGGACCATAAAGTGTGGCACAAAGGCTCCCCAGGCCGCAGGTAAGATCCACTCCGATTTTGAGAGGGGCTTTATCAGGGCTGAGGTGGTCAACTACCGGGATCTTTTGGACTGCGGTGCCTATTCCGCAGCCAAAGAAAAAGGTCTGGTAGGCCTGGAAGGCAAAGAGTATGTGGTTAAAGACGGAGATGTTATTCTGTTCAGATTTAACGTATAAGTTCAGGAATTGAGACAGAGAGGCGTATTATGGACAAAAATATTAATTTCCCACATCTGGGAATCTACTTGGACAATGTAGGCAAGAATTTATCTGTTTTTGGATTTGAGATTGCTTACTATGGTATTACCATAGCGGTTGCAATGCTGGCTGGAATGTGGCTGGCAATGCGTGTAGCGAAGAAGACAAATCAGAACCCGGATACTTATTTTGATATGGGGATGATTGCCATTGTATGCGCGCTGATTGGTGCCCGAGCTTTTTATGTAATATTTGCATGGGATACGTACAGAAACGATTTGCTGAGTATCTTTAACTTCAGGCAGGGGGGACTGGCGATTTACGGAGGAGTGATAGCTGCTCTGATTGCGGTCTATGTATTTGCCAGGGTAAAGAAGCTGAAGTTTTGGCAGCTGGTAGATACTGCCTGCATAGGTCTTGTGCTGGGACAGATAATAGGACGGTGGGGAAACTTTTTCAATCGGGAGGCGTTCGGCGGGTACACAGACAGCCTGCTGGCTATGCAGCTTCCTTTGAATGCGGTGTATTCCTGGGACGTCACAGGGCCGATGATGGACCATTTGCAGACCGTAAACGGTGTGCAGTACATTCAGGTCCATCCCACCTTTCTCTATGAATCCCTGTGGAATGTGGGGGTGCTCATACTGCTGCTGGTGTGGACAAAGCGCAAAAAGTTTCAAGGAGAAGTGTTCATGCTGTATTTGCTGGGGTATGGCCTAGGCCGCGCGTGGATCGAGGGTCTGCGTACTGACCAGCTGTTGATACCAGGACTGGGCTGGCCTGTCTCACAGGCGTTGTCCATTGTACTGGTGATTGTTTCTGCAGTGGTAGTCATTGTCAAGAGGAAAACCAACAAGGTAGATTAAGGTACGGGAGAGACACATGAATAGATTAGAAGACTTGAAGATAAAAATCGAAGAGGAACGCGGTAAGTTAGATAAATTAGTGGAAGAGATGAAGCTGGAGGAAAGCTACCGTCAGAGTGTGCTGCTGGATGGGCTGATCGAGGAGTATATTTGTTTGACAACATGACTTGAGTCTGTTTCTTATATCATAGGAAAGTCCTTCGGAATTCCCTATGATATAAAAAGCCCTCCGGGCGGGATCGCACTGCGGCAGAGTGGAAGATGGCTGCCGGGGCAGCCCCGCCGCAGGCGGAGAATCCTGCGCGCAGGATTCTTTTTTAACAGTCTGTGCAGTCATGTACAGACCTTCCAATAGCAACATGCATCTCATTATAAAGCCGGGGCAGATGGCATTACGTCATCTGTCCCGGCTGTTTTCATGCAAAAATCCTCCACTTTGCTCCACTGGGGGTGGAAATAATTACCAATAACTTTAAAGGGAGTTTGGAATCGGGAAGAAACTGCCTATCTTGTATCAAGAAAAAAACAGGCACACAATATATGGTAAAGAATGCGGAAAATCCCGCAAATATGGGCTTTTTAAGGAATAAAGGGTCAAAAAATTAAAAAAACTTTTCCTTGTTTTTTTCTTCGAAATGGGATATTATAGTCACATAAGTGGTGAAAAGTGGTGGAAGGTGGTGCCAAATGGCAGAGCCGGTGGGGCACTTTCCCGAAGGCAGGTGTAGTCGTATGTTTATGGGAGAATACAATCATAGTGTTGATACCAAAGGCAGACTGATCATCCCTTCCCGATTCAGAGACGAGCTTGGCGACGAATTTGTGGTTACAAAGGGGCTGGATGGATGCTTATTTGTGTTTCCCAATAATGAATGGCAGGCCTTCGAAGAAAAACTGAAGACTTTACCACTTACAAACAAAAGCGCAAGACAATTCGCACGTTTCTTTGTAGCAGGCGCAACACCGTGTGAGCTGGACAAGCAGGGGAGAATTCTCTTACCACAGACACTGAGAGAATTTGCTGGTCTGGAAAAAGATGTAGTGCTGACCGGTATGCTGAATAGGATTGAAATTTGGAGCAAAGCCAAATGGACTGAGAATAATTCCTATGACGATATGGATGATATCGCAGAGCAGATGACAGATTTAGGTTTAAGCATATAGCCTGGGGAGGACGATATGGAATTCAAACACAAATCTGTACTGTTGGATGAGACAATAGAAGCTCTGAACATAAAGCCGGACGGTATCTATGTAGATGGAACTCTGGGCGGTGGCGGCCATTCTTATGAGATTTGTCGCCGGCTGTCTGACAAAGGACGCCTAATCGGAATTGATCAGGATGCAGCGGCGATCGAAGCGGCAAAAGCGCGCTTAGGGGAGTTTAAAGATAAAATAACGATCATACGCAGTAATTATTGCGATATGAGAAAGGAACTGGCAACTATAGACGTAGCAGCAGTAGACGGAATCATTTTGGACCTGGGAGTATCCTCCTACCAACTGGATACGGCAGACCGCGGCTTCACTTACAGGGAAGATGCTCCGCTGGACATGAGAATGGACCAGCGCCAGAGTATGACGGCAAAAGACATTGTGAACGGATACGGCGAAATGGAGCTGTACCGCATCATCCGCGACTACGGGGAGGACAAGTTCGCGAAAAATATTGCCAAACATATTGTGAGTGCAAGACAGGAAAAAACAATTGAAACAACTGGGGAGTTAATTCAAATTATAAAAGCGGCGATACCGATGAAAGTCCGGGCAGTAGGAGGTCACCCGGCCAAAAAGACATTCCAGGCCATCCGAATTGAGTTGAACAGGGAGTTGGAGGTACTTAGAAACTCTCTTGATGATATGATAGACTTGCTGAATGACGAAGGAAGAATCTGCGTCATCACCTTTCATTCACTGGAAGATAGGATTGTAAAGAATATCTTCCGGAAAAATGAAGATCCGTGTACCTGTCCCAGAGACTTTCCGGTCTGCATTTGCGGCAAGAAGCCCAAGGGCAGAGTAATTACCAGAAAGCCCATTGTACCGGGGGAGGAGGAGCTTCAGGAAAACAAAAGAGCTAAGAGTTCAAAACTCCGCGTATTTGAGCGGAGATTCGAGTAAGCAGTAAAGGGGAGATTGCTATGGGGAGAACAGCAGGTTACAGCAGAAAGAATTACAATTACAGAATGGACCCCTACATAGAGGGGAATACCGTACGTAAGCCTGACAGGGTACAGCGCCCGGAAAGGCCTGTGCGGGAAGAGCGGATGAAACCTGCCGTAAGCCGGAAGACCCGCAGAAATAGAGAAAAAGCGCTGCAGATCAATTTAGGCTATGTGGCCTTTCTGACAGCAGCGGCAGTGGCAACACTGTTTGTGTGTGTAAGGTTTCTGAAGCTTCAGGCTGAGAGCACTGCCTATTTAAAGACAGTGACCTCTCTGGAAAGCCAGCTTGCCACACTGAAGATGGACAATGATGCGGACTATGAGAGGACCATATCCTCCGTAGACCTGGATGAGATCAAGGACATCGCTATCAATGAACTGGGAATGGTTTATGCAGACGAAGGTCAGGTGATCACATACGACAGTCAAAGCGGCGATTATGTCAGACAGTATGAGGAGGTACCTTCAGAGTAGGTGAACAATGGCGAGAAAAAAAAGAAAAAAGAGAGAACGAAGGTTCAGTAAAAAAATGCAAATAAAGCTTATGGCTATATTTGCATTCATTTTATGCATGCTGGTGGGGCTGAATATCCGTATTGCCTACATTATGGCAAAGAGCGGGGATAAGTACGCGAAGCAGGTACTCTCCCAACAGCAGTATGACAGCAGGACGCTGCCCTTTAAGAGAGGGGAGATTCTGGACAGAAACGGCAATGTACTGGCAAAGAGTGAAAAGGTGTACAATGTGATCCTGGACTGCTATGCGGTCAACGGGGATAAGGAGTACGTGGAGCCAACCGTGAAGGCCCTGGTGAATACCCTGGGATTAGATGAGACAGACATTCGCAGCCGCCTGACCTCTGAGGAGACAAAGGACAGCCAGTACCAGATCCTGAAAAAAAAGATTACAAAGGATGAGAAAGATGCCTTCGAAGAGTACGCCTCAACGGATAAGGATAAAAAAATGTCGGATGAGGAGAGGCGGGAGAAGGAAAAGATTCAGGGGGTTTGGTTTGAGGAGCAGTACGAGCGCCAGTACCCCATGAACAATCTGGCCAGCAATGTGGTAGGATTTTCCAATGATAACAGTGACGGAATCTGCGGCCTGGAGTCCTACTATACGGAAGTGCTCAACGGGGTCAATGGCAGAGAGTTCGGATATCTGAATGAGGATTCGGAGCTGAAGCGCACCCTGATTCAGCCGGAGAATGGAAACAGCATTGTCAGCACACTGGATGTGAATATCCAGCAGATTGTGGAAAAATATATCACAGAGTTCGATGCTGAGTACGCGGACGGCCCCAGTGAGAGTGCAAAGGGGCATGGAAGCAAGTATACGGCTGTTATTGTGGGAAATCCCAACACAGGGGAGATCTATGCCATGGCCACAAACCATGACTTTGATCTGAATAACCCCCAGGACCTCAGTGAGTGGTACACAGAGACAGAGCTGGATGCTATGGATGAGAAGTCCACAGTGGAAGCACTCAACGGCATGTGGAGCAATTACTGTGTGTCTGAGGCATTTGAGCCTGGTTCCACCTTTAAGCCCGTGACCGTCTCCGCAGCCCTGGAAACAGGGGCGGTGGGGGAAAATGACACCTTTGTGTGCGATGGCGGTGAGTTTGTCACTGACACGCAGATCAAGTGTGACAATATATACGGACACGGGACTGAGACCACCAAGGATGCAATCAAAAATTCCTGCAATGATGCGCTGATGCAGATTGGATTCAGGCTGGGAATCGCGGACTTCTGCAAATATCAGAGGCTCTTCAATTTCGGAAGCAGCACAGGCATTGATCTGCCCAACGAGAATCCGGGAATTCTCTATTCTCAGAGCGCCATGCATGAGGTGGAGCTGGCAACCAATACCTTTGGACAGGGTTTTACCTGTACCATGATTCAGGAGTGGGCCGCCTTCTCGGCAGTGGTGAATGGAGGCTACTATTACCGGCCTCACATGGTCAGACAGGTGCTGGATGAAAACGGCGGGGTAGCCAAGACCATTGACCCGCTTCTGCTGCTTCAGCCTATTTCCACCAAGAGTTCCTCCGTTTTGAAGGAGGCGCTGGAGATGGGTGTCCGGGAGGGAACTGGTACAAAGGCCCAGGTCCCGGGGTACCGGGTTGGAGGAAAGACGGGTACTGCGGAGAAGATTGATCCGGAAACCGGTAAGCGCGCTCCGGGCAAATACCTGGTGTCTTTCATCGGGTGTGTACCCGTGGATGACCCCCAGGTGGTAGTCTACGTGGTCATTGATGAGCCGAATGTGCAGGATCAGGCCTCCGGAGGATACGCACAGATCATTTCCAGAAAAATCATGATGGAGATTCTGCCATACCTGAATATCTACCAGACAGAGGAGATTACACAGGAACAGCTGGACACTCTGGAGATGACCATGGAGGAAGCGGAGGCAGGCAGAAAGCTTGAGACGGATCAGACACCGGAGACCGACGAGTACGGAAATGTGATCGAGACGCAGGAGACCGATGAGAACGGTAACCCGGTGCAGGATGATTCCTGGAATCTGGGAGACGAAGAAAATCCTGTGGTGGAGAATCCCAATATTGTATCTCCCCCTGAAAACAACGGGGAAAATGTGGAGACTGAGGAGAGTGAAGCGGGAGTTACCAATGAAGATTTAAATATTCCATAAATAGAACCTCATAAAAGCTGGCGTTTGCTACTATATTTATAGAAAAGCTTTTATGAGGTTTTTTATGCGAAAAATGAAGACTTACCATAAAAAGAAGATACTGGTGGTTTTTTGTCTCTGCTTTCTGGTATTGGTGTTTCTCATTGGAAGGCTGGGGTATCTCATGCTTTTTGAGTCTGAATACTACAGTCAAAAGGCAGAGCAGCTCCATGAGAGGGAGCGGGATATCAAGGCTGCCAGGGGGAAAATCATAGACGCCACCGGGACGGTCCTGGCCACAAACAAGACGGTGTGTACCATCTCCGTCATACATAGCCAGCTCAAGGATAAAGATAAGGTGGTTCAGGTGCTGGCTAAGGAATTGGAGCTGGATGAGGAGACTGTGCGAAAGAGGGTGGAGAAGGTCAGCGCTATTGAGCGGGTCAAGACAAATGTGGAGAAGGAAGTGGGGGATAGGATACGGGAATATGACCTGGCAGGGGTGAAGGTGGACGAGGATTTCAAGCGCTACTATCCATTTGACAGCCTGGCCTCTAAAGTACTGGGATTTACAGGGAGTGACAATCAGGGAATCATCGGCCTGGAGGTCATGTACGAGGATGTGCTTCAGGGGTCTCCGGGCAAGATTTTGACCATGACGGACGCCAGGGGGGTGGAACTGCCGGATGCAGGTGAGAGCAGGCTGGAGCCCGTAAATGGGAAAAACCTGCACATCAGCCTGGACGCCAATATTCAGGAGTATGTGGAGCAGGCAGCACACCAGGTTATGGAACAAAAAAGCGCGGACAGTGTATCCATTATGCTGATGAGGCCTCAGAACGGGGAGATTTTGGCAATGGTCAATGTGCCGGAATTTGACCTGAATGATCCGTTTACCCTCACGGTGGACAGCAGCGGCATGACAGATGAGGAGAAGCAGGATGCCTTAAACCAAATGTGGAGAAACGGGTGCATCAACGACACCTATGAGCCTGGTTCTACCTTCAAGATTATCACCGCTGCCGCAGGGCTGGAGGCTGGTGTGGTGAGTCTCAATGACCAGTTTTCCTGTCCGGGCTTCAAGATTGTGGAGGACCGGCGGATACGCTGTCACAAGGTGGCGGGACACGGAGGAGAGACCTTTCTTCAGGGGGCCATGAATTCCTGTAACCCTGTTTTCATTGAGGTGGGACTGAGGCTGGGGATTGACAATTACTACAGCTATTTTGAAAAGTTTGGCCTTAAGGGAAAGACAGGGGTGGATCTGCCCGGTGAGGCGGCCACCATCATGCATAAGAAGGAGAACATGGGATTGGTGGAGCTGGCCACCGTGTCCTTTGGGCAGTCCTTCCAGATCACCCCCATGCAGCTGATTACTACAGCCAGCTCCATCATCAACGGCGGCAGGCGCGTGACGCCTCACTTCGGCGTGGAGGTGCGGGATGATGAGGGGACCCTGTACAAGACACTTCAGTATCCCCTGGGCGACAGGATCGTGTCAGAGGAGACTTCGGAAACCATGCGCTACATTCTGGAGCAGGTGGTGGACGGGGGATCAGGCAAAAATGCCTATATTGCCGGATACCACATCGGAGGTAAGACAGCCACCTCGGAAACCCTCCCCAGAAGCGCCAACAAGTACATCTCCTCCTTCCTGGGCTTTGCCCCTGCCCCCGACCCTCAAGTGATCGGCCTTGTGGTGATCAATAATCCCCAGGGAACCTACTACGGAGGAACCATAGCAGCTCCGGTGCTCAAGGGAATTTACGAGAATATACTTCCCTATCTGGAAATCCCAAGAGATGAGGTGCCAGAGACGGAAAGTGAAGAATAGTGGTTGATAAATATGGCAAAAAGAATTATACTAATACCAAATGTGTATAAAATAGACTAAGAGGTGCGAGATGATATTAGGTACAGAAGTGATTATTCCATTGTTAGTGGCATTTGTAATCAGCGTGGCTTTAAGCCCCTTTGTGATTCCGTTTTTGCGCAAGCTGAAGGTGGGGCAGACGGAGCGCACGGATGGGGTGCAGTCCCATCTGAAAAAAGCGGGGACCCCCACCATGGGAGGGCTGATTATTCTCATCAGCGTCCTGGTGACCTCCCTGCTGTTTATCAAAGACTACCCCAATATTGTCCCCGTCCTGTTTCTGACGCTGGGGTTTGGCATTATTGGTTTTTTGGATGACTATTTAAAGGTGGTGCTCAAACGGTCTGACGGTCTTCTGCCTATGCAGAAGATGGCCTGCCAGATCGTGGTGACCACCATTTTCCTGGCGTATATTCTGATCGTGGACAACAGCTTTTTGACCATGATGATTCCATTTGGAAACGGCGGTTATTTTGACTGCAAGTGGATCACCATTCCGGTTCTGTACATCGCCGTGATCGGGACTGTAAACGGGGTGAACTTTACGGACGGACTGGACGGGCTTGCCACAGGCGTGACCACCATGGTGGCTGTATTCTTTACCGTGGTTTCCATCGTCTACGCAGGGGGGATTCAGCCCATCACAGCGGCTGTGACAGGGGCGCTTTTGGGCTTTCTGCTCTTCAATGTACACCCCGCGCAGGTGTTTATGGGGGACACAGGCTCCCTGGCGCTTGGAGGATTCGTGGCAGGTTCCGCGTATATTTTGAAAATGCCCTGGATCATCCTGATTGTGGGATTGGTCTATCTGGTGGAGGTGCTCTCCGTCATGATTCAGGTAACTTATTTTAAAAAGACCGGAGGAAAGCGGTTCTTTAAAATGGCTCCCATTCACCACCACTTTGAGCTGTGCGGCTGGTCGGAGACCCGGGTGGTTGCCGTATTCACCGTGATCACAGCGCTTCTGTGTCTGGCGGGGCTTTTGGTGCTTTCCTAAAACAGAACTTCAGGGGGATATAAGAGATGGATTTAGCCAAGAAACAAGTCCTTGTGTTCGGCACAGGGCTGAGTGGTATCGGGGCTGCAAAGCTTTTGGAAAGTGTACAGGCCGACCCAATACTCTATGACAGCAACAGTGACAGAAAAGAGGAGGATGTCCGGAAAAAGCTGGAGCCCGGCAGCAGGGCCCGGATCATGACCGGAAAATTGCCGGATTCACTGGCAGACAGTCTGGATCTGGTGGTTTTAAGCCCGGGAGTGCCCACAGACCTTCCTTTGGTGGAGAAACTCAGAGAAAAAAACATCCCCATCTGGGGAGAGGTGGAGCTGGCCTATGCCAATGGAAAGGGGGACGTGCTGGCGATCACCGGGACAAATGGAAAGACTACCACCACGAGCCTGCTGGGAGCAATCATGAAGCATTTTAGGGATTCCTCCTATGTGGTGGGCAACATCGGAAAGCCCTATACAGAGGCAGTCATGAACATGACACAGGATACGGTGACTGTGGCGGAGGTCAGCAGCTTTCAACTGGAAACCATTGTAAACTTTCATCCAAAAGTCAGCGCAATTCTGAACATCACCCCGGATCATCTGAACCGGCATCACACCATGGAAGAGTACATACGTGTTAAGGAATCCATCACCAAAAATCAGACAGGCAGTGACACCTGTGTGCTGAACTATGAGGATGAGATCCTTCGGGAGTTTGGAAAAACTTTAACCTGCCAGGTATTATTTTTCAGCAGTCTGCGTACATTAGATAAGGGTATTTACCTGGATGGAAACCTGATTACATACAGTGACGGGACGAAAAAGACGGTGATCTGTTCTACAGAGGAGCTGAAGCTTCCGGGAAGGCACAATCACGAAAACGTCATGGCTGCCGTAGCCATGGCTCTGGTTTACGGTGTTCCCCTGGAGGAGATCCGCACTGTAGTGTGTGCATTCACGGCAGTGGAGCATAGGATTGAATACGTTCTGGAAAAGAATGGGGTGGTGTATTACAATGACTCCAAGGGAACAAATCCGGATGCGGCCATCAAGGGGATTCAGGCCATGGATCGTCCCACACTGCTCATCGGCGGAGGGTACGACAAGGATTCCTCCTATGAGGAATGGATCAGGGCCTTTGACGGAAAGGTAAGGCATCTGGTGCTGCTGGGAGCAACCAGGGAAAAGATAGCCGAGACTGCAAAAAGCTGCGGTTTTCACAATATTATATTTGCTGAGACTTTAGAGGAAGCAGTGCAGATCTGCGCTGAGAAGGCCGTTAGCGGCGATGCGGTACTCTTGTCTCCCGCCTGTGCCAGTTGGGATATGTTCCCGAGCTATGAGGTGCGGGGAGAGCTGTTTAAAGAGTATGTGAGAAATCTTTAAAAACCTCTAAGGAGTGATGCTATGGAGAAATCAGCCAGAAAGAAGCTGGACTATACATTGTTGTTCCTGGTACTGTTCCTGGTATGTTTTGGGCTGGTGACCCTCTATAGTACAAGCGCGTACAATGGGCAGGTCAAATTTGGTGATGCTGCCTATTACTTTAAAAAACAGTTTTTTGCCACCTCACTGGGAGTGGCAGCTATGTATGTGATATCCTGCATGGATTACCATGTGTTTATGAAACTAGCCATTCCCGGGTATTTCGTTTCCTTAGCCCTGTCAGGACTGGTACTCTTGGTGGGCGATTCTTACAATGGATCAAAGAGGTGGATTTCTCTGGGGCCCCTATCCTTTCAGCCCTCAGAATTTGCAAAGCTGGCGGTAATCCTGTTTTTGGCCTGCATGGTCAGCAGACAGAAGCAGAAACGAAACAGCATTCTAAATCTGTTCCTGGTCCTGGGTATGGTGCTTCCCATTGTGGGGCTGGTGGGAACGAACAATCTGAGCACTGCCATTATAATCCTGGGCATTGCGGTGATCCTGGTATTTGTATCCAATCCCAGATATGTGCAGTTCCTCTGGATGGGGGGGATCGGAGTGGGATTTATCGCAATCTTTTTGAGCCTGGAATCCTACCGCCTGGAACGCCTTGCCATCTGGAGGGACCCTGAAAACTTTGAGAAGGGCTATCAGACCATCCAGGGGCTCTATGCCATTGGGTCCGGAGGCCTGTTTGGCAAGGGGCTGGGGGAGAGTATACAAAAGCTGGGATTTGTACCTGAGGCCCAGAATGATATGATCTTTTCCATCATCTGTGAGGAGCTGGGGCTGGCAGGGGCGGTGATCCTGGTGATTGTGTTTATGATCCTGATCTGGCGCTTCATGGTGATCGCCACCCATGCGGCGGACCTGTTCGGTTCCCTGATTGCAGTGGGCGTTATGGGGCATATTGCGATCCAGGTAATGCTGAATATCGCGGTGGTGACCAACACCATACCAAACACGGGAATCACACTTCCATTTATCAGCTATGGAGGAACCTCGGTGCTGTTTTTGCTGGCGGAGATGGGATTGGCTCTTTCCGTCAGCAGGTGGCAAAAATAGGACTTCTGCATATAATGATATATAGGGCTGATATATCGGAGGAGTCGTAGTTGGGTTGTATAGAGATTTTCGGCGGCCGCCCCCTGGAGGGCCAGGTTTATATCCAAGGGTCAAAAAATGCGGCGCTGCCAATTCTGGCGGCAGCAGTTTTACACAAAGGCGTTACGGTACTGCACCACTGTCCCAAAATACTGGACGTGATGTACATGGTGCAGGTACTGGAGGAGATGGGATGTGATACGGCCTGGAGCGGTCATTCCCTGTATTTGGATGCCAGAGGCCTGCAGACACCAAGGGTGTCCACGGACCTGGGAAATAAGATGCGCTCATCCATCATTCTGATGGGGGCGCTGCTTGGAAGGATGAAAGAGGCATGGATTCCCTATCCCGGAGGCTGTACCATAGGTGCAAGACCCATAGATATGCATGTGGACGCCTTTACACGGATGGGAGCCTCCATTGAGGAGGAGCAGGAGGTCCTGCATGCCAGGACAGCGGGACTTACGGGAACACGTATTGTAATGAAATTCCCAAGCGTGGGGGCAACGGAGAATGTGATCCTGGCCGCGGCGCTGGCCGAGGGAACTACCCGGATTGAGAAGGGGGCAATGGAGCCTGAGATTGTGGAGCTATGCCGTTTTCTCAACAGTAAGGGGGCAAGGATACATGGGGCCGGGACACCCGGTATTACCATTGAGGGAGTGAGATCGCTTACGGACAGCGAGTTTGACCTGATGCCGGACAGGATTGTGGCGGGTACTTATATGATGGGGGCAATGGCCACCAGAGGAAAATGTTTTCTGCGAAGGGCGCCTTCTGAACAGCTCGGCCAGGTGGTCTACACAGCCAGGAGGCTGGGAGCCGGTATCCGCGTGGAGCCGGAGGGCATCCTGGTGGACGGAAGAAACGCCGGAAGAAACGCAGTTTATCTGGAAACCACACCTTACCCGGGATTTCCCACGGATCTCCAGTCACAGGTGATGGCGGTCCTATGCCTGGCAAAAGGGGAGAGCCTGATCAGGGAGAAGATCTTTGAGGCACGTTTCAAGATAGTCCCCCAATTGTGCAAAATGGGGGCACACATTGAAGTCCGGGGGCAGGAGGCCAGAATCCGGGGAACCCGGGGGCTTAACGGAGCTGTTGTGGAGGCTCCGGAGCTTAGGGGCGGAGCTGCTCTGGTGATCGCGGGCCTGGCTGCAATGGGAACGACCGAGGTGGAAAAGTACAGCTTTATTCAGAGAGGATATGAGGACATCTGCGAGGACTTCCGACAGCTGGGGGGAGAACTTAAGCTGAAGGATTGACGGCAGTGCGGACATAAAATGCAAAAAGGATACGGTGGAAGAATGAGAGAAGTGACCTATCGGAAGAAAAAAAGTAAGAAAGGAATAATCATAGGCGCCCTTGTAGGCCTGCTGGCCTTGGCGGCGCTTGTGATTTTCGGACTTTTCCGGGTACAGGAAGTGGTGATTTCGGGAAATTCAATCTATTCAGCCGCAGAGATTCAAAAAGCGATTATGCAGGACGGGCTGTGTAAAAATACGCTCTACCTGCTGTGGAAATATCAGGATGATTCCAAGGTGGAGGAATCCCTTCCCTTTTTAAGTTCCCTGGAAGTGGAGATGCTGGCCCCATACAGAGTACAGATACGGGTTTATGAGAAGCCGGAGATCGGCTGCTTTTTAAGCGGTACGGATTACATCTATTTTGACCGGGACGGACTGATCGTGGGGATCTCAAAGGAAGTGCACGAGGGCGTACCGCTTATAAACGGAGTCGCACTCGGAAAGTATCAGCGGTATGAGAAGCTTCCTATAGAGGATGAAAAGCTTCGGGATGGCGTTGTGGAGCTGGCGCAGCTTTTAAGCAAAAATGAGCTAAAGCCCAAGGAGATAAAGTTTGATGATAAAGGCAGCATCACCCTGTATTTTGAAAATGTAAAAGTGCTGATGGGCAGCGACCAGGATCTGAATGAGAAGGTAGCTGCGCTTAAATCCGTGTACGACAAAATCAGTTCTATGGAGGGAACCCTGCATATGGAGACCTTCACGACAGATTCCCAGACCATCACCTTTAAGCAGGGGGAGACAGAGGAGTCCCTAAAGGTGGAGAATGGCTCATCGGGGGAAAAAGGCGGGGAAGGCCAGGGAGAATCCGGTGACGGGGAAGAGGACGGGGAAGCTCAGACCGGTGAGTCTGGGGGGCCTACTTACTCAGAGTCAGACGGGACATTCTCAACAGATGACCAGGGCAACAGGGTTTACACAGACGCTATGGGGAATACCACAACCAATACGGAGCAGTATAATTATACAGATGAAAGCGGAAATATCATCACAGACGGGTATGGGTATATTGATCCATATACAGGGGCATATATTATAAAATAGAATGAAAAGTCCGGGAAACGGGAAGCAAGCGCTTTGACCGTATCCGGACTTTTTTGTGCGAAATATATAAATATGGAATGGATTGTTCGGATTTATAAAAGACGGTTCTTACTTTCCGTTATACAATGATAACATTAAGATGAGAATAGAGGAGGATATAGATGACAGCAAGAGAGAACCTTCTGGCAATGCTCAGAAGACAGGGATATGAGACAGTACCGTTGGAGTTTAGTCTTTGCCCCAGTTTGGAAGCACACTTTAAAAGGGAGATTGGGGGGGAGTGTGCGGACTATATGGAATATTTTGATATGCCCTGGAGGCGGGTGGGGGATCTTCTTCCGGATGATCAGAATATATCCCGGTTTTTGCCGTACTATGGAGAGCTGGGAGAGAATGTAAAGCTTGATGAGTGGGGAGTGGGTCACGAGTCCTCGCCCAACTCCATGCACATGACAAAAATGCTGCACCCACTGGAGCATGCTGAGACTGCACAAGAGATCTCTGAATTTCCCATACCGGTGTATTCGGAGGAAAACAATAGGTGGGTGGCAAAGAGGGTCCAAGCGCTAAAGGAGCAGGGGCTGGCCTCTGTGGGGAATATGCAGTGTACTGTCTGGGAGACGGCATGGTATTTAAGAGGCATGGAAAACCTGATGATGGACATGTTAAGCGATGAAGAGATGGCAGAGGCAGTGTTTGACATGGTGGAGAGCATGTCCACAGACAGGGCGCTGCTCTACGCCAGGGCAGGGGTGGATATTCTCTATCTGGGAGATGACATCGGCATGCAGCACAGCATTATGATGAGTGAGGAATTGTACACAGAGTGGATCTATCCGAGACTGAAAAGAATCATTACAAAAGTGAAGGAGATCCGGCCTGATATTCTGGTATTCTACCACTCCTGCGGATTTGTGGAGCCTTTTATTAAGTATCTGATCGATGCCGGGGTGGATGTCCTGAATCCCATCCAGTCAGAGTGTATGGAGTTTGAGGAGATTTACCGCATTTACGGGGACCGTATCTCCTTTCATGGGACCATCGGCACCCAGACAGTCATGCCCTTTGGTACGCCCCGGGAAGTAAAGGAGAATGTGAAGCGGAATCTGGACATTGCAGGCAGCAGAGGCGGGCTTTTTGTTGCGCCCACCCATCTGCTGGAGCCGGAAGTGCCCTGGGAGAATATACTGGCCTATGTGGAAGCTTGCCGGGAATACGGGGCAGGCGGCCAATGACACTGAAAGGATCTATTTGCGGTAACTATGAAGATACTGAACAGTAACTATTTGCGGAAAAAATACTTGGTGGGGGAAATATTCATAGTCTCCTTAAAAACCTTTGAATAGTGCTGCAGACTCCCAAACCCCACATCCAGCGCAAGCTGTGTAAGAGGATAGGGGGTGTCCACGGCGGACATGAGTTCTATGGATTTGTTAATGCGAAAATAGGTAATATAAGTTGAGATATTCATCCCAAGATGTTTATTGAAAAGCTGGGAGAGGAAGCGGGACGAGATGCCGCAGTACTCTGCCAGCTTTTCTACAGTTATTTTTTCCGCATAGTGCTGGTTAATGTACTCAAAGGCACTCAGCAGGTGGCGGTTGCTCTGGATGCTGTTGCTGCTGACAGTGTTGCTGATATCCCTGGAAACCAGGATGAGCAGCTGAGCGAAATAGAGATCCACCATTTTTTGATAATTAGTGCCCCTTTGGTCCAGTTCTTCCCGAATAAAATGCAGACAGCTATAAAGCTGTTGAGAACAGATTCCTTTTATATATTTTTTTTGGCCCAGGGTCAGATCCATGAGAAAAAAGAGGTGATTTTCATTCAGGGTATCGCTAAAGAGATTCATAAAAATATCCGGATGAAAATGAAGCTGCAGAATCACACAGCCCTCCCCCAAAGGAGTGTCACAGCTGTGGGGGTGGTTGGAGAGAATGGCTATGTAATCCTCCCTCTTCAGCTCAACAGGAGTCTGGGAGATGGTCATGGTACACTGGCCTTCCAGACAGATAAAGAGTTCCACCGTGGAATGCATGTGGGGGCCAAAGTGAAAATCCCCTGGTAGTGTCTGGAGTACAGCATTGTCAATCACTTTCTGGCTGCTGCTTGCCAAAAGGATATTCTGGTAGTAATTCTTGGGCTCCTTCATATTGTTCTGTTCCTCTCATGGAATAAAAAAGGACATGTCCGTTTTCTATAATTATATAGTTATTAAAGTTTGAGTGTCAACATCAAAAGGCGGAGACGGTTTCTACAAAATAGTATAAATTTGAAAAAATGAGTTCTGATTTGTGAAAGTTGACAAAAAAGAGGGCGTTTATAATGGGGGATATAAAAGAAATGACGTAACTATTCAACAGGTCTGCGCATTTACTAAATCACAAAAGAGTATGGAGCATACTCTGAAAGAAGGGAGAAGGTTAGTATATGGATCAAAAAAGGAGAGGCAAGAGATTACTGGCCCTGGGGCTGGCAGTGGTTATGACAGTATCGTCTGGGAGTATGCCAGGGGGCATTGTGAAGGCACGGGAGACAGAGGAAAAATCCCCCATGCGCATCTGGTTTGACGAGCCTGTCAGCGGAGGGCAGACGATTTTAAGCGGAGGAGCCTTTGCTACTACAGAGGAGGATAACCAGTGGCAGCAGCTAACCCTGCCCATCGGCAACAGTTTTATGGGGGCAAATGTTTATGGGGAGGTCTCAAAGGAGCATCTGACCTTTAATCACAAGACACTCTGGAACGGGGGACCCAGCCTGCTCAGGCCGGATTACAATGGGGGAAATATAGAAGCCGACAGTCAGGGACAGCCTATGTCCGAGATATTCCACCAGATCAATGAGCTGTTTCTGGAGGGAAAGGATGGGGAGGCTTCCGCTCTGTGCGAAAAACTGGTGGGGGACAGCGATTATGGCGCTTACCAGTCCTGGGGAGATATCTACCTGGAGTTTGCAGGAATCCCGGAGGACAAGGTGAGCGGATACAGCAGGGACCTGGATCTGGAAACCGCGGTGGCAAATGTGGACTTTCAGGCCGGAGAAACAAAATACCACAGAGAATACTTCATAAGCTACAAACACAATGTACTTGCCATGAAGCTCACAGCCGAGGGCGGGCAAACTATGAATTTTAATGTGCGCTTTCCGGTAGATAACGGCGAGCAGGTCACGCAGAGAAACCTGGGCAAGGATGCAGCGTACACACTGACGGAGGATGCCATTGTCATGCAGGGTGAGCTGCAGGACAACCAGCTGAAGATGAATTCCATGCTGAAGGTTATACCTGTGGACGGCAGTGTGGAGAAGAATGGGGATGGAGAATCCCTGGATGTGCAAAACACAAGGGAGGCAGTCATCTTTGTGGCTGCGGATACAGACTATGCCAATGTATATCCGGATTACCGTTCCGGGGAAACCCAGGAGGAGCTGGCCGGGCGTGTGGTCCAGAGGGTGGAGCAGGCAGCCGCGGACTCCTATGAGGCGGTAAAGAAAGCGCATGTGGAAGACTACCGGGATATCTACAGCAGAGTGAAACTGGACCTGGGCCAGGGAGACTCTGAAAAAACCACGGATGAACTGCTAAAAGCCTACAACAGCGGGACAGCATCCAGTGAGGAGAGAGCCCAACTGGAGGTGCTTCTTTACCAATACGGCAGATTTCTGACTATAGAATCCTCCAGACAGGGAGATCTCCCTTCGAACCTGCAGGGAGTATGGCAGAACCGGGTGGGAGATGACGACCGGGTTCCGTGGGCAAGCGACTACCATTTCAACGTGAATGTGCAGATGAACTATTGGCCCACCTATTCTGCCAACATGGCGGAGTGTGCCGAACCGTTCATTGACTATGTGAATTCCCTGAGAGAGCCGGGGCGTGTGACTGCCGCAACCTATTTTGGAATTCCCAGCGGCCAGGGGGAGGAAAACGGATTTACGGTGCATACGGCAAACAATCCCTTTGGATGGACGGCCCCGGGATGGGAATTTTCTTGGGGCTGGTCACCAGCGGCGCTGCCCTGGGCTCTTCAGAACTGCTGGGAATACTTTGAGTATACCGGGGATATGGAGTATATGGAACAAAACATTTACCCGATGCTGAAAGAAGAGGCAAAGATGTATGCAGGCCTGCTCATAGACAGCAAAATACCCATTACATTGGAGGATGGGAGCAGGTCCACCAGACTGGTGTCCAGTCCGGCATACTCTCCAGAACACGGCCCCAGGACCCTTGGAAATGTCTATGAACAGAGCCTTATCTGGCAGTTGTTTGAGGATGCCGTACAGGCAATGAAGCTGCTGAACAAGCCTGAGGATGAAGCACTTATAGAAGAACTGGTTCAGAAGCAGTCCCGTTTGGCACCCATTGAGGTGGGGGATAGCGGACAGATTAAGGAGTGGTACCATGAGACAACACTTGGGAGCGTAGGTTCCCGGGGACACCGGCATATGTCCCACCTGCTGGGGCTGTTTCCGGGAGATCTGATTTCTGTAAACAATGACGAATACATGGATGCAGCCCTGGTTTCCTTAAAGGAGCGCGGAATGGAGAGTACTGGCTGGGGAATGGGACAGCGCATTAACGCCTGGGCAAGGACAGGGGACGGTGAGAAGGCCTACCAGCTGATCAACACTCTGTTTGCATCCGGAATTTATCCCAATCTGTGGGACAGCCATCCTCCCTTCCAGATCGATGGAAACTTTGGATACACCTCAGGCATCAACGAGATGCTGATGCAGAGCAATACGGGATATATAAACCTTCTCCCGGCCATTCCGGACGCCTGGTCCTCCGGTTCTGTGGAAGGAATTGTGGCCAGGGGGAATTTTGAGATCGATATCTTCTGGAACGAGGGAAAGGCAGAGGAGGCCAATATACGGGCGCGCAGCGGCGGAGCCTGTACCCTTCAGTATCCGGGAATCAGCCAGGCAGTCCTGCTGGATGGCAGCGGGAATCCTGTGGAGCGCCAGGTGCTTGGAAGAGATAAGATACGGTTTGAGTCCGAAATAGGTGAGAGTTATGCCATCACAGAGTTTCCAAGAATCCCAGAGGGGCCCAAGAACGTGAGTGCCTGCTACCTGGGCAAAAATCAGATGGAACTGTCCTGGGAAAGTGCCCAGGAGGGAATATCCAACTACAATATCTATCGCAAAAACGCAGGCTCCTACGAAAAGATCAATGAGCGCCCTGTGACAGGGAATACATATCTGGATATGGTAGCAGTGGCAGACCCGTCTAAAGTGAAATATAAGATCGCAGGAATCCTGGAAGACGGGTCGGAGAGCCTATACTCCCAACCTGCAAAGGTGACGGATCTGACGGCCAGGGGAATGATAGACGACGGCAGTGAGCGGGTGGTCTACAGCCCGGGGTGGAAGGTTTGGAGTGAAAATACCCATTACGGAGGCGGGATACATTATAAGGAGTCCACAGGGCCGGAGGATACCATTGAACTCACATTTTCAGGAACCGGTATCCGTGTGTATGCGTCCAGGAACAGAGACAGAGGAATGATGGATGTGTATCTGGACAACGAGAAAACAGATTGCATTGATTTTTATGTGGATGGAGATCAAAAGAAGCAGATCGTCTTTGAAAAGGAAGGTCTGGAGGATGGTAAGCACACTATTTTGCTGAGGGGAACCGGAGAGAAGAACGCAGCGAGCCGGGGAACCAAGATTGAGTTTGATGCCTTTGAGGTTCTGGGGGGACCGGAGGCAAGTGAAGATATTGTCTATACAAAAGATTACGAGGACGGTGTCACAGGTGACTGGAGAGGAGCCGACGCGGCTGTGATTGAAGATCCGGATCAGCCGGGAAATCATGTTCTGGAGCTGAAAAATACGGCTAAGGGAACAGCAGGACGTCATATGGCAAATGACGCCTCAGCGCCCGGGATAGCGGATGGTACCTTTTCCGCCAGAGTAAAAGTACTCTCTAAGAGTGATACGTATTTCCGGGAAGGATTTGTCTACCGGGTGGAGGATGCGGACGCAGGGGAAGGAAACCAGCTGGTGGAATCCGGCGGATGGTTTATCTGCAATGAGGGAAGCCATGCCACCGGGTATCCCAAATACACGGCGCTTGAGGAAAAGGGAGGAATCCGGACCAATGTGTGGAATGACATTAAGATACAGTTCTCAGGGGAGGAGGTAGAAATTTCCGTCAATGGAACCCGATATGGGAAGGTATCCATTGCAGGCCAGTCTACTGCCGCCGGTACCTATGGAATCCGAAACATGGCGGGGGATACGTTCCTGCTGGACGATGTGGTATTCACCACAGAGATGCTGGACATGGGTAAGGAAGAGGAGGAGCCAAATGAGGAGGATGACAGAGTACGCTTTGCAGAGGATTACAGCAGGGACACGCCATCCTGGAGTGAGGCCGGAACCGTGTCAGAAGGCATATTCTCCATCCCTGTCCGGGCAGGGGGAATTGCCGTCAATGAAAACAGCAGGGAACTGGTCAATGGATTTTACACCTGGCAGATCACTACAGACGGGGACGGAAAACTAGGTGTGGCAGTCAATATCCGGGAGAACGGTTCGGCGAATATCTTTTACACAGACGGAAGGGGAACCTTCTATCTGAAAGGCAGCGGGGAGGAGATCATTGCCCGGGATAGTCTCAGGCTGGAGGCAAACACCTCCTATCAGATCAAGCTGTATCAGGCAGGGAAAGTCTATAAACTGTACGTGGACGGAGCGCTTGTGGCAGAGGGAGAGTCCGAATATCTGATGGAACAATCCGGAAAGTCCGGTCTTTATCAGCCCGGTAACAAGGATGAGACAGTTCGTGTTTCCGTACATGAGGGCTATGAGATCTTCTGTTACTTTAATGACTATTCTGATCCGGATAAATTAGGGCAGTGGACCAATGCAGATACCGCACAGACAGAAGACGGCCAGCTTAAACTGACCATATCGGCAGTAAACAATGCAGTGGCCATTGACACACCCAGGATTGCCAACGGCATTTTTGAATTTGATGTCACACACAATCCAAGCTCTGCTCTGGGACGTCTGGGATTCCTGTTCCGATCAGAGGATAATAACAACTATCAGGGTGTCTTCTATGATGTTTCAAAAAATTGGTTTTGGCTCAAAAACAGCTCCTACGGGGCTTATCAGGCAAACTGCCAGATAGAGAATGGAAAACCCTATCACATCCGTATGGAGGTGGAGGGGCCAAAGGTCCTTCTGTACATCAACGGAGAACAGGTGGGCGGCGGTTCCTACGGCATGACGGAGAAGAAAGGGTACTTTGGAATCCGAAAACAATTTATGAACGCGGAGGTACTCTTAGATAACCTGAAGATTCAGGAGACCGTCAAAGTGGATGTGCTGGAAAAGCCCGACAGGCCGGCAGTCATCCAGAGCAGGGACATGAAGGTGACAATGGATCAGAATTTCCCGCGGGTTTTGGGCTATCAGTCAGGGCAAAAGACCCTGCCGGGAAATCCCAAGAAGACGTACAATGTCAGTCTCAACGGAATCACCTGCACACCCGTTGTCACGTGTACTAAGAAGGGTGAGGATACCCTGGAATACGAACTGAAAACGTTGAATGCAAAGATCAGGCTTCAATATAAAGTAAACGGCACCACTCTGGATATGAACATCCTCTCAATAGAAGAGAAGGAGGGGTATGTGATCAGGGATATCCAGTTTGACAATCAGGCGCTTGTCTCCACGTCCCCCGGGGACACATCTGCCAGCTATGCCACTGTGGAGACCAACGGAGGCTGGTATGAGGTGAGAGACCACATCTATGACACCATGGACCAGGTCACAGAGCAGGATTTGGGACAGGCCGGACGGGGCTACGGGATGCTCTCCTCAGGCGGACTGGCGGCTACCATACGCAACAGCAGCATAGAGGCGGCCAATGTGTTAAACACAGAGATTTACAAAGTGGAAAATGGCTTTGCGGGCTCACTGGGAGACGGCGTTCTCACTTACCGGACGCCCCTGGATGTGCAGGAGGGAACCAGTTCCCTGCCCTGGTCCAAAGTGGTAATCTGTGAGGACTACAATGGGGACGGAAGCGTAAACTGGAAGGACGCGGCAGCAAATTATAAAAATGTGCGCAAAGAGATCCTGGGTATGGAGAGTATAAAGGACAATATGATGTACATTGCCATGAACTTTGGCAGCCAGGTGCAGGAGCCGTTTTTAAAATCTCTGGACACAGGAAAGATCGTCTATAACCTGACAGACGGATTTGGACAGATGGTTATGGAAAAAGGGTATGCAGCGGAGGGACATGACGACTCCCACGGTGACTACGGCGGCCACATAGGAGTGCGGCAGGGAGGAAAAGAAGACTTCAACAAAGTGATTCGTGCAGGGAAAAAGTATAACATGAAATATGGCATTCATATCAATGTAAGTGAACACAACCCGGACGGACTGCTGTTTAATCCGGATGTGATGACCAGACCGCTGTCTGCCAACTGGGGATGGCTTGACCAGGCCTACTGGGTGGATGAAACACAGGATATTCTCTCGGGAAACCGGGCAAAGAATCTGGATGCCCTGAAGGAAGACCTGCCGGACCTAAACTTTGTGTATGTGGATATCTACGGTAACTCCACCTGGAAGGCGGACAACCTGGTGAGAGAACTCAATGACAGAGGGTATCTGGTGGGAACCGAGTTCGGGGGAGCCATGGAGCAGGGGGCCAGCTTTACCCACTGGGGGCATGACAACTCTTACCCCAACCATGGAAATAACAGTACGATTCTGAAGTATTTTAAGAACGACCTGGATGTCTTTGTGAGCGATGCCATGTTTAATGGGGCCATGATGCCGAGAGTTGGCTCCTGGGGAGGCAAAAATGATATCAATGAGGCGCAGGAGGACTTTTTTAACCACAACCTTCCCACAAAGTATATGCAGCATTTTGACGTACTGAATATTGGAGAGGATTTTGTGGACTACACCGGCAAAGTGCGGGTGGAGAAAGCCGGGAACGGTGTGAAAGGAGAGGAAGAGAACCTTGTGACCATGTACAAGGATGGCGAGATGATTGCCTCCTGGGAGTGGTGGAAGGAACAGCCGGAGGATGAGTCCTGGGCTGACGACAAAACAGGGGAGGCTACTGTATTCATACCCTGGTATGGGGAGGATAGCAGCGAGAGAAATCCGGACGAGGCGGCCAAGATCTACCACTGGAATCCCAAAGGAGGGAGCACTGAGTGGAAAGCGCCAAAGGCGTGGAAGGATGTGAAGGAGGCGGATGTATACAAACTCACGGTGGACTGCAAGGAGAAAGTGGGAACCGTACCTGTTACAGACGGAAAAATCACAGTGAACGCTGAGCCAAAGACAGGGTATGTGCTCTATCCCGCAGGCAGCCCTGCACCAGTAACCGCAGGGGATTTCGGAGAGGGATCACATCTGAAGAATCCAGGTTTTGGTACCTTTAATTTAAAGGACTGGGAAATTACCAAAAACCAGGGGAAGGCAGAGGTGGTACAGGCTGAGAATCTGGAGACTTACCTTGAACTCACCGGAGATAAGGGTGCTGAGGTGACGGTAAGCCAGACCATGACAGGCTTAACCCCAGATAAGGCAGCTACGGTATATCTGTTTACCCAGATGGGAAAAGATACAGAGCTAAAACTGCAGGTGAAGGCAGGAGACCAGACTTACACAAAATTGGCCAAACCTACCTCGCGAACTTACTACGGTCAGAGCAAATTTACAGGAAAAAATTATCAAAAAGTGCGTCTGACTTTCGATGTGCCGGAAAAGGTCACGGAGGCAAAGCTGAGCATTACAGGCAAGATGAATGCGGACGGCGGCAGGATTGCCCTAGATGACGTCAACGTATGGGAAAATATCTCCAGAACGCCCACAGCAGGCGAGGGAGCATATGAAGACTATATTTTATACGAGGATTTTGAAAATGTGGAACAAGGCTACGGTGCTTTCCAGCTGGCATATCCCAGCGAAATATACACCCATCTGGCGGAGTACCGGGATGGAGCGGGGCAGTTTACAGACTATGTGTTAAACGGAAACTTCTCACTGAAAACCAATGAAACGGGAAGAATTGGAGAAATTCTGCGCAGTGAGGAGGAAGTGAAGCTTAAAGGCAATACGGCCTATGTGATGGAGTTTACCTATGAGACAGGCATTGCAGATGCCTACCGGATCAGTGTAAAGAGCCAGTCCAAAGGGGATGCCTTCAGTGAGGTGTTAAGTGCCACGCAGCTAAACCAATCAGGACGCCATGTGAAAGCCTCCTTTGTCACTGGGGACGCGGATGACTACTATGTATCTGTGGAAACATTGACAGATATCAAAAAAGCCCCTGCGGCAGTGGAAAAGCCGGAAGGCAGCGCAATGGAGTATATTTATCTGTCCCTGGATGATGTAATGATCTATGAGGACCATGCAGATAAGAGCCTTCTTGAGAAATTGGTCAAAGAGATTCAGGGCATGGATCTGAATGGTTATACCAAAGACAGTGTGAAAGCGCTTAAGGATGCGCTTAAGGATGCGGAAGCAGTGCTGGCTGACACCGGGCTTACCCAGAAAGACCAGCAAAAGGTAGAAGATGCAGCAGAAAAGCTTCGGGCCTGCAAAGAGGCGCTGGAAAAAGAAGGGGTGCCTGCGCCGGGTGAAGTAAAGGTCACAGAAGTGCGGCTGAACAAAGCTTCTCTGCTGATGCAAAAGGGCGATTCGGAGATACTAAGAGCAGAGGTACGGCCAGCCAATGCAGCGAATAAGAGCATTGTCTGGACCTCAGACAATCCATCCGCAGTCCGGGTGGAGGCCAACGGCAGAATTACCGCGGTGGGTTACGGAACAGCCAGAATCACGGCGGCAGCAAAGGACGGAAGCAAAAAGACGGATGTCTGCAGCGTAACCGTTGGATACTCCATTCGTTACCGTCTGAACAAAGGACGCAACAACCAGTCCAATCCCAGCATTTACTATAGGGAACAGGTAAACTTAAAAGCACCTGTCAGAAAGGGATATGCCTTTGAAGGATGGTATACCAGCAGCAGGTTTAAAAAAGCGACCAGAGTAAAGAGTATTCCTCAAAATGCGGACAGGAACTACACCCTTTATGCAAAGTGGACCAGGATTAAAACAGGCAAAGTGGCTTCTTTAACAGTGAAAAATACAAAGACCAGAATCCTGAAGCTGTCCTGGAAAAAAGTGAAGGGTGCAAAGGGGTATGAGGTATTGTACTCTGCGGACCGGAAATTCAGAAAAAAGGTGACCAGAAAAACAGTATTCAGGAGTAAATTTATTGAAAAAAGGCTGAAGAAGGGCCGGACATATTACGTGAAGGTGCGCGCATATAAAGTGGACTCTGCAAAGAAAAAGGTTTACGGCGCATACAGCAAGACAAAGAGCGTTAAGATTGTGAAATAGTTATAGGGGGGCACATACTTTTGGGAGGTATGTGCCTCTCATAATATTAAATAAGTTTAAAAAAAATAATAATATTCAAAAATACACTTGATTAATTTTCTAAAAAACTATATTATATAAGAAATACGGTTAAATACTGGGAGCAGATTGCCCGGACTGTAAGGTAGATACAGACATGAGAAGGAGGAAATACCCTTGTTAGAGATTATGACGAATGAAGCTGAATCCGCGGCACGGATTATTGTAATCGGTGTGGGCGGTGCAGGCAACAATGCTGTAAATAGAATGGTGGATGAGACAATTGGTGGTGTGGAGTTTGTAGGTGTGAACACAGACAAGCAGGCATTGACGCTCTGCAAAGCACCCACCACGATTCAGATCGGCGAAAAACTGACCAAAGGACTGGGAGCAGGAGCTCAGCCTCAGGTTGGCCAGCAGGCAGCTGAGGAGAGCGCGGAGGACTTAAAGCAGGCCATGCAGGGGGCTGACATGGTATTTGTTACCTGTGGTATGGGCGGCGGCACAGGAACCGGAGCAGCGCCGGTAGTTGCAGGGCTTGCCAAAGAGATGGGTATTCTGACTGTAGGTGTTGTTACAAAACCGTTCCGGTTTGAGGCAAAGACACGCATGAACAACGCTCTCACAGGCATTGAAAAGCTGAAGCAGAACGTGGATACCCTGATTGTGATTCCAAATGATAAGCTTTTGGAAATCGTGGACCGCAGGACCACTATGCCAGAGGCATTAAAGAAGGCGGACGAAGTACTGCAGCAGGCGGTACAGGGCATCACAGACCTGATCAACCTTCCGGCTCTGATCAACCTGGATTTCGCGGATGTACAGACAGTAATGACGGGCAAGGGAATTGCACATATCGGTATTGGACAGGCCAAGGGCGACGACAAGGCGTTGGAGGCAGTGAAGCAGGCTGTATCCAGCCCGCTGCTGGAGACCACCATCGAGGGTGCAAGCCATGTTATCATCAATATTTCAGGAGATATCTCCCTCATGGATGCCAACGATGCGGCCAGCTATGTTCAGGAATTGGCCGGTGATGACGCGAACATCATCTTTGGTGCTATGTACGATGATACTTATGCGGATGAGGCAAGCATCACAGTGATTGCAACCGGTCTGGATGCATCTACTGCTACGCAGCCCACTGTAAATAAAAAGATTGTTCCGGAATTCAATTCTGCGCCCGCTCAGGAAGCGCCGGTGGGGAATATTTTCCAGAGGAATACAACATCCGGCAGCACTCCCCAGGTGAAGCCTTTAAAACCCTCTATCGGGACATTGCGCACACCGGAGAGTAAGGTGCAGGAGAGAGATATTCAGATACCGGATTTTTTGAGAAGAAGATAAAAGGCTTTGTGAACTATTAAGAATTGGACAGGTACCCTATAAGTGCAGGCATGAGTCTGTAGTTTTAGGGTGCCTGATTTTTTGCCAAAACTGGCCGGGCCATTTCCGGAAATGACCCGGCCAGTTTTGGTACCATGTGGGCGAGTACAGGGCTTTGGTGTAAATATGCGCTAAATAGATTTCGAAAGGAAAGGCAGATATATAAAATCTGTGCAGATGATAGAAGGAAACAGAAAATATAAACCATAAATGCATAATGAAATGTTGAAATGAGAGAAAAATATGTAAATAATGCACATAAAAGGACGGATTGTGCATTGAAAGAAAAAAATGACACGCTATAATATAACTATCGGTTACAAGCCGAGAGTGTCTGTACTTCAAAGACATCCCCATTAAAAGACACATTTTAATGGGGATGTCTTTGTACACAGAAAATCACTATTCAGTAGGCCTGTGCATTTGCCACAGAGAATAGAAAGGGGATTTGAGATATGAAAAGGAGCAGGAGAATTGTACATTCGTTTTTAAGCGTCATTACAGCCGCAGCGGTGGCGGTGACAGCGGCGGTACCAGCGTTGAACACAAGCGCTGCCAAGGCAGCGCCTGCCGAAAACATAGCAGATGAGCGGATATCTGACATTGAATATGAGATCTACCCAAAACCGCAGAGTGTACAGTATGGGGATGAAAACATGAGGATTACGGAACAGGTCAGCCTTATGGCAGGGAACCAAATTGACGGTTATACCACAAGGCGTCTGGAAGAAACCTTGGATGAGTACGGAATAACCGTCACACAGGCGGAAAGCCCGGCGGACGGGGGGACTAATTTTATTCTGGACGTCTATTCTCAGGAGAATGCACAGAAATATGGGCTGGATGCGGCCCTGTATAAAAAAAGTGACGCCTATGTATTAGATATTCAAGAGGACGCAATCACGGTGATCGGCGCAGACAGCGATGCGGTATTTTACGGCGTGACCACACTGCGCAGAATTCTGAGGCAGACCGTGAACAGAGAGGTGCGCAAGCTTCGTGTGGAGGATTTTTCAGATATAAAAAACCGTGGATTTATAGAGGGCTACTATGGGAATCCCTGGTCTGTGGAGGACCGCATTGAATTGATGAAATTCGGGGGTGAGCTGAAGCTAAACCAGTATATTTTTGCACCCAAAGACGACCCATACCACAACAGCAACTGGAGGGAACTGTACCCTGAGAATGAGCTGGCCGAGATCCGCCGGATGGCGGAAGCCGGGAATGAGAATAAGTGTTACTTTATCTGGACAATCCACTGTTTTATGAAAAGTCCGTTTCGGTTTGACACAGAGGAAAACTATAAGGCAGACTTTGAGACGATTACAGCAAAATTTACGCAGCTATTGGAGGCTGGAGTGCGTCAGATCGGAGTGCTGGGGGACGATGCGGGTTCCATTCCCCCATCCAATGCCCTTCGGCTTTTGGAGGATCTGGATACATGGCTGGCAGAGCAGCAGGAAAAATACCCGGATATCAGAAGAGAACTTCTCTATTGCGCGGCTGGATATGACGGAGATGGCTCTAGTCAGGAGCTGAGAACCCTGAATACAGGGAACAGCAATATCCAGCTCCTGGCCACAGGAGGGAAAATTTGGGGTCAGATCACGCCTACTTTTGGTACCCGGTGGTCTGCCAACATTGCAACAGAGGGGCATCCAGGACGCAGGCCTTATATGTGGGTGAACTGGCCCTGCACGGACAACAGCAAAAATCATCTGATTATGGGAGGCCAGGACCAGTTTCTTCAGGCTGGCACAGACGGAAGCCAATATGCGGGATTGGTTCTAAACCCAATGCAGCAGTCGGAACCGTCAAAGGTAGCGATCTTTGCGAACGCGGATTTTGCCTGGAACTGCTGGGAGACCAAGGAAGAGGGGGAACAGAACTGGTACGATTCCTTTAAGTATATTGAAAACATGTCACCCAAGGACAGTGAGGAGAGCGCTGCCCTCAGAGAACTGTCAAAACATATGATCAATCAGGCCATGGATTCCAGAGTGGTAGCCCTGGAAGAATCTGTGGAACTTGCACCCAAACTGGAGGCTTTCCGGGATAAGATGAACGGGGGAGAGCTGACCCCGGAAGAGATAGACGAGATGAGGACGGAGTTTGTGAAACTGAACAATGCTGCAGAGTGCTATCTCAAGAGCGGAAAGGAGCGTTTGGTGAAACAGATCACTCCCTTTGTCAGCAGTATGCGGGATGTGAGCAGTGCAAACCTGGCATTTTTAGATGCCTTGAAAGCAGATTTAGGCGGGGATACAGAGAAGGTCTGGGAGCGCTTTTCAGAGGGGCAGGCGGCCTACGAGCAGTCGCAGGAGTACGGCTTTGACTATAAAGGGGAAGTTATGTATGCGGAGGTGGGAAACCAGCATATACTTCCGTTTACCGAAGAGCTGCTAAAGACGATTTCAGATAAACTGAATGTATATCTGAATCCGGAGAACCAGAAATTAGAGGAAACCGTAATATTTGCGGTCAACGGCAACACCAGCACCAGAGGATATGATCTGCAGAAGGTGACGGATGGGAATCTGTCAACTTATATAGAGATCACAAGAGAGCAGCAGGCAGGCGACTATGTGGGTATGACATTTAATCTTCCTGTTCAGGTAAAGGAGGTGCAGATTGACCTCTGGAAAGAGGACAGCCCCAAGAACCTGTTTTATGAAGGGGTGATGGAGTATACGGTAGACGGGAAAAACTGGATCGAATTTGACCAGTCCATGCAGCCTGCGGGCAGGGAGCTAAAGACCATCACGGTATCAAATATTGACATGGAGCTGAGGGGCTTTCGCTACAGGTGCACGGATACGAATAAGCTGGACAGGTGGCTGACAATACGTGAGATTCAGTACAATATGTCCGACAAGACCCAGCAGCCGGTAGAGTATTATAAAGGAACACTCATCCGCACAGATGAGTGGAGCGTGTATCAGGGAGAGGAGAACAGCGTAACGGACGGGGATGACAGTACCTTTGTCTGGTACGATCCAGGCAATGAAGACACATCCCTGGCGGGGGACTATATCGGACTGGATCTCGGAGAAGTACGAAAAATCGGTGTCATCCACATCGTTTTAGGTGGAGACCGGAATGATAAATGGGGGTCCTATGAGCTACAGCTCTCTGTGGACAATGAAAAGTGGGTTCCCATTGGAAGTTATACGGGAACGGATGCGCAGACCGATTCCATTGACCTGGAGCTGGATGGACCGGAGGCCCGCTATGTGCGTCTGGTGAACAAAGCAGATATCAAAAAATGGCTGCAGTTCTCCGAGTTTAGCGTGGGGTCACTCATCCCAAAGGAGATCAATTATACAAATGTAAATGAGCCGGGGCTGACGGCCTGGTATGGAAAGGATACCTTCCAAATCAATTCCTCCTCTGAGATAAGCCTTAAGCCGGGTGAGTTCGTGGGACTGGATCTGGGCAGGATCAGGGAAATCAAACAGGCAGATGTATCGGTGAGCAATCCCGCAGTCACACTGGAGGCATCAGACAACGGCGTGGAGTGGGAAGAACCAGACAATTGCCAGACGTCCCGCTATGTGAGGCTGGCTAACCACTCAGAGGAGGAGGCTGTGTTTGCAGTCACCAAATTTGAGATCACTACTAATGAAGTTTACGAGACGGCTCTTGAGGAGGCTACCATTGGAATGCAGGGTGCATATGCCGGTGAGGACGCCCGCACAACGGGGACAGCAGGAAACTGGTTTGACGGAGATGTGACCACGGAGGCAAAGTTCTGCGATTTTCCGAGAAAGGGCCAGTACGTACTCTATGATCTTGGCAGAGATATGGACCTTTCGGCAGTCAGGGTGATAGTAGCCAGCGGTGAGCTCGATTATCCCAGGGACGCAGCCATAGAGGTATCTATGGATAAGGAGAACTGGGAGAGGATTCTCACCATCGGGGACGGACAGATAAACGATCCGGGCGACAAAAATACAAAACCACAGGACAATGGCTGGACCTTTGACACAAACCTTCCCAATTATGTGTATCAGGAGGCCAGAGATTTTGAATCGGTAAAGGCCCGGTATCTGAGAGTCTACATCACTGCGGATTACACGGCCAGATTTCTGAAGCTGGCTGAGATAGAACTCAATGACGGAGCCTATGTTCCCACGGAGAATGCGCCTGCTTTTACAGCGGACCCCATAGAACTTAAAGGCAGACAGCCTCAAAATATGACCGACGGAGACTTTTCAACATCCTTTAAACCAGACATGAATGGGTGCACAGAGGGCGCTGTGGTTTACCGGCTGTCGGAAAAATTAAATGTGACAAAGATCAACATAGCACAGAGCGGCAACGCAGTCAGCAACGCCAAGGTGACAGCGCGCGTGGGCAACGCGGGGCAGGACAGCCAGTGGATTGAGCTGGGAGTCCTGGATAAAAGCCTGACAACCCTATGGAATCCCGGATATGACTACCTGTACGAGCTCAAATTGGAGTGGGGCAACGTCTCGCCTGTGATTTATGAGATCATTACATTGAACCAGGTTACCAAGGAAGTGCTGGAGGAGACCGTACAGGAGATTCAGGAACAGATACAGGAGGAAAGCCTGTATACAACATCCACGCTCAGGTCCCTCAGGGATGCACTTGAACATGCAGATGCAGTTATAAAAGACCAGGAAGCCTCATGGGGAGATGTGACAAGAGCAATCAGGTTATTGCGGGAAGCTTTTGAAAGCCTGGAGAGGAGGGCAGATTTGAGCGCCTTAGAGCTTGAGCTCAGAAAAGCGGAAGAGCTGAAAGCGGAGGACTATACGAAGGATACCTGGAATGCATATTTCCGCATCCAAAGTCTGGCGGTGAGTCTTCTGGAAAAGGCGGGTGACTGCACCCAGGGAGAGGCTGACAAAATACTGGGCGAGCTTAGAGCGGCCAGGGAAGCTCTCCTGCCGGTAAACACGCAGAAGCCGGAAGATCCAAAACCGACGCCGCCCCAGCCGGATAAAATAAAGGTATCTGGCCTGAAAATCGCTGTGGACACAAAGAATCTGGCAGCAGGGAAGAAGGCGACTGTGAAGACAACCGTGGCTCCGGCCAATGCCTCTGAAAAGAAAGTGATTTACAGCAGCAGCAACAAGAAATATGCCACAGTAAATGCCAAGGGGGTAGTCACCGCAAAGAAGGCAGGAGCGGGCAAAACAGTTACCATCACTGCAGCGGCATCAGACGGAAGCGGGAAAAAGGCTTCGGTCAAGATCCGGATATATAAAAATGCGGTTAGGAAAATCAAGCTTCTCCCGAAAACAAAGACCGTGAAAGCAGGAGGGAAGCTGAAGGTGAGAGGCTCTGTGACCCCGGCAAAAAATGTTTACAAAAAACTGAAATGGAAGTCAGGCAATACAAAGTATGCTGTGGTATCCTCCAACGGAACGGTCAGGACGAAAAAAGCCGGAAAAGGAAAGAAAGTGAAGATTACGGCACAGGCCCTGGACGGCAGCATGACAATTGGAAAGATCACAATAAGAATAAAATAAAAGTTATAGAAATGCAAAAAAAAGACACAATAATGCTCTTGTGATTCTAGTTCGTTTCGTTTATATTTATATAAAGTACTATGATTTTGGTAACAAATACATGGGAAAGTACAGGAGGAATTGTTATGGCAAAGACAAAAGGAAGAGTAACCCTTCCAAGTGAATCAAATTTTGTAAAAGAGACTCAGGAGATCTTGGACCGCTGGGGAGCCGACGCGCTGCGGGACAGTGACGGAACAAAGCTGGATGATGAAGTGAAGGCCTTGGATGCCAAGATTTATACCACATACTTTGTAGCAAGAGGACACAATGAGTTTGCAGAGGAGCACATGGAAGAGTGCCAGCAGCTCTACCTCATGTCTAAGAGAAACACAGCGGTGGAGGGGACACTCACCATTCACTTTATGGACGGATACTATCAGGAGCAGGTGATTCCGGATTACATCCACGATGAGAACCGCTGGTGGGAAGTGATTGACCGCACCACCGGGGAAGTGGTTCCCACGGATGCCTGGACCCTGGACAAAGAGAATCATACGGTTTGCATTCAGAAGGCTGCAAAATTTCATGAATACACAGTTTCATTCCTGGTATATGCCATCTGGGACCCCACACAGATGTACAATCACATCACAAATAACTGGGGAGACAAGCCACATGATATTCCCTTTGACGTGCGCCAGGCTGCCAGCGGAGTGTTTGCAGAGGACTATCTAAAGCAGTGGCTCATCGACAATCCGGAAACGGACGTGGTTCGTTTTACCACATTCTTCTATCACTTTACACTGGTATTCAACCAGGATGCCAAGGAGAAGTTTGTGGACTGGTTCGGTTACGGCGCGACGGTTTCCGTGAAGGCCCTGGAGGAGTTCGAGGAGGAATACGGCTACGCGCTGCGTCCTGAGGACATTGTGGACAACGGATACTACAACTCCACATTCCGGGTACCCACAAAGCAGTACCGGGACTACATGGAGTTTATACAGAAATTCGTTGCAGGGAAGGCCAAGAGGCTTGTGGATATCGTTCACGAGGCAGGCCGGGAGGCGATGATGTTCCTGGGAGACAACTGGATCGGAACCGAGCCCTACGGAAAGTACTTTGAGGAGATCGGGCTGGATGCCGTGGTGGGAAGCGTTGGAGGCGGAGCTACCTTGAGGCTGATCTCAGATATCCCCCATGTAAAGTATACGGAGGGACGTTTCCTTCCCTACTTCTTTCCGGATACCTTCTACGAGGGAAATGATCCCTGTGTGGAGGCAGTGGAAAACTGGATCTGCGCCAGAAGAGCCATCATGCGTAAGCCTGTGGAGCGCATCGGTTACGGCGGATATTTAAGCCTGGCATATAAGTTCCCCAAATTCGTGGACTGCATTGAGAATATTGCAGATGAGTTCCGTATGATCTATGACCGGGCCAGTGCCGGAAAGCCCTACTGCGGATTGAAAGTGGCAATCTTAAACTGCTGGGGAGCGCTCCGCTCCTGGCAGACCTACATGGTGGCCCATGCACTCTGGTACAAGCAGATCTACTCCTATCTGGGAATCCTGGAATCACTGAGCGGCGCTGCGGTGGATGTACAGTTTATCAGTTTTGACGATATCCGTGAGAACGGAATTCCAAAGGACATTGATGTCATCATCAATGCAGGCGATGCGGAAACTGCATTCTCCGGCGGAAAAGAGTGGGAAGATGAGAAAATGTTAGCCATGATCCGCGAGTGGGTGTACAATGGCGGTGGATTTGTGGGAGTGGGCGAGCCGTCCGCTTACCACAAGGGAGGAAGGTTCTTCCAGCTGGCTGATGTGCTGGGTGTGGACAAGGAACTGGGCTTTACCCTCTCCACCGACAAATACTTTACTGCACAGCTTGACCAGCATTTCCTGAAAGAGGACAGAGAAGCTGCCTTTGATTTTGGTGAGAGCATGAAGAATGTGTACGCTCTGGATGCGGACACGGAGATTGTAGAGTATTCCAACAATGAGGTGCATATCGCGGCACATGCCTACGGAAAGGGAAGAGGCGTCTACATTGCAGGCCTTCCCTACAGCTATGAAAACACCCGTCTGCTTCTGCGCAGCCTCTACTATGCTGCAGCAAAGGAGGACAGCCTGAAAAAATGGTTTGCGGACAATATCTACTGTGAGGTGCACGCTTATCCGGAGGCAGGGATGTATGCGATCCTGAACAACTCCAATGTACCCCAGAATACGGTGGTATATGACGGAGAGGGAAATACCCTGACATATCAGATGAAACCGGCAGAAATTATCTGGAAAGAGATGTAAGTATGGTGAGAGCGGGAGGCGGACTGCAGCTGGAACTGAGGGGTGAAAATGAGGAGCTTGCGGCTGGATTGACTTTTTGGGAGAGGGAAAGAGGGATCTGTACAGAGGAAAAACTCATCCTTCTTCCCCGAAAGTGGGATAGGCAGGCATTGCGGGTGGAAAAGCATGGCCGGGAGGCAGTGATTTTTTACAGGGAAAAGGCTCATTTTTACCGTGGGACAGCAAAGCTTCTCCAGCACATTACTTCCGAAGAATGGACGTTTGAGGAAAACGTCCATTTTTCGTCCAATGGAGTGATGCTGGATTGCTCCAGAAATGCAGTGCCAAATATGGACAATCTCAAAAATTGGCTGACTGTCCTGGCCAGTCTGGGAATGAACTGTTTATTCCTCTATATGGAGGATACCTATGAGTTAGAAGGATACCCCTATTTCGGGACTTTAAGGGGGAGGTATACCAAGGAAGAACTGCGGCAGATTGACCAGTGGGCCGGACTGCTGGGCATAGAAGTGATCCCTTGCATACAGACCTTGGGACATCTGCGCACACCTCTCAAATATCCGGCAATGAAAGCATTCCGGGATACTTCGGATGTGCTGCTGGTGGGGAAGGAGGAAACCTACGAACTGATAGAAACTATGATACGCACCCTCACTCAATGTCTGAGCACCAGGAGGTTTCATATCGGAATGGACGAGGCCATGGGGATGGGACAGGGAACCTATTTTCAGAAACACGGTTACCGGGACAGGCTAGAACTGATGAGAGAACACATGGACCGAGTGATGGAAATCTGCGGAAGATATGATGTAGAGCCTATGATTTGGAGCGACATGTATCTGAGAAGTGTGTGCGGGGGAGAGTACTATGGAGCCCCGCGGATGGAAGCTTTTACAGACGAATTGAAACCACCGGGGGGATTGGCTATGGTGTACTGGGACTACTATCACAGCGAGCCCCAGACCTACGAAGAGTATTTGAAGATCCATCAGACCTTGTCCGGGGATGTGTGGTTTGCCGGGGGCGCATGGACCTGGAACGGCCTGGCGCCAAATTACTCCAAGGCTGCTGCCACCACAAACGCCGCCATGAAAGCATGCCGGAGTATGAAAGTGAGGCAGGTGGTCTGCACCCTTTGGCAGGACAATGGGGCTGAGACACCGGCAGTATCCGGACTTCCCGGAGTAGTCTCGTTTGCGGAGGCCGGGTTTGGACATGAGATCCCGGACCAGGAGCTGGATCAGTGGCTGACCTTTCTGTGCGGCAGCGGACTTGAGGACGTAATGCTATTGGAGGAGCCCGACTTGGTCTGCCTGGACAGGGCAGTTAACTGGAAAGAGTGCAACCCGTCAAAATATCTCTGCTATGAAGATCCTCTCCTGGGATTGTTTGACGGCGGAAATGCAAGGGCAGAGCTGGGTATATACTATAAAGTCCTGTCCAAAAAGCTGGCAAAGGCCTGTGAGCGTGCTTCTGAATGGCGAGATTTGTTCGAATACTATCACGGGCTTGCGCTGTTTCTGGAGCAAAAGGCAGATTTGGGAATACGGATACGCAATGCTTACCGAAGAGGCGACCGACGTCAGGCCGGGATATTGGCCGGAGAGGTGATTCCTGTCTGCATAGAATGTCTGGAGAGGCTTAGGGAGAGAAGAAGAAGAGTCTGGGAGCGGGAAAATAAGATTTTTGGATATGAGGTGTTGGACATACGCATGGGCGGTATAAAGGCTAGGCTGGAGTCAGCAGCCAGCAGACTGTCAGGCTGGTGCGGGGGGAAATACAATGAGCTGCCTGAGTTGGAGGAATCCCCCCTTCCCTATGAACCGGAGACAGCAAGGGGTGGCTGTACCTGCCCCCTGTGGGAGCACATTGCCGCACCGGGCAATGTGACGGGCGTTTAATCAGATTTACTGTTGTGGTTGACGACCAGTTTTTCAGAAAGCACTTTAATGGAAGAAGAGTACTCTGAGGGCGTCATACCTGTAAATTGTTTGAACTGTCTTGAAAAATAGTGTATGGATGTATAGCCTAAGTAGTCAGAAATCTGTGTAAAATTCATGTGATTGGCGCGGATTAGCCGCTTTGCGGCATCGATCTTCAGCTGACAGAAGTATTCAATGATACCACAGCCGTGTTTTTGACGGAAAAGCTTCTGCAGCTGGGAACGCCCAACCAGATTGTCGTGGGCTATCTGGTCAATAGAGAGTTTGTTATGTATGTTTTGCTCCAGATAGGCGATTACTCTTTGGTAAATTTCGGTGTCATTCTTCTTCTTCAGGGATTTGGTCTCCTCCGCAATGCCCAGAGTAGGATGTGCCAGGCGGCGGATCAGGCCGATCAGAAACATTTCCAGATTCAGCTTGAGCATCTGTTCACAGGCAAAGAGCGGATCATCCCTGCGCACCAGGTGCGAGAGCAGGGGATCGTTCAGGGGAGAAGAAAACGCGTTTTGTGCCTCCAGGATTATGTGGGCGAGCAGGTTGCGTTCGTGCTCCTGGATGGTGGTAATACGGTTGTTGAAAATCTCCATACAGGGAGAGTTGCATTCAAAAGAAATCACCACCAGATTGGGAGCAATTTTGTCAATGGCGTTCAGCGCGTGAAATTCGTTGGGTTTATGGAAGATAATATCATCCTTCTCCAAATGATACTGCCGTCCGTCAGCCATGACGTTTACCGCACCCTTGTCCACGCAGAGAAACTCCCAGAAGTCATGTGACTCCCCGGAAAAAGTAAAATCACTCATATATTCAAAGTAGTGTACTGTGTAGACTTTGTCAATGATGACCGGTTTTTTTAGGGTAACGCTTTCATACTGCATAGCAAGCCCTCCTTCTCTTTATGCATACTATTATGATAATCGATTTCAGGAAAAAAGCAATAGAAAAAGAAAATTCTTTGGGCGGTAGTGCTAAAAAAAATGGAAATTATTGTGCAAAATAATGGAGAAAATAGATAAAAAGAGATAAATTGACCATACTTAATTATGCAAATTTAAAACGAAAGATGCAAAAGTACAAAGAATTGGATGAATAATATAAAGAAATTTTGGACATAAGTGATATAATAAATACATCAGAGCAAAGGGAAATACATAAATCAAAACTTTGCAGATTACAGAACATTTATAAAACATTTAGGAGGAAAAAGTATGAAAAGGAAATTAGTCAGTGTATTATTGTGTGTATCTATGGTAGCTGCTATGACCGCAGGATGCGGCAGCGACAAGAAAGCTGAGACAGAGGCAACCACCCCTGCTGCAACAGAAGCTCAGAAAACAGAAGCTCCTGATACAGAGGCTCCCGATACAGATGCTCAGGCAACGGAGGCACCCGATGGTGAGACTGAGCCGGCAGCAGCAGACGGATCTTACACGAAAGCAGACGGCGACATTGTATACTGGTCCATGTGGGACGCAGGCTCCACTCAGGCGACTGCAATCGAAGAGATCATTGCAGACTATGAAGCGAAGTCAGGAAACACTGTAAAGGTAGAGTTCAAGGGCCGTGATATCCAGACTCTGATCGCTGCATCTTTGGATGCCGGAGAGACGATTGACCTCTACGAGGATGATTTCCAGAGACTTTCCCAACAGTTCTCCACCTATGCACTGCCTCTGGATGACATGGCAGCAGCAGCCGGATATGAGGCTAAGTCCAACAAAGCTTTGACAAGCGCTGTTACCGGATGGGCAGGATCTCTTGTTTGCCTTCCCTACCAGCCATACGGATCAGGTGTGTTCTACAACAAAGCCATCTTTGATGAGGTTGGAGTATCTGAGCCGACCACATGGGCAGAGTTTTTAGATGTCTGCAAGGCGATCAAAGATGCCGGATATACACCGCTTGCTCTGGATGACGCATATATTAACCTGAACCTGGGTTACCACCTGGCAAGATATATCGGTCAGGATGCTGTTAAAGATGTAGTTAACAACGGAAACTGGGCTGAGAACGAGGGCGTTCTGAAGATGGCTCAGGATATGGAAGAGTTCGTAAAAGCCGGTTACCTTTCCGAGTACGCTCCCGCTGCTTATCCTGCAGGAGAGAACGAGGTTGGTTATGAAGAGACTGCAATGGTAGTGAACGCTACCTGGGTACCTTCTGAGATCATCAACAACACAGCTTGCGAGTTTGAGTGGGGCATGTTCTCATACCCGGCAGTTGAGGGTGGTGTTGACGGAACAGAAGCTATGATGGTAGGCGGACAGGGTATCTCTGTCAGCAAAGATTCCAAGAATGCACAGGCAGCTTTCGAGCTGGCTCTCGAGATCGTAACAGGCGAAGGCGATGCAAAGCTCTCCGCAGCATCTGACGCTATTCCTGCAGACCCGAACAACACAGAGTGGCCGGAACTGATCAAGAACTGCCAGGACGCTTTCAGTGCAGCAACCAAGAACTATGAGTGGGATTGCGGTATTGACGACAACCAGGATATGAAGACAGTTATTTCTGACTGGGGTACAAAGTTATTCACCGGTGAGTGCACAGCACAGGAATTTGTTGATGGACTTGAGGCAGCCAGCAAATAAGCATACGGCATGACGCCTGCGGGCGACTTACACAGGGCGGCAGATATTAACTGCCGCCTTTTCTTTCAAGAAGGCAGTCTTCCGCATGGGAAAGTAGAGAAAAGGAGGGGCATCTATGAAGAAAAACAAAAAAATGATGGCGGTATTTCTTACACCAGCCCTGCTGATGTTTGCCATCGTCTATGTCTACCCGGTAATCCGAACCATCCTTATGAGTTTTTTCGCAGTTGAGAGGCCAAGTGCGTCTCTTGGCGAATGGGTGTTCAACGGTGTTGCCAACTATCAAAATATTTTCGGTTCCAATATGTTCCAGATTTCTATGATGAATATCTTAAAGATCTGGGCCATCGGCGGCGTGATTGTAATGGTGCTTTCATTGCTGTTAGCAGTGATTCTGACCAGTGGTGTCCGGGGAAAGAGCTTTTTCAGGGCAATCATTTATATGCCCAACGTAGTCAGCGCAGTAGCACTGGCGGCAATGTGGATGTACTATGCATTCAATGAGAGATATGGTTTATTCCACAACTTCTTCAGCGCGTTAGGACTGGACTCCCTGGCAAAGATCAAGTGGCTGAGTGGTGATACCAAGTTCTGGGCACTGCTCATCGCCTTCTGCTTTGGTGCTGTGGGGTATTACATGCTGATTTGGATCAGCGGAATCGAGAAGATTCCGGAGGATCTGTTTGAGGCAGCCACCATTGACGGTGCAAACCGTTTCAGACAGTTTACCAATATCACGGTTCCGCTGCTCAAGGGAACTTTTAAAATGAATTTGACCTTCTGGAGTATCAATGCGGTGGCGTTTTTCGTCTGGACCAAGATGTTCTCGCCAGTGAACATGGAGAGTAGTACGGTGGTGCCAATGACCTACATGTACTCTTTGGTGTTTGGCGACAAGACTGTGAGGGTAACAGACGCAGGCGCAGGAGCTGCGATTGGTTGTGTATTGGCACTGGCAGTTATGGTTGTATTCTTTATCATTAACCATTTGGTTAAAGATGATGATCTGGAATATTAGGGAGGAGGGATTCATATGGCATTATTCGGAAAGAAAAAAGAGAAGAAACAGATGGAGCCATTTAACCTGAAAAAAGAACTCCACCTGCTGCCAGGATATATATTTCTGGTTATCTGGGTTGTTTTTACCTTTGTTCTGATTGGCTGGATTGTAGCGGCAAGTTTTTCTACATCCAGAGAGATTTTCCGCGGCGATACCCTTAAATTTGCTAGCGGATTTCACTGGGAGAACTATGCTACGGCATGGACGATCCAGAATGTATCTACCTATTTTATGAACTCTCTGCTGTATTCAACAGTTTCTTGTATACTGTTGATCCTGATCTGTTCTCCGGCAGCTTATGTGCTTGCGAGATTTACATTCATTGGAAACAAACCGATCAAAAGTGGTTTTGTAATGGCTATGAGTCTTCCGGCTATCATGATTATTCTTCCGCTTTTGAATATCACCACAAAAATGCATCTAAACGGAACCAGGTTTTTACTGATTTTCTTATATGTGGCGATCAACATACCGTATACAACTACATTCCTGATCAACTTTTTTGCGACCTTGTCCAGATCCTATGAGGAAGCGGCTGCCATCGACGGCTGTTCTCCCATAAAGACCTTCTGGAAGATCATGTTTCCATTGGCACAGCCAGGTATCATTACGGTTACCATCTTCAACTTCCTGGCTGTATGGAATGAGTATTTTATGTCCCTGGTATTCGCCAGCACAGACTCCAAACGGTCTGTTGGTGTGGGATTGTTTACCATCATTTCTGCAATGAAGCAGAACGGAGATTACGGTGCACTTTTCGCAGCCGTGATTATCGTATTCCTGCCTACCTTCCTGCTGTATATTTTCCTTTCGGAGAAGATTATCGCAGGTGTAACTGGAGGCGGAGTGAAAGGTTAATAGGAGGTTATTTATTATGAAACCAGTATTAGTAATTATGGCTGCTGGAATGGGCAGCCGTTATGGTGGGTTAAAGCAAATCGACCCCATTGATGAGGAAGGACATATCATTATCGATTTTTCCATCTATGACGCAATCAGGGCCGGTTTTGAGAAAGTTGTATTTATTATCAAAAAAGAGAATGAGGCGGATTTTAAAGCCTGCATTGGCGATCGTATGGAAAAAAGGATTGGGGTAGAGTATGTTTACCAGGATCTGAATGATCTTCCGGAGGGATATTCCGTGCCGGAGGGAAGAGTAAAGCCGTTTGGAACCGGACATGCGATTCTGAGCTGCATGGACGCCATTGACGGACCGTTTGCAGTGATCAACGCGGATGACTACTACGGCAAACATGCCTATGAGATGATCTATGACTATCTCTCTACCCATGAGGATGATGACAAATACCGTTACACTATGGTTGGTTATGTGCTGGAGAACACCCTCACTGAGAACGGCCATGTGGCCAGAGGGGTGTGCGTCACAGATGAAAATAACTATTTGACCGGGATCAATGAGAGGACTCACATCGAGCGCAGAGACGGCAAGGCTGCCTATACGGAGGATGATGGAGCTACCTGGACAGAGATACCGGAGGGAAGCACAGTGTCCATGAACATGTGGGGATTCAGCAAGAGCATTCTGCAGGAGCTGAAGGACCGCTTCCCGAAATTCCTGGATGAAAATCTGGAAAAGAATCCGTTGAAGTGTGAGTATTTCCTTCCGTCCGTAGTAAACGAACTGCTGGCTGAGCAGAAGGCTACCGTGGAGGTTTTGAAATCCCTGGACAAATGGTATGGTGTTACGTATAAAGAGGACAAAGAATATGTTGTGAATGCCATTAAGGCTTTGAAAGACAGCGGCTTGTATCCACAGCATTTGTGGGAGGAAAAATAATGGGCAGAGAAGAAAACTGCCGCGGCATGGACGAGGCTGTGGCGCAAATCGCATTTGAAGGGGAGCTGATTGAGAAGGGTCCCTATGGAAGCGGCCATATCAATGATACTTTCTGCTTGATTTACAGGCAGGAGGATGGCAGCAGCCGGCGTTATATTCTCCAGCATATGAACAAGGAAATCTTCACAAAGCCTGAAGAGCTGATGGAGAATATCATTGGAGTTACCTCCTATCTGCGAAAAAGGATTATAGAGCAAGGCGGAGATCCGGAGCGTGAAACCTTAAATCTCATACCCACAAAGACAGGCAAGATGTACTTTGTGGATTCCTTCGGGGAATACTGGAGAGCTTACGCGTTTATCGAGGATGCGTTCAGCTACGATTCTGTAGAGAAACCGGAGGACTTTTACGCAAGCGCGGTGGCATTTGGAAATTTCCAGAGGCTGCTTGCTGATTATCCCGCAGAGACACTCCACGAGACCATCGCAGGATTCCATGATACAAAGGCCAGACTGTCCAGATTCAAAGAAGTGGTGGCTGCAGATATAAAGGGAAGGGCTGCCTCCGTACAGGAGGAGATCCGGTTTGTCCTGAATCGGGAAGGGACAGCAAATGTGCTGGGTGATATGCTTGCAGCCGGCGAACTGCCTCTTCGAGTAACGCACAATGATACAAAGCTGAACAACATTATGCTGGACAAGACCAGCGGCAAAGGACTTTGCGTGATTGACTTAGATACGGTTATGCCTGGTTTGGCGATCCACGACTTTGGAGACAGCATCCGTTTTGGCGCAAATACCGGGGCGGAGGACGAGGTAGATCTCTCCAAGGTAAGCTGCAGCCTGGATCTGTTTGAATGTTATACCAAGGGCTTTATCAAAGGATGCGGCGGCAGCCTGACGGCTAAGGAGATCGAGATGATGCCCATGGGTGCAAAAGTGATGACCTATGAATGCGGCATGCGCTTTTTGACGGACTACCTGGAGGGGGATGTATACTTCAAGACCCACAGGGATCATCACAACCTGGACCGTGCCCGCACTCAGTTCAAGCTGGTGTCAGACATGGAGGCCAAGTGGGATAAGATGAAAGAAATAGTTGCCAAGTATCAGTAGTTGCGTTATAATTAAAAACGGAAATATTGTATACATACAAAAAAGTTGTTTTAAAGGAGGAGCTCAGATGGCAATTTTAGTTACGGGCGGCGCGGGTTATATCGGCAGCCACACATGTATTGAGTTGTTAAACGAAGGATACGAGATTGTGGTGGTGGATAACCTGTACAATTCCAGTGAGAAGGCTTTAGAGCGTGTAGAGCAGATTACGGGCAAGAAAGTAAAGTTCTACAAGGCAGATATTCTGGACAAAGAGGCAATGAACGAAATATTTGATAAGGAAGAGATTGATTCCGTCATTCATTTCGCAGGCCTGAAAGCAGTGGGAGAATCTGTGGCGAAACCTTTGGAATATTACCATAACAATATGACAGGTACCTTCAATCTCTGTGATGTGATGAGGAAACATGGGGTAAAGAACATTATCTTCAGTTCTTCCGCCACCGTTTACGGAGATCCTGCCTTTATTCCAATAACAGAAGAGTGTCCTAAGGGACAGATCACAAATCCTTATGGGCAGACAAAGGGAATGTTAGAGCAGGTACTTACAGACCTGCACATCTCAGACCCGGAGTGGAATGTAGTGTTGCTGCGCTACTTCAACCCTATCGGAGCGCATAAGAGCGGTCTGATCGGTGAGGACCCCAAGGGAATTCCTAACAATCTGGTTCCTTACATTGCACAGGTGGCAGTGGGCAAGCTGGAGTGCCTGGGCGTATTCGGAAACGATTACAATACCCATGATGGCACCGGAGTGAGAGACTACATTCACGTAGTAGACCTGGCGAGAGGCCATGTAAAGGCACTCAAGAAATTCGGGGACAAACCGGACGTTTATATCTATAATCTGGGAACCGGCACTGGCTACAGTGTACTGGATGTAGTGAAAGCGTTTGAGAAAGCCTGCGGCAAAGAGATTAAGTACCAGATCAAAGATCGCCGTCCCGGCGATATCGCTACCTGCTATGCGGACCCGTCCAAGGCGAAACAAGAACTGGGCTGGGAGGCAGAGTATGGAATCGAAGAGATGTGCGAGGACTCCTGGAGATGGCAGAGCCAGAATCCTAATGGATATAATGAATAAATAACGGGCCGGAGTATGGAGACATACTCCGGTTTGTGGTATTCCGGCTTACTTCTCCAGTGTATATATGGCTGCTACAGCAGCCTTTTTTCTCCTACAGCAGTTCCGCTCAATATGGTACTGAAATCAGAGGCTGCTGTTAAAGCAAGCGTTCGTCAGGTACTGAATCTCTATAAAGCGGGAAAATATTTGGAAGCGAGGACAATGAGCCGCCGTCTGCCTGGGAAAGCGTCTGAGAAATGTGTAAAGAAGATGCCGACAAAGGTGAAAAAAGTATATTTAAAAAAAGTAAAGTCAATGCAAAAGACGTGGACGGGTGTAAATAAGCCATATATGTGGAACTACTATTTGACGGATGTAAATAAGGACAGGACTGCAGAACTTCTGATTCAGTACGGATCGTGTGAGGCGGACATGAGAATACTGGTCTATACTTATAAAATGGGTAGGGCAGTTAAAGTGGGGACCGTGCGAGAGAGCCATGTAACCGTCTATGCCTATCCAAAAGCAAACGGATTTATAGTCCGGTCAACGCACATGGGAGTGGAGAGCATTCGCCTTGTAACAATGAAAAAATCTAAAATTAGAACAAAGCGGATAGGGCTGCGCCAGATCCCAGCGGAGGAGTTTGATAAGTACCAGTATATGGATTTACCCTATGAGCTGGAGGGACATGTTCATTATACGTCATCTTATAAGCCTTATTTCGATTACAAAGAATTTAAGTAATTCGTTGTACTATTTTGATGAGCAAACATTTGTATCTACACAAACTTTATTTTTTATGATTAGCCAACAGTTTCACGAATGAAGGTTTAAGGGGCTGTCGCAAAATGAATTTCTCATTCAAGATGTTGTTGCTGGATTTTAGCCAGAAACCATATCTTGTTGAAATTTTACATTTTGCGACAGCCCCTTCATTACGCGGCAGATTGGTACCATGCAATCATATATGTCATAGCGGTCATACTTTGTAAAAAACTACTAAATCAATTGTCCTCCGGATTTCCATCCGTTGTGTACACCTGGCGTTTTCTCGCCATCTCATCACTGGCCAGGTACTCGTCATAGGTGGTGATCTTATCAATCATCTTACCGTTCGGCAAAATCTCCATGATCCGGTTTGCAGTGGTCTGCACAATCTGGTGGTCATGGGAGGCGAACAGCAGCACCCCAGGGAATTTGATCAGCCCGTTGTTCAGCGCAGTGATGGATTCCATGTCCAGATGGTTGGTAGGTTCATCCAGGATCAGCACATTTGCTCCGGAAATCATCATTTTGGAGAGCAGGCAGCGGACCTTTTCCCCACCGGAGAGCACCTTTACCTTTTTCACACCATCATCCCCGGCAAAGAGCATTCGCCCCAAAAAGCCACGGACATAGGTGACATCCTTGATCTCTGAAAACTGGGTCAGCCAGTCTACGATGGTTAAATCATTGTTAAATTCCTCTGTACTGTCCTTTGGAAAGTATGCCTGTGAGGTGGTGACACCCCATTTCAGGGTTCCCTCATCCGGCTCCATCTCCCCCATGAGAATTTTGAAGAACACAGTCTTAGCCTGCTCATTTCCCCCCACAAAAGCCACCTTATCGTTGTGGCCCAGTGTGAATGTAAGGTCATCCAGCACTTTTACTCCATCGATAGTCTTGGAGAGATTCTCAACCATCAGAACCTCATTTCCGATCTCGCGGTTGGGTCTGAAATCAATGTAGGGATATTTTCGGCTGGAGGGACGGATTTCGTCCAGCTGGATTTTCTCCAGGGCCTTCTTCCTGGAGGTAGCCTGCTTGGATTTGGATGCATTGGCGCTGAAACGAGAGATGAACTCCTGCAGCTCTTTGATCTTTTCCTCTTTCTTCTTGTTGGCTTCCTTCATCTGGCGGATCAGCAGCTGGCTGGACTCATACCAGAAGTCATAGTTGCCGGCATAGAGCTGAATCTTTCCATAGTCAATATCTGCTGTGTGGGTACACACTTTATTTAAGAAGTAACGGTCATGGGAAACGACGATCACGGTATTCTCAAAGTTAATCAAAAATTCCTCCAGCCATTCAATGGCATCCAGATCCAGGTGGTTGGTAGGCTCATCCAGAAGCAGGATATCCGGGTTGCCGAACAGGGCTCTGGCCAAAAGCACCTTAACCTTCTCATTGCCGTTTAAATCTCCCATCAGGGAATAGTGCAGCTCGGTGTCAATACCCAGGCCGTTCAGGAGCGTAGCGGCATCGGATTCCGCCTCCCATCCATTCATCTCTGCAAACTCACCTTCCAGTTCGCTGGCACGGATACCGTCCTCGTCGGTGAAATCCTCCTTGGAATAGATGGCTTCTTTTTCCTTCATAATGTCATAGAGGCGCTGGTTTCCCATAATTACAGTATCCAGAACCGTATAAGTATCATATTTAAAGTGATCCTGCTCCAAAACGGAAAGACGCTGGCCGGGAGTGATGGCAACGCTACCGTTTGTAGTATCCAGTTTGCCGGAGAGAATCTTTAAAAAGGTAGATTTGCCAGCGCCGTTGGCGCCGATAAGACCGTAGCAGTTCCCCTCCGTAAACTTGATATTCACGTCTTCAAATAATGCCTTTTTTCCAATACGCAGTGTTACATTGTTAGCACTAATCATTTTTAAACCTCATTTATTCTTTCTTCATTCTATCTCTACCGATTTGCATCGTCCCTTTGTAACTGTTCAGTACCTTCACAGTTACATGCAAAACTCCATTTAAATCACCGTCGGTGATGAGATTTTTGCACTCCTGAATCATTTTCTCACGGTCTGCGCAGTAAATGCGCAGACCTGCTGAATAGTTACGTCCTTTCTATTGTAACTGATAATCCTAAAAATGCAAGGGATATCTGCCGAAATTTGCTAAAAATGTGTAACAGTTCAGCCGGGGAGGTTCGTCTATAAGCGGACGCATCCTCCGGCGCGGGGCTATGCTTTGTGGACGCGTGCAGCATTCCGATGAACTTTCTGCAAACTACAACTAAGAGACTCAGGAGAACCTTCGTCCCTAAGTTTCCGTAAGCAGAAGATTTCATCTTCATTAAAAACGCACGCCAATTGTCCCCGAAGCATAGCCCCGCACCGGAGGATGCTGTTTCCCATAGGCGGGAGATGGTGCTAGTCAGACGATTTCTAAACGGTGCTTTGGGGAAGTTTTATGTTCCAGTAGGTTCTGGAGAAAGCAGTCGCTCGGGTGGTAACGCAAGTAGCAGACGGGACACGTTTGAACAGTAAAATGGTTATAAAATTTATGAAAGAAATACCGAAAAACTATTGACAAATAGGTAATGCAGGAGTATTATAAAGGTAACAAAAAAGTCATATTCAATAAAGGCAAACCTTCCGAAAGGATGGGACGCAAAGCTAAGGGTCTAAGGTCGCAAGACTATGACAGCCGGTTGCCGCATATTTTATGTGTATGGATATATCATTAATATCTATTATAGTGTAAAGTGCAAGCAACTGTCTATAGTTTCTATAGATGGTTTTTTATATCATAATACACTTCCCTGTAGTTGTTAATTGATATCCTACATCATATTACGGTAAGTTAGTAATAAACTGATGACGATTCAATAACAATAAATAATGTTTGGTAAACCTGTCGAAAGGCAGGGACACAAAGCCATAGGGTCTAAGATCGAAAGATTATGACAGCCGGTTGCCGCGTGAAATTTATTTCATGTGTTCATTGCAGGGAAAGAGGTATTCTCTTTTAATGCAAGAAAAGGCAACCGCCAGCAGAAGAAGGTTCTGCAGGCGGTTTTTTAAATCCTGTGGGTTGTGTCTTCCAAGAAATTTAAAGGGAGGCAGCAATCATGAAAAAATTTGTAAAGGCTTTTATTATTACACTGGCAGCAATGTTTTTATGCAGTGGAGTATTCTATACAAACACAATGGACGCACAGGCAGCATCCAATAAAAAGACAACCACAACCACTTCCACAAAGAAGAGTACAAAGGTTGTAAAGCTGAAAAAAACAGCAAAAGCAAAAACAACTAAGAAAGTTAAAACCAAAAAGAATACAAAAAAGTACACAGAAGATAATTGCAATGTAACAAAAGTTACCACAGTAAAAACTACTACCGTTACAAAGTTTGCAGCTAAGAAAAAAACCATTAAGACAACGGTTAAGACAACCGTTAAAACAACAAAGAGTGAGAGAACCGCAAATCAGGATTTAAAAGATGCAAGCGGTGAGTTACATGAGGATGCTTCTGATGACGAAGGCGACATTTCCATCGACAGCATGTCCGGAACCGTAAGCCCCATGATCGTAAAAGCATTTAAAGAGCTGAACTTCAAAATAGTGATGGATTCCAACGCAAAGTACGCAGGACTGTTTGATGCAAGAAATCAGCAGGTTACTTTAAAAGTTGCAAACAAAGGTTATTTATTACATGAATTAGGACACTTTGTATCTTTCGTAGCTGGACTGAAAGACTCCACACCAGAGTTTGTCAGCATCTACAAAAAAGAAGCAGGAAATTATTCCGGTAGCAACAAGGCATATGTCACAAAGAACAACAGTGAATATTTTGCAGAGTCTGTAAGAGATTACTACACATCTCCCTCCGCTCTGAAAAGCAGCCGCCCGGAAACATATAAATACGTGAAAGATTGTATTTCACTGATCACAGATGCGAGAATCGACTATGTAAATTCTGTTTACTACGGACAGTAAACCAAAGCAAGATAAAAAATGACAGAAATTAAGAAGTGGGCTGCAAGAAGACTCTTGCAGCCCACTTGCGTGACATCGGTATGACGCTTGTGTGATAGGATAGCACCAATAAACAGTACTGTAATACGGCACTGCTATGGAAGACTATGGATATTGAGGTGCCCTGATGAGAAAGTTAGTAAGAAGCTTATGGAATGGAACAGAGCGTGAGATCACTCTTTTGGTGATTGACTTGGTAGTGATTGTCCTCACTTCCTTTTTTTCGCTCTTTGTCCGGTTCGATTGTTCTTTTCAAAGTATTGATCCCAGCTTTTGGAGGACGCTTGTTATATATACTCCGATAAATGTGATTTGTACCTTCCTTGTATTTGGTTTTTTCAGGCTCTATACCAGCGTGTGGGAATACGCGGGGATCGTGGAGTTCGGAAATATTCTTATGGCGTGTGTGGACTGCTCGGTGCTGCAGATGCTGGGTATGCATTTTATCTTTAAACTGTATATTCCCAGAAGCTATTTCATCCTGTACTTTATTTTTCTGGCTGCAATGACCCTTTTGGTGCGCTTTGCTCCCAAGCTTCTAAAGCCCTTCAGAGAAACGGGGGGACCGGAGCCGGAGAAGAAGATAAACACCCTGCTGATCGGCGCAGGAAGTGCGGGAAGCATTATCTTGAAGGAAGCTTTGGAGAGCAAGCATGTAAACCGCAAAATTCCCTGCATCATTGACGATGATCCGGCCAAAAAGGGTAGCTTTTTAAACGGCGTTCCCATCATTGGCGGCAGGGAGAAGATCACCAGCGCAGTCACAAAATATAAGATTCAGGAGATCTTTATTGCAATACCCAGCTTAAAAGGGATTGAACAGAGAAAGATCCTGGAGATCTGCAAAAACACCGGCTGTAAACTGAGTATAATGCCAGGTGTATACCAGTTGATCAACCAGGAGGTCAATATTTCCACGTTTCGGGAAGTGCAGATTGAGGACCTCTTGGGACGCGACCCGGTGAAGGTGGACCTGAAGTCCATCATGGATTACGTGAAAGACCGGGTGGTGCTGGTGACCGGAGGAGGCGGCTCCATCGGAAGCGAGCTCTGCCGGCAGATTGCCAAGTACAGCCCAAGAAAGCTGGTCATCATAGACAACTACGAAAACAACGTATACATGCTTCAACTGGAGCTGCAGAAGCGATATCCGCAGCTAGAGCTGGAGGTCTTGATTGCCACTGTGCAGGACAGGGAAAGAATACATACCATATTTGAAACCTGCAGACCCGACCTGGTCTATCATGCAGCGGCCCACAAGCATGTTCCTCTGATGGAGGAAAGTCCCTGTGAAGCCATCAAGAACAATGTCTGCGGCACCTTCAATGTAGCGGAGGCGGCAGCCAGGAGCCATGTGAAACGCATGGTCATGATCTCCACAGACAAGGCGGTGCGGCCCACCAATATTATGGGGGCCTCAAAGCGGATCTGCGAGCTCATTGTTCAGGCTTTTGACACCCACTCAGAGACGGAGTACGTGGCAGTGCGCTTTGGCAATGTGCTGGGGAGCAACGGAAGCGTGATTCCCCTGTTCCGAAAACAGATCCAGGAGGGGGGACCGGTCACAGTGACAGACTCCAGGATCATCCGGTATTTTATGACCATACCTGAGGCGGTCAGCCTGGTGCTGCAGGCAGGGGCTTATGCAAAGGGAGGAGAGATCTTTATCCTGGATATGGGTGAGCCTGTAAAAATTATGGATTTGGCAGAAAATATGATCAAGCTTTCAGGCCACAAGCCATATGAAGATATAGACATCAAGGTTGTGGGTCTGCGTCCCGGAGAAAAGCTATATGAAGAGCTGCTGATTGACGATGACAATAAGGAGAAGACCCTGAATAACCGTATTTTTATCGGTCATCCGTCCATGCTGGACGCTAAAGTCCTGTTTAAAGAAATCGAGAGGCTGAGGCAGGCCGCGTACCAGGGCGACAGCCGGATCAGGGATATGGTAAAGGAACTGGTTCCGGAGTATACCATACAGCAGTGACGAGAGCGAGGAGATAGTTATGGAAAAAAAGAGGATTTATATGGCCTCCCCAACTATGCACGGGGAGGAGCAGTTATACATAAAAGAGGCATTTGATACCAACTGGCTGGCTCCTCTGGGGCCTCATGTCAATGCTTTTGAGAGGGAATTGGCGCAGTATGTGGGAATAGCAGACTGCGCTGCCTTAAGCTCTGGCACAGCGGCCCTGCATCTGGCAGTCAAGCTGCTGGGAATCCGCCAGGGGGACACAGTGATCTGCTCCAGCCTTACCTTTTCCGCGTCCGCCAATCCGGTTGCCTACGAAAAGGGAAAGCTTGTATTTGTAGATTCGGAACCGGAAACCTGGAACATGTCGCCGGAGGCTTTAAACCGCGCACTTGAGGCACATCCGGAGGCAAAGGCAGTGATCCTTGTGCATCTGTACGGGACTCCGGCAAAAATGGATGAAATCAGGGATATCTGCAGTCATTATAAGGTGCCGGTCATAGAAGACGCGGCGGAGAGTCTGGGAGCGGTCTATAAAGGCCAGCAGACCGGAACCTTTGGGTCTATAGGTATCTATTCTTTTAATGGAAATAAAATCATCACCACCTCAGGGGGAGGAATGCTGGCGTGCAGTGATCCCAAGCTCACAGAGAAGTCCCGGTTCCTGGCTACCCAGGCCAGGGAGCCGGCGAGACATTATGAGCACAGAGAGATCGGGTACAATTACCGCATGTCCAATGTGCTGGCGGGAATGGGCAGAGGACAGCTTAAGCATCTGGATGAGCATATCGCGAAAAAACGCTGGATTTATGAAAATTACACGGAAGCCTTTGGGGATATTCAGGAGATTGCCATGAATCCCTATGACGCCAAATCCAGCACACCGAATTTCTGGCTCTCATGCATGACCATAGCGCCGGAGTCCAAAGTGAAACCGCTGGATGTGATGAAAGCTTTGGAGGAGGAGAATATTGAGTGCAGGCCCGTGTGGAAACCCATGCATATGCAGCCGGTTTTTGCGGAATGTAAATTTTACTCCCATCGTACCGGGGAGGACAGGCCGGTTTCGGAAGACATCTTCGAGAGAGGCGTATGCCTGCCCAGTGATATTAAGAATACGGGGGAAGATATGGAGAAGATTGTGGGGATCATAAGAGGTCTGTTTAAATAGGACACGTAAAAAGAGAAAAGGAAAGAGGAGACAGCCCAATGTATCAGAGATATGTGAAGAGAATACTGGATATTATTTTTTCTCTCCTTTTAATAATTATATGCAGTCCAATTTACCTGGTTGTGGGGATACTGGTCAGAGTCAAGTTGGGCAGCCCTGTGATATTTAAGCAGGAACGTCCGGGTTACCGCGGCAGGATATTTATGTTGTATAAATTCAGGACTATGACAGACGAAAAAGACAGCAGCGGCAATCTGTTGCCGGACGGGGAGAGGCTTACGAAATTCGGTAAATTTCTTCGTTCTTCAAGCCTGGATGAGATACCGGAATTCTTTAATATTTTGTTTGGCCATATGAGCTTTATCGGTCCCAGGCCGCTTCTGGAGCGCTATATTAACCTATACAGCGCCAGGCAGAGACGGCGGCACGAAGTCCTGCCCGGGCTGACCGGATGGGCCCAGGTAAATGGGCGCAATGCCATAAGCTGGGAGGAGAAGTTTGAGTACGACCTGGAGTATGTGGAGAACATCAGCTTTTTGATGGATCTGAAGATTTTTTTTCTAACTCTTGTAAAGGTACTGGCGAGGGTGGGGATCAGCGCCTACACCTCAGCCACTGTGGAGGTATTTCAGGGGACAAAGCGGCAGCGGGGAAGCTTTACCAGCCAACGAAAGAGAATAAACATCCTTTTTTCCAGTGTGGGAAAAAGAGTAGAGCTGATACAGACCTTTCTGTATGCAGCGGACAATCTGGGCGTGGGTCTTCAGATTTACGGTTCTTCCAGCACAGAGACAGATCCGGGGCTGCTCTACTGTCATAAGGTACTGAAGACCTCAGAGCTGGACAATCCTGAGTATATTCGGGAGATACTGAGTTTGTGCAAAAAAGAGAAGATTGATATGGTAATCCCTTTTCAGGAGAGAGAGCTTCTGCTGTTCTCCCACTATCACCAGGAATTTGACAAAATAGGAACCAAGGTCTTGGTCAGCAGGGAGGAGATTGTAAACCTTTGCAGCAACAAGAAATGGACGAGAAAATTTTTCGGCAGCTGCAAAGTCCGGTATACCGAGGCGGTTGACAATCTGGAGCATTATGACAGCGGATATCCGTGCCTGGTGGAAGTGCTGGATGAGAACGACAATATCCAACAGACGATGTTAGCCCACAGCCAGGATGACGCGCGTTACTGTACATCCAAATGCAGCAACTATCTGTTACGTCCTTATGTGGAGGGAAAGGTCTATGTCATCGACACCTTCTGTGATATGGACGGAAACCCGGTCTACATCACCCCAAGGGCCATGGAGGAGGCAAACAACAACGAGGTTTCAAAGTTCAGAGTAGTGCACGATCAGGAGATGATTGAGGAAACCAAGAGAATACTTGAGGCCTTTAAGCCCTGCGGACCTCTCACCATCAAGCTCACAAAGCAGGAGAAGACGGGAGTAAACTATTACATACGCCTGGAGCCCAGATTTGACGAGGCAGCTCCGGTGACCATCCGGGCCGGCGCGGACACGCCCAGAGCAGTGATAGACTTACTTTTGGGAAACCCGCTTTCTTACCGGGAAAATGCGGCGGACAATGATGTGGTGTTCAGCCGTTTTGAGCAGAGCGTGTGTCTGAACAAAGACACCGGAAGGCTCTATGAGATCCACGATTTAAAGGAACTGCTCCACATGGACAACGGAGTGGACGCCTATCTGTTTGACTTAGACGACACCCTGTACTCCAAAAAGGAGTATCTGCGCAGCGGCTATCACGCGGTGGCAGAGTTGCTCCCCCAGGTTAAGAATGCGTTCAACAAGATGTGTGTAGCATTCGAAAAGGGCCAGCTTCCGGTGGAGACCGTTCTCCACGAGGAGGGAATCTATACGGATGAGCTGCGGGACAAGTGTTTAAATGCCATCCGCGATCACAAGCCGGCGATCCGGCTCTACGACGGAGTGGAAGAAGTTTTCAGGGAGCTGCACATGCAGAAAAAAGTCATAGGAATTATCACAGACGGCGATCCTAAAGTGCAGAATGGAAAGATCGACAGCCTGGGGTTGCGCTCACTGGTAGATGAGATTCTGATCACAGACGAGCTAGCCGGAAACGGAGATGTGAAGGCATTTCGAAGACCCAACGATCTGGCCTACCTGATTATGAAGCGGAGACTGGATGTCCCCTGCCGTAACACGGCCTGGGTGGGAGACGACAAAAACACGGACTTTATAGCACCGAACAAATTGGGGATGCATTGCTATTGGTTAATAAATGAGGACAGTCTGGATGGAAATTGAATTGATTATAATAGGCGCCAGCGGCCATGGGAAAGTGGTGGCGGATCTGGCGGAGAAGTGTGGGTATAAGGTGAAGGGGTTTTTGGATGACAATGCGGATATTGAGGAGCATTTTGGGTATCCGGTGTTGGGGGAGGTGCGTCTTGCTGAAGAGCGGAACACAGAGAAGGATTGGCAGACGTGTGAGTTTGTGATTGCGATAGGGGATAATGCCATTCGCAGGAAAATTGCCCAGAGATATAGAAAGCTTCAATTTGCGACTTTGGTACATCCGGCAGCGGTACTGGGAAAAGGTGTATGCGTAGGGGCAGGTACAGTGGTGATGGCGGGAGCTGTTATAAATGCAGACGCGAAAGTCGAACAGCATTGCATTATCAACACAGGAGCTATTGTTGAACATGACTGTCGGATTAGGGAGTATACCCATATTTCTCCTGGGGCAGTGGTGGCTGGGACTGTGAAAATAGGTGAGATGTGCCATATCGGAGCTGGGGCAGTGCTCAAGAACAATATCACAGTCAGCAGTCAGATAACAGTGGGAGCAGGATCTGTAGTGGTGAAGGATCTTACAGACTCAGGGGTATACGCAGGAGTTCCGGCGAAAAAAATATAGTTTAAATGAAATTCTGCAAAGAGTTTCAACGGATAAACAGTAAGTTACATCGGAGGAAGAGACATGAGAAAGAAGATCTTAATACTGGCAAATCTGGATATCGGATTATATAAGTTTCGCAAAGAATTAATCCAAGAGTTGCAAAAGGAAGGGGGCGAGGTCTATCTGTCTCTTCCCTATGGGGAAGGAAACTATGTGGAACGGTTCAAAGAAAAAGGATGTCAGTTTTTCAATACCTGTGTAGACCGAAGAGGTATGAATCCGGTGAAAGACGGAAAACTTTTTCTACGGTACTGGAACATGATGAGAAAGGTTCGTCCGGATCAGGTAATTACTTATACCATCAAGCCTAATATATACGGCGGCATGGCGGCATGGCTGACTGGAACGCCTTATGTGGTCAATATCACTGGATTAGGAACAGCCTTTTTGCAGGATGGCATGATGCGCAAGATAGTCACTCTCATGTATCGATTAGCATGTAGGAAAGCCAGTGTCGTATTTTTTGAAAATGAAGAAAACAGACAAACCTTCTTAAAGTATAAAATTGTCAAAGAAGAACAGACCTTTAGATTAAACGGAGCAGGAGTAAATCTGGAAGATTATCGTTTCACTGCATACCCGGAGGAAAAGGAAAAAACGAGGTTTCTATTTATCGGCCGAGTGATGAAAGAAAAAGGTGTGGACGAATTATTTAGCGCCTTCGAAAAATTAAAGAGCATATACCCTCAGGCGGAGCTGGATGTGGTAGGTCCCTATGAGGATAATTATAGAGAATTAGTAGAAAAACTGGAAAAAAAGGGTGTGATCCGATATTGTGGATATCAGGAGGATGTGCGGCCTTTTATTGGCAATAGTCATTGTTTTGTCCTCCCTTCTTACCATGAAGGTATGGCGAATACACTTCTGGAAGCAGGGGCCATGGGAAGACCTCTGATTGCCAGTGACGTGGCTGGGTGCAGAGAAGCCATCGAAGATGGCAAAAATGGATTTCTAATCAAACCAAAACATGCGGAGCATTTGAGGGGAATGCTGGAAAAATTTCTCTTGATGCCCTATCAAGAAAAACAGAAAATGGGCGAGTTTTCCCGGAAGAAAGTAGCGAAAGAGTTTGATAAGAGATTCGTGGTAGAAGAGACTATGATGAGATTGAGATGATAAATAAAAATTCGTATCAGAGTGAGTAAAAGTGGAAAAAATTTAACGTGGGAGAATAAATGATGCCTAAAATATCAGTAATTATTTCGATATATAATGCAGAAAAGTACATAGGAGAGTGTATTGAGAGTATTATAAGTCAAAAATATAGAGATTTTGAAGTTATTCTTGTGGATGATGGAAGTAAGGATGGGAGCGGAATAATTTGCGATAGATATGTGGCAGAGGATTCAAGGTTTAAGGTGATTCATCAGGAAAATAGAGGAATATCAGCGGCACGAAATGCGGGCTTAGAAAAAGCTAGAGGAGAATATATTACATTTGTGGATAGTGATGACTGTCTGGCAAAGGATATGTTTGATCAGTGGATGAAAGCAGCAGTTAAATATGATGCGGACATTGTAAAATGTTTAGCAACAAAGGATAAAGCCAGTTTAGATATTGTACAGCAGGGAGAGAGTCTTTTGTGGCGTATCTATCAAAAAGATGAAATGTATGATAAACTATTTGCAAGAAGTGAAATTGACTGGCAGTACCTATCGGTATGGGGAAAGATGTATAAAAGGGAGATCTGCAAGGGAGTACAATTTCAACCAGGACGAATTGAAGATGGTCAACTCAACTGTCAGGTTTTTCACCGGGCTCAGAGGATTGTAGGATGTGAGCAAAGGTTTTATTACTGGAGGCAAAATCCAGTATCTTTTTCCCATAAGAAGTTTGATCAGTCCAGAATTGAAATTGGTGAAATATACTGGTATATGTATACCTATTTAGCAGATAATGCGCCTGAAATGAAAGATTATGGTTTGCGGAAGTGGTTCCGCACTGCACTGAATATACGGTATGAAGCAAAGAAATATGAGGAATATCGGCAGGATGCAAAAGAAATGTCAAGACAGTTAAAGAGAAGAAAAGGACTGCTTATAAAAAATTCAAAAATTGAGATAAAAGAAAAAGGATTTGTATTTCTGGCTATTTATGTGGAAGGTTTGTATGATTGGTTCAGACGTAGACAGGAGAGAAATTAGCAAAAGAATGGAGTAATGCAAATGAGAAAGATAGCATACATTTTGCATGGATTGGCTGCTGGGGGAACAGAAGGGTTTGTGTTGAATGTGGTAAAAAAACTAGATCGAAGAAAGTATGACATTACTTTTATTCTAGCGCTGGATGATGATGGTAATTCAAGACAATTTCGAGAGGATGAGGCAGAAGCTCTTGGCGTACATATTTACCGCACCTGTGATTTAGGAAGCCTTGGAAAGATCCGACTACATTATAAAAAACTAAAACAGATTTTAAAGGAAACAGGTCCTTACGATGTTGTTCATGGAAACATGGACTTGCTTAATGCAGTGAATTTGTTGGCGGCAAAACGGACAGGGATAAAGGTACGGATCTGTCATTCACACAATTCAAAAAGTCAATATGCAGTAAATTCTTTAAAAAAAGTATTAGTGAGTTGTTATCGTTTCGTTATGAAATCCCTTATTTGGCATAATGCAACGATAATGCTGGGGTGTGCAGAGGAAGCAAATGACTATTTATATGGGAAAAGGTGGAGAAACAGCAATAAATGTCATGTACTCTATAATGGAATTGATCTGGAGCGATTTCAAGATTGCAAAGTAGATAGAGAAAAATATCGAAAAGAGCTGAATATACCGGAGAGAGATGGAATCTATCTGATGACAGTGGGAAGATTTAATGAGCAAAAGAATCCGATATTTTTGTATGAGATTGTAAAAGAAATGGTTCATCTGGAACCTAGAATTCAATTTTCCTGGATTGGAAATGGTGATTTGAGAAACAAAATTGAGGAACGTGCCCAAAAAGAAAATATGCAGGATCACATTCATTTTTTAGGGAATAGAAAGGATGTGCCTGAAATTATGAAGTGTCATGAGGGATTTTTACTTCCATCGCTTTTTGAAGGATTTGCATTGGTTACGATAGAAGCTCAGGCAGCAGAATTGAAGTGTTTTTGCTCAGACAGGATTACTAGAGATGTGGACTGTGGCTTATGTCATTTTATTAGTTTGGATAAGTCGGCAAAAGAGTGGGCTGAGAAAATTCTGCAGATACTTGTATTAAGACTAGAAGCAGAAGTTTCTAAAGAACGACTGGAAAGATGCAGTATTAATCAGACTGTGCGAATGCTGGAAAAATACTATAGCTGAGAATGTGCAGAGCGGAGGAAAGATGAAGATATCTATTATCGTACCTGTTTATAATGCGCAGTTGTATATCGAAAAGTGTCTGGACAGTCTTATTGCACAGACATATTCTAATATAGAGATAATCTGTATAGATGGTGGTTCAGAAGATCATAGTGTAGATATTTTAAGAAGATATGCAGTAAAAGACAAGAGGATCATCGTGATACAGAAGTGCAATGAAGGAGTTTCCTTATCCAGAAACTGTGGACTTTCAAAAGCAATCGGCGATTATGTCATGTTTGTAGATGCAGATGACTGGATTGATGAACATAGCTGTGAAAAGGCAATGAAGGAAATAAAAAAGACAGACGCAGATGTAGTGATGTGGTCTTATGTGAGAGAATTTGCAGATTCTTCCCAGCCGAAGAAGATTTTTGAAGAAACTTATTTTTGTTATGATGAAGAGCAGGTGAGGCAAAAATTACACAGGCGATTCATAGGTTTATTGAAGGAAGAATTGAAATACGTGGAGAATGCAGATGCGCTGTGTCCGGTATGGGGAAAATTGTATAAAAGACAACTATTGCAAGATCATCAAATTAGTTTTATAGACATTCGGGAAATCGGCACTTATGAAGATGGAATGTTTAATCTGGAAACTTTCTATTATGCAAAAAAAGTTACATATATGCAGGAGTATTTCTATCATTACAGAAAAAATAATGTATCCTCTATTACATCTCAATATAAAGAGGGGCTATTCACACAATGGCTCCGTCTGTTTAATCGGATGGAGTTATATATCAGTGAAAAAAAACTGCCAGATGAGTATAGGGTGGCCTTAAATAACAGGATTTGTCTCAGCGTACTTGGGCAGGGATTGAATCTTTTGGAATCCAGGGAAGGATTTTGGGAGAAATATCATAAATTAAAGGAAATCATAAGGTGCCCTCGATACAGAGAAGCGTATAAACAGTTTTCACTTAAATATTTTTCCGTTCACTGGAAACTTTTTTATGGGTTTGCTAAGTATGGAATTACCATCGGAGTATATGCTTTGCTGATATGTGTAAAAAAGTTGATTGGGTAAAAGGAGCAAAGCTATATTTTAATTAAATGGATTAGGGTGAAAAACGATGATTAAAGTTTCTATTATTGTTTTAGTATATAATAGTGAGAAATACCTCGAAAAGTGTATAGAAAGTATTCGCAGTCAGACTTTGCAGGAAATAGAGATTATTCTGGTTAACGACGGAAGTACAGATTCCAGTGAAAATATCTGTAGGCATTATGAGGAAATAGATCACAGGATAGTGGTTATCAGTCAGGAGAATGCAGGTCATGCTATAGCAAGAAATGCAGGATTAGATATTGTTAAAGGCGAATTTATTGGATTTGTAGACAGTGATGATGTGATCCATCACCAAATGTATGAGATATTGTATGAGAATGCAAACAAATATAATGCAGATCTAGTAATGGGAGATGCTAAAAAAGTTTATTCAAATAGTGAGATAAAGAAGGAGCTTATAGAAAAAGAAAAATTAGAAATATATCAATTAACACTAGAGCAGTTTTATCTAAACATGTTTGCAAATAAGAATGGAATTTGGCAATGGATAAGCATATGGAATAAACTTTATAAAAAAACAATGATAGGAGAACAACGATTCTTATACACGTCTTCAGAGGATGGAGTAATTATCAGCCAGTTTTGTTCCAAAATACAGAAAATTATTAAGGTACATTGTCAAGTATATAATTGGGTGCAGCATGCCGAGTCGATTACTCACAGACATTATTCGCAGTGGAATATGAACTTAGTGGATTCTTATATGATCATGTTGACGTATATGGAAAAAGTGTGTCAGGATGCCGTGGGAGAGATGATCGTGATCAATGCAAAAATATTATTGAGTAATTTGTACAATTCGAGAGGTACAGCATATGAAAGGGACACAAAAGTATCCTTCAGAAAATATAGAAAAATGATAGTGCTCAGATTAATGAAACATGAAAAAGTAAAAATTACTCAAAAAATGTATCTGTATATATGCACCTATTGTCCCGGGATTTATTATGTATTCCTCAATCTGTTAGAGATTCGTGCAAAATCCAAGTAAAGCCTAGACAGTAGACAAGTTGGCGGACGTTGGCACTTAAATAATGTGGAGAACAGGAGAGATCAAATGGAACCAATACGTGTACTGAATATGTTTACGATCATGAATCGAGGTGGCGCCGAAACTATGGTAATGAATTATTATCGTAGGCTGGATAAAAGCAAGATCCAATTTGATTTTCTGGTACACCGTGAGGAACGCGGCGCCTATGAAGATGAGATCGAAGCCATGGGCGGAAGAATATACCGGATGATTCCCATCTATCCTCAGAATTTTGGAAAATACAAGAAGATGCTGAGAGAATTCTTCACACAACACAGGGAGTACCGGATTATCCACTCGCACATGTCGGAGCTGGGGTATTTTGCATTCCGTGAAGCCAAAGCGCAGGGGGTTCCTGTCAGAATCTGCCATGCACACAATGCCCCCCACGGTTGGGATCTGAAGATGGTCATGCGGAACTACTTTAAGCGCAGAATGATGCCCTATATTACGCACATGTTTGTCTGTGGTGAGGAATCCGGAGACTGGCTCTTTGGCAGTGAGAACAGGGATAGGTTTGTGCAGATGAATAATGCGATTGATGCGGAGAGATTTCGGTACTCCCCCAAAATAGAAAAAGAACTGAGAATAGAGCTTGGTATAGAAAAAAAGTTTGTAATTGGACATGTGGGCAGGTTTTATTCCCAGAAAAATCATAAGTTTCTGTTGGAGATTTTTCAAGCTATATTAAAAAGAAGGCCGGAATCTATCTTGATTTTGATTGGTGATGGGGAATTAAAAGAAGAGGTAGAAAAAGAAGCTGTAAGAAAAGGCATTAGGAATCATATAAAGTTTTTGGGAGTGCGTTCAGATATAGATAGAATTATGCAATGCTTAGATGCTTTCGTCTTTCCTTCCTTATTTGAAGGCCTTGGTATTGTATTAATTGAGGCACAAGCAGCAGGTGTAAGGTGCTATACAAGCAAAGACGTTGTACCTAAAGAAGCAAAAGTGACTTCTCTGTTAGAGTACTTGGATTTAAAAAGTAGTGCTGATAGCTGGGCTGAGGATATATTGCGAAGCACAAAGGGATACAAAAAAGAAGATACCTATGATCTAATAGCAAAGAATGGTTATGATATAAACGATAATGCTATATGGCTGGAGACGTTTTATGAAAAAGTCGAATAGAAATAATGTAAAGCTTACTGTCTTTACCCCTACATATAATAGAGCACATACTCTCCCCAGACTTTACAATAGTTTGGTGCGTCAGAGCTGTCAGGATTTTAAATGGCTGATTATAGATGATGGTTCATCCGATAATACAAGAATATTGGTTGACACTTGGAGAAATGAACAAAATGGATTTGATATTGTTTATAACTACAAAAAGAATGGTGGGATGCATACAGCTCATAACCGGGCATATGAGTTAATTGACACAGAGCTAAATGTGTGTATTGATTCAGATGACTTTATGGCTGATGATGCGGTGGAAAGCATTTTAAAGTGCTGGAATGAAAAAGGCAGCGATAAACTGGCTGGAATCATCGGATTAGATGCGGACTTTGGAGGAGAAATAATTGGTAAGGGATTCCCAGACGGAATGGAAAAGACGACTCTAAGCGGATACTATTCCAGAGGAGGAGCGGGAGATAAAAAGTTGGTATATCGCACAGAAGTAATGAAAAAATATCCCCCGTACCCAGTCTTTAAAGGAGAAAAGTATGTATCCTTAGGCTATAAATATTTACTTTGCGATCAGGATTATGAATTATTGACCTTAGATAAGGTATTGTGTTATGTAGAGTACCAGGCGGATGGATCAAGCAAAAATATGTTGAAGCAGTATATGCGAAATCCTAACGGCTTTGCATTTATACGCAAAGTGGATATGAAGTATGATAAGACTTTAAAAAGAAAATTTATGACTTGTGTTCACTATGTCTCTAGCAGTATGATAGGAAAGAATAAGAGATTTGTTAAAGAATCACCGAAAAAGCTTATGACAATCTTAGCAGTGCCTTTTGGATGGGCATTGACGTGCTACATTAAATTAAAGAGCAGAGAATAAGGCGGTTATAAATTATGACAGTATGGTGGCTTACGCTATTATCAACATATATTTTAGGGCTTATCGCAAGGCAGACAGCCAGGCCAGTGTATACAAATGGAAAATTAAAGTATAAGAATAATGTAGTCTATGCGTCTTTGGCCTGCCTGATCTTAATTTTAGTGGCTGGTTTGAGAAGCGGTATAGGGGACACTCCAGCGTATGTGGCAGGTTTTGAGGAGTACCCGGATACTTTGAGAGGCGTTTGGGAATTTATCAAACATGGGGAAAGCAAGGACAAAGGGTTTTACGCGCTTGCTATGCTGATAAAGACTTTTATCAGTGATAATTCTCAGGTTTATATTTTTATATTGTCAATGATTACGCTAACTTTGATATTTATTAGCTTTTATAGAAATACAGAAATGATAGATCTTGCCATATTTTTGTTTATTACCACGGGATGTTATCTGGTAACAATGAATGGAATAAGGCAGTATTTGGTTTCAGCGATTCTTTTTTGTGCATTTCCATGGATTAAGCAGAAGAAGTGGTATTTGTATCTTCCATTGGTTATAATTGTTTCAACTATGCATGGCAGCGCGTTGATTTTTATACCATTGTACTTTATTGTTAATTGTCCTGCATGGGGAAGAGTAACAAAGCTTCTGATTCTTACCGGTATGATTTTGTTCATCACATATCCTGTAAGTGGTCCACTGATAGCAAATATTCTTCAGGAATCACAGTATAGTGATTATGAGAATTTACTTACCAGTACAGGAGCAGGAGCTAATTTTGTGAGAGTGGCTGTTATGGCAGTTCCTTTGATTATGGCTTATTTCGGACGTGATATGTTGGAAGGGAAAGAGAAATATTACAATATAATTGTAAATATGTCTATTATCAATTTTTTCGCAATTCTTCTGGCTACACGCTACTGGATATATGCCAGATTTAATATGTATTTCTCCCTGTATATGATTCTTTTAATAATATGGTGTGTTAAGTACTTGTTTGATGAGAGAAATACGAAAATTATTTATATAATGTGCCTTAGTTTGTATGGTTTATATTATTGGTATGAGATGGCGATTAGTTTGGGTCAGAACTATACAAGCCGTTATCTGACGTTCTGGAATTAAGGAGTATTTATGAAGAAAATTTTGATAACAATGTCGGCAATGTTTATCGGTGGAGCGGAGAGAAGTTTAATAGGTTTGTTAAACAGTATCGATTACCGAGAGTATACTGTCGATCTTTTTCTATATAGACATGAAGGAGAATTTTTACACTACATTCCGGAAGATGTGGAACTGTTACCCCTTGTAGATAAATATACGACTTTTGACAGGCCGATTAAAGACATACTAAAAAGTAAATTATGGTTTTATGGTGTGTTGAGACTTTTAGCCAAGACAGAAATAACGTTTCGGAGTAAAATAAAAAAACAAGAAATGCCTGTGTGGCCTCAAATGCAGGTGATTTCGAAATATATAACTCCATTTTTGCCGAATATTGAAGGAAAATATGATTTGGCAATTAACTTTATTGGAATCCATGATGTGCTGGGAAAAAAAATAAATGCAAAGTGTAAAGCAGGTTGGATTCATACGGATTATATGATTCAAAAACCCATTAAACAATTAGATTTAAAGACATATGCTCAAATTGATAAAATTGTTAATGTGTCAGAAGAATGTAAAGTGGTTTTTGATAAGTTTTATCCCCAACTGAAAAATAAAAGCAATTGTATTGAGAATATTTTATCAGCAAATTTTATTATAAATCAGGCTGTTCAGGAAGTGATTGATATGCCTGAGAGGAATGATGGAGAAGTGATTTTATGCTCTGTTGGAAGGTTCTGCGAAGCTAAAAATTTTGATAATGTGCCTAAGATTGCAAAGAGAATAACGAAAAAAGGCATTCAAATTAAGTGGATACTAATTGGTTTTGGTACCGATGAAAAGATAATAAGAGAGAGTATTAAAGAAACGGAGATGGAAGAAACCGTTTTCGTTCTTGGAAAAAAGGAAAACCCTTATCCTTATATAAAAAAATGTGATATTTATGTTCAACCGTCAAGATATGAAGGTAAAGCGGTTACTGTAAGAGAGGCACAGATTCTAAATAAACCAGTTGTAATTACTGATTTTTCAACCGCTAACAGTCAATTAAAGGATGGATATGATGGTCTGATCGTACCAATGGATTTAGAACAATGCGCGGAGAAACTAGCTGAATTTATATTAAATAAAGATAAACAAAAAGTATTTGTTGAAAATACAAAAAGAGAAGATTATACAAATTCTAAGGAGATAGAAAAATTGTACAGGTTAATGGAGGAGTAGCATGCAAGATAAAGTGATACCAAAGATTATTCACTATTGTTGGTTTGGGGGAAAAGAAAAGCCTGATAATGTAAAAAAATGCATACAATCCTGGAAAGAAAAACTACCTGGTTATCAGTTTATAGAATGGAATGAAGATAATTTTGAATTTGCTGCGATTCCATATTCAAAAGAAGCGTATGCAGCTAAAAAATATGCTTTTGTAAGTGATGTTGCGCGGATACAAGGATTACTAAAATTTGGTGGAATCTATATGGATACAGATGTAGAAGTGTTAAAAGATTTTGAACCTCTTTTAGAACATGAATGCATTCTGGGTTTTGAGGAGAAAAATTTTGTGGCTACCAGTTTGATGGGGGCGGTAAAGGAGCATCCCTTATTTAAAGAATTTGCCGATATTTATAAAGGTTTGCGTTTCATAGATGAAGATGGAAACATAAATACGGAAACAAATGTAAAAAAATTAACGGAAATGCTAAAGAAGCAAGGATTAAAGTGTGATAATCAAATGCAGGTTCTGAGAGGTGGGATAACCGTTTTTCCACAGGAGTATTTTTCTCCATACGATTACATAAATTGCTACTATAAAATTACAGAAAACAGCTTTTGTGTTCATCATTTTTTTGTATCATGGATGCCGTGGGGAACAAAGCTAAAAAAGAACATAAAAAAAATAGCTGTAAAAACCATTGGGCCGGATAGGATGAATCATTTTCGAGAGAGGTTCATGCGATGAAAAAAAAGATACTATTTGCTGTTGAAAGTTTAGCAGGGGGAGGAGCGGAGAAGATTCTTACTACTATCGTAAGAAATCTAGATCACGAAAAGTATGAGATAACCGTTTTGACGGTCGTAGAGTCAGGTTTTTTTTTAGAAGATATAAAAAAATACTCCCGGATTATTTCAATGCTGCCTGATTACAATTTATTAAGTGATGGATTTTCGAAACTAAGATATAAGTTGAATTATAGAAGAATTTATTCGAAAGATATCAAGACGGTATATGCTAAATTTATTAAAGAAATATACGATGTGGAAATTGCGTTTATTGAAGGATTTGCGACAAAATTGATTGCAGCCTCTCCAAATCAAAGTTCAAAAAAGTATGCGTGGGTGCATACTGATATGATCTGTAATCCACATGCAGACAGAGTTTATGCCTCTATGGATGAACAAAAACAAGCATATCGTACTTACCATAATATATTTACGGTTTCCAAACAAGTGTCAGATGCATTTAAAAATAAATTTGGGAATGAATATACAGTAGAAGTACAGTACAATCCTGTTGATTCTAAAGAGATTAATAAAATGGCAAAGCAAGCTTGTGATTATCAATACAATTTATCTCCCAGATTGATTACGTGCGGCCGATTAGAGAAAGAAAAGGGATATGATCGATTACTGGAAGCAATTCGGGATTTAGTGAGAGATCAGCAATGTGAATTAGAACTATGGATTTTGGGCAAAGGATCTGAGAGAAAAGAGTTAGAGAAATATATTATTGATAATAAGCTTGAGACATATGTGAAAGTTTTGGGCTTTCAGAGCAATCCATATTGTTTTATGAAGAGGGCAGATATATTTGTTTGTTCTTCAAGAGCCGAGGGCTTCAGCACAGTTGCGACAGAGGCTCTGATTTTAGATACACCTGTCATCACAACTGAGTGTGCAGGCATGAGAGATCTATTCGGAGAAAGTAACTGTGGAATGATAGTGCCTAACACGAAAGAGGGGATTCGGGATGCCCTTGAAGCAATTATAAGAAAACCTGAATTAATACAAAAATATAAGATAGGTGCCCAAAACAGGGCAAAAGATTTTTCAATTGAGAAAAGAATGAGGGAAATAGAGGACTTATTGGATGCCTAAGAAAAAAATACTTTTTATTGTAAACGGTTTGTATGGTGGAGGGGCTGAAAAGGTTTTCCAGACACTAATGAATCATCTGCCAACAGAGTTTTATGATGTAACGGTCTATTCTTTACATGAGGAAAAGATAGATAAAAAGATATATTATTCAAACTTTCATTATTGTTATATTTATAGCAATGTGGAAGAAAAAAAGTTGTTATCGAAAATACTTCTGAAAATGCGTAATAGATGGATTAATTGGATTTATAAGATGGGTTCATCAAGTTGTTTCTATAAGCTTATGATTAGAGGAAAGTATGATGTAGAAGTAGCATTTATTGAAGGATATGCAACACGGATCGTTGCAGGCTCCAGCAATCAATATAGTAAGAAAGTAGCGTGGATTCATATTGATTTAGAGGCTAACCCTTGGACTTCAATTGCTTTTAAAAACAGTGAGGAGGAAAGGGGATGTTATGATAGATATGATAAAATTGAGTGTGTTTCATGCAGTGTAAAAGAATCCTTTGTTAAAAAGTATGGAAGCAGTCTAAAGGCACATATACAATATAATCCTGTAGATGATAGTGAAATATTAGAAAGATCTAAGGATGCATGCAAATGGAACCCTAAAAAAGGAAATATATTATTTGTAACAGTTGGACGTCTGGAAAAACAAAAGGGGTATGACAGACTGTTGGAGATTGCTCTGGAACTTAGGAAAACACACGATAGGTTTGAAATCTGGATTTTGGGAAAAGGACAAGAACAGCAGAGAATGGAAGATTACATTCAGGAGAATGATTTAGAGCAAAATGTTAAACTGCTAGGCTTTCAAGATAACCCTTATAAGTTTATGAAAAAGGCGGATGCCTTTATTTGTTCTTCAAGAGCAGAAGGATTCAGTACTGTGGCTACAGAGGCTATTATATTAGGACTTCCGGTAATTACTACAGAATGTGCTGGTATGAGGGAATTGTTTGGAGACAAACAATGTGGAATTATATGTGATAATAATATACATGCGTTACTTAGAACTTTGAAATATGTTATCAATAATCCTGAAATATTAATTAGCTTTAAGAAGGAGGCGATTATGCGGGCATCCTATTTTAAATTGGAGAACCGTATGAAGGAGGTAATTAAAATATTTGATGAGTGAATTAATTAGTATAATTATTCCGGTGTATAACTCGGAAAAATATTTGGAAAAGTGTCTGGATTCCGTAATTATGCAAACATACAGTAATATAGAAATTATTATAATAAATGATGGGTCCACAGATAAAAGTGGTGGGATTTGCGAATTGTATGAAAAGCAGGACTCCAGGATTAAAGTATGTCATATTTCAAATGGTGGTGTATCAAACGCCAGAAACTTGGGGATACAGATTTGTAAAGGACAATATATCTGTTTTGTAGATAGCGATGATACAATAAAGAATAATTATATTGAAGAACTTTATCGAGATTTGGTTTTCAAAAAAAGTGATTTATCTATATGTGGTGTGGAAGTAAAAGGAAAGCATGCAGCAGATCTAAAAAGCAGATTTAAAGAAATAAAATTAAATAAGAACTATATTGAGGAGTTTTTAGAGCTAAATAAGTCTTATCTTTTGTATGGTCCTTGCAATAAAATATATAAAACAACCGTTATTAAAAGTAATCATATTTTGTTTGATGTTACAACTTCTTATGGGGAAGATCTGTTGTTTAATTTTCAGTATTTAAGTCATATAGAGAAGATATCCTACACTGACAACACAAATTATTTCTACATAAAGCAAAATGAGAAATCTTTATCCAGTGTATTTAGAGATGACGCTTTTGAAAACGAAAAAAGAATTAACAAAATAATTTTTAGGTTTTTACAGGAAAGGCAAATGTTATCGCTGGAAGCAGAAAACTATTTAAGCGATCGTATTCTAGATGTGGCATATAATCAGGTTCTTTATTGGGGAATAGTGAAAAAAAAGTATTCTGAAATAAAGAAAGTATTAGGGGATAGTTTAACAATAAATGCACTGGCGAAATATAAATGTGGAGCTTATTCTTCTAAAGTAATATGGTTGATGAAAAGAAGATATATTTTCATTCTTATTGTTTATATAAGACTATATTATGTGAAAAGTAATCATATTGGCAATTAAAATAGTAATAACTGAATTTGTTGGCAATCTGGCTAAGATTGTTAAAAGTTATGATGATTTTCTGGAAGAGAAAAAAATATTATTTGGCAAAAGTAATATATTTGATGAAAGTTATAGAATAGGAAATATTGATAAAAAGAAAAAGGAAGAGATGAAACAAATGCTGAAGAGAAGGACTGGGTTTATCAAATAAAGTATTTGCATGGAGGACATACAAATGGGAAGATTGATAATGTATCCTCATGGTGGGAGTGGCAATCATGGATGCGAGGCGATTATTCGTGGAACCTTGAAAATATTAAATTTTTTCGATGAAAAGTATCTTTTCTCATCATCTGTTGAGGAAGATGAACAATGGGAAATTGATAAGATATGCAAAATATGTAAACAGACAGAACCTATCAAAAAAGCATCTTTAGGATATTTCATGGCTGTTATTAAGCGTTATGTATTTAAAGATATGGAATCATATGATAGAGTTGCATATAGAAAAATATTTTCCTTAGCTAAAGGATCAGTTGCGCTTTCCATAGGGGGAGACAACTATTGCTATGGAGTTCCAAAGCATATCTACTTTATGAATAAATACATATATAAACAAAACGCTAAGCTTGTATTATGGGGATGTTCGGTGGAACCAACTGCGATAGATAGGGAGATGGCAGAGGATCTAAGAAAATATCAATTGATTGTTGCAAGAGAGTCAATTACGTATCACGCACTGAAAGATGTGAATAGTAATACGATACTATGTCCGGACCCAGCATTCTTTTTAGATAGAATAAATTTGCCGTTGCCCAAGAATTTTATAGAAAATAATATGGTTGGTATTAATATAAGCCCTCTAATAATAAAAAAAGAAAAGACGAAGGGTATAACACTCGAAAATTATTTTCAACTGATTGATTACATTTTAGATAACACAAAAATGGGAGTCACTTTAATCCCTCATGTGTGTTGGCAATATAATGACGATAGGAAACCTCTTAACATTCTTTATGAAAGATACAAGGACACAGGGAGAGTAGTGATTCTTGACGAGCATAATTGTATGGAAATGAAAGGGTTCATTGCGCGTTGCCGTTTTTTTGTGGGAGCGCGGACTCATGCAACGATTGCCGCCTATTCATCGTGCGTACCAACCCTGGTCGTAGGCTATTCAGTAAAAGCCCGGGGGATTGCAAGGGATCTTTTTGGGACAGAAGAGAATTATGTATGTCCTGTTCAAAGTTTATCAAGAAGTGATGAGTTAATAGATCATTTTAAGTGGGTCCTAGATAGAGAAAAAGAAATTCGTTCTCATTTGGAAGCGACTATACCAGAATACTGTAAAAGAATTTCTTTAGCTGTAGAAGGAGTCAGAAAGTTGGTGTAAATAGAAAATGTTAAGAATTATTCTAGTTGTATTAGGAATTATAGCTTATATAGTTTTTGCTATAGATCTCTGGATGAACATAAAAACATGGGTAGCTAGAATCAAAATTGGTCGTTGGAATGAATCAGAAAAGTGGTTTAATGCAGTTGAGAAGATTGCAGAGAAATGGATTAATCGTACCCCTATTGTAAAAAAAACAGATCAAAACAGATATGTTTTAATAGATATGATGAGACGTAACTATAAAAGCAATACGATACAGTCATGGCAGATAGGAGGTTTGTATCTTGGCTTGACAGAGGCAAATGCGGATAATGTGCAGAAATATGAAAAGCTTTTTATTAATGAAAATGGCATGTGGACAAAGGAACCGGAGGAGATTGACCAGGGGATTCTGGCATATGGAATTCTAAGAAGCACAACAGATATTAAAAGAGTACGTCCTGCAATGGATCGGATGTATCAATTGATTTGTAAGAGAAAAGCAAAAGAAGACGGGTGTGTCCAGTACCGAGAATATGTCCCTCAGTTGCGTTTCGTAGATACAATAGGTTTTATATGTCCCTTTCTTGCGCTTTATGGGAAAACTTATGACAGGCCAGAAGCTGTGGATCTGGCAATCCATCAAATAAAGGAGTACTATAAAAAAGGCTTACATAATGAAACATTAGTGCCCGCACATGCAATTAGTATTGAGCTGAATTTCCCTTTGGGAATTTATGGATGGGGAAGAGGCGTTGCCTGGTTTATGTTAGGGATTTTAGATATGTGGAAAGAACTGGATATAGGTCATTCTGAATATCAGAATATATGTCTTATGATAAAGGATTTTGCGGATAAAATGAAATTGTACCAGAACACAGATGGAAATTATTTTTCCAGATTTGGTACAATTTCAAGAATTGATAGTTCTATTACTGCAGTGGCTGCTTATTTTTATAAAAAGTGTGGGGAAATTTTTGATAACACAGAATATAAAAATATTTCCCATAATTGCTGCATTGCATTGATGAAAAATACTAGAAGATCCGGTAAGATAGACTTTTCACAAGGAGATACAAAAGGTATCGGGATATATTCAGAGGTATTTGATATTTTGCCATTTACACAGGGGATGGCATTAAGGAGCAGATAGATAAAATGCAAGATGATTCCAGAACAGCAAACTCAATAAAAAATATTATTACAGGTTTTACGGGACAAGCAGTACAAATGCTTTTGGGGTTTGTTAGTCGTATGGTATTCGTACGTTGCCTTTCACAAGACTATTTAGGAGTAAATGGTTTATTTACCAACATTCTTTCTATGCTGTCGTTAGCGGAATTAGGGATAGGAACAGCTATTGTATATGCACTTTATAAACCGTTAGCGGATAAGGATGAAGAAAAATTAGCATCATTGATGCATGTATATTCTATAGCTTATCGAAGTATAGGAATTATTGTGGCTGTATTTGGCTTATGTTTAATCCCATTCTTAAAATTTTTTATTGCTGACCCACCTGATATACAGGAGAGTCTTGTTGTTATTTATTGCCTTTACTTATTCAACACAGCATCTTCATATTTTTTTACATATAAGACTTCAATATTAAATGCAGATCAGAAAAATTATATAGTTGTTGGTACAAGCTATATAGTTACCGTTATACAAACCGTTGCGCAAATTATAATACTACTTAATACCAGGAATTATTTATTATACTTATTATGTCAGATTTTGTTTGGGCTAACTTACAATTTTATTATTTCTTGGATAGCTGATAAACGTTATCCATATATTCGAAAAAAATCCCCGAAGCCTTTAGATAATACGACAAAAAAAGGTCTTTTGGAAAATATAAGAGCTTTGATAATAATAAAATTAAGTGGAGTTTTAGTAAACAGTACAGATAATATTATAATATCAGCAATCAGTGGACTAGCTACCACAGGTATCAATTCTAACTATACATTGTTAACGAATACCTTAAACTCTATACTTAACCAGATATTTAGTGGCATTACTGCAAGTGTTGGTAATTTAAATGCAACTGAAAAAATTGAAAGAAAGATTGAAATGTTTAATATTTTAAATCTCTTTAATTTTTGGATGTATAGCTGGAGTGCTGTTACATTTATTATTTTGGCAGGAGATATAGTGAAAATTTGTTTCGGGGACTCATATGTGCTTCCCCCTTCATTGTCAGTTATTATAGCATTAAACTACTATACGGTAGGAATGCAAAATACTGTATGGACGTATAAAAATACCATGGGCCTTTACAAGTATGGGAAATTTATGGTTCTTGTGACCGGAATTCTTAATATTTTATTGTCTATTTTATTTGGAAAGAGATGGGGCTTGTTTGGGATTCTATTTGCCACTCTAGTCTCAAGAGCCTTAACAAATCTTTGGTATGATCCATATGCAGTATATAAACACGGTTTATTTATTTCTCCTATTAGATATTTGAAAAAGTATTTAAAGTATTTATTTATTGCTGCAGGAATGCTGGTATTAACCTGGGGAGCGTGTTCCATTGCTCCGGGAGAAGGTATCATTACGTTTATAATAAAATTAATTATATGTATATGTATTCCTAATTTTATGCTGGCTATTTTATTTAGAAAAAGTAAGGAGTTTAATTATATACGCCAAAAAGTAAAAAACATAATTACTCGGAAAATATAAAAAGTAGATTTATAGCTTTGGCTGCTAGAAGATAGAAAAAGATTTAGCAAATGATTACTGGAAGCGCTGAATATAGCTATTACAAGTAAGCGCTTACTTTTTAGACGATGGTTGAATATTTGATGATAAATAAAGAATCCTTTTATTATAGAATCAAGGAATAAATAGTCTGGACAAAATTATTGTTGAAAACGAAACTAATTGAGGTGAGTTAATGGATCATAAAGAAAAGAACCGAAATATTTTACATACAATTATACTTATAATTTTACTCATAGCAATATTAGTCGGCGGTTACACTCTGATCCAAATGGTACAAAAATATAACCCCCAAAGTTCCCACCTAAATGAGTCATCCAATATCGAAGAACCATCAGAAACTTTAGATGATACAAATCCATCCACAGACACGAACCAAACCACCCCACCAGAATCCACAGAACTGGCAGAATACCCCGTCTACTACGCAAACACCGAAGCGGAAATCTTCGCATCCCCTAATCCAGAAGGCGAGATCATCGGTACGCTCTACCTCCACGAGCCAGTCCGGGTCATGGAGGAGGTAGAAAATAATGCCTGGGGCAAAATCCGTATGAATGGAGGAGAGTACGGTTATGTTCCCATGTACCAGCTCTCACAAGAGATTCTTAAAGAGGTGGATGAATCACAAACATACTGGGAATACTCCCGTACGGGCTTGGAAATCCAGATTAATAAGTATGCTGAGGATAACCTTGTGTATTGGGTAGCGGATGTCTATACGGAGAATCCGGAAAAGGACCTCAACACCGCCTGGGCTGGCGGCAGCTATGAGGCCTCCTATAATCAGAGAAATAAGACAAGCCAGTTGGCTTATGATAACAATGCTATTTTTGCGGTTAACGGCGATTCTGCCGGGGCCAGAAAGAGCGGGAGTGAATTTGAAAATCCCATTATTATAAGAAACGGCATTCTGTATCATGAGGATGAGAGGGATATTGGAGAGATGTGTGCGCTGAAAAAGGATGGCGAGCTGGTGATTTTCCGGCCCGGTGAATTGGGAAGTGCACAGGAGATGATTGATGCAGGGGTGACGGATACCTGGTGGTTTGACTGCACTCTTTTGAAAAATGGTGAGATCCCGAACAGCTTGATAGAAGTGGAGGGAAGTCTGGAGAAAGCACCCTATACAGCTATCGGACAAAAGGACAAGAATCACTTTCTTTTTATTGTGGTCGATGGGCGCGGAAGCAATGGCAGTGAGGGTGTGACTTACACTGGAATGGCGCGTCTGATGCAGCGCTACGGAGCAGTGACTGCGTATGAACTGGACGGCGGCGGAAGCTCCACGATCTATTTTGATGGGATGGTGCTGAATAAACCTTCAGATGGGTCTCAGCGCGCAATCAGTGATATTATTTATGTAGCCAGATAACAGAAATGACTTTCATATATGAAGGTGTCCACGTTAGCAGATATGTCCGTTTACGATCAGAAGGAGGAAGTTCAGTCATAGCAAAAAAAGCTTGGAGTATTCTTGGTATATGTATAGCGGCGGTTTTGACCGGAACGATAACATCTGTAATATGTTCTTATACATGTCTAAAAGAAACATATTTCCAGATAGACTCTTACAAAATTGCCAAACCTATTCGTCTGGTTGTTCTGGCTGACTTACATAACCATGAGTTCGGAAAAAATAATCAAAAACTGATAAAAAGAGTGAGAGAACAAAAGCCTGATTTGGTTTTAATGGTTGGAGATATCCTGGATGCAGAGGCAGAGGATGACTCTGCAGCAGTAAATTTAGTAGAGACGTTGAGTAGTGTAGCGCCAGTCTGCTTTGCGCTTGGCAATCAGGAAATAGAATTTATGAAAGAGCATAAAGACTTCCTCTCTCATTTGGAGAAAGCAGGAGGATTTGTGCTGGAAAAAAGTTATCAGGATATACAGGTTGGATCTTCTACTCTGCGTATTGGCGGAATGTATGGTTATGCATTTCAGACAGAAGAGGGAGCAATGGGGTTGGGAGATGAAGAAAGATTTGAATTTCTTAAGGATTTTACAAATACAGATAATTATCAGATTCTACTATTCCACCGCCCGGAAAGCTTTGTGCTGGGAAATGCTTCAAAACTTTGGAAACCGGATATGGTAGTTTCTGCGCATATACACGGTGGACAGGTAGTCTTGCCGTTTGTAGGCGGAATCTATGGCGCAGAGCTTGGATGGTTTCCTGAATATACTTACGGGAGATACCGTCTGGAAGATACCGATCTATTTATTACCAGAGGGCTCGGTTCCGGAAGGGAAGCATTGCCAAGGTTTAACAATATACCAGAGATTATGGTTGTGGATTTACAGTGATGATTATGGCAATGGAATAAGATTTTTTCTAAAAGAGCAAGAAATACAGTATTGTACTTACAAAAATAAGAAAATTTGAAAAAATGGAAAAAGTTGTGACAGACGCGTGACTTGGTATAGTTATACTATACACATCAGTAGTGTAGGAATTTTAACATGTAACGAGGCAGAATGACATGAAAAATGTAAAACAAAACAAAAAACCAGATAAAAGGTTTTTAGTAATGGCCCTAATCGTTCTAGCGGTTATTTTGGGGATTCTTGCTTTTATATTTTTACGGACACCTCCAAAAGAGCAGGAAACAGAAAAAGCGTCAGATTCTAAAACAATTGTAGCTGAAAATGAATATAATGGACCGAGCACGGATGTGGAAACTGGAAGTATACCAGGTTTTCAGACATCGGAAGAAGACCAGGGAGGCTACAGTGAACCGGATACAAATGATTCATTGCCGGATGAGACGACTCAAACAGAGGCCATAACAGAAGCAGAGACAATACTAGCCGGGGAATCAAATGAAGTAGAGAACGGGCTTCAGATACCATATTCCATACCGGACACCTTATTGGAGATTCAACAGATAGGCAAATACAGCGGCCCGTTTCTGGAGGATGGGAGTGATGAACCTCAGACTGCCGTCACAGCTATACTGGTAAAGAATAATTCCGGGAAGGATACCCAGTATGCTGAGATTGTCTTTAAGGTAAACGCTTCAGAGACAGCGGAGTTTACATTGTCAACGATTCCAGCAGGAGCCAGCGTACTAGTGATGGAGAAAAACAAAAGGCCGTACAGTGAATCTGACACATATGATTTTCAAGAGGTAGCCTATGTTGAAATGGATTCTCCTGATCTGCTGGAAGATAAGATAAAAGTAACAGGCAAGAATGGTATACTGGCAGTGGAGAATCTTACGGAAGAAAATCTTGGTATGGTTTATGTAAGGTATAAATACTTTTTTACGGATGGAACTTATCAAGGTGGAATTACATATGAAACAAAGTTTGATAGCGTGGGGCCAAACGCAGTAGTAGAAAAGGATGCGCCGCACTATTCAGCTGACACCAGTAAAATACTGATGGTTGGATATGTTCAGGAAGAGTGAGAGAGTAATTAGATTAGTTGGAACATAGAGAATGTAGAATAGGAAAGAAGATAGGAGGAGTCAAAATGAACAGAAGCAAAAAATTTTTAGCGATGTTTCTGGCGTTGGCAATGATTTTTACAGCTATACCAATGAATGCGCTGGCGGCGGAAGTTGATGTGACGGACCAAGCCGAGACAATTTTGGAGGAAGAGGGAGAAAAAAGTACCGAAGATGTGTCTGAGGGAGAGTCTGAGGAGCTGATTACCGACTCGGAAGAATCAGAGACAACGGATGTGTCAGAAGAGGCTTTGACGGAGGAACAACAGGAAGAACTGTTATCCAATGATACAGAAGATATAGGAACCAGGGCGCAGGCCAGAGCTGGTGAACTAAATACTTATACTAAAATAACGAATGGTTTTAGTAATACAGTGAAGTACATGATAGTTTATACAAATTATAGTAATAGAAGCTGGGCGCTTTGCTGGGATGGAAACAAATACACGGGGATAGAGGTGTCGCCTGGCAGTAACGGAACACTAAAAGTAGATGCAGAGTTAGGTGATAAAATTCTGTTCAGGAATATTAACAATGGCAATATAACCAGTTGTTTTGATGACAGGGTGCTAAAAGGTAAATCAAATTACGATTTGACGTCAAATCCTGGATACAATTATGGATATTTAAGACGTATACAAAGTTATAACAATAGTCAAAACATTCAAGTGGATGGTGAGTATGGTAGTTCTAAATATCTGCAATATGATAACAACAGAAAAACTTGGAAGTTTAATACCTCAAACGGAATCATTTCTTTTTACGCACGAGAGGCCAAAATAACTTATAATTATTATGTTGATGGAGAAGTCTACAGTACAAACTCAGAGACAGTTCCTGCTCAAGAAAATTACAGGATATCCATACCTAATGAATTAAGTTCTATGGAATTCCAGAAGATGAGTATCAATGGAACTGAGTATACGAGTAAACAGACTCTTATAAACATTTCAGGTGATACAGTAATAAATTATTATTTCAAAGCTCCTGAGAAACGGAGTCTTACCATAGAATTTTATCAGGACGATAAGATGATTTCTGGATATCCTAAGGACGTAGAAGTATATAGTGGTGTTGCATACAAGGTCACTGCGCCGGATACCGTAAAGAATATGGTGTTTAGTAAACGGGTATTAAATGGTAATACAACTACAAGAGAGGATTTTTCAGTTACAATATCCAAAGATTCGAAGGTTCAATTTTACTATATTAATATGAGCAACAATAATAAGGAAGCGGATGAAAAACTGTACCCGGATGATACTTCCGGTACAAATGATTATCCGAACTATCCAGAACAAGGATCTGTAAACATTAGTAAGACAGCGTCGGGGGACGATTTTAATGGCAGCGGTGTTGCAGAAGTTGCTTTGGGTGTAACTGGTGTTCCAATTAAAAAGGGCGTTGATATAGTAATTGTATTTGATACTTCTAACAGTATGAATGAAAATATCTCTGGTACAAGGATAACGAAACTTGCAAGCGCAAAATCAGCAGCGGAAACATTTGTTAAAAAGGTGTTTGAAAACAACCCGGATGGCTCTAGATCCAACAATAGAGTTGGCCTTGTGACCTTTGGTGATTTTGGGGAGAGAATATATGGTTTAAAGAATGCCAATGGTCAAAGCTACTTGGTTAATTCAATTAATAAACTAAAAGCAAGTGGCGGAACAAATTACGATGAGGCTTTTAGTCAGGCAGAATTTGTATTAAGCGATGCAGATGAAGAACGTGATAAAATGGTAGTATTTATGACAGACGGTGCACCATGGAAGTATAATGGATATGAGGCTCAGTCATACCAAGGTTATTTAACGAATGCTTATAAGAAAAATGTATTAAATTATACACTGAAAAATGCAGACAGTGTAAAAGCAATGAAAAATACTTCGGTTTATACTATAGGGTTCGGGATGTCTCAGGGAAACAGTCCTTTGCAAGGAGTTGTTGGCTTTGAAGGGGCTGAGTGTACAAAGATTCTGCGTGATAATGTAGCATCTCCCGGCAAGCATGTGGATGCTGAAAATGATACAGATCTCCAAAATGCATTTAACAGAATTGCAGACCAGGTACGGAAGTCTGCCACAGAAGCTGTAGTTTCGGATACTTTAGGAGAGGATTTTACACTCCAAACCTCTGAGGTGACTTCTAAAACACCGGGAGCAGGCACTTATTTACCTACTATTAAACTTACTCAGTATGACACTTATACCCGTAATGATATCGGATCGACAATGCCGGATGGGACAGTGATTACAGAGAAGGAAGTTGGTATGCATAAGGGAACTTACACAGTTTTAGAAACAGTTACCTTTAATGCATCAGGAACCCGTGCAACTTCTGATATCAAAGGTTCTGTAATGGACGGTTATGGAAATATTAACGCGGAATACTTTACGTATAATAAGGCAACGTCCACCTTTACCTGGAATATCGGCACCATTACGGAAAAAGAGATAGTGCTCAGTTATTATGTATATCTCAAAAATTCAATACGTGAAAATGTTCCAGACAGCGAGCGTCCGGTTGAAGGCTTATACGATACAAACAAGAATGCCGTATTGGAGTATAAAAATTATTTAGACCATCCGTGCAAGCAGACATTTGAAAAACCCAAGATGCCATGGGGAACTGCTGTTGTAAACTATCAGTACTATCTGGTGAATGAGAGCGGTGAACCGGTAAACCCGGCAGGGGAAGTAGTTCCGCCCACATTCAGATATCATGTGGGAGATACGAAGCAATATAAGATCCCATGGAATAATAACATAGCTGAAGGAACAATCTATGCAAGAAATGATGTACCTGATGGATATGAGCTATTTGAAGAAAGCGCATCTTATACAGTGCAGGCGGTAAGCTCCGGTACTGGAAGCTATCAGACTACAGGCAGAACGACCTACGTTTACAAGGCAGACGCTGCCTGCGTAAACACAGGAGTGGCATTTGCAGTAGTATATGACCCGAAGATTGTAGAGGATACGGTCGTCCTGGATTATGGAAAGAAAGTAAACATCGACGTTACAGCCAATGACAGCATGATCGGTGCTCAACTGGATTCTATTTCTAAAGTTATCTCAGATACAGCAGTACTTGGAACAGAAAGTTATGAGCATAAGGAGAATAGTTTTGCTGCAAACGCGGACTTAACAAATGGAACAGGGGCTGTTGTTCAGCTCGAAAATAAGAAAGTGATTCAGTATATACCGACCAAGATGATGAATAGTATTGATACCTTTTACTATGCATCTTCAATTGAGGGCAACAAGGTAGTTGATACTATTTCCGTACCTACAACCTACTACAGATATCAGAAGGTAAAGGTAATACCTGCTACGACAGTATACTATGAGGACAGCTTTGCAGGAGAAAACAATAAAGATCAAACAGCCGGTATCGTTTTTAATGGAAATTGGGAAACAAAAAGGGAAGGATCTTCAACCGGAAGTACTCAGGATAACGGCACGGTAGCAAAAGATGAACATCCGTACGGATATGACAGCAGCTACACTGAGGATGCGAAATTGAGCGGCGGTTCTGCAAAGGTTCTGACACTCAGCGGCAAGGATACAGATACCGAGGGTGTAGATGCGGTCTTTACCTTTAAAGGAACCGGATTTGATCTGATCAGCAGAACAGATACAGAGAGCTGTACAGTCGGTATCAGGGTGAAAAATGAAAAAGGAGAGGTAGTTAAGAAGCCTTTTGTCAATGCTGTTTACCAATCAGGATGCTTGTACCAGATTCCATTGATTCGGGTAAGCGATTTGGAATATGGCACTTATACAGTAGAAATTAATGTGATGAATATCCAAGATACAAAGGGTACCTTTTATCTGGATGGGATTCGAATCTACAATCCTTTAGGAACCAATGAGAAGGATGGCGGCGAGGATTTCACAGTCGCAGATAAAAAGTACAATGAGGATAAAGAAGCCAATGCGGTCATTACAGAGGTGCGGAATCTTATTCTGAGTGCAAGTGAAATTCCCGGGGAAAACCCGGAGGATTCAGAGGCAAAGGTTGATGGAGCCTTATTTGTGGATGTTAAAGGAGAGACGGCGAAAGTTTCTGACTACTTATTTGAAGGTCCCAACAATGAGCTTTATTTGGCGGCTGGTCAGAGCATTGCGTTTGAGATGAGCGCAGATGCAAATCCCCAAACCATACAGATTGGTGCCAGAATTGCAGATGGGAAGAATGCAGAGATAACCGTTGGAAGTCAGAATTATAAATCAAAGAGAATTTCTCTGAGAAGCGGCGTGGATATGTATTACGATATCACAAATTATGTATCTTTGAGCAGAGGAAGTGCCAAAATTGTAATCACAAATACTTCCGGTGGAATTGTTTCGATAACGAATCTAAAAGTGACTTATAATAATACGGAGCAACCCATCAACGATGTACGCTTCAGTGTGTCTCCAAACCTTGTAAGCAGAGCGCTGGAATTAACTGAAATGAGGCTAAATGGGGGAGATGCAGAAGAATCCTTTACTGTGACATTTAAAGATGGAGCGAGAGAAGAAATACAGACGGTACCAAGCGGTGAGGCCGCAGTTGCGCCAAACTGGACGAAGGAAGGCTATACACTGAGCTGGGATAAAGCCTTTGATCATGTCACCTCAAATTTAATTATTAACGCCGTGTGGACCGCAATTGATATGCCAGTAAAAGAGTACACGGTTACCTTTAAAGAAGACGGCGCTGTAGTCAGGACGGAAAAGGTTTCTCAAGGAAAGGCGGCAACTGCCCCTGTTTTGAGCAAAAAAGGATATGTACTCTCATGGGATAAGGCATTTACCAATGTCACCTCAGACCTTACAGTCAATGCAGTATGGACTGCAGGTAAGTATACTTTGAGTTTCAACGGAAATGGAGGAAAAGTGTCCGGCGGAGCTAAGACGGTAATCTATGGCTCTAAATGCGGAACATTACCGAAAGCTTCCAGAAAAGGATATACCTTTGAAGGATGGTATACAAAGGCATCCGGAGGCAGCCAGATCAGTGCGGATACAACCTTTGGAAATGACTCGAACACTACTGTATATGCCCGTTGGAAGAAAGTAAAGGTTTCAAGAGCTGTGGTGAAGAAGGTCTCAAACGTCAAAGGCAGGAAAATGGCTGTGACTGTAAAGAAGGCTTCCGGAGCAGATGGGTATTATATTGAGTATTCAACAAGCAAAAAGTTTACGAAGAAAACAACTAAGAGGACTTCAGTAAAGGCAACCAGCAAATCAACGGTTAAAAAGACGATCGGGAAGTTGAAGAAGGGGAAGAAATATTATGTAAGAGTAAAAGCTTACAAACTGGATTCAACAGGTAAAAAGGTGTATGGTAAAGACAGCAAAGCAAAAACAGTTACAGTAAAGAAATAGAATTCAGAAAGGAGTAAAAATATGAAAAAATATGAAAAGCCAATGGTAATAATTGAAGATTACTCCGTGTCTGAGTTTATTGCCAAGAATTCATGTGAATCACGTGTAAACTTTAGAGAAGGGATGGGAGGCTGTACCTTCAACTATAGTGGTATAAACTTATTTACAAACTCCCTAAGTGAATGTGCGTTTTCAGTGGATCAAAATGATGCATTCAATGGTGTATGCTATCACGGACCAAGCGGTTCCAATAATTTCTTTTCTTCCTAGAGGAAGAGAGGGTATCAAAACGGTAGATATGGCCATGCCTCTGTGCATGGTCATATTTGCTAAATAGAAAGATAACAGGTGAAAATATGGACTTTGATCTTTACTTTGGTAAAGTACACTTACATGTGAATGCTGACTTTTTTCAGGGTTTCATGTCAGATAAGATGGCTTTATTTGCCCACCCGGTTGATAAAAAGAAAGCGTTTCATTCTGTACAGTATCGAGTGAAGCTGGAGAAATTTATAGTGCCGGATTCGGCCAAAGTAGTATGGCGGGATGAAGATATGAGGGTTCTGGAAAAGTCTGGATGTACGTGGCGTGTTTTTCGTTATCTGGGGGAATCAGAGGATTATGCGGTTGTAAAAGATGCGGGAAAGAATGAGATTGCATGTTATATTATGCCCGGAAAAGAAAAATATTTTCCATCAACGTTTCATCTGCAGCCGCTATTACTATTAGACTCCGTTTTAATCAGAAATGGAGCATTTATACTCCACGCAGCAAATGTGATTTGGAAAGGGAAAAGCATACTGTTCTTTGGACCTTCCGGGATAGGAAAAAGCACCCAGGCCAGGCTGTGGGAGCATTATGAGCATGCAGAGATTATAAACGGCGATCGGACATTGATTCAGAAAGAACAGGAACATTATAATTCCTATGGGATTTCCTGGTGTGGTTCTTCTGATATCTGTAAAAATAAAAAGGCAAAGCTGGGCGCATTAGTGTACCTAAAACAGGCAGAATATAATCAAATCACAGAGCTAAAGGGTATGGATGCATGCAAGGCTGTCATGAGTGAGGCTGTTATTTCATCGTGGAATTTGCGTGATAAAAATCTACTTCTGGATCAGGTTACAGGTTTGCTGGAACAAAGCAGTGTGTTACAATTGTCCTGTACTCCGGAAAGCTCAGCTACGGAGTGCCTGAAAAATTATTTGGAGGCGGATTGGTAATGGAGATAAATGCAGGGGAACCTAAGATTTTGAATTATTTACATGGTGTTGCAACAAAAAAGAAATTTCCGGTAAGCTGCAACTTTGAATTGACCCCACGCTGTAACATGAACTGTAAAATGTGCTATATAAGAAAGACAGAAAAAGAAATTTCTTCTACGGGGAAGAGAGAGCGGACCGCGCAGGAGTGGATCGATCTTGGAAGTCAGTGCCGGGATGCAGGAACTCTCTTTATTCTGCTGACAGGAGGGGAACCCTTTCTGCGACCGGATTTCAAAGAGATTTATATTGCCCTGCATGAGATGGGATTCATGCTCAGCATCAACTCAAATGCCACAATGATAGACGAAAAGATTACAAAATGGCTGAGAGAATATCCGCCTTATCGTATGAATGTGACGCTGTATGGTTCATCTAATGAAACGTATGCCCGTTTGTGTAACAATACAAAAGGATTTGACCAGGTGATGAATGGAATCCATCTTCTTAAAGACGTCGGTCTTTCGATCAAATTAAATGCCAGCCTTACTCCATATAATATACAGGATTTGAGGGAAATGTATGACATTGCTAAAAGAGAGAACTTATATATCCAAGCAAATACCTACATGTTTCCACCGATCCGCAAGGATGAAAGCTTGTTTGGATATGGAGACCGGTTTACTGCGCAGGAGGCAGCGGAATATGCTGTTTTCGTGGACCAGCTTAGGATGGATAAAGAAAGCTATAAAGAGTACGTGCGTGGAATCCATGAGGGCATATGCGCCAATCGGGACAGAGATGAGGAGTGCCTCCGTGATCAGGTGGAACCTCTGTGGTGCAGGGCCGGCAGAAGCACTTGTTGGATTAACTGGGATGGAATCATGACGCCCTGCGGACTTATGAACAGTCCTACGGCGGAACCATTCGAAGAGGGAATGCTCCCTGCATTTCGAAAGATAACCGTGGAGACGGAAAAAATCAGGATGCCTGCGAAATGTACTACCTGTAAAAACCGATTCCTATGTCATGTATGTGGTGCTTCTGTCCAGGCTGAGACAGGGGGATTTTTAAACGAACCAGAATATGTCTGTAAAATGACGGAAATGGTTGCAGAACAGGCAGAAATGTTATATGATCAGTTATATCAAGATGGAGATGAGATAAATGAAGATTAATAAAGCTTTTGTTGTAAGGAAAATTGGGGACGATTTTGTATTAGTACCTAAAGGGGATACCGCTTTAAGCTTTAATGGCTTGGTGTCATTAAACGAGGCAGGCGCTTTTTTATGGGGTAAACTTTCCGAAGAGGTTTCGGAGTCGGCACTGGTAGATATGTTTTTGGAGGAGTACGAGACGGACAGGGAGACAGCAGCAAAGGATGTAAGAGAGTTCTTGGAGAATCTGCGCTCTGCCGATCTGATTTCATGAAAAAGGTACCGGCAAAGGAACTGTTTCTGTTAGTCAAGGAAGCCGTTGATAATGGCCAGCAGTCTACCTTCCAGGTGACAGGTTCAAGTATGCTGCCCTTTCTGGGGGGATACAGGGACTATGTGACTGTCGAAAAGAGGGACTATACACTTCTCAGAAAAGGTGATGTTATCTTGTTTTATACCAAAGAAGGTAACTACATTTTGCATCGAATCTATCGGAAGGATCGGGATAAATGTCAGACTATGGGAGATGGAAACGATTTCTGGGACACAGCTATTGATCCGGATCAGATCATTGCATTAGTGGTATCTGTCAAAAGAAAGGGCAGACAAATTGACTGCAGAAGTTTTTCATGGCGTATATTCTCATGGATTTGGCGTAAATTATGGCATATAAGAGGGCCGCTTCTGAGACTGATGAGGAAGACCGCATATATAAAAAGTAAACGGATGAAATGAGTTCAGACTTGAATTAAACTTCTTATTTTCTATAAAATCGTTATTATTCTATAGAAAAAAGGGGTTATGTGACACGGATGTGATTAGAGAAGTTTATTATGTATCTATAGGAAGAAAATTATGGCAAACAATAACAAGAGTAGCAAAAAGACAATATGGTTAGTAGTTCTCTGTATAGCATTGACAGCATGTATTATCTGTGTTGCTGCAATAGGCTGGTATGTATGGAAACAGAGTACCGCAGGGGACGAATATGAAAATTTAAAGTCCGAGGTTTCACAGACTGAAACAGAGAACGAAAGTAAACCAACACTGGAAGAGATACAGGCAGCGGAGTTTGATGGCTGGACCGACGGTGAAGAACCTGAATTACCAGAAGGGGCCAAAACAGAATTGGAAGAAAATCCTATCAATTTTATGAAGCTGCAGGAAATCAACTCGGAGATCTATGCATGGATTGAGATTCCAAATACAAAAATTGACTATCCAGTGGCCCAGAGTAACAGTGATGACAGTTACTATCTGTCCCATAATATGTACGGGGAGCCTGAATTTGCGGGATGTATTTATACAGAGGCGAAAAACAGCAAAGACTTCTCGGATCCAATGACAGTAATGTATGGACATAACATGAGAAACGGTTCTATGTTCCAGAATCTGCATCTCTTTGCGGATAAGGATTTTTTTGAAAAGAATGAGTATGTTTATATTTATACTCCGGGACATAGATTTGTGTATCGCATTTTTGCATCACATGAATATGATGACCGGCATATTTTGAACTCTTTTAATTTTAAAGACAAAGATGTGTTCGGAAAATACATAGAGGATGTTTTTTCTGCCTACCAGGTTAGCGGAAATATCCGGTCCGATGTGGAAGTAACCGCAGAGGATAAGATTCTTACACTCAGCACATGCATAGGAGGTAAGACAAATTCAAGATACTTAGTTCAGGCGGTGTTGCAGGAAGATGACCAAACGAAATAAAAAAAAGAAACCAGTGCTTCAGGCAGATAACGAATTAAAGAAGCTTCAGGATGGATTGATACAGGAACTTTCCGAGTATCAGAATGAAAAAAATGAGAAGTTTCATGGAATTGATGCCAGAGAGGATGAGGACTCGAAGAGAAAGAAGATACATCCTTTAAAAATCCTGGTGGGTATTCTAATCGGTATTCTAATCCTGCTTACGATAGCAATAGCAACATTTTTTGTGATGAGATTTATGGGGAAAAGCTCACTCTTGTCGAAACCTCAGTCTGGTGTAGCGTTTTCGGCTCCCGAAAAATTAAAAAAAGAAGTAGCCGTGGATGAGACCGGAGGCGTTGTATATAAGGGACAGAAGTACCAATATAATGAGAATATAATCAATATTCTATGTATGGGTATCGATAAAGAGATTTTTAACGAAGCAGATTCCATAGCAGCCGGTGACAGCGGGCAGGCAGATACACTATTTTTGATTACAATGGATACAACAACGGGGAAGACCAAACTGCTCAGCATTTCCCGGGATTCGATGGTGGATGTAAATGTCTATACGCCAAAGGGGGAATATGTGAAAACAGACAACATGCAGATTTGTTTGGCATATGCCACAGGAGATGGAAAAGCTCTCAGCTGTGAAAATACAGCGCGTTCTGTTTCCAGATTGCTATATGGTGTACCGGTGAATGCGTACGCAGCCATTGATTTGACAGCAATTGGTATACTGAATGATGCGATTGGCGGAGTTGAGGTGGAAGTAATCGAAGACTTGTCACAGACAGATCCGGGACTCAAATTAGGAGAGAGGGTTAAGCTGTTAGGGCAGCAGGCGGAGACCTATGTAAGAACAAGGGATCGAAGCCATACAACGGGGGATGAGGCAGCAGAGTCGAACAGCAAACGTATGGAACGGCAGAAACAGTATATAACCTCTTTTATAGGTAAAACAATTTCCCAAACAAAACAGGATATTACCGTACCCATTACACTTTTTAATGTCGCTTCAAATTATATGGTTACGGATGTCACAGCACCTAAAGTTGCATATCTGGCCTCGCTAATCGTTGAGCATGGCTTTTCAGAGACAGATATACTTTCCGTACCGGGTAAGGCCAGCATGGGAGAGAGGTATGCAGAGTACCGTGTGGACCAAAAAGCCCTGTATGAATTGATATTAGAAACTTTTTATGTTAAGGAAGAGTAAAATAAAGCGAATGGAAGTCAGGAGGTAGTGAAAATGAAAAGAGTGAAATGGTTCGTATTTATATGTGCAATGTGTCTGATGGTGGCAATGTCAGTGACAGCTATCGCGGCAGAGAGTCCCGAGTGGCCCGATACACAGCCGTACGAAGATAATACGGAAGAGCCAACAGAGACAGAAACGGAGACAGAGAGCAACACAGTGAAGTTTCCGCCAAAGCAACCGTATCAGACAGAGCCTAACAGTGGAAATAGTAATGGCGGCAACGGAAACGGCGGTGGTACGACGGATATCAAAGTAAACAAATCAGATACTTCACCGAAAACCGGAGAGGTTACAGACATTATGTATCTGGTATTGGCAGCTTTAGCTTGCGGCGGTACAGCATTTATTGCCAAGAACCGTTTGACGACAGAAGAGTAAACAAGGCATCCCTCGTTATCAAACGAGGGATTTTTGCCGCTGGATTATGGAGAGATGATTTGAAGAAAATTTATGAGCAATTTTTTACAATTGTAGGAAATTTTACAGGGGATTGCTGTAAACCAATAGGGGATTTTTCCTGTAGTGATTGGCAGACACTTTTCGAAATATCATCCCAACAGAAATTGGAATGTGCGGTTTACGAAAGTGTGTACAACACACCTTCCTTTGAAGCGGCGGAAAAGCAACTGAGAGAAGAGTGGAAAACGCTGGTGAAAAGAAGGTATCTCTTTGAAGTGGGAAAGGTAGAACGTTTTTGGGATATTTATGAAACACTTACAGGCGCAGGGGTGCAGCCTCTGGTTCTAAAAGGGGTTGTCTGCCGTTTTCTATATTCAAAACCATATGCCAGGCCTTCAGGTGATGAAGATCTGCTAGTCAGAAAGGAAGATCTTAAAAAGTGTCATTTGGTATTAAAAGAGATGGGACTAAAACGAGCTTCTGACTCCGATGGCAATGTATTAAAATACATGGATGTCAGTACAGGACTTCAGATTGAAGTGCACAAAAGCCTCTTTGAGGAAACAGATAGTGTCGGCAGTTATTTTAATACTTGGTTTGAAAATGCTTTTAAAATGAGTGAGATGGTGGAAACAGATGGACATTCCATTATTACCATGGAACCGACATATCATCTTTTGTATTTGTTTGCGCATTGGATCAAACATTTTGTAGGGCCGGGGATCGGCATAAGGCAGATATGTGATATTTCTAAGTTTATAAACAAATGGGGAGAGTCCATAGATTGGGAAGTAATAGCAGAAAAAATGTGTGGCCAGAAATATGGTTTGCTCTGCGCAAATGTGATAGAGATAGGTATCCAGTATTTTCATATGGAAAGAGATAAGGTGGGGTATCCGGAAACCATGCTTGCGAAAGCAGAGCCGGAAGCACTTATGGTCGACTTGCTTAAGGCAGGGATTTATGGTTCCAGCAGCGTCAGCAGGCTTCATAGCAGTACAATTACTTTGGGCGCAGTGGAAGGCAATGGGAGTAAACTTCATATTATTTTTCCAGAGGCCAAGAGCCTGGAAAAAAGATATCCGTATTTGAAAAGATGCCCCTGGTTATTGCCCATAGCGTGGGTCAGCCGACTGCTTTCCTATGGAATAGAGGTAATAAAAAACAGGCGCGGCAGTAATTCACCCGGCGAGAGCATCGCCATTGGATCAGAGCGCGTGCGCCTGCTGAAAAAGTATAGGGTAATTAAATAGAATCTATTTGACAGTCACAGTTAAAGTTTCATTGGCTGATGACTGTTTTTCTATTTTACTGTTTATCGTGTATGTGAGTGTATAAGTACCAGGGGTAGAGGTATCTACTTCTCCCGTAACAATAACACTGTCAGATAAGCTGCTGCCGTCCTGGTCAATGGCTGTCTGAATATAGAGGATTGAGTTAAAGCTCTCACCCCGTTCGATGTTCACGGAGGACTTCGTTAAGAACAGGAGGGGCTTCGAAAGCTTAACCGGGATGCTGGTCTCCTCAGAGGCTGTGTCGCCGCGGCTGTTTTCAACAGAAAATGTGACGAGAAGACTCCGGGCATTGTCAGGGTCTGCCTTATAAGAAACTTCAACCGAGGAGGTAATATCGTTTCCAAAACCATCCTCCGCCAAAAGCAGCTCCCTGTCAGAGAGCACGCGCACCAATCGTGTCAGATCAGATTGGTTTATCTGGGGAAGTTCATCTGATAGTGAGATAACAGGCCCCTCATAGTCAGCGTAGGAGGCAGAGTCAGTGTTTCGTAAAGGTTCTGATTCGGTTGATATTATTTCTGTTGGGGTATCGGCAATGGACTCCAAAGTTTCAGATTCCTCGTACAAGAATGCAGTTTCCGGAAATTTGGGTTCGGTTGACGAAGGCAGGTCGGCAAGCCCGTAGTTGAAAAGGAAAAGCCAGATAAGGTTGGCGACAGCAATACAGGCCAACAGAACCTTGAATATTTTGACAACTACACGGCTTTTGCCGGCAAAGATGCCTGATAGTTTTCGTTTCATATGTAATTCTCCTGTCTAAACAATAAAATTTTGATTTCTGATTGGACATGTGTTCCCAAGCCAGGAATGTACAGTATCAATAAAAATTAGGGTTAAGATAAATATACCATAAAAAAAGTTTAAGTTACAAGAATTTTATTGTATAATAGATAATTAAAACAAATGATATAAATGGGCCTGGAGTAGAAAATGGGATATGTGAGTAAAATTCGCCGAAAAATAAAAGACGGAAGTATGAAAGAGATATGGCTGGAGTGGAAATGGATCTACAGCTATACAAAAAAATATGCTTTAACGATAAGCGGATATCTTTCCCTCTCAGTGCTTGGCATTGTAATGGGACTGGTGAGTAGTGTGGCTTCTAAGAATTTGATTGATATTGTAACAGGTTTTCAAGTGTCTAGAATTATTCCTATGGCAATTCTGATGGTCGGAATGGCTTTGGCTGGAATACTTTTGAATTCGGTGTCCTCAAGAATCGCGTTTAAGGTAAATTTAAAGATTCAGAATGATATCCAGGCCGGGGTATTTGAACAGATTATGGATGTTGACTGGCAGCATCTCACACATTACCACAGCGGAGATATCCTTAACCGGTTTGGAAATGATATAAAAACCGTTGCATCCAGTGCCATGGGGTGGCTTCCGCAGCTTGTGACAGGTGTATTCAGCTTTTTGGGGTCTCTGGCGCTTATCTTGTATTATGATCCCACTATGGCGCTGATCGCCTTGGTAAATGCGCCGGTAATGATGTTTGCGTCCAGATTTCTTTTAGGGCATTTAAGGAAGCATACACAGGAAGTAAAGAAGGCAGACAGTGAGATGGTTGAATTTCAGGAGGAGGCCTTTTACAATGTGGACTCTATAAAGTCTTTTGACTTAAGCGGTCTTTTTAAAAGGCGTCTTTTGAAAGTACAGGAGCATTACTACGAAACAAATCAGAGATATAATCGTTTTTCAATTTTTACAAATATGGTTCTGTCAGGCCTTGGGATGGTAGTGGAGTACTCTTGCTTTGGCTGGGGGATTTACCGCCTTTGGACGGGCAGAATCACATTTGGAGAAATGACATTATTTTTGGGACAAGCTGGAAAACTATCTGCAACCTTTAATTCACTTGTTTCTATTGTACCATCTACACTCGGGGCCACTGTCTCAGCAGGGCGCATTATGGAACTGCTGAAGCTTCCGAAAGAGAGACGGCGCGGGAATTTACCGGAGTCATTTACAAAAAATGAAAGTCTTTTGCATATACGGCTTAAAGAGGTTGATTTTGCTTATGTACCGGATCATCCGGTGCTCCAAAGATCCGAAATGACAGCAAATTCAAATGAGATTATCGCTCTTGTTGGACCTTCAGGGGAGGGAAAAACCACCATCATACGTATGCTTCTGGGACTGATTCAGCCTCAGAGGGGACAGGCTCTCCTGATTGATAACGATCAAAATGAGATTCCAATGGGAATTTCTACAAGAGCATGTTTTTCTTATGTACCACAAGGAAACACACTTTTTTCAGGAAGTGTGGCTGAGAATCTGAGGATGGTAAAGGAAGATGCAACGGATGAGGATATAGTGGAGGCCCTGAAGACTGCCTGCGCGTATGAATTTGTATCAAAGCTGCCGGGGGGTATCTATGGAATGCTTGGAGAGCAGGGGCATGGTGTCTCAGAAGGACAGGCACAGCGCATATCAATAGCAAGGGCAGTGCTTAGGGATGCCCCGGTGCTGCTGTTGGATGAAGCGACCTCTGCGCTGGATGTTGCCACAGAGAGAAAAGTATTGAAAAATATTGTAGAGAAGGCTCCAAACAAGATATGTATAGTGACAACCCACCGTCCCAGTGTACTGAATATGTGTCAGAGGGTGTATCGCATTATGGATACACGTTTGGTGGAATTGACGGAAGAGGAATCTGCCAGGATGGCAATGGATTTTTAGGAGGTTTCAGTAAAATGATTGATATACATAGCCATATTATCCCTGGACTGGACGATGGCTCTGATAATATGGAAGACTCATTGGAGATGATTCGTTTAGCACAGAGCAGTGGAACATTGGCCATGGTAGCTACCCCGCATTGTAATATTGAAGGGCATACTGAGGAGTATAGTTTAAATATGCTTGCAGATGGTCTGAATACATTGAATAGGAGAATTGCGGAGGCAGGTTATCAGGTAGAGGTTATGCCAGGCATGGAAATATATGCTTCGGAAGACATCGCTGAAAAGATTGTGGAAGGGAAGCTTATCAGTTTAAATGGTTCCAGATACTATTTGATAGAATTTCCCTTCGATACCTCCACTGGCTGGGTGGACTACATTCTGGAACGCATGCAGGAAGTAAAAGGGGTGGTGCCGGTGATCGCGCATCCGGAGAGATACTTTTGCGTTCAGGCGCACCCGGAAATTACTTACAATTGGATACGCAGGGGCTGCCTTACACAGATAAACAAAGCAAGCCTGGCTGGGAAATTTGGACATTTGGCCTTTCAAGCATGCATGGATATGGCGGAACACAATCTCATTGCATGTGTGGGAAGTGATGCGCACACCCCATATTCCAGGACGCCTCATATGATACAAGCTTGGGAATTTTTGAAACAGGAATATTCCAGTGCATATGCTCAATTGCTATTGGTAAATAATCCTCAAAAAATTGTTCGCAACATCAGGGTGGAGATGAGAGGAACCGCGCGAGAGATCGGGAAAAAGCATTTTTGGAGAGAGTGATAGGAGACAAGGATGAAAAGACTGAAAGCGATATGTATTATAATATTTATTCTGACGGCAGCAGGATTTGGATATTATCAGTTTAAGGGCATTAAGAATGTCGATAAGTTAGCGCCTCTGATTTCTATTGACAATAAGGTTATGGAGGTAAGCACGAAAGATGATACGCAAACCCTTTTGTCCGGAGTCACTGCAAATGACACAAAGGATGGGGATGTGACAAGCTCGATTGTTATTGAAGGGATGTCAACCTTTTTAGAAAAGGGACGAAGGCTGGTAACATATGCAGCTTTTGACTCGGATTTACATGTCAGCAAGGCCACCAGAGAGATCATTTACACAGACTATATATCTCCCAGATTTATATTGGAAGAGCCTCTTAGGTTCCCAAAGGGGACCACTAACTTTGTAGAGTACATGAAAGCAGAGGACTGTCTGGATGGGGATATCACAAGAAAGATTAAACTGACTCCAGACTCTTCTGTCACTGTAGATGCAGCCGGGGAATACAAAGCCACTTTTCAGGTGGCAAACAGTGCAGGCGATGTGGTATATCTGCCGGCGACGGTGGAGATCTATGAGGGGCCCGAGAGGGATACTCCTCAAATAATGCTGTCAGAGTACCTGATTTATACAGAGGGCGAGAAGCTGGACTTGGAGTCTTATTTGGATGGGGTAGTCATAAACGGCACAGAGTTTAGTCTGACAAAAGGGAATGAAACTTATGGGAAGGAAAATACAGATGGGAAAAATAGAGAGAGTACGGTAAGTTATGACAGAATTAAGATAAATAACACCATTGACTATAAGAAACCAGGAACCTATGAGGTAACCTACAGTATGATGGGTGAAAGTGGAAACAGGGGAAGTGTTCGTTTGATTGTAGTTGTTGAAAAGAGCAGCCACAAGGAGGATCAGGATGCAGGAAAATAAAAGTATAAACCAATTGCCATTTAATGACATTGGGTTAAATTTTGATCTCTACAGTATTATAAAGGATATAGGCAGAGCGTGGCTCCCAATTCTGCTACTTGTCGTCTCAGCGGGAATGGCAACGCATGTCTTGGTATCTGAACGGTATCAGCCTGTATATACTACCCAGACGACACTCTTTGTCACAAACGGAGGGACGGACAATAATATCTATAATAATCTCTTCAGCACAGAAGAGACATCAACGAAATTTACACAAATCCTGAACAGCAATATTTTGAAGAAGAAAGTGGCGGAGGAAATTGGACTGAGTGGTTTCTCAGGGACAGCCGTTGCAGAAAATATTGAAGAAACAAATTTATTGGTTCTGAAGGTACAGGCAGGGACACCGGAGCTCTCCTTTAAGGAAATGCAGGCGATTTTAGAGAATTATGAACTGGTATCTGCGGATTTGCTTGGAAATGTGATTTTGGAGATATTAGAAGCACCTGAAGTTCCCCAATATCCGGATACGGCGCTAAATACAAAACCGGCAGTTAGGAAAGCTATAATTTATACATTTGGGGTGCTTGTGGCTATATTGGCGCTGTTTTCTTTCTTAAAGGACACCATCCGTTCGGACAAAGACGTTGAGCGGAAGCTGGATACTGGTCTGCTATCCAGTATACCCCATGAAAATAAGTATAAGACGTTTGGAGCATGGTTCAGAAAGTCCAAGAGCAGTATTCTGATTACAAATCCGGCAGTGAGCTTTCGGTATGTGGAGACTATAAAAAAACTGACCAGAAAGGTCAAGAACAGAATGGATGAGAAGGATGCCAAGAGTATTCTCATCACAAGTGTTCTTGAAAATGAAGGAAAATCCACTGTGGTTGCAAACCTAGCACTTGCTTTGGCCCAGGAATCTAAAAAAGTACTCTTAATTGACTGCGATTTTCGTAAGCCCTCCCAATTCAAAGTGTTGGGAATGCAGAACGTACCGTTTGACAATCTGGGGGAAGTGCTGAATGGAAAAAGTGATATCCGGGAGTTGATTCAAAAGGTACCTGGTACTGAACTTTACTGTATTTTAAATGCCATGGCATATCCCAACTCCACAGAGATGATTTGCTCCGGTCTTCTAAAAAGGACAATTGAGTATTTCGGAAAACAAATGGACTATATAATTGTGGATACCTCTCCATTAGCCTTGGTAGCAGACGCAGAAGAGTTGGCTGGGATGGTGGATGTCTCTGCAATAGTAGTGAAACAGCATTTAGTGGAGGCTAAGGATATCAATGATGCCATTGATGTGCTGAATGGAGAGAATTCGAGAATGTTGGGTTGCATTTTCAATGATGTACATGTGAAATCCCTGGAAAAAGTGGGGAGATATGGTTACGGCTATGGATATGGTTATGGAGGTCATTATGAGCGATGAGATTAAGGAGAAGGTGCCTGAGAGAAGAAACCTTGTGGACATCAGTGCAGTAATTGATGATATATGGAACGGGATTTTACGGTATTGGTGGCTATTCTTGGTCTTAATCAGTTTAGGGGCCTCTCTCTTATACTTTAATGCAAGAAGGAACTATGCTCCCTACTATACCGCGTCCTCAACGTTTACTGTAAATGCTTCCGCTGGTGTAAACTTTAGTGAAGGCAGCTACAATCAGACGGCGGCTGCACAGATGGGAAAAGTTTTCCCATACCTTCTCACCAGCGAAGTTTTAAACAGAATTGTTGCCGAAGATCTGGGCCTGGACAGCGTTCCCGGCACCGTCAGTGCCTCGGCCATGGAGGACACCAATCTGGTAACCATACAGGTGAACGCATCCGATCCCCAAATGGCCTACAATATCCTCCAGTCTGTCCTGAAGAATTACCCACAGGTCAGTGAATATGTAATCGGGGATGTGAAGTTAAATCTGATGGACGAGACGGGGGTTCCCATGTTTCCAACAAACATGCCTGCCTTCAAAAATGCAGCGGCCAAGGGAGCAGCCGGCGGTGCTCTCATATCCATTGTCATCCTGGCTCTCTATGCCCTCACCAGGAGAACGATCCGCAAGGAGGATGACTTAAAGAGAATCCTGAATATCACCTGCCTGGGAGCAATTCCCAGGGCGAAATTTAAGAGAAGGGCAAAGGTAAAGGAACCCCTTGTACTCTTAGACTACAATGGCATTCCGCATATGTTTGTGGAGGCTGTACGCACCATGCGCACCCGGGTGGAGCGGGCTATGCGGGAGGATGAGATCAGGTCCTTTTTGGTCACCAGCGCTGTCGCCGGAGAGGGTAAGACCACCATTGCGTCGAATCTGGCCCTCTCCCTCACCCAGAGGGGGTATTCTGTTCTGCTGGTGGACGGGGATCTCAGGAAGCCTGCAGTTGCTAAAAACATGGGCCTTGAGAAAAGGGAAAAGGGGTTCTATGACCTGCTGGTTGGAAAGGCCTCTTTGGAGGAAGTGACACACACCTACAAAGGTGGAAAGCTGAAGATTATTCCGGGCAGCTCCCCGGTGATCAATACCTCCAGGGTGCTCAACGGCAAGGATGCGGCGGAGGTTATGGAGAAGCTGAAAAACCAGGCGGATATCCTGATTATCGATACACCCCCCAGCGCCGTGGTATCTGATGCAGCCATCATCGCTCAGTACGTGCAGAGCGGAATCTTTGTGGTGCGCCAGGATTATGCCAAGATCGACAAGATCCTGGAGGGAGTGGAGATGCTCTCCGGGGCGGGAATCCGGCTCTCCGGCTGTGTGCTGAATGATGCGGTTGTGGGTATTACCGGCTATGGTTACGGTTATGGATACGGATATGGACGTTACGGATACGGTAAATATGGGAAGTATGGAAAATATGGAACATATGGCTATGGAGTGAAAGAGGAAGAAAAGCAAATAGCGGAACAGAAGCAAAAGCCGGAGCTTAAGGAAAGAGCAAAGCCCAAAGCCAATTTCAACAAGAGTAAGTGAGGATTCTACTACCTCTTTAGGTGGCGAGAGGAATCACCTAAAACAAGATTAACGGCAGTGGCGGAGGAAGCTGTTTCCCATACGCGGAAGATCGTACCACCCACGTGATTTGCAAACAAGCTTTAGAGAAGCTCGCGGTTCCAGAATGCTGCCACCGCCCGGGTGACGTCCTGGCGGCGATGCACATTACCCTGAGGAAAAATAAAACACGGAAGTCTTGACAGAACCAAAAGTCTGTATTATAATTTATCCAATTAAAGAAACAAAGTCTGAGAACAAAGAGAGTACTGACAGAAGGTACATCCCAGAGAGCCGGGAGTGGTGGAAACCGGCATGGAGAGCTGTCAGGAATGGGTTTGGGAGATGCCAGGTGAATTACAGTAGCCGGAGCCGTGTCCTCACGTTACAGGGGTGAGATATCGAAGAGGAAGCTCTTCTGTATTGTAAAAAAGTCAAGACAGAAATGGTGGCGCTTTCCAATTTCGGGGAGCGCTTTTTTGTTACAAAAGAAACGGTTTATCCGCTGATGCGGACACCACCGCAGACGCAAGTCCTTTGGACTTCCAGATGTAACAAAAAGCCCTGCTGTGCCGAGCTATTACACAACCTGGAACATCTCGTTAAGTGTATATGTGTCCGGGCAGAATGCACACAGTGCGCAGGGGAAAGCTGTTTCGCAGCTGTACATGTTAAAAGGTCTTGTAAAAATGGGTGGCACCACGTTCATTACGTCCCAGGTCAGAGATGATCTGGGGCTTTTTTTATTTCAGGAATGGAGGTATTTTATGAAAAGAGTATTGAGAGCTTACAAAAAAACAGTCAGTATTGTAAATGAGACAGCCACAGGACTCTATGCGGGGCTGGCCCAGGGTGGGAAGGGATTCCTCCTGGAGAGCTATGACAAGAACAACGGAAGATATTCCTTTTTTGGTACAGACCCGGAGCAGATAGTCACCTCCAGGGGACAGAGCCTTGTCATCCGGGGAAGGAACGGCCAGGAGGAAGTGCGGGAGGGAAATCCCGCAGAGCTTTTGAAGCAGTACTACAGTGAGTTCACGGTCTATAAGGACGATGGGGAACTGGCCTTCACCGGAGGGCTGGTGGGCAGTCTGGCCTATGACTTTGTCCGCTATACGGAAAAGCTGCCCGATGAGAATCCGGATGAGATCGGGATTGAGACCATACAGATGATGCTTACCACAAAGTATATTGTGATCGACCATGTGGCGGAGACTTTGACTGGCGTCTGCCTGGAGGAGGACACTTCTCAGGGCAGGGAGCGGGGTGTGGCAGAGGCGGCCAGGCTGATTGAGAAGGCCAGGAAAAACATGAAGGATTTTAAAACCGTGTTCTGCCAGGATGGGAAGATTGTAAAGAAATCAGATGACACCCAGCAGTACGGGGAGAAAGTAGAGAGGATCAGAGAGTATATCCGGGAAGGGCATATATTTCAGACCGTGCTTTCCCAGCGCTGGACCATTGAGACCGGGCAGGACGGTTTTGAGCTGTACAAGGAGCTGCGGGAGCTGAATCCGTCCCCTTACCTGTACTACTTTCATTTCGGAGACTTTGAGATTATCGGCAGTTCCCCGGAAATGCTGGTGAAACAGACGGACAATAAGGTGTACACCTGTCCCATAGCGGGTACCCGCAGGAGGGGCGCGGACCCTGAGGAGGATCAGCTTCTCAAGGATGATCTGCTGCAGGATGAGAAAGAGCGGGCGGAGCATGTGATGCTGGTGGATCTGGCCAGAAACGACATGGGTCGGATTGCAGAGTTCGGAACCGTGAAGGTGACTCAGTTTATGCAGGTACAAAATTATTCCCATGTGATGCACATTGTGTCTTTGGTGGAGGGAAAGAAGAAGGATAAGTATCATCCCATTGATCTGGCAGCCTCCTTCCTTCCGGCGGGAACCTTGAGCGGAGCGCCGAAGATCCGGGCCATGGAGATTATTGACGAGCTGGAGAGTGTGCGCAGAGGACTCTATGGGGGTGCTACAGGATATATTGACTTTAACGGAAATATGGATCTCTGTATCACGATCCGCACCATGATCAAGCAGGGGAAGAAGGTGTATCTGCAGGCTGGAGCAGGCATCGTAGCGGACTCTGTGCCGGAAAATGAGTACCAGGAGTGCTGCAATAAGGTGATGGCGCTGGCAAAAACCCTGGTGAAGGAGGAAGATTTATGATTTTAATGATTGATAATTATGATTCTTTTACTTATAATTTATATCAGTATATGGGAACCTTTACAGATGACATCCAGGTGGTGCGCAATGATCAGATTACTTTGGATGAGATACGCAAGGTGGCGCCGGAGAAGATTGTTCTCTCCCCCGGCCCCAAAAGCCCAAGGGAGGCGGGGATTTGTCTGGAGGTGGTGAAACAGTTTTACGATAAGCTGCCCATCATGGGGATTTGTCTGGGGCACCAGTGCATCGGGGAGGCCTTGGGCGGTACGGTGACGTACGCAAAGGCTCTGTTTCACGGGAAGCAGTCTAAGATTGAGCATGACGGCAGCAGCGTGTTTTCCGGGATTGACTCACCTATCAAGGTGGCCAGATACCATTCCCTGGCTGTGCAGAGGGAGGATCTGCCGGACTGCCTGAGAGTGCTGGCCTGTACCGGAGATGGGGAAATCATGGCTATGCGCCACAGGGAGTACCCTGTGGTAGGGCTTCAGTTTCACCCGGAATCCATATACACGGAACATGGAAAGCGTATTGTAGAGAACTTTGTAAACGGTGTAATATAGCAGAATGGTAACTGTGAAGGTACTGAAGAGTTACGCAGAATAAAGGAAGAGAGTAACGATTCAGCAGGTCTGTGCATTTATGGACCGAACGTTGCTGAACAGTTACGGAAGCGAGAGCTTATACAGAAAGGCTGGTGAGCAGAGATGATTTTAGATGAGATTGTAGCAGATAAGATAAAGAGGCTGGCGGAGCACAAGCAGAGAATTTCAGAGGACGAGATGCGCCGCCTGGCTCTTGAATCGAACCGGAAGAGCGTCAGCTTCTACGACGCGCTGGCATCCGAAGGGCTGTCCATCATAGGAGAGTTTAAAAAGGCATCTCCCAGCATGGGAGTGATTGACAATAAACTTAAGCTGACAGACCGCATTGACCAGTACAATGAGTCCGTGGATGCCATCTCCTGCCTGACGGAGGAGGACCACTTCCACGGAAATGTGGACTATTTAAAGGAGATACGGGCCATATCCCCTCTGCCTATCCTGAGAAAGGACTTTGTGATCCAAGCGTATCAGGTGTATGAGGCAAAGGTGATCGGAGCAGACGCGGTGCTGCTCATAGCAGCGATTCTGGAGGATGACCTGATGCACCGGCTTTACCAGCTGGCTTGCGAGCTGGGGCTGGATGTGCTGGTGGAGGTCCACGATGAGAGGGAAATGGAGAGGGCTTTGAAACTGGACGCACAGATTATTGGGGTGAATAACCGGAATCTGAAGGATTTTACCATCAGCCTGGAAAATACCCGCCGTCTGTGCAGGATGCTTCCCGCGGGAAAGGTATTTGTATCCGAGAGCGGTGTGACGCGGGACGAGGACATTGCTTTTCTAAAGAGCTGCAAGGTAAACGCGCTGCTGATAGGCAGGGCTTTTATGGAATCCGAAAACCCCAGGGCGCTGGCAGAGCGGTGGAAGAGGGTTTTTCGTGAGAAAGGCGTTTCATGAGTACAGAGATTAAGATCTGCGGCCTGACAAGGCCGGAGGAGGCCAGGATGCTGAACAGCAGCAGGGCCGATTACGCAGGGTTTGTCCTGTTTTATGAAAAGAGCAGGCGGAATAACACAGTACAGAATGCCTGGCAGGTGCTAAGATACCTGGACCGGAATATTAAGCGTGTGGCTGTAGTGGTTTCCCCCACACTGGAGCAGGTGAAGATGATTGAGCAGATGGATTTTCACATCATTCAGGTGCACGGAAAGCTTTCAGATGAGGTGCTGGGAGAGATTAAACTGCCGGTATGGCGGGCTTACAATATCCAGGATGAGATGAACCCGGAGGAGGTCAGCAATCCCAAGATCTGCGGTTATGTGCTGGACGGCGCGAAGCCGGGGAGCGGGGAAGCCTTTGACTGGGAGGCGCTTGGGAACTTCCAGAGGGGAGATAAAACGCTGATTTTGGCAGGCGGGCTGCATGCCGGGAATGTGGAAAGAGCGATGGAGATACTGAGGCCGGATGTGGTGGATGTCAGCTCAGGCGTGGAGGGCCAGGACGGCAAGGATGCAGTGAAGATTAAGGAATTTATCGGAAAGGTGAGAAGACATGGATAAGTACTATGGAGCATTCGGGGGACAGTATGTGTCAGAGTCCCTGATGAATACATTGGATGAGCTGGAGAAGGCCTTTGAGGAGGCAGTTGTGGATCCCTCTTTTATGGAGGAGTACCACTATTATCTAAAGGAATACGTGGGAAGGGAGACGCCCCTGTATCTGGCGGAGCGGCTGACGGAGAAATATGGCCCGAAGATTTATCTGAAGAGGGAGGATCTGAACCACACTGGAGCCCACAAGATCAACAATGTGATCGGACAGATCCTGCTGGCAAAGCGTATGGGCAAGAAAAAAGTGATCGCGGAGACCGGAGCCGGTCAGCACGGGGTAGCCACGGCTACGGGCGCAGCCCTGTTTGACATGGAGTGCACGGTTTATATGGGAGCGGAGGATATACAGCGCCAGGCCTTAAATGTGATGCGTATGGAGATGCTGGGCGCTAAGGTGGTCAGCGTCACCTCAGGGAGCAATACCCTGAAGGACGCCACCAACGAGGCTATCCGTACCTGGGCAAAGACTGCGGAGGACACCTTCTATGTGATCGGTTCCGCAGTGGGTCCCCACCCTTACCCCAGGATGGTGAAGGAGTTTCAGAGTGTGATCAGCCGGGAGGCCAAAGAGCAGATCCTGGAAAAGGAGGGCCGCCTTCCGGACACGGTGATCGCGTGTGTGGGCGGAGGCTCCAATTCTATCGGCATGTTTGCGGACTTTATTGATGAGAGGGAAGTGGAACTGATCGGCGTGGAGGCAGCGGGCCTGGGCATTGAGACGGGCAAGCACGCAAGCGCCATGGCTCTGGGACAGCCGGGTACGCTGCACGGCATGAAGTCCTATCTTCTCCAGGATGAGGACGGAAATGTGCAGCTGGCCCATTCTATCTCAGCAGGACTGGATTATCCCGGCGTGGGACCGGAACACGCATACTTAAAGGACAGCGGGCGGGCCAGCTATGTTTCTATAACGGACAAGGAAGCTATGGATGCCCTGATGGAGCTGTGCAGGCTGGAAGGCATTATTCCGGCCATCGAGAGCGCCCACGCCTGCGCCTACGCGTTTCAAAAGGCAAAGACCATGGGCAAAAACCAGACGATGATCATCTGTCTTTCCGGAAGAGGGGATAAGGATGTGAATACCATAGCGGATTATCTGGCAGGCAAGGGATACTTGTATTAGAGAAAGCGGGAGGTGCGAAGATGAACAGGATAGAAGAAACGTTTCAGAGACTAAATGAAAAGGGCGAAAAGGCCTTTATAACGTATATGACAGCGGGGCTGCCCGATATGGAGGGCACAAAACGGATCATACATGCCCAGGAGGAGGCTGGGACGGACATTATAGAGCTGGGAATTCCCTTCTCTGACCCAGTGGCTGACGGACCCGTAATCCAGGCAGCCTCCTACAAGTCCATTTTGCAGGGGACAAATATCCGCAAGGTGCTAACGGCAGTGGGGGAGGTACGCCGGGAGGGCAGCCGCATTCCCATTGTCTTTATGATGTACTTTAATACCATTCTCCACTACGGTATCCAATCGTTTGCGAAGGACTGTGCAGACGCGGGCGTGGACGGCCTGATTGTGCCGGATCTGCCCTTTGAGGAGCAGGGAGAGCTTCGGGAGGCTTTGGAGCAGACAGAGGGAGGGCCTCTGATCATCCAGCTGGTAGCCCCGGTGTCAAAGCAGAGGATACCAAAGATCCTGGAGCATGCCAGAGGATTTGTCTACTGTGTATCCTCCATGGGCGTGACCGGACAGGAGGGAACCTTCCACAGGGATGTTCTGGAATATTTAAGCCAGGTAAAAAGCGCATCCAAGATCCCTGTGATGATGGGCTTTGGCATCCGAACAGCCAAAGATGTGGAACCCATGAAGGAAATCATAGACGGAGCCATTGTGGGGACCCATTTTATCAGCCTGATGGAGGAGAGCGGGTACAGTACGGAGGCGGTAAAGGAGTACTGCAGCACCTTTAAGCGGGAGCTGAACGCTTAAACTGCTGCTGGAAAAATTTTACTGCTTTCTTGTTTTATTTGCCGTGATAGGCTATAATTTAGCTAAAATAGGTGTTGAGGAACGGTAAAATGTTAAACTATGTAGCAGCAAGAGAGAGGATTGTAGAATATATTAAGGAAAACCAGATGAAGGAGGGGGACAGGCTGCCTTCTGAGACAGAATTGTCAAAGGTGCTGGGAGTCAGCCGGCTTACGCTGCGTGAGGCGATGAATTCACTGAAAAGTGAGGGAAAGATTTATGCCATTCAGGGCAAAGGCACCTTTGTCTCCTGGGAGACGGAAAATATCGAGAATCTTCTGAATAACAATCTGGGAGTTACGGAGATGATCCGGGCCAATGGATTTCAGCCCGGGGTGGGCAAGTTCAGCAAAAGACTGGTCCGGGCCGATAAATCCATAGCGGATGGCCTTGGGGTGCCGGAAGGGATTGATGTCCTGATGTGCTCAAGAGTGCGTCTGGCAGATGACGTACCGGTGGCATTGACCAAGGATCACATGTCTGCAAAAATTGCACAGAAATTTTTAGGAAGCATGGATGAGAATGTTTCCCTGTATGATTTTATCGAAAAAGATTGCGGGCTGTCTATTGGAACCTGCCGTACGGAAATGATTCCGGTCAGTGCGGACGCGGAAGTGGCGGACGCACTGGAAGTTCCGGAGGGAACCCTGCTCATGGGATTTAGGGTGTGTCTGAAAGATATCTATGGAGAGCCATTGATCTATGCCGTGGAGTTTTTTCGGACAGATAAATTTAAATTTGTGGTAATGCGTAAACGGAAATAGTGTGAAAGACGGAGACTGCTTGAGAGAGCAGTCTTTTTTTGTGTCATAGGATATGGAAATCCTGCTCGCGGGATTCTATTTTGTGCACTTTTTATGAAAATCCGAGTGTGTTTTGAGTAGTATTCCTGAAAATAAAAATTGTAGTTGAAAGTTAGTTGTAATATGATATAATCAAGTCATCAGATGACTTAGTGAATAATATATAACGATATGAAAATAGATATGATGATAAGGAGGGGGATATGATTTTAGCGTTTGTCCGGGGAACGGTTGTAAGCACCAATAAAACAGAGAGGCTTAAGGGAAGTAAACTTCTGGTGGTGCAGGAGTGGGATGTGAAGACAGGTAAACCAGGTTCTCTTGTGAAGGTAGCTGTCGATACCGTGGGTGCCGGTATTGAGGAATTGGTCCTTTGTGTCTCAGGGAGCTCTGCCAGACAAACCTGCAGGACAGAAGGCAAACCCGTGGATCTGGCAGTAGTAGGAATTGTAGACCAGGTAGACCTGGGTGAAGAGACTTGTTACTGCAAGTATACAAAGGGGGAGGAATGAGAGGTGGACATTGGCAGGATTGTGGGAAAGACAGTGTGTACTGTGAAGCAGGAGTCTATGGGGGGATTGAGGCTTTGTCTGGTGCAGATCCCACCAGAAGGAGAAAATAGCAGGATCGTCGTTGCGGCGGATGCAGTACAGGCTGCGTCGGAGGGAGCTCTGGTATACCTGATTGACGGAAGTGAGGCGGCAGATGCCATGCGCAGGGGAAAGGTGCCGGTGGACCTGTCGGTGGTGGGGTTGGTAGAACATTACGGCAATCACAGTCAGGCCGGGCAGCAGAGCAATCTAATTTGAAAGAAGGGTTTCAGAATGAAATCAGGTGAACAATATGCGCATAGGGCGCGTGACTGGTAATATGACGTCCGTGATCCATGATCCCTCCCATGAGGGGTACAAGTTCCTGACGGTTCGTTTTGTGAATGCAGAAGGGCAGGAGGAAGACGCCGAGGCCGTGTTCGCGGATGCGGCACAGGCTGGAATCGGGGATCTGGTCCTGGTATGTGAGGACGGGGGAGCGGCAGGCATGGTCTTTGCGCTGGAAGGCTCCGTGTGCGTGTTGGACGGGGTGATCGTCGGCGTGATAGATAGATGATGACAGAAAGGAAAGGAACAATGAAACGATAAACAGAAAGCGGGTGAAGAACTATGAACAGGGAAGTGCTGATTGAGGCAATTACCAGGGAGGTGTACCGGCAACTGCAGGAACAGGGGGAATCTGATCCCACGCTGCATCAGGGCTGCATTTTCATGGTAAATATGAATCCAGATATGCGTGTGCAGGAAGTTGAGCGCCTCTGCGCAATTGCAAAGAGACAGAAAAAGTATGGGGTATGCCTTCCCCAATGGTTTGTGGGCAAGGCAAAAGAAGAGCTTGAGGGGACAAACCTGATGACAGCAACCGTGGTGGGATTGCCGGGAGGCGGGACGTCCACACCAGCCAAGTACGCTGAGATCAAACAGGCGGTAAAAGAAGGGGCAAAAGCCGTGTTTGTCCCTGTGAATATGGAGTTTTGCACACGGGGAATGGTACCGGAGGCCAGAAAGGATCTGGCGCAGTGTCTGACAGCCGCAAAGGGAAAGGCAAGCACAGCGGCTCTCCTGGAGGTTAAAGATCTGAGCATGGGCAGAATTGAGGAAATGGCTGAGGCGTGCATTGGCGGGGGAGCGGATCTTGTAATGCTTTCCTGTGTGACAGGCGGCAGCGTGAGGTTGGATTCAGTGAGAAAATTAAAGGAGAGGGGGATACGTGTTGGCGTATATGGAGGTACCTCCCAGCCGGGGCGGCTGGAGGAATTTTGCCAGGCGGGAGCCGACTGGGTGACAGCCGTATACCGTTAGCCCGATCTCCGCATAGGGACGGAGGAGAATGAGATGCCGGCATATATGAATGCGAGTAAGAGGGTACTGCAATATATTGAAGAAAAAAAGCTGAAACAGGGGGACAGGCTGCCCACGGAGACAGAGCTGGCACAGATTCTTAACATCAGCCGGCTGACACTCAGGGAAGCAATGAATGTGCTCAAGCAGGAGGGGATGATCTATTCCATCCAGGGAAAGGGAACCTTTGTCTCATGCAGTTACGACTATATCGCGGATTCTTTAAATATGAATGACAGCATTACGGAGATGATCGAAGCCAGCGGTTGTACCTGTACAACCTCTCTGTTTGAGAAGAAGATTGTAAAGGCGGACGGTGCAGCGGCAAAAGAACTGGGGGTCTGTGAGAATACAGACGTGCTGATGTGTGAGCGCATTCGTCTGGCGGACGGGATTCCGGTGGTGTTTTCAATCGACTTCTTAGCACCAAAGCTTGCAAGCGATTTTCTGGGGGTTACGGACGAAAATATTTCTCTGTACAACTTTATTGAAAAAACCTGTGGGATTGGAATCGGACAATGTATTACGGAGATTGTTCCCGTAACGGCTGAGGGGGAGCTGGCGAAAAAGCTGACCGTGGCGCAGGGGACACCGCTGCTGAAGTTTATTGTGTCTGTCAAGGATCTTTACGGTCAGCCGATTATCTACGCGGTGGAGTATCTGAGGGCGGACAAGTTTAAATTTATTATAAACAGGAGGAGATAAGGAGATGAAGGCAGTAGTAAAATACGGATTCGGAAGACATGAAACAGAACTGCGGGAAGTTCCCATACCCCTGATCGGAGAGGATGACCTGCTTATAGAGGTAAAAGCGGCAGGTGTCTGCGGTTCAGACATTGCTTTTGACAACGGGGAACATGAAAACATTTTAAGGCCTCCTGTTGTGCTGGGGCATGAATTTGCCGGAGTGGTGGCAAAGGTAGGAAAGAATGTGACTGCGTGGAAGGTGGGAGACAGGGTGGTATCCGACAACACAGGTACGGCCTGCGGGACCTGCTATGCATGCAGTACAGCGGATTACCTGTCCTGCACGGAACGGCTGGGCATTGGGTATGGGATGGACGGCGGCTTTACCAAATATGTGAAGATCCTGGGAAAGACCCTGGCAGTATTTCCTAACAGCCTTATGAAAATTCCGGAATGTATGAGTTTTGAGGAGGCTGCCATACTGGACCCTGCCTGCAATGCCTATATGGCAGTGGTGCAGGAAGCGAAACTGATGCCAGGGGAGTACATTGCGGTTTTTGGCGTAGGCGCCTTAGGGCAGTTCTGCATACAGGCGGCGAGAGCGGCAGGCGCTGCAAAGATACTGGCCATAGGTCTGAAAGCGGATGATAAACGGTTTGATTTAGCCGTGAAAAACGGCGCCACACATGTGATACGCAGTGATGAGGAGGACTGCTTAAAAGCAGTGATGAGAATCACAAAAAACGAGGGTGTTGCAGTGACCGCGGACTGTGCCGGGGCAGCTTTGGTTGTGCGCCAGGCCATTGAGATCACCAGGCCGGCCGGGACGATTGTAAAGATTGGTTATGACCGCAATCCCTATAACACCTCTCTGGACCCTATTATAGACAAGGCAATCTCCCTGAAAGGCCACTTTGGCTACAACTGGCTCTCGTGGAGGAATGTGATGAATTTGGTTGAGGCGGGGAAATGGGACATGGAGGGAATGATCTCACACAGGATGCAAATCTCCCAGTTCCGGGAGGCCTTTGACATGGTGCGGAGAAAGGAAAGCATTAAAATTATACTGTATCCGGAGGAATAAGTACAAGGAGGCGAAAAGCTTGGAAATCTATATATGCGCGGATTTTTCCCAGGATGGGATAGAAACCCTGCGGGCCGCTGGGCACACGGTGCGGACCGGAGGCTGGGGGTTTACCGGGAAGATCCTGGAGGAGGAAGAGTTGATCCGGGAGATTGGCAGTGCACAGGTACTGGTTGTGGGATATGAAGAGGTGAACAAAAGGGTGATAGACAGCACGCACCTGCAGGTGATTTCTTCCATAAGGGGAGGCCCAAAGGCCAATATTGACGTGGACTATGCCACCAGGAGAGGGATCCCCGTATTCTTTACATTTGGAAGAGAAGCGCTGCCGGTGGCGGACTTTACAATGGGGCAGATTCTGGCGATCACCAGGAAGATTGTGAGGGCGGATGCTGAGCTGCACAGAGGCGTGTTCACGGCCCCGGCAGGGGAGTTTGGCAGCGACAGGGACGTGATCTGGGATATGAATGCGGAGGGACCCTGGCAGTCCCGGAAAGGTATTGAGCTGGAGGGGAAAACCATCGGTTTGGTGGGATTTGGAACTGTGGGGCAGCAGGTAGCCAGGAGAGCCCAGGGGTTTGGGATGCATGTCATTGTCTATGATCCCTATCAAAAGGAAGAGATGATTCTAAAAGCCGGGTGTACAAAGGTGGAGTTGACAGGGCTTTTAGAGGCCTCTGATATCATTACCTTTCATGCAAAGGTGACGGACCAGAACCGGGGAATGATTGGCAGAGAAGAGTTTCAAAGGATGAAAGATGGAGTCTATCTGGTAAACAATGCCAGGGCAGGTTTGATCCAGGAGGAGGCGCTCAGGGAGGCTTTGCGCAGAGGGAAGCTGGGAGGTCTGGCTCTGGATGTATTTCACCAGGAACCCATCAAGAGGGATGACGAGTATTTTCAGTATCCCAATGTAGTGCTCACACCCCATATTGCAGGGGCAGGACGAGACGTGATCTACCTGCAGTCTGTGATGCTGGTAAATGACTTGATGCTGTACTTTGCGGGAGGTATACCAAAACCAGTGGCGAACCCGGAAGTATTTCAGAAAATAAGGAGGTAACAAACATGCCGCTTTGTAAAACGCTGGATATACTCAGCAAATGTGAACGGGAAGGCTACGCGGTGGGAGCGTTCAATATTAACGGCCTTGACCAGCCAGGGTATCTGATCAAACGGGCAGAAAAACTGGGCTCGCCGGTGCTGATTGTGGAGCCTGGCGTGATGGAGCCCTATGTGGACTTTGAAGATTTCGCGCTGGTGACTGCCAGGGCTGCCAAAAAAGCCAGTGTCCCGGTGGGAATCCATTTAAGCCATGGTCTTGATCTGGAGCAGACAGAGCGTGCGTGCAGGGCAGGGTTCACGTCCGTAATGTACGACGGCTCAAAGCTGTCCTATGAGGAGAATGTGAAGACCACAAGGATAGCAGTGGAGATGGGGCACCGGTTTGGATGTGCGGTGGAAGGGGAGTTAGGCGCCCTGGGTTCCAGCTTTGCGGACATTCGGGAGAGTATGACTGACCCTGAACTGGCCAGGGACTTTGTGATGAGAACCGGTGTGGATATTTTGGCGGTATCCATTGGAAATGCCCATGGATTTTATAAGGGCACGCCTCAGCTGGACTTTGAGAGGCTGGGAGAGATAAGGCGCGCGCTGATGCCTTATGGATGTTACCTGACACTGCACGGGGGAACCGGAATTCCGGGGGATCACATCCGCAGAAGCATTCAGCTGGGAATTGTGAAAATCTGTATTTACACGGAGATGTGCCATGAGGGGAAGAAAGGGATACAGTCCTATCTGAACGCTCATCCCCGGTACACGGGAAACCTGGACATTCCGGATATGCTCGCAGCCATGATGGAGGGGTACGCCAATTCCCTTGAGGACTGTGCAAAGATGTTTATGAGCACCGGAAAAAGAGCGGGAGGGTTAGGGAGCAGCACCGGAGAAAAGACGCCTCCAAACCTGGAGGCCGGGCCAGAGTACCCCTCACTTCCGGCTGAAAATCCCGGATTTCAGGGGAATGGCGTTTATTGGGATCAAAATCTTTAAAACCAGCCGGATGGGGAAGGAGTTGGCAGTATGCGTTTTATGGGAATAGACATGGGGACTTCCGGGTGCAAGGCTGTGGTCTTTGATGAAAAATGGGGGGTGGTCTGCCAGGCATACGAGGAGTACGGGATGTATATGCCCGGGGAAAATATGCTGGAACTGGACGGGGAGCTGGTGTGGGAAAAGATTGCCCGGGTCATTAGGCGGGCGAATGAAGTGACAGATGAACCCGTCACCGCGCTTGCCATATCCGCGGTGGGAGATATCATTATTCCGGTGGACCAAAATGGAAACAGTCTGCGCAATGCCATTGTAGACTTTGACTTCCGCGGAGAGGAGGAGATAAAGGAGTTTACAGAGCAGTTCGGACTGGAGAGATTTTATCAAATTACGGGTATGCCTCCCGTCTATCTGGGGAGTCTGGCTAAGATCCTCTGGATTCAGAAACAAGAACCCTGCCTCTTTGAGAAGACAGCCAGGTGGGCCACCTTTGAAGATTTTATACTGCAGAAAATGGGGCTGCCACCTGTGGCCAGCTATTCGGAGGCATCCAGAACCATGCTGTTTGATATCCGAAATCGTGACTGGTCTGCACAGATCCTGAAGGCAGCAGGGCTAAAACGGGGAAGGCTTCCCTCTGCTGCGGAATCCGGAACCTTGGTTGGAACGGTACCGGGATATATAAGAGATCAGCTGGGCTTTTCAGGTGAAGTGCTTGCGGCAGCGGGGGGACATGATATGGTTTGCGCTGCAGTGGGGGCGGGGATCGATGAGCGGGAACCAGGCACAGCGGTGGATATTGCGGGAACCATAGAGGGAATCGTGGTTCCTCTGGCAAAGCCTAACACTTCCATGGAGATGTGCAGACGCTTTTTCCCGTGCTACGTGGGATTGAGAGGTTATGTCACTTTCGCTGTAAACCTTACCGCAGGGTGTGTGGTCCGCTGGTACCGGGATGAGCTGGCAGCGGACGAGTACAGGTCTTGCAGGGAAAATGGCGGGAACTTCTATGAATTTATGCAGAGAGGGGTGGATGTGGGCAGGCCGGGCAGCGTATATCTGATTCCGCATTTTTCCGGCAGCGGCAATCCATTTTTCGACGCAAAAGCAAAAGGGGCAGTCTACGGACTCACTCTGGAAACGGACAGAGTAGATCTGGGAAGGGCAGTCGTAGAAGGACTGGCCTATGAGCTGAGGATGCAGCTGGAGGCTTATGAAAAGGCAGGGATACAGATTCGTGTGCTCAGAGCAGTGGGAGGAGGTTCCTCTATTGACCGGCAGCTTCAGCTGAAAGCCAATGTCACGGGAAAAATCATTGTGAAATGCAGCGTGACAGAGGCATCTGCCATGGGAGCTGCAGTGTATGCGGCCATAGCTGCCGGGGCCTTGGGGCATCCCGCACAGGCACAGGAATACATAAGACAGGAGGAGAAGATATTTTTCCCGGAAAAGGACAGTGAGAAGAGATTTGCGAAGGCGTATGGGACTTACCGGAGACTGTCCTATGCCATTCATCTGCTGGAGCAGCAGGAACCTGCACAGTAAAGGAGGGAGAGGCTTGGAGAACTGTATTCTGGAACTAAAAAATATTGGAAAGACATTTTCAGGTGTCAATGTACTGCGGGGAATCAATCTTCAGCTAAAGAAAGGCGAAGTGCATGTGCTGCTGGGAGAGAACGGCGCGGGAAAGTCCACTCTGATAAAAATTATCAGCGGCTATCACCTTCCGGACAGGGGTGGAGAGATCTGGGTGGATGGAAGACAGGCGGAGTTCAGAAACCCGAAACAGCCAAAGGAGGCAGGCATACATACCATCTATCAGGAACTGACTCTGTGCAGGGATATGACGGTAGCGGAAAATATAGTAATGGATAAGCAGGACAAATACAGAGGGATTCTGCTGCGGGAAAAGGAATTTCAGCGGACAGCTGCAGAGGTGCTGAAGCGTCTGGGATCACAGCTGTCTCCCAATATGCTGGTCAGAAACCTTTCCATAGCGGAGCAGCAGATTGTAGAGATTGCGAAAGCCATCAGCGCCAATGCCAAGGTGATTCTCATGGATGAGCCGACCTCTTCTATCTCACAAAAAGATTCTCAAAAGCTTCTTGAGATCGTGAAAGCTTTAAGCCGTGAGGGAGTTACCATAGTCTATATCTCTCACAGACTTCAGGAGATTGAGCAGATTGCGGACCGGATCACCATCCTGAGGGATGGGAGCTATGTGGATACCGTTGAGAACCGGCAGGTCCGGGAACAGGACCTGATCAGCATGATGGTAGGACGGGAAATACAGGATGTATATGCCAAGGAAGAGGTAAAACTGGGCGAAGTGATTCTAAAGGCAGAGCACCTATCCGGGAACACGTTTTCTGACCTGTCCTTTGAGGTACACAGGGGTGAAATCTTTGGCTTCGGAGGACTTGTAGGCTCCAAGAGGACGGATGTCCTGGAAACCCTCTTCGGCCTCAGGCCAATTACCGGAGGCCGGATTTGGATCAGGGGAAAGGAATATACTCCGGCCGGACCAAGGCGGGCCATAAAAGAGGGAATGGCTTTTGTCACTGAGGACCGGAAAAAGACCGGACTGGTCCTGTGTATGTCAGTGATGGAAAACTTGAACATGCTCAATGCGCAGCGGAACGGAAGGACCGGATGGCTGGATTGGAAAAAGCTGAGGGACATTGCCAGGAAGTACAAAGAGTCCCTCAACATCAGGGTCTCGAACATCAATCTGCCTGTACAGACCCTTTCAGGGGGAAACCAGCAGAAGGCTGCGCTGGGAAAATGGCTGGATATGGACCCACAGATCATACTTTTTGATGAACCCACCAGAGGAATTGACATTGGAGCAAAGTCAGAAATCTATAAAATTATGGGCAGGCTGGTAAAGAGAGGCGCTTCTATAATAATGGTTTCTTCAGAACTGCCGGAACTGATCAGTGTGGCTGACCATATCCTCATTATGCAGGAAGGCAGGATGAAGGGGATTTTGGGTAGAGACGAGGTGACCCAGGAGAAGGTAATGGGGCTGGCGGCACAGAAATCAGCACAGTAAGGAGGAAAGGGAATGGATACAAAAAGATCCCGGGTGGGACAGTTTTGCATTAAATACCGTACGATCTTGATTTTGATTGTATTAGCAGTGGTTTTTACTTCCATGAAGCCTGTGTTTATGCACGGAATGAATCTCTTGAATATGATGAAGCGGATGAGTTACACGGCAGTGGTAGCTTTCGGAATGACCTTTATCCTCACATTGGGGGCTCTGGACTTGTCAGGTGGATCTGTTGCAGCGCTGGTGGGCGTTGCCCTGGGGCTGCTCTTAAACAGAGGAATCCCTCTGGGAATATCCCTGCTTGCCGTTGTTTTGCTGGCAACAGCCTTAGGGCTTTTTAATGCCGTAATCAGCGTGTATGGAAAGATCGAACCCTTCCTGGTGACACTTGCCACCATGAATATTTTCAGGGGGATTGCAATGACGCTCTCAAACGGGAGAACGATCCCGATTAAGGCATCCGGCTTTGCGTATACATTCGGAAATGGGACAGTGGCGGGAATCCTGCCCACACCCATTATCATTATGGTCCTGTTTTTTATACTCTGTCTTTTCCTGTACCGAAAAACAAAATTTGGATTCTATGTAAAATGCATTGGGGGAAACACAGAAGCCGCCAAGGTTGCAGGGATTAATGTGAGAGCTGTCAAGATCTGGACGTACACATTCAGCGGCTTTTTGGCAGGTATTTCCGGTTTGATCCTGGCGGCTCTCATGAATGCCGGCATGTCAGACTTGGGCACGGACTTATCCATGGATGCCATCTCAGCGGCGGTGCTGGGCGGCACAGCCATCTCGGGAGGAATCGGCAGCATGTGGGGGACAGTGGGAGGCTGTATGATCATGGCAATCCTAAACGGAGGACTCTCCCTGCTGGGAGCACAGTCCCAGCACCAAATGCTGGTAAAGGGCTGTGTCATTATTATAGCGGTGTTTATGGACAATGTGTTGAAGTCGAAGACCACGGTAAAACAGGATGAATCAGGCAGTAATGCACAGACAGCAAAAGAAAGGCAACCGTAAACGTCACAGCAAAGGAGGAAAACATGAAGAGGAAAAAAGCAATTGCAGCGGTCATGTGCGCGGTTCTGGCGGTATCCGTATCCGGATGCTCCCCGGGAAAAGAGGGCACGAATGCCCCGGAAACAGAAAAACAGACAGGGGGCGGGCAGCAGACCGAAAGTGCTCAGAGGAATCAGGAAACGGAGGATTCAGGGACAAAGGACACGGAGGCAGCAGAGACTGAGCAGGCAGATCAGACAGGCCGTACGGGGAACAGTGGGGAGGACCCCAATACGGCAGACTATGAATATGTACAGCCCGCAGGGGAGCGCTTTGACATCGCTTCCTATTACAACGAACTGGGGGTGGACTGCTCCTTTAAGCTCAGATCAACCGGAGGTGTGGTAAACGTTCCGGATAACTATACCACAGAGCTTCCAGTACCCAAGGAGAAGTATAGCGTGGGATTTTCCGTGTACTATACAGTGGACGAAGTGGGGGCCATGATTCTGGATACCATGAAGGCATGTGCCGAGGAAGCGGGAATTGAGCTTTTGGTGAACGATGCGGACTATGATCAGGATGCCCAGAATCAGGCGATTGAGCAGTGGATTCTCCAGGATGTGGACGGTGTGATCCTGGCGCCCTGCGATTTCACCGGAGTAAAGGAATCCCTGGACTCTTTAAAGAAAGCGGGAATTCCGGTGATTACCTTTAACCCGGCGCTGGTGTCCGAGGCAGATTCCGTGGTTATGTCAGAGTGTAAGGAGCAGGGTGTAATGGCAGGTGAACTGCTGCGCAAGTACCTGGAGGATAACGGCACGGAGCTGAAAGGGACCATTGTATACCAAAGCCTTCCGTTTGTCCATCCCAACGCGGCGACCCGTTCGGACGGCTTTAAGAGCGTGTTTGCAGACTGTCCGGATCTGGATATCGTGGAACTGACAGGAACCTCCATAGAGGAGCACTATGCAGCCTTTGAGAGCGCTTTGATGGCTTATCCGGATATGATTGGGGCCTTTGGCCTGTATTCGGCAGCTACGGTGGGTATGCTGAACGCAAAAGCAGCCAATGGCAGCGGGATACCCATCACATCCATTGACAATGACAAACCCATTCTCCAGGGAATTTATGAGGGAAATATTCTGGGATCTGCCTGCTATAGTTCTACAGCTCCTGCATTTTGGGCTATGAGCGGTATGATCAACCTGCTCAATGGGGTGGATATCCCCAGCGCATATTTTTATGAGAATCAGCTGGTGACAAAGGAAAATGTGGAGGAAATGTTTGAACATTACTATGGGGGCAAGAAACTGAAAGATTACATGGCTGGAGAGATCCAGTAGAGAGGAGGTTCACCTATGAGAGTACTGGCTTTTGGAGCTCACCCGGATGACATTGAATTTCGGATGGCAGGCACCCTGCTGAAAATGAAACAGCGGGGGGATGAAGTATTTATGTGCGTGGCAACCAATGGAAATATCGGCTCCTATCAGCACACCAAGGAAGAGACCGCTGCCATGCGAAGGAAGGAGGCACAGGCTTCGGCTGACTATCTGGGCGCGCAGCTTTTATGGCTGAACGAGGAGGATGAGTTCCTTTTTGACAATGAAAAAACACGCCTGAAATTTATCGAAGCGGTGCGGGTGGCCAGGCCGGATGTGATATTGGCACCGCCGCCATTTAAGGACTATAACCAGGATCACGACATCACAGGGTACCTGGCGTTTGAGGCAAGGGTGCTGGCTTCTGTAAAGGCTATCGAGACAGAGCATACGGTGATGGACCGTGTTCCGCCCATGTTTTACTGTACACCTATGGGATACTCGGACACATACCATCCCCAATATTTTGTGGATATCACGGAGACTTTTTCCGGGAAGGTGGATATGTTCATGTGCCATGACTCACAGCAGGGGGATTGGTGCAGAGACGCTTTTGGGGTAGCGTACATTGACATTCTGGAAAATGAGAATAAATACTGGGCATCCATGTGCGGAACACCAGGGGTGGAGTATGTGGAAGCATTTTGCATCTGTGAGAAATGGCCCATTATTGCAGGCGCGCACAAGCTGTTGCCGTAGGATTTTGCAGGAAAAAGTCCACCGCTTGTGTAAGCGGAGATTTGCCGAAAGGCAGGGGGAAGAAACATTGAGTAGGAGAAGCGTATTATGTATCATTCTGTGTATCGCGGTCATCACATGCATGACCGCATGTTCCGGGGGGAACGCCAAGACAGAGAAGACAGACGGGGAAAAAACAAATGCAGCGCATTCTAACAAAGCGGATTTTGAGTACATCCATCCGGAGGGGACCACATCCGACATCAACCAGTATTACAATGATCTGGGCGTGGAGTGCAATGTGAACATACGCAGCACAGGCGGTGATGTGAAATGGAGTGGAGCAAAGGTCAGCCTGCCGGTTCCGTCAGAGCCTTATACCATAGGCTTTTCGGTGTACTACACAGTGGATGAGGTAGGCGCCATGTATCTGGAAGGGATGAAAGAGGCTGCAAAGGAGGCAGGGATAGAACTCCTGGTTAATGATGCGGACTACGACCAGGATGCCCAGAATCAGGCAATCGAACAGTGGATACTCCAGGGTGTGGACGGTGTGATTTTGACACCCTGCGATTTCTACGGGGTGCAGGATGCACTGGACTCGCTGGAACAGGCGCACATACCGGTGGTGACCATCGATGCGCCTCCAAATGCCGGAAATATTGATTCTGCCATTATGTATGACTGTGTGGAGCAGGGCAGAATGGCGGGTGAACTGCTGGAAAAGGCCCTTCTGGATAAAGGCAGCAAGATGGAAGGGGTTATCTATTATGGCACGCTGCCCTTTATTCATCCCAATGCAGTGACCCGGGAACTGGGATTTAAAGAGGTTTTTCAAAAATATGACAAAATTACGATTAAGGCTCTGACAGGAGAGTCGCCGGAGGAGCACTATACGGCATTTGAAGGGGCGCTGCAGGCAGACCCGGATATGTTGGGGGCATGGGGGCTGTACTCCTCCGCCACCTACGGCATGATGAATGCAATCAAGGCATCCGGAAAAGAGATATTGCTGACCTCAATTGACAATGACCGGGTGATTCTGGAAGGGATTTACAACGGTGAGGTACTGGGGTCCGCATGTTACAGCGCCATCGAGGGGTCCAGACTGGGAATGATGCAGATGATCAATCTGCTGGACGGGGTAAATGTGCCGGGGATTGTGTATCAGACGAACACCATGGTTACGGATGAAAATGTGGGGCAGATGTTTGAAGAGTATTACAATGGGGCAACACTGGCTGATTTTATGGCCGGAAAATAAAGCAAAGGAGAAGGTATTATTATGGGAGAACGCGCACCGGAATTGATTGTGATGCTCACGCACCACGACCGGACTGTGGAAAATGCCATTCAGGTGTTTGAAGAGGCAAAGGACGCACCTGCCAGGTATTGGGGATTTAAGGAAGTCGGACTGCCGGAGGAGGAGATGAAGCTGCTGGTAAAGAAAATGAAAGAGGCAGGCAAGACAACCTTCCTGGAGGTGGTGGCCTATACGGAGGATGAGTGCCTGGAGGGGGCCAAAATCGGCGCCAGATGCGGATTTGACGTGCTGATGGGGACACTGTATTTTGAGTCTGTCCAGAGGGAGGCCGAGAGTGCGGGAATGCGCTATATGCCTTTTGTGGGAAAGATAAACGGCCGTCCCAGCGTGCTGGAGGGCACCGCGAAGGAAATGATTGACGAGGCCAACCAGCTCATTGAACAAAGAGGGGTTGCCGGTATCGATCTTCTGGGGTACCGATACACCGGTGATGCCGCAAAACTGAATGCGGAATTTGTCAGGCAGGTTCGGGGGGACGTATGCCTGGCCGGAAGTATAGCCAGTTTTGAACGCTTGGATGAGGTGAGAAAAACGAAAGCCTGGGCATTTACCATCGGAGGAGCATTTTTTGAGAAGAAATTCGGGGACACCTCCTTTGGCGGGCAGATTAAGACAGTAATAGATTATATGAGCCGATCATGATGAGGCAGGACTGCGCCGGCAAGGAGAAGATTTTTCCTGTGGGCGCAGTTCGCGTTCTGTGGTAGAATAAAAAATGGAGGAATATAGAATGAGCATAGAAATCACAAAAATTCAAAGGCTTACTTCACCCAACCCCTTTTGCCTGATTACCAGCCAAAAGGAAGACGGAAGTACAAACATTATGGCGCTGTCCTGGTGGACTTACGTGTCAAACCATCCCGCTACGGTTGCAGTTTGCTTAAGCGGCAGAGGGTACACAAAAGACCTGATCCGCAGAAGCGGTGAATTTGGACTGTGCCTGCCCGATGTATCCCTGGCGGCGGAGGCGGTGAAATGCGGGAGGATATCCGGCAGGGAACTGGATAAGGCAGCATCCTATGGAATACGGATGGAAAAGGCGGAGGAGATATCCGCTGACCTGGTGGCAGAAAGTGAGGCGGCCATGGAGTGCAGAGTGGTTGAGGAGATGGAGGCAGGGGACCATATTCTATTTGTCGCACAGGTAGCGGCTGTACGTATGAAGCCGGAATACCGTCACCTGTATGCCCTTGACGGATATGCCACGTTGGGGCCTGCGTAAGCGAAAATAGAGTGGTCAGCAGGCCATATCCGACAAAATTGGGTTTTGTTGGTTTTGTGTTGGGTCCTGGAAAGCCCGGGGGAAAAAGTGGCGGAAATACTGAAAAGCCCGCAAATTCAAGGGGTTTCCTTGCTTTGAAAAAACTTGAGAAAGATGTTGATTTTTATTGGAATACGTGATAAAATAAATTAAACCAAAAATAAAACAACACAAACAAACATACAAGGAGGATATTTTTTCATGGCTAACGAGTATGAAATCAAAAAACAAATCTGTGAGATCGGCAAGAGAATCTACGACAGAAACATGGTTGCCGCTAATGATGGCAACATTTCCGTAAAACTGAATGACAATGAGTTCCTGTGCACACCGACTGGTGTTTCCAAGGGCTTCATGACCCCGGAGTACATATGTAAAGTAGATGCAAAGGGTAACTGCATCCAGGCAAACGGCAACTTCAGACCGTCATCTGAGATCAAGATGCACATGAGAGTGTATGAGAAGAGACCGGATGTTGGATCTGTTGTACATGCTCATCCGAATTTCGCTACTTCTTTCGCCATTGCCGGCATTCCTCTTACACAGCCGATCATGCCGGAAGCTGTTATCGCTCTGGGATGCGTGCCCATCGCTGAGTACGGCACACCTTCCACTATGGAAATTCCGGACAACCTGGAAAAATATCTTCCATATTATGATGCAGTTCTGTTAGAGAGCCACGGAGCACTTACCTGGAGCACAGATCTGAACGCAGCTTATATGAAGATGGAATCTGTTGAGTTCTACGCTGAGCTGCTTTACAAATCCAAAATGCTGGGCGGACCTAAGGAATTTGACAAAGATCAGATCGCAAAACTGTACGAGATCAGAAGACAGATGGGACTGCCAGGAAAACATCCGGCTAATATCTGTGCTGAGTTAAATGGTGCAGGCAAAGGATGTCATTCATGCGATGGCGCTTGCAGCTGCGGCGGGGCTTCCAAAAATGATACCGATGTAGAAGCAATTGTGGCAGAAGTGACCAAAAAGATCCTTGCTCAGATGAAATAAGGAGGCACCAATATAATGGCTATGAACGAACAAGAAATTCAAAACATTGTTCGAAGCGTTTTAAAAGGCATGGGGACAGCGGAAGCGGAGAAACCTGCTCAGGCTGACAAAAAGCTTTTGGGTGTCTTTGAGGATATTGAGGATGCAATCGCAGCAGCCAAGGCGGCACAGAAAGAGATTCAGCCGATGCCTTTGGAGTTCCGCGAGAAGATTATTGCAAATATCCGTAAAAAAACACTGGAAAACGCCAAGATGTTTGCTGAACTTGGAGTAGAAGAGACCGGAATGGGAAATGTGGGACACAAGATCCTGAAACATCAGCTGGTTGCGGAGAAGACCCCGGGAACGGAAGACCTCTCCACAGTTGCATGGTCGGGTGACAGAGGACTGACGCTGATCGAGCAGGGTCCCTGGGGTGTGATCGGAGCGGTTTGCCCCTCCACCAATCCTACGGAAACGGTTATCTGCAACAGCATCGGAATGATCGCGGCAGGAAACACCGTAGTGTTTATGCCTCATCCGTCAGCTAAAAAAGTTTCCAATCTGGCCATTGACATGGTAAACAGAGCCAGCGTGGAAGTGGGAGGCCCTGAGAACATCGTAGTTGCGGTGAAAGAGCCCACCATGGAAGTCAGCAATATTGTATTTAAACATAAAGATGTCGGCCTGTTGGTAGCGACAGGGGGCCCGGGAGTGGTAACCAGCGTGCTTTCCTCAGGAAAGAGAGCAATGGGAGCCGGTGCAGGAAATCCGCCTGTACTGGTTGACGAGACAGCGAATATCCCCAAGGCGGCAGAGGACATCATCAACGGATGTACATTTGACAACAACCTGCCATGTATTGCAGAAAAAGAAGTGGTGGCTGTGGACATGATTGTGGACGAGCTGATCTACCACATGGAGCAGGCGGGATGCTACCATGCCAACGCTGAAGAAGTACAGAAGCTGATCGATACCGTATTTATTACAAAGAACGGTAAGAGAACCCTGAACAGACAGTGCGTGGGAAGAAGCGCGAAAGTGCTTTTGGGCAAGATAGGTGTCACGGTGGGCGATGAGATCCGCTGCATTATCTTTGAAGGCGAAAAGACAAATCCGCTGATCTGGGAAGAACTGATGATGCCGATTCTGGGCGTTGTGCGTGTAAAGAATGTGGACGAGGGAATTGAGGTTGCAGTGGAGCTGGAGCACGGAAACAGACATTCTGCTCATATGCATTCAACCAATGTAAACAATCTGACCAAGTTTGGAAAAGCAATCGACACAGCGATCTTTGTGAAGAATGCTCCATCCTATGCGGCATTGGGATTCGGAGGAGAAGGATATCCAACCTTTACCATCTGCAGCCGTACCGGTGAGGGCCTGACTTCGACGAAGAGCTTTACAAAGAGCAGAAGATGTGTCATGGGCGATGCACTTTGCATCAGATAGGAGTGATAGACGTGGATATGAATATAGAAGAAATCGTAAAACAGGTGCTTTCAGAAATGCAGGGAAAGCCAGCCGCACCGGCCGTGGCACCTGCGTCTGCGAAACCGGCCGGAGCTATTCCGAAAACAGCGAAGGTTGCTATGCTGACAGCTCTGGAAAACTATGACATTAAAGAGTTTCCGATTCCCCCTCTGGGAGATGACGATATTCTGGTCAAGGTGGAAGGCTGTGGTATCTGCGGCACGGATGCACATGAGTTTAAGAGAGATCCGTTCAGCCTGATTCCGGTAGCTCTGGGACATGAAGGTACCGGTGAAATTGTGGCTATGGGCAAAAACGTAAAGGTTGACACAGCCGGCAAACCGGTTAAGGTTGGCGATAAGGTTGTTACCTGCATGATTTTCAAGGATGATCCTGAAATCACCATGTTTGACCTGAACAAGAAAAACGTGGGCGGCGCGGATGTGTACGGACTGCTCCCGGATGATGACATTCATCTGAACGGATGGTTCTCAGACTACATCTTCATCAGAGGCGGCAGCTTTGGAGCTACTTTCTTCAATGTAAGTGATCTGGATCTGGAGTCCCGTATCCTGATCGAGCCGTGTGCAGTTCTGATTCATGCAGTAGAGCGAGCAAAATCAACAGGTATCCTCCGTTTCAACAGCCGTGTTGCTGTACAGGGATGCGGACCGATCGGCCTGATCTGTATCGCAGTGCTGCGCACCATGGGTATTGAAAATATCGTAGCGGTTGACGGAAATGAGCAGAGACTTGAGTTTGCAAAGAAGATGGGCGCAGAGAAATCTGTAAACTTCATGAACTACAAAGGCGTAGAAGCCTTAGCAGAGGGTGTGAAGGAAGCATTTGACGGACATCTGGCAGATTTTGCATTCCAGTGTACAGGAAATCCAAAGGCACACTCCAACATCTACAAGTTCATCCGCAATGGCGGCGGACTTTGTGAGCTGGGATTCTTTATCAACGGCGGAGATGCACAGATTAATCCTCACTTTGATCTGTGCTCCAAGGAAATCAACCTGGTTGGTTCCTGGGTATACACACTGAGAGATTATGTGACCACTTTTGATTTCCTGAAGAGAGCACAGGCAATTGGACTTCCTATGAAAGATCTGATCACAGACAAGTATCCTCTGGAGCAGATCAATGAAGCACACCAGAAGAACCTGGCAATGACAGGTCTGAAGATTGCCATCATCAACGAATAATTCGGAAGGAGTAAAGAGCGATGCATGAAGCAGCAGGGATTTTAGAAGTGTTCGGGTGTGTGGCGGCTTTTGTGGCAGCGGATGCAGCGGCCAAGGCAGCGGATGTCCGGATCGAAGCAATCGATAAGAATAAGCCTGCCAATGCGGATGCGTTGCCAGTACCCCTTATCACCTGTTTGAAAATCAGGGGAAGCGTGGCAGCCGTCGAGGCGGCCATGGACGCGGCCGCACAGGCAGCGGAAGGGATTACCGGTGTTATCACAAGGCATATCATACCGGCACCATCAGAGGATTGCGAAAAAATGTTAAGAATAAGCGCTATCTAGTGAAAAACTGTACAAATAGCGCGAACCATGATAAAATTAGTTAAATTGTTGAGGAATTTTAAGGAGGATATCTATAATGACACAGGAAGCATTAGGAATGGTAGAGACAAGAGGTTTAGTTGCAGCAATCGAGGCATCTGATCAGATGGTAAAAGCAGCTGACGTTACATTAATCGGAACAGAGAAGATCGGTTCCGGACTGGTAACCGTTATGGTACGCGGAGATGTTGGAGCTGTCAAAGCAGCCACAGAGGTTGGCGGAGCAGCAGCAGGCAGACTGGGCGAGCTGGTAGCTGTTCATGTTATCCCAAGACCGCACAACGATGTAGAGAAGATCTTACCCACCATCTAATGATGCCAGGGTCAAAATACTTTTTGACCCCAACATCTATTTAATTTATTATTAAAAGGAAAAGAATATGGGAACATCATTAGGATTAATTGAATTGCCTAACTGCACAGATGCTATCCAGGCGCTGGATGTGATGCTGAAGACAGCAGATGTAAAGTTCCTGACGTGGGAGAAGAAGTTGGGCGGAAGATTGGTGACAATAATCGTTCAGGGTACTGTTGCCGCGGTTACGGAGGCGGTGGAGGCAGCAAAACACAACGCCGCAGGAAATGTCGTAGCTTCCGCAGTAATTGCAAATCCGCACGAGGAGACTATGAAGCTGGTGGCAGTCAGCGCAAAGAAATATGCCTTTCTGCGAAACGAATAGTGTTACTGTTCACACGTTCACAGCAGTAAATGCTCAGATCTGAGTGAACAGTAACCGAATAGTTCCCCGGGTGTAAGATTATAAGGTAACAGACTTGACAAAGCAAGAAGTTAAGGAGGAAATCAGAATGGAACTTCAGGCATTAGGAATGGTAGAGACAAGAGGACTGATCGCGTCTATCGAAGCAGCTGACGCAATGCTGAAAGCAGCAAATGTTGTTTTGGTTGGAACAGAGAAAATTGGTTCCGGACTTGTAAGTGTTATGGTACGCGGCGATGTAGGAGCTGTAAAGTCAGCAGTGGAAGCTGGTTCCGCAGCGGCAGAGAGACTGGGTGAGATCATTGCTGTTCACGTAATCCCTAGACCGCACGATGATGTAGAGAAAATCCTTCCGCAGATCTAATCATTCCATGAGGAAGGGGCAGCATACCGGATGACAAAGTGATTTTGGACAACCGGATGTATATAGGTCTTAAGATACAGAAAGGCTGCCGCTGGCAGGCTTTCTGTATGCCTTAAGGCGTAACCCTATAAAGAGAGGGAAAAGAAGATGCAGGAACAACAATTAGTAAATGAAATTGCTAAGCTGGTTGCTGAACAGCTTAAAAACGTTGATGTTTACAATCCACAAGACACAATACCTGTTGGTATCTCTGCAAGGCATGTGCATCTCAGCCGTGAGGACGTGGAGACTCTGTTTGGCAAGGGGTATCAGCTGAATAAGAAAAAGGATCTCATGGGCGGACAGTTTGCTGCACAGGAGTGTGTAACTCTGGTGGGAACCAAGCTGCGCGCCATTGAGAATGTGAGGGTTTTGGGACCGGAGAGAAGCAGCTCCCAGGTGGAAGTGGCTAAGACAGATGCCATCAAGCTGGGAATTAACGCGCCGGTACGCTTATCCGGTGATCTGGCCGGCAGCGCTCCAATCGCGCTTGTAGGTCCTAAGGGTGTGGTTTACTTAAAGGAAGGATGCATCATTGCCAAGAGACATATCCACATGTCACCTGACGACGCAGCTAAATTCGGCGTGAAGGATAAACAGGTGGTGAAGGTTCGCTTTGAGAGCGGCCGCGGCGGGGTTCTGGAGGATGTGCCCATCCGTGTAGACGACACATTTACATTGGAAATGCATATCGATACCGATGAGGCCAATGGCCTTGGTATCAGTAAAGATAAAGGAATCCTGATTAAATAGGATTGTGTGCGATGTAATGCGCACAGACGGAGGAAATCATGATTATAGGCAAAGTAGTAGGAACAGTGATCTGTACAAGAAAAAATTCTGATCTTGTGGGAAGCAAATTCCTGATTGTAGATCCCATGGAAAAGATGCACGCTAAGAATAAAGAGCGTATCGTTGCTGTGGACAATGTAGGCGCCGGTATTTCAGATATTGTGCTGGTAACTACGGGAAGTTCTGCGAGACTTGGCTGTGGTAATCCGGATTCTCCTATTGATGCATGTATTGTAGGTATTGTAGATGACCCGCAAAAAATAGTCATAGAAGAATAGGTTGGAGTAGTGAACATGATGAATATGGTAGATATGAAAAAGGCTTTATTTGACGGCGGTGTCGTAGGAGCTGGCGGTGCAGGCTTTCCAACTCATGCGAAGCTTTCTGACCAGGCAGAGACCATTATTTTGAACTGTGCTGAGTGTGAACCACTGATTAAAGTTGACAGACAGCTCATGGTGGATTACATAAATGAAGTGCTATCAGGAATGCAGATGCTGGTGGAAGCTTTGGGAGCGAATGAGGGAATCATCGCGGTAAAGAAATCCTACACAGCCTCAATCGAAGCAGTAAACAGCAATATTGGAAATTATAAAAATCTGAAACTTCATATTTTACCGGATATCTATCCGGCGGGAGATGAGGTAGTTCTGATTTATGAGACCACAGGAAAGGTAGTGCCTCAGGGTAAGATTCCGATCCTGGTGGGATGTGTTGTCTGTAATGTGGAGACGGTACTCAATCTCTACCGTAAAGTTACAAATGACAAAAATGTGGTAACGAAGTTTGTTACCGTAGCAGGTTTAGTAAATAAGCCGGTAACCGTAGAGGTACCAGTGGGTATTACCGTTAAGGAACTGGTTGATATGGCAGGCGGACTCTCCACAGAAGACAGTGTGCTTCTCATGGGAGGCCCCATGACAGGGCGTATCTGTTCTATGCAGGACATTGTTACCAAGACCACAAAGGCTCTTTTGGTTCTGCCGCCCACCTGTCCTCCCATCGAAAAGAGAAGGAGAAAACCGCACTTGAACATCCGCAACGCTATGTCCGTATGTTCACAGTGTTCTATGTGTACCAGCTTATGCCCGAGAAATTTACTTGGACAGTCCATCAAGCCACATGAATTTATGAGAGCAATTGCGAATGGAATCACTTACAATGTGGAGCCCTTCCTCAATTCTTTCTTCTGCTGTTCCTGTGGACTTTGTGAAATGTACTCCTGTCATCAGGACTTATCTCCAAGAAGTTTGTTAGACGGCTATAAAGCAGGCTTAAGAGCAAAAGGCGTGAAGATCCCGGATAAGCCAAACAAACCGGTGTCCAGTATGCGTGAGGAGCGAAGAGTTCCGGAACACAGGCTGGTAGAGCGTTTGGGCTTACATAAGTTTGATATACCGGCACCTTTCGTGGGATGTCCGGCCGAGATCAAAGAAGTGAAGCTCATGCTTCGTCAGAACATCGGTGCACCCTGTGTACCTGCCGTAAAGGTGGGAGACGCGGTGACTGTGGGACAGCAGATTGCTGCTCCACCTGAGGGAGCTCTTGGAACCTGTTTACATGCAAGTATCGCCGGAACAATCACGGCAGTAACTGACAATTTCATTAGCATTCAGGCCTAATGGAAAATAAGTCAAGATGGAGATGAGAACGATGAAGGCAATTGGAATGGTAGAATATAAAACTGTTTCCACAGGTATTAAGGCTGCAGACCTTATTGTGAAAACAGCGGAGGTTGAACTTATTCAAGCTCAGACAGTTTGCCCCGGTAAGTTTATTATTTTGTTTACCGGTGATTTAAGTGCAATCAGAGTTTCCGTTGATGCTGCCAAGAGAGAGTATCCGGAGAGCCTGATTGACAGCTTCGTGCTGGGTAATCCTCACGAAAGCTTGTTTAAAGCGCTTACCTGTACAGCAGACATTGAAAATATTCAGGCACTGGGTGTGGTGGAGACATTCACAGGCGCTTCCGCAATCGTGGCTGCAGACCATGCTGCCAAGACCGCACAGGTGGATGTGTTTGAGATTCGTGTAGCCCGCGGTATGTGTGGTAAGTCTTATGTATTGATGTCCGGAACAGTGGCCGCAGTGACAGAAGCTGTGGAGTCATCTGTTGCGTTGATAAAAGAGGAGGGACTCATGCTAGATTATGCAGTCATCCCAAGTCCTTCCAAGGAGTTTGTAAAAACTCTGATCTAACCTTGAGCATCCAACCGTCATCCAGGATGCGGGTATACGAGTGAGCGGCAAGGAGGATTCATGTTAAAATCCCTTTGCTTCTTGTGTCATGGAAAGAGAGTCCCCCGGGTGGGGGCTCTTTTTCGTATCATAGGAAAGTCCTTCGGAATTCCCTATGATATAAAAAGCCCTCCGGGCGGGATCGCACTGCGGCGGAGTGGAAGATGGCTGCCGGGGCAGCCCCGCCGCAGGCGGAGAATCCCGCGAGCGGGATTCTTTTTTATTACATAGGAAAGTTCAGGAAAGAATATAAAATGTGCGGATGACAATCTAAGGGGAATTATGGTATATTAGGAAAAACAGGGTTTCAGGGTAGAAAGGAAGGGACTGGATGGAAAAAAAGATAAAGTGGAGTCTGTTGGCATTGTTTGTGCTGCTGGGAGTTCTCTGGCCCCAGGGGCAGGCAAAAGCAGCCGGCGGTCAGGTGCGGGCGCTTATGATTACCAGAGGGGACTATAGCGGCCAAAGTGCAAACGATTTGTCTCCTGCTCCGGAGAACGATGGGGAGAATTTCCGACGCGTACTGGAGCATGCCTATGGGGACAGGCTGGTTTTAGCGGACCAGAGAAAAAAGGAGGGAGTCACAACTCCAGCAGGAGTACAGAGCGCTATTGCGGAGACATTTAGGAACTCTGGCAGTGAGGATATTAACTATTTTTTCTATTCCGGGCACGGAACTGCCTACGGACTGGCCCTGGGATCAGGGTCCATAAGTGCACAGCAGTTGGTGGATGCTTTTGCATCCTGCAGCGGACACAATGTCCTGGTGATTGACTGCTGTTACTCCGGACAGATGATCTCCAAGAGCATTCGGTCAGAGGGGAAGGATTTTGCAGACTGCTTTATCGATGATCTAAAGCGCGCGCTTGAGAACCAGGACCGGACCGCACGGTCTGCCCTGAATACCCCTCAGTTTCAGGTAATTGCGGCCTCCTCTAAGGAGGAACTTTCCTGGCAGGGCAACGGGGTGGGGCTCTTTACCTCATCAATCGCAATGGGGTGCGGTATCGATGCCATGAAGGCAGAGGAGAAGACAGATTGGAAATTGGGGGCAGCTCTGGCTGACCTGGACCAGGATGGGAGTATTACCTTTGACGAGATTTACCGATATGTAAGCAACGTAAATGAAATGAGTCATGTTAGGATGTATCCAGAGTCAAATGATGAGGAGTTTGTGCCTGTATCTGGAGGAGAGATACCGGACCTTACCTTTTTTAAGAGCGAGCTCCTCTATGACGAATCCTACCAAGCCACTTTGCGGATTACCTACAGCGCAAAGAGCAGTGTACAGGTATCCATGGCCTATTACATGGGGGATGACTGGACGCTCTCCTGGCTGCTTCAGGATATTCCGGGGAACGGAACGTTTCACCTTTACGATGGAAATACTCCTGATTTAAGGGGTACAAAGAATGTCACACTGCCAGCGGGAAACCAGGCAGTCTTTGAGACAGTGCTGCCTTTTGGAAAGGAGGAGATAAACGCTGGGGATCATGCCCTAATGTTTCGGTCAACGTCGCTTCCGTGCAAGTACATACTGCCGTTTTCTATCGCCAAAACCGTAAATGATTCCCTCTCTGAGAACTTCAGACTGATCCTGGAAGCCTCCACTTTTCTATCTGAGGATGGGCGGGAGCTGGAGATTAGCGCAGACTTTGGAACCACCAGGACAGAAGATACACCAAAGCCTATGGTATCCTGCTACATTTACGATGCAGTGACTGGGGAGAAGATTCGTACTTTGGGAGAGAATGAGTGGATGCAGGTGGTTGGGTCCAGCTTTAACAATGCAGGGGTGATGCAAAAGGGAAACTGCTACCGGAAATTTTATTGGGATGGAAAAAATGACGCTGGACAGTATGTGCACTCAGGCGGATATCTGGTACAGGTCAAATCAACCGGGGCAGTGGAGGGGACACGGGAAGAGACCATCACAGTGGAAAACCCCAGGTCTCAGCTCAGTGTATCGGAAAGTCTGCTGGTGTCTGACAAGAGCCGTGCCACACAGATACAGTATTATCTGGGGAGTGATGAGGAAGATGTGTCTATCAGAGTGCTTGACACGCAAAACAGGCTTGTTAAGATCTGGAATTTGGGAGACTGTGTAAAAGGCACAGAGTCTTTTGTGACATGGGATGGGACGGATGAGAGCAATGAGATGGCGGAAAATGGCCTCTACACAGTGACCCTCACCGCAAAGAGTCTGGAAGTGAGACTGGAGAACACCGTGCGTATCACAGCGCCTGCCAGAATTACAGGCGCCACGCTGTCTCAGAATACCCTGAGCCTTCCATTAAAGAGCGGTGGAGCCGGAGTGACTGTGCAGTTCTTTACAAATTACAGCGGAACAGTGACAGTGCAGGTGATGGCTGGACAGGGAGAGCAGGCTGAGGTCATAGGTACACTGGCGGACAGACAGAGGATGGGAGAGGGGGAGAACAGGCTAAACTGGAACGGAACCATGGATAACGGGCTGCTGGCCCCCTCAGGAGAGTACTTTATCCGAATCTCCATGAAGGCGGACAATGGACTTGAGAGCCCGGCAGCAGTGACGGAGAGCCTGACAGTAAGGACGGAAGAGCCCAGGGCAGAAAAAGATGCTGATTCAAAGTCCAGTCCGGAACTGGTTTATCCCAGCTCTGTAGCCGTAAAGATTGGAAACCGCAGAGTTAAAAAGGTGACGCTTGGCAAAAAAGAGAATGTGCAGCTCACTGCTGTGGTCTCCCCTGCGGGCACGCAGGGCAGAGGGGTTACCTATAAGTCAGGCAATAGGAAGATCCTATTCGTGACCTCCAAGGGAAAAGTGACCGCAAAGAGAGTAGGCAAGGCTAAAGTTACAGTCACCACAAAAAATGGCAGGAGGGCTGTAGTCACCTTCCTTGTGAAGAAAGCTCCGCCGCAGGTCAAAATTCAGGCAAGGAAGAAGATTCTAAAAAAAGGAAGGACCTATCAGCTCAGAGCCAAGCTGCCCTCCGGGACAGCCAGTTATAAACGTGCCTACACCAGCAGCAAGAGAAAAATTGTGTCTGTGGATGCCAATGGCAGGATAAAGGCACTGCGCAGAGGAAAATCGGTGGTTACACTGAAGACTTACAACGGCAAAAAAGCCAGGCTTACCATTACTGTTAAATGAGAGAGGTCAGGAGTTTAAAGAGATGTTAACCTATGCATTAAAAAGGTTGACATCTCTTTTTAAATCTCCTATAATATCAATAGTTAACCTCAAATAAAAATGGGTTAACAAATGAAAATGTGAAAGCTGATCAGCTGTGCGGTACATACACAGACCTGCTGAATCGTTACACAGCAGACAGCAGCAGAGAAGGAGAGAAAAATGGATCATAAGAAAAAAATGTCAACAAAATCCCTGGTCATGACCGGGATGTTTACGGCTGTCCTGGCGGTTCTATCCCAGATTGCTATCCCCATGCCAACGGGCGTACCTGTAACTTTGCAGACTTTTGCGGTGGCACTTACGGGCTGTGTGCTGGGATGGAAGATGGGAGCCATGTCCGCATTGATTTACATACTGGCCGGTGCTGTGGGGGTACCTGTGTTTTCCGAGATGTCCGGGGGCCTGGGAATCTTACTTGGAAAAACGGGAGGTTTTATCTTTGGATTTATATTCCTGGCTCTGCTGTGCGGCCTGGGAGCACGTCAAAAGAACAAGGCGGCAGGGGCATTGCTGGCTGCGGTGGGATTGGCAGTTTGTCATCTTCTGGGGATTCTGCAGTTTATGGTGGTAGCGGAAATGTCCTTTGTGGAGTCAGCGGTGCTGGTATCTCTTCCGTATCTGATCAAGGATGTCATATCTGTGGTGTTGGCCATTTTTGTAGGTGCAGCGCTAAAAAGGGGCCTGCATGCCGCTAACCTGCTCAGCTATGCACAGAAGGCTTAGAGTCCACCATCTGCTGTGCATTCCCCTGTTTCGCGGTGAGGGATACAGTGATGCGTTCAGCAGAAATATGACCGAAAAAATAGAGTGGCTGCAATGTCACACGCAGGAAAAGCTAAAACTGGTCTGCTCGCCGGATATGATTTGTGAGAAATGCCCCAACCTTACCCCAGAGGGGACCTGCAGGTGTTCCGGCAACCAGGTGGCGGTGAAAGACAGGGATCTGTGCTCAAGGCTGGGGCTGTCAGAACATGGAGCGTATACCTATCAGGAGCTAAGAGATGTATTTCAGGAGAAATTGACGAAGGAAATCTTTGAAGCATCCTGCGGGAAATGTGAGTGGTATGCCAAAGGACTCTGCAGTTTCCAGGCCTGGAAGGAACAGTCAAATTAGGTGAAAAAACGATCTGTGTACCGCGAAAAATACAAGGAAATGTCCATTTTCTGCAGCAGGGGAAATGGACATTTTGTAGTATATGTGCTATTATTAAATCATATGGCAAAATCATAAAACATAAGTACCAACGAATCCGAGAGGATTCCAATTATAAGGAGGAAAAACAATAATGGCTAGAAAAATGAAGACCATGGATGGTAATCATGCTGCAGCTCATGCGTCATACGCATTCACAGATGTGGCAGCAATCTATCCGATTACCCCTTCTTCTGTTATGGCGGAAGCCACAGACGAGTGGGCAACACAGGGAAGAAAGAACATTTTCGGACAGGAAGTTCAGGTTACAGAGATGCAGTCCGAGGCCGGGGCAGCTGGTACCGTACACGGTTCACTGTCAGCAGGCGCTCTGACAACTACATACACCGCATCTCAGGGACTCTTGCTGATGATCCCCAACTTATACAAGATCGCTGGTGAGCAGCTTCCTGGTGTGTTCAACGTTTCCGCGCGTGCGCTTGCAAGCCATGCATTGTCTATCTTTGGCGATCATTCCGATGTCTATGCCTGTCGTCAGACCGGCTGTGCAATGCTGTGTGAGTCAAGTGTACAGGAGGTTATGGACCTGACACCGGTTGCCCATATGTCAGCAATCGAGGGACGCATTCCGTTTATCAACTTCTTTGACGGATTCCGCACCTCCCATGAGATTCAGAAGATCGAGACCTGGGACTACGATGATCTGAAAGAGATGGTAAACATGGATGCCGTTGACGCATTCAGAAAACACGCATTAAATCCGAATCATCCCTGCCAGAGAGGTTCCGCACAGAACCCGGATATTTTCTTCCAGGCAAGAGAGGCATGCAATACCTACTATGAAGCTATGCCTGAGATTGTTCAGTCATACATGGACAAAGTAAATGCTAAAATCGGTACAAACTATAAATTATTCAACTACCACGGTGCAGAGGACGCAGAGCATGTAATCATCGCTATGGGTTCCGTATGCGATACCATTGATGAGACCATTGACTACCTGCTGGCAGCCGGAGAGAAAGTAGGTGTTGTAAAGGTTCGCCTGTACAGACCGTTCTCCGCAAAGGCACTGCTTGAGGCAATTCCGGAAACCGTAAAACAGATCAGTGTTCTTGACAGAACAAAAGAGCCGGGCGCTCTGGGCGAGCCGCTGTACCTGGATGTGGTTGCAGCTCTGAAGGGTACCAAGTTCGATGCTGTTCCTGTTTTCACAGGACGTTACGGACTGGGATCGAAAGATACCACACCGGCACAGATCGTGGCAGTCTTCAACAACACAGAGAAGAAGAATTTCACCATCGGTATCGAGGATGATGTGACAAACCTGTCTCTGGAGATGGGCAAACCGCTGGTTACCACACCGGAGGGAACCATCAACTGTAAGTTCTGGGGTCTGGGCGCTGACGGTACTGTAGGAGCAAACAAGAACTCCATCAAGATTATCGGTGACAACACAGATATGTACGCGCAGGCATACTTTGACTATGACTCAAAGAAATCCGGCGGTGTTACCATGTCTCACCTGCGTTTTGGTAAGAGCCCCATCAAGTCTACTTACCTGATTAGACAGGCCAACTTTGTTGCATGCCACAATCCTTCTTATGTAAACAAGTATAACATGGTTCAGGAGCTGGTTGACGGCGGTACTTTCCTGCTGAACTGCCCATGGGATATGGAAGGGCTGGAGAAACACCTTCCGGGACAGGTAAAGAGCTTTATCGCAAACCATGATATTAAATTCTACATCATTGACGGTATCAAGATTGGTAAAGAAATCGGACTGGGCGGACGTATCAACACGGTGCTTCAGTCAGCATTCTTCAAACTTGCCAACATCATTCCTGAGGAGCAGGCTATTGATCTGATGAAAGCTGCCGCAAAGGCAACCTACGGAAGAAAAGGCGATGCGATTGTACAGATGAACTACGATGCCATCGAAGCAGGCGCTAAACAGGTGGTAGAAGTAGCTGTTCCGGAAAGCTGGAAAGATGCTGCAGATGATGGACTTGCTATGACCCACGCAGAAGGTGGAAGAAAAGACGTAGTAGATTTCGTTAATAACATTCAGAGTAAGGTAAATGCACAGGAAGGCAACTCACTGCCTGTATCCGCATTTAAGGATTATGTTGATGGTACGACACCATCCGGATCTTCCGCATACGAAAAACGCGGTATCGCAGTAGATATCCCGGTATGGCAGCCGGAAAACTGTATCCAGTGTAACAGATGTGCTTATGTATGTCCTCATGCGGTTATCCGTCCGATAGCCATGACAGAAGCAGAGGTTGCTGCAGCTCCGGAAGGAATGAAGACACTTCCTATGACCGGTATGGCAGATTACAAGTTTGCTATGGTAGTATCCGCATATGACTGTACAGGATGTGGTTCTTGTGCCAACGTTTGTCCTGGCAAGAAGGGTGCAAAAGCTCTGATCATGGAGAACATGGAAGCAAACGCAGGTTCTCAGACTTATTTCGACTATGCTGTGGAACTGCCGGCTAAGAGCGATGTTGTTGAGAAGTTCAAAGAAAATACCGTTAAGGGAAGCCAGTTCAAACAGCCTCTGCTTGAGTTCTCAGGAGCTTGTGCGGGCTGCGGCGAGACACCTTATGCAAAACTGATCACACAGCTGTTCGGTGACAGAATGTACATTGCAAACGCAACCGGATGTTCATCCATCTGGGGCAACTCTTCACCATCCACACCTTATACCGTAAATGCAAACGGTCAGGGCCCTGCATGGTCAAACTCTCTGTTTGAGGACAATGCAGAGTTCGGATACGGAATGCTGTTGGCTCAGAAGGCAATGAGAAACGGCCTGAAGAGCAAGGTGGAGACTGTGATGGCAGATGAGAAGGCTTCTGAGGAAGTAAAGGCTGCCTGCCAGGAATGGCTGGATACCTTTGCTTGTGGAGCCACCAACGGAACAGCTACAGACAAGCTGGTTGCCGCTCTGGAAGGCATTGACTGCGATACCTGCAAGGATATTGTGAACAACAAAGACTTCCTGGCTAAGAAATCCCAGTGGATTTTCGGCGGTGACGGATGGGCTTATGACATCGGTTTCGGCGGCGTAGACCACGTACTGGCCAGCGGACAGGATATCAATATCATGGTATTTGACACAGAGGTGTACTCCAATACAGGCGGACAGTCCTCCAAGGCCACACCCACCGGAGCTGTTGCACAGTTCGCAGCAGGCGGTAAGGAAGTGAAGAAGAAAGACCTGGCAAGCATTGCCATGAGCTATGGCTATGTATATGTGGCACAGATCGCTATGGGCGCTGACTTCAACCAGACTGTAAAGGCAATCGCAGAGGCAGAGGCATATCCGGGACCGTCCCTGATCATTGCTTACGCTCCATGTATCAACCATGGTATCAAGAAAGGCATGAGCAAAGCTCAGACCGAGGAAGAACTGGCAGTGAAGTCAGGATACTGGCATAACTTCCGCTTCAACCCCGCTCTCAAAGAGGAGGGCAAACCTGCATTCAGCTTAGACAGCAAAGCGCCTACTGAGAATTATCAGGAGTTCTTAAACGGTGAAGTGCGTTACAACTCTCTGATGCGTGCAAATCCGGAGAAGGCAAAGAAACTCTTTGCTCAGTCCGAGGAGTACGCAAAAGAAAGATACGAGTATTTGAATAAGTTAATCACTCTGTACGGAAGTGAGAACTAAGATATCACCTCGCGAATCTCAATATTCGTGAGATGGACAACAGAAGCAGGTGCATTTATGTACCTGCTTCTTAGTCTACACAGAAATAGGATGGAAAATGGAGGAAATACCTATGAAAAAATGGAAAAAAGGCTTGATCGTATCCCTGTTTATCTGCCTGGCGGCGCTGATGCTTCCGGGACAGGCACAGGCAGCGTCTAAGCGTCTTTTTAATATCGTGGTAAAAGACGGGTATACTACCCAGACCATTGAAATGAAGTATGGAAAAAGTCCCTATGGGTATACAGCTTACTATGCCAGCCAGTCAGCAATCTATGTGAATCCAAAGTCAAAAAAGGTGACCTTTCAGGTAAAGAAAAACACCAGCTCCAGGTATGGCAATTTCAGCTTTGCATCCAAGACAATCAAACCAGGAGACCAGCCTAAGGGGAACCTCTTTACCTACACCACAGACGGAAAAAAGAGGGCTTGGATGTTTACGGTTCAAAAAATCTCAGAGCCCAAGATCAGGTATGTGAGAATTTATCCATCTGTAAAAGGGAAAACATACATGCCTGGAAAGAATAAGTTTGTAAAGATTAAAACATCCGTCACAGCAGAGACCCCGGCGAAGGTGACTATCCGCGTGATCAATCGGGAAGGCAAGACTGTATACCGGAAAAACTATCCGGAAAGCGGGTCCAAGACCTATACCCTAAAGTGGAATGGAAAGCCCTCCAGGAAAAATCCGGCTGGATGGAAGACTACAAAATATGTGGAGGACGGAGAGTACACTGTGCGTGTTACGGCCACCTTGCTGGCTGGGGGAGAGAAGCAGGAGTTCCACAGAGAGACAAAGCTGATTGTGGGAAAGAAATAGTATTGACTAATATTAGAAGTGCTAAGAGGCAGTTCATTTCGAAAGGGGTGGGAATATGAGTACAAGAAAAGAGGTGGCAAAGCTTGCCGGAGTGTCCGTGGCAACCGTATCCTATGTACTTAACAATACAAAGAATGTAACCCCCAAAGTCCGCCAAAGGGTTCTGGATGCTGCCGAGGAACTCCAATACTCCCCAAACCTGGTTGCCAAAAGCCTGGCTACCAAACAGACCAGGCATGTTGCCATGCTGGTGGATAATCTTAAGAATCCATATTACTGTGAGGTCCTGGAGGGGGTACAGGAGGCTGCGGCCAGAAACGGTTATATTGTATCCGTAGTGCTGGTGGATGTGGCCAGAAGAAAGAGCATTTTGGATCTGGCGGCCAGGGGTGTGGATGGAATTATACTGGCAGTTGGAACACATGATGTCAGAGAGTATCTGGGGGAAAAGATTCCCGTGGCCTTTGTGGGAAAGCAGGTAGATTTGGATTTTGAGAATGCAGTATGGCAGATGGTACGCTTTCTGAAAGGGAAGGGACACAGAAAAATTGCTTTTATCAGTGGGATGCCTGTCTCAGACCCAGGCCACCAGCGGTACATCTGCCTGGTGCGTGCTTTGGAGCTGGAGAAAATTCCCCTGTACAGGGAGCTGATTGTAGACGGCGTGCCCTACGGGAAGACGGATGAGATGGAAGGAATGCGCGCGGTGAAGGAGCTCCTAAAACGGGGAAATGAGTTCACAGCTGTGTTTGCAGTTAATGACCTGATGGCTCTTGGTGTATGCCGTGGGCTGAGAGATGCAGGTTACAGTGTGCCGGGAGATATTTCTGTAGTGGGATGTGATGCCATCGGACTTCTGGATATGATCTCGCCGGCACTGTCCACCATCGACACTCATGCCTATGAGACAGGTCAGGCTTTGATGGAGTCCCTCATTGACGAAATGCAGGGCACGGAAAAAGCAGAGGGAGAGGTACGCACCATCACAGCCCATTTTTTGGACAAAGAATCTATCGGAGATGTAAGCTCTGGTAAAAAAGTATTGCAAATTTAGACAGTTTGGTATAAAATACAGTAAAGAGCGGTTACTCGAGTAACCGATTTCTTTTACTACTATAGTTACCCGGGTAACCAAAGAGTGTTGGAGGGAAGATTGCAAATGAGAATACACAGTATGAGGGTCAACCACCTGACGAATCCCAGGGGATTTTGTACAGAAAGGCCCGTATTTTCCTGGATTACAGATGAGGTAAAGGGAAAGCGGCAGATTGCTGCCCGTGTTGTAGTGGCAAGGGATTGTGGGTTTCAGAGTATAATTTATGATTCAGGAATGAGCGGGGAGATCAGCTCACTGGGATTTGCGCCAGTTTTCTCCGTAAAGCCCTGTCAGATCTACTACTGGAAGGTAACAGTAGAGACGGATGTGGGGGAAGTGGGTGAGAGTCCCATTTCTTGTTTTGAAACCGGAAGAATGGGGCTGCCATGGGCGGCTCAGTGGATAACAGCTCCATTTGACAAGGAAATCCATCCTCTATTTCAAAAGAATTTGGTGATCGACAGTGAAGTGGAGAGCGCCAGGGCTTATGTCACCGGCCTCGGGCTTTTTGAGCTGTATATCAATGGGGAGAAGGTGGAGGAGGAATATCTAACTCCCTTTGCCACAGACTACAAAAACTGGGTTCAGTATATGACCTACGATATCACCGACTGTCTGCATCCGGGAGAGAATGCGGTGGGGAGCATGCTGGGGAATGGATGGTACAAAGGCAGATTTGGGTTTGTGGAGGGGATGAGAGAACTGTACGGCAGCCGGTTCTTATTCTTATGCCAGATTGAGGTGAAGTACCGGGATGGAAGGACTCTGACAGTGGGTACGGACAGCACCTGGAAATGTGCTCCGGCCCCTGTGCTACAGAGCAGCCTCTACGATGGAGAGACTTATGACGCCAACAGAGAGATTCCTGGTTTTTCCACCTGCAGGTGTGATTTGGGAGGGCTTGCCAATGCCGTGACCGCGGGGATTCCTGGAGGGGAAGTAAGGTGCAGGATGAGTCTTCCGGTGGTAATCTCACAGCGCCGTAAGCCGATACGGGTGATTCGCACTCCGGCTGGGGAGACGGTTTTGGACTTTGGACAGGTGATGACCGGATGGGTGGAGGCAGACTGCCAGCTTCCAAGTGGCGGGGAGCTGATTTTAGAGTATGGGGAGCTGCTTCAGGAGGGAAACTTCTACCATAAAAACCTGCGCACAGCCAGACAGAGATATTGTTTTGTATCTGATGGAAAACACAGGAGGGTGCGGCCCCACTTTACCTACTATGGATTCCGCTATGTGAGAGTAACCGGGATGGTGGACGTAGACCCAAACTCGTTTACCGCCTGCGTGATGTACTCCCAACTGGAGGAGATGGGAGAGATTCAGACATCTAATGAAGATTTAAACCGGCTGGTGGAGAATACCAAATGGGGGCTGCGGGGAAATTTTCTGGATGTGCCCACGGACTGCCCCCAGAGAGATGAGCGAATGGGGTGGACAGGAGACGCACAGGTTTTCTGTGCAACAGCCAGTTTTCACATGTATACTCCGGCATTTTACAGGAAGTACCTGTATGATATGCTGCTGGAACAGAAGAGCCTGGGAGGAAGTGTGCCCTTTGTGGTGCCGGATGTGTTGGGACAGATTTGGGATAGGCAGACCCCACGAAACCGGGACACAGTACGCCAGGCCTTTATCTGGGGTGATGAGGCTCACGGTTCCTGCGCCTGGGGTGAGGCGGCCACGGTGATACCATGGAGTTTGTATTTATTTTACGGAGATCGCTGTCTGCTGGAGGAGGAGTACCGCAACATGAAGGCTTGGGTGGAATTTATATCTAACCGCGAGGGGGAGATTCCGGGGGAGGGGGCCTGGACAGCAGGATTTCACTTTGCCGACTGGCTGGCACTGGACAATCCGGACCCGGAGTCCGCCTTTGGAGGCACAGAAACCAGGTATGTAGCCCTGGCCTGCTACTATTATTCTGCCGAACTCACAGAAAAGGCGGCTAGGGTTTTGAAAAAGAAAGAGGATGCAAAGCGGTATGGAAGTTTAAAAAAGCGAATCAGAGAAAAGCTTCAGAGAGATTACTTTGCGGAGGATGGAAGTTTAAAGGCAGATACTCAGACAGGGCTGGTCCTGGCCCTTAAATATGGTTTTGCCCCGGAACAAAGCAGATGCACCCTGGTTGACCGTCTCAGAGAAAAACTGGAGGAGAGGGACATTCACTTGGATACCGGATTTGTGGGAACTCCCATCCTGTGTCCTGTGTTATCTGAAAATGGATGCGGTTCATATGCCTACACCCTTCTGCTGAACGAGGACTATCCAAGCTGGCTCTATGAAGTAAAGATGGGGGCAACCACTGTGTGGGAGAGATGGAACTCGCTGCTCTCTGACGGCAGAATCAGCGACACTGGCATGAACAGTATGAACCACTATGCTTATGGATCTGTGGCAGAGTGGATGTACCGTTTTATGTGCGGCATCAATCCCACGGAGGAAGCCCCGGGCTTTAAGGCTGCCAGGCTGACTCCCATGCCGGATACCAGACTCCGGTGGGCAAAAGCCAGGTATCTCTCAGCCTCAGGGGAGTATGGCTGCGGATGGGAGAGAGCAGAGGGCGGTATTTTGTATCGGATTCGGATTCCTTTTGACTGCAGCGCAAAATTTATCCTTTCAGAACCGGCCTCTAGGGTATTTGTGGACGGGAAGGCGGATGAGATCTTTAGAGAGCAGGGGGAAAAGATATTTGAAGCGGGAGACTATGAGATATTTGTGAAGGACAAGGAGGGTGTGACGGATGTTCCTGACATTGGACGTGGGAACCACTGCGGTGAAGGCCGGGTTGTTTGATGAGAAACTGAATCTCTTACATATTCAGATTGAGGAGTATGAGCTGCTCTGCCGGGAAGGGGGAAGAGTGGAGCAAAGTCCAAAAGCCTACTGGGAAAAGACAGTCCAGGCTGTTCGCCATCTGCTAAGAGGCAGAGAGAAGGCGGCAGCTCAGATCAGAACAATCACCTGCACCACACAGGGTGAGACTCTAATTCCAGTGGATAAACAGGGAAATGCTCTTTCAGACGCCGTAGTTTGGCTGGATTCCAGAGCAAGCAGAGAGGCGGAGCAGATAAAGGCGGGGATTGATCCGCTGAGCTTTTACCGGAGAACGGGCCAGCCAGAAATTACGGGCAGCATGCCTTTGTGCAAACTGGTATGGTTTCGGGAGAACCGGAGGGAGCTGTATGAAAAGACCTGGAAGTTCCTGCTCCTGGAGGACTATTTGGTCTTCCTACTGTGTAAAAAGACATGTTCAAACCCGTCTCTGATGAGTTCCACAGGATACTTCGATGTAATTCAAGGGGGTGTTTGGGGTGAGATACTGGATATGGCGGGGATAGACAGGGCGAAGATTCCAGAAATTCAGCCCTGTGGGACGATTCTGGGCAGGATCAGCCGGGAGGCGGCAGCGGAGCTGGGGATCAGCCAGTCAGCTTGTATTGTGACGGGAGCCATGGATCAGGCGGCCTCCGCGGTGGGGGCAGGGAACCTGGAACCTGGAATGGTTACGGAGACCACCGGTACCTGCCAGACCGTGCTCTGTACCTGCCAATCTCCAGAGATTCGCAAACTTTCACCACTCACCTATTACTGCCACGGAATATCCGGAAAATATCTGAAACTCATTTACAGTGAGACAGCCGGCATGGCTTTGAAGTGGTTCCGCAGAGAGTTTTGTGCGGACTTGATGAAGGAAGAGAAGTCCTTTGAGCAGATGAGCGCATTGGCAGAGAAGGAACCCATTCTGAGCAGAGGCGTTATATTTTATCCCCACATGGCAGGGACCCAAATTCCGAGAGCAGATAGCCGCGCAAGAGGTGTCTTTTGGGGAGCCGGACTGGACAGTACGCGGGGTACTTTTGTCCGGGCAATCATGGAAGGCGTGGGATATCTGTTGCGGGAAAATCTGGAAGCTATGGGAGAGGAGCCGGAACGAATCACAGCTCTTGGAGGAGGAGCCAAAAGCCCGGTGTGGTGCCGGATTAAGGCGGGAATCTGCGGTATCCCGGTGGTAACTCAGGAGAATGCGGAGTCCACTTCCCTTGGGGCTGCGATACTGGGGGCAGCAGCGGCAGGGGAATATGGGTCGGTACATGAAGCATCTGAACAGATCAGGAAGGGCGCGGTTTTTCAGCCTGACAGAGAACAGATGGAGAAGTATAAAGCAGGGTATGAAACTTACAAAAGGATGTATTGGGCTTTTGAGCCTCTATATGGGAAAGGCGGGGAAGAACTATGAGAGAACAAAGAAAACCCAGGCTGGGACTGCTGGCCTTAATGACAGATGGGTATGAGCCTATTTTTCCGGGGATTACAGCGCGTCAGGAGAATTATGCAAGAGAGCTGGCCAGCCAAATGAGCCCTTATGCTGAGATCAGATTTGAGGGAATCGGTGGAAACAGAGGGGAGATAGCCAAAATTGTGTGCCGGTATAACCAGGAGGAACTGGATGGAATTCTGATTGTACTTTTGACCTATTCCCATGGCGCCTATCTCTTAAAGGCACTGGAGGAGAACCATTTACCCCTGGCTATGGCTGTAGTTCAGCCGGACCAGGAGGTGCAGGATGACTGGGGGGAGCTGGAACTGACTGTTAACCAGGGGATTCACGGCGCCCAGGACAATGCAAACGCCATTTTACACAGCAAAACCGCCTGTGCATTTTTTGCGGGAAACAGGATGGAAACACCTTTTTTAGAATTTGTGGAGGATTTCGCAAAGGCCTGCTATACCAGATCCAGGCTGAAAAACATGAGGACAGGGGTACTCTCCAGAATGTGCGGGATGGGTGATATTCTGACGGATGAGATGGAGTTTTTAAGGCAGATCGGGCCGGAGATGTGCCATGATACCATTGGAAGTGTCTATTCCCTGATGGAACAAGTGACAAAAGAGGAGATAGACGGCCAAATTGAGTATGACCGTTCAGTGCATGAGGTAGACCCCAGACTTACCTATGAATCTCACGCGGAGGCAGCTAAGATGTATCTGGGATTTCGAAGGTATCTGGAGAACCAGGGGTTTGATGCTTTTACCGCCCAGTTTGACCAGTTCAAAGATGACGGAAGATTTCGTCAGCTTCCACTGTATGCAGCCTCCAATCTTCTGGCCGATGGATATGGATATGCGGCTGAGGGGGATTATATGTGTGCCAGTATGGTTGCAGCAGCGGGAGCACTTGGAAATCTGGATGCCAATTTTACGGAAATGTATACCATGGATTTTGCAAAAAAGGCAATCATTTTCTGCCATGCAGGAGAGGGAAACTGGACTACGGCAGCGAAAGGAAGAAAGGTTCGCTTAATCGACAGGTATCTGGGGGAAGGAGGACTGGAAAACCCGCCCACCTACCTTTTCACACCCAGGCCCGGGACAGCCACTTTGACCTCCCTGGCATCCATCGGTGGAGGAAAATACAGACTGGTGATGGCAAAGGGTGAGATCCTGCCAAAGTCAGATCTGAAGCGCTGTGAAATGCCCTACATATTCTGGAGGCCTGACTGCGGGATGGAAGCCTGTGTGGAACAATGGCTGAGAAACGGAGGCACTCACCACGAGGTCATCAACCTGGGTGATGTGACCAGACGGTGGAAAATGCTCATGGATATGCTGGGCTGTGAGTATGTCCAGCTGTAGAGGAGGAGAGGGAAATGAGACTGCTGCATCGGGAGATATGGTATGATGTGGAGAATCCCCTTTATAAGGGGGAGCTGACAGACCCAAGACCCATAGATTCCAATATTCACGGGAAGATTGGATTCGAGGCCTATGCCAGCTGGATCGCAATAAAAGACATAAAGGTATACCGCATAGAGCAGGAGTCATTCAAAAACAGATATGGACGGGAATTTGCATAAAAATTAGAATCCAATTATGCTAAAATTAGTGCATAATTTGCAAAAATCACAGGAGTGTGATATACTTTAATATAAATTATAACATAAATAGGGGAAAGAGGTCAGAAGAACAGGCATTCGTTTTTCAAAACAGGAGGTCGGGTTATGAAGGAAAGAAAGATGAAAAATTTTCGGTATCATCTAAAGTATTCCATCATTGCCTGCCTTCTGATTTTTTTTCTGTTTCCCCTCTTGGTACAGAATCTGGTAAACCGGAAACTGTTTGGAAATATGCTGGAGAGCAAAATTGCCAGCCTCTATGACCAGACTGCCGAGAGTATCTCCTACAGCTTAAGCAATGCGCTCCAGTCAGAGTATGACATAGCCAGAACAATGGCGAACAGCTCGGAAATTGTGGGACTGGCGGGGAAGGAAGGGGAGGTAAATCTGGAGAACAGGCGCACAAAGCTGAAATACCTGGTTATCCAGAAACTGGAGGTCACAAAATATGCCTATCCATTTGGATATATTGTGGCGAACAGGGAGGGGGAAATGTTCTGCAGTACCTTTGCCATTGCCAATGGAAAGGAGGAGAAAAGGGGAAAAGCATTTTATGGGGATGGGAGGCTGGAATCCATCTGGAACGCCTACGCGAGCACTGCTAAGTTTTTTGTGGGGGAGGACTATCTTATGTCCAAGGCAGGAAAGCAGCTGTACTGTGTGACAAACCTGATTGACTCTGACAAAAGGGTAGGGGTGGTGGCCATCAATATGGACCAATCCTATTTTGCAAAGCTTTTGTCCAGAAGTCTGTTCAGCCAGGGCAGCTCAGCCTATATCGTGGACAGGAAGGGGAACTGTTTGATTCAGGGAGAGGAGAGCAGCCTTGACTTTCAGGACCTGACCCAGGAATTGAGGGATCTTCTGTCTACGGACAGAGCAGCAAAGGAGAATTATCAGCAGTTTAGAATCGGGGGAGAGCACTATGTACTCTTTCTGCACAGCATAAAGGTGAAGGGACTTAATGAGAGCTGGACAATGGCAAATCTGGTACCACTTGAGGATTTGAACAGTGAAATCACCAGGATCAATGGAGTTAACTCCATTTTGATAGTTCTGTGCATTGTCAGCATTCTTGTACTGATTCGCTTTTTCTACTGGAAGATTTTCAAACCGCTTCAGACATTAAATCAGATGACCATAGAGCTGGGCAGGGGAAATCTGGGTGTCCATGTGGAGGAAAAATCAGTGGATGAAATCGGAAACCTGATCCACGCCTTTAATGAGATGTCAAAGGATTTGCAGACCAGTATGGAGAAGATCAAAGAGCAGGAAAAGAGTAGACATCAGATGGAGATTCGTATGCTTCAGTCTCAGATCAAGCCTCACTTTGTGAGGAATACCCTGAATGCTATCCGGTGGATGGCGAAACTGAAGGGGGCAGAGGGGATAAGCCGCAGTATCCTGGCCTTCTCTAATATGCTGGACTACAATTTCTCCGATAACCGGAACTTTGTAGAGGTCAGTGATGAACTGAAATACCTGGAGGATTACCTGTATCTGCAGCAGGTGCGCTTTCAGAACAACTTCAGCTACACAATGGAGGTGGAGGAACCCATACTGGACTGCCGCATCCTGAAGCTGTCCTTTCAGCCAGTGGTGGAAAATGCAATAAACCATGGCGTTTTGCCCAAAAATAAGATGGGGCGGATTACAATAAAGGGAAATCAGAGAGGGGATAAGCTGGTTTTTGAAATAGTAGATGACGGAGTGGGGATGGAAAAGACACAGGTGGAAACTCTGCTGGAGGAGCGGGAGGACTGGGAGAAGGCCCAGCAGGAGGAAAATATTGCACTTTGGAATATCTCAAAGCGGATGCATATGAACTATGGAGATGAGGGCTGGATTGAAATAGAGAGCGAGCCGGGGCAGGGTACCTGTGTGCGCATGGTTTTCCCGGTATATAAGGGAAAGGAGGGGGAGGAAGATGCTGAAACTGTTGATCGTGGATGATGAGATGCTGATTCGCATTGGAATGCGGTCTATCATCCCATGGGAAGAACAGGGAATTGAGATCGTGGGGGAGGCGGAGGACGGGGAGAAGGCCCTGGAACTGTCCAGAAAGTATGTTCCGGATATTATACTGGCTGACATACGTATGCCCAGGATGGATGGCCTCACCTTTATCCGCACGCTGAAGCAGGAACAGCCTGAGTGTAAATTTCTGGTACTCAGCTGTATGGATGACATCGCTTATCTGCAGGAGGCGATGAAACTGGGAGTCAGCGGTTACATCCTGAAAAATGCCATTGAACCTCAAAACATCCTGGAGGAGGTGTCCAGGATCGTGGAGGAAATCCGTGCAGAGCGGGTTTATGAGGAGCAGGATATGGAGGAGCACAGGTACGTGAATGCGAACGCAGTGCTCAATGAGTTTGCCAACTTAACATTAGGGGGATTTATCAAGGACAGAAAGACGGTTCAGGAACGGTTTGAAAGTGCCTTTCTGGGGGAGGAGTATGAGGAGGTTTATGTAATCTGCATACACATCCCCCCTGAGGAGATCAAAAATGCAGTCAAAGGTGTTGAGTACTCAGTGGCTGCGATCTGTCAAAATATGCTGGAAGCCATGGGGAACGGCAGAACATTTATGGGAAGTGAGCGGGGAATCTGGGCCATTGCAGGCAGCGCAGCGGGTGGTGAGGAGGACGTTGCCTCCATCTGCAGAGGGATTGCCCGCACCATGAATCAATGCCTGGATATGCATTTGTCCTTTGGGGTCAGCAGCTTTCACAGAGAAGAGTTTGATATTCCATCTCATTATGAAAAGGCACAAAAGGCGCTGAACAGAAGATTTTACCTGCCCCGGGAAGAGATTTACTTCTACAGCCAGATGAATGTGACCCTGGATAGGGAGGAGGAGCTAAAGGCTGTTTTTGAAAGATGCAAAAACCAGTCCTGTCTCCAACTATTTTATCAGGGTATGGAGGAACTGTTTGAAAAATTAAATGAGTGTCCATTCCTTATGGAGAAGGAACTCAAAGAGGGCTTTTGCAGCGCAGTTTCCTGTATGGATATCCCCGGGAACCGGGACAAGAGCGGACGGGAGCTGAGAAGAGCTGTGCGAAGGAAAATAGAGGATGCACCCGATTGTGCAAAGCTGCACTGTGTTTTAAAAGAGTGGGCAATGAGTCAGAATCATGCTCCCATACAGGACAGCAGTTCGGATGATCTGGTCAATACAGTGATGCGCTATATAGAGAACCATATCGGAGAACGGCTTACCCTGGCCGCGATTGCCGGAGAGGTCTATTTGAATCCGGATTACCTGTGCCGGCTTTTCAAACGCAGGACAGGGGAGAATCTGATATCTTATATTCTGCAGTACAAGATCTCTTTGGCAAAGGAGGAGCTGATGGAGGGAAAAACGATCTCACAGATCAGTGAATACTTGGGGTTTTCCTCAGAGGGACACTTTATAACTACCTTTAAAAAATATTGTGGGAAGACACCAGGGGCCTATATAAGGGAGCTGACAAAGTAGTGCGATTGCAGAAAATTGATTTCATTTAAAAATATTGACAGGGGGCGGCCTGCAGATTTCGGCTGAGGAAATCCGCAGGTTGTTTTTTGTCAATTTTTTGCAATAGGAGGACAACCAGCTTCATTGTTCTTTTCAATGAAAATAAGTAAACTATTATTATCAGGAACATGAAAACGGAGTTTGGTTTAGGGAGGAAACAATATGAGGAAAATGAGAGACAGATTGTTGGCAATGGGGCTTGTGACAGCCATGTGCATTTCCATGTGCGCTTGCTCATCTGGGGCAGCCACCGGGAAGGCAGGAGATACGGATGTGAACAGCACAAAGGCGGAGAACACGGAAAAAGTATCCCAGGAAAGCGCGGAGGAGATCACACTGAATGTATGGATGGCAGCCTGTGTATCCGAGGATGAAAAAAAGCAGCCACAGGACGAGTGGCTTCTCACAGAACTCTGCAATGAGTTTGAGGAACAGAACCCGGGCGTGAAAATCGAACTGACACTGCTGACAGACCAGGGAGCTGCCCACCAGAACTATAAGGCAGCAGCGCTGGCAAAGAGCGGGCCGGATATCATCAACCTTTGGACCGGTCAGCCTATCTTTGCTCTGGCGGACGTGGTGATGGATATTTCCGATATGATCCCAGAAGAGGATAAGCAGAATATCGTGGGCTGGGAAACCGTGACAGAAGGATTTGAGGAAGGGGGAAGAATCCTGGGTTACCCGGTGGCGGGATCTGAGGTATGTGGATTCATCTACAATAAAGAGCTGGTGGCCCAGGCAGGGGTGGACTTGGAGAAAGAACCGCCCAGGACAGTGGATGAATTTATGGCAATGCTGCAGAAGATCAAAGATGCGGGGATTCTGCCCATCGCGGTGGACGACGCCTCCTGTAACTCTCTGGTAACCATGTCCCTGGCCCACTGGTGGGTTCAGAAGACAGGGAACGAAAATATTGCAAAAGAGAGCCAGGGGGAGTTAAAATTTGCGGAGGATGAAAACTTTAAAAGGACCTTTGAGATTGCCAATGAGATTTATGAGAAGGGATATGTAAACGAGGATTACGCCAGCTCCCAGGATGCCTTGACACGTTTCCTTCAGGGGAAGGCCGCCATGTATGGGGGGACCACCAGCTATCCGATCTCACAGGCCAGGGATGTGCTTGGGGAGGACAATGTGGGCTTCTACACAGCGCCTGATATTGACTCAGATGTGAAGGTCAGCGGGACATCCATCGGTGGGCCTGGACAGATGCTGGCGATTGCAAACTACTGTCCCCACCCTGAGATGGCTCTTAAATTCTGCTCTTTTCTGAACAGCAAAGAAACCCAGCTGCGGCTTCTAAAGCAGTTTCCGCAGGTTCCTATCCGCAAAGATATCTCTGTGGAAGAGCTGGGCTGGGAAAGCGATGAAATCTTGAAAAAGATCTATGGGATTGGACAGAACTACTCCTATTGGTCAGATAATACAATGGTTCCTGATGTGGCAAACGAGTGCTTCTCTCTGGGGACACTGGTGGTAACTGGAAAAATGACGCCGGATGAGCTGGCTCAAAAGCTGGATGAAAAGGCAGCGGAGCTACAGTGACACCAGATTACAGCGGCGGGGTGACAGAAACTTTGGGCCAAGGCAGAAAAACCGCAGAAAGGGGAGAGGCGAAATGAGCAAGAGCAAAATAAGGCGAAGGGAGAATATTCAGGGGTGGCTCTCCGTGCTGCCTGTACTGGCCGTGCTGGCTGCTGTGCGGGGGGTTCCAATGGCCGCTGCGGTTGTAAAAAGCTTCACGAACTGGGATGGTATCCTGAAATCGGATTTCGTGGGTTTTCAAAATTACATAAACATCCTTGCAAAAGGGGAGTTCTGGGGACTATTGGAAAACAATCTGGTAATTTTGATTTTTATACCCATACAGGTCATGCTGGGAATGATCGTTGCAGTGCTATTGTATGAGGAGGTGCGGGGCTGGAAAGTGTTCCGCACTCTCTACTACCTGCCACAGATTATCTCGTCCGTGATTGTGGGATTTCTGTTCACCATTTTATTTGGCTATTACGGACCCATTAATACGGTGCTGCGTTCCATTGGGCTGGACGGACTGGCAATAGAATGGCTGGGAAACCGGGGGAGCGGGCTCTTTGTAATCATTTTCTGCCTGGTCTGGATCAATATCGGATGGCAGGGAATGCTGGTGCTGGGAGGTCTGTCCTCCATCTCGCCGGAGATCTATGAATCTGCCAGGCTGGACGGTGCGGGATATTGGCAGAGGCTGTTTAAAATCACCATACCGCTGATCAGGAGAACGATTGAGTACTCAGTGATGACTTCTGTGATCTGGTCCTTTACCGGGCTGTTCCCTCTTATCTTTTCCCTGACCCAGGGGGGACCCGGGACAGAGACCATGACTATTGATTATATGATTTACCAGAAATCCTTCGTAAGTGGCAGCCAATTGGGATATTCCTGTGCCCTGTCCGTGATTTTGCTGGTAATCATACTGATTTTTACTGGAATCCAGATGGGGATTTCACAGAAAAGAGACAGATTGGAGGCTGAAGGGCGATGAAAAAATGGAAACCATCCAGGGTCCTGGTGTTTCTGGGGCTGTGTCTTATGTCACTGACCTTTCTGTATCCCATCTTTTATATGGTGATCACATCCATGAAGACAGGTGCAGAGTACCTGGCGGACCCCTTTGCAATGCCAAATGGATTTAACCTGGAGAACTTCAGGGCTATTATTTCCAGGTTTCAGATATTTACCTACTTTAAAAATACGGCGATCATTGTTGTGATCAGCGTAGCGCTTATCACAGTACTCTCCGTTATGGCCAGCTATGCTTTTGCGAAACTAAAATTTAAGGGCAGCACTGCAGTGTACCTGTTGATTGTTTCTACCATGTTTATCCCGGCACAGGTAACCATGATCCCCATGTATGTGATCTTTGCAAAGATCGGCCTGGTGGATACCTACACAGGGGTGATTCTGTCCTATCTGGCCATCGCCTGTCCCGGGGCGATAATGCTGATGACTGCTGCCTTCAAAGGCATTGACAATGAGGTGATGGAAGCCGCGAAGATTGATGGGGCAGGCTATTTTGGGCTGATTAAAAATGTGATTTTTCCCATGGGTTCGTCCGCCATAGCTATCTCCGTGATCACAAATTTTATTGCATACTGGAATGATCTGTTCACACCCATGATTTTGATCAAGTCAAACGAAAAGAGGACTTCCATGGTGGCCCTGGCTAGCCTTATGTCTTCAAAGACATCGATTGATCCCACATTCCAGATGTCAGGCCTTTTGGTGAGCCTGATTCCCACTTTAATCATCTATCTCGTATTTCAAAAATACCTTGCAAAAGGAATGACAGCAGGGGCGCTTAAGTAAAGGAGGACGAAACAATGAGTGTAAAAATCAGTTTAATTGGTGCCGGTTCCGGCACCTTTTCAATAAATTTGGTAAAGGATTTGTGCCTGGCCCGAAATTTGGCGGACAGCACTATCAGCTTGATGGATGTGGATGAAGAACGGCTGAACGATGTCTATCGTTTCTGCGTGCGGTATGCAGAGGAGGTGGGTGCCGCCCTCAAGATTGAAAAGACCATGGACAGAAAAGAGAGCATGAGGAATGCAGATTTTGTAGTGAACACTGCACTGGTTGGGGGATATTGCAGGCTTTGGGATGGATGGAAGATTGCAAAGAAATGGGGGTACCATTTTGGCGGGAGTTTTCACATTGTCCACGATGAGGCGTTTTGGGTTAATTTTTATCAGATAAAGCTCATGGAGGAGATTTATCTGGACATCCAAAAGGTTTGTCCAAATGCCTGGTATGTGCTGGTGGCCAATCCGGTCATGGCCGGAACCACGTATCTTCAGAGAAAATATCCGGGAATCAGGATGGTGGGAATGTGCCATGGTTACGGCGGCGTCTACTGGCTGGCAAAACTTCTGGGCATGGACAGGGAGAAAATGAATTTCCAGGCGCCGGGGATCAACCATTTTGTCTGGCTGAACAGTTTTACCTATGAGGGGAGAGATGCCTTTGAAATACTTGATCAATGGATTGCAAAACACTCGGATGAATATTTCAAAACTTGTCCTGCCAGCGATCAGTTTGGCCCCAAACCCATTGATTTGTATCAGAAATACGGTGTAATGCCCATTGGAGACACCTGTACCCCTGGAGGGGGAAGCTGGGGATGGTGGTATCATGCGGACACGGATGTGCAGAGGAGATGGAAGGAAGATCCGGATGCCTGGTATGAAAAAGGCTTTTCAGATGCTGCAAATAACGTAAAAAGGATTCACGATGCAGCTTGGGATAAGGGAAGGCCGGTAAGCCAGGTGTTCTCAACAATATCTTCTGACGAACCCATGGTACCATTGATTGAGGCGCTGGCCTGTGACATTCCCCGGGTTGTGATTGTCAATACCTTAAATGATCACGAGTACGTGCAGGGGGTGCCGAGAGACTTCGAGGTGGAAATTCCCGCCTATGTGTCCAAGAGGGGGATACAGGGAATCCAGACAAAGCCTCTGCCCAAACCCGTGCTGAACCACATGCTGCATGACCGGATTGCCCCTGTGGAGACGGAACTTTGCGCATTTTCCCAGAGGAGCAGAGAGCTTTTGATTCAGCTGATCATGATGGACCCCTATACCAAGTCCAGAGAGCAGGCTGAGGGCTTTTTGAAAGAGCTTTTTGAACTGCCATATTTAAAAGAAATGAAAGAATATTATAAATAGAAAATCGGAATCCACCCTGACCGGGCTTCTGCCACATCGGTATCACCACTCAGGAAACCGTGTGGATGCTGAGTCCGGATTGCCGGAGCTGATCCAGATATTCACACTCTGCGGTATTGCCTGTGATCAGGGCATCCACGCCGCTGATAGGAGAATAGCTGAGGAAGGATTTCTTGCCCAGCTTTCTGGAGTCTGAGAGTACATAGGCCAGGTCAGAGCGGCTGATGGCCAGCTCTGACATAGAGGCGGTATCCGTGTCCGTAGTCATAAATCCCTCATCCATGCAGATCCCGTCTGCGCCCAGAAAGGCCTTGGTAAAATGAAAATGCCCGATAAATTTATTGCTGGCATAGCCTGCAAAGTCCATTCTTTTCTGACGGTACTCTCCGCCGATTAAAATGACACGGCAGAGGGCATGGAGCAGCTGCATATTGGCCAGAGAGTTTGTGAAAATAGTGATCTCCTTCAACTGTCCTGTCTTTAATTTCTCAGCCAAAGCCTGGCTGAGATAATAGACGGTAGTGCCGGAATCAAAAAAAAGGATATCCGATTCCTGAATCAGAGAGACGGCGTAGGAGGCAATGGCAGACTTTTCCTCCTGGCTGCTCTCCATCAGCTGATCAAAGGAGTAGTCAACCGGGGAACGCCCTGCCAGCTGGATTCCCCCATACCTGCGGATCACTTTCTTCTGGGTTTCCAGACTGGCGAAGAGGCGCCTTGCCGTGGACTCAGAGATATCCAGCAGATCCATGGCCTCCCCAGTGGTGATCTTATGTTTTCTCTTCAGCACCTCCAAAATACGTTCTTCCCGGATTTCTTGTTTTCCCATAACCGCAGCTCCTTTTCTGAAATAAGGACAGATGTCCAATTGAATACAGTTTAAAACCAAATGCCGGTTTTGTCAATATGTTTGAAAGAATGATGCAAAAATAAAAAATAAAAATGAAAGAAACAATCAAAAATAGTTGACAAAATGAATGAAACATTTTAAAATAATAGTAACAAAAGCAGGGAGGGAAAAAGATGGCGGTAGTTACATTGAAGGAAATACTGCGGGACGCACGCAGGAAGAGATACGGAGTGGGGATGTTTAATACAATTAATCTGGAAATGGCCAGAGCAATTATCGGAATTGCCCAGGAGGAGCGCTCCCCGGTCATTATCGGGTTTGCACAGGCACATCTTCCATATGCAAACCTGGAGGACATTGCTCCCATCATGGTGAAGTTTGCCAGGGAGGCCAGTGTGCCGGTGGCCATTCACTTTGACCATGGTATGACTTTTGAGTATATTATGAAAGCAATCCACTATGGATTTACCTCTGTCATGTTTGACGGATCAACGCTGGATTACGAGGAGAATATCAGGCAGACTAAAGAGATTGTAAAGGTCGCCCACGCATTGGGAGTCTCGGTGGAGGCAGAGCTGGGTCATGTGGGAGGCGCGGAAGGCGGCGGTGATGACGGCCATGAGGAGATGTATACCAGGGTGGAACAGGCAAAGGACTTCACCAGCCGCACCGGGATCGATGCTTTGGCGGTGGCGATCGGGACTGCCCACGGAGAATACAAGGTAAAGCCAGTGCTGGACATCAACCGGCTGAGGGAAATCAGAAACGCGGTGGATGTGCCTTTGGTGCTCCACGGCGGGTCCGGTCTGTCGGATCTGGATTTCCGCAACTGTATCGCAAATGGGATCAGCAAGGTCAATATTTTTACAGACATGTCCAAGGCTGCGGTAAAAGCCATTGACGGGACACTCTACGGAAATGAGTCGAAGATCAATGTGGATAACAGGGAAGAGCTGATGCAGGGGATTGTCCGCGCAGTTCTCCATCAGATTAAAGGGGGAGCAGGGGGTAATCTGATTAGCTATCCGGAGCTGATCAACTACACCATAGATGGGATCAAGGCAGAGGTGGGGTCAAAGATGCGCTTATTCGGAAGCTCCGGTCAGGTGCCGGAGAGATTCGTTGACAGTCAGAGCCTGCAATGGTAAAATATAAGAAAATGCACGCGAGTGCAGAATGGGAGCGGATTTGTGTGTATAAAAAGGCAGTAACCTTAAAAGACGTTGCGGAAAGCTCCGGTTATTCCCTGCGCACGGTTAAGAAAGTCCTCTCCAGCAATGAGCCGGTCAAGCCGGCTACCCGGGAGACAGTTCTGCGGGTGGCCAGGGAGATGGGGTACCGGAAAAACCGGATTGCCAGTGTGCTGGCAAACCACAAGGTTTACAAGATTGCCATTGTGATAGGCAATTACCGCTATTTTTTCCCGGAGGCAAAGGAAGGTTTTCGTAAATGCTACCGGGATATGCAGGATCTGAAGGTGAACATTGATTTTTACATACCCGGGGACGAGTCGGTGGATTCCATGAGAGAGCTTTTGCGGCAGCTGGTGGTGGATGACACCATTGACGCAGTGATAATGCATGCGCGGAGTATGAGCGGGCTGAATGAGGGAATCAACCGCCTTGTGGAGGCGGGGAAACTGGTATTTACCTTCGGAGCGGACGCGCCCTTTAGCAAACGGCTCTGCTATGTGGGACCCAAGGCTTATGAGACCGGGAGAATTGCTGCCCAGCTCATGGCCAACTACATCGGCAAGCGGGGAGAGGTATATGTGATCAACCAGAGCGAGGAGGAGATGCAGACCCTGGAGAGAAACCGCGGTATCAAGGACTACATGGCGGAGCATTGCAAGGAGATCCGGGTGCATTTGATCATGGTACAGAAGCGGGAGGAGGAGTACTACCGCACTGTGAAGTCACTGGTGGAAAGACAGCAGGCGGATGGTATCCTGGGAACAGATGCGGACTGTCACATTGTGGGCGAGGTGTTGAGAGAGCAAAAGAACCACGGCATAGTGGCCATGGGATTTGACTTGACCGAGGAGACGGAGAAGCTGCTCAGGGAGGATTACATCCAGGTGATACTGAGCCAAAACCCTGAAAAGCAGGCATATACAGCACTTCAGAAGCTGTGTGAACATATGTTTTACGGCACTGGGGTAAAAAAGAATATTTTTACGGATATATCAGTTATAACAAGTGAATGCTTGAAATATTAAAAGAGTAACCAATGGGGGTGTTACTCTTTTAATAGAATTGAATTTGCACTCGAGTGCAGAAATGGAGGAGGAGATGTTTCAATCAGCGGAAAGGGACCGAAGGCAGAGAAACTATAACTGCCGTATCCGCCAGTTGACTTGTCAGGGGATAGCACAGATAAACCTGGAAAACGAGCTGCTGCATATTGGGGTATTGGCGGGAAAGGGCAGTGATATTGTAGAATTTTTGTATAAGCCCATGGATCTGGACTTTATGTGGCATTCCTGTCAAGGAATAAAGAATCCACAGGAATTTGTCACCACAAAGGACAGCAAACACGGTAAGTTTTTGGATCTTTACGAGGGGGGATGGCAGGAACTATTCCCCAACTACGGCGGTGACAGTTCTTACATGAACGCGGAGCTGGGAATACACGGGGAGGTATGCATTGCACCCTGGGAGGTACAGATTGAGAAGGATACAGAGGAGGAGGTTACCGTCAAGTTTTCCATACGCACCGTCAAGACACCGTTTTTTCTGGAAAAGTGGATGACGCTAAAAACAGATGATCCCACTCTGTATATTAGAGAGAGGGTGACAAACGAGGGAGCTGTCCCACTGGAATTTATGTGGGGTCACCACCCAGCACTGGGAGCGCCTTTTTTGGATGAAAACTGCGAGATACTCCTAAATGGAGATTGCAGGGTGCACACTCTGGCGGGCAATACACTTCCCGCATACAGCCAGATGGGCTGGCCTGTGGCAGAGGATACGAAAGGGGAGCCCATAGACTTGTCCAGGGTGAGGCCTCCTGAGGCTCAGAAGTACATAGAATATGGGATCTTGGGAATTTTGGATCACAGATACTGCGTATGGAACCACAGGCTGAACATTGGATTTGGAATGAACTGGGATGACCGGGTATTCCCATATCTGTGGGTTTGGGAGCCGGATTGCGGGGCTATGGGCTATCCCTGGTACGGGCGGAACTATACCCTTGGCATGGAACCCTGGTCACATCTGTCAGAGAATCTGGAGGAGGTTGTTAAGGAAGGGACAGGTATCCTAATAAAACCGGGGGAAAGCATCTTAACGCATTTGGAGGCATATGTCTGCACAGAAAAACCATAGAGCGGAGGAGAAGGGATGTATGTAATTGGAGTGGATGTAGGAACGACAGGGGCAAAGGCCCTGCTTGTGGACCAGGAAGGCAGGGTTTGCAGCAGGGGGTATCAGGGATATGGGACAGTCGCAGGGCCCGGGGGCGCTGTGGAACAGAGGGCCGAGGTATGGTGGGAGGCGGCAGCTTTAGCTGTTCGTCAGGCCGGATGGGGGATTGAGAAGCGGGATATAAAAGCACTCTCACTTTCAACCCAGGGTGCCAGCTCCGTGCTGGTGGACGGAGACTTCCATACCCTTGGCAATGCCATCACCTGGATGGACATGAGGGCGGTAAGAGAGATGGAAGAACTCAGAGCCAGGAGGGAGGAGGGGTATTACTACCGTACAACAGGCTGGGAGATCAGCCCCAATCTGGACGCCTGTAAGCTGGCCTGGCTGAAAGCAAACAGGCCAAAGGAGATGGGGAGGGCAAGTAAATTTCTCTCTACATTGGAGTATATGAATTATTGCCTGACTGGGAATTATGTGACAGACCCCACCAACGCAGCCATGAGGCAGATGATGGATGTACATACACAGAAGTGGGATGAAAAAATCTTGGAAGATATTGGAGCGGGGGAAGAGCTGCTGCCCCAGATCCGGCCCGCGGGAGCATATATTGGAACCCTGACCGTGGAGGCCGCCCGGGTTTTAGGCTTGTCTGGGGATACAAGAGTCTATAACGGGGCACATGACCAGTACTGCTGTGCCCTTGGATCAGGAAGTGTGGAAAATGGGGATCTGTTGCTTGGGACAGGTACTGCGTGGGCGGTGATGAGCATTACGGACGCCCCCCTTGTCTCTGAGTCGAAGATCTCATTTGCAAAGCATGTGGTTCCGGAGCTATGGGGAGCTCTGACCTCTGTTTCCTTTGGGGGCGTGTCTTTGGACTGGTTTAAGGATAGGGTGGCAGGGTGCGCCTATGAGGAGCTTGCAGATGGTGTGAGGACCCGGATGGGAACAGAGGAAAAGCTTTTGTTCTTCCCCTACTTCAACGGTGCGGCAGGTCCGGTCCGGGATGAGAAGCTCAGAGGGACTTTTACCGGGCTAGAGCTGGGACACGACCGGTTTCATATGGCAGCGGCTGTTATGGAGGGAGTCGTTTTCCACACGGCTATGGTTCTGGAAGACTACCAAAAGAATGGGGCTTTGCTTCGAAAGCTCCGCGTTATGGGGGGTGCCTTGAACAGCCGGGAATGGATGGAAATGATGAAAGCAGTGTTTGACTGCGAGATTCAGTCGGTGGTACAAAAGGATGCGGCGGCGTTGGGGGCAGCCATGATTGCAGCAGTGGGCAGCGGCCTGTTTGGGGATTACAGACAAGCGGCGGAAGGTATGGTCTCTCTTGAGACAGAGGAGGAGGCACCCCAAAAGCTCAGAGCGTTTTATCGCAGAAAATTGGAAGTTTACCGGGAAAGATGGAGCAGGGTACAGATGATTTACAGGGAGGGCGAATAGTGGTATACAATTGGTTTCACAAGACAGACATTGACCAGCGGTTTTATGAGGAGCATATCAGGGAACGGCTTCCCCAAAGAATCGTAGATGCTCATGTACATATGAATTTAGAGAAGCATGTAAAGAATGTCAGCCCTGAGCGGATTGCCATGGACTGGGCATTAGAGTGCGGGCTTCAGATGGACTATGAAGCGTCCAGGACTTATTACCATGCACTGTTTCCGGACAGGGAGGTAGAACTGGTGGCATTTCCCTTTCCGCTGGCGGAGGTGGATATTCCTGGCAACAACCGTTACCTTGCAGGACTGGCAAGGGAGAAGGGGATCTGCGGGCTGATGAGTGTCAGGCCGGAATGGAGCAGTGAATACTGCGAAGAGACGCTTCTTGGAAATCCCTTTGCAGGATTTAAGCCCTATCCCTATCTGGCTTCACAGATCAAGGGCGCAGATATAAGCATCTATGATTTTATACCCGGGGAGCAGCTGGCGGTACTGGACCGGCATAAAAAGGCTCTGGTACTGCACCTGCCACGGAGAGGGCGGCTGCCTGCACCGGATAACATCAGGGAGTTGAGGGAGATCCGGCAGGCTTATCCGGATATCCGGATTGTCCTGGCGCATTATGGAAGGTGCTTTACCACGGAGATGTTTCAAAAGGGCACAGATGCCCTGGGGGAGGACCTGGATGGCTTTTATTTTGACACAGCAGCGGTGATAAACCCGCAGGTGCACAGGATGGCCATGGAACGGCTGGATGGCAGCAGAATTATATATGGGACGGACCTTCCGATTATGGCATGGCATGGCATCAGAGAGTGGCAAAGTGATACGCCTTCCAATTACTGCAGGGAGGAATTTAGCTGGAATCACCACGAGAAAAGGGATGAGGAGAACGGATTTACCTATATTGCATATCTGCAGCTTAAAAATATGCTGGATGCCATAGGGGAAAACAAAAATGTGCGGGAGAAAATTTTTTATGAGAATGCAAAAGAGGTATTTCGGACTGAGCGCGAAGGAGGAAAAGTACGATGAATGTTTCAAAGAATATGGCACCTAAGACGAGGACAACTTCCGGAAACAAGGGAACAGTATGGCGGATACTGGAGATGCGGGAGCTTTCCATTGCAATAATTCTGGGAATCATGGTGGTCTTTTTAATGATTCGGACCAGAACCTTTGCCACCAGCGCAAATATTAGAGTGTTAATCCAGGGAATGAGTGTGGATATGATGATCGCCATCCCAATGGCCATCTCACTGATTGCGGGGAATATTGACTTTTCCGTAGGTTCCGCACTCTGCCTCTCCAGCTACATTGGATGCATGGCTATGGGGGCGGGCATGCCCGGGTGGCTGGGAATCCTGGTTGGGCTTGGAGCGGGTGCAGTTCTGGGTGGATTAAACGCGTTGATCATCAACAAATTTAAGATCACTCCTCTGATCGCCACACTGGGCACCTGGATGGCTTACCAGGGAATTGCCCTGGTACTGGCAGGGGGCAATACGGTTTCAAATCTGCCGGAATCCTTTAAAAGCTTTGGGCGCATGGAGGTGGCGGGGATTCCATTTACTATACTGTACATGCTGGTCATTGTTGCAGCAGGCATCTTTGTGCTGAAATACATCAACTTTTTCCACGAGGCTTATTTTATCGGAAGCAATAAAAATTCCGCTCTGCTGGCAGGAATCAACACAAAAAGATTCATCTACGTCAGCTATGCGCTCACCGGTGTTGTCTCAGCCTTTGCCGGCATGACACTGGCTGCAAGACTGGGAAGTGTTTCCCAAAACTCGGGAACAGGGCTGGAGTTCAGAAATGTGGTTGCCCTGCTGATCGGCGGTGTCTCCATGGATGGGGGCGAAGGCAGTCTGGTGGGGGTTGTGCTGGGCGTTACCATTATGCAGGTGGTGAGCAACGCACTGGTACTGCTGGACATCAATGCCAGCTATACGAAGGTGATTCAGGGCGCTATCTTGATTATCGCGGTGGCCATTGACCAGATGAACAAGCAGCGGAAACTGAAAGCTGTAGCATAGGGGATCAGCCTTAAGAAATACAGACGGAGGAGGAACTGGTTTGGAGAACTTAATTGAGCTAAAATATATAAGTAAGTTTTTTCCGGGGGTCAAGGCATTAAATGACGTGAGCCTTTCCATTAAGAAGAGGAGTGTCCACAGTATTATTGGGGAAAATGGGGCGGGCAAGTCCACCTTGATGAAAATCATGTCAGGCGCGTACCGGAAAGATAAGGGAACCATTCTCATGGAGGGGAAAGAGTTAAATCTTTCCTTTCCGGGGGATGCCTTAAAAGCAGGGATCGGAATTGTCTATCAGGAACTGAATAATTTTTCACATTTGGATGTGGCCAGCAATCTCTTCATAGGCAGAATGCCCAGGAAGGGAAAGTGCATTGATTATAAACGGATGTACCGTGATGCAGCTGAACTTTTGAAACAGTTTGGACTGAGCCATATCCGCCCGGAGGACAGCATGGACCACATCAGTCTCGGGGCGCAGCAGATGGTGGAGATTGCAAAGCTGCTCTCTATGAACGTGAAGCTGATGATTCTGGATGAACCCACCTCAGCGCTAACCGATGCGGAGGTGTCCCTGCTCTACAAGCTGATCGACCAGGTAAAGCAGCGGGAGGTATCGATAGTCTATATCTCACACAAGTTAGATGAGGTACTGCATCTGGCGGATGAGATATCGGTCTTAAAGGACGGGGAGCATGTTGCCACCTTTCCCAACAGGTCCGGCCTTAAAAAGGAGGATCTGGTCCGCTATATGGTGGGAAGGGATGTGGTTTACGATTACGGGGTGGGAACAACCCAGATAGGGGAACCGGTTCTGAGAGTGGATGGCCTGAGCAGCGGTTCTAAGGTACAGAATGTGAGCTTTACCCTGCGAAGAGGAGAGATTCTGGGGTTCGCGGGACTGGAAGGGTCCGGGAGGACAGAGACGGTGGAGACAGTTTTTGGGTGGAGAAGGAAGTCTGCAGGGGTCATTGAGATAAACGGCAGACAGGTAAAGATCGATTCTCCCGTGGAGGCTAAGAGAAACCACATGGCTTATATCACCAAAGAGCGGAAAACCCTGGGACTGTTTTTAGAGCTCAGCTCTGAGGACAATATGAGTGCCGCGAATGGAAGAAAGTTTGTAAAGAGGGGGCTGATTGACTACAGGTCCATCACCCAAAATGCTTTGGAATACCGGGGGAAAATGCAGATCAAACTTGCGGATGTCAAACAGAAGGCTGGAAATCTCTCAGGAGGCAATCAGCAGAAGGTACTGCTGTCCATGTGGCTGACGGCAAATCCGGACATTATTATGATCGACGAACCCACCAGGGGGATTGATGTGGGCGCTAAGGCAGAGATTCACATGCTGCTGAGGCGGCTTGTGGGAGAGGGAAAAGCGATTATTATGATATCGTCTGAGATGCCGGAGATCATGGCGTCCTGCGACCGGGTTCTCGTATTTCACGACGGACGTATTACTGGGGAACTCTCCGGAGCAGAGGTGACAGAGAATGGGATGATGCGCCTGGCATCTGGCATCACTGCGTAGATACAGTTAGAAAAAGGGTAGCAAAAACAATATAAATATAAGGAGGATGTAACATGGGTAAGTACAGAAAGGCTATGAGCGTATTGTTGACAGGGGCGGTAGTTTTATCAATGGCAGCAGGATGCAGCGGAGGAAGCCAGAGCACACCGGCCCAGCCGGCGGGAAATGAGGCCCAGCCAGCGGGAAACGCAGGGGCTGGGGAAGAGTATGCGGTGATCATGTCTGTGAATCAGCTGGAATTCTTTGACGCCCTCAAAGGAGGAGTGAATGACGCGGCCCACAGCATAGGAGCAGACTGGTACTATGCGGGGCCACAGGATCTGGCACCGGATAAAGTGGCGGAGGCCATTGACCAGGCAGTGGCAAAGCAGGTGACGGGCATCATCGTGCACGGGCAGTTCCAGGAGACGGGAACAGCCATTGACAACGCGATCGCTGCAGGCGTTCCGGTGGTCTGTGTAAACACGGATATTGAGTCCAACCGCCTCTCCTTCCTGGGCTGCAATCCCTATAACACCGGTGTGGAAATGGCAAAACAGATGGCTAAGGAGATCGGAGACAAGGGGAAAATCATCATCTCGAACTTTATCAGTGGCGGCCAGCCCTCCGCGGTGGCCAATATGGAAGGTTGCAGGGATGAGCTGGAAAAGAACCATCCCAACATCGAGATTGTAGCTGAGGTGGATGACAAGGCGGATGAAACCACTGCGGCGACCGCTGTGGGAGCTGCCCTACAGGCAAATCCGGATGTGAATGGAATTATTGGAATGCAGGCTCCGTCTGCAGTGGGGGCAGCTACGGCAGTGCGAGAGGCCGGACTGGAAGGAATCAAGATCGTAGGCAGAGACAGGGACAGCGCCACCTTGGAGCTGATCGAAAGCGGGGAAGTGGCGGCCTCTTTTGCGCAGAATTCCTATGTGGAGGGTTACATTGCAGTCAAATGGCTCCATGACTATGTGAACGGGAACCTGAAGGTGACCCAGAATTATCTGGATGCAGGAATCAATCCCCTTCCCCCTGAGGTGGACTCCGGTTCCATCATCATCACAAAGGACAATGTAGATCAGTTTAAGGAAAAGTACACATATGACAAGTAGGGGGGAATTATGAGAAAGCCCAAGATCGGTTTGCTCTGCATGTATGTAAAGCTGTACGATGACACAGCGGCATGGCTGAGACCAGATGTGGAGAAATTTAAGAGTATCATAGAAGAGAGGCTGGAGGGCCTGGGTGTGGAGGTGGCGAGGCACGAAATATGCAGGCTGGAGGCTGAATTCGCTGAGGCAGTGGAAGACTTTGAAGCCCAGGAAGTGGACGCTCTGGTAACCGTACATTTGGCATACTCCCCATCCCTGGAGTCTGAGAAAATCTTAAAACAGACCAGGCTGCCCATTCTGGTGCTGGATACCACACCGGACAACTCCTTTAGCGGAGTCACCGGGGCGGGGAGAATTATGCAGAACCATGGTATCCACGGGGTGCAGGATATGTGCAGCCTTCTGCACAGAAACTGTGTTCCCTACCAAGTTTTTGCGGGACACTATGAGAAATCGGATGTGTTAGAGCAGGTGGCCCGGGCAGCCAGGGGAACCATGATGGCTGCTGAGATGAGAAAGAGCAGAGTGGGCCGTGTGGGGGAGCCTTTTGCCGGGATGGGCGATTTCCGTCTGCCGGATGAGCTGCTGGAGGAAACCCTGGGAATATGTATCGTGGACTACGACTTTGCAGAAGCGCCCGGACTTCTTGCAGGAGTCTCTGAGGAGGAGATAAGACGGGAGTGGGAGTCAGATTGTGCGGCCTTTGAATGCAGGGATTTGAGCTATGAGGTGTACGCGGAATCAGCGAGGGTGGATCTGGCCGTGAGAGCGTGGGTGCAAAAGCAGCAGCTTGGCGCGTTCACCGTCAATTTTATGGCTACGGACCACAACCCCGCTCTGCCCAGAATGCCCTTTGTCCAGGCTTGCAAAGCTATGGCATCCGGAACAGGGTATGCGGGGGAGGGAGATGTGCTGACCGCTGCCTTTGTGGCAGCCCTGATGAAGGGGTTTCCGGATACGACTTTTGCGGAGATGTTCTGCCCGGACTGGGAGGGAAACACCATATTCCTGAGCCATATGGGAGAGTTCAATGTTCGTCTTTCTGCGGACAAGCCACTGCTCACAGAGCTGGATTTCCCCTACACATCTGCAGGAAACCCTGCGGCGCTTTACGGGTGTATGAGAGAGGGCAGGGCAGTCTTCGTGAATCTGAATCCACTGGCTGAGGGGAGGTATGCCCTGATCGCCGCAGCCGGAACTATAGTGGAGATGGAGGAGACGGCAGAAGAGTTTCAAAAAACCGTGAGAGGCTGGTTTCGGCCGGAATGTTCAGTGGGCGGGTTCCTCGCTTCCTACAGCAGAGCTGGGGGAGGGCATCACGGAGCCGTTGTTTACGATGGGGATATGAGAAGTCTGGAAGTTCTGGCCTGGGCTATGGGGTGGGAGTTTCATGTAATTTGAAAACGCGAGGTTTTATTCCCGCGGGGTTGTTTACTTTTGGTTAAACGATGTTACATAGGCTGCTGCGGTGAGATAAAACCTGCAGCAGCCTTTATCTTGTATCATAGGTAATTCCTCCATTTTTTAAAAGTAGATAAGACTTTCCCCCCTGCAGGTGGTGAGAAATAGCATTTCCGTCTTGGTGGAAGTCCATTTTCCTTCCAACACCTTGCCAATGTTTTTGGTGAAGTGAATGAAACATAAATGAAAAATGAAAGAAACAATCAAAAATAGTTGACAAAATGAATGAATCGGTATAATATAAGCTTAACAAGAAAATTCAGAGAATGATTATAGGGAGGTATCTTATGAGGAACGATATAGCAATATCATTGGAAGAACTATTGGGGAAAGCGTATACTGATGCGGTATCACAGGCTGCCGTTACTCTTCTGGATGTGGAACCGGAAATAGCCAGGCGTTGTGTTGAGGATAAAGTTGAGTTTTTTCCAGAGTCCTACGTGGAGAAAATTGACAGCTTGCTGGACAAAGTGGGACAGAAAGTGACTGAACCGTTCAAGGGAGATATGGAGGGAGCGCCCACCAAGTCGTTTGCCGGAGCCTCCAATCATGCTGCCAGCCCCATCTCAGGGCTTGGATACTACCGGGTGGGACAGGACGGCAGGCTGTATGTGATCGCCAAGAGCGAGCATTACCATACGCCTCTGGGACACTTCTTTCCGGGTTATCAGCTGATTGACTATGCACGCACACTGGGGATTTCCAATGCAACCCACAACAATACCAGAGGTTATATCACCAGACTCTGTGAACAGGAATTGGTTCGAAATGCCAACGGACTGAAAAAGGAGCAGACAGAAGAACTCAGGGAAGTACTGGAGAGCGATGCCCCCCATGTGCTGAACCGTGTGATCAACCTGGAGACAGGCTCTCTGGCCTGCGAGGCGGGAATTAAAATGATGCTCGCACGGTTTTACCGCCTGGACAAGACCTTTCCCAAGCCCAAATACAGCGGCCGCATTCCAGTCTTCTTTGTAATGGGGGATTATGAAGGCGGCAGGATGGCAAACTACCACGGGACAACCATCATTGCCCAGACCTTTCGGGATATGTGGCCCGAGTTCTATAAAAAGAACGAGGAGAATGAGATCTATAGAGTAGTCCCTGTGGCGCTGAACGACATCAGCGATTTCAGGGAAAAATATGAGAAATACAATCAGGGCAGGTATAAAGCGGCAGGGTTCATCCATGAGATCATTCTCATGAATTACGGCGGTATCCGGCTTAGCGAGGCCTATCTGCAGGAGGCTTACAAAATCTGCCACGATGGGGATACTCCTGTCATGTGTGATGAAATCCAGTCCTGCATGTGGTATGACGGGATGTTCCTCTTCCGCCAGTACGGGCTGAATCCCGACTTTTCAGTGGTGGGAAAGGGTTTCCCCGGAGGACAGTATCCGGCCTCCAGAATCATAACCACAGCAAAGATGGACAACCTAAATCAGTTTGGAGCCCTGGTCACAAACGGACAGGAGGAGCTGGCATCCCTGGCTTATCTGATCACCATGGCCTTTGTGGAACAGAACGGGGACCGTGTCTCTGAGGTGGGGCAGTACTATGAGAAGAGGGTGAAGTCCCTGGAGGAGAAATTTCCGGATGTGGTAGCCTATGTGGAGGGGGAACAGCTGCTCAGCGCCATTACCTTTAAGAATGTGGAGGAGACGGTACACTTTGTGAAGAGGATGAATGAACGGTGCTTTGATATCAGCGCCCAGGTGTACAAGGCTTACTGTCCACCCGCAGCCCTCTTGAAACTGCCGCTGATTGCAACACCTAAACTGATTGACTGCCTGATGAAGCAGATGGAGTCTGTACTTCAGGATATGGAAGAAGAGAAATAGGGAGGAACTGTTATGGGAAAGACAATGAAATTTGGAATTATCGGATGCGGTCTGATGGGCAGGGAGTTTGCCAGTGCAGCAGCCAGGTGGTGCCATCTGAACACAGAGATTGCCAGACCGGAAATTGTGGCAGTATGCGATGTGAATGCAGCATCTCAGAAATGGTTTACGGATCATTTCCCAGCCATCAAGTTTACCACCACAGATTACAGAGAGCTTTTAGAGCAAAAGGAGATAGAGGCAGTTTACTGTGCCCTTCCTCATGTTTTGCATGAACAGGTTTACTGTGATATAATAAGAGCCGGCAAGCACCTGCTGGGAGAAAAGCCTTTTGGAATCGATCAGGCAGCGAATGATAAGATCCTGCAGGCAGTCCAGGAAAATCCGGGCGTGGTTGTAAGATGCGCCAGTGAATACCCCTATTTCCCTGCATGCCAGGAACTGATCCGCTGGGTAAAAGAAGACAGGCTGGGGCGTATCATTGAAGTAAAGGCAGGATTTAATCATGCCAGCGATCTGGACGTGACAAAACCTATCAATTGGAAACGTACGGTCAGTATGAATGGGGAATACGGATGCCTTGGGGATCTGGGAATCCATACAGAGCATGTGCCGTTCAGACTGGGGTGGGTTCCCAAGAGCGTTTACGCAGTGCTCTCGGATATTGTGAAAGAGCGGCCTGACCCAAAAGGGGGAATGACTGCCTGCGATACTTATGACAACGGAACCATGGTCTGCCTGTGTGAGGACAAGAACGGCAGTGAGTTCGGTATGTACATAGAGACCAAGAGACTGGAGCCTGGAGCTACCAGCAACTGGTACCTGGAGGTAAAAGGAATGAAGGCGTCTGTCAAGTTCGGATCAGATGATCCCAACGCATTTTACTATCTCTTTTCAGAGGGGAAGAATCAGGCGTGGTGCAGGATGAATATTGGTACAAAGCCTATGATTCCAACGATTACAGGGGATATCTTTGAGTTTGGATTCACAGACGCAATCCTGCAGATGTGGGCAGCATATATGTTAGAGATTGAAGGAAAAGAAGTGGAATTCGGCTGCTTTACTCCCGAAGAGACAAAACTGTCTCACAGACTACACACAGCAGCCCTGGAATCTTACAGGGAAAAATGTGCAGTTTCTCTGTAAGGCAATATACCGGACAGCAGCGGTGAGACGGAGAGGTACACAGCTAGTGTAACCGAAAAAGAAATAAGTGATAGCAGAAAGGATGAATCTAGAAATGAAAGTAGGAACCGTTACAGAAATCAAGAAACATGAATACCGGGTAGGACTTACCCCAAACTCAGCGAAGGCCTTCATTGATCATGGGCACACCGTATATGTACAGAGGGGCGCCGGGGAGGGGTCCAGCTTTACGGATGAAATGTATGAAAACATGGGCTGCGTTCTTTTGGATACCGCGGAGGAAGTCTTTGGGACCTGTGATATGATAGTGAAGGTAAAGGAACCCCTGGAGCCGGAATATAAGCTGATCCGCGAAAACCAGATCATATATACTTATCTGCACCTGGCAGCCGATAAAGCGCTGACAGACGCACTGCTTAAGAGCAAGTGCATTGGCATTGCGTTCGAGACCATCAGGGACCGAAAGGGAGGACTTCCCTGCTTAAAGCCCATGAGTCAGATCGCGGGACGGCTGAGTGTACAGGAGGGCGCAAAATATCTGGAGAAGCCCTTTGGCGGAAGAGGTGTTCTCCTCTGTGGCGTTCCGGGAGTCAGCAGAGCCAAGGTGGTTGTGCTGGGCGCAGGCGTAGTGGGCACCAGCGCCATTAAGGTGGCTGCCGGAATGGGGGCAGATGTGACGGTTCTGGACATCAACCTGGATCGGTTGGAGTACTTGGAGGACATTTATCAGGGCAAAATCAACACTGTATACTCCACACCCCAGAATATCAAGGAGTGCTTAAAGGAGGCGGATCTGGTCATTGGCGCAGTTCTGATCCCGGGAGCAGCTACCCCTAAACTTATCAAGAGGGAATACTTAAAGGATATGAAAAAGGGCGCTGTGATTGTGGATGTAGCCATTGACCAGGGCGGATGCAGCGAGGCCAGCCATGTGACTTACCACGATGATCCAGTGTTTACCGTGGACGGGGTGGTGAACTATTGTGTGGGAAATATGCCGGGAGCTGTTTCCAACACCTCTACAAATGCATTGAATAACGCAATATTGAATTATGGACTGCGCATAGCGGACCTGGGGGCTGAGGGAGCGCTCAGAGAGGATGCAGGACTGAAAGAGGGGCTGAATACTTACAAAGGTAAGCTGACATGCCAGGCAGTGGCAGAGGTTTACGGAATGGAGTATATAGGTGCAGATGCTGTGTTGGCATAAAATGTGAAAGGGATATCGGATACCGGAAATAGAGAGCGGAAGAGATTCTTAAGGGATACTTTTCCGCTCTCTATTTTGGCTGCAATCCATTTAGGAGCTTATAAATATCAAAACAGGTATATTACAGGAAAAGGCTTGTGCATTCCGGCAGATAGCTTATAATGAAGAGTAGAAGTAACAGGATAGGGGATTTCCGAAAAGGAGGGTATAAGGTGAAAAATAAGAGGATTGTAGTGGGTATAGCCCTGGCGGCTGGGATTGTTCTGGCAGCAGCAGTCTCCGGATGGGCGGGTTACCGGATGGGATATCAGAAGGGAATCAAAAACGCGTCCGGGGATAATGCACAATATGTGTATGGAACAACCATTTATGCAGAGATAACTGAGATCAGAGAAGCCTATATCTCTATTTCAGGATTGGATGTAAATGATATCAATGGACGGGGAGACTTTTATTTCTCTATGGATGAGGAGACCTCTATACAGTGGAGGCACACGGACATCACTGTGGAGGATCTGAAGGTGGGGGACCGCATCTCAGTTACCTATACGGGGGATGTCATTGAGAGTTATCCGGCAGAACTTACGGAGATAAGAAGGATTGATCTGCTGGAAGATGAGAGATAGTGCAAGTAAAAAAACAAACAAAAACAACAAAAAACAAAAGAAAAAATGCAAAAGAAAGGTTGCAAACCCACATGTTTCTGTAGTATAATAAACCTTATTAATAGGCAAAGTTAGATCTGATATGCGGATAAAGGTGGAAAAACGATGAGATCAAAGAGAATTGAGAAACTGGACCAAAGGCCGGTAAATAAGGATGGATATATCAATGAGTGGCCGGAGATGGGATTTGCGGCGATGACCAGTCCTTATGACCCGAAGCCCTCCGTCAAAGTGACCGACGGAGTAATAACAGAACTGGACGGAAAGAAGAGGGCGGACTTTGACTTTCTGGACCAGTTTATTGCGGACTATGCGATTGATATTCAGAGAACAGAAAAATCCATGGCAGTGCCCTCACTGGAGATTGCAAGAATGATTGTGGATATCCACGTATCCAGAAAGGAAGTACTGGAGCTGGTTTCCGGCATCACTCCGGCCAAGATGGTGGAGGTCATCAACTACTTAAATGTGGTGGAGCTGATGATGGGTATGCAGAAGATGCGCGCCAGAAGAAAACCGGGGAATCAGGCACATATTACAAACTTAAAGGATGATCCCGTACAGATCGCTGCGGATGCCGCGGAGGGGGCTCTGAGAGGATTTGCCGAGGAGGAGACCACCATGGCGATCGCCAGGTACGCTCCCTTAAGCGCTATGGCGCTGCTGATCGGCTCCCAGGTGGGCAGACGCGGGGTGCTGACCCAGTGTTCTGCGGAGGAAGCCACAGAGCTGGAGCTTGGTATCCGCGGACTCACTACCTATGCGGAGACACTTTCCGTGTATGGAACAGAGCAGGTATTTGTGGATGGGGATGACACCCCATATTCAAAGGCATTCCTGAACTCTGCTTACGCCTCCAGAGGACTGAAGGTGAGGTTTACCTCCGGCTCCGGTTCAGAGGTGCTGATGGGAATGGCGGAGAAAAAATCCATGCTGTATCTGGAATGCCGCTGCCTGTATGTGACAAAGGGAGCGGGCTCCCAGGGAACCCAGAACGGTTCCGTGAGCTGCATCGGCATTCCGGGAAGCGTTCCCGGAGGTATCCGTGAGGTCATCGGGGAAAATCTGGTGGCAGCCCTTTTAGGACTTGAGTGCGCATCCTCCAATGACCAGAGCTTTTCCAATTCTGATATGAGAAGGACGGCCAGAACCATGCTGCAGTTTATGCCCGGAACAGATTTTATCTTCTCGGGTTACGCGGCAGAGCCAAACTACGACAATATGTTTGCTGGTTCCAACTTTGATGCCGAGGACTTTGACGATTACAATGTACTGCAGAGAGATATGCAGGTGGACGGCGGACTCCGCCCTGTGACGGAGGAGGAAGTGATCCGTGTGCGCCGCAAGGCCGGACAAGCGGTACAGGCAGTGTTTAAATATCTGGGGCTCACGGAAGTGACGGATTCCCAGATAGAGGCTGTGACTTATGCCCACGGAAGCCATGACACACTGGAACGGGACTCTGCGGCGGATATCATGGCAGCAGAGGATCTGATGAAACGGGGAATTACAGGTGTAGATGTGGTTAAGGCCCTGGCAGAGAGCGGATTTGAGGATGTGGCGGAGAGCATTTTGAATATGCTCAAGCAGCGCGTGATCGGTGACTATATGCAGACTTCTGCAATTTTGAACAAGGACTTCCAGGTCATGTCCGGTATCAATACACCCAACGATTACATGGGACCTGGCACAGGTTACCGTGTGGAAGGGGAGCGCTGGGAAGAGATTAAGGCAATTCCACATATAATAGATCCCAGTGATTTTTAGGAGGTGAGGCAGTATGGAGATGAATGAAGAATTAATAAGAAAAGTGGCCCAAGCGGTGCTAAAACAGATGCAAAATGGCGGAAATGCTGCTTCAGATCCAAAGGAGGGGCGTACCAGAATGGCTCCCAAGAGAGATTATTCCGGCTATCCCCTTGCGAAGAAGGGGACAGATCCAAAGGAGGTAGTGATTGGCGTTGGCCCGGCTTTTCAGAGGGAAATTAAGGCTACGATCTGCGGACTGGATCTGAAGGATGTGATAAGGAACGTAAAGGCCGGGATTGAGGAGGAGGGGATGACGCCCAGAGTGGTGAAGATCCTCAAGACCTCGGATGTGTGTTTCATGGCGCTGGAGGCTGCAAAGATCAGTGGTTCCGGAATAGGAATCGGAATCCAGTCCAAGGGCACTACGGTGATCCATCAAAAAGACCTGTATCCCCTGTCAAACCTGGAGCTGTTTCCCCAGGCGCCCCTCATGACACTGGAGATGTACCGGGCAATCGGGCGCAATGCAGCCCGGTATGTGAAGGGAGAGAAGGTGACTCCCATCTCTGCTGTGAATGATCCCATGGTACGTCCCAAGTATCAGGTAAAAGCAGCGCTTATGCATATCAGAGAGACAGAACAGGTGGACCAGGAGATTCCGATTATAGAGTGGGAGGAAGCATAGGATGAAATACCCATTAGGACAATACGAAGCGGACAGCATTGCATCCAAGACTGGAAAGAAGCTGGAGGATATCACCCTGGAGGAAGTGAAACGGGGAAATATCACTGCGGATGACATCAAGATTTCCAAAGAAATGCTGAGAAAGCAGGGAGAGGTGTCCCTGGAAGCCGGAAATCCGGCCATGAACAAGAACTTTGAGCGGGCTGCTGAGCTGGTGGATGTGCCGGATGACGTGATTCTTCAGATGTACAACAAGCTGCGCCCAAACCGCTCCACAAAGCTGGAGCTGGTTCGGATGGCTCGGGAGCTGCTGGATAAATACGGAGCCGTGCACTGTGCCAAGCTGGTCATGGAAGCGGCCGAGGTCTACGAGAAGAGAGGGATTCTTCTGTGAAAATAATTGCAGGTGTGGATATCGGAAATTCAACTACAGAGGTGTGTATCGGAGCGCTGAATGAAGAGGGAAAGCTGCGCTTTCTTTCCAGTGCCTCCAGAATGACCACGGGGACAAAGGGGACGGTTGCCAATGTGGCGGGAATCCAGAATGCCCTGGAGGACGCCATGAATTCCATCCACCGGCAGATCAGGGAAATCGAACTGATCCGTATCAATGAGGCTGCCCCGGTCATAGGGGATACTGCCATGGAGACCATCACGGAGACCATTATCACAGAATCCTCCATGATTGGACACAACCCGGCAACCCCTGCGGGCGCGGGACAGGCGGTGGGATATCTTTTGCCCATTGAAAAGCTGGATACTGGCAGAAGCGGCGTTCCATATATTCTGACAGTATCCAAAGACTACACCTACGAGGAGACTGCGGAAAAAATCAACCGAAATTGTGAGCGTGTTCAGATTGCTGGGGTGATTTTGCAGGCGGACGAAGCAGTCCTGGTGGAAAACCGCATTGGACTGCAGATTCCAATTGTGGATGAGGTAAGACAGATTGAGCGGGTACCGGAGGGAAAGCTGGCGGCCATTGAGGTTGCACTTCCAGGTCAGGGGATCAGTATGCTCTCCAATCCCTATGGCATTGCCACGCTGCTGGGACTGGACGCGGAAGAGACACGCCAGGTAACGCCCATCGCCAAGAGTCTGATTGGTAAACGCAGCGCGGTGGTGATCCGTACACCTGGGGGGAACGTGAAGGAAAATGTCCTTCCGGCAGGAGATATTTACATAGAAGGCGCACAACCCCAGACGGTGAATATCGACGCTGGGGCACAGGAGATTATGAATACCCTTGAGCGTGCGGGAACCGTTTTTGATATTTCCGGGCAGGAGAATACCAATGTGGGGAATATGCTTTTGAGTATAAAAGCGGGGATGTCCCAGGTTACTGGGGAAAAACAGTCGGAGATTAAGATAACGGATATGCTGGCTGTGGATACCTTGGCGCCAGTTCTCATCTCAGGTGGTCTGGCAGGTGAGACCTGCATGGAGAAGGCCGTGGGGATTGCGGCTATGGTAAAGACAAAACAGCTGCCTATGGAGAAGATTGCAGATGAACTGAGAAGAAGGCTGGGAGTGTACACAAAGGTGGCAGGCGTGGAGGCTGTGATGGCCACGCTGGGCGCATTCACCACCCCGGGAACCAGACTTCCTCTGGCAATTTTGGATCTGGGAGGCGGTTCCACGGATGCGGCCATGATCGATGAACAGGGACATGTTCAGACCACGCACCAGGCGGGAGCCGGTGAACTGGTTTCCATGCTGATTCAGACAGAATTGGGGCTTTCCGCCAGGCTGACCGCGGAGCAGATCAAAAAGTATCCCCTGGCAAGGGTGGAGAGTCTGTTTCACATGCGTCTGGAAAACGGAGCTATGCAGTTTTTTGAGGACTCCATTGATCCCAGATATTTTGGAAATGTAGTGCTTTTGCATCCACGGGAACTCATCAAGATTGAGGAGGACATTCCCATGGAGAAGATTGTGTATGTGCGCAGGGAGGCGAAGCGGAAGGTCTTTGTGGAGAACGCTGTCCGGGCCTTAAAGACAGTGGCCCCGGACCACAATCTTCGAAATATTCCAAATGTAGTTCTCGTGGGAGGATCTGCGGAGGACTTTGAGATTCCGGAGATGCTCACAGAGGAGCTGGCCAATTACCGGATTGTATGCGGCAGGGGGAACATACGCAGCTGCGAGGGCCCCAGAAATGCAGTGGCTACCGGTTTGGTGCTCTCTTATCTGGGAGGTGGGGTATGATAGTCAGAAAGCCCAGCATCCTGATCTACACCTGTCATGCAGACGAGGACCTTATGAGAGAAATCTGCGCGGGTATTGAGGAGGAAGGCATTCTTTTTGAGCTTACGGAAAAGCCCGGAAGCTCCCTGGATGATCTGGCCTTTGATGCGGCGGAGGAATCCATGCTGGGGTCAGGAATCGGTGTGGCCGGAAAGCGGGCTGCCATGCAGATGAGGCCAGTACCCAGAGGGAAAAATGTGTATGAATTGAATCACCCTTCTTTTGAGCAATGCCGCTGTCTCGGTGCCAACAGTGCCCGGGCAGTGAAGAAGCTGCCATTTAAAGAGATGTACTAAGCAAGATGTTTGATTATGTGATTTTCTGTTGTTTTTAAGCACTTTTTTTGCAAATAATCTACAAAATGCCAAAAGAATATGGTATAATGAAAAGAAAGCAATTTCGGGAATGGATAGCTTGACTTGGAGGAATTACATATGCTGGCGATTGAAAGAAAAAATGAAATACTGGCAACTTTGCAGAAGGAGCAGCGTGTATTGGTAGCAGAACTCAGTCAGAAGTATAATGTGACAGAGGAAACCATACGACGTGATTTGGAAAAGCTGGAGAGAGAAGGATTTGTAAAGAAGACGTACGGCGGCGCGGTGCTGAATAAGAATATTGCCATGGATCTGCCGCTTAAGATAAGAGAGAAGACCAACCGGAAGGAAAAGATGATAATAGCATCCCGGGTAGCCAAGCTGGTGGAAGAGGGAGACTGCATTATGCTGGACAGTTCCTCCACCTCTCTGATGATTGCCCAGGAGCTGAAAAAGCGCAAGAAACTTACCGTGATCACAAACTCTGTGGAAGTGCTCATAGAGCTCTCAGGAAACGAAGGGATTAAGGTGATTTCAACAGGAGGCATGTTGCGGGATTCCTCCCTTTCTCTGGTAGGGAAGGCAGCGCAGGAGGTCTTGAGCCATTACAATGTGGACAAGGCAATCATTTCCTGCAAGGGTATTGATATGGAAAAGGGTGTCACCGATTCCCATGAGATGGAGGCAGATGTAAAGATCGGCATGTGCAACTGTGCCAAAACGGTCATTCTGGCTGCGGACAGCAGCAAGATGGGAGAAATCTATTTTGTGAAGGTCTGGAAGATGCGGACGGGAGATATCCTGGTAACGGACAAGCTTCCCGATCAGAAGTGGAAAGAGCACTTTGAGAAAAAAGGCGTGCAGGTCCTGACAGAAGACAATAAATAGGGTAGCAGAGGTTTTTTAAACCTTTCATTTTACAAATATAAAAACAAGAGGTGTAAACATGGGAGAAATAATTTATAATTTGGCGTTCGACTTTGGCGCGTCAAGCGGCAGAATGATCCTGAGCAAATTTCAGGACGGAAAGATTGAGTTGGAGGAGCTGCACCGTTTTTCAAATGACCCGGTGCGCATTGGAAAGAATTTTTACTGGGATACCTTCAGACTGTACCATGAGTTAAAGCAGGGACTGAAAAAAGCAGCGGCCAAGAAGATCCCCATTGAGAGTCTCGCCATCGATACCTGGGGCGTTGACTACGGCCTTTTGGATAAGGACGGCAACCTGATCGGCAACCCGGTAAACTACAGGGATGACAGGACAGTGGGCGTAATTGAGAAAGTGGATAAGCTCATTCCTCTCAAGGAGCTGTATGCCAGCACGGGAATCCAGTTCATGAATTTCAATACCCTGTTCCAGCTCTATGCGGATAAGGAGATGAGACCTGAAATCTACGAGAAGGCAGAACACATCCTTCTGATGCCGGAACTGTTCGGATACTTCCTGACAGGCAAGATGTACAACGAGTACACAGAGGCCAGCACCGGCCAGCTGCTGGATGCAAAGAAGAGAGACTGGGATTTCAATGTGATTGAAAAATGCGGTATCAAGAAGAGCCTCTTCGGGCCCCTGACCAACCCGGGAACCGTGATCGGAGATTTGATTCCTGAGGTTCAGGAAGAGACAGGACTCTCAGGCGTAAAAGTCATTGCCGTGGGCAGTCATGACACAGCTTCGGCTGTAGCGGGCACACCTCTTGAGGATGGCAACGCCGCTTTCTTAAGCTGCGGTACCTGGTCACTGCTGGGGATGGAGCTGGATGAGCCGATTCTGACGGAGAAATCTTTTGAATATAATTATACAAATGAGGGCGGTGTGGAAGGAAAGATCCGTTTCCTGAAAAACATCAATGGCCTCTGGATTATGCAGAATTTGAGAAAGAACTGGTGCGAGTTTGAGTACGATGTAACCTTCCCGGATATCATCAAAGCATCCAAGGAGGCTAAGAGACAGGACTTTATCATCAACCCCAATGATCCCAGATTTACAGCGCCTTACAATATGATGAAAGAAGTAATCGGATACTGTGAAGAGCATGGACAGGGTACACCGGAGGGGCTGGGCGAGATTGCAATGGCAATCTACAATGGACTGACCCAGGAGTACGGCACCACGATCCGGAATCTGGAGACCATCACAGGAAAGACCATTTCCTGCATCAACATGGTTGGCGGCGGTATCCAGGACCAGCTCTTATGCGAGCTGACTGCAAAGGCAACAGGCAAGAAAGTGGTGGCAGGGCCCATCGAGGGATCTGTGCTTGGTAATGTTGTTATGCAGTTGAAGGCTCTTGGAGCCATTCATTCCCTGGAAGAGGGACGCCAGATTGTGAAGGCATCCTTTGAGCAGAAAGTACATATGCCCCAGTAAACGGTAGCTGCTCTGAAAGGAACCCAAAGCTGTCCGGATGAATTTGACGGAAGTCAGCAGAACAGAGATTAGAGGTTAACCATGAGTATCACGACAAAAAATGGCGATGGCGGTATGACCACCTTAATAAAAACGAAAAATGTGCCCAAGTGCGATGAGAGAATCCAACTGCTTGGAAATATGGATGAGCTGACCAGCCATTTGGGACTGGTTAAGTCCAGTGTCTGTGTGCCGGAGGTGAAGGCCTTTCTGAATGACATTCAGAACACTCTGATCACCGTGATGGCGGGCATTGCAGAGCCTCACAATATAAAGTACCATCTAAAGGAATCAGAGGTAAAAAAGCTGGAGGAGGAGATGGAGCGGATGACCGGGCTGTTTTCCATGCCTGAGGGCTGGATACTGCCGGGGGCCAATCCTCTCTCAGCCCAGACAGACATTGCCAGGACCGTGGCCAGGCGCTGCGAGAGGCATCTCTCTTCCGTGACAATCAAATACGGCTCAGACAAAATGACAAAACAGTATGTAAACCGTCTATCGGATTATCTGTTTACACTGGCGCGCTATCTGGAGACGGCCTGCGTACCTGGGAAGGCGGAAGAAGTTCCTGCCTGCCAGGAGCAGAGACCGGGAGCAGGGGAAGAAACGCAGAAGATTCAGGAAAGCGAAATGAAAACCATGGAAAATAGTAAAGTAAATGACGCAATTATACAGGAAGTGTTAAAACGCATTGGAAAGCCGGAGAGAATTACCCTTGAGACGGTCAAAAAGCTCATCGATAAAGTGGAGGCCTATGCACAGAACAAGGGAAAAAAGGCCGTGATCGCAGTCTGCGGGCCGGATGGAAATCCCATCGCCGTCCATGTGATGGATGATGCTTTCCTGGTCAGCTTTGACGTTGCGCTGAAAAAGGCATACACTTCAGCGGCGGTGAAGATGTCCACTATGGAGCTTGGCAAGCTGATCCAGCCGGGAGCTACCTTCCAGGGGCTGGATAAGATTCAGGGGGATAAGATGGTGTTCTTTGGCGGCGGTGTTCCCCTGATGTCCGGAGATAAGCTGCTGGGAGCTCTGGGCGTCAGCGGAGGGACCGGCGAGGAGGACCATGACATCGCGGAATATGGTCTGCGTGTTTTTGAGGAATTAGCACAATAGAAGAATGGCAGAGGCGATTGCCTTTACAGAGGATTACCGCAGCGCAGCCGGGAAAACGGCTGTGGGGCAGTGATCCTTTTTTGGTACGCGAGTTTTGCTGGCTGTGTGCTGAGTCAGGCTGCGTTCCCACCCGGACATTGGCAACTCTTACGCGTCCACGAGGCATATCCCTGCGCCGGAGGAAGCGTTCGCTTTAGCCTATAACGCCCCTGCCTCGACAGAACGGTCACTAAGAACATGATTCAAGAGTGGATTGAATCAAAGGGTTCATTGCATACTTAATGAATAAATGCTATAATTAACGCAATAATCCTAATAAACGGAGGCTATTTATGGAAATTAAGGGCTATGAACTTTTAAAACAGGAAGAGATAAAAGATATTCACGCAACAGGATACCTGTACAGACATAAAAGAAGCGGCGCCAGGATCTGTGTGCTGTCCAATGAGGATGAAAACAAGGTGTTTCATATTACGTTTCGCACCCCGCCGAAAAACAGTACCGGCGTTGCTCATATCCTGGAGCACAGTGTGCTCTGCGGCAGCAAATCCTTTCCCTCCAAGGACCCGTTTGTGGAGTTGGTCAAGGGGTCTCTGAACACGTTTCTCAATGCCATGACTTACTCGGACAAGACTATGTATCCCATTGCCAGCTGCAATGACAAGGATTTTGCAAATCTGATGCACGTGTATATGGATGCTGTTTTTTACACCAATATCTATGAAAAGGAAGAAATATTTCGCCAGGAGGGATGGAGTTATCATCTGGAAAACAGAGAGGATGAGCTAACTTACAATGGCGTAGTGTACAATGAGATGAAGGGGGCCTTTTCCTCCCCGGAGGATGTGCTGGACCGGGAGATTCTAAACTCCCTGTATCCGGATACCACCTATGGAAATGAATCAGGGGGTGATCCGGAGTATATACCTGACTTGTCCTATGAAGAATTTTTAGACTTTCACAGAACGTATTATCATCCGTCCAATTCTTACATTTACCTGTACGGTGATGTGGATGTGAGGGAACGTCTGGAATGGCTGGATAAAGAGTATCTGAGTAAGTTTGAGGAGTCGGTCATTGATTCTGAGATAGAGGTCCAGCCGGTATTTGAAGCTCCAAGAGAGGTGCACAGGAAGTATTCCATTTCCAATACGGAGTCTGAGGAGGAGAATACCTATCTCTCCTTTAATGTCTCTATTGCCACCAGCTTGGATGTGCAGCTTGCCCATGCCTTTGCGATCATTGAGTATGCACTGCTTTCCGCGCCGGGGGCACCTTTGAAACAGGCGCTTTTGGACGCAAAGGTGGGAAAAGACATTATGGGTTCCTATGACAGCGGAACGTTCCAGCCCGTATTTTCTGTGATCGCCAAGAATTCTTCTGAGGAGAAAAAAGATGAGTTTCTTCATATTATAAAGAATGTTTTGGAGAACACGGTGAAGGAAGGGATTGATGAGAAAGCTCTGCGGGCGGGGATCAATTATATGGAATTCCGTTTCCGGGAGGCAGATTACGGGAGCTTCCCCAAAGGGCTTATGTATGGCATTGAGCTGATGGACAGCTGGCTCTATGATGAGACTCGGCCGTTTGACTATCTGCATCAACTGGAAATCTTTGACTTTCTGAAAGAACAAGTGGGCACCGGATATTTTGAACAATTGATTCAAAAATACCTGCTTGAAAACACCCATGTGTCCGTAGTGATCGTGGAACCTGAGAAGGGGCTTACTGCCAGGATGGAGGAGGCAGTGAAGCAAAAGCTGGCAGACTATAAGGAAAGCCTTTCAGACTCAGAGATAGATAAATTGGTGGAAAAAACCGGAAAACTGCTGGCATTTCAGGAGGCACCTTCCACACAGGAGGAGCTGGAGGCCATTCCCATGCTGGAGCGGGAGGATATCAAAAGAGAAGCGCAGCCCCTTTACAATGAGGAGCTTCGTGTTGGAGAAAATCTTTTGCTTCACCACAGGGTCTGCACAAATGGAATAGCATATCTGGATCTGTTGTTTGACACAAAATATGTGAAGAGGGAGCATCTTCCGTATCTTGGTATCTTGAAAGCTACGTTGGGTATGATTGATACAGAGCATTACTCCTATGGGGAGTTGTTCAATGAAATTAATATGCGGACAGGAGGCATTCACTGCGGTGTGGACATTTTCCCGGACAGGAGGAAGCAGGGCGTGTACCAGAGCTGCTTTACGGTGAAGGCAAAGGCGCTGTACTCTGAGATGGATTTCGTGTGCTCCATGCTGCAGGAGATTCTCTTTACTTCTAAGCTGGAGGACGAAAAGAGACTTTATGAAATCATTGCCCAGTTAAAGTCCAGACTCCAAATGCGCCTCAACTCAGCGGGACACTCCACAGCAGCGGTGAGAGCCATGTCCTATTTTTCCAATGTGGCTGCTTTCAATGAGGAGATGGGAGGAATCGCTTTCTATCGCCTGGTTTCTTCCATTGAGGAGCACTTTGAGGAGAAAAAGAGTGAACTTATTTCTATTTTAAAGGAATTGACGGACTGTCTGTTCAGGAAGGACACTCTTGTGGTGAGCTGTACCTCAGAGGAAGAAGGCGTCCAGGCTGTGAGAGAGCCAATGAAGGCGCTGATCTCTGAGCTAAAGGAGGGCGGCAGAGAGGTGCAGGAGCAGATCACTGCTCTGGGCAGAAAAAATGAGGGATTCCAGACTTCCGCGAAAGTTCAGTATGTTGCCAGGGCAGGTAATTACCGGGCAGCGGGGTATTCCTATACCGGAACCCTGCGGATTCTCAAGCTGATTCTCAGCTATGAGTATCTGTGGAGTAATATCCGTGTTAAAGGCGGAGCTTATGGATGTATGAGCGGATTTGGCGTGATGGGGGATTCCTATTTTGTATCATACCGGGACCCTAACTTAAAGATCACCAACCAGGTTTTTGAAGGAGTTGGAGAGTATGTGAAGAATTTCACTGTGACATCCAGAGATATGACGAAATATATTATTGGAACCATCAGCGAGATGGACACTCCTCTTACGCCAATGGCAAAGGGGTTCCGGTCTCTGAATGCTTACATGTCTCACATTACCTTTGAAGATTTTCAGAGGGAGCGGGACGAAGTCCTTGGGGCAGGCCAGGAGGATATCCGGGGGCTGGAGGGGATTGTAAACGCTGTCCTTACACAGGACAATCTGTGTGTGATTGGAAACGAAGAAAAATTAGCAGAAGAGAAAGAGATGTTTATGGAGCTTGAGCCGCTTGGCTGAGAGCAACACATCAAACAGAGGAATAATATGAACGAGAAAGCTTTTAAATCCGGATTTGTGACACTGATTGGCAGACCGAATGTGGGGAAGTCCACATTGATGAATCATCTGATCGGACAGAAGATTGCTATCACCTCCAACAAGCCGCAGACGACCAGAAATAAGATTCAGACGGTATATACCTGTGAGAAGGGGCAGATTGTATTTGTGGATACTCCGGGTATACACAAGGCCAAGAATAAGCTTGGGGAATATATGGTAAATGTGGCAGAGCGAACGCTGAATGAGGTGGACGTGATTCTCTGGCTGGTGGAGCCCAGCACTTTTATAGGAGCGGGAGAGCGCCATATCGCAGAACAGCTTCAGAAGACAAAAACGCCGGTGATTTTAATTATCAATAAGATTGACACAGTGAAAAGGGAGGAAATCCTGGTATTTATTGACCAGTATCGTAAGATTTATGATTTTGCGGAGATAATTCCTGCCTCCGCGCTTAAGGGACAGAACACCCAGGATGTGATTGATACGATTTTTAAATACCTTCCCTATGGACCGCAGTTTTACGATGAGGATACTGTGACGGACCAGCCTCAGCGGCAGATTGTAGCGGAGCTGATTCGGGAAAAGGCTCTGCGGTGTCTGAATGAGGAGATTCCCCATGGAATTGCTGTTTCTGTTGATAAGATGAGGGAGCGCAAGAGTGGGAATATTATGGATATTGAAGCCACTATTGTGTGTGAGAGAGATTCCCACAAAGGGATTATCATCGGCAAAGGAGGCACCATGCTGCGCAAGATCGGACAGGCTGCCAGGTTTGAGATTGAGGATATGCTTGAGATGCAGGTGAATCTGCAGCTCTGGGTGAAGGTGAAGAAGGACTGGCGGGACAGTGACTTTTTGATAAAGAATTTTGGGTATGACAAGAAGGAAATTTAAATGGGCGATCTGCTGAACCTGACCGGGATGGTGCTTTCAGCCATCCCCATGGGGGATTTCGATAAACGGGTGGTTGTGCTTACGAAAGAGAGAGGGAAGATCCACGCTTTTGCCAAGGGGGCAAGGCGTCAGAATAGCTCCCTTTTGGCAGCAGCGAACCCTTTTTGCTTTGGAACATTCTCCTTTTACGAGGGGCGCAGCTCCTACACACTGGTGCAGGCGGAGGTTAAAAGCTATTTCCGGGAGCTGTCCCAGGACGTGGAGGGCGCATACTATGGATTTTATTTTATGGAGTTTGCGGACTACTATGCCAGGGAGAACAATGACGAGGTGGAGTTATTAAAGCTGCTCTATGCGTCTATGCGTGCTCTGGCTAATCCTCATTTGGACCGGGAACTGGTGCGCAGAGTCTTTGAGCTCAAGGCTATGGTGGTGAACGGGGAGTACCCGGAGGTGTTTTCCTGTGCGGAATGTCAGAGCAGGGAGGAACTCTCGGCTTTTACACTGGCGCGCAACGGTCTTTTGTGCAGTCGGTGTGCCCCCAAATACAGGGGGGCGGTTCCGCTTTTGGAGTCTGCGGTATATGCCCTTCAGTATGTAGTCTCCACACCGGTGGAAAAGCTCTATACCTTTACCCTCTCCGAGGAGGTGATGGGGCAGTTTGCGCAGGTGGTCGAGCGCTTTAGGAAAAAGTACATAGAGAAGGAGTTTAAAACATTGGATATTCTACAGAGCATCCTGAATTATTAGGTTGAAAATCTATTCTTTTAAAGGTATAATAAATGAGTCGCAAATTAATAGAATACCGTTGGTAGACGGATTTGAGGAGGACACCGGGAGGAAATTGATGAAAAAGGCAAAAATGTGTGCGGTTTTGGCAGTGGTGATTGGACTGCTGGGAGGCTGCAGTAAATTTTCGCCAGATGAAACGGCTGTCTCCATTGGAAAAGACGGAGAGATTACGGCAGCTGTATTTGATACGCTGGATGAAAGCTACTATGACGCAGAGGAACTGAAGAAAAATGTGGAGGAATCCGTGGTTTCCTACAACAGTACTGCAGGTGAGGACCACATTTCAATAGATAAATTTGAGATCAAAGAAGGGGCTGTTAAGCTCTTTATGCAGTATGCATCCTTTGAGGACTATAAAGAGTTCAACAATGTGGATTTCTATGTTGGGGATATTACGGATGCGTATAAAAATGGAGGCTATCGCTTCGAAACAGGATTTCAAAAGATAGAAAAGGGGAAAGTGACAGACGAGAATGTGACCAGGGAGGATATTTTCGCGGGCTCCAATCACCCTATGATGGTGTTTGACGAGTATATGGAAGTGGAAGTTCCGGGTAAGATTTTGTATGCGAGCAGCAATGTTCAGGTCACAGGCAGCAAATCCGCAAAACTGGCTGATCCTAATGCTCCTGCAGAGACAGAGAGCGGGAAGGCTTCTGAGTCGGAGTCACAGTCTGAAAAAAGCACGGAAGTAATGGAAATTGCGCCTGCCCAGGAGGAGAAAGAGGGATCTCCTGAAAGCAGCAGGGAGGCTGCTCTGGCCTATATTATTTACGAATAATCATTTATAGAAGGTGAGGAGAAATACCATGGAAAAGACAATGGAAAAAATCGTAGCACTTGCAAAATCAAGAGGATTCGTTTATCCGGGTTCGGATATATACGGGGGATTGGCGAACACTTGGGATTACGGAAATCTGGGTGTGGAGTTGAAAAACAATGTAAAACAGGCGTGGTGGAAGAAATTTGTGACGGAGAATCCCTACAATGTTGGTGTGGACTGTGCCATTCTTATGAATCCTCAGACCTGGGTTGCATCCGGGCACCTGGGAGGATTCTCAGACCCTCTGATGGACTGTAAGGAGTGCCATGAGAGGTTCCGTGCGGATAAGCTGATCGAGGATTATTGTGAGGAAAAGGGGATTGCACTGGAGGGAAGTGTGGATGCCTGGTCTCAGGAGGATATGAAGACCTTTATTGACGAGCATGAGATCCCATGTCCCACCTGCGGTAAGCACAATTTTACAGACATCCGTCAGTTCAACTTGATGTTCAAGACTTTTCAGGGAGTAACGGAGGATGCAAAGAATACGGTTTACCTCCGACCTGAGACAGCACAGGGTATTTTTGTAAATTTCAAGAATGTACAGAGAACGTCCAGAAAGAAGATTCCCTTTGGAATCGGTCAAATCGGTAAATCCTTCCGAAATGAGATCACACCAGGAAATTTCACCTTCCGCACAAGGGAATTTGAGCAGATGGAGTTAGAATTTTTCTGTAAACCGGGAACTGACCTGGAGTGGTTTGCTTACTGGAAGCAGTACTGCATTGACTGGCTGAAAGCATTGGGGATGAAAGAAGATGAGATGCGCGCCAGAGATCATGCAGCCGAGGAACTTTGCTTCTACAGCAAGGCCACCACAGACCTTGAGTTCCTCTTCCCATTCGGTTGGGGTGAGCTTTGGGGGATTGCGGACCGTACAGACTATGATCTGACCCAGCATCAGAACACCTCAGGACAGGATATGTCCTACTTTGACGATGAGAAAAAGGAAAAATATATACCATATGTAATAGAGCCCTCCCTGGGAGCAGACAGAGTGGTTTTAGCCTTCCTATGCAGCGCTTATGACGAGGAAGAGTTAGAAGGAGGGGATGTGAGGACAGTTCTCCACTTCCACCCTGCACTGGCACCAGTAAAGATTGGTGTGCTGCCACTGTCTAAGAAATTAAACGAGGGAGCAGAGAAAGTATTTGCAAAACTCGCCAGGAAATATAATTGTGAATTTGATGACAGAGGAAATATCGGAAAGCGGTACAGAAGGCAGGACGAGATCGGCACACCATTCTGTGTGACATATGACTTCGACTCAGAGACAGACGGAGCCGTAACTGTGCGCGACCGGGATTCCATGGCACAGGAGCGCATCAAAATCGAAGATTTAGATGCATACTTCGCAGACAAATTTGATTTCATGTAAATTTCATTTTCTCATTTTCGACCAGGTCATTTCCGAAATTGACCTGGTCATTTTTCAAAAATGACCAGGTCAAAATGGTTAAAATTCTAAAAATTCTATAAACTCCGTTGATTTCACAACAATTATCCACTATTAAAAATCCTAAAAAGAAAGGAAGCCTTCTATGTCATCACGTCTAAGAATTGAAAGTTCTACCGGAATTTATCATGTTATGCAAAGAGGAAATAACAAACATTTTATTTTCGAGAAAGAATATGAAAAACGGCAGATCCGAAAGTTTATCGCAGAACATCTTATGAATTACTCTTCAGAAATTTATGCCTATTGTATAATGGGAAATCATCTTCACCTTTTAATTAAATCGGACATTAAAGAGCTGTCTAATCTAGTACATGATTATTCTCTGAGCTATGCAAGTTATTATAACTGGAAATACGAATCTACTGGTCATGTGTTCCAGGGCAGGTTTCGTAGTGAATGCATAGAAAGTGAAGAATATTTCTGGTCCTGCATGAGATATATACATAGGAATCCAGTAAAAGCCGGTATGGTGGATGCAATTGAACAATATGCATACAGCAGTGCCAGAGAATATATATCAGGACAACAACAAATATTGCATAAAAAGGCATTTCTGCTAAATAAAAAGCGGTTTGGAGATAGAGAACATTTTCTTGAAATGCATAGCCAATTTGATAGTTCAGTGTTTTTTGATACGGAGGAGGATCATTTATTGTATTATCGAGATATAATGCTTCATTATATAGTGGAGATTCAGCATAAATATTCACTTGACTCAGATAAGATTGTAACAGGCACGCCTAAATATAGAAATGAGTTGAAAAAGATGATGAGGGACTCTTTGAAAATTTCACGGCGGATGGCAGATTTCATTTTCGACCGGGTAATTTCCGGAAATGACCTGGTCAGTTTTGAAAAATGACCTGGTCGAAAATAAAAAACTTGTGTGAATTGCACTTGTTTGATATAATGTGTAATATAAATTTGTGCAAAATGCGAACATGGAGGTGCTAGTATGAAACGTAATATTATCGTAGGACAGTCGGGCGGTCCTACAGCAGCAATTAATTCGAGCCTGGCTGGAGTTTACCGCACAGCGAAGGACCGCGGAGCCAAAAAAGTGTACGGAATGCTTCACGGTATTCAAGGTTTGTTACAGGAGCGCTATATTGATCTCTCAGAACATATCACCAATGAGCTGGATGCTGAGCTGCTGAAGCGGACTCCTGCCGCTTATCTTGGGTCTTGTCGTTATAAGCTTCCGGAAATCCACGAGGATACCGCAGTTTATGAAAAAATCTTTGAGATTTTGAATAAATTGGACGTGGAGGCTTTTATCTATATAGGTGGCAATGATTCCATGGATACGATTAAAAAGCTTTCCGATTATGCTATTATAACAGGACAACCAGTTCAGTGCATTGGATGTCCAAAGACAATTGACAATGATTTGGCTCTGACTGACCACACTCCAGGGTATGGAAGCGCGGCAAAATATATCGGTACTTCAGTGAAAGAAATCATTCGTGACAGTTTCTGTCTTGAGTATGAGAAAGGCCTGGTAACGATTGTAGAGATCATGGGCCGCAATGCGGGCTGGCTGACTGGATCAGCAGCACTGGCGAAAGGGGAGGACTGTGAGGGACCCGATCTTATCTATCTTCCTGAGCTGGAGTTCGACTTGCAAAAATTCAGTGAAAAAATAAAAAAACTGCTGGAGAAAAAAACCTCTGTGGTAGTAGCTGTATCCGAGGGAATCCGCACAGCAGACGGTAGATATGTGTGTGAGCTTGGCAACAGTATTGACTTTGTGGACGCTTTTGGACACAAGCAGTTGTCAGGAACAGCATCTTATCTGGCCAGCTTTGTAGCAGGAGAGATCGGCTGTAAGACAAGGGCAATTGAACTGAGCACCCTGCAGCGCTCAGCTTCCCACTCCGCATCCAGAATTGATATTCTGGAAGCTTACCAGGTAGGAGGTGCAGCCGTAAAAGCAGCTGATGAGGGAGACAGTGGAAAAATGGTTGTTTTAGAACGCCTGTCCGATGACCCATATCAGAGTACCACCGCAGTCAAGGATGTACACAAGATTGCAAATGATGAAAAACTGGTACCCAGAAGTTGGGTAAATAAAGAGGGAACCTACGTAACGGACGAGTTTGTCACCTATGTAAAACCATTGATACAGGGAGATGTGTCTCCGGTAATGGTAGATGGTATCCCCAGACATCTGTACAAACCGGGATTTCATGCATAAGAGCTTACAAAAGAATATAGAGTAATACGACAACTAAGGGATGACGACAAAAAAGCGCCATCCCTTTTGTTATAGAGGAATGTCCTAGAATTTATACATAATAAATCCCCCCTTCTTCCAACATTATGTTATGATAGATATGAAAAAGGAGGGATAACCAATGAATGTGGAAAAACGGGCGGAGGATTCCAGAACAGAGCAGACCTATCTGATAATGCACCGCCATATCAATGGCTATGGACGTCTTTTTGGAGGTCAGCTTATGCAGTGGATTGATGAGATAGCCGGTATTGTTAGCAAGCGCCATGCAGGGACAGAAGTGACCACAGCGGCAATTGACAATTTGAACTTCAAAGCAGGAGCCTATTTAAATGATACGGTAGTGCTGATCGGGCGTCTCACCTATGTGGGCAGCAGTTCCATGGAGGTGCGGGTGGATACCTATGTAGAGGCATTGGACGGCACAAGGCGGATGATCAACCGTGCTTACGTGGTGATGGTATCCATTGATACACAGGGAAATCCCCAAAGAGTACCGGGGCTGATTGTGGAGACCGAGGCACAAAAAGCAGAATGGGACAGCGGGGAAAAGAGATACAATTTGCGGAAGCAGAGAAGAATAGAGGGTTATTGACCAAAAAACCTCGAATGCAGGAGTTTTTTTCCTTGACTAGGACAAGATTTATGATAAAATAATGATGTGCGACCAAAGCACAAAACGCAAAAGGGTAGTTTTATGGGTTTTACGACTCATACTAACATAACAAATATATTTTAGGAGGAAATGGTAAAAATGGCAAAATGGGTTTATATGTTTACCGAAGGTAACGCAACCATGAGAAACCTTCTTGGCGGAAAAGGTGCGAACCTGGCTGAGATGACAAACTTAGGGCTTCCGGTACCTCAGGGCTTCACAATTACAACAGAAGCTTGTACCCAGTACTACGATGATGGCAGAAAGATCAACGATGAAATCATGGGACAGATTATGGAAGCAATTACAAAGATGGAGGCAGTTACCGGAAAGAAATTCGGCGACAAAGAAAATCCACTTCTCGTATCTGTTCGTTCAGGTGCAAGAGCTTCTATGCCTGGTATGATGGACACCATCCTGAACCTGGGACTGAATGAGGAAGTAGTAGAAGTACTCGCTGCAAAATCCGGAAATCCTCGTTGGGCTTGGGACTGCTACAGAAGATTTATTCAGATGTTCTCCGATGTAGTTATGGAAGTTGGTAAAAAGTACTTCGAAGAACTCATCGACAAGATGAAAGAAGAAAAAGGCGTTTCACAGGACGTTGACCTGACAGCAGATGACTTAAAAGAGCTGGCCAACCAGTTCAAGGCTGAATATAAAGAAAAAATTGGCGTAGACTTCCCGACAGATCCCAAGGTGCAGTTGATGGAAGCAATCAAAGCCGTATTCCGTTCCTGGGACAACCCAAGAGCTAACGTTTACCGCCGCGACAATGATATCCCATATTCATGGGGAACCGCTGTTAACGTACAGATGATGGCATTCGGAAACATGGGTGAGACATCCGGAACCGGTGTTGCATTTACACGTGACCCGGCTACAGGAGAGAAGCATCTGATGGGTGAATTCCTGATGAACGCTCAGGGTGAAGACGTTGTTGCTGGTGTTCGTACACCGCAGAAAATTGATCAGTTAAAAGAGGTTATGCCTGAAGTATATGATCAGTTCATCAAGATCTGCGATAAATTGGAAGATCACTACAGAGATATGCAGGATATGGAGTTTACCATTGAGGACAGAAAGCTGTACATGCTGCAGACACGTAATGGTAAGAGAACAGCTCAGGCTGCTCTGAAGATTGCCTGCGATTTAGTAGATGAGAAAATGATCACAGAAGAAAAAGCAGTTTCTATGATTGACCCCAGAAACTTAGATACACTGCTGCATCCTCAGTTTGACGCTGCTGCTATCAAGGCTGCAGAGCCGGTTGCAAAAGCGCTCGCTGCTTCACCGGGAGCTGCTTGCGGTAAGATTGTCTTCACAGCAGAAGATGCAAAAGAGTGGGCTGCAAGAGGCGAGAAGGTTGTCCTTGTTCGTCTGGAAACCTCTCCGGAGGATATTGAGGGTATGAAGGCTGCTCAGGGTATCCTGACCGTACGCGGTGGTATGACATCTCATGCAGCTGTAGTTGCCCGTGGTATGGGAACCTGCTGTGTATCCGGATGCTCTGATATTGCTATGGATGAGGCAAACAAGAAATTTGTCTTGGGAGGCAAAGAATATCATGAGGGAGATGAAATCTCCATCGATGGCTCCACAGGTAAGATTTACGACGGCCTAATTCCTACTGTAGATGCTTCTATCGCAGGCGAGTTCGGAAGAATTATGAACTGGGCTGACAAATACAGAACCATGAAAGTCCGCACCAATGCAGATACACCTGCTGATGCAAGAAAAGCAAGAGAGTTGGGCGCAGAGGGTATCGGTCTTTGCCGTACAGAGCATATGTTCTTTGAAGGCAACCGCATTGATGCATTCCGTGAGATGATCTGTTCAGAGACACTCGAAGAGCGTGAGGCAGCCCTGGAAAAGATCCTTCCGGAGCAGCAGAGCGATTTCGAAGCTCTCTACGAGGCACTTGAGGGCAAGCCTGTTACCATTCGTTTCCTGGATCCGCCTCTGCATGAGTTCGTTCCTACAGAGGAAGATGACATCAAGAAACTGGCAGATGCTCAGGGCAAGACAGTTGAGCAGATTAAGATTATTATTGATTCTCTGCATGAGTTTAACCCCATGATGGGCCACCGTGGCTGCCGTCTGGCTGTAACCTATCCGGAAATTGCCAAGATGCAGACAAAAGCGGTTATCCGCGCAGCAATCAACGTACAGTACGCTCATAAAGACTGGAAAGTGCGTCCGGAAATCATGATTCCGCTGGTTGGCGATGTAAAAGAATTCATATACGTAAAGAAAATGGTTGTTGAAACAGCAGATGCTGAAATCGAAGCAGCAGGATCTACTCTGAAATACAAAGTTGGTACTATGATTGAGATCCCCAGAGCAGCATTGACTGCAGACGAGATTGCAAAAGAGGCAGACTTCTTCTGCTTCGGAACAAACGACTTAACTCAGATGGCTTACGGCTTCTCACGTGATGATGCAGGTAAATTCCTGGATGCTTACTATGATGCCAAGATCTTTGAGAACGATCCGTTTGCAAAATTGGATCAGGTCGGCGTAGGCAAACTGATGGAAATGACTATCAAACTGGGTAAACCGGCTAATACACATCTGCACTTTGGTATCTGTGGAGAGCACGGTGGAGATCCAAGTTCTGTAGAGTTCTGCAATAAACTTGGCCTCGACTATGTATCCTGCTCACCGTTCCGTGTGCCGATTGCAAGACTGGCAGCAGCACAGGCAGCGATCAATCAGAGATAGGCCATAGGTTGATTTAACTAGAATTTTTATATTTAAATAATTATAAGCGTATCATTAGAGATAGTGGTACGCTTATTTTTTATATCATAGGAAAGTCCTTCGGAATTCCCTATGATATAAAAAGCCCTCCGGGCGGGATTCTTTTTCATTCATTCATAATTTTTCACTACCTACACAGGAAACCTACTACTGGCAGCTTTTCTGCATACTTAGGCATGAAAATCCCCTTTAACATTCGGCTTTTGTATATTTGTATCATTTTTTAGACTTTTTCAATGGTTTCTACTGAATAGGTACATTTCTTTTTACATTGTGCAGCCGCATTTTTAGATTTATAATGGAACTTAGAAAAAGATGTAAAATAGAGGGACATAAACAACAAGTTAAAGAATAGGAGAGGATGAGTGAAATGAAATATCTGGCACATATAGAAGGCGAAAGAGAACAAAGCCTAAAGGAACATTTGGTGGGAACAGCGCGTATCTGTGGAGAGTTTGCGGGTGCATTTTTAGGTAAGGAATGGGGCTATTGCTGCGGTATGCTGCATGACATAGGAAAATATTCTGAGAAATTTCAGGATAGACTACATGGTAAAGAAATAAAGGTGGATCACTCCACAGCAGGAGCCCAACTTTGTTGGAGCATGAAGGGGTTATATAGCTTTTTAAGCTATTGCATAGCAGGCCACCATGCAGGGCTTCCGGATACGGGAGAGGGAGTTAATACAGGTGACTCTGCCACTCTCCTGGGGCGTTTAAAAAAGAAAATAGAAGATTATCAGTTCTATAAAGAGGAAATTGAGATTCCTACAGTACAATCTCTGCCTTTTGACATAAGAGATATACAAAATAGAGACTTTACCTTCAGCTTTTTTATCCGTATGTTGTATTCCTGCTTGGTTGATGCGGATTTTTTAGATACAGAGTGGTTTATGACAGATGGAAAATGTGAGAGAGAAAAAGGGGAACCAATGGAGATTTTGCAAAGCAAATTGGAATACAGAATCTCAAAATGGCTGGCCAATGACCAGCCCGATACAGTCAATGGCAGAAGAACGGAAATTCTAAAGAACTGTCTAGCAATGGGCAGGAAACCCCGTGGTCTATTTCGGCTTACCGTTCCCACTGGAGGTGGAAAGACGGTTGCTTCCTTAGCATTTGCCATAAACCATGCTGTGGAGAATAAAATGGACCGTATCATTTATGTAATTCCATATACGAGCATTATAGAGCAAAATGCAGCAATATTTGGTCAAATGCTGGGGAAAGAAAATGTTTTAGAGGATCACTGCAATGTGGACTATGAGAGTGAGGAAGAGTCAAAACCAATGCAGCTGGCGACGGAAAACTGGGATAAGCCTGTTGTCGTCACAACAAATGTACAGTTTTTCGAGTCCCTATTCTCCAATAAATCTTCAAAATGCAGAAAACTGCATAATATAGCCAACAGTGTGATTGTATTTGACGAAGCACAGATGCTCCCAAATGATTATCTCAAGCCGTGCATTGCTGCTATGGAGGAGCTAATAAAACGATATCGTTCTACTATTGTTTTGTGTACAGCCACACAGCCAGCACTTCAGTCCTTTTTTTCGGACAATACAGCCGGAATTGAATTATGCCCAAGGCTTGAGGAGCAGTTTCGGTTTTTCAGAAGAGTCAACATGAAACACATTGGCAGAATAGCAGTGGAATCATTGAGAGGGATGTTATTGGCGGAAGAACAGGCTCTTTGCATAGTCAATACAAAAAAGCGGGCTCAGAGCCTTTATCAGGAGATGCAGGGGGAGGGAGTTTATCATTTGTCCACCTATATGTATCCGGAGCATCGCAGAAGGATACTGGAGACAATACGCAGCCGTTTAAAAGAAGGATTAAGATGTATTGTGGTGTCTACCAGCCTAGTGGAAGCGGGAGTAGATTTAGACTTTGGAGCTGTATACAGACAACTGGCGGGTGCAGATTCGATCATACAGGCAGCCGGACGATGCAACCGGGAGGGAAAGAGAAAACCCGAAGAAAGTATTACCTACATATTTCAACTGGAAGAGAAAGAATATATGCCAGGCCAAAGGCAACAGATGTCAGTTACCGATATTTTGCTTGAGGAGCAGGAAGACCTCACTACCTTGGAGACAATCCGAAGGTATTTTGAGATGCTATACCATTATAAAGGGGAGAGCCTGGATAAAAAGAACATCATAGGTAAATTTAAAAAGAACCGTTTTTCGTTTGCTGAGGTCAGCAAAAGTTTTAAACTCATTGAGAACAATACAACAGCCGTCTTTATAAACAGAGAAAAACGCTCTGAGGAAATTTTGAATGAAATTCGAATCAAGGGGTTGACAAAGAAAAATATGCGGGAGGCCGGAAAATATTGTGTCAATCTTTATGAAAATGATTTTCAGAAGCTTCTTGCAGCTGGAATGATCGACGGAGTTTGTGAAGGATTTTACGCATTAAAAGAAATGGAACAGTATTCCGAAGAGTTTGGGCTGAAAATGGATGTGGATTATGGACAGGCTGTTATGTGGTGAAAGTAACAGAGGACTTTATAATACATAATTTTACATGATTAAATAAATAAATTCTAAAAAGTATGTTTTTGTGTAAAATATTATTGTAAAATAGAAATATATGGTGAATATGTAAAAATATGGTGCGAATTAAGGCGAAATATGATAAAATGTTAGTAAACATTTTGTGCTTTGACAAAAATAAGTGAGGAATCGCCTAAAACAAGCTTAACGGCAGTGGCGGGCGAGAGAAATCAGTATCCCCTACTGACATGAAGTTAAACAAAACATCGAACGATGTGGGGGGACTCTGTTAAATTACCGAGTGTGGATTAAAACATTGTCAAAAATTATATTGATAAGAAGGGAGGAAAATTGTGGCCATCGGTGTAAAAGTAAAAGTTTGGGGAGATTATGCCCTTTTTTCCAGGCCGGAGATGAAGGTAGAGCGATGTTCTTACGATGTGATGACTCCGTCTGCTGCCAGAGGAATATTAGAAGCAATTTACTGGCATCCGGGAATGCGATGGGTTATTGACCGCATCTATGTGAATAAGCCAATACAGTTTACCAGTGTCCGAAGAAATGAGATAAAGAGTAAGATCTCAGCCAATAATGTACTTCCAGTGTACAATGGCGCGGACAAGCCGCTTTATATAAGCAGCAGGGCAGAGATTGTACAGAGGGCGTCAATGCTGCTGTGCAACGTAGAATATGTGATAGATGCGCATTTTCTTATGACGGATCAAGCCAATAAGACAGACAATACTGGTAAGTTCAAAGATATTATTATGAGGCGTCTTAAAAAGGGTGAGTGTTTTCACATGCCGTATTTTGGGTGCAGAGAGTTTCCGGCTCATTTTTGTTTATGTGAGAAAGAGTCCATTGTCACTGCATACGAGGATACGGAGGAAAAGGATTTGGGATATATGCTGTATGATATGGATTACTCAGACAGAAATAATATTGTGCCAATGTTTTTCCGGGCAATAATGAGACGGGGAGTTCTGGACTTGCGGGATTGCGAGGTGGTTCGATGATACTTCAGGCGTTGGTGAAGCATTATGAAACCCTGGTTCAGGAGGGCAAAGCTGCCGGGCAGGGATGGAGCCGTGCTAAGGTATCTTTTGCGCTACACATCTCGTCGGAAGGTGTTTTAAAATCAGTGATACCACTCAAAGAGGAGAGGCAGCAGGGGAAAAAGACGGTGTGGGTCCCCACGATTATGGAGGTTCCCGAGATGGTGGCCAGGTCCTCTGGGGTATCGGCCAATTTTTTATGTGACAACTCAAAATATTTTTTGGGGATTGACCAGGAAGGGTGTAGTACCAGGACAAAGGATTGCTTTTTAGCCGCAAAAGCAAAACATTTGGAAATACTATCGGGGCTGTCTGATAAGACCGCTGTGGCAATCAAACAGTTTTTTGAGCACTGGAACCCGGAACAGGCCCTGGAAAGTGTCGTGCTTCAGGATATGCTTGAGGAGATAACAGAAGGGGGAAATCTGATTTTTGAAGTCGGCTCGGAGTATGCCCAGGAAAACAGTGAGATACGTAAATCTTGGGAGGAGCATTCCCATACGCAGAGCACAGGGCAGGGACAGATTTGCCTTGTAACCGGACAAAGAGCAGAGATCGCTCGCATTCACAGCACGATAAAAGGTGTACCAGGAGCGCAGTCAAGTGGGGCGGCGCTGGTATCATTCAATGCCTCCGCATTTGAATCTTATGGGAAAGAACAGAGCTATAATGCTCCAGTGAGCAAATATGCGGCATTTGCCTATACAACAGCCTTAAACTATTTGTTGTCACAAAAAGAATATGTATTCCAATTGGGGGATACCACAGTTGTATTTTGGTCGGAGGACGGAGAGGAAGCCTATCAGGATATGTTCGAAATTTCGATAGAGCCAACTCCTGATAATCAGGAACTGATTCGGGGCTTTTTTGACGCATTGGAGAAGAATAGACCTATAGATCTGGATGGAATGGTATTAAATCCGGAGCAGCCTTTTTATATTCTGGGACTGTCGCCAAATGCGGCCAGGTTATCGGTACGATTTTTTTATCAAGACAGTTTTGGAAATATATTGAAGCATATAAAAAGCCATTACGAGAGAATGGAAATCATAAAACCGACATATGAAAAAAGAGAATATCTGGGGATTGGAAGAATGGTTTTTGAGACCGTAAACCAAAAAGCCAGAGAAAAAAAGCCCATCCCGAACATGGCCCCAATGGTGCTGCAGGCGGTGTTATCAGATACCAGATATCCGGAAAGCTTGTACAACAATTTGATGATTCGAATAAGAGCGGAGCAAGGAAAAATAACATGGGGAAGAGCTGCAATTATAAAAGCTTTTCTTATCCAAAACCGCGCTTATGGGAAAGGAGAAACACTTATGGGATTAGATGAGGAACGCAATGATACGGCTTATGTGCTGGGCAGTCTGTTTTCTGTGCTGGAAGCTATCCAGGAGGATGCAAACCCAGGGATCAACGCAACGATTCGCGACAGATACTTTAATTCAGCAAGTACCACGCCGGGGACCGTTTTTCCTATACTGCTGCGTCTGAAAAACAGTCATATTAAAAAATTGAGGGAAGACTTAAAGGTCTATTATGAAAAAATAATTACAAAGCAGATGGGGAAACTGAAGGATTTTCCAAAGAGATTGAATTTGGACGAGCAGGGGCTCTTTGATCTGGGGTATTATCATCAAACGCAGGCCAGGTATACAAAAAAGGAGGACAAATAGATGGGAGAAGCAATTAAAAACAGATATGAGTTTGTGGTTCTTTTTGATGTGGAGAACGGAAATCCAAATGGTGACCCTGATGCTGGAAACATGCCCAGGATAGATCCGGAGAGCGGATATGGGCTTGTGACAGATGTGTGTCTGAAAAGAAAAATTCGAAATTACGTAGAGACAGTTAAAGAAGATGCGGAGGGATACCGAATTTATATAAAGGAAGATGTGCCCCTGAACAGAAGTGATAACGAGGCTTATCAGCATTTGGGCGTAACGGATAAGACCGTGAAAGACCTGAAAAAGAAAGACCCGCAGGCCGATGAAAAAATTCGGGATTTTATGTGTGGAAATTTTTACGATATCCGGACATTTGGGGCTGTGATGACAACCTTTGTCAAGGCAGCTCTAAACTGCGGACAGGTTCGGGGCCCAGTTCAGTTAGGATTTGCCAGAAGTATTGATCCTATCGTCAGCCAGGAAGTGACCATTACCCGTGTTGCGATTACAACGGAAAAGGATGCGGAAAACAAAAGTACCGAGATGGGAAGAAAAAATATTGTGCCCTATGCCCTATATCGTGCGGAGGGGTATGTGTCTGCGAATCTGGCAAGAAAAGTGACCGGTTTTTCGGAGGGAGATCTGGAATTGCTGTGGGAGGCCATCATTAACATGTTTGAACATGACCACTCAGCAGCCAGAGGAAAGATGGCAGTGAGAGAACTGATTGTCTTTAAACACAGTAAGGAACTGGGAGACTGCCCTGCGCATAAGCTGTTTGAGTCTGTGGAAGTGAAGAGAAAAGAGGATGTGGCGTATCCGAGAAAATATCAGGATTATGTGGTTGAGATACATGAGGAAAGGATACCGGAAACAGTGGAGATGACGCGGAAAATATAATGGAATACAAAGAGGACGATTACCTGATGATATCAGGGATTCAACATTTTATGTTTTGCAGAAGGCAATGGGCTTTGATACATATTGAGCAGCAATGGGATGAAAATGTACATACAGTGGCTGGGGAACTAATGCATAAAAAAGTCCATGACCCCTATCTGAAAGAAAAACGAAAGGACTTGATTATTACCAGGGCGCTTCCTGTCTCATCCAGAAAATTGGGGATTAGCGGTGAATGTGATGTGGTGGAATTTCAAAAATGTGAGGATGGCATACAATTGTATGGACACAGAGGACTCTATAAGATCTATCCGATTGAATATAAAAAGGGAAGCCCCAAAATAGGTGAAGAGGATATTCTGCAGCTTACTGCGCAAGCTCTGTGCTTAGAAGAAATGTTCTCGACTGCTATACCGGAAGGAGCTATTTTCTATGGGGAGACGAGGCAGAGGGAGGTCATTGCGATAACAGATGAGCGCAGGGCACAAGTTGAAGATATGTTTAAAGAAATGCACCAATACTTTGCACGTCAATACACCCCTAAGGTAAAATACACTAAGTCTTGCAATGCGTGTTCATTAAAAAATAGTTGCCTGCCCAAATTAGGAAGGGCGGTTTCCGTAAAAGCTTATATGGAAAAAATGCTGGAGGAAGACTGAAATTTCATTAACTTGCGTAAGACGGATGGGAAAGAGTATCAGACAAATCAATAGTCATGTCCATTTGGCGTGGCAGGAGGCTCAGATGAAGAAGTTACTTAATACACTTTATGTGACCAAAGAGGACAGCTACCTTGCATTGGATGGAGAAAATATTGTTGTCCTGGATAAAGAAAAGGAGGTTGGAAGGCTCCCCCTCCATAACCTGGAGGGAATCGTTTCTTTTGGATACAGAGGCACAAGCCCTGCATTGATGGGGGCTTGTGCAGACAGAAATATTTCTCTTTGCTATCTGACACCGCAAGGAAAGTTTCTGGCCAGAGTCACAGGCAAGATAAAGGGGAACGTAATTTTAAGGGAGCAGCAGTATAAGATCAGTCAAGAGCCGGAGCAGAGCATAACAATTGCCAGAAACTGTATCGCTGGCAAAGTGCACAATGCCCGGTGGGTACTTGAGCGGGCATTGAGAGATCACGGTATGCAGATTGACAGTGAGCAAGTTAGACAGGCATCCTCCAGGCTAAAAGATTCTATAAAGATCATTCGGAATTGTGAATCCAAAGAGCAGCTCAGAGGATATGAGGGAGAAGCGGCAAGCACTTATTTTGGCGTTTTTGACGAATTAATTCTTCAACAGAAAAAAGACTTTACCTTTTGCGGGAGAAACAAAAGACCTCCAATGGATAATATGAATGCATTGCTTTCCTTTGTCTATACCTTGTTGACCAATACGATCACAGCCGCCTTAGAGTGCGTGGGACTTGACCCTTATGTGGGATACCTGCACACCGAACGTCCGGGAAGGGTATCTTTATCATTAGACTTAATTGAAGAGTTGAGAGCCGTTTTGGCGGATCGATTTGTGCTGTCTTTGATAAACAAGAAGATGGTCAATGGGAAGCAGTTTAAAAAGAAAGAAAACGGCGCAGTGTTGATGAGTGACGAACTGCGTAAAGTTGTGCTAACGGAATGGCAAAATAAAAAGAAAGAGGTGATAACACATCCATATTTAAATGAAAAGGTAGAGTGGGGAATGGTTCCATATGTGCAGGCAATGCTTCTTGCACGGCATATTCGAGGGGATTTGGATGGTTATCCTGTATTTTTGTGGAAATGAGGTGCAATGATGCTTGTTTTAATTACCTATGATGTTAATACAGAGACAGCGGCAGGCAAAAGCAGGCTGAGAAAGGTGGCAAAACAGTGTGTAAATTATGGCAGGAGAGTACAGAACTCTGTATTTGAATGCATCTTGGACAACGCGCAATGTCTCTCATTGAAGTCTGTATTAGTAGAATTGATTGATGAAGAAGTAGATAGTTTGCGATTCTATTATTTGGGCAATCATTATAAGACAAAAGTGGAGCATGTTGGTGTAGATAGAGGGATACCTGCTGATCAGACTTTAATTTTATAGTGCGAATCATATGTACACATAAAAATACTGGGGGATTCGCACCTTGAAAAATTTATAATTAATGGTACAATATAGATAACTTTAGAAAAAATATAGGAATAATTTCAGCGCATATAGATAATGGTATCTATATAGACAAAAATGAGACTATATTTTTGGTTGTTTTTGCTGTCACTCCCTTCGCGGGAGTGTGGATTGAAATTCTTCGCATTCTTTGCACCTTCCTTTAGCATTGATGTCACTCCCTTCGCGGGAGTGTGGATTGAAATTATTAGTGAATATTATGATATTGGAAATGACGTGGTCACTCCCTTCGCGGGAGTGTGGATTGAAATTATATGGCATTGATAAAATAGGATATCTTTATCGTCACTCCCTTCGCGGGAGTGTGGATTGAAATTTTGTAGAACATGGTAAAGAGCATGACAAATGGCACGTCACTCCCTTCGCGGGAGTGTGGATTGAAATTATCAGGTATTCTTTGTTAAAATACTGATCCAGCTGTCACTCCCTTCGCGGGAGTGTGGATTGAAATCGGCAGGGATACAGGAAAGCAGAAATCCCCGTCTGTCACTCCCTTCGCGGGAGTGTGGATTGAAATCTCTGTCAATGCTGTAGCTAAAGCGGGACAAGTTGTCACTCCCTTCGCGGGAGTGTGGATTGAAATCTTGCTCTTGATCCATTTTGGGATGGAGAGGACGGGTCACTCCCTTCGCGGGAGTGTGGATTGAAATCATCACGTTTCCCTCCCGTGTTCATGCATCTGTGTCACTCCCTTCGCGGGAGTGTGGATTGAAATATCTGATGTGGTGGCGGTTGGTTCTGCCGCCCCGGTCACTCCCTTCGCGGGAGTGTGGATTGAAATATCAGAAAATGCAGATATTAAAAATAGTACACCGTCACTCCCTTCGCGGGAGTGTGGATTGAAATAAAAAGGATAGTAATTGAACGCAAGATGGATCTCGTCACTCCCTTCGCGGGAGTGTGGATTGAAATCCCCGGAATGTATACCAGATCTCCAACGCAAGCTGTCACTCCCTTCGCGGGAGTGTGGATTGAAATATTTTAATTTCCTCCTTTTTATTTATGCGTAATTGTCACTCCCTTCGCGGGAGTGTGGATTGAAATGGTGACGGCCTGCAATAGACAGGCTGTTATTTTTGTCACTCCCTTCGCGGGAGTGTGGATTGAAATCCAATGTCTACTGATGCACAAGCGGGCCTTATATGTCACTCCCTTCGCGGGAGTGTGGATTGAAATTACCCTGCCTGATAAATTTGTCTGCTGCCATATGGTCACTCCCTTCGCGGGAGTGTGGATTGAAATTACCCTGCCTGATAAATTTGTCTGCTGCCATATGGTCACTCCCTTCGCGGGAGTGTGGATTGAAATCTTTCAAGGCTCCTTTGCTTCTGTTCTGCCTGGTAGTCACTCCCTTCGTGGGAGTGTGGATTGAAATATTTATTATCAGGCTGCTCCACGTTGAGTCTTCCGTCACTCCCTTCGCGGGAGTGTGGATTGAAATTTATTGGAGAAAAAAGTGGAAGGTTGTGCCATGGTCACTCCCTTCGCGGGAGTGTGGATTGAAATAGCTTGTACGGCCTGTACCTGGGCGGTTCCGGTGTGTCACTCCCTTCGCGGGAGTGTGGATTGAAATTCTGCTGGAGCTGCCACAATCTCCTGGCCGTTAATGTCACTCCCTTCGCGGGAGTGTGGATTGAAATATACGTGAGTCTCCAGCATTCCATGAAGAGTTAGGTCACTCCCTTCGCGGGAGTGTGGATTGAAATTATTTCAGGTGGGTTTTCTGGACCTTTCAGAACAAGTCACTCCCTTCGCGGGAGTGTGGATTGAAATGTCCAATGCTTTCTTGCAATCGATGTTTACGGTCGTCACTCCCTTCGCGGGAGTGTGGATTGAAATCCAGATATTCCTGAAGCAATCACCTGCGGTGAGAGTCACTCCCTTCGCGGGAGTGTGGATTGAAATCTACATAGCTGAGACGGATATCCAGCTGGCCAATAGTCACTCCCTTCGCGGGAGTGTGGATTGAAATCAAAGTACCACAGTGTATTTAATGACCAGAAGTAGTCACTCCCTTCGTGGATATGTGTATTGAAATAAAAATCGTAGTTTGCCCTGACGCCCGATAGTCATTCCCTTTATGAGAACACAGGTAGAATCAAGAATATGGCAGAATAAATGCTCTGAATAGTTGCAATTTACAGTGTATTTTTGTATAATGATGAGAACAGTAAAAGATACAGGAGAGAGTAGAAAAATGATACAAGATATCGAACCACATTGTTTTAGGAATGAGTATTGTCCACAGAAGCCCGAGAGGAATAGTTATATTTTGTGCTTCAGTAAACGTGAGGTGCTGGTGGGCAGAAATGAAAGGGATGAATTGGTTTTTCCGACTTTTAAAGATATGGAAATTTATGATGATGGGATCTATGAGGATGCGATCTATCTGTTCTCTATCGATAAGGATCGGTATTATTTGGGATGCAATATAAGCTGTCCGAAGCTCTCCAGGTTTGCTATGGAAAATTTAGAGACATTTCGAGTGGCCTTACCAAAACATTTGGCTTATGCAGGAATTACAGGAGCACAATTGTATCGGTGGTATGAAAACCATAGATTCTGCGGCAGGTGCGGAAATCCTATGAGTTTAGGGGAAAAGGAGCGGATGCTTTTTTGTTCAGAATGCGGTAATATAGAGTATCCGAAGATTATGCCTGCAGTGATTGTGGGGATTGTGAATGAAAATCGTCTTCTGCTTTCACAGTATGCGAATAGAGAACACAAGAGATATGCTCTGATTGCAGGCTTTTCAGAGATTGGAGAGACCATAGAGCAGACTGTACAGAGGGAAGTGATGGAGGAGGTTGGACTTCGGGTAAAGAATATTCGATATTACAAGAGTCAGCCTTGGTCCTTCTCGGATTCACTTCTTATGGGATTTTATGCGGACCTGGATGGCAGCGAGGAAATTACTCTGGATCATAAGGAACTGGCAATGGCACAGTGGTTTGACCGCAGTGAGATCCCAGTGAGTGAAATCACTGGAAGCCTGACGAATGAAATGATACTCAGCTTTAAGAAGGGGCAGGTTTGAGTGGCACGAAAGCGGAATCTAGAGTGCTAGTCAGGGAGTAACAGTAAAGGGAATATTGAAATTTTTGTGAAAATTTTCCTTATATTCTGTACGGACAGCAGAAAATAGATTATAATACACAGAGTATAATAACGGACAGAAAGGGTAGGAAACAAATGAAAAGAGTAGTATGTATGATATTGATCGCAGGCCTGACTGTGATGGGGCTTGCAGGCTGTGGAGGTAAAACTCAGCAGACTGAAAGTGCAGGCGCAGAGAGCTTGAAGGCAACAGAGAACAGCGTTGCGGAAACGAAAGAGGTTCCAGAGGCAGCAGATACCGATACGGGAGAGAGTGAGAACAGCACGGATCAAGTGCAGGCATCCTCGGAGGATCTTTTGAGCGGGAAGCATCATGTGGAGATCAACGTAAAGGATTACGGTACCATTAAAGCGGAGTTGGATGCAGATATAGCGCCGATCACTGTGACAAATTTTGTAAAGCTGGCAAAAGAAGGGTTTTATGATGGGCTGACCTTTCATAGAATTATCAGCGGATTTATGATTCAGGGAGGAGATCCACTGGGGAATGGAACTGGCGGGTCGGATGAGACCATCAAGGGAGAGTTTACTCAGAATGGAATTGAAAATTCTTTATCCCATACAAGGGGAACCATTTCTATGGCTCGTTCCCAGGATATGGACAGCGCAAGTTCCCAGTTTTTTATTGTTCATGAGGACAACACATTTCTGGATGGGCAGTATGCCGCATTTGGACAGGTGACGGAAGGAATGGAGATTGTGGACAAGATCTGTGAGGACACGCAGACGGAGGATGACAACGGAACGGTTCTTTCTGAAAACCAGCCGGTGATTGAGAGCATTACCGTGACGGACTGATGGACAACAGACGCAGCAAACGGCAGTAAACAGGATGACAGGCCTGCTGCCGAAAGCTGGATTCCGGGTGGAGGCACCACTGTGAATTCTGAAGACTGTCCATTGACTGGATAGTTTGCTGACAAGTTTGCTGTCCGTACAGAGGTTTACCAGAATCATCAGAAAAAATACATTGAATATGCAGGTTATGCAGCCATGAAAAGTATCCATATATGGATACTTTTTTCTTTGTCTGGAAATGCTACCCTAAGAGGACAAAAAGACGTGGATTTTCTTGTCCACTGTGGGTAGCAATAAATGAGTAAACAGTAGAGAAAGGAAACAGAGGATGCGGCTCAATGACAAAGAATTAGAGAACAGGGCATTATGGGTGGAGAAAGGCTATAAGCTTCCGGAGTACGACAGGGAGAAGATTCGGAAAAACACGCACAAGGCTCCAGTGTGGGTTCACTTCGGAGCGGGTAATCTCTTTCGCGCATTTCAGGCCAAGGCATTGCAGGAAGTATTAAATATGGGGGAAACAGATAAGGGCATTGTAGTGGCAGAGGGCTTTGACTATGAAATCATAGACAGAGTATTTAAGCCCTGTGACAACTTGGGAATCTCTGTCACACTGAGGACAGACGGATCAGTGGAGAAGGAAGTGGTGGGAAGCGTTACGGAAGCGCTTAAGTTGGACAGAGAGGACACGGAGGACTATGGAAGGTTGACAGAGATCTTCCGGTCAGACTCCCTGCAGATGGCCAGCTTTACCATAACGGAAAAGGGATACTGCCTGACAAATAGTGAAGGTCAACTGCTTCCCCAAGTACAAAAGGACATGGAAGCCGGGCCGAAACATGCCCAGAGCTATATGGGGAAGGTATGTGCACTCCTTTATGAGCGGTACTGCTCAGGTGAAAAGCCCATCTCTATGGTGAGCATGGATAACTGTTCCCACAATGGGGACCGGCTTTGCGAGGCAGTTTGCTCTTTTGCAGAGGAATGGGAGAAAAGAGAATTGATACAAAAGGGATTTTCTGATTATATCCGAAACAGGGAAAAGACAGCTTTTCCATGGACTATGATTGACAAGATTACCCCCAGGCCGGATGATACGGTGGGGGATATGCTGAGAGAGGATGGGCTAAAGCAAACAGAAACGGTTGTAACAGGAAAAAACACTTACACTGCAGTGTTTGTCAATGCGGAGGAGTGCCGTTACCTGGTGGTGGAGGACGCTTTTCCTGCTGGAAGACCGCCTCTGGAAAAGGCGGGAATCATCTTTACCACCAGGGATACAGTAGAGAAGGCGGAGAGGATGAAGGTCTGCACATGCCTAAATCCGCTTCACACCGCTTTGGCAGTTTTTGGGTGTCTGCTGGGATATCAGCTAATTTATGAGGAGATGGAAAATAGAGATTTGAAGAGGCTGATAGAGAGGATTGGATACCAGGAGGGCCTTCCAGTGGTGGTACACCCGGGAATTCTTGAGCCAAAGGAGTTCCTGGACCAGGTAATTTACACACGGCTGCCCAATCCCTTTATCCCGGATTCTCCCCAGAGAATTGCCACAGACACCTCACAAAAGCTGTCCATCCGTTTTGGAGAGACCATCAAAGCCTATGAAAAGGACCCGGACAAAAATGCGGGGGATCTGGAAGGGATTCCTCTCGTATTTGCCGGCTGGCTACGCTATCTCCTGGGGATAGATGACTGTGGAAAACCCATGAAATTGAGCCCGGACCCTCTGATTGAGGAGCTTTGTCCCAAATTGGCGGGAATCCGGTTAGGCGAAAAAAGCCAAGCCCGGGGTCTTAAAGATCTGAATGGAGTGAGAGAAATCCTCAAGAGACAGGATATCTTTGGTGTTGATCTGTATGAAGCAGGTTTGGGAGAAAAAGTGGAACAATTTTTTGAAAAAATGATCGCCGGACCCCATGCGGTGGATAAAACATTAAAAGATATGGAGTGGTAGGGGAGGAGGTACGAACGTATATGAAGCCATTTATGGACGAAGATTTTTTGTTGCAGACTCCCACAGCCAGAAAACTCTATCACCAGTGGGCTGAACCCATGCCAATTTTTGACTTTCACAATCATTTATCAGCAAGAGAGATTTATGAAAATAAGAGATGTCTGAATCTGGGAGAGCTGTGGCTTGCCCATGACCATTATAAATGGAGGGCAATGCGGGCCTATGGCATTTCGGAAGAACTGGTTACAGAGAATACTGGGAGCTTTGAACAGTTTCAGGCATGGGCCAAGGTGGTTCAAAACTGCATGGGAAATCCGCTTTATCATTGGACGCATCTGGAACTTCAGAGATATTTTGGGATTTGTCAGCCTCTTACAAAGGAAAACGCCCGGGAGATCTGGGATAAAAGCAGCCGGATACTAAAGGAAAGAGCGTTTACACCCCAAAGCCTTTTGAAGGACCAGAATGTAATGGCCCTATGTACCACGGATGACCCTGTAGATGATTTAGCATACCACAAAAAGCTGAGAGAGACCTTTTCCGTCAAGATACTGCCTACTTTTCGGCCTGACCGCATATTACAGATCGGGAGAACTGATTTTCCGGACTACCTCCATTCCTTGCAAAATGCGGCTGGAATCGATATTCTGAATACGGAGGACTTGATGAACTGTTTGGAACAGAGATTAGATTTCTTTGTACAGAATGGATGTCTCGTATCAGATCACAGCCTTGAAAGGCTCATCTGCCCGGAGGCTGGGAGGCAGGAGGCGGATGCTGCACTGCAGAGACGGATGAGGGGAGAGGCTTTGTCGGACCAGGAGAGGGGAATGTATGAGGGGTATATACTCTGCCGCCTGGCCCGCTCCTATGCTTCCAGGGGAATTGTCATGCAGCTGCATATTGGAGCGCTGCGGAATAACTCAAAAAAAGGGTTTGCGCGTCTGGGAGCCGATGCCGGTTTTGACAGTATGAATGATGAAAACTACGCATCCCAGGTTGGCGGGCTGCTTAGTGTTGCGGAGAACTTGGGGCACCTTCCCAAAACCGTGCTGTATTGTCTGAATCCCAAGGATACCCCAATGCTGGCCTGCCTGGCAGGCTGCTTTCAGGGAGATGGGATAAAAGGGAAAGTTCAGTTGGGCTCTGCCTGGTGGTTTAATGACCACAGGAGGGGAATGGAAGAACACCTGGAGATTCTGGCCAGCCAGGGACTGATCAGCACCTTTATTGGTATGGTGACGGATTCCAGGAGCTTCCTCTCCTTTCCCAGACATGAATATTTTAGGCGTATTATATGCAACCGAATTGCCTGTTGGGTGGAGAACGGAGAATATCCAATGGATGAGGGGTATATAAAATCAATGATAGAGAATATTTGCTATAGAAATGCAGTCAGGTATTTCGGATTGGAGGAGTCATGACACAGGATGTGATAAAGAAAATTGAAGGAATTAAGATTATTCCCGTTGTGGTATTACACGATGAGACAAAAGCAGCGCCTCTGGCAGATGCGCTCTGCAGAGGAGGCCTACCGTGTGCGGAGGTGACCTTTCGGACTGAGGCTGCTAAAGAGGGCATCCGCCTTATGAGAAAAGCCCAGCCTAAAATGCTGGTGGGAGCAGGGACGGTCCTCACAGTCCAGCAGGTGGAGGAGGCCGTATCGGCAGGAGCAGAATTTATCGTTAGTCCCGGCCTGAATCCGCGTACAGTTCGACACTGTATGGAGAGGCAGATCCCCATATTGCCAGGCTGCAGCAATCCCGGGGATATTGAACAGGCTTTAGAGTTTGGTTTGAAAGTGGTAAAATTTTTTCCGTCCGAACCGTCGGGAGGACTGACCATGATTAAGGCGCTCTCCGCACCTTTTCACATGGTGCGCTTTATGCCCACCGGCGGAATCAGTGCAGAAAATGTGGGAGATTATCTGAGGTGTCCCTCAGTGGTTGCCTGCGGAGGAAGTTGGATGGTAAGGCCGGAATTGATTGAAAAAGAGGACTTTGACGAGATAGAAAGGCTGGCCAGAGAGGCAGCCCGGATTGCAGAAAGTATATAAGGCTCAGGAAAATAGAACTTCCCCAAAGTTTGTTTGTAAATCGCCTGGGTAGTGCGTTCTTCCGGCTAAAAGAAACAGCTTCCTCCGGCGCAGGGCTATGCTTCGCGGACGTATCCACGAAGCATAGCCCTGCGCCGGAGGAAGCGTCCCCCTAGCCAATAACGAACCTGCCCCGTCTGAACTGTTACGCCTGCTCCTTGTCTGAGAAGAGAAAATCCTTCAGGTTTTTGACAATCCGTGGCAAAAGCATTATAATAGATTCCGTATAAATGAAAGGGGATCTTGATATGGCAAAAAAACGAATTTTAAAAAAGCAGGCAGCTTCTGCTAAGGAAGCAACGGTAGAGCAGACCGTCACAAAGGCCGAGGTGCAGACCGCTCTTTTTATCCAGCACAGCGGAAATGAAGTAAAAACGGATGAAATTGTACATAGAGTAAACAGCGAGTGGGAGCATTTGGGACATGATGTGAAAAATTTGAAGAATATGGACCTCTATATCAAACCGGAAGAGGATAAGGTATTCTATGTACTAAATGGAGATGTGACAGGAAGCATCAGCCTATTTGAAGGAGAGGAAAAATAGTAATAGGGCAGCTTGGCTGAACTGTTACGAAAAATAGAGGAGACAGCCGCTTGACATTGTCCATGCGGCTGTCTCTTGTTCTGTATCATTATGCAGACAGTAAAATTTTTGCATATGCCTGGAATCCGGAGTAGTGTTTGATGACACACTTCTTGAATATTATGGCATCTGTGTTATGTACTTTAATATTTCCACGGATCCGTCAATTCCTTTCAATGAGCTGTTGAGAATAACATCCCGATTCCCAAAGTCCATCCATTTTCCGTCTGTGAAGAAAGAGTAGTAATTGCGTCGCAGCTTGTCCACCTGGCGCATAAGTTTTTCGGCTTCACGCTGGGTTACATTTTCACACTCCATAATGCGGGAGATGCGGTCTTTTTCCGGTGCAGTGATGAAGACCTTCAGGACACGTGGATCGTCTTTTAAGATCCAGTCAGCCAGACGTCCCACAATGACACAGGACTCCTTTTCAACCAGATCTAAGATAATCTTCTTCTCAATACGGTAGAGATAGAGGTTGGTGCTGTGGTCCTGTCCGCTGATTATAGCGTAGGGATCGATGAAGCGGTTCAGAAGCTTTTCATCTGCATTTTCCAGACCGTCCTCGCTGATGCCGGTTTTTTCCGACATGAGATGCAGCAGGTTCTTGTCATAAAAGGAAATGCCCAGTTCTTTGGCCAGTTTTTCTCCGATGGCCCGTCCTCCACTTCCGAAAGTCCTGGAGATCGTAATGATTTTATGGTCTGCCATTAAAATCCCTCCTTTTCACAGCCAGATATGATATGGCATATAATTAAAGTAACACTTTAGTTCTTTTTCTGCTTTGCGGTAAACTCCTCTACCAGGCGTTTGGTTTCCCGAGAGGGACTTGAGATTACAGCAGTGTTGAAAATTTCGCAGGGAGCGTTTCCTTTAACGCTGTCTACAGCGGCTGATACAGCGGATACATCTCCGCTCATAAATATCAGTGTGTGACCGCCGCATTTGGTGTGCCAGGTCTGAAACCTTACGTCTGCCGCCTTCAGCATATGGTCCACTGCCAGTATGGCGTTGGCGGTGCCCAGTACTTCTACTAATCCGAGTGCTCCGTATATCATCTTATTTCCCCTTCTCCATGTTTATTTGTTGATGGTCATTTCAATTGCTCGCTCCGTACCTGCGGCAGGAGCAGCGATGATGGTATGGTGAACGATCTGGGCCATGGGTCTGGCAGTCTGAAGAGCAGCGTCCATAGCAGCGTGTACATCAGATACACTGCCCCTCATTTTTACACAGGCCCCCCATTTTAAACGGTTTCTCTCAACACTTTGAATACTCACATTGGCAGCCTTGGAAGCTGCATCCAGGGCAACAAAGCAGGCGCATAGATTATCTAATTCAAAAATACCAATTGCCTGTCCCTCATATTTTCCAGCCATATTGTCCTCCGATCTCTAAAATTCTACATATTCTTATCTCTATTATAATAGGAAAAACAGGGAAAAGCAAGCATAAAACAACAAAAAACTAAGCAAAACAAAGTATGGCAAAAATGATTGATATTTGCGGCTTTTTACGATATAATGAATTCGAATTTGTCAAAGTTTTAACGCAGAAAAAGGAGAAAAAATGGGGAAATATTGCAAACGCAGTAAAGTAGCAGCAATTCTGATTTTTTTCTTTTTTGTGCTGCAAATTTTTTCAGGAACGGTAAATTCAGTTTTGCTTATCAATCTCTCAGGAAAGATGAGCAGGGCACAGGATTACGGTTATTCATCTGTGCACAGCAAGGACAGAGAATTCCAGGCTGTGTTCAGCGGGAAGCAGGGCGCCGGACATATTTTCAACCGCCTGCAAAGGCAGAGAAGCGCATCCATACGTCTGGCAATGGCTCTGGGGTATTTCTTTTTCAGGGCTTATGAAATGCTTCTGGGATGGATTTCGTTAAAAAGAATACAGATTAGAGTATACCGTTTTCCGGATTCCAACCTGGGCAGAAGGGCTCCTCCGGCAGCAGCTTTTTAGATTAAATGAAACTAAGAAAAAGCAGAGAGGAGCAAAAAATTGACAGCTTATAAAAAAAATAAAATAGTGGTAATCGGCGCGGGCAATGTAGGGGAGGCAATCAGCTATACGCTGATGCTCCGAAAACAGGCGAGGGATATTGTTCTGGTGGATTTAAATGAGGAGAGGGCCATGGGCAGCGCGCTGGATATCTCACACGGAACTGCATTTTTCCGGCAGACTCAGATTCGAAAGGGTGGATATGAGGAGTGTGCGGATGCCAAGATTATTATTATCACCGCGGGTATTTCCAGAAAGCCGGGGCAGACCAGGCTGGAGCTGGCACAAACCAATGTATCCATTGCCAGGAGCATAACCCAAAAGATTATGGAGTACGCCAAGGACCCGATTCTGGTGGTAGTGTCCAATCCTGTGGATATCCTGACCATGGCGGTCCTTCAGGAGTCAGGTCTTGCGGCCAGCCAGGTGATCGGAACCGGAACTTCGCTGGATACGGCGCGTTTTAGGTCTCTGCTCAGCGATGTGTGCAAAGTGGATGTGTGCGATATCAATGCCTATATTCTGGGCGAACACGGAGACAGCCAGGTACCCATATGGAGCAGAGCCACTGTGGGCGGGGAAAACATTGAAGATTTTCTGGAAAACAGCCGGATTGACCTGGATAAGGAGATGATTGCCCATAAGGCAAAGGACGCAGGCGCTGAGATTATCTCTCTAAAGGGCGCCACCTTCTACGGCATTGCGATGACCACATCTAGAATCGTGGAGGCAATATCCGGAAATGAGAACGCGATTCTGCCGGTTGCACATGTCCTGGATAGACAGTTTGGTGACTGGCAGGGAGTTGCCATCAGCCTCCCATGTGTGCTGAACAGCCGGGGCGTTTCAAGGGCAATCAGCCTTCCGCTGAACGAGCAGGAAAAACAAGCTATGGACCAATCAGCCCGCACACTGCGGGAATTTTGGGATAAAGTAACTGATGAAAAGAGAGGAGAAAGTATCGCATGAATAAAAAAGAGATAGCACTGAAGAAACACGAAGAATGGCAGGGAAAGATTGAAGTGATCAGCAGAGCAGAGCTTAAGACTCCGGAGGATTTGTCCATTGCCTATACCCCGGGAGTAGCGGAACCCTGCCTGAAAATCTCAGAGGATGTGGATCTGTCCTATGTATATACAAGGCGTCACAATATGGTTGCTGTGGTAACGGACGGAACCGCAGTGCTGGGACTTGGCGATATCGGACCGGAAGCCGGCATGCCGGTGATGGAGGGGAAATGTGTACTGTTTAAAAGCTTTGGGGATGTGGATGCCTTCCCGCTGTGCGTGAGAACCAAGGATGTGGATGAGATTGTCAACACGGTCCGTCTGCTGGCAGGCAGCTTTGGGGGCGTGAACCTGGAGGATATCTCTGCGCCCCGCTGTTTTGAGATCGAGAGAAAACTAAAAGAATGCTGTGACATCCCTATCTTCCACGATGACCAGCACGGAACCGCGGTGGTGACCACAGCTGCGCTCCTGAACGCATTGAAGCTGACAGGAAGAAAGCTGGAAGATATCACAGTGGTTACTTCAGGCGCAGGAGCAGCGGGTATTGCAATTATCAAGCTGCTGGTAAGCCTTGGACTTAAGGACGTGATCATGTGTGACCGCCAGGGCGCGATCTATGAGGGCAGGGAAGGCTTGAATGAGGAGAAAGCCGAGATGGCCAAGATCAGCAATAAGAGCCAGAAAAAGGGAAGTCTGGCAGAGGTGCTCAAAGGGGCTGACGTCTTTATCGGCGTGTCTGCTCCGGGGACTGTGACGGAGGAGATGGTGAAGTCCATGGCACCCAACCCTATTCTCTTCCCCATGGCGAATCCGGTTCCGGAGATTATGCCGGATCTGGCAAAGGCAGCCGGTGCGGCAGTTGTGGGCACAGGCCGCAGTGATTTCCCCAATCAGATTAACAATGTACTGGCATTCCCGGGTATCTTCAGGGGAGCACTGGATGTCCGCGCAAGAGATATCAATGATGAGATGAAGGTGGCTGCTGCATATGCCATTGCTGATCTTATTGACGAGAAAGAACTGACACCGGATTACATTATCCCGAATCCCTTTGACAAGAGAGTGGCAAAAGCGGTGGCAAAGGCAGTGGCCGAAGCTGCCACAAAGACGGGAGTTAACAGAATCTGATATACGAGAATCTGACATATAAAAATAGAGCAGCCCCTTTCAGATACTGCTGCGGTATCTGGAAGGGGCTGTTCCGTAGAGCTTTTTAAATAGTTTGCTGAAATGACTCACATCCTCGTATCCCACCTGTGAAGCCACGTCCTGTATGGTTAGGGACCGACGGCTTTCCATCAGATCCCTGGCCCGCTCCATGCGCAGTCGGATCAGATAATTGATGGGGGTGTCCCCGGTTTCACTCTTAAATATTTTGGAGATGTAAAAGGGACTTAAATACATATTGCGGGCGACCTGATCGAGGGAAATCTTCTCCCGGTAATGCTCCTCAAAGTAGGTGATCATGCGGCGAACCACATATTTTTTGTTGGTTGACTCAAAGATACAGCCCCCGCATGCCTCGGCTGTATTTTTTTGTTCTCTCAGAAGCAGCAGGATGATCTGGATCAGATAAGCCTTGAGCATAAAGTAGCGTCCAGGCTGACAGGTCTGAAATTCTTTTGCCATAGATGAACAGATCTTGAAAACGTCCTGTTTAATGCCGTCAGCCATTGGAAGTATTACGCTGCCGCCCAGCAGAGGCAGTCTGTCCCGCTCCAGATCCCGTATATGGATATCACAGAATCCTATGTAGTACTCCACCGTACAGTTTTGGGGATGGGAGACCAGACTTTGGTGATAAGTCCCGGGATTCAGAATAATCAGATCTCCCGCTTTGACGGGGAGGTCTTGCCCATCAATATGAAAAATGCCCTGCCCGCTGGAGATGATGCAGAGCTCCAGATGGTCGTGACAGTGATAATTGTCCTCAGATTCCGTGCGTTTTGTACAGCAGGTGAACAGAAAGGTGGGATTTAAGTCATCGTAGGTGATATCGTATTGCTGGCTGGACATAGATGTACCTTCCTTTCATTTTTAATGTGTCCGCTAAAACAGTATAGATTACTACAGGTATTATATCTCTTTCCCACGAGAATTGCGAGAAAAATATAAGCCTGTTACTGTGAATGTATAAACAGGAACGTACACCAAAATAATACATAAAGAGTGCAAGAAATGACATTCTACTTTTTTGTCAAAAGATTATAATATAGCGTGATGTAATTATTCAACAGATCTGCGCATTTACAGCGTGACTAAAAAATAAGGAGGAGATGAAATGACAAAAAATCTAACAGAGGGAAGCCCTGCAAAACTGATTGTACTCTTTACCATTCCCCTGTTGATCGGGAATATATTTCAGCAGTTTTACAGTATGGCGGACACTTTGATTGTGGGGAGAACCATTGGGGTGAATGCACTGGCCGCGGTGGGATGTACTGGCAGTATCACGTTTTTAATTTTGGGATTTGCCATGGGACTCACTTCCGGCCTGTCGATTCTGACGGCCCAGCGGTTCGGTGCTGGTGACGAGAAGGGAGTGCGAAAAAGTGTGGCGGCCGGTGTATGGCTCAGTGCGGGGGTAACCGTTGCGTTGACGGCGCTGGCGGTACCGCTGACCAGGCCCATTTTGGAGCTCATGCGGACACCTCCTGAGATCATTGACGATGCCTGCCGGTATGTAATTGTGATTTTCGGAGGGATTGTGGCCAGTATGCTGTTTAATCTGCTCTCAAATATCATCCGTGCCCTGGGGGACAGCAAGACTCCGCTGTTCTTCCTGGTAGTAGCCTGTGTTCTGAATATTGCCCTGGATTTTGTCTGTATCTTGGTTTTTAAAATGGGCGTGGCCGGAGCTGCCTGGGCAACGATTATCGCGCAGATGGTGTCCGGGGTCTTATGTCTTTTTTACATAAAGAGACGGCTTCCGATCCTGCATCTGACCCGGGAGGAATGGAGGGTAACCAAGTGGGAACTAATCCAGCATGCAAAGGTAGCCTTTCCCATGGCGTTTCAGATGTCAATCATTGCCATTGGGGCTGTAGTGCTGCAGTTTGCCCTGAACGGTCTGGGAGCTGTGGCCGTGGCAGCGTTTACAGCAGCGCAGAAGATTGACCAGATTGCAACCCAGCCCATGAATTCTTTCGGAACCACAATGGCCACCTACGCTGCCCAGAATTACGGAGCAGGGAAAACAGAGCGCATCCGCAGAGGTGTGCTCCAGTGCAGCCTGATTTCTGTGGGGTTTGCCGTTGTGATGGGACTGGTGAATATTTTTGCAGGATATCAGCTGGCAGGAATCTTTGTGGGACCGGGGGAGCCTGAAGTGGCCTCCCTGGCACAGACCTATCTGATCATCAATGGAAGCATGTATTTTCTGCTGGCGATGCTCTTTATCTTCCGCTTTACCCTGCAGGGGCTGGGAAAAGGCGTGATGCCCACAGTTGCTGGGGTGATGGAATTGGTCATGAGGACATTTTCCGCTGTGTTTTTAGCGCAATATTTCGGATTTGCGGGGGCATGCTGGTCCAATCCCCTGGCCTGGCTGGGAGCCTGTATCCCACTGACCATCGCGTTCTTTGCCACTGTGAGAAAGATGGAAGTAAAAATGAAAGTAAAACCCCAGGTGCCGTAAATTTGGAACTAGGATTTTGTGCGAATCTGTGCTATAATAGTAGCGACTTCAGTGAGGGGGTAGTTGCGGATGGAGACAGTGCAGAGTCTGACAGGAAATTTACCAGGTGGTTTTGCATGGATTGCAGGAGCAGCGGGGATTCTGTTTGCGCTGGTTGGCTGTTTCTTTGGCTACCGGTTTTTGAAGGTGTGGACCACACTCATTGGATTTGCGGCTGGATTTTATCTGGGCAGTTATATCTCGGAACAGTTTGTGGACTCGCCCTGGATACCAGTGACGGTTGGCCTTTTGACGGCAGCCCTGTTTGCGGCTCTGGCGTTCAAAGCCTATCTTGCCGGGGTGTTTCTGGTGGGCGCTCTGATGGCATTTGCGATCTCTGTACTGCTGATTCAGGCGGATACGGGATGGATGTATCTGTTGTGCGTCGGGATTGGGATTGTCACAGGGATTTTTGCTGTTTGGTTTGTGAAACCGGTGATCATTGTGGTGTCCTCCCTGCAGGGAGGGGTTCAGCTGAGCACCTTAGTGCTGACTATGCTGCACATTGAACAGAGCAGAGTCCTCATCATCACTGGAGTGATTGTGGGTATATTGGGTATGATATTCCAGTTCTTAAATAATAAGCGGGAGAATTCCGCGAAGAGAGATAAGAGGAGCCATACTTGAAGAAGTATGGCTTTTTGGACAATTTAGAAAAACGAGAGGAAAAAGAGATGACAGAGGTAAACACAAAAAAGAGATTTTTACTGGAGCAGCTGAAGAATATGGATGAGGTGTTTGTGCTTTTTTCAAGATGCACAAGAATGCCCTATATCCAATGCGATGAGGAGAGCTTTGACGACCAGATCTATATCTTCCGGAAAGAGGAGAACGCGCTGGAGACGGCCAAGGTGTTTCAGGAGGCAAAGATTCCCGTTCAGGTGGTGAAATTCCCCAAGGAGAACTTTTTATCCTTTTACTCCAGTCTTTATTTTATTGGGGTGAATGCCATGGTTGTGGATAAAGGGGAGGATGAGATGCGGATTCAGGTCCGTGAACTGGTGATTCCTCCGGATTACAGCAGCCTGCCGGAGGGTAAGGTGCGCGTGGACAATCCTCAATTTCAGCTGACGGCCATCTATCTCATGCAGATGCTGCGCAGAGAAAAGGGGGTTAAGCCCAATCAGGAAATGAAGGAGATGGAGGAGGAGATGCTTGCCAATATGCGTAAGGGCACATTTATTGTGCCGGTGCAGGATGACAAGCAAGTGCCTCTGATGAAGCTATCCGATGAAAATATGTTTCAGCCAGTGTGTTCAGACATTGGAGAATTCAACAAATTTAACAGGGACAAAAATTTCCGCCCAGCGGTTGTCCCGTTTGCCAAGCTGCATGAGGTGGTGGTTCCCCAGGCCAAGGGAATTGTGATCAATCCTCTGGGTGTTCATGTGGTACTGATGAAAGAACAGCTGAAATAGGATGCCTATGAGCAAAGCCGTAAGGGCGGTCTTAAAAGCCCTGTCCTACGGCGGAATTGAGGTGGAGGCTTCCAGACATTTGGCCAATTTAAAGGCCTTGGACCCTATGAAGATCTTTTACAAGACCATAGACGAAAAGGTTTACAATGGGGAGCATGAGGTGCCGCTGAGGATTTATCTGCCCAATGCGGAGGCGCTCAAAGGCCCCGGGACGATAGGCAACACCTATCCGGTGATGCTGTTCTTTCACGGGGGCGGCTGGGTTACGGAGCAGGCTGAAAACTATGACCGGGTCTGTGCCAGAATGGCGCAGAGTACTGGCCATGTGGTTGTGTCTGTGGACTACAGACTGGCGCCGGAGTACCCCTTTCCCACGGGGCTAATGGACTGCTATGCAGCGGCCAGGGCTATCTTTATGAATGAGCTATTCATGCACACCGCGCCGGAGCGTATCACTCTGATTGGAGACAGTGCAGGGGGAAACCTGGCAGCAGCCCTCTGTTTGTTGGCAAAGGAGAGGGGAGAGTTTATGCCCTCCAGGCAGATTCTCATCTACCCGGCCACATACAATGACTATTCGGAACAGTCACCCTTTCCCTCTGTCCATGAAAATGGTTCGGGATATCTGCTGACTGCCCGGAAAATGAACGACTATCTAAAGCTCTATGCAGGGGCTCCGGAAGATTTTCAAAATCCTCTGTTTGCCCCCATGCTGGCGGAGGATGTGACTGGTATGCCAAGAACACTGATTCTCACCGCTGAATTTGATCCCCTCAGGGATGAGGGGGAGGCGTACGGGGAAAAGCTGCGAAGTGCAGGAAATCAGGTGGAAGTGCACCGGATTGCGGATGCTCTGCATGGGTATTTTGCCCTGGGTATCAAACATTTTTATGTGGAAGAAAGTTTCCGGCTGATCAATGATTTTTTGAAAGGGGTCTAGAAAATGCTGAATGCGGGATCTTCGCGCTGGCGTAAGCTGGACAATGCGGCTAAGATATTTCCTGCCACCAGCGGAAAACGGGATACAAGAGTTTTTCGGTTTTCCTGTGAATTAAAAGAGACGATTGATGGGATGCTATTACAGAAGGCATTGGATAAAACGGTGCAGGTCTATCCAATGTTCTGCTCTGTGATGCGCAAAGGGATGTTTTGGTATTATCTGGAGAAGAGCGAGCTTGACCCTGTGGTGGGGGAGGAGTCCAGACTTCCGTGCAGCAGCATCTACATTCACGATAAAAAAAACCTTTTATTTGAGGTGACGTATTACAGGCAGAGAATAAACTTTGAGGTTTATCATGCCCTTACCGACGGCACAGGGGCCACCCTGTTTTTGAAAGAGCTTGTCAAAAACTACCTTCTGCTGGCCCATCCGGAGGACTTTGAGTGTGAGACTCCCATTGGGGATGAAGCAGTCACGGTTCATGACCGGGAGGATGACAGTTTTTCCAAGTACTATACCGGAACCAGGGGAAAGAGGAAGAAGAAGGTTCGCTCTTTCCAGATCAGGTCGCCCAAGACAGAATATGGGGAACTGAAGATCACTGAAGGCCAGGTGTCAGCAAGGGAACTGGTATCTGCGGCGCGCAGCAGAGGTGTCTCAATTACTGTGCTTTTGACTGCAGTGTTTCTCTGTTCTGTCCACGGGGAGATGAGCCCCAGGCAGGAGAGGCATCCGGTGGTTTTGATGGTTCCTGTGAATCTGAGAAAATATTTTCCATCCGCATCCATGCTGAATTTTTTTAGCTGGATCGATCCAGGATACCAGTTTGGTGAGGGGGAGGATTCCTTTGAGGATGTCCTGGATCATACAAAGAAGTTCTTTGAGGAAGAGCTCACCAGAGAAAAAATAGCTGCCAGGATGGATGAGCTAATCAGTCTGGAGCACAATCTGCTGCTTCGTCTGGCTCCCCTGGAGCTGAAGAATCTCTGTCTGCAGGCAGGGGCAAAACTGGCGGAAAAAGATGTGAGCGCTATTTTCTCCAATATGGGTGTAATCAATATGCCAGAGGAATACCAGAGATATATTGAGCTGTTTCATGTGTACACCAGCACACCCAAGATCGAGCTTTGTATGTGTTCTTTTCAGGATAAAACAATGCTAAGCTTCACCTCACGCTTTGAGAATATGAATATTCAGCGGAACTTTTTCCGCATTTTGGAACAGCTGGGAGTAAAGGTCAGTCTGTATGAGCAGAAATTACCAGAACCTGCTCCACAGAAGCTTGGTAGTGTTCTGTTTCTGCAGTGGTTCTCTTTTGTGTGCGTTGCACTGGCTGTTGCCGGGGTAATGGTAAATATGATATTTACGCCACATGTCTGGTGGTCGTTCTTTGGGGCAGGAGGAATCCTGTGCATGTGGCTGGCTGTGAGTGTGGGTTATTATAAAAGGCGCAATCTGTTGAAAAATATTGTCTGGCAGCAGATGCTGATCATTGGTGTCTGCGCAGCCTGGGATGCGGTCATGGGCTGGAGAGGATGGTCACTGGAATATGTGTTTCCGCTGACAGTGCTTTTGACACTGGCAACACTGACGGTAGTTACCAAGGCAGGAGGCCTAAAGGCAAAGGACTATATGATTTATTTCCTGATTTCAGGAGTGACCGGTCTGGTTCCTGTTCTGTTTGTGCTGCTTGGATTGGTACAGGTTACGGCGCCAAGTGTGGTCTGCATCGGCATATCTTTCTTATCTCTGGCAGCTCTGTCTATTTTTCGGAGAAGAGAGCTGGCTGCAGAGCTGCACAAAAAGTTTCACGTCTAGGTAAAGATAGAAAGGGTGGGATCTAATGAAATTTGATATGCATTGTCATACAAAAGAGGGGTCCATAGACGGCAAGGTAAGTATTGAGGAGTATATCTGTATCCTAAAGGAAAAGGGATTTGACGGAATGCTGGTGACGGACCACAATTCCTACAATGGATACCGGTTCTGGAAAAATGAGATTAAGGAACAGAAGTATAAGGATTTTGTGGTGTTAAAGGGTATAGAGTATGATACCATCAATGCGGGACATATCCTGGTGGTGATGCCGGAGGGCGTAAAGCCGCGTATTCTGGAGGTGAGGGGAATGCCGCTGGCGTTGCTTATCACAGTGGTGCACGCCTACGGAGGAATCCTGGGACCGGCCCATCCCTGCGGAGAAAAGTATATGAGCTATGCAAATACCAGGCTGTACCGGAAAAATAAGGATATTATGAAGAGGTTTGACTTTGTGGAGACCTTTAACGCCTGCGAATCCCCGGAGAGCAACCGGAGGGCAAAAGAGCTTGCCAGGGAATTCTTCCTGCCAGGGTTTGGTGGAAGCGATGCCCACAAGGCAGAGTGTGTGGGTATGGCTTATACGAAATTCGCGGATAAGATTACTACCGAAACCCAGCTGATCAAAGCGGTAAAAGAAAAAGCCCCCATCAGAAGCGGGGGCGATTATTACAGGGGCACTACAAAGGAAAAGATCGGAAAGATCAACAGCTTACTTGTCTATTCCTTTTGGCTATACAACAAAACCGCAGGCCTGATGAGGGTCAGAAAGCGGCATAATAAGGCCAAATATCTGGTGCTCAACAAGGACGACAGCAGCTACAAAACAAGTTAAGCAGACAAATGTTCAGACACCAGTTGTTTCCGGAGAGGGGGCTTTCGTAAGTTCGTCCCATGGTATTGTACCAACTGCCCCCAAACTCTAACTGCTGCTGGAACTGGCGGTATTGCATATTATTAGGCTCCATAGCCACAGCCTGGGAGATCAGCTCCTGGGCTTTTATATTGTTACCGAGTCCGGCATTTGCCACAGCACTCAAAAAATACCACTGTGAGGAGTGGTCAGAGATATCGTTCAGAACGTTTAAAGCCTCCCGAAAGTGACGTGAGTTGATGAAGTTGGCCGCAGCCTGCATCTTGACGGAACTCTCGGTGGAGTAAGACTGGCTGCCGCCTCCTGATCCGTAGGAACCGTAAGAGCCATAGGCACTGGAGGAATATCCGTGTTCCCGCTCATCCATGATCTGATGGTAAGCCTGCTGGATTTCTTTAAATTTTTCTTCTATCTGCTCAAGATTGGGTGCATTTACATTTGCGTCCGGATGATACTTGCGGCTGAGCTGGCGGTAGGCTTTTTTGACCTCTTCATCCGTGGCGTTTCTGCTGATTCCCAGTATCTCGTATGGATCTGACATCATTTTATTTTTCGTTCTCCTGCTTCTTTTTTTTGTTCTTTACCAGTATATCATACTTTGTCCAAATACCGGAATACAAAATATTACGAAGTATCTCTGCGTCCAGCAGTATGGGAAGGCGTTCAAATTCTCCGGCACATTCCGCCATCATCATGGTAAGTACACTTTTGCAGTACTCCTGAAAATCTGGCCGGTCTTTATAAAAGCTCCAGGGGTTGTAATGGCGCTTCTTTTCGTCTCTGTTCAGGTCATCATAGGCATCCATCAGATAGATGAACTTTCCCAGAAAGAACCCCATTCGCCTGAGTACACCGCTCCACTCGTCCTCTTTCCAAACAAACAACTCACCCAACAGTTTTCCTGTATACCCGGAAACCTGGTCCAGATCGTCCAGGTTTGCCTTCTCGCTTTTATGTACATTTTGGATATAGGACTCCATAGCCCGAACCTGCCGGGGATAGGTCTGCTCCAGGCTGTTATACTTTTTCTCCAGGAGTTTGGCAGTGGAGAGCTTTACAAGGCTTTTGTCGTCAAACCAGTCGTCCATACAGTTGTGGTATGCCAGCAGAATGTTCATATCCGCCGCATAGTCTGAACAGGCATTGCGGAACATGGTATGCTTTTTCGCAGGATGGGCGATGCAGCGGTGTTCCTGGGGTGTGCCCGGTGTTTCATAGAGACCTGTGAGCAGGATTACCAGAAAAGTCATATCGTAGGTGAGCGTAGCCTGCCCAATACGTCCGTACCGCTCCCCCAGGGCCTGGCACAGGCCGCAGTAGTAAGAGCGGTAGCGGTTGTAATGTTTTATTTTTAGTTCCGGTTGGTTAACGGTGATATATCCAAACATGGTTTCCTCTAGCTTCTTTTGATAAATTCCGTCTGGCATTTGGGGCAGGTAACGCATACTTTCCCCTTTCCCTTGGGAATTCGGATTTTTTGTTTGCAGGAGGGGCAGGTATAAATGCGGAAGTCCTTTTTCTGGATGGCGATATTTTTCTCTCGCCGAAAGGAGTGCAGCACTTTATCCTTTATCTGCAGGAATTTTACATTTTCCTGGTAGCGCTTTGTATGGTTTTTGGAAAGCATACGGAAATAGATGAGCAGCAGACCAAGCAGCAATATCACATTGAGGATGGAGCTGCGGACAAAAATACTGATAATGCACAGCGCCAGCAGAGCGTAGAGCATAAATTTTGACAGATCATCCACTCCATAGCGTCCTGTCATAAATCTTTGAAACTTTTCTTTCATAGGTTTTCTTCCTGCTTTCCTTTATTGTAGTGTCCACATCTGTGGACATGGCCATTTACCTTGTAGTTGGCATCTGCTCAAATACAGAATCGGTAAAACGTGCAGCATTTGCAAAGTCTTCTGCATTGGGATGCAGCAAGGCTGCATCAAAATTGTGAATCAGTTTCTGAACCTGGGCCTCATTTTCAGCTGTCATCATATGCTCATACTTTTCACGGATGCGCATGGGCATCTTTCCCTGACAGAAGAAGGCCCCCAGATATTGGTTATCGTCCGGGATAAAGGCAGCTACGCTGTTTTCAATCTTTTTGTAATAAGCTGGATCACAGCCCATGCCGCAGGTGCAAAAGAGAGCGATGTTTTTGCCGTGCAGTTCGGACAGATAGTCCAGCACCTCCATGCTGGCAGAGCCACGGTTAGCCCAGAATCCTATAAAATATGTGTCTGCACTGCGTTTCTCAGAGCAGGAGTCCAGGCGTTTAATATCCTTTGCGGCTTCAGGGATTGCACGGTAGATGCTTTCCGCAATTTTTTCCGTGTTTCCCGTACCGCTGACGTAGAGTACTTGTACTTTCATTTCATCACTTCCTATTCTTGTATAAGAATAGCATACTGGTGCGGAAAATAAAATATATGGAATCTAAAAAAGTATGAAGTATTTATAAATACTTCAAAATCCGCCTAGCGTTTGTGAGGGCTACGCTCCGGCCATCCCTGAATATTTCCGTTTAAGACAGCGGTAAACATGCGCTCTTTTACGCCCGGATGTTCCTGGTTTAACTGGCGGATCAGATCTTTGGCATACTGACGCTTTGTATAACCGTCCGCCGGGCAGGGACTTTTGACTACGGGAAGGCCGTATTTGTTTTTAAATCCGATCACATCCGCCTCACTGACAAACATCAGCGGGCGTATCACTGTGAGATCCATCCGGTCCAGATAAGTCCGGGGAGAGAAAGAGTGAAAGCGCCCCTCAAAGATCAGGGAGAGCAGCATGGTCTCAATGATGTCATCCCTGTGGTGGGCATAGGCAACCTTGTTGCACCCCAGGCGTTTGGCCTCCTCATTAAAAGCCCCCTTGCGCATCTTGGCGCAGAGAGAGCAGGGGTTGGGTTCCCTGCGCTCATCAAAGATGATCCGGGCGATCTTTGTGTCCACTACCTGATAAGGGACTTCAAGACTGCGGCAGAGCTCTCTGATAGGGTCTAGGTTGAAGTCCTCATATCCCAGGCTGACGGTAATGGCTTGTAGTTCAAAGTGCTTTGGGTAAAAGCGCTGTAGGCCCCGCAGGGCATGCAGCATAGTCAGGCTGTCCTTGCCACCGGAGATGCCCACAGCAATTTTGTCTCCATCTTCAATCATCTGGTATTCATCAACAGCCTTTCTGGTAAAGCTTAATAATTGTTGTAGTTTCATGAAATGCTCCTCTTTATGTAAATCGGTATCGGCACTTATTATTCGTAACAGTGCAGACGGGGGAGGTTCGTTACTGGTTGAGGCGGACGCATCCTCCGGCGCAGGAAGCTGTTTCTCTTAGGCGAAAGAACATGCTATCCAGGCGATTTCCCAACAAGTTTTTGGGAAGTTCTCGGTTGCGGAACACAGTCACCCGGGCGGTAACACAAGTAACAGCTCTGCTCCGTCTGAACTGTTACTATTATTCCCGATATAAAGTAAAAAGTCAAGAAGTGAATTGCATTTTTGTAGTGTTCTATTATATAATAGAGACAAATCATAACTATTCAGCAGGTCTGCACATTTTTTACGCAGACCGTAAGAAAATGATTCAGGAGTGCAAAAATCCCATCACCGAAGGTGATTTGAAATGGATTTTTGCATGTAACTGTGAAGGTACTGAACAGTTACCACAAATCTAGCAAAATAGTGGAGGATCAGGAATGGATGCGATATGTGTTGGTGAAATGCTGATTGACTTTACACCTGGAAGTGAACCTGGGGTTTACAAAAGAAATGCCGGCGGCGCCCCAGCCAATGCCTGTATTGCCATGGCCAGAAACGGTCTGGATGTGGGCTTCTTAGGAAAACTGGGAAATGATGACTTTGGACGTTTTTTAAAGGACACACTGGAGAAGGAAAAGGTGGCGGTGCTTTGCCCCGACCTGACGGATGAAGCGATCACAACACTGGCCTTTGTCACCCTGTATGAGAACGGGGAGCGCTCCTTTACGTTTGCGAGGAAGCCGGGAGCGGATATGCTGCTTGAAAAGGCGGATGTAAAGGAAGAGCATATAAAGAATACCCGTCTGATACAGGCAGGCTCCTTTGGAATGTCCCGGGAACCGGCCAGGGAGGCAACCCTGTTTGCCCTAAAGCTGGCAAAGGAGAAGGGCAGGATGGTGAGCTATGACGTGAATTACCGGGATACGGTCTGGGAGAGTGAGGAGGCAGCCAAGGCAGTGGTGAATCAGGTGCTCCCGTACATAGATTTCTTAAAGATTTCAGAGGAAGAGTTGAACTTTGTGGGCGGGGAGACGAACATTCCTGCGTTTATGAAAGAGCATGGGATTACTGTAGTAATAGAAACGCTGGGTTCAGACGGAGCCAAGTATTTCTACAACGGCAGCGAGGGACGGATTTACGGACATAAAGTAAAGGCAGTGGATGCCACAGGAGCGGGGGATGCCTTTTGGGGTGGATTCCTATCCAAAATCCTTATGAGTGGTGTAGATACCGTGAAGGACCTGACAGAGGAAATTGTCAGGAGGTCCCTGGAGTACGGCAATGCATCCGGCGGACTCTGCGTACAAAAGATGGGAGGAATTCCCGCTCTTCCGTACAAAGAGGACATTGAGGCATATGTGAACAGTTACAGATAAAGTAAAGTTTCCGGACTTTAAAGGGTTACACCTGAGGGGGATGGGCTGCTTGCTGATGTATAAAAGACACCAGAAGTGCGCCTATAGAGCGCACTTTTTTTGTATCATAGGAAAGTCCTTCGGAATTCCCTATGATATAAAAAGCCCTCCGGGCGGGATCGCACTGCGGCGGAGTGGAAGATGGCTGCCGGGACAGCCCCGCCGCAGGCGGAGAATCCTGCGCGCAGGATTCTTTTTTAATAACGTAGATGTAACTAAATGCAGAGCTAGCGGAATTCTTTTCATATTCAATAGGGAGGTAATGATTTGGAGACAAGGATAGCAGTAATTGCCATTATTGTGGAGGACAGCGGTTCGGTGGAGGAGCTGAATGCCATCCTTCATCAGTATGCACACTATGTGGTGGGGCGCATGGGGGTTCCCTACCACCCCAAAAAGGTTTCTGTGATCAGCGTGATTTTGGATGCGCCCCAGGCAGAGATCAGTGCCCTTTCCGGAAAGCTGGGAATGCTTTCGGGAGTCAGCAGCAAGACGGTCTATTCCAAACTGCCCCAGGCAGAATGATGGAAAAGGGAGGTGGAAGAATATGATGCCTGTACAGCAGAAGACATTGATTGATAAGCTGTATGAGACTCAGAACTTAAGAAGAGAAGAATTTGCGGCACTGATTGCACAGAGAACCCGGGATTCCGCCGAATATCTGTTTGAAAAAGCCAGGGAAGTACAGCAGAGCTGTTACGGAAAAGAAGTCTACATAAGGGGATTGATTGAGTTTACCAACTACTGCCGCAATGACTGCTATTATTGCGGTATCCGGATGGGAAATGAAAACATCCCCAGATACCGTCTGCATTTTGAGGAGATTCTGGAGAGATGCAAGAGTGGATATGAGCTGGGATTCCGCACCTTTGTCCTCCAGGGCGGGGAGGATGAGTATTTTACGGACGAACGTCTTGCGTATTTGATACGCAGTATCAGACAGGCGCATCCGGACTGCGCCATTACCCTTTCGGTTGGGGAGCGGTCCAGACAGAGTTACCAGAAATACTTTGACGCAGGGGCGGACCGGTATCTGCTGCGCCACGAGACAGCCAACGAAGTCCACTACCGGAGGCTGCATCCCCCGAACCTGAGTCTGAAAGAGCGTATACGCTGCCTTTATGATTTAAAGGAGATAGGCTATCAGGTGGGGACTGGCTTCATGGTGGAGTCACCCTGGCAGACGCCGGAGTATCTGGCAGAGGATATGGCCTTTATCAAAGAGCTCTCCCCCCAGATGGTGGGGATTGGCCCTTTTATCTCCCACAGGGACACGCCGTTTTGTAAAATGCAGAGTGGAACTCTGGAACTGACCCTGTTTATGGTGGGACTACTGCGCCTGATGCTGCCGGAGGCTTTGATTCCGGCCACGACCGCCCTGGGAACCATCCATCCCAGAGGACGTGAGCTGGGTATCCTGGCAGGCGCCAATGTGGTTATGCCCAATCTCTCCCCAGTGGAGGTGAGGGATAAATATATGCTCTATGACAATAAGATCAGCACAGGCGCGGAGGCGGCGGAGACCCTTGAGGAGCTCAGAGAGCGCGTTCGCACCATCGGTTACCAGGTGGCAGTCACAAGGGGAGATCCGGTAAAGCCACTGCAAAGCGGTCTGTGCAAAGCCTGTGAAGCTGTGCGGGAAGGATAGTGTCAGACGAAAAGGCTGTAAAAAAACTACATAAAAGCAAAAGAAGAGAGTGAGGAAAAACAATGTATAATGTAAAATCTGGAAAGGCAGAAGAATTTATTGACCATCAGGAGATACTGGATACCTTGGAGTACGCCCGAGCCAACAGGCACAATGAGGTACTTATTGAAAAAATACTTGAGAAGGCAAGACTGAGGAAGGGACTCTCCCACAGAGAGGCCATGGTGCTTCTGGACTGTGATATTGAGGAGAAAAACCAGGAGATCTATGCTCTGGCAGAGCAGATTAAAAAGGACTTTTACGGCAATCGGATTGTGATGTTTGCACCCCTGTATCTGTCAAATTACTGTGTCAATGGCTGTGTGTACTGTCCGTACCACGCAAAAAACAAGCATATTGTGCGCAAGAAGCTGACCCAGGAGGAAATACGCAGGGAAGTCATCGCGCTTCAGGATATGGGGCACAAGAGGCTGGCGCTGGAGACAGGGGAAGACCCGGTGAACAATCCCATCGAATATGTACTGGAGAGTATTCAGACCATCTACAGCATTAAACACAAGAACGGGGCGATCCGCAGAGTAAATGTGAATATTGCGGCTACTACTGTAGAAAATTACCGGAAGCTAAAGGATGCTGGAATCGGAACCTATATCCTGTTTCAGGAGACCTACCACAGAGAAAGCTATTTAAAGCTGCACCCCACAGGACCTAAGCATGACTATGCCTACCACACAGAGGCAATGGACCGGGCAATGGAGGGGGGGATCGACGATGTGGGGATCGGAGTGCTCTTTGGACTGGAGCTTTACCGCTATGAGTTCGCAGGCTTGTTGATGCATGCGGAGCATCTGGAGGCAGCCTTTGGTGTAGGACCGCATACCATCAGCGTTCCACGTATCCGCCATGCGGATGACATTGATCCGGACGCGTTTGACAACGGAATTGACGACGATACCTTTGCGAAGCTGGTGGCCTGTATCCGTATCGCGGTACCCTATACCGGCATGATTGTGTCCACCAGAGAGAGTCAGAAATGCAGGGAGCGGGTGCTTCACCTTGGGATCTCCCAGATCAGCGGCGGGTCCCGCACCAGCGTGGGAGGTTATGTGGAACCGGAGCCGGAGGAGGACAATTCAGCCCAGTTTGATGTGAGCGATACCAGGACCCTGGATGAGGTGGTAAACTGGCTGATGCGCCTCGGTTACATACCCAGCTTCTGCACAGCATGCTACCGGGAGGGGCGAACAGGGGACCGGTTTATGAGCCTTTGCAAGAGCGGTCAGATTCAAAACTGCTGCCATCCAAACGCCCTGATGACGCTTAAAGAATATCTCATGGACTATGCCTCTGAGGATACGAAGAAGATCGGGGAGGCTTTGATTGCCAGGGAGATTGATAAGGTGCCCAGAGATAAGATCAGAGAGATTGCCAAGAGAAATCTGCGGGATATAGAACAGGGCAAGCGGGATTTCCGGTTTTAACATTGAGGAGGAACAGGATGGGATTGAACAGCACACCCTCGGCAGAGAGGGTACATATCGGTATTTTCGGAAAGAGGAATGCCGGGAAATCCAGTGTGATAAATGCAATGACGGGACAGAGCCTGGCGATTGTCTCGGATGTGAAGGGGACCACCACAGATCCGGTTTCCAAGGCCATGGAACTCCTTCCCTTAGGACCGGTGGTAATGATCGATACTCCGGGGATCGATGATGAGGGGGAGCTGGGCGCTCTGCGCGTTAAGAAAAGCTATCAGGTACTCAACAAGACAGATATCGCGGTGCTGGTGGTGGATGCAGTTACCGGGATGACACAGGAGGATGAGGCATTGCTGGAGCGCATCCGGGACAAGCAGATCCCCTATGTGTTGGTATATAATAAGAAGGATTTGGTTCAAGATTTTGTCTGTCCCCAAAAAAACAGCATTGCTGTCAGCAGTGAGACAGGGGAAAATGTACGGGAATTGAAAGAGCTGATTGCAGCACAAAGGCCGGAGGAAGTTACAGAGCGCAGGATTGTGGGGGATCTGCTCTCACCCTCTGACTTCGCAGTGCTGGTGGTGCCCATCGACAAGGCGGCCCCCAAGGGGCGTCTGATCCTGCCCCAACAGCAGACGATTCGCGATATACTGGAGTCCGGCGGGACAGCTATCGTGGTGAGAGAGAGAGAACTAGGACAAACCCTGGAAGATCTGGCAAAAAAGCCGCGTATGGTGATTACGGACAGCCAGGTTTTTGCACAGGTCTCCAGGAATACTCCGGAGGATATTATGCTCACCTCTTTTTCAATACTGTTTGCGCGTTACAAGGGGGAGCTTCAGACATTTGTGGAAGGGGTGCGGGCAGTGGAAGAGCTGACGGACGGGGATCAGGTGCTGATCTGTGAAGGATGTACCCATCACCGGCAGTGTGAGGATATCGGAACCGTGAAGCTGCCTGGGTGGCTGCAGGCGCATACCGGGAAAAAGCTGAGGTTTACCTTTACCAGCGGTGTGGAGTTCCCGGAGGATCTGTCAAGGTACCGGCTCATTGTCCACTGCGGGGCATGTACCCTGAATGAGCGGGAAGTAAAGTATCGGATTGCCTGTGCCAGGGATGCCGGTATTCCCATGACAAACTACGGAATCCTGATTGCCTATGTCCAGGGAATCTTAAGGAGGAGTGTGCAGGCATTTCCTGAGGTCTACAGACTGCTCTGATTTTTTATGTGAAAGAAAAGAAAAAATAACCCCCCGACCGGCTTGTGCCCGTGAAAATCAGCTGGTATACTCTTACTCATAAGCGCTTGTTAAAGTTTCGACAAATCTAAGGAGAGTACTTATGAAGAGAAAAATTATCAGTATATTATGTGCAGGATGTCTGGCAGTGGGCTTGCTCTCAGGATGTTCGCAGTCAGGCACGGATAAAACGACAGAGACAGCACAGAACAGTGAGGCGGCGAGCGGCGGAAAGACGGTTACCGAGAAGGATTCCGTGGTGGTGACCATGCCCACCAGCTCTGAGCCTGAGTCCGGATTTGATCCCGCATACGGTTGGGGGGCAGGGGAGCATGTACATGAGCCTCTGATTCAGAGCACTTTGACTACGACCACCACAGATTTGAAGATTGAGAAAGATTTGGCCACGGATTATTCCAGCAGTGAGGACGGCCTTATCTGGACGGTTAAGATCCGGGATAATGTGAAATTTACGGACGGAGAGCCTCTGACCGCTGCGGATGTGGCTTTTACCTATAATAATGTGAAGGAGAAGAGTACAGTCAATGACTTCACTATGTTGAAAGAAGCGGTTGCTGTAGATGACACCACCGTAGAGTTTCATATGGAAACGCCGTTTTCTATTTGGCCCTATACCATGGCGATTGTGGGAATTGTACCGGAGCACGCCTATGATGAGAATTATGGACAGCATCCGGTTGGCTCCGGAAGATATATTATGAAGCAGTGGGATAAAGGACAGCAGGTGATTTTTGAAGCAAATCCGGATTATTACGGGGAGGCTCCTAAAATCAAAAAGCTGACTGTACTCTTTATGGAGGAGGAGGCAGCCCTGGCCGCAGCCCAGGCGGGGCAGGTGGATGTGGCCCACACGGCAGCTTCCTATGCGGATCAGGCGGTGGATGGCTTTGGACTGCTCTCTGTAGCCTCTGTAGATAACCGGGGGTTCAACCTTCCCGCGATAGCTGCAGAGGAGAAGGATGGAATTACGTATGGAAATGATTTCCTGAAGGATGTGCAGGTGCGGCGCGCCATCAATATCGGGATTAACCGCCAGGAGATGATTGACAATGTGCTGAGCGGACACGGAACGCCTGCCTACAGCGTGTGTGACAAAATGCCCTGGTATAATGCAGAGGCCCAGGTGGAGTATGACCTGGAAGGAGCCAAAAAACTTCTGGAAGATGCGGGATGGAAGGAAGGAAGCGACGGTATCCGGGAAAAGGATGATGTGAAGGCAGCCTTTACCCTGATGTTTAATCCCGAGGACTCTGTCCGCCAGGCGCTTGCAGAAGCGGTTAAGAACCAGCTGAAAGAGCTGGGGATCGAGGTGACAACAGAGGGAGCCGGTTGGGATGTGGCCTATGACAATGCGCAGTCACAGCCCCTCATGTGGGGATGGGGAGCGCACACCCCCATGGAGCTCTACAATATTTATCATACTATAAAGGATACGGGCACTGCCCAGTATTCCCCTTACGCCAACGAGACGGTGGACAGCTATATGGACCAGGCTTTGAAGGCATCCAGCCTGGAGGAATCCTATGAACTGTGGCAGAAGGCTCAGTGGGATGGAAGCACAGGAATCACCCAGGAGGGAGATATTCCCTGGATCTGGTTGTGCAATGTGGACCATCTGTACTTTGTGCGGGCCGGTCTTCAGGTGGCAGAACAAAAAATTCATCCCCATGGACATGGATGGTCTATCGTAAATAATGTAGACCAGTGGAACTGGGAGTAAGGGGTATACTTTGAGACAAAATGCAGTATTCATCGGTAAAAATTTCATAAGAATGATTCTGCTCCTGGTGGGGGTCAGCATAGTTGCTTTTGTGCTGATCTCCGCTTCACCCATTGATCCTCTCCAGGCCAATGTGGGGCAGGCTGCACTGGGCAGCATGAGTCAGGAGCAGATTGCCAAGCTTCAGGAATATTGGGGAGTGGGCCAGCCGCCATTGGAGCGGTATCTGGCATGGGCGAAGGACTTTATCCGCGGGGACATGGGGACTTCGCTGCTTTACCGCCAGAGTGTAGCCAGCGTGATTGCGGTAAAGCTGGGAAACTCCCTGTTTTTGATGGTCATTGCCTGGCTTATCTCAGGTCTTCTGGGATTTCTTCTGGGAATCATTGCAGGGGTCAACAGGGGGAAGACGGCGGACAAGGTAATCAAGGGATACTCCCTGGTGGTGGCCAGCACCCCGGCATTCTGGCTGGCTCTGATGCTTCTGATGATTTTTGGAGTGTGGCTTAAGGTACTGCCTGTGGGCTTGAGTGTGCCCATCGGGGTGGAAGCCAGCGGCGTCACCTTCTTGGACAGGGTGCAGCACGCTATTTTGCCTGCCCTGGCTCTAAGTATCACTGGAATTTCCAATATCACCCTGCATACCAGAGAAAAGATGATTGATGTCATGGAAAGTGACTATGTACTGTTTGCCCGGGCCAGGGGGGAAAGCACCCTTCAGATTATTAAAAATCATGGCCTGCGCAACATCGCCCTTCCTGCCATGACGCTTCAGTTTGCATCCATAAGTGAGATTTTTGGCGGTTCTGTGCTGGTGGAACAGGTGTTCTCCTATCCGGGGCTGGGACAGGCTGCAGTGACAGCAGGCCTGGGAAGTGATGTTCCGCTTTTGATGGCGATTACCATCATAAGCGCTCTTTTTGTGTTCGGAGGGAACTTTATCGCAAATGTGCTCTATGGGGTGATTGACCCGCGTATCCGGAGAGGAGGCGGGAAGAGATGAACCAGAGAAAAAAGACAATGATTTATCTGACACTGTCCCTGGCTTTTCTTGTGTCAGTGACTATTGGGGGCCTGTTCTGTCAGGAGGCTGCGCAGGCGACGGATTTTTCCAGGAAAAACCTGCCGCCCTCCTGGCCCTATCTCTTTGGCACAGACTGGCTGGGCAGAGACATGTTTGTGCGCACGCTGCGCGGTCTGTCCCTGAGTATCCTGATCGGGGTGCTGGCAGCGGGAATCAGCGCCCTGGTTGCGCTGGTTTTGGGAATTGCAGCCGCTACCTTAGGAAAGAAGGCGGATGCTGTCATCAGTTGGGTCATTGACCTGGTCATGGGCGTGCCCCATCTGCTGCTGCTGATTTTAATCTGCGTGGCTCTTGGAAAAGGGCTCAAGGGAGTGATTGTGGGAGTCGCCATCACCCATTGGACCTCCCTGGCCAGAGTAATAAGAGGAGAGGTACTCCAGTTAAAGGAGAGCCAGTTCATTAAGATTGCTCAGCGCCTGGGACACAGCAAGTGTAAGATTGCGGTAAAGCATATGCTTCCCCACTTGCTGCCACAGTTCATGGTGGGACTGATCCTGTTGTTTCCACATGCGATTCTCCATGAGTCCAGCATTACGTTTCTGGGATTTGGCCTTTCCACGGAACAGCCGGCCATTGGAATCATTCTCTCTGAGAGCATGAAGTACCTGGTGACCGGAAAGTGGTGGCTGGCTCTGTTTCCAGGGGCAATGCTGGTGCTGACCGTGGTGTTGTTTGACGTGACTGGGGAGAGCCTCAGAAAACTCCTGGACCCTTCCAGCGCCCACAGATGAGAAAGAGAGAGGCAGATATGATTGAAAAGAGATGCGAAAAAAATACACTTTTACAGATTAAAAATTTATCTATCAGCTTTCGGCAGTACGAGCAGGGGCTCCGTCAGTCGGACCTTCAGGTGATCCGGGATCTGGATGTAACAGTCCACCGGGGAGAGATGGTGGCTGTGGTGGGCTCTAGCGGTTCTGGGAAGAGCCTGCTGGCCCATGCGGTATTGGGTATCCTTCCCTACAACAGTTCGATGAGCGGTGAGATTCGGTATCGGGGGGAAATCCTGGATCAGAGACGGGCAGAGCAACTTAGAGGCGGTGAAATTGTACTGGTGCCCCAGAGCACCTCCTATTTGGATCCCCTGATGAAGATCGGTTCCCAGGTGCGCAAAGGCAGACGGGACAGGAAACTGAGGGAGAAGAATGATTCCATTTTTCACCACTACCATCTCAAAAAAGAGGTGGAGGAGCAGTATCCCTTTGAGCTTTCAGGGGGGATGACAAGAAGAGTCCTGATCTCCACAGCTCTAATGGAACAGCCGAAGCTGATCATAGCTGATGAACCCACACCAGGGCTGCATATTGATGTAGCAAAACGGGCTCTGGGCCATTTCAGACAGCTGGCAGATGAAGGGGCCGGCGTACTGCTGATTACCCATGATCTGGAGCTGGCCGCCCAGGTGGCGGACAGGATCGTTGTGTTCTATGCCGGTACCACCCTGGAGGATGCCAGGGCAGAGGACTTTGCGCAGGAAGCGACCTTGAAGCATCCCTACACTAAGGCTCTTTGGCGTGCTATGCCCAAAAATGGATTTCAGTTTATAAAGGGAATACAGCCCTACGCAAAGGACATGCCCAAGGGCTGCCCCTTTGGACCCAGGTGCAGCCAGTTTACCGAGGCGTGCGCCGATGCGGTTCCCTATCGAAAGGCCGGGGATGGATATGTACGTTGCATTCACTATCAGGATGCGGACAGAAAGAAGCAATTGGAAACAGGGATGGAGAGGGAGGAGAGCGCATGAAGCTGCAGGCAAAGGATCTCTCCTTCAAATACACTAACGATGGCAGGCAGATTCTGGAGCATTTTGACCTGGAGGTGGACAGCAGCGAGGTGGTGGGATTGATCGCGCCCAGCGGTTATGGGAAAACCACTCTGTGTAAAATTCTGGGTGGATACCAGAAACCCGACGGGGGCGAAGTTCTCCTGGATGGAAAGCCTTTGAGAGATATTAAGGGCTGCTGTCCGGTACAGATGATCTGGCAGCACCCGGAGCAGGCGGTAAATCCCAGACTGAGGATGAGGGAAGTGATTGCAGAGGGAGATCAGGTGGAGGAACGCATTGTCCGGCAGTTAGGGATCGAGGAAGAGTGGATGGGACGGTATCCGGCGGAGTTGTCCGGAGGGGAACTGCAGAGATTTTGTATTGCAAGGGCTTTGGGAAAGAGCACCCAATTTCTGCTGTGTGATGAGATCAGTACCATGCTGGACCTCATCACACAGAGTCAGATCTGGAACTTTCTGCTGGAGGAGGCAGGAAGACGTGGGATTGGCCTGATCGCAGTGAGTCACAGCGCCGGGCTGCTGGATCAGGTCTGCACCAGACAGGTAATGCTTGGAAAAGAATAAAAAATGTCAAAAACGACCAGGTCATTTCCGGAAATGACCTGGTCAAAATTGAAAAACGACCGGGTCACTTTTGAAAAATGACCCGGTCGTTTTTGACACTTAAAAACCTGCATCTGACAATATACTGGATGCCTTTTCTGTATCATCTGCCACGCTGAGCACCACATAGCTGCCGGAAACCTTGATGATAGCGGAATCTAGTTTCGCCGCCTCGTCCGGAGCATAGGATGCATAGAGAGTGGACTGGCTTTCCACGCGCTTTTTGAGAAGCTGTTCCACTTCGGAGGTATAGGAGCTTTCCTTGCATTTGATCACTACAGCCTCACAGGAAGAGGCTCCTGTGCTTAGATAAGCAGCGCTGTCTTCCACCTGATCCATGTCCACAAAATAAGTGGAGGCCAGTATATCTGAAGATACGGCGGAAAGCTTGTCACTGGTAACCGTTTCTTCGGCCAGCTTTTTTGCCAGCTCATCTGCGGAAGCAGTCACTTCCTTTGCGGACCCTTTTCCTCCGCAGGCGGTAAGTGAGAATACCATCATGACTGCAGCTAATGCGATACATAAATACTTCTTCATTGCTTTAATCTCCTTTAACTTTCATAATTTATTCATTTACTCCATCTGGCTGAGCAGATGTGGAGGATTCCGTAGATTCCTGGGAACCGGTCTGTCCCTGGGTGTTTCCTTTGCTGTCTGTACTGCCGGATGTGGAGTCTGGCTCCACATAGTGAGTCTTCAAGTAGTCCAGCCATATTTTTAAGTAGGTGTCATACATATGAATTCCGTCTGCAGTGCTCCCCTCTATTAGAGACTGGTTGCCGTCTGAGAGAACTTCATTTAGATTTATATAATTATAGTTGTACTCCTCGCAGATTTCCAGGATTTTTTCATTTACAATCTCAATATTTGTATTATTCACATAGTCTCCGGTGGTAACCTTGGATTCCTCCACATAGGGAACACTGAGTACATACATGATGGCATTGGGAGCCTGTTTCTGCAGTTCCGCAAGACAGATCCGGTACTGCTCCTTGAAATCTTCAAAATCCGGTTCGCCCAGGTCGTTAGTACCGATTAGAACGTACATTTTTTTATAATCGGTATTGTACAGGGCCTGGAAGACCGTGATCTGTTCCTCGTACATGGTGATATACGGAGTGTCAAAAATATTTGCGGCATTCATACCCACACCCGTTAAAAAAGTTCCCTGAGAAATGCCTGACTGGTTGTAGAAGCCCTGCATTCGGGAATCACCAATAAATACTGCGTCTGAAAAATAAGAATCATCTACGGGCACAGACTGTTCCGGCACAATCGCCTTGCTGGCGGGCTGTGTTTCCGGTTGAGAAGTCTCCGTCTGCGGTTCTGTCTCTACAGGAACGGCGCTGGTAGATGGTTCTGTTTCTGGCTCTGTGATCGATTCGGCAAGAAGTTCACTCACTTGTGAATTTACCTGTGTCTGTATGTTCTCCTCTTTAAAGATATTGATCAGCAGCTTCCCCTCAAATACTACCAATACCGCGATGATCAAAATCAGTATATTCAGGAAACGGCCGGGTTTCTGTCGCTTCCGTTTCTTCTGCTGTGGCATAAGTTCTCCCCTGACTTAAAAATTAATTTGTCTTTTCTTCCTCTCTATTATATAATAAACGCGATAATTGTAAATAGTTTTTTGAAATCGTAAAGAAAACTTAAAGAATCACAGGGGAGTATACGTTTATGGTATTCAGTAGTTTATTGTTTTTATTTCGTTTTCTTCCGGCAGTGCTGGTTCTTTACTTCCTGGCACCTAGAAAAATCCGGAATATCATTCTATTTTTGTTCAGTCTCTTTTTTTACGCCTGGGGGGAACCCAGATATGTGTTTTTGATGCTCTTTTCCATCACCATGGACTACACTGTTGGGCGCTTTATCGATAGATATAAGGCCGCGGGCGAGCAAAAGAAGGCAAAGAGGGCCCTCATGGTATCCGTTGTGGTAAACTTGAGCGTCCTGGGATTTTTTAAATATGCGGACTTTATCATCACCTCCGTCAACGGTGTGCTGGGGAGCAATATTCCTCTTCTTGGAATTCCCCTTCCCATTGGAATCTCCTTTTTTACCTTCCAGACCATGTCCTATGCAATAGATGTTTACCGGGGGGCTACGAAAGTCCAGAAAAACTGGATCAACTATGGAACCTATGTGTCCATGTTTCCACAGCTGATCGCAGGACCCATTGTCCAGTATAAGACCATTGCGAAACAGATGCAAGAGAGGCGGGAGAATGCGGATGACTTTGTGGCCGGTATCCACCGCTTTATGATCGGAGTGGGGAAAAAGGTGCTGTTGGCCAACAACATTGGGGCCCTCTGCGACTATATCCTGGCTATGCCTGTGGAGCAGATGCCTGCGGCAACCGCCTGGCTGGGAGCGCTGGCATTTACCTTTCAGATTTATTTTGATTTCTCCGGTTATTCAGATATGGCTATCGGTTTGGGAAAAATGTTTGGATTCCACTTTTTGGAAAACTTCAACTACCCATACATTTCCAAAAGCATTACGGAATTCTGGCGCAGATGGCATATCTCATTAAGCTCCTGGTTCCGGGAGTACGTGTATATTCCACTGGGAGGAAACCGCAGGGGAATGGCAAAGCAGATCCGAAATATCCTTGTTGTGTGGATGCTCACCGGAATCTGGCACGGTGCACATTGGAACTATGTACTCTGGGGAATCTACTATGGGATTTTCCTGATATTGGAAAAGTTTGTGGTGGGGAAATGGATTCAGAAGCTGCCGGGCTTTTTCCAGAACTTTTATACCATGTTTATTGTAGTGATTGGATGGGTGTTGTTCAAGTGCGAGGATTTAAGTCTCTGTATTTCCTATCTCAGGGCAATGTTTGGCGGCTTTGGCGCGGGTTTTGCCAACAGCGAAACCGTCTATTTGCTCTACAACAACGCCGTGCTGTTTGTGGTGCTGATTCTGGGCTCCACCATGCTTCCCAGGAAGCTGGCACAGCGTGCAAAGGAAGCTGCCCAGAGGCAAACCTGGGTTTGGACCTTTCTGCAGTGCGTATTCTACGCAGGTATCTTTGTGATTTCAGTCGCCTATTTGGTGGATGCCACTTACAATCCATTCTTATACTTTAGATTTTAATGAAATGTGGGGAGACTATGAATAAAAAACAAAATTGGGTAATCATTATCTTATTCCTGGTCCTGATTTTTGGAATGACAGGCGTAAGCCTGCTAAAACCGGACAGGGAATTTTCGGAGAAAGAAAACAGATCCCTGGCTCAGAGTCCAATGCTCTCGGTGGAGGACTACTTTAGCGGTGCTTTTGCCAAGGACTATGAAGCCTACATTACGGACCAGTTCATTCTGAGAGATGAATGGATCGGAATGAAGACAAAGGTGGAGCGGGCCGTGGGGAAACAGGAAATCAATGACATCTATTTTGCAAAAGACAATTATCTCATCGAAAAGCACACAGGCAGCTTTACGACAGATACAGCAAAGCGCAATATCTCCAGCTTGGCGCAGTTTATGCAGTTCTGTGAAGAGAAGTACGGCGAGGGACATGTCACCGCCATGGTGGTGCCCAATGCGGTAAAGGTTTTAGAGGACAAGTTGCCGCCCTTTGCCTCCCCCTTTGATGAGGCGGCGTATATGGGGGAGATTCGAGATGCTCTGCCCCGGGGAACCTGGTTTGACAGCCTGTCTGTGCTGGAAAAACACAGCCAGGAAGAGCTTTATTACCGGACGGACCATCACTGGAAAACCCTGGCTGCCTTCTATGTCTACGAGGCATGGGCAAAGAGTGTGGGACTTACACCACCCGCTGTCACGGAATATCAGGTGGAGACCGTGACGGAGGACTTTCAGGGAACCATTGAGGCTAAGGTAGGGGGAGAAACCGTCAGGGATTCGATTCAGACGCTTCGTCTGAAGGAGGAGGCGCCCTACACGCTGCGCTATAACCGTCAGGAGGACACTACCGATGATCTCTACCACAGGGAGGCGCTGGATACCAGAGAAAAATACAACGTGTACTTTGGCGGAAACCAGCCGATTGTGGAGGCGGACATTCAAAACGAAAATGAGCGCAGATTGCTGGTGATCAAGGATTCTTATGCCCACTGTTTTCTTCCTTTTACTTTTCATGATTTCGGAGAGGTGGATTTTGTGGACTTGAGATATTTTAATGAGAGCTTAAAAGAGCTTTTGGAGTCCAAGGAGTATACGGATATCCTGTTCTTGTACAATGCATCCGGGTTTGCCGAGGACCCGAGTGTGGCGAAGCTGAATCATTAGGCAAATATTCAGTAGGTCTGTGCGTATACGACACAGTGATTAACTTAGAAAACGGAGGTTGATGCAATGAGCTATGCAGATGAGATTTTTATAGGAATGTGCAGGGATATTCTGGAGAACGGAGTGAGCACAGAGGGGGAGAAGGTGCGCCCTGTCTGGGAAGATACCGGGGAATCTGCTTACACCGTCAAACGGTTTGGGGTGGTGAACCGTTATGATTTGAGAAAAGAGTTTCCAGCGCTGACACTGCGCAGAACCGGAATCAAGAGCGCCTTTGACGAGCTTCTGTGGATCTGGCAGAAAAAGTCTAACAATATAAAAGATCTGAACAGTCACATATGGGATGCCTGGGCAGATGAAAGCGGGTCCATTGGAAAGGCTTACGGCTATCAGCTGGGAGTCAAGCACAAGTACAAAGAGGGGATGATGGACCAAGTGGACCGGGTGCTCTATGACCTGAAGAATAACCCCTACAGCCGCAGGATCATGACCAATATCTACGTTCACGCTGATTTAAGCGAGATGCATCTCTATCCCTGCGCCTACAGTATGACCTTTAATGTGACACAGGAGAAGGGGAGCAGCAGGCTGACTCTGAACGCTATTTTGAATCAGAGGTCTCAGGATGTGCTCGCGGCCAACAACTGGAACGTATGCCAGTATGCTCTTCTGGTTCATATGATGGCCCAGGTGTGCGGGATGCAGGTGGGAGAGCTGGTACATGTGATCGCAGATGCCCACATCTATGACAGGCATATTCCGCTCATTGAGGAACTCATAGGCAGGGAATCCTATCCGGCGCCCAGAGTATGGCTGAACCCGGAGATTACAGACTTCTATGAATTTACAGTGGATGATCTGCATGTGGAGGATTACCATACAGGCCCACAGATGAAAAATATACCCATTGCGGTTTAGGAGGATTTACTATGAATGTAATTGTTGCAGTTGATGAAAACTGGGCCATTGGAAAGGACAACCAGCTTTTGGTGAGCATTCCGGCGGATATGAAGTTTTTCAGGCAGACCACCACCGGAAATGTGGTGGTTATGGGGAGGAAGACTCTGGAGAGTTTTCCAAATGGGTTACCTTTAAAGAACAGGACAAACATTGTGCTAAGCAGAAATCCGGATTATCAGGTCAGGGATGCTGTGGTGGTTCATACAGTGGAGGAGCTTTTGAAGGAGCTGAAAAAGTACGAAAGCCAGGAGATCTATGTGATTGGCGGGGACAGTGTATATCAGCTGCTGCTGCCGTACTGCGATCTGGCCCATGTGACAAAGATCCGGCATGCCTATGAGGCGGATACCTATTTTGCCAACCTGGATGAATCCGGGGAGTGGGAGATTACCGGGGAGAGCGAAGAGCAGACGTATTTTGACTTGGAATACACCTTTGTGCGCTATGAGAGAAAAAAAGGTTGAAATTTTTTGTGCACGAATAAAAAATTGTTGTATAATGAGATATATGAAAAAATTTATCTCGGCAGAAGCGCGCTTCGCCGCACATACGCTGAAGTGTATGTGAATCGGCCCGAGCAGCCGTAAATCTAGGGAATATGGAGGAATGAGACATGGCTAAGAAAGACATTGACTGGGCAAATCTGGGCTTTGCCTATGTGCAGACAGACAAGAGATACGTATCTAACTATAAAAAGGGAAGTTGGGACGACGGCATCCTCACAGAGGATGCGAATGTAATCCTGAACGAGTGCGCAGGCGTTCTGCAGTATGCCCAGACGATTTTTGAGGGCTTAAAGGCATACACCACAGAAGATGGCCGCATTGTCACCTTCCGCCCGGACCTGAACGCAGAGCGTATGATGGATTCCGCAAAACGTCTGGAGATGCCGGTGTTTCCAAAGGAGCGTTTTGTGGAATCCATCAATCGAACCGTAGCGGCCAACACTGACTATGTGCCGCCGTATGGCTCAGGGGCAACCTTATACATCCGTCCATACATGTTCGGAAGCAATCCCGTCATTGGCGTGAAGCCTGCGGATGAGTATCAGTTCCGCGTGTTTACCACTCCGGTGGGCCCATACTTTAAGGGCGGCGTAAAGCCCCTGACTATCCGGGTGAGTGATTTTGACCGGGCAGCGCCACACGGAACAGGCCACATCAAGGCAGGACTCAACTATGCCATGAGTCTGTATGCCATCGTGAATGCCCACCAGGAGGGATTTGATGAGAACATGTACCTGGATGCCGGAACCAGAACAAAGGTGGAGGAGACCGGAGGAGCCAACTTTATCTTTGTAACCAGGGACAACAAAGTGGTTACCCCCAAGTCGGACAGCATTCTGCCTTCTATCACCAGAAGATCCCTGATGTATGTGGCAAAAGAGTATCTGGGTCTGGAAGTGGAAGAGCGGGAAGTGCTCTTTGAGGAGGTACAAGACTTTGCGGAGTGCGGTCTGTGCGGGACAGCGGCGGTTATTTCTCCTGTGGGAAAGATTGTAGATCACGGAAAAGAGATCTGTCTGCCAAGCGGAATGACGCAGATGGGAGCTATCACACAGAAACTCTATGATACCCTGACCGGAATCCAGATGGGACGAATCCAGGCTCCTGAAGGTTGGATTCACGAAATTAAATAAAAACCGAAGTAACTATTCAACAGATCTGCGCATTTACTGCTCTGACTGTAAGAAAATGATTCAGGAATGCAAAAATCTTTGACCAAAGGTAATTTTAAATGGCGCCGCCCGCTCTGTCAGTGAAAAACTCAGAGCAGGCGGTGCGTTGTTTTGGAGGAATGACCAGTGAAATTTTTTCATCTTTCAGATTTGCATATCGGCAAAAATTTAAATGGATACAGCTTGAAGGAGAATCAAAAGGAGGTGCTGTCACAGGTGACTGCGGCGGCAAAGCAATACCATCCGGATGCCATTTTGATCTGCGGGGACATCTATGACAGGGCTGTGCCCTCGGGTGAGGCCTACACGCTTTTTGACTGTTTTTTGAAGGAACTTTCAAGTATACAGCCCCAGATTCCGGTGATGATCATTGCGGGCAATCATGATTCCCCGGAACGCCTCTCCTATGCCGGAGGCTTTTTGGAGTACCACCGGATTTATATTTCTGCCATGCCGCCGGGATGCCCGGAAGAACACCTAAAGAGGGTGGTTTTGGAAGATGAGTACGGTCCGGTGAATTTTTACCTGCTGCCCTTTTTAAAGCCGGGTTATGTGCGACCGCTCTTTGCGGAGACAGGGGTGGAGGGCTATGAGGACGCTGTGGAGAAGGTGCTGAAAAGGGAGGATGTGGATACCAGCCAGAGAAATGTAATACTCTCCCATCAGTTTTATGTGAATGGGGGCCAGCTTCCCAGGACCTGTGAGTCCGAACAGGCCTCAATCATGGCAGGCGGACTGGACAGTGTGGACATCCGGGTGCTTGGTAGTTTTGACTATGCCGCCCTGGGGCATCTTCATGGTCCCCAGAAGGTGGGAAGGGAGAGTGTGCGCTACTGCGGGACACCTTTCAAATATTCAGTCAGTGAAGAGTCCCACAGGAAGTCCATTACCGTGGTTGATTTGGGACCTAAGGGGGAGGAGCCGGAGATTTCCATGCTCCCCCTTACAGGGCGCCAGGATGTGCGTCGGGTGAAAGGCAGCCTGGAGGAAGTGCTTAGCCAGGGAAGCGGGGGGAACTGTCACGACTTTGTCAGTGTGACGGTTACAGACGAGACAGAACCCTACAACCTGCGGGAACAGGTGGAGGAGGTATACGACCACCTGCTGGAGCTGCGCATAGACAACAGCAGGACAAGACAACGGCTGCAGGACACAGGGGAGGAGCCATCCCTTCTCAGGCCCTTTGAGGCGTTTTGCCAATTTTACGAGACGGTCCGCCACTGTTCCATGACAGCCGCGGAGGAAGAACGGATGAAAGCCATGATCGAAGGTGCTAAGGGGGTTGAGCAATGAAACCAATAAAACTAGTCATGTCTGCGTTTGGGTCCTACGCGGGAGTGGAGACGGTAGATTTTGAAAAAATACGAAATGGTCTGTTTTTGATCACCGGGGATACAGGGGCGGGAAAGACTACCCTGTTTGACGCAGTGGCTTTTGCCCTGTACGGGGAGACCAGCGGGGGGAAGAGGGACGGCGGAATGATGCGCAGCCAGTACGCCTCCGACGCCTCCGATACGTATGTGGAGTTGGAGTTTCAGACAAAGGGAGGCCGGTATGGTATCCGCCGCAGCCCGGCCTATGGCCGCAGGAGCCGTAAGAAGAACCGGGAGGGGACCTATACCCTGACACAGGTGCCGGCTAAGGTATCTCTGACGCTTCCGGACGGGAGTGAGTTTCCCGGAAACCTGCGGGAAACCAATCAGAAGATACAGGAGATTGTGGGGGTTGACCGCAGCCAGTTTCTTCAGATCGCCATGATTGCCCAGGGGGAGTATTTAAAGCTGCTCCACGCATCTTCCAAGGAGAGAAAGGAGATCTTCGGGAGAATCTTTGATACAGGGCTGTATTTCCGCATCCAGCAGCAGCTTAAGGAGTGGGATAAGTCACTTTGGGTGACTCTGGAGGACAAGCGTAAGCTGTATGAGCACGATCTGGACCGTATCCGGTGTGTTCCGGGCAGCAGTCTGGAGGCAACCTGGATGGAGGTGAGAGCACATTCCAACTCCGGGGAGGAAGGGATGATTCAGGTGGCAAAGGCGATTGTGGAGGAATCAGGTGTCAGAGAGGATGCAATAAGAAGCCGAGAAGGTCTTCTACAGGAGGAGTTACGTAAGTCACAGTATGAAAGGAAACAGGCGGAGGAAGTGAATACGCTTCTGGACAAGCGGGACGCGGCGAGAAAAAGGTGCCGGGAACTGGCAGAGGGAAGGGAAGAATACAGCAGCAGGAAGACCAGGTTAAAAAGGGCCAGGTCAGCGGCAGCCGTGGCCGGACAGGAAGCAGTCTGGATGAGGACAAATGGGGAGCTTTGCCATACCAGCAGGAGTGTTAAGGAACTGGCAGGTTGTTCTGAAAAGCTTTTTTCTGAATATAAACAGACGGAGGCAGATGCAGCGGTAGCGGACAGTGAACTTAAGACAGCCCGCCCGGAGATACTGGCGGGTATCACAAGACTTGAGGATGCCCTGCCCAGATATGACCAATGGCAGGTGAAGAGGAGTGAGTGGAAATCCGCAAAACGGACAGAGGATAAAATAAAAGAGTTGGCAGAGGCACTCAGGGCAGAGACGGAGGAGTTGAGAGAGAGCAAGAGGGTGCTTTCAGAAGAACAGGAGCAGCTCTCAGACAGTCTGCAGAAGGTGCAGGAGTGGAGTTATAAAGTACAGACACTGAAACGGCAGGAGGAGGAAGCCAAGCGTCTGCTGCAAAGGGGAGAGGATTTGCGGCAAAAGCGAGAAATGTGTGATTCCAGGCAGAAAGCCACGGTCCGCGCGGAGAGGGAATTTTCGGAAGCCTTACGCAGGTATGAGGAGTACAGCAGGGGCTTTGTGGCTATACAGGCAGGAATACTGGCGGAGAATTTGAGAGAGGGGGAGCCCTGTCCGGTATGCGGATCTGTCACGCATCCACAAAAAGCCGTGCTTGGCGCCCAGTCTGTCACGGAGGCGCAGGTGGAAGAGGCCAGAGAACTGCGGGAGAAAGCGGACCAGAGGATGCGCACTGCTTCCGCGCAGAGCGCCCAGGCGGCCGCTGAATACGAGAGTCTCTTTGGTGTTTACCGGGAGGGGGCTGGCAGGCTTCTGGGAAGCGTAGAGTCCGGGGCGGAGCATATGCAGGAGGCGCTGAAAGATTTCCTAAAAGATAGCCAGAGAGAGCGAATGGCCTGTCAGGATCATCTGGGGAGCTGCCAACAGCGGACCAGAAGGGAGAAAGAGTGCAGGGAGGAGCTGCTCGCGGTGAGGGAGCGGCTGGAAAAAGCAGAGGAGGAGAGAAGCAGATGGGAGGAAGAACGAAATGAGCAGAGGCTCGTAGTCCAGAAGCTGCAGGCGGAGAGTGAGCGTCTCGCAGCCTTACTTCCATATGCAAAACGGAAACAGACGGAGGAACAGCTTAGGAGTTTCACAGAAAAGCTGACAAAGCTGGAGGAGCAGGCAGCAAGATTAAGAGAAAAGCTGGAGGGCATCTCTCAGAAAAGAGCACAAAACGCGGGGAGACAGGCGGCGGAACAGAAAAAGCTGGAACAGCTAAAAATCCAGGAGAAAGCTGAGAGGGAAGCTTTTTGCAACGCGCTGTCCAGACAGGGATTTTCGGATGAAGAAGATTTTCACAGCGCCTGCTGCTCACAGGAAGAGACGGAACGTCTGGAGACCGAGTGTCAGGCATATGAGGCAGAATTGGCCCGGGCAGCGGCGGCACAGGGGCAGTACGAGGAGCAGACAGCAGGGCTGGAACGCCGGGATACGGAAAAGATTTTAAAGCGGGAAAGCGTGACTGCCGGGGAACTGGAAGAGCAGAAGCGGGAACTGCTAAAGGCAGCCTCCCTGCACAGTGTGAACAGGGAGGCTTATGATTCTGTGATCCGTATCAAAAAGGACAGAAAAAAGGTGGAGGAGGAGTACCAGACGGTCCACCTATTGTACCAGACTGCCAACGGCAAGCTGAGGGAAAGTGTGGGTTTAGATTTTCAAACCTATGTGCAGAGACAGTATTTTAAACATATGATACAGGCCGCCAACCGCCGCCTGCTGTATATGAACAATGAAAGGTTCATGTTGCAGTGCAGGGAGCTGGACGCACTGGGCCGTCAGGGGGAGGTGGGGCTGGATCTGGATATATACAGCCTTGAGACAGATACCTCCAGAGATGTGAAGACACTTTCAGGGGGAGAATCCTTCATGGCAGCTCTCTCTATGGCTCTCGGAATGGCGGATGTGATTCAGAATACTGCCGGGAATGTACAGATAGACGCCATGTTTATTGATGAGGGCTTTGGGTCACTGGATGAGGAGTCAAGAGGCAGGGCGGTTTCAATTTTAAAAGAGCTTGCAGGGGGGAGAAGGATGATTGGTATTATTTCCCACGTGACCGAGCTCAAGGAACAGATGGACCGAAAGCTGGTGGTGGAGAAGACGAACAGGGGCAGCAGGGTGCGCTGGGAACTGGATGGGTGATTCCATTCTTGTTTTAAGCGGTTCTATGGAGTATACTAGGATTATAGCAAAGAGGCCGTCAGGGGCCAGTCAAAGACAGAGGAGGCCGTTATGTATAGAAGAGAGGAAACGAAGCCGGTAACCATTGGAGACAGAGTGATAGGCGGGGGCAGCCCCATACTGATCCAGTCCATGACAAATACAAAAACTCAAGATGTGAAGTCTACTGTGGCTCAGATTCAAAAGTTAGAGGCAGCGGGCTGTGACATAATCCGCTGCGCGGTGCCAGATATGGAGGCGGCCAGGGCGCTTGGCGAGATAAAGAGGGAGATAAGGATACCGCTGGTGGCAGACATTCACTTCGACTACCGCCTGGCAATTGCAGCCATTGAAAATGGGGCGGATAAGATACGGATTAACCCGGGGAATATTGGCAGCCGGGAGCGGGTAAAGGCTGTGGTGGATGTAGCCAGGGAACGTCAGATCCCCATCCGGGTGGGGGTCAACAGCGGATCTCTGGAGAGAGAGCTGGTGGAAAAATATCACGGAGTGACCGCTGAGGGAATTGTGGAGAGCGCTTTGGACAAGGTACACATGATCGAGGATATGGGATATGACAATCTGGTGGTGAGTATTAAGTCCTCAGATGTGATGATGTGCGCCAGGGCGCATGAGCTGATTGCGGAGAAAATCAGATATCCCCTGCATGTGGGAATCACGGAGGCGGGTACTCTGCTCTCCGGAAATATCAAGTCTGCAGTGGGACTGGGAATCATTTTGTCAAAGGGGATCGGGGATACAATACGGGTTTCCCTTACCGGCGATCCCATGGAAGAAATCAAGTCCGCTAAGCTGATTCTGCGGACCTTAGGTCTGCGCAGAGGAGGGATTGAGGTGGTTTCCTGTCCCACCTGCGGCAGAACCCAGATTGATCTCATCCGCCTTGCAAACCAGGTGGAGAATATGGTGGAGGATATCCCGTTGAATTTGAAGGTGGCTGTCATGGGATGTGTAGTGAACGGCCCCGGGGAGGCTAAGGAAGCGGATATCGGAATTGCCGGAGGAAAGGGAGAGGGTCTTCTGATCAAAAAAGGTGAAGTAATCAGAAAAATACCGGAGGACCAGTTGCTGGCAGAGCTCCGGAAGGAATTACTAAATTGGAGTGAATAAAATGACCAAACCATTTTTCGAGGTTTTCCCGAATCTCAACTTAAACGACCAAATTAAAAATCTTTTTGCACAGGTAGCGGTTACGAGAGTAACCGTTACTTCTGCGAAGGACCGGATGCGCATTTATCTAAGCAGTGAAAAGCTGATACATAAGAAATATATCCTGGAGGCAGAGCGGACCATAAAGCAAGAATTGTTTGGAGGCGTACCTCTGGAGATCAAGATGGTTGAAAAATTCAACCTCTCCAAACAGTACACAGCCAGCAAACTCCTGCCTATTTACCGGGACAGTATTCTTATGGAGCTTAAGGAATACAGTATCTTTGAGTATAATATTTTCCGCCAGGCCAAGTGTGAGTTTACCGGGGATGACAGCATGACCATGACGGTGGAGAAGAGTGTGGTGACAGAGGGGAAGGCGGAGGAGCTGATCCGCATTCTGGAAAAGATCTTTTGTGAGAGATGTGGGCTGTCTCTGAAGATTCATCTGGAGATGACTGAGCCGGTGGAGAGCAAGGCCAGAAAAAACAGTGAAATCCGCATTCGGCAGGAAGTGGAGGCCATTTTAAACCAAGTGGCAGCCGCCGCATCGCAGGAGGATGGGGAAGCGTTTCTGGAACAAGAGGAAAAGACTGCCCAGATTTCAGGCGATGGTTCAGCCCCAAAAAAGAAAAATGCGGAAGTACAGAGCAGAACAGACAGGGAGCTTTCCACAGCGCGGCAGAATGGTTCCTCATTGGGACAGAAAAAGGGGCAAAAAGGCGGATATTCCGGTGGATACCGGGGATTTAAACGCTCAGATAATCCGGATGTGGTCTACGGAAGGGACTTTGAGGAGGAGGCCATCCCCATGGAACAGATCCAGGGCGAGATGGGCGAGGTGGTTATCCGCGGGCAGATTCAGGCCTTGGATACACGGGAGATACGTAACGAAAAAACCATTATTATCATAGAGATAACAGACTTTACGGATACTATTGTAGTAAAAATGTTTGCCAGAAATGATCAGGTGGCGGAGATTCTGGAGGGTGTTAAAAAGGGTGCTTTCCTGAAAATGAAGGGTGTCACTACCATCGACCGCTTTGACGGACAGTTGACCATCGGGTCTGTGGTGGGGATCAAAAAGATTTCCGATTTCAGAGCCGGGCGCCAGGACACTTATCCGGAGAAGCGGGTTGAACTGCACTGCCACACCAAGATGAGCGATATGGATGGAGTCTCGGATGTAAAGGATTTGGTGAAGAGGGCTATGAGCTGGGGGCATAGGGCTCTGGCAATCACGGACCACGGTGTGGTACAATCGTTCCCGGACGCCAACCATGCAGTGCCTCCGGATAGTGACTTTAAAGTGATCTACGGTGTGGAGGCATATTTGGTAGATGATCTAAAGGATTTGGTGGTAAATTCCCACAACCAGAGCCTGGATGACACCTATGTGGTGTTTGACCTGGAGACCACCGGATTTTCCCCCACCCAGAACCGGATCATTGAGATTGGCGCAGTGAAGGTAGTGGATGGCAAGATTGTGGATAAATTCAGTACCTTCGTAAATCCGGAGGTACCGATTCCCTTCCGCATTGAGGAGCTGACCGGAATCAACGACAACATGGTTCTGGACGCGCCTGTGATTGAGCAGGCTCTGCCTGATTTTATGGATTTTTGCCAGGATGCGGTGATGGTTGCGCACAATGCATCCTTTGATATGAGTTTTATTGAGGAAAACTGCAGGCGTCAGGAGATAGAGAAGGAGTTTACCAGCGTGGATACGGTGGCCTTAGCCAGAGTTCTGCTGCCTCAGTTGAACCGGTATAAACTGGACACCGTTGCAAAGGCTCTGCATGTCTCCCTGGAAAACCACCACAGGGCAGTGGACGATGCCGGATGTACGGCTGAGATTTTTGTGAAATTTGTGGAAATGTTAAAGGAGCGGGAGGCCTTTGCGCTGGACGCGGTGAACCGTCTGGGCAGGACATCCGCGGACCAGGTTAAAAAGCTGCCCTCCCACCACGCCATAATCTTGGCAAAAAACGATGTGGGCAGGGTAAACCTTTACAAGCTGGTATCCCTCTCACATATGAGCTACTATCACAGGAGGCCGCTGGTGCCCAAAAGTGTTTTTAACGAGAACAGGGAGGGGCTGTTAATCGGCTCTGCCTGCGAGGCAGGAGAGCTTTACCAGGCAATTTTAAACGGAAGGTCTGAGAAGGAGATTGCCAGGCTGGTGGATTTCTATGATTATCTGGAAATACAGCCTCTGGGGAATAATCAATTTATGATTGCCAGTGAGAAGGTGCAGATTTCTTCCAGGGAAGAGCTGATGGAGATCAATAAAAAGATCGTAAAGCTGGGAGAACAGTTTAATAAGCCCGTGGTGGCAACCTGTGACGTGCACTTCCTGAATCCGGAGGATGAGGTATACAGGCGGATCATTATGGCTGGCAAGGGATTTGGGGATGCGGATGATCAAGCCCCGCTCTACCTGCGCACCACAGAGGAGATGCTGGGGGAGTTTGCCTACCTTGGAAGCGAGAAGGCTGAGGAGGTGGTTATCACCAATACCAACCGGATTGCGGATATGTGTGAACGCTTGTCCCCCGTCAGGCCGGACAAATGTCCCCCTGTAATCCCGGACTCAGACAAGACTCTGAGGGAGATCTGCTACAACAGAGCCCATGAAATCTATGGGGAGGAGCTTCCGGAGGTGGTGGTGGAGCGGCTGGAGCGTGAGTTAAACTCCATCATTTCCAACGGCTTTGCCGTGATGTACATCATTGCCCAGAAGCTGGTGTGGAAATCCAATGAAGACGGCTATCTGGTGGGGTCCAGGGGGTCTGTGGGCTCCTCCTTTGTGGCTACAATGGCCGGTATCACAGAGGTCAATCCCCTGAGTCCCCACTATTACTGCAGGGAATGCCACTATTCTGAGTTTGACTCAGAGGATGTGAAACCCTATGCGGGAGGGGCGGGGTGTGACATGCCGGATAAGGTATGTCCCAACTGCGGCGCCATGCTGATTAAGGAAGGATTTGATATCCCATTTGAGACCTTCCTGGGCTTTAAAGGAAATAAGGAGCCGGATATTGACCTGAACTTCTCCGGTGACTACCAGGGAAACGCACACCGGTATACAGAGGTAATCTTTGGGAAGGGACAGACTTTCCGGGCCGGCACCATCGGTACTCTGGCGGATAAAACCGCTTTTGGGTATGTCAAAAATTATTTTGAGGAGAGGGGACAGCGCAAGCGCACCTGTGAGATCAACCGGATCGTGCAGGGGTGCGTTGGAGTGCGCCGGACAACGGGACAGCATCCCGGAGGAATTATCGTACTGCCGCTGGGGGAGGAGATCTATTCCTTTACACCTGTGCAGCACCCGGCCAATGACCAGACAACAGACATTATCACAACCCACTTTGACTACCATTCCATTGACCATAACCTGCTCAAGCTGGATATACTGGGACACGATGATCCCACCATGATTCGAATGCTGGAGGATTTGACAGGTCTGGACGCACAGAAGATACCGCTGGATGACCAGGAGGTGATGTCCCTGTTCACAAGCACCCGGGCCCTGGGGATCACCCCGGACCAGATCGGAGGATGTCCTCTGGGTGCACTGGGTATTCCGGAGTTTGGGACAGAGTTTGTTATCCAGATGCTGGTGGACACCAAGCCCAAGAGTTTTTCAGATCTGGTGCGTATCTCCGGGCTGTCCCACGGTACGGATGTATGGCTGGGAAATGCCCAGACCTTGATCCAGGAAGGAAAGGCAACGATTTCCACAGCTATCTGTACCAGAGATGACATCATGACCTATCTGATTCATATGGGACTGGAGAGTGAGCTGTCCTTTACCATTATGGAGAGCGTGCGCAAGGGAAAGGGACTGAAACCGGAGTGGGAGGAGGAGATGAAAAAGCATGACGTGCCGGACTGGTATATCTGGTCCTGCAAAAAGATCAAGTACATGTTCCCCAAGGCCCATGCGGCAGCCTACGTAATGATGGCCTACCGCATTGCATACTGCAAGGTTTTTTATCCTCTTGCTTACTATGCAGCTTATTTCAGTATCCGTGCCTCCGCCTTTAGCTACGAGCTTATGTGCCAGGGAGCAGAGAAACTCAGCTACTATATAGAACAGTACCAGAAACAGGGTGATACCCTTACGAACAAAGAGCAGGATTCCCTGAAGGATATGAAGATTGTCAGGGAAATGTATGCCAGAGGGTTTGAGTTTACACCCCTCGACCTGTATACTGCCCAGGCCAGCCGGTTTCAGATTGTAAACGGAAAATTGATGCCCTCCCTGAGCAGTATCGATGGTCTGGGAGATAAGGCTGCGGAGGCCATAGTGGAAGCTGCAAAGGATGGGCCTTTCTTGTCAAAAGACGATCTGCGTATACGCACAAAGGCTAGTAAGACAGTGATTGATATGATGGATGATCTGGGGTTGCTGGGCGATTTGCCGGAATCGAACCAATTGTCACTTTTTGATTTTGCTTAGAAACATATTAAAAAATAAGAACACTGTTGCATTATGGGAGAGGCCATGATATAATAAAGCTATACTTGAAGCCGTAACCATATTTAACAAAATAAGTGAGGATTCTCCCGCCTCTGCAAAGGAGGAGGAATCACCGAAAACAAGATTATCATAGATTGGAGGAGTGTTATGCTTGATCGAAATGATCTCAAGGCAATTGGAGAAATTGTAAATGCAGCAGTTACAAAGTCAGAAGAACGGATGATAAAACGGATAGATGAATCCATAAAAGAATCCGAAGAACGGATGATAAAACGAATGGACGAATCCATAAAAGAATCCGAAGAGCGAATGATAAAACGAATGGATGAATCCATAAAAGAATCCGAGAGTATGCTGCTGGATGAGATGGAAAAGTATTATGACAGCAGTATGAAAGAAGTGAAAATGATACAGAAGAGAGTGGACAATCTGGAAAATATATGCAGGCTGAATCAAAGTGAGACAGAAACGCTGCATATATATTTCAGAATTGTTGATGATTTGCAGGAGAGAGTAACAATTCTTGAGAAAAGTTGCAGGTAAAACGCAGCCGTGCGAGACACAGATAATTGGCGTTACCTCCATTTAAAAGCATGTTTCAGGTTCTTAATCGTGTACTGGAGCATGCTTTTTTGTATATATCCAGTGTATACAATACGATTACCAGCAATGAAGATGCCATGGAAGTCCTTCTATGCAAGCGATTATAGTATTTTGCGTCATCTGACAGCAAATAAATATGTAGTCATACAGTATTAGTTTGATTAAATGAAACGTGATTATTACTATAAAATTATACTTATATTGTGGCAAATGATGAATAAAACCGTAAAAAATACAATGAAATGAATAAAATATTCTATGTTTTTTGGAAAATTCATACGATATACTGTCAATGTCGACTAAATTCCTAGACAAAGGATACCAAACAGAAGGGAGGAGTTAAGAAAATACGTTAAATGTCAATAGCAGTTCTGTACACAAATACTTCTTAAATGGGACAGAACAATCACTGTTGAAGTGGGAGTAAAGTAACAGTTCAGGCAGGTGTGCACATTTACTGCGCATTCCTCGACGAACAGCGAAAGCTGTTCGCCAGCCGATAGAGCATGAGTTACGGTATGCCTTTGGGTGTACAGTAAGGACAAGCTTCAAGAGTGCATAAATCCTATCGCTGCAGGCGATTTTAAAAGATTTATGCAGTAACAGGACAGCTTGACTGAATTGTTACAGAGTAAATGAAAAGAAAGAAGGAAATCGTATGAAAAGAAAAAAGATGCAGCAGACAATGCGTTCCGTGATTTCTATGGTACTGGCTTTATTGCTGGTGCTTGGATCTCTGGACATTCCTGTCCGGGCGGCAGAGCCCAAGGCGGGAGGCCAACTGACAGGTGCCTATCGAATCTACAATATCGCAGATTCCACACAGCGGATAGCTCCGGGCGGAAACAGCGCCTATGAGGGAAATAGCCTCTGGCTGTGGGAACAGGAGGACGGTGCTCCGGCAGATTGTGAGATTTTCCGGTTTGAGGATGCTGGAAATGGAACTTACTATTGGTATTCCAAACAGAGCGATACCTTGGTGATGCAGGCAGAGTCGGATTCCGTCAGCGTACAGACCAAGGATACGTCCAATGCGGCACAGAAGTGGACTATTGAAAAGGTGGAGGGAACCAAAGATCATTATTATTTGATAAACGGGGGACGGTATGTAAGTTCCGGTTCCGACAGACACTCTCAGATTACCATGTCTGATACTGCAAAAGCATGGCGCCTGGCAAAGCTTGAGTCCAACCTTTCCCTCACATTAAGCGCGTCCGTAGCGCGGACCGGGGACAGTATCACAGCCTCTCTGACCGGTTTTGATGAGGACGGAAATAACATAGAGGTTACCGATGCGAAATTTCGCAGTAGTGATGATACAATTGCCAGCGTAGACGGCAACATTATTACAGCCAATCAGCCCGGAACCGTTACCATCACAGCAGAGGCGGCGGGAGCGAAGGCAGAGGCCACTCTGACGATTCTGAAAGCCTCGGAAGAGTGGGCTGGTGTGTACCGCATCGACAATGTAAAATATGCAGGATATCTGCTGGAGCCGGGTGCAGACTTGGTACGGGCCGGAAGCAGCCTCTATCTGTGGAATACAGCCCTGCAGGAAACCCGGATGTGGGTATTCACCGATGCGGGTGACGGATATGTGTACTGGCATCCCAAAAAGGATCTGACGCTGGCCCTGGAAGGCGGCGGAAGCGGGGCCAACGTAGAGATTCAGAACAAAGGTGATGTGGTTGCTCAAAAGTGGAAGATTGTCAAGGATGAGTCCACAGGCAATTTCCGGATACAGAATAAAGAGTCCGGCCTGTATGTGGGAACCGAGGGAGACAACAATTATGCTCTCGTAAAGATGCGGGAATCCAGCGCGGAGACAACGCTCTGGGTGATAAAGGAGCTGGAAGCCACCATTACCCTGGAGCTTGGGGCCAGCTATATTCAGGCGGGAGGCACAACAGAGGTGACGGTAGCCGCCAAAGACGGTAGCGGCGCGCCCCTGACGAAGGGCATAGAAGTCCACAGCAGCGATGAGACAGTGGCAAAGATTGAAGGCAATACGCTGACTGCCCTGAAAACGGGAACGGCGGTCATCACAGCCACAGTCACCGTGGGGAATAAGACTTATGCTTCCAACCCTATCACGGTCAATGTGACAGAGGAGGAGCCGCTCTTCACCGGAAGAGAGTGGTATAAGGATATCACCACAGCTGAAATCAATCGGGAACCCTCCCATGCAGACTCTATCCCTTACCAGGATGCAGCCACTGCGGTGAACAGCGAGAAGAGTGCACTGGATGAAGCCGGAGCAGAGGCGAGTGATTATTATCAGCTCCTCTCTCAGAAAGACTGGGATTTTGCACTGGTGAGAACACCGGCGGATGCAGAGTCTGCAGACGCCAAAGGCTATCTGGAGGAAACGCTTCCCCAGGAGGCAAGGGCAGACTTTCAGAAGGAATTTGTTCCTCAGCCCTGGCAGACTTACCGGAATGAGGACAAAACCTTCAAATATTTCGATGAAGCCATTTACACAAACAGCATTTATCCGTGGGGAACCGCGGGGAACAGCATTGAGTACGATGATCCCCAGGCGCCTCTGATTTACAATCCGGTGGGCTATTACCGTACAGAGTTTACCACCCCCAAAGATTGGGACGGCAGAGAGACGTTTATCTCTCTTCAATCAGTAAAATCTGCCTACTATCTGTACATCAACGGCAAGCAGGCAGGCTACAGTACCGATAGCTTTACTGCCCATGACTTTAATATAACGCCATACTTAAATGCGCCTGGTGAGAAAAATACCCTGGCTATAAAAATTTACCGCTTCTCCATTGGCAGCTATCTGGAGAACCAGGATTTTATCCAGGAGAGCGGTATCATCCGGGACGTGTACCTGTACTCTAAGAATCAGGATGCAGAGATTCGCGATTTTTTTGTACAGACGGAATTTGCAGACCGGACCGATAAGAACAGCGATGTGACCATGAATGTGGATGTGTCTGTGCGTAATCTGACTGAAAACGAGAATACAGAAGGCTTTACAGTGGATGTGAAGCTTCTGGATGCGGACGGTAAGGTAGTGGGAAAAGACACGCTAAGCTATGACACGCTGACTGCCCTGCAGGGGGTAAGCGGCTCGAATAATGAGGAAGCAGCACCGGCCGACAGTGAAAAGAAATTAAATCTGGGAGATACCAAGACGGCCACCATTGAAGTAAAGAATCCCAAGAAGTGGTTTCCGGATACGCCCAATCTGTATATGGTGACCCTGGAACTGAAGGACGGAGCTGGAAACGTGCTGGAGGCGGAGGCAGAGAATGTGGGCTTCCGTGAGATCTACAAAGTGGATATCAATGAGGCAGGCCAGGAACAGATGCAGATTACTGGCCAGAAGATCATATTCCGCGGGGTAAACCGCCATGACACAAGCCTGGAAACAGGAAATGCTGTGACAAGGCAGGAAATTACGGATGATTTGAAATTAATGAAACAGTTCAATGTGAATGCCATCCGCACCTCCCATTATCCAAATGACAAGCTGCTGTACGATCTGGCCGATGAACTGGGATTGTATGTCTATGCGGAGGCGAATGTGGAATCCCATTACGGAGGCTACGCAGACCACTCCACACCGATTCCGGGCGCGGACAGCCGCTGGGTAACTCCGGTCATGGACCGGAATATGAATATGGTAGAGCTGTTGAAGAACCATCCTTCCATCATCGGCTGGTCTTACGCCAATGAATCCACCTACACCAGTATTAAATGGAACAATGCTTACTGCTTCTGGGCAGCGGCTATGGCTGTACTGAACCGTGATCCCAGCAGAATCCGTATGTATGAGCGGGAATCTGACGGATACAATGGACACCGTTATCAGAAAGATGCGGGAGCAGATCCCTGGGGCATGGAGACGAGAAGCAAAAATATCGTAGATGTTCACAGCACTCAGTACCCGGAGGCCTCTGCCGTCAAGCGATACGCAGAGAACACCAGCAACAAGCTTCCCTATATTGAGCAGGAATACGAGCACGCTATGGGACAGGCCTTCGGAAGCTTTGACGCTTTCTGGGATTTGAACCGCACCTATGACAACCTCCAGGGGGGATTTGTCTGGGATTGGGTGGACCAGTCTTTGGAGACCACGAAAAAAGGAAATACCTTCTGGGGATACGGCGGAGACTGGATTGATGCGTCCAGCAACGCGGACGCTTTTTGCGGAAACGGCGTCCTGTTCGCAGACCGCACTCCGTCAGCTATGGCAGTGCAGATGCGCTATGACCATCAGCAGATCAATTTCTATCTGGAGAATGAAGAGTCTGAGGTCACTGACAGGCAGATCAGGGTCAAAGTGGTCAATGAGCTGGAGAACAGCACGCTGAAAGACTATGACATTACCTGGAAACTGACAAAGGACGATGCCGAGATTGGCCATGGGAGGCTGGAGCTTTCCACAGACGGCTTGGATGGAAGCACATTTGGAGAAGAGACGGTGACCGTCACTCTCCCGGAAGTGGTGCCAGAGGCTGGCGAAGTATATATGCTGGAGTTTGTGGCAGAGCATAGGAAGCAGCCGGATTGGGATGCCTCCACAGGTACTTATGACAATGTGGCCGCTCATACGCAGATTGACCTTACGCCTGCGGATGTAGGGGAAAAGACACTCCTTCAGTATACCAATATGAGTACCTTCACCAAGGCAGAAAATGGAAAAAATATGCTGACGGTAGAGGGAACCACAGACGCCGGAAGGTCCTTCTCACTGAGGATGGACAAAGAGACCGGCCTCCTGCTGGATTACTGTGTGGATGGCCAGGTAGTTCTGGAGAAAGGTCCGGTACCCAGCTTCTGGAGAGCACAGATATACAATGACATACCGGTAAAATACAACAGCGCGCTCAGTAATGAAGCAGATACCATGGAACTTTCCAGAGAACCGGTGATTACCATGGATGAGAATGGCAAACATATCAAGGTGGCCCTGCGTGTAAGCCTTCCGGTGGATGCGGAACAGACGATTACCTATGATATCTATGGAAACGGCGAGATTGTAGTGGACAGCTCCTTCACGCCAAAGAGTAACTTTGCTCCGGGCACAGTCGGACAGTATGCGCTGCCAAAGGTTGGCATGCGAATGACACTGGCGGCAGGCTATGAAAATCTGGAGTACTTCGGACGGGGGCCGGAAGAGAACTACATTGACCGGAACACATCCACTGATGTGGGTGTATACAAGAGTACTGTCACCGAACAGTTTGAGAGCAAACATATAAAGCCTCAGGAAAATGGAAACCGTACAGATGTGCGCTGGACTTCCCTGACCAATGAAGCGGGCAGCGGAATCCTTGTGCGGGCAGATGGAACCATGGAGACCTCCGCCCTTCATGTAAAGGCCGAGAATCTGAATCCATCCGTCAGTGACTATCCCTATAACAATCAGCCCATTCGGCATTCTACAGAGGTGCCTATGGATGAGGAAACGTATCTGTGCGTGGACACCATGCAGAGAGGTGTCAGCAACACAGCATTCTTTAATCATATTCCGCTGAGCGGATATTATCCCACGACACAGGCCAATGCGGACGGGACGTATCCCACTTACCGGAAACGTTTTGCCATCCAGCCCATCACGGCAGATACAGATAAGATGGCAGCCGGTAAGATTGGATTTGAAGCAATGTATGATAAAGAATCCGATCTCGCTGCAGTAGAGAAGGCGGCAGAGGAGGCTGGTAAGGCTGCCGCAAACGCTAAAGCAGATGCTGAGGCCGCAGAAGCCGCCCAGACAGCCGCAGAGTCTGCAAAAGATGCAGCCTCCGCAGATGCAGCCTCTGCATGTTCGGCTCAGACAGCCGCAGAAGCCGCTAAGGCTGCCGCCGCAGCTTCCTTGAAAAAGGCAGAGAGTGATCTTAGCAAGTCAGCTGGCAGTGCCGGGGCCAAAGAAAAAGCCGGGATGGCCAAAGCAGCCGCAGAGAAAGCCATAGCTCAGGCAGAAGCCGCCACATCTGCTGCCATGACAGCCGCGGATGCCGCCGAAGCCGCAAAGACGGCCGCGGATACCGCAAAGAGAGGTGCAGAACAGGCAAAAACCCAGGCACAGCTGGCGGATACTGCAGCAAAGAATGCACAGCAGGCTGTTGGACAATTCGATGAGGATGCCCAGGCTGCGAAAATAGCTGCTGATAAAGCGAGAGATGAGGCATTGGCGGCAGAGGCTGCTGCTTTAACAGCAAAAGATACGGCAGTAGATGCAAAAGACCAGGCAGAGGCCCAAAAGACCACTGCCGCAGTAGCAAAAGCCAGCGCAGAATTTGCTGCAGAATCCGCAAAAACCCAGGCAGACGCTGCGGAAGCCGCCGCCCTATGGATAGAAGGAGACATCAGCAAAGCAGAAGCAAAAGCAAAGCTGAAGGAAGCCACGGATGCCCTGGAAAAAGCAAAAGCTGCACAGGCAGAACTGGAAAAACTGTTGTCAGCGGAGAGATTCAAGGCTTCCAAAGTAACCATCAAATCCTTAAAATCTGGAAAGAAGAGAGCAAAGCTTTCGTGGAAGAAAGTAAAGGGAGCAGAGGGTTATGTGATCCAATATGGGGCAAAGTCAAGCCTTAAGGGAGCAAAGAAGCTGACTGTCAAAAAGGGTACGGTAACCGTAAAGACCATAAAAAAGCTGACCTCTAAAAAGACGTATTTCGTAAAAATCAAAGCTTATAGAACAGTGGATGGCCGGAAGATCTATACAAAGGACAGTGCGAAGAAACGAGTTCGCGTGAAATAAAGGAAACGAGAGGAGCAGCCTTGGCTGCTCTTCTCCATTTTATAAAAATTTTTGTTGTGAGAAAAAAAAGATTGGTATATACTAAATTACATGCTTAGCATGAAAGGGGTAGGACCATATGAAATTATTTGAAAAATCTACAAAATTAGAAAACGTATGCTATGACGTGAGAGGACCTGTGGTGGATGAGGCCGCGCGAATGGAAGAGGAGGGCATCCCCATCTTAAAGCTGAATATTGGTAATCCTGCGCCCTTTGGCTTTCAGGCGCCGGATGAAATCATAGCGGATATGGCGCATAATCTCAGAAATACAGAAGGGTACTCAGACTCCAAGGGCATTCTTCCGGCCAGACAGGCAATCATGGAATACTGTAAAAAGAAAAATATTCCCGGAGTGGGAATTAATGATATTTATACAGGCAATGGCGTCAGTGAGCTGATCGTGATGGTCATGCAGGGACTGCTCAATGACGGAGATGAGATTCTTATGCCGGCTCCAGACTACCCTCTCTGGACAGCAGCTGCAAATTTGGCAGGGGGCAGGCCGGTGCACTATGTATGCGATGAGCAGTCCAACTGGTATCCGGACATGGAAGACATCCGCAGAAAGATCACGGATAAGACAAAGGGAATCGTAGTGATAAATCCAAACAATCCTACAGGAGCCCTGTATCCCAGGGAGATCCTGGAACAGATTGTGGAGATAGCCAGGGAGCATGGGCTGATTATCTTTGCAGATGAGATTTACGACAGGCTGGTGATGGACGGGAAGAAGCATGTCTCCATAGCCTCACTGGCTCCGGATCTGTTCTGTATTACTATGAACGGACTGTCCAAGTCCCACAAAGTGGCAGGCTTCCGGGTTGGATGGATGTGCTTGAGCGGCGACAAATCCAGGGTTAAGGGATACATAGAAGGTCTGAACATGCTCTCATCCATGCGTTTGTGTTCCAATGTTCCGGCCCAGGCAATCGTAAAGACTGCGCTGGAGGGCGTGGAGGTTCCGGACGAGATGATTCTGCCGGGAGGACGCATCTATGAGCAGAGGGAGTATATATACAAGGCTCTGAATGATATCCCGGGGCTTTCTGCTATGAAGCCGGAGGCTGCCTTTTACATTTTCCCAAAGATTGACGCGCACAGATTTAATATCACAGATGATGAGCAGTTTGTTCTGGACTTTCTAAAACAGGAGAAAGTACTGATGGTGCACGGAGGTGGGTTCAACCTGTCTACTCCGGATCATTTCCGGGTAGTATATCTGCCCAAGGTGGAGGTGCTCGCAGAGGCCATGAATAAGCTGGAGCTGTTTTTGAAGAACTACAGGCAGAATTAATTGGATGGTGAGAAAGATGAAGGATGGAGCAATGATACTGGAGGGAGGCGCAGTCAGAGGAGTTTTTACTGCAGGAGCTTTGGATTTTCTGCAGGAGCAGGACTTTATGATCCGCCATGTAATCGGAGTCTCTGCAGGGTCTGGCAATCTGCTGAATTTTCTCTCAAGACAGAGAGGAAGGATGCGTGACTGTACCATACGCCAGAGGGAGGAAGATGGGAAGCTGATTGATTTCAAGAGGGCCCTTCACACAGGAAGCCTGTTTGACATGGACCTGCTTTTTGATATAGATCCAAAGGAAAAGTATCCCTTTGACTTTGATACCTTTTTCGCCTCTCCCATGGGCCATGAGATTGTAGTGACTAATTGTCTGACCGGACAGGCAGAGTACCTTGCGGAATATGAAAATCCGGACCGGCTGATGCTGCTTGCACGGGCATCCAGCAGTATGCCTCTGGTGTCCCCGGTGGTGGAACTTCAGGGGATTCCATATTTAGACGGGGGCCTGGCGGATTCGATTCCTCTGTTTCATGCCATGCAATTGGGCTGCCGTAAAAATGTGGTGATTTTGACAAGAAATAAGGGCTATCGAAAGAGCATATCCAGAAAGGCCATGGCCATCTATGGAGCTGCTCTGAAAAAATATCCGGAGGTGGTCAAAGCCATATGCAGACGTCCCCTTCAGTATAACCGGACTCTGGAATGTATTGAAAAGTGGGAGTCGGAGGGCAGAATTTTCGTGGTCCGCCCCCAAGTGCCGGCCATATCCAGGATGGAAACAAAACCGGATGCATTGATGGGATTTTATAGTCACGGATATGAACAGATGAAAAAGCAGTATGAAGCTATGCTGTGTTTTCTGGATGCATAGAAAAGTAACCGTACACCAGGGCAGTGCCTCAGCAGAGAGATTGTGAGAAGATCCATGTTTAAGTGTTTTTATCCGGACGAATATGTGGAGTCCGCCTACCAGATAGACTTTACAGAACTGCGGGAGCAGGGATACAGGGGAGTATTGTTTGACATTGACAATACCCTGGTGCCCCACGGTGCTCCGGCGGATGAGAGGGCGGTACGCCTTTTTGAGAGATTGAGGGAACAGGATCTGGAGAGCTGTCTGATTTCCAACAACCAGCTTCCCAGGGTAAAGCCCTTTGCGGATGCGGTGGGGACCAGATTCATCGAAAATGCCCACAAACCATCTGTGAAAAATTATCAAAGAGCAATGGAAATGATGGGATGTACCTGTGAAAATGCTCTTTTTGTAGGGGATCAGCTCTTTACAGATGTCTTTGGGGCAAAGAGAGCTGGTATGAAAACTATTTTGGTAAAACCCATCCATCCTAAAGAAGAGATTCAGATTGTGCTGAAGCGGTATCTGGAGAGGATTGTGCTCTACTTTTATAAAAAACAAAGGAAACAGTGAATATGAACCATATTATTTTAATCGGCTTTATGGGATCGGGGAAAAGCAGTGTTGGAAAAAAGCTGGCCCGGGCCATGGAGCTTTCGTTTGTGGATACGGATGATTTGATTGAAGAGCAGGCCCATATGAAGATTACCGATATCTTTGAGGAATATGGGGAAGAATATTTCAGAGATCTGGAGACATTGACTCTGCGGCAGCTGATGGACGCACAGAATCGTCTGGTGATTGCAGTGGGGGGAGGACTTCCAATGCGCAGTGAGAACCGGAACTATTTAAAACAGCTGGGAACCGTCATCTATCTGAAAGCAGAGGTAGATACTTTGGTAGAGCGGCTGCAGGGAGACACCAGCCGTCCCATGTTAAAGGGCAGAGATCTGCAGACAAAAATCAGGGATCTGATGCAGGCGAGAGGGTGTGTTTATCAGGAGACGGCGGATATTGATATCGTAACAGACCAAAAGGGCTACCGCCGGATTGTGGAGGAGATAAAGTGCCATGTATGAAAAGCTGGAAAAGATTTTGCATGATAAAAAGGCAGATGCAATATTAGTGTCCGATGGTTACAATATGCACTACATCAGCGGATTTCGGGGAGCTACCGGGTATCTGTACCTGACAGGCCAGAGAAAGGTGCTGATGACGGACAGCAGATATACTACTCAGGCTTCAGAAGAGACAGAGGGATATGAGATCCTGGAGGCAGGCGGGGGAACGGGATACGCAGAGCTTCTGGGCAAACAGCTTGCGAAAGACCATATCCGTGCCATTTGCTATGAGGATAACCAGATGATCTGTGCGGACTTTCATAAACTGAGGGAAGCGTGCGGGAAGGCAGAGTGGGTTCCGCTGGGAGACAGCCTGAACAGTCTGAGGATGGTTAAAACAGAGGTAGAGCTTGCCAAAATAGCAAATGCGCAATCCATTGCGGATAAGGCCTTCTCCTACATCCTGGATGAGATCAAACCGGGAGTCACGGAGCTTGCCATAGCTGCCAAGCTGGAATACTTTATGAAAGAGCAGGGAGCGTCAGGCACCAGCTTTGACACCATTGTGGCCTCAGGGCTTCACTCTGCCATGCCCCATGCGATCCCGTCGGAAAAGAAGATCCGGAAGGGAGATTTTGTGACCATGGATTTCGGCTGTATCTGGGATGGATATTGCTCAGATATGACCAGAACGGTAGTGGTGGGAAAAGCCAGTGAAAAGCAAAAGGAGATTTACAGCATTGTGCTGGAGGCTCAGAGAGCGGCACTGCACGTTATACGGGCCGGCCTGACCGGCGCTCAGGTGGATAAAGCTGCGAGAGATCTGATCGCGGGGGCAGGATACGGGGAGTATTTTGGCCACGGCCTTGGACATGGGGTGGGCCTGTTCATCCACGAGGAGCCCAGACTGTCGCCCAACTGCCATACAAAACTGGAGAAGGGAATGATACAGACTGTGGAGCCGGGTATTTACCTGCCGGAATTTGGGGGTGTGCGGATCGAGGATATGGTGGTAATTACAGAGGATGGGTGCAGAAATTTCACTCAGTCGCCCAAAGAACTGATCCAGCTGTAAAAAATGGTTGAAAAAAGAAAGATTATATTATAGAATATCAATATCTATGGGAATAAGACGATTCCTATGTTTGAAAATTTAAGGAGGAATATCAGATGATATCAGCAGGAGATTTTAAAAACGGCATTACGCTGGAGATCGAAGGCAATATTATGCAGATTATCGAGTTCCAGCATGTAAAACCAGGAAAAGGTGCTGCTTTCGTTCGTACAAAGTTAAAAAATGTAATCAACGGAGGGGTAGTGGAAAAAACCTTCCGCCCCACAGAAAAATTCCCACAGGCGCGCATTGACCGGGTGGATATGCAGTATCTGTATTCAGACGGGGATCTGTTCCATTTCATGAATGTGGAGACTTACGACCAGATCGCTCTGAATGAGGATGCTATAGGGGATGCTCTGAAGTTTGTTAAGGAGAACGAGATGGTGAAAGTATGTTCCCACAACGGAAACGTATTTGCAGTTGAGCCGCCTTTGTTCGTAGAGCTGGAGATCACTGAGACGGAGCCGGGCTTCAAGGGGGATACCGCCCAGGGAGCAACCAAGCCTGCCACTGTGGAGACAGGTGCTACCGTGTATGTTCCTCTGTTTGTGAGCACAGGAGATAAGATCAAGATTGATACAAGAACTGGGGAATATCTCTCCAGGGTATAAGATGCATATGATTCCAGGCTTTTGGAGCCTGGAATTTTTATTTTTTAGGAAGATACCTTATGTGAAACAAAAAAACCAAATTTGTCTAAGTTATGATTGCCTGTGATACATAAGTATGATAAAATTATAAAAAGAATCTGACTCAAGAAGGGAGAAACGAATGAAAGAGAAATCAAGAATTTTAAGCAAACTGATGGGGCTCGCTGTAATTGCCTGCGTTATGGCAATGCTGTTCGGAATGACAACATTTGCGGCAAATAAGTATACAAATATGACTGCAAAAAAAGTATATACGAACTTTGACCAGGACAATTCAATTACACATTACTACAAGATTAAGGTAAAGTCCTCCGGACTGCTTGCATTTTCCGGGTATGGACAGTACAGTACGGCTTATAGCACTTACACAAGAGGACTGACGGTTAAACTTTGCAACTCCAGAGGAAAAGAACTGGATTCCACTTATGTGAATGCCTATTCAGATTACTCCAGTTCAGCATTCTATGGGGTGAACAAAGGGACCTATATGCTGAAGGTGCAAACACCTGATGCTTTTGTGCTAACGTATGATTTTAAAGCTTTCAAAGAAAAGAGCGGTACTTCTTTAAAGAAGGCAGTATCACTTAAGAAAAAGAAGAAAACGTATGGCGTGATGGGGATTGGTGAATCCGGAAAGAAAGTGGATTACTACAAGATAACTTTAAAAAAGCCTGCAAAGATTTATCTGGATATACAGGGCGCTTCAAGTGGTTCCATTTCCGTTAAGGTGACGCCTGCTAAAGGGATAAAACTTACAGGATATGCCTATGAGTCTGTGTACAATAATTCCAGAACCATGAAACTGCAGACCACAAAAGGAGGCAAGCTTCCGAAAGGAACTTACTACATAAGAGTTTACCGGACATCCAAGAGTTCTAAAGTAAATGGTTATTATGCACTGAAATGGAGAAAATAGACAGACAGGTCAAGTACTGTTTGACAAATTTTTGCAATTTACGATACTTAACTTAAACAGAAAGGTTTTCAAAGGCGAAAGTGTTTTTGGGACCTTTCTGCTTTTTTATAAAAACAAGGAGGAATTTGAAATGAAAACAGAGAGAATTGAAAACATGTGCGGAGGCAAGGGGCATGTCACCATTAAACATCTCTTAGAAGAAAAAGAGCTCAACGGCAAATGTGGACTTTACGCGGAGGTAACCATTGAACCAGGCTGCTCTCTGGGATACCATGAGCACCACGGGGAGAGCGAAACCTACTATATTCTTTCCGGTGAGGGTGACTATGATGACAACGGTGTAGTAGGGCCGGTGAAAGCAGGGGATGTGACCTTTACTCCAGATAATCATGGACATGGACTTGTCAATACTGGTGAGACAGATTTGATATTTATGGCATTGATTATTTTTGACTAGGGGCAAATACGTTTTTGGCAATCATATTTTTGTACAAGCTTATAAAAGGCAGTTCCTGCTCTGAGGAATTGCCTTTCTTCTATCATTTACGAAATGGGGTTTTGCCCCCTTGCTTCATTTTCCTGCAGTCTGTACAGTAAGAGTAAAGGCTTACTCAGTAGTTTTTTATAAATGTACTTGCAAAACGCACTATAATGTGATATGATAAGTGATATAAAAATCTAATAAGAAACATAATTATCTGGTGCATTCGCACTACAAATCCAACCTAAAAAACTAAATACAGAGAAAGAAGGGATGTTTTGAAGTACGAAGAGTTTGTTAGCAATTTAAAAACAAAAGTACAGCAGCAGGCAGGGAAGTCGGTGCGTGTAGAACTTCGCCGAGTGACAAAAAACAATGGGATAGAGATGGACGGACTCTCTATCATTGAGGAAAACAGGCGTATCTCTCCCATGATCTACGTAGGGGACTATTTCAAATCATATGAGGAAGGGGCATCGCTTCCGGAACTTGCCGCAGAAATTCTGAAGGTCTATGAAAAGACAAAGGTACATGTCCCCATAGATCCGGAGTTTTATACAGATTTTAAAAAAGTGCAGGACAGGATTGTCTGTAAGCTGGTCAACTATGAAAAGAACAGGGAGCTTCTGAAACGGGTTCCCCATCTTCCCTGCCTGGACCTGGCTGTGGTGTATTACTGTATGCTGGACAATCCACAGTTGGGGAACGGCATGATCCTGATTTACAACAGCCATCTGGAAATGTGGAATGTGAGCCAGGAGGAAATATTTGAAAGAGGGAGAAATAATACGCAGAAGCTTTTGCCCTATGAATTTCAGGGGATGGGAGAGCTTTTAAAGGATGGCTTTACAGAGGAAGAGCTGGTGTTTAAGGAGGATGCAGTGCAAGAGCAGGTTCCCATGTTTGTGCTGTCCAATGTGAAAAAATATTTGGGAGCTGCCTGTATTTTGTACGACAGCATTTTAGCAGAGATAGGAGATCGGATTCAGGACGACTTCTTTGTACTGCCCAGCAGCGTCCATGAGGTGATTATTGTGCCGGCATCCTCAGGTGCCGGACAGGAAGATTTGGAGGCCATGGTAAGGGAAATTAACACCACGCAGGTACTCCCGGAGGAAATTCTTTCGGACCGAGTATATTATTATGAAAGAAAAAGTCATAGATTGAGCTTATAGAGGTAACAGTTCAGGCAGGCGTGCGTATTTACTGCGCATACCGTAAGAACGTGATTCAAAAGTGCATAAGATAGGCAAATTTTCGTTTTATTTGACTTTTAAATTGGATTGTGGTATCATAACTGTGTTGTTTATCCCAAAAAGTATTGTTTGTGGGAGTAATGACAAAGGACATATTTGTCTGAAGGCCTGAAGTGGGACGCACTGATCGATTACAGGCCTCTGGAAAAGAGACAGGCACTTGTAGCTCAGGGGATAGAGCAACGGTTTCCGGTACCGTGTGTCGGGGGTTCGAATCCCTCCAGGTGCGCTCTTTTTATATACGAAAGTATTTCAGACAGATAGTAAAAATGGAGGTAAGCATAGTGGATAATTTTAGAGAGTGGCTATCTGATAATCTAAGATATATCTTACTGGGTTTAGCTGTCATTCTAATCATTGTAGTGGCTGTCTTTGCAGTGAAGCTGATCGGCAACATGGGTGAGAAAACTCCCGATAAGGGAAGTGAAAGCAGTTCGCAGCCTGCCGTAGTGGTGGATACAGAAACGCAAAGTGAGTCAGAGACCTCAAGTCCTCTGGTGCAGAATGACGCTGCAATATTAGATTTGGTGCAGAGATATTATACTGCAGTAGTCAGCAAAGACATCGACACCTTAAAGCAGATTGTAGAGTCTTTGGATGAAGATGCCCAGCAGGCAATTTTTGATAACAATTTTGTAGAAAGCTATAACAATATGACTGTCTATTCGAAGAATGGACCTGTCGAGGGCTCATATGTAGTCTATGCTTGTTATGATGGTAAGATCATAGATGTGGATACCATGGCTCCAAGCTTGAGTCTGCTATATATTTGTACAAATGATGATGGCAGCTTGTATGTGGCAGATCCACATAGCGATGAGCAGGTGGAGGCGTTTATTAATAAGACTTCCGCGGAACCTGATGTGGCTGCACTTCTTGCAGATGTAGAGAAGCGATATGCTGAAGCGGAAGAATCCGATCCAAACCTGAAGAGTACAATGAAGGCTTTGGGTGCTTCTGAAACAGAGGCGGTACTTCCCAATAGCGACGAGGCAGGTGTGGAAGCCAATAAGAAGGTGGCAGCCACGGATGTGTGTTATGTAAGATCCGATTCCGTGGAGACGGCTGACCCACTCGGTATGCTGGCTGTGGGAGAGACAGTGACACGCATTAAAAAGCTGGACAACGGCTGGTCCGAGGTTCGCTATGGTGATGCAGTTGGATATGTAAAGAGTGATTATTTGACAGAGGATCTCTCCTCTGTACAGAATTCCGGAGAATAAAAGTTTGAGAAATTGATAGAACCAGGTCATGATCATTGACCTGGTTCATTCTTATTCCTGTAAATCTCTGCCGTGCAGGAAAGAACGCCCTATTCCCATGCATAAAAATTACATTTCTCCACATGCTAAGAAAAAGTATGCAGGAGGTAAGGCGATGTTGTCCCAATCGGAACAGAACGTGTTGGAGGAGATCAGCCAGGGGAGCAGATCAGCCCTTCTGGACATTCACACTGTGATCAGCAAAGTGTACGACGATGAGCTGGCCCTGGATTTAAACCGCCAGGCAGCCAAGTATTCCAGATTGCAGGAAAAGGCAGAGGATAAGCTCTTGGAGACAGGTGTTATGCCAGAGCCCATCAGTATTGTGGACAGGACAAAGCGGTGGGCATCCATACAGGCGGGCACTGCCCTGAATGTGAGTACAGAGCATGTGGCGGACATGATGGTTAAGGAAAACGCCCGACGGCTGCGCCATCTCATGTCCACAGTGAAGGAGAATGATGTGATTGGCCGTATGGCCTATGAGATCGCAGAGGAATTCATGGATTTCGAGGAGGAGAATATCAGGATTCTGAAATCATATATATAGTTCGTTTGCAAGGCGGTTCCGAGGGATAAAAGTTCTCAGGGACCGCTGTTTTTCTCTGATGTGGTTCCTCAGGCTTATGGTAGCCGAAAGTGTATTTTTGTGTTATACTCTATGGGAATAATTGAGAAATGCAGACATGGAGGAAGGATAGCACGATGAGCAACCGGATGCAGCAGGAGTTTGCACATAGGGATGGAAACAGCCAAGTGCGGTTAAATAAATATTTGAGTGAAGCGGGTGTCTGTTCCAGGCGTGAGGCAGACCGGTTGATAGAGTCAGGTAAGGTGACAGTGGACGGCGGGACGGCTGTGACTGGTATGAAGATATTGCCGGGGCAGGATATCCGAGTCCAGGGGCAGCCTTTGAGCCGGGAGAAGGAGATGGTTCTGCTGGCAGTGAATAAGCCGGTGGGTGTGGTGTGCACTACGGACAAACGGTGGGGGGATGAAACGGTGGAGGAGATGCTTTCCTATCCAAAGAGGGTCTTTCCGATTGGCAGGCTGGACAAGGACTCAGAGGGACTTCTGCTTGTGACGAACAACGGGGAGATTTTAAATAAAATTATGCGCGCTGGAAATTACCACGAGAAAGAGTATGAGGTGACGGTGGACAGGCCGGTGACCGATGCGTTTTTAAAACGGATGGCAGAGGGGAAGATTCCTGTCGCGGGACAGTTCACCCGACCCTGCCGTGTGGAAAAGCTGGGCAGGGACCGGTTCCGGATCATTCTGACTCAGGGACTGAACCGGCAGATACGGCGCATGTGTGAATACTGCGGCTGCCGTGTGGTGAAACTGAAAAGAGTGAGAATCATGAATGTCCGCCTGGGCGGTTTAAAGCCTGGGAAATGGAGAAGCCTTACGGATCAGGAGATAGAGGAACTGTATGAAATGATGAAGGGTTCCAGCAGTGATTCCAGATATAAAAAGCGGTGATGGAGGAAGAAATGGATATAGAGCTTCAGAGAATGAGAGACTTGACAGAAATACTTACAAAAGCGGGAAAGGCTTACTATCAGGAAGACAGGGAGCTGATCAGCAATCTGGAGTATGACAGGCTTTATGATGAGCTTACACAGCTGGAGAAAAAGACAGGTGTAGTCTTGGCGGGCAGTCCCACAACTGCAGTGGGGTATGAGTCCGTGGATGAGCTTCCCAAAGAACGCCATGCCAGTCCCATGCTGTCCCTGGACAAGACCAAGGATGTGGATGTACTGAAAGATTTTGTTGGAGAACAAAAGGCGCTGTTGTCGTGGAAACTGGACGGTCTGACCGTAGTGCTTACCTACAGCGGCGGTGCACTGGCCAAAGCAGTTACCAGGGGAAACGGGGAAGTGGGAGAGGTGGTCACCAACAACGCCAGAGTGTTCCAAAACATCCCACTCTCCATCCCCTATGAGGGGGATTTGGTTCTCAGAGGAGAGGCAGTGATTTCCTACAGTGATTTTAAAAAAATCAATGAGGAGATTGAGGACGTAGATGCCAAGTATAAGAATCCCAGAAACCTGTGCAGTGGTTCTGTACGCCAGCTTAACAACGAGATCACAGCCAAGAGAAGGGTTCGGTTCTATGCTTTTTCCCTGGTACAGGCAGAAGGCGTGGAGTTCCAGAATTCCAGGAAGGCTCAGTTTGAGTGGCTGAAAAGTCAGGGATTTGCGGTTGTGGAGTATCGGGAGGTTACCGCGGACAATCTGGAGGAAACTGTGGCCTGGTTTGCAAATGCGGTTAAGAAGAATGACATCCCCTCCGATGGCCTGGTAGCGCTTTATGACGATATCGAATACGGACGTTCACTTGGCAATACCGCAAAGTTTCCCAGAGACTCTTTTGCATTTAAGTGGGCGGACGAGATCAGGGATACACATCTGCTGGAGATTGAGTGGAGTCCCTCCAGGACAGGGCTTATTAACCCTGTCGCGATCTTTGAGCCTGTTGAACTGGAGGGGACAACCGTGAGCAGGGCAAGTGTCCACAATTTAAGCATAATGAAATCTCTAGAGCTTGGGATCGGGGACAATATACAAGTTTACAAGGCCAACATGATTATTCCTCAGATCGCGGAGAATCTGACCAGGAGCAACAGCGTAAAGGTTCCGGAGCACTGTCCCGTCTGCGGGGGACCTACACAGATCCAGGCTGTGAACGATGTGGAAACCCTTGTGTGCATAAACAGCGAATGCCAGGCCAAACGGATCAAATCATTTACCCTGTTCGTCAGTAGAAATGCTATAAACATTGAGGGGCTTTCAGAGGCCACATTGGAAAAGTTTATTGCCAGAGGATTTATCAGGGAGTTTGCAGACATCTTTCACCTGAGCCAGCACAGGGAGGAAATCGTTTCCATGGAGGGATTTGGTGAAAAGTCCTATGAAAACCTTGCGGCCAGTATTGAGAAATCCAGAAATACCACACAGCCTAGACTTCTCTACAGCCTGGGAATTCCCAATATTGGTGTGGCCAACGCCAAGATGATCTGCAAAGCATTTGACTATGATCTTGTAAAAATCAGAAGCGCGGATGCGGAGGAGCTGGCAGCAGTGGACGGTATCGGACCCATTATCGGAAAGACGGTGGCGGACTATTTTGCATCGAAAAAGAATGCGGACGCGTTGGACCGGCTGCTTTCGGAGCTGAGTATAGAGATTCCGAAGACAGAGGGAGTCAAACCGATCTTTGAGGGTATGAACTTTGTCATTACCGGAAGTGTGAACCACTTTGCCAACAGAAATGCGGTAAAGGCAGCGATTGAGGAGAGGGGTGGAAGAGTAACAGGATCTGTGACTTCCAAGACTAATTATCTGATCAACAATGACACAGCCTCTGGCTCATCAAAAAATAAAAAAGCGAAAGAGCTGGGAGTGCCAATTATATCTGAAGATAAATTTATAGAAATGCTGGGGTAAGTTATGTACGAAGAGAAAAAACAAAAAATCAGGCAGAAGCTGGATGAGAGCCAGACACTGGAAAAAGGGCGTAAGGGATTTTTCGGAATTCTCTTTGGGAGGACAGTTGTGGTGATTGTTCTTCTGCTTTTGCAGATAGCTCTGCTGTTTGTGGGATACGGATTGTTAAATGAGTATGTTTACTTTTTGAATACGGTTCTGACTGTTTTGGGAATCCTTTTGGTGGTTCATATCATAAACAAGTCAGGTGATCCGGGTTTTAAACTTGTGTGGATCATACTGATCTTGGCTTCCCCGGTATTCGGAGCCCTCCTCTACCTGTTTGTGGAGCTGCAGCCTGGTACTAAATGGATAAACCGGAAGCTGCAGACCATGCATGCCACCACGAAGCCTTATTGGACTCAGAGTGAGGTGGTCGCCCTGAATCTGGAGAGAGAGAGCAACGAGGTGGGCAATCTGGCCAGATATGTCTATAAGAGCGGAGGATTTCCTACTTATCAAAACTCATCCGTCAAATATTTTCCCTGTGGGAAGGATAAATTCGCTGATCTTTTAACGGAGCTGGGGGCAGCTAGAAATTTTATATTTATGGAGTATTTTATTGTATCCAAAGGATATATGTGGGATACAATTCTGGAGGTTTTAAAAAGAAAAGTGAGTGAGGGAGTGGAGGTACGTTTCATGTATGACGGCATGTGCTCTCTGGCTATGATGCCCTTCAAATACCCCAAAAAGCTTGAGGCTATGGGAATTAAGTGTCATATGTTTTCCCCGGTATATCCGGCACTTTCCACTCACCAAAACAACAGAGACCACCGGAAGATAGTGGTGATCGACGGCCATACAGCCTTTACCGGGGGGATTAATCTGGCGGATGAGTACATTGACCGCAAGGAGCGTTTTGGATACTGGAAGGATACGGCTGTGATGATCAAAGGGGACTCAGTGAAGAGCTTTACACTTATGTTTCTGGAGATGTGGAATGTGGAAAAAGACTCCAAAAAGGAGAACTTCGACCGGTATCTGAATGTGCCTCAGACCAGGCTGCCCCAGCCGGGAGACGGGTTTGTGATGCCTTACGGGGACAGCCCTCTGGATGGAGAGCTGGTGGGGGAGCAGGTATATATGGATATCTTGTATACTGCAAAAAAATATGTACATATCATGACACCCTATCTGATCCCTGATCATGATATGATCACTGCCCTCACATACGCAGCCAAGAGAGGGGTGGAGGTTATTATTATCATGCCCCATATTCCGGATAAATGGTACGCTTTTGTACTGGCTAAGACCTATTATAATGAGCTGCTGGATGCCGGAGTACAGATTTACGAGTTCATTCCTGGCTTTGTACATGCGAAAGTGTTCACATCCGATGACAGGAAAGCAGTGGTGGGAACCATAAACCTGGATTACCGCAGCCTTTATCTGCATTTTGAGTGTGCAGCCTATATGTACAAAAATTCGGAGATTCCCAAAATTGAGAAAGACTTCCAGGATACGCTCAGGCAGTGTCAGCAAATGAGCCAGGAGGATTACAAGAAGCAGCCCCTGTTTAACCGGATAGCAGGCAAAGTATTGCGGCTGTTTGCTCCTCTGATGTAGCAAAATATCTAGGTGCCGCTGATCACGGATGGAACCGTAACGTCCATGTTAAGCGGACAGATGTACTGTGAAATTAGACTTTCGAAATACGCCGACTGTGTGATATACTGTATAAATCACAATGACTTGGCATCTGTGGATTTACAGTAAATGGAAAAGGGAAGGTGAGAGTATGCCTATTAAGGTTCAGGCGGAACTGCCCGCAAAAGAAATTCTGGAGAGAGAGAATATATTTGTCATGGATGAGAACCGGGCTGTCCATCAGGATATACGCCCGATTCAGATTCTGATTTTAAACTTGATGCCCCTGAAGGAGGAGACAGAGCTTCAGCTGCTGCGATCCCTGTCCAACACACCACTGCAGGTGGATGTGACTTTCATGACCATGAGCAGCCATGAGTCGAAAAATACTTCCACCAGCCATCTCAATAAGTTTTATTTGACTTTTGACCAGATAAAGGACAAAAAGTTTGACGGCATGATTATCACAGGAGCACCTGTGGAGAACATGGAGTTTGAGGAAGTGGATTACTGGGAGGAATTGGTGACCATTATGAACTGGAGCGACCAAAACGTTACCTCCACCATTTATCTGTGCTGGGCTGCTCAGGCGGGACTCTATCATCACTACGGACTGCAAAAGAAAGCCCTGCCTGAGAAGATGTTCGGACTTTTCTGGCATAGGGTGCTGAATCGAAAAATTCCTCTGGTAAGAGGGTTTGACGATGTGTTCTTAGCGCCCCACTCCAGACATACGGAAGTCCCCCTGGAGGATATCAGGGCGTGCGAGAGCATCACCATACTTGCGGAGTCTGAAGAGGCGGGATTCTTTCTGGGTATGGCCAAGGGCGGAAGGCAGATATTTGTCATGGGCCACCCGGAATACGACCGGATTACCCTGGACGGGGAATATAGAAGGGATACGGAAAAGGGAATGGACATTCAGCTTCCCAAGAATTATTATAAGGATAATGATTGCAGCAACAAGCCGCTGTTGATGTGGAGGGCCCACGCCAACAATTTGTATACTAACTGGCTGAATTATTACGTATATCAGGTGACGCCTTATGACATGGCGGGAACACCTTTCTAAAGTTTACAGGCAGCATCTGATTTTGGTCAGTATGCTGCCTGTAAACTTTTTGGAGAAGCACGTTCTTTGCTATCCGCCTTAAAAATGATTGTTACCATCTTTTGTATGCGTTAAAATGTCTTCTGGATTGCACTCCAGTATATTGCACAACACATCAATGGTATGTAAGGTTACATTTTCGTTCTTCTTCAGCCGATCCAGCTGTCCTCTGCTCAATCCGAAGCAATTAATCAATTTGTATTGACTAATTTCTCGCTCCTTCAGTAGATCCCATATTTTATTGTACCTTATCATTTTTATTCTCACTTTATCTTTTGTACTTTTGCGTCTGCTTTGTCTTTTGTCTGTTTTTATTATTACAAATAAAAAGATAATTGTGTATTGCCTATATAATGGCAATGTTACAGCGGAATAAAAAGAAGCAGTGAGTAACGGGGTCTGTTAAAGAACAGGGAGGGTCAAGGTGCTGATAAAGGTCTCCTCTTCCTGCGAAAAACGGAAATCGCCTCCGTGTTCCCGCATGATTTTCTCACAGGTCTTGATGCCGATCCCGGTGCTCTCCACATTGTCACGAAGGAGAGAAGGGATGTTGTGAAACCGGAGGAGGAACTTCCCGGCTCCTTCGTGCGCCTCCACTTTCACAGGAAAGGAGGGGTCTGCGTATTTTTTAATGTTGGACAAAAGATTGTCCAGCACTCTCTGTATAAATTCAATGTCAATCAGGCAGGTTTTGGAGAAAACCTCCTGGTCAAAGTTATTCTGCACCTCAAAACCGGAATTTTCCAGATCAAACAGCTGATTGTCCGCAAGGCTGTCCAGGAGCACATTGGTGGGAATGGGTTCCTTGTTATAGGAGTCCTCTGTCTTTTCAGACACAATAAAATACTCAAACAGTTTGTCGGACAGGTCCTTGATCTGATAGGATTTCTGAATCGATGTCTCCAAAAAATGGGTGAGCTGTTCCTCATCCTTGTACCGGTGCAGTCGCAGCAGCTCTAAATACCCGATCAGGGATGTGAGGGGGGTGCGGATGTCGTGGGAGAGGGCGGTGACCAGTTTCTGGTTAGCGTCCCGGTTGTAATTTTCTCTCTCTTGCTTCCTGAGGATAGATACGCGCATCTTATTGATGCCATTGGCCAAGAGGTAAAGCTCATCATTGCCCTTCTCAAACACTTCGTATTCCAGATTTCCGCCCTCCAAAATATATAGATCGTCTGACAGATGGTGTATGTATTTCACTTTCTTCTGTATGAAGAGAAGAAATAGAATCAAAAATACAACAATCCCAATGGTGAGGGCAGCATTGTGCACCAGTGAATAATAGGTGTAATAGCCATAATAATAAAAAGCTGCCTTCATCTCTTTAGAGTCTGTCAGAGTAACAGTGTAGCTTCGCATGCCCTCCAGCAGATATTCATCCGGATACATGTTCAGGGAATAATCTATCATCGTATCCTGGGCGGAGTCGGTGGCGGAAGAAGTGTCGTAAATGGTTTCACCCTCTGAATCCAGCATGAGCTGATGATTGTAATAGAGTGTCAGTGTGGATTTTTGCTCTGAGGCCCAGTCCTTCAGCAGCTGAATGTTTTGTGAGCGAATGGATTCCTGGTCAATGTATTTCTGAAGCTCTGTTTGAAGCTTTTTTTCTTTATAGAGCATGAAGTCATCGCTGTTATATTTATTGTCCAAATAGTTATAACCAATATCCTGGGAGACATGATAGGAGAAATAGGCAAAGACCAGTGAAAATATTACAGAAAAGAGCAGTTCCATAGCAAGGCTTTTTGTCAGCAGTTTTTTTATTTTAGACAATGCGGTACCCCCTTCCCCATACGTTCTGGATATACCTTGGGTTTTGTACATCCGGCTCCAATTTTTTGCGTATATTTCGAATGTGTACCGTGACCGTGTTGTTGGAGGTGGAGAAATATGGCTCATTCCACACGCTCTCATAGATATTTTGGACAGAGAAGATTTTATTCCGGTTGGTGGCCAGCAAATGGAAAATCTGATATTCAATATCCGTCAAAAAGATTTCTTCGTCATCTCTCAAAATTTGATGGGTATCCGTATCAATGCTCAGATTTTGAATATGTATACAGGGGTCCTGGGAGGAGCTGGATTGGTTGTAGACGTGGTAGCGGCGGATCAGAGCCTTGACTCTGGAGAGCAGTTCCGTGTAGGAAAAAGGTTTGCTCAGATAGTCGTCTCCCCCCACGGAAAATCGAGTGTGTGAAGAAAAGTCTGTAAATACAGTTCTTCTATGATAAGTTTGAGCTGGTAAGTTAAGGAATTAGCTTCCAGCTCTTGTTTTATATATACTTTAGATATCCTTGCATGTCAAGAGAAGGCGAGTGATTCCCGCCTTTTTCAGGACTGTACTTCTTATTCTGGCAGTCGGTCCGAATACATGATACTCAGTTCCCCATAGACCTGAGCCCAGTTCCGAATTGTTGTTGTCCAACGCTTCGTGGCTTCAAATGTGGACAGATAAAGTGCTTTTAACAGAGCGGTATCGCTCGGAAATACACTTCTCTGACGATTCAGCTTGCGATAGGTGCCGTTCAGGCTTTCAATCGCATTCGTCGTGTAAATGACCTTTCTAACCTGTGAAGAAAACTTAAAAATCGGGGATATGGCCTCCAAGTTATCACTCCAGCGTTTCATGGAATTGGGATATTTAGGTGTCCATTTTTCGCTGACCCGTTCCTGGGCTTCCAGCGCTTTCTTCTCATCTGGTGCATGGTAGATGGTTTTAAGGTCTGTTGCAAATGCTTTACGGTCTTTGTCAGGTACGTATTTTAGAGTATTTCTAACCTGATGGACAATGCAACGCTGGTATTCTGTTTTAGGGAATGCAGCAGCAATAGCTTCTTTGATTCCGCTAAGCCCATCGGCACAGATGATGAGGATATCTTTTACTCCACGATTTTTTAGTTCATTCAGCACAGAGAGCCAATACTTAGAACTTTCATTATCTCCGACATTGATTGTCAGAACTTCCTTCTTTCCTTCTGTGTTGATCCCAAGAATAACGTATGCGGCTAATTTTCGAATCACGCCATTATCCCGGACAGAATAATGAATGGCATCTATGTACAGGATTGGATAAATCTCATCCAATGGACGGTTCTGCCAGTCTTCAATCTGTGGAAGAATCTTATCTGTTACATCTGAAATAAATCCTTCTGATGCTTCAAAACCATAAATATCCTCCATCGTTTCAGATATTTGTCGGGTAGTCATTCCTTTTGCATACATGGAGATGATTTTCTGATCAATATCAGAGATATCCTTCTGGCGTTTTCTTACAACCTGAGGTTCAAAGGTTGACTTACGATCCTGAGGAACATCGATATCCATGCAGCCATAGCTGCTGTTAACACGTTTGGATTTGTAGCCATTACGATAATCATCACTGTCTGAACGCTCGGATTTTTCGTATCCAAGGTGGTCATCCATTTCAGCTTCCATCATTTCCTTGATGGTTCCGCCAAGTAAATCTTTGAGTGCATCCTGAATATCCTGTGCAGACTCAATGTCATACTCCTCCAAGAGCTGATGGATGATGTTGCGTTTTCCTTCTGTCATTTGTACTCTGTGTACTGGTTTCTTTTCTCTTTTTGCCATAATAAAAGGCCTCCTATGATTTTATTTTATCATAGAAGACCCTTAGAATCTTTATTTACAGAAAAACTTTCACAGACTCGGAAAATCCGATCACCTTATCCGTGTCAGTGGATTTTGCTGTCAAAAAAAGTATGGGAGCCAGATATTCCCTGCGGATATGTGTACAAGCGGTGATGCCCGAACAACCCGGCATCATAACATCCAGTATCACTAGGTCGATAGTATTATCCATTCGCTTGACTGCTTCCTCCCCATTGGCAGCTTCCACGATATCATAGCCTTCGCTTTCCAGCAGAATCCGGATGACTTCCCGGATCGCGCTGTCATCATCTGCGATTAATATTTTTCTCTTTATATTTTCCATACGCCATGCACTCCTAACCTATATTCAAATTTAACTTGCGGGCAAAAGGGCTGTGTGTTTACTTCACAAAAATTTTATCATAAATAGGCTGCCCTTTCTACAGAAAGCATCCAACTTCATAATTCTTCACAAATCTATATGGCATTTCTTTGGATTTTTACTGTATCGTTGCAGGAGTAAAGGAGGACACGATGAAAGCGATGATTCAAGTGAAAAATATACGGAAGGTATACAGGGTGGGAGAAGAAAAAATTGTGGCCCTGAATAATATTAACGTCACCATAGAGGAGGGGGAGGTATGCTGCATTTTCGGCACATCTGGGTCAGGAAAGAGCACTCTGCTAAACTTACTGGCAGGATTGGAGAAACCCACCAGGGGGAGATTATCATCAACCAGACACCTGTGACGGGGATGAATGAAAACCAGATGGCAGCATTCCGGCAGCAGCATTTGGGATTTATCTTTCAGGCCTACAATCTGCTTCCCTACCTGACGGCTGGGGAGAATGTGGCGCTTCCCCTGATGTTTCGGGGAGTAGAAGAGAAAAGCAGGAACCGGCAGGCTGCTCAGATATTGAAAAAGGTGGGGCAGGGGAATAGAATGTCCCATTATCCAACACAGATGTCCGGAGGACAGCAGCAGAGGGTGGGAATTGCCAGAGCGTTTGCGGCACATCCGGAGGTGGTATTTGCCGATGAACCCACAGGAAATCTGGATACAAGGACCACAAAAGAGATCATGGCCATGATGTTGGAAATTGCCAGAAAACACAGGCAGACATTGGTACTCGTGACCCATGACCCTGAGATGGCAGGCTATGCGGACCGGATTGTCAAGCTGATAGACGGGGAGATTGTGGATGACCACAAAGTGAGGAGAACAGATAAAAAGGAACAAATACATAGGAGAACGGAGGAGGAACAGTGAAAAGACGCATACTTATACCGGCAATCTTATTTGTGGTCTCCTGTACAGGGATACAGGGTATCACCGTGAAGGCGGCTCAGGAGCAGGGGAATCCGGTTCAGGCAGCCAGTGAGGAAAACGAGAATGAGAATAAAGAGTCCGGACAGTCCAAGGGAGAGAAGGACAGCACGGACACACCGGGCAAAAATGAGCAGGATCAAAAGGAAAAGGAAACCCAAAAGCCCCAGGATGCGGAAAAAGAGACAGTCAAACAGGTTTTGGAGCCCGTGCTAAAAGTGGGAAGAAGAAAAATGGAGCAAAAGATAATGCCGGGAGATAAATTTCAGGTTATCCTTACTCTGGACAATTCCAGGCAGAGCTATCCGCTGAAAAATGTAGAGATCTCTCTGGAGGGAACAAAGGAGATGGTGCTGCAGGAGTCATCTGCAACCATTTTACCAGGGGATATTTCAGGAGGGAAGACTGTGGAGTGTTCCGTTAAGCTGAAAACAGAGAAAACCGTGTCCTCCTCAGCGCAGACCCTGCGTGTGAAGGTTCGCTACGACTATGACACTCCCTCTGGAATCGTGCACGGGCAGAAGGATGAGCAGATCATTATACCCACAAACACGGGAAAAGAGAAAACAGCACAGCCAAAGGGGGATGGACCAAATACTGGGGGAGGAGAAACCGATGGGGGAAGTTATGGGGGAGGCGGCGACAGCCCCTCGGATGGTGGAGACATAAAGGAGATAGACGTTCCCACTCCGAATGTTATTATCAGCAAGTTTGAGTATGGAAAAAAGGTCACAGCGGGCAAGGATTTTACATTGAAGCTGGAGTTGAAAAATACCAGTTGCGGTACTGCGGTGGAGAATATGATCCTATCCCTGGATCTAGGGGAAGCGCTTTCCCTGGCTGACGGGACGAACACCTTCTACATAGACAAAATACCTGCGGGGGGTTCTGTGACAGAGGTGATTTCCCTGAAAGCCCTGGCCAACGGAAAACCCGAGGATGCAAAGATCGATCTGAATTTAAAGTATGAATATGTTGTGAAAAAGACGCGAAGCCAGGCAACCGCGTCCCAAAAGCTGGGTCTGCCCTTCTCACAGCCGGACCGTTTTCTGATAAGCGAGGCAAAGCCGGACGGAGAAGTTCACCAGGACTCGGAAGCGACCATCAGCCTGCCATATGTGAATAAAGGAAAGGGTACCATTTCAAATGTGGAAGCCAAGTTGGAGACGGGGATGGAAGCTGAGGAGCGTTATAAGTATTTGGGGAATTTTGAATCCGGTGCCAGCGGAACCATTGATTTTCTGGTGACACCCCATGAGTTGGGAAAGCAGACAGCCATTGTCACCATCACATACGAGGACTCTGACGGAAAACAGCAGCAGATTGAAAAAAAGGTGGAACTGGAGGCGCTGGAGCCATCGGATGAGTATGCCATGGGAGGCAATATGATGGGAATACAGGGGGAGGGAATGGACTATGGAGCACAAGGGGAGGTTGAAAACAGCCAAAATCCGGGTGTATGGGGCTGGGCAGCGGCAGCCATTGGAATCATTGCCATTGTCCTGGGAGGCTTCTTTTGGCACAGGAAGAGAAAGTCAGCAAGAGAGACAAAGTTATTGGAAGAACTGGAGGATGACTTTTAGATGAGAACAAAAGATCTGATTAGAATGTGTCTTCAAAATTTAAAGAGAAGGAAAGGGAGAACCCTGCTCACTGTTTCAGGAGTAGTCATCGGGTGCTGTTCCATTGTGATCATGATTTCGATTGGGCTTGGAATGAAGGAGTCTCAGGAAAGGATGCTTCAGGAGATGGGGGATTTGTCCACCATTACCGTTCTGCCTGCCGGCGGCAGCCAGAAAGACAGGGCAAAACTGGACGCCGCAATGGTGGAAGCTGCCTCGGGACTGAAGCATGTGACATTGGCAGCGCCAAAGGCGGGTCTGCCCCTGGATGACTTGCAGATAACAGTGGGAAAGGATGACCGGTATCAGGCAGAGGGCATTACCGTGATCGGGATTCCGGATGAAGCTTTCGAAAAAATCGGATATAAGCTTTTGGAAGGGCGGTTTCCTGGGGACAGAAGTTATGAAGCCATAATAGGAAAAGAATTTGCCTTTGCTTTCCAAGACAAAAAGAAGCCAGAGGGAAAGAATATGGTGGATTTCTGGAGTAACCCGGACGCCAAGCCCTATGTGAATGTATTTCAAGAAAAGGTACAGATTGTAAAAGGGGCAAAAGACAGCGCATCATCCTTTGGAGGGGGAGAACCTGGGGAAGAAAATGGCGGCCAGAGTGCCGCAGAGAGCAAACGTCAGGTACTGGTCCAGCTAAGTATTGTAGGCAAGGTAGAAGATGATTTTGGCAAAGGGGAGGAGACGGTATATGGAATCATCATGCGCCTGGGGGATCTGCAAAGTCTGCAAAAGGAGATTGCCAAAATCTCAGGCAAGAAGGTTTCAAAGGAGTACACGCAGGTGATTATCCAGGTGGATGACATAGGACATGTGGCTCAGGTGGAGGAAACCCTTCAGGGCATGGGGTATCAGACCAGTTCCATGGAGAGCATTCGAAAGCCTATGGAAAAGGAGGCGCGTCAGAAACAACTGATGTTTGGAGGGCTGGGGGCCATCTCCCTGTTAGTGGCAGCCATCGGTATTGCCAATACAATGATAATGTCCATCACGGAAAGGACAAAGGAAATTGGCATTATGAAGTCGCTGGGATGTTATGTGAAAGATATTCGCAGGGAATTCCTGCTGGAGGCGGGAATGATTGGATTGATGGGTGGGACCGTGGGCAGCATCATTAGTATCTGGATTTCCTTTGGTATGAATTTGTCCGCTCAGGAGGGCAGTCCTCTGTCTGTAATTCCGCTGTGGCTCATTGGGTTTGCCATCGTTTTTTCCATTTTCATGGGCATTGCAGCAGGATATTACCCTGCCAACAAGGCTGTGAAGGTGTCTGCGCTGGAGGCCATGAGGTATTAGAGGGAGAAAAGGGCGGCAAGTCTCAAGCTGTGTACCTGCCGCCGTAGCATTAACGAATTATGGTGCCTGACTTGCCCTCCAGGGCCTCCAGAGCGTGTTCCAGATTTGTGATGATGGCCTGTTTGCCCTGGCCTGCTTTTATGAAATCCACGGAGGCTCTTATCTTGGGAAGCATGGCAGTTTCGCCGAACTGTCCCTCCTGGATGTATACCTCCGCCGTATCTGTGTCGAGCAGGTCAAGTGGTCTCGGGGAGGAGGAGGTGTGGTCCAGACACACCTTCTCGTCATTGGTGAGGATCATCAGAATATCAGCTTCCAACAATTCAGCCAGTTTACCGCTGGCGTAATCTTTTTCAATGATGGCGCTGGCGCCTTTAAGCTCACTTCCCTGACGGAGAACCGGAATACCGCCTCCGCCACAGGCAATGACCATCTGTCCGGCATCCACCAGGGCCCTGATGGCATCAATTTCTATGATATCCCTGGGCTTTGGAGCGGCCACAATGCGTCGGAAGCCTTTGCCAGGTTCCTCCACCACATAGTTTCCCTTCTTCTCTTCCTCCTCGGCTTCCTCGGGAGTCATATAGCGTCCGATTATTTTCACCGGCTTGTAAAAAGCTTCATCGTAGGGATCTACCAGGACCTGGGTGAGTACCGTGCTCACCGGCTTGCAGATGCCGCGCTTGAGAAGCGCAGAGCGCAGTGCGTTCTGCAGGTCATAGCCAATATAGCCCTGGCTCATGGCAGAGCAAACAGACATGGGAGCTACCGTGTAGTCCTGATGTGCACGTCCAAATTCATTCATGGCAGTGTGGATCATGCCCACCTGGGGCGCATTGCTGTGTGTAATGATTAACTGGCAGCCTTCCGCTGCCATGTCGGCAAGCACCTCGGCAGACCGCTTCACAGCAACCTTCTGCTCCGGAAATGTAGTGCCCAAAGCTCTGTGTCCCAATGCAATCACAACTTTTCTTTTCATATGTCTACCTCTTTCTATGTCTACTTTTTTATATTCCAAAATTTTTTAAAAAATCTTGTAACTATGCAACAGGTCTGCTGATCTATTGCGCTGACCGTAAGAAAATGATTCAGGAGTGCAAAAATTCCGTCAACGAAGGTGATTTTAAATGGATTTTTGCATGCAATTGTGTAGGTACGGAATAGTTACAATATGTTTTAATTACAACATCATTATTATATAAGTTTGTGATATAAAAAGCAATATGTAAAGGGGAAAACGTTGTTTTGTGCATCTTAAGAGGGTGATCAGTAAGGAGAATATTGCATGTAATGAAGAAGGCAGTGATGGGTGAAATAAAAAGACCAATAGTCTGAAAATAAAAAAATATTCTGAAAATTTATGAATATCGAAAAAATAATCAAATTAATACTTGACAAAACAGCTATATAGAGATATAATGAAAACAACAAAAGAGAAAGAGATAAGTTAAAAGAAAACTTGGGAAAGAAACATAAGGAGGACAGTCCAGTGGGATACTAAAGAAATCATTCAAATTCAACATGATCAGTTGATAAAGTCGTGCTCTATTAAATAATTAAGAGCGGATTGAAACAAGTGTTTAGGAAGGTGAATGAAAAAATAAGCAACGAAATCTGAGAAAGAGAGGTATGGACCACCAAAAACTTAAATTGAGTTGTTTTTGTATAGCACAGAGACAAGGAAGAGGTACAGAATGATTGAAGTCCATTAGGAACGGATATGTGAGTGAAATCTGTAAGTAACAGAAAGGTTCCATGAATGAGACGATCTGACGAAATAAAAATAATTGTTATAATTAGCTAAAACCATTAAAGTAAAGTAATCAGACAAATAAATGAAACTGGTCATTGCAGTAATGAAGAGTAGATTATAAAAAAGAAATCATTTAGATGAAAGTATTTATTATAATGAAGAGTAATTATTGAAGATGGAAAAAGTCATTGGAAGTTCGATGAAATGAGGAAAATGGAACAGCTATTATAAGAAACAATATTTTTATCCAGTAGAGAATCTTATAGATGAGAAAACTGTGAAACTGATAAAAAACTGCATATCCGTTCTTTTTGTGTTTCGTATTAGTCAAGAGCATTGCCGGGCAGAGAAAAGCCTGGGCAGTGCTTTTTTTGTATAATAAAAAATTCCATTTCCCAGCCAAGGTACATTCTTTGTTCTTTCCCGGAAAAGTCCTTTGGAATTTCCTATCATAAAAGGAAGGACCTCACATATATTGTGTAAAAGGGGTGAGGCCATGAAGGAAAAGGACGAGTTTATAAAAATCTTTTCTATGAATATAAGAACCATATTGTCAAAGATCTGTGCTGACTTTGGACAGGTACAGGAGATCAGGCTGAGGGTAGGAAGGCCCATGATGCTTACCTACCGGGGAAGAGAATACTTTGTCACAGAGGGCGGAGAGTTGAAAAACAGTGAGACAAGCGGATACATTGTGAGCAAAAAGGAACTGCTGGAGACAATGGAATATATTGCCAATTATTCCATGTATGCCTATGAGGAGGAGTTGCGCCAGGGATTTCTCACGATTCAGGGAGGCCATAGGGTTGGGGTGGCGGGCCGCATCATCATGGATGGGGAGAGGGTCCGAAATGTGAAGTATATCTCTTTTTTGAACGTAAGGCTTTCCCACCAGGTAAAGGGCTGCGCGGACCCGGTGATACCCTATGTGGTAAAGGAAGGGGAGGTGTGCCACACTCTGATCATTTCCCCGCCCCGCTGCGGCAAGACAACCCTTTTAAGGGACCTGATCCGGCAGATCTCCAATGGGGGCAAATACTGTTCGGGAAAAACTGTGGGGGTTGTGGATGAGCGCTCCGAGATCGGCGGGGCCTACCTGGGAGTTCCCCAAAATGACCTGGGGATGCGCACGGATCTGCTGGACTGCTGTCCCAAGGCAGCGGGCATGATGATGCTGGTCCGTTCCATGTCCCCCAGAGTGATTGCAGTGGATGAGATCGGGGATTATGAGGACATCCATGCCATTGAGACGGTGGTAAACTGCGGGTGCAAGCTGATAGCCACCGTTCATGGATGTGATATGGAGGATATCAGGCGCAAACCGCTGCTTCAGAAGCTGGTGAAGGAGAGGGTTTTTGAGCGTTACATTGTCCTACATAACCAAGGGGGTGTGGGGAGTGTGCGGGAAATCATGGACGAAAGGGGAAGTATCCTCTATGAGGGGAGGCGGGGCGGATGATCCGGTGGCTGGGTATAGGACTGGTAATCGCAGGCTCCACTGCCGTAGGACTGGCTGTGAGCTGGGAGATGGAAAAACGCCTTGTACAATTGAGAGAGATGAGGAGAATGGTGGGAATGCTGGAGGGGGAAATCCGGTGTGCCAACTCTACACTCTCCGAGTGCTTCAGGCATGTGGCCGGGCGCATCTGCGAGCCCTTTGGTGCTTTTTTAGAAAACATGGCGGAACATATGGAAGAGTTCCGGGGGGATACGGTGCAGGAAATCTTCACACAGCATGTAGAGCAGGACTTAAGGGATACGGCTCTGGCTACGGAGGACCTGGAACAACTGAAGAGACTGGGCGAGCAGTTGGGGTATCTGGATGCGCAGATGCAGCTGAATGCTCTCGCGCTTTACCAGAACCAGCTGGAGGATTCCTATAAAAGGGCGGCGGAGGCTTTTGCGGGGAAAGCAAAGCTCTGCCGTTATCTGGGGCTGATGGGCGGACTGTTTCTGGCCATTATCTTTATTTAGGGAAGGGAGATGGGCATGAGTGTAAATCTGATCTTTAAAATAGCGGCTGTGGGTATTCTGGTCTCAGTGTTGAGCCAGGTACTGAAACAGAGCGGAAGAGAGGAACACGCTTTTTTGGCAAGCCTGGCAGGACTGATATTGGTACTCTTCTGGATACTTCCCTATATTAATCAATTGTTTGAGAGCATAAAAAGCCTATTTTCACTGTAAGGGGGAAATACTATGCTGAAAATTGCGATCCTGGGACTGACGGGCATATTAACTGCACTTTTGATTAAAGAGGTAAAACCGCAGTTTTGTGTGTATATCAGTATGGCAACCTGTTTGCTGATCTTCTTTTATGCACTGAACAAGCTGTCCTTTATGACAGATACGCTCCAGACCCTGCGGGACTACATCAGCCTGAAAGATTCATACCTGACATCCCTCATGAAGATAGTGGGGATCACATACATCGCTGATTTTTCGTCCAACCTCTGTAAAGACGCAGGGTACTCTGCCATTGCAGGGCAGATTGAGTTTTTTGGAAAGATATCCATACTGGCAATCAGCACCCCCGTGATTTTAGCGCTTCTGGATACCATCAATGAGTTTCTGATGTAGAGGTGATCCGTGAAAAGAATAAGGTTGTTGGTGCTGGTTTTGATGATTATTGGGTCAGGCCTTTGTAAAATACAGGTGCAGGCTGCTGAGGATGAGTTTACAGACAGCTTTATGGGGGAGCTGGGGCTGGATGAGATTGACGATACTCTGGAGGAGCTTTTGGAGGACAAGTCCTTTAGCTTTACGGAGGCGGTGAAGCAGCTGGTAAAGGGAGAAATACCTCTGTCGGCCGGGGCGGTAGGAGATCTGGCCAAAAACGCGCTTTTCTCTGAACTGGAACAGCACAAGGATACGGCAGTACATATCTTGATTTTGATCATTGTAGCTGCCGTTTTTACAAATTTTGCCAATGTGTTTGAGAAGAGTCAGGTGGCGGACGTGAGCTTTTATATGATGTATCTGCTGCTTTTTACCATGCTGATGAAAGCATTCTACAGCATGAGCTCTATGACCACGGATACTTTGAACCACATCCTGACATTTATGAAGCTGTTGATTCCCTCCTACTTTCTGGCTGCAGCCTTTGCCTCAGGTTCCATCTCAGGAGCCGGTTTTTATGAGCTGACACTGATCCTGATCACAGTGATTCAGTGGGTGCTCAAGTACCTGGTGCTGCCGGCAGTTAATCTGTTTGTGCTGTTCTCAATGCTGAACTATCTCACAAAGGAGGAGTATCTCTCCAAAATGGCAGAGCTTCTGAAAACCTTTGTGGAGTGGACGCTAAAGACATTGGTGGCAGCAGCAATCGGTTTTCAGGCAGTCCAAAGTCTGATCCTACCCGCTGTGGACGCACTCAAAACTACTGTGATGAACAAGACAGCAGGTGCAATTCCGGGTGTGGGAAATATTTTCAGCGGGGTCACGGAGGTGGTTTTGGGGAGCGCTCTTCTGATCAAAAATGCCATTGGGGCAGCAGGGTTGATCCTACTCACCCTGATCTGCCTGGTTCCGTTTGTGAGACTTGGCATCTGCACACTCTTATACAAAGTCATGGCAGCCCTGATACAGCCGGTTACGGACAAGCGTATGTTGGGATGTGTCAGCAGTGTGGGGGAAGGTGCAGCTCTGCTGATGAGGATTCTGCTGATGACAGGGGTTCTGTTTTTTGTATCCATTGCCATGGCCACTGCATCCATTAAAGGGGGGTAATATATGGAGGCTTTTTACGGGTGGATTCGGAACATTGTCTGTTTTCTGTGCATTCTCAACGTATTTTTACAGGTGTTGCCAGGGGGAGCTTTCAAAAAATACGTGCGCTTTTTCGGCGGACTTTTGCTGGTGGTGATTGTGCTGAACCCTCTGGCCGAGTTGGTGAAGGTATCCGGAAGCTTTGAAAAGGCGTGGCGGATGGAAAGCTTAAAGGAGGAGGTGGATAACTTGGAACTGACGAAACAGGGAATGGAGGAGTTCCGCTCCGAGAAAATTAATGAAGCATACAAAAAAGAGCTGAAGCGGCAGATTGAGGAGGTAGTCAAGGCCTATGACTTTTCTCCTGTAGATACGGACATTACTTTTGAGGATGGGGAGGATGGGGTGCAGATGATCCGTGAGGTAGCGCTTAAGATTGCTCCAAAGCAGGGGGAGGAGATCTCTATTCCCAAGGTGGGGAACACTCAGACCCAGGATGACGCAGAAAACATAAAAAAAGAGATTCAGGAAGTCTATCATATTTCTATGGATAATATAAATATTATTGTACAGGAGTAGCCTATGGAAAAGGGAACATCAAAGCTTCTGGAAAAGATGAAACATATGAAGAAAAACCAGTGGTTTATTTTGGTTTTGGTGGGAATCCTGATTTTAGTGATTGCCATGCCGGTAAATCCGAAAACTGCAGAAAAGGAGGAGGTTGTGCCCAAAGAGACGAAAACCGCAGATACGGATATGGAGATACTGGAAAAGCGTCTGACGCAGGCATTGGAGAAGGTGTCCGGAGTAGGAAAGGTGGAGGTAATGATCACCAAGAGATCCAGCGGTGAAAAGATCGTGGAGAAGGATAGTCCGGTAACGGATCAAAGCACCAAGGAGGAGGACAGTGAAGGCGGAAGCCGCAGTGTGGAGGAACATACCCTGGGGGAGGAAACAGTGTATACCCAGGATGGAGGCGGAGGCCAGACCCCCTACGTGGTGGAGGAGCTGGAACCGGAGATTGCAGGTGTTGTTGTTGTGGCCCAGGGAGGTGATAATTCCGTAGTGGTTCAGAATATTACTGAGGCAGTTATGGCATTATTTGGAGTCGAGCCGCATAAAATCAAAGTAATGAAGATGAATTAAGGAGGGGGAAGTGTGAAACATATCTTTAAGAAGAATCAAATCATCATCACTGCACTGGCTGTTATGATCGCAGTAGCCGGTTACCTGAACTATTCGGGGACAAAGCTGGGGTCAGAGGTATCTCAGACCATAGCGGATAAGGACAGCGTGAAAAAAGAGACCGAGACGACCGAGACAGGGGAGACAGGCGATGACAGTGCATTAGTGGACATTGAGAGTCTGGATGAAGATTATTCGGATGGCTCACTCACCGTTGAGGATGCGGCGGAGGCGGAAAACGCCCAGGCTGCGGAGACGGACAGCGCTCAGGCAGAGGGTGAAATATCCGATGAAGCGGCAGCTTCCGATGCGGCAGACGCAGAACAGGTGACAGACACGCCTGGGGAAGCAGTACTTACCAGCATTCCGGGAAGTTCCGGATTTGCGGCGGAAGCCAAGCTTTCCAGGGAGCAGGTCAGAGCAAAGAATAAAGAGACTCTGCTGGAAGTGATCAACAATGTGAACATATCAGACGACCAGAAACAGGATGCCATCAACAGCATGACAGAGTTGACAAAGATTGCTGAGAAAGAAGCCGCTGCAGAGCTTCTGCTGGAATCCAAGGGCTTTGAGAACGCGGTTGTCAGCATCACGGACGGCACAGTGGACGTGGTCATTGCACAGTCGGAAGTGACGGATGCGCAGCGCGCCCAGATTGAGGATATTGTAAAGAGAAAGACCGAAGTATCTGGTGAGAACATTGTGATCACTCCTATGAAGTCCACCACGGATGCAACACAGGATCAGGAACAGAATCAAGAATAATAAGAGCAGGGGCCGGAAGAGCCGGCCGCCGGATTGCCGCAGAGCGTAAGACACGCCTGCGGCATTTTGGTTGCTTCGTTAGGGGGTATCATCCGGACGTCACCCGGGCGTTGGCATCTCTCACGCAAACACGTGCAACGCTCTGCTCCGGAGGAAGCGTCCTCTTTCCCATCATGAACTGCTACCACCCACAGTATTCTTTTTTGGATACTGACATCAGGCAGGTTGACAGCCCCCATCAACCCTGCTAAAATAGCCTGGGATAATATGAATTTCATTGGAGGTACTATCGTGACCGATATTAAAGAAGAAATAAAAAAACGCCGTACATTTGCCATCATCTCCCATCCGGATGCAGGTAAGACGACCCTGACGGAAAAATTTCTCCTCTATGGAGGAGCCATTAATCTGGCCGGCTCTGTGAAGGGCAAGGCAACTGCCAGGCATGCTGTGTCTGACTGGATGGAGATTGAAAAGGAGAGAGGTATCTCCGTAACCTCCTCTGTGCTGCAGTTTAATTACGGAGGTTACTGCATCAATATTTTGGACACACCGGGACATCAGGATTTCTCTGAGGATACCTACCGCACCCTCATGGCAGCAGACTCTGCGGTGATGGTGATTGATGCGTCCAAGGGCGTGGAGGCACAGACCAGGAAGCTTTTTAAAGTCTGTGTGATGCGCCATATACCGATTTTTACTTTTATCAACAAAATGGACCGGGATGCCAATGACACCTTTGAGCTTTTGGATGACATAGAGAAAGAGCTGGGCATCGCTACCTGTCCCATTAACTGGCCCATCGGTTCAGGAAAGAGCTTTAAAGGCGTTTACGAGCGCGGAAGTCACCGGATTACCGTGTTTACGGATACAGAGAAGGGGACAAAGGAGGGAGAAGCAAGAGAGATTGATCTGGACTCACCGGAGATTGATGAGATCGTAACTCCGGATCAAAAAAGCCAGTTGATGGAGGAAATCGAGCTGCTGGACGGCGCAAGTGCGGAGTTTGACCAGGAGATGGTGAATAAAGGGCAGCTATCCCCTGTATTTTTTGGATCTGCGCTCACCAACTTTGGAGTGGAGATATTTCTGAAACATTTCCTGCAGATGACCTCTTCTCCACTGCCCAGGACTGCGGATATCGGCCAGGTTGATCCCATGGAGGAGGACTTTTCCGCATTTGTATTTAAGATTCAGGCGAATATGAACAAAGCCCACAGGGATAGGATTGCTTTTATGCGCATCTGTTCCGGAGAGTTTGACGCGGGGATGGAGGTATACCATGTCCAGGGAAACAAAAAGCAGCGCCTTTCCCAGCCTCAGCAGATGATGGCCCAGGAGCGGCACATTGTGAGCAAAGCCTACGCGGGGGATATCATCGGAGTGTTTGACCCGGGGATTTTTTCCATTGGTGATACGATCTGTATGCCGGGAAATAAATTTGCCTATGAGGGCATACCCACCTTTGCGCCGGAGCATTTCGCCAGAGTGCGTCAGGTGGATACCATGAAGCGCAAGCAGTTCGTCAAAGGGATCAATCAGATTGCCCAGGAGGGCGCGATCCAGATTTTCCAGGAGTTCAACACCGGTATGGAGGAGATTATTGTGGGCGTGGTGGGTGTGCTTCAGTTTGAAGTGCTCAAATACCGCCTGGAAAACGAATACAATGTGGAAATCCGCATGGAAAATCTGCCCTATGAGTATATACGCTGGATTGAGAATAAGGATATTGACCTGAATAAGCTGATGGGTACCTCTGACATGAAGAAAGTTAAGGATTTAAAAGGTAATCCGCTGCTGTTATGGGTCAATGAATGGAGTATCCGTATGACTCAGGAGCGAAATGAAGGTCTGGTGCTGACCGAGTTCGGGCGCTCCTGATTATACCCGAAAATATATTTGCTAAAAAATATACAGTTTGGTATAATAAAAAGAAAAGCGGTAACGATTCAACAAACATGACATAAAGTCAATCAACGCATCGAAAGATGTGGTCGTACTCTGTTAAATTACCAAGCGTGAATTGAAACAAACAACAGGAAGGTACGGAACAGCTACGAAGAGCGAACAAATACAGGAGGTTACGTGTATGGGCAGAGAAGACAATCAGAACAGTTATACAATACAGAGCGAAGAGAGTTTCGGACAGGTACAGATCGCGGATGAGGTAGTGGCCATCATCGCGGGCCTGGCTGCCACTGAGGTGGAGGGTGTGGCCAGCATGGCGGGAAACATCACCAACGAGCTGGTGGGAAAGCTGGGAATGAAGAACCTCTCAAAGGGCATCAAGGTCACTGTGGAGGAAGGCGTGGTACAGGTGGATGTGGGACTCAACATCGCATACGGATACAGCGTACCCAAGACCAGCAAAAAGGTGCAGGAGAAAGTAAAAGCGTCCATTGAAAATATGACAGGGCTGACGGTATCGAGCGTGAATGTCAGGATTGCCAGCGTGAGCATGGACAATCGCAGATAGGATGCAAAAAGCGGGAAAAGCGTAAGGGGGTGTCTGTGTTAAGACATCCTTTTTCTGCACATGGGAAGCAGATGGCTTTCGGGAAAACAAAGGGCCGAAGGGTCTGAATGAGAAAAGGAAAAGAATATGACAAGAAGAGAACTGAGAGAGCATATATTCAAATTGCTGTTTTTTGTGGAATTTCATCAGGAAGAGGAACTTCCGGAACAGGTTAAAATGTACTTTGAGGAGCTGTCAGAGGTAAAGGAGGCGGACCACGAGTACATAGAGGAAAAGTATGCCCATATAAAGGAGAAGCTGCCGGGGATCGACCAGGCCTTAGATGAGGTTTCCAAAGGCTGGAAGACAGGCAGAATGGGCAAGGTGGATCTGACCATTCTGCGGCTTGCAGTCTATGAGATGAAGTATGATGAGGATATTCCGGTGGGCGTGGCCATCAACGAGGCCGTTGAGCTGGGAAAAACATTCGGAGGAGATGATTCTTCCGCATTTATTAACGGAATTTTGGCAAAACTGGTATAGAGGATGGTGGACAGATGCAGAAGGCGTACTCCGTAGGACAGATCAATGCGTACATCAAAAACATGTTTACCCAGGACTTTGTACTGAGGAGGATCTATGTGAAGGGGGAGGTGTCCAACTGCAAATACCACACTTCCGGTCACATCTATTTCTCCCTGAAAGACGAGACAGGTGCCATTGCCTGCGTGATGTTTGCAGGTTCCCGAAAGGGTCTGGGGTTTCATATGGAGAACGGACAGCAGGTGGTGGTGTTGGGTGGGATCAATGTGTACGAGCGGGACGGACGCTACCAGCTGTACGCGAGTGAGATCATCCTGGACGGAGCGGGACTGCTCTATGAGAAATTTGTGGCTCTGAAGCGGGAGCTGGAGGAGATGGGGATGTTTGCCAGTGATTACAAGCAGCCCATTCCCAGGCATGTGAAAAAGCTGGGTGTGGTCACTGCGCCTACGGGGGCGGCCATTCGGGATATCATGAATATCTCCACAAGGCGCAATCCCTATGTGCAGTTGATCCTGTATCCTGCTCTGGTACAGGGCGAAGGTGCCGCGGAAAGCATAGTAAAGGGGATCCGTCTGCTGGATGAGTACGGCGTGGATCTGATGATCGTGGGCCGGGGCGGCGGTTCCATTGAGGACCTCTGGGCCTTCAATGAGGAGAAGGTGGCGAGGGCGATCTTTGAGTGCGCCACACCCGTAATTTCTGCCGTGGGCCATGAGACGGATACCACCATTGCAGATTATGTAGCCGATCTGCGCGCCCCCACACCCTCCGCGGCTGCGGAGCTGGCGGTGGAGGACATCCGCCAGACCCAGCAGCAGATACTGCAGTATCAGATTACCCTGGAGCGCCTGCTTGCCGGACAGATACGGGAGGCCAGAAGCAGACTGGAACAGTACCGGCTGAAGGTGGGATATTTAAGCCCCGAAAACCAGATACGGGAAAAGCGCCAGCAGCTCGCGGAGCTTGAGGAGCGTCTGGGAGTTCTGATGGAAGGAAAAGTAACAACTGCCAGGCACCGGATGATGCTTTATGTGGAAAAGCTGAGAGGGCTCTCACCCCTGGATAAGCTAAAACAGGGATATGCCTTTGCAGCGGATGAGGAAAACAGAAAAGTCACCTCTGTCTCCCAGGTGGAGGCAGGCAGCCGGATGAGAGTGTATGTATCCGACGGTTGCCTAATCACGCGTGTGGAGGAGAAAGAGGGATAAGGTGTTACTGTGAACAGTAAACAAGGTTGCAACAAAGTCAGGCAGAAGTGATGGAGGAGGCATAGGATGGCACAGGATGAAAAAAAGAAAGAGCTGACGCTTGAGGAGGCTTTTTCCAGGTTGGATGTAACCATAGAGGCCCTTGAAAGCCGGGATATCACATTGGAGGATTCCTTTAAAAAATACCAGGAGGGTATGGAGCTTTTAAAGGAATGCAGCCAGAAGATTGACAAGGTGGAAAAGAAGATGCTTGTTTTGAATGATAATGGAGAGACGAATGAATTTTAAAGAACAAATGGACCTGCGCACGCAGGAGGTACAGTGCATTATTGAAAAATACCTTCCAGAAGAGGAAGGCTTTCAAAAGACGCTTCTGGAGGCTGTGAATTACAGTATGACCGCAGGGGGGAAACGTTTGAGGCCACTGCTGATGCTGGAGACGTACCGGATGTTCGGCGGCAGCACAGAGGTGGTGGAGCCTTTCATGGCCGCGATAGAGATGATACATACCCATTCTCTCATCCACGATGACCTGCCGGCCATGGACAACGATGAGTACCGCAGGGGAAGGAAGACCACGCATGTGGTGTTCGGGGAGGCCATGGGTATACTGGCGGGGGATGCACTGCTGAATCTAGCCTATGAGACAGCGGCCGTAGCCTTTGAGTTGGAACCAGAAAATGAGAGGATCGGGTGTGCGATCAGGACACTTTCCAGGAAAACAGGTATCTATGGAATGATGGGCGGACAGTCTGTTGATGTGGCTTCTGTGGGCCAGGAATTGTCCAGGGAAAAGCTGAATTTCATATACAGACTTAAGACAAGCGCGCTGATCGAAGCGTCTATGGTCGTTGGGGCAGTTCTGGCGGGAGCAAGTGAACAGGAGCTTGAGACCGTGGAACAGATCGCTTCTGATATCGGTCTGGCTTTTCAGATCCAGGATGATATACTGGATGTAACCAGCACCATGGAGGTATTGGGCAAACCTGTGATGAGTGATGAGAAGAATAAAAAAACGACTTACGTGACCCTGGAGGGTCTGCATAAGGCTACGGCGGATGTGAAAGAGGTATCCGACAGGGCGATACAGACCCTGGACGGACTGGGGCGGGAAAATGCATTTCTCAGGGAACTGATTTTACAGCTGGTATACCGGGAAAAATAGAGGGTGAACCTATGGTTTTAGAGAAGATAAATGAGGTCAATGACATTAAAAAGCTGGACAGCGGAGAGCTGCCTTTACTGGCGGAGGAAATCCGGGACTTCCTACTCGAAAAAATCAGCGTCTCGGGCGGCCATCTGGCCTCTAATTTGGGGGTGGTGGAGCTGACCATGGCGCTGCATCTGACCTTTGAACTGCCAAAGGATAAACTGATATGGGATGTGGGGCACCAGTCCTACACCCATAAGCTGCTGACCGGGCGCAGGGACGGCTTTGACACCCTGCGTAAATACGGTGGAATGAGCGGATTTCCAAAGCGGAAGGAAAGTCTGTGTGATGCCTTTGACACAGGACACAGCTCTACCTCCATCTCAGCGGGCCTGGGCTACGCCAGAGCCAGGGAAATCACAGGGGAGGACTATAAGGTAGTCTCCATTATAGGCGATGGCTCCCTGACGGGAGGAATGGCCTATGAGGCTCTGAACAATGCGGCAAGGTTAAAGAGCAACTTTATGATCATACTCAACGACAACAATATGTCCATCTCCGAGAACGTGGGAGGTATGTCCTCCTACCTGGCGGATCTGCGCACTAACGACGCCTACACGGGACTGAAAAACGGTGTGACCAATACCCTGAACAAGATTCCGGTTTATGGGGACCGGATCGTGTCCAGAATCCGCAGGACGAAGAGTGGGATCAAGCAGCTTTTTATTCCAGGAATGCTTTTTGAGGATATGGGGATCACCTATTTGGGGCCTGTGGACGGGCACAATATCCAGCAAATGATGCGTGTGTTCCAGGAGGCCAGTAAGCTCAATGAGGCGGTGCTCATCCATGTGATTACGCAGAAGGGGAAGGGGTATGTCCCCGCGGAACGCCATCCTGCCAGGTTCCACGGGGCGGAGCCCTTTGACCTTGAGAGCGGGCTGCCCACCCACAAACGGTTGAAGGCCAACTACACGGATATCTTCTCCACAGTCATGCGCAAATTTGGGGACCGGTATCCCAAGGTGGTGGCGGTGACCGCTGCCATGCCGGATGGAACCGGACTGAAAAGGTTTCGGAACATGTTTCCAGATCGGTTTTTTGATGTGGGGATTGCGGAGGAGCATGCTGTCACCTTCGCGGCAGGGCTGGCCGCAGCGGGACTGATCCCGGTGGTGGCTGTCTATTCATCCTTCCTGCAGAGGGCCTATGACCAGATTCTGCACGATGTCTGTATCCAGAATCTGCACGTGGTCTTTGCCATAGACCGGGCGGGGCTTGTGGGCAGTGACGGGGAAACCCACCAGGGGATTTTCGACCTGTCTTTTCTGTCCACCATACCCAACATGTGTATTATGGCTCCGAAAAATAAGTGGGAGCTCTCCGATATGATGAAGTTTGCGGTGGACTATAGCGGTCCCATTGCGCTGCGCTATCCCAGAGGGGAGGCCTATGACGGGCTGCGGGAGTTCAGGGCTAGCGTTCTGTTTGGCAGAGGTGAGATTCTCTACGACGAGGAGGAGATCCTGCTGCTGGCTGTGGGAAGCATGGTGAAGACCGGGGAGGAAGTGCGCCGGCAGCTAAAGAGGCTGGGGTACGCCTGCAGTCTGGTCAACGCCAGATTTGTCAAACCCATAGATGAGGAGCTCATTGGCAGGCTGCATAGGGAGCACCGGCTGATTGTGACTATGGAAGAGAATGTGCGAAGCGGCGGGTTCGGGGAGCATGTGGTGGCTTACTTAAACGACCTGCAGAGCGAGGCAAAGGTGATAAACGTGGCCCTGCCGGATGACTATGTGGAACACGGCAATGTGGATCTGCTGAGAAAAGAGGTATGCATTGACCCGGACTCCATTGTGAAAAGAATCGTGTCCTCCTATGTGGGGATGTTAGAATAGGGCATAGACGGAGGAAGAGATGAAAGAGCGTTTGGATGTATTGCTTGTGCAGAGGCAGATGGCAGCCTCCAGAGAGAAAGCCAAGGCTATAATTATGGCGGGCTGCGTGTACGTGGAAGGACAGAGGGAGGACAAGGCCGGGTCCATGTTCCAGGACTCGGTCAGCATAGAGGTGAGGGGAAATACCTTGAAGTACGTAAGCCGGGGAGGACTGAAGCTGGAGAAGGCTATGGAAAAATTCGGCGTAAAGCTGGCGGGAAGGGTGTGCATGGACATCGGCTCCTCCACAGGCGGATTCACGGACTGTATGCTTCAGAACGGGGCCGTGAAGGTATACGCTGTGGATGTGGGGCATGGACAGCTGGACTGGAAGCTTCGCCAGGATGAGCGGGTGGTATGCATGGAAAAGACGAATATTCGCTATGTGACCCCTGAGGATATTCAGGAGCCCGTGGATTTTGCCTCCATTGATGTGTCCTTTATCTCCCTGACAAAGGTACTTCTGCCTGCCAGGGAACTGCTGACGGAGGAGGGCCAGATTGTCTGCCTGATCAAGCCCCAGTTTGAGGCTGGCAGGGAGAAGGTGGGCAAAAAGGGCGTGGTGAGGGACCCCTCGGTTCACAGAGAGGTGATTGAAAAGGTATTGGAGTACGCGAAAGGCATAGCGTTTGAGCCAATACATTTGGACTTTTCTCCCATCAAAGGGCCTGAGGGAAATATTGAGTATCTGCTTCATCTACAGAAACACGGGGAAGGCACATACTGGGAGGAGACTCCCTTTTCCATAGAAGAGACCGTGGCGACAGCCCACGGGGCTTTAGATTAGCAGGTGAGGGTATGGATAAATTTTACATAATTACCAATGAATTGAAGGACCCCCAGCTTGAGACCGCCAAAATGGTGCGGGAATACTTGACCCAAAAGGGAAAGGAGTGCATTATCCAGAAGCACGCAAAACCGGGGGAAGTGCGCTCCTATAAGTATACCAACGCCAACCTGGTGCCGGAGGATGTGCAGTGTGTTCTGGTGGTGGGAGGGGATGGAACCCTTCTGCAGGCTTGCAGGGATCTGGTGGAGCGGGAAATCCCTCTTCTGGGCATCAATCTGGGGACACTGGGATATTTGGCGGAGATTGACAGACAAAATATCTTTCCGGCACTGGATAAGCTGGTGTTGGACGAATACGTGGTGGAGCGCAGGATGATGCTGGAGGGCAAAGCCATGCGCATGGGAAAGCACCTGATGCAGGATCTGGCCCTCAACGATATCGTCATCGGCAGGGAGGGGCGTCTGAGGGTGATTGATTTTAATATCTATGTAAATGGGGAGTTTCTAAACGCCTACTGTGCGGACGGAATCATCGTCTCCACGCCCACGGGCTCCACAGGGTACAGCCTCTCCGCCGGAGGGCCTATCATATCTCCGGAGGCCTCTATGATCCTTCTCACACCCATTGCGCCCCACACACTGAACACCAGAAGCATTGTCCTGCCCGAGGACGCGGTGATCACTGTGGAGATCTGTGAGGGCCATTCAGGGACCAGGGAAGGTGCTGTGGTGACCTTTGACGGGGACACTTATATGAGTCTGAGCTGCGGCGATCAGGTGGAGATATCCAAAGCGGCCAGGTCCGCCAGGTTGGTCAAGATCAACAATATCAGTTTCTTAGAGGTTCTGCGCAAAAAGATGAGCAGCCAGTAGCGGAGGTAAGACCATGAAAATAGCACGACACGCAAAAATTATTGATCTCATAAACCAGTATGAGATCGATACGCAGGAGGAGCTGGCCGAGCGGCTGAATGCGGAGGGGTTCCGCGTGACCCAGGCAACTGTTTCCAGGGACATCCGGGAACTCAAGCTGACCAAGATCGCGCTGAATGGGGGAAAGCAGAAATATGCGGTGATGAGGCCCCACAGCGCAGGCATGGATGAGAAGTATCTCAGGGTGTTAAAGGACGGCTTTGTCTCCATGGAGATGGCTCAGAATATCCTGGTGGTTAAGACTGTCTCAGGGATGGCCATGGCCGTGGCAGCCGCGCTGGACGCTATGCAGTGGTCCGAGGTGGCAGGGTGCATAGCAGGGGATGATACCATCATGTGTGCCATACGGAGCGCGGATGACACCCTGCTGGTCATGGATAAGATCAGTAAAATCATAGAGAAAGCATAGTGATCACGCCAAGGCGTATTTGAATCAGCAGGCCTGCGCATTTGTTGCGCAGTTCGGGAGAGAGCAAAGGTAGAAAAATGTTACTGAATATTCATGTAAAAAATATGGCGCTGATCCAGGAGGCGGAAATCGACCTGGGCCAGGGATTGAATATACTCACAGGTGAGACCGGGGCCGGTAAGTCCATCATCATTGGCGCAGTCAATGTGGCTCTGGGGGCGCAGAGCTTTAAGGGATTTGCAAGAGATGGAGCGGATCAGGCGCTGTCGGAGCTGGTATTCTCTGTGGAAGATGACAAGTGCAGGCAGAGGCTAAAAGATCTGGGTGTGGCCCTGGAGGAAGACCTGGTGATTATCTCCAGAAAGCTGACCGGGGGACGCAGCATTAGCAAGGTGAACGGGGAAACGGTTCCCGTATCCAGAATCCGTCAGATAGCGGAGGTCCTGATCGACATCCATGGCCAGCACGAGCATCAGTCCCTACTCTACCGGAAAAATCATTTGGGGATACTGGATGAGTTTGCCAAGGAGGAGCTAACGCCCTTAAAAGAGATCAACAATCAGCTCTACAAAGAGTACAAAAAACTGGAAAAAGAGCTGGAACAGTCGGCCATGGATGAGACGGCCAGGGCAAAGGAGGCAGACTTTCTACGGTTTGAGATCCAGGAGATTGGCGCCGCTGGTTTGAGCACAGGGGAGGATGAGGAGCTGGAGCGGTCCTACCGCAGGATGGCAAATGCCAGAAAGATCATAGAGTCAGCCGGGGAAGCTTACGGCTACACAGGATATGACAATGCAGGGGCCGGGGAACTGACGGGACGGGCGCTGCGCAGCCTGTCAGGGGCCGCAGCCTACGATGAGGCCCTGGAGGGCCTTACAGAGCAGCTGGCGGACATTGATAGCCTTCTAAACGACTTTAACCGGGAATTGGCTGATTACATGGCAGGGCTGACTTTTGACGACGGAGAGTTTGCTTCTCTGGAGGAGCGCCTGGATCTGATAAATCGTTTAAAGGCAAAATATGGAAACTGCATTGAAGAGATTTTGGCATACAAGCAGGAAAAAGAGGAAAGACTTACAGTATTAGATGATTATGAGGCATACAAACAGAGGCTGGAGGCTGCATTTAAGACAAGCAGGGAGGCACTCTTCTCTAATGCAAAGGAGATGTCTAAGATACGCCATCGCTATGCACAAGATCTTCAGAAAAGGATCAAGGAGGCTTTGGAGGATCTGAATTTCTTAAATGTGGAGTTTGAGATTGGCTTTGAACGGCTAAAGGAGCCGGGTCCGGAAGGATACGACGAAATCTGTTTTCAAATTTCCACTAACCCTGGGGAGGCGGTAAAACCATTAAATGAGATAGCCTCCGGTGGCGAGCTTTCCAGAATCATGCTGGCCATAAAGACAGTGATGGCGGACAGGGATGCCACGGGGACCTTAATTTTTGATGAGATCGACGTGGGTATCAGCGGAAGGACGGCTCAGAAGGTCTCTGAAAAGATGGCAGTGATTGCCGGAAATCACCAGGTGATCTGTATCACCCATCTTGCCCAGATAGCGGCAATGGCGGACTGCCATTTTGTGATCGAAAAAAAATTCGAAAATCAGATGACGATCACTTCTATTAGAAAGCTGGACGGCGCACAGAGCGTGGAGGAGCTGGCGCGTATCCTGGGTGGCGTAGAGATTACAGACACGGTGCGCAGAAATGCAGAAGAGATGAAAGAAATGGCATTACGAACAAAAAAATACTAGTGTGAAACAGACGTATCTTCACATACTAAAAGAGGATGTACCGCTTGGTATATCCTTTTCTCTTGCATACGAAAGTCCCTTAGACTTCTCGATGCAGGAAAAAAAGCCCCTCATTTGTGTTGGAGGGGTCCAAATTTTTGGAAAGGATGTGAAGAGATGGCAAAGAAAAGAAGCGTTCTGTTTCTGGCCTTGATTTGTACAGTGGTTGGAATCGGCTTTTATTTATTAAAAAACAGCATTCCTGACCAGGTCAATTTATTGGCAGGGCAGGAAGGACAGCTGGAACTGAACTATCCAATGAATGAACTGGTACAGGAGGAGGTGGTGGCAGCCGACAGCCAGGGCAAATCGAATATTCCTGACGGACAGGTGAAAGTGACCTGTAAGCTTTTGGGTGTAATCCCAATCAAAGACATACAGGTAAATACAGTGGAGAAGAAAAGTGTCATTCCGGGCGGACTTCCCATAGGCATTTATATGAAGACAGAGGGCATCCTGGTGGTGGGTACAGGGACCGTGGGAGGAATGGATGGGCTGGACTATGAGCCTGCGGTGAACATTTTACAGTCTGGGGACTATATATTGAGTGTAAACGGATGTGAGATCCAGAAAAAGGAAGAGCTGGTGGAAAAGGTAAATGAGGCGAAAGGGCAACAGGTGAGCCTTACGGTCCGCCGCAACGGGGAGACTACAGAACTTTCCCTGGCGCCTGTCCAGACAGGCAATGAGGAATACAAGCTGGGCATCTGGGTGAGGGATGACACCCAGGGTATCGGAACACTGACGTATGTGGATACGGAGGGAGAATTTGGCGCCCTGGGGCATGGAATCAGTGATGTGGATACCGGGGGACTTCTTTTCCTGAAAACCGGGACCCTCTATCACACGGATATACTGTCTGTAAACAAGGGTGAGCGGGGTGTGCCGGGGGAACTGGCAGGCGTGATCCGCTATCAGGATGACCAGATTCTGGGCGAGATCAATGAAAATACCAACCGGGGAATCTTTGGGACAGTCAATAACAGACTGCGCTCAGGGATGAGTGAGGATACCGTGGAGGTGGCTTTTAAGCAGGAAATCGAACAGGGGCCGGCCACAATCTACTGCGCTGTGGATGGCCAGGTGAAAGAATATGGGATACAGATAGAAAAAATCTATCTAAACAGCAAAGAGGCGAATAAAGGAATGGTAATCCGGGTAACGGATGAGGAACTCCTGGCAAAGACAGGTGGAATTGTGCAGGGAATGTCCGGTTCCCCCATTCTGCAGAACGGGAAACTGGTGGGCGCGGTAACCCATGTTTTTATCCAGGATTCTACCTGTGGATACGGCATTTTCGCGGAAAATATGCTGGAGCATTAGGACACATGGAGAAATCTGTCGAATCTACGAGATAAGTTTTTCTTGATAATGACGGGAGATGTCTATATAATACAATTAGTTTTGACTGTGGGGCAAAACCAAATTGTAAAATATGGAGGAGCGCATTTATGGATAAATTAAATGTAGCAATCGCCGACGATAATGAGAGAGTCGTTCAATTACTTGAACATATCGTCAGCAGCGATGATGAGCTGGCTGTTGTGGGTAAAGCCGGCAACGGAGAGGACCTGGTGGACATCATTAAGAAGAAGCAGCCGGATGTAGTACTGTTGGATATTATAATGCCCAAGGTGGACGGGCTGAGTGTAATGGACAGGGTTAACCGGGACAAAGAAATCAAAAAACATCCAGCCTTTATCGTCATCACTGCCGTTGGACAGGAAAAGATCACAGAGGATGCCTTTGATTTGGGAGCGGACTACTATATTCTGAAGCCCTTTGACAATGATATGGTAATCAACCGGATTAAACACACAAGGATGAACAGAGAAAAAAACTTTGCTGAGGTTCGCAGAGTGAATGCCTACGAGAGCAAGGATGAATACATGGAGAGAAACCTGGAGACAGATGTGACAAACATTATCCACGAAATCGGCGTTCCGGCCCATATCAAGGGATACCAGTATCTGAGGGACTCCATCATTATGGCTGTGGGAGATATGGACATGCTCAATTCCATCACAAAGATACTGTATCCAACCATAGCGAAAAAACACCAGACAACACCCAGCCGTGTGGAGAGAGCCATCCGGCACGCAATTGAGGTGGCATGGAGCAGGGGAAAAATGGATACCATTGATGAACTATTTGGCTATACCGTAAACAATGGCAAGGGCAAACCTACGAATTCAGAATTTATTGCACTGATTGCCGATAAAATCCGACTGGAGTATAAAAATAGATAATGCTTTTCATTAAAGCCAAAATGAGTTATAATTAAAAAAAGGCTTTAGTGCAGGAGGATTTTTCTATGAAAAAGATCTTATTTGTTGCTTCTGAGTGTGTACCATTTATCAAAACGGGAGGGTTAGCTGACGTTGTGGGGTCCCTTCCGAAATATTTTGATAAAGAATACTATGATGTCCGAGTGATGCTTCCCAAGTACTTATGTATGAAGGAGGAGTTTAAAAACCAGCTGCAGTATCGTACTCATTTTTACATGGATATGAACTGGAGAAGCCAGTATGTGGGGGTTTTGGAGACCAAGTATGCAGGAGTTACATATTATTTTATTGACAATGAATTTTACTTTGCCGGATACAAACCCTATGGTAATATTTACGAAGATATAGAAAAGTTTGCGTTTTTCTCGAAGGCAGCTCTCTCTGCGCTGCCGCTGTTGGACTTCAGGCCTGACATTATACACTGCCATGACTGGCAGACTGGATTGATACCAGTGCACCTGAAGGATAAATTCCACGAAGGCGAATTTTTCAGGGACATGAAATCTGTCATGACCATACACAATTTAAAGTTCCAGGGAGTCTGGGACATGAAAACAGTGAAAGAAATCACAGGACTTCCGTCCTATTATTTCACGCCGGACAAACTGGAGGCTTACGGAGATGCCAACTACTTAAAGGGCGGCCTGGTATACGCGGATGCGATCACGACAGTAAGCCCTACCTATGCGGAGGAGGTCAAGACGTCGTTCTACGGTGAAAACCTGGATGGCCTGATGCGGGCCAGGGCAAATGATCTGCGAGGCATCTTAAACGGCATCGATTACGAAGAATATAATCCGGAAACGGATCAATATATTGCAAAGAACTATAATGCAAGAAATTTCCGCAAGGAAAAGTCAAAGAACAAAAAAGCCCTGCAGGAAGAGCTGGGGCTGGAGGTAAATGAAAAGAAGTTTATGCTGGGCATTGTCTCCCGATTGACGGACCAGAAGGGATTTGACCTGATTAACTACATGATGGAGGAGATCTGTCAGATGGATCTGCAGCTGGTTGTTTTGGGAACCGGTGAGGAGCGCTATGAGAATATGTTCCGCCACTTTGCCTGGAAGTATCAGGGAAAGGTCTCCGCAAACATCTACTATTCAGAAGCACTGTCCCATAAGATCTATGCGTCTTGCGATGCATTCCTGATGCCGTCCCTCTTTGAGCCCTGCGGCCTGAGCCAGCTTATGAGCCTGCGCTACGGCACACTGCCCATCGTGCGTGAGACAGGCGGGTTAAAGGATACGGTGTGGCCCTACAATGAGTTTGAGGGCACAGGAACTGGATTCAGCTTTGCCAACTATAATGCCCATGAGATGATGAATACCATCCGTTATGCGCACTCCATCTACGTGGATAAAAAGCGGGAGTGGAACAAGCTGGTAGACCGCGCCATGGCAGCCGACTTCTCATGGAATGCTTCTGCTAAGAAGTATCAGGAGATGTACGACTGGATGTTGGGGTAATGATTCAGAAAAAGCGGGGTTAGATGAATTTAAGTGCAGCTGTATAGTCATGGAGCAGTTGAGCAGAATAGGTCAGAAAATGAGGAAAGGCTGCCAGGGGCAGCTTTTTCGCATTCTGGAGCAATGAGGGAAATGAGAAGGCAGCAGACCGATTGTGGAGACTTGGGTCTGCTGCCTATTCTAAATTTTTAATGTTTTACTTTCACTTTTTTAACCAGTCGTCCGTCCGGACCGTAATCATAACGGTATTTTTTGATTCGGACGCTTCGGTTAACCAGCATCCTTCCGGTCCTGTCCACATAGTAGCTGCCGATCTTCCGGCTGGTGGCCATGTAGCCTGTGGAATAGAAGTAGTACCAGTTTCCCCTTATGCACTGCCATGTTTTTTTGGAGTAGGAGCCATCATAGTTGCGGTATCGCAGTCCCTTTTTGTTTCGGATGAACTTGGCCCTGGTCTTTTTTTGATAACCGGGAATCCGTTTGCCGTCCTGGCCTACATAGACGCCCTTGGATATCCACTTACTCACAGCCATCTTTCCGCTTTTCTGGAGATAATACTGACCCACCCATTGATTTTTCACCATAGCTCCGTTGGCATTGAAGAAGTAGTAGTCTTTACCCTGCTTCATCCATCCCGTGTGGGCGTAGCCGTCTGCGTCAAAGTAGTAAGTGTAGCCCTTGTATGTAATGAATGCAGAGGTGACCTGTCTCCCCGTTTCTTTGTCCATACACGTCATCCTGGTGCCTGTGCGCGTCATCTGATAGTCTGCAGCCTCCGCTCTTACGGGGAGTAAGAGAAACAGAGTAAAGGCAGCCAGAGCCAACACACAGTGAGTTATTTTTTTGCGCATCCGCGTTCCCTCCCGCTGTAGTCCGGAAAACCGGACTTTATGTTTTCCGAATATTAAGAAAGGGCATCCAGATATCAGCCAGATGCCCTTTCTCTGTTTCTTTTATTATGTCATAAATTCAAACTTATGACAAGGTGAAAAATCTTATACTATTCTTAACCCTGAGTCAGAATAGAACGTACGTGTGTCACTTCCTCGTCTGTAGCCTTTGCAGCAGGTACGTAATACTGTTTGCTGCGGGCGATCTGGTAGATCTCCTCCTGGGACATCTCACACTGGTTACGCATCTGCTTCAAAGTCTGTTTAAGCTGGGCATTTTCGGTCTGGGGAATCATCTGACCATAGCGTCCAAGTTCTCCGTTGATGCCTGCAAGTGTATCTGATACCATTGTTTTCTCATCCATGTTATTTTCCTCCTACTGTAAGAATTTCATGAGCTGCTGTTTGGATTCCATAGCGGACTGGGCGGATTTCTGGAAAAACTGTTTTACCGCCGGATCTGTTGCCTGGTTGGCATAAGCAGTCATTTTGCAGTGGGTGGTGCTGAATCCGCCGATCAGGTGGCGCAGATTCTGCAAGTCTAATTCTGAAATTTCTGTCATCATAAGAAGACCTCCTTTGTGCTGTTGTTCTTTTACAGTTTTAGTATGCCTTCTTCTGAAAAAAGTATGTAATATTTGAAAAGAACATAATGCCAGTATAGGAAGCGCAGAGAACAAAAGCGGAGCCTGTCATTTCCAAAATTGGCGGAATATTCCAACCGGTAAGTTGCATGATAAATTTAAAAAATAGCATAATACCTATACTGATACCCAGCACAAGACCGGGCTTCAGAATCCAGCCCACGCTGTCGAAGCGGAAGCTTACATATCTGGACAGGGAAAAGAGGGATGCTGCGGCCACTGCCAGCTGGCTTACAAGCAGTCCCCAGAGATATCCGGTGATGCCGTAGCGGGGTATCGCAAACCACACAAACAAAATGCGGATTCCCAGGGAAAAGGAATTCTGCAGAAAAGAGGTCATGGTTTTGCCCAGGCCATTTAAGATACTGGTTAGAGTACTGCCCAGATAGAGAAAGGGGCAGATCCAGGCCAGAATCATGATAAAGCTTCCTGCGGATTCATTTTTAAACAGGAGATTTCCCAAATCATTTCCAAAGCAGAGAAACACTCCTGTACAGAGTATGCCCAAGATGAGGCTGTACTGAACCGTACTCTCCACTGTGCGGTTGATTTGGCGCTGGTTGCCGGAAGCCTGTGCCTCGGACACGGTGGGCAGCAGCATCACGGAGATGGCGCTGGTGATGGCTGAGGGAAAGAGAACCAAAGGCAGGGACATTCCCGTGAGCACGCCGTAGACACTTAAGGCTGCAGAGTTGTCAAGCCCGGATAGCTGGAGCTTAAGAGGGATACAGATTGCCTCCACGCTCTGCAGCAGGTTGATAAGCACTTTGTTGGCAGTCAGCGGGATGGACAGGGTCAGGATATGTTTGGCAGGCCCTGCAAAGTGGAAAAGGGACGCTCCAAATTTCACTTTGCGAAAATGAAAAAAGGTGACGGTGATGCAGAACAGGGCAGAGGCTGCCTCCTCACAGAGCATACCGATCACAGCCAAAATGGGTGTAACCTCCATGCCTTTTTCCAACATGACCATATAGACCAGGTAGGAGGCAGAGACACGGGCCACATTCTCGATGAGCTGTGAGATTGCCGGTATATTGGTGCGCTTCATGCCATAATAGTATCCGCTGATGCTGGAGTGGATACTACCAAAGGGAAGAGCAAAGGCCATCAGGCGGACAAGAGGCTCACAGCGAGATTCGTGGAGAAAATAGGTGGAAATCCAGCCTGCGTTTTCGTGGAGAAAGAGGGAGGCGATGAGTGTGCCCCCAAAGGCCAGGATCAGACCGGAGAGAAAGGTATCCCGCGCGCCCTTGTGGTCACCCACCGCCAATTTTCCGGATACGTTTCTGGAAACAGCTGTCTGGATGCCGGAGGCAGTCAGGGAAAAAGCCATGGCGTAGACAGGGAATATCAGCTGATAGATTCCCATGCCCTCTGCACCGATTGTGTGGGAGAGGAATATTCTATAGAAGAAACCTATGATTCTGCTGACAAAGCCCGCCAGAGTCAGAATAATAGCTCCTTTCAATATTATGCGTTTTTGGTTCATAGGCACCAGCCTGATCTGTTTTCTTCATATATATTCCAGATAAGTGCTTGACAGAACAGGAAGGGAATGATATAGTCAATTTGTAAATCCCAGTAAAACACTCGGAATTATACCCGGGATTAAAAAAGCTATGACTGGCAGTAATATGTCACAGAATAGAAGGTGATAGAGGATGAAACTGTCTACAAAGGGCAGGTATGGGCTGCGGGCACTGATTGATCTGGCTACCTACAGTGAGGATGAGACCGTATCCATCAGCAGCATTGCAGCCAGGCAGAATATTTCTGAGAGTTATCTGGAACAGTTGGTTGGAAAGCTGAGAAGAGCAGGGCTGGTCACTAGCATCCGTGGAGCCGGAGGAGGTTACCGCCTGGCAAAACCCTCTGAGGAGATTTCCGTGGGCGACATACTCAGGGCTTTGGAGGGCAATCTGGACGCTGTGGAGTGTCCGGGTCTGAAGGCGGAGAATGGATGCCAGGGGGCGGATAACTGTGTCACGAAATACGTTTGGCAGCGGATCAATGAGAGCATCACGGAGGCTGTGGATGATATCAAGCTGTCCCAGCTCATTGAAGAGAGCAAGAGAGTAAAAAAGAATGGGCAGTTGGACAATAGAGACTGCGATTGTTAAGGAGAGATGTAGCTATGGATAAATTTATTTACTTGGACAATGCTGCCACTACCAAGACAGCACCCGAGGTGGTGGAGGCGATGATTCCCTACTTTTCAGAGAATTTTGGAAACCCTTCCAGTGTCTATGAGTTTGCAGGGATTAGCAAAAAGGCCATCAGTGAGAGCAGAGAAATCATTGCAGAGACACTGGGAGCACAGGAGAACGAGATTTATTTTACAGCGGGGGGCACAGAGGCGGACAACTGGGCGCTGAAGGCTACAGCGGAGGCTTATGAGTCTAAGGGAAAGCATATTATTACCACAAAGATTGAGCATCACGCCATCCTACACACAGGGGAATACCTGGAGAAGAGGGGATATGAAGTCACTTATCTGGATGTGGACGAGAATGGTGTGGTGAAGCTGGACCAGTTGAAAAAGGCGATCCGCCCGGACACGATCCTGATTTCCGTCATGTTCGCGAACAATGAGATCGGAACCATCCAGCCCATAAAGGAGATCGGACAGATCGCCCATGAACACGGCATACTCTTTCACACGGATGCGGTGCAGGCCTTTGGCCAGATTCCCATCCATGTGGACGAATGCCATATTGATATGTTGAGTGCCAGCGGCCACAAGCTAAACGGACCCAAGGGGATTGGATTTCTGTATATCCGAAAGGGTGTGAAGATCCGCTCCTTTGTACACGGGGGCGCCCAGGAGAGAAAGCGCCGTGCGGGCACAGAGAATGTACCTGGTATTGTGGGGCTTGGAAAGGCAGTGGAGCGCGCGGCCGCTACCATGGCTGAGCGGTCCCGGAAGGAGACGGAGCTTCGGGATTACCTGATTGAAAAGGTTTTAAAGGAAGTGCCCTACACCAGGCTGAACGGACACAGGCATAACCGCCTGCCCAATAACATCAATTTCAGCTTTCAGTTTATTGAGGGTGAGTCCCTGCTGATCATGCTGGATATGAAGGGAATCTGCGGTTCCAGCGGTTCCGCATGTACCTCAGGCTCTCTGGACCCATCCCATGTGCTTCTGGCTATTGGACTGCCCCATGAGATTGCTCACGGTTCACTGAGGCTGACTCTGGGCGAGGATATCACCCGGGAGGACCTGGACTATGTGGCGGAGTCTGTCAAAGAAATTGTGGAGCGATTGCGCAGCATGTCCCCACTGTATGAGGATTTTATGAAAAAATCAGCGAAGAGATGAAACGCTATTAAAGAATTGGAGGAAGAATAGATGTACAGCGAGAAAGTAATGGAGCATTTTAACCATCCCAGAAATGTGGGAGAGATAGAGAACGCAAGCGGAGTGGGCACTGTGGGAAACGCAAAGTGCGGAGATATCATGAGAATTTATCTGGACATTGACAGCCAGGGGATCATTCAGGATGTGAAGTTTAAGACCTTTGGCTGCGGCGCGGCTGTGGCAACCAGCAGCATGGCCACAGAGCTTGTGAAGGGAAAGAATATCCAGGAGGCATTGCAGGTTACAAACAAAGCGGTTATGGAGGCTTTGGACGGACTTCCGCCTGTGAAGGTTCACTGTTCCCTGCTGGCGGAGGAGGCGATTCATGCGGCTCTTTGGGATTATGCGGAGAAAAATGATATTAAAATCGAAGGTCTGACAAAGCCCAAATCAGACATCCACGACGGGGAAGAAGAGGAAGCAGAAGAGTACTAAGAGGCGGCTTATGGATAAGAAGAAAGTTGTGGTGGGAATGTCCGGGGGAGTGGATTCCTCTGTGGCAGCTTACCTGCTTAAGAAACAGGGCTATGACGTGATCGGAGTCACCATGCAGATCTGGCAGGACGAGGATGAGCACATAATGGAGGAAAACGGAGGGTGCTGCGGTTTAAGCGCAGTGGATGACGCCAGAAGGGTGGCGCAGGATCTGGGAATTCCCTATTATGTCATGAACTTTAAGTCCGAGTTCCGAGAAAATGTGATGGACTACTTTGCACAGGAATATTTAAGCGGCAGGACCCCAAATCCCTGTATTGCGTGCAACCGCTATGTGAAGTGGGAGTCGCTCCTAAAGCGAAGCCTGGATATCGGCGCGGACTATATCGCCACTGGCCACTATGCCAGAGTGGAGAAGCTGCCAAATGGAAGATTCGCGGTGCGAAGCTCCGTGACAGCCGCCAAGGACCAGACCTACGCACTGTACAACCTGACACAGGACCAGCTTGCGCATACGCTGATGCCTGTGGGGGAGTACACAAAGGAAGAGATCCGGGATATCGCGGGGCAGATCGGTCTTCGGGTGGCGGGCAAACCGGACAGCCAGGACATCTGTTTTGTTCCGGACGGGGACTACGCCTCCTTTATAGAAAATTATACTGGGAAAAAGGTTCCGGAGGGAAACTTTGTGACAGCAGAGGGCAGAGTGCTGGGCCGCCACAGAGGGATCACACATTACACGGTAGGACAGCGCAAAGGCCTGGGCATTTCCCTTGGGCAGCGGGCATTTGTGACAGAGATCAGACCTGAGACCAATGAAGTGGTGATAGGAGACCGGCAGGCAGCCTGCTGTGCAGAGCTTAAGGCAAAACAGATAAATTTGATGGCTGTGGAGGATATTCCGGAGGAGAGAAGAGTCTGGGCAAAGATTCGATACAACCACCGGGGAGGCTGGTGCACCGTAAAGAGGACCGGGGAGGACGAGCTGTCCTGCCGGTTTGAGGAGCCACAGCACGCCATCACTCCCGGACAGGCTTTGGTGATGTATGAAGACGGGTATGTGCTGGGCGGTGGAGTGATTTTTTAAATTTTGACCAGGTCATTTCCGGAAATGACCTGGTCACTTTTCAAAAATGACCCGGTCAAAATGGTATAAATTATAAAAATTCTATAAACTATCACAGGTTTGCTGCACACCACTCCCGGTGCGCGTTCAGTATCTGCTTTGCCTCCTCTCGGCTTTCGGCCCGTGTCAGGAAGGTCACGCCATCGCAGAGTCCCTGTTCCATCTTACGGCGCAGGAAGGAATATGGCTGTCCCCAACCGTAGGCAGCGGCACTGATTTTTTTGGTCCTGGCATCTGCCCAGTCCACGAGCAGATCCTGCATTTCCGGATTCCCAAAGTTTAATGTATAGATATCATGATCCGGGAGCCTGCGGGCAGGCCACGATTTTCCGCCGCCGCAAAAGTGAGCGGCCCCTCCCCCTGCCGCTTTCAAAAGCTTCTGGTTATAGGGTGCACAGAATTCTTCGTACATATCTTCTGAGATCGTCGCGGTCTCTGTATCCAGTTTGATCAAAAATCCACCCCGGTAAATTCCAAATAGAATATAATGGGCTTCCTCCCCTGCCTTGTCATTGAGGGTGGGCAGTGCCTGCTGACAGGAGATCATGGTGTCTGTAATCACATCCAGCGCTTCATGGATCATATCCGGATCGTCATAGAGATCGTAGAATAGTTGATCTCCCCGTATCAACTGCAGATTGCAGAAAGGCCCCTGCATATCCGGCTGGGTGAGGCGTATAGCCTCTGCGCATTTGGGGTATGGCTGAAGTAGCTGGGTGAAGACTTCATAGGTCTCCAGTACTCTTTCGAAAAGACCGCCCTTTAAGTCCGGTACCCCGTGGGAGACGGCATCCCGGAAGGCTTTTTCTTCCTCCATATGGAGCACCCAGGGAGCATTCCAATCATCCACCCTAATCTGGGCGCCAAACAGCGAAGAGATCAGGCCAATGCCATAGTTGGGCCGGATCTGCAGTGGAAAGTCATCCCGAATCTGGATGCTGTTCCAGATGTTGTTTTTGATGGTTACCAGCTCATTATAGAGCATTTTTTCAGGATTACGGAAAACCTCCCGGAAAGGAAGACGGGGAAATCCCGGGTCTGCGGGGTACTCCACAGAGAGGGGGATTCTGGACACTCTGCGAAAATGTATGGCATCCAGGTGAAGGCGTTCCACCTCCCTGGCATGATTTAAATCCAGCTGTCCCTCCAACTGTTCCAGTATGGTTGTCAAATTATATTCCAGCATAGCGTCTCCTTTCCCCATTACGGTTGATTCTTGAAAATATATGACATACAGTATAGCTGTCATATAGGTTATGAGATTATGCTAACACTCTTATTGGGAGTTGTCAATCTTAAGTTACTGTACAGAACGTTAGAAAGTGATTGGTGAGTGCTGAATCCCATTCTCGAAGGAGAAATTTAATGAATTTATGAGTGCTGCAGGTTATGGAGTGAACAGTTACCATCTTTAGACTGCATAGAAAAACGTTTGAAAATGTTCTTGATTTCAATAACAATATTGTGTAACATGGTAATTATCGACGCAGGCAGAATTTGACATGGTGCTGAATATATAGGTTACTGTTCATACAGTTCTGCGCATTTACCGCGCAGTTACATGAGGGTAAAAGAAAAAGGAGGTTGGTGGGCTTGGAAACAGACCTTGTATTGGCGAGAGAATCCTTTCCGGAACTGATCGCGAACAAGCTGGAGGAAATGATTATAGACGGAACCTTTAAAGTGGAGCAGAAGCTTCCGTCTGAACAGTCCCTGGCAGGTGACTTTGGGGTAAGCCGTCCTGTGATTCGGGAAGCTATGAAGATTTTAAAGGAGCGCGGACTGATCATTCAGAAGAACGGAGAGGGCACATTTATCTGCGAGCCGGATTCCGGATTGGTGACGGATACGATTAACCGGATTATTCACCTGAGGAAGATTGATGTGTCAGACATTTACAGTGTGCGCATTAATCTGGAAACTATGGCTGCCGCCCAGGCGGCAGTGAAGGCCACGGAGCAGGAGTTTGACGAGCTGCAGAGTATCAATGATCACATGCGTGAGAATAAGAATGATGTGGAAAAGCGCGCGCAGGACGACGTGCTCTTTCACAGAAAGATTGCGCAGCTGAGTGGAAACCCACTTTTGGAGATATTTGTAGAGTCAATGGCTGCCCTGCTTGTCAGGGTAGTAAAGTATACCCTGGACAATAAAGTGGGCAATGAAGAGGGCATTGATTACCATGACCGCATTGTAAGAGTGCTTCGCACCAGGGATGCAGAGAAGGCGAAGAAAGTGGTACGCCTTCATCTGGAGAGCTCTCAGCAGAATTATAAGCTGGCGCTTTCCCATGAGGAGAATCCGGAAAAGCTTTAGAACCCATGGGCGTTTTGATGTGAAGAACTTGTGGTGCTATGCATAATATATTCATATGAGAGCGCGGCAGTCCGTGTACGCAAACGGAAAAAGCCGGAAGAGACTTTGTACTGAGATGTCTCTTCCGGCTTTTTTCGTACCTAAATCTCTTGACGTACAGAATGGACATTGTTGATGCGTTTTCTGCGTCTTGGGAATAGGCAGATACCAACAAAAATAGCCGGATAAAATGTGGAAATATAGGTGAAAAGACGATAAATATATTGACAATTATCGTCAAAGATGATAATATACAGCTATCAAGCTGTATGACAGCTAGATGCAAAAAGTAAAAAGGGAGTCTGCAAAAGAATTGCAATGTCTTAGGAGGGTTTATTCATGAATAGTCTGAGGGATAAAATTAAAAACAAAGAGAAAATCATCGGTACCCATGTATCACTCAGCGATCCCAGTATCTGTGAAATTCTGGGGTACTTGGATTTTGACTATATATGGGTGGATATGGAGCACACGTACATTAACTGTGAACAGCTATACATTCATCTGAACGCTGCGCGGGCGGTGGGGGCAAGTATGATTGTGCGGATTCCTCAAGACGATTTCATTACGCTCAAGCAGGTGATGGAGATGGGGGTGGACGGTGTTGTGTTTCCAATGATACGCAGTGTGGAGGCCGCCAGGAGAGCCATTGACAGAACTTTTTATCCTCCCCGCGGGAGCCGGGGATTTGGCCCCAGAAAGTCAATCAAGTACGGCTTGGATGATGTGAGCCGCTATATCCAGAGCGGCTCCCTGGAGATGTGTAGATTTATCCAGATTGAACACATAGAGGCTGTGGAATGCATTGAGGAGTTGGCAGAAATTGACGGGATTGACGGGTTTATCTTTGGACCATGTGATTTGGCTGGGTCCATCGGCCAACTGTCCCAGCCCTATGAGGAAGCGGCGGAGGAAATGACGCGAAGGACAGTCAGGAAATTAAAGGAAAAAGAGAAGTATATCGGTATATCCACAGGGGATTTCAGCCAGGAGAGAATTCGTTGCTTCAGCGATATGGGGATACAGATGATCTCCGCGGGGGCGGACACAGATTATCTCCTGTATGGGGCTAAAAATGCTCTGCATAATCTCACAAAAGTGCATAAAGAGCGCAGGATATAGAGCAAAGGGGTGAGTACTTTGGAAAAAAGAAAAGCAGCGGCAGTGCATCGAAGTAAAAAGAAGAAAAAAGAGTTGGCAGTGTCTCTGACGTTTATCGCACCTCTGGTGATCCTGACGGTGGCGGTTACCTTTATCCCCATTGCAACGGCAGTGAAGTGGAGTTTGTATGATACCAACTATCTGACCTTGAAGGAATTTATTGGACTTGGAAACTACAGGGAGATATTTACCAAGGGCAGCGCGGTCAAGAGTATTGAAAATTCTCTGTGGTACGTATTCGGATCTCTAGCTCTGGTCTTTCCGGTGGGCATTATTTTGGCGGTTCTTTTGGACCAAAAGCTGAAGGGAAGGGCAGCGCTGCGAACCTTTATCATCATTCCGTGGGTCATCTCTCAGACGATTACAGCAATGTTGTGGCGCTGGATTTACAACAGCAGCTACGGGCTGTTAACTTACCTGTTCCAAGAGATTTTTGGGGCCAGGGTGGAGTTTCTCACAGAGATCCTGCCGGCCAGGCTGTCTGTGCTGGTGGCGAACTTCTGGAACAGCACGCCCATTGTGATCATTATGATACTGGCCGCGCTTCAGGGGATCTCATCGGATCTGTACGAAGCGGCAAAGGTGGACGGGAGCAGTGGGTGGCAGATGTTCTGGAAGGTTACGCTGCCGCTGCTGAAACCTACCATTGCCATTACTTTGGTTATGCAGAGCATGGAATATTTTAATATGGTAACCCTGCTAAATACCATGACGGACGGGGGACCCTTTAAGAGCACCATGACCTTAAGCGTTTATGCGTTCCGGGAGGGATTCACATACTGGCATGTGGGAATTTCCTCCGCTATCAGCATCCTGATTCTACTGCTGAACATGATTTTCAGTACGCTCTACATCAGGATGATGCACAGCAGAGAGTAGGAAAGGGGTGATCGAATGAAAACACAGATCAAAGTGGGAGGCAGATCGGGAAGACAGAAAATCGCTCGCTTCTGTACATATGTTGTCTTGCTTGCTGCAGCATGTTTTGCCATGTTTCCCATTTTATGGGCAGTCTCCACATCCCTGAAACCGGAGAGCGAGGTGCTCATGTACCCGCCCAGTTTTATTCCAATGACCTTAACGATGGAGAACTACTACAAGGTGCTCTTTCAGTCCAATTATCCGATTTATTTTGTCAATACCATATTCGTCACCGCAGTTACCATGCTCACCGCAGTGCTGATTTCCAGCCACGCAGCCTATGCGTTTGCAAGGCTGAAGTTTAAGTACAGTGAAGCCATCATGTTTGTGGTGCTGATGACGGCCATGATTCCGGCGGTGGCCCAACTGAGTCCATTATATGTCCTGGCGGTGAGGACCGGGCTTTACGATACAAAACTGGTGTTGATTCTCATCTATACGGCGTGGAGAACACCCATTATGACATGGCTGCTTAAGGGCTTTTTTGAACAGACGCCCAGAGAGATAGAGGAAGCGGCAGTCATGGATGGCTGCGGCAGAATCAAAATCTTTTATCAACTGGTACTTCCCATGTCAAAGCCGGGAATCGCCTCGGTGGCATTGTTATCCGCGGTTTTTGTTTGGAATGATTATCTGGTTTCTTCATCTTTCGTAAGCAGTGAACAGCACAGAATGCTTTCAATCGGCATTTACAACTATGTCACTGCCTATGGAACGATGTATGGACAGTTGATGGGAGGTGTGTGCATGGCAATCGTGCCGATCGTGATTCTGTTTATCTGTCTGCAGAAGCAGTTCGTGGCGGGCTTGACGGCTGGCGCGGTGAAAGGATAGTTAAAGGTAAACGTAAAATATAAGTAACTATTCAGCAGGTCTGCGCATTTACTGCGCTGACCGTAAGAAAATGATTCAGGAGTGCAAACGAAAAGGAGAAAAAGCTTATGAAGAGAAGAAAATGGTGGGCAATTATACTCACAGCGGCACTGCTGTTATCCATGACTGCGTGCGGAGGCGGTGACAAGAAGGGTGAGACAGCGCCGTCAGCCGGAGGCGAGACAAAGGAAAAGGCGGGGGAGACACAGGGAGAGGCAGCTGGAGCGGAGGATAGCAAAAAAGGAGTGGAGCTGATCTGCTGGACGATTTTAAATCCGGAGTCGGATGGTGACCCCAGGAATATTGCATTCAAGAAGATTGTGGAAGACTGGAATGCCACCAATGAGTGGGGTGCGAAAATGAATGTGGTCAGCGTAAACTGGGCGGATCTGCATACGCAGTTCACCCAGGCGGCAGCAGCGGGCAATGCCCCGGATGTGGTTTGCGCGTTTTCTACAAACCTGGACCAGTATATTGCGGCGGGCGGCCTTCAGCCCATGACCCAGTATGCCACAGAGTGGATCAATAAGACGGATGACTATATCTATACTGCAGAGGCGCTTACCAAGAATGACGGCGAGATTTACAGCCTGCCCTGGGAGACCCGGTGCATGGTGCTGTATTACCGTACGGACATCTATGGGGAAGAACCGGCCTTTAAGAGCCTGCAGGATATTGTTGACAAGGCGGGTGAACACACAGGAGATGGAAACTATGGATTTGTCCTGGGATGTCATGGGGATGACGGGTTCTTACAGCAACTTACCCCGGTACTCTATGCATTTGGCGCAAGTGTATATGACAAGAATATGAACATTGTCCTAAACAGCGACGAAGGGGTGAAGGCGGTTGAATGGCTCCGGGATTTGTACAATGCGGGTGTGATGGACAACGCGGCAGTCCAGATGAATATTGAAGATACATTTAACGCCATGAAGGCGGGTACAGCCTACTCCATTATTTTGGGCTCCCACCGCTATGGGGCTCTGGCTTCCGCAAAGGGTGTGGGAGAAAATATAAAAACCTGTGCCATTCCGGGCGTGGCGGATGGGTCCGTGGCTCCGGCCTATGATACCTCACAGACCCTGGGAATCGGCGCGGAGTGTAAATATCCGGAGATTGCCTTTGACTTTATCACAGCGAACCTGACCACAGAAGCCGGGGCCTACTGGTATGAGGCATCCTGTATGCCGGTTCGTACCAGTGTTTACGGCCTTGATTCCATTAAAGAATCAGAAATGTATGAGGTGGTGTCCGGGTGGTCGAAGATTTGGGATACCGGGCTAGAAAATTTCTTCTTTGAGCCGGATTACAATGCGGAGTTTTCCACAGCGGTGGCTGAGGCAGTGCAGGATATGATAATCAATGGAACAGATATTAAATCCGGGCTGGATGACGTGGTGGAACAGTACCAAAACAAATAGACAGGAGGGTTAGAGACTATGAGTTACAGAGAAAAATATGATGTAATCGTTGTAGGCGGAGGAACCGGGGGTGTCCTGGCGGCCATCGCAGCCGGGCGGGAAGGTGCGGATACCCTGTTGATTGAACAGTATGGTTTTCTGGGTGGAACAGCCACAGCGGGCGGTCTGTGCAATATGGCATCATTTTTTTACAAGGATGAGCAGGTGATTCGGGGGCTGCCCCAGGAATTTATGGACCGTCTGGTGGCCTGTGGGGGAGCTACCCCGCACTTGAGAGCGCTGAAATCTTATGGTTCCGGTTATTACGCCTCTCTTTACAACCGGGAGCTCTATAAATGGATTTCCATGGAGATGGTCTGTGAGTCCGGGGTGGAACTGATGCTCCACACCTATTTGGCTGACGCAGTGGTGGAGGACAGTAAGGTGAAGGGCGTTGTGGTGGAGAATAAATCAGGACGCAGCATCTATTACGCGGATGTGATCATTGACGCCACTGGTGATGCGGACGTGGCGGTGAGGGCTGGCGCTGAATGGGTCATGGGGGACGGCAACGGAGTGATCCAGCCAGGAAGTTTGATGTTTGACATGGGAAATGTGGATATTGACAGGCTGCATTATTACGTGATGTCCACCCTGGAAGACTATGACGTGAAAACAGAGCAGATTCCGGTGGACAAGCCTATACCGGCAAATTTACAGCAGAGACAGTTTGTGGCTCAGGGGTTCTACAGTTTATTCCGGGAAAAGGCCATGAAAGGGGAAGTCTACTCCGCAAAGGAGAGTATTCTGTTTACTACAACAGCCCTGCCGGGTGTCATCAGCCTGAATTCTACCCGCTGTCATTTTGATCCCACGGATGCCAAGTCCCGCACCGAGGCGGAACTGGATGGGCATAGGCAGGCCGAGAGTATTGCCCGATTTCTGATTGAGCATGTGCCGGGATTTGAGAGGGCCTATCTGGCGGACTCCGGAATTGAGATTGGATTCCGGGAATCCAGGCATATTGTGGGAGAATACACCATGCAGGCGGAGGATGTGCAGAGGGGGCGCCATTTTGAGGATGTCATCGCCAGGTATGGATTTCCCTGTGACGTGCACAAAGAGACAAAGGGCTCCTACTGGGATGATCCGGATAAGGACACCCGCACGGTGGAGGGGCTTTGGATAGAAAATGACGATGCCTATGATTTGCCTTACCGCTGTCTGATTCCCAAGACCATGGATGGACTAATCGTGGTAGGGCGGTGCATCTCAGTCTCCCACGTGGCACACGGTAGTACCAGACTGATGCCCCTAGTCATGGCAGAGGGGCAGGCAGCCGGAATTGCTGCAAAGATAGCGATTGACGATCAGGTAGAGGTGAGGGCAGTTGACATTCGGAAACTGCAGAAGCGTCTATTGGAGGAGGGAGTATCCCTGTTTAGGGACGAGGATACAGTAAAACAGGAAAAAACCAGAGCCAGGGCAGCAATCGAAGCATTTCTGGCATCTGAGGAGTCGGTGAACACACACGAGGATGTGGAGTGGTTTGAAGACTGATGTCGAAACAGCCATTTCAACCATTTTGACCGGGTCATTTCCGGAAATGACCCGGTCACTTTTCAAAAATGACCTGGTCGGAATGGTTCCTATTTTGTGTCAACGGGTTGAGATTATTTAACTATTAGGTTGGAAAACGTCATGCTTTCCAATTTCACGTCTCCCTCATTCACGGAAATCCCCAATACACTGCCGGGCCGCTCATACATTCTTGCATTTAAGGCAACCCCATTTACATATAAAGTCGCTATTGTGTCATCCACAATCAACCGTATATGGTAGATACTCCCGGATTGAAGAAAAATAGGCCTCTTTAAACCTCCATTTGCAATGGCAGGCCAGGGCCAGTTTGGAACTTTGTCAAACTGGAAGTGGTTTTCCAGAACAGAAAAGGTATATTGGTAACACCTGCCGCTGGTCTCGTCCCTGTAGAGCTGCAGGCCGAAGTTGCGTGTGCCCTGGGAAAAGGTCAGATCCGCCTCAAAGGAATAGTGCTGGGAGGTTTCTCTGACGAGAACCGTGCTGGTCTGTGAGGAAATGCCACAGAGCCCGCATGGGTCCAGACGCCGGCGGCCGGTAAAGGCGTTCCATACGGTATCCGGAGGTTTTACTCCCAGAGTATGGTCCGGGCGTTGGTAAATCTCGTGTGCCATATAGGTGCCGCCCCAAACGAATTCACTTCTGTCATTTTCATACGCTCTGGTGGGAACCCAGCCGAACAGGATGCGATGCCCATTTTGGCAAAAGCTTCTTCCTGCGTAGTAGGCCCTGCCGTCAAAGGCATCGTCCTTTGGCGCAACCCAGGGCCCCTTCAGGCTTTTGCTCATGCGGTAAATCATCTTGCAAGAGTGGCTGTATTCTGTGGTAATCAGATACCACCAATCACCCATACGGAACAGATCCGGCATCTCGTGCATGGTGAACAGACCCGGAGCCCAAAAGTCTCCTTGAAATTCCCAATGCTTCAAATCTTTGGAGGTAAAGGATACCGTCCTCCCTGTGAGCTGGTTCTTATCTCCCTCCTTTCTTGCGCCCAAAATCAATAAATACTGCCCATCTTCCTCATCCCAGAGCACAAAGGGGTCTCTCCAGTCTGTAGGGTCATACCCCGGCTGGGGAGTGATCATGAGTTTATCCTGACTTTTTTTCCAGTGAAACAGATCCTGGCTGGTGGCATGCATTAGTACTTGGGAGGCCTTGCCCAGAGCGGAATAATCCCGGTTGTAGCCTGTGTAAAAAGCATGGTACTGCCCCTCCCCTTCAAAGACGCTGCCCGCAAATACAAACTGGTCCTGCGCATCCGTTTCCCCTGTGGGTATGGCAGTACCCATATCCATGTAATGTAAAAAGTCATCGGTAAGGGTCAAGTCCCACCCAAAGGGTTCGCAGTCCGGAAGAGGTCCTGGATTGCGGAAATCTCTCTGATGATACAGGTAGAATGTCCCGTCTTTTCCAAAGGGCATACAGTCTCCGAACCAAGAACCCTCCGGTTGATAATATAATCTGTGCATCGGTTCACATCCTCTCTTGTTATGGTGATTCCTAATTATAGCGGATACCCTTACTTCTGACAATGGCAATGGCCAAAATAGAAGGAAAATAGGACAGAATCAGAACATTTCATAAAATAAACAGTAAAATATTGTGCAAAATTACCATATAAAATGATATAAAACCGGTTGACATATATACTAAATGATGGTATTATGCATATATCAACCGATTAACATACTCGAGCGAGAAGAGCGGAAAGGATGGAAGATATGAAAAGAAAAGTGTTAGCAGTTTTACTAAGCACAGCAATGGCGGCGGCCGCATTGACGGGATGCGCAAGCGGCAAGACGGATGAGACAAAAGCAGCTGCACAGGGAACAAAGGCTGAAGAGGATAAGCAGGTGGAGACGGAGAGCGAGAAGGCAGGTGACACCGCAGAAAGCACCGAAGCCTCAGGTGAGGAGGTCAGCTTTGATTTTTCTATGCATGTGGCGAATGTACAGGAACAGGAGCCGGCCGTTTACGCAGTTGTACAGGCTTTTATGGAGAAAAACCCGAATGTTAAGATCAACCTGACCGGTGAGGAGACCAATGAGCACTACAATAAGATGAAGATGGATGCCCAGGCGGGAACCCTGCCGGATGTGTTCTTTAACCTCTTAGCCCCATCCAAAGAGATGGCGGCAAACGGGGACCTGTATTGCCTGGATGACTTCATCAAAGAGAACAATCTAAGTTCCATAATGAGCGACAATATGCTGAACTCTCTTTCTATAGACAGCTCCGTATACGGCCTGCCCTATCAGAAGCTGGTTACCGGATTTTGGTACAACCAGGCGCTGTTTGATGAGTATAATGTGAAGGTTCCGGAGTCCTATGACGAACTTTTGGAGGCAGCTAAGGTATTCAGTGAGAATGAGATCACAACCATCGCCAAGGGTGCCCAGGACCCATATTCCGTTTGGGGAACCATGGGACTGTTGTGCAGGTTCGGTTACTTTGACAAAATCGACGCCATCCTGGAAGGGGATGAGAGCTTCAATAATCCGGATTTCGTAAAGTTCTATGAGAAGCTGGATGGACTGCGGGAGGCAAAAGCGTTCCCCAGCAATGTGGCAACCAGTACATACTATGATGCAAAAGAGATGTTCATGAGCGGAAAAGCCGCCATGTTTGATTCCGGAACCTGGGAGAGCGCTTATCTGGAGGGCAGTGAATATAAGGACAGCATCAAATTCAGCTGGGGCGTTTCTTTTGAGGACGGGATTGGAGATCAGAATGTGAGCATGCAGGTGCCCCACGCGCCTCTGTGCATCAGCGCCAAGGTTGCCGAGGACCCGGCAAAGGAAGCAGCCATCCTGGAATTCTTTAAATTCTATTACAGCGATGAGGGCGCTAAGATTATGATCGACAATCTGTGCACACCGCCCACCAACTACAGCGGAGAGCTGGACGAAGCATTCCTTGTCGAGCATCCGGTGTTCGGCAATGTATTGGAGGCAATGAAACTGGACACTGTTAGCCCTGTCATGCAGCCGGACAATGTGAGTACAGAGGCTTATGGAAATGCACTGTATGACAGCATCTATGGCGTGATCAACGGAGTGTATACCCCCGAAGAAGCCTGTGACATGGTAGATAATGAGATCCTGTTAGCACAATAAACGACAATACGGCCCGCAGGAGCGGTATCCTGCGGGTATTTTACATTTTGTCCGAAGCTGTCCCTAACTGTGAAGGTACTGAACAGTTACGATTTAACAATAGGAGGCATATTTTATGTATTGGTTTAGCAAGAAAAAGAACTTTATTATCATGCTGGCCCCCGCCCTTTTGATCTACCTGGCATATATCATCATTCCGCTGTTTGTGGCTGTATACTATAGCTTTACCAATTTTAGAGGGGTGAGCGCCCCGGACTTCATCGGATTGAAAAATTACCTGACCCTGTTTAAAGACAAGTTTTTTCTGGTATCCGTAAAAAATACGGTGATTGTGTTGGGTATGAGCCTGATGATCCTGCTTCCGGCCTCTCTGGCATTGGGATTGGCCCTGAACAGAGCACTCAAGGGGATCAATGTCTTTAAAGCCCTCTCCTTTCTGCCTAACATTATTGCGCCGCTGATCGTAGGCCTTATCTGGGGGTTCATTTTTGACCCTGAGATGGGACTGATTAACGGGATACTTGCAAAGCTGGGAATGGAGAGCTGGCAGCAGCAGTGGATCGGAGGACTTACTCTGACGCCCTGGTGCGTGGGAATTATTTATCTGTGGCAAAATATCGGCTACTATGCCACCCTGTTTGTGGCGGGGCTAAAGACCATACCCGAGGATCTCTACGAGTCCTGCAGCATTGATGGGGCCAGCAAGTGGCAGACACTGCGCTATATTACCGTTCCGATGCTGAAGGAAACCTTTGCCATCAACACGGTATTGATTGTGACCGGCTGTTTTAAAGTCTTTGAGCTGGTGTATCAGCTGACCAACGGAAGCCCCAACCACATGTCAGAGGTGCTTACCACCTACATGTACAACACCACATTTATTTCCAGCAAATACGGATATGGTATGTCCATTGCAGTCTTTACCTGCATCGTAACCATGGGAATTACACTAATTTACCTGCAGATTCTCCGCAAGAAGAACCGGGCAGGGCAGAAAGCGAGGTGACCAAAGTGGCGGCAAATGTGAGTATGTCGAAAAAGAAGAAAAAATCCAGGACCCTGTCCTACATGGGACTGAGTATTTTTGTATTTATAATGCTGATTCCGTTTCTGTTCGTGATCATGCTGTCCTTTAAGAACAACACGGATATCCTGATGAATCCACTGGCCTGGCCGGACAGCCTGGATTTTAGCAACTATGCCAATGCGATCAAGACACTGAATCCATTTCGGCTGATCGGAAATACCTTATTTATTGCAGTTCTGACCATGGCAATAGAGATGGTAATCACCTTTTTAAGCGCAGTGGCACTGACCAGGCTTGTGTTTAGGCATGATAAGGTGCAGGATTTTCTGTACTCCTTCATGCTTTTGGGCTTGGCAATTCCCATCTACGTACTGCTCTTTCCCATCTACCGGATGACTGTACTGTTCCACTTAAAAGGGAGCTATTTTTCACTGGTTCTCCCCTATATTGCAACCTCGGTCTCCTTTAATACACTGATTTTTACAGGATTTCTGCGGGAATTCCCATCAGAGATTGAGGAGGCAGCAATCATTGACGGCTGCAGTCTGTGGCAGACCATTTACAAAATTATCCTCCCGGTTGTTAAGCCTGTGCTGGTGACGGTGTTTATCTTCAATGTCCTGTACATATGGAATGAGTTTCCACTGGCAGTGACGCTGATCAGCGATGAGGCAAAGGCCACCATATCCCTTGGGATCTCAATGTTTAAGGGGAGGTACACCATTGATTACGGCGGGATCATAGCGGCCAGCCTGATGATTATGACACCTCAGGTTATTTTCTATGGTTTTTTCCAGAAATACATCATTGAGGGTATGACTGCAGGGGCAGTGAAAGGATGAGAGAGGAGAGTAGGGATGAAAGGTTTAATAGTGAACGGAGACGGCAAGGTAGTTTTGGCCTCTGATATTCCCATGCCGGAGATCGATGACTATCAGGTCATCACACGGACCATTGCCTGTGGAATCTGCAATGGGACGGACCTGAAGCTGGCGGAGGGAAAGCTGAAGGGATTTCACAGCTACCCGGCTGTGCTGGGACACGAGTCTGTGGGAGAGGTGATTCAGGTTGGAAGCAAGGTGCAAAACCTGAAGATAGGAGACCGGGTGCTGCGCACGATTTTAAAAGAGACAGATCAATATCACAGCCTCTGGGGAAGCTTTGCGCAGTACGGGTATGCGGATGACTACATGGCGCGTATCCGGGATGGTGTGCCTGCAGATGCGGGGGTCAGCACACAGCAGGTGATTCCAAGAGAGCTGGACCCGGTGGACGGAACGATGATAATCACCCTAAAGGAGATCTGCAGTGCACTTCATCGTCTGGGGATGGAGCCTGGGATGAATGTAGCGGTGGTGGGCTGCGGGCCTGTGGGCCTGTCCATGGTGGCACTGGCCAAACAGATGGGAGCGGGAAAGGTGATAATGAGCGGTCACCACCAGTCCAGGCTGGCGGTTGCGCGGAAGCTGGGGGCGGACATGGCATTTTCCTCCCTGGATCAGGATGTGGTGGAAACCATAAGGAAGAACATGCCAGAGGGTGTGGATTTATTTATTGACTGCGTGGGACGGACATCCATCATTGATCAGGGTATGCAGGTGGTAAAGGAGAATGGAAAAATCGGGCTGTACGGCATTGGAATGCACACGGGGGATCTGATTGACTGGGACAAAGCTCCCTACAATTTTAATATACACTCCGTACAATGGCCCATTCCACTAGAGGAAAAGGCGGTTCACGAGGAGGTGATCGGCTATCTGACGGAGGGTAAACTGAATCTGAAAGACTTTGTTTCCCATACGCTTCCGGTGGAAGCCTTTGAGGAGGGCTTTGGCCTGGTGCGGGCCAGAGAGGGACTGAAGGTTGCCCTTACATTTGGAACAGATTGACAGAAAGAAGGAGAGACATGAGCGAGCAAAGATCACAGTTTGCAGAGGAATATCAGGAATTTATGGAAGAGATGGATGCGCATTACCGGACTTATCCGGTGGATGTGAGCAGGCAGGAGGCCTTGCTGGATCACAGGCTGGATGCCAACCCGGATGCCTCACCTTTTGAGAAGAAATCCTGGATCTACCAGGTGGCGGCAAAAGAATGCCAGATAAAGCTGTTTCGCCACTGCCCTTTCTACTTTGAAGTGGTGACCGGGCGGCCCAGAAACTCTGTGGGCGCTGCGTATCCTCCCCTTCCCGGTATAGACAGCTGGCTGATGCGCAGGGATAAGACGGGCTTTCTGGAGAAATACCAGGGGTGGGTAAAGCCCTATATGGATGACGACATTATTGATTCCACTATGTACATCGACTGCGCGCACCACGCCATGGGGCTGGAGAGGGTTTTAGAGTACGGTTTTCTGGGAATCAAAGAGCAGGCCAGGGAACGGCTGGCCAAAACACAGAATGAGGAACAAAAAGAATTCTTAGAGAGTGTGATTGCGGCCCAGGACGCCCTTGTGGAACTCACAGAGCGTTTTGCCATCAGAGCGCAGGAAATGGCGGATCAAGAGGCGGATGACGTGATAAAGAGGAGGCTGCTGCGCATTGCCCGCTCAGCAAAAAGATGTCCTGCCCATCCGGCTGAGAGCTTCTATGAAGCCCTGAATACAGTATGGTACCTGAGGGAGTTGGGCAACTCCTTAGAGGCCATTGGGTTTGCAATTCTGGGACATGTGGACAGGATATTGGAGAAATATTATGAGAGGGACATCAAGAGCGGCGCACTCACAAGGGAGGAGGCCAAGGATCTGGTCACCTGGTTTGTGGCAATGACAGATGCCAGATGGGATTTGAACGACACGCCCTACGGAACGAACACCAGTTTAAACATTGGCGGATGTGACAGGGAGGCAAGGCCTGTCTTTAATGACATTACCCGTTTTATTATAGAGGCCTATGAGGAATACCGGTTTGTAAATCCCAAGCTGCAGGCCAGATTTGCACCGGGCGCGCCAGAGGAATATTTTGAACGGATCGCAGATCTGGCGGCTGCAGGCACCAATGTACTCTCTGTCTTTAACGATGAAGTGCTGATCAAGGCCCATGTGGCAAAGGGAAAGGCTGTGGAGGATGCCAGACTCTATGTCTCAGGGGGATGCCAGGAACCAGTGCTCTCAGGGACGGAGCTGGGTTCCAGGGCATTCTGCTATTTAAATCCCACCAAATACCTCCTGATGATGTTGTTTCCGGAACAGTATGATTTCTTTGAAAAAGAGCGCATGGTGCCCGTCCTACTGGAGCACTGCAGGGACTTTGAGGAGCTCTACCAAAGAGTCTTTTACAATCTAAAGCTGATCGTGAACGCCATCACCTGGCGATACAATGGGTTTGAGGCTTTTTGGAAGGAGTACAATCCCTGTCCGCTGTTTTCTTCCACCATCACCGGATGCATAGAAAGCGGGAGGGATGTCTCACAGGGAGGGGCCAAATACAACGGGAACGCCTACGCTCTGAGTGGAATCGGATCCTTCATTGACTCCCTGTTTGCCATCCGAAGGACGGTATTTGAAGATAAGACCATAGGCTGGGAGGAGATGAAGCATCTGCTGGCTACAGATTTTGCCGGTGAGGAAAAGAAGAGACTCTATCTGAAAAATAAGATCTGCAAATATGGGAAGGATGACCGGGAAGTTATGGAGTTCACAAAAAGAGTCTATGATGACATAGCAGTGACCACCTCGGGGATGTCAAATACCAGGGGAGGACAGTACGAGGCGGCTCTCTGGTCCTTCTACGGGTATGAGTGGCTGAAGGCAGGTACAGGTGCCACGCCGGACGGACGCCATGCGGGAGAACCCCTCTCCAGAGGCATCAATCCCGCGGAGTATGTGCAGACCAGTATTGTGGAGATGGTAAATTCCCTGTCGCAGGTTGACTTGAGCCGTTTTTCCGGGTCCGCAGTCTGGTATTTTGAAATGCCCCTTACCCTGGCGGAGGACGAAAGCCGGATCTTTGCAGATCTGATCCGGTATTTTATCGCCAGCGGGGGGAATGTCTTTGACTTTGATGTGGTGGACGCCCAGGCATTGGCAGATGCGATGGAACACCCTGAGCGCCATCAAAATCTGGTGGTAAGAGTGTGCGGCTTCAGCGCCAGATTTGTGACACTGGACAGGGAAATGCAGGAGGAAATCGCAGGACGTGCCAAGAGGCTGGCAGGGTAGAAAGGCGGTTATGGAAGCAGTTATATTTAATATTCAGAGAATGTCCATGCATGACGGACCCGGGGTGAGGAGCACTGTGTTTTTTAAGGGGTGTAACCTGCGGTGCAGGTGGTGCCACAATCCCGAGTCAATCTGTCCGCTGCCGGAAGTGGAGTGGAATCCGCAAAGGTGCATTGGCTGCGGTGACTGCATTTTTGTGTGCAGGACAAAGGCCAGGTATCTGGAGGGTGGCAGAGTCGTCTACGACAGAGAGCGGTGCGATGGCTGCGGCCTCTGTGCAGGAGTCTGTGTCTCGGAAGCGGTCCGCGTGGCGGGACAGAGAATGGAGATAACGGATATTGTAAATGAGGTGGAAAAAGATCTGAGGATGTACCGGATCACAGGCGGAGGGGTGACCTGCTCCGGCGGTGAACCCATGCTTCAGATCGAAGCTCTGGAGGAGCTTTTGCAGGAGCTTAAAAGGCGGCAGGTTCACACCGCAGTGGACACAGCGGGAAATGTGCCCTGGAGCTTTTTTGAACGGATACTGGAGGCTGTGGACTTGTTTATGTTTGACATTAAACATCTTGACGAGGAAGTGCACAGGAAATACACAGGAGTATCTAACAAGAGAATCCTGGAGAATTTTGACCGGCTGGTGAGCAAAAAGGAGGTCATTGTCAGGGTTCCGGTGATAAAGATGGTGAATGAGGACAGTCTGCAAGAAATCGCAGCTTTTCTGGAGGGTAAGGGGGTCCGGATGGTGGAGCTGCTCCCTTACCATGAACTGGGAATGTCTAAATACGAGGGGCTTGCAAGAGAGAGGGAGAGGTTTGAGGCTCCCTCAAAAGAGAAGATGAAGGAAGCGCTTGCTTGCTTCAGAGAGCGGGGAATCCCCGTAAAGGCAGCGGGGGAACACTAACAGGTAGTTCCGCCCTCCACCAGTGTGACGCCCGGAACAATGATTTCCTGTTCCCTGATTTCCTCACCGTCGATCTTTTTTAAGAGGGTTTCCACCAGACAGCGTGAAATATCCTTGAGAGGCTGTTTGATGTAGGTGAGGGGTGGTGTCAGGAGGGAGGCCATCTCAGTCCCGTCGTATCCCACTGCCTTCACCTGCTCCGGTACCCGGATACCCCTGTCAAACAGGCAGCGGAGGGCATAGGCCATGATGATATCTGTGGAGAACAGACCATCAATCTTTGGATGGTGCTCTAAGAGGGCGTTGATGGTATCGTAGTAGGTCTGGCGCTTAAACTCATTGGTGGAGAGCTCGTAGGTGATGCACTGCACACCCATACTGGCGCAGGTTTCTTCAAAAACTCTGTGACGCTCCAATGCCGGGGAAGGGATGGCGGAGTAGCCGCTCAGCTGCAATATGCATTCGCACCCGTTTTGGATCAGCTTCTCAGCAGCCATGCGGCCTCCTGCAATGTGGTCGCAGTGTATGGAGGGGATATTTTTGCCGAGAATCATATCGCAGCCCACGATAGGGAGGTCAATGTTTTCGTATTCCTTGCTCTTTAGCATATGTGTGGCAATGATGATGCCATCCACCTTATTTTGGCGGAGCATATTGATATAATCCTGCTCGCGGTTGGCTTTTTCCTTTGTATTGCACAGCAGAACCTTGTATCCGTGTTCGTAGAGAAGGAGTTCAACCTCTCTCGCCATCTCAGAAAAATAGGGATGGGAAACATCAGGAAGAAGAAGCCCGATTGTGTATGTGCGCTGGCTGAAAAGATTGCGGGCAAGCTGATTTGGCTGATAGTTCAGCTCTTCCATTGCCTGATAGACCTTGGCATAGGTTTCCTTGGAGATATAACCCCGCTTGTTCAGCACGCGGGAGACGGTCCCCACAGATACCCCGGACTTTGCAGCAACGTCTTTTATAGTAGCCATATTGTACCCTTTCATTTATGTTTATTTATGGTAACTGTTCAATACCTTCACAGTTACATGCAGTAATCCATTTAAAATAGTTACTATTTATGTTCCTGTATCCGATCAAATTATAGCCGCTTTCCAGGAAAAAAGCAAGCAAGATGCGGCTAGGAGGTGGAAAATGTTACTAAAAATTCCAATTGACAGAGAGAGTTCCCCGGAGTCAATCTGCTTTTTTAAAAATGGCAGAAAAGTGAAAGAGATCCAGGCCAAACTGGCGGACCAAAAGATGGACTGCTGGGAGTATTTTCTGATTCCCGGAAAGTGTGTGAACCTGGAGGTGATAGAAAAGGAGGGAAGACGGGGGAAGGCGGGAATCCAGTTCCTGGAGGAAGCTGAGCTAATGGAGGTGGGCTGGGAGAAGGAGAGGCCCCAGTTTCATCTGACCCCGGAATGCGGAAAGCTGGAGCGGATCTGCAGCCTGGACCGTGAGGAGGGCAGGTGGAAAATGGTTCTGGAACACAGTATGATTCAGGAGGACAATGGGCCTGTGTACCGGGAGTGTACCAGCAGGGACTTGATCCACTGGGAGATTCGCAGTGGATTTCTGGATGATGAAGAGCTGAGGGACGGAAATGTGACGGTTTTCCGGCAGCTCTCCGGGTTTGACAACTGGAAGGGAAAAGTGAGCTGCGTCTGCTGGTTTGCCAGATCAGGCCGTTTCTACGAGGCGGCCTTCAGCAAAGAGATTCGTGGGAAGAATTTTCACAATCTAATGTCACTTCCCTTCGAACGAAAGGAGGGACGTCTGATTCCCCTTGGGGAAACCCGCCATCTTCGGATGTGGAAGAGGGAATGGAACGATATTTCCCTGAGAGAGCCCTTTGCAGAGGAACTGAGGTTTCGCATAGCCCCTGGGCAGTGGCCGGATATACGTATTCTAAAACCGGATTACACGAGGGACGACATTGACGGGGAGCTCTTTGAGGCAGAACTCTCTATCCGGGCAGGGGAGGCGGGGGAGATCCGGATCTGTCTGTGTGGGCGATTCATTTGCTATAATGCCGCACTGCAAAGCCTGACCTGCGGCGGCAGCAGTATCCCGGCAGTTTTGGAAAAAGGACTTCTGCATCTGCATATATGGGCGGACAGAGGAGTGATGGAAATTCTCACGGACGGACAGGTGCTGATGGAGGTCTGGGAGGAGGAAGCGGTGGGGGAGGAAAAGGCAAAGCAGGGTATCGCTGAAAACATTGATTTCTCCGTGGGAAAACCGGAAAAGCATTTTCTGAGGATTCAGGATGACTCAGGCACTGCAAGGGCTGAGAGGGTGGTAGTGTACGGCCTGCGGGGGATTTATCCGGACCGGGATTTCTGGAAGCAGAGACGAAGGGATCAGACGGGGAGAAAATGTTACGAGAGCAAATCTTTTACGGTCTACGAGGACCGGGTGGAGGATGCGGTTTACGGGGAGCCGCCAGCGTACATAGTGGATGACAGGATGATTGTCTCACCTCCCAGGGTAGTTGAGGAATTTCAGTGGAGGGATACCAGATGGGGGGATATGTCCCGGCTGTTTTGCAGAACAGCAGCTTACCGGATTCAGGCACCGGATGGAAGATTTCCAAAGCTGGATACCGGTATTCTGGCGCTGGACATGGCCTATAAGATTGCATTGGATGTGTTTTATCTGTGCGGGTCCAGGGAATATGCCCTGCCCGGACAGGAGGATATGTGGACTGCCGGTCTGTTTCAGGGGAAGGGAGAGGGATTCGGGGTATGGATGCGGGACAGCACGCATACTGCCATCCGCGGCGGGAACCTCATTGACCGTGAGATGGCGCACAGGACCTTGAGGTTTGCGGCAGGCCAGGGATTTGACAACGGGGCAGACGGTCCGGCCATGGCAGCGGTGGGAATCTGGGACTACTACATAGCCACTAGGGACGCCTCCCTTGTCTTTGAAACATGGCCTCTGCTGAACAAAAAGATAGAAGAAGCAGAGAACAGGTATCGGCCACAGGAGCGGTTGGTCTATGCCCCCCAATCTACCTCCAACGACGCTTTTGAGGAGCCGGAGGCCGGTGGGTACTGTCTGGGGACAGAGATCTATTATATGGAAGCTTTTCTGTGTATGGAGAGGATGGGAAAGCTGGTCGGCGAGGACGAGGAGAGGGTGCGCCACTGGGGGAAAATCGGGCGGAGAATCCGAAAAAAGATACAGGAGGCCTACTGGAATCCACAGGCCGGGTATTTTACCAGCGGACCTAAGGGGACACTTGCCTACGAGGAAGCCTGCTGGGAAACCTCGGGGATCGAGGGTGCGATCTGGAGCCGGTTTCAGATCGCCCAGCCGGCCCAAAGGGCCATGGTTCTGGAGAGGCTGGAACAGACAGCCATGACGGAGTTTGGCATTGACCTGTTTCCGCACAGAAGAGAGAAGAACCATTTTTGCCATGCCAGCTGGGGGGTGTGGAACGCAGGCATTGCCGCAGCGGCCAATGAGAATGACAGCGGGGACCTGGTCTGGAAGCTTTTGATGCAGCAGACGAGGAATGCGGTGATGCACAAGACCTTCTATGAGGTGGTGGACGTGGAGACCGGAGAGGCTTGGCGGTGGCCGGGACAGCTGTGGCATGCAGCGGGATTTATCTCCTGTATCTACTTCGGCCTGCTGGGGATACAGTATGACGGAAAGGGAATGACGGTTAGACCGGTGCCACAGAAACACGTGGAGCGGATTCACCTTGGGGGGCTTCGGTTTGGACGGGGAGTGTATGACATTGACGCAAGTTGCGCAGGGACCTGTCTGTATCTGGACGGAGAACCGGTGAAGAGAGTGAACCCGGGCCTGTCCGGGCATCACAGACTGGAGTACAGGTGAGAGAAGATTTGGATAGGGGAATGAGGCGTCACTCTGTTACTGTTCACACGTTCACAGTAACATGCATAAATCCATGCAAAATCGCCTTTGGCGATGGGATTTATGCACCCCTGAATCATTTTCTCACGGTCTAAGCAGTAAATGCTCATACCTGAGTGTACAGTAACGTCTCTCTCTTAATGGAGAGCTTCAGAACAGATAGAAAAATATGATTGAATGGTAAAGGAGAGAATGCTATGAGTAATGTATCAAGTTTATTTAAAGATCTGACACAGGTGAAAAAGGCAAGAAACGGCAGGTTGTCCAGCTGGGACCACAGCGGGAGAAATCAGGACTATTGGGAAATTCCTGCAGGGGAGACGATTTCATTGGGGGAGATAGAGGGACCCGGGTGTATTACCCATATCTGGATGACTTCTTCCTGCCGAAAGGTGAAGAAGCCATCGATCGTAGATCCGGTTGCACAGGCGAACGCGGCGCCAGTGATGGAGATCCACCCGGCGCTGGGTGTGATCTGGGATGATTATGATCCTTTTTATTACCGGAAGGCACTGATCAGGATCACCTGGGATGATCAGGATACGCCTAGTGTACTGGCTCCTCTGGGAGATTTCTTTTGTATCGGAAACTGCTATCCCGGGAATTTTACCTCCCTGCCCTTTAATGTATCTCTAAAGCCTGAGGAGGCGGGGAGATATGGAGCACCCTGTTCCGTATCCTGTTATTTTCCGATGCCTTTTAACAAAAAAGCCAAAATTGAGATTGTTAATGAGAATGAGCTTCCATTTATCCTGTATTTCTATGTGGATTATGAGATGTACAGGGAGCCTCTGGATGAGGGGACCGCGTACTTTCATGCATCCTGGCACAGGGAGAACCCCTGCAGGGGCTGGGGCGCTGACCTTCAGGTGAACTCTCCGGAGGTGAATATGGTTTCCAACTTAAGGGGCGAAGACAATTACGTGGTGTTAGAGACCGAGGGGTCCGGACATTTTGTGGGCTGCAATCTGAGTGTAAAACACTTCCAGGGTTCCTGGTGGGGGGAGGGTAACGACATGATTTTCATTGACGGAGAGGAGTACCCCAGCATCAACGGTACCGGGACGGAGGATTATTTCAACCATGCCTGGGGCATGCAGAGAAACAGCTTTCCCTTTTTCGGAACCATTGTCCATGAGGGGGACAATACAGAAGGGCTGCATGTGGCCTACCGTTTTCATGTGACAGACCCTATTCGATTTGAGAAGAGTATTAAGGTGTCCATAGAACACGGACATGCAAACCATCTTAGTGACGACTGGAGCAGTACTGCCTATTGGTATCAGACACTGCCAACTGCAAAGCCCCTGACCATTCTTCCGGTAAAGGAGCGTCTGCCTGTGGTTGCAGAGCCTCCAAAACGTGAGCTGCCACAGGTTGAGCTGACAGAGGAGATGAGGCAGGCCAGAGAGAATTATGAAAAACGCTGGGAAGAATATGCGCCCAAGCGGGAGCAGCAGTTTAGGATCAAAGAGGCAAAAGCCAGAAAAGATTCCGCGGAGAATACGGAGTTTGCAAAAAAATTGCGGGACAGCTACAAATAAGGGAAAGAGGAGATCAACATGTCAAAAGCGCTGCATTTGGAAAACATTGCGAAGGCCCAGGCCGAGATCGAGGCAAAGAGGCCGCTGGCGGGCAAGGGAAAAATGCGTCAGAGATACCACTTTATGGGGGAGGAGGGGTGGATCAATGATCCCAACGGACTGATTTTTTTCAGGGGGAAATACCATTTCTTTTATCAGTTTAATCCCTACGACTCCTTTTGGGGTGCTATGCACTGGGGACATGCCGTGAGCGATGATATGCTTCACTGGGAGTATCTTCCTGTGGCGCTGGCACCCAGTGAGTACTACGACAACCACAGGGAGGGAGGGTGTTTTTCCGGAAGCGCCATAGAGCATGAGGGAAAACTATACCTATTCTATACAGGGACCACAAACTATGGGGATGGGTTTGTGCAGACACAGTGCATGGCTGTGAGCAGGGATGGGATACATTTTGAAAAATACAAGGGCAATCCCATTATTGAGCCGCCGGATGGGGTGGCAAAGGATAATTTCCGGGACCCCAAGGTGTGGGAGCATGAGGGCAGCTTTTATATGGTCTGCGGCGCAAAGCAGGACAATCTGGCAAAGGCTCTGCTGTACCGGTCGGGGGATCTGGAACACTGGGAATTTGTGAATGTGCTGGCTGAGAGCAGAGGGGAGTTTGGATACATGTTTGAGTGTCCGGATTTCTATCCTCTGGGTGACAAGCATGTACTGATGTTTTCACCCATGGGCGCTCATGAGCGGACTTGTGTCTATTTGGTGGGGGATATGGACTATGAGAGGGGGAAATTCTGCTATACTACCATGGGGGAGATTGACTGGGGCTTTGATTTTTATGCTCCCCAGTCCTTCCTGGACGCAAAGGGAAGACGGCTGATTGTGGGCTGGGCCAATGCCTGGGACTGGATGCCCTGGTGGAAGGACTGGGGGCCCACCTATAAAGAAGGGTGGTGTGGGGCCTTCAATATTCCAAGAGAGGTGAGACTCATGCCGGACAACACACTGCAGTTTGTGCCCATAGAGGAAGTCATCAGCCTCCGTTATGATGAAGATGAGCGCAGTGGAGTATCCGTTTTCGGGGAAGCAGTGGACATAACGGGTGGAGACGGGGTTGCCTATGAGGTAAAGCTGGTGCTGGATCTGGAGAGAAGCACGGCGGAGCGGGTGCTGTTTCATTTAAGATGTGGGGAGGGGAAAGAAACTGTGGTGTGCCTTGACCTGAAGCGGGGGGAGATGACCTTTGACCGGAGTAACGGGGACGGGTGGAGTCAGGGATGCTCCAGAAGTCCGCTCAATTTAAAGGGAAAGAGAGAGTTGGATATACATATATTGGCTGACCAGAGCTCCATAGAAGTGTTTGCGGGGCAGTACCAGACAAATCACTCCTGCAATGTGTTTGCGAGTTCAGCGCAGAATGGGAATTGGGTGAGTGCGGAAGGGGGGAGGGCAGAATTTAAGAGTATACGAACCTGGGGCCTCCGGTAAGTTTCAATTTCTACCAGGTCATTTCCGGTTTTGACCAGGTCATTTTCCAAAATGACCTGGTCAAAACCGGAAATGACCTGGTAGAAATGGGGGAAATTATTAAAACTTTATAAACTCAGGTTTTCTATTGCGAAATACCGTGTAATACCGAAACCCGCAGCCCTCTAACACTTCCCTCACCTTTCCAAACTCATACGCCAGCTGTTCCGGTGCGTGCCCGTCGCTTCCCACGGTTATGATCTCCCCTCCAAGTGCCCGGTATCTTTGCAACACGTCGGGATGGGGATTGGGATGTCCCAGTCCGTATTTGTAGCCAGCGGTATTCAGCTCTAGTCCGATTCCCCGGCTGACAATTTCACGCAGACCTTCGTCGATTAAATCTTTGTACTTTTCATAGGAATAAAATCGGTTTTGATTCGGACCATACCGCACCACGTAGTCGATATGCCCGTACACGTCTATATCGGAAAATGCCCTGAGATTTTCCGGAATGGTGGCAAAATATTCCCGGTAGCACTCCTCCTCAAGACGACCATTGTAAAATTGAGGATAATAGGGGTCCCGGCCTCCAACCACGTGTGAGGAACCAATGATAAAGTCAAAGTCCCACTCAGAAAGATATTCTGAGAGCTTTCCGGCCATGTGGGGTTCAAGCCCCAGCTCTATCCCAAAGAGTAGCTCAACCTTGCCCCGGTACTTGTCCCGGCAATCCATGATCTTCTTGCGGTAAGCTGCTGTATCTGTCTCAAAGAGAAGACCTTCTGAAAGAAACCCCAAATCCATATGTTCTGTGAAGCACATGGTGGTAAGTCCCAGAGAAATCCCCTTCTCAATCATCTGCTCCATGGGCGCTTCCGAGTCCGCGGAGAAAGACGAATGAATATGAAAATCTGCTTTCATTGCAGTACCTCCTTGTCCATTTCAAAAGAATCATATAGGATATATAGAAAAAAGTCCAGAAGTTTGTTAAAAATTGGTTAAACACAAATAAAAATATAATTTTTACTTGAATTTTTTGGACAAATTAGGTAGAATAGCAGATAGGTTGATGTTTCTTTAACAATCTAAGAGAAACTCAAAACTAATCTGCAGTTTTCGTGCAGATTACAAATATTTTTATTCTTAGGAGGAATCAAATCATGGCAGTAAAAGTAGCAATCAACGGATTTGGACGTATTGGACGTCTTGCATTCAGACAGATGTTTGGCGCAGAAGGATATGAAGTAGTTGCAATCAACGACTTAACATCCCCCAAGATGTTAGCTCACTTATTAAAATATGACTCATCACAGGGTAAATATGCTCTGGCTGAAACCGTAGAGGCTGGAGAGGATTCCATCACCGTTGATGGAAAGACCATCAAAATTTACAAAGAGCCGGATGCAAACAACTGCCCATGGGGAGATCTGGGAGTAGACGTAGTTCTGGAGTGCTCCGGATTCTATACATCAAAAGAAAAAGCACAGGCACACATCAATGCAGGTGCCCGCAAAGTGGTTATCTCAGCTCCGGCTGGAAATGACCTTCCTACTATCGTTTACAATGTAAACCATGAGACTCTGAAAGCAGAAGATACCATCATCTCTGCAGCGTCCTGTACAACAAACTGCTTAGCTCCTATGGCAAAAGCTTTAAATGACTTAGCACCCATCAAGAGCGGTATCATGTGCACCATCCACGCTTACACAGGCGATCAGATGACACTTGATGGACCTCAGAGAAAAGGCGATCTGAGAAGATCCCGTGCAGCAGCTGTAAATATCGTTCCGAACAGCACAGGTGCAGCTAAGGCAATCGGTCTGGTTATCCCTGAGTTAAACGGCAAATTAATCGGTTCTGCTCAGCGTGTTCCGACTCCGACAGGTTCTACTACCATCCTGACGGCAGTTGTTGATGGAACAGTTACTGTTGATCAGATCAATGCAGCAATGAAAGCAGCTTCTGATGAGTCCTTTGGCTACAACACAGATGAGATCGTATCCAGCGATATCGTTGGTATGAAATTTGGTTCTCTGTTTGATGCTACTCAGACTATGGTTCTTCCTCTGGATAACGGAACCACAGAGGTTCAGGTTATCTCCTGGTATGACAATGAGAACTCTTACACAAGCCAGATGGTTCGTACAATCAAATACTTCTCAGAGTTAGCTTAATTTAAAGAATTAGATCCAAGAAGGGTCCGGTCTGATTGGACCGGACCCTTTTCATCATATAGGGAAGTCCTTCATTAGTGAGGGATTTAGGAAGCTGAAGTGGACTTGTCCACTCTGTTAGGTATCAGTATAACGAAAAAGAATAGGGAGGCGTCAAAATGCTCAACAAGAAATCCGTAGATGATATCAATGTAAAAGGCAAAAAAGTTCTGGTTCGCTGCGACTTCAACGTACCATTAAAAGAGGGCCAGATCACAGATGAAAACCGTCTGGTTGCCGCTCTGCCCACCATCAAAAAGCTGATCGCGGACGGCGGAAAAGTGATTCTCTGCTCACATCTGGGCAAACCCAAGGGAGAGCCAAAGCCTGAGCTTTCGCTGGCACCTGTGGCTGCCCGTCTGTCTGAACTGCTTGGACAGGAAGTGAAATTTGCGGCAGATCCTGAGGTAGTGGGACCAAACGCAAAGGCAGCGGTAGAGGCAATGAACGACGGGGATGTGGTTCTCCTGGAGAACACACGTTACCGCGCTGAGGAGACGAAGAACGGAGAGGCTTTCAGTAAAGACCTGGCTTCTCTGTGTGAAGTGTTCGTAAATGACGCTTTTGGTACTGCACACAGAGCTCACTGCTCCAATGTGGGTGTGACACAGTATGTGGACACTGCAGTGGTAGGCTACTTAATGCAGAAAGAGATTGATTTCCTGGGCAATGCCGTAAACAATCCGGAAAGACCCTTTGTTGCCATCTTAGGCGGCGCAAAAGTAGCAGATAAATTAAATGTAATCTCCAACCTGCTTGAGAAGTGTGATACCCTGATCATTGGCGGCGGAATGGCTTACACCTTCTTAAAAGCACAGGGCAAAGAAGTGGGAAAATCCCTTCTGGATGAAACAAAACTGGACTACTGCAAGGAGATGATCGAGAAGGCTGAGAAGCTGGGTAAAAAGCTGCTTCTGCCCGTTGACACCACCATTGCGGCAGACTTCCCGAACCCCATTGATGCTCCTATTGAGGTATCCACCGTATCCGTGGACGCGATTCCGGCAGACATGGAGGGTATGGATATTGGTCCCAAGACCGCAGAACTGTATGCAGATGCAGTGAAGAGTGCAAAGACCGTTGTTTGGAACGGACCCATGGGCGTATTTGAGAATCCCATTCTGGCAAAGGGTACCATCGCTGTGGCGGAGGCTCTGGCAGCTACGGATGCAACCACCATCATCGGCGGCGGTGACTCCGCGGCAGCTGTAAACCAGCTGGGTTTTGGTGATAAGATGAGCCATATCTCAACAGGCGGCGGCGCATCTTTAGAGTTCCTGGAGGGCAAAGAACTCCCTGGAGTAGCAGCAGCAAACGACAAATAAAAAACCATCAGTCTAATATAGAAAATCAGGAGAATAAGTAATCATGAGAAAAAAAATTATCGCAGGTAACTGGAAGATGAATATGACTCCCAGCGAGGCAGTTGCATTAGTAAATGAGTTAAAGCCATTGGTAGCCAACGAAGAAGTAGACGTAGTATTCTGTGTTCCGGCTATTGATATTATCCCGGTGATTGAAGCTGCAAAGGGCTCCAACATCCAGGTGGGCGCTGAAAATATGTACTACGAGGAGAAAGGCGCTTATACAGGCGAAATCTCACCGTCCATGCTCACGGATGTGGGAGTGAAATATGTTGTCCTGGGCCACTCTGAGAGAAGAGAGTACTTTGCAGAGACCAACGAGACAGTAAACAAGAAAGTGCTGAAGGCATTTGAGCACGGAATTACCCCGATCATGTGCTGCGGCGAGACACTGGAGCAGAGAGAGCAGGGCGTGACCATGGACTTCATTCGCCAGCAGGTAAAGGTTGGACTCATGGGTGTGACTGCAGATCAGGCAAAGACAGCCGTGATCGCTTACGAGCCAATCTGGGCAATCGGAACAGGAAAGACCGCCACCACAGAGCAGGCGCAGGAAGTATGCAAAGGCATCCGTGACTGCATTGCTGAGATTTACGATGACGCTACCGCAGCTGCCATCCGCATTCAGTACGGCGGATCTGTAAATGCAGGCAACGCAGCAGAGCTGTTTGCGCAGGAAGATATTGACGGCGGACTGGTTGGGGGAGCTTCCCTGAAACCAGACTTCGGAAAGATCGTTTGCTACAAATAAAGAACAGATAAGTGCAGGTCCCAGGAGTTTTGGCTCATGGGACCTGCTTCTTACATAAGAGGATACTTCCATGGGCAGAGGGTGGATGCTTTGCAGCCAAGTCCCTCGAAATTGAAGGCGTAGGCGATATAAATAGATTGATGCAGTAACCGGCCAGCTTGGCTCAACTGTTACGAGTGGGAAGCGAAAGTGGGCTTGCATGCTTTGCTTTAAATCCCTGATATGGTATCATAGGTATAATATACGTTTAGAATCCCAGCAGTGTTGACGCGCCGCTTGGGAGAAGTGATCAGACAAATAGGAGGGATTACATGCAGTCCGGGGAGACATTGGCAGGATATTTTCCATTTTGGGAGCAACTTACCGATAGACAAAAAGAGGTAGTCCGAAGAAGCGGGGCGACTGCCACATACCAGCGAAATGCAATGGTTCACGATAAAGGGGACGGATGCGTTGGCGTACTGCTTGTACAGAGCGGTCAGCTGCGGGTCTATATCGAGTCTGAGGATGGGAGGGAGATTACCCTGTACCGTCTGTATCCGGGGGACACTTGCGTGCTCAGCGCCTCCTGTTTCATGGAGGAGATCACCTTCGACATTTTGATGAATGCGGAGGAGGACAGCCGTGTGATCACCATCAGCCCCAGTGTCTTTAGAAAACTGTCAGAGGAAAATGTCTATGTGGAGAATTTTATCTACCGCCAGACAGCCCAGCGGTTTTCAGATGTGATGTGGACCATGCAGCAGATCCTGTTTATGAGCTTTGACAAACGCCTGGCCGTCTTTCTGGAGCAGGAGCTGAAAAAAATAAAAGGAGATACCCTGCGCATGACACACGACCAGATTGCCCGGTATACCGGAAGCGCCAGGGAGGTGGTCTCACGGATGCTGAAATACTTCGAGAGCGAGGGGATTGTGGCGCTCTCCAGAGGGAAGATCCAGGTGAGGGACAGAGAGAGGTTAGGAGAGATCAGAGGGTGAAGCCAATTCCCTGTGAGGCGAGAAACGTCACCGAACTGTGATTAAGTCACAGAAAAGAATCAAAGAATTTTTTATAATAAAGCCATATGAATACAAACACAGTAAAGGAGTGTATCACATATGGCGAAAAAGACAGTGATTATCGGAGGTGTGGCCGGAGGGGCCACCACAGCGGCCAGACTGCGCCGCCGGGATGAGAGTATGGAGATCGTGGTGTTGGAAAAGGGGGATTATATCTCCTTTGCAAACTGCGGTCTTCCTTATTATATCGGGGATGTGATCAAGAGCAGGGAGGCTCTGCTCTTACAGACACCTGAGGCCATGAAGAAAAAGTTCAATGTGGATGTGCGCACTGCCAGCCAGGTGACGGCTATTTGCCCCCAGGAAAATCAGATTCAGATCAAAAACCTAAATACAGGGGAAACGTATGAGGAGAGCTACGACAATCTGGTGATTGCCACAGGCTCATCCCCCATCCGCCCAAGCATTCCCGGCATTGCGGGGGAGGGGATCTTTACACTTTGGAATATTCCGGACACGGACCGCATCAAATCTTATTTGGAAGAAAAAAAACCGGCCAGGGCTGCCGTTATAGGCGGGGGCTTTATCGGTATGGAGATGGCAGAGAATCTTACGAAAGAGGGACTGCAGGTGACGGTGGTGGAGATGCAGGATCAGGTGATGGCCCCTCTGGACTACGAAATGGCCCAGCTCCTCCACGAAAATATTCGGGATAACCAGGTAGGCCTGATTTTAAAGGACAGGGTATGCGGATTTGTGCGGGAGGAGGGGGAGACCGTAATCAATCTTTCCAGCGGCCGGCAGATCCGCACAGATATGGTAATCCTCTCCCTGGGTGTCCGCCCAAACAGTGATCTTGCAAAGGAGGCAGGTCTGGAGCTAAATGGCAGGGGAGGTATACAGGTCAATGAATTTATGCAGACCTCAATGCCCAACATATACGCAGTGGGGGACGCGGTCGAAACGAAGCAGTTCGTAACCGGTGAAAAGACAATGATTCCCCTGGCAGGACCCGCCAATAAACAGGCCAGAATCTGTGCGGACTGTATTGCAGGGGATAGGAAAGCGTATGAGGGCACCATGGGAACCTCTATTGCTCAGATCTTTGATTTGTCCGCTGCATCTGTGGGGTTAAATGAAAAGCAGCTTAAAGCGTCTGGAAAGGAAAAAGGAAAAGATTACGAGACCATTATCATCAACCAAAAGTCCCACGCGGGCTACTATCCGGATGCTCTTCCGCTGATGCTGAAACTGATCTTCACAAAGGAGGGGAAAATCCTGGGCGCGCAGATCGTAGGGGGTGACGGGGTGGACAAACGGATCGATACCATCGCAACTGTGATGCGGCTGGGAGGTACCACGGATGATCTGACAAAACTGGAACTGGCCTACGCGCCGCCCTTCTCATCCGCAAAAGATCCCGTAAATATGCTGGGCTTCACAGCGGAGAATGTCCTAAAGGGTATGGTATCCTTTATCAGCGTACGGGAACTGGACGCCTGTCTGGAGGAGAAAGAACAGAAAAAACGGATGACCATACTGGATGTGACAGAGGCGGCAGAGCGCCAGGTATTTTCCATACCGGGGTCTTACCACATTCCCCTGGGAGAGCTCAGGGAGAGAATAGGGGAGTTGGACCAGGAGCAGTTGCTTGTAGTTTACTGTGCCGTGGGAGTGCGCTCCTACACCGGGGCGCGTATTTTAATGCAGAGTGGCTTTTCAAATGTAAAGGTTCTGGAGGGAGGAACCTCCCTGTATAAATCTTTCCATCACAAAATAACAGCCAGTCAGTCCCCAGTGCGGGAAAACATGAAAAGCGGCATCCACGAGGAGGAAAAAATGGAGAAGCGGGAGCAGAGGATACAGAGTCTGGATTGCTGCGGCATGCAGTGCCCGGGGCCAATCATGAAAGTCAATGAGACCTTGAAAACAATGGACCAGGGGGATATTTTAAATATCCAGGCAACGGATATGGGGTTTGCCAGGGATATGGAGACCTGGTGTGAGAGAACCGGGAACACACTGGTTAAAAAAGAGCGCCAGGGCCATCAGCATATAGTGACCATCCGAAAAGGCGCCGGATCATCCCAGACAGAAGTGAGTGCCTGTTCCCAGGCTGCTATGCCTCAGGGCAAGACAATCATTGTGTTTGACGGAGATTTTGACAAGGTGCTAGCTTCCTTCATCATAGCTAACGGGGCCGCCTCTATGGGAAGGGAGGTCACCATGTTCTTCACTTTCTGGGGATTGAACGCTCTGCGCAGGACAGAAAAGGTAAAGGTGAAAAAGCCCTTCATGGACCGGATGTTCGGAGCCATGATGCCAAGGGGGAGCAAAAAGCTGAGGTTGTCCAAAATGAACATGGCGGGAATGGGAACCAAGATGATGAAAAAAGTAATGAAGGATAAAAACGTCAATTCCCTGGAGGACTTGATGAAACAGGCAATGGTAAGCGGCATCCGCTTGGTGGCTTGCACTATGTCCATGGATGTGATGGGAATCACAAAGGAGGAGCTGATAGACGGGGTGGAATACGCTGGGGTAGCCTCCTACCTGGGGGATGCTGAAAATGCAAATGTAAACTTATTTGTTTAATATCAGGAAATCAGGACCAGCATGGGAGCAAAAATTGGAGCATTCTGTAGGAGAAATATGTGGTACAATGGTTAAAAAGCGAGGAGGATGTCTATGAGAACAATCAATATAGCCATGCTGGGGCTGGGAACCGTGGGGACCGGCGTGTATAAGGTGCTGACCAGTCAAAGGGAAGAGATACCAAGTAAGTTGGGAGCAGAGATCTGTCTGAAAAAGATTTTAGTGAGGAACCTGAAAAAGGCCAGCACCAAGGTGGAGACCCCCCACATACTCACAGATAACTGGCGGGAGATCGTGGAGGACGCATCCATAGACATTGTGATCGAGGTGATGGGAGGCATGGAGCCGGCCAGAACCTACATCATGGAAGCTCTGGCAGCGGGGAAAAATGTCGTGACAGCCAACAAGGATTTGATTGCCTCTGACGGCAAAGAGCTGTTGGATGCCGCCGCAAAGTACCGCAGGGATTTCCTGTTTGAGGCGGCTGTGGCAGGGGGAATTCCCATTATCCGCCCTCTTAAGCAGTGTCTGGCAGGAAATCATCTGGATGAGGTGATGGGGATCGTCAACGGCACCACCAATTTCATCCTCACCAAAATGACCCAGGAGGGCATGGAGTTTCAGGAGGCCTTGGCTATGGCTACACAGCTGGGCTATGCGGAGGCAGATCCCACTGCAGACATTGAGGGCTATGATGCGGGCCGAAAGGTGGCCATCATGGCCTCCATTGCCTTCAACTCCAGAGTCACCTTTGAGGATGTGTACACAGAGGGAATCACGAAGATCACTGCCACAGACATTCGCTATGCCAGGGAGATGGGATGCGATATCAAGCTGGTGGGTGTTGCAAAACTCACAGAGGAGGGCATCGAGGCCAGGGTTCATCCCATGCTGATTCCCAGCAGCCATCCCCTGGCAGCGGTAAATGACTCCTTTAACGCAGTCTTTGTACACGGAGATGCGGTGGGAGACGCCATGTTTTACGGCAGAGGAGCCGGGGAGATGCCCACAGCCAGCGCCATTGTGGGGGACGTGTTTGACTGTGTCCGAAATATCTGCTGGGACTGCTGCAGCAGAATCAGCTGTACCTGTTACAAGGAGCTTCCGGTGAAGCAGATTCAGGATATCCAGAGCAGGTATTTTCTGCGCATGCAGGTGGAGGACCGGTTCGGAGTCCTGGCCGGGGTGGCCAGTGTATTCGGCAACAACTGCGTGAGCATTGCCCAGATCATCCAAAAGGCGAAAAAAGGGGATTTGGCAGAGATTGTAGTCATCACAGACAAGGTGTTTGAGCGCAACTTCAACGATTCCCTGGCCGTGCTGCAAGGAATGTCTATGATTAAAGAGATCTGTGCAGTTATCCGGGTATACTAAGATTGGTTTTCATGATTTGAAGCGCATTGACGAAATCCGAAAAATCATGTACAATAGAGCGTTAGAAGACGCTAATAAATGTTATGAAAATAAAGGAGAAAAATCATGAGCAAAAAACCAACCGTTTTAATGATCCTTGATGGATATGGCTTGAATGACAAAGTACAGGGAAACGCCGTAGCTGAGGCAAAGACCCCTGTGATAGATAAGCTGATGTCAGAGTGTCCTTTTGTAAAAGGAAATGCCAGCGGTATGGCAGTGGGCCTTCCTGAGGGCCAGATGGGGAACTCTGAGGTGGGACATCTGAATATGGGAGCGGGACGCATTGTATACCAGGAGCTCACCAGAATCACCAAGGAAATCCAGGACGGTGACTTTTTTAAGAATGAGGCTCTGCTCCGCGCGGTAAAATGTGCAAAGGAGAACAACAGCTCCCTCCACCTGTTCGGCCTGGTCTCCGACGGCGGCGTACACAGCCACAATACGCACCTCTACGGACTGCTGGAACTGGCAAAGAAAGAGGGGCTGGAGAAGGTGTATGTGCATTGTTTCCTGGACGGACGTGACACCCCCCCTGCATCCGGGAAAGGCTATGTGCAGGAGCTGACAGATGAGATGAAGAAAATCGGCGTGGGCGAGATCGCAACTGTGATGGGCCGTTACTATGCCATGGACAGAGACAACCGCTGGGACAGAGTGGAACTGGCCTACAATGCTATGGTAAAAGGCGAGGGCGTAAAGGCTGCCTGCGGCGTTTGCGCAGTACAGAATTCCTACGATGACGGAAAGAACGATGAATTTGTGATGCCCACTGTTGTGGAAAAAGAAGGCGCTCCTGTGGCAAAGATCCAGGATAAGGATTCCGTGATTTTCTTCAACTTCCGGCCGGACCGCGCAAGGGAGATCACTCGTGCATTCTGCAGCGACGAGTTTGACGGATTTAAGAGAGAAAAGAGACTGGATCTCACTTATGTGTGCTTTACAGAGTATGATGAGACCATTCCAAACAAAGAGGTTGCCTTCCACAAGGTCTCCATCACCAATACCTTTGGAGAATTTTTGGCAGCCAACAAGAAGACCCAGGCCAGAATCGCAGAGACAGAGAAGTATGCCCATGTAACCTTCTTTTTCAACGGCGGAATCGAGGAGCCCAATGAAGGTGAGGAGCGCATCCTGGTGAAATCTCCCAAGGTGGCTACCTATGATCTGAAGCCTGAGATGAGCGCTTACCAGGTGTGTGATAAGCTGGTAGAGGCTATTAAATCAGATAAATATGATGTCATTATCATTAACTTTGCAAACCCGGATATGGTGGGCCACACAGGAATTGAGAGCGCTGCCATCCAGGCAGTGGAGGCAGTGGACGAGTGTGTTGGAAGGGCAGTGGAGGCTGTCAGGGAAGTGGACGGACAGATGTTTATCTGCGCGGACCACGGAAATGCAGAGCAGCTGGTGGACTATGAGACAGGGGCTCCGTTTACTGCTCATACCATCAACCCGGTACCGTTTATATTGGTAAATTATGATGAGAACTACACCCTGCGGGAGGGCGGCTGTCTGGCAGACATTGCTCCCACTCTGATTGAGATGATGGGCATGGAGCAGCCGGCGGAGATGACAGGAAAATCCCTTCTTCAGAAAAAATAATCAGGTGACCCGATGATACTGGAGATTGTAAAACAGGCTGTAAAGGCCAAGATGGTCTGCAAATCCGAGAGCCCTCTGATTTCAGAGGCGGAGTATGTATACGCCTGTGCCCACGCTTTAAATTTGTTGGGAAAACCGGCCGGACAGGTTCAAATTCTGCGCGGGGGAACTACCATCGCAGAGTTGAGGGAAAAGCTGACTCCCTATTTTGAAGGTAAGAGGCCGGACTACAAGGAGCAGCCGCAAATTTACCGGCTGCTGTCCCTTCTGGCCGGATGCAGGGTGGAAGGAGAGGTCTCGGAGGAGATCCGCAGTCTGATAGACGAAATTGATGGATGAAATAGAAAAAAGAGGACACACTATCCGAAAGGAGGTGTGTCTTTTTATGCATCAGTATGTTGCGATAGTAGACGTATATGCGAGAGAAATTTTGGATTCCAGGGGGAATCCCACGGTGGAAGTGGAAGTGCTGGCGGAAAATGGAGTAGTAGGAAGGGCAGCAGTCCCCTCAGGGGCATCCACAGGGCAGTTTGAGGCAGTGGAGCTTCGTGACGGAGAGAAGCGTTACAACGGCCTGGGCGTAGAGCGCGCGGTCCACTACGTGAACTCCGTTCTGGCGGAGACCGTAATCGGAGAAAATGTACTCCAGCAGGCTCAGATAGACAAGCGATTAATCAAGGCGGACGGAACGCAGAATAAGTCCAGATTGGGGGCAAATGCCATCCTGGGTGTCTCTATGGCTGTGGCAGACACAGCCGCAAAGGTGCTGAACCTGCCTCTGTTCCGATATCTGGGAGGAATGCACGCCCATGTGCTTCCGGTACCTATGATGAACATCTTAAACGGCGGCTGCCATGCGGACAATACGGTAGATTTGCAGGAATTTATGATTATGCCCATAGGGGCGGAGGACTTTGCAGACAGATTGCGGATGTGCGCGGAAGTCTACCACACATTGAAGTATATTTTAAAGGAGAGAGGACTCTCCACAGGTGTGGGAGATGAGGGTGGTTTCGCACCCAACCTGCCAAACTCCGAGGCGGTCCTGGAGCTCATCTGCGAGGCAGTGGAAAAGAGCGGCTACCGGATGAAAGAGGACATTGTGATCGCCCTGGACGCCGCAGCCAGTGAGCTGTATGAGGAGGAAACCAAGCAGTACTATTTTCCGGGAGAGGGCGTAAGGCGTACCTCGGACGAGATGGTGTCATATTACGAAAACCTGGTGAGCAAGTTCCCCATTGTTTCCATTGAGGACGGGCTGTTTGAGGATGACTGGGCAGGCTGGCAGAGGCTGACGGATGTGCTGGGCGAGAAGATTCAGCTGGTGGGCGACGATCTGTTTGTCACCAACACAGAGCGCCTGAAAAAGGGCATTGAGCTGGGTGCAGCCAATGCGATCCTAATCAAGGTAAATCAGATTGGAACCTTGACCGAGGCCTTTGATGCCATTGAGATGGCAAAGAAAGCGGGATACCGCACAATCATCTCACATCGATCCGGGGAGACGGAGGATACGATGATTGCGGACATCGCCGTGGCGGTGGGAGCCGGACAGATCAAGACCGGAGCGCCCTGCCGCAGTGAGAGAGTGGCAAAATATAACCAATTACTGAGGATAGAAGAGGAAATTCATTGACATTACTGGTATCCTATGGTAAACTGAACGTGTTTGACATAGGAGGTGTGTGGAGTGGAGATTTTGAGAATAATCCTTCAGATCGTTTTTATACTTGATTGTATCGCGTTGACGGTTATTGTTCTGATGCAGGAAGGAAAATCAGCAGGACTCGGGACAATCGCAGGTATATCCGATACTTACTGGGGAAAAAACAAGGGACGTTCCATGGAGGGCGCACTTGTAAAATCTACAAAGTTTCTGGCAGTTGCCTTTATCGTACTGGCGATTGCACTGAACTTAAATTTTTAATGAATGTGAAGACACTCTTGTAATCGTTGCAAGGGTGTCTTGTTGTATCTGGGCAAGCGGACATCACCGCTAATAAAAGCCAGCTGTTCCGTGCTGATGCACTCCCGCAGCTGTCCGGGCTTTTATAGTAAATGAAAGAGAGAGTTGAATGGAAGCAGAATTATTGAAGAGACGCAAGCAGGTACTGGAAGAGCTGATGGATGACAAACAGTATGTCCCCATGAAGATCAAAGAGCTGGCCATACTTCTGCAGATTCCCAGAGAGAAGAGGGAAGAGCTAAAGGAAGTGCTGGACGAGCTGTTGGGTGAGGGCAAGATTGAGGTATCCAAAAAGGGAAAATACAAAAAAGCGGAAGAAGTCACATTAACGGGCAGGTTTATCGGAAATGCCCGGGGGTTTGGCTTTGTGGAAATAGAGGGACGGGAAGAGGATGTCTTTATCTCTGAGTCCAATGTGGGCAGCGCACTTCACGGGGATACGGTACAGGTGACTCTGCTCTCCGGGAAGTCCGGAAAACGCCAGGAAGGTGCCGTGGTTCGCGTGCTGGCCCACGAGATTACAGAGCTGGTGGGAAACTATGAAAAGAGCAGCAATTTTGGATTTGTGGTCCCTGACAACTTGAGATTTACCAAAGATATCTTTATACCCGCGGAATTCTCCAGGGGAGCCGTAAACGGGCATAAAGTGCTGGTGGAGATCACAGACTACGGCAGCAAGAACAAAAATCCGGAGGGCAGAATCAAGCAGATCATTGGACACATAAATGATCCTGGCACAGATATCCTGTCCATTGTGTACGCCTACGAGCTGTCTATGGAGTTTCCGGATAAGGTGATGAATCAGGCGGAGAAGGTGAGCAGTGATGTAAGCCAGGCGGACCGGGAGGGGCGGCTGGACTTAAGGACGCTTCCTGTAGTGACCATAGACGGTGAGGATGCCAAAGATTTGGACGACGGCATATCTCTCACAAAAGAGGAGGGGATTTATCATCTGGGGGTTCACATTGCGGATGTGACCAACTATGTGCAGGAGAACAGCGCCCTGGACCGGGAGGCTTTAAAGCGCGGAACCAGCGTTTACCTGGTGGACCGGGTGATTCCCATGCTGCCCCATATCCTGTCCAATGGAATCTGTTCCCTAAATCAAGGGGTGGACCGTCTGGCACTGAGCTGTCTGATGGATATAAATGAAAAGGGATATGTGGTAAACCACCAGATAGCGGAGACTGTGATCAATGTGGACAGGCGCATGACCTATACCAGTGTCAAAAAAATCCTGACGGATCAGGATGAGAACGAGATTGCACAGTATCAGGAGCTGGTGCCTATGTTCCGGTTGATGGAAGAGCTGGCTGGGATTCTGCGAAATAAGCGAAAAAAACGGGGGTCTATAGACTTTGACTTTCCGGAGTCCAAGATTATTCTGGATGAGAAGGGACACCCTGTGGAGATAAAGCCGTATGACCGGAATGTGGCTACGAAAATTATAGAGGATTTCATGCTGCTGGCCAATGAGACCGTGGCACAGGACTTCTACTGGCAAGAGCTGCCGTTTGTGTACCGCACACATGACACGCCGGACCCTGAGAAGATTCAGCAGTTGGCGCTGTTTATCAGCAACTTTGGATATGGAATCAAGAATACAAGAGACGATATCCACCCCAAGGAACTGCAGAAGCTGCTGGCCAGAATCGAGGACTCCCCGGAAGAAGCCCTGATCAGCCGTCTGACCCTGCGCTCTATGAAACGGGCTAAGTACACCGTAGACTGTACAGGCCACTTTGGCCTAGCTGCACAGTATTACTGCCACTTTACCTCACCTATAAGGAGATACCCGGATTTGCAGATCCATCGGATTATCAAGGAAACTCTGCGGGGAAGGATGAACCAGGAGAGGATTAGTCATTACACGGAGATCCTTCCACAGGTTGCCGAGCACTCCAGCCAGATGGAGCGAAGAGCGGACGAGGCGGAGAGGGAGACAGATAAGCTGAAGAAGGCAGAGTACATGGAAGACCATGTAGGGGAGACCTTCGAGGGCGTAATCTCCAGTATCACTACCTGGGGACTGTATGTGGAACTATCCAATACCGTGGAGGGCATGGTCCATGTGACAAACCTGTATGATGACCGTTACTACTATCGGGAGGAGACGTTGGAAATGGTGGGGATTGACACCGGAAGGACGTACAAGCTGGGACAAAAGGTAAAAGTGAGGGTTTTGGGATGTGATAAGCAGAACCGGACCATAGATTTTGATATGCCTTAATATACGGGAAGACAGCCAGTGGCAGGCTTTCTGTATGGCGGAAGAAGGAGAGGAATAAGTTGGGAAACCAATCAGTAAAACTAATCGCGAACAATAAAAAAGCGTACCATGACTATTTTATAGAGGATACCTTTGAGGCCGGGATTGCCCTGCACGGAACAGAGGTAAAATCCCTTCGGATGGGAAAGTGCAGTATCAAGGAGGCCTTCATCCGTGTGGAAAACGGTGAGGTATTCGTATACGGTATGCACATCAGCCCTTACGAGAAGGGAAACATCTTTAACAAAGATCCCCTGCGCGTGAGAAAGCTATTGCTTCACAAGTATGAGATCAACAAAATGGCCGGAAGGATGTCCGAGAAGGGCTACACCCTGGTTCCTCTGAAAGTCTATTTCAAAGGCAGCCTGGTAAAAGTAGAGGTGGGACTTGCTAAGGGCAAAAAGCTTTACGACAAGAGGCAGGATATTGCGAAAAAGGATCAGAGGCGTGAGGCGGAGAAAGAGTTTAAGGTAAAGAATCTGTATTAAGAATGCCCTGGGGAATGTCTATGTTCCAGAACGCAGTCACCTGGGTGGTAACGCACGTAACAGACCTGACTTGTCTGAAGAGTTACTTTCGCAGTTCAATAATTTCCGTAAATTGGAAACTGGGTATTGACAAACCTTCGACTTAGCGTTATACTAAAATAGTAATAATTACTAGTATTGATAAATACAAAGGAGGTTTTCGATTATGGAATTAAAGGGATCAAAGACAGAGCAGAACCTAATGAACGCATTCGCTGGTGAGAGCCAGGCCAGAAATAAGTATACGTATTATGCAAGCAAGGCGAAAAAGGACGGGTATGTACAGATAGCAAATATCTTCCAGGAGACGGCAGACAACGAGAAAGAGCATGCAAAGATTTGGTTTAAACTGCTTCACGGCGGTATGCCTGATACCATGGAGAACTTGAAAGACGCAGCAGCTGGGGAAAACTACGAGTGGACCGATATGTATGCAAACATGGCAAAAGAGGCCAGAGAAGAAGGCTTTGACCAGATCGCATACCTCTTCGAGGAAGTAGCTAAGATCGAGAAAGAGCATGAGGAGAGATACCGCAAGCTCATTGACAATATTGAAAAAGGCAAAGTATTCGCAAGAGCAGGAGAGACGGTTTGGATTTGCACCAACTGCGGTCATATCCATGTGGGCGAGACAGCTCCGGATGCCTGTCCCGTATGCGATCATCCCCAGGCCTATTTCCAGCTGAGATGTGAGAATTATTAAGGATCAGTGCCATAAATAAACGGAAAAGAATACTGCAAAAATCCCGGGCATCGGTTGTGCGTGCCCGGGATTTTTTATTTTTGTCAAAACCGACCGGGTCATTTCCGGAAATGACCCGGTCAAAATTGAAAAATGACCCGGTCGGTTTTGACACATTGGCACCCTGCGCAGTGTATAACATATGAAATACGGTGACATTCTATAGGTAAAATACCGGGAGAAAAGAGCATATGACATATTACAGCTACCACGCAGCCGCAAGAAAATTGATCAGGGAGGGACATTTGACAGGATATGAAATCGCAGATAATTGGAATGGAATAAAGCCCGCCCTGGTACTGTATTTTGATAATCACAGGCCTATGCCCATTCGAAGTGAGCGGTGGGATGACTACTGGGAGCTACTGAATAGTGAGACATTCTGACCTGGCCTTTCGCTTTTTTTGTTTTTGCGCATACATTTTCTGGTCAGCAAAATTGATCAATTCCCTCCAGTCCGAATAGGAAGTACTTTCCACCACCCCATAGCTGAGAGATAGCGGATAGGGAAAAGCACCTTCCTCATTTAGAGAGCAGAGCTTTGCATTGATAGTTTGGGCTCTCTCCTCCGCTGTCTGTACAGCTATCCCTTCAAAAATAATCAGAAACTCGTCTCCGCCGTAGCGAAACAACAGATCCTCGTTGCTCCTGCAGGCAGAGTGAATTTGCTCTGTCACTGCCAGGATATATCGGTCTCCCTCGTCGTGGCCATACTGGTCATTAACCAACTTCAACCCATCCATGTCAAGGAAACAGAGCACAAAATATTTCTTCTGCTCCATCAGGCAAGCGATGGTCACCTCCGCATGGTGTCTGTTGTAGAGGCCCGTCATTGCGTCAAGAACGGTTTTTTGCCGCAGCCGTTCTTCCTCCAGTCGCTGTCTTTCCAACTGCTGTTCAATCTCCCTGTTTTTATTTTGGTAATCATCCAGCTCACAGATCCTTCTTGTATACCAAATGGCAATATAAAAGCCCACCAAGCTGAACAGGCAGGATTTGATGCTCCAGATTTTCAAGAGCAGATTATTTTCGGGGGTTGCATACAGCAAAAGATTCAAAAACAGATAAAAAAACAAACCGGTCATAATCTGTAGCAAGAAGGACTGGTGATCAGGATGTTCCACAATTAGACGGAGACGTTCCAGGAGCACGGAGTTCCTCATGAACCGCATCACAATCCCTGCCAGCAAAAAACCGAGCAGAACCGGAATTCCCTTAAAATTCTCAACACTTCGTGTATGGTTATCAAAGCTCTGGAGCGGCTGGTTCATCACTATGGCGATGACGCTGCGGCAGAAAATATTGACGGAGAGACCATAGATAATCCCCATCAGCGTGCTGAACCGGGCGCACCGGCTCTCCCACTCATTGAGCAGCAGGGTTTCAAAAAACAGGAGAAAGGCGAAAAAGATCCAGTTGACAATCAGCGGAAATTCTAAAAGGCTGCAGGCCACAAAATACAGATAGTTTACAACAAAACTGAGGAGTATAAGCCCAATGCGCTGACGCGGCAGCTCTTTCAGATCCGCAGCCAGAGAAAAATACTGCCAGTGAAAATAAAAATAAGTTAATGCCGTTATCAGAAGCAAAAACATGGGTCTCCTCCTTTCCTAGCACTTACGTGCCTGTTTATCCTGATACATAGCCTGATCTGCCCTGCGGAAGACTTGCTCTAAGCTGTCATTCCTGTTTCCGGAGGCATAAGCAACCCCATAACTAAAAGAAAACAGAGGGTTAAATTTTTCAGCTAGCTGAAAACGTATATTTTCCATGCGCTCCCTGGTATTCTCCTCCACGCAGTCCTGAAGTATAACCACAAACTCGTCCCCTCCGACTCTGGCAAAGATGTCAGTCTCCCGAAGGCAGGCGCCAAATTCCTCTGCAAATCGAATGAGATAGAGGTCTCCCGCATGGTGTCCTTCCCGGTCATTCAACATTTTGAGATGGTCAAGATCCAGAAAGACAAGTGAAAATGACTCTCCTGCCTCAAGTAAGGCTCCTGCCTTATCAATCACATACTGCCTGTTAAAGATTCCGGTCAGGGAATCCTGTTCGCTTTTGCTGCGCAGCTCAGCCGCATCCTGGTTCTGCCGTTCCAGCTCCCTCGTCAGACGGTCGTGCTCCTCCTCCAAATAATGTACTTTTAATATCAAATAAATATGGCGAAGAAATCGAATAAGATAAAACTCCAGTAAGACAGTACTGCTGATCAGAAATACAGGCAGCAGTTTCCACTGGGTATTCGCAATGCACAGAATGCTGTCCAGCAGCAGGAAAACATTGCAAAACCAGAGGAATATCATAAAAGGACGCACCTCTTCGCTTTTCGCCTGGGTGCGGAGCACACCCACTACCGTTTTCAGTCGGGGAAGCAAGATGGCCACAAGGCAATTTGTGAATAAAACAATACCCAGGGTCAAAATCCTCCAAAAGGGTTCCTGCAGCAGCCTGCTCATCGGAATGTGAACAATGAGCGAAAAGGCCCCGATCAGAATCATGTGCAAAGCCATTGTGGTCAGATGGGTGAGATTAATAAGGAAGAGTTCTTTTAAACGGCTCTCCCCTTTGTGAAACAAGCGCAGCATCTTAACCAGAAAGGCCAGCATATAAAATACCGGCAGTGGAAGATTGACCATGCCCCACAGCGTGAATAACAGCAGGGCAGGGACGGTGCTTCCAATCATTTCCCTAAAAGTATCTGTTTGCGGGTAGTCCATGGCTCTCAATGCATAGCGGGAGATAACGCCAAACAACAGGGACAGACAGACTGGGACAAGCAATCCATAGCCGATATAGATGGAAAAAGGCAAAGAAACCCCTCCTTTATTTACAGCGGCACGGAGCAGCTGATTATCATTCATAGTAGTATCCGCTGAAGCGGATATGTCCGTTTATTTGTAAAGTATATCAAAAAGTATGGGAAATAACAATATGCATAAAATTGACTTCCCCAAGGATGCCTTTAATAGTTAAGTCTGCAACACAAGTAAATGGAATAAACACTTAATAAAAAAGAAGCGAGTGGAATGATCATAAAATATGAAGGGGGTGTCATTATGAGTAAGAAGATTTTGAGCATTGTCGTAATCTTGGGATTTTGGTAAGTACTGTGTATGTAGTCAGCTAATGAACAAGTGCAGAGAAAAATGATGTTATCATTTACGGATGGTTCTTTTACCTTGACAAAACAAACGGGCGTTCGTATAATGTAATTAAATGCAAACAAATGTTCTGACGAGCTGCGAGGTGAGACACATGATAAATGAGATGATATTTGAGAACAAGAACGCAAGATTATTATCTGAGCCAAACAAAAACTATTTCCCAACTCCCTATCTCAGTGAAGATAATGAGCTGACAGAAGAAATTGTACTGAGAATGTATCATAGCATAATGCGCTCAATAGAAAATAAAACATATGAACAGAAGGTGAGTTAATGATAACAGTAGATGTCGAAACAACAGAACAGGGGCAACCCTCAGTAATTCACTTATACGATAAAAATGGCGAACGTCAAGCATTCAATATCATAACAGCATACCTCTGTGAGCCAATTAAAGAGCCATACAGAGGCTATAGAGAGATTGGCTATAAAACTATTGGCTATAGATATAAAGTTCGTTTACAGAATAATAATATAATCAAAACATTAAAACTTATTCATAATATTGATACCAACGTATGGGAGTTGGAAGAACTTAACATATGAATATTGATTCTCTCTTTTTATGATCAATAGTAAGGGAGGGATATAAATAAACCTACCTCACTATAAGGGAGGCTTATTTTTGGCTATTTTAACGGGCCATATTCTTGTTCATGCTTTATAATAGCTTGACGGATCAAATACAGCACTTCTCCATTTATGGAACGCCCGTCAAATACAGCAAGACTTTAAATTCATTGAACATGGCGATACCTCCTCAACACCGACATACCCATAAAAATAATTGTATATTTTCCGTCATTGCATTTATATATAGGAAATGGGGGTTTGATCTCCTATCACAAATACAGAAAGAGCCAATAATCATAAGATTTTTCTGCATTCTAATCTATCTACTTTTAATGAAAATCATAAACAGAGTGTTGGAAAATCACTTGCTTTCCCAAAATGGTAATTGCTTTTTTACTACATTGATTTACGCACCGATAACATAACGTACACCGTCCATCTGCTATAATCGACCCCTCTGATAGCGACAAATTGTTCATAGGACATACCAATACACATTTACCGCACTTTATACAAGTGTTGGTATCTATATATATTTTGTTTGAATATTCTTGTGTTTTATGATAAAACCAAAGCCGCTGTCCTAAAAGCCCTGCAATATGACATAAAAATCCCAAACCATTTTTAGTTGGAGTATTGTTTTTCAGATTGTAAACCGCTGATTTTATACGTTCTTCTGCTTGTATGACAATTTGCTTGTTTTGAGCCGGAGTACGCTTTAATGTTTTTACATCACAAATGCAATCCGGCATTTTTAAATGAAGTCCACCCCATACCTTCGTGCCATATCGCTTAAACAATCTTGCAGATACTCCTGCACCATCGCCGCTAAACAGACCCATTGTGGCAATAATAAAAATGCGTTTTCCTTTCCAAACATCAGAGTTTTCGCAGATAAAATCTCGTACAATTTTAGGCAGATTACTGTAATAGATTGGGTAAGCAAAAATGATGTCTTTATGGTATGCAATTTTTTCTATTGTACCTGCATCTTCCAAAGGAGATATTTCAATTTTCTTATCATATAGAGCGACAAACTTTTCTAAACAATATTTTGTATTTCCCGTTCCGCTAAAATAAATTCCAATCATATTTTTTCTCCTGCATTATCTAAAAAGGAAAGTTGAAAAACCTCCATAAAATCAATTACTTTCTGTCGCCAGTCATTATCGTAACTTACATTGTTCATAGTAGCTAATGAAGTAATACCATGTATAAAAGCCCAAATGGCTATGATAATATCATTTTGCTTTTCTTCTGAATAGTGTGTCTGCTCTAATAATTTACTTACAACATTTTTATAGATGATGTAAGGTTTATAGTTTTGGTCATCTGGTATTGATAATGATAAGTCGATTTTTATGTTGGATTGAGAATATAAAAATTGAAAATAAGCAGGATTTTCCACAAAGAAAGATATATAGGCTATCCCCATATCTTTCAATATTTCTGCAACGTTATTATTCTTTTGAATGGTATTTTCTAATTGTTTAGAAAATTTATCTGTGATAAATAATTGTATTGCCTCAAGCAATTCTTCTTTATTTTGAAAATGGCTATAAGGGGCAGCATGACTGACACCGCACGCCGCTGCTACCTTTCTCAAAGAAAAGGCATTTATCCCCTCTGCGCTTACAATTTTAATGCCTGTTTCAATCAAAGCGTTTCGTAAGTCCTTATGATGATAAGTTTGTCGTTGCTGTGCCATACTAATTCCTCCAATCTTTACGCTGTCTATATTATAAAGCTCAATCTTTACAGTGTCAAGTTCGAAAAGCATATTTATAATGAGGATACTAGAACTATTTTTTTAGCTGTTACTTATTTTGGCATTTCCGAAATTTATCCGTATTACGAAGTGAAAAGAAAAAATTCGAAAAATCCTCTCAAAAATTCGAAAAAATCGCTCTGCTCGGTATTGCAGGTAATGAGAGGAAAATCAGAGGGTTTGGGAAACTTCCCAACAAGCCCAGTATTTTTCATTGATGATGGTGTTTCTGGTGTAACCTTTGACTGTCCTAATTTTAACCGCATGATTGCAGAAATTGAAGCCGGAAACGTGGAGACAGTCATTGGCCAAGATATGTCCCGCTTGGGGGTGATTATCTGAAAGTCGGCTAGTATACGGAAATCTTTTTTGTTGAAAGAGATGTACGCTATATCGCAATCAATGATGGCATAGACAGTGAAAAAGGCGACAATGATTTTACCCCTATTCGAAACCTGTTAAACGATTTTTACGCCAAAGATACCAGTAAAAAGGTAAGAGCAATCAAGCGGGGATAGGGCATGGCGGGGAACATTTGACAAATCCGCCCTACGGCTACAAAGTAGATCCCAACAACAGAAAGAAATGGATTGCAGATGAAGAAGCTGCCACTGTGGTAAAGAGGATTTTTGATTTATGTGTTGCCGGAAATGGACCTATGCGGATAGCAGAAGTTTTGCGGAAAATCGTCCACAATCGTATATTTGCCGTAACTGCCATGTTCTATGTGGATATTACCGCTTTTATGGAACTAATACAAGAACAGCGGTTTGATGAAGTAGAAAAGACATGAAGCGCAGGCGGCGTGAGGTAGGACAGGCAAAATAACGGATTGCGGAACTTGAATGGATTTTTAAGCGGATTTATGAGGACGATATTAACGGTACAATCAGCCATGAGCGGTTTTTGAAGCTGTCCGCAGTATAAAGCAGAGCAAAAAGAACTGACGGAAAAGGTAAAGGCAGAACAGAAGAAAGTCGATAGCTGCGATCACGATACCAACGAACAGAACAAAAGCGACTTTGACAGCTTCGCTGTCATTATCCGCAAGTATGTGGGAATAACAAAATTAACGCCCGCTCTCGTTAATGAGTTTGTAAAAAATCCTTGTCCATGCGCCGGAGAAGATGGACGGCAAGTGTTTTCAGAAAGTGGATATTTAACTTGGTGGGAGAAATTCATTTGCCTTACTGACCCGCAGACGGAACAGAAAGAAGCAAATGAACAGGAAAAGACGGCATAGCCCTTGTAACGGGGCTACGCCGCCTAATCAGAAAATATACTCCTTGTAACTGAAAACCCTTAATTTCCCGGCACTTTTATTCATCTTTTGTAATTGCCCAAATGGAGCTGAGGGGAATCGAACCCCTGTCCGAAAGCCTATCCCTTGAAGCATCTCCCATCACAGTCATTATTTTGACATTCCCTCCATCTGACGCCTAATGACAGGCTTCAGACTTTAGTAGCTTCATAAGTTCTTCCCCACCCTCAAAGCTTTGGGTAAGAAGTGCCTCACATAATTTGATGCCGATGACTTAAGCTGTGAGTAACCTAAGGTCGACAGCAGCCATTAGGCTGCGTACGCTAAATTTTCGTCTGCGTTTATATTTAGTTTCCGGTTTACTGCGCGGTCCCGGCCCGCGAATGGCTTCTTCAACTTCAAAACCCCCGTCGAAACCAGTACAACCCCGATTAAGAGAGTATGGTTTGCAGACTAGTTTAATTATAAAAGCAAAGTGTGATGTTGTCAAGGCTGAAAAAATAATTATTAAATATAGTAGTAACTATTTAGGCTATGACTTCATACACACTCTTTTGCGGACTTTGCAGCAAAGTGCAAAGTCATTGGCCAAACTGTTACAAACAGTACCTTACTTTAGTACTGTTTCTGAATGAATGGAGATGGTTACATAAAATCCGCTGAATAATTATTCTGTGCTAATTTTACATTGTACATGAACGTCTAAAAAATCCAAGCGTCAAATTATTTCAGCTAAATAATTTGCAGGTGTGATTCTGGCCTCAATCGTAGAAATTAAGTGCTTATAAAACAAAATATTTGTGCAAAAAATCCGCAGACCCTAAAAAAATGCACAAAAATCAAACCCGTAAGAAACCCAAAATAGCAGGCTTGTTAAAATTGCCGTTTTATGAAAAAGGACTAATTTTGTATATATAGATTGAAATTTACTTATAAATCAGTTATAATAAATTACAGTCAACAAGAATAAGTGAGGATTCTCCCACCTCTGTAGGCGGCGAGAGGAATCACCTAAAACAAGATGAACGGCAGTGGCGGGCGGAGAGAAATCGGTATCCCACACTGACATTAAGTCAATCAACGCATCGAAAGATGCGGCCGTACTCTGTTAAATTACCGAGTGTGGATTGCAACAAAGCAAGAGTGATCTTTTTATTACTAACCAACTATCACGGAATGATTATTCTGTGGCGTTGGAAAATACATATTCTGTGAAGATTAAAGAAGTTTTATTCTTTGTATTATCATCAGTCAAATAAAAGGAATCAAAATCAGATGCACGTACAGCATCATCCATAAAAGGAAGGGAGACATCAATTTATGAAGAAAAAAGTAGTTAGTCTATTGCTGGCAGCAGCAATGGTTTTGTCAAATGTCATGGTAACTACTGCGGCAGAACCAGGGCAGGTGACAGAGAGTGTGGAGCTTTCGGAGGACGAACTTGAGGTAGGAACAGAGAGGGCGATTGAGACTAAAGAAGCGAGAGCCGCTGACAGCATCTCGAGTTCCGACAGAATGGGTTTATTCCTCATGTTAAAGGGCGGGAACATATCATCAGTTCTTCATGAAAATTATGATGCTACTGTAAAAATTCCTAAGGGTTTGGTATTGGATGCAAAGAATACCAACATTAAAGTGCAGAGCAACTATTATTTCGGCGATAAGCTGCCTAACATGGCGGAGAGAATCTTTGCCGTGTCAGCACCCGGTGCACAGAGAACTATTGATATAGAAAATTATCTGGGTAAGGTGCGCGGATTTAAGAGTGCGGACTTAAACCTGACAATTGATGATAAAGCGGTTTCCTACGATGTTTCGGCAAACAGTGACAGTACAGAATTTACTGCAAAGGCGGGGGCCGGCGCAGAGGCGGCGTTTTCTGAATTATATAGCCATATGGAGAAAAACGATGAGGCAAAAGGTATTCTCCTGAAGAAGGGCGGATATATCCAGATCGGAAAAGAAAAGTTAGAGTTTAACAACGATGCTTCCGATCTTTCAATCGGAAACGGTGATATAAATGTCAATGAACTAAAACAAGCACTTAAGGATACATTTGTACTGAAAAAGGTAGCTGACAAAAAAGATGCACAGATTAAGATTATGCTTCCTAAAGGGTCTTCAACAGGGATAAGAACAAGGGGAGCGGTACTGACAACAGATACCTTGGTTACAGTGAATGGGTTAGCGGATAGTTTTAACGCTATTGGTGCAGAGGACAGTATTCTGACAAGGTTTTATAATGCATTGTCTGGAACCAATATAGATCTTGCAACTGCTTTTTTGGAAATCGTATCTAATCTTGCAGAGGCAGCAAATAGTCAGAATATCTCTGTTGACGTCCACTTTGCTGACAAAAATGTGTCTGTGAAGAGCATTGAGCTGAGTAAAGGGAGTGCGGAGATAGAGGTTGGAGCAAGCATGATGCTTGGATGCAAGGTTCTGCCAGTGGAAGCACTGAATAAGGGTGTGATCTGGACGAGCAGCAACCAGAATGTGGCGACTGTAAAGGATGGCGCGGTAACGGGAGCAGCTGTGGGAACAGCAGTAATTACAGCAACCTCCATGGAAGATTCATCCATAAAAGATACCTGTGTGATTACGGTAAAAGAACAGTCCGGACAGCAGGAGGTAATACCAGGGGCAGAAGGGAAAGATCCCATTGAAGTGTCTGTTGATGTCAGCGAGACAGTGGATGAATCAGGAGAGACGATAGCCCAAATACCGGATGAGGTTGTAGACCAGATTATTTCTGTGATTGCAAACGCCAATGAAAATGAAGTGCCTGTAATCAACATACCTGTTGCGCAAGATAAGGCGCCGGAACTGCCGGTATCTATTCTGGAGGCAGCACAGGAAGCAGGGGTTTCAGCAGTTGTGATAAAGACAGAGGCTACAGATGACACTTCTGTATCAGTGACAATGACGGTTTCAATCCCGGAAGATATAGATGATCTGGATATGAACATTCCTTTGAAAACAGGCGTGAGTGCAGCTATCGGACAAAGAGAAAATGAAATCGTTCAGGACAATATTCCGGCTGACGCAAACGTTTTAAAACTGGAGCTTGAGCACGAGGGAGCATTCCCGGTAAGTGAAGTGATTCTTACCTTGTATGTGAAGGAAAAAGGATTTGATATTGGAGACGTTGCTTATGTTTATTATGTAGATACGGAGCAGGGAACAGTAAGATCTCTCAAGGATGAAGGATTTACCGTAAGCGAGAACTATACTGTCAGTGTTCCTCTGAACCATGCTTCGGCATATGTGGTTTCAAGTAAGAAGGCGGTTATTGTTCCTACCAAAATAACGCTGAATCAGACAAGTGTTACGCTGACGGTAGGTCAGAATTACGCATTGACAGCAACCGTGCTCCCTGCTGAAGCGGAGGACAAAACAGTTAAATGGAATAGCAGTGATACCGGGGTGGCAACTGTAGATTCAAACGGTAAGATCACAGCAATCGCAGCAGGCAGTACAGATATTATTGCCAGGACTGCAAATGGAAAAGAAGCCGTGTGCAAAGTAACCGTCAATGCTGCTGCTGTCCAGGCTGACAGTGTAAGCTTGAATGTTTCCAGCCTGAAGATGAAAACAGGTGACACAAGCCGCCTGACTGCAGATGTGCTTCCGGCTGATACAACAGACAAAAGCGTAACCTGGAAGTCTTCCAACGCTGAAGTGGCATCTGTGGCAAGCGACGGAACGGTAACCGCGTTGAAGCGAGGCACAGCAACCATCACCGCCACAACTGCAAATGGAAAAACAGCTTCCTGTAAGGTTACCATTACACTTGCGGCACCTGTAACAAAAGTTGTAAATACTACGACATGGAGAGTGAAACTGACATGGGCGAAGGTTCCCGGAGCAGATAAGTATGTAGTATACCGTGCAGCAAAGAAGAGCGGTAAGTATAAGAAGATAGGAACAACAAGGTCAACTTCCTATACAAATTATAAGTTAACTCCAAATAAGAAATATTACTACAAAGTAGTATCTTATGATTCCGAAGCAGGAGCATCCTCGAAAGTGGTAGCAGCCAGGGCTTCGCTGGGGAAGGCTGCTATCAGTTCTGCCAGAGCCGGCAGGAAGACAGTAACGCTCAAGTGGAATGAAGTTCTCGGAGCAAGAAGATATCAGGTATATATGAGAGCCCCTGGCGGAAAATATAAGTTGGTAGGGATCACGAAGAAAACCAGCTTCAAACAGAAAAAGCTTAAATCGAAAAAGAGTTATTCCTTCCAGGTAAGGGCTTATAAGACTATTAAAGGCAAGAGATACTATGGACCTTATTCAGCAGTTAAGAGGGTAAAAGTTAAATAAGCAATTATAGTGGGGGTGAAGCTTCTTCATCCCCATGTTCACTTTGAAAGGGCATATGATTTGAAAACACGAAAGACTATTTATATACTGATCACTGCACTGTTTTTTCTTGGGCTTGCATTGCCGGCGTTTCGCACAGAGGCAGCAGCCGTGGAGGCAAAGGTATATAGCCGAAGCGGAAGCATAAAAGAGTACAACACGGTGGAGGAAGCGCTGTCCGCAGCCGGCTCCGGAGACAGGGTTGTTTTACAGAAAAATGCGGTTATTTCCTCTGATGCAGTGGTGAAAACCGGCGTGCTTTTGCTGCTCCCGGCAGGGAAGGATGATACCGTGGGGTATTATGATGGATACAACCCCAAAAATACGGGGACAGCTTCGACTCCCAAAAAGTACGTGACTTTGACGGTCTCGTCCGGAGCAACCCTGAATGTATCTGGAACTGTTTTGGTCAATGCAGTAACGGGTGTAAGGGTTAGCAGCTATTCCAATGGCTACGGGGTTTCCGGAGAATATTCCGAAATTAACCTGCAGGGGAAAATAGAAGTTGCCTCAGGGGGAATACTGGATGTATGCGGCGGTGTGAGTGGATCGGGCTCTATCAGAGCTTATGCAGGAGGAACGGTCAGGGATCTATTTGTGGTAAAGCACTGGCGGGGTGGAACTTATGCTTCTGTTGCAGTTACACCGCATTACATATTTCCATACAATGAATATGACATGCACAACATTCAGTCCCTGACCCGCATAGATTCCGGGGCATTTCTGGTGGGAAATGTGCGCATGTTTGCAGGCGGGGACTATTATGACACCAGATTCCCACAGATTGATAACTCAAACGGGCTTTACCGTCTGAGCGGCGGATATGCTCTCAAAATGTACAGTGGCGGAAGGGAAATTCTTCAGTTATTTGGGGGAGGCAAGTTTGCGAGCACCACTCTGGAGTTTATGGGACAGAAAAAGAGTACAGGAGCTTTCTTTTACCCAATTGATGGAGATTGTTCCATAGAACTGTACAACGGAACTTACACTTATAATAATTGGTATAAATATATGCCAGGGGCAAGAGTAACCGTGGCGTCCAGTGCAACACTCAGCGTTCCGTCCGGGAAAAAGGTGGCTTTTTATGACCAGACATTTAAAGATGCCTACACGGCGAACGGGACTGCATATCCTGCATCCAGAGGCCCGGCTTATCTGTATGTTTATGGAAAGGTCAATGTTAAGGGAGCTCTTGCTGGTATGATTGTTTCCTCTGATGTAAAAAAGGTGACACTTTCTTCCAATGCAAGCGGCCAGGTTACAACAACAGAATCAGGAAGTACCATAGGCTCTACGAAAGATTTTACATTTAATCTCAATGTGATGGAGACATCCGGTACTGACAGGCCGAATCCGATAGACCCGGATGATGACAATACAGGTGGAGGCTTCACAGATGTAAATACGCCGGTTTTCACAAAGCCTGCGGTTGTACAGAATTTAAGAAGCACCATGGTCTCCGGAAAATACATAAAGCTTACCTGGACGAAAGCATATAATGCGACCCAGTACTATGTGTACCGGGCGACATCCAAAAAAGGCAAGTATAAAAAGGTAAGTGAAACCAAGTCTCTAAGTTACACGGATAAGAAGGCAACCTTTGGAAGAGCTTATTATTACAAGGTGCGTGCAGTGAAGGTCAGCGGCAAGTCCAAGGTGACCAGTTCTGATTCAAGAGTGGTAGCCGGAAAAGTTGTTCCGCTCTCGCCGCGGACAGTGAAGAAAAGCACTGCGAAAAAGAGGGTGACCTTGAAATGGTCTGCTGTGAAAAAGGCATCAGGCTATCAGGTATACCGTTCTGTGAAAAAGAACAGCGGTTATAAAAAAGTTGCAGACATCAGAGGAAAGAGCTACACTGACAAGAAGGTGAAGAGCAGAAAGACCTATTATTACAAGGTAAGAGCCTATACAAAGATTAAAGGAAAAAAGGTATATGGAGATTACTCTAAAATAATTAGGGCTAAGGCAAAATAAGGAAGACATTTATGATGAAAAGAAAGATCCGGTTTGCAGCAGCGGCCCTAATGACCGTTTGCGCTGTTAGCATAACTGCTCAGGCCGGTGGAATAAATGCAGCGGAATCCAGTGTGATTTCAGCGGCCAGCGGCATGTTTGAGTATAAAGGAAAAACCTATGTGGCAAAGCCGGAGTATTTAAGCCAGGTGACGGCAAAGCTTTCAGAGGATGGTGTGGACCTGACAGAGGAACAGGCCTCCTCCCTGATTTCACAAATGAATGCCAGTGTAGGTGAGGGCGTAGCCCAGGGCTACCTCATGGAAGTGGGGAGTTCCAAGGAAGAACCGAAGCCAAAAGATAATGGGAAACTCGAACTGAAAGAAGGGGAAACCGGCAGTGGTACTGCGGATCCCGGCAGCCAGGGCAACACGGACAGTCAGTCTGAAGACGGAGCTTTTGCAGATAGTATTGACAACACCATTGAGACAGACAGCGAAGCCGAATATTACATGGGATATAACATCAAAGCGATAAATGAAAAGAAACCGGAGGAGAGGTCAGAGGAGGAAGAGGGTGCCTACCAGGAGTATATTGCAGAAAAAGCTGCGGAGAGGTTAGTTGAGTCTGGAATAGAAGAAGCATCTGGCGGGGAAAAAGCTAAGGAAGAAAAACTGTACCCCGAGTTATGGAAAATAGGTGGCATTTCGGCGGCATTTCTGATAATATGTATTCTGGCGGTCTTATTTATAAGAAATAGAATCCGCAAAGCCAGGGGCAGCAAGATTTTTAAAAGCCTAAATGGGGGACTCATTGATATTCACTCCCACATACTTTACGGAGTAGATGATGGCGCGGCGGATGAGGATGCATCCCTTAAGATCATTGAGAAAGCCTATGAACAGGGAGTGCGGAAGATGTTTGCCACACCTCATTACATAATTGGCCACAACCGGGTTCCGGCATGGGGCTTAAAAGAAACGTTCGCAAAACTCCAGGAAACGGTTCGGGAGCGCTTCAAAGATATGGAACTCTATCTGGGCAGTGAACTGCTGTACAGAGACGGTGTCATCGAGAAACTAAATCAGGGAAGAGTGTTGACTATGTCGGATTCCCGTTATGTTTTAGTGGAATATCGCGCCGACGAGTCCTACTCTTATATCTTGACTAGCATCATTCAGCTTCAAAGACACAGATACCGTCCCATCATAGCACATGTTGAGCGCTATCAGAGTGTGATGAGAGATCGAAAGCATTTGGAAGAGCTCAGAAGTGCAGGAGCTTTGCTTCAGATGAACTGTGGAAGTGTCAGACGGTATATGAAATACATTAAAACAGGGCTGATTGATTTTTTGGCAACCGACAGCCATGACCCGGACCGCCGGTCACCAAACATGGAGAAGGCAGCAAAAGAAATCTGCGCCAGTTGTGGGGAAGCGGTTTGCAGGCGTCTGCTAATCGAAAATGGCAGGCTTCTTATAAAAGATAATGAACAATAAAGAAAGGTATTATGTATGAAAACCAACCAGACCTATGAAGATGAGATAGAAATTGATTTAAAAGAACTGTTCTTAGTACTTCTGCATAAAATATGGGTGATTATATTGGCTATGGCAGTGTGTGCCGGAATAGCAGGAATATGGACCAAAACCATGATTACCCCTCAGTTTCAGTCTACCTCCATGCTCTATATTTTGAGCCAGTCAACAAGCATTACCTCCCTTGCAGATGTACAGCTGGGAACCCAGCTGACAAAGGATTATCAAGTTATGATCAACAGCCGTCCGGTGCTGGAGACCGTTATTGAGAATCTGGATTTGAATCTTTCCTACGAAGTGTTAAAAAGTAAAATATCCATAAGTAACCCAGTTGATACCCGCATCGTCTATATCACTGTGACGGACCCAAGTCCTACTATGGCCAAAGCCATCACAGATGAAATTGCAACGGTATCCGTGGCAAAAATTGCAGATATCATGAAGACGGATGAACCGAGCATTGCGGAAAAAGGACACGTGCCGGAAGTAAAGAGCAGTCCCAATACCACCAAGAACTGCCTAATGGCAGGACTTCTGGGCGCAGCGGCAGCAGCAGGTGCCATCATAGTACTGTTTCTGATGGATGACAGTATCCGCTCAGCCGATGACATTGAAAAGTTCCTGGGTCTCACAACCCTTGGAACCATTCCCTTGGAGGAACCGGTGGGCAGCAAGAAAAAGAGATGGTTTTCCAGAAAGAAAAAGTAGAGGGATAAACAATGAAAATTAATTTTGATAATATATCCACACTGGACTTTCAGTCCAGCGAGGCATACAAGACACTGAGGACTAACATCCAGTTCTGCGGTGAAGAAATAAAAGTAGTCAGCTTCACCAGCTGCCAGCCAAATGAAGGCAAGTCAGTTCTGATTTTTCGATTGTCTGTAACGATGGCAGAAACGGGAAAGAAGGTGCTTCTGATTGACGCGGATATCCGAAAATCTGTCATGGTGTCCAGATACCAGGCTGACCAAACCGGGAAAGGCTTGTCTGAGTATCTGACCGGACAGTGCAAGCTGGATGAGTGTGTACACAGTACAAATGTGGAGAATATGGATGTCCTTATGACCGGCCCGGTGGCCCCGAATCCCTCAGAGCTTCTGGGAAGCAGCAAGTTTCAGAGGATGATCATTTCTCTGCGGGAAAAGTATGACTACATATTTATTGACTGTCCACCCCTTGGAAGCGTCATTGATGCTGCAATAGTCTCCACCAATGTGGATGGCGCAGTCCTGGTTATTGAACATGCGGCGGACAGCTATAAATTTGTCCAGAAGGTAAAAGTTCAGCTTGAGAAGAGCGGATGTAAGATTCTGGGCGCAGTGCTCAATAAGGTGGACATGGAAGGCAAAGGATATTACCGGAAATACTATGGGAAACGGTATGGTAGTTATTATGGTATCTATTCCGGAAGAAACCACGGAGCATACAATGGAAAAGAGGAGCCCTCAAAAGAACAGAAATAAGCAGATTTAGTAGGAGTAGTGTGGGAATATGTATCGAAAAGCAAAAAGCAGCTGGTTAAAGCACTTAGATTTCATTTTATTGGATATTATGTGTATCGAACTGACTTTTTTCCTGGCCTATATGATACGGCATGGAGCTGTGGTACCTCTGTTGGGAGCTCCCTATACGCAGATGTGCGTGGTACTTGTCTTAATTGATTTCTGTGTGGTTTTCTTTGGAGAGAGCTATAAAGGGATACTGCAGAGAGGGTATTGGCGGGAGTTTCGGGCAGTGCTTCAGCATGTCACGACGGTGGTACTGTTTACATTTGCATATATGTTCCTGCTTCAGACTTCCAGCATGTTTTCAAGGTCTGTATTTATCATGACATGGCTGGGGGGGATTGCAGTCTGCTATGGGGCAAGAATAGGATTAAAGGCATTTGTACGCAAAAAGCTGATGGATAAAACCCGGCTACGGGTTGTTATTGCTGTGACCACAAAGAGATTAGCGAAGGAAACACTGGAGTCAGTTCGACGATATGTCTACCGGGACTACCGCATCATCGGCTTTGTCATCATGGATGAGGACATGACAGGAAAGTACATAGATGATGTTCCAGTGGTATCGGACAAGGAAGAAGCGCTGGAATATCTGCGAACGGAAGTGGTGGATGAGGTGTTTTTCAATCTGCCCAAGGAAATAGAACTGCCTCAGGACATCATGGACGGTTGTATTGCCATGGGTATTACCACCCATCTGAATCTGATGAAGATTTCGCAGATGGAGGGAAATAAAGTAATTGAGAAATTTGGCGATTACACAGTGATGACTACCAGTATTCACATGGCTTCCGACCGGCAGGTGCTGTTCAAGAGAGGTTTGGACATCTTAGGCGGTACCGTTGGCGTGATCCTGACATTTATTGCAGCCATTTTTGTGGCTCCGATTATCTACATACAGAGCCCTGGCCCAATCTTTTTTACGCAGACCAGGATCGGCAGAAACGGAAGGCCTTTCAAGATCTACAAGTTCCGCTCCATGTACATGGATGCGGAGGAGCGGAAAAAGGAACTGATGGATCAAAATGAGATGGAAGGTCTGATGTTTAAGATGAAGGATGATCCCAGGATTTTCCCTTTTGGCCACTTTCTGCGAAAGAGCAGTATTGATGAACTGCCTCAGTTCATCAATGTACTTAAAGGAGAGATGAGCCTGGTGGGAACCAGACCGCCCACAGTGGATGAATATGAGAAATACGAGATGGGGCATAAGAAGCGGCTCTCTATCAAACCGGGACTGACTGGAATGTGGCAGGTGAGCGGGAGGAGCAATATCACGGACTTTGAGGAAGTGGTGAAGTTGGATACGAAGTATATCCTGGAGTGGAATTTGGGATTGGATTTAAAGATACTGCTGAAAACGGTGCTGGTGGTTTTGGGTAAAGAGGGATCGAAGTAGGCAGCGGGGAGGAAACGAAATGCAGGCAACCTACAAAAAGATGAAAAACTTGTTTCTGAGGCAGAGCTATCTGGACTCCTGGGAGGACTATAAAAGGAGTCTCAGTAAAAGGAGCTTTATCCGATGGGATTATGTAATATTGACTGCTTCCAATGAGGAGCAGGCGGAGGCATACCGCCAGCAGATAGAAGGACGCATCGAGCTGGGTCTTCTGCCGGAGTCCACAAAGTATGTGGTACTTCCCGACCCGGATGGAAAAAGAGTGGGCTCCGGAGGGGCTACCTTCAATGTTTTGCGCTATATAGCGGAACAGGATGAGGAGAAAACGCAAGATCATTTTGCGGGGAAAAGAATTTTGGTCATTCACTCAGGTGGGGACAGCAAGAGAGTACCGCAGTATTCGGCATGCGGGAAATTATTCTCACCAGTCCCAAGAGAACTGCCCAACGGCAGAGCATCCACGCTGTTTGATGAGTTTATGATCGGCATGAGCGGAGTGGCAGGCAGGATTCCAGAGGGGATGCTGGTGTTGTCAGGGGATGTATTACTGTTATTTAATCCACTCCAAATCGACTTTCAGGTAAATGGAGCGGCTGCAATTTCAATCAAAGAACACGTGAGCACGGGCAAGAACCATGGCGTCTTTTTAAACGATGGTATGGATTATGTGAAGCGCTTTTTACATAAACAGACAGAAGAAGAACTGGGCCGGTCAGGTGCAGTAAACGAACAGGGATGCGTAGATCTGGACACTGGAGCCATTATCATGGATAGCAGGCTGCTGAACTTTCTCTTTTCGCTTATCAGTACAGATAACAGGCTGGATAAGGCCAAGTATGGAAGATATGTAAACGAAAAGGCAAGGATCAGCTTTTACGGGGACTTTCTCTATCCTCTGGCCAGTGAGTCCACGTTGGAGCAGTATTATAAGGAAGCTGCGGAGGGAAGTATCTGTGAGGAGCTTCTGGAGTGCAGGAAGGAACTGTGGGAGACATTGCATAGCTACAGTATGAAACTGCTGTGTCTGTCACCGGCGGAGTTTATTCACTTCGGGACAACGAGAGAGCTGACGGAACTGGTGGTCTCAGGCGTGGACAATTACGAGTTTCTGGACTGGAAACGTTTTGTCCTGACAAATATCAAAACAGAGATTCCATGTGCAGCGCACAATAGCCTGATTGAAGAGCGGGTCACGATTGAAGAAGGTGTCTATATTGAAGACAGCCTGGTGGGAGGAGACTGCTGCCTGCGAACAGGATGTGTGCTCTCAGGTGTCACGGTTCAGGAGTGTGAGGTGCCGGAAAATACGGTATTGCATGGCCTGTTTACAAAGGATGGAAGGTATGTAGTCCGCATCTATGGAAAAGAAGACAATCCCAAGGGCCTTTACAAGCAAAACACCTCTTTTTTGATGACGGGACTGAGAGATATGATTCTCAACCAGCATTTGTCAGAGGACGAGATATGGGAAGAGGGACAGGAAAAAAGCCTATGGAACGCAAAGCTCTACCCAGTGTGCAATTCCATGGAGGAAGCGGTATCTGAGGCATGGAATGTGTACCAGATCGCAGCAGGAAGAGCCTCCGACAAAAAGATCAGGGAGTGGATTGCAAAAGAACGGCTCAGCTTGTACAGCAGCTTTAACCAAGCGGATGCCATGGCTATTCTTCCGTGGAAACAAAAGCTGCGCAATCAGATTCTGGTAAAGAAATTTATGGAGAAGCTGGAGAGTGGAGCCTATTATCCGGAAGCCTTTCGGGTGTTTGGCGACAGCGGGATCAATGAAAAGCAGTTTCATATTTTGATGGACAGCGCGTCTAAGCTGCAATTGCGGCAAAAAATCAGAATTTACTATGCCATGTCTAGAGAGATGAAGCATTTTCGAAAATCCTTTGACGGGAAGACCTATGATGTGCTGGAGAGTATGTGTTTTGACTCCATTGCAGACTCCATTTATCAGAATGGGATGCAGAAAATCAAGAGCAGTGAAGATTACCAGATCGCAAAAGAGCGCGTGGAGGTGCGCCTTCCAGTACGTGTAAACTGGGGAGGAGGGTGGACAGATACCCCGCCACAGTGCAATGAAATGGGGGGAACTGTCCTAAATGCAGCGATCCGTCTCAGAGGAAAACTTCCAATCCATGTAACTGCGAGACGGCTTGAGGAGTATCATGTGGAATTTGCCAGCACGGATATAGGAGTGCAGGGGATTGCACGGACAGCAGAAGAGATTCAGGATTGCCACAATCCCTATGATTCCTTTGCACTGCATAAAGCGGCTCTGATTGCCTGCGGAATCGTTCCGGTAAAAGGAGCGTTTGATCTGGAGAAGAAATTGAGAGCTCTGGGAGGAGGCATCTATCTCTCAACTGAGGTGGAAAATGTACCCAAGGGGTCTGGTCTGGGGACAAGCAGTATCTTGGCGGGGGCCTGTGTAAAGGCCATCTACGAGCTTTTAGACCGTAAAATCAGCGACAGCGATCTGTACGATACGGTGCTCAGCATGGAGCAGATCATGAGTACCGGAGGCGGATGGCAGGACCAGGTCGGAGGCGTTACGCCGGGGATAAAGTTTATCACTTCCAAGCCAGGCATCTCGCAGAATCTTCAGGTGGAAAAGGTGATTCTGGAGCCCGAAACTCTTCAGGAGTTGAACGAGAGATTTGCGCTTATCTATACAGGTCAGAGAAGGCTGGCCAGAAATTTGCTCCGCGATGTCATCGGAGGGTATATAGGTAACAGACCGGAATCACTGAAGGCGCTGAGGGAAATGCAGAGAACTGCTGCTCTGATGAAGTTTGAGTTGGAGCGTGGAGATATAGATGCATTTGCAGAGTTGATGAATGAACACTGGAATCTGTCAAAAATGTTGGATGAAGGTACCACCAATACCTGCATTGACCAGATCTTCTTATCATGTGAGGACTTGATTGATGGTAGATTTATTGCAGGAGCAGGTGGCGGCGGATTTTTGCAGGTGATCTTGAAAAAAGGTATGACAAAAGAGCAGCTTCGGGAAAGACTGAGAGGCGTTTGGCAGGATAGTGGAGTGGATGTTTGGGATTGTGAGGTGGATGTGGGGTAGACATTTTTCGCGGGGTGTGGTATAGTAGGTGAGGATTCTTCTGCCTTTATAGGGAGGAGAAAGGAAATACCCCAAAAAAGAATGTTGGTTGGTGATGTGTCTATCCTAATGGCTAGGCTAAATTTTTGGTTGCATAATCGTGGGCTATGATGACCGGGGAAATCATCCTTTATTGCCGGAAAATGAGGTTTCGGGTACAGGTCTGGGGATAGTGATAAGAACATTTTCAAATGAAATGGAGAGGGCTTTCTCACGGGCTATGGGGTGGATGAGAGCATTTTTACATGAAATGGATGAGGCGAAAAACATGGATTTTTCCATTTCGGGTAGAGGTAGGGGAATAGTGATAAGTACATTTTGAACGTGAAATTGGGATGGGAGAAGATAAGAGGGAAACAGAAAAACGCCGTAATATCAAGGATTTTCAACAGATGATGTGGAGATTGCAAGGGGTCTACCCTAAAGAATCATAGTGGGGAATTGCAGAGAAAAAGGGGCGTATAACGCTCATTTGCAGTTAATGAACTATGGAAGAACCGAATTGTTGTTTTCAATAATTTAGCAGCAGACCTAGAGGTCTACCCTATGAATTTTGTTGAGGGTTTTTAGGCGTTTTATGAGGGTTTTGAAGCCGAATATGTACATTTCTGGGGCTGAAAAACCGACTGAAATGAGTATGAGCGTTTTTGGATAGACCTGTCGATGAAGTGATAAACACATTGAGGCTCAAGATAAAGAAAGCAGATTCCGCGCTGTGAGAATCAAAGCAAGATGATGACCACAGCGATTAAATATAGAAAGCATAATTAATTACCGGCGTGGTAGCTATGTATGACCTTGTCGGTGCAGACGAGGAGAAAGTATTATGAAGAATTGCATGATTGCAGTTGCGGGTACTGGCTATGTTGGCCTTTCGATTGCCACACTGCTGTCACAGCACCATAAAGTATACACTGTGGATATCATCCCGGAGAAAGTGGAACTCATTAATAATCGCAAGTCACCGATTCAGGATGAGTATATCGAAAAGTATCTGGCCGAGAAGAAGCTGGATTTGACTGCAACGCTGGACGCCAAACTCGCCTACAGCAATGCGGACTTTGTTGTTATTGCGGCTCCGACCAATTACGACAGCCAGAAGAATTTTTTTGACACATCTGCTGTCGAGACTGTGATTAAACTGGTCATGGAATATAACCCGAATGCGATTATGGTCATCAAGTCTACTATTCCGGTTGGATATACAAAGAAAATCCGTGAGAAAACTGGCAGTAAGAATATTATCTTTAGCCCTGAGTTTTTAAGAGAGTCAAAGGCTTTATATGATAACTTGTATCCCAGCCGCATCATTGTGGGCACGGATATGGAGGATGAGCGTCTGGTAGAAGTTGCACATGAATTTGCAGGTTTGCTACAGGAAGGTGCTATCAAGGAGAATATTGACACGCTGTTCATGGGCTTCACTGAGGCAGAGGCGGTTAAGCTGTTCGCTAATACATACCTTGCTCTCCGTGTGTCTTACTTCAACGAGCTGGACACCTATGCAGAGATGAAGGGGCTGAATCCCCAGCAGATCATTGACGGAGTATGCCTTGATCCTCGTATCGGTACTCATTATAACAATCCGTCCTTTGGTTACGGCGGCTACTGCCTGCCCAAAGACACCAAACAGCTTCTGGTAAACTATGAAGACGTGCCGGAGAATCTGATTGAGGCTATTGTTGAGAGCAATCGGACTAGGAAAGATTTCATTGCCGACCGGGTGCTGAAAGTGGCTGGTTATTACGGATATGAGGAAGATAACCAGTACAGCAAGAGCAAAGAGAAGCCCGCAACGGTTGGTGTATACCGGCTGACCATGAAGAGCAACAGCGATAACTTCCGTCATAGCAGTATCCAGGGTGTCATGAAGAGGATTAAAGCTAAGGGAGCGACTGTGGTGATCTATGAGCCGACTCTGGAAGATGGTAGTACGTTCTTTGGTAGCTTGGTGGTGAATGACTTGGAGAAGTTCAAGGCGATGAGCAATGCCATTATCGCCAACCGGTATGACAAGTGCCTGGATGATGTGAAAGAGAAAGTGTACACGAGGGACCTCTTTGGGCGGGACTGACACGGTAAAATATTAGGGAGAAACACATGAATATAAAGCAGATTGTTTATTGTATCACTGGTTTATCAAACCGGATTTATAACGCTTTGATAATGAAATATCGCCATGTAAAATACGGAAAGAATCTTAGAATAAACGGCCGTATTCATTGTGTTTCGAACACCGCTGATGGAATTGTTATTGGAGATGATGTCTCTATTAATTCAAGTTTAGAAAGTAATCCTATAGGCGGAGATACAAGGACGATTTTGTTTGCAAAAGGCAAAGGGAAGATTCGTATTGGGGACGGTTGTGGTATCTCAAACGCAACATTATTTGCGTGCGATTCGATAACGCTGGGTAGCCAGATTTTAGTGGGGGCGGGTACCAAGATATACGACACCGACTTCCACTGGCTGGATTTTGAAAAGCGAATGAGTGAACTGGGTGGAGCAACAAGCCCAGTAGTCATTAGGGACGGAGCGTTTATTGGTGCGCATTGCATTATCCTTAAAGGTGTAACCATCGGGGAGAAATCAATCGTAGGAGCTGGCTCTGTTGTAACAAAGTCTATACCAGATGGCGAAATATGGGCTGGAAATCCTGCAAAGTTTATAAGAAGGATAGAATGAGAATAGGTATATGAGAAAGTTATTAACACGAGTAAAGCAAGCTGTACATCGATACAAGGCGCGAAGATCTTGTTCATTCGAAGACAATGTCATAATCGATTCTTTTGACCGTTTCGAGGGAATGAATCGACTGACAATGGATGTAACATTTTTGACGAGTTTTATTGGAAATCGTTCGTTCATTAAAAATACAAAGATTGGTAGATATACATGTATCGCTACTGATGTCATGACGGTTGCAGGTAGCCATCCGACGTCGAAGTTTGTATCTATTCACCCGGCATTTTACTCAACGAGAAAGCAATCCGGATTTACCTATGTGAGTGAAGACAAATTCAGCGACTTCAGTTACATAGACAAGGATCAGAAGTTTACTGTAGTGATTGGTAACGATGTTTGGATTGGTTCGGGTGTAAAAATAATGGAGGGCGTTACGATTGGTGACGGGGCTGTGGTTGCTGCGGGAGCTATCGTAACAAAAGATGTGCCACCCTATGCAATTGTTGGTGGCGTTCCGGCAAAGATCATCGGGCATCGTTTTGATGAAGAAACGATTGAAAAGTTACTGGAAATGAAATGGTGGGAAAAAGACCAAGCCTGGATTAAAAAACATGCAGATAAGTTCGATGACGTGGAGAAGCTGCTTGCCAATACTTAACAATAATGAAGCAAAGAGGGAGGAAAGGATGAGATGGCTACAGCAGAACAGGATTTTATACACAAAGTAGATAAATTCCGAATCCCTACTTGTAATATTTTGGGTGTGAATATTGCAGCTATTGATATGGAATGGCTGGTTAATTATCTTGATAGCAATATTAGACTGTTATCGGGAGATTACATCTGCGTGTCAAATGTACATACTACTGTGATGGCATATGAAGATCCAGAATATTTGAAAATACAAAATGGCGGGATTATGGCGATACCTGACGGCGGGCCTCTCTCTTCGGTTGGGCAAAAACGCGGATTTAAGAACATGAAACGCAATACTGGTCCAAGCTTGATGGAAGAGATTTTTAAGATTTCCACCGAGAAAGGTTATCGCCATTATTTTTACGGTTCAACTGACGAAACACTGGAGAAATTGTATGCTGCTCTGAGAGATGCTTATTCTGGAATTCAGATAGCGGGGATGTATAGTCCACCCTTTCGTCCAATGACAGAGGATGAGGATACGGCAATAGTCGAAAGGATTAATGAGACAAAACCTGATTTTGTCTGGGTCGGCCTTGGAGCTCCAAAACAGGAGAAGTGGATGGCCGCTCATCAGGGGCGAATAGAGGGACTGATGGTTGGCGTAGGCGCTGGATTTGATTACTACGCGGGCAATATTAAGAGGGCACCGGAATGGATGCAAAATCGAAATCTGGAATGGGCGTATAGACTGCTTCAAGACCCTAGAAGATTGTTTGGCAGATACTGGCATACAAATACGAAGTTTATTTGGAATGCTGTTGTGAGGGGAAAGTAAGATGATGGTTGTGGATAATACAAAAAAACAGAAGATTCTGATTGTACACAACTATTATCTAATCCCCGGGGGAGAAGATACTGTTGTAGCTAATGAAAAGAAACTGCTTGAAGAACATGGACATAAGGCGATTTTGTACAGTAGAAATAATGCTGAATTAAAACAAATGTCGAAGTTTCAGAAGCTGTTTCTCCCTATTACGACAATTTTCAATCCTAGAACATATAAGGAAGTAAAAGGGCTGATAAAGTCAGAGAACATTGAAATTGTTCATGTCCATAATACGCTTAATCTGATAAGCCCAGCTGTGTATTACGCTTCAAGAGCCATGAATGTTCCGGTGGTACAAACGGTGCATAATTTCCGCCTGCTGTGTCCTGGGGCAACATTTTATCGAGACAGTCATATCTGTGAGGCCTGCGTGGAGAGCGGGCTTTGGTGTGCGGTAAAACACAAATGCTACCGTGGAAGCAGAATGCAGACATTGGCTTGTGTGCTGAGTACATGGTTTCACCGGCTAACGGGGATTTACGGAAAAATCAACTATATCTGCCTGACAGAGTTCAATAAAAGCAAGTTATTAGAACTGAAGCAGATCAAATCGGAAAAGATTTTTGTAAAACCTAATTTTACATATCCGCCAGATATAAAAAATGAAATAGGGGAATTCTACTTATTTATCGGCCGTATCGAAGAAATAAAAGGAATTCCAATAATTCTAGAAGCGTTCGAGAAAATGTCCGATAAGCGTATTGTGATTGCTGGAACAGGAACCAAACTGGAAGAATATGAACTAAAAGAAAAAGAATTTAAGAATATTGAGTTTAAAGGATTTGTTCCCAAAGATAAACTTCAGCATTTACTAAGAAGAACAAAGGCAGTAATTGTTGCATCACAATGGTATGAAACCTTTGGAATGATTGTTGCCGAATCATTTGCAAGCCATGTTCCAGTTATCGTAGGTGATATAGGAAATGTTGGAGATCTGGTTGACGATGGAATTAACGGTGTAAAGTTCCAATATGACTCATCCGGCGCACTGATTCAAGCGATTAGTAGATTTGAACAGCTGGATCAGAAAATACTTGGACTAAACGCATTTCAGAAATATGAGATGTGTTATGAACAGAATGGAAATTATGAAATGATGACAAAAATTTATGCAAGTATTTCCTCCGGGGGGGGGATAACGTAAAACACCGTTTTTGTTACAACAGAGATTATTCCTATATGCCGGATACCTGCAATCCAGGAAAGCAGGTGGCAGCATGATATTAAAAAAGTTGAAACAGATACGGTGTAGGTTACTTCTGCTTGGAAAGCATAAAATAACATTTGAAAAAACGAGCACCTTCGGTCGTGGTACGATGTTTTATGCGCCGAATCGTATGACGATTGGAGAGAACGTTTATATCGGGAAGTATTGTTCGCTGGAAACGGATATAGAAATCGGTAATGATGTATTGATTGGAAATAATGTAGGCTTGATAGGAAAATATGATCATGACTATAGCTGCTTAGGGAAAAGCATTAAAGACAGTCCTTGGATAGGTGATGCAGACTATCAATTCAAAGGAAAAGGACTGAAAATAGTCATTGAAAACGATGTGTGGATTGGATACGGCTCGATCGTTGTTTCTGGTGTGCATATTGGATGCGGTGCAATTGTAGCGGCGGGAAGCGTTGTTCTGAAGGACGTGGAACCATATTCAATCGTGGCGGGAAATCCAGCAAGAGAAATCTCAAAGCGTTTTGATCCGGAACAGATAAAAATACATGAGAAACAGTATATGAAATAGAGAGGGCATATTATGTTTGATATTTGGTCTGAGAAGCTACGGGGGGGAGTAATGCCTGAATATGAATCAGGAAATATCCGTGTGTGTACAAATTCAGATAATGAGGGTGATTATTGTTATGTGTTTTGTTCTTCAAATGATATTTGGTATCCCAATACACAACAGGCTTATGAAGAAAGCATTCTCAATAGAGACCGTTATGAATGGACGAGTTTCTCGTTGACTAATGCAAGAAAAAGAATCTATGTCAGGGATATATATAAATCGTGGTATGTGACCGGAATAAATAAGGATATAGACACTATTGACAAACTGGTTGAACGCATTAAAAGAGAAGCGATGGGTCTGAAACTGGTTTGCGTAGGTTCTTCATCAGGAGGGTATCTTGCAACTTTGATTGGTTGTTTGCTATGCGCAGATCACGTGATTTGTTTTTCTGGACAAATGGAGCTAAATAATCATTGGGCAATTGATAGAAATGGGTTATTGCAGCATTATCGAAACGATTCTACTTATAGCAAATACTACGATTTGAAACCCTATATTGAAAAGGGTAACACAGAGATTTTCTACATTTTTCCGATGAACTGTGCGCAGGATTTACATCACTATGAGCATGTATCAGAATGCTTGTGTATCAGGGCTTTCCGTTTTAAAAGTAAGCATCATGGTATTGTTGTTAGCAAATGCAATTTGCCATATTTATTAAACAGTACCAAGGAAGAACTTGAGAGGCTATATGAAGCACATAAAGGGAAGTCGATTTCGGTAATGTTATTCTCAATAAAAATCGTCGGATTTTCTAATGCCCTTATTGGAGCGGTGCATGAATTGTTTAAAAAGATTAAACGAAAATTGAGGAGCTAATTGTAACGTATGAGAGCAGGGTTATTGATTACAAGTATCGGGAATTTTGGTCAAAAAGGGTTTTATAATGCGCAGGAGATTGGTTTAGCCAAGGAACTTGATAAGCTATATGAAGAGGTTAGCGTCTACAAGGCAGTACCTCACAATCAAGAGAGGAGTAAAAGATTGATTGATGAATGCGACCATTCCACGCTGTATCAAATTCCGGTGCAAAGTAATGGGATTAACGGTATTTGGAACTGCGATGTGATGGATGCCAGCCTTGATGTTTTGATATATTTCTCTGACACGCAGCTTGCAGTTCCAAATGTATATAAATGGTGTTGTAAGAACCACATACAGATGTATCCGTACATTGGGGTAATAGAAAGCCACAGTACTAATGCAGTGAAGAAACTCATCATTAATGCGTTGGTTAAGAGGAACATAGCCGTATACAAGAAATGTACTTGTTTTGTAAAGACTTCGACAGTTGCGGAAAAGCTAAATAGTTTGGGAATCAAGAACACGGCTCTGACACCGGTGGGATTAGATGTTTCGCTGCTTCATGTAGATTATGAAAATACGGCTGTTGAGGGGATAAAAGAAAAATACGGATATCAGCTTAATGATAAAGTCCTGCTTTTCATAGGAAGATTGATAGATGAAAAGCAGCCGGTGAGAATGATTGATATCTTGGCGGAACTTCGAAAGAAGGATGCTACTTACAAACTCCTCATGGTGGGCACGGGCGAGTTGAAAACCGCCGTGGAAGCTAGAATCAAGGAGTTGGATTTGCAGGATACTGTACAGATGGTAGAGCGAATTCCAAACAGTGATATCTGGGAACTATACCGCCTAGCCGATTCCTTTGTAAACTTGAACCAGCAGGAGATTTTCGGAATGGCTATTCTGGAAGCTATGTACTATGGATGCAAGGTGGTTGCCTGGAATGCTCCTGGCCCGAATCTGATTATTGAGAATGGAAAATCCGGATGGCTTGCCGACAGCAACGGAGGAGTAATTGAAAAGATTATGGATACTGCTGAAGTGGGAATGGAAGCGCATTGTAGAGTGTTAGCTAAGTTTACATGGGCGAGTAGCGCAAAGAAGATGAGAAGCGTGATTATGAAGAAAGAAGCCTGAGGCTCTGGAACGGTGGATTCAATGGATAATGATAATATGATTAAGAAGCAGCTTGTAAAGTTGTATCGGAATACTCGGCTGAAATTGGATTATGCGGGTAAGGGATTGCTGACGGAAGCGCAAGGGAATGAATGCATTAAGCGATTTGTGAATGGTGATACACCATTTCTTTTGGGACGTTTTGGCGCAGTAGAAATGCATTGTGTATCCAGATGGATGTTGGGACAAGGTTGCACAGAAGAAGAAAGAAATCAAGCGCTCTATGCGGCAGGCATTTTCCCAAATGACCAGAGATCAATCAATCACTTTTGCCAGGAGTATTCTGAATCCATCAAGTGTGTGGATATTCTTGGTGTATGGGAAGTAACCGGCGAGAAGAAGGCAGTCAATCGGTTTTGTCCACAGGCAAAGCTGATTCCAAGCCGATCCATTGAGCCTTATTATTTTGATGCACCATGGTCTGCTGCGCTTGATAGGAAAAAAGTGTTGATTGTTCATCCGTTTGTTGAGAGCATTGCGGGGCAGTTGCAGAGAAGAGAGCAGATCTGGCCGGGAAAGGATGTCCTTCCGTGTTTTCAGTCAGTTGCTTTTGTAAGAGCTGTTCAGTCAAATGCAGGTGCAAAAACTAGCTTCTCTGATTGGTTTGAAGCTCTGGAATCGATGAAGTGTGAAATTTCGCAGGCTGACTTTGACATTGCGATCATTGGGGCAGGTGCTTACGGACTTCCCTTGGCAGCCTATGTAAAATCGCTGGGAAAGCAGGCTATTCAGATGTCCGGTGCAACACAGATATTGTTTGGTATTAAGGGAAAACGATGGGACGAGCATCCTGTGATATCAAAATTCTACAATGATGCATGGGTGAGGCCTCTACAAAGTGAAACCCCACCAGAGACGAAAAAGGTAGAGGGTGGAAGTTACTGGTAAGGAGAGCGTATGAAGGTTACAGTTATTTTTACTTGTTTCAATAGAAAAGAGAAATCTCTAAAGTGCATGCAAACACTTGCTGGTCAAGATTCAGGAATAGAATACGGTTTCATTGTTGTTGATGACAACAGTACCGATGGAACCGCGGAATCAATCAAGGCATTGGATTATCATGTTGAATTGCTTCACGGTAGCGGTTCGTTGTACTGGGCAGGCGGTATGAGAAAGGGGATTGAAGCGTATTTAGAATCAAGTTTTGATTCAGAGTATGTATTGTTGGTGAATGACGATGTCGAGTTTTATGAAGGAATTGTAGATAAAATGATAACTGAATCGAAGGAAAAGAAGGATGCTGTTATTGTTGGTGCAACATGTGACGATTCCGGAGCTTTTTCATACGGTGCGATGCAACTGATTGTGCCGAGGAAAAAGGATTTGTATAGACAGGTCAGCCCGGCAGAGGGAAAAGTGGAGTGCGACACCTTTAACTGTAACTGCGTGTTGCTGAATGATGCAGTTATTCGCAAAGCGGGAAATTTTGATCCAATATATACTCATTCATTGGCGGATATTGACTATGGACTGAGATTGCGAAAATTAGGATTCCATATCTATTCATCAGAGAGGTATGTTGGGGTATGCAATAAGAATTCAATTAGGGGCACCTGGGCGGATAACTCACTATCAAGAAAAGAAAGACTCAAGAAAAAGGAATCACCCAAAGGTGCGCCTTGTAGGGAATGGTTTCATTTCATGAAAAAAAACTTTGGATTTATGGAAGCAGTAAAATACAGCGTATCTCCGTATGTGCGAATAATGCTGGGAATGTAGAGAGGTGGACTATGAAAATCAGCAAGGAGAAATGGACACATTATTTCTTAATCTACCTCTCCTTACAGTTTATAGGAGGGCGTATTTTTACCTACTTCGGGTCAAATATGTATGGAGTTGCACTAGCAATTGGTATAATGGTAATTGTGTTACATTATCCGCGCTATAAATTTCCTGAGTGTCAAAATTGGATTATCTTGATAGGAATATCGCTATTATTCTCGTTTATGTTGACAATGGGAGATTTATCAGCAAGAACATGTTTATCCGTAATAAGTCGTTTTATTGTAGTATGGGCTACAGTATTGTGGAATAAAGAAGAGTTCTCTAAGAGATTCATTAAAGTTTCTGCATTTCTTTGTGGGGCTAGCCTAGTTACTTTTTTCTTAATGCAAATACTAGGGTATTCTTTTATTAGTAAATTTTTTGCATATTTGCCTTGTGTGAAGAGTACAAAAGGAGTTCCCGTAAGTTACGGACTATTTGCGTTTGTATTCAATGTTATGGATCCGTCTCGCAACTCTGGGATATTTGGTGAGCCTGGTGAAATGCAGATTATGGTAAATCTGGGCTTGTATTTTGTGCTGTATAATTCTGGAGACTTAGAGAATAGAAGTAGAATTAAATATATAGTTTTATTTCTTGTTACAATGGTGACAAATTTATCGACAACAGGCTTGTTTAATACTGCAATCATAGTATTGGCATTCGTATTGGGAAAATATAGGAACGAGAATAAAACTGTTCAAAAATTTCTATACGTGTTTTTGATTGCAATGGTGGTGTATTTATTGTTCTTTGCGGGCGAAAACAGCTTCATGTATTCTGCAGTATTAAATAAAATTACAGTCAATGGAAAAATTGATTTAAGTGGAAGTACAGGCTCTGCAAGACTATTGTCTTTTGTTTTACTGAGCAAAGTGATTTCTTCTTCTCCACTATCTTTGATCTTTGGAATCGGTTTTCGAGGAATGGGAAGATTTTCGTCAGAGGAAACAGCTTTGGCATGTTCGGGCCTGATTTCTGGTTTGATAATGTATGGGGCAATTACAAACATCTTGATATATGGAAAAGTATTTTCTCTTGCCATAAAAAAAAGAGTAGACTGGTATGAATCAATTGCGCTAATTTTTATGGTATTCAACAATGGCTTAAGCCAGCCAGATATTATGGCAGTTGCACCGGTAATCGTAGCGGTGTATTTGATGTGCAGAACAATTAATCAGGATGAAGAGAGTTGTATGACACGAGGAATCGCCAGCAATATATGAAGCAATAAAAATTTTAGTATCTGAATGGAGTATTATATGCTGATATTATTGAATGAGTCGGGGCAAACTGGAAACAGATTAAGATCTTTGTCGAGTTTGGTTGCTTTGGGACTTGAGATGCATCAAGATGTGTATTGCCCTGTTGTTCCCAAAGAATTTTTTGAGTATTTTAAAATGCAGTTTAGTACAAAATGTGATATTCGAGTTAACTTTTCGTGCAACTCATTCTTTTCTGAGTTTATTAAAGTTGTTAGAATAGCTTGTGGAAATAAAGATATAAAATTAAATAATGGGAAAATCACGATATTCACGGACTGGATTTCTTTTGCAAAACCTGAATTAAATCAGATTCATTATCAGAGAATTAAAGATTTCTTTGATTTTACTGAGGAATTTAAAAAATCATGCAAAACAAAGATGCCAGAAAAGAAATATGATTCGGAAATGTTAGTTGGTGTTCATTTGCGAAGAGGCGATTATCAGAATTGGAAAAATGGTGCTTACTATTTTGAAGTTGAAGAATTTATCCAGCAAATGCGTTTTCTTTATGCCGAAAACAATAAAATTCATTTTGTCATTTTCTCAAACGAAATAATTGATGTTTCTATATTTGAAAGAGAACCATATGATGTCAGCCTCATGAAGGGAAATGCCTATGAAGACTTATGTTGTATGTCGCTATGTGATTATATCATTGGCCCTCCAAGCACATTCTCTTCTTGGGCCGGCTATATTGGGAATAAAAAATTGGTATGGATGAAGGAAAAAAATCATTGCTATGGTTTTAGTGAATTCCAGAGTGTACCAGATTCAATGTTGACCACTAAAGCATTTTGGAAATACTAGATATTCTATAATCTGTTTCTTAAGAGGAGTTGCAACTGTGAAAAAGTATATTTTTGAGGAAAAAATCGGACTTACATATAACGCATCATCAAAAGCAAGAGATGACATAGATCTGTTTATGAAAAAGTATGTAGATAAAAATGGATGCTATTATAATGCAATTGGAGAAAATGATAAAACAAAAGTAAAAACAAACTTTGGCAAAGTAATAGTAGGAATTAGATCAATCCTTAGTCTACTAAGACTAAAAAAGAATGATATTCTGTTTGTTCAAAGCTCGTTTAGAATTCTCAAAGAAATCGATGTAATAAAAAAAATAATAGGCTTTCGTACGATTTATCTTGTTCATGACTTGGATGCCTTACGTGATTCATATTCGGATGCTTGTAAGATAGATGATATGATAAAGGAACTTGACAAACAAGATGTTGTGATTCTGCATAATGATAAAATGATAGCTGAGGTTCGTTCACGTGGTTGTCGGACAAATCTTGTAAATCTGGAATTGTTTGATTATTATGTGGATCATATTCCGCAGATTTCGCGCCATAGGAATTGCGAATTTGAGTTATGCTTTGCGGGTAATTTGTCGCCGAATAAAACTGGTTTCTTATATGCTCTTGATGATAGAAAGACAAATTATAAGATTAACGTATATGGAAGAAAAGAACGTGAGTTTAAACACCATACATATGTTGGTTGTTTTAAACCAGAAGAGCTTCCACAAGAATTGAAAGGAGACTTCGGATTAATATGGGAAGGAAACCAATTCGTGTATGATGAAAGTGAGCATCCTTATATTATGTTTAATAATCCACATAAAGCTTCACTTTATATTGTATCAGGGTTACCAATAATCGTTTGGGAAAAAGCGGCTATTGCTGATTTTTTAATCAAAAAGGGAATAGGGATAACCATTTCTAATATCGGAGAGATTGAGGAGAAACTTGAACACCTATCTGATTATGAATATAGCAGAATGATAAATAACCTTGAATGCATGAGAAAGGACTTAGTGGCGGGAAGACAACTTAATAATGCAATCAGAATCGCTGAAGAAATATTGAATGTGTAGAGGCAATAAGATGAAAAAAGTTTTTGTTGTAAGTTGGTTTCAATCAGAAAACTATGGAACGTGCTTGCAGGCATATGCAACAGATTATATTTTAAAAAAAAATGGATTCGATGTCCGGTTTTTAAATAGAAGAAAATACTATTCAATGAATAAGCTGAATTATCTTATGACGAAAGTTGGTTCAATAATTAGAGGAAGAATAGAAAGAAAAAAACCGATCGAACGCGGAGTATATCAATCGGCCTATAATGATAAAGTAAAGAAAATCCATGATTTAGCAAATCGAACATATCACGTAGAAGATATTGGAAGCCGAAGAGAATTACTAAAAATAGATAACGAAATTGATTGTTACCTTGTAGGGAGCGATCAAATGTGGAATCCATGGATGCTAAGTCCGCATTATTTACTTGACTTTGTTCCCTATAAGAGCAATAAACCACGATATACATACGCAGCTAGCTTTGGTGTGGATAATATCCCAGAAAGCAAAAAAAGGATATATGAAAAATACCTGCCATTGTTTAATTGTATAACAGTCAGGGAACCGAGAGCTGCAGAACTTGTTGAACAATTAAGCGGAAAAACTGCTAAAGTGGTACTAGATCCAACGTTCTTGTTATCTAGAGAGGAATGGAGAGAGTTTTCGGAGCAATCAGATAGTGTTCAAAAGTATAACCTTGATAGATATATTCTCTGCTATTTTATAGGCTCCCCAGATTTTAGTCATATTGATACTGTGAAAAAGGTTGCGGCAGAAATAAATGCGAGAATAGTGTTACTGCCGATGAAAGAATCGGATTATTGTCTTAACGATTCTGATATTACAGTAATTGCTGATGCATGCCCATATGATTTTATTTCATTAATAGAAAAAGCAACATTGGTTTGTACAGATTCTTTTCACGCTGTTGTATTTTCTTTTTTAATGGAAACTGCATTTTATTATTTTCCGCGTTTCAAACACGGCGATCAATACTCACAAGAGGCAAGACTGCAAAATATTATGCAAAAGTTTGGCCTTGAAGACTCCTTTTGGAAAGAAGATATGTCGAAAGAACAGATCTGTGCTCATTTAAATGTTGACTATAGAAATGGGTATAAAATACTTGAACAGGAAAGAGAAATCTGTATCCGACATTTGGTTGATATGCTGAATGGAAAACTGATGAATGAGGAAAAAGATGGCTCCTTCTGAAATTGCATAGTTCCGTCTTTGAAATGCGATTTTTATTCTGTTATAAGTGCTGTTTCAGATTCTATATATAATAATTGACATTGAGGGATAATACGAATGCAAAGAATAGCTAATAAAACTGAGTGTAATGGCTGTGAAGCTTGCCAGGCCATTTGTCCGAAAAAAGCTATACAAATGAGTCTGGATAATGATGGTTTCTATTATCCACATATTGATGAAGATAAATGTGTGAACTGCGGCTTATGTGGAAAAGTATGCCCTGCACAGCGGGAAACGCCTGTAAGGAACATTAAATATGACGATACGCGGGCATATGGGGGATGGATTAAGGATGAACAGAAACTGTCAGAGTCATCTTCTGGTGGGTTTTGTTCAGCATTATCAGAATTCGTACAGCAACAAGGGGGCGTTGTGTACGGAGTAGTGTTTTCAGATGATTTTAGGAGAGCCTATTATACGTCAACCGATAACGTATCTCGAGATAGAATGAAGGGCTCAAAATATGTGATGGCAAATAAAGATGGAATTTACTTAGACGTGAAGAAACAATTGGAGACAGGAAGACAGGTATTGTTTATTGGTCTTCCGTGTGAAATAGCTGCAATATATAGTATCTTGGGATGTGGGTATGATAATTTGTTGACATGCGAACTGATTTGTGCTGGACCATCAAGCTATAGATTATTAGAAGAACAATTGGATTGGATTGAGCGAAAAAAAGGTGAAAGAATCAAGCATTTTTGCTTTAGAGCTAAAGAGTATGGTTGGGTACCGTACACAATGTGCGCAGATACAAGTAAAGGTAAGTATGCAAAATTATTTGATGAAACAATATTTGGCGTCGGGATGAAATATTATAAAAGAGATGCTTGCTTTAACTGTCGAATGAAGGGAATGTTCAGAGTGGCCGACTTTACAGTTGGTGACTTTTGGAATATTGACAAAAAAGCCAGTTACTACAATGATAAGGGCACATCAGTTATCTTCTGTAGAACTGATAAGGCGGAAAGATATTTGAAGAAATTGGATAATTTAATTTTCGAGGAAGTAACATCCGAAATTGCAATTAAAGGAAATTATCAACAGTTAACCTATCCTGCGGGCATTCCTCAAGAAAAAAACGTATATATGGATGCGCTAAATCGGGACGGTGGATATATTGCTTATAAGATATTTAAGCCAAGACAGTCATTGAAAGTTAGAATTAGAAATCATTTACCAGTACCAGTCTATCTGTGGGTAAAGCGAATCAATACAAAGTTCAGAAAAGGTCAAAGAAAATGAAGATAGATGTTAGACGTAATACTATAATGGGGGCAGTGACAGGAATTTGCAATAAACTGGTAGTCACATTTTTGCCCTTTGTTATGAGAACAATAATGATTCACTTCATGGGTACACAGTATCTTGGCTTATCATCATTGTTTTCCTCAATTCTTAACATGCTGAGTTTAGCGGAATTGGGATTTGGAAGTGCGTTGGTTTTTAGTATGTATAAGCCAATTGCAGAAAATGATGAAGAAACGATATGTGCATTATTGAACTTATACAGAATAATATATAGAATTATTGGAACGGTCATTCTAGTGGCGGGAATTGCAATATCTCCGTTTGTGAATCATTTCATTAATGGAGAAGTGCCTCCTGATATTAACGTGCAAGTGTTGTATTTTATTTATCTGTTCAACACGGTAGTATCGTATTTTCTATTTGCTTATAAGAATTCGCTACTGGCTGCTTTTCAGAGAAATGATATATCCAGCTTTGTTGGCACGATAATGACTGCCATTGAATATGGCGTTCAAATTATTCTAGTTATTAGATTTAGGAATTATTATTGCTATGTTGCAGTTTTTCCTGTTTTTACCATCCTTGGAAATATAGTGAGAGCGGCTATAGTACAGAGAAAGTATCCTCAGTACGTATGCAAAGGCTCAATAATAAGAAAACAGAAAAAGGAAATAATTGAGAAAACATTAGCTTTGGCAAGCCATAAAGTCGGAAATACTATTTCGACATCGTTAGATAGCTTGGTCGTGTCAGCTTTCTTAGGGTTAAGCAGTGTTGCTATTTTTGGAAATTATAATTACATCGTAACGACTGTGATGGCTATGCTTTGGATTGTGTATTCATCAATGACAGCTGGCATTGGAAATAGAATGAATTTGTACTCTGTTGAGGAAAATTATAACAGTTTTAAAGCACTAACGAGCTTCAATAATTTTATTATGTGCTGGGCAACAAGCTGTATTTTGTTTCTATACCAACCTTTTATGGAACTATGGGCTGGTAAGGAGAACTTGCTTGGGGTATCTTCTGTTTTGGTTTTTTCTTTATATTTCTATGTATATCAGTCCAGAAAGATTGTGTTAGTTTATAAAGATGCAGCAGGGCTCTGGCGCGAGGATCAGGTAAAGCCGCTTGTTGGAGCAGGACTGAATCTTGTGTTAAATCTCACGCTTGTGCGGATTATAGGTATCGATGGTGTTATTATTTCATCAATTGTGAGTTTTTTGCTTGTTGAGATTCCTTGGGAGAGCCGAACTTTGTATAAGTATTATTTTGGCAAAAGTGTCATAGAGTATTTTGGAATTCAAATTAAAGCGTTTCTAGAAGCAGTACCCTGTTGGATTGCTGTGGGAATTGCCTGTATGATTGCGCCTCAAAGTGGCGTTACATGCCTAATTGTAAGAGGCATACTATGTGTGATATTGCCTCTACCATATTTATGGCTGCTTTATAGGAAAAACAGTGCATTTATGAACCTTCTTGCGAAGATAATACCAATGAAAGCTTTGAAATACGTCAATAAGTAGAAATAAGGGTGGAGAAAATGTTTGATTACTTGGTTGTTGGATCTGGTCTTTACGGATCAGTTTTTGCTCACGAAGCAAAAGCACATGGAAAATCTGTCCTGGTGGTGGATAAGCGTCCGAACATTGCCGGCAATATTTTCACAGAGAATATTGAAGGTATTAATGTTCATAAGTACGGTGCGCATATCTTCCATACAAATAATAAGAAGGTATGGAACTACATAACGCAGTTTGCGGAGTTTAATCGCTTTACCAATAGTCCCGTGGCAAACTACAAGGGCGAACTGTACTCTTTGCCGTTCAATATGTACACATTTAACAAGATGTGGGGTGTTGTCACGCCAGAAGAGGCAATAGCGAGGATTGAGGAGCAACGCAAAGAGATTACTGGAGAACCAAGAAATCTGGAAGAGCAGGCTATTTCTCTTGTGGGGCGTGATATCTATGAGAAGCTCATCAAAGGCTATACGGAAAAACAATGGGGGCGTGATTGCAAGGATCTACCTGCCTTCATCATCAAGCGTTTGCCGGTGCGCTTGACCTTTGATAACAACTATTTCAACGCTCTCTATCAGGGAATCCCCGTGGGCGGCTACACCAAGATGGTTGCCAACCTGTTGGACGGTATCGAAGTTCGTCTGAACACTGATTATCTTGCACACAAGACTGAACTGGATGCGCTTGCTGACAAGATCGTCTACACAGGACCTATTGACGCTTTCTTTGACTACAAGCTGGGTACGTTGGAGTATCGTTCGGTTCGATTCGAGACAGAAGTCCTGGATAAGCCAAATTTCCAAGGCAATGCAGCAGTAAACTATACCGATCGCGAGACACCGTGGACACGTATCATTGAGCACAAGTGGTTTGAGTTTGGTAAGGACGTAAATGGTAGCGACCTGCCCAAGACTATCATCAGCCGCGAGTATAGCAGCGAGTGGAAAACGGGTGATGAACCGTATTATCCAGTCAATGATGAAAAGAATGGAAGGCTCTATGACGAGTACAAGAACCTGGCAAAGATAGAAAAAAATGTTATCTTTGGCGGGCGGCTTGGCGAATATAAATATTATGATATGGATCAAGTGATCATTGCAGCTTTGGAGAAGTGCAAGGATGAATTACTATAGAACTGTTGCATAAAGCGTGTAGTTAAATACTTTATATAAGTAGAAAAACTTCCCTGGTTTTATGTAACTGGAAAATCCTATAACATTAATACTCTATAAATCCGGTGGTAATTTCGATATTGTTTCAGAAAGCAATGATAGTATGGAATATTGCATCTGAACAGATATCTCGAGAAAAATGAAATCTAACATAAGAGGTTAGAATATCGCCGAAGCCATATCAGTAATATAGAAAGAGGTAATAGAATGCTTAAGTATACTTTTGTTCTGCCATGTTATAATGTGTCGAGATACATAATAAATTGTCTGGAAAGCATTGTCAGAAACGATATGTCATCCTGTGAAATTCTCTTGGTGGATGATGGATCCACCGATGATACCGTGGAAAAGTGCAGAGAATTTATGGGCAAATACTCATGCGGGGGGGGGCAATTCCAAGCAAGGATTGAGATTATTTCACAGGTCAATAAAGGCGTGTCATCTGCTAGAAATACGGGGATTAGTCATTCCAAAGGAGAATATATTGTATTTGTAGATCCTGACGATGAGGTGGATACGAACCTGATAAAGAAACTAGATGAAAAAATCTCGACTTATAAGAATAAGCCAGACTTGGTGATTTGGGGTTACTGGTGTATTAATATGGCTTCTTCAAACAACGAGAATGGCAGACACATGGTTCTTCCACAAAAATCATATGAATTGTTTTCGAATCAAGAAATAATGAAGGAGTTATTTCCGAGATATATTGGCTATTCTGTGGATCAGGTATCCCATTGGGCTAAATACGGTACATTTGAGCCAAAGCATGAGTGGGGGGCATGTTGGCGAGTTGCATATAGGAGAGCGTTATTAATTGAGCATGATGTTCACTTCAATGAACAAATTGTCTTGAATGAAGATAGTATGTTTAATGCGAATGTTCTTGTGTATGCCTGTAGTGTAGTAACAATTCCAGAGGCACTATATTTCTATTATATTAGGAACACGGGCGCTTTAAAAAAAGGACTAACTAATTCGATAATAAAGAACAAGATGGCATTATTTTCGGAAAGAAAGAGAATTGTAGATTTGTCTCAAAAATCTGGGAATAACATGGATATAGGAGTATATGTTGGGTCGATCATTTTTGGAATTATTGAATTAATGAACTCTTCATCGAAAGGAGAGTGGGGAATGATTTCAAACTTGTTGCGTGATCCACATGTAAAGCAGTGTATTCGCTATATGCCGTATGTGCAAAACGCAAAGTTTTCTCTATGTCTCTTTTTCTTAAAAAACCATTGTTCATTTTGTTTATTTACTTTGATACAATTGCTCAAACGCTTGGGAATAAGACTGTCGGTATAAAGAAAATCTAGCTATCTAGCACACCTAATTTACTTATATGTGCTAATATAGACTCGAATATATCATTTGAGGCGTAAGTTGATTTATTCTTTGTGCAACTCTCCGTGATGAGTAGCGTAAATGTGTGTTTAATGAATAATGTGATTACATGTTCATTTTTCATAATTCAGGATGAATGAATATGATTTGTTAAGATGAAGAAATCCAAAGTTTTTATGTTATCTGCGTTCTACGAAGGTTTTCCCAAAGTGCTTTGTAAAGCCATGTAAAAAGACGATGAGGGTATATAAATGACACTTGATATGAACAAACAGCAGTCACTGATAATTAAAGCATTTGCGATAATATTTGTAATAATGTTTCATACAAAGGTGTTTCCTTGTGGTGGAGCAATTGGAGTGCATTTGTTTTTAATTGTAAGCGGATACGGAATCTACTGTTCTTTAGAAAAAGGAACGGATAATTACTGGGGAAAAAGAATCAGTTCAGTATATTTTCCATATTTGTTTTGCACTGTTATATTTCTCATTTTAAGGGCTATATTGTATGGAAATATATCTTTTGTAACAGTAATTATTAGTGTTTTGGGGCAAGACTTTGGTCTCAACGCAGACCCAACGATGTGGTACATAGCATATATTTTTGCGTGTTACCTGATTGCTTGGATAGTTTTCAAATTAAAGAATAGACCAATAGTGGCTATTATGTTTGGAATACTGGCATTTGGAACAATTACGTTATTCGGATATTAAATATATTATTTGGCACGGTGGAACAATTGCGTGGAATTATGGTCTATCTTTTCCGCTTGGAATGATTATTGCAAGAAATAAAAATCTTGATGAGAACAAAGCAAAACGTGTAAAAGTTGGAATACTTATTATTTCTTTTGTCGCTGTTGTCTTATTACTTCCAGTGCCGCATGAGAAGTTTATAAAGTTCTTTTTCACATTATCATGTGCAGTGTTAGTTTACAACATACTGACTGCTTTGAGAATAAAAGAAATAAATCCCTTGCACAAGGTTCTTGAAGGAATAGGAAAACAATCATATTTCATGTATTTAAATGAGTCGTTTATTATAGGCGTATTAAAGCTCCGGGGTGGGGTACCACTAAATGCATTAATTGTTGTACTTTGTAGTTATATATGCGCGTATGTAATGAGATGTATTTATGAATTAGTTAGGAAGAATTTAATGAAAGACTTTTCTTGCGGAAAGAGATGATCGAATTCTTGCTGCTGGATTAGTGCAGAAACAAATGCTTGAAGAACTGTACAGTAATGCGGATGTGTTGCTCTGTTCTCTAATCACGAAAGTATGTCCTTTATTGCGGAGAAAACTGCTGACAGATACTGAACCGCAACATCTGGTCAAATCCAGTGAGTAATCTTATAGGTGTTTGGGAACTTTATAACGCTAAGGGAGAGACAGAGTGTATCAAGATTCTTGCACTATTTATTCCGTTTACGATACTTCTACTGTGGGTAGCCGAGGCAAGAAGCCAAAAAAGGATGACAATAGGTAAAGGAGCCTGAACGAATATGATAAAAACAATTTTGTATAATGTCTTATCTGCATTCGGACAGGCATTTGGATTTTCCATTTTGCTTGCTGTGCTGTTTATGTTTTTTTACATGCAATGTAGGCAAGATGGCTTGAAAAATACTTTAAAAAAATGGATAAAGGAATTCAAAGAGAGGAAAGATCTCCAAAAGGTTTTTCTGTTAGCGTTCTATGCTGCGCTTGTATTATTCAGGACATTGTTTAATCGCTTTGCATGGACAAATCCGCTGCAAAACGTTATCGGAATCTTTGGATTGTATAATGCCAATGGTGAATTGACGACAGAAGCAATTGAAAATGTCATACTTTTTGTTCCACTATTATTTCTATGGCTATGGGTTGCAGATAAACAAGAACTCACTTTAATAAAAACAATTTCATATGCTACTAGAAATGCATTCTTGTGTTCCTTTTTGATTGAAATGGCTCAGCTTCTACTAAGGGTTGGGCAGGTGCAAATCTCTGATTTGGTATATAATACCTTGGGTGGAATAATTGGTGGAGTATGCTATTGGACTACCATTTGGGTCAAGAAAAAGGTGAAGCAGCAATGAATCAACCCAATCTCGAGACCATCCCAAGAATTGTGTAAACTTCCAAGCTGGTGTAGAATAAAGAGCATCAGTTTGGAGGTTTAAGAGTATGTCGAGAAGGAACCGCGCCCCAGAAGAAAACGCGCGGCGCGCCAAGATTCGCGAGCTGCTGCAGGAAGCCAACATCAGCAGCATGGCGGATATCCAGAGCCTGTTCAAGGAGACCATCGCAGAATTCATGGAGAACGGACTGGAAGCGGAGTTGGATGAAGAGCTCGGTTACAGCAAATATGATTTCCGCAACAAGGAAACAGACAACTCCCGGAATGGTCACAGCAGCAAGAGGCTGAAAACCAGCTTCGGCGACGTGGAAGTCAGCACTCCGCGGGACCGGAAGGGCGAGTTTGAGCCGCAGCTGCTCAAGAAGAATCAAACCAGCATCAGTCAGGACATTGAAGGAAAGATTCTGTCCATGTACGCCAAAGGAATGACGACGTCGGATATCGAAATGCATATCCGTGACATTTACGGCGTGGAGGTATCGGATACGACCGTCAGCAGAATCACGGACAAGATCCTGCCCATGGTCAGGGAATGGCAGCAAAGGCCTCTGGAAAGTACCTATGCCGTCGTCTTCATGGATGCCATCCACTACCATGTCCGCAGCGAAGGTCAGATTGTAAAGAAGGCCGTGTATATCGCCATTGGAATCGATCTGGAAGGCCGCAAGGACGTCCTGGGCATGTGGGTCGGAGAAAATGAGAGCGCCAAATACTGGGCGACGGTACTCGGCGGCCTCAAAAACCGTGGAGTCAACGACATTTTCATTGCCTGCACGGACAATTTGACTGGATTTTCGAATGCAATCAATGCGGTGTTTCCGCAAACGGACATCCAGAACTGCATCGTCCATCAGCTGCGAAATTCCAGCAAGTATGTATCCTATAAGGATTTGAAAGCGCTTATGGCCGATCTCAAAGCGGTTTATGCTGCAGTGGATGAACCGACGGCACAAAGCGCCCTGGATGCATTTGAAGAAGCATGGGGAAAGAAATATCCCCGGATCGCTGCTTCCTGGCGGGAAAACTGGGCGAACCTGAGCACATATTGTAAGCGCTCAATAAAATAATGGCTACCTTTTCACAAGGTATTCAGCTATAGTTGAAGTAAAATACTCCAACTTCAACTTTTCGATTTAATTCGGCATCTCTGCTGTATCATGTCAGACCATGGCATCAGCTCTTCTATACCTCCGGGCTCATTTTTGTAGTCCGGCATATAAAGCAGTATGGTCCCCAGATATGCGTAGATGTTCAGATTGTTAAGTTTTGCAGTTTCTACTAAACTGTAAATGATGGAACTGGCCCGGGCTCCTTTTACGGTATCGTGGAACAGGAAATTTTTCCGTCCTACTGCATAGGGGCGGGCTATATTTTCTGCGATATTGTTCGATATGGAGCACCGTCCATCCAACAGGTAGTTCTCCATATATGGCTTCTGGTTTTTCGCATAGGTCACCGCTATGGCCAGACGGCTTCCGCCAGCTGGGTTCACTGTTTCAAGCCATGACCAGTAGGCCTCCCATATGGCAGGCTCCGTCTCAAGACGCTTGGATTTCCGGGTATCGGCATCCAGATCCGCATACTCCTTTTCCAGTTTGAATAACTGGTTACAGTAATCAAAACCGATCTCTGCCGGAGTCTTATCCGGGGATTTCTTCGATTTCCCGGGAAGTGCCTCATGCCAGTACCGTCTCATGTGGGCAAGGCAGCCGCAGCGGATGACATTCTTCAGCTTATTATAACCGCCAAAACCATCGCAGATAAGGTATCCGGAAAAACCTTTCAGGAATTCTTCCGCATGATATCCGCCCCGGCTGGGCTGGTAATCATACAGACGGATCGGCGGCAAATCATCATTTCCGGAGCCATACAGCCACATATAGGACTTGGACTGTGCCGTTTTCCCTTCCTCTTTCAGTACCTGGCAGGGTGTTTCATCTGCATGGATAATGTCCCTCTCCAGCAAATGCCGGTGAAGCTGTCCATACACCGGCTCCATATAATCTATGCCGCATTTGATGACCCAGTTAGCCAGTGTCGCTCTGGGGATCTTCACCCCAAGCTGTTTCCAGTCTGTCTCCTGGCGGTTAAGAGGGATGCTGTTCACATATTTCTGGTACATCACGTAAGCAACCGTGGACGGGGAGGCGAGACTGTGCTTCAGCAATGGGCCTGGTGTTTCAGCTCCAACGATAACGGAAGCGCCGTCTTTCTTACATTCCGGACAGCCAAGTACTTCCTGGACGTACTGGAGCCGTTCCACTTTCACGGGGATGATCCGTAGTTCTTCCCGCACGACCTTTTTCCCGATGACCGCCATCGGAGCATTGCAGTAGGGGCAGTTTCTTTCCTCTTCTGGCACGCTGCAGAAAACTTCGACCACAGGAAGCCCCGCAAGGATCTCTTCCCTGGTGGTCTTCGGTTTCTTTGCCTTACGTTTATAGCCACCAACAGCCTCCTCCAGAGTCGGTTCCGGGACAGAAGGATCCGCAGTGGCTTCTGCCTCATTGAACAGATCCATCTGTCCGGGAAATCCATCTTTTTTTGTCTTTTCACTGGAAGACGCGAACAGCTTTTTCTTCAGGTACTCAACCGTTTCATTGAGATTTGCGATCGTCTGGTTCAGCTGTGCGGTCTGCTCTTCATGGCTTTTGGCCATCTGCTCAATGGTAAGACGCTGGCTGTTCGCCAGCTGACGAAGGGATTCAATTGTTTCTTTCTAAAGCTGCATGAGCGCTTCCATCTCTGACTGCGGCATTAAGGAACCACCTTTCTTTTATTGGTTCCTATTATACCGGGAATCCAACAGAAAAGCGAATTTTCTGCCGTGCTGCCGCCGTCATTTTGACGAAGAAGAAATGTGGAAAACACACAGTTTTGGCGGAATATTGCCTCTGAAAAATGTTTGGTTTTCCACACGCAACCGGTAATCCGGGACAAATGAGAAAACGTTATCCTCTCGATTTTCCAGCGGTTCCATTGTTATGTGGATAACTCATCAGCAGCGTTTTTTGCCCCATAAGGGGAAGAAAAATTTTCTCCCTTTTGCACAAAGGTTAGAAGTCCTTTTTCCAGGCAGGTCGGATTGCCTTAGGCTGATCGATGGAAAGCCCTTCCAAAAGCCAGCGGTATTCCTGCCGTGTAAGATTCCTTACTTCTGAAGAATCCCGGGGCCACTGGAACCGCCCATTATCCAAACGCTTATAATAGAGGCAGAATCCATCTTTTTCGAAATGAAGCGCTTTGATCCGGTCAAAGCGTCTGCCGCAGAAAAGAAACAGGGAATTGCTGCAGGGATCTGATTCATAGGTGTCCCGAACGATCGCCATCAGGCCATCGATACTTTTTCGTATGTCGGTGTAGCCTGTCACAAGGAAAAATTTAGCCACACCGGACAGTTCGCCTAACAAAGCTGCCGCAGGGCAAGAAGAGTATTCCGGATCACATCCGCTCCGGCCTGTTCATGGATTTCAATACGGATGCCCTGCATTTCCAGACAAATCGAGGGCATATGTAAAGCAACGGTATCTGAAGTACGCTGTTCCGTTTCCCAAAGAGGGATCTGGACAACTTCCTGTTTCTGTGCTGCAGCCTCCACTGCTTCCGGAACCTCGCAGGCTTTTTTGCGCAAAGCCCGGACGTGATAGTAAAATGTGCTGACAGGAATCCCGTTTTCTATGCACCATTGACGGTCGGTAAGCCCACTGGCTCTGCACTGGGTGAGCAGTTTTAACCAATGTTCATCATTTGAAGTTGTACTCATTTGATTCATCTCCTCCAATATGAGATTTTGGAATAATCAGGCACAACAAAAGCGGCCAAAGATGTGAGATTGAAGCGTAGCTTTTGCGACTCCGAGAACCGGATAGGAAGTGAATTACTCCAAGTATCTGAAGTATCTCACAAAAGTTGGAGTTTGACTATCCGGTTGGTTATAAAGCGCTTACTTTTAAAAGAACGTATGCAAAATTGAAACTAGAAAAGGGAGTTTGTCAACAGGTCCTTTTCTTCACATATTCCTTTTAGTGATCACATCAATTTCCCGCCGTTTTAACGGTCATCTCTTTTGGCATTGCAGCTTTGTCAATGCATAACACAGAGACGAAAGATTTGACCTAGGGCTTGTACTACCCCTGCCAAACACGCCGATACTCCCCCGGAGTTACCCCTTCCACCCTTTTAAAAAGTCTGGTAAAATAATTTGCGTCATCCACTCCGCACTCCACACAGATCTTCTCAATAGGTTCCTCCGTAAACCGAAGAAGCTGTTTAGCGCGGGTAATTCGTTTTTCATGCAAGTAACCATTGATGGAGGTCCCGTACTGTTCTTTAAAGACTCTTGTAAGATAGTATTTATTAATAAAAAAACGCTCTGCCAATTCATCCAAGGTAATTTTACATGTATAGTGTTCGTCTAAATATTTTTTAACAGATAATAGATTCTGCTTCTTAGAAGAGCTGCGTCTGGAGATTTCCGGATGCCAGCTCTCTTTCATTATGAGCGTTAACAGGGAGGCTAAATTTTCCTGTATGCTCATGTCTTTTACATATTCATTGGATTGAGCAATTTCATATAATTCAGCCATCAAGATTAAAAAGGAGTCAATATTGTCTGGATGAAAAGCCGGCAGGCCGCCCCGCTCTACATATTTTTCATAGATGCCGTTCATAGCAGGCCCATAGAAATGGACCCAGTGGAGCTTCCACAGGTTTTTGTCTGAGGTGTGGTGTGCATAAGGCTTTCTACAGTCAATAAAAACGCAATCTCCGGCTTTTAAGGCGTATTGCTTATTGTCGTATTGCAGTGTGCCGGAACCACTCTCCACAGCGAAGAAGAGATAGGAGATCAGGTTCTTACGCTTGCTGGTATGGGGCTTTTGGGCCTGCAGTACGCCGGTTTCCTGCAGATGCAGCAGGTTTGTGCGAGCGAATGAGGAGGGGGTATACAGGATGCGGTTGGTAGTGACCAGGGTTCCGTGAAAGAGAAATTCGTTCATGCTGGAAGGCTCCTTTCTAAAAATACTTTTTATAAATCCAGTATAACTGAAATGTTAAAAAAGTCAATAATGTGCTAGAACAGGGCAATATTGTCACTTATCAACCGGCTGTTATTTCTGTAAGATAGTGAACAGGTGTTAAATTTGACCGAAAAAGGTAACGGATCCGTTACGAAAAAAGAAAGGCGAGGATAATACATATGGCAAAGACAGCTCTTATCACAGGAATTACCGGACAGGATGGTTCTTATTTGGCGGAGTTTTTATTGGAAAAGGGATATGAGGTTCACGGCATCACCCGCCGCGCATCCATCTCAAATACAGCAAGAATTGATCATCTGATCGCTGCGGGCAGCATCAGACTCCACGATGGAGATTTATCGGACTCCTCTTCCCTGATTCGCATCATCGGGCTGGTTCAGCCGGATGAGATTTACAATCTGGCGGCACAGTCCCATGTACAGGTATCTTTTGATGTTCCGGAGTACTCCGGGGACGTGGATGCGATCGGGGTACTCCGTATCCTTGAAGCGGTCCGCATCCTAGGCCTGGAGAAGAAAACGAAAATCTATCAGGCATCCACCTCGGAATTGTACGGAAAGGTGGAGGAGGTTCCGCAGAGGGAGACTACCCCCTTTCATCCCTACAGCCCGTACGCGGTGGCAAAACAGTATGGTTTCTGGATTGTGAAGGAGTACAGGGAGGCGTATGGCATGTTTGCAGTAAATGGAATTCTGTTTAATCATGAATCCGAACGCCGGGGAGAGAATTTTGTTACCAGAAAGATTACCTTGGCTGCAGGTCGTATTGCGGAGGGCCTGCAGGATCATCTGGAGCTGGGCAACATGGACTCCCTTCGTGACTGGGGGTATGCGAAAGACTATGTAGAGTGTATGTGGATGATTCTGCAGCACGATACACCGGATGATTTTGTCATTGCTACAGGAGAGCAGCATACGGTCCGGGATTTTACGGAAAAGGCGTTTCAGGCCAATGGGATACGTATCCGCTGGGAAGGCAGCGGAATTGATGAAAAAGGCTATGATGCGGACACGGGCAGGATGCTGGTGAGTGTGAATCCGCAGTGGTTCCGCCCCACGGACGTGGATAACCTCTGGGGTGATCCCACGAAGGCAAAGACCGTACTGGGCTGGAATCCACAGAAAACCAGTTATGAAGAACTGGTGAAAATCATGGCGGAACATGACAGAAAGCTTGCAAAGCAGGAAGCGGCTATGATGGCAGCTATGGACTGAGAGTAAAATAGTTTCAGGCAGTCTAGTATACAGTACACTAGTGCCTGGGTGAGGAGAGATAAGAAGCATGATGGAGAAAAACGCAAAAATATATGTGGCAGGACACAGAGGCATGGTTGGATCTGCCATTGTAAGAGAGCTGGAACGGCAGGGGTATACAAATATTATCACGCGCACACATAAAGAGCTGGATCTGTGCCGTCAGGCGGAGGTAGAGGACTTTTTTGCAGAGGAGAAACCGGAATATGTGTTTCTGGCAGCCGCTAAGGTTGGCGGTATTATAGCGAATCAGGAAGCGCTGGCGGATTTTATGTACTACAACATGATTTTGGAGATGAATGTGATTCATTCTGCATGGGAAAACGGGTGTAAGAAGCTGGAGTTCCTTGGATCTTCCTGTATCTACCCGCGCATGGCGCCCCAGCCCATGAAAGAGAGCTGTCTGTTGACCTCTGAGCTGGAAAAGACAAATGAAGCCTATGCCCTGGCTAAGATTTCCGGGCTGAAATACTGTGAGTTCTTAAACAGGCAGTACGGGACGGACTATATTTCCGTCATGCCCACGAATCTGTACGGGCCAAACGACAATTACCATCCCACCCACAGCCATGTACTCCCGGCGCTGATCCGCCGTTTTCACGAGGCAAAGGAGCAGAATCTTCCCTTTGTCACCTGCTGGGGAGATGGCAGCCCACTGCGCGAATTTCTGTATGTGGACGATCTGGCAAATCTCTGTGTATTCCTGATGAATCACTACAGTGGGAATGAGACAGTGAATGCAGGCACTGGAAGGGAACTGACAATCAAAGAATTGACAGAGCTGGTTGCAAAGGTGATTGGGTATTGCGGGGAGATCCGGTGGGATACCAGCAAACCAAACGGAACGCCCAGAAAGCTTCTGGATGTCTCTAAGAGCGCGGCGCTGGGATGGACCTATAAGACAGAGCTTGAGGAGGGAATCCGGCTGTCTTATAAGGATTTCTTAAACAATCCCATGAGGGCAGAGCGGTAAAAAGAACGAACCGGCAGGTGTGTATATGAGGAGAAAATGATTATGAATATAGTACTTTTATCAGGAGGTTCTGGAAAACGTTTGTGGCCCCTGTCAAATGACATTCGCTCCAAGCAGTTTATCAAAATTTTTAAAACAGAGAGCGGGGAGTACCAGTCAATGGTACAGCGGGTATATCAGCAGATCAAAAAAGTGGATTCAGATGCAACCGTTACGATTGCCACTTCGAAGACACAGGTATCCGCCATCCACAATCAGTTGGGGGAGAATGTAGGGATTTCTGTGGAGCCCTGCAGAAGAGATACGTTCCCGGCCATTGCCCTGGCGACCGCCTATTTGACGGATGTCTGCAAAATCCCGGAGGAGGAAGCGGTGGTGGTATGTCCGGTAGACCCGTATGTGGAGGATGATTATTTTGCGGCGCTTAAGGAATTGGGCAGCCTGGCAGAGAAGGGAGATGCCAACTTAGTCCTGATGGGTATAGAGCCAACCTATCCCAGCGAAAAATACGGATATATCATTCCGAAGAGCAATGAAACGATCAGCCGGGTCTCTACATTTAAAGAAAAACCGGATGCGGAGACAGCGAAGTCTTATATCCGCCAGGGAGCGCTCTGGAATGGAGGGGTTTTTGCGTATAAGCTGAAATATGTTTTGGAGAAAGCCCATGAATTAATAGACTTTACGGATTACCAGGACCTGTTTGACAAGTATGAGACCCTCACAAAGATTAGCTTTGACTATGCGGTTGTTGAAAAAGAAGACAGCATTCAGGTCATGCGTTTTGGCGGGGAGTGGAAGGATCTGGGTACCTGGAACACGCTTACAGAGGCCATGCAGGAAGAGGTCATCGGCGACGCTGTCCTGAATGATAGCTGTGAAAATGTTCACGTGATCAATGAGCTGGACGTTCCTGTGCTGTGTATGGGGTTAAGAGATGTGGTGGTCTCCGCAAGCGCAGAGGGAATTCTTGTGTCAGATAAGGAACAATCCAGCTACATCAAACCCTACGTGGATGAACTGGACCAGCAGATCATGTTTGCGGAAAAGTCCTGGGGAAGCTTCCGGGTCCTGGATGTGGAAAATGAAAGCATGACCATTAAGATCACACTGAATCCCGGACACAAGATGAACTACCACAGCCACGAGAGAAGAGATGAGGTGTGGACCATTGTCTCGGGCGAGGGCCGCAGCATTGTGGATGGAATGGAACAGCCTGTGACAGCGGGCGATGTGGTGACCATGCAGGCAGGCTGCCGGCACACAATCCTTGCGGATACGGAATTGAAGATAGTGGAAGTGCAGCTTGGTAAGGAGATCAGTGTCCATGACAAAAAGAAATATGAGCTTGAATGGTAAACCATTTCTTTTAAAGCCGGCCGGAAAGGATTACTTGTGGGGCGGAACCCGATTAAAAGATGAGTTTTCAAAGGAGATGGATCAGGATCCTCTGGCGGAAACCTGGGAATGCTCCACCCATCCGGATGGAACCAGTGTGGTTGCATCCGGGGAGCTGGAGGGGATGCTTTTATCAAATGTACTGAGAGAGCATCCCGAGTACCTGGGAACCCATCCCAGGACAGGCGGGGAGCTGCCGATTCTGATTAAACTGATTGATGCGAAAAAGGATTTATCCGTTCAGGTGCATCCCGATGACGTCTATGCCAAAGCGCATGAAAACGGTTCTCTTGGAAAGACAGAGATGTGGTACGTGCTGGATGCCGCGAAGGATTCCAGGCTGATTTATGGATTTTATCATGATATGGAGAGGGAAACCCTGGAGAGAAGCCTCTCCGAAGGGACAGTGGAGAAGTATCTGCAGAAAGTACCTGTACATAAGGATGATGTCTTCTATATCGAGGCAGGTACGGTTCATGCCATCGGCGCTGGCGCGCTGATTGCAGAAATTCAGGAAAATTCAAATCTGACCTACCGACTTTATGATTACAACCGCCGGGATAAGGACGGAAATCTGCGGGAGCTGCACGTGGAAAAGGCGTTGGATGCGGTCAACTTAAAAGGCAGTGCCGAACCGAGACAGCCGATGCGCGTGCTCAAATATAAACGGGGAATTGCCTCAGAGTTTCTGTGCCGGTGTAAATATTTCCAGGTGGAACGCGTGCTGGTCAACACAGAGCGCACAAGAAACATGGCTGATTTTCAGACCAACAGCAATTCCTTTCAGGTGCTGCTGTGCGTGGATGGCTGTGGAATTTTATTAGATGAGAATACGCCTATTAATTTCTTTAAGGGGGACTGTATCTTTGTGCCTGCCAATTCTGTTCCAATGAAACTGCATGGGAAGGCACAGCTTTTGAAGGTGAGTTGTTAACAGGTGACGAAATGCGAGAATAAGTGTTTTATCCACTCAGTGAGTTTGTGCTGGGTGGTTTTTTATGTATTAATATGTAAAATAGCATAATACTTGTTGGAACTAATGAATGAATGGTATAATAGAGAAACATACAGATCTAAAATATGAGAATTTAAGAAGGTAATAAAAGGAAATGAAATGGATTCAAGAGTACTATCCATATCTGCAAAGTGATATAGAGGATGTATTGGGATATATTCCGGCTAGCATCATTACAGGCGCATTGGGGACATTAGTCATATTGATACTATATCGAATTGGTACAGGGAGTTGGCAATGGAAGAAAGGGTTTTGCTATCTGCTTTTTCTGACGTATTTGATAGCTGTAGTACAGATAACATACCTGTCTCGTCTGCCTGGGTCAAGGACAGGGATAGAGTTGGGCCTGGGAGCCACCTGGGGAACAACCGTGCAGGCACACTCCTATGTGATAGAAAATGTTTTGCTGTTTGTTCCCTTCGGAATTTTTTTTCCTATGCTGGGGCGTGTTCCAAAGCGTATCTGTATTCCAGTGGCAATACTTGTCAGTAGTTTGATTGAAGGAATGCAGTACCTAACCCAGAGAGGTTTCTGCCAGTTGGATGATGTCGTGGCTAATTCGCTGGGGGCTATTATTGGATATATGATTATTATTTTGCTGAAGAGATTACAGAAAATAATGAAAAGAAGAATATATGAGGAAAAGTATTAGTTATGTATACAAATTAGAGGAGGGAAAGAGAGTATGTCATTGATCAATTGTCCGGAATGCGGAGGAACTGTATCAGATAAGGCGAAGAGCTGTCCTAAATGTGGGTATCCACTTTTAGAAGAATTAGATTATACTAATGAATTATCTGGAGTTGTGTCTGTAGGGTCTGTAGCGTAACTTTTTCGCAAGTTATGGTCAAAGCAGCTGTTTATGGCATAGGAACCTAACACTCTGACAACAGCATTTCAACCATATTCTCCAGCATATTGCGTTTCATTTGTTTAATGGAAGAACCGAACTGCCGGCTAACTGTCCTACCATAAAAATCTCCACCTTATCTATACACACAGCCTGAATTCTGATATAATGATACGAATAAACGCTCACCGAAAACAGATGAAAACAATATTGAGGTATATCTATGCAAATCCCAGAAAAACAGTTCAATGATATCGTAAATTACTATCTATCCGCCCAGAAAACATCTCACTCCACTCTACTGCACACAGCAAACGAGTTCGGTATTTCATTTCTGAAGGTTCGGAAAATTCTCATCACAGCAGGAGTATTCAGTACCAAGACCAGCCGGGAAGTGAACCGGCTGGCTGTGGAGGGAAAGAGCATTGAAGAGATTCAGGAACTCCTGCAATTGAGCCGAACCTCTGTTAACTCTTACCTGCCCTATTCGGAGGATGTATTCTGTGCACAGATTCCCGGAGCAGATGAAGAGGATTCCGACCAGAAACGCCAAATGGCTGTGAAGGAGTTAAAGCGGAGTGTGGAACGCGCGGTAACTCTGACAGAAGCTGACGCTATGGAGGGGCTGGACGATTTGCTGTGGGAGACGCTGACATTTTTCCAGAAGGATGTTTTTCATACAGCCAAAGGTCTGGAGTATGATTACAGCATAAAGGGAAATGAGATGTTTGTGAGCAGGAAAGATAAATCCATCACAAAGGCAACGGCATTGGTGGCCTTCCACAAAGCGATGGAACTCAGACGGACCGTTGGGGAGGTGACGGGCCCAAAAAAGCTGGGGACTTTCGGAGCTAGTTACCTGTATCCCATTTTTAGAAGGATTGGCGTGATCACAGAGATTGGAAAAGAGGAAGATTCATGAGACATATCAAAAAATTTTATATAATTGCAGCGCTTTTGATCAGTACCCTTACCTTTCAGGCATCCGTTTTGCCTGCTCAGGCTTACACGGAGGAGGAGAAGCAGATGGTTAAGAACTGGCTGTCCTCCCATGGATATTCCCCAACAATGGACGGGGCGTACCAGGCATATCAGGATTATCTGGATGGCAAGTACGATTCCAGCGGGAATGTGATAGATCCGTCAGAGCCGCAGACAGGGGAGCCACAAACCTACTCCTTTGATGAGAACACAGGGGATGATACAGGCAAGGGATCAGGAGATCAGAGCGGGAATGGAGATGGCCAGAAAGGAGGGCAGCCTTCCGGAGATCAGACTGAGACAGCGCAGACAGAGACAGAATCCGAAACGGAGACGGAATCACAGAGTGAGACGGAAACCCAGACGGAGAGTGAAACCAGGGCTGAGACAGAGAAAGAGTCAGAGACAGTTTCTCAGTCGGAGACACAGGCAGAGGTAAAAAAAGCACAGTCACAGGTGCCGGACTGGGGAAAGGCAGTTGTCTTTGGGGTAACGGTTGTGGCTGCCGGAGGTACGGTTGCCGCAATCAAATATAGAAAAAAGAAAAAGGAGCAGGGATAGGCTGCTTGTATTTCAGGCACGTTTTCCAGGACTTCAGACAAATCTTATTGCAATTTTCTTCCTTTGGCGTATGATAAAGATACCGATTAACAGAGGAGGGGCCCCCTTCTGTAAGCTGTGATAAACTTGGAAGGAGAGATTGTATGAAGAAAATAAGGTTTACTGCAATTTTACTGTTGTCAGCGCTCATGCTCTGCGCCTGCAAAAGCGGAGGTTCCCTGGCGGATGTCTTCAGCGAGGATGAGGTCAGGACAAAGGCGGAGGAGGCTATCGAGCTGTTCAATGCCAAGGAATATCAGAGCCTGATTGAAATGGGAAATGATGAATTTCAGGCGGCGGTAACGGTAGAGCAGTTTGAGACGGCGGGGACGACAGCCATGGATAAGCTGGGGGAATTTAAATCTGTAGACAAATTTGCGATTGCAGGGCAGCAGGATAATGAAAAGAACGACTATGCTGCAGTGGTGGCAGTGGGAGAATACGAGCAGGGCAAGATGCAATTTACTATGGCGTTTGATGATGAGATGAAATTGGTGCAGTTCTTTATCAAATAACCTGTGAATAGAAAGAAAGAGGTGTCTGGGTGAGAAAGAAATTATTGCTTTTTCTTGCAGGACTGGCATCCTTTGGTGTATCCCAGCTGGTGCTCAGGATTCCGCTGCTGAAGTTATTTTACGACACGGAGACGTATCTCTATGCATCCCTTGTCATTCCCATGGTGATGTCCTGGATTATTGCATTTACGGCCGGACTGTTTGAGGAGACCGGCAGACTTGTTTTTCTACAGTTTTTTAAGAAGAGCAGGCTGTCGCTAAGTGACGCTGTCACTTTCGGGCTGGGACACGGTCTCATGGAGGCCGGGTGGCTGCTTACAGCCATGGTCCAATACATTGTATCCAACGGTTTTTCGCAAAATATGGTCCTGGGACTTTTGGAGAGAGTTTTTGCACTGATCATTCAGGTATCTCTGGCGATACTTGTGGTCATGGCAGTGAATGGGCGCAGGATCAGGTGGTATCTGCTGGCTCTGCTGCTTCACACGGTTGTGGATGGGATACTGCCGTATTTTACATCAGCAGTGGTTCTTGAAGCAGCTCTGGGTATGGAATCCCTTGGCATACTTGCCCTGTCCTTGGCGCTGTGGCGTAGGATGCAAAAACAGTCAGAAACATAAGCTATCAGTACAGTGATTCGAGAAACCGTTCCTGTTCCAGGTCATCGACAGCCTCATCGTAGGGAGTTGTGATGTGTATGCAGGAGTAGAGAACTGTGATAAAGCATATGAGTATGGGAAATAGTAAGATTACTGACCATGTCATATATAATCACACCTTTCAGTAAAGTGTATAGTTTTTAGTTTAAATGCCTATATTTTAGTATATGGTAATTTCGGTTATTTTATACAAAAACCAGGTTAGAAACACAACATAATTGACAAAAGCGCGTAAGTAATAGCAGGACCACATTGACACATTAATTCTGCGCTGATAAAATGTTTAGAGGCCAAGAGCATGCATCTTTGTAAAGGGTGGATGCTTTTTGTGCATTTACAAAATGGACATGAAGAAAGCGGACAGAATATGAAAAATACAAAAAGTAAAAAGAGACGTAAGAAAAATAAATTTGAGAGATTATTGGCGTACAGTGGGGCCTTTTTTATGACGCTTCTCATTGGTATTGCCCTTGTATATAATTTGTATGTGCTTATGAACCCAAAATGGGACACCTTTTACGGGGATACACGGATAGCTGAGTCAGAGAAGGGTGCAAATACAGATTCGGAAAAGGAGAAAGGGCAGATAACAAATATGTCAGAAAGCCAATGGGAAGAGGGAGCAGATGATCAGAAGGGAAAGGATGCAGAGAAAGGTGACAATCAGGAAAGCGTTTTGATAGACGAAACAAGGGAAAGCAGCACTGCTGTGGAGAAGGAAAAAAGAGCAGGCGGTGACAGAAGAACGGACAGTGAAACGGAGTGGAAACTTTACAATTATGGTAAGGAGAACGGGGATTCTGAACCTGAAGATAATTTTAAGCCTTCCGACCCGTCTGATTCCATCAGAAAGGAGGACGAGGAGGAAACTACGCGGCCGGAATCTGAAAAACCGGAGGAGCCGGGTACAGAACAGGAGTCAGACTCAGAGCGGGAGTCGAACGATCCTGTAGAGTCAGAGGATGGCGGAGAGGAAAATCCGAAACCGCCCGCTTCTGTAGTGAGCCTTGTCTGCGAGGGTGCAATCATGGCGCCTCTGTGCATTGGTGCAGACCACCTGAGCATTGATGGGATGACCATATGGGCAGTCTATAGCGATGGGAATAAATTGCAGGTGGACCTGAATCAATGTGCAATTCTGGGTGTGCAGACTCAGAACCCGGGGACATACAAGGGGATGATTCGATACATGGGCAAAACAGCGGAATTTAGTTATCAGGTGGCTGCATACCAAGTGGATATTGAGCTGAACGGTGGATTTGCAGTGAGCGGCAATGGGCTCACCTATTATCTGGATAACTACACTTTGGATCAGGTGTTTATTCCGGAAAAGTACGGGTTCATCTTTGATGGCTGGTATTTAGACGCCGCATTTACCAGGAGAGTGGAGTTTCCGTATAAGGCTTCCTTTGGAGAGTGTAAGATAAAATTCTATGCCAAGTGGGTGGAAGCGGAAAGCCCCTATGTGATTACCAATGGGATGATTACAGACTTTAAGGGAGTAGTGGATGACTGGATGATAAGACTGCCGGACAAGGGCTGTTACGGCATTGCGCAGGATGCTTTTAGAAATTTGAAAAGCAGCACTTCCCTGAGGATGATTGATATTCCGCCAAATTATACAAAGATTGAGCCAGGGGCGTTTCGGGGACTGAAAACTTTGACCTCCATCAATATTGATTTCAAGAACTCTGTGTACGCTTCGGAGGATGAGGCAGTCTACACGAAAGATAAGAAGACAATTGTGGCCTATCCCGAAGGAATCACTGGCGAATATGCGATGCTGCCAAGCAGGATGGCGGAACATGTCGGGAAAATGGCATTTGAGGGCTTCTCTTTGACCAAAATTGTTTTTCCACCGTCGATTAAGACAATCGATGCCTATGGGATTGGGGAAAGTGTAAAGCAAATTCGGTTCACGGGAACCACCCTTCCAGAATACATTAGTCCTCTGGCTTTCGGAAATTTGGCAAAGGCAGGAAACCTGGTGATTGAGGTTCCAAATGAGTGCATAGAGGAGTACAGGGCTATGTTTGAAAGAATTGACAAGAGACTTGCAAAAGTAGTGGTGGGTTTTTAACCATACGTTCAACAGAAAATGATATATTGGTAAAATATGGTTGACACAATTTTGTGGGATTGTTAGAATGACTTTAGGATAAGCTGATCAAATTGTAAATGAAAAGGATAGATATCCTAAATCAAATGGGAGTGTACAAAAAGAGAGCGATGAGAGCGGTTTTAAATATAGAAGAAGTCAGGATAAGCGGGAAAACCAAACTATTAGAAAAGTCTGTGACAGAGGGTATTATACTTATATTAATAGTTTTGATGCTTGTATCAGTGGTAAAAAATGCCCGGTTTCCGGCAAAACAGTTCCAATATCAGAATGTGCAAAGTGAAATGAGATTTGAAAAAGGAGTATTGATAAACCCGGATCAGAAGGGACTAGATATCTTCAGAACAGAAGGGGTGGATGACACGCAGCCAGCGAATTTTAAAGGCATAGACTACATGGATCAAGAGATGATAGAAGGCGGTAAAGCCGCAACGGACCTTGAGGACAAGGAGTCAATCTATAATATTAACAGCAATGTTTGCCAGTACCCGAAATGGGGATTTCCGGATGAGAGGGGGTATAAGGAATCGGGAGAAAGGACCGAAGTCGTCACCTCCTCTGGGCGTGAAGCCGCAGAACAGGGGATAGTGGCGGCAGAGACTAAACGGGAGGAAGAGGACAGAACGGCAGGAGAAAGTGAAAACTATGAGGAACCAGAGGTACCGCCTGCGGCAGTGCTGACCAGATTTGTGTGCGAAGGAAGTTTGGCAGCGCCGGTCTGTGTCGGGGCGGAGAGTCTGAATCTGGAAGGTTTGAGGCTATATGGCATATACAGCAACGGAGAGAAGGTATCCATTGACTCGTCCAAATGTACGGTACTGGGATTTTATACAAAGACTCCCGGCAGTTACAAAGGTATGCTAAAATATCAGGGAAAGCTGGCGGAGTTTTCTTATCAGGTGGCTGCTTATCAGGCTGAGATCGAGTTAAACGATGGATATATAGAAGGGGCAAATGGACTGTACTACTATTTTGATAATTATATTTTGAAGGAAGTGGATAGTCCTCTGAAAGATGGATATACTTTTTGTGGATGGTATCTGGATGAAGCCCTCACCAGAAAAGCAGAGTTTCCTTACCGGACTGCATTTGGAAAGGACAAGATTAAGCTATATGCCAAATGGGTGGAAGCAGTGAGCCCGTTTGTGGTAACGAACGGTATGATCACCGGTTTTACCGGGCGTGTGGAGAATGGGATGATACGTCTGCCGGACAAGGGCAGCTATGGGGTTGCCCGGGATGCGTTTGTAAACCTAAAGGGAGATCTCAAGATGATCGACATTCCGGCCAACTACACAAAAATAGAACCAGGTGCTTTTAGCGGGCTTCGTTATCTTGAAAGTATCCATATTGATTTTAAAAATCCCGTGTACACATCTATAGATGAAGCTGTCTACACAAAAGATAAAAAGACTCTGGTGGCCTATCCAGAGGCAAGAGTAGGGGTGTACCCCATGAGAGAGGACAGGAAGGCAGAGCATATCGGAAAGCTGGCTTTTTACAATTCCTCCCTGACAATGGTGGTGTTTCCCACTTCTATTAAGACCATCGATGATTATGCCATAGGCGGAGATATTCAGACGGTCCGCTTTACAGGGGAGACGCTCCCAGAGTATATCAGCCCCAGGGCGTTTGGGAATATTTCGAGAACAAAATGTCCTGTGATTGAGGTTCCGGACAATTGTTTGGAAGAATACCGGGAAATGTTTGCGCGGATTCATCCAAATTTGGCGGATGCTGTCGTAGGATACAAAAGTTAACAGGTAACTATTCAACAGGTCTGCGCATTTACTGCGCTGACCGTAAGAAAATGATTCAGGGTGCAAAAATCCCGTCACCGAAGGTGTTTTAAATGGATTTTTGGATGTAACTGTGAAGGAACTGAGCAGTTACGTTAACAGTTGTAAAAAAATTCAGGAAGTTTTCACAAAATAAAGTTGAAATAATGCCTCTCTCGTTATAAAATAGAGGGGACAAGATACTAGATCACCGCAGAAAAGGGGGATTATATGAGGGACAAGAAAAGGTTTGCAAAGCCATTGATTCTGGCAGCTGTTGCAATGCTGGCAGTGACCGGATGTAAAGGTAAGGGAGACGAGACAGGGACCAGCACGGAGTCGACGTCAGCAACAGAGACGCAGTCTGAGCCGGCTGTGGTGACCAAGGTTACGTATACAGCACAGGATGGAAGGTTTTCAATTGTACTGCCGGACTCCACCTGGAAGAACACAAACAATGATGTTAACAATGTAGCTTTTGCCTCAGAGGGACAAGGTGAAATTACAATCGGATATTTTAGCGGCGATTATATGGACACGCTCCCCATAGGGTCAACAGAGGAACGCCTGCTCAAGAGACTGAAAAAAACAGGAGTGGACACGGATAATGTGCAGGTGAGCAACTTCCAGTTTGACAAGTCTACGGGAGTCAAGGTTTGTTCCTATACACTTACCTATAAGGATACCACAGCAGGTGTTTTCTACACGTCCGCAGTGATCAGGGCCACGGACAGCGAAGGATTCCAGGTAATGGGCAATGTGAAAAAGGGAGACACTGCACTTCTTGCAAGTGTACAGGAAGCAGTCAACAGCTTTCAGCTTCTGAAGGATCTGTCCGGCAGTGCAGGCGGCGAGAGCAGCGAAGGCACGAACAGTACAGAGGAGCAGGATGGCAGTGGAAGTACAGACAGCAGCGGAGGAGCTTCCTCAGGGAGCCAGGAGGAGAGATACTTCTTTGATGAGGAAGGCAACACTATCTATACAACTGAGAACAGCGATGGTAAATGGGTGGACAAAAATGGTACGGTTTACTATTTCTATGAGGACGGAGTAGAAGACAGCAATGGTACCTGGTACTATTATGATCCGCCTTCATACAGGAGCGGAAGTTCAGGAGGTTCTTCTTCCTCTGGCAGTTCTTCCAGCTCAGGCGATTCAGCGGATTACTATGATTTTTATGATAAAAACGGTAATTATGTGAAAGCTACAAAGGACAGCAATGGAAACTGGGTTGGAGATGATGGAAAGACATATACCTTTGGAGAAAAAGGTGTGACAGACTCTGACGGAAACTTCCATCCATATTAAAAGAAAACGAAAAGCAGAAAGTGAGAGACTTTCGGAGGTCACCTGCAGGTTTTGCAGGTGATTTTTTCTGATATCGTGTTTCATGGGAGAAACTTCCTGTGATACAAAAATATGATAAGTACGGAGGATAAGAATGGAAAGGGTAACCAGATTTATCAATGAGCGTATACTGCCGGATACGGCAGCGCCGCTCTTTGACCAGGCGCAGGAATTTGAGGAGCTTATGATGATGTACAGCTGCGCCATACGGGAGGTAAAGACAAAGCTGGAGGTGTTAAATGATGAGCTTTCCGTACGGTACAACAGAAATCCCATAGAATTTATCAAGTCCAGACTTAAAAAACCGATCAGTATTTTAAAGAAATTGGAGAAAAACGGCTATGAGCTTACTTTAGAGTCAGTGATGGCGAACTTGAATGATGTGGCCGGCGTGCGGGTGGTCTGCTACTTTATTGACGACATCTACGATGTGGCCAGATGGCTGGCAAAGCAGGATGATATCCGACTGCTGGAGGTAAAGGATTATATCAGGCATCCGAAAAACAATGGTTACCGCAGTCTGCACATGATTGTGGAGATTCCAGTGTTTTTCTCAGAGGAGAAACGGCAGATGCGGGTAGAGGTGCAGATAAGGACCATTGCTATGGATTTCTGGGCCAGTCTCGAACATCAGCTTCGCTATAAAAGGGACTTGGATAAAGTGGATAATCCAGAAGCCATTGGGAAGGAGCTGAAACAGTGTGCCGAGATCATTGCAGACACAGATCTGCGTATGCAGGAGATACGAGAAAAGATCGGAGTTTTCACAGAACTTACATAATTACCTGCTATAATCTGCCATAGAGATAAAGAATGGGCGAAAAGCGTGGTAAGGTATGAATCAGGGAGGTACTTGGAAATGGAACGGTTGAAAGTATTAGTTGTAGATGACGAGAGCAGAATGCGCAAACTGGTGCGGGACTTTTTGACAAAAAAGGATTTCGATGTGATGGAGGCGGAAAACGGCGCACAGGCCATTGATATCTTTTTCGCAGAAAAGGACATATCGCTGATCATTCTGGATGTCATGATGCCTAAGATGGATGGGTGGGAAGTATGCCGGGAGATCCGGGCCTACTCACAGGTTCCAATCATCATGCTCACGGCCAGGGCTGATGAGAGGGATGAACTACTCGGCTTTGAACTGGGAGTGGATGAGTATATATCCAAACCATTCAGCCCAAAGATACTGGTGGCCAGAGTGGAGGCGATTCTGAGGAGAACCAATGCCATTGCACCTGATGAAGTATTGAAGGCAGGAAACATTGAAGTAAATAAAGCCGCCCACCTGGTGACGGTTGGTGGTCAGGCAGTGGATTTGAGTTTCAAGGAGTTTGAACTGCTCACTTACTTTATGGAAAACCAGGGGATTGCCCTCTCAAGGGAAAAGATACTTAACAGTGTGTGGAATTATGATTACTTTGGGGACGCCAGAACTATTGATACCCATGTGAAGAAGCTGAGAAACAAACTTGGAGACAAAGGAAACTATATCAAGACCATCTGGGGGATGGGATATAAGTTTGAGGTAGAGTAATGAAACACTCAATAAAAAAGCAGATGGCATTTTTGTTCATTGGGCTGATGGTATTTATTCTGTTGGCCAACTGGCTCATCAACAATATTTTTCTGGAGAGTTACTATGTGATGAAGAAAAAAAATGTGTTGGTGGAGGTTTACGAGTTTGTTAACCAGACAGAGGATCCCAATGAATATGTGGACAATGTATTTCTGCAGCGCGCCGGAAATATCTGTGAAGCCAACAACATCAGCCTGGTGATTCTGGACCTGGATTTTAAACGTGTTTGTGGTACGAATGACAGTGGGCCGTTGCAAGGGCGGCTTTGGGGATACAGTGTGGGAGTGGATGATTCTTCCGTGAAGATTTTGGAAAAGACGGATAATTACACGCTTCACAAGAGAAAAGACATCAGGAGAAAGTCAGATT
>NZ_CM176623.1:2037500-4000000 GCF_058119865.1 Ruminococcus sp. 8Y-12 | reverse complement strand
GGTAGACCCGAAACCGGGTGATCTATCCATGTCCAGGTTGAAGTTGCCGTAAAAGGCAATGGAGGACCGAACCCACATCCGTTGAAAAGGGTGGGGATGAGGTGTGGATAGGGGAGAAATTCCAATCGAACCCGGAGATAGCTGGTTCTCCTCGAAATAGCTTTAGGGCTAGCCTCGTGTTACTCTTGTGGAGGTAGAGCACTGAATATCCTAGGGGGCGTCAAAGCTTACCGAAGATTATCAAACTCCGAATGCCATAAAGAGGATGCACGGGAGTCAGACTGCACGAGATAAGTTGGGCAGTCGAAAGGGAAAGAGCCCAGACCTCCAGCTAAGGTCCCAAAGTACGTGTTAAGTGGAAAAGGATGTGGGATTTCGAAGACAACTAGGATGTTGGCTCAGAAGCAGCCATACATTAAAAGAGTGCGTAATAGCTCACTAGTCGAGAGGTCCTGCGCCGAAAATGTCCGGGGCTGAAACACGGCACCGAAGCTGAGGAATGTATGTAAATACATTGGTAGAGGAGCATTCTTAAAGAGAAGAAGCTGTACCGAAAGGAGCAGTGGATTTTTAAGAAGAGAGAATGCCGGAATGAGTAGCGAGAGAGAGGTGAGAATCCTCTCGGCCGAATATCCAAGGTTTCCAGAGTAAAGCTGATCTGCTCTGGGTAAGTCGGGGCCTAAGGCGAGGTCGAAAGACGTAGTCGATGGACAACAGGTTGAGATTCCTGTACTATGGTATAACAGAACTGTGGGGACACGTGTGGAAAGCACAACCCGGGAGTGGAAAACCCGGGGCAAGCGGGGTAGGAGTATGATTGGAAAAACCGTCATACAATCCGAAGACGTGACGCGTACCGAACTAGAGTAGGGAAGTGTGTGAGCCATGCGTCAAGAAAAGCCGCTATTGTTTATATCATACCCGTACCGTAAACCGACACAGGTGGATGAGGAGAGAATCCTAAGGCCGACGGAAGAAGCATTGTTAAGGAACTCGGCAAAATGACCCCGTAACTTCGGGAGAAGGGGTGCCTCAGAAATGAGGCCGCAGAGAATTGGCCCAAGCAACTGTTTAGCAAAAACACAGGTCTATGCAAAACCGCAAGGTGAAGTATATGGGCTGACGCCTGCCCGGTGCTGGAAGGTTAAGGGGAGAGGTTAGCGCAAGCGAAGCTTTGAACTTAAGCCCCAGTAAACGGCGGCCGTAACTATAACGGTCCTAAGGTAGCGAAATTCCTTGTCGGGTAAGTTCCGACCCGCACGAAAGGCGTAATGATTTGGGCACTGTCTCAACAATGCATCCGGTGAAATTGAAATACCAGTGAAGATGCTGGTTACCTGCGCCAGGACGGAAAGACCCCATGGAGCTTTACTCCAGCTTGATACTGGGATTCGGTATTGCATGTACAGGATAGGTGGGAGGCAGAGAATTGGTGACGCCAGTTGCCAAGGAGCCGCTGTTGGGATACCACCCTTGCAGTATTGGGTTTCTAACTAGCCGCCGTAAACCGGCGGGAGGACAATGTCAGGCGGGGAGTTTGACTGGGGCGGTCGCCTCCGAAAGGGTATCGGAGGCGCTCAAAGGTTCCCTCAGAATGGTTGGAAACCATTCGAAGAGTGCAAAGGCAAAAGGGAGCTTGACTGCGACACCGACGGGTGGAGCAGGTACGAAAGTAGGACTTAGTGATCCGGTGGTAGAAAGTGGGATTGCCATCGCTCAACGGATAAAAGCTACCCTGGGGATAACAGGCTTATCACTCCCAAGAGTTCACATCGACGGAGTGGTTTGGCACCTCGATGTCGGCTCATCGCATCCTGGGGCTGTAGTAGGTCCCAAGGGTTGGGCTGTTCGCCCATTAAAGCGGTACGCGAGCTGGGTTCAGAACGTCGTGAGACAGTTCGGTCCCTATCCGGCGTGGGCGTAGGATATTTGAGAGGAGCTGACCTTAGTACGAGAGGACCGGGTTGGACTGACCACTGGTGTACCGGTTGTTTTGCCAAAAGCAGAGCCGGGTAGCCAAGTCGGGAAGGGATAAACGCTGAAGGCATCTAAGCGTGAAGCCCCCCTCAAGATGAGATATCCCCCGCAAAGCGGTAAGACCCCTTGAAGACGACGAGGTAGATAGGGCAGAGGTGGAAGTGCAGTAATGTATGGAGCTGACTGTTACTAATAGGTCGAAGGCTTAACCAAGAAGGTAAGGGTTAAAGAGAGTAAGAGATTACTGGAATACTAGAATACTGGTTAAGAGTAGGATAGGTAAATGGATGGTTGAATAGATCTGTGTGTGGTTTTGAAGGTATATACCGAGCCTGTAGACGTTGTTTACAGGTTTTTTTGATTATACAGAAAAGAGGAGTATAGAGTGAAGAAAAATAGAGGACGAAAAGTCTGTACATTGCTTATTTTTGCCGTACTGCTTGCAGGATGCAGCGCTGGTCGGGAGGTTGAAAAAAATCCTTCTGGTATGTCTGAGAGCAGCACATGGAAGGACAAAACACTTCCGTCAGAAGATACAGCCAAAGATACGATCAAAGAGACTGAGAAACATGAGGCGCAAGCAGAAACAGAGACTACGCAGGAGAGTCAGACAGCCGATGTAAGTGCTGGAGAAATAGAGATGTACCGTTCATATGCCGATATACTCCAGACTTACCAGACCCAGGTAGAACAAACATATAATACAGGTTCCGTTGATGCGGTATCTGAGGAAATAAATGTGGAATTTATAATGAGCCTCTCCACTGTACAAGACAAAAAGACAGCCTATGCGGGTTTCCAATTGTATGATTTGAATAGCGATGGCACTCCAGAGCTCTTTATTGGTTTAAACTATGAAGATCCGCAGGCTGATCTATTTGTCTATGATGTGTTCACTTATTCTGATGGAAAACGAATCCGTTTGATGGAAAATATAGGATACAGAGCAGGCACCTGCATTCTCTGCGTAGGTGGTGTGATTCGTGATGCTTCTTCTGGGGGAGCAGCTCATTCTATGGAAGACTACTATTTACTTCCTGCACGTGGTACGGAATTGGAGCTAATTGAGAGCATATCCCTACACGGGGATGACAACGATTACAATCAGATCCGATATTATCACGACAATGAGGGAGATTCTGCGAATGAGATCTCAGAGGAAGAGTATCAGGAGATTCGGGATAAATATGTGGAGCTTAAAGGCATTAGATCCTATCAGGCGACTGCGGACAATGTGCAAATGCTGCAGAGAGGAGAACTGGAGTGGATAACAACACCTTCAGAAAGTACGTCAGAGAAGGAAGAAAATGAGGACGAGTCTGCAGAGGGGGAAAAGTATTTCTCCGGTCTTGCGGATCTGGAGACAGAAGAACAGGAACTCTATAGCAGTATTTCCGGTGATACAGTGAGCATTAATAAGGCGTTAGATACGGTTTACACCTGGTGGGATGAGAAACTGAATGAAATCTACCAGATTCTGAAGGGCAGCCTGAGTGAAAAAGATGCGAAAGCCCTTGTACAGTAGGAATTGGAATGGATCGATTATCGGGATGCCCAGGCACAGAAGGCTTGGGATGAGTTTGCAGATGAAAAGACCCAGCAGGTAGGGACAGGGGCAACGGCTGCATATATGGGAAAAAGTATTGAGATCACAAAAGAGAGAGTTTATGATCTGGCCCGCAGGGTATATGGATAGCCTGCTGTACAATCTCATAGTATATTATCTGCAGTAAAAATAAAATTTATCTTGCAAAAATGATCAGATACATTTAAAATAATAGAGGTATATATATAAATTCACAATCAGGGTGAGTGTTTCTACCAACTGCCGTAACAGTTGACTATATATCCCTTACAATACAGGGATTGTATAGCCGAATGTGAGGTGGTTTTTTTGTGTATACTGAAATATGGATGTGGAGGTCAGAAGGTAACTGATCTTATGAGGTATAAAAATGAAAGATGCCTGAAATACAGGAAGAAAAATGGAGGTAAAGTATGCAAATGTATGATATAGTGATAGTTGGTGCGGGACCTGCGGGGATTTTTACTGCTCTGGAGTTGATTCGAAAAAAACCGGAGAGCAGAATTATTATGATCGAGAAGGGAAAACCCATTGAGGACCGGCACTGTCCAAAGACGAAGACAAAAAAATGTGTAAACTGTAAACCTTACTGTCATATTACCACCGGGTTTTCAGGGGCTGGGGCTTTCTCTGACGGAAAGCTGTCTCTGAGCTATGAAGTGGGCGGGGAACTGCCAGAGCTTATCGGCGAGGAGTTTGCTCAGCAGATGATTGAATACACGGATAAAATCTACCTGGAGTTTGGCGCAGATGAGCATGTAGAAGGCGCAGAGCAGAATGATGAGGTAAAGGAGATCCGCAGGCGCGCCATCGGCGCAGGGCTGAAGCTGGTGGACTGTCCCATCCGCCATCTGGGTACGGAAAAAGCACAGTTGATTTATAAATCAATTGAAGACTATTTACAGGAAAAAGGCGTGGAGATGATTTTTGGTTGCCACTGCGCAAATATTATACTGGAACAGGATGAATGCAGGGGTGTGATAATACAGGATGGAAGCAGTGAGCGTAAGATCCTTGGAAAGCATACGGTGATCGCAACTGGCCGACGTGGTGCAGACTGGCTGGAGAAGCTTTGCGCGGAGCATGACATTGCCCACCAGCCCGGCACAGTGGATATCGGGGTGCGTGTGGAGGTGCGCAATGAGATCATGGAGAGGGTCAACAATGTTCTCTATGAGTCAAAGCTCATCGGCTATCCCAAGCCGTTTAAAAATAAAGTCCGCACCTTCTGCCAGAATCCCGGAGGTTTTGTGAGCCAGGAGAACTATGACAATGATCTGGCTGTGGTCAATGGCCATTCCTATAAAGATTTAAAATCCAACAACACTAACCTGGCGATTCTGTGTTCCCACAATTTCAATGCGCCCTTTAACCAGCCCATTGAGTACGCCAGAAAAGTGGGAGAGCTGACCAACATGCTGGGGGCCGGGCATATCCTGGTACAGAGGTATGGGGATATCCTGGATGGGAAGAGGACTTGGCCAAAGGAGCTGTCCAGGTCCAACGTAAAGCCCTCTCTTCCGGATGCGGAGGCAGGGGATATCACTGCCGCCATGCCTTACCGAGCCATGTTAAATATCATTAATTTTATCAAGGCAGTGGATGAGGTAGTGCCTGGTTTTGCATCGGAGGAGACACTTTTGTACTCTCCGGAATTGAAGTTCTACAGCAATCGTGTTAAAATGGACAAGGATTTTAACACCAACATAGCCGGGCTACACTGTCTGGGAGATTCCAGCGGCTGGACCAGAGGACTGATGATGGCCTCCGTCATGGGAGTACTGATGGGGCAGAGGCTGGCTGAGTAATAGATAGAAGAAGCGGAGAGTAACAAATGCAGAGTCAGATAAAGGAACAAATAAAAGAACAGATCAAAGAGGCTGAGCTGGTATTGGTAGGTATCGGAGAGGAGTTGTCAGCTGCAAAGGCAGGCAGGGATATGGTGCTTGCCGCGTACACTCGATTGGCAGAACTACTGGAAGGAAAAGATTTTTTTCTGGTGACATTGAATACGGATGATTTGATTTATGCGTCTTCCCTGCCAAGTGATCGCATCGTGGCACCCTGTGGCAGCGAAGAGGCGGGGAATGTGGTGACAAATGAAAATTATGATGAGTCCGGATATCTTCCTCAGTGGCAGGCCTATACCAAATGGCTGGAGAATACCCTGCATAGGAAACTATGTATTCTGGAGTTGGGGGTGGGCTTTCAATACCCGCAGGTGATCCGTTTTGCCTTTGAGAAAGCTGCGTATTTTAACCAAAAATCCAGTTTTGTGCGGGTGCACAGCAAGCTGGCCCAGTTGGTTCCGGAGCTTAAAGACAGAGGGATTTCTGTGCAGGAGACCCCGGTAGACTTGCTGATGAAGCTGTAAGGTAAATGGAGGCTTTTCAGTTGGTCTGTGGATTTGTGAAACTTGTTGTAAAAGAATAATAAAAGAAAACAGAAGAAATTTGTGACAGCCGTGGATTATATGGAAATCCACGGCTGTTTTCTGTATAGAAGACAACACTTATAAAAGATGGATATTATATACTATATGAACAATGGATTGAAACGACAACAGAGAAAGTGAATGAAAACTTTTTTGATAAGATGCAAAAAAAGCGCCAACCTTTCATAGACTTAATTGATTCTTTAAGGAAGCGGACTTGCCGTTTGGAGAGATATTTCAATTATAAATACAATGGCCCCTGAGTATGAATAGAAACAGGCAGAGGATGAGACAGACATGTGGTATGTCCTTTAGGTAGGGGGCAGGATATTTAATTGGAAATCAGGGGGGAATGATATGTCAGAGAGCTATCTTACAATGGATACGGATCTATTAAAGCAGGATATAAACACCTTTCACATACAAATGGAAACCTTCTGCCAGGAGATGGAGGCTATGAGGGGGGAGATCAATCAAATTACTTCTATGTGGGAAGAACCTGCAAGCCAAAGCTTTGTCGCACAGATGGCAAAGGACTATCAGCGGATGGCAGAGATCTGCAGGGAAATAGAGGGGTTTCTGCACTGTATGGAAGAGGCGTACAAGGCATTTATAGGATGTGAAAATGAAATTGCGGATGCCATAGCCTCACTGCGGTTATGAGTAAGAAAAGGTAAAGCAAGTAAGGAACAGTATGTACGGAGGGCCTGGATTGAGATGAATGAGAGGCTTGGGTATTTAAGGAAAGAGTGGAAAGAGGGGGCGTTAATGGAACATTACAGTAGGGAATACATTTCCACGCTGCTCGGCAGCTTTATGTATCTTGGTTCCCCAAATGTCAACCGGGATGGTTATGACACACTTGGAGATGTGCTGAACCGGATGGAGGGCAATACGAGCGGGGAATACCAGATTCTCCGGGATGCACTAAAACGGGATACCACCGGGGAGTTGAAAAATTTAAGAATCAGCGATACTTCCTGGAGTATGGGAGGAGAGTTTGAAAATACAGGCGCGTGCCTGTTTACCAACCCGTGCAGGGGAGACCGCTATGTGGTATTCCGGGGCACCCAGGATGGAGAATGGCTGGATAATGCGGTTGCAATGGCATCACAGGCTTCTAAACAGCAGAAAAATGCCACGTTATATTTTGACAGCCTTGTCAAAAGATACGGCTGGACCCAGAAGAATGGTATTGTCCTGACAGGTCATTCCAAGGGAGGAAACAAGGCACAGTTTGTAACTCTGGACGCAAAGTTCAAGCACTTGATTGATGAAGTCTACTCTCTGGACGGTCAGGGGTTTTCACCGGAGGCTGTGGCCTTTTACAAGGAGTCTCTGGGTGATGAATATGACAGCGCAATCAAAAAGATGCGGGCAATAAACGGAGAAAATGACTATGTGCATCCTCTCGGAATTACCATTATCCCGGAGGAACAGACACAGTATATTAAGCAGGAAACAAAGGAGAACCCCATGGACTATCATTTTGCCTGCAATCTTTTTGAGAAAAGGGACGGTACATATACCTCTAAGGTCATGGAGGAGGCAGACGGGGAGGGAACCCTGGCAAAAACCATGCGGAGGACATCCGGATATCTGATGACTCTGGACCGGGAGGACCGGGAGGATGCGGCAAAGACCATTATGCAGGCCATTGAATTGATCAACGGTGGAAAAATAGTTGGGTTTGATGGAGAAAACGGTTTTCTGGAAACACTTCCCTTTCTGGTAAACACGTCCGGAAAATTGCTGCTGGTGCTGGTTTCATCCTGGGCCGTGGAGGAGCTGTCCAGTCATGTGGCTGGAATATTTGAAAAGTTCTTTGGGGGTTCAGCGGACATGCGCACCTTTATCAGCTTGATCACAGCAGCGAATTTTATACTGCCCCTGAGGCCATTTACAGCAGGGTCTGTAAAACTGCTGGAGAAGGTCTATGACTTTGTAAGTGAGAAGGTGGAAGGCACCATGGTTGGATATTTTGTAGAGTGCTTTAAGCACTTTACGGAAATCCTGGGAACGCTGCCATCCGTGATTGAAAGAGAGGCAGGAGGCTGTGCAAGAGCAGACTATGAGGTTCACCTCTCCATCTTGGAGGGCCAGGCCGGGGAGCTGGCTGATCAGGCGGCAGCAGTTTCAGAAATACGGGAGGAACTAAAGGCTCAGAGAGATAGGACACAGTTGATTATAAAATTTAACCCAATCATGCAGTATCACTTTATAAAAGCGGATTTTAAGCTGGGGCAGTACGGCAGAAAGCTGGAGCTCATGGGGCTTTGCCTGATGCAGACAGGTAGGCTTTACCAGGAGGCGGAGCGGCTGGTAATGAACAGCTATGAGGGAGGTGTCGCATGAGTGAGCAGAGTAGAAGTCTAAAGGTACGTTCAGAGCAAATGAACCAGTGGATAGAGGGCCTTGGGAGGCGCATTTCTGTTATGGAGAGCTGTTTTCGGAACCTGACCCAGTTAGCAGCGGGATCACAGGCGTACTGGAGCGGAAGCGCGGGGGAAGCACACAGGTCTGCGTTTTTGGAGTATCAGGAGGACATGGATGAGATCCTGTCCCGGATGAGGGAGGAGCTTATGAATCTGCAGAATATTTTGACTAACTATCAGGAAACGGAGCGGAGCGAGGAGGTGTCGGTACAGGAGCCCCCTCTGGAAGTGATTTTGTGACGGGAGGTGCAGATGGACGGTATTTACATTGATTTTAATCAGGCTAAGCGAGAGGCGGATGTGATTGAGGAGCTGGCAGACAGGATGAGGGGTAGGGTAATATTGGATTTTGATGAGAGTATGGAGGCGGTAGCCGGGTGCTGGAAGGGGGAGAATGCCGCTGCTTATCTGAGGAAGGGGGAGGCTATGCGGGAACACCTTCTGCAGACGGCGGAGGACATACAGGCGGTGGCGGACAGTGTGAGGAACACAGCCAGAATTCTTTTTGAGGCAGAGGAGAAGGCAAAACAGATGGCAGGCCAATTGTCTTCCCCAGAGTCGTGAAGCTCTATCTGGCCGCTGCGTTTCTGGGAGTACCTACCATGGTGGAAATGGCAGAGATTTGGTATCTGTAGGATTTAATGAAAGAAAAAGCAGAACTAAAAAGGGGAAAAATAGGAAAAAATTACAGAAAAATATTGACGTGCTGTAAATTCTTTAATATACTTTTAACGTATTTGTTGTGCAAATCCTGGACAGCGGTCGGCTGGGAGGAATCGGTATCCCTCACTGCCATGGGGGCAATCTATGCATCTATAAATGATGTAGCCGCATGACATGAAATTACTGAGAGAAGATTGAAACAATACGTATGCGGCGCCTGCATAAGATACCGGGTATGGCTTAGAACAGCATGTGAAAGCATGGGACAGTATGATATGGTGGAGTATCCTAAGGGTATACTCCATTTTTTTCTATCCGGTGTTCTGGGGATGGCAGAAGCGTGAAGCTGCACCCAAACATGTGGAGCATATGAATGACACTCAGAGTAGGTTGTGTGCTTTTTTGACAGTAGGTGGAGGCGTACAAAATGCAGTGGGAGTAAACTTAGGAGGAGAGAAAATGATAAAAATGATAACAGAGATCAACGATGCCGTAAATGGTGTTGTCTGGGGAATCCCTATGCTGGTCTTAATTCTGGCCACAGGAATTTTTATGTCCGTTGGACTGCGTTTTTTCCAGATTACCAGGTTTAAAATCTGGATGAATGAGACCTTTCTGGCAATTTTTAAGAAGAAGCATGTGACGGCACACACTGGGAAAAAGGAGAAGTCAATCTCACAGTTTCAGGCAGTATCCACAGCTCTGGCAGCCACCATCGGGGTGGGAAATATTGCGGGAGTCAGCAGCGCGCTCATTGTTGGCGGGGCAGGGACGGTGTTCTGGATGTGGATCTCCGCGCTCTTTGGAATGATGACGAGTTTTTCTGAGAACGTGCTGGGAATCTACTATAGAAGAAAAAACATAAAAGGGGAGTGGTCCGGGGGAGCCATGTATTATCTCAGGGACGGACTGGGAGGCAGAAAGAACTGTAAGCTGTTGGGAAGGATATTGGCAGCACTCTTTGCACTGTTTTGTATGCTTGCGTCCTTTGGCATTGGAAATATGACCCAGGTGCATGAGATTACCAGTTCTCTGATGGATGGTTTTCATCTGCCGGAGACGGTGTTTGGGATTTCGCTTCCGCTGATCATTGGTATCCTTCTGGCCATTGTAGCTTCTCTGGTCATTCTGGGCGGTATCAAATCAATCGGGAATGTTACGGAGAAAATTGTTCCCTTTATGGCGGGAATGTACATATTAGGGACCCTATTTATTCTAATCATGAACATCAAAGCAGTACCGGATGTGTTCGGCGCTATCTTTAAGAGTGCATTTGGCCTTCAGGCAGTGGCAGGAGCTACAGTGGGGCTTTTGATCAAAAATGCGGTAACCTTAGGCTTTAAGAGGGGGATCTTTTCCAATGAGGCGGGGCTTGGGTCCTCAGTTATGGTGAACTCTGCATCCAATGTAAAGGAGCCTGTGGTTCAAGGAATGTGGGGGATCTTTGAGGTGTTTTTTGACACCATTATTGTGTGTACCCTGACGGCATTTGCTGTGCTCAGTTCTGGACTCATCAATCTGGAGACAGGGGAAGCTCTGACCGGAGCCACAGGCGCGTCCCTGGTGAGTGAGGCTTTGTCCAGGGGAATTGGAGAATACGCGGGCATCTTTGTAGCGATTGCCATTGTACTCTTTGCGTTCTCCACTGTTTTGGGTTGGTCCTTTTATGGGACAAAGGCCTGTGAGTATCTGTTCGGCACCAAGGCAACGCTTGTCTATAAGATGGCGTTTATCGTCTGCATTGTATTTGGAGCTACTATGAGCTTTGAACTGGCATGGAATATTGCGGACACGCTGAACGGTTTGATGGCAATTCCCAACCTGATCGGTGTGCTGGCGCTGTCAGGGACTGTGTTTGCGGTTACTAAAAACTATCTGGCCAGGAAGGTGAAAAGGACGGATACGAAATTGAAACCAATGCTGTCCGCATTTGAGGAGATACAAAGAGAGCAGGAGGGGGAGCTGGCCAGGGAGGAAGAGTAAGTTGCGTGTGGTCTGTGCTGGCTGGCTGCCCGGGGGAATAAAATAGCGGAAATTGTATTTTAATTTTGGAGAATATATGGTAAGATATTTATGTATATATCCGGTAAAGTGTCAGACAAATCCTTTAAGGAAAAGGAGGAATTGCGCATGGAAATGATTAAGGTACATTCAAAGCTGGACCCCAAAGTAGTGATGAAGATCATACAGGGCCATTTTGCAACGAGTCACTCTCATATCAATTACTACATTGACCTGACAACGCTGAAGGCCAGACAGAACGAGGCGGAAGCGGCGGCAGCGCTGATGGCCAGAGATTATGAAGCAACTACGGTGATTGATACAATTGTGTGCATGGAGGGATGCGAAATCATCGGCGCCTACCTTGCACAGGAGCTCACAAAAGGGGGAGTCCTCTCTGTGAACCAGCATCAGACGATTTACATCATGACACCTGAGATCAATGTGAATGGACAGTTGATTTTCAGGGACAATATGCAGCCCATGATCAGAGGAAAGCATGTGCTGCTGCTTCTTGCCAATGTGACTACAGGACAGACGCTGAACCAGAGTCTGGAGTGTCTGCAGTATTACGGTGCGAATGTGGTTGGAATCTCTGCTATATTCAGCGCGATTACCTCTGCGAGGATGCTAAAGGTAAATTCTGTCTTTAATGAAAAGGATATTCCCGACTACAAGACTTTTGACCCAAGAAATTGTCCGGTCTGCCAGCAGGGGAAAAAGATTGATGCCATTGTGAATGGATATGGGTATTCGGAGATTTAGCGAACAGAAGATTTTTCGTTGTTTTGAAAGATGAAATATGCTAAACTATAGGGAAGTGCCGCACAGGAGGGTGCCTGCGGTATTTCCCTTTCTGTATGCCTCAGTATGCAAAAGACAATAGTGGCAGGCTTTCCTTGCAACTTTGTATACAGGACAGGTGCAGGCGTGTTAGAACAGCAGATGAGGAGTGAAAATATGATCGCTATTATTGACTACGATGCCGGAAATTTGAAAAGTGTGGAAAAGGCGCTGGTTCATCTGGGGGAGGAACCGGTGATTTCTAGAGACAGGGATGTGATTTTGAGAGCGGACAAGGTGATTCTGCCCGGAGTGGGCTCCTTTGGAGATGCCATGGGGAAGCTGAAAGAGTATGGAATGGATCAGGTGATCCGTCAGGTTGTGGAAAAGAAAACGCCCTTTCTTGGAATCTGTCTGGGACTGCAGTTATTATTTGAGCGCAGCGATGAGTGCCCCGGAGTAGAAGGTCTGGGAATACTGGAAGGAGAAATCCTGCGCATTCCGGAGCATGAAGGATTGAAGATTCCACATATGGGGTGGAATTCATTGGAATTGGAGAACAACGGGAGGCTTTTTCAGGAAATTGAAGAAAAGCCCTATGTCTATTTTGTGCATTCATACTATTTAAAAGCGAAAGATCCGGAGATAGTGAAGGCATCGACCTGGTACAGTACGCAGATACATGCGTCTGTGGAGAAGGGGAATGTATTTGCCTGTCAATTCCATCCCGAGAAGAGCAGTGATCTGGGACTTCAGATACTGAAGAATTTTGCTGCCATTGGGAAGGAGGAGTGTTAGATGCTCACTAAGAGAATTATTCCGTGTCTGGATGTACATAACGGAAGGGTTGTGAAAGGGGTAAATTTTGTAAATCTGCGGGATGCGGGAGATCCGGTGGAAATTGCGGCAGCATACGACAAGGCGGGAGCGGATGAACTGGTCTTTTTGGATATCACAGCATCTTCCGATGCAAGAGCCACTGTCGCGGACATGGTGCGCAAGGTGGCGGAGAAAGTCTTTATTCCATTCACAGTGGGAGGAGGAATCAGGACGGTGGAGGATTTCAGGGCTCTCTTACGGGAGGGAGCGGATAAGATTTCCATCAATTCCTCAGCCATCAACCGGCCGGAATTGATCAGTGAAGCAGCGGACAAGTTTGGCAGCCAGTGTGTCGTGGTAGCCATCGATGCCCGCAGACGGACGGATGGAAGTGGATGGAACATCTATAAAAACGGCGGACGCATTGATGTGGGGATTGATGCCGTAGAATGGGCAATGAAGGCAGACAAGCTGGGGGCAGGGGAGATCCTTTTAACCAGCATGGACTGTGACGGGACAAAAGAGGGATACGATTTAGAATTGACCAGGACCATAGCGGAAAACGTATCCATACCTGTCATTGCTTCCGGTGGAGCAGGGAAGATGGAACATTTCTATGATGCCCTGACAGAGGGAAGAGCAGATGCAGTGTTAGCGGCATCTCTGTTTCATTACAAAGAGATGGAGATACGGGAGTTAAAAAAATACCTGAATGAGAGAGGCGTTTTTGTGCGATATTAACATATTTGTCATTTTCGACCAGGTCATTTTTCAAAACTGACCAGGTCAGTTTCGGAAATGACCTGGTCGAAACGGGAAACGAAAAAGGAGGAAGATAAGATGCCGCCGATAAGCAACGATTGGCTGGAACCATTGAAGCCGGAGTTCAGTAAACCATACTATAAAAAGCTTTATGCCACAATAAATACAGAGTACCAGACGAAAAGAATATTCCCTGCGCCGGATGATATTTTTAATGCCTTTGCGTTTACTCCTTTGAAGGAGGTAAAGGCAGTGATTTTGGGCCAGGACCCTTACCATGGGGAGGGCCAGGCACACGGTCTGTGTTTTTCTGTAAAGCCGGATGTGGAGATTCCCCCCTCGCTGGTGAATATTTATAAGGAGCTGCACGATGACTGCGGGTGTTATATACCCAACAACGGATATTTGACAAAGTGGGCCAAACAGGGGATTTTGATGCTGAATACAGTACTCACTGTGCGTGCGCATCAGGCCAACTCTCACAGGGGAATAGGCTGGGAGGAATTTACGGATGCAGCTATTCGTATTCTGAATGAGCAGGATCGTCCCATTGTTTTTATTTTATGGGGGAGACCCGCTCAGATGAAGCGGTCTATGTTGACAAACCCCAGACACATGATATTGGAGTCACCTCACCCAAGTCCTCTCTCGGCCAGCAGAGGATTTTTTGGAAGTAGGCCTTTCAGCAGAGCAAATAAGTTTTTAAAGGCAAATGGGATAGAGCCAATTGATTGGCAGATTGAGAATATTTAAAAATTACCCGGTCACTTTTGAAAAGTGACCGGGTAATTTTTGAAAAGTGACCAGGTAATTTCCGGAAATGACCCGGTCAAAATTGCATATTCTTCAATGCAGTGGAAAGCATCAGTTTAATTCGGTTCAGCTGGTTTACCTCACTGGCCCCTGGGTCATAGTCGATAGCTACAATATTGGAAAGCGGATACTGATGCCGTAGTTCTTTGATCACCCCTTTTCCAACCACATGGTTCGGCAGACAGCCAAAGGGCTGTGTGCATACAATGTTGTTGGTTCCGGAGTGGATCAGTTCCAACATTTCTCCGGTCAGGAACCAGCCCTCACCTGTTTGGTTTCCAAGGGATACGATGGGCTCTGCGTATTTTGCCAGATCCTGGATGCGGGCGGGTGCTGTGAAGTGCTCGCTCTTTTCCAGTTCTCTTGCGGCGGCCCTTCGAAATTGTTCCAGTGCCTTGATGCCCGCGTTGGCGATCTGGGCGGAGGATTTCTTCATTCCTAGCTCTGATGCCTTGAAATTGCTGTTGTAGAAGCAGTAGAGAAGGAAGTCCATAAGATCCGGAACCACAGCCTCCGCTCCCTCAGATTCCAGCAGGTCTACCAGGTGGTTGTTTGCTGCTGGCAGGAATTTTACTAAAATTTCTCCCACAACACCTACCTTTGGCTTTTTCACATCTGTGATGGGAAGTTGGTCAAAGTCCCGGACTATCTCACGGCACATCTTTTTAAACTGGCTGTAGGATGGGCGACGTCCTGCAATAAACTTCCTGCACCGCATCTCCCAGTTCTTGTGCAGCTTATTTGCAGATCCCTTCACCTTCTCATACGGGCGCATCCGGTAAACACAGCGCATAAACAGATCACCGAAAACCAAAGCATACATACCGCGCATGACCATGGAGTAGGAAAGCTTAAATCCTGGATTCTTCTCCAGACCGCTCAAGTTGATGGAGATAACTGGAACCTGCTCATAGCCAGCCTTCTGCAGAGCTCTTCGGATGAATCCGATATAGTTGCTGGCCCGGCAGCCACCTCCTGTCTGAGAAATCAATACCGCTGTCTTATCCAGGTCATACCTGCCGGACAAAAGAGCATCCATAATCTGACCAACCACAATAAGGGAGGGGTAGCAGGCGTCATTGTTGACATACTTCAGTCCCATATCCACAGCGGAGCGGTTATCATTGTCCAGCACCTCCAGTCGGTAGCCGGATGCGTTGAAGGCAGCTTCCAGCAGGCTGAAATGGATGGGGGACATCTGTGGGCAGAGGATGGTATAATTTTTGCGCATCTCCTCTGTGAAGACAACACGCTTCATATTGGCAGGGACAACGGTGCGCTTTATCTTCTTCTGTTCCCGCACGCGGATCGCGGAGATCAGGGAACGGATACGGATGCGCGCAGCCCCCAGGTTATTTACCTCATCGATTTTCAGACAAGTGTAAATTTTTCCTGAGTTCGATAAAATGTCACTGACCGCATCTGTGGTAACCGCATCCAGACCGCAGCCAAAAGAATTCAACTGAATCAGGTCCAAATTGTCCACGGTTTTCACATAGTTGGCAGCTGAGTAGAGCCTGCTGTGATACATCCACTGGTCCATGACGATCAGTGGACGCTCCGGGGGATTTAGGTGGGAGACTGCATCCTCCGTGAGAACTGCTATCCCATAAGAAGTGATCAGCTCCGGAATACCGTGGTTGATTTCCGAGTCAATGTGGTAAGGGCGTCCCGCCAGCACAATTCCTCTGCGGTTGTTCTCCTTCATCCAGGCCAGAGTCTCCTCGCCCTTGCGGAAAACGGCCTGACGGCATTTCTCCAGCTCATCCCAGCCCTCTTTTACAGCAGCGTTCACTTCCTCCTGGGGAATGTCAGGGAAAGACTTGATCAGCTGGCTGCGCAGGGTATCCACGCTGGTAAAGGCCATGAATGGATTGCGAAAATCGATCTTTTCCGTGCGCAGCTCATCAATATTATTCTTAATGTTCTCCGCATAGGAGGTGACGATGGGGCAGTTGTAGTGGTTGTTGGAGTCCGGAAACTCGTTTCTCTCATAAGGAATGCAGGGATAAAAAATAAACTGCACGCCCTGTTTAATCAGCCAGGTGACATGCCCGTGAGCCAGCTTGGCCGGATAGCACTCCGACTCACTGGGGATGGACTCAATACCCAGCTCATAAATCTTCCGGTTGGAGGGCGGTGAGAGGATTACCCGGTATTTCAGGGCAGTGAAGAACTTATACCAGAACGGATAGTTCTCATACATGTTCAGCACCCTGGGAATACCCACCTCACCCCGGACAGCTTCATCCGCCTCCAGGGGCTTGTAGGAAAAGAGCAGCTTGTTTTTATAATCAAACATATTGGGGATGTTTTCCTTGTTCTTCTCCTTGCCAATTCCACGCTCACACCGGTTACCACTGATGAACTGGCGACCGCCGGTAAAGCGGTTGATGGTGAGACGGCACTGGTTGGTACATCCCTTGCACTTTGCCATGGTAGTGGTGAACTGCAGTTTGTTGATCTTGTCAATGGAGAGCATGGTGGTTTCCGTTCCGTCACTGTAGCGCTCCCTGGCAATCAGGGCCGCTCCGAAAGCACCCATGATGCCCGCAATGTCCGGACGGATGGCCTCACATCCCGCTATTTTTTCAAAACTGCGGAGCACAGCGTCGTTGTAGAAGGTGCCGCCCTGCACCACAATATGCGTCCCCAGTTCCGCCGCATCGGAGACCTTGATTACTTTATAGAGGGCATTTTTGATCACAGAGTAAGCCAGACCGGCAGAGATGTCGGACACATCCGCACCCTCCTTCTGGGCCTGTTTTACCTTGGAGTTCATAAAAACTGTACAGCGGGTTCCCAGATCAATGGGATGCTTTGCAAAAAGCGCAGCCTTGGCAAAATCCTGCACGCTGTAATTTAAGGACTGGGCAAAGGTCTCAATAAAGGAACCGCATCCGGAGGAGCAGGCCTCATTGAGCTGTACACTGTCCACTGTCTGGTTTTTAATCTTAATGCACTTCATATCCTGTCCGCCGATATCCAGGATGCAGTCCACCTCAGGATCAAAAAAGGCAGCGGCATAATAGTGGGAGACGGTCTCAACCTCCCCCTCGTCCAGCATCAGCGCAGCCTTGATCAGGGCCTCGCCGTAACCTGTGGAGCAGGAGTAGACAATCTTGGCTGTGGCAGGCAGCAGTTCATAAATTTCCTTTATAGCCTGAATGGTAGTCTTTAAGGGACTGCCGTTATTGTTGCTGTAGAAAGAATACAAAAGAGAACCGTCCTCACCTACAAGGGCGGCCTTTGTGGTGGTAGAGCCTGCATCGATCCCCAGAAAGCAGTTGCCCTCGTAGGTTTCCAGATCAGCCGTCACCACATTGTACTGATTCTGGCGGTTGATGAAAGCGTCGTAGTCCTCCTGAGTTGGGAAAAGAGGCTCCATACGGGCCACCTCAAACTCCATTTTAATCTGAGACGAGAGCTTTTCAATCATGTCAGTCAGAGAGACCACCACCTCCTCATGGTAGTTCATCGCAGAACCGATGGCTGCAAAGAGGTGAGAGTTCTCGGGGACAATAGCATGCTCCTCATCCAGCTTCAAAGTGCGGACAAAGGCTTCCTTGAGCTCTGACAAAAAGTGCAAAGGCCCGCCCAGAAACGCAACGTGCCCCCGGATGGGCTTCCCGCAGGCAAGTCCACTTATGGTCTGGTTCACCACAGCCTGGAAAATGGAAGCAGAGAGGTCCTCTTTGGTGGCCCCCTCATTGATTAGGGGCTGGATATCCGACTTTGCAAACACACCGCAGCGGGCTGCGATGGAGTAGAGGGACTGGTAGTGCTTCGCGTACTCATTTAAACCAGTTGCATCTGTCTGAAGCAGGGAAGCCATCTGGTCAATGAAAGAACCGGTGCCTCCTGCACAGATACCGTTCATACGCTGTTCCACGCTGCCGCCCTCAAAATAGATGATCTTCGCGTCCTCACCGCCCAGTTCAATGGCCACATCCGTCTGGGGTGCATAGTCCTGGAGTGCTGTGGAGACAGCAATCACCTCCTGGACAAAGGGCACACCCAGGTGCTTGGCCAGAGTCAGACCGCCAGAGCCTGTGATCATGGGGGAGAGTGAGAGCTGACCTAACTGGCCATAGGCCTTTTTCAGTAGAGCCGCCAGGGTCTCCTGGATATTTGCATAGTGCCGTTCGTAGTCTGAAAACAAGAGCTTTTTATCAGGGGCCAAAATAGCGATTTTCACTGTTGTGGACCCGATATCAATTCCAAGTGTATGTAGATTTGTATTTTTCATATGTGTTTACAGGAATATCCTGTATCCTCCTTACTATGTTGCTGATCCGTAGTATAGTCTGCCGCCAGTATTCACAGTCCGGGCTATCGCTCTGCTTGCTCATACCGGCCATCCCGTCCAATGTCTCAACAGCTGTCCAGCCAATGTACGGAAATTTATAATAATAAGTAAGCTTCTTTCGCGCATACATGATTCATTATATGACAAAAAACAAAAAATAGCAAATGGAAGCTATTGCAAAAATAAGCTGTTCCATATATACTTAGAGGGCAATGTGCACAAGGTATAGACAGGAAATGGAGAAATATGTATAAATTACTGAAAAAAGATGGAAAAGCAAAAAGAGGGGAGCTGCACACCGTACATGGAGTGATCCAGACCCCTGTATTTATGAATGTGGGAACTGCGGCTGCAATAAAGGGAGCGGTCTCCACAGAGGATTTAAAAGAGATAGGAACCCAGGTGGAACTATCAAACACCTACCATCTCCACGTCAGACCCGGAGATGAGGTAGTCAAAAAAATGGGAGGACTCCACAAATTTATGGTGTGGGATCGTCCCATTCTCACGGATTCTGGCGGGTTCCAGGTATTTTCCCTGTCAGGGCTGCGCAAAATAAAGGAGGAGGGCGTATACTTCAACTCCCATGTGGACGGAAGGAAGATTTTTATGGGACCGGAGCAGAGTATGCAGATTCAGTCCAATCTGGCCTCCACCATTGCCATGGCCTTTGACGAATGCCCGTCCAGTGTTGCTTCCAGAGAATATGTGCAGTCTTCCGTGGAGAGGACTACCAGGTGGCTGCACCGCTGTAAGGCCGAGATGCAGCGCCTGAACAGTCTGGAGGATACCATCAATCCAAGCCAGATGCTGTTTGGTATCAACCAGGGAGCTGTCTATGAGGACATCCGTATCGAACACGCAAAGGAGATCGCGGCTCTGGATCTGGACGGATACGCGGTGGGCGGTTTGGCGGTAGGAGAATCCCATGAAGAGATGTATCGGATACTGGACGCCGTAGTTCCGCATCTGCCGGAGAACAAGCCTACCTATCTTATGGGAGTGGGGACACCGGCTAATATCCTGGAGGCCGTAGAGAGAGGTGTAGACTTTTTCGACTGCGTGTATCCCAGCCGGAACGGACGTCACGGACATGTGTACACCAGCCGTGGAAAGTTAAACCTCTTCAATGCAAAATACGAGCTGGATGGATCTCCCATAGAGGAGGGGTGCCAGTGCCCGGCATGCCGCCATTACAGCAGGGCCTACATCCGCCATCTGCTCAAGGCAAAAGAGATGCTGGGTATGCGTCTGTGTGTGCTGCACAATTTGTATTTTTACAATCATCTCATGGAAGAAATCCGGGGAGCCATTGATGCCGGAAAATTTCAAGAGTATAAGAGAGCGAAATTAGAAGGGCTGCATGCGGAGAATAAAAAATATTGAATTTTTTGGAAAAATGCTTGAAGAAAGACTGTAAATTGTGTATCATATAATTTACAGTGATTTTTGTAACTATTCAACAGATCTGCGCATTACTGCGCTGACCGTAAGAAAATGATTCAGGAGTGCAAAAATCCCATCACCGAAGGTGATTTTAAGCGGATTTCTGCATGTAACTGTGAAAGTACGGGACAGTTACGATATTTTACTGAAAGAAGTGTGAAGCACGAGGAGGAAGCAAGATGAACTTATTATCAGGGACAGCGGCAAGCGGCGGTATGGGAATTGGCCTCATTATCATGTACGTTGTTGTAATCGGTGGAGCAATGTACTTCCTGGCAATCAGACCCCAGAAGAAAGAGCAGAAAAGGCTCAACGCAATGCTGGCGGAAATGGAAGTTGGTGACAGTGTTGTAACCACCAGCGGTTTCTATGGAGTGGTCATTGATATTACAGATGAGGATGTCATTGTAGAATTTGGAAGCAACAAGAATTGCAGGATTCCCATGAGGAAAGCGGCAATTGCGGAGATTGAAAAACCAGACGCAGAATAAGATTACACGAAAAATGCCGGGAAGTTCGGCATTTTTTTCATAAATTAAGAAAAAGACGGAAGAGGGAGTATAATATGAAAAGATATAAGATATGTACAGCAGTCTTAATACTGGCTGCGACAGCTGTACTTGGAGGATGCCGGGAAAATAACAGCGTGAAGCTTGACCCCAAAAACCCGGTGACCGTAAAGATATGGCATTATTATTCAGGGGGACTGCAGCAGGCGTTTGAAAATCTGGTGGATGAGTTTAACTCCACGCAAGGAGAGGAACAGGGCATCGTTATTGAGCCGGAGAACCATGGTACGGTTAACGAGTTGGCGGACGAGCTGCTGGACTCAGCCAATGGGAAGGCCGGAGCGGAGGAGCTTCCGAATCTGTTCATGGGTTATGCGGATACGGTCTATGCAATAGACCAGCTGGGACTGGTGGCAGAGCTGGACGGATATTTCACCCAGGAGGAGTTAGATGAGTATGTGCCGGAATTTATTGAGGAGGGAAAGATCGGTGACAGCGAAAAACTGAAGATCTTTCCAATGGCAAAATCCACGGAAATATTTATGATGAATAAGACAGACTGGGACGTGTTTGCAGAAGAAACAAAAGCCTCACTGGAGGATTTGTCCACCGTTGAGGGAGTTACTGAGGTTGCAAAGCAGTACTATGAGTGGTCAGGCGGCAAGGCATTCTTCGGGAGAGATGCAGTTGCGAACTATATGCTCATTGGGGCCAAACAGCTGGGAGTGGAGATTTTTAATGTAAAAAACGGGACAGCTACTTTTCAGGTGGAGAGAGAGACCATGAAAAAGCTGTGGGATAACTACTACATTCCCAGCATTTATGGATATTTCGGCGCTTATGGAAAGTTCCGGTCCGATGACACAAAGGTGGGAGATCTGTTAGCGTTCGTGGGGTCCTCCTCATCTGCCGGATATTTTCCCAAAGAAGTGTTTGTCAACGAGGATGAGAGCTATCCTATAGACGCAATTGTACTCCAGGCACCGGTGTTCGAGGGAGGAGAACCCTGCGCAGTGCAGCAGGGCGCAGGAATGGCAGTGCTCCAGTCAACCAGGGAACAGGAGTACGCAGCGGTTCAGTTTATGAAGTGGTTTACCCAGGAAGAGAGGAATACCTCCTTCTCTATCCTCTCAGGATATCTGCCGGTGAAGAAAGCGGCCCTTTCACGGGAAAAGCTGGAGGAGGCGCTTGCCAACACCAAGGAACCCATTGTGGAATCCATGCAGGAGGCGCTTAAGGTTGCTGCAGATACCTGCTCGGAGAAGACGCTTTACACAAACAAGGCGTTTCAGGGAGGAACCTCTGCGAGAAAGGTGCTGGAGAGCGCCATGACAGATAAAATCGCCAGTGATGTGGCATTGATTGAAGAGAAGATGGCAGAAGGCGTAAGCAGGGAAGAGGCAGCAAAGGGATTTGACACAGAAGAAAATTTTGACAATTGGATGCAGGACTTGAAAGAAAAGTTGGATGAAACTCAGAAGGAGTAGCACATATGCACGTCAAAAAGGGTTCTTTACAGCGGAGGATATTGTTTCCTCTGCTGTTCGTAATCATCCTGGAAGGAATTCTGATCTACATAGTGATCTTTGCCAGCGGTGCAATGAACAATCTTCGCGAGAATGCCTTTGACATTTTTCAAGAAAAAGCCGATGGAAGAAAAGAAACACTTGAAAACCAGATGGTGAATAAGTGGGGACACATCTACGAGGATGGTGAAGCCATGGAGGAGACCATTCAAAACCATCTGGATAAGAATCACCTTACTGTTGAGGAACTGTCCCGGAGTGAAAAGTACACAAGGGAGGTGCTGGCGGATTTGGCAGACGACCTCTTTAATTTACTGCGCAAAAATACGGTGACAGGGGCCTTTGTCATCTTGGATGAGAACGGGCAGGATAAGAAAAATGGTGTCTATTTCAGAGACAGCAACCCTTATGCCTCTATGGAAAACAATTCAGACCTGATTGCGCTCAGAGGTCCCTCCTATGTGACAAAGGAGAAGGAAATCGCCCTGGCGAGCTACTGGCTGCCATCCTTCGAGACGGAGGAGAACAAGGAGGAGTGGGCGTTTTATTACAAGCCTTTTCACGCCGCAGAAGAGTATCCGCAGCTGGATACCTCTGATCTGGGATACTGGTGTCAGCCCTTTTTTTTGCCCGAGGATGAGTCCGGCAAAATTATTACCTATTCCATACCTCTTCGCATCGGCCAAGAGGTGGTGGGAGTCGCAGGTGTGGAAATCAGTGTCAATTATCTGAAAAAATATCTGCCGAACTCAGAACTGAATGCGGATGAGAGCGCCAGCTATGCCCTTTTGCTGGGGGAATCCCACACAGAGGATATAGTGGATACTGACTACCGCCTGATTTTTGGGAGCGGTTCTCTTCGTGGCATATCACAGCTTGAGAACGTATCCTTGGAGAAAGAAGGGGATCTGGATAAGAAACATTTTTATCTGGCAGGGGACACAGAGGACGAGGTGTACCTTTGGGCTGATCACCTTAAACTCTACAACCGCAACACACCCTTTGAACAGGAGCGCTGGCTCCTGTCCGGAATCATTCCGAAAAAACGTCTACTGCAGTTTTACTTTAGCTTTCAGAGGACCATTCTCTCTATTTTGATCGGAAATATTTTGATTGGGATTTTTGCGGCAATCCTGGTTGCCAAGGCGGTATCCCGTCCCATTACCTATCTGACCAAAAAACTGAAAAGCTCGGGCATAGGACAGACCATACATCTGGATGCAACAAATATCGAGGAAGTGGATGAGCTAACCAGCACCATTGAAAAGCTGAGCGCTGAGGTGACGGAAAATGCGTCCAAGATGGCAGCCATCATCAGGATGGCCGATGTGGGTATTGGTATCTGTGAGTTTACCGACTCCCAGCCGGATAAGGTGTACTGTGCCGGTGATTTCTGCTCCAGCCTGAATATCCCGTGGCCAAAGGAGGAGGGAGAATATGTGCCCAGAGACCTCCTTGATGAGGCCAAGAGACGGCTGGAAAATTCCGTAGTGGAGCGGGATGGGGAAAAGGACAGCTATATACTGGAGGTGCCGGAGGCTGGTAAAAGAAAGTGGATAAGGGTGCAGGTGATACGAAAGAAGGACAGAATGATCGGTGTCACCACGGATATCACAAAGGATATGAATGAAAAGAAAAAGATCGAGTATGACAGGGACTACGACCTGCTGACTAATCTGTACAACAGGCGGGCATTTAATAATAAAATGCGGGAGCTTTTCCGGGAACCCAAGAGCTTGGAGGTTGGGGCAATGGTGATGCTGGACCTGGATAACCTGAAATATATTAATGACACCTATGGGCATGACTGCGGGGATGAATACATTCACATGGCGGCAAAAGTACTGCGCCACTACAGGAGCAGCACATCCGTTGTGGCACGCCTCTCTGGGGATGAGTTTATGGCTTTCTTTTACGGTGAGAAGGAGAAGGATCAGATACGTGGGAAACTGGAGGATATGTTTGAGGAGTTTAAGAACACAAAGATCTCTCTGCCGGACGGCAGCAAGATGCCCATAAGGGCTTCCGCGGGAATCTCCTGGTACCCTGACGACGGCAGGGATTACCTGGAACTGGTGCGGTACGCTGACTTCGCCATGTATAAAGTGAAAAAGACAAATAAGGGCCATCTGGTGGAGTTCAGCTTTGAGAGCTACAGCAAGGAGTCTTATCTGCTCCAGTGCAGAGAGGAACTGAATCTGATTCTGGATCAGGAGCTGGTGGAATATATGTTCCAGCCTATTGTGGATGCCAGGACAGGAGAGATCTTTGCCTATGAGGCTCTGATGTGGCCCAGCACAGAGAATATCAAGACGCCCATGGAGCTTTTGGCCTTGGCTCGCTCCCAGAGTAAGCTTCAGCAGGTGGAGCGTCTGACCATGTTTAAATCTATGGAAGCCTTCACCAAGACAAATCTTGTAAATAATGAGGCGAAAATCTTTATCAATTCGATTGCAAACCAGCATTTGACTCTGGAGGAGAGCAGAGAATTTGAAAAGAGTTACGGGAAATATATGAAGCGCGTGGTAATAGAATTTACCGAGGAGGAGCATGAGGAAAAGGACAGACTCAAAAAGAAACAGGAGATGATTGAGAATTGGGGAGCGCAGATTGCCCTGGATGACTTTGGGGAAGGCTACAGCAATGACAGCAGACTGCTTAAGCTGGAACCGGATTACGTGAAGATTGATTATTCTCTGATCACCGGGATACATCAGGACGCCAGGAAGAGAAGTCTGGTAAAAAATATTCTACGGTTTACAAAACACCATGGAATCAAGGTGGTGGCGGAGGGAGTGGAGTGCCGTGAGGAATTGAGGGAACTGATCAGCCAGGGAGTGGATTATATCCAGGGATTTTACACTGGCAGGCCTTCTTACAGTCCTGGTGAGACAGCGGACGAAGTAAAAAAAGAAATAGAAAAATTTGCGAAAGATGTAAGGAAAACGGGATTATAGTTGAAATCCGCAAAAAAATGCATTATTATATTTTCTAAAGACTTTTGGAGCAGGCGCCGTTTTTGCGTTGTCTGCCCGACATAGGAAAGGACGAGGAGAATGGATTACAATATAGCAGTGATTCCGGGCGACGGAATCGGACCTGAGATTGTGAGAGAAGCTGTCAAGGTACTGGATGCAGCTGGAAAAAAATTTGGTTTTTCTTTAAATTATACGGAAGTGCTCCTGGGCGGAGCATCCATTGATGTACACGGTGTCCCCTTAACAGATGAAGCCGTACGCTCAGCCAAGGAAAGTGACGCGGTGCTGATGGGCTCCATAGGAGGAGATGCGGCCACATCCCCCTGGTATCAGCTGGAGCCGTCCCGGAGACCGGAGGCAGGTCTGCTGAAGATCCGCAAGGAGTTGAATCTCTTTGCAAATCTAAGGCCAGCCTATCTCTATGAGGAGCTGAAGGAGGCGTGTCCTTTGAGGGACGAGATCATCGGAGCTGGATTTGACATGATGATCATGCGGGAGCTGACAGGAGGTCTCTACTTCGGAGAAAGGCAGACCGTGGAAGAAAACGGTGTCCGCAGGGCAAAAGATACCCTGGTCTACGATGAGACAGAGATTCGCAGGATTGCAAAGAGGGGATTTGACATTGCACGCAAGAGAAGGCGTAAGGTCACCAGCGTGGACAAGGCCAATGTGCTGGATTCCTCCAGACTGTGGCGGTCAGTGGTGGAAGAGGTGGCAAGGGACTACCCGGATGTGGAGCTGGAACACATGCTGGTGGACAACTGTGCAATGCAGCTGGTGAGAAACCCGGGACAGTTTGATGTGATCCTCACAGAGAATATGTTCGGAGATATTCTGTCCGATGAGGCCAGTATGGTGACAGGCTCCATCGGAATGCTCTCCTCAGCCAGCTTAAACGAGACCAAATTCGGGCTCTACGAGCCCAGCCATGGTTCCGCGCCGGATATCGCCGGGAAGGATCTGGCAAACCCCATCGCCACTGTTCTGTCGGCAGCAATGATGCTGCGCTACTCCCTGGATTTGGACGAGGCGGCGGATGCTGTGGAGGCGGCTGTGGAACAGGTATTAAAAGACGGTTACCGCACAGGGGACATCTGGTCAAAGGGCTGTGAAAAAGTCGGCACTGCCAGGATGGGTGACCTGATTGCGGAGAGAATATAAGAAAGGTTGGATAGAACATGAAAAGTGACGCAGTAAAAAAAGGTGTTCAGCAGGCACCGCACCGTTCCCTCTTTAATGCTCTGGGATTTACAAAGGAGGAGATGGAGCGCCCCATGGTGGGCATTGTCAGCTCCTACAATGAGATTGTCCCCGGACATATGAATCTGGACAAGATTGTAAATGCCGTTAAGCAGGGCGTTGCAATGGCGGGGGGAACCCCGGTTGTGTTCCCGGCCATCGCAGTCTGTGACGGTATCGCCATGGGGCACATGGGTATGAAATATTCCCTGGTGACCAGGGATCTGATTGCAGATTCCACGGAGGCTATGGCTATGGCCCACCAGTTTGACGCCCTTGTGATGGTGCCCAACTGCGATAAAAACGTGCCCGGGCTTTTGATGGCAGCCGCGCGCATCAATGTACCCACTGTGTTCGTCAGCGGCGGCCCTATGATGGCTGGACACGTACAGGGAAAAAAGACCAGTCTTTCCAGCATGTTTGAAGCCGTGGGCTCCTACACAGCGGGCAATCTTTCTGAGGAAGAGCTGGAAGAATATGAGTCCAAGACCTGTCCCACCTGCGGCTCCTGCTCCGGAATGTATACGGCAAACAGTATGAACTGCTTGACAGAGGTACTTGGAATGGGGCTGAAAGGAAATGGTACGATTCCGGCCGTTTACTCCGAGCGTATCCGCCTGGCAAAACAGGCAGGTATGAAGGTGATGGAGATGTATGAGAAAAACATTCGCCCCAGGGATATCATGACAGAGGAAGCAGTGCTGAATGCCCTGACAGTGGATATGGCTCTGGGATGCTCCACCAACAGTATGCTTCATCTTCCTGCAATCGCCCATGAGATCGGCATGGACTTTGATATCAGCTTTGCAAATGAGATCAGTGCCAGGACACCGAACCTATGCCATTTGGCGCCGGCAGGCCCCACCTACATAGAGGATCTGAACGAGGCTGGCGGTGTCTATGCGGTGATGAATGAATTAAATAAAAAAGGACTTCTCCACACAGAATGTATGACCGTTACCGGAAAGACTGTAGGAGAGAACATAAAGGATTGTGTGAACTTAAATCCCCAGGTAATCCGTCCCATTGACAATCCCTACAGTGAGACCGGAGGACTGGCAGTCCTGCAGGGAAACCTGGCGCCGGACGGAGGTGTGGTCAAGCGTTCCGCGGTGGTGCCTGAGATGATGGTGCATGAGGGACCGGCCAGAGTGTTTGACTGCGAGGAGGACGCCTGTGATGCGATCCTTACAGGAAAGATTGTGGCAGGGGACGTGGTGGTGATCCGCTATGAGGGCCCCAAGGGCGGCCCGGGTATGCGGGAGATGTTGAATCCCACCTCAGAAATCGCGGGCATGGGCCTGGGCTCCTCCGTGGCGCTTATCACGGACGGAAGATTCAGTGGCGCTTCCAGAGGCGCCTCCATAGGCCATGTTTCACCCGAGGCGGCAGTGGGAGGCCCCATTGCACTGGTGGAAGAGGGAGATATCATTAAGATTAATATACCGGAAAACAAGCTGGAGATCGCAGTGTCTGATGAGGAGATGGCAGCCAGAAAAGCGAAATGGCAGCCCAGAAAGCCAAAGGTTACCACAGGTTATCTGGCGCGTTACGCATCCATGGTGACATCGGGAAACAGGGGAGCGATCTTAGAAACACCGATAAAATGAAACAGGGGGAAAGCGTATGAAATTGACAGGTTCTGAAATTGTAATTGCATGTCTGAAAGAGCAGGGAGTGGACACTGTGTTCGGCTACCCGGGCGGTACCATATTAAACATATACGATGAGCTCTACAAACACAGCGGAGAAATCAATCACATCCTCACCTCCCACGAGCAGGGAGCTGCCCACGCGGCAGATGGATATGCAAGGGCTACGGGGAAGGTCGGCGTATGTATGGCTACCTCCGGTCCGGGAGCTACAAATCTTGTGACTGGAATCGCAACTGCTCATATGGATTCTGTTCCAATCGTGGCGATCACAGCCAACGTGGGGGTTCCCCTTCTGGGAAGAGACAGCTTCCAGGAGATCGACATTGCAGGCGTTACGATGCCCATCACAAAGCATAACTATATTGTAAAGGATGTAAATAAGCTGGCAGATACTATCCGCATGGCTTTCTATATCGCGAAATCCGGCAGGCCGGGCCCTGTCCTGGTGGATATCACCAAGGACGTGACCGCCAACAAAGCGGAATACACTCCAAAGGAGCCCTACCCCATTGAGCGCAGCACAGACTATATTAAGGATGCGGATCTGGATCAGGCGATTGAACTGATCAACCACTCCAAAAAGCCCTTTGTCTTTGTGGGCGGTGGTGCAGTAATCTCCGATGCTTCCGGAGAACTGATGGAATTTGTGAAAAAGGTGCATGCTCCGGTGGCGGACAGCCTTATGGGGAAGGGTGCCTTTGACGCAAACGACGACCTTTACTGTGGCATGCTGGGAATGCACGGCACCAAGGCGTCAAATCTGGGTGTGACTAAGTGTGATCTTCTGATCACGGTGGGAGCCAGGTTCAGTGACCGTGTAACCGGAGATTCCAAGCGGTTTGCAAAAAACGCCAAGATTATACAGATTGATGTGGACCCGGCTGAGATCAACAAAAATGTTGTTGTGGACTGCAGTATCCAGGGTGATGTGAAAGAGGTGTTAAAGCGTCTGAACACCAGGATTGAGGACCACAACCATGACCAGTGGCTTGAGGAAGTCAGGGGACTTGTGAAGAAATATCCTCTGAAATACAATGAAGAGGCCCTGACCGGCCCCTACATCGTGGAGGAAATCTACCGGATCACCAAAGGCGATGCCATTATCACCACTGAGGTGGGACAGCATCAGATGTGGGCAGCTCAGTTCTACAAATACAAAAAGCCACATACCTTTATTACATCCGGAGGTCTGGGGACCATGGGGTATGGTCTGGGAGCCAGTCTGGGAGCCAAGGTGGGATGTCCGGATAAGACCGTCATCAACGTGGCAGGCGATGGCTGTTTCCGTATGAACATGAACGAGATTGCCACAGCGGCCCGCTACAATATCCCCATTGTCCAGGTGGTGATCAATAACCATGTGCTGGGAATGGTGCGCCAATGGCAGACTCTTTTCTATGAAAAACGCTACTCCAATACCGTGTTAAGCGATGCGGTGGACTTTGTGAAGCTGGCAGAAGCCATGGGCGCGGAGGGCATCCTGGTTACCAAAAAAGAGGAGGTGGCCCCAGCCTTAGAGCGTGCCATCAGGCTTGGAAGACCAGTGGTGATTGAGTGCCAGATTGACTGTGACGACAAAGTATTCCCAATGGTACCTGCAGGAGCGCCCATAGAGGAAGTGTTTGACCAGGACGATTTATAAAAATACGTAACTGTTCAGTACCTTCACAGTTACATACAAAAATCCATTTAGAATCACCTTTGGTGATGGGATTTTTGCACTCCTGAATCATTTTCTTACGGTCAGAGCAGTAAATGCGCAGACCTGCTGAATAGTTACAAATATACTATTGACGAAATTTTAACAAAGAGATAAAATAGGTTTTATTGAGTCAGTTTAGACTGATAAAGCAAGAAAGCATAAACAGAATAAAAAGTCTTTTTAAAATGAGGAGGAAACGAAAAGTGAGCAGAGTGTACAATTTTTCAGCGGGACCGGCAGTGTTACCGGAAGAGGTGTTGAGGGAAGCAGCAGCAGAGATGATGGACTATCAGGGGTCCGGGATGTCCGTTATGGAAATGAGTCACCGATCTCAGGTTTTCGACAAGATTATCAAAGAGGCTGAGCAGGATCTGAGGGATCTGATGAACATACCTGACAATTATAAGGTACTGTTTCTGCAGGGAGGAGCTTCCCAGCAGTTTGCCATGATTCCCATGAATCTGATGAAAAACAAGGTGGCGGATTACATAGTGACAGGCCAGTGGGCAAAGAAGGCATTCCAGGAGGCGCAGAAATACGGAAAGGCAAACAAGATTGCCACGTCAGAGGATAAGACCTTCTCCTACATACCGGATTGCTCAAACCTTTCCATCAGTGAGGATGCGGACTATGTCTATATCTGTGAAAACAACACTATCTACGGCACAAAGTTTAAGGCGCTTCCAAACACTAAAGGGAAGACTTTGGTAGCTGATGTTTCCTCCTGCTTCTTGTCAGAGCCCGTGGATGTGACAAAATACGGCATCATTTTCGGAGGAGTTCAGAAGAACATCGGACCCGCAGGGATGGTGATCGTGATCATCAGGGAAGATCTGATTACAGAGGATGTGCTCGACGGGACACCCACCATGCTGCAGTATAAAACCCATGCGGACGCAGAGTCCCTGTACAACACGCCGAACTGCTACTGCATCTATATGTGCGGCAAGGTGTTCAAGTGGCTGAAAAACATGGGCGGCCTTCAGGCAATGAAGGAGCACAATGAGAAGAAGGCAGCCATCCTGTATGATTTCCTGGATCAGAGCAAGCTCTTTAAAGGCACTGTGGTGAAGGAAGACCGTTCTCTGATGAACGTTCCCTTTGTGACAGGGGATGAGCAGTTGGATGCCAAGTTTGTAAAAGAGGCCAAGGCAGCAGGTTTTGAGAATCTCAAGGGCCATCGCAGTGTGGGCGGAATGAGAGCCAGCATTTACAATGCAATGCCCATAGAAGGTGTGGAAAAGCTGGTAGAGTTTATGAGAAAATTTGAAGAGGAGAATCTGTAAAATGTTAAAGTATACATGCTTAAATCCCATAGCACCGGTTGGACTGGAGCTGTTTGAGGAAGGTTATGAGAAAGTGGACAGCATTCAGGAGGCGGACGCGGTTCTGGTGCGCAGCGCATCTATGCATGATCTGGAGCTTCCGGAAAATCTGGAGGCTGTGGCAAGAGCCGGGGCCGGTGTTAACAATATCCCCCTGGAAAAGTGTGCGGAGAAGGGAATCGTAGTGTTCAATACCCCGGGAGCAAATGCAAACGGTGTGAAGGAGCTGGTGATTGCCGGTATGCTGCTGGCTTCCCGCGATATCATCGGCGGTGTGAACTGGGTTCAGGGCGAGCGCCAGAATGAAGAGGTTGCAAAGGCTGCTGAGAAAGAGAAGAAAAATTTTGCAGGCTGCGAGATCAAGGGAAAGAAGTTGGGAATCATTGGCCTTGGAGCAATCGGTGTACAGGTGGCAAACGCAGCGACCCATCTGGGCATGGAGGTATATGGATACGATCCCTATATTTCTGTGGATGCGGCGTGGAATTTGTCCAGAAGCATTAAGCACATCAAGGATGTGAAGGACATTTACAATGAGTGTGATTATATCACAATCCATGTTCCTCTTTTAGATGAGACCCGTAAAATGATCAATGCGGAGGCAATCTCCCTGATGAAGGAGGGGGTTGTTGTCTTAAACTTCGCAAGAGATCTGCTGGTAGATGAAAAAGATATGGTGGAAGCCTTAAAGAACGGAAGGGTGAAGAAATATGTGACAGATTTCCCCAACCCCACCACAGCGGGGGAGAGAAACTGCATTGTCATTCCTCATCTGGGCGCTTCCACAGAGGAATCTGAGGACAACTGCGCGAAGATGGCGGTTCAGGAACTGATCGATTATCTGAAAAACGGAAATATCAAAAATTCTGTGAATTATCCCAGCTGTGACATGGGCGAGTGCAGCCACGTGTGCCGTGTGGCTATCAATCACAGGAACGTAAAGAACATGATCAGTCAGTTTGCCGCAATTTTCGGCGAGGCAGACATCAACATTGCGAATATGGTAAACAAGAGCAAGGGTGACTATGCCTACTCCCTTCTGGATCTGGAAACTCCGGCTACAGAGGAAGTAATCCAAAAGGTCAAAAATTTGGAAGGCGTACTGAAGGTTCGTGTGATTAAATAATAGTCCGGACAGCCGCAAAATTTATTTTTGCGGCTTTTTTCCGTTTCATTGATGCCGATTTAGGGCATAGTGTGAAAGAGCACCAGAACGGAGGGATGTACAGATGTTGGCAAAGTGGAAGAAGAAACGCAGACGGCTGGATTACTTCAAGAAAATCATCCGGTCTGTTAAAAAAAACAAGAATAAATATAAGAGAATAGGAGATAAGATATGGCAGAAATCAGAGCATTTGCTGGAATCCGTCCGAGGGAAGAACTTGCGCAGCGCATTGCAGCGCTCCCCTATGACGTCTACAACCGCCAGGAGGCCAAGGAAGAGGTAGCCAGGGAGCCTATGAGCTTCCTGCGCATTGACCGGGCGGAGACACAGTTGGAGGACGGCACAGATCCCTACGCCCCCGCGGTTTACCAGAAGGCCCATGACCTTCTGTGGGAGATGGTGGAAAATGGAGAGTTTGTCCGGGAGGAGAAACCCTGCTACTATCTCTATGAGTTGACCATGGATGGAAGAAGCCAGACCGGGCTGGTTGCCTGCGCATCCATTGACGATTACAAAAACAATTTGATTAAGAAACACGAGAACACTAGGGCGGACAAGGAGCAGGACCGTATCTGTCATGTGGACGCCTGTGATGCCCAGACCGGCCCGATTTTTCTGGCCTACCGGAGAAATCCGGATATGGATCAGCTGGTGGGAGAGATCAAAGAGAGACAGCCCCTGTTTTCTTTTACATCAGAGGACGAGGTTACCCACCGGGGATGGCGTATTGACCGGGAGAGTGAGATTTCCAGGATTGGGGAAATCTTCGGCGCAATAGGGGAGATATACATAGCGGACGGCCACCACAGGGCAGCCTCCGCGGTGGCAGTTGGGGAAAAGAGGCGCAGAGCGTATCCGGGATACAGCAAAAGAGAAGAGTTCAACTATTTCCTCTCCGTCCTTTTTCCAGGGGAGGAGCTCTATATCATGGACTACAACCGGGTGGTCAGGGATTTAAATGGCCTTTCCGGGGAAGACTTTCTGGAGAAAGTGGCGGAGAAATTTGAAGTGAAAGAGATTTTGACAGCTACATCGCCGCAGAAAAAAGGCTGCATCAGCATGTACCTGGAAGATCAGTGGTACAGCCTGAAGGTAAAGCCCCGGTACTGCAATACCGATCCTGTTGAAGGGCTGGATGTCTCCATTCTCCAGAGAGAGCTGCTGTCTCCTGTTTTGGGAATCAGAGATCCCAAGACCGATGCCAGGATTGATTTTGTGGGCGGAATCAGAGGATTGCAGGAGCTGGAGAGAAGAGTGCAGACAGACTGCGCCGTAGCCTTTGCCATGTACCCCACATCCATTGAGGAACTGTTTGCAGTGGCGGATGCGGGACTTTTGATGCCCCCCAAATCCACATGGTTTGAGCCGAAGCTGCGCAGCGGTTTATTTATCCATAGTTTGGAATAAATAGTAGCAGGATTTACTTTTCACCTTTTTACTTCTGTGATAAAATAAAGCTGTGAAACATAAGAAACAGGAGGGTACGCTTATGGATGAAAAATTGTATGAAATGATGGACTGGGCCGCAATCGAGGCAGTCGTATATTCAGAAGAGGACAATCCCCATGCACTGATGGGACCCCATGTAACGGAGGAAGGTATCCTGATACAGACCTTTATACCAACAGCGGTGAAAGTGTCCGTAAAGGTGGAAGGTGTCAAGAGAGAGTACCCCATGGAGCTGGAGGATGAAGAGGGATTCTTTGCAGTCCTGATCCCGAGAAAGACGATTCCGGGCTATACCTACAAAGTGGAATTCGACAATGGCCAGGTAAAGGAGTACGCTGATCCCTACGCCTATCAGCCCCAAATCACAGAGAAAGAGACCAAGAAATTCAACGCAGGGATCTGCTACGATATCTATGAGAAGCTGGGAGCGCATCCCATGACAATAAATGGCGTGGACGGTGTCTACTTTGCCGTGTGGGCTCCAAACGCAGTGCGTGTGAGTCTGGTAGGGGACTTTGTGCTCTGGGACGGCAGAAGGCTTCCCATGAGAAGACTGTGGGATTCTGGAATCTTTGAGCTCTTTGTCCCCGGACTGAAAGCAAGTATGCTGTATAAATATGAAGTCAAGGCAAAGGGAGGACTGACCTTCCTGAAAGCAGACCCCTACGCAAATGCCGCTGAGCTGCGTCCGGGAAACGCGTCTGTGATCGCGGACCTTAGGACGTTTAAGTGGACGGACAGCGCTTACATGCAGTCCAGGAAGAAAAAGAGCTTTAAAAAAGAGCCGGTATTTATCTATGAAATGCACCTGGGTTCCTGGAAAAAACCTGCGGAGGAAGCCAGCTCCTTTTACAACTACCGGGAGCTTGCGCCAATGGTGGCTGACTATGTCAAAGAGATGGGATATACCCATGTGGAGCTGATGCCGGTGATGGAGCACCCCTTTGACGGCTCCTGGGGATATCAGGTGACAGGGTATTACGCGCCTACCAGCAGATACGGAAGCCCGGAAGATTTCATGTATTTTATGAACTACATGCATGAGCAGGGGATTGGCGTTATCCTGGACTGGGTTCCGGCTCATTTTCCGAGAGATACCTTTGGTCTTTCGACCTTTGACGGAACCTGCCTTTACGAGCATTTGGATCCAAGGCAGGGCTCCCATCCCCACTGGGGAACTTTAATTTATAATTACGGCAGGCCGGAGGTATGCAACTTCCTGATCTCAAACGCTCTGTTTTGGGCGGACAAGTACCATGCAGACGGCATTCGCATGGATGCGGTGGCTTCCATGCTCTATCTGGACTATGGTAAGCAGGATGGAGAGTGGGTGGCTAATATCTATGGCGGCAATGAAAATCTAGAGGCCATAGAATTTTTGAAGCACCTCAATTCCGTATATAAGAAGAAGTTCCCGGGTTCCATGCTGATCGCGGAGGAATCTACCGCCTGGCCTAAGATTACTTCTCCTGTTGAGGAGGAAGGGCTGGGGTTTGACTACAAATGGAATATGGGTTGGATGAATGACTTTATAGATTATATGTCCAAAGATCCCATCTTCCGTTCCGGGTGCCATGGAGAGCTGACCTTCAGTATGGTTTACGCCTACAGCGAGGACTTTATTCTGACTCTCTCCCATGACGAGGTGGTACACGGCAAGGCCTCTATGATCGGGAAAATGCCCGGTGAGCGTCCCCAGCAGTTTGCAAACCTGAGGGCTGCATACGGCTATATGATGGTACATCCAGGCAAAAAATTGCTCTTTATGGGACAGGATTTTGCTCAGTACTCTGAGTGGTCTGAGGAAAGGTCGCTGGACTGGGAGCTGTTACAGCACCAGGAGCATGAGCAGATGCAAAACTATATCAAATCCCTAAATGCCTTTTACAGGGAGCATCCAGCGCTCTACCAGCTGGACTACAATCCAGATGGATTTGAGTGGATCAACGCCATATCAGCCAATGAGAATATGCTCGTCTTTACCAGAAATACCAGGAAGAAGGAAGAGATGCTGCTGATTGTCTGCAATTTTTCCCCCCTGGTATACGAAAATCATAAGATCGGCGTCCCCTATCCAGGCAAATACAAGGAGATCTTCAACAGCGACCGGAAGGAGTTCGGAGGCAGCGGGGTGGTAAATGCCAGGCTGAAACAGTCCAAGAAGGACGAGTGTGACGACAGAGAAAATTCCATTACCATCAAGGTGCCGCCCATGGCAGTCTCAATTTTCTCTTACACCAAGTCTGCTCCCAAGGCATCCACTAACAAGAAGGCTAAGGAGACAGCGGAAAAGACAGCTCCGGTCAAAAAGAAGGCAGCGAAGAAGGATCTGAAGAAGGAGCTGGAGGAAAAATACGTGAAGGCACGTAATATGAGGTAATATGGATACATCAATAGTGGAAGAAACCCTGCAGCAGCAGGCTGCAGAGGTAAATCAATTTGTAAAATACTTTCAGGATAAGCTTCCGTCCATCTTAGACTTCGGAGTGCGCCTTCTGATTGCACTGGTTATCCTTTTTATCGGAAGTAAAATTATTAAATTTCTGTTAAAGCTGGTGAAACGGTCGTTTGTGCGGGCAGGGCTGGAGGAAGGCTCCATACATTTTATGAACTCTCTGGTGAAAGCCCTGCTCTATGTGATTCTGGTTTCCAGCATCGCAACTACCTATCTGGGAGTAAAGGAAGCATCCATAGCAGCCCTGTTGGGTTCCATGGGTGTGGGAATTGTACTGGCTTTAAAAGAGTCCTTGTCAAATCTCGCCGGAGGATTTATACTTTTGATTATGAAGCCTTTTGTCCTGGGGGATTACATTAAAGAGGATGAGCACGGAAACGAGGGGACAGTGGCCAGGATCGACCTTTTCTACACCATCCTTTTGACGCCAGACAACCGGACGGTGAGTGTTCCCAACGGAATCCTGTCCAACACAAGTCTCACCAATATTTCAAGGCAGGATAAAAGACAGCTCCGGGAGGTTGTGGGTATCTCCTACACGTCGGATATGAAGGAGGCCAAGGATATTCTGGAGCAGATTTTGCTGGAGGACGAGGGCATCATAAAGACAGAGTCCATAGAGGTCTTTGTGGACAATCTGTCAGAGAGCTCGGTGGATATGGGCTGGCGTGGCTGGGTAAAGCCTGACGACTACTGGCCCACCAGATGGCGTATTACGGAGAAAATAAAACGAGAATTCGATAAAGCAGGCATAGAGATTCCATTCCGGCAGTTGGATATTTCTGTGAAGCAGGTGAAGGAGGAATAATTAATAGACATGGAGCCGCACAAGCATACGCATGTGAGAGAGGATGGCAGTGTGTTTGAGCACACCCATATACATGATCACGACAATGAGGACCGTCCACATTCCCACGTGCATACCCATACGCACGAAAATACGAAAGCTGTATTGAACAGGCTTTCCAGGGCGATCGGGCATTTGGAATCCATCAAGAAGATGGTGGAAAACGGAAGGGACTGCAGCGAGGTGCTGATACAGCTCTCGGCAGTAAAGGCAGCCATAAACAATACAGGCAAGGTGATTCTGCACGACCATATACAGCATTGCCTGGTGGATGCAGTGGAGACGGGAGACACAGAGGCCATAGAAGAGTTGAATAAGGCCATCGACAGATTTATAAAATAAGATAGGAATTATGGAAAATGGGAAAAAGACAAGTAGATAAAAAAAGTGCAGCATTCAAAAAATACAGGAGGAGGAGAACTCTTTTTATTGTCGAGGTGTTTCTGCTCGTTCTGGTATGCGGAGGGGCCTTTGTCTATGTGCAGCTGGACAAAAAGCTGAACAGTATACAGATCCAACAGCTTGACAGCAGCAAGGTAACCATCAATCAGGCTGCTGAGACGGATGAAGTGATTAAAGGGTACACAAATATTGCGCTGTTCGGAGTGGATTCCCGGGAGGGGAACATTGATCAGACAAACACGGATACTATTATTATAGCAAGCATCAACAATGATACAAAGGTGGTAAGACTGGTCTCTGTTTACAGAGATACATATTTGGATATCGGTCATGACCGATACGCAAAGGCCAATGCGGCCTATGCAAACGGTGGAGCAGAGAGAGCCATCACCATGCTGAACACCAATCTGGATCTGGATATCAAAAGCTTTGTGACAGTAGATTTCAATGCTCTGGTGGACATCATTGATCTGCTGGGAGGGATTGAGATCACCGTTACGGAGGAGGAATGTGTTCACCTGAACAACTACTGTGTGGAGACTTCAAAGGTAACGGGAAAAGAATACGAGAACCTTCCGGGCGAGGGCACGTATCTGGTAAACGGTGTGCAGGGAGTCTCCTATGCGCGTATCCGCTTTACAGCCGGCAATGACTTCAAGAGGACAGCGCGTCAGAGAGAGGTGGTTGCAAAGATTGTTGATAAGGCAAAGAAGGCAGATATCGGTACACTCAATGAGATCATGGATAAGGTATTCCCTATGATCAAAACCAATCTCAGCAAATCAGAAATTCTCTCCATGGGAATGAATATGCTGTCCTATGAGCTGGGTGAGACCACAGGTTTCCCGTTCACCCATTCAACAAACGGGGATGACGAGATTCCGGTAACCCTGGAGACAAACGTAGATCAGCTGCACACCTTCCTGTTTGACAATGAAGACTATGAGCCCTCTTCAGATGTAAAGGAGAGAAGCGATTACATCATTGAGAAGACAGGATTTACGGAGGACAGCGCCGCCAGCTCAGAGAACTATCAGGGAACCGGAGAAGAACTGGCCTCTAACGGAAAAGAGAATTCCACAGAGGAGGAGAGCGAGACGGAGGAGACACAGACTTCCGGGTATGGGGATTAAGCATACTGTGTAACAGTTCAGGTGGGGGGAGGTCTGTTACTTGTGTTACCAGCCGGACGTCACCCGGGCGTTGGCAGCTCTCACGCAAACACGTGCAACGCTCTGGGGAACTAACCGTTACTGCAACTAAGGACGCTCAGGAAAGCCTTCGCGTCCAAGTTTCCGTAAACGGTCATTTCCCCGCCGCTAAAAACGCACGTAAATTGTTTGCTTAGAGAGCTGCCAACGCCCGGGTGACTGTGTTCTAGAACCGAGAACTTCCCTCAATCTTGTTTGAAAATCGCCTGAGAGCACCACCTCCCGCCTATGGGAAACAGCTTCCTCCGGCGCAGGGCTATGCTTCGGGGACAATTGGCGAGCGTTTTAATGTAGATGAAATCCTCTGCCTACGGAAACTTAGTCGTGAGGGCTTTCCCGAACGACTTAGTTGTAGTTGGCAGATAGTTCATCGGAATGTTGCACGCGTCCCCGAAGCATAGCCCTGCGCCGGTGGAAGCGTCCTCTTATCAGCCCGTCTGAACGATTACCATACTTGTACAGAATGTGAAAAATACTAAAAAAAGTACTTGCAAAATTCTCCAAAAGTATATATAATAATCTAGGTCAGCGGTCATAAGTGGCCGCCAGATAAGCTGGAATAGCTCAGTCGGTAGAGCACTTCACTCGTAATGAAGGGGTCGAGAGTTCAAGTCTCTTTTCCAGCTTTGACAGAGAAGGAAAGAGTAGATGAGTATGTTCTTAGTAATATATTTATCTACTCTTTTGTTTTAATTATTAGAAAACGTTACTGTTCACACGTTCACAGTAACATGCATAAATCCATGCAAAATCGCCTTCGGCGATGGGATTTATGCACCCTTGAATCATTTTCTCACGGTCTGAGCAGTAAATGCTCAGACTTGAGTGAACAGTAATTAGAAAAAAGCTTGAGGAGGACAAAACTATGGAAATAGACGAGATTTTCAGCAGAATCCACAGTGGAAAGCTCTATTTCTGCAATGACGATGATCTGATGAGGCAGCAGATTGCATATTTGGATAAGGTGTATGACTTCAATCATTTAAAGCCCAGTCAGAGTAGGGAAAAAATGGAATTGCTGCGGGAAATGTTTGCAGAGATTGGTGAGGGGTGTTACATCGAAACTCCTTTTTACGCCAACTGGGGCGGCAAAAACGTGCATTTCGGCAGTCATATTTATGCCAATTACAACCTGGTCCTGGTGGATGACTGTGAAATTTTTGTGGATGACCATGTGATGATCGGGCCCAATGTGGTGCTGTGTACTGCAACACACCCAGTGGAGCCGAATCTGCGCAGAAAGCAGGCCCAGTATAATCTCCCTGTCCATATTCACGAGAATGCCTGGATTGGGGCCAACTGTGTGATTATGCCGGGGGTGTCAATTGGGGAGAATACAGTAATTGGGGCCGGAAGCGTGGTGACCAGGGATATCCCTTCCAATGTGGTTGCATACGGGAATCCTTGCCGAGTGATGAGGGAGATCACTGAGAAGGATAATAAGTATTATTATAGAGATCGTGAAATTGATATTGAGTAAAGAATGCCCCGCCTTGTCTGCTTTGGACAGTGCGGGGTTATTTTACGCTTAAATATACGGGAGAAGCGGTGTATGAGCCCTCCCAATGCGGGTATACTACTCATATGAGGAGGCTACGAATATGCAGATACTTTTTTTCGGAACAAAAAATTACGATGAGCTGTTCTTCAGAGAATTTTTGGAGAAGGGTCCCTATCATGACCTGGAGTTTACCTTTATTGAGCCAAATCTCACAAGGGAGACAGCTATGCTGGCGGACGGTTACGACGCGGTCTGCGCTTTCGTGAATATGGAGCTGGGCACACAGACAATCCGGCTCCTGAGCAAATGTGGTGTGAGACTGATACTTATGCGCTGTGCAGGCTACAATAACGTGGATCTGGACACGGCAAAGGAGTGCGGTATCACAGTGATGCATGTACCCAGCTATTCCCCGGAAGCTGTTGCGGAGCATGCCATGGCACTGGTACTCACTGCAAACAGACACATGCACAAGGCATATATAAAAGGACGTGAGAATGATTTCAGCCTAAGTGGACTGATGGGGGTGAACCTTTACGGAAAGACGGCGGGAATTGTAGGAACAGGAAAAATCGGAGCAGCCATGGCGCGCATCTGCCAGGGCTTTGGAATGAGAGTGATCGGATATGATTTATACCCCAATAAGGATTTGGATTTTGTGGAATATGTGGACTTTGAACATTTACTTGCAGAATCGGACTTGATCTCCCTGCACTGTCCGCTGCTAAAGACCAGCTACCACATGATTAATACAGAGACTATTCAAAAGATGAAGGACGGAGTAATGCTTGTAAACACCTCCAGAGGAGGACTGATTAAGACAAATGACTTGGTTCAGGGAATCCGGGACGGAAAGTTTTTTGCCGTGGGCCTGGATGTGTATGAGGAGGAGAATGGAAGTGTGTATGAGGATATGTCGGAACGGATTCTGGGGCACTCTACCATGGCCAGGCTTCTCTCCTTTCCGAATGTGATGGTGACGTCACACCAGGGATTCTTCACGAAAGAAGCACTGGAGGCCATCAGCGAGACCACTCTTGACAATGCACTGGCCTTTGTGGAGGGTAGGGAAAACGGGAACGAGCTGTAGAAGCTCTGCTATGGATTATTCTTTTATAGATAACAGGTTATTGATTTCGGAGATCTCTGATTTCAAATAACCTGTCTTTTCTTTTTCGCGGGTCATGGTTTCGGCGTATGAATCAGCCTTTCCCTGTTGTCCATTGTCAGAATACATCTTGTAATACATCGCAGCCTCATAGTAGCGGGACAGGGCATAGTATTCTTTCAATGTATCCGAAGCCTCTGCGCCGGAAACCTCATTGCTTACCGTCTTGCGCAGCATTTCACTGTAGTTTTGGTCCTGTAAATCCCAGGCAAAGCTCTGCTCATCGTATGAAATAACGTCACGAAACTCGTCCATAAGCGAATGAATTCCGCTGAAGAGAAAGAGCAGAAGGCTCAAAGACAAAAGCACAATCAAAATATCAGAAAGCTTCACTTTCTTGCATCTCATGGATGTTCATCCTCCTTTTCAGCAGTGTTTGTATTCCGTTTTCTGACAGGGAAGGCAGCTGTTGCAGATCCTTCTGGGTAAAACTGCAGTTAGTCTTAAGCATAAGATTGATTCGGTCTGTCATATCCTTCACAGCCAGTCTATGATTTTCCTTATAGTCCCCGGTGTCCTCTTTCATAAAGTAGTCTGAAGAAACGATCTCGAAGTAAAGAGCAAGGTTGGAGGCCAGGCTTTTTAGAGACCAGGTATCAGAACTGTCTAAATGAGTGATATTACCAATATAGTACATCACACTGCTGTAGCTTTGCGCAGCATTGGATATATCCTGATAGACTTTTAACTCTTTTCTAAGATAGAGATTATTTTGATTATAAAAGGCGGAAAGCTCCGGATAACGAGCCTCCTCGATATAGGCATCCATTGTCTGCACATAGGAAGGCAGGTTCCTGCCCAGGGAGGCAGACGTAACCGCCCGGTAGATATCCCAGGAACGGCTGTTTAATATGATTGCAGCTATATTTAATAGAATTAGAATAGCAATAATCGTTGTCTTGACGCTCAGATGGGCAAAGCGCTTACTGGTAGTATAGACATCTTGTTTTGTTTTTTCAAATTCCGCCTGATAATGGTGCAGGTTTTCCTGGTGTCTGCATCCTTCTGGGTTTGGGGTCCCGCAATACGGACATTTTTCATCCTCCAGGCTTAGGTTAGCGCCGCAAAAAGGACATTTCATGGCGTGTATTCCTCCTCATAATATTCTATTAACGCTTCCTTTGACATGTGGTATACTTGGGAAAGCAGGTTTTCACCCTCTTTGCGATAGCCTTCCACCAATTTTTGTTCCTTTTGTGTCATTCTTTCAAATGAATCCAGATAAAAGAGGGCATACAGAGAAAAGAGAACATCCTCTTTCTTTTGATTCCGGTAATCATGAATGATGGAATAGTCCAGGTAAGCCCAAAGAAAGGATGCATGTTTCCAACGGGACAAAGAATATTCTGAAGCCTCCGGGTTGTCTATAAATTCAAGAATAGAATCGTAATCACCGGATGCATACCAGGCATCCAGCTTTGGAAATGTGGCCCGCTCCCAGGCAAGCTGGGAGGCTTCTTTCGAAGCTTGCCGGACATCCTGAAAACGGGTGAAGGCATAGACTGCCATAACCAGAAGGAGGGTAATGAACAGGGCGATACCGATCCGTTTGATGGTACGCCGGGTTTCCTTTTTAAAGGTATCTTCCAAGACATCTGCAGGCACCTCCTCAAGGTCCTCCAAATCTTTTTGGATACTCTGTAATTTTTTCCTGTATTTCTTTTGTGCGCCGGGAATGTTAAGCGTGCCGCAGAAGGGACAGCAGGTCACGCTTTCATCTAACGGGGCGCCGCAGTTGGGGCATTTCATAGCTAAATCCTCCTCAGAAGCAGCCTTTTAAACAATTACTATAAGAATACAATAAAAATACTTGACTGTAAAGTAAGTTTATACTGTTTAATAACAGGGAAAGGAGGGATAGTTACGGTTCATACAGTTCTGTGCATTCACTGTGCAGAATGAACCGTAACGAGAGATATATGAACATAAAAGAAGCAGAAGAGCTGTCAGGGCTCACCAGGGCCAATATCCGGTTTTACGAAAAGGAGGGCCTCTGTGTGCCCAGGCGAAACCCAATCAATGACTACCGGGAGTATTCGCCGGAGGATGTACAGACGCTGAAAAAAATTTTGTTTCTGCGCAAATTGGATGTGAGTCTGGAGGATATACGGGCATTGCAGAAAGGGACAATTTCTATGTGTACTTTGATGAAGTGTCAGGGAGAGAGCCTGGAGGGCAGAATCGGAGAGTTTGAGAATGCGCGGGCAATCTGCAGGGAAATCGCCAGGGATGCACAAGCAGACTATGAAAAGTTGGATGTGGAGAAATATGAACAGAGCGAATGGGTGCAGGAGGGGAATATGAAGAAGGATACTCTTGGCTATTTAGCAAGCATAAAGGATAAAGTTTTGTTGTGGGGTATGTTTTTTGCCCAGCTGATGATCGCAGTCAGCATCTACTTCCTGCTCCCGGACCGGATTCCCATCAACTGGGATGAGTCTTATGCAACATCCTATGTTTCCAGGGAATGGATCTTTCTGTATCCAGTGTTCAGCCTAGCAGCCATGACCCTGCTGAGATCCCTGATCCGGGCTGTGATAGCCAGAAATATGATGTGGGCGTCCCCAAGGCTTCTGGACCGGCTGACGGCGGTTGTTCTGGTCTGCTTTAGCCTGATTCTGCTTACCTGTGAATTTTACACCATATTGTTTGTCAAAGGCGTGCGCTGGAATGTAGACAGGATACTCCTCACCGAGATAACAGTCTGCACTTTGGTTACCCTGGGATATGGGATACTGGAAAAATACAGATTTAGAAACCAGCAGAAGGATTCATGAAGTCAAAGGAGAGACCAGTATGGGAGAAGTAACAAAGGAACAGAAATATGGATATACAGAGTTGGGAGAACAGATGTTTCCAGGGGAAGCTGTGGATGAGATCACCTGGAACGATCTGGATATGGATGACTTATACCTGCGGATCAATACCTGTCATTCCTTTGCAGGCGAACAGGTGCTGTTTGCCAGAATGCACAGGCTGGCGGGGACAGAAGAGCTTCAGATTCTGGAAGAGAAGATAGGTTATGCAGGAGAGAATAAGGAGGAGGCAAAGAGGATTGGGAAGATTCTTTATAGAATCGGAAAGGAGGAGGGAAGCTATTTCCTGCCCGTTTTTCTGAACAATCTGGACGTATTCTCCATTGAACATGTGTGGTTTTACAGACTGATGAGAGCCCTTCTGGCGCTGTCCCTTGTCCCTGCCCTGGTGTTTCAGGAAAAGGGGCTGCTGTATATTCCAGTAGCTGTGTTTGGCGTAAATCTTTTGATATATCTTGCGCAAAAATATAGATACGAGCTGAACCTGAATACCCTGGAGGGGGCTCTCAGGCTGATAAAGGCGGCGGTCCGACTAACTGATTCGGGGAAATTTGCTTATGAAGAGAGGTTTCAGGATCTAAAGGAGCATGCAGACTGTTTTCGGCCATTGGCCAGAATGATCGGCCGGGTACAGAACAGAAGGATGGCCAGCGCGTCGGGGACCCTGGAGGGACTGCTCTATGACTATTTCTTCGGGGCCCTGCTCTTGGATTTTATCCGTTATGATAAGATTATCAAGCAGTTAAAGCAGCACAGGGAGACATTTCTCTGTCTTTACCGGAGAATCGGAGAGCTGGATATGGCTCTGGCAGCAGCTAAATACCGGGAGAGTCTGCCCCGGTACTGTACTCCCAGGTTTGCGGAGCAAAAAGGCGTTATGATGGAGGAGCTCTGTCACCCCCTGATAGAGAATGCGGTGGCAAATTCCTTGAATCTTACGGATTCCTGCATGGTAACCGGGTCCAACGCCTCAGGAAAGTCCACTTTTATCAAGGCTGTGGCGCTCAACGCGATCCTGGCACAGACACTTCACACCTGCACTGCTGGGCGGTTTGAGATGTGCTGTGCAAAGGTGGTCACCTCCATGGCTGTGCGGGACGATCTGGCGGCCGGGGAGAGCTACTACGTCCGGGAGGTAAAATACTTGGCGAGGATTGTGAAGGGCCTATCTGACAAAGTATGGACCCTTTGTGTGATCGATGAGATCCTGAGAGGGACCAACACCAGAGAGAGGGTGGCAGCCTCAGCAGCCGTTTTGAGGTATCTGGAGAAGAGAAACTGTCTGGCAGTGGTGGCAACCCATGATCAGGAGCTGCTGGATATGCTGGAAACCGGATATATGAATTATCACTTTACCGAACACATGGAAGATGGGAAGATCACCTTTGACTACAAAATTCACCCAGGACCTGCCAATTCACAGAATGCCATACGGCTGCTGGAATGTATGGGATTTCCGGAGGAGATTACCAGGGAAGCCAGACTGCGGGCATAAGGGAAGGAGTTACGAAAGATTTAAGAAGTTGTACAGTTCCTTTTAAAGCTAAATTGTGGTAAAATGTACGGGAAAGCAGAGGCAGGACAGCCCTGTAAGTATTTACCAGCATAAGGGGGATTTGTATGAATAATTTTAAGGAATGGCTGTCGGACAATCTCAGATATTTATTGTTGGCTGTTATTATTGTACTGATTATAGTGGCAGCGATACTGGGGATCACCATTTACTCCAAAACAGTGAAAGATAATGATACAAAGGCCAATGCCACAGAGGCAGTGACGCAGCCCGCAAAGGACAAAGAGACTCAGGCCAGCGAGAGCAGACAGACGGAGACAGCCAAGGCGACAGAGAAGGAAAGCCGCCAGACAGAGGAGACACAAAGAGAGACGGAGTCAGAGCCACAGACAGAGCCACAGACAAAGGCTCCTGAGCAGGAGTCCACAGAAGTACCCACACTGGAGCAGACGGAATACGTACAGGAGACAGATCCGCCTGAGCCGGTTTACAAGACTATGCAGGGAGGCTGCTATCTGAGGTCAGCCCCCAGCTACGAAGGTGAGATCATCGGCGAGTACTGGACCGGAACCACAGTGGAATTCCTGGAGGATGTGGGAGGGTGGTATAAGGTGAGAGTGGACGGCAAGACGGGGTATATGGGAGCAAGATTTTTCTAATACAGCGAATACGAAATCAATGTGTCAGCGGATATGTCCGTTTACTAATTATTTACTGTTCCAGCGATAAAGGAGCAGGCACTTCAATTTGCGAAGTGCCTGCTCCTTTTCAGGTACGCCTGGCGGGCGTCAGAGGTTGGACCACAGATAGTCCAGTCTTCCCTTCTCAATGTGAAAGCTGGTTTCCAGCATATAGGAAAATACGTCCAGAGTTCTCCTGATTTTTGCCGTGTCACTCCCGGAGAGCTGGTTGTCCAGCTTGATGGTCAGAATAATCAGTACGATTTCCGCAACTTCTTCCGCGGATTTACAGTTCATGGAACCCTCCTGATTTCCCTGACGTATGACATCTGCCAGAATGGGTCGCAGGTTGCGAATCATGATGCGGATGTACTGCTGGTGGAGCAGGGCGCTCTGCTGCAGCTCGAAGAAATTATTGGCTTCCTGGCGCAGCAGCTCTAGGGAGGAGTCCCGGCATGTGCGGAAAATGACTTCCATTTTTGTGAGCGCATCCATATCCCTTGTATCCAGCAGGTTCTTACTCTTCTCTATAGCATCGGAATAGAAACGTTCGATGACCGCCTCTAAAATATCTTCTTTTGATTTAAAGTAATAGTAGATACTTCCCTTTCCAATTCCCGCTTCTTTGGCAATATCGCTCACGGAAATGGCCTGGGCATGCGTCCGCTCCATCAAACGCTGCATAGCATCCAGAATTTTTTCTTTTTTTTGATTGTTTTGCATAAAGCATTTCTCCAGTGTATGTTTTGATTTTATGATTGTACCATGATACCGCAGAAATGTAAACTTGACTGATGGTCGAAAAAGTGTTATTGTAAAGAAAATTCAAATTCGACTAATGGTCGAAAAAACAAATAAAATGTCGGAGGTGCGCATTATGACGTATGAAGAATTAATAGAAAAGGCGAAACAGATCTTTGGAGAGGCGGATGTGAGCCGGATACAGGAGCATCTTGCCTATCAATTTAATATTGAGGGGGAGGCCGAGGGAGCATTTTATGCGGAGGTCTCCCAGGGTCATGTGTCCATAGAACCCTATGAGTATTTTGACAGGGACGTGTTGTTCATTACATCAGCAGATACGCTGCTCAGGATTGCGCAGGGAGAGATGGACCCCATAAAAGCGTTTACTCTGGGAAAACTGAAGGTGGAGGGAGACTTTGACAAGGCTCTGCTTTTGCAGAAGTTCTGCACAAAGAAGGAAGAAAAGATGAAAACTAAGGAGGGCAGAAGGGCAAAAAGAGCCGACCGGAACAAATAAACACTGCATCATACAGGAGGAGTGTATTATGAAGGGGTGGAAGATGATTTTGGGAACAGCAGCGGCAGCCACTGCTGTGGAGTATGGAATAGCAGCCTATTTTTTCAGGCGCACCATGATTCGGCAGAATGCCAAAACAGAGCGCACCATGAACATGGCAGGAACCAATTGGGACCAGTACATGCCAATGATTCAGAAGATGAAAAGCTGGATGATGGAACAGAACAGGGAAGATGTATGGATACGTTCCTGGGATGGATTGAAGCTTCACGGGACCTATTTTCCTGGAAGCGGGGGAAAAAAGGCCGTCATCTGTTTCCATGGGTATACCAGTAAGGGGATGAGCGATTATATCGGTCTTTCTAACTATTATCTGTCCAGAGGCTACCAGATGCTTCTGGTGGATGAGCGCGCCCACGGAGACAGCGAGGGGACGTATATTGGTTTTGGATGTTTGGACCGTCTGGATGCTGTGCGCTGGATTGAATATGTGCAGAAGCGGTTAGGGGAGGACTGTGAGATTTGGCTTCACGGAATCTCTATGGGAGGCGCCACCGTGCTCATGACCGGGGGACTGGAGCTGCCTTCAGCTGTGAAGGGGATTATCTCAGACTGTGGCTTCACTTCCGCCTGGGATGTGTTCGCCTCGGTATTGAAAGACCAGTACCATCTTCCTGCTTTTCCAATCCTGAATATAGCGGACAAGTGGGTTCAGGATCGGGCCGGCTACCGCCTGGCCCAGTGCAACAGCGCTTGCGAGGTGAAAAAGTGTCAGGTTCCTGTCCTGCTGATACACGGAGATGCAGACAATTTCGTTCCCAGCAGAATGTGCCGGGAAATCTATGACAACTGTCCGGGAGAGAAAGATATACTGATTGTGCATGGCGCCGGCCATGCAGAGTGTTTCTACAAAGCGAAAGACCAGTACGAAGAAAAGTTAACGGAGTTTTTGGAAAAAGGAGGAGACAGAGCATGAGAATCGAAAATGGGAAAAAGCTTTATCCGCTGACAGCGGCTCAGAAGCTGCATTTCTTCTATCAGAAGTACTGCCCTAAAAAGCAGGTGCTTAATATTGGCACCAGCCTGACCATCCAGCAGAGTCTGGACTTCGGCGCCTTAAAAGATGCGATTTACCAGGCATATGACCGATGTGAGTCCATGCGTCTTCGCTTTACAAAGGCATCGGACGGTAATGTTTACCAGTATCTTGCCCAGAGGGAGGTAAGAGACATCGAGTTTTTCGATTTCACCGGCTGGCAGGAATGTCATGCGGAGGATAAGATGAGGGAATGGACTGCAATCCCGTTCCAACGTTTTGACACTCCCCTGAACCGCGTTGTCATGATCATCACTCCGGATGGATTCCAGGGAATCTATCTGCTGGTAGACCACATGACTATGGACGCACAGTCTCTGATCCTGTTTTTAAAGGATGTGATTGAGATCTATTGCAATAAAAAGTATGAAGGCATCGAATATCCAAAGGAAATGTCCTCCTACATTGAGCAACTGGAAAAAGACCTTTTCTATGAAGCTGGAAGTAAGTCACAGAAACGGGATGCTGTATTTTTTGAGAAGATGATCGCAGGCTCGGAACCGATTTTCAACAGTATCTTCGGAGCCCAGAAGCTGGAGGAAGAGAGAAAGAGGGAGAATAACCCAAATCTGCGGGCCGCTGCCAATGTATCCGACAATGTAGATGCCAATATCGTCACCTTCCAATTGGAGGAAGATCCCTCCAACCGGCTGATGGAATTCTGCAGCAAGCACCATATTTCCATGGTATGTCTGCTAATGATGGGGCTGCGCACATATCTGCAGAAGGTGAACGGAAACGATGACGTGTCCGTCAACACCACAGTGGCCAGAAGGGCTACTCTAGCGGAGAAGAGGTGCGGGGGAACCAGAATCCACTGTTTTCCATTCAGGACTATTGTGGATAAGAAGGAAACCTTTATGGAAGGGCTTCTGAAGATCAGGGATGGACAAAATAAGATTTTCCGCCATGCCAATTATGATCCCACAGCGTACTACGCGTTTCGAAATAAGCACTACGGGCTGAAATCAGGACAGACCTATGAACCCCTCAGTCTGACCTACCAGCCGCTGACCCTGAAGGACAAAGGGCTGGACCGTCTGCAGGATATCCGCTATAAATCCGCATGGTACAGCAACGGAGCTGCGGCCCACGCGCTGTATCTGACAGTGATGCACCGGGCGGAAGACAATGGACTGAACTTTAACTTTGAGCACCAGACTGGGGTGGTTACCTACCACAATCTGGAATATTTGTACTATTATTTGTGCCGTATTTTGTTTAAGGGTATTGAAAATCCGGAAATGACAGTTGGAGAGATTATTGAGGCGGTGTAGAGGAGGAAAAAAAGATGTTTGAACAGCTGAGAGATATGATTTGTGAGTATGTAGAGGTGGACCAAAATACTATTACTGAGAATTCGCGGTTTGTGGAAGATCTGGGATTTACCTCCTATGATTTCATGAGCATGGTAGGTGAATTGGAGGATACCTTTGACATTGAGGTGGAGGAGCGGGAAGTGGCTGATATCACTACAGTTGGAGAGGCCATTCGCTATATTGAAAGTCTCAGAGACTAGGAGGGGATCGAATGAACAGCCAAATCAGCACCATGAAGGAAGTTGTGGATTTTGCGGCAAAAAGTTATGGAGCAAACCCTGCGTTCCGGTACAAGCGGAAAAAAGAAATCGTGACAAAGACCTATGAGGATCTCAAAAAAGACAGTGAGGCGGTGAGCAGAGGACTTTCGTCTCTGAATATGCTGGGGAAACATATTGCAGTCATCGGCCCGACCACCTACGAGTGGATCATCAGCTACTTTGGGGCTGTCAACAGCGGCTGTGTGGCAGTGCCCCTGGATGCCAGCCTTCCTGCAGCAGATTTGTGTGATCTGTTAAACCGGGCGGATATCAGTGTGCTGATGTATGACAGCCTGAGAAAGGATGCGGCAAAGCTGGCCAGGGAGACCTGCCCTGGCATCAGCCATATGATCTGCATGCAGGCGGAGGAGAATACCCAGGATACAAAGTCGCTCTGGGAGATCATCCGGGAAAATGAGGGAAGCTTTTCCTGCGAACTGGACCCTGACAAAATGTGCGCCATACTGTTTACCTCAGGGACCACTGGAAAAAGTAAGGGAGTGATGCTCACTCACAGAAATCTGACAGACAATGCTACCAGCCTGGACATGAAGATACAGGCTGGAACCGTATCCATGACGCTTTTGCCCATCCACCATGCCTATTGCTTTACCATGGATATTTTGAAGGGAATCTACATAGGACTGGTGATCTGCATCAATGACTCCATTATGCACGTATCCAGAAATATGAAGCTGTTTAAGCCAGAGATTGTTTTGCTGGTTCCCATGGTGATTGAGTCCGTGTACAAGAAACTGAAGGAATCCACAGGTATCCTTCCCAAAAAGATGGTTGCCAAAGCAGCCTTTGGCGGAAACCTAAAGACTATATGCAGCGGAGGAGCATACCTCCCTCCGGAGATGGTGGATGCCTTTGCACAGTACGGTATCACAGTACTTCAGGGGTACGGAATGACAGAGTGCTCCCCTGTCATCAGTACAAACCTGGAGTGGGCCTCAAAGGCAGGTTCGGTGGGCAAACTGTTGCCCAACTGTGAGGCCAGGACCGTGGACGGAGAACTCTGGGTGCGAGGCACAAGCGTCATGCTTGGATACTACCAAATGCCCGAAGAGACAGAGGAAGCACTGACGGACGGCTGGCTGCGGACCGGGGATCTGGGGTATGTGGATGAGGATGGCTTTGTCTTTCTCACAGGACGCAAGAAAAATCTGATCATATTGAAAAACGGAGAAAACGTAAGTCCAGAGGAGCTGGAAAATGAACTTGGAAAGTCCCCCCTGGTCCAGGAGGTGCTTGTAAGGGAAAAAGACTCAGTCATTGAGGCCGAGGTTTTTCCGGATCAGGACTACGTAAAAAAGAAGCATATCAAAGAAATAACTCAAAGACTTCAGGAAGTAATCGATGAGTATAACCAAGGTCTTCCGGCCTATAAGAGGATTCACGGACTTAAAGTCCGAGAGGAGGAGTTTGAGAAAACACCCTCTAAAAAAATAAAGCGATATTAGAATTGTGAGAATGTTTTTCCCCAGGAATCGATTGCGTAACTCGCAAAATCTTAGTATAATACCCTCAGTGGATGTTCTTTGTCCGCTGGGGGTAAAATAGTTTCACAGAGATTGCACAAAGAGGAGTATCAGATGACAAGAAAAAGAAAAACAGCAGTGATAACATGGATGGTGATTGCGGCGCTTCTGTTATCAGGGTGCGGAAAGAAGAGAGATACAAGTTCGGAAAACTCTGCTCTGGAGACGGAATCCATATCTCAGAGCCAACAGGCAGGAGATAGTGGGAAACGGGATGCTTCCGGGACAGCCAAAGAGGAGACAACGGGCCAGACAGAAAAGAAGAAACAGCCTGAGAAGAAAAAACAGACAGAGTCGGAAAGCCAGTCAGAAAACAGCACAGAGCGGGAGAGTGGCATAGAAGCAGAGGAAAAGGATGCAGGGCAGCAAGAGATTGGTCGGGAGATCACGGTTTCGGACAATGTGAACCTGAGGGAAGCTCCTTCCACTGACGCAGCCATCTACCAGATCATCCAAAAAGGAAGCAAGCTCTACTGTATCTGGGCAAATGAAAAGTGGTGCAAGGTCACCTATGACGACAGAGAGCTGTATGCAGCAGCGGAATACATGGATCTCTCAGAGGAGGAGGCTGCGGAGAATGGATACAAGATAACCATTGATCCCGGGCATTCCAGTGTGGCCGCAGAGGGAACTGACCCGATCGGACCGGGGGCTTCGGAGCAGAAGGCAAAGGATTCCAGCGGAACTACAGGCTGTGTAACCGGGATTCGGGAGTATGAGCTGAATCTTCAGGTTTCCCAAAAGCTGAAGGAGGAGCTTGAGAGCAGAGGCTACCAGGTCTGCATGACCAGGGAGAGCAATGACGTTCCTGTGGGAAATGTGGAACGCGCAAGCGTGGCCAACAACAGCGGGTCTGACATTCTGGTCAGAATCCACGCCAACGGATCAGAGGACTCCTCCATAAGCGGAGGAATGACCATCTGCCCCACAGCAGAAAATCCGTATATAGGCAGCCTATATGAGGACAGCCGCCGTCTGTCCGACTGCATCCTGCAGCACCTGCTCTCGGAAACGGACAGATCCGAGGGATGGGTCTGGGAGACCGACACCATGACCGGAAACAATTGGAGCCAGGTTCCCGTAACTATCGTGGAGCTGGGATATATGACTAATCCAGAGGAAGACCAAAATATGGCCAGTGATGAATACCAGGAGAGGATGGCTGCGGGGATTGCGGATGGGATTGATGCTTATTTTGGAAGGGTGAGTGAGTAAGAAATAGTTGCTTTTATGACGCATTAAAGTTAAAAAATATGTTGTGAGTTGTTTGCTAATTATGAAAGAGAAAAGGAGCAGAAAGATATGAGAAAAATAAGCAAGAATAGCACAGGTATAATATTCTTTTTTACATTTTTAGTAATTTTTACTCTATGTTCCTCAACAATAAATGTAAATGCAGCTAATACAAAGTGGAAAAAGGCTTGTAAAGCTTATAGATCTTATCTAGCAAAAAATGAATCAAAGTTTAAAGTTGTAGAGGGGAATTTCAGGCATACTAATAAAGAGAGTTACAAAAAGGCAGCAAGTTTTCTAATTACAGACCTGGATAAGAATGGGATTCCTGAGCTAATCACATGGTATAATGTAGCCTATAAACAAAATTATGCGTTTATATATACATACAAAAATAAAAGAGTGGTTCGAGTAAAGGATTTTAATGGAAAATTAAGTAGCATTAAGGCTTTTTGTAACGCAGCAGGGAATTATACCATTTATGCGTGCAATAAAAATCATTTACATGTTGATTGGAATGGCGGATTTTTGGGATATCGAAATGATGTTTATCACATGAAAAAGGGGAAACTGAAACTCTATGCAGAAGGTAATGAAGACAAACTGATTAATAAAAGAACATTTACAGTTAATGGAAGGAAAATCAGCCGCAAAAAATATTTGTCCGTTGTAGGCAAATGCAATGTTAAAAGCAATGGGTATCTGATTTCCAATAATAAGAAAAACAGAAAAAAATGTATATAAACAGTAAAATTTTCCTGGATAAACTCAGCAGGGAGATCGCAGTTAAGTATGATGGCGTGGGAGTGTAAGACATCAACACGAAGGCTATGAGCAGGTGTATGAGAAACGTGGATAAAGTTAACGCGGGAATCGGTCAAGATTCCCGCAAAAATAACGGTTCAATAAAATTTTTAATAAGCTCAATTCTGTCACTCACATTGGGAGCAAAGAGGGAGGCAATGGAGATAACCAGATTTTTCTTCTTGTTAAAATAGATCACATTTCCGCCGTCTCCCATTGCAGCGCAGGCCTTTTCCTGGGTATCCACAATCCACCACAGATAGCCGTAGGAGAGGCCCTGCTCGTCCCAAAAGCTGTGTTCAGACATACTCTCATCCATCCACTTCGCAGACACGATCTGCTTTTCTTCCCATATCCCATCATTCAGGTAAAGCTGACCGATTTTCGCCATATCCACAGGGGAGAGCGTAAGTCCCCAGCCTCCCGCGTTCACCCCGGCCTGGTCGGCAACCCAGCCGCTGATGGTTGTGGACTCATTGAATGCAAACTGTTCTTCTTTGCTGTGAAAGACGATAGGCCGTTCCACTGTGATATCCAATGGAGAGAATAAATGCTCTGATGCGAAGTCAAACACGGATGCTCCGGTAGCTTTCACAAGAATACCCGACAAAATATCCGGCCCGATCAGAGGTGTATATCGGAAGGTTCCAATCTGCTCCCTGCCTCCCAGCTGATCCAGCGAAAACTTTACCCAGTCACTGCTGGTAAAATACTCAGTATAAGGGACGTTGTCTCTATATTTGTAGGGGGCGGTCATGGTCAGGAGATTTTTTAGAGTGATATTCTGTATAACTGCCTCATTTTTTGTGACATTGTATTCCGGGAAAAAGTCCAATATTTTCTGGTTAACATCCTTGATGTACCCTTTATCCATGGCAATTCCGATCAGTAGGGAGAGAATACTCTTAGTCACGGAATAAACATGAATACGACTTTGCGGTGTACAGTTATTAAAGTATTTCTCATAATTCACTCTCCCATCTTTAGATACAACAATACCTGCTATATTGCTGTAATCGTTCAAAATTTTGTCTTCAAGCTCTGTTATCTTTTTGATATCCATATACTATACCTCCATCTGTGATGTGTTTAAGGGTTTCTTTTTGACCGGAAAATATATTTCTGTTACGAACGCACTCTCATCGGAAACCTGGGAGGGGTCTGTCACATAGACTTCATAGAGAGCATTTGTCCCCACATAGCCCTCTTTTTCTGCCCACTCCCTTTGCTTTGCATAGACAGATGGCAGTTGGGAGTAGGAACCATAAAGAACTGTCTTTAAACACAGCCCCGGGGAGAAATCTCTCGTACCAGTTACAAACTCTTTCACCGGAACTGCAAATTCGGTATCCAAACCGGGTGGCGTATATTCCTCACTGTGGAAAAGTACCATTGGCGGTGCAAGTACCGTAAGGCGGTGGTCCCGTATTCTTTTAAAAAGTCTGTCAAAGCACTGGGGATATTCTTCTGCAAAGGCGTATTCCTGTATCATTTTACGGATCGAAAGGATGCGCATCATAGGTACCTCAACTAACTGAACGTCGATATCATCCATATAAGACAGGAGAGACTTGCCTTGACTCAAAACAGATAGATCCTCTTTTAGCTGACTCAGAGTAGTCTGTGCCTGCACTATTTGGTCAGCAAGCTCTTTTTTCTTTTGCGTGAGCTCCCGGAAAAGCTTTTCCTCCCTTATTTCTTCTGAACAGAGTATGGCTTTGATTTCCTCCAATGAGAAATGATAAGATTTCAGGCGGTTAATCATTAACATGGTTTCCAACTGTTCGATTGAGTAATAACGGTAACCATTTTCAGGGTTGATTTCATTGGGCAGCAACAGCCCTATTTCGGCATAGTACCTGAGTGTCTTTGTGGAAACTTTACATATATTCGAAAACTCTCCAATCGATAACATTGTGTTCCTCCTAATACTTTTATGTCTCACTATATAGTACACCTTGCCCTAGGGGGAAAGTCAATGCAGAGATTCTATAAATTAAATATTTTCTACAAATGCCGAATAAAGCTTGACATTTAAATTAGACAGATGTAGAATCAAATTATAGACAATTGTCTTAAAGGAGATGATAATATGGAACGGATGAAAAAATTACCGGACGCGGAGTTTGACATTATGAAAGTGGTATGGGCGAATGACCCGCCCATCACAACCAACATTATTATGGAGCAGCTGGGAAATAATAAGGGCTGGAAGGCACAGACTGTCATTTCCCTAATGCTTCGGTTGGTGGAGCGGGGATTTTTAAGTACCGATAAAAGGGGAAAAGAGCGCATATACTATCCCCTGGTAAGTAAGGAGGATTATCTAAAGTTTGAGACAAGTAACTTTATGAGGCAGTATCATAACAATTCTTTTTTCAATCTTGTAAATACGCTTTATGCGGACAAAGCGCTGTCGGAAAAGGATATTGACGAATTGCTTCAGTGGGCAAAAGAACGGAGGGAATAGAATGCAGAGTTTTATGGTTATGCTTCTGATATGTTCCGTTACCCTGACGGTAATTGCACTTTTTTATATGGCAGTGACACCGCTTTTAGTAAAGCGCTATTCTGTAAAAGGCTGTTATTACGCATGGCTCGTCCTTGTGGCTGGGCTGCTGATACCTTTTCGGCCGCAGTTTCCCAATGCTCTTATCAAAGTGGATATGCAAAACAGTACAGCAGCGCCTATCATCAGAATAGGGAACGGGTCTCCTGCTGCCTTTCACACCCCCGCTGACAATGTGCTCCCAGCTGCTGTACCCGGTCAGTCACTGTGGCAGATTGTGGCGGCAGTATGGATAGCAGGAATTCTAATCTTTCTTGCTTACCATGTCATCAAACATTGCCGCTTTTTAAAACTGACGTCGCGCTGGAGCGAAAACGTTACGGATGAACAAACGCTGACCCTGTTCCGAAACTTAGAAGCACAGATGGGTTTGACAGATCATATTAATCTGCAGGTCTGTGACAGCATCGGGAGTCCCATGTTGATAGGTTTTGTACGACCCTGCATATTGCTGCCGAAGGCAGAATTTGCGGAGGAAGAGCTTCGTTTCATCCTAAAGCACGAACTTGTTCATTACAAGCGAAAAGACCTATGGTATAAATGTTTGATATTGATTGCAAACGCAGTACATTGGTTTAATCCTTTCGTTTACTTAATGGCTAAAGCAATTGACGTTCAATGTGAATTGTCCTGCGATGAGGAAGTTGTACGCGGTACGGGGGCAGACACACGTCAGTATTATTGTGAAACAATTATCAGTGTGATCAGATATCAATCGAAACGAAAAACAGCGTTATCGTCTCATTTTTATGGAGGAAAAAAAGGTATGAAAGACAGAATTTTTTCAATTATGGATATGAGCAAGAAAAAAGCAGGGCTTTCCATTCTCTGCGGCGTAATCATTTTTACTTTTGGGATGTTCTTTGCCTTCTCGGCTAAGGCGGAAACGCAGGAACCGCCCACAAGTATTCGAAAAGAGATTCAGGAAATTAGAACGGTTTCACCTGACTCTACCTTTGCATACAAATTTTTGCCTGACCCTGAAATTTATTTAATGTATTCGGCATTTGGAATTGGAATCTCAGATGACGGTGAAAGGTTACTGTATAATGGACAGAGAGTAAGACTTTTTGTGGATGAACATTCTGACAGCCAGGCATTCTTTTTAGATGAAGAAGGGACTCTTGATTTGTGTGTTATCCGCGATGCGTCCGGCAATATTACTGGCATGGAACCTATATCCCAGGGCAAAGCAAAAGAGTATCGTTCCGCTTTCTTTGCAGGCGATGTCAATACAGGAAACAACACAGAAGAGGCCGAAGAGATAGAAGAGATTGAAGAGACAGAAGAAAACGTAAAAGAGACAGCAATAGATAGGAAAGGCTCCAATAAATATGAGCAATATGAGGCATACGGCGTAAAGCCTTCAACAGACGGTAATGTTTTGAATTACAACGGCCAGCGTGTGAAACTGCTTGCAGATATGCTTTTGGATGGTTCCTTTGAGACATACTGGTATGATCAGGATGGAACGGTCAGTCTGTCGGTAGTGAGAGACGTGGCGGGAGAGATTACTGATGTTGAGCGTATATCAGAGAAACAGGCAGAAAAATATTACTCTGCGTTAGAAGAATATGAGGAAAATGCTTTGAAAGCTTTGCAGTAGAAAAGAAAAGGAATCTTAAGAGGAACAGCTGCAAAGATACCAAGAGACATGACATACAGCTGTCATGTTCCAATTGCTATAATCAGCATAAAAAGGAGGTTTCACTTATGATAGAATCAAGATGTGGCATCTTATGCAGTGAATGCGGGTACAAAGAGCAGATGGGATGCCAGGGCTGTATACATATCGACAAGCCGTTTTGGGGGGATAGCTGCCCGGTCAAAAGCAGCTGCGAATCCAGGGAACATGACCATTGCGGGCAGTGCGGTGAGTTTCCCTGCGCCCTGCTGAAACAATTTGCCTACGACGAAAAGCAGGGAGACGGCGGTAAACGCATTGAACAGTGTAAATGTTGGAGTAAAGAGATGTGACCATAGATACGAGGTTGAGAGGACGGTTCAGTTGTATGCTGGACCGTCCTCTGTATAATAAAAGGAAATAATTTGTATCAGTCTATGGCTTGCATAGTTTGGATATACGAAATATAATGAATAGAGATATGTCAAAATGGCGTTTTGTATTTGGCGGTTTCACGATATACCCTGAACCATTTTTCTGCTATCATTGATACTTTTCAGGAAATTAACAGAGTACTGAAGGATAACGGAATGTTTTTTTAGCTGATTCGGCACCGAATGAGGAGGAGACGGAACGATTTGTGGATTCATATATGCAGATGAGAAAAGACGGTCATATAAAATTCTATACAGAGAAGGAATGGCAGGATATCGCTATCCGTTTTCCTAAGAAAAAGCAGACAGCATCGGAGCCGGATGATAGTTGGGCTAGGTTTGATAAGCTAGTGATAAAGGGGTATGCATTAGAGATCAAGGATGATGAGATTTGGATCACAGAGCGGGTAAACAATATTACATATCAAAAAGAAAGATCGTTTGAAGGAATTACTGACTGCTAAACAAAATTTATGAATGGAGGATTAGCCACATGGAAACAAACCAGTACTTAAATGACCTGTACAATCACTATGATGAGGATGGACGGCTTGCGTCAAAGCATGGCTCCGTTGAGTTTCTCACCACAATGCATTATATTGAAAAATACATAAAAAGCAGTGACCGTGTACTCGAAATCGGTGCTGGGACGGGACGGTATTCACACGCGCTGGCGCGCCAGGGATATGCCGTAGACGCAGTGGAATTGATAGAGCACAATATAGAGATCTTTCGTCAGAATACCTTGCCGGAAGAAAACATAACGATCACCCAGGGCAACGCAATGGATCTGTCCGGTTTCCATGACAATGAGTATGATATCACGCTGCTGCTAGGTCCGCTGTATCATCTCTACAGTGTGGAAGATAAAAGGAAGGCTCTGCGTGAGGCTATCCGCGTAACAAAGCAGGGAGGCGTGATTTTTGCCGCCTATGTCATATCCGATGGCTGCTTGCTTGACGAAGGGTTTTGCCGTGGTAATATCAGTGTAGCAGAATATATTGAAAAGGGCTTGCTTGACCCCCAGACTTTTGCCGCCAAATCTGAGCCAAAGGATTTGTTTGAGCTTGTTCGAAAAGAAAACATCGATGACTTGATGTCTGTATTTCCTGTATCACGGCTGCACTATGTTGCATCAGATGGATGCGCCTTATTTATGCGTGAGGCTGTGGATGGTATGGATGATGAAACCTTTGATATGTATTTGAAATATCATTTTGCTACTTGTGAGCGTCAGGATTTGCTGGGCGTTACAAGTCATGCAATTGATATTTTTAGAAAATGAAAGGGATACACTTATGGAGAGCGATGTAAAACAGATAATTCTTTCATGCGGCGCAGACGTGTGCGGCATTGCAGGTATAGAAAAATTTGAAGAAGCACCGGCGGGTTTTTCTCCTGCGGATATATTTGAGGAATGTAAGTCAGTGATTGTATTTGGTGTTGCACTCCCCAAAGGTTTAACAAAGGTTGAACCTCGGTTTGCTGCTTAACCCTGAGTATGGAAATTTGCTGACGATAGGTGCAATTCTTTTTGAACTCGAGCTTCCGTCAGATAAACCGTGTGAAAATATCTGTATCAATGGTTGTAGAAAATGTACAGAAGTCTGTCCGGCTCAGGCGATCAATCAGGGAAAGGTTGATCAGCTGTTGTGTTGACAGAATACTTACGGAAAACGGATCGCGGGTATGATACAGTAGACTGTAACACTTGCAGGACTGTCTGTCCCATGAAATATGGAAAGCAGAGCTGTTTTACTTAAATAAGTGGAGATATGGTAAATGAATATAAATAATTTTAAAAATGTACTGTCCGGCAGAACTGTTTTAATAACAGGGGCAGGCGGCGGAATTGGATTAGAAACAGCCAAATACTTTGCTGTGATGGGTGCAAAAGTACTCATCCTAGAAGTGAATGAAGAAAAAGGGAAAAGTGCAGAAAAGCAACTAAATCTGATTGCCCAAGGCAGCGCAAAGTTTTATCAAATTGATCTGGCAAACGAGAGCGGCATATTTAAAATGAAAGAATATGTGTTGAATAAATTCGGCTGCCCCGATATTGTCTTTAACAATGCTGCAGCGTTACATTTAGGCGATATTGGATCAGTCAGCAGCAGTGAATGGGATAATGGATACCTTGTAAATTTGAAAGCCCCCATTTTGTTGGTTAAATGTTTTTTAGATATAATGAAGCAAAGAAATTCAGGGATTTTCGTATTTGTATCAAGTTCCGGAGCAATCGCTCACATGGGGGCATATGAAATATTCAAAACAGCACAGGTTGAATTGAGCAATACGTTGTCTATGGAGTTGGAAGGCACTGGAATTTACGCATACACCATAAGCCCAGGCTTGGTAAAAACGGAAACCGCTATGCGTTCAATTGAGATTGTTGCCCAGAATATGAACATTTCCTTAGAGGAATTTTACAGGATGAATCAAGATCATATTATAGATAAAGAAGATGCCGCCCTTGGTTTTGCTTTGTCAGTATTGTATGCGGAAAAATACAATGGTCAGGAGGTTGGTTCCATACAGGTAATCAATGGAGCAGATCATAAAAGCCAATCTTATGAAAGCTGTGATTTTAAAACTCTAAAAAGAGTAATTAGAACGTATGAGGAGCAATACCGTGGCTGGAAGGAGAGGAACATTTTTGAAAGGCAATGGGTACTGAGGGATTTTAAGAAAAGTGTTGGGAAGTCGGCAGATGAAGTCAATGCCCAGATAAAAGCTATGGAGACAGGCAAAGGGGTTTTGTCTACCGACGATTATGATCTATTAAAGGCTCTGTGTGGATATTGGCAGCACCAATATCAGCTATTACAGAGCTTTGAGAAAAATAGAGAGAAGTTGCAGGAAAATAGCCTGATTATTAAACAATGGATTTCTGATATTGAAAGTTGTGTGAATAAGTGAAGGTAACACCAATCCCGGCTTGGATAGCCGGACAAGGAGGATGCTTATGAACTGGGAACCGTGGACCGGCTGTTACAAGATAAGCGATGGCTGCACAAACTGTTATTTTTATGGACCATATGCGAAACGCTATGGCCAAAATACCATACAAAAAACAGATAAATTTGATTGGCCCATCAGAACGAACGCAAAAGGCGATTACAATATTAAAGGAAATAAAATACTTGCGACCTGTTTTGCAACCGACTTTTTTTTGCCGGAAGCAGATGAATGGCGTAAAGAAGTATGGGCTATGATCAGGGAGAGAAAGGATATAGAGTTTTTAATTTTGACAAAGCGGATTGACCGGTTTCTTGTTTCACTTCCAGATGATTGGGGCACAGGATATGACAATGTGAATATAGGATGTACTGTTGAAAATCAGCAATTAGCCGATAACAGACTTCCACTCTTTTTGTCCTATCCAATAAAGCGGCGCTTTATTGCCTGCGCTCCGCTTTTAGAAGCAATAGATTTAACGCCTTATCTTCATGGAGTGGAGCACGTTACAGTGGGAGGTGAAACTGGGAGAGCGGCACGAGAATGTGATTACGAATGGATACTCAAAATCCATGAACAATGTGTAAAGGCAAATGTGACATTCTGGTTCAAAAACACAGGCTCGCTTTTTAAATGCAATGGTAAAGTGGAAAAGATAAATCCGTTTAAACAGACGAGCAGGGCAAAAGAGATGGGGCTAGATATTCTAAATGGGAAACGATTATTTTAGATGAAGTGAAAGGAAAACAAAATGAATCAAGACACACAAAAACAACGGATGGAATCACAGAGTATAAAAATAGTACCTGCATATGATTTCCAGCGGGAAGTATGCGAGTTATTTACCGAGTATACGGATATGTTAATCAAGGGTGATTCTACCTTTGAACGTTATCTGCACATTCAGAATTATGATGAAGAGCTGAGACAACTGCAAGAGAAATACGGCCTGCCATACGGGCGGCTGTACTTGGCATTGTGCGGTGAGGAAGTGGCAGGGTGTATTGGGCTAAAAAAAATAGACATTCAGAATTGTGAAATGAAACGGCTTTATGTTAGGCCTAAATTTCGCGGGAAACATATAGGCAATCTGCTGATACAGAGAATTATCAGCGATGCCAGGGAGATTGGATATGCGCACATGCTGTTGGACACTTTGCCGTTTTTACAAAGCGCAGTGCATATGTACAAAAAGTATGGCTTTTATGAGATCCCGAGCTACAATGACAGTCCCATGGATTCCTCAATTTATATGAAACTGGATTTGTCCGGAGAGTAGAAAGGATATAAGGGATAAACTATATGATAGTGCATAAGAAAAATGATAAATTATGGAAACCAATGAAGTCTGACTGTTCGAAATGTTCAGGATTATGCTGTACAGCACTGTTTTTCTCAAAAACAGATGGCTTTCCAAAGGATAAGATTGCAGGGGAACCTTGTATGCATCTTCTGAAAAACTATCAATGCAAGATACACTCGCAACTCAAGGCAAAGAAAATGCGAGGCTGTATTGGCTATGATTGTTTTGGAGCAGGGAATCAAGTGACAGAAATTGTATACAAGAGAAAAACATGGAACGAGCTTCCAAAGCAATCAAAAGAAATTTTTGATGTATTTACAGCTGTATTCCAATTATACCAAATCAGGTATTTTTTGACGGAGGCATCATTACTTATTTTTGCTGACTCGTTTTCGGGAGATATTCAAAAATTGATAGAGGAAAATGTCAGAATTACAAATAATTCACCTCAGATAATATTATCTTTTAATATAGAGGAATATAGAAGTAAAGCGAACGATGTCCTGAAAGAAATATGCAAGCGATTGCACGGTAAAGAAAATCGTAAAGATTTCTCTTGTCCGAAAGACTTTATTGGGAAGAAATTCAGGGGGAAAGATATGAGCGGTCTGGATTTAAGTACAAAGCTATTGATCGCCGCTGATTTTTCAGACTGCATTTTTGATGGGACGATCTTTTTAGGAGCTGACACACGAGATACCAATTTCACGGGCGCTGATTTGGAGGAAGCGGTTTTTCTCACACAAGGACAAATCAACGCAGCAAAAGGAAATCGCAGTACAAAGATTCCAAAGCATTTATACTATCCAGTCACGTGGAGGTAGTGGATGAACTAAAATAATATTTGGGCGGCAGGATCATTTGTCAAAATCCTGCCGCCAAATAAGACTAGTTAAAGTAAACCATTTCATCGAGCGGGGCATCACAGGAAGAAATTTGCTTTGCGTACAAGACGGGTCCCTTTTCCCTGTATATTTTATTAAACTCAAAGGTGACCTTGGCAGTAACCTGAATCCACTGGCCATGCTTTAGATTTGCAGCAAGAGGAGTTTTACAAATATAGCCGATTACCTGTACATCATCCGCACAACAGGTCATTGCCCGACGGCCGGGAACAAAATAGTCGGCTTCTTTCCGCTTACTCTTCATGACACAGGCTTTAAATCTCACCGTCTTTCCCAAATACTTATCCGGATTGTCATTCATATCCACATAAAATATACCATAATCCACATCATCAATATCAATGATTTCCGCATTCAGATCATAGGGCATAGCCTCTGCAAAAAGATCGATCAACTCGCCGTTCTCATCTTCAAAGCTGATCTCACAGGAAGGGTTGACCACTTTCATGCCACGTCTGTAATTAGCCAGCGGGTCTTCCTGTTTGCAGCGGTTAAATAAAACCATGTCCGCATTTTGAGCCATCTCAGTGAACAGGGACTGCATATTGTTGCGGTAGATTTGATAGCTGCCGCCATCTATGATAACAATCTCCTGGGCAATGCCCCAGCCCAGAGGTAGCTTCATAGCGCGCAGTTTATTGACACCCCAGAGGGGATTGTATTCCAACAGCACTCTGTCCGGATGGTACTTCCGGTGAAGCACTCTTAAATTTTCAAAGGTAAAATCTTCCGGTTCCTCTATTGTTTCCAGAACCGTGTTGTATTTCAGCAAATCCTTCTCATCGAAGGTTTCTTCTCCCTCTTCACAGGCAATCAGCAGGGTTGTCTCTTCAATCTGAAAATAATCCTGGCGTACAGTAAAATTCAGGAAAGAAGTTTTGCCGCTCTCCAGCATACCGGTGACCAGATATACCGGCGTTGAAATATTAAAATCACTCATTTGACCTCACCCTGTCCTTAACGCCCAAACCATAGTTGTTCCAGTTTCTCTTCATCAATTTTGGAACCAATGACACAGATTCTGCCGGTATACTCCGCGCTTCCGCTTCTGACTTCGAACTCGCCGGGAACCATGTCGAAATAGGTCCATTTTCCGTCTCCATCCTCAAGCATTCCCTTTGCCCTTAGAATGGTGCCATAGGAAGCATCATCCGACAATGTTTTTAGAATCTCTTTAATTTCATCGGAAGTGTATTTGCGAACTGTCTCTCTGCCCCAGCTGGTGAATACTTCGTTCGCGTGGTGGTGTGCATGTTCATGGTGGTGCTCATGCTCGTGGTCATGGCAGCCGCAAGTGCAGTTTCCTCCATGCTCATGGTGGTGTTCATGCTCGTGATCATGGCAGCCGCAAGTACAGTTTTCTCCATGTTCATGGTGGTGCTCATGCTCATGTTCCTCTTCCGCATTGGATAGTTCAATTTTTTTGCCCTCGATGGTATCCAGTATCTTTTGACCTCCCAGCTGCTCTATAGGGGTGGTGATAATGGTTGCCTTTGGATTTATGTCGCGTATCAGAGAGATGGCGGTCTCCATCTTCTCTGAATCAGCCTTTTCCGTGTCCGTGCGGCTCAGAATAATAGTGCCGGCCGCAGCCACCTGGTTTTTAAAAAATTCCCCGAAGTTTTTGAGATACATTTTACATTTTAATACATCCACAACCGTTATGGCGCTGTTTAAGACGACCTCAGCATCCAATTTCTCCACTGCGTGAATCACATCGGAGAGCTTCCCCACACCGGAGGGTTCAATAATAATACGGTCAGGTGTATACTTTTCCGTAACCTCTTTTAAAGCGGTGCCAAAATCTCCCACAAGAGAGCAACAGATACACCCGGAGTTCATCTCCCGGATCTCAATGCCGGCATCCTTCAGAAAACCGCCGTCAATTCCGATTTCGCCAAATTCATTTTCAATCAAAACAATCTGCTGGCCCTTAAACGCATCCTGGAGCAATTTTTTGATCAGTGTGGTTTTTCCAGCCCCCAGGAAACCGGAAATAATATCAATTTTAGTCATCTTTACATCTCCCTATCTTTTCTGTTCAAGAAGGAGGACGAAGATAATACTTCGCCCGTCTCTTTACCGGCTTTGCATGCTTAGTATGCAGTAAGGCTGCCAATGGCAGGATTTCTGTATAGCTCTTATAAAAAGCTATAGATAGAACTGCTCATTAAGAAGCATAGCCGTCAATTGTTTCTATTATACTACTGATTTTTATTAATGTAAACGCGTACGCTAAGGTATTATTCACAAAAAATCTCATTATGAGTAGTTCCTGTTTTTTTCGCTGGTAGGAATGAAAAGAATAGTATGTTCAGCTATAATTAATTTATGGGATGATAGAATCAAGAGATTGGAGTAAAAAACTTTTTATAGAGAAGCGGAGGGGATGTTATGAAGTTAACAAGAAAGAATGTTATGTATCGGGACTTAAGTCCCGAGAAAATGTCGCCGTGACTGGCGGCATTTTGTATATAAAAGAAATGCTCAGATCCGTTTCAGATACATCTTTTCCACCCAACTGATTAACACATACAGCCCGGTAGCAATGACACACAGAATTAGAATGCTCATAATCACAAGATCCAGTTTAAACACCTGGGAACCGTAAATGATCAGATAACCAAGCCCTTGCTTGGAGGATATAAACTCCCCGATGATTACACCGATGAGGCAAAGACCAATGCTGACCTTCATGATGCTGATTATATTCGGTATGGTACTTGGTAGGACGACCTTAAAGAGGACATCTCTCTTTGTTCCGTGCAGGGTATAAATCAGTTTTATCTTATCCGGGCTGACCTCCTGAAAGCCAGTGTACAAATTGAGTACAGCGCCAAAAATGGCTACGGAGATTCCTGCAACGATGATCGTATTCATATTCGCACCCAGCCACACAATCAGCAGTGGAGCCAGAGCGGATTTTGGCAGACTGTTCAACACCACCAGATAAGGTTCCAAAATCTGGGAGAGCTTAGGGGAGAGCCAAAGCAAAACGGCAATCACAAGTCCCAGGATTACCACAAGGGCAAAGCTGAGCAATGTCTCAGCAAGGGTGATGCCGATGTGCATGAAAATACTGCTGTCAGCAGCCATGGTCAAAAATGTGGATACCACCCGGGACGGACTGCTGAAGACGAAGCTGTCAATCCAGCCCAGTCTGGCTGCAACCTCCCACAGAACAAAAAAGACCACAAACAGGAGAATGCGCGCCGTAGTCACAATCTGTTTATGGTGCCTGATATCTTTTAAAAATTTTAACTGGTTAGGAGAGAGCTCATTCATCTTTATTCAGCTCCTTCCATATACGGTTGAAATAGTCTTTGAACTCAGGGGCATTTCTGGACTTTAAGGGTGTGCGGTCAGGAATATCAAGCTGGATAGGGACGATAGCCTTGATTTTAGCAGGGCGCGCCGTTAACACAATCACCCGGTCCGCCACACTGATGGCTTCCGACAAGTCATGGGTTACCAGTATGGCAGTTTTGTGCTCCCTTTTAATGATGGATGCTATGTCATCACAAACGGAAAGCCGAGTCTGGTAGTCCAGAGCGGAAAAGGGTTCATCCAGCAGAAGCAGGTCCGGCGCAAGGGCAAGTGTTCGGATCAGTGCGGCCCTCTGGCGCATTCCTCCTGAGAGCTGAGAGGGTTTACAGTCTCTGAACTTGCTCAGACCGTAGGTGTACAACATATTTTCTACACGTTCTTTTGCCTCATCGGTGACTTTTTTCTGAATTTCCAGCCCCAGCATAACGTTGCTGTAGATGCTGCGCCATTCAAAGAGATGGTCTTTCTGCAGCATATAGCCGATTTTGGTGCGCGCGTCCTTCATATCTCGTCCACGCAGTAGGATGGTGCCGGATTCCGGTGAGAGAAGGCCGCAGATCAGCGACAGAAGTGTGGACTTGCCACAGCCGCTGGGCCCCACCACGGCAATAAATTCTCCGTCCTGGACGGAGAAGGATATATTAGATAATGCATAAGTTTCCCCACTGACACTGTGGTATGCATAGTTGATATCACGAAGTTCTAATAATGGCTCCATGGTTACCTCCTTGTATTCTGACATTCCTGTACTGTGGAATGTTCTATATCTTATTCTATGAAAATCATGTGAAAAGGTGTATAATCGAAAAAGCAAAAAGACATGTCCGTTTATCACAGAAATTGGCTGGGAGGCTGCCATGAACAGAAATTATCAGAGAGAGTTGGATGGAATCATTGAGAGAAACCAGAGGGAGGAAAGGACGCCTCATCTGCTGCTGCATAGCTGCTGTGCACCCTGCAGCAGCTATGTGCTGGAATACCTGTCCAGGTATTTTAAGATTACGGTGTTTTATTATAATCCTAATATCTATCCTGAGGAGGAATACAGTAAGCGGGTCAGGGAGCAGCGGCAGTTGATAGTAAAGATGTCCCTGGAAAATGAAGTGGATTTCATAGAGGGAGAATATGATAAAGAACGCTTTTATCATATGTCCAGGGGGCTGGAAGAGCTTCAGGAGGGCGGTGAGCGCTGCTTTCGCTGTTATGCCCTGAGATTGGAGGAGACAGCGGCCCTGGCAAAAAAGCTGGGGTGTGATTGGTTTACCACAACCCTCTCCATCAGCCCCATGAAAAATGCGAAAAAGCTTAATGAGATTGGGGAAGAGCTGGGAAGAGTATACGGGGTAAACTATCTTCCCTCTGATTTTAAGAAAAAGGACGGGTATAAAAGGTCCGTAGAGCTCTCCAAGATATTTGGCCTGTATCGTCAGGATTACTGCGGATGCGTTTTCTCAAAGAGGCAAGGTTAGAAAAGAGATACATTTTTTGTATTGGATTTTCAGGAATTATAAGGTAAAATAAGGATACTTGATGAAAAATAATAGAAATGAGGAATGATTATGGCACAATTATGGGGCGGACGCTTCACAAAAGAAACAGATAAACTGGTTTACAACTTTAATGCATCCATTTCCTTTGATCAGAAATTTTACCGCCAGGATATTGAGGGCAGCAAAGCCCATGTAACCATGCTGGCTAAACAGGGGATTTTAACGGAATCAGAGAGGGATCAGATTCTGGAGGGGCTTGAGGGCATTTTAAAGGACGTGGAAAGCGGGACTTTGGAGATCACAGATGAGTATGAAGACATTCACAGCTTTGTGGAAGCGAACCTGATTGACCGGATCGGTGATGCGGGGAAAAAACTGCACACAGGGCGCAGCCGCAATGACCAGGTGGCCTTAGATATGAAACTGTACACCAGAGATGAAATCATAGCCATTGATGGGCTTTTAAAAGAGCTGCTGACCACTCTGATCTCAATTATGGAGGAGCATACAGATACTTTTATGCCGGGATTTACACACCTTCAGAAAGCACAGCCGATCACATTGGCTCATCATATGGGCGCTTACTTTGAGATGTTTAAAAGGGACCGGCAGAGGCTTTCCGACATCTATCACCGCATGAACCTCTGTCCTCTGGGCTCCGGTGCCCTGGCAGGCACCACCTATCCGCTGGACAGAGAGTATTCTGCCCGGCTGCTGGAGTTTGACGGTCCCACGCTCAACAGCATGGACTCTGTGGCAGACAGGGATTATCTGATTGAGCTGCTTAGCGCCATGTCCACCATCATGATGCACCTGAGCCGTTTTTCTGAGGAGATCATCATCTGGAACAGCAATGAGTATCAGTTCGTGGACCTGGATGACGCCTACAGCACTGGAAGCAGTATCATGCCACAGAAGAAAAACCCGGATATCGCTGAGTTGGTGAGAGGAAAGACCGGACGTGTGTACGGGGCGCTGGTTTCCCTTCTGACGACTATGAAAGGAATCCCTCTGGCATATAATAAGGATATGCAGGAGGATAAAGAGCTGAGCTTTGATGCCATGGACACGGTGAAGGGGTGTATCGCCCTGTTCAACGGTATGCTTGCCACTATGAAATTTAACAAGGAAGTAATGGAGAGAAGCGCCAAAAACGGCTTTACAAATGCTACGGATGCGGCCGACTATCTGGTAAACCACGGCGTCCCCTTCCGGGATGCCCATGGTATAGTGGGACAGCTGGTGCTGTACTGCATTGAGAAAAACATTTCCCTGGATGATATGAGCCTGGAGGAATACCGAAAGATCAGCCCGGTATTTGAGGAGGACATCTACGAGGCAATCAGCTTAAAGACCTGTGTGGAGAAGAGGACCACCATCGGAGCTCCGGGACAGGAAGCGATGAGAGAGGTTCTTTCCAGGAATAGGGAATATTTGATGAAAAATTAAAAAAACCTTGATTTTTGCGCAAAAATAGTATAGTATTGTTCAAGAAAAGACAAATGTTCGCGATGCGAAGACAAAGGGCCGGTTTTGTTCATAATTAAGAAATTTCTTAGCCTTGCATTGGAAACGCTTGTCAGCAGGGCGGCAGCGGGCTGTTCTGACTTTAGAGCATGAGGAGATTGGAAAAATGGAAAAAAAGTTGAAAGTTGGAATTTTAGGAGCAACGGGTATGGTGGGTCAGCGTTTTATCTCACTGCTTGAGAATCACCCCTGGTTTGAGGTGGTGACTGTGGCAGCCAGCCCGAGAAGTGCGGGAAAGACCTACGAGGATGCTGTAGGCGGCAGATGGAAGATGGACACTCCCATGCCGGAGGCAGTTAAGAAACTGGTGGTAATGAATGTAAATGAAGTGGAAAAAGTGGCATCCAGTGTGGATTTTGTTTTTTCAGCAGTGGATATGTCGAAGGAGGAGATCAAGGCCATTGAGGAGGCTTACGCAAAGACAGAGACTCCTGTGGTTTCCAATAACAGTGCCCATAGATGGACGCCGGATGTGCCTATGGTGGTTCCTGAGATCAACCCGGAGCATTTTGATGTGATTGAGTTTCAGAAAAGGCGTCTGGGCACAACTAGAGGCTTTGTGGCAGTGAAACCCAACTGTTCCATTCAGAGCTACGCGCCGGTGCTCACTGCGTGGAAAGAGTTTGAACCATACGAAGTAGTGGCTACTACATACCAGGCAATCTCCGGAGCCGGTAAGACGTTTAAGGACTGGCCTGAAATGATGGAGAATATCATCCCGTATATCGGCGGGGAGGAAGAGAAGAGTGAGATGGAGCCATTAAGGCTCTGGGGCAAGATTGAGGACGGGGCTATAAAGCCTGCTCAGTCTCCTGTGATTACCTGCCAGTGTATCCGGGTACCTGTGTTGAACGGACACACAGCTGCAGTGTTTGTAAAGTTTAAGAAAAAACCTACCAAAGAGCAGTTGATCGAAAAGCTGGTCAACTTCAGAGGAGTACCCCAAAAGCTGGATCTGCCCAGCGCGCCCAAGCAGTTCATCCAGTACATGGAGGAGGACAACAGGCCTCAGGTAAAGGCGGATGTAGACTATGAGAAGGGTATGGGCATCTCAGTGGGAAGACTGCGCGAGGATAAGGTTTATGACTTTAAGTTTGTGGGCCTTTCACACAACACCGTGAGAGGCGCGGCCGGCGGAGCTGTGCTCTGCGCAGAGACACTGAAAGCGAAGGGATATATACAGGCAAAGTGATTTGTCTTGGAAACAGATAAGACTGAAGCAAGAACGCCGGGGCGTTCTTGAACAGAAAAGAGATCGATGCCGTTCCGCTGAGGGGCGGCATCTTTTTTATATCATAGGAAAGTCCTTCGGAATTCCCTATGATATAAAAAGCCCTCCGGGCGGATCGCACAGCGGCGGAGTGGAAGATGGCTGCCGGGGCAGCCCCGCCGCAGGCGGAGAATCCTGCGCGCAGGATTCTTTTTTGCAAAAGTAGCACAAAATTTAACTTGTCATTTATAGGATTCTACTTTACAATAAGAAGGAAACATAAGAAATCGAATGATAAGTGGGTTGTAAATAAATGATACGTGTGAAAAATTTAACGAAGGATTTTGGCAGGCGAAGAGGGGTTTTCGACCTGTCTTTTGAAGTTGAGGACGGGGAAGTTTTTGGCTATCTGGGACCGGACGGGGCAGGAAAGACCACCACGATCCGGCAGTTGATGGGGTTTGCCAGCCCCAGCAGGGGACGTTGCTTTATCAATGGTAAGAATTGTCATGTAAAGGCGGAAAAGATCAGGGAATTTACCGGGTATCTCTCGCAGGATACGGCCCTGCCTGAGGATATGACCAGCCTGGGATTTGTCCGTCTGATGGCTCAGATGCGTGGAGTAAAGAGCATTGAGCGTGCCGCAGAGTTGGCGGAGCGCTTTGATCTGGATATGGATACGCGCATACGGAAATTGTCTGCGGAGGACCGGAAGAAGACGGCAGTTATCTGTGCCCTTATGCATGACCCCGAGGTTTTGCTGCTGGATGAGCCCACCAGGGGAATGGACTCTGTAATGCGAAACCGGTTTAATGATCTGATACTGGAGGAGAAGGGAAGGGGAAAGACCATTTTTCTGTGCTCACATATCTTTGAGGAGGTGGAGCGCACCTGTGACCGGGTGGGCATGATAAAGGACGGAGTATTAATAAATGTGGACGATATTGCAGGAATCAGGGCGTCAAAGAAAAAATCTTACAGCATTACCTTTGCCACGGAACAGGATGCCCTGCAGTTCGTAAAGGAAGAGTTTCAGGTACTGTCCATTAACGAAAGACAGATAACTGTCAGCCTCTCCGGTGAGATGGCGCCCCTGGTCAAGGCTCTGGGAGATTATCAGGTAGTGGGGATTGAGACCGTGACCCAGAGCCTGGAGGATATCTTTTCCCATTTTTACGGAGGTGGGGCCAGTGCTTAGTATTCCTCTTCTGAAACGGACTGTGAAATCGAACTATAAACTCTGGACCACGATCGTGGTTATCCTGACCCTCTTCATGCTTCTCATTGTGGGCATGTTCAGCCCGGGGCTGGGGGCGCGTGTGGCATCGCTTATGGCGGGACTTCCCACCATGCTTTTGACTGCCCTTGGATTTGATATGGGTGCGGTTACCCTGACAGGTCATCTGGCGTCCTGTCTGTTTGGTTTTTTGTTTTTGGTGTTCCCTATGATCTATGAAACGGTCACAGCCAACCGGCTGGTTGCGCGCCAAGTGGAGACGGGAAGAATGGGGAGCTGGCTTTCCACGCCCAATCCCAGGAAGAAAATCGCGACCACACAGGCGTACTATCTGATTATGAGCCTGTTTGTGATGTTTCTGTTCACTACGGTCCTGGGGCTTGTGTGCTGTCGTCTCTGGTTTCCGGGAGAACTTGGTATTCCCCAGTTTATGCTCCTGAATCTGGGGGCCTTCTGTCTGCACATATTTTTAAGCGGAATCAGTTTTCTGGCGTCCTGTATCTCAGATGATACCAGGACTTCCCTGATGATCGGTGCCGGCCTTCCAGTGTTGTTTTATTTAATAAGGATGCTGTCCAACATAGGGGGAGGGATGGAGATATTGAGATTTTTTACGGTGTTCACCCTGTTTTCGCCCAAAGCAATCATGGAGGGGAGTGTTCAGATCTGCTGGAGTCTGCCTTTGCTGGCTTTGGCCGGACTGGGAATGTACTGGGCGGGAATTGCCCTGTTTGAGAAGAGAGATCTGCCTTTGTAGGCAGTTGAGAGGTTATACATGTCTAAATCGTTATTTATTGCGGAGAAGCCCAGCGTGGCTCAGGAATTCGCAAAAGCATTGAAGTTGAATACTGCCCGGAGGGATGGATATCTGGAGGGGGAAGATGCGGTTGTCACCTGGTGCGTAGGTCATCTGGTGACCATGAGCTACCCTGAGGTCTATGATTCCAGGTTAAAGAGGTGGAGTCTGCAGACCCTGCCTTTTATTCCGGAAAAATTTCTTTATGAGGTGATTCCCTCTGTAAAGAAACAGTTTGAGATTGTAAGCAGACTTCTGAACCGGGAGGATGTGGATACTATCTATGTGTGCACGGACTCCGGGCGGGAGGGTGAGTATATCTACCGCCTGGTGGAACAGATGGCTCATGTCAAGGGAAAGAAGAGACGGCGCGTGTGGATTGATTCCCAGACAGAGGAGGAAATCCTGAGGGGCATTGAGACCGCAAAGGATTTGTCAGACTACGACAACCTTTCGGAGGCGGCTTACCTCAGGGCAAAGGAAGACTATCTGATGGGAATCAATTTTTCACGGCTCCTCTCTCTTAAATATGGGGATCTTCTGTCAAATGTCATGGGAACCAAATATACGGTGATCTCAGTGGGAAGAGTTATGACCTGCGTTTTGGGGATGATTGTACGGAGGGAGAGGGAGATTCGGGACTTTGTCAAAACACCCTTTTACCGGGTGCTGAATACACTGGAATACGGCGAAAAGCAGTTTGACGGCGAGTTTCGGGCAGTGGAAGGTTCCAGATACTTTCAGTCCCCAAAGCTGTACAAAGAAAATGGATTTAAGGAGAAAAAGGACGCCCAGGAGCTCATAGGGTACCTTGAGGAAGAGCAGCCCCTTCGTGCGCTGATATGCTCCATTGATCGCAGGAGGGAGAACAAAAATCCCCCTCTGCTCTATAACCTGGCGGAGCTGCAGAATGACTGCTCCAGAATGTTTAAGATCAGCCCGGACGAGACACTGCAGTGCGTGCAGGAGCTCTATGAAAAGAAGCTGGTAACCTATCCCAGGACGGATGCCAGGGTGCTCTCCACTGCTGTGTCAAAAGAGATTTATAAAAATATAAATGGCTTAAAAGGTCTTCCATGGGCAGAGGGCTATGTGGATCAGGTGCTGGAGATGGGCAGCTATAAAAAGATCAGCGCCACTCGCTATGTGAATGACAAGCAAATAACAGACCACTATGCGATCATTCCCACCGGGCAGGGTATAGGGGCGCTGCGGTCTGTGTCAGAGCGGGGCGAAAAGGTATACAATACCATTGTGCGGCGGTTTTTAAGTATATTTTATCCCCCGGCTGTTTACCAGAAAATCAGCCTGGTGACTCAGATGCGGGAGGAGAAATTCTTCAGCAGTTTTAAGATTCTGCTCTCGGAGGGGTATCTGCAGGTGGCAGGTATTCCTCAGGAAAAGAAAAAGGATGAGGAAACAGAGATGGGGGCTGACACAGGATTGATTGAGGCGCTCAAAAATCTGAAAAAAGGGATGGAGCTTGTGGTGAAAGAGCTGAAGATCAAGGAGGGGGAGACTTCCCCGCCCAAACGGTACAATTCCGGTTCCATCATACTGGCCATGGAAAATGCAGGGCAGTTGATTGAAGATGAAGAGCTGAGGGCCCAGATTAAAGGGAGCGGAATCGGAACCAGCGCCACCAGGGCGGAGATTCTGAAAAAGCTGATCGGAAACGAGTACATAGGACTAAATAAAAAGACTCAAATATTGACACCCACCTTTTTCGGTGAGATGATATACGAGGTGGTGAACGCCTCTATAAAGTCACTTCTGAATCCGGAGTTGACAGCCAGTTGGGAGAAGGGGCTTACGTATGTGGCGGAGGGGACCATCACGCCTGAGGAGTATATGGCAAAGCTTCGTCATTTTATCCAGACGCGCACAGCAAGCGTCATGCAAAATAACTATGGGTATGCGCTGCGTCACAATTTCAGCGCAGCCGCCAAGTACTACAAAAAAGGAGCGAAAAAATAATGGAAACATGTAAAATTTGTAACCTGTACAACCTGGAAGAGACGATCGCAAAGGATTTATTTATGGGCGCTGTCTATCCCTGGGAGGTGCTGCCAAAGATCGGCGCATTCATCCTGGAACTGGGGAGTAAGCTGGATCAGGAAGAGTATGAGCAGCGCAGTGAGAATATCTGGGTGGCCAAGTCCGCAAAGGTAGCGCCCACTGCGTTTATAAACGGTCCTGCGATTATCGGAAAAGAGGCGGAGGTGCGCCACTGCGCCTTTATTAGAGGGAACGCCATTGTGGGCGAAGGAGCTGTGGTGGGAAATTCCACGGAACTGAAGAACGTTGTGCTGTTCAATAAGGTACAGGTTCCACATTACAATTATGTGGGTGACTCTGTTTTAGGTTACAAGGCCCACATGGGGGCTGGGTCCATCACCTCAAATGTAAAATCAGACAAAAAGCTGGTCATTGTAAAAGAAGGATCAGAGAGGATGGAGACAGGGCTAAAGAAATTTGGCGCTATGTTGGGTGATGAAGTGGAGGTGGGCTGCGGGTCTGTGCTGAACCCTGGTACTGTGGTAGGACCCCACACCAATATCTATCCCCTGTCCTCTGTGAGAGAGGTGGTTCCGGCAAAGAGCATTTACAAAAAGCAGGGTGTGATTGTAGAAAAAAGATAAGAAAATCTTAAGCGCCTGCTTATAGAATATTAGCAATCTTTTTGGAGAACATGGTAAAATAGAAGAATATCAAAGAGAAAGCAGGGGCGGATCGTGAATACGGAAGATAGAAGAATTCAAGAAATAAGACAGCGGGCCAGAAGCCGCAGGCGTAAGAAACAGCGCACAGCAGCCTTCTGCCTGATAGGAGGTTTGATTCTCCTTCTATTGGCAGGAACAGGGATTGCCGCATGGCAGTTTCTATCCCGCCAGCCTGAGGGGGAGAATATCAGCAGCCGTGAGAGCAAAGGGCAGGAGAGCGCTGCGGTACAGACAGAAACGCATGAGGCGGAGACTCAGACAGAGACAGACCCACCGGTGAAATTGGGGACAAACGCGGAGAATCTTTACAGCAATCATGCGCTGCTGATCAGACGAAAGAATGGCGAGAGACTGCTGGACAAAGGCAGCGGGGAGCGGATCTATCCGGCATCTATGACAAAGATCATGACAGCAGTGGTGGCCTTGGAAAAGGTGCAGGATTTAGAAGAGAAGGTCCGTCTTTCCGAGGATATGTTTGAGGAACTCTATCAGCAGGAGGCTTCCATGGCAGGCTTTCTCCCGGGTGAGGAAGTGAGTGTCAGAAACTTGCTCTACGGGGTGATGCTGCCATCAGGGGCGGAGTGCTGTACGGGGCTGGCTGAGTTTGTGGCGGGTTCCGAGGAGGCGTTTGCAGACTTGATGAACCAGAAGGCACAGGAACTGGGGATGGGCGATACACATTTTGTGAATGCCAGCGGCCTGCACAATGAGGACCATTATTCTACGGCAGCCGACTTGGCGGCTCTGATGGAGTACGCTCTGCAAAATGAGACCTTTCGCACCATTGCCCAGACAGATGCCTATACCATAGAGCCGTCGGATGCTCATCCGGAGGGACTGACTCTGTACAGCACCCTGTTCTCGTCAATGCCTGATGAGGTTCGGAGCAGCGGCTTGATTCTTGGAGGAAAGACCGGGTACACAGAGGAAGCAGGGCTCTGCCTGGCCAGTTTTGCCCAGATTGGCGGGGAGGAGTTTATACTGATTACCGCCGGAGCCCAGGGAAATCATGAGACAGAGCAGTTTCATATATTGGACACCTATGAGGTGTATAAGAATATCGGCTTTTAGAGACAAGTGCAGGACCAAGTGGTCCTGCATTATTTTTTAGTAAACTTTATAATTAAAAAGTGAAATAAATATTGAAAAATATGACATTGTAGTGTACAATATAGAAGACGCAAAAGTGAAAATACTCTTGACCACAGATGCAGACACATCAGGGCTGTTACTTGCATTACCACCCGGACATCACCCGGGCGACTGCTCTCAGGAACATAGAGGAACCTAGAATCACCTCAAAGTTTGTTAGGAAATCGCCTGGGTAGCATGATCTTCCGCCTATGGGAAACAGCTTCCTCCGGCGCAGGAAGCGTTCGCCTCAGCCCGTAACGAACCTGACCGTCTGAACTGTTACAAACAAGTAAGTGAGACGATGTAAATTTTAGAAGATAATAGTTGACAAGCAGTCAAAAGTATAATATGATGTTTAGAAGAAAAACGAACACTAGTTCGCGGGCAAAATATATAGATCGGAATAGCAACCGACAACATTAAAAATGAAATCACAGAGTGAGGAGAACAGAGATATGGGTCAGGATGATAAATTAAAAGCATTGGATGCGGCCATCAGCAAGATTGAGAAAGATTTTGGAAAGGGCGCTATCATGAAACTGGGCGATTCCACGGCGAATATGAATGTGGAGACCGTCCCCACAGGTTCTTTGAGCCTGGACATTGCCCTGGGGCTGGGCGGAGTGCCAAAGGGAAGGGTTGTGGAAATTTATGGTCCAGAGTCCAGCGGTAAGACTACAGTGGCTTTACATATGGTGGCTGAGGTTCAGAAGAGAGGCGGAATCGCTGGATTTATAGATGCGGAGCATGCTCTGGACCCGGTGTACGCCAAGAATATCGGCGTGGATATCGACAATCTGTACATCTCTCAGCCGGACAACGGCGAGCAGGCGCTGGAGATCACAGAGACCATGGTGCGATCAGGGGCGGTGGACATTATTATCGTGGACTCTGTGGCCGCACTGGTACCCAAGGCAGAGATTGACGGGGATATGGGGGACAGCCATGTGGGGCTCCAGGCTCGTCTGATGTCACAGGCGCTCAGGAAACTCACAGGAATTATCAGCAAGTCCAACTGTACAGTAATCTTTATCAACCAGCTGCGTGAGAAGGTGGGAGTTATGTTTGGAAGTCCGGAGACCACCACAGGAGGCCGGGCCCTCAAGTTTTATTCCTCCATCCGTCTGGATGTGAGGCGCATTGAGTCTTTAAAGCAGGCTGGCGAGGTGATCGGAAACCGGACGCGTATCAAAGTAGTGAAGAACAAAATTGCCCCGCCCTTTAAGGAGGCGGAGTTTGATATCATGTTTGGACAGGGAATCTCCAGGGAGGGAGATGTCCTGGATCTGGCAGCTAATCTGGGTGTGATCAACAAGAGTGGCGCCTGGTATGCTTACAACGGCGTTAAGATCGGCCAAGGCAGGGAGAACGCAAAGACTTACCTGAAAGAGAACCCTCAGGTCATGGAAGAGGTGGAGATGAAGGTGCGTGAGAGTTATGGCCTGATTCCGGGCTCTGGAAAAGACGAGGCAAAGGAGAGCGCTGGGGAAACGAAAGCAGAGGAAAAGACTGAGGAATAGATTGAGGGCCGGATGTGACAGTTACGCAGATTGAACCATTGGGGAAAAACAGAAGCAGAGTATATATTGATGAGCAGCTTGCCTTTGTCCTGTACAGGGGCGAGCTGTCTCGCTATGGAATCAAAGAGGGGGCCAAGCTGCCAGCGCATGTGTATCAGGAGATTGTGGAGCAGGTGCTGGATAAACGAGCCAAGCTGCGCTGTCTGAACCTCTTAAAGTCCATGGACCGCACGGAACAGCAGCTCAGACAGAAACTGCGGCAGGGAGATTATCCGGAGGAGATCATTGACCGTGCCATAGACTATGTGAAGAGTTACCGCTATGTGGATGATGAAGGTTATGCCAGCCGCTATATTGATTACCGGAAGGACAGCAAGAGCCGTCAGCAGATTACCCAGGAACTGCTCAGAAAAGGGATCTCAAAGGAGATGATCAACCGGGTGTACGAAGGGAAAGAGCCCGCGGATGAGACAGCTATGATACAAAAGTGGGTGAGAAAGAAGAAAGTGGATCTGGAAACAGCCACTTTGCAGGAGCGGCAGAAGTTATATCAGTTTTTGATGAGAAAAGGATTTTCCTCCAGAGACATCAGCAGGGTGCTCAGGGGAGTAGAAGATTTTTGGTGATTCAGGTATGGAACAGTTAAGAAGATTTTGAATAGAATATACATTTACTTGACATTATGCACAAAACACGATAAAATCAAAGTGTTGTATTTGTACAATGAAAATTAAATAAGGAGGTGCTCCTGTGCCGAGTGCAGTAATTACGGTTATTGCTGTTGTCATCACTCTGATTATAGCTGTTATTATTACATGGCCTATTGCAACTTCGTATCACAAGAAGGTAGTGGAAGCCAAGATTGGAAGTGCGGAGGAAAAAGCCAGAAAAATAATAGATGATGCATTAAAGGTTGCAGAGACGAAAAAACGGGAGGCTTTACTCGAAGCGAAAGAAGAGTCATTAAAAACAAAAAATGAACTCGAAAAAGAAACAAGAGAGCGAAGAGCAGAGTTACAGCGTTATGAAAAGCGCGTTTTGTCTAAGGAAGAAACCGTAGACAAAAAAGCGGATGCAATTGAGCGGAGAGAGTCAGGATTAGCAGCGAAAGAGGAAGAAATTAAGAGGAAGAGTAAAGAGGTTGAAAAGCTAAATGACGAGAGAGTACAGGAACTGGAGAGAATCTCAGGTTTAACCTCCGAACAAGCAAAAGAATATCTCTTGAGAACTGTTGAAGACGAAGTAAAAAGCGATACAGCCAAACTCTATAAAGAGTTGGAGAGTAAAGCAAAAGAGGATGCCTCGAAAAAGGCAAAAGAGTATGTGGTTACCGCTATTCAGAAATGCGCGGCAGATCACGTTGCTGAGACAACCATCTCAGTGGTACAGCTTCCCAACGATGAGATGAAGGGAAGAATTATTGGTAGAGAGGGAAGGAATATCCGTACCTTAGAGACCATGACAGGTGTGGATCTGATTATTGACGACACACCGGAAGCAGTTATTTTATCAGGCTTTGACCCAATACGGAGAGAAGTTGCAAGGATTGCCCTTGAGAAACTGATCGTAGACGGGCGTATCCATCCCGCAAGAATTGAGGAAATGGTAGAAAAGGCCCAAAAAGAAGTAGAAACAATGATTCGCGAGGAAGGCGAAGCGGCTACGCTTGAGGTTGGTGTACATGGAATCCATCCTGAGTTAGTCCGATTACTTGGTAGAATGAAATTTAGAACCAGTTATGGACAAAACGCTCTGAAGCACTCCATAGAAGTTGCTCAGCTGTCAGGACTGCTGGCAGGTGAGATTGGCGTGGATGTGCGGATGGCGAAGCGCGCTGGTTTATTGCATGATATCGGTAAATCCATTGATCATGAAATGGAAGGTTCCCATATTCAGATCGGTGCTGATTTATGTAAGAAGTACAAAGAATCCCCCATTGTAATCAATGCGGTGGAGTCACATCATGGCGATGTAGAGCCAGAATCTCTGATTGCGTGCATTGTGCAGGCAGCAGATACGATCTCTGCGGCACGCCCTGGTGCGAGAAGAGAAACACTGGAAACATATACAAATCGTTTAAAACAGTTGGAAGATATATCAAATGCCTTCAAGGGTGTAGACAAGTCTTTTGCTATTCAGGCAGGTAGAGAGATTCGAATTATGGTTGTGCCGGATCAGGTTAGCGATGCGGACATGGTATTGCTGGCACGCGATATCTCCAAGCAGATTGAAGCAGAACTGGAGTATCCTGGTCAAATCAAAGTCAGCGTAATCAGGGAATCCCGCGTGGTAGATTACGCCAAATAAATCATTTAGCTTAATAAAAGCCCTATAGATGGAAGTCTATGGGGCTTTTTCCCTGCATACTATATTAGAAAAGCGTGATGGGAGAAATGAAGTGAAAAGGGTTCGGTTGGAATCCAGATTTGTCAAAGGGCTTGTCATATTTTTTCTGGCTGGATTCATAGGAGGAATCCTCTCGGTCAACCTGCTCGGAGATGGATATCTCAGTCAGGCAGGGATTTTAAGTGACTTTTTCCTGAAACAGTACAAGTATCTGGAGATTGACGGGATAGGACTGTTTTTCTACATTTTAGAGAAGAGGATCAAGTGGGTGGCCCTGCTATGGATTTTGGGGTATACGGTAGCAGGAGTGCCCTGCGCAGCCGCATACACTGCCTGGATGGGATTTTGCGCGGGAACGCTGTTCAGCATCGGTGTGCTGAAGCTTGGGATGCTGGGCATTCTTTTTTGCGCGGGGGCAATGGTGCCTCAGATTTTTATTTACGTACCGGCGTGGATCTTCTTTTTGTATGGAATTTACAGAAAATCTGCAAGGAGAAACCAGGGCGGCAGAAATCCCTCAGGGGGGATTGATTGGAACTATATTTTGATCGGAGTTGGAATGTGTCTCTTCCTTCTCTTTGGAATTTTGGTAGAAAGTTACATAAACCCATGGGTTGTAAAACAAATTTTAAGATTATTTTAAAAAAGTTTTACGAAAATATGTAAAGGCGCACTACATCTGGTGTCCTTCAAAAAGGGAAGAGCGATATGTGGTGTATGCTGTAAAATCAGCATTTTTGGGCAAAAAAACCATTTGATTTTGTCTGAAAATCTGCTTATAATATTTACATAATGAGTGAGTGGGAGAGAGAAAAGAGGGGATAAATCCCCTGTTTATCTTACTTAATTATTACGGAACTATGAGTAGGAGTAGACGAGTATGGAAAGCACGATACCGAATTTTATCATGTACCTGGCGCAGGTAAAAAACGCGTCACAGAGCACCATCATGTCCTATCAGCGGGATTTGAAAAAATTGTTTGCCTTTTTAAGGTCAAAGGGGATAGAAGATATCCACGACGTTACATCCACCAGCTTAAATTCTTATGTTCTCTTTTTGGAAAAGGAAGGTTTTTCTACCGCAACGGTGTCGAGAAACGTGGCTTCCATGAAGGCGTATTTTCACTATGTGTTCAGCAGGCATGAGGTGCCCGAGGACCCCACAGAGGTCATCAAGGCTCCTCACATTGAGAAAAAGGCTCCGGAGATTCTGACCACACAGGAGGTAGCCGAACTGCTGGATTCTCCAAGAAAGGACACACCCAAGGGATGCAGGGATAAAGCGATGATGGAACTGCTCTATGCCACTGGTGTGAGGGTGACAGAGTTGATCAGCTTTCAGATGGAAGATCTGAATCTGAATATGAACTACATTATCTGCAGGGATGAGGAAAAAGAGAGAGTGATTCCCATTGGAACTGCAGCCAGACAGGCCCTTTTGGAATATTTAAGCTGGGCCAGGGATTCTTTTCTGAAAGGCAATGAGAGCGGACATCTCTTTGTAAACTGTTCCGGAAAACCCATGAGCCGCCAGGGATTTTGGAAATTGATCAAGCAGTATGCGGAGCGGGCGGGAATTACAAAGGATATTACCCCGCACACCTTGCGCCATTCTTTTGCAGCACATCTGGTACAAAACGGAGCTGATTTAAAGGCAGTGCAGGAAATGCTGGGCCACTCTGACATATCCACCACGCAGATTTATATGAATATGAATGTTAACAGGGTGCGGCAGGTTTACGCAAAGGCCCATCCAAGAGGATAAAAAAGCTGCTTCACACGAAACTTTTCAGTGTGAGGCAGCTTTTTTATATAACGATTCTTGTCAGCACTCCAGGAGCTGCCGTATCCGCTCAATGACACTTCTGGCCTTTTTATGATCTGACCCGCTGGCAGTGACTCCAACCACCACATTGTCCTTGCGGGCAATGCCCGGGAAATAAAAATCGCATTTACTTTTATCGCTGCACACATTTACCATGATCCCCTCAGCCTTACACACACGGTAGATATCGCTGTTTAGCTGCGCGTCATTGGTGGCTGCAATGACGATATCAGCCTTTTGGATATCTGTGTGATCATATTTTTTCTTCGTGATGGACAGCAGTCCTTTTTCCTGCAGCGTCAAAAGCTCTCTGTTTACCTCCGGAGCAATGACGGTCAGGTTATTTGTAAACTCCAGCAGGGAGCGGATTCTGCGTTTTGCAATTGTGCCGGCCCCAACCACAACGATGCGTTTTTCTGTCAGATCCACAAACATGGGAAAGTAAGGTTTGTGCGGGTTGGTCATTGTATCACACTCCTTTACGTTTTTTTGGAAAAAGATTTCCTTTATCATAGGTTACTGTTCACACGTTCACAGTAACATGCATAAATCCATGTAAAATCGCCTTCGACGATGGGATTTATGCACCCTTGGATCATTTTCACACGGTCTGAGCAGTAAATGCTCAGACCTGAGTGAACAGTAACTATCATAGCACATTTATTGGATTTTTCAATTTTATTTTGTTGGTATTTCCAAATTTTTGTGCTATATTAAGAAAGAAATGAAATTGGCGATATAAGGAGAACATATTATGAGCTTTGAATTTATCAAACGACTGCCAACGCCCAATGAGATCAAGGAACAATTTCCGGTGTCCGAGCGCGTGGCAAAGATAAAAGAAGAACGTGACGCTATGATCAAGGACGTTTTTACAGGAAAATCCGATAAGTTTCTGGTGATTATCGGCCCCTGTTCTGCGGACAATGAGGAGGCGGTGTGTGATTACATCGGCCGGCTGTCAAGGGTGCAGGACAAGGTGGGGGACAAATTAATCCTGATCCCGCGTATCTATACAAATAAGCCCAGAACAACAGGCGAGGGCTACAAGGGAATGCTTCACCAGCCGGACCCGGAAAAGAAGCCGGACCTGTTGGCAGGCCTGATTGCCATCCGGAAGCTCCATCTGCGCTCCATAGAGGAGAGCGGTTTGACCGCGGCGGATGAGATGCTTTATCCTGAGAACTGGAGATATTTTTCTGACATTCTCTCCTACGTGGCCATCGGGGCCAGGTCTGTGGAGGACCAGCAGCACAGGCTGACTGTCAGCGGGATGGATGTGCCGGCGGGCATGAAGAACCCCACCAGCGGGGACCTTTCCGTAATGCTTAACTCCGTGGTGGCGGCTCAGAGCGGGCACAGTTTTATTTACCGGGGGTGGGAGGTTAAGACCACAGGAAACCCCTTTGCCCACACCATTCTGCGGGGGGCTGTAAACAAGCACGGCAATGCTCTGCCCAATTATCACTATGAGGATTTAAACAGGCTTTTGCACATGTATGACGAGAGAGATCTGCAGTACCCTGCCACCATCGTGGACGCAAACCACTCAAACTCCAACAAGCAGTACCAGGAGCAGGTGCGCATTGTAAAGGAAGTGCTTCACAGCAGAAACTTAAACGGCAGAATCAAGGAGTTGGTGAAAGGCGTGATGATAGAGAGCTATCTGGAGTCCGGATCTCAGAAGATTGGGCAGGCAGATCATATCTATGGAAAATCCATCACCGATCCCTGCCTTGGATGGGAGGAGTCTGAGAAACTCATCTACACCATCCACAAGATGTGCGGAGAGTAGAGGCCTATGGATGTGCAGTTGAAAGTCATACTGGTTGTGGCTGCAGTGATGGCCGCATTTGCCGGGTACTGTGTGTATCACAATTACAGGAGAAAGCAGCAGCTGATACAAAAGGTCAAAAAGAGCTGGGGAAAGAGGCCGGACCGGGAATACTCTTTCGCGGAGTACGATGCCATCACCCACTATTTTCAGCGCAGGCAGAAGGCTGAGTTCTGCGTGGATGACATTACCTGGAACGACCTGGATATGGACACAATATTTATGCTACTGAATCATACCTGGTCCTGCATTGGGGAGAGCTGTCTTTACAATATGCTGCGAACACCCTCCTTTTCTAATGAGGAACTGGAGGAGAGGGACAGGCTTGCGGAGTACTTCCTTGCAAATCCGAATAAGCGGGAGCAGATGGAGGTGTTTTTTGCAGGCATCGGAAAGACAGGTGCCAGGTCTGTGTTTGACTATATTTACAATTTGGCAGACTATGAGCAGGGGTCGAATCTCATTCACTATGCGGGGATGGCTGCCATCGTACTCTCCATTGCCGCCATTGCGGCTGCTCCCCAGTACGGCATACTGGCGTTGATCGCATCGGTGGGATTTTGCTGGAGTACTTATTTTTCAAGAAGAAAGAAAATTGAGCCCTATGTTCTCTCCTGCAGCTGCCTGCTGGAGATGCTCAGGGCTGCGGAGAAAATACAGAAGCTGAAAAGTCCGGAAATACAGGAATATCTGGATTGTCTTATGACGGCAGGAAAGCAGTTTAAGAAGTTTAAGCGAAATTCCTTTTTTGTAATCGCCGGGGGAGCCATGAATGCCGGAGGAGGTATTGAGCAGTCCATTGCAGCTTATCTCAACTTTACTTTTCATTTGGACCTGATTCAGTTCAGCACCCTGGTAAGAGAGCTGCGTGAGCACATCAGTGCCTTTGAGGAACTGACGGAAAATCTGGGGGCCCTGGAGTGCGCCATTGCGGTGGCCTCATTTAGGACAATGATGGAGGAACACTGTAAACCAGATCTTTCCAGGTCAAAGGAAGTATTTCTGCACACGGAGAATATCTACCATCCCATGATTGAGGAACCCGTGAAAAATACCATCTCTGTGGAGCGGGGCGTCCTGCTCACAGGGTCCAATGCTTCCGGTAAATCCACGTTTTTGAAGACCATAGCCATCAACGCGCTGCTGGCTCAATCTATCTACACTTGCCTGGCAGACTCCTACCGGGGAAATTTCTACCAGATCTATTCCTCCATGGCTCTTCGCGATGATCTGATGAGCCAGGAGAGCTATTTTATTGTGGAGATCAAGTCCCTGAAACGGATACTGGACCATTTAGGCGAAGAAAATCCCCTGCTCTGCTTTGTAGATGAGGTGCTCAGGGGGACCAATACGGTGGAGCGCATAGCCGCCTCATCGGAGATCCTGGAGAGTATGGCAAGAACAGATGTGATGTGCTTTGCGGCCACCCACGATATTGAGCTGACCCACATTTTGGAGGGAGAGTACGAGAACTTCCACTTCCAGGAGGAAGTGGTGGAGGAGGCTGTACTTTTTAACTACAAACTCTATGAGGGGAGAGCGGTGTCCAGAAACGCGATCAAGCTGTTGGGAATCATGGGATACAATAAAAGCATCATATCCAGGGCTGAGGAGGCTGCGGAACACTTTATTGAAACAGGGGAGTGGCGCAACAGATGCATTGAAAATCTATGAAACAGAGTAAAAGGAGTATCTATGCTAGTAAAGATATATACCGACGGAGCTGCCAGGGGCAATCCTGACGGACCCGGAGGCTACGGAACAGTACTTCACTATACGGACAGCAAAGGCGTGCTGCACACCAGGGAGTACAGTCAGGGATATGTAAAGACAACCAACAACCGGATGGAGCTCATGGCAGCGATTGTGGGCCTGGAGGCCTTAAACCGTCCATGCCAGGTGGAGCTTTACTCAGACTCCAAATATCTGGTGGATGCCTTTAACCAGCACTGGATTGAGGGATGGCTTAAAAAAAACTGGAAGCGGGGAAAAAATGAGCCTGTAAAGAATGTGGATCTCTGGAAACGCCTTCTGGCTGCCAAGAATCCTCATGAAGTCAAGTTTATCTGGGTAAAGGGACATGACGGCCATGAACAGAATGAGCGCTGCGACCAACTGGCAACCCGGGCGGCAGACGGTGAGAATCTGATTGCGGATGAGGGGTTACTGTTCACTCAGGTCTGAGCATTTACTGCACATAAAAAAGTACCGTTGACAATCCGGAAATTGTCTTTTATAATAACCACTATGAATGAAGGCGATGATAAGAACAAGTAGTCATATGGGAAACCTACAGAAAGCAGCCGGCAGATGAGAGGCGCAGGGGAAGCATATGGCGAATACCTCTTTGAGCTCTGCACTGAATGTTTCCGGGGAAACTAGTAGGCTGCAGCGGTCTGGCATCCGTTAATGTGCCGAAGTATAGGCGGTCTCTTTAGACAGCGAGTACTTATTGAGGCAGTTCGGTGTGAGCCGTCTGCGAAAAAAGGTGGTAACACGTGAGAATAACTCCCGTCCTTTTAGCATAAGGGGCGGGTTTTTTGCTGTATAGAAATGCCTTTTCCCGGCCCTGCGCTTGCATTCGCCATTTTCGTATGGTATATTAAAATTTAGTAAGTTAGGAGAATGAAAAGATGAAGATTTATGAAGAACTGGTTGCCAGGGGACTGATCGCCCAGGTGACAAATGAGGAAGAGATCAGAGAGATGGTGAACAATGGTAAAGCCACATTTTACATTGGCTTTGACCCCACAGCGGACAGTTTGCATGTGGGACATTTTATGGCGCTGTGTCTCATGAAACGGCTTCAGATGGCCGGAAATAAGCCGATCGCGCTTTTAGGCGGCGGAACCGGTATGATCGGTGATCCGTCCGGGCGCAGCGATATGCGTCAGATGATGACAGTGGAGACCATCCAGCACAACTGCGACTGTTTTAAGGAGCAGATGAGCCGGTTTATTGATTTCAGTGACGACAAAGCTTTGATGGTAAACAATGCGGAGTGGCTGACAAATCTGAACTACATTGAATTTATCAGGGATATAGGCCCTCATTTTTCTGTAAACCGTATGCTGACAGCAGAGTGCTATAAGCAGCGCATGGAGAAGGGACTTAGTTTCCTGGAGTTTAACTACATGATTATGCAGAGCTATGACTTCTTACAGCTTTTTGAGAGGTACGGCTGCAATATGCAGTTCGGCGGAGATGACCAGTGGAGCAATATGCTGGGGGGAACAGAGCTGATCCGCAGGAAACTGGGCAAGGATGCCCATGCCATGACCATCACCCTGCTTCTGAATTCCGAGGGCAAAAAGATGGGCAAGACACAGTCAGGAGCCGTATGGTTAGATCCCAATAAAACCACACCCTATGAGTTTTACCAGTACTGGAGAAACGTGGCGGATGACGATGTGCTCAAATGTATCCGCATGCTGACCTTCCTCCCTCTGGAGGAGATTGACGCTATGGACAGCTGGGAGGGCAGCCAGTTAAATAAGGCTAAGGAGATTCTGGCGTATGAGCTGACAAAGCTGGTACACGGGGAGGAGGAAGCCAATAAAGCGGACGAGGCGGCCAAGGCAGTCTTTGCAGGCGGAGGAAAGAGCCGGAATATGCCCACCACAGTCTACAAAAAAGAGGAACTGGACGCGGGAAAGGATCTGATCACCCTGCTTGTGGAGACGAAGCTGGTGGCCAGCCGTTCCGAGGGCAGACGTCTGATCCAGCAGGGCGGCGTGAGTGTAAATGACGAGAAGGTGACGGACTTTGCAAGAGTGTTTACCACCTCGGACTTTGATCAGGACGGGGCTCTTGTGATTAAAAAAGGGAAAAAGGGATATCATCAGATAACAGCCGAGTAACCTTATAATAAGGAGGTAGACTTATGGAGTTTTTTGTAGTATTATTTCAAACAGCAGTGAAAATGATTCTGCTGATGGCAGTGGCGGTTGGGGGCATCAGTCTGGGAAAGGTTCTTAGAAACCGAAAGGACGCGAAGAAAGCAGCTGTGGAAGAGGCAGAAAAATAAAAAGACACAGGAGGATTTATTGTGAAGAAGTACGGCGTTAATGAGCTGCGCAGGATGTTTTTGGAGTTCTTTGAGAGCAAAGGACATCTTGCTATGAAAAGCTTTTCTCTTGTACCGCACAATGACAAGAGCTTACTTTTGATTAATTCAGGGATGGCTCCCTTAAAGCCATATTTTACAGGGGCAGAGATTCCGCCGAGAAAGCGGGTTACCACCTGTCAGAAGTGTATCCGCACAGGTGATATAGAAAATGTGGGAAAAACAGCCAGACACGGTACCTTTTTTGAGATGCTCGGCAACTTTTCCTTTGGGGACTATTTTAAGAAAGAGGCGATTGCCTGGTCCTGGGAATTCCTGACCAAGGTGGTGGGACTGGATGAGGAAAGGCTTTACCCTTCCATCTATCTGGATGATGATGAGGCCTTTGAGATCTGGAACAAGGATATCGGGATTGCGCCGGAGCGGATCTTCCGCTTTGGAAAAGAGGACAACTTCTGGGAGCACGGGGCAGGTCCCTGCGGCCCCTGTTCCGAGATTTATTATGACCGCGGAGAGAAGTATGGCTGCGGCAGCCCGGACTGCACGGTGGGATGTGACTGCGACCGCTATATGGAAGTGTGGAACAATGTATTCACCCAGTTTGAGAATGACGGAAAAGGGAATTACGAGGAGCTGACGCAGAAGAACATTGACACCGGAATGGGATTGGAGAGGCTGGCTGTTGTGGTTCAGGATGTGGAATCCATCTTTGATGTGGACACCATTGAGGCCCTTCGCAAAAAGGTCTGTGAACTCTCACATACGGAGTACAAGTCAGATGAAAATAAGGATGTGTCTATCCGCCTGATCACAGATCATATCCGCTCTGCGACCTTTATGATCTCAGATGGAATCATGCCCACCAATGAGGGAAGAGGCTATGTGCTGCGCCGCCTGATCCGCCGCGCTGCCCGCCACGGACGTCTGCTGGGAATAAAGGACAATTTCCTCTCACAGCTTGGCGAGGCAGTGATTGAGGGATCAAAGGACGGATATCCGGAGCTGGAGGAGAAGAAGGACTTTATCTTCAAAGTGCTGGCTCAGGAGGAGGAGAAGTTCAATAAAACCATTGACCAGGGACTGAGCATTCTCGCTGGAATGCTGGAGGAGATGGAGCGTGAGGGCAGAAAGGTGCTGGATGGCCAAAGTGCGTTCACCCTGTATGACACCTACGGCTTCCCCCTGGACCTCACAAAGGAGATTATAGAGGAAAAAGGCTGCAGTATTGATGAGGATGGCTTTCAGGCAGCCATGGAGGAGCAGAGGACAAAGGCGCGCGATGCGCGCAAAACCACTAACTATATGGGTGCCGATGCTACGGTGTACGACAGTATCGATGCTTCTGTTACTACAGAGTTTGTGGGCTATGATCACCTGAGCTTTTCTTCCAGGGTGACGGTGCTCACTTCAGAGGAGGAAATCACAGAAGCCCTCTCGGATGGAGAAAAGGGAACCATCTTTGTGGAAAAGACTCCTTTCTATGCCACCATGGGCGGCCAGGAAGGCGATACAGGTATAATCCTCACTGCAGACGGAGAGTTTAAGGTGGAGGACACTATTAAGCTTCTGGGCGGCAAATATGGCCATGTGGGAAGAGTGACAAAGGGGATGCTAAAGACCGGGGATGAGGTAACCCTGGAAGTGGATGAAAAGAGCCGTGCAAATACATGTAAGAACCACAGCGCAACCCACCTTTTGCAGAAAGCACTGAAGCTGGTGCTGGGCTCCCATGTGGAGCAGAAGGGCTCTCTGGTGACTCCGGGCAGGCTGCGTTTCGACTTTGCCCACTTTGCGGCAATGACACCGGAGGAGATACGGAAGGTGGAAAATCTGGTCAACCAGGAAATACAGGCTTCCCTTCCCGTGGTCACAAAGATCATGAATGTGGAGGAGGCCAAGAAGAGCGGTGCAATGGCTCTGTTTGGCGAGAAATACGAGAACGACGTTCGCGTGGTGTCCATGGGAGAGTTTTCAAAGGAGCTCTGCGGTGGTACACACGTGTCGAACACAGGCGTGATCACAATTTTTAAGATTGTGTCAGAGGCGGGCATTGCATCCGGCGTGCGGCGCATCGAGGCCCTTACCGGGGACGGCGTGCTTGCCTACTACAGTGGTCTTGAGCAGAAGCTTGCCGATGCCGCCGTGCTCTTAAAGACCACTCCGGGTGAGCTGGCCGGAAAGATAGCGCATCTACAGGCAGAACTCAAAGCGCTTCACAGCGAGAATGAGTCCCTAAAGAGCAAACTGGCTCAGGACGCGCTGGGCGATGTGATGGATCAGGTGACGGAAGTGAAGGGCGTGAAGCTTTTGGCAGTATCTGTGGAGGATGTGGATATGAATGGCCTTCGCGACTTGGGCGACCAGTTAAAGGAAAAACTGGGCGACGGTGTTGTGGTGCTGGCCAGCGCCAAGGATAGTAAGGTTAGCCTGGTTGCTATGGCCACTGACCAGGCCCAGAGGGCAGGTGCCCATGCCGGAAATCTGATTAAAGGAATGGCAGCGGTTGTAGGCGGAGGCGGAGGCGGACGCCCCGGAATGGCTCAGGCTGGAGGTAAAAATCCGGACAAAATTCCCGAAGCTTTGAAGGCTGTTTCACAAATTTTGGAAGATCAAGTCAAATAATACTTGACGTGTGGCGAAAATATGCTATAATAATTAACAGTGCAATAAAAATACCCAGACAGTTGTATTATGCACAATCTACAACTGGAGGGAGGTTAGGTGTGAAGCTATGTCAAACGTAATCGTTAAAGAGAACGAGACTTTAGATAGCGCTTTACGTCGTTTCAAAAGAAACTGCGCAAAGGCTGGTATTCAGCAGGAGATTCGTAAAAGAGAACATTACGAAAAACCGAGCGTGAGACGTAAAAAGAAATCTGAAGCTGCTCGTAAGCGTAAGTATAACTAATATGTGCAGATGAAATCCCCGGCTATTGTCCGGGGATTTTCTATGTCAAAAATCATCAGGCCATTTTTGGCGCCTTTGCCAAAGAGAGACAATGAGTGAAAGATATAGGTATTCTTTATTAAGAATACTTTAATAATCTTTTAATAATTTCAAAGTGGGTGGCATGTCTTAGAAAAGTGTGATACCATGACAATAGTCAATATGGGTGCTGATACTTTTAAACTTTTTCATGGACGGTGGAGACTGGCAGAAAGGAGTAAGACATGCCCTGGGAAATACCTGTATTTGGAACAGGAACAGACGTGTATCACATTGTACAGTGGTTTTTTATTTACAGTATTTTAGGTTGGTGTGTGGAGACGGCGTACATGTCGTTTTGTGAAAAGAAATTTGTAAACAGAGGATTCATTTTTGGGCCAATCTGTCCGATCTATGGATTTGGTGCCCTGGGAGCCTACTTTTTGTTGAAGCCGTTTGCAGGCAATTATGTAGTTCTCTATATACTGGGCAGTCTGATGGCAACCTTCTTTGAGTTTTTGGTGGCCAAGCTCATGATACATATTTTTGGAACTGTGTGGTGGGATTACAGAGAGAAGCCATACAACTACGAGGGAATTATCTGCCTGGAGAGCTCTATTGCGTGGGGATTTTATACGGTCATTCTCTTCGCATTTCTGCACAGGGGCGTGATGTTTCTGGCAGATTCCTACTCTTACCTGGCTGGCTGTATTGCGGGAGGAGTTCTGATGGTATACTATCTTGTGGATTTTACCGTGCATTTGTGCAAAGCCAAATCCCTTAGCCTGCCTCGCCCGGTGAGGAGAATACCCGACAAAATGAAGGTGCTGAAGAACAGTATACGTGATTTTTACCACTGACAAAATATAATAAGCATAAACCGTTCCAGTTTCTATTATACTTAATTAGATAATAGAACAGGAGCGGTATTTTTATGAAAAGATTTCTCGCGGTATTGCTGGCCTTTGTGCTGTTTGGCCTGAATATTCTGCCGGTCTGCGCTGAGGGGGAAGGCGTGGAGATCGAGTCCCCGTCAGCTATCTTGATGGAGGCATCTACAGGCACAGTGCTGTATGAAAAGGCAGCGGATGAGCAGAGGAGCCCTGCCAGTGTGACAAAGATTATGACTACTTTGTTGATTTTTGAGGCAGTGGAGAGCGGTAAGCTGAAGATGACGGACGAGGTGGTGACCAGCGCCCACGCCAAATCCATGGGAGGTTCCCAGGTATTTCTGGAGGAGGGGGAAACTCAGACCGCGGAGACGATGCTCAAATGCATTCTCATTGCCTCTGGAAATGATGCGGCGGTGGCCATGGCAGAGCATATTGCAGGCAGCGAGCAGGAGTTTGTCAACAAGATGAATGAGAAGGCAAAGGAGCTGGGGATGGAAAATACCCACTTTGTAGATTGCTGCGGTCTCACCGAGGATACCAATCATTATACAACTGCCAGGGATATTGCCCTGATGTCCAGGGAACTGGTCACCAGATTTCCCCAAGTGTTTGACTACACAACCATATGGATGGAAAATATTACGCATGTGACAAAACAGGGGACCAAGGAGTTTGGCCTCACCAATACCAATAAACTGCTGCGCAGCTATGAAGGCTGCACGGGACTGAAGACAGGCAGCACCAGCATTGCAAAATACTGTCTTTCAGCCACGGCCAATCGCAATGGGATTGACCTGATCAGCGTCATCATGACAGCACCTGATTCCAAGACCAGGTTTTCCAACGCAGCTACACTTTTGAACTATGGGTTTGGTAAATGTGCCCTGTACACAGACGAAAACAAGGATGCCCTGCCAAATATCCCGGTGAAACGGGGCGTACAGGAACAGGCTCCTTGCCGTTATGAGGGGGAATTTTGCTACCTGGACACAGAGGGGGCGGATTTGTCGGGAATAAGAAAAGAGATTAAGATGAGCGAGGAGATTGAGGCGCCCATAGCCAAGGGAGATCCGGTTGGAGCGGCGGAGTACTACTTAAATGACAAAAAGATCGGCAGTGTGAAGATACTTGCGGACGGAGAAGTGGAGAAAGCGGGATTCCTTGACTATCTAAAAAAAGCCTTTCAGGAGTATCTGAAATAAATTCACAGACTTTTCATCTGGCCGGGAGTGTGATATACTACATCTCATGAAGAATTTTAAAACTACCTACTATCAAATACCACTGGATCATGAAATATACCGACCCTTTCAAAAAATCAGAATTGTTCTGCTCAGTGATCTGCACAACCAGGTTTACGGGCCGGACAATTCTGTGCTGCTGGCGGGAATACGCCAGCTAAAGCCTGACCTGATCCTGGCTGCGGGGGATATACTCAACTGCGAGCCTAAGCGTCGGGAGGACGCGGCCCTGTCCGTGATGACGAAGCTGGCAAAAGTTTACCCGGTTTACTATGGAAATGGGAATCATGAGTACCGGATGAAACTGGACACACAGACCTTCGGACTTCGGTATGCGGGATATGCAAAGCATCTGAGGGCAGCAGGGGTTTACCTACTGGAGAATGAGTGGGCGGATATCAGTTTAAAAGGGATGCGGTTTCGCATCTACGGCTTGGAGCTGCCCTGGAGGTTTTACCAAAGAACGTGCAGAGAAAGGCTGACGGCGGCACAGATGGAACAGCTTTTGGGCAAAAAGAAGGGGGAACGCTACGGTTTGCTGATTGCGCACAATCCCGTGCATTTTCCTGCTTATGCTGCTTGGGGTGCAGATTTGACGGTGTCCGGCCATCTGCATGGCGGGTTTGTGCGCCTACCGCTTTTGGGAGGAGTGGTCAGCCCTCAGTTTCGGCTTTTTCCAAAATACGCCAGGGGCGTCTTTGAGGAAAAGGGTAAGTTTATGGCAGTCAGCACAGGGATCGGGACACACTCCATGCTTCCGCGGCTCGGAAATCCCACGGAGGTCGTGGTGCTGGACCTGTTCTGAGGGTTGGTTTCTGTTCACTCAGGTCTGCGCATTTACTGCTCAGACCGTGAGAAAATGATTCAGAGGTGCATAAATCCCATCGCCGAAGGCGATTTTGCATGGATTTATGCATGTTACTGCGAACGTGTGAACAGTAACGAGGGTTGCAAACCGTTCTGAAACTTAGTACAATAAAAAGACCGCGGAACGTAACTATTCAACAGGTCAGCGCATGCACTGCGCTGACCGTAAGAAGATGAGGTAAATTTCATGGGGATACCCGTTAAGCTGCAGGTATTTGAGGGACCTCTGGACCTTCTTCTGCACTTGATTGATAAAAACAAAGTAAATATCTACGATATTCCCATCGTGGAGATAACGAAACAGTATATGGAATATATTCAGGAGATAAAGCAGCAGGATTTGAATGTCATGAGTGAGTTTCTGGTCATGGCAGCCACACTTTTGGACATCAAGTCCAGGATGCTTCTGCCCAAGGAGGTCAACGAGGAAGGCGAGGAGGAGGACCCCAGGCAAGAGCTGGTAGAAAAGCTGCTGGAGTACAAACTATACAAATACATGTCCTATGAACTGAGGGACAGGCAGCAGGATGCCTCTCATTCCATGTACAAACCTCCCACCATTCCGGATGAGGTGCTGGCCTACCGGCCAGAGATCAATGTGGAAGAGCTTCTTGGCGGGGTCACACTCACAAGGATGCATAAGATTTTTAAAGATATCCTGAGACGGCAGAAGGATAGAATTGACCCCATCCGAAGCAGCTTTGGAACCCTGGAAAAGGAAGAGGTGGATATGGATGCCACCTGGGAGACCGTGGAGCAGTATATCACAGACCGTGGACGATGCAGATTTCGGGATCTGCTGGAGACCGGAAAAAGCAAGATGCAGGTGATAATCACCTTTTTGGTTATTCTTGAGCTGATGAAGGTGGGGAAGATCCAAATCCGGCAGGAGGGGACCTTTGAGGAGATCTATATCTCCTATATACCACAGAAAGAGGACGAGAGTGTTGGAACTGAAAAAGACGGAAGCGATCATTGAGGCCATCCTGTTTGCAATGGGAGACTCAGTGGAGCTGGAGAAGATTGCCAGGACAATAGAGCATGATTTGGAGACAACCAGGAAAATAATACATAATATGATGGACAAGTATCAGGCAGAGGACCGGGGAATCCGAATCATTGAGCTGGAGAATTCTTTCCAGCTTTGTACAAAAAATGAGATGTACGAATATCTGATCCGTATTGCGAAACAGCCCCGCAAGGCTGCGCTGACGGATGTGGCCCTGGAGACATTGTCCATCATTGCCTATAAGCAGCCGATCACAAAGGCGGAGATTGAGAAAATCCGGGGCGTAAAGTGTGATCATGCGGTAAATAAGCTGATTGAATACAATCTGGTGACAGAGCTTGGGCGTCTGGATGCTCCGGGAAGACCGATTTTATTTGGAACTACAGAAGAGTTCCTGAGAAACTTTGGAGTACAGTCTTTAGAGGATCTGCCCTGTGCGAGTACTGTGCAGATCGAAGACTTCAAGGCAGAGGCAGAAGAAGAGATACAGTTAAAGCTGGATGTCTGAATGGACGGCGGATGAATGAGTATTCCACCGGGACAGACAGAGGCATAGATTACGCAAGATTGGAGCTGGTAAGATGCCCACAACGTACACACATGATCTATTTGGAAAGGCAGTTTATCAGAGACTTCCGGAAGAGATGAAGGAGATCATCATGCATTGCCGGATGGCTTATCTGATTGGGCTTCACGGCCCGGACATCCTGTTCTATTACAGGCCCTTTCTTAAAAACGAAATCAATCAAACCGGGCATAAAATGCACGATGAAATTGCAGCAGATTTCTTTCTGAGCTGCAAGGAAAAGTATCGGGAGACGGGGGACCAAACCCTGCTGGTATATATTCTTGGATTTATCTGCCATTATATGCTGGACAGTACCTGCCATCCATATATCTACCGGTACATGGAAAAGACGGGAGCGAAGCATGATGAGATCGAGACAGAACTGGACAGGGCTCTGATGGAAAAATACGGTCACAACCCCTTTTCCTTTCACCCGGCCAGCGGGCTGCACCCGGAGAAGGATGCAGTGCGTGCCGCTGCGGCTGCGCTGGAAGGGATCAGTGAGAAAAAGCTGCGCAAATGCCTGCGGGGCATGAGGTTCTACACAGGGGTGACTGTGTGCAGAAATCCACTGAAAAGAAAGCTGCTTCTGCGCCTGCTGCGCATCTTCAAGGTCTATGATGAGACTCAGGGGAGAATTCTGCGCAAAAAGCCTGTGTCCAGGTGCCAGGAGAGCACCGGGGAGCTGGTGAGCATGGTAAAGTGTGCGGTGCCGGAAACCGTGACAGTGCTGGAGGAGTTCTATAATACTCTGGGTGAGGAGGGACACATCAATTATCGCTTCCAGAGAAACTACAAATAGCAGGGAATGAAGAGGATTGTGTGAATAACTTTGTCCCCAGGAGCATATACTTACCATAATCTATAAAAATGGGAAGTACGGGATATTGAAGAAAAAAATTGCCGGAGTAATGATAGTATGTATAATGCTTTTATGTTTTCCCATGAAGGCTTCTGCCGAACCTGGGAACCTGTACGCCCAGTCAGCGGTTCTGATAGATGCTGACTCAGGGCGTGTTTTATTTGGCAAGGATTGCGAAAAACAGCTGCCCATGGCCAGTACTACAAAGATCATGACCTGTATTCTGATTTTGGAGAATACCGGGCCTGGCGAGGAGGCACAAGTGTCCGCAGAGGCGGCATCCCAGCCCAAGGTACACCTGGGCGTACGCCAGGGGGAAACCTACTATGTGGAGGACCTGCTGTACTCTTTGATGCTGGAGAGCCACAATGACGCGGCAGTGGTGCTGGCAGAACACGTGGGGGGCAGCGTATCCGGATTTGCCCGGATGATGAATGAAAAGGCCCGGGAACTGGGCTGCGAACATACCCACTTTGTCACCCCAAACGGTCTGGATTCCCAGGACGAGGGAGGCGTCCACTCTACCACAGCAAAGGATCTGGCCTTGATTATGCGATACTGTATCACCCAGTCTCCGAAACGTGAGGAGTTTTTAAAGATAACCCAGACCATATCCTATGCCTTCTCCAATGTGGAGAAGAACAGAGGCTTCTCCTGCGTCAACCACAATGCCTTTTTGGGTATGATGGACGGCGCACTCACGGGAAAGACGGGATTTACTGCAAACGCTGGATACTGCTATGTGGGAGCGCTGCAGAGAGATGGTAAAACCTTTATCGTAGCTCTTCTGGCCTGCGGGTGGCCCAACAACAAAAGCTATAAGTGGAGCGATACGAAAAAACTGATGGAGTATGGGCTGGAAAACTATGCGTACCAAAATGTGTGGGAGGATGTGGCACTTCGGAAGATTCCGGTGGCAGATGGGATACCGGAAAGCGGAAGCTTAGAGGACCTGGCCTACACTGAGACAAAGATTCAGGAGCCGGAGGAGATTTCTGTCCTGTTAAAAAAAGATGAAAAAGTGACTGTTCAGGTATCCCAGGAGGAGTCCCTGAGGGCCCCGGTTGAAGAAGGCCAGGTAGTGGGGAGCGTCAAATATTTTCTGGGGGAGCAACTCATCCGGGAGTATCCCGTCACTGCGTGCAGCCGTGTGGATGAGATCAGCTTCAGCTGGTGCGCCAGAAAGGTGATGGAACGGTTTTTGGGAGAAAATTAAGGTGTATGCCGGATTTCTGAAATGATGACATTTTCGGAAACCGGCATCTTTTCTTTGGGAAAAAATGATTGATTCAAAGAAAGGTTAGTTAGACCTATCTGACATAAGGTTTACAATAATGAAAAAACGTGACAAAATACTTGATATTTTCACCAAAACAAGATACAATTAAAATCGGCAGAAAATTGGTTTTACTTTTATTAAATATAAAAAATGGAGGGCTGAATAATGAGTAATACAGCACAAAGCTTAGCAAGTACAAGAATTACTTCTTTACTTGATGAGAACAGTTTTGTTGAAATCGGCGGATGTGTGACTGCCAGAAATACTGATTTCAACATGCAGCAAAAAGAAACCCCTGCAGATGGAGTCGTAACCGGATATGGTGTGATTGACGGCAATCTGGTGTACGTTTACAGCCAGGACGCATCTGTACTGGGAGGCTCTATCGGTGAAATGCATGCCAGGAAAATTGCCGCAGTCTATGATATGGCGATGAAGATGGGCGCACCGGTGATCGGATTGGTTGACTGTGCGGGACTGAGGCTTCAGGAGGCGACAGATGCGCTGAATGCTTTTGGTGAACTTTACCTGAAACAGACCATGGCATCCGGAGTGGTGCCGCAGATAACCGCCGTTTTCGGTACCTGCGGAGGCGGACTTGCACTGGTACCGGCACTGACGGATTTTACTTTTATGGAAAGTAAAAAAGCAAAATTATTTGTGAACTCTCCAAACGCGCTGGATGGAAATGAAATTTCCAAATGCGATACATCTTCTGCAAAATTCCAGAGCGAGGAAGTGGGGCTGGTGGACTTTACCGGAACCGAGGAAGAGATTTTTGCCGGAATCAGAGAATTGATCTGCATGCTTCCGGCCAACAATGAGGACGACATGTCTTATGAAGAATGCACAGATGATTTAAACCGTGTATGTACAGACTTGGCGAATACTGTGGGAGATACCTCCATTCTTCTTTCTAATATTTCTGATGACGCCATTTTTGTAGAGACTAAGGCCGGATATGCAAAAGAAATGGTAACCGGATTTATCAAATTAAACGGGACGACCGTAGGTGTTGTGGCAAACCGCACTGAGGTCTATGACGCTGAGGGGAAGAAAGCGGAAGAGTTTGACGCAGTGCTCACCACAAAGGGCAGTCGAAAAGCTGCAAAATTCGTTAAGTTCTGTGATGCCTTTGAGATTCCGGTTCTGACCTTGACTAATGTGAAGGGATTTAAGGCGGACATGCACTCTGAGAGAGGAATTGCTGCCGCTGTGGCGGAGATGACCTATGCATTTGCAAATGCAACTGTGCCTAAGGTAAATGTGATTATCGGCATGGCATTCGGCAGCGCCTATACAGCCATGAACAGCAAGGCCATTGGCGCGGATATGACTTTCGCGTGGCCCACAGCACAGATTGGTATGATGGATGCAAAGCTGGCGGCTAAGATCATGTACGCGGATGCGGACGCAGCCACGATCAATGAGAAAGCGGGCGAGTATGCAAAGCTTCAGTCCAGTGCTCTGGCTGCAGCGAAGAGAGGCTATGTAGATACCATCATTGAGGCGGAAGATACCAGGAAATATGTTATCGGTGCTTTTGAAATGTTATTCACAAAAAGAGAAGGTCGTCCATCCAAGAAACACGGAACGGTATAAGCGGGGTGAATAATATGAGGCAGAGATTAAAAGGATTATTATGGGCAATGTGCCTGATGTTCGGTATGGGTATTCTTGTTTTTGGCAGTAAATCAGAAGCAGCGGACAGTGCTTCGGTACTGAATGAGCAGAGTATAGCCGAGTACAAAAGCAGCGCTACCCAGACCATACAGATTGTGACTGCGTTTACGGATGAGGATATTGACTCGTACCTGTCACAGAGCAACAGTGCTTTTGTCATCAACACTGTGGAGTCATGGAAAAGCGCCAGGGAAGAGTTGGGAACCTTCGTGGAAATTACCAGCCAGGAAGTGGAGGCAGATGATACCCAGGTGACTGTCACTTCGATCGTTAAGTTTGAGAAGGGAACGGCAACGGTTCCATATATTATTGATGTGATGGAAGGACCTCTGAGCATGAGCTTTGATGTGAACTATACATTGGGGCAGAAGATGGAAAAGGCGGGGCTGAACACAGTCATGGGCATCGGCATTGTATTTCTTATGCTGATTTTCCTCAGCTTTATCATTTCCCTGTTCCGGTTTGTTCCTAAGCTGGAGAAAGGTTTTTCAAAGAAAAAGGAAGCGCCTGTTCCTGCGCCAGTACCCGTTCCGGTGAGGACCGAGCCGGTTGTACAGGAGGAACTTGTGGATGATGGTGAACTGGTGGCAGTCATTGCAGCGGCAATCGCGGCATCAGAGAATACATCTACAGACAGTTTCAGAGTTCGTTCAATCAAAAAAGCAAATGCAAGAAGATGGAAAAATGTATAGGTATAGGAGGATTTAGATCATGAAAAATTATACAATCACGGTAAATGGAACCGTATATGACGTAACTGTAGAAGAAGGAATCGGCACAGGAGCACCGGCAGCACCGGCTCCCAAGGCAGCACCCAAAGCAGCTCCCAAGGCACCGGCAGCACCGGCTCCCAAGGCGGCAGGCGCAGGGGCTGTAAAAGTGACAGCATCCGTTCCGGGCAAAGTGTTTAAGGTAGAGGCAAATGCAGGACAGGCTGTGAAGGCCGGAGATACCATTATTGTGCTGGAAGCAATGAAGATGGAGATTCCGGTTGTGGCTCCTCAGGACGGAACCGTTGCAAGCGTTGACGTAGCAGTGGGTGATGCAGTTGAATCTGGTGACACTTTAGCAACCATGAACTAAAATTGGAGGTAGAAACATGTCATACGTTATAGAAACGTTGTCAAACCTACTTCATCAAACGGCGTTTTTCAATCTGACCTGGGGCAACTACCTGATGATTTTAGTTGCGTGCGTGTTCTTATACCTTGCAATTAAGCATGGATTTGAGCCGCTGTTGTTGGTACCGATTGCATTTGGTATGCTGCTGGTAAATATCTATCCTGATATTATGGCGCACCCGGAAGATATGTCAAATGGTGTAGGTGGACTTTTACATTATTTTTATTTGCTGGATGAGTGGAGTATCCTGCCGTCTCTGATATTCCTGGGGGTGGGAGCCATGACGGACTTTGGACCTCTGATTGCGAATCCCAGAAGTTTCCTGCTGGGAGCAGCAGCACAGCTGGGAATCTATATGGCTTACTTCCTGGCAATCCTTATGGGCTTCAATGGGAAGGCAGCTGCAGCGATCTCCATCATCGGAGGTGCAGATGGTCCTACCTCTATCTTCCTGGCAGGTAAGCTGGGACAGAGTGCGCTGATGGGTCCTATCGCAGTGGCAGCATATTCCTATATGTCACTGGTACCGATTATCCAGCCGCCGATTATGAAGCTTTTAACCACAGAAAAAGAGAGAAAGATCAAGATGGAGCAGCTGCGTCCGGTTTCAAAGCTGGAGAAAATCCTCTTCCCCATCATTATCACAATCGTAGTTTGTTTGATTCTTCCCACAACAGCACCCCTTGTAGGTATGCTGATGCTGGGTAACCTGTTCAGAGAGTGCGGCGTGGTGAAGCAGCTGACAGAGACCGCTTCCAATGCCCTGATGTACATCGTTGTTATTCTGCTGGGTACCTCAGTAGGTGCATCCACCAGCGCAGAGGCATTTCTGAATATGGATACACTGAAAATCGTGGCTCTGGGTCTGATTGCATTCGCGTTCGGTACGGCCGGAGGCGTGCTGTTCGGAAAGCTTATGTGCAAGATTACCAAGGGCAAGATCAATCCTCTGATTGGTTCTGCAGGCGTTTCTGCTGTGCCTATGGCAGCGCGTGTATCCCAGAAAGTGGGAGCGGAGGCAGATCCTACCAACTTCCTTTTGATGCATGCCATGGGCCCCAATGTGGCCGGTGTTATCGGTACAGCTGTGGCGGCAGGTACCTTCATGGCCATCTTTGGAGTGTAGAACGGCAGAGCAGCAATGAGTGCGTTTTGGCCCCGCACTGCGGGGCTGTATTATAAATTCGTAAAAACCAAGGAGGTTTAGCAATGGCAGGAACAAAAAAGAAACCAATTAAAATTACTGAGACCATTCTGCGAGATGCTCATCAGTCTCTGATTGCTACCCGTATGACCACAGAGCAGATGCTGCCCATCGTGGATAAGATGGATAAAGTGGGATACCACTCCGTAGAGTGCTGGGGAGGTGCTACGTTTGACGCTTCTCTTCGTTTTCTGAAGGAAGATCCCTGGGAGAGACTCCGCAAATTCCGTGATGGATTTAAAAATACGAAGCTGCAGATGCTTTTCCGCGGACAGAACATCCTGGGATATCGTCCCTATGCGGATGATGTGGTAGAGTACTTCGTTCAGAAGTCAATTGCAAACGGTATTGACATCATTCGTATTTTTGACTGTATGAATGATATGCGCAATCTGAAAACTGCCGTAAAAGCGGCAAACAAAGAGAAAGGCCATGCACAGGTGGCGCTTTCCTATACCCTGGGCGATGCCTATACCATGGAATACTGGATTGACATTGTAAAGAAGATTGAGGATATGGGTGCAAATTCTGTGTGCTTTAAGGATATGGCCGGCCTTCTGCTGCCCTACAAGGCTACTGAGCTGATTACAGAAATCAAAAAGGCAGTGAAGATCCCTGTACAGCTGCACACACACTATACTTCAGGTGTGGCTTCCATGACTTACTTAAAGGCAGTGGAAGCAGGTGTTGACGTGATTGATACAGCTATGTCTCCCTTTGCACTGGGAACTTCCCAGCCAGCTACAGAAGTTATGGTTGAGACCTTTAAGGGAACTCCGTATGACACTGGATTTGACCAGAATCTGCTGGCAGAGATAGCAGACTACTTCAGACCTATCCGTGATGAGGCTCTGGAGAGCGGGCTGCTCAACCCCAAGAATTTGGGCGTTAATATCAAGACTCTGCTGTATCAGGTACCGGGCGGTATGCTCTCCAACCTGACCTCCCAGCTGAAGGAACAGCACGCTGAGGACAAGTACTACGAGGTGCTGGAGGAAGTGCCGAGAGTGAGAAAAGACCTGGGCGAGTGCCCGCTTGTTACTCCTTCCTCACAGATCGTTGGTACACAGGCTGTGTTCAACGTAATCATGGGAGAGCGTTACAAGATGGTGACCAAAGAGACAAAAGCAGTTCTCTCAGGAGAGTACGGCGCTACCATCAAGCCTTTCAACAAAGAAGTACAGAAGAAATGCATTGGTGATAAAAAGCCGATTACCTGCCGTCCGGCAGATCTCTTGAAGCCGGAATTGGATAAGATTGAGAAAGAAATGGCACAGTGGAAGGAGCAGGATGAGGATGTACTCACCTATGCACTGTTCCCGCAGGTAGCCACGGAATTTTTCAAATACAGAGAGGCTCAGAAGACAAAGGTTGACCCAAAAGCAGCTGACACCAAGAACGGTGCTTATCCCGTATAATAAGAGCTTAATCAGGGCATCAGACAGCTTACATTGCTGTTTGGTGCCTTTTTGTTTTTGCATTTTTCGTTCGTGTGTGTTATACTTTTTGCATTACGCGGAAAAGGACTTAACATGAACAAACCTGGCAGGCAGAGAGGAAAAGGGCAGAAAATGAGTAATGTGTTGATTATTGGCGGCGGTGCCGCAGGTATGATGGCATCAGTGGCGGCTGCGGGCAGGGGCCATCAGGTGCATGTCTTTGAGAAAAATGAAAAGCTGGGAAAAAAGCTGTATATTACCGGAAAAGGCCGGTGTAACGTGACGAATGCCTGTGACACAGAGGAGCTGTTTGAACACATATGCACGAATGCTAAGTTTCTTTACAGTGCAATTTATGGGTTTACCAACCAGGATGCTATACAATTTTTTGAGGAGTGCGGTCTGAGAACCAAGGTGGAGCGCGGAAACCGGGTATTCCCGGCTTCTGACCACTCATCGGATGTCATTGCCGTCCTGCAGAAAAAAATGCGTGAATTGGGCGTCTCCGTGCATCTGAATACCCCTGTGTTGGGAATTGGGACGGAGCAGGATAAGGTGACGGGGATACGTGTGCGCACAGGGCGGGGGAGAGGAGAAAGCTTTATAGAGGGAGATGCGGTGATCGTGACAACAGGAGGGCTTTCTTATCAGAGCACGGGATCTACAGGAGACGGATACCGTTTTGCCGAAAGCCTGGGGCATCATGTGACCCCACTTTCCCCCTCACTGGTTCCACTGACGACAGGGGAGGACTGGGTGAGCGACCTCCAGGGACTGTCTCTCCGGAACGTGCGGGTAGGGATCTATGATGGGAAGAAGTGTCTGTTCGAGGAGCTCGGGGAGATGATGTTCACCCATTTTGGGGTCACAGGCCCGTTGATTCTGACGGCCAGCAGCCGTATACAAAGGCAGATGGAGAAAGGGAAAAAGTTAATCCTGCAGATTGATTTAAAACCCGCTTTGACTGCGGAACAGTTGGATAAACGCCTGTTGCGGGAGTTTGACGAGGCCAAAAACAAGCAGTTTAAAAATTCAGTGGGCAGTCTCTTCCCTGCAAAACTAATTCCGGTTATGGTCGAAAGATCAGGAATACTGCCGGAAAAAAAGGTAAATGAAATATCCAGGGAAGAAAGACAAAATTTTGTGCGCTTTATAAAGAATTTTAAGTTGACCATAACAGGGTACAGAGATTATAATGAGGCTATTATAACAAAAGGCGGTATCCAGGTGCGGGAGGTAAATCCCTCTACTATGGAGTCCAAGCTGGTTTCCGGTCTTTACTTTGCCGGGGAAGTGCTGGATTTGGACGCTGAGACAGGAGGCTTTAATCTTCAGATTGCCTGGTCCACTGCCTATGCTGCGGGAATCAGTATTTCCTGAGCAGAAAATTAGAAACCGGAGGTTTATGAATGAGTTTTAACATTGCGATTGATGGCCCTGCAGGTGCGGGGAAGAGTACGATTGCAAAACTGGTGGCAAAACAGCTGGGATTTGTCTATGTAGATACAGGTGCCTTGTACCGTGCCATAGCTCTGTATCTACTAAAGCATAGGATCACTGCCGACGATGAGGAGGGTATCCGGGATGCCTGCAGACAGATCAGGATTGCCATTGCGTATGAAAACGGAGAACAGCAGGTGCTGCTCAATGGAGAGAATGTCACCGGGCAGCTCCGTTCAGAGGATGTGGGGAATATGGCTTCCGCCTCATCGGGAAACCCAGATGTGAGGGAGGCGCTTCTGCAGCTTCAGCGTGAAATGGCCGTTTCATCGGATGTTGTGATGGATGGAAGGGACATTGGCACCAATGTCCTGCCACAAGCCCAGCTCAAGATCTATCTCACAGCCAGCACGGCAACCAGAGCACAGAGACGTTTTTGTGAGCTCCAGCAAAAAGGCATTCCCGGCAGCCTGGCTGAAATTGAGAGGGATATTGCCACAAGAGACCATCAGGATATGACCAGAAAAATTGCGCCCCTGAAACGGGCACAGGATGCGGTTTTGGTGGACTCCTCTGAGATGACCATTGACGAGGTGGCAGAGTGCATTATATCCCATTACAGGGAAGTGAAGCTGGAATGAAGATAAAAGTGGCAAAGACAGCAGGCTTTTGTTTCGGGGTGAAGCGTGCTGTGGAAAAAGTGTATGAGCAGGCGAAAAACATGGACAGCCCTGTCTATACCTATGGACCCATTATTCACAATGAAGAGGTGGTAAGGGACTTGGCGGACAGAGGTGTGAAGGTGTTGCAGAGCCGGGAAGAGTTGGAAGCCCTGCAGGAGGGGATTGTAATCATACGTTCCCATGGCGTTCCAGAGAGTATCTATGAGGCGATCAGGAAGCAGGGGTTGGCTTTGGTGGATGCCACTTGTCCCTTTGTAAAAAAGATTCACAGGATCGTTGAAAAAGAGAGTGCTGCCGGGGCTGAGATTGTGATTATAGGCAATGACAGGCATCCAGAGGTAGAAGGTATCAAGGGATGGTGTCAATCCAGAGTTACGGTAATCGGAACGGAGGAGGAAGCCGCACGATTTGTGCAAGATAGCGCCGAAAAGCTTTGTATCGTGTCGCAGACGACATTTAATTACAATAAATTTAATAAATTAGTTGAAATTATTTCTAAAAAGGGTTATGATATACTTGTTTTAAATACGATTTGCAATGCTACGGCAGAGCGTCAAACCGAAGCCAGGGCTATTGCAGGGGAAGCGGATGCCATGATTGTCATAGGAGGCAAGCATAGTTCCAATACTCAGAAGTTATTTGAAATATGTAAGAAGGAATGTGCAAATACTTACTATATACAGACACTTGAGGATTTGGATGTACAACGGTTACACTCCATGGGTTGCGTAGGTATTACCGCAGGGGCATCGACCCCAAATAATATAATTGAGGAGGTTCTGAAAGAATGTCAGAAATGAGCTTTGAACAAATGCTGGACGAGTCGTTCAAAACAATTCATAATGGAGAGGTAGTCGAAGGTACAATTATCGACGTCAAAGAGGATGAGATTATCCTGAATATAGGCTATAAGGCTGACGGAATCATCACGAAAAATGAGTACTCCAACGACAACAGCATCGATCTCCGTGACGTAGTACACGTAGGCGATACCATGGAAGCAAAGGTTTTGAAGGTAAATGATGGAGAGGGTCAGGTACTGCTGACCTACAAGAGACTGGCAGCTGAGAAGGGCAACAAGAGATTAGAGGAAGCGTTTGAGACACAGGAAGTACTGAAGGCACCGGTAGCACAGGTGCTGGACGGCGGACTTAGTGTGATTGTGGAAGAGGCAAGGGTATTCATTCCCGCAAGCCTTGTTTCCGATACTTATGAGAAAAACCTTGCAAAATATGCAGGTCAGGAAATTGAGTTTGTTATCAGCGAGTTCAACCCCAGAAGAAGAAGAATCATAGGTGACCGCAAGCAGCTTTTAGTTGCGAAGAAGGCACAGATGCAGAAAGAGCTATTTGAGAGAATCAATGTGGGCGATGTGGTAGAAGGTGTCATCAAGAATGTGACAGACTTCGGTGCGTTCGTTGACTTGGGCGGCGCTGACGGTCTGCTCCATATCTCAGAGATGTCCTGGGGACGTGTTGAGAACCCCAAAAAGGCATTTAAGGTAGGCGAGCAGCTTTCTGTTCTCATCAAAGATATCAGCGGCGACAAGATTGCCCTGAGCCTGAAGTTTGCAGACCAGAATCCGTGGCTAACCGCGGCTGAGAAGTATGCAGTGGGCAATGTAGTGGAAGGCAGAGTAGCTAGAATGACCGATTTCGGTGCCTTTGTAGAGCTGGAGCCGGGCGTGGATGCCCTTTTACACGTATCACAGATCTCACACGAGCATGTGGAGAAACCCTCCGATGTTCTGAATGTGGGACAGATTATCACCGCTAAGGTGGTTGATTTCAATGAGACGGATAAGAAGATCAGCCTCAGCATCAAGTCTTTGGAGAACTCTGCTCCTCAGGAAGAGATTTTTGAAGAAGAGTAATTTTAGTAATATTGGTTAATATAGTAAATAAAGAATAAGGTCCGGTTCCTGGGAACCGGATCTTTTATTGTATCATAGGAAAGTCCTTCGGAATTCCCTATGATATAAAAAGCCCTCCGGGCGGGATCGCACTGCGGCGGAGTGGAAGATGGCTGCCGGGGCAGCCCCGCCGCAGGCGGAGAATCCTGCGTGCAGGATTCTTTTTTATCCCTCAAGGCTGGGGAGGAGTTGAAACTGATCTGTCCACTTTGTTAAAAAACACCAGCTAATTTTCAGAAATGTTTACAAAATAGTGAAGATTTTCAGCGGAGCGGACATTATAATAGTAAATGGGAGCTGAAAGCGGAATTGCAGCTTTACCTGAATATTAGGAGTACAATAGGGGAGACAGGAAGATGAATGATAGACGTGAGCCAAGCAGGAATGAAATCAGGCAGTACCGAAGGCGCCAGGAACAGATGCGCAGAGCAAAGAGAATACGCAGTATTAAGAGAATGCTATTGTGCTTTCTCGTGATGACTGTGTTGGTGGTCTGTATGGCTGGGGCCAAAAAGGTATTTTTAGAAAAAAGCAGCACTACGGCTGGGACAGGGGAGGAAAAGCCGGAAGAGCTTTCTTTGGTGAGGAGTACAAAGTCTGAGAAAACGAAAACCCAGATACCCTACTTTGAGGAACTCAAGGCCATGGAGAGTCAGGATGAGAGGATCAGTACAGTGATTGACAACATCCAGGATTATCCTGAGGAGGTGCTGAAGATACTGGCTAACAATATAGAAACCTTGGATTTTGTATTGGATTATCCCCAGAAAAAAAATCAGCCCTGTGAGGAAACCATAGGGGAGAATCCAGTAAAGGGAGAGATTCCCCTGCTTCTTCAGTGGGACAGGCGCTGGGGATACGGCAGTTATGGGAGCAGTATTGTGGCAGTGAGCGGCTGTGGGCCCACCTGCATTGCCATGGTGGCATCCGGGCTAACGGGCAGAAATGATATCACGCCATACACAGTAGCCCAGTACAGTGAAAATAACGGCTTTCTCACAGCACAGCTGGATACCAGCTGGGATTTGATGACTTACGGCTGCGAGGCCTTTGGAATCACAGGGACAATGCTGGGGTTAGACGAGGGGGCTATGGTCAACACCTTAAACGCCGGAATGCCGATCATATGCAGTGTAGGAAAAGGCGATTTTACCAGCAAAGGGCACTTTATTGTACTGACCGGCTACACGGACGGAGGGTTTCAGGTTCATGATCCCAACAGTAAAGTCCGAAGCAGCCAGTCCTGGACGTATGAAAAACTAAAAGGACAGATTTTAAATATGTGGTACTACACTTTGAATTAAGTGTAGTACACTTTTTTCTGTTCAAGTTTGTAAAAATATGCTATACTAAAGCCGTGTATATGTACATAGTTAACAAGTTTCGTTAAGATATCCAGTCAGATAGTCATGGAGGGCGGCAGCATCGTCCAAGAATGCTGTAGAACATTCCAGATAAGCAGGAGTACTGCCGTAATCCAGGTAGAATAAAGGCTGAGATGTTAAGGAGGGACAGGGAAGAAACAGACCTGTCTTTTTGCAGTAGCAGGTGGAAGCCTTAGCCTGGACGCGGTGGCTCTTGTCCACGTAGGCCGCAACGCTCTTATGCATGGCGGTGTCCTCCGCCGGGAGGTAGTAGTAGCTGCGGTAGTCTGAAAAGAAATACTTTAATGTTCCGGAAATGCCTTTCAGCAAAATGCGGCAGCTGGTATCCTGGGCGGTGAGATATCCATGGGCCAGCGGACAGGAAATGCGCTGCGGCAGAGGCTGCGTCAGCTTTAAGAAAAAGACTGTCTCAAAGACTCCGTCCATACCTTCCCCGGTCTGCTGATCCTCCACGGTGAAGCCTCCAAGGAGAAAGTCTGTGTAGGATAGAAGGGCAGTCAGGTCCAGGGTGCCGGACAGGTCATCCCGGTTGTGCAAAAGTAAGAGTTTCTCTACAGCCAGATCCCGGTTCTTAGTGTAGTTAAAGTACAGAGGGATCAGTTCCCTGCCGGATAGCTCGTCTTTTCTGGCAATGCCAAGATACTGCTCAAGGGATTTCAGGTTCATTTTGGAGAGCCCCAGCAGCTTTTTTAAGGGGCGGAGACGTTTATACAGATCCAGACTTTCCGGGAGGCAAAGACAGTCCGAAGCTTGAGCCAGCCAGCGTTTTTTTACAAAGGGGATATCAAAGGCGTCCCCGTTGAAGTGGATCAAAACGCGGTAGTTTCGGGCAAATTCCGAGAAAGCAGTGAGAAGGTCAGACTCTTCCTCAGGAGACTGGGCAAGCCACTGTTTGATTTTCCAGGAGCTGTCCTGATAGAAAAGGACTCCGATCAGATAGATAAAGGATGAAGAAGGGGAAAGGCCTGTGGTCTCAATATCAAATAAGAGCAGGGTTTCCTTGGGCCCCAGATTTTCCAGAGGATAGCTGGGGGAAATGTCAATGGGTTCGTTTGCTGTGATCATGGCAGATTCCTTTCTATTATTGCTTTGAGATAACTAATCAGCAGACGTGTCCATTTGCTGCACAGTTACGATTTGATTGTTTTCGCATATAGGATACAGAAAGCGTCCTTAAAATATAGTATACTGTATTTTAAAAAAATTGGAACAAAAATTTGTGATAAGATTTGAGAGGAAGAAGTATGTGGGATTTAGAGATTTTAGGCGTTGACCTTTATCATATTCTGTCATGGCTGTATCTGTACAGCTTTCTGGGATGGCTGTGGGAGAGCGCCTATGTATCAGTGAAGGAGAAAAAACTGGTTAACAGGGGATATATAACCGGTCCCCTCTGTACCATCTATGGGGTGGGGGCAGTCAGTGTATTTTTGATTCTCAGGCCTCTTCAGGGCAATTGGATTGCTCTGTACTTCGGAGGTGTCATAGTCGCCACTGTGCTGGAATATATTACAGCAGTGATTATGGAAGGGCTGTTCCACACCAGTTGGTGGGATTACAGCAATAAAAAGTTTAATTTTCAGGGGCGGATCTGTCTGGGCAGCTCCGCAGCATGGGGATTGTTTACCCTCATGATGTTTGCAGTCCTCCAGCCATTTGTAGAGATGATCGTGGGCTGGTTCACCATAAGCGTTGGGAAGATCGTGCTGATTACAGTGACAGTTCTCTACGCAGTTGATTTTACCTTTGCAACTGTCACCGCCATGCAGCTGGGCAAGAAGCTGGCCCAGATGGAGCGTGTGATGGCGGACCTTGCCGAGCATCTGCAGGAATCCAGAATCTACGCATCTGCCGCAGAGTTCATGGACCGCCTGGAGCCATATCGGCTTGGGGTTAACCGGGTAAACATCAAGGAAAAGATGACCCAGTATCAGGAGATGCTGACCAAGCGTATTGAAAGCCTTGGACTGAATGAACAGAAAGAGGCGACTCTGGAGAAGCTGAGGATGCTCAGTGAAAAGCTTGGCAGTACAGTGGCGAAGGGCAATTGGAACAGCAGACGTTTGATCAGAGCGTATCCAAATCTGAGTAAGGCCAGCAGACTGCGCAGGAAAAGCCTGAGGCAGATCCGGCACGAAAAGAAAGAAAAAGAAGAGAGGAAGGTATGAGAAATGGCACGACTCACATTTAAAGGGGGGATACATCCTTACGACGGGAAAGCACTGTCTAAGGATAAGCCTATTCGGACTGTGCTTCCGAAGGGTGATCTGGTTTATCCCCTCTCGCAGCACATCGGAGCCCCGGCGGTTCCGGCAGTGAAAAAGGGTGATCATGTACTGGTAGGCCAGATGATTGCCGAGGCTGGCGGGTTTGTATCCGCACCCATTCATGCATCCGTGTCCGGCACCGTTAAGGCCATAGAGCCGAGGCTGACCGTGACAGGTGATTTGGTAAAAGCCATTGTGATTGAAAATGATGGGGAATACAGAGAGATTGACTGGCCTGAGCGCAAACCGCTAGAGGAGCTGAGCAGCACAGAGATTCTGGAAATGATCAAGAACGCAGGGATCGTGGGCATGGGCGGTGCAGGATTTCCGACTCATGTAAAGCTCTCCCCAAAGGAGCCTGAAAAGATAGATTACATCATTGCTAACTGTGCGGAGTGTGAACCGTACCTGACTTCCGACTACCGCAGAATGATTGAGGAACCGGAAAAGATCGTAAAAGGCCTGCAGGCAGCGATCAAGATTTTCCCGCATGCCAAGGGGATTATTGCGGTGGAGGATAACAAAAAAGATGCCATCGCTCTGCTTAGGGATGCGGCGAAAGAGGATTCCAATATTGAGGTAATGGAACTGAAGACCAAATATCCTCAGGGAGCGGAGCGCCAGCTTATCTATGCCACTACCGGCAGGCAGATCAATTCCTCCATGCTTCCCGCCGACGCTGGGTGTGTGGTAAACAACTGCGATACCATCTATGCCATTTACCAGGCAGTATACAAAGGGCGTCCTCTGATGCACCGGATTGTGACTGTGACGGGAGATGCCATTTCAAATCCCCAGAACTTCCGGGTCTGCACAGGAACCATATACGGGGAGCTGATTGAGGAGGCCGGCGGTTATAAGGAAGAGCCGGAGAAGATCGTGTCCGGCGGTCCCATGATGGGATTTGGGCTTTACACCCTGGAGGTGCCCACCACAAAGACCTCCTCCGCGCTATTATGCCTCACGAAGGATGAGGTGGCGGCCAATGAGCCCACAGCCTGCATCAACTGCGGCAGGTGTGTGAGCATGTGTCCGGGAAGAGTGCTTCCCTCCAGACTTGCTGATTTTGCAGAACGTCACGATGAGGAGAATTTCTTAAAGCTCAACGGAATGGAATGCTGCGAATGCGGATGCTGCAGCTTTGTCTGTCCGGCCAAGAGACCTTTGACACAGTACATAAAATCCATGCGGCGCATGATTTTGGCAAACCGAAAGAAAAAGTAGAAGGGAGAAGCGAGAATGAGCGACTTATTGAATGTGTCATCCAATCCTCATATCCGGTCACGCCAGACCACAAATTCCATTATGCTTCTGGTAGTGATTGCACTGCTTCCTGCCAGTGCTTTTGGCGTTTACCACTTTGGATTGAATGCGCTGCTGATTATCTTAATATCAATTGGAACCTGTGTGATTACGGAGTACGCGTATGAGACTCTGATGCACAAAAAGGTTACGATAGGGGACTACAGTGCTATTGTAACGGGCCTGCTGCTGGCCCTGAATCTGCCTTCCTCGGCGCCGTGGTGGCTGCCGGTGATCGGCGGTGTGTTTGCGATTTTAGTCGTAAAACAACTATTTGGAGGTCTGGGACAGAACTTTATGAATCCGGCCCTGGGCGCCAGATGTTTTTTGCTGATCTCCTTTACCGGAAGAATGACGAACTTTGCCTATGACGGATTTACAGGGGCTACGCCCCTGGCTGCCATCAAAGCAGGGGAATCAGTGAATGTAATGGATATGCTGGTGGGAAATACGGCTGGAACCATTGGAGAGACCTCCGTCATTGCCATTGTGATCGGAGCTATGATTCTGATCTGGTTTGAGATCATTGACCTGCGGATTCCTGCCACCTACCTGGTCAGCTTTGCAGTCTTTGTACTGCTGTTCGGTGGACATGGATTTGATGCAAATTATCTGATTGCACAGCTTTGCGGAGGCGGACTGATGCTGGGGGCATTCTTTATGGCAACCGACTATGTGACTTCCCCAATTACAAAGACAGGGCAGCTTGTGTACGGATGTATCCTGGGCATTCTTACTGGCCTCTTCCGAATGTATGGAAGCTCGGCTGAGGGCGTATCCTATGCAATCATCTTTGGAAACCTGCTGGTGCCGCTGATTGAGAAGCTGACACCTCCTACAGCCTTTGGAAAAGGAGGGAAAAAGCATGAATAAGATTGTGAAAAATGCCCTGATTCTGATGGCCATCACCTTAGTGTCTGGTATCTGTCTGGGTTTTGTATATGATATCACTAAAGGCCCCATTGAACAGCAGGAGGCATTGGCGCAGGAGGAGGCTTATAAGGCCGTATTCCCGGATATGGCTGCAATGGAACCTCTCTATGATGGGAGTGATGATATGAATGCGGTTAAAGGAAAGGCAGCTCAGGTTCTGGCAGAGAACGGGCTGGAGGCAGTCCACATTGAGGAGGCATACAGGGCCGTGGATTCCGAACAGACCGTACTGGGAGTGGTTATGAATTTGACCACAACGGAAGGATATGGGGGAGACATAAATTTCTCCATGGGCATCCAGAACGATGGAACCGTGAATGGGATCGAGATCCTGACTATAGGTGAGACAGCAGGGCTTGGAATGAAGGCCACAGAGGAGGACTTCCGCGGGCAGTTTGCGGGCAAAAAGGCAGAGAGCTTTGAGGTCACTAAGACAGGAGCCTCAGAGGACAATCAGATCGATGCCATCAGCGGCGCAACCATCACCTCCAATGCCATGACAAAGGGAGTGAATGCGGGCCTGTGTTTCTTTCAGAGCCTCCAGAAGGAAGGAGGAGTTTTAGGTGAATAAGATTACGGAACGTTTACATAACGGTATTGTAAAGGAAAATCCGACTTTTGTGCTGATGCTGGGAATGTGTCCCACACTTGCGGTTACCACCTCAGCCATCAACGGCGTGGGAATGGGTCTGACCACCATGGTGATCCTGGCAATGTCCAATCTGATGATTTCGGCGCTCAGAAAGGTGATTCCTAACGGTGTGCGTATGCCGGCTTTTATCGTGGTCGTGGCATCCTTTGTGACAATCGTACAGTTTTTGCTTCAGGGTTACATCCCCAGTCTCTATGACAGTCTGGGCATCTATATCCCTCTGATTGTGGTAAACTGTATTATTCTGGGCCGTGCAGAGGCTTACGCTTCCCTGAACCCGGTACTTCCGTCCTTTTTCGACGGTGTGGGAATGGGGCTCGGCTTTACGGCAGGCCTAACCTGTATTGGAGCTGTGCGTGAACTGGTGGGAGTTGGGACGCTCTTTGGGTTTCAGATTATGCCTTCCGCCTATGAGCCAGTCACCATCTTTATCCTGGCTCCGGGAGCATTTTTGGTACTGTCCATGCTGACCGCCCTGCAGAATAAGATTAAGAGAAATGCCCAGAGAAAGGGGAAGGAGACAAAGATCGGAACAGGATGCACCGGTTCCTGTGATTCTTGCTCCAGCAGCTGTAAAGGAGGAGAGGTCTCATGAGAGAATTACTGATGATAGCAGTGGGAGCTGCTTTTATTAACAATGTGGTGCTTAGCCAGTTTTTGGGCCTGTGTCCCTTCCTGGGGGTGTCCAAGAAGACTGGAACGGCTGCCGGTATGGGTGGAGCAGTCATCTTTGTCATTACCATTGCCTCCCTGTTTACCAGCCTGATCTATCAGTACATACTGGTACCATTAGATGTCACCTATCTGCAGACCATAGTGTTTATACTGGTGATAGCGGCGCTGGTGCAGTTCGTAGAAATGTTTTTGAAAAAGAGCAGTCCGTCACTATACAATGCTCTGGGGGTATACCTTCCTCTGATTACCACTAACTGTGCAGTTTTGGGTGTGGCCCTGATTAATGTGCAGAAGTCCTACAATGTACTGCAGGGTGTGGTAAACGGATTTGCCACTGCAGTGGGCTTTACGGTTGCCATTGTGCTGATGGCAGGTATCAGAGAAAAAATTGAGTACAATGACATCCCGGAATCCTTTAAGGGTTCCCCCATCGTGCTGTTGACAGCTTGCCTGATGGCCATTGCATTCTTTGGCTTCTCAGGACTGAAATAAGGAGGAGAGGGTATGACAGGAATATTACTGGCCGCTGGGATTGTGGGCGGGACCGGGCTGCTCCTTGGACTGTTTCTGGGAGCGGCAGATAAGGCGTTTAAGGTGGAAGTGGATGAGCGGGAGGAGCGCGTACGGGCGGAGCTTCCCGGCAATAACTGCGGCGGCTGCGGATACGCAGGCTGCGATGCCCTTGCAAAGGCCATTGTGAATGGTGAAGCCGAGGTGGGGGCCTGCCCCGTGGGCGGAGACCCCGTGGCGAAAAAGATCGCGGGCATCATGGGAAAGGAAGCTGGGGAAGGCCAGCACATGGTTGCATTTGTGAAGTGCGCCGGAACCTGTGACAAGACTCACGAAAACTATGATTACTACGGGGCAAAGGACTGTGAAATGTTGGGGTTTGTACCCTCCGGCGGACCAAAGAGCTGCAATTATGGGTGTCTGGGATACGGAACCTGTGTAAAAGCCTGTCCCTTTGACGCGATTCATGTGGCAAATGGAGTTGCAGTGGTGGACAGAGAAAAGTGTAAAGCTTGCGGGAAATGTGTATCCCGCTGTCCAAAGCACTTAATCGAACTGGTGCCCTATGAGATGGAGCACCTGGTGCAGTGTTCCTCAAAGGATAAGGGGAAAGACACGATGAAAGCCTGCCAGGCGGGTTGCATCGGCTGCAAAAAATGCGAAAAGGAGTGTCCCGTGGACGCCATTACCGTGACGGACAATGTAGCCAGCATAGACTACTCCAAATGTGCCAACTGCGGAGTCTGTGCACTGCAGTGTCCGAAGAATATTATTACAAATCCCCCTGAACAAAAGAAATAGGTGGAAATTGCGCACAGAACGTAGTATGATTAAGACAGGAGGAAGAGCAGGTGCGTCAGGAATTGATAGATAGACTGCGCCCGGTGACAGAGGAAGAAAAAAAGATTCTGTCAGGCTGCGGGAGCATTGAGAAAGAAATATACACTACTGGCAAGGAATTTACCATTGACAGTGAAAAGATGCTCACCAAGGGCAGGCTGATTGATATCCGCACACACACCAGGTTTATTGCATTTCCGCCTCACAAACATAACTATATTGAGATTGTGTATATGTGTTCCGGTCAGACTGAGCACATGATCAATGGAAGCACCAAGGTAGTACTGCAAAAGGGAGATCTGCTCTTTATGAACCAGTTTTCCTACCATGAGGTGATGGCAGCAGCGGAGGAGGATATAGGGATCAATTTCATTGTGCTCCCGGAGTTCTTTGACGCTGTGCTGCCCATGCTGAACCAGGAAAATGCGCTGAGCAGCTTTCTGGTGAGCACTCTGAGAAAAAATACGAGTACAGCCGGATATCTCCATTACCGGGTGGCAGATGTGCTTCCGGTACAGAATCTGGTGGAGAATCTGGTCTGGTCCCTGCTGAACCGGCAGGCCAACTACAGGGACATCAACCAGACCACCATGGGGCTGCTGTTTATGCAGCTGGTCAATGAGACAGACCGCATTGAATCCGGCAATCCACAGCAGTATCAGGGCATCTTTGTAATGCAGATACTAAAGTACATTGAAGAAAACTACAAGAATGGTTCTCTGGCGGAGGTGGCTGGGCGTATGAACCAGTCGGTTTCCAATATGAGCAAGCTGATCAAACACTACACGGGAAGGACCTTCAAGGAACTACTGCAGGAGAAGAGGCTGGCACAGGCAGAATATATGCTGAAGGGGACCAGGCTTCCCATCACGGATATTATTTACCAGGTGGGGTATGACAACACCAGCTATTTTCACAGGATTTTCAAGGAGGCCTATGGCATGAGTCCAAAGAGCTACCGCGCTTTGGAAAACAGTCAGGTCAGGTAACAGCGGCCTGCAGAAGGGAGGAAACATGAATAAGAAAAAGACAGGGTTACTATGTATTCTGTTGCTGTTGTTGTGTCTGGGGATGTCTTCCACAGCTCTGGCAGCAGGGGAAGATGGATGGGTGAAGAGAGGGAGCAGCACCTATTATTATCAGAACGGCGTAGCAAGCACAGGATGGACGAAGATTGAAGGGAAAAAGTACTATTTTCTGAAAAAGACAGGCCAGATGGTGATTGGCAGGTATAAGATCGGGAAAAACATGTATTATTTCAATAAGAATGGAGCCATGGTTCGTAAACTGTCCGGGGCAAAGTGGGTGGTGGATGAAAATGGACGCCGCTTTTACAATGGGAATGGTAAATACTCCAAGAAGGCATGGCAGACTATTCAGGGCAAGCGCTATCGGTTTGACAGAAAAGGGTATGCGTTCACCGGATGGAACAAGATCAGAACCGCATGGTATTACTTCGATTCCAAAGGGGCTTTGGTCACGAAAAAGTGGATTAAAACGGACGGAGCCCTCTACTATGTGGGAGCGGACGGCAAGCGTGCCAGCAATACCTGGGTTGGAAAGCGATATGTGGGCGAAGATGGAAAGCGTATCAAGGGCTATGTAGATGAGACCAGGAACAATCCTGCCAAAACCGGATGGGTCGGATATGGAAGGACCTGGAAATATTATGTGAGAGGACGTATGGTTACCGGGTGGAGAACCATTAACGGAAATCGCTACTTCTTCCAACCTACCGGATTCCTGAAAGTGGGCTGGTACAATGACGGCAGGTTCTATTACTTCATGAATACAAATGCGGACCATATCGGAGTGATGTGTACCGGATGGATGAAGATCGACGGAAATTACTATTATTTCTTTACCCAAAAGACCCAGGTTGGAGGAACGCTCTATCCCAAGGGCGCCATGGCCAGGGGAATCGGCCTCAGATCCGCGGGAGGCGGCAAGATCTACAATTTCGACAGTAAGGGCGTGTGCACCAACTTTAACGATTAGTGGAAAATAAGGACGTAAATTCTAAAATTTACGTCCTTGTTTTTTATGTTTATTCCGCTATAATAGCAGTATAAACACGGTAAACGAATTTACGAAAGGCGGAAAAATAACATGTACGATGTAAAGAAAGGCTATGAAGCCGCGAAAGAGTTCTATGCTCAGTACGGTATTGATGTAGACAAGGCAATTGAGATTGCTGACAAAACTCCGATCTCTATGCACTGCTGGCAGGGAGACGATGTTGCAGGAACAGAGTGTAAGGAAGACAAATCCCTGACAGGCGGTATCCAGACAACCGGAAACTATCCGGGAAAAGCCAGAAACGGGGAAGAACTGAGAGCGGATATTGAGGAAGCTATGAGGTTTATTCCCGGTGAACTGAAAGTGAATATTCACGCAAACTATCAGGAGGCAGATCACTTTGTAGACCGCAACGAGATTGCTCCGGAGCATTTCCAGAAATGGGTTGACTGGGCAGTTGAAAAGGGAATCGGTCTGGATTTTAACCCAACTTACTTTGCGCATCCCAAGAGTACAGAGAGAGGAACGCTCTCCTGCGCAGATGAAGACACTCGCAAATTCTGGGTTGAGCATGGCATCAAATGCCGCGAAATCGGTGAGTACTTCTACAAAAAGACCGGAAAGCCCTGTGTGATTAACCACTGGACACCGGATGGCGACAAGGAAGTGCCGGTTGATACACTGGCTCCGAGACAGAGGCTGAAAAAGAGCTATGACGAAATTTTTGAGGCCACAAAGAATGTAGAGGGCGTAATCGACGGCATTGAGTCTAAGGTGTTCGGCATCGGCGCTGAGAGCTACACAGTGGGTTCTCATGAGTTCTGCATGGGATATGTAATGAAGGCGAATCAGGATCATATTATTATGACTCTGGATGCAGGCCACTACCATCCCACAGAGGTGGTTTCCGCGAAGCTTTCCTCCATCTTTACCTTTACCGATTCCGTATTGCTTCATGTGACGCGTCCGGTACGTTGGGATTCTGACCATGTAGTGGGATTTGACGATGAGACAAAGGCAATTTTCGAAGAATTGGTTCGCATGGACAAGTTAAAAGATACATATGTTGCAACGGACTTCTTTGATGCTTCCATCAACCGCATTGCAGCATGGGTGATCGGCCTTAGAAACACCAGAAAAGCCATGCTGGCAGCTTTGCTCCAGCCGGTAGACAAGATGAAAGAGATCGAGGCAGACTGGGATGTAAGCGCAAGGCTGGCTTACAAAGAAGAGTTCAAGGCAGCGCCGTTTGCCATGGTTTGGGATTACTACTGTGCACAGAAGAATGCAGGCGCAGGTCTGGATTGGTTAAAAGAAGTGCAGGATTACGAAAAAGAAGTATTAGCTAAAAGAGTATAACATATTGTATGTTCAGGCCGCTGAGATTCAGCGGCCTGGTCTGATTTTCATGAAGATTAGGTTGGTCTGCCCACAATGTCTTACAGGGAGACAAGGAGGAACACTTTGTGTTTTAGCGGGGAAAATCCGATGAATAGTGTAGCTCCTCATCAGCTGTGACAAATAGGGCTTCCACACCTTCCAGGGACTCGACCATCTCCATCCCCTTTTCTAATCCCAGGCCAAAGCAGGTGGTACTGAGGGCATCCGCCTCAGTGGAGGAGTCAGATAAGATAGTTACGCTGTAGAGATCGTTGTCAAAAGGATAGCCAGTGGATGGATTCAGCAAATGATGATACAGTACCCCATCTTTCTCGAAATACCTTTCATATACGCCGGAGGTAACCAGAGACTGATCAGAGATCGCTGCAGTGGCGATGGAAGTCCCGGCGGAGGAAAAGGGTCTTTGAATACCGATATTCCATAAGGAGCCATCTGGCTTATTCCCCACAGCTAATACATTACCGCCCAGGTTAATCAGGGCACTGCTGACATTTTGGGATTTTAGATATTCCTTTATCTGGTCAGCAATAAAACCCTTGGCAATTCCTCCAAGGTCAATTTCCATCATAGGGTCTTCAAGGGTTACTGTGTTTTCGTTTACTTTGATTTTGCGGTAATCCACGTGTGATAGTGCAGACTTAAGCTTTGAACTCGAAGGGACGCGGTGTGTTTCACTGCGGAAATCCCAGAGAGTAGAAAGGGGAGCTATGCTGCAGTCAAAGATACCTCCTGAAAGCTGTCCGTATGTAATTGCTTGTTTAATAAGGGCAGCTGTTTCAGAATGAACTTCTACCGGCTTTCCATGTCCCAGATTTATCAGATTAATATCGCTTCCTGTGATTGTACGGCTAAGCATTTGCTCGTAATCTCTGCACAGTGAAAGACATTGGTCCAGGATGGATTCGTCTTCTGTGCCATAAACAGTCAGAGTGATAGCCGTATCAAAATAAAAACCGCTTTTGGAGAGTGGTTCTGGTTCTCTGTTTTGGCATCCTGTCAAAATCAGAAAAAAAACAGTAGGAAAGAAAATAGATAAAGTAATTTTGCGTAACCTTGGCATAAAACTACCTCCCGGATGTCATAGAATTATAGGTTTCATTATATAGTTGTAAAATATGGTTTGCAAGAGCTATCTTTCTGTATTACACTTAGAGAAACAGCATTGTTATTTTGTTATTGAGTAAATGGAATAAAATATGGTTAGGAGGAAAAATTATGCAGTATCAGTTGATCGGTCAGGTTATGCCTGCAGTGGAAGTGAAAATGAACCGTGGAGAGTCCATGTACACCCAGTCAGGCGGAATGGCTTGGATGAGTGATGGAATTTCTATGAATACCAACGCCAGGGGCGGTATCATGAAAGGGTTTGGAAGAATGTTCTCAGGGGAGAGCTTCTTTATGACTACCTATCGTGCTGAAAGAGATGAGGCTTTTATCGGATTCTCGTCAACTGTGCCGGGGGAGATCCTGCCGGTGGAAATGAACGGGTACGCTAGCCTGATATGCCAGAAAGGGACTTTTCTATGTGCGGAGGAATCTGTCAGCACAAAAGTGGCCTTTACCAAAAAGTTATCAGCAGGCCTGTTTGGAGGAGAAGGATTTATTCTGCAGGAGATTTCAGGAAACGGGATGCTTTTTTTGGAAATTGACGGAAACAGGGTAGAAAAGCAGCTGGCTCCTGGTGAAGTGCTCAAGGTGGACACTGGAAATGTGGTAGCATTTGAAAGCACGATCCGTTATGAGATTGAAACAATAAAGGGAGGAATGAATTTATTTCTGGGCGGTGAGGGCTTGTTTATCACCAGACTAACAGGGCCTGGAAGAGTGATTTTACAGACTCAGAATTTTAATGAATTTGTGGGAAGGATACGTACCTATATTCCAAGCCAGGGATAAGGAGAAAATGTAAAATCCAAAGCAAACAAAGTGAATAATCAGTGATATAAGAATGGCTCTGCATGAATCCCACCCTTTGGGAAGCGTAAATTCATGCAGGGCTGTTTTTGTTTTGGAAACCAGAAGCTTCTTTTGTAAAAATAGGTATTGATTTTATATATTATATAGTGTATAATATGTAAAAATAGATCATATATATATTTCAGATATATATTGAAAAAGTATCCAAAGGAGGATGTGCATGATATACCAATTGGGTTCAACGCTGATTGACGCCATTGTGCTGGCGATCATCGCAAGGGGAGATGCTTACGGATATTCCATTTCCCAGCAAATCAAAAGGGTATCCGATGTGAAGGAATCTACACTGTATCCAGTGCTCAGGAGGCTTCAGCAAAACGGTTACCTAGGGACTTATGATCAGCCCTACCAGGGGCGGAACCGCAAGTATTATTACATTACAGAAGAGGGAAAGCAGCAGTATCAATACTATGTGGATGAGTGGAAAAAATACCGGATAGAGGTAGAGGATATTATTTTGGGAGGTTTGAAGAATGAATAAAGAGCAATATCTGAGGGCGCTTGCCGGTGAGCTGCGCAAGCTGCCAAAAGAAGAATATGAAAGAGCCATTGACTATTATGTAGAGTATTTTGAGGATGCAGGACCTGAGCATGAGGAGGAGGCCATCAATGACCTGGGGACGCCCCACGAGGTGGCATCACAGATTATCACGGAAGCAGCTATGAAACGCATGGATAATCCAGCAACCTCTGTGAAAAAGGGCTTCAGCACAATTTGGCTGGTAATCTTAGCTGTCTGTGCAGCCCCCATAGCTTTGCCTATGGCGATCGCAATTGTCGTAATGGTGGGAGCGGTTCTTGTCATGATCGGTGTGGCAATGGTGGGTGTAATCGTTTCTGTGGCAGGTTTTTTGGCAACAGGGGTGGTATCGATTGTGGGAGGCATAGCAGTCATGTTCCGCCAGCCGGCTTCCGGCATAGTAAACTTTGGAGCAGGCCTTGTGATCGTTGGCTTCAGCATATTAGCGGGATTTCTGCTTTGCTGGATTTTAAAATGGATATTTAAGGGAGTGCGCGCATTATTTAGAAAGATTGTAAAAAGGGGGAAAAAGAGATGAAAAAATATCAAAAAGTGCTGCTGATTACATCAGGATGCCTGATACTTGGCGGAGGAATTATTATGACAGCCGGGTGGGCTTCAGGAGGAAGAATCGGTTTTCAGATTACTCCGGCAGGTATCCGGACCACAGAGGACTATCAGGGCGAGTTTATTGAGAAAAGTGTGGATTTAAAGAACGTAAAAAAGCTGAACATTAATGTTCATGAGGCAGATATTGAGATACTGGAAGGGGAGAACTTTCATCTGGAATACGGTTACGATAATGCTGCCCAGAGTTTAAAGGAGGAGGTAAAAGATGGAACCTATCATCTAGCCTCCAAAAATGTTCCGAGACAAATCTATTGGAGCGGACTTAGCTTTGGCAGCATGTCATACCAGTCAGGAGACAGTTATGTGAGAATCTATATCCCCAAGGGCAAGCAACTGGAGGATGTGCAGATTACGGATGGCTACGGAAATGTAACAGTGGAGACGGCAGATGCAAACACATTTATTATAAATGCTGAGTCAGGAGATGTGAACGTCAAAAACCTGAAGGCACAGACTGCCTCATTAAATACAGACTATGGAAGATTTCAGATGGATTCCAGCACGGTGACGGATTTAACAGTGAATAATGAGAGCGGGGAGGGAAAAGTCAATGATCTGACAGCAGAAAAGGTGAGTATGAACTTTGCCTATGGAAATATGTCACTGAAGGATATTACGACGGACAGTCTCAACTTGTATTCTGAGTCCGGAAAGATTTCCGTAGAGAATCTGGCGGGTTCAGGAAAAAATAAATTGGCCAAAAGTATGGTTTTGGGCGCTGAATACGGAGAAATCTATCTGACAAATGTGGAAACCAGCTACCTGGAGATTTCCAGTGAGAGCGGGAACATAGAAGGTAATCTAATCACTGCAGCAGAGGCTAAGATGGACATTGACTATGGAGAGTGCGATATGAAACAGTTCACCTCCAAGAAGGTGGATGTGGACAGCGAATCCGGTGATATAGACCTGGTAATGACCGGTAAAGAGGACGAATATGATATATCCATGATCACGGATTACGGCAGCGCAACACTCAATGGCAAGGACTACGGCACCAACTTTATAAGGGAAAAGGGCGCCAGGAATAAACTGGAACTGAAGGCGGAAAGCGGGAGCATAAAGATTTCCACAGAAAATTGATAAAGTATAGATAAATTTAAACTAAGATAAAAGGTAACAATTCAACAGGCCTGCGCCTTTACTGCGCTGACCGTAAGAAAATGATTCAGGAGTGCAAAAATTCCATCACCAAAGGTGATCTTAAATGGATTTTTGCAAGTAGCTGTGAGGGTACGGAACAGTTACGAAAAAAGAGAACAGAGGAGCAGCTTACTTGAAGGAAAATGAGGGCGGATTATGAAGTTATTATCAATTATTGTACCCTGTTATAATTCACAGGACTATATGAAGCACTGTATATCTACACTGCTGACAGGGGGCGACGATGTGGAGATTCTGGTGATTGATGACGGATCATCGGACAATACACTGGCCATTGCCCAGAGGTATGTGATGCAGTATCCGGACATTGTCCGCGCAATCCATCAGGAGAACAAAGGGCATGGAGGCGCGTTAAACACTGGTATTCAATATGCCACGGGACAGTATCTCAAGGTGGTAGACAGCGACGACTGGGTGAATGTGGACGCCTATCTCCAGGTTCTTCAGGAGCTGCGCAGGGTAGTAAAGGAACAGCAGCCTCTGGATATGCTGGTTACCAATTTTGTCTATGAAAAGCAGGGCGCGAAGCGGAAAAAGGTGGTCAATTATCACAGGTTTATGGATGACAAGTATATGTTCCTATGGAGTGGGATGAAACCTCTGCCCATCACCAATTACCTGATGATGCATTCCATTATTTACCGGACAGAAGTGGTTCGGATGTCCGGGCTGGAATTGCCGGAAAACACGTTCTATGTGGATAACCTGTATGCGTTTGTTCCCCTTCCCTATGTGGAGACAATCCGCTATATGGACGTCAACCTCTACCGCTATTTTATCGGGCGCTGCGGCCAATCTGTACAGGAGAGCGTGATGTGCCGCAGGTTTGAACAGCAGTACTATGTAAATGTACAGATGATTGACTATATGGAAAAGGTATTGGGGAAGATCAAAGAGTCTGCCCTGAGAAAAACCATGATTACCAGCCTGAAATTGGTCATGGCCATTACCTCTATCGTGGCGCTTCTGAGCGGGACAGAGGAGAGAAGAAAGGATAAGAGGGCAATCTGGCAGTATTTGAAGGATGCAGACAAAAAGCTTTACCGGCGCGTACGCTACAGCTTTCTGGGCATCGGTGTAAACCTTCCGGGCAGGTGGGGCCGGAAGGCAGCCATTGGCTGTTATCATATACTCCAGAGACTGTACGGTTTTAACTAAAGAAACACATCGTGAGACAGAGTGATTGAGAAAAAGAAGGAAGTGTGTTAGAATGAGAGAAAAGTTTGCAGAAGGATTTAATTTTTACAAGGTGTTTTGGATTTTTGTCCTGGGAGGAATTCTGGGATGTCTGGTAGAGACGGTCTGGTGCTATTTTGCATTTGGCGAACTGTCCAGCAGGACCAGCAATCTGTTTTTGCCGTTCAGCACAGTCTGGGGACTTGGATGTGCGCTGTTCAGCATACTCCTCCATGGCAATGGAGACAAAAGGACAGGAATGCTCTTTATCAAGGGATATGTTCTGGGAGGTGTATTTGAGTTTTTCTGCGGCTGGATATGCCAGCAGGCTCTGGGAGTTACATTCTGGGACTACAGCGGACTTCCTCTATCCCTGGGCAATTACGTAAATCTGGTCTTTTGTGCTTTTTGGGGTATTGCGGCGATTGTGTGGACAAAGAAGGTATACCCATTTCTGTCTCGTCTGATCGAACGCGTGCCTGCAAAAGGGGGAACCATTGCCACGTGGTGTATGGTAGGGTTCATGATTTTATCCATCAGCGTGTCCGCCCTGGCATTGATGAGGATGTCAGCGAGACATGAGAACAAACCGGCGACCAACAGAATAGAGTCTCATCTGGACAAATATTATACGGATCAACTGCTGGAGCAGTTCTTCCCAAAGATGAAATACATATCATAAGCAGAAAAGTTAAGGGGGATGAGAGGTGAAAAAATTTTGGTGTGGATTCGCGCTGCTGTTTCTATGCATACTGTCTGTACCTGCCCTGTCTGTTAAGGCAGATGCGGCAAATAAGGGGACAGAGTCGGAACAGGGGTATACTGGCTGGAAAACAAAGAAGGGCGAAAAGTATTACTATCTGGATGGAGTGATGCAAAAAAAGTGGCAGGTTATTCAGGGGAAGAAGTATTACTTTAACAAAAAAGGCATGATGCTGACCGGATGGCAGAAGATTAACACAAAGTGGTATCAGTTCAGCAAAAAAGGGGTGTACCTGGGAAGAACCCGGAAAAAGACGATTGTACTGGACCCCGGACATTCAGCCAGGATGACAGGGGGCACAGAGCCACTGGGACCAGGGGCTTCACAGCAAAAGGCCAAAGATGCGACTGGAACCCAGGGGATTGCCACCAATGTTGCGGAATATAAGCTGACTCTGGTGATTGCTAAAAAGGTAAAAAAAGAGCTGGAGTCAAGGGGATACCGCGTGTTAATGACAAGGACTACAAACCGAAAGGCCATCAGCTGTAAAGAGCGGGCAATGGTCGCAAATCGGGCCGGGGCAGATGCTTTTATACGTATCCATGCCAACGGAAGCGGTGATTTAGGTGTACACGGAGCCATGACCATCTGTACCACAGGGAACAGTCCTTATGTGTCAAAAAGCCTGTCCCAAAAGAGTAAGAAGCTGTCATCTGCGCTTTTGGATGCATATGTGAAGGCGACGGGAGCCAGAAAAGAGTATGTCTGGGAGACAGACAGCATGAGCGGAAATAACTGGAGTAAGGTTCCGGCAGCTATTATTGAGATGGGCTATATGACGAACCCAACAGAAGATCGCAGGATGCAGACAGCTATCTACCAGAAAAGGATGGTAAAAGGGATAGCGAATGGGATCGATGAATACTTCAGATAAAAAAGTAAGCGTACCGAAGTCGAATAGCTGCAAGCTGAATATCGTATAGAAAACCACTGACACCAGTGGTTTTTTCTATGTCAAAAATTACCTGGTCATTTCCGAAAATTACCCGGTCAGTTTTGAAAAATTACCTGGTCATTTTGGGAAATTTACTATTGACAAAGTGTATATATGGTGATATAAATGTATATATAAAATATATACAATAATTACAAACGGGAAGGGAAGCGGATAAATGGATATCATTATCAGCAATTCCAGTGGAAAACCGATCTATGAACAGATCACCGGGCAGATTAAAAATATGATCATGTCCGGAGAATTAAAGCCCGGAGATGCGCTGCCTTCCATGAGACTTTTGGCAAAAGAGCTGAGAATCAGCGTGATCACTACAAAACGGGCCTATGAGGATCTGGAGAGAGACGGATTTATCACTACTATGGTGGGACGCGGTAGCTTTGTTGCAGAGTCCAATATGGAGATACTGAAGGAGGAGCAGCTGCGGATTGTAGAGCAGAAGCTACAGGAGGCGGTTGACCAGGGGAGAAAAAGCGGTGTTACTTTGGCGGAAATGCAGGAGATACTTTCTATGCTGTATAAGGAGGATGAATGATGGAGTATGCAATTGAAGTAAAAGATCTTTGCAAAAATTATAATAAGTTTCAGCTGGATCACGTTTCTTTACAGGTGCCATGCGGAAGCATTGTGGGATTTGTAGGAGAAAACGGAGCAGGTAAGAGTACCACAATCAAAGGTATCCTGGGTCTGCTGAAAAAGGATGGAGGGAGCGTGAAGATTTTCGGCAGGGAGTATAGCCCGGAAGACTTAGAGCTTAAAGAATCCATAGGGGTGGTGTTTGACGGATGCCTGTTTCATGAGAATCTACGAGTCAGAGAAATCAATAAAATTATGAAGAATATTTACAAAACATGGGAAGAGGAAAAGTTTTGGGAGTACTTAAAAAAGCTGAGAGTGGATGACACAAAGCTGGTAAAGGAGTTGTCCAGAGGAAATAAAATGAAGGTATCCCTGGCAGTAGCTCTCTCACACGGTGCAAAGCTGCTGATCCTGGATGAGGCGACCAGCGGGTTAGATCCCATGATCAGGGACCAGATTCTGGATATTTTCTTGGAGTTTATCCAGAACGAGGAACACAGTATTCTTGTTTCCTCACATATAATCAGCGACCTGGAAAAAGTGGCGGATTACATTGCATTTATTCATAAGGGAAAGCTTCAGTTTGTGGAAAGTAAAGATAGGCTTCTGTACCATTATGGACTGGTACGCTGTACAAAAAAGGAATTTGAGAGTTTAGACCGTGCACATATGGTTGGAGTGAGAAAAAACAGTTTTGGTTATGAGGTAATGGTAGACAACAGGCCGGAACTGGAAAAGCGGACGCACACCTATGTGTTGGACCAGGTGACAATTGAGGAGATTATGCTCTTTCAGACAAAGGGGGATATGGCATGAAAGGATTGATTTTAAAGGACCTGTACAATATGAGAAACTATGGTAAGTCTTTGGGCATTGTTTTCGGGATGATGGCAATTTTTGGGATAGTGTTAAAAAATCCGTCCTATGTCACTGCCATGATGATATTCCTGGCGTTAAATGCTTCCCTTTCCCTGATGTCCCTGGATGAGCAGGTTAAATGGGATCAATACGCATTGACTATGCCTGTAAATAAAAGCCTGCTTGTCAAGGAAAAACTGTTTCTATCAACGCTCTTTACAATAGGTGGTGGTGTTTTGTCACTCATTCTGGGCGTTGTTCTGACGAGTATTTTCGGAGGAGATCAAGAGCTGTTGGTAAAGTGTACGTTGGTTGGAGTCTATTTTATTCTCCTTGTGCTGGCTTTTCTCATACCAGTCATATTTAAATACGGAGTGGAAAAGGGCAGATTTATTATGATAGCCAGTGTCCTGATACCAGTTGTAGTTTTTGTTATGGCTATGAAATACCTGGAGGGCAGAAAGATACCGTTCACAGATGAGATGTTTATGAATGCCCTAAATGGAGTGACTGTCGCAGGTGTTGTGGTAGTGATCGCAGCCCTCTTTGTCTCCTACAGGGTATCCATTCAAGTGTATAAGAACAAAGAGTGGTAAGGAAAAGTCTTTTTACAAGGGAAAGCCAATGGGTTTTCCCTTGCTGTCTGTTGTTACCGCACGAATAATAGGCTAGAAACAAAAATTTAAAATTCTACTGGACTAATTTGACGATTTATGAGAAAATATTCTCAGGTATGGCGTGGGATATAGCTATATCTCATGTTTACATATGTAAAGTCATTTATATTTGAAAGGAGTCTTAAAATGATTTATTCACATGAAGTAGAAAAAATGTGTCCAGTGGCCCAGGGCGTTGCACATGGCGCTGCTCCGATTCCGGAAGAGGCAAAATGGGTAAAGGCAAAAGAGATCAAAGACATTTCAGGCTTAACACATGGTGTGGGCTGGTGTGCACCTCAGCAGGGTACCTGTAAGCTGACATTGAATGTTAAAGAGGGAATCATTCAGGAATGTCTGGTGGAGACCATCGGATGTTCAGGAATGACTCACTCCGCAGCCATGGCTTCTGAGATTCTGCCGGGCAGAACTGTTTTGGAAGCATTAAATACAGACCTCGTTTGTGACGCTATCAATACGGCTATGAGAGAGCTGTTCTTACAGATCGTTTACGGAAGAAGTCAGAGTGCTTTCTCTGAGGATGGACTTCCCATCGGTGCAGGTCTGGAGGACTTAGGAAAAGGACTTCGTTCTCAGGTAGGTACCATGTACGGTACTCTTGCAAAAGGTCCTCGTTACCTTGAAATGACAGACGGTTATGTGACCGGCATTGCTCTGAATGATGATGACGAGATCATTGGATACCAGTTCGTAAGCTTTGGAAAAATGATGGATTTCATCAAAGCAGGCGATGATGCAAACACTGCCTTTGAAAAAGCAAAAGGTCAGTATGGCAGAGTTGCAGATGCAGTGAAGATCATTGACCCGAGAAACGAGTAATTGAGGAGGAATAGAAGATGGCTTTATTTGAATCATATGAGAGAAGAGAAAAACAGATTCTGGCTAAATTAGCAGAATATGGAATTAATTCAATCGAAGAGGCAGCAGAGATTACAAAAGCTGCTGGCTTGGATGTATATCATCAGGTGGAAGGCATTCAGCCAATCTGCTTTGAAAACGCAAAATGGGCTTACACAGTAGGCGCAGCGATCGCAATCAAAAAAGGCTGTACAAGAGCCGCAGATGCAGCAGCAGCAATCGGTGAGGGACTTCAGTCCTTCTGTATCCCCGGATCTGTAGCAGACCAGCGTAAGGTAGGTCTGGGACACGGCAATCTGGGTAAGATGCTTCTGGAAGAGGACACAAAATGCTTTGCTTTCTTGGCAGGCCATGAGTCTTTTGCAGCAGCAGAGGGCGCAATCGGTATCGCAGAGAAGGCAAACAAAGTTCGAAAAGAGCCGCTGCGCGTTATCTTAAACGGTCTTGGAAAAGATGCTGCTCAGATTATTGCCAGAATCAACGGCTTCACCTATGTAGAGACAGAGATGGATTACTACACAGGAGAGGTAAAAGAAGTATTCCGCAAGGCATACTCTGAGGGTCTTCGTGCAAAGGTTAACTGCTACGGTGCAAATGATGTAACCGAGGGAGTTGCCATAATGCACAAAGAGGGTGTAGATGTTTCCATCACAGGAAACTCCACCAACCCCACACGTTTCCAGCATCCGGTTGCAGGTACCTATAAGAAAGAGTGTATTGAGCAGGGTAAGAAATATTTCTCAGTGGCATCAGGCGGCGGTACAGGACGTACCCTTCACCCGGACAACATGGCTGCAGGACCGGCTTCCTATGGTATGACTGACACCATGGGACGTATGCATTCAGATGCACAGTTCGCAGGTTCCTCCTCTGTACCGGCTCATGTAGAGATGATGGGTCTGATCGGCGCAGGAAATAACCCGATGGTTGGAATGACTGTGGCTGTGGCTGTGGCGATTGAGGAAGCGGCTAAGGCTGGGAAATTCTAATTAGATTAAAAAATAAAGTGATTAAACAGGACCGCACTAACCTTTAATGGTTGGTGCGGTTTTTGGGACTGTGGTAACAGTTCAGGCAGGCAATTTTACTGGATTTATGCATTGACAGGGCAGCTTGGCTGAACTGTTACGGACTGTGAATATATGAGTAGCAATAATAGTGATCTAGTGAATCTCTTGAATCGTATTCTGATCAAAAATTTCTTTTAAACCGAAAAGCCCATCTCGGTAGATAATGGGGTTGATGGTTTTTAAACCAGGTGAAATACTGGGAACAAACTCCATCTGATCAAGTACATCCCTCTGCAGATCGATTCCCTTCGCGATTTCAATGAGCACAGGCCCGTCCTCTGTAAGCTCAAAAACAGCGCGCTCAGTGACAAAGTAGGCCTTCTGGCCTTTGGAAGTGTTGTATTTGGCGTTATAGGAAACCTGCATGACTTTTTTCTTAAATTTCTTAATAGTCCCCTCCTGTAAAATGGTGAGCCCCCTCTTCTCGTCGAAAGAAACCCGGAGTCCCTTTACCGTAAAGGTAGAACAGAAGCACACGGTTTTGGCCATGGTGGTGATATCGATAAATCCTCCGCAGCCAGGCGCTATATTTCCCATCTTAGTGGAATTGACATTCCCATCCTCATCCATCTCTCCGCATCCCATAAAGGTAAAATCCACTCCGCGGCCGTTGTATAAGTCGAACTGTACATTCTGGGGGATCAGGGCAGTGGGATTTCGGGATATGCCGAAATCCCCTCCTCCGGCAGGGACACCCCCGTAAACGCCGGATTCTACCGTAAGCGTGATGCTGTCTTTCAGCCCTTCCTCCGCCAGTATGGGACCCATGGCATCTGTCGGGACGCCTGTTCCGGTGTTGATAATCGCATTGTGATACATGTACATGGCGGCCCGGCGGACAATGACTTTTCTTTCATTTAATGGCATTGGGGCAATGGAGGATTCCGGCACCTGCAGCTTTCCGCAGCAGGAATCATCCTGATACCATCCACAGGACTGCTTGTGATCCTCCTGCAGATTTTCGCACACTACAATGCCATCCACGAATACTCCGGGTACTTCCACTTCTTTTGGCGGAAGGGAACCATTTTTTACGATGCGCTTGACCTGAGCAACCACTTTTCCGCCATATCTCTTGGCAGCCAGCACAGCAGGCAGTGTTTCCATCTTTATAGGCTCGTCCACACAGGACAGGTTTCCGTCTTCATCCGCATAGGTGGCGCGGATAATCAGATAATCCAGGGGGATATGCTTGTATTGAAGAAACTCCTCGCCGTCTATGGAGATTCTCTTTACCATATCCGCTGTGGATATGGGATTCATCTTCCCGCCTTCGTATCTGGGGTCCAGGAAGGTTTCCAGACCAATTCTGGAGATGGAGCCCGGCTTTTTGCCGCACATGTCGTGAAACATATTGTTCATCACTCCAAAAGGCATACAGTAGGCTTCCACCTTACTGTTTGAGATCATATTCATGATCTTTGGGGCAAGACCCCAGTGTGAGCCGATGATTCTCTTCAGCAGTCCTTCGTGGGCAAGATGCTCGATACCGCCAAAACGGTCACTGAAGCCGGCTGGATGAAAGAGGATGAGATCTCTCGGATGACCTTTCTCCAGGAAACTTCGTTCAATCTCTTTAAAGACTGCCTCTGCGATGCCCATCATGGTCATTCCGATGGTTGCTATGGTGTCACCATCCCTGATCAGTTCAACTGCCTCTCTTACATTGTATTGCTGTGGTGTTAACATATATATTTTCCTCCAGTTTTTAAACAGAAAAAAGTTTATGTGAATACGTAAGCAGAAAAGCAAGAAAAGTGAAAGCGATTTCAAAAAAGAGAAAAATAAATAATAAAAACTAAAATTATAAGAAAATATCATTTAAAAAGCATTGTAATCTTTTTATATGACAAGTTAAGAATAACACATATTTAAAAAAAAGCAATAGTAAATGTTGGAAAAACTGAAAAAATACGTAAAAAGGCAAGAAGCGGATAGCGAAAGAAAGCGCATACATATTAAATTTAGATAAATTACACAGAAATGAAAAGGTAATTATGTACAAAATATCCAATTTACAGAAGGAAAAAAAGATGTTATTCTGAAATCACAGAAAAAGAGAGAAAAGATAATGAAAGCGATTACAGTCAAGGATATAAAATAAGTACAGGTGTTTTAAAATTCCACAGTAGAGTAAATAAGTTTCTTACATAAAAGATGAGGAGGACGTTCATGGTTTATACTTATAGCCAGCTTAGGGAGGGGGACAGCAATGCATTTGAAAAAACCATCACGGCAGCGGACATTCTTTTGTTTTCTGCGGTGTCCGGAGACTGCAACCCTATGCATATTAATGAGGAATTTGCCAAAAGATCAAAGTTTGGCGGGAGGATCGCACACGGAGCATTGACTTCCAGCCTGATTTCCACGGCATTGACAAATGCTTTCCCTACATCCATCTATATTTCCCAGTACTCTGAGTTCAAAGCTCCGGTTTATGTGGGAGATACAGTGAAGGCCGTGGTAACTTGTATAGAAAAATTGGGGAAAGGGCGCGTAAAGCTGCAGACGAACTGCTATAACCAGGATGGAGTACTGATTCTGGAGGGGGAAGCCGTTACCAGGCTTGCCAGGGAGGAAGAGACGTCTGAGTACAATGGGAAAGTGAGGAACGCGTGATTGGAGAACATTATGGAATATGAGTTTGTGAAGTTAAAAGTAGAGAACAGAATCTGTACGATATCAGTGAACCGCCCTCCGGTCAATGCCATCAATGCACAGACTTACCGGGAGCTGACGGATGCGTTTACCAGCATCAACTTCCGAAGTGATATCAGCGTAGTGGTGTTTCACGGGGAGGGCAGAGGATTTATAGCGGGAAACGATATCAATGACATTAAAACTATGACAAAAGAGAATCACCATGCCTATCAGGACGTGCTCTGTGGCTGCGCGCTCAGTGTGATGAGGTGCAAATATCCGGTGATTGGCGCAATACACAAATTTGCGCTGGGCGCTGGATTGGTGTTCGCATCTGCCTGTGACATTGTAATTGCTGCGGAGGATACCAGGTTTGGAATTCCTGAGGTGACGCTCAGCATTGTATCCGGGTCCAGTTTTTTAAGCCTTATGGTGCCGGACAAGATTGTGCGTTACATGGCGCTGACCGGAAAGAGTATTACGGCTCAACAGATGCAGGAGTACGGGGGAATCTGGAAGGCTGTAAAAGGGGATAAGCTGATGGGGGAAGCTATGGACCTGGCCAGGGAAATGGTGGGAAATCCGCCCACTGCAATGCAGTTTTCCAAGGAGGCCATCAACATGAACCGGAATGCGCAGATTGAGAAAAAGTTTTTGACAGAGACACTTTATACAGACCGGATGCTGGGAAGTCCGGAAAAGACAGAGTGTACCAATGCTTTTTTTGAGAAGAGAAAACCGAATTTTGGATTCTGAAAGAATCGTGACGATTCAAAGGATCTAAAAATAGAAAAAGGAGAAGGATCATATGAAGAGAAGAGTATTAGCGGGATTAATGGCAGCACTGATGGTATGCAGCATGGTGGGATGCAGTGTACACGGCGGAACCAATGGGGGCACGGATACAGCGGCGGCAACCCCCGAATCAAAGGAATACCCGGATTCCGGAAATGAGACGAAGGGTGAGTCCTCAGGCGGGGCAGAGACTTCCTCCGGGGACACTATTAAAATCGCTGCGTTTATCAATGTATCAGGGAGCGGGGCGGACGCCGGAGTCCTGAATATGAATGGAGCCCAGCTGGCCATTGATAATATCAATGAGGCAGGAGGGATACAGTCTTTGGGAGGTAAAAAGCTGGAACTGGTAGTGGGGGACACCATGTCGGATACCTCCCAGGCAAAGGCAGTGTGCGAGCGTGTCATGGCGGATCATTCCATTGTGGCGGGAATCGGTATCGGGGGCAGTTCCTACACCATTCCCATGATGCCGGTATTTGAAAAGATGGAGAAACCCTTTGTGCAGATTGGAGTCTCCACCAACATTACAAACCAGGGGTACACCTATACATTCCAACCGGTGCCCAATGGAGAGTCTTTTGGAAGCACCCAGGTGGAATTTCTGCAGTATCTGGGCGAGTCTCAGGGGATTGAGGTAAGCAAGGTTGGGATCATCTATGAGAATACGGAGTACGGACTGTCCACTGCCCAGACAAACAAGGAAGTGGCGGAGGCGGCCGGCTATGAGGTGGTCTATGATGAGTCCTTTACAACACCCAGCTCTGACCTCTCATCCCTGGTGGTGGCGCTGAAGAACTCCGGTGCTGAGGCCATATTTCCGGTCTGTTTCTCACAGGATGCCAAGCTGCTGTTTAATACCATGAATACCATGGATTACCACCCGGTTATTGTGGGCGGCGGAGCAGGTTTTCTTTTCCCTGCATTTGCCCAGGAGCTGGGAGAAGATGTGGATGGAATTGTCTCTGTGGGGTCCAATTCCTGGGACAGCAAGAGCATGACAGACAATCAGGAGCTTGCAGAGATTGCGCAGCAGTATGAAGAGAAATACGGCACCTTCATGGCAGAGCACGCTGTGGGTTACTACAACAATATCTATATTATTGCCAAGGCTTTGGAGGAATGCGGCTCCACAGATGGGGCGGTGCTCAGGGAAACGATTGCTAATCTGCACATTCCTACACTCCAGCCAGGCGGGGAATTAAATTTTGATGAGACGGGTGCAAACACCAATGCGAGGGCCGTGATGATCCAGTGGCAGAAATGCGAGGATGGAGAGTATCGCCCCAAAACGGTATATCCGGAGGAGGAGGCTAACGCCGCGTATCAGTCAAAAGAATAGGAGGCCCACTAGGATTGCGGCCTGAAAGGAGCGGATATAATGGTATGGATGTTTATACAGGCCATCATTAACGGCCTGTTTGCGGGAGGAGTGTACGCGCTGGTAGCTGTGGGAATCACCATTGTATATGGAGTTATGAAGATGGTAAACTTCGCAATGGGGGACTACCTGACTTGGGGCATGTACGCGACCTACATTGGGTACTGTATTTTTGGATGGAATTGTTATGCATTGATTCCTTTTGTAATGGTATTTATGGCAATATTGGGATTTGTCAGTTTTAAGCTCTGCATCAAACCGCTGCTGGGCAGAGATGGAACAGCTTTTATCATGGTTACGGTAGGCTTGTCCTATTTTCTCATGAACCTGGCACAGTTGATTTTTACAGCCAACTCTCTGACAGTGCCTTCGGATATCAAGAGTTCATCCTTTGCACTTGGAACCTTCTTTGTGGGAATGCCCAGACTGATAGCATTTTTGGTGGCGGTTGTGCTGGTGCTTGGGATCAACTATCTGCTGAACAAAACCACAGTGGGACGCGCCATGAGGGCCACATCGGAAAATGTAGAAGTTGCGGAGATGCTGGGAATCAATACAAAGAGGTCTTTTGCACTGGCCTTTACGATGAGTGTCATTTTAGCCGGGCTGGCCGGACTGCTGCTTACACCCATCTACTTTGTAACTCCCTCCGCGGGAGCGATCTTTAAGACCACAGCTCTGATGATTGTGGTGCTTGGAGGTCTTGGGGACATCAAAGGAGCCTTCGTGGGAGGTCTTCTGGTGGGTATTATGGAACAGCTGGTTGCCACATTGGTAGACGCCCAGCTTGGGCCTGCAGGAATCTTCCTGGTATTCTTGGTGGTCCTGTATTTGAGACCGCAGGGCCTGTTCGGAAAGGGGGCCAGGGTCGCATGAGTAAACGAAAGAAAAACAGTATCTGTTTAATTTTGCTGGGAGCAATCTTTATCCTGATCCCTCTTCTGACAAAAAATAATTTTATCATCTCCACTCTGACCTACTGCTTTGTCTTTGCGGGCTTTGGGGTGGCGTGGAACCTGATCGGCGGATACGGGGCTCAGATCTCCTGGTGTCATTCCGCATTTGTGGCAATCGGAGCTTACACCGGATATCTGATGTACTTAAAAACAGGACTGAGCCCCTTTGCCGCGATTCCGGTGGGAATGCTGATCTCTCTGGGAGTGGCCACTGTGATCGGATACGGGACCTTCCGGCTAAGAGGCGCCTTCTTTTCCCTGGCCACCATTGCCTTTGCGGAGATTGTGAAGATTGTATTGCTGTATTTTGCGGATTTTACAGGGGGTGCGAGAGGTATCAGTATCCCCTACAAGGGGAGCAGCTTTTTGGATCTGACCTTCAAAAATGATATCCCTTTCTACTATATAATGTTTGGGGTAATGGCGGCAGTGCTGCTGATCACCTGGCTTTTTGAGCGATCCAAAACGGGACGTTATCTGGGGGCTATCAAAGGGGATGAGGATGCAGCTATCTCTCTGGGAATCAAGACATTCCGCACAAAGCTGACGGCTTTTCAGCTGAGCGCTGTGATTTGTTCCGGGATAGGAACCATCTACGCATTCTTCCTGACCTACATAGATCCTCTGAACATCTGCGGTATTGATCTATCCATCAAAATCGGAATCTGTGCGATTATCGGCGGACTGGGTACTCTCTGGGGACCAGTGCTGGGCGCGTTCCTGATTATTATACTGACGCAGGTAACCAGTGAGTATCTGGGAGCCATAGGCGGAGCCAGCCTTATGCTTTACGGATTGATTATGGTTCTGATCGTAATCTTCCGCCCGGCGGGTATTATCTCCTTCTTCGTAAAGGATACAGAGGGAAATGAGAGTGTTATAGGGATGATCAAAAAGAAGATTTCTTCGAAAAAGACAAAGGAGGCGGTTGAATGAGTGTTATTTTGGAGGTAAAGGACTTAGCTATCTCCTTTGGAGGAATCAAAGCAGTGAAGAATGCCAATTTTGTATTAAATCAAGGGGAAATACTGGGACTCATAGGACCCAACGGCTCCGGGAAATCCACCTGTGTCAATATGATCTCGGGCGTATATCACCAGGACAGAGGCCAAATTCTCTATCGGGGCAGGGAACTTACGGCCAAGGACACCATAGCGGACAGAGCAAAGATGGGTATTACCAGGACCTTTCAGACTCCTAAGCCCTTTGGGCATCTGAGTGTGTACCAGAATATCTATACCATTGCCCTGCAGCGCTACTCGCCCAAAGACGCGGCGGCGAAGACAGAGGAGATCCTGGAGATGACAAAACTGGCGCCCCTGGCATCCATGAGAAGTATCAAGCTTCCGATTGAGAAGCGCAAATGGCTGGATCTGGCCAGAATCCTGACGCTGGACCCTAAAATCATCATGATGGACGAGGTGATGGGTGGTCTGAATCCGTCGGAAATGCAAGAAAGCCTTCAATTGGTCAAAAAGATCAACAAGGAGGGAATCTCCGTATTGTTTATCGAACATGTGATGAAAGCTGTGGTGGAGGTGTGTCACAGGGTGGTGGTGCTGGCGGATGGAAATATGCTCAGCGAGGGCGTGCCTGAAGAAGTGCTGAAACGTCCTGAGGTAATTGAAGCTTATCTGGGAGGAGGTCAAAAGAAGAATGCTGCAGGTTGAAAATGTTTGTGCGGGTTATAAAGATTTGAAGGTTCTCTTTGACGTATCCCTGCACCTGGAGGAAGGGGAGGTGGTATCCCTGGTGGGCGCCAACGGAGCGGGAAAAACCACGCTCCTGCGGATTATATCGGGACTGACACCAGTGACTTCGGGAAAGGTGACCTTTAAGGGAAAGGACCTGACGAAGATGAAAAGTTTTGAGAGAGCAGACCTGGGGATTGCCCATATCCCGCAGGGGAGAGGAATTCTGGGAAGCCTTACTGTGCGGGATAATCTGATTGTAGGCGCCTACTCTAAAAAGGCCAGACCCCATCTAGAAAGGAACATTGAGAAGAGCTATAAAATGTTTCCGATTCTGGAGGAGCGCAAAAATCAGCTGGCTGGTTCACTGAGCGGGGGGCAGCAGCAGATGCTGGCAATCGCAAGGGCGCTGATGGCGGAACCGGAAATGCTGATGTTGGATGAACCCTCGCTGGGACTGGCTCCCATTGTAGTGGAGGAGATGTTCGAGATTATCTCCAATGTGGCAAAGCAGGGGGTATCCATCCTGTTGGTAGAACAGAATCTGATGCAGGCGCTGTCTGTAGCGGACAGGGGGTATGTGTTCGACACAGGATGTGTGGCCATGGAGGGAACTGCAGATGAACTGCGGTCCAATGAGGAAATACGGGCAGCATACCTGGGCGTTTAATTGTTGCAGTGAACTTTGATTCGTTCCTGTTCACTTCATGGCCGGCAACACTCTTGTGAAAACAGGAAGACTGCTGTATAATACAGACATAATTGAGAGATGGATGGAGAAGCAGATGAAATATAAAATAGCTGATATTGCAAAGATGGCAAATGTATCGCCCGCGACGGTATCGCGTGTGCTAAATGGACAGCAGGGAGTGAATCCTACAACCAGGGAGGAGGTCAAGGCAATCATTGACCAGATTGGCTATCGGCCCAACAGCATTGCCCGCAGTTTGGCCAGGGGCCACTCGGATATTGTGGCTCTGGTGATTGATGATATCCGAAATCCTTACTATGCCACTCTGGTGTACAACATTCAGGAGGCGCTTGCTGAACACGGATATATGGTGATTATCACAAGCCATGAGAATAATATTGAAAAGAATCTGAATTTCTTTCATCTTGCGGAGCAGTTTGAGTTTGCTGGAGTGATACTGACCACAGCGCTGGAGGATGAGGAGCTGGCAAAACGAATCAAGGCTATGAAATGTCCCACTGTGCTTCTGAACCGAACCATGACCTCCTTTGCAGGGGATTATGTGATCCAGGATAACTATATTGCGGGATATCAGATGACAAAGCATTTGATTGAATACGGATACTCAGAGATTGCGGTTCTGAGAGGTCCTCTTACTTCCTCATCCAGTGTACAGAGGTACAATGGCTACTGCCATGCCATGAATTCCTTTGGGCTTCCCATAGAGGAGAAGTGGATTCTGAGCGGCAATCTGAGGATGGAGAGAGGGTACGAAGCAGGAAAGTGGTACGCACAGCATCTGGACGAGATGCCGAAGGCCATTGTGGCGGGCAATGACATGATGGCCATTGGATTTATGGATGCTTTTTTAGAGTCGGGCCTTTCTGTGCCGGAGGACATCTCCATCGGCAGCTTTGACGATATTGAAATTGCCAGGACGCATATGATTGGTTTGACTACCATGAAAGAACCTCTGGAGGAAATGACGAAGATTGCCGCAAAGTTTTTGCTGGAGAGATTGAAGGACCCGGACCGGCCCCTTCAGAGAGCGATTTTGGAACCTAAATTGATTGTGCGCACTTCCACCAGAAGGCTGTCAGAGTAAGAGAAAATTCCCGCAGAAGGAATTTTTTACACAAAAATGAAAGCGATTTCATAGAATAATATGTAAAATAAGAAAACGAATACGGAAAGGAGAAACAGATATGAGATTAGAAAACAAGGTGGCAATTGTGACAGGTGCAGGCAGAGGGCTGGGAAAAGGGATTGCCCTTAAACTGGCGCAGGAGGGTGCAAAGGTGATAGTCAGCGATATAATGCAGGAGACTGCGGATGAATGCGTAGCGGAAATCAGACAAAAGGGGGGACAGGCTGCGGCAGTTGTGGGAAATATCGCGAAACTGGAGGATGTGAAAAGAGTCTACCAGGCTGCTTTGGAAATCTATGGAAAAATTGACATAGTGGTAAACAACGCGGGGATCAACCGGGACGCTATGCTGCACAAGATGACGGAGGAACAGTGGGATGCGGTCATTGCCGTAAATCTGACAGGGACCTTTTACATGACCCGGGAGGCGGCGAGGTATATGCGTGACCAGGGAAGCGGAAGGATCATCAATATTTCCTCCATGAGCTGGATGGGAAATGTGGGTCAGTCCAATTACGCGGCATCCAAAGCAGGTGTTGTGGGTCTGACGAAAACAGCTACCAGGGAGCTGGCAAGGAAGGGGATCACCTGCAATGCCATTTGTCCGGGATTTATTGAGACGGATATGACAAGAGGGGTTCCCGAAAAGGTGTGGGATCTGATGATCAGTAAAATTCCCGCCGGGAGAGCAGGTGCACCCGGGGATGTGGGAAATCTGATTGCGTTTTTGGCGTCAGAGGAAGCAGCCTACATCACGGGACAGGTGATTGAAGTGAGCGGCGGTATGGTACTGTAGAGAACAGGATGTAGAGAGGAGAATGAATAATGAATTTAAAAGAAGTAGTATTGGTGAGCAGTGTGCGTCTGCCAGTGGGATCTTATGGCGGGAGTTTGAAAACGATTTCGGCTATCGATATGGGAGCGATGGTGGTAAGGGAGGCTGTAAAAAGGGCGAATATTAAGCCAAAAGATGTGGATGAGGTGATCGTAGGCCAGGTGGGTCAGATTGCTGAGTGTGGGTTCGTAGCCAGAGCAGTGAGCCTGAAAGCTGGAATGCCTGAGGAGACAACGGCTTACTCTGTTAACCGGCAGTGTGGGTCCGGACTCCAGGCTATTACAGATGCGGTGATGGAGATCCAGACAGGATACGCGGATGTGGTGGTGGCAAGCGGAACGGAAAATATTACCCAGCTTCCCTATTATGTAAAGGATGCGAGATGGGGGGCCAGAATGGGGCATAAGACCTTCGAGGACGGTGTGATCGACATTCTCACCTGGCCGCTGGGGCCGTATCACAATGGAGTGACTGCTGAGAATGTGGCCAGAGAGTACCATGTATCCAGGGAGGAACAGGATGCCTATGCACTTAGGAGCCATCAGCGGGCCCTTGACGCTATTAAGGCGGGGAAATTTAAAGATGAGATACTTCCGGTTGAGCTAAAAGACAGAAAGGGGAATATAACGGTATTCGATACTGACGAGGGTCCCAGAGAAGGGCTGACAATGGAAAAGCTGCAGAAACTAAGACCCGCTTTTGTGGAGGGAGGAACCGTGACAGCGGGCAATTCTTCCAGCTTGAACGACGGCGCGGCAGCAGTAGTTGTGATGAGCAAGGAAAAGGCACAGGAGCTGGGGTGCAGGCCGATCCTGGAGGTAAAAGGGTTTGCAGTTGCCGGTAACGACGGCGCGCTGATGGGATATGCCCCCAAGTATTCCAGCGAGAAGCTGGCAAAAAAGCTGGGGCTGGACTTAACGAAAATCGATATGTTTGAGATTAACGAGGCCTTCGCAAGCCAGAGCTATGCAGTAGCCAGAGATCTGAAGCTGGATATGGAAAAGGTAAATATATACGGTGGCGGAATATCCATCGGTCATCCCATCGGGGCAACCGGCTGTATACTCGCTGCCAAGGTAATGTATGAGCTACAGAGAACAGACAAGAAGGACGCCATGATCAGTATGTGCATCGGAGGCGGGCAGGGAATTTCCATGTATTTTACAAAGTGCGAGTAGGAGAGTAATTGTAGAGCCAGCCAGAAAATCCTATATATCGTGTCAGAGCAGTTTTATCTTTTGGATAAGCTGCTCTTTTTCTTTCTATTCTGAACCAAATACATTTCTAATTAATTTTATGGAAAATAGAAGTTAAATAAATAAGAAAACAAACAATTCTCAAAAGAAAATGAACGAAAATTTATGAAATATATGTTAAAATACTATTAAATTTTATGATTCAGATTTGAATGCTAATAATATAATTTTGGTAATAGATTGCATCAGAAAGTTGATTTTGCTTTGTGGATAGATATGATTTCGTAATAGTGTACAGTATTTTGCATGAGCTGTGCTAACAATGATAAGCCACAAGTTCCCAGTATCAAATCAGAGAGGAATAGGTTCCTTGCTGAAAAGTTGTAACATATCGGTAACAAGTTCTGGACGTGCGGAAGTAGCGCTGTATGCTAAGAGCAGACAGCTAACTGTCGCAATGCCATTCAAACATCGCCCCTTTCTGGAGAAAGCGTTGGTTCCCCTTTATATAGATCTAAGAAAAGAAATTATTGCTGTTATATACGTGAACACTGAGTGACGTATTTCTTTTTTGCATCACTTTGATACGGATTGGATGTGCCTGAAATGATAATAAATGTTCAGAGTAGAAACGACATCAGGCGAATCATGATTAAGAAGGCCAAAAGAGTAAGTTACATATGCTACAAAAAAGATAACCATACAACCATGCAGTGTCCGGAGTATCGGAACCTGCTCATTTGCAGCAAAGGAGGGGATGGAAATGAAAACATAGTTTAAGATGTGCCAGGATTTTACACCCGGAAATCAGATAACGAAAGCAGGAAGACAAATATTTTTAAGGAGGGAAGATTAGTGAAAAATCTAAAAAGACTTTTGGCAATAATGATAAGTCTATCGTTGATTTGTTCGATGGTTATCATAGCCGCACCGCAAAAGGCCCTGGCGGCGAACCCGTACCTGCCGCTGTGGGAACATATCCCAGATGCAGAAGTACATCTTTTCCACGATCCTGACGATATCACAAAAGAACGCGTCTATATTTACGGTTCGCATGATCTGATCAGAGCCAGCACATATTGTGCATACGATATTGTTTCCTGGTCGACTCCGCCGGAAGATATGACAGACTGGCGTTATGAAGGACCAGTATACACGTTTATACGAAACAACAATAACTTACCTTCCACACTCTTTGCGCCAGACTGTGCGGAGGTTAAGAGAAAGGTCACATTAAAGGCGGGAATAAACAGAGACTCATATGCAGATAATCAAAAGCTTGCTACCAGCGATTATGAGGATCGTAAATACGATGAATATCCCGTATATTATGACAAAAAGAATGACTGTGGATATATCTTTGACTATTATTTGTATCCGCATCCTAACGGAATTACCTGGGTTATCTGTCACTCAAAGGGCAGCCCGACCGGACCGTTTGAGATCGTGAACGCTGATGCGAACTCGAATAAATTAGCCATATTAGAGGATGGCTCTACTGCTGTCAACAATGGTTTTGACCCGGGCGTCGTGGTGGATACCGATGAGGACGGCTATGCTGTCGCGGCCTATTTATGGTGGGCGGGCTTTGATACCATCGTTGCGTGTAAACTGAATATGGATAATATGGCATCCGCGGAGTTTGACCAGGCCCTTGCTGACCAGGATACCACCGGCAAGTATAATTGTGATCCCACAAGCAATGACTATGGAGTGAAGAGGAATTTCCTGCCGGTTGCCGGCGTATCCAACTACAGCAATGTACATGCCTGGCCGTTGGAGGATAATATCAATCCGGATGATCCAACAAAGAATAAATATGACATTATAGATAAGGAAGATTTAGATCTCATCAGGATCTTTGAGGCATCTTCCCCGCGTAAAATCGGAAATAAGTGGGTATTTGTTTACAGTGGATACGCAGGACCTGAGTATGGAACCTACTCCTCCAATGCTATATTAAAATACTGCTATAGCGACAATCCACTGGGACCCTGGAAGTACGGCGGTGTAATAGTCGATGCCCGTGGTCCGCAGCTGGATCAAAATGGAAATATGATGACAACCAACTCATACGGCAATACCCACGGCGGTCTTGTGGAGGCGAATGATCAATGGTACATCTTCTATCACAGGTGTATCAACCAGAATGAGCACTCACGTCAGCACATGGCAGACCCTGTTTATGTCAAAGCAGATGAAAAGCCGGTGGCTGATGGCGGAAGTGTGGTGATTACCGGGTATGACACTGATACAAAAGGTTCAAAAATATTAAAGGATGTAAATGGAAATATCTACACGGGCGCCGAGGTGACCTCATCGGGAATGCAGCTTGACGGTTTGAATCCGTATCAGTACTTTTCCGCCGGCCTGGCTACCTGGGTTACGCCCGAAAGGACCACCGGCAATGTTCCGGTTGTCCCGGCCCCGGATTTCATAACGTATATACAGGCTACCTATGACATACACGAAGATGCAGCGCCCATTCTGAATATCCGGGACGGCTCCATCATGGGATACAAATATTTCAATTTTGATGTACCCAAACCGGCCGGAAAGAGTACAACCCTTGACCTGTATATTACTCCCAAGGGCGTTGATTTTACCATTGATATCATGATGGATACTCCGTGGCCCGAAGGAACGCCCAATGCTGGTAAAAAACTCGGCGAACTTACTGTTTCGGCAGATGCCAGACAGGTTAAGACAAAATATACGATTTCTGTGCCGGAGCTTGATAACGTAAAAGGGAAGCACGCTATATATTTTGTCTGCAGATCCGGCAATACAGTACAGGAAAACTGCCAGTTAAGCGGTTTTGCCTTCGGCCATGAGGAGGTACTTTTATCTGATAGCTTTGCCAGCCTGAACAATTGGACGGCCCCAGCGAATGTGACGGTTTCCGGCGGTGCCCTTACGATGGCAAATAACGGCGCGCTGACCTCCAAAAAAGGCAGCGGTTGGCAGGACTATGAATTTACTACTGATATTGAGTCAATAACGGACAGTTTAAGTATCCAATTTATGAAGAAGGATAGCAAGAACTATTATGAGCTGACTGTAGCGGATGACGGCACTCTGGCACTCAGCAGTGTGTCGGAAAATATCAGTAAAGAACTGGTATCAACAGACAAAGGCGTGTTTACTGCATCGGCAGCGATTTCCATTTCCGTTGCAGACGGCGTCATCAAAGTCTATGTTGACGGTGTGTCCATGCTTCGGACCGAAAATGGCGATCATGACTTCGGTGCCGTAGGATTTGCCACTGCACAGGCAGCTGCGGCCAGGATCAACCGTGTGCTGGTGCGTGCCGCCACAGATAAAGAAGTCGCTACGTCTGACATGAAAATAAAGGTGGATGGAAAAGTAGTGCCGTTACCGAATTCAGTTGCAACCACAACTGCGAATGCGTACACGGACAGCGGCAACTATGATTTTACGTACGCGCATAGCAATGCGGACGCGCCGGTGGTAACGGCAACCTGCTCCGATAAGAACGTCAAGATCAGCATACAACAGCCGGATTCGGCCACGGGCATGGCTATTGTGCGTGCGAATAAAGGCGGTTATACCAAGAATTACAGGATTATGCTGGCCAGAGGTAAGACCGTAACTGGTACAATCAATCCTGTTAAAAACGGTATGGCATATCCGGGCGGCGCTCCGCAGGATATGATTGATGATATTATGGCGGGGGAAGACCTTTCTGGCAATTGGCGGCTTGACGTATCGGTCATGGTGGATAACGCACTAAAGGGCGACAACGGGTTTGCCGCCGGTACGCGGGCAGGTGTCGGGATTTATGATTCGGACTCTAACTATTATCAGGTTAGTGCACAGCGCCACAGCACCGCGACAAATGTCACAGCGGCGAATGCAGGTGTCGGTTACGTTGTAAACGGCGATAATCCAGGCAGTGAGAACAGCAAAGCAGCCTTTGCGGTGGACCATATGGTCAATACCATGACTTATTATCAGATGTTCACCTATAACCTGCGCATTACCAAGAACGGAACCGCATTGCAGGGAGCACTGAATAATAGTAGTACTACGTATACAAATATTGGAAACGCACAGACCTTTGATGCGTCAGTCTTTGATAAAGCCAGGGTACAGTTGTTCGCAACAAATACGGCTGCTGACAGAAACCTTTCAGTGAAATACGTTGCGACGCTCATCACCGAAGATTATGTAAATCCCAATGTATTGCCAGCGGTCAGCGGAACAATCAAACCTGAAAAGAATGGCAAGGCATATGGTGATCCTGCCAAGAACGCAGGTGACATAAAAACAATAGATTTAAGCTCAATTCCTCCTGAAGTGCTTGCCGGCGACTGGGCGGCCACGGTAACTTTTACAGCCAAGCCGATGCTGCAGGCCAGTAATGAAGACATTCAGGTCGGGATTGGCATGACAGCGGGCAGTGAGCCTGAGAAAAATTTCTTCCAGACACATATGCGCCGCAACGGTACCAAGGAGAATAACGTTGGCGCTGCCATTTATGTTAAAGAGGATTCCGCACCAACAGAATTGGGGCCTGTACTGACGGGCAATCCCCCTACGAATCCACCGACCTCTACGCTGAATACGCACGTAGTTCGGCTGACCAAGATTGGGAATACATTGCGTGGGGCTTATGCCACCACCAGGGCGACGACCTGGGCAAATCTGGGTGGAACTCTGGCGACAAAATATCCTAAGGAGTTCTTTGAAAACGCGGTGCTGAATGTGTTTGCAACCAACGGATCAGCGGAGGAATTTGAGACAGATTATACTGTGACGTTTGCCCCCATAAAGACTCCTATGCCGATTTCTTACGATCAATTGTCAGTTGAAGATGCGGCAAGCCTGATCGGAAACGGCATTGCAGTTAAGGATACGGACGACGGCGCCAACGACATGGCCAGGGCACAGGGGCTGCTTGATGCAGATGCCGGACTTACGGCACTCGGCGTTACCTGTACCGTTCGTAATGCCAGTCCGTATGAGCTGACTATTACAAAAGGCAGATCGAGTATGACCATCACGCCGTTTGCTATTCTGAATGTTACCAATAAGGATTGGGGTGCATTTGACGCACTTGTCAACAAGACGATAGGAAGTTTAGACGCATCCGATTATACGGCGGTAAGCTGGAACAGACTGCAGAAAGTACTGCAGACAGTAAAGGATATCACGGAAAGCGGTTCCAGCACACTTGAAATAGGGCTGGCCTATGAGAGAGTGGAAACGGCCTATAAAGCACTGGAAGTGTTGACACCGGATACCTCCGCAGTAATAGCTGTGGACGGCATAAACGACGGCGGCTATACCAAAAATGATACGGTATCGGTGACTGTGGCGCAATCCGGCGGATCAGCGCTTACGTCAGTGACACTTTCCATAAACGGTGAGGCAGCTCTTCCTGCGGGATTTGTTTCCTCCGGCACACCATTCGACATTGAAACAAGCTCTGAGGGTGAATACTATATTGAGGCTGCAACGGCTGACGGCAAAAAAAGCGGATTTGTATTTTACGTTGATAAAACGATTCCATCGATAAAATATGACCCTGATGCAAAAACGGTTACCATCAATGACCAAAATCCGGCGTTTGTAACTATCAATGGGCAGGCGCTTGCTATAAACGATAAAACCTATATTGCAGCATTGGCAACCGATCAGTATGAGGTATCGGCGGAAGATAAAGCGGGTAACACTGCTGTCCTGTCAGGGGCACCTGTAGACAAAACGGATCTGGTCCAGACCATTAACGCGGCGCTTGATAAGATGTTCGGGGACAATCTGGGGAACTATACCACAGGCTCTGCAAATGAGTACAAGAATGCCCTGGCAGCAGCGCAAACCCTGAATGCCAATCCGGATGCCAGACAGATCGACATTGATAAAGCCGTGCTCAGGCTGAACGAAGCGATGAGCGGCCTTGTCTCCAGAGTGGAACTAAAAGAGGTCATAGCAAAAGCCGAATCACTGAATCTGGACGACTATATGCAATTCCAGGTAAGATATCAAAAGGGCAGTGCCGGCAGCACTACTACAAACTTCCTGATTGAGCTGGAAAATTGTAAAATGATGTATGGAAGACCCAGCTATACGCAGGATAATTTGGACTGGGCAATAGGCAGAATGAGAGACATAATGGGAAGTCTTGTCTCCAGAGTCCCGCTTAGAGAAGCTCTGGCCCGGGCGAATGAAATTCTGGATTATTCGGCCGATGTTTATACAGCGGCATCGATAAGCGCGGTTCAGACTGCGGTGGAGAAGGCGACCGCGTTCTATAATCAGAAGACCAATGCCACGGCGGCTGATGTGGCTGCACAGACAGACAGCGTAAATGTTTCCATCGGAAACCTGGTGTCCGAGGCCAGCGTAAATGCGCTTGATGAAGCCATAGCCAAAGCGATCCTTAAGCTTGAGACGGACTATACTGAGGATTCCTGGAGCCCATTCAAAAAAGCACTGGATGCTGCGATAGCATTGCAGGGATCTGATACACTCACACAGGATGCGGTAGATGAGGCAACTCTGACTCTTAATAATGCGATGGCTGATCTCGCTGCAGCCGCTCCGGCGGTATCGAAAGAGGTATTGGAAGAAGTTGTGTCCAGCGCTGAACGGATTGGCAACGAGGACGGAAAATACACAGCAGATACATTTGCAGAATTGACAGATGCAATTCGCAATGCGCACGCAGTTCTGCTGGACGAGAACGCAACCCAGACGCAAGTAGACGACGCAGCCAGGGACATTGTAGACAAAATCGCCGCACTGGGGCTCGTTGACCCGACTCCTGCGGCAGTCAAGACGGTCTTGGAGGACACGATTGCAAGCGCTGGAAAAATTGACGCTGCTATGTATACGGCAGCCTCTTATAAAAAGCTGAAGGATGCAATGGCTGCAGGACAGGCAATTCTGGATAAAGAGAATGTAACCCAGGCTGAAATTGATACTGCCAGCAAAAACATTATTGATGCTATCAGCGCTTTGGTTCTGGAAACACCGGTAATAAAATATGCGGATTTGAAGGCTTTGCAAACAGCCATTATGAAAGCAAAAACGTTTACTAGTTCCGCTTATACCCCGCAGTCGTTTGCAGCATTGCAAAGAGCTTTGAGTGTTGCGGAAAACCTGAATATCCAAAAACCGGAAGAGGGACTACAGAGCACCGTCAACGTTGCAGCCGCATCACTGGAGAATGCCATAAAAGCGTTGGTAGAAGCTGCTCCCAGGGCCGGCACGAAATATAATGTTGGAAACCTGAAATACAAAGTAACGGCTTCGTCAGATGGACAGAAGACCGTTACGGTAACAGGTATGGTCAACAGGAAAAAAACAAGTATCACAATTCCTGCAACGATTACAATCAAAGGATATAAGTTCAAAGTAAACGCAATTAGTGAAAACGCATTCAGAAAAAATAAGAGGATAAAAAAAGTAACGATTGGAGCGAATCTTGCAGTCATCGGAAAGCAGGCATTTAACGGATGCAGCAAGCTGAAAATGATCAAGATCAATTCCAAGGTCCTCAGCAGCGTAAAAAGTAATGCCTTTAAAGGGATTGCCAGCAAAGCAAATATCAAAGTGCCTTCCGCAAAACGGAAGGTATATAAGACCTTGCTGAAAGGGAAAGGGCAGGGGAGAAAAGTTAAGATTACCAAATAATGAAAGCTTTATAGGCTAAACAAGGGAAGTGCTGCAAAATAGCTTTTTTGCTGTGGAGTGGCACTTCCTTTGTATTTTGGAGCACATTGGGGAATGTTTTTCTAATGGCTATTTCTAAGTGGAACGGTTGCAAGTATGGTTGTTTTGCCGCAGCTTTTCTGTATGGATAAATTGACATAGTGGATATAAACGTTTATAGTAGAAAAATAGTGACGATTCTGTGGACTTGTGCATACAATGAACAGTTACAAAAGCATATAGAAGCAAGGGAACAGCGAAGAGGTAAATGAGATGATATTTCAATTAACAGAGAGACAGAAGCTGATAAGGCTTACGGACGGAGTCTTAAATACACCGGGCAATTTTACAAAGGACCTATTGGAGATGGCAATTGTCCTGGATCACGGGATGGAGAAGGTGGAGATAGGGCCCCTGGCAGCAGAGCTTGTAAATATATTGAAGAGACACAGCCAGATTTTTCGAAATGTAAGGTTGAATATTGTGGACTGGAAATCGGACAGTGAGATTACCACTCAGGTGTCAGCTATGCCCATGCTGCAACTGGGCAGGTATTTTGACAGCTATGTGCAGACGGAAGAAACAAAGAGCCTGGATCTTCTGGCAGGATACCTGAAGATGTATCATGCCAGATCCAAGCTGATTTATGTGCTGAGCGCAGCTCAGTCTATAGTGAAAAGCAGAGAACGTATGTTCCTGAACATAAACCCTTTTTTAAAACGAAAGCTTATATTCATTGAGAAGGGCGTCCAGGGGTATGAGAGCTTTTTGTGTATGCTGTATCTTCAAAGAAACGGTACTCTCTAACTATAGAGGTATCTCTTCAACTTTATGATACAGTCATCTTTAGCATTCCCATACAAGCGCTCCAAATTAACACATGACTGAATCTCATCAAGCATCTCGGAATTTAAGAAATTCAGATTCAGATTTTGGGTAAATGCAAAAATTTCAGAGGCAGAACCAAGCTGGGATACAGAGGAAAGATAGTCTTCAATAGTAATTTCGTTTTCTGGTGAATAGAAATTATCTGATCTTTCATTTGGGTTTAGGGGCATATCATTGTCATCGACTTTATGGATCATTTCGTTTTGGATGTATTTACGGATCATTATTTTAGCGGATTTTAATATCTTTGTGATTTCGAAAGGAAGGCTGCAGATACATGGTGAACTGATATGTCCAGGACTGCGCTGAGGCTTACCCATAAAGTCTGTTAATGCAATGTTATTCAAAGTGTAAGTATCATCAAAAATAGTAGTAAAGATAATATCAGCAGATATAGCAGAAATCGCTTTTCCCAAAAGATTTGCTTGTACAGTACAAGACGTTTTTTCACTATTCACGGAGATCTTTAATTCATTTATTCTGAAGGGCAAATCAGGATTGTAGTTTGTTATGGGAATACACTTAGCAGTTTGAATAATATTATTATCCGATTCTATTTTGACAGCAGTCCCGTTGGCAATGACTCCCATGATATCGGAGGAGAACGTTGTGTAGCTTATGTTGATTCCAATTATTGCGTTGGCTCCAAGAGCCTCTGCCCTGAGATAGAGATTATCAAGGGCCATACTTCTGGCATTATCTAACTTTCCCTCATACATTGAGCTGTTAATACCCACAAAATCGGCCAGACTGGCGCCAAGAGTGCTTAGAAAACCTGTGCCCAGAGCACATTCTCCTGAACAGTATCCCAGATATTCTGTTATGGAATATCCTTCAAAATTAAATCCTGAGGTTATATGTAAGTGATTGAGCATGGATGGTCTCCTTTTAAAAGAGAAGCACCTATCATTGCTGATGGATGCTCTCTATGCTAAAATTTTGTTGTTCATTTTAACTACTTACAAAATAAGTTCTTTTTTCCCTAAAATAGCCTCCACAGCCGCACAGGCAGGACAGTCGCAGTATTTTGCGCCAGTAGACCTGATCTCTATTGCGTGTGCTGCAATATTTTTCGCATTGTCTGCTCCGAAAACCTGGGCTCCCTTTTCGGACTGGGCAAAATGGATCAGATTGTCTATGGGCATAATGTCTGCTTCCAGTTCGTCTATGTATTTCTTGGTTTCCTCAGCCTCCTTATCTGTTCCAACAGCGTTCAGCCAGGTCTGAGCAGCAGCTTTTGTCTCACTGCTGCATGTGGCTGCATGGATCAGATCGTGAGTCTTTTCAACAACAAAATCCAGTACTTGTTTATCCATAGTTTTACTCTCCTTTTTTGGAATTTGTGTAACTATTCAACTGATTTGCGCATTTGCAAATTTGCTTATATTTTAACATGGATGACTGGATTTTGCAAATTTTATAATGTTTTCTCGCAAATGGACTGAAACTTCTTGACAGAGAGAATTTCATTGGTTAAATACGTACCATTGTAAAACAATGCGTAGTTTGTCCAAGCGGCAGGTGCATTCTGTGCAGCTTCACAGGTGGTGATATGAATGCTTTGAAATGGAATCCCATGGTCTGAGGCATATTGCTCGATGACAGGGACATACTTGGCTGTGAACGGACAGGCGCTGGTGTAGTATAAAACAAATCCTTTCTGGGTGGTTCTTGGAATCCTTGCCTGTTCCCTGAATTTGGGAACAGGCGCATGCGCTGAAAAAGGTAAATATAACAGTGTAAAATAGGGGGTGGCGGTATCGGCTAGCTGGAATCCCTTATAGGTCAGATATTTGGGGTCAGACAAAAAGGGCATTTTCTTTGGAGAAGAAATGACAGTCAGACCGAACTTGCCTTTTGCTTTGGCATCTATGATACAGGCGTTTAGAAGATCATTGGAATAGCCATGACCTTTGCAGGAGCCGGACACCCAGAAGCAGTTTATATGCATATAACCTTTTGCAGTCAGGGGTGCCCACGCGTTTTCTGCGGGTATATATTCTATGAAACATTTACCTCGCATGTCTCCTTTCAGAAACACAAGTCCTTCGGCAAGTCTCTCTTTTAACCAATTCTTTTTGGCAACCACCTGTGGGTCTTTCTTGCTGGATATGGCGCAGCAGATGTGCTCTGTATCCAAATTTTCAGATGAAATCTTTATAAAATTCATTTTTTTCCTCCAGACAACCATTCTTTTTCGTGTGATAGTTTAATCATACCACACAAATGACGACAACAGTATGGCGTGTTTTGGATAATAAGGTATTCATGTGTCTTGTCATATGTAAAAAGGTATGGTATACTTTCACGAATGAGGAAAGGATAGGAGGATACCATGGAAGACAAAAGAAAGAGAGTTCAGGAGCTGAAAAAAGAGAAGGATGCAGTACTCATGGCCCACTATTACGTGGAGCAGGAGGTACAGGAGGTTGCTGATTACATAGGGGATTCCTACTACCTGGCAAAACAGGCGGCTGAAGTGGAGGCAGGGACCATAGTGCTGTGCGGCGTTTCCTTTATGGGAGAAAGCGCAAAGGTTCTCAATGAGAAAAAGACCGTGCTTCTGCCGGATGCGCTTGCGGACTGTCCCATGGCCCACATGGCAGGAGCAGAGCAGATTCGCAAGGTGAGGGAAGCGTATCCTTCTGCGGCTGTGGTGTGCTATGTGAATTCCACAGCAGAGCTGAAAAGAAACGCGGATGTGTGCGTGACCTCTGCAAATGCGCTGAAGATCGTGAAGGCGCTTCCAAATCCGGTAATTTACTTTATACCGGATGAGCATCTGGGGAGATTTATAGCGGCCCAGGTTCCGGAAAAGAAGTTTCTTTTTAATGAAGGATTTTGTCCCGTACATAAGGCCATCACTGCCAAAGACGTTCGAAGGACAATGGAGATGCATCCAAATGCGCAGGTACTGGTGCATCCGGAATGTCCGGAGGAAGTCACAGCTCTGGCAGACTACACGGGAAGTACCTCGGGCATCATCCATTATGCCTGCGAGTGTCCTGCAGAGGAATTTATCATCTGTACGGAGCTGGGGGTTATGTATGAGCTGGAACGCAGAAATCCACAGAAGCGTTTTTACGCAGTGAGGGAGAGACAGATCTGCGAGGGAATGAAGCGGATTACCCTGGATAAGATTATACGGGCTTTGGAGACAGGGGAGACGGAAGTGAAGATGGAGGAGAACTTATTGCGGGAGGCATCCGTACCTCTTGAAAGAATGCTGCAGCTTGCAAAATAAGAGGGAAAAGTTATGAAAAATGTGTACGATGCAATTATTGTGGGGACAGGTGTGGCTGGCTGTTTCGCAGCTCTGCATCTTCCTGAGGACTGGGAAATCCTGATGATAACAAAGGGGGACCTGGAGGAGAGCGATTCCTTTCTGGCACAGGGAGGAATCTGTGTGCTCAGGGACGAGAGTGACTATGACAGTTTTTTTGAGGATACCATGCGCGCGGGACACTACAAAAATTGCAGGGAATCTGTGGATATCATGATCCGGTCATCTAAAGGGGTGATCGCTCAGCTGATGGACTACGGTGTGCAGTTTGCGCAGAAGGATGGACAGCTCCTTTTTACCAGGGAGGGGGCGCATTCCACCAACCGGATTCTGTATCATGAGGATATCACAGGAAAAGAGATAACCAGTGCATTGTTGAGCCGGGTGATGGAGAGAAAAAATATCACTATCCTGACACAGACCACCATGGTGGATATTCTGTGCCGGGAAGGGCAGTGCGATGGAATACTGGCCAGGAAACAGGACGGTACACTGGAACCGGCATATGGAAGGTATGTTTTGTGGGCCTGCGGAGGGATCGGGGGGATTTATGACCATTCCACGAATTTCCCGCATTTGACGGGGGACGCTCTGGCCATTGCCCTAAAACATGGAATAAGACTAAAAAATGTCAGTTACGTACAGATACACCCAACAACCTTGTATTCCCGGAAACCGGGAAGACGATTTTTGATCTCCGAGTCTGTGCGGGGAGAAGGTGCGGTGCTCTATAATAAAAATATGGAGCGGTTTGTAAACGAGCTGCTGCCCAGGGATCTGCTCACCAAGGAGATATACAGGCAGATGGAAAAGGATGATATGCCCTATGTATGGCTCTGCATGAAAACGGTCCGGGAAGACATTAAGACCAGATTTCCGAACATCTGCAAGAGATGTCTGGAGGAGGGATACGATGTCACACGTGAATGTATCCCTGTGGTTCCTGCCCAGCACTATTTTATGGGAGGAGTGGAGGTGGATGCCAGGAGCGCTGCCTCAGTGAGACATCTGTATGCAGCGGGGGAGACCAGCTGCAACGGAGTCCATGGAGCCAACCGGCTGGCCAGCAATTCACTTTTGGAGAGTTTGGTGTTTGCAGAGCGCGCGGCCCGTGATATGATAGAGGAGAAGGCCCAAAGGCCAAAGGAATGCGGTACAGAGCCGGGATTTTTGAGAGAACAGTACAGGGTTCATCTGGAGGAGTACCGGGATATGCAGCGATGCTCCCAGGAGGCAAAAGAGAGTATATGGAGAGAAATCAGAAAGGAACGGGAATATGAATCAGGTAACAACAAGGTTAAATGCGGATGAGTTAATTTTAATGGCCCTCAGGGAGGATATATCCAGCGAGGATGTGACCACCAATGCGGTAATGCACACTGCCTGCGCCGGCAGTGCGGATTTGATCTGCAAGCAGGATGGGGTCATTGCAGGAATGTGGGTGTTTCAGCGGGTGTTTGAGCTCTTGGACGATCAGGTGAAGTTTGAGACCTTTGTGGAGGACGGCGATGAGGTAAAGAGCGGGCAGAGGATGGCTGTGGTTCGGGGAGACATTAGGGCAATTTTGTCTGGGGAGCGGACAGCTTTGAACTACCTGCAGAGGATGAGCGGAATCGCTACCTACACAAAAAGTGTGGCAAAGCTTTTAAAGGGAAGTGCGACAAAGCTTCTGGATACCCGAAAGACCACGCCCAATATGCGTCTGTTCGAGAAGTATGCCGTGAAGGTGGGAGGGGGCTTTAATCACCGCTATAATCTCTCAGACGGTGTTCTCATCAAAGACAACCATATCGGTGCAGCAGGCGGCGTAAAACAGGCTGTCCGAATGGCAAGGGAGTATGCCCCGTTTGTGCGCAAAATTGAGGTGGAGGTAGAGAATCTGGACATGCTGAAGGAAGCTCTGGACGCGGGGGCAGACATTATTATGCTGGACAATATGACGCCGGAGACAATGAAAAAGGCAGTGGAGATGGTAAATGGCAGGGCAAAGACAGAGTGTTCCGGGAATGTGACAAAGGAGAACATTCAGAAGATACTGGACATCGGCGTGGACTATGTGTCCAGCGGTGCTTTGACTCACTCAGCGCCCATTCTGGATATCTCTCTGAAAAACCTTCATGCAGTATAGGGAAAGGGTGTGCATATGACAGGAGAAGAAAGGCGTTTGGAGATCTTAAATTCTATCAAAATGGCGAAAAGCCCTGTCTCAGGTGCAGCTCTGGCCAACAAATATCATGTGAGCAGGCAGGTGATTGTCCAGGATATCGCTCTGCTCCGTGCGGCTAACTATGAGATTTCCTCAACCAACCGGGGATATGTGATTCACATGCCGCACAAAGTGACCAGGGTGTTCTCTGTCTTTCACACCGATGAGCAGATAGAGGACGAGCTGAATACCATAGTGGATATGGGGGGGAGGGTTCTGGATGTGTTCGTGGAGCATGGGGTGTACGGACATTTGTCAGCCCGACTGTCCATCTGTTCCAGGCGCAATGTCAGGGACTTTGTAGACGGGATCAGCAGCGGGGAGTCAAGACCCCTCAAAAATCTAACCTCAGGACTGCACTGCCATACAGTGGAGGCGGACAGTGAAGAGGTTCTGGATATCATTGCAAAGGAGCTCTCGGCAAAAGGCTATCTGTGCAGGTAAGAAACCCATGAAATTTGTCTCTTTTCATTGACGAAAATGGCGCATTCCTCTATAATGATTTTGGACGTTTTGTACAACTATACAAGAGCGCAAGCAAATAAGAGGACATGAGATGAACGTATTATTTTTTTTAAAGCCAAAAAGTGAAGTGATCTATCTGTATGAAGATTTTTCACTGCGCCAGGCCCTTGAAAAAATGGAGTATTACCGGTACAGTGCAGTGCCCGTTATCAACCATCAGGGCAACTATGTGGGGACGATCACAGAAGGGGATCTGCTTTGGAATATCAAGGACAAGTATCTGCTGGATCTGCACAAGGCGGAGGATATCCCGCTTACAAAAATTGACCGGCGTTGGTATAATGATCCTGTGAATGTCAACTGTGAAATTGAGGATCTGGTGCTGACTTCCATGAATCAGAATTTTGTGCCGGTTATTGATGACAATCAGATATTTATCGGTATCATCACCAGAAAAGATATCATAGAGTACTGCTACAACCGTTTTAAAGAGAGTGAAGAGCGGGAGAAAAGCGTTAATTTTAACAGTTTAATCTAGTAAAGCAGTTTTTTGTTGACAAAGATTTTAATAGTTGATAGAATGTTACTATTCACTCAGGTCTGAGCATTTACTGCTCAAACCGTGAGAAAATGATTCAGGGGTGCATAAATCCCATCGCCGAAGGCGATTTCGCATGGATTTATGCACGTTACTGTGAACAGTAACGATAGAATACTGTTAGTTCGAGCAAAAGGTGGGTTTTCTATGAAAAGACGAGTATTATCTATGTTAGTTGACAATACATCAGGTGTTTTGAGCCGTGTGGCAGGTCTGTTCAGCCGCCGCGGCTACAATATTGACAGCCTGACAGTTGGGGAGACAGCGGACCCCAGGTATTCCAGAATGACGGTTGTGGCGCGCGGCGACGAGCTGATTCTGGATCAGATCACCAAACAGGTGGCGAAGCTGATTGATGTGGTAGACATTAAGACTCTGAAGGAGGACGAAAGTGTCTGCAGAGAGCTGATTCTGGTCAAGGTGAGGGCAGATGCCCAGAACCGGCAGGCAATTATCTCTCTGGCGAATGTGTTCAGGGCCAACATCATAGATGTGGGGGTTGATTCTCTGATCATAGAGCTGACAGGTGCGCAGTCAAAGCTGGATGCATTTATCAAACTGCTGGAAGGCTACGAAATTTTGGAGCTGGCCCGCACAGGCATCACAGGTCTTTCCAGGGGTGCAGAGGATGTCAGATATCTGTAATACATAAGTACAAAAGTCCCTTCACTGAAGGTGATTTTAAATGTATTTTTGCATGTAACTGTGAAGACTGAACAGTTACTACAAAACAATAAATAGATTTCATATGGAGGATAAAAAAATGGCAGCAAAAATTTACTATCAGGAAGACTGTAACCTCGCCTTATTGGAGGGAAAGACAATCGCCGTAATCGGTTACGGCAGCCAGGGACACGCACATGCGTTAAATGCGAAAGAGTCGGGCTGCAATGTCATTATCGGTCTCTATGAGGGCAGCAAATCATGGGCAAAAGCTGAGGCTCAGGGATTTGAAGTTTATACAGCAGCAGAGGCTGCTAAGAGAGCAGATATCATCATGATTCTGATCAACGATGAGAAGCAGGCTGCAATGTACAGGAATGACATTGAGCCAAACTTAGAGGAAGGCAACATGCTGATGTTTGCCCATGGCTTTGCGATCCATTTCGGACAGATCGTACCGCCTAAGAACGTGGACGTTGCCATGATCGCACCTAAGGGTCCAGGTCATACCGTGAGAAGTGAATACCAGGTGGGCAAGGGTGTTCCCTGTCTGGTGGCTGTGGAGCAGGATGCTACGGGCAAGGCATTGGATACCGCTTTGGCTTACGCTCTGGCAATCGGTGGCGCAAGGGCAGGTGTGCTGGAGACTACTTTCAGAACAGAGACAGAGACAGACCTCTTTGGTGAGCAGGCTGTTCTGTGCGGCGGTGTGTGTGCTCTGATGCAGGCTGGATTTGAGACACTGGTTGAGGCTGGGTACGATGCAAGAAATGCATATTTTGAGTGTATCCATGAGATGAAGCTGATCGTTGACCTGATCTACCAGTCAGGCTTTGCGGGAATGAGATACTCCATCTCCAACACCGCTGAGTACGGTGACTACATCACCGGCTCCAAGATCATCACAGAGGATACCAAGAAGGCAATGAAGAAGATCCTCTCCGATATCCAGGATGGTACCTTTGCAAAAGACTTCCTTCTCGATATGTCACCCGCAGGCGGACAGGCTCATTTCCGTGCAATGAGAAAGAAAGCTGCAGAGCATCCTTCAGAGCTGGTGGGCGCTGAGGTTCGCAAGCTGTATAGCTGGAGCGATGAGGACAAGCTGATCAACAACTAAAGAATATCAGACAGCAGCGCAGAATTCTTATTCTGCGCTGTTTTTGAGAAGAAATTGGAGGTCTTAGTTAAATGGAAGACTACAAAAAAATTAAATTGTTGGTTCAGGTGGCGAAGCTGTATTATGAGAATGACTACAGCCAGGAGATGGTGGCCAAGACATTGAATCTCTCGCGGCCCTACATCTCTAAACTCTTAAATGAGGCAAAGGCGGCGGGTATTGTGAGGGTACAGGTGATTGATCCCCTGAGTGTGGAGACAGTCCTGGAAAAAAAGATAAGGGAGCGCTTTGGGCTGAAGAAAGTCATCATTGTGCCGAGAGGAACCGAGGGTAACGCGCTCTTCAGGCTGGGGCTTGAGGCTGCCAGATACCTGGACGGTATCTTAAGGGACGGGGATATGATCGGGACTTCCTGGGGGGAGACGATCTATGAATGCTCTAAAGTTCTGATGGAACGTCAGGATCTGAAGGATCTGGTTTCCGTCCAGCTGTGCGGAGGCACAAGCAACCTGAACAAAAAGGTGTATACGGCTGAGATCGCCGATAACTTTTCAGTGGCCCTGGGATGCTCCTCCTTCCTGCTTCCGCTTCCGGCGGTGCTGGATAATAAGAAGATGGTGGATATGCTCAGAGAAGATCACCATATGGCAAAGATTTTGCAGTATGGGTATGATGCCAATATTGCGTTGGTCACTATGGGGGCATTTGGAGTCAGAAGCGCTCTGGTGCGCGCCGGCTACCTGGAGTATGAGCAGATGGAGCGGCTCTTGGGTATGGGCGCTGTGGGGGATATCTGCTCCCATATCATTGACATTCACGGGAACATCTGTGACAGAGAACTGGATGAGCGGACTATGGCGGTTCCGCTGGATGTGATCAGACAAAAGGAATACAGGATCGGCGTAGCACAGGGTGTCAGTAAGGTGGAGTCTATCTGCGGTGCGTTAAACGGCGGCATCGTCAATGTGCTGATCACAAATGAAGATACCGCCGAGTGGGTATTGAACCGGCTGGACAGAATGTAGGCTACTGCTCGTAGTAAGCGTTCATATAGACTTTTTGCACATCTACAAGGGATGCCTCTCTGGGATTTTCTGGCATCCCTGTGTCGTCTAAGGCATGCAGAGACAGTGTCACCACATCCGATGGTTTGAACGCAGTGGAACTTAGCTTAGGTATGGATATTCGCCGGGATAGATCCTTTATGTAAGCAATCGCTTTGTTGGAGGCCTGGTCTGCTGTCATTTTTGAGATATCTGCACCAAAAGCCTGGGCCACATCTGCATATCGTTCTTTGCAGGAAGGGGCATTGTATCTCATGACATAGGGAAGTAAAATGGCGTTTGCCACTCCGTGGGGTGTATTGTAAAAGCCCCCGAGCTGATGAGCCATTGCGTGTACCATGCCAAGACCTGAGTTGGAGAAAGCCAGTCCGGCCATGTATTCGGCCCAGCACATATCTGTCCGGGCGTCAATGTCATGGCCATCCCGGACAGCGCGCTCCAGGGATTTCCCCACCAGACGGATGGCCTGAAGCGCAATGCCGTCTGTGAACGGAAAATGTGATTTGGCAACATAGGCTTCTATGGCGTGGGTCAGAGCATCCATCCCGGTGGAGGCTGTGAGCGGCGCCGGCTTTTTTTGACTTGTCCAAGCCATTGTAGTCCAGGATGCTGCCCCCATTTGCGCCTAGGATGCTGATGGCTTTTGAGACATCCAAAGATGAGCCCCCGCCGATCCCGATGATGTAATCACAGTTATTCTGAGCATAAAAACGGTATGCCTCCTCTACGATAGAGACAGTGGGATTCGGCTCTTGATAAGCCCCTGATCTGTGACCACCAGGGCCTTTCTGCCGGATATTTTGTCAATATATCTCGGGATTTCATGGATGCAGCCTTTGCCAATCAAAGTGTGGGCCGGCTGATATAGTTCACGATAGCTCATCTTTCTGATTCTCCCATCTTAAGAACAAATGATAATAATGATTAACAAATGTAAAAAACTGATAATAAATTAACATATATTTTAAAATAAGTCAAGGAACATGGAATAGTTACTCTTGACTAAAAAAAAGAGTTATGTTAGCGTAAGAGACAGAAGAAATGATTGGAATGGGGTATTGGGTAATAAAAAGGGAAAGGATGGTTTTACAATGGAAACCAGAAAAGTGAAGGCAAAGCCGTTGAGCCTGGAAGCATTTAAAGATTACGGTACCTATGCAGATATGATGAATCCCCGGGGATATTACCTGGAGGGGGAGTATCACAAGTTCTATCGGGATAGGATACGGTTCCCGGCCACCCCGCAGACTTTTTGCTGTTCGTCGCTGACCGTGAGAAAAAATGAGGAGTTTATTGTAAAAGGAATGGAGTACCATGACTACACAGCGGAGATTCAAATGCCTATGGACGCAGATGTGGTCCTGGTGTGCGCCCCGCCCAATGGAGGAGAGATTGCAGCCCGGGAGGCGGAGGCATTTCTCATTCCAAAGGGAACGATGGTCTGCCTTCATCCCGGAACCTGGCATGACGTACTTTACCCCGTAGACAGCGAACAGGCCAGTATCCTGATTGGCCTGCCGGAACGCATTTACCACAACGATATTGTGGTAAAGAACTTTGAGGACTGTGTCGTCCAGGTAGAATTTTAAATCTCAAAAACACCGCAGAACATTATGGATTCTGCGGTGTTTTTGCGTCTTGGCAGGAGGGGAGATAGGGGAGCTGGATCTGTACAGTGGTTCCCACGCTCAATGTGCTGAAGATAGTAAGTCCATAGTCGTCCCCGTAAGAGAGCTGAATTCTCTGATTTACATTCTGCAGGGCAATGCTTCTGTGGGCTCCTACAGGTGAAGCATTGGGATCAGCCGGGGAGTTCAGCTTTTCATTGAGTCTGCGCAGAGTCTCATCGTCCATTCCGTTTCCATTGTCCTTAATCTCAATGATGAGCCTGGAGGCAGTCCGGTAGATGTAGAAATGAATGATCCCCCTGCCGCGTTTTGTCTCCAGGCCATGGAAGATAGCGTTTTCCACAATGGGCTGTACTGTCAGCTTTGGAATCTGGCAGGTAAGGAACCGCTCAGGAGGTTCGTCAAATTCTGTTACAAACTCAAACTTGTCCTGAAAGCGGTACTGCTGGATGGTAAGATAATTATTTAAGTGGTTTAACTCCTCGGTCAGTGTGACTACATCTTGTTTATTGCTGATGCTGTACCGGAAGATATTTGATAGGGATTTGAGGAGGTTGGCGATTTCCAGAGAGTTCTGCATCAGTGCAAGCCCCCGGATGGAGTCAAGAGTGTTGTAGAGAAAATGCGGGTTGATCTGGCTTTGCAGAGCATTGATTTCTGCCTGTTTGTACAAAAGGTCCAGGCTGTACTTTTGGTTCAGCAGATTTTTGATGTGTTCAAACATACGGTTTAGTTTGTCTGCCAGGGGATACAGATCGCTGTTCTCTGAGGAGGAGAGGTCAAAGGTAAGTTCGCCGTCCTCCTCCATGTTGATGGCATGTTCGATCTTTATCAGGGGCTGATAAACACGTCTTGTAAAGTACCAGAAGAGGAGTGCAGCGGACAAAACTAACGATAAAATGACGCCCCAAAAAAGCGCTTGGTATGGGGAAAGCCGGCCTGGGGCGTTGGGAAAAGCAAACTGAAGAGTACAGCCTCCGGAGAGCGGAATGGAATAGAACACGTAGTTTTTGGAGGCGGTATAGTCCCCATGGATCTCTGGAAGATCGCAGTGGGGACTTTTTTCAAAGATATTGTCCAAAAGCTGGAGGGAGCTTTGATCCGTAAAATAAACAATCTTATTGGAGGCATCCTTGATCCAGAGCTGGAGGCAGTCCTTTGGCAAAGAGGTTTCAAACTGTGCTGAGGAAAAGTCCTGATTCCTGGTACCGGCCAGTGTCTGGGCATCCAGAGCAGTTGAGAGAAGCAGACAGGTGCGCTCCTTGTGGATGCGTGTCTCTTCACTTTGTTTCAAAATCTGATAGGAGATGATTCCAAAGCTGCCAAAGAGCACAAGGAGCAGGGACAAGAAAATGGTAAAAGCGTAAAAAAGACTTTTGTGGCTGTATTTTTCTTTAAGACTGTTGAAATATTTTTTAAAAATATTCATCTGTACGCTCCTTTGCCTAAAGATAGAGTTTCCGGTACTCCTGGGGAGTCAGTCCCACATGCTTTTTGAACACCTGGCTGAAGGACTTGGAATCCGTGTAGCCGACTTTTGCCCCGATATCCTTGATCTTTTCCCCTGGTGTGATCAGATACTGTTTTGCAATCTCAATTCGGTAATTGGCCAGGTAGTCAATAAAATTCTGTCCCACCTCCTTTTTGAACAGCTCGCTGAAATATTGAGGGGTCAAATACACATAGCTTGCCACATCGCTCAGACGTAGCGTCTGGTTGTAGTTGCGGTGGATATAATCCAGAGAAAGAGCAATAGGGCCGTTTGGCTCCTGACTTTTTTCAGCGGTGATCTCCTTCAGGAGAGTGTCCATGCATTTGGTGAGAACCAGAGGGAAATCCTGGGCGGAGAAACATTTTTTAGTACAGTGGCGGAGGGCGGACAGATCTGTTTTCTGGCCCAGAAAGGGATCTGCCTTTGCCAGGTAGCTGATAAACAATCGTGTTATTTCATCACAGAGGGAATACCAGACATCAGGCGCATAGGGAGGACTTGTATCTAAGAGAGTAAAGAACTCCGAGATGTACAGTCCGATGCGCTCCCGGTCCATACATTCAAAGGCGTGCATCAGAGCAGTCTTTTGGCTTCCCCGCAGGAAAACAGAATCGGGCTGTGGGGAAAAAGTAAGCTCATCATAACAAAAGCAGCGGTTCACGGAGTAGAGAAGAAAGCAGTCACAGGCAGTGGCTGCATGGTCGTAGGTGTCATTAAGTTGAGAAAATGCGGAGCAAGAGGCATAGCCCATGCTGATAGAAGTCTGCCATTTGATGCGCTCATCTCCCAAGAGTGATTCAAAGACCGTTCTTATACCCTGACAGACCCGGGCCTTTTGGGAGGGACGGTGATTGATCACCATGCAAATCTGTGTTTCCATACAGAAACAGAAAAAGCCGGTTTGCTCTCCGAGGGGATAGAGCGAAACCATCTGCTTTTGGAGTTCATCAAGCAGAGGCTGATCTGTGCACAGACCGGTGGACTGAAATACCTTTAGGATGACTACGGTAAAATCCTGCTCCGAGAAAGAACAGGAAAGTTCCCTGTTGAAGTTTTCCAAGGAAGAAAAACTGCAGCTGCGCCGGAAGAAGTCGGTGAACAAGTTTTTCTGGAGTTTCTCCAGGCTGGTATTTAACATGCTGCGCATATGGTTGGCGTCCATTTGCTGATGAAGCTCCAGCGATATTTTGCAGCCAAGTTTTTTCAGAATCTCTGTCAGATACTCCTCATCGTAGGGTTTGAGTATGTAATCTGTCACTCCAAAACGGAGGGCGGACTGCGCGTACTGAAAATCATCGTAGCCGCTGATGATGATAAAGTGCGGCTGATTCTTTAGAATCGTGTTGTTTCGGATTCTCTTGATCAATTCTATTCCATCAATAATCGGCATACGGACATCAGTAATCACAATATCCGGTTCTATCTGAAGAATCAGATGCTCTCCCTCCTCTCCATCTGAAGCCAGACCTGACATTGCCATATCCAGCTGTTTCCAGTTTATGGTATGTACGATCATCTGGGCAATCATGGGTTCATCGTCAATTACAATTACCTTAAGCATAGGGGGCTCCTCCTGTCACAAGTCTCTAATTCCTTAAAAGAGACATCCTTTTCTGAAAAGTACGCCATTGTTATACAGTTGTGCGATTAGTATAATGGAAACAACTTAGGAAACAGTTTAATATACAAAATAGATAATGTCAAGCAGAGGAATAGAGACATATAGTCAAAATAGGGCTGCATTAATTTGTGTGATATAATAAAAAACACAAAGGAGGCTCTTATGAAAAGCGAGATACTGAGGATAAAAAACCTTTGCAAGAAAATACGGAGGGATACGGTGCTGTCCCATATCAATATGACCTTTTATGCAGGGGAAATCCATGTCTTAATCGGGCGAAATGGAACCGGAAAGACAACACTGGTGCAGACTCTGAATGGAAATATGCAGTGGGACTCCGGAGAAATTTATTTTAAGGAAAAGAGGATCAATTATGGAGGACCTGCAGCCATGAAGGCTTTGGGAATCGGATATGTCAGCCAGGATGTCCGGTATGTGCCCTCTATGACCGTGGCGGAAAATATTTTTCTCCTGAACAACCGGGCAAACAGATGGATCTGGAACCGGAAATCCGAGAATATCAAGGCCAGACACTACCTGGATATGGTTGGGATAGGGGATGTGGAACCGGACACCCCGGAAGAAAAGCTGAACACCGCTCAGAAAAAAAGCGTGGAGTTAGCCAGGGAGCTGTCCTCAGGAGCAAGTTTTATTATTTTGGATGAATTTATGGAAACGATGACGTCCGAGGAGATCGGACAGTCAAAAAGATCCATCCAGCGTCTGAAGGAAGAGGGAATCACTGTTTTTATCATTACCAATAAACTGGAAGAGGCCTTTGAGCTTGCTGACCGGATTACAGTGATGCGCCAGGGAAATACCTGCTACACACTGCGCAGGGGAGAATTTACAAAGGGAGATCTCATCCGACATCTTCTAGGGGGGCCACAGCTGCCCCGAAAAGAGAAGGTGGAGAGAGAACGGAAAGTTATCATGCAAGTGGAGCATTTGAAGGCAGGAACAAAGACAAAGGATGTGTCCTTTGACATCCATGAGGGGGAAATACTGGCCCTGACAGGACATGGTAAAAAGGAGCTGATGGAGAGTCTGTACGGGCTGCGTCCGGTCCTGGGCGGGGAAATCCGTATCCGGGGACAGCAGGTTTCCTTAAAGTCACCACTGGAGGGAAAACGCCACCGCATTAGCTATATGCCGCAGAACAGGAAGCAGAGAGGCCTGATCGAGAACATGACGGTCAAGGAGAATATCTCAATAGGTGTACTGAACAAGGTGAATATCTGCGGAGTGATCAAGAAAAGAGTAGAGGAAAACGCTGTAAAGCTGCAGGCTGAGAAGCTTTACATAGAAGATCTCATGGACCGGAAAGTCCGTTTTGTGAGTAAGGGGAGCAGGCAGAAGGTACTGCTGGCAAAATGTCTGATGACGGCACCGAGGATTATGATTGTCATCAATCCTACTGAGGGGGCAGACAACCAGTCCTCCGGAGAAATACAAAGAGTGCTGCTGGAGGCAGCACAACAGGGAATAGCAGTTTTGATGTGTTCAGATGACCCGGATACAGTCTGCCACTGTGCGGACCGGGTTTTGGAACTTGCGGACGGGAGGATTGTCAGGGAATATCAGGCTGGGGAGTACAGTACGGACTACTTAGCCGGCGGCCCGGAGTTTCCCCCACAGAGGTGAGATAGAAATATACGGAGAAGGTATATTTTTATAAAAATTGAAAGGAGAAAGGATATGAAAAAAACAAGAAAGGGATTGGCAATGGTGCTGGCACTGGCTTTGGCTGCAACAGCGCTGGGGGGATGCACCACAGGAGGGAGCGAGCAGGCAAGTGCAGGGGAATCCGGCACAGTAAAGGAGGGTGGGACCAGAACACCCAGGAGCGGAGACAAGTTTACGGTGGGGATCTCCATGGTCAGCATTGTCATTCCATTCTATGTGACCATCCGTGATACCGTGCAGTCGATCTGTGATGAGAAGGGGTGGGAGTGTGTGGTTTTGGATGCGCAGGGAGATTCCAATAAGCAGATCAGCGATATGGAGGATCTGGTGACCCAGGGCTGCGATGTGATCCTGTGTAACTCCTATGATACCTCCATACTGACCACCACCATCAACCGTCTGAGAGATGAGGAAAACATTCCGGTCATCGCCATAGACAATGCGCTGGACAGTGATGCAAAAGTCCTGACCTGCGTACAGGCAGACAATTACGGGAACGGATTTGTCTGCGGCAAATGGGTGGCACAGCAGATGAAGGGCAAACCCATCAAGGCAGCGCTTATCAGCGGGCAGATGGGAACCATCAACTCCTTAAACCGCAGGGACGGCATGATCGCCGGAATTATTGAGGAACAGCTGGCGTCAGAGGGTGAGGTAAATCTGGAAATCATTGCACAGGGATACTGCGACAACTGGGCGGAGGACAATGCGGTCACCGCAATGGAAGATATTGTAGCGCTGAATGAGGAATTTAACGTACTGCTCTCAGAGGCGGACGTTATGACAATGGCAGCGATGCAGGTGCTGGAGGAGCACAATATGCTGCAGGATAAACTGATTGCCGCATGTGCGGACGGGCAGAAAGAAGCATTTGAACTGATCAAAGAAGGCAAATACGGATGTACTGGTACAAACAGCCCCACAAAAATCGGTGAGTACGCCTGTGACGTGGCAGACAAATGGTTTAGCGGATCTGGCTTCGGAGACTTCCCTGCTTACACTTACACGCCAGCAGCTTGTGTCACCATCGATAACATCGATGATTACTATGACCCCAATGCAACATTTTAATTTCTTCTAAGAAGGAAGCGGGGGGAGCACTCCACCCCGCTTCCTTCGGCTTAAAAACAGGGAAAAAATCGGAAGGCTGGTGAAAACGAGTGTCGGATCAGAAAAAAAATAGAATTGAACTGAAAAATATTTACAAGAGCTTTGGAGGTGTCCATGCTCTGCAGGATGTATCTCTGAACGTGAAGGAGGGGGAGATTCATGCTCTGGTGGGACAAAATGGGGCTGGAAAGTCGACCCTGATGAAAATACTCTCGGGTGCTTACAAGAAGGACAAGGGGGAAATCTTTATCAATGGAAAACAATTTTCAGGCAACAACCTGATTGAAATACGCAAGGCCGGACTGGGGATTATTTATCAGGAGTTTGCCCTGGCTCCTGACCTGACGGTTGCGGAGAATATATTTATTAACCGGATGTCCCTGGGCAGGAAAAGGATTAATTGGAAAGAGCTATACAGGCAGGCACAAGAAATTTTAAACCGACTGGGGTTTGACATCGATGCCTATGCCAAGGTGGGGGAGCTGCGTGTTGCCTATCAGCAGGTAGTGGAGATCGCAAAAACGCTGAGTGAGGATGTAAATGTGCTGATTTTGGATGAGCCCACTGCAGTGCTCTCCCCAAAAGAGACGGAAAATCTGTTTGCTCTCCTTCGAAAGCTAAAGGACCAGGGAGTCAGCATTATCTACATATCCCACAGACTGGATGAGATCTTTTTGCTATCCGATGAGATTACCATCATGCGGGACGGAAGAGTGGTAAACAGTGTACGTACCCAGAATATCACCATGAACCAGGTCATTGAACAAATGATTGGACAAAGCTATGAATCCATGTTTTCGAAGAGAGATATCAAACTTGGAGCCCCGGTTCTGGAGGTGTCCAATGTTTGCAATGGCATCCATGTGCAGAATGTATCCTTTAAAGTGCACGCGGGTGAGATTTTGGGGATTGCAGGATTGGTGGGGGCTGGAAAGACAGAGCTGGCCAGAGCCATATTCGGGGCGGACAAGAACTGTACCGGAGAGATAAGGCTGAATGGAAGGCCCGTGAAAGTGCGTTCACCCTATGAGGCCATCCGTTTGGGGATTGCCTACCTGCCGGAGAGCAGAAAGGAACACGGGGTATTGCTCTCCCAGTCCGTGAGAATCAACACCACCATGGCGTCTCTGAAAAAGGTGAGAGGTCCCTTTGATGTGGTGAGGCAGAAAAAGGAGAAGCAGGACACCAGGGAGATGATCAGTAAGCTGCACATCAAGACAGACGGCACGGAAATTCATGTGGGGGGATTAAGCGGAGGAAACCAGCAGAAAGTCAGCCTGGCAAAATGGCTCTATGGGGACAACAAAGTGATTATCCTGGATGAACCCACCCGCGGTGTGGACATTGGGGCAAAGATGGAGATTTATAACCTCATCAATGACCTGACAAAGGAGGGCCTTGCTGTGGTGCTGATCTCCTCAGAAGTGGAGGAGATCATTGGTATGAGTGACCGTGTACTGATCTTAAACAAGGGAAGAGCCATGGGGATTTTGGAAAAAGAAGATATTTCGCAGACACGGATTATCAATTACTCCGTGGGTGTGGTGAACGAGTAAACGAGGAGGAAATAGACATGGAAGAAGCACAGGCAAAGAGAGGAAAAGTGACAAAGGCAGGCTTTCTCAATTTTATTAACCGCAATAACACCATCATTATTTTTATTTTGATGCTCATTATCTCGTCAATCGTCAGTTCCAGCTTTTTTTCATCTGGGAACCTGACCAATCTTTTGAGACAGAACGCAGGCCTTGGAATTGTCAGTCTCGGAATGCTGATGGTAATCATGACAGGTGGAATTGACCTGTCCGTGGGAACGGTTCTGACGCTAAGTAACATTGTATTTGCCTACATGCTGAATACGGGAAAGGGACTGTTTGTATCTATATTAATTGCAATGGGAGCGGGAATGCTCTGCGGGATCGTATCCGGATTTATGGTGGCTTATCAGAAGGTGGCGTCGTTTGTCGTCACACTGGCAGTCATGCAGGTGGCCAAGGGATTTGCATACATTATCAGTGCAGGAGCATCCATTCAGATCAAGAGCCAGTCTTATCTGACGTTCTCCAGATCTTACATCCTGGGGCTGCCCACACAGTTTTATATCATGGCAGTGGTGTTTATCCTGATCTTTCTGGTATTCCGCTATACCACCTACGGCAGACTGGTTCTGGCTGTGGGGTCCAATGAGGAGGCGGTGAGGCTGTCCGGTATACGGGTAAACATATATAAGATGTCCGTATATGCAGTGAGCAGCGTCTTTGCGGCCATATCAGGCATCATTGTGTGTGGAAGAACAGGAGTGGGTTCCCCGCTGGTAGGAGACGGAACAGAGATGGATGCCATCGCAGCCTGCGTAATCGCCGGGGCGAACTTAAACGGAGGCAACGGCAGTGTGGTTAAGACCCTGTTTGGCGTGTACACCTTGGGACTGATCAGCAATATCATGAACCTGATGAAGGTTCCCGCGTATCCACAGCTGGTTATCAAGGGTATTATCATTCTGATTGCAGTCCTTCTGCCTCAGTTGACCAAGAGCACACAGACCAATACCTGATGAAAAGGGGGAAGGAAGATGAAAGACCATTATCTGATTTTAGACCTGGGTGCCAGCAATGGACGGGCGATTGTGGCCAGCGTCAGGGGGGATGAGGTGGAGTTTGATATGGTCCACCGGTTTGACAACAGACCCGTGTTCGCCAACGAGGAGGAGTACTTCTGGGATATTCTCAGGCTCTTGTCCGAGGTAAAGATTGGTATACAAAAGTGCTGGCAGAAATATGGAAAAGTAAATTCTATGGCCATTGACTCCTGGGGGTGTGATTTTGGGATGCTGGATGAGAATGGGAGGCTCATCGGAAATCCTCTCCATTACCGGGACAGGAACCAGCATGAGCGCTCAGAGGAGCTTCACGCCATACTTTCAGAGGAAGAGCTCTTTGCGCTGAGCGGAGGACCGTGCAACCGGATTATGGGTGTGTACAAACTGTTTTCCCTTATGAAGATGAGGTCAGTGGAATATGAGCATGGCAGATATCTGCTGATGATTCCTGATCTGTTAAACTATTTCCTGACAGGAAAACCCAGCAATGAATTCTGCAACGCCACAATGACTCTGATGGCCAACCAGAGAACCAGGCAGTGGGAACCTGAAATCTTAGACAGGCTGGGGCTGCACAGGGATTTCCTGCATCCCCTGACGGAACCGGGGACTTACCTGGGGATGCTGAAGGAAGAAGTTTGCAGGGAGTTGGAGGTGGAGTCGATTCCTGTGGTCATCCCGGCCACCCATGATACCGCCTCTGCTGTGGCGGGGATACCGATTCGGGATACCGACAGGCCCTGGGGATATGTGAGTCTGGGTACATGGTGTCTGGCAGGTCTGGAGACGGGAGAGCCTCTGATGGACCCTGAAATCGTAAAACTGGAATTTGGAAATGAAGGGGCCGCCTGCGGGAAAAACCTGCTCATAAAAAATATAACAGGACTGTGGATTATCCAGCAGTGCAGGGATAAATGGAAAAAAGACAGGGATATCTCGTGGGATGAGATTACTCTTCTGGCAAAAGAGTCAAGACCCATGAAGTGTGTTATCAATGTGAACGAAGAGCGGTTTGGAGAATTTCAGGCGGACATGCCGGGGATCATACAGGCGTACTGCAGGAAAACAGGGCAGGAAGTGCCTGAGACCATAGGGGAAGTGGCGGACTGCATATTCCGAAGTCTGGCTCTGATGTTTGCATACAGTTTTGAAAGGATTACCGATATAGTGGGAGCAACGCTGGAACTGCTGCATCTGGTGGGGGGAGGTACACAGAACAAGCTGGTGTGCCAGTACACAGCCAATGCGGTCAGAGTACCAGTGGTAGCAGGCCCCACAGAGACTACAGCTTTCGGAAACCTGATCTTTCAGATGATGGCGGATGGAAAGCTGGATTCTCTGGAGGAGGGGCGCAGGCTCTGCGCACAAAATAGTGAGCTGGTATCCTATCAGCCCGAAGACGCCCAGGTGTGGAGCGGACTGGCAGAGTGTTACAGGCAGATTGTAGAGGGATGATTGCATGGAATATCCAAAGATATACTTAACGCTGGACAACTGTTTTGCCATCAAACGGTGGGTGCAGCCAAAGGAATGGCTGCCCTTGACGAGAGAGATTGGCTTTACAAGCGCCCAGGCCAGTTTTGACAATGAGATTGATTTTTTGTACTCCCCTGATTGGTATTTGAAAAGGTGGTTTGAGCAGGTGGAGGAACAGGAGCACAGGAGCGGAGTCCGGGTAGATACCTTTTTTACCGGATACCAGACCTATCGGACAGCCGGGTTGGGACACCCGGATGATGAGATGGCGGATTATCTGGAAAGGGAATGGATGGAAAAGGCGGTCAGATGGCTGGGCAGGAGAAGATCCCACATGGGTGTGTCCTTTTTCGGAATCCCCGACCAGGCCCTCCAGGAGCCGGAGCGGTATCATAAGGCGTACCAAAAAGCGGTGGAGCGGTTTGGAAAGATCGGCAGATGTGCTGCGGAAAACGGAATTTATTTCTGCTCGGAGGCCATGTACGCGCCTCATCAGCCATCCTGGACGATTCAGGGAACCCGGCGTTTCCTCAGAGACTGTACCCGGACAGGGGCGCCCATTTACACCACGGTTGACGTAGGACATATGATCGGGCAGGCCAGATTTCAAAAGCCATCCTCAGAGCTGCTGGAGGAGAGCTTTTGCGATGGAAAAAAGGAAAAACCAGGCCTTTGGCTGGGAGCAGGGCATACCAGAATTCTGTGGGGTGAGCTGAAAAAGGCACAGGGCAGCGTAAGGGAAAAGGCCCAGCGGATTCTGGAGGATATGGAGGCTTACGGGTATCTGTTCTCTGATGGGCCGGAGGATTCCGATCCCTATGCCTGGCTTCAGGAGCTGGGGTGCTATTCCCCGATTGTGCATCTGCAGCAGACGGATGGGATTACAGCCTCCCATGCAGCCTTTACGGAGGCGAACAACCAAAAGGGCATTATCCGGCCGGACAGAGTACTCAGGGCCATTGCCAAATCCTATGAGAAGACAGAGGTGAATGGAATGCCGCCCAGAGCTGCTGAAATCTATCTGGCCTTTGAAATCTTTGCATCCAATGCAGAGTATTGCACGGAGATCACTGGGAAGTTAAAAGAGACTTATCAATATTGGAGAAAATGGATACCCGAAGATGGACTTAAACTGGATGAACTGATCCGAAGGATGGACCATTGAGGGATAGAAAGGAGCGTATTATGAGCATACCAAAAACAATGAGAGCGCTGGTTGCGCACAGCAGGGAAGAATATAAGCTGGAGGAGAACTTTCCGGTTCCTCAGATTGACGATGAGGAGATACTAATTAAGGTGGAAGCCTGCGGAGTATGTGCAGGCGACGTGAAAGCATGGCATGGAGCTGCTAAGTTCTGGGGAGACGCCAATCAGCCCTCCTGGGTGAAAGCGCCCTTTGTCCCCGGACATGAGTTTGTGGGGGAAGTTGTCTTAAAGGGAGCTGACAGCAAACACGGTGTTCAGGTAGGGGACAGGGTGACTGTGGAGCAGATTGCCCCTTGTGGAGAGTGCAGGTTCTGCAGGACAGGTCATTACTGGATGTGCCAGAAACATGATATCTATGGATTTCAGAGCAATGTAAACGGCGGTATGGCCGAATATGTGAAGGTAGCCAAGGGGGGACTGGTGTTCAAGGTGCCAAAAGAGATGCCCATCGAAAAGGCCATTTTGGTTGAACCCTATGCCTGTGCCAAACATGCCATTGACAGGGCACAGATCGGGAACGAGGATGTGGTGGTCCTCTCCGGAGCAGGTCCTCTGGGAATGGGTATGCTGGGAGTGGCAAAGCTTCGAAATCCCAAATGTCTGATTGTGCTGGATTTGAAGGAAGAGCGATTGGATATGGCAAAGAAATTCGGAGCCGACATGGTCATGAATCCGGCAGAGGAAGATGTGGTTCAGAGAGTCAAGGATATGACTGACGGATACGGGTGCGATATCTATGTGGAGGCCACAGGCGCTCCGCAAAGCGTTATACAGGGCTTAAACATGGTGCGCAAGCTGGGCAGATTTGTGGAGTTTTCCGTATTTGGAAGTGAGACCACCGTAGACTGGTCTATTATCGGAGATACAAAAGAGTTGGATTTGCTGGGAGCCCATCTCTCTCCCTACTGTTTTCCCACAGTCATTGAGTGGATTGACAGCGGTAAGCTTCCAACCGAGGGGGTGGCATCCCATTTTTTCCCTCTGGAGCAGTGGGAGAAGGCATTTGACTTTAATGGAAGAGGGGAGCACTCTATGAAGGTGGTACTCAGACCATAAGGACTGCAGTAAATAGTCAATGTCATAACAGATAATAGGTGAAGAGGAAGGAAGTTGTACGGAAAATAGGGTACAAAGTTTCCTTCCTTTTCTTGACATAGGGGTGGGAGTATGCTATTCTTATAGCATGGTAACATAATTAACTATATAATGAACAAATGTAAACAAACAATAAATGAGAGGACAGAATGGAAAAAGAAAAGCTGGAAGAGATAATTAGACAAGTTATCTCCAATATGCAAAAGAAATCTCTGATAGTAGCTGGAAATTGGAAGATGAATATGACAGTCCGTGAGGGCATGGCTTTCTTGCAGGAGTTGGGAGAAATAGGGGAAGACGACAAAGTGATCCTGTTTCCCCCCTATACAACAATGGCAGTCTTAGCTGAGGAATTTGTGAAACGACGCATTGTCTTCGGGCCGCAGAATTTTCATGAACAGGACAGCGGAGCCTTTACCGGGGAGATTTCCCTTCCGATGATCCGGGAATTGGGATGCAGCTGCCTGCTCGCAGGGCATTCCGAGAGGCGCAGCTATTACGGGGAGACAGATACCTCCATCAATGCAAAAGTAAGAAAGGCCCTCCGGGAAGGGTTCCAGGTGATGATCTGTATAGGAGAACAGTTGGTGGAGAGACAAAGCGGGCGGTGGAGAGAGGTTTTGGAGAACCAATTGACAAGGGATCTTCAGGGAATCCCAAGAGCACAGCTTTCGAAGCTCTACATTGCCTATGAGCCAATCTGGGCCATAGGGACAGGGATAACTGCCTCAGTGGATGAGATTGCAGATACCCATGCATGTCTGAAGAGGAGGATGAAGGCTTACCTGGGGCAGGAGCTTCCCATCCTGTATGGGGGCAGTGTAAATGAGAAAAATGCGCAGCAGATCGGAAAGATTGTAGAAGTGGACGGCTTTCTGATCGGGGGAGCCAGTTTAAAAGCGGATTCCTTTAAAAAGATCATAGAGGTGTGCAGGCAATGAAAAAGTAATGTCCCGCTCCTAAACACAGCAGATGGGGCAGGATTTTACCAAACATAAATTATCAATGGAAAGTGAGGAAATACATATGGAAATGGAGCAGTTGGTAAGCAGGATTGCAGACGAGATTCTCAAAAAGCTGTCAGCTGAGGGAACGTCAATTCCCATGGCTGCCGCTAACGGAATCGCTGGTATGATTGATCATACACTGCTGAAGCAGGATGCCAGTGAGGAGCAGATCAGGAAGCTCTGCCAAGAGGCTAGGGATAACAGGTTTTGTTCTGTCTGCGTAAATCCGGGATATGTTCCCCTATGCTGCGAAGAACTCAGAGGTACTTCGGTGAAGGTATGTACAGTGATTGGTTTTCCTCTCGGCGCCACCACAACAAAGTCGAAAGTCTTTGAGGCAAATGAGGCGATTGAAAACGGCGCTTTGGAAGTGGATATGGTAGTCAATGTGGGAAAGATCAAAAGCGGAGACTGGAATTTTGTGAGAAAAGATATTGCAGACCTGGTGACAGCGGTTCATGGCCGTGCGGTTGTGAAAGTGATCATTGAGACCTGCCTGCTGACGGATGAGGAAAAGGTGAGGGTGTGTCAGATCGCAAAGGAGGCGGGCGCGGACTTTGTAAAGACATCCACAGGATTTTCCACAGGAGGCGCCACTGTGGAGGATGTGGCTCTGATGCGCAGGACAGTGGGACCAGAAATGGGAGTGAAGGCGTCGGGCGGGGTCAAGGGCGCTGAGACCGCTAAGGCCATGATTGCAGCGGGAGCAACCCGGCTTGGAACGAGTTCGGGAATCGCAATCATTGAGGGTACCTCAAGCAATAGCACATATTGAGAGGAGTGAGCAAGCATGCCACAGAAAATGCGGGCAGTACGGTTATTTGCACCAAAGGATATCAGGTGTGTGGAGGTGGATGTACCTCATATAGAGAAAGATACACAGGTATTGATTAAGGTAAAAAGCTGCGGAGTCTGCGGATCAGATATCCCCAGAGTGATGGTGAAGGGAACCTACCATTTTCCCACAACTATTGGCCACGAATTTGCAGGTCAGGTGTTGGAGTGCGGCGACAAGGTGAAAAACAATATTACAGTGGGCGACAGGGTATCGGTGATGCCCCTGATACCCTGTGGAGAGTGTCAGTACTGCAAGGTAGGCCAGTCTCATCTCTGCGATACCTATGACTACTATGGTTCCAGAAGGGACGGGGCTATGGCGGAATACATTGTGGTGGAGTCCGCCAACTGTCTGAAGCTTCCGCCAAATGTGGACTATGAGGAAGGTTCTTTCACAGATCCCGTGTCCGTAGGACTCCACGCTGTGAGAAAATGTAGGCTGGAGGCGGGAAAGAGCGCGGCTGTGTTCGGACTGGGAGCAATCGGATATATCTGTTTGCAGTGGCTTAGAGCGCTGGGGTGCACGGAAGTGATTGCTGTGGACGTGGCGGACGACAAGCTGATGCTGGCAAAGCGTCTGGGGGCAACAGCAGGGATAAACGGCAGGAATACGGATGCGGTAAAGGCCATCAAGGATCTCACAGGTGGAGAAGGTGTGGACATTGCCATTGAATTTGCAGGCAGCAAATACACCCACGTACAGGCAGTGGCCTCCTGTAAGAAAAATGGGGAGGTAGTCTACGGAGGCATTACCTACGATGACGTTGCCTATCCCAACAAAGTGATCCAGGCTATTTTGAGGGGCGAGCTTACCATCCACGGAAGCTGGAACTCCTCCATAAATCCGCTTCCCATCAATGAGTGGAAGAGCGGACTGGAATTTATGAGCACAGGTCAGATGAACGTCAATCCTCTGATCACCCACAGGGTGCGTCTGGAAGAGTGCAAAGAAGTCTTTGATATGATGTTTAACCGGACTGAAGTGTTTACAAAGGTACTCTTTAAACCGGAAATGTAGAGAAAGGATACCCAACAATACAGGTCATTAAATAAGATTCAGGAGGAATGAGAGATGACACAGGAAGCATTAGGTATGGTGGAGACAAGAGGACTGGTAGCAGCCATTGAGGCCGCGGATACCATGGTGAAAGCCGCAGATGTATGTCTGATCGGGACAGAGAAGATTGGTTCCGGGCTGGTAACCGTTATGGTGCGGGGGGATGTGGGAGCGGTAAAAGCGGCCACAGAGGTTGGCGCCCAGGCGGCCGGAAAGCTGGGGGAACTGGTTGCTGTTCACGTAATCCCAAGGCCTCACAGTGATGTGGAAAAAATACTGCCAAGAGAGTAAACAGATAACAAAAAAGACGCAAAAACGGCGCGGTGACAGGACTGCGTCGTTTTTGTGCATGTGCATTGGGGGGATCTATTAGGATGTATAACAGGATATTTGTGCAGGCGCTGGGGATTGTGGGCCTGCTCTTTGGCGCAGCCGCTTTTCAAAGCAACAAGAGCAAGAACATTGTGGTGTTGAAGCTTTTAAATGATTTGTTTTTTTCCTTCCAATATCTGCTCCTGGGGGCATACACCGGGGCGGTTATGAACTGGATCAGCTGTCTTAGGAATCTGATCTATGCCCGCTGTACCATTAAGGAGAAATCCAACAGGGTGTGGATGGCTGTGTTCTGCATCTTTATGCTGGTTACCGGGATACTGTCCTGGTCCTCCCCTATGAGTCTGATTGCGATCATAGGGAAGCTTCTGACCACCGTGTCCTATGGGATGAAGGATGCAAAAAAGATCCGCCTTCTGACTCTGCCCTCCAGCGTTGGATGGCTGATCTATGATGGTTACTATGGTTCCATGGGAGGAGTCATCAACCAGATATTGGTGTTATGCTCCATTGGTATCAGCATTGTGAGGTACGATATTCCCAGAGAGGGTAAGCGCGGAGACTCTTGAAATTACACCACATAAAGCTTCAGCTTGCGCGCCTCCAGTTCTGTCCTCTGAGCGGAGGAGAGATTGGAGTCTGTGATAAAGATGTCCACATCGTCAAGGTCAGCATAGTGATCAAACCAGGATTTTCCGATTTTGGAGGAGTCTGCTAAAAGGATTACCGTGTCACTGATATCTATGAGAGCCTTGCGCACCGCCACCTCGTAGGGTTCGGAGCAGGAGAGCCCGTAGGCTGTGCTCACGCCTACCGTTCCCAAAAATAACTTGTTCACATGCATTTTTTCAATGGTGGACAGAATTTCATTGTACTCAAACATTTTAATATAGCTGTGATAATATCCGCCAAAGGCAAATAAGCGCAGTTTATCGCTGTTCATCTGCACCACACGGTTGATGACCTCCAGGGAGTAGGTGTAGATGATACAGGCTGTGTCCTCGGGTATATAGTTGAGAATATTGCAGCAGGTAGTACCACTGTCTATGGCGATGGAGTCAAAGGGTTCGATCATGGTGCTGGCGAACCTTGCAATGCGCAGTTTTTCTTCTAAATGCAAGTCTTTCTCTGTCTCAAATGAGTATACCTGCTCATCAGACTCTTTCTCAATCGTATTTGATTTCAAGGCAATTCCGCCGTAATACGTATCCAGTATATTTTTTTTTGCCAATTCCGCAATATCCCTGCGGACAGTCATCTCAGAAACACCCAGAGCCGTGGCCAGCTCCTTTGTGGTTGATGTGGTGTTTTGCTTCAGTATATCTATGATTTTTGCACTTCTCTGTGATTTTGAAGACATGTCTGTTTCTCCTCTTTCTAAATGATTTCTCAATAAGATCATAACAAAAATATGTTAAATAGTCAAATGAAAATGAGATATTTGATACAAAAATAACAAAAATACGTGTAAAAATGTTAAATTGTAATTGTGCTAAAAACCAGTAATTAATGCTACAAAAATTAACTGGTTTTGTATTGACTGTTGAGAAAAAACGTGTTAATATAACATAAAATAACATATCAATTGACCAAATGCTTTCATTAAATAACATTAAATAACTAAAAATAACATATTTGAAAGAGTAAAGACAATTTTTCCGACAAAGAAAGGAGGACGGGGTGTGAGAGAAGGCTATTTCATTGGGGTGGATTCCGGTACATCCGGGATCAAAGCGGTGGCGTTTGATATGGAAGGCAGGGAACTGGCAGTCAAAAGGAGAAGCCTAAAGGGCATTACTCCCTGTGAAGACTGGTATGAGCAGGATATGGAGGTGATATGGGAAAATTGCTGTGCTTGTTTAAAAGGGGTTTTGAGTCAGATAGAGGCGGAGAAAGTGCTGGGAATCGGTATCACCGCCCAGGGGGACGGCCTCTGGATGATTGACGGGGAGGGGAAACCTGTCCGTCCCGGTATCTGTTTTTGTGATGGGAGGACGAAAAAGGAGATTGATGCCTGGAGGGAGGATGGGATTCTGGAAAAAGCCTTTGACATCTGCGGCACAGCGGTTTTTGGATCTGCAATGAGCGCAGAGATACGCTGGATGGAAAAAAATATGCCGGAATGTCTGGAGAGGGCGGCATGTTTTTTTCATCTCAAGGACTGGCTGTTTTACAAAATGACTGGTGTGGTTTCCTGTGACGATACGGACATGTCAATCCCCATGCTGAATGTCCTGAGCAGAGACTACGATGACCGGCTGTTTTGTCTGTATGGGATTGGGAAGTACCGGGAGAAGTTTCCGAAAGTATATCCCACAAGGGAGAATAAGTCAAACCTGCTGCCGAAACTGGCAAAGGAGCTGGGGCTGAGAGAGGAGGTACTGGTGGTGGGAGGCCCCATGGATATTCCAGCCTGTGCACTTGGCTGCGGGGCGATTGAGGATGGACAGGCGTGTACAGTGATTGGCACGGCTGCAATCCACTCTGTAATTATGGAACGGCCCAGACCGGAGCCTTATATGGCGGGCATGACCATTGCACACTGCCTTCCTGACCGCTGGATACGACTGGTTTCATCCCTTGGAGGGGCGCCGAACCTGGAGTGGTTTTTAAGGACAGCAGGAAAAAGAATCAGCCTGGAAGCTCAGGAGAGAGGGGTGGACATCTATTCCCGCTGTTCGGAGCTGGTTGACCAGGTTCCCATTGGCTCCAACGGCGTGGTCTATCATCCCTACCTCATGGCAGGAGGAGAGAGGGCTCCGTTTTTTAAGGGAAATATCAAGGCCTCTTTTGCAGGAATCTCTTTTAACACAACCCTGGAGGATATGCTCAGAGCAGTGTATGAGGGGATTGCCATGGCCATGGTGGACTGCTACCAGAGTGTCCCCGTCAAGCTCTCGGAGATCTATGTGAGCGGAGGAGGCGCCAAGAGTGATGTCTGGATGCAGATGTTTGCAGATGCAATGGGAACGGACGTGGTGATCCTGTGCGGCACAGAGCTGGGAGCCAAGGGAGCAGCAATGAACGCAGCCGTGGCCCTTGGGACTTATGGGAGTTACCGGGAGGCTGTGAAGGCGGCAGTCCGAGAAAGGAAACGGTTTCACCCTCGGGAAGACAGGCACAGAAGGTATGCGGAGCTATACCATCTCTACAAAAGAGGGTATGAGCTGAGCATGGAATGGTGGGATGAGAGAAGTAAATTCCTGCAGGGGCAGTATGAGAGAGGAGGAGCAAGAGATGAAGTATCCTGAGTTAAGAAAGCAGATCATAGACGCCTGTCTGTGGCTGCAGGAGAAGGAGCTGGTGGTTGGGACCTGGGGAAATATCAGTGTGAGGACAGAGGAGGGAATCCTGGTCACGCCCAGCAGGGTGGAGTACAGTAAAATGACCCCGGAGGACATGGTGCTGATAGACTGTGACGGCAGGATTCTCGAGGGGGCCCGCAGCCCTACCACGGAGCGGGAGGTGCACAGGATGATTTATCTGGCCAGGCAGGATGTGAATGCGATCGTACATTATCATCCCAAGTATGCCTCAGCCATGTGCGCCACGGACAGGGAAATTCCCGCGTTTTCAGAGGAGATGACTCAACTGGTGGGCGGGTCGGTCCCCATCACCCCTGAGTATATCCGCGCCGGGGAACACGAAAGGCTGGGAGCCGCTGCGGCTAAATATCTGGGGGAAAAGAACGCAGTGATGCTCAGAAACCATGCGCCTGTGTGCTGTGGCAAGGATTTGGAGGAGGCGCTCACCTGCTGCCAGGTGGTGGAGAAGGCGGCGCTGTGTTATCTGGCGCTGAGGGGAGCGGATCTTGAGATAAAGCTGATTCCCCAGGAACTGATCGAGGCGGAAAACCGGCGGTTTAAATATGACTATGGACATGAATGGTAAAAGGTATTTTAAAAATGGGAGGGCAAGAGATGAAGAAACTTTTAGCTGTATTTATGGCAGCAATGATGGTGTTTGGGATAGCAGGGTGCAGTTCACAGACAGGGGCTCCGGCTCAGACGGGAGGAGCTGGCGGAGAGGTTTCGCCCCCCTCGGATGGCGCGGCGGTGGACGCTGAGGAGCTTACCTTTGTGATTATCCCCAAGTGTGTACATGAATGGTTCGAGGCGGTAAACTACGGGGCCAGAGAGGAGGCGAAGGCGCTGTCGGAAAAGCTGGGGATTCAGATCAAGATTGACTACAGGGCTCCGAGCACAGCAGAAATCACGGAGCAGAATTCAGTGCTGGAGCAGGTGGCGGCCACAAAGCCAGATGGGATTGCCATTGACCCCATTGACTATGAGGGGAGCAAGCAGATCATTGAGGAGATTCAGGACCAGGGAATTCCTGTAGTTCTTTTCGACTCAGCGGTGGAGGGGTCTGGTCTTACAGCAGTGGGAAATGACTTTGCGGAGCAGGCAGAGCTGGAGGCTAAAAAGTTAGCGCAGCTGCTGGGAGAAAAAGGAAAGGTAGCACTCATGCACGGCGTGACCACAGCGCCCAACCATAGTGAGCGCTACGAGACGTTTAAGGAAGTGCTGGCGGATTATCCGGGAATTGAAGTGATTGACGGGGGTATCTCACAGGATAACATTGAGACAGCCCAGCAGCAGGCGGCGGCAACCATCGCAGCAAATCCGGACCTGGATGGATATCTGTGCGTGGACGCTTCCGGCCCCATCGGCATCGCAGCGGCTATTGAGGAGGCGGGAAGACAGGGCGAAATCACCTTTGTGGGGGCGGAAAACCTTCTGCAGATCCTGGAGTATGTAAAAAGTGGTACCATTGCCTGTTCTTACTCCACTAAGCCTCAGATGCAGGGAGCGCTCAGCGTTATGGTGTTGATCCATGCCTATCTGGGAGAAGAGATGCCGGCCTTTGTGGACACCGGAATCCTGTACATTGATCAGGATAATGTGGATGACTGGATAGCAATTGCTAAAAATACAGCTTCGGAATAGGCTTTTTGGAAGGAGGAAAATATGGATATCCTCAAAGCCAGAAATATTACAAAAATTTTCCCGGGAGTCGTTGCGCTTGATGCGGTAAACATTACCCTGAGAAGGGGAGAGGTACACTGTATCTGCGGAGAAAACGGCGCGGGCAAGAGCACGCTGATCAAATGCCTCACAGGTGTCTATGAACCGGAGGAGGGAGAGATTCAGATTGACGGCCAGGATGTGAGGGAGGACAGAAAGCTGTTTGAGAAGGTTGCCTATGTGCCTCAGGAGATTGACCTCTTTCCACATCTGTCTGTGGCTGAGAATTTATTTATGCCCTTTTTCAGATCCGATATAAAGGGATTTATCTCCCAGGCTGGACTGAACAGAAAGGCGGCGCCGATTCTGGAGAGATTCGGGATACGGGTAGCGCCGTTTGCGGCGGCAAAAGACGTCCCGGTGTCCCAGCAGCAGCTTTTGCAGGTGGCGAGAGCGGCAGTTTTTAAGGGCTATGAGATACTGATGCTGGATGAGCCCACCACCAGTCTGACCGGGGAGGATACACAGAAACTGTTTCAGATCATTCGGGAGTTGAAAGCGGATGGGAAGAGCATTGTGTTCATATCCCACAAATTGGAGGAGGTTTTTGAGATCGGAGACGTAATCACCGTATTCCGAAACGGGAAGAATACGGGGATGATGGAGGTGGCAGACATAGACATTGCCAGAACCGTGAAAAAGATGACAGGCCAGATACTGGATGAGAGAGAAGTTTTTTACTCAGAACGGGTGAGCCCGGAGGTGCTGATGGAGGTGAGGGGACTGTCCGGTGAGCGGTTCCGGGACATCAGTTTTACACTGAGAAAGGGGGAGATCCTGGGATTTTCCGGTCTGGTGGGTGCGGGAAGAAGTGAGCTGATGCAGGCCGTCTTTGGTTACCTTCCGGTCTATTCCGGGGAGGTGAGGGTGAAACGGGCAAAATGGAAGCTTGGAGATACCAATTATTCTGTGCGCCACGGCATGTTTTATCTTCCGGAAGAACGACGCACCCAGGGGATACTCTCTGATTTGAGCATAAGGGAAAATGCGTCGGTCAATGCCCTGAAATATATAGGCGGCAGATTTGGGATATCCAGGCAAAAGGAAGAAGAAATGGTGAGCGGGATCATAGAGAGCTATGATGTTAAAACACCTGATATGGAAAAAAAGATCAAGTATCTGTCAGGTGGAAACCAGCAGAAGGTGATTATTGGCAGAGCCATGAGCTGTAAACCGGAAATTCTGATATTTGATGAGCCCACTAAGGGGATTGATGTGGGCACAAAGGCGGAGATCTACCGGCTAATGAAGAAGATTGCACAGGAGAGACAAGTGGGAATCATTTTGATCTCATCTGAAATGAATGAGCTCAGAAAATGCGCAAACCGTATCATCTCCCTTTATAATGGAAGAAAAGCGGGAGAACACCAGAAAGATGCGGAGGAACAGGAGATTCTGAGAGCAATCCTGGGGCTTGGGTCAGGAGGAGATACATATGCAGGGAGAAGATAAATACAGAGCAAGGAATATTCTGGCTGGGATAACGAAAAACAGTACAGTGCTCACCGGTGTGGTGCTGATTCTGCTCATTGCAGTGGCGGCGGCCTTTTCACCGTACTTTTTAAGTATTTTTAATCTGCAGTCCCTGATGAGGGATATTGCTTTTATCGGTATAATCGCAACCGGGCAGTCGTTACTTTTGCTGATTGGAGAATTGGACCTGTCTGTGGGCAGGATTGCCACCCTGTCCGGGATCTTAGGGGGACTTTTGATGACACAGATCTCCCTGAATCCCGTGCTGGCATTTCTAATCGGAGCGCTAAGCGGCATTTTACTGGGCTGCATAAACGGTCTGCTCATTACAAAACTAAAGATCAATGCCATGGTGGCAACAATTGGAATGCAGGGAGTCTATGGAGGAATCACCATGGTCATCACAAAGGGCCAGGCTATCACGGGGATTCCGGAGAGCATCCTGTTTGTCGGGAAAAATAACTTTTTGGGTATGCCCATCCCCTTTGTGATTGCAGTCCTGATATTGATCGCGGTGGTGCTCTTTGTCGTAAGAACAAAGACCGGACGCTATATCTATGCAATCGGAAACAGCCGGGAGGCCGCAAAAATAATGGGGATTCGGGTGGACAGGATCAGACTGCTGATCTATGGAATCGTGGGACTTCTCTCATCCACCGCGGGTATGCTCTATGTAGCCCGCCTGGGGTCCGCACAGGCTGCCATCGGAACAAACTGGCCTATGAATTCCATAGCGGCCTGCGTGATCGGCGGAGTGCTCCTCACAGGCGGGGTGGGGAATCCGGTGGGCTCCTTTCTGGGAGCGGCCATCATCTGCGTTATCTCAAACGTGATCGTACTGTTTGGGGTAAATATTTACTGGCAGGAGGCTGTGAGCGGAATTGTAGTAGTAGTGGCCATCGGACTTCCCTCCTTTGTGGGAATACTGAGAGAAAAAAAGAAACTGAGAAGAAGCCGGGACTAGGAGGTAGAGAATGGAGTATCCCAAAGTATATCTGACATTGGACAACTGCTTTGCCATCAAAAGATGGGTGGAGCCGTCGGAGTGGATGCCGCTTATCAGAGACATTGGCTTTACAAGTGCGCAGGCCAGTTTTGACAATGAAATCGACTTTCTATATTCTCCGGAGTGGTATAAATCCGGATGGTTTCAGGAGGTGAGCAGGCAGGAAAAGGAGACAGGCCTGAGGGTGGATACTTTTTTTACCGGTTATCAGACCTACCGGACTGCGGGACTTGCCCATCCGGATGATAAAATGGCAGATTATCTGATGGACTGGTGGATCAAGCCGGCCCTGAACCAACTGGGACGCAGGGGGTCACATATGGGGATGTCGTTTATTGCTGTTCCGGAGCGCTTTCTGCAGGATGCGGTAAAGTTTCAAAGGATGTATGAAAAAGTGATACACCGGATGGGTGAGATCGGAGCCTGTGCCAGTAAAAACGGAATTCATTTCTGCATGGAGGCCATGTATGCACCTCATCAGCCGCCGTGGACCATAGAGGGCGCCAAAAGGTTTCTAAGAGACTGCTACGCAGAGGGAGGCCATCCCGTTTACCTCACAATTGATGTGGGTCATATGGTAGGGCAGTGCAAATACCGGAAACCGGACAGGGAGGCCGTGGAGCATTCCCTGAATCCCGGAAGTCAGATTTTGGGTAGACCAAAAATCTGGCTGGGCGCGGAACATACATATAAGCTTTGGCGCAAGGCTGTAGAGGAGGACGATCACAGCCGGGAAGCGGTGGAGGCTATATTGGAAGATATGGAGGCGTATCCCCATCTGTTTTCCGCTGACCCCGGGGACTCAGATCCCTACCGGTGGATTGGGGAGCTGGCATGCTACTCCCCGATCATCCATATGCAGCAGACAGATGGAATCACATCCAGCCACCAGCCTTTTACCAAAGAGGAAAATGAAAAGGGGATCATTCAGGGGGAAGAGGTTCTGAGAGCCATTGCGCACTCATACGAACAGGAGCAGGAACCGCAAATGCCACCTAAGTGTCAGGAGATTTATCTGGCTTTCGAGATATTTGCAGGAAATACGGAGTACAGGGAAGAGATCATTGAGAAATTGAAAGAGACACTGAACTATTGGAGGAGGTTTGTGCCGGAAGATGGCATCCGGCTGGATGTGCTTCTTAAAAAGTTACAGGATGAATAAATAGGCATTGCACGCCAGCGTCAGGAGCCAAACGCTGTTCTTTGGCGCAAAAACCCTTCCTGCAGGAAGGGCTTTTGCGTTGTATGCGGTCAGTTCAGGGCAGCGTAAACCATTCTGGATATTTGACGGATACAGTTTCTGGCCTGAGCCGGATTTGTAGTGTTACTAAATACGCAGAGAATGTATTTCGTCTTTTTGCCGTAAACAATCGCTGTGTCGTTTTCTATGGACCCGCTCTCGCCGGTTTTATTGGCTACCGTGATACCGGAGGGAACCCCCTGGGGAATTTTTGTGCGTATGGTCTGGGCTTTTAAGTGGTTCAGCATTTTTTTGGACGCGCTTTTGGAAACCAGCCTGCCCCGGCAGATCATCTCCAGCAGCTTTCCGCAGTCAGCGGCGCTGGTCATATTGGCCTTGCTGCTTCCGGAAGCCTCCGCGGAGTTGCCTGACCCGCAACGGGTATACTGCTGGGTGCGCTTGAACTTATTTTTCTTGCAGAATTTGTTGATGGTCCCCGCCCCCAGCCTTCCATATACAAGGGAATTAAACGCATCATTGCTGCTGACACTGATCATGCTGCGTATCTGCGACTCCACGGAGGGAGTCATGTTCAGCTTTTTCTTCTTTGCCTGGTCATAGGCAGTGGCCATTGCATATAGCTTTATGGTGCTAGCTGAGAAGAAGGCGTTTTTGTTGATGGTAAAGCTCTTGTTGGTCTTTAAATCCTTTACGTAAACAGACCAGCAGGTGTTGGATTTACTGCCGTTTGGGGATGCAGGACAGCTCTTTTTTATGTAGGACTTCACCTTTTTTTGTAGTTTTGCCATTTTTGCAGCAGCTTTTGCGGAAGCCTTGGCTTTTGCGGACTTGGTGGCCCCATAGCTGGTTACGGGCACCTGAAATGCCAATACAAATGCCAGAAATAAAATAAGAATACGTTTTCCTCTTTTCACGACTCATCCCTTCTTTCTTTTTTTCTTTCCTAAATTATACTCTTTTTTGAATAAAAAGAAAAGTCAATAAAGGTCTTCAATGTGTGGTTTTGCTGCCTGGAATCCAGGAAGGCAAAGCCGATTTCGCGTTTATGGATGGGAAAGTCCAGAGGGATTTCCACCAGGGTATTATCTGCCAGTTCCCGGCTGACAAATTCCTTAATCACGCAAGCCACGCCCAGACCGATCTTGGCAAACTCAATCAGCAGATCCATGGTGGTGATTTCCAAAAGATTGCCTGACTCAATGCGCTGCTCCTTCAGATAATCATCAATGTACTGACGCGTCATGTTCTCTTTGTCCAGGAGCATTAAGGTGGCGGAGTGGAAGAGATCATTCCCTGTGCCAGGGCTTCGCAGGCTCAGATTGTCCAGATAACTTTGGGTTGCCACAAAGATATCCTCAATCTCTCCCAGGGAATAAAACAGGATGCTGCCTGTGGATTCCGGTTTGCCGATCAGGCCGATATCTATTTTCCCCTCCTGGAGCATTTGGAGTGTGTGGTTGGTGGACTGGCAGTCAATGGTGATGCGTATGTGAGGATAGGCGGCAATGAAGCTCTTTAGATAGGGAAGCAGGATATACTTGCACAGGGTTGTGCTGACTCCCATGCGCAGATGGCCCATGCCCAGGTCTGTCATCTGGCGCAGCTGTTCCTCTGCGGCGTCAAGAGCGCGAAAAGCAGATTCCGCATGAGTGTAGAGCAGCTGTCCTTCCTCTGTGAGCTGAACCCCTCTGGAGCTGCGGAGAAACAGGGTGACACCCAGAGCTTCTTCCAGCCTGCGGATCGCCTTGCTGATGGCGGGCTGGCTGATGAAAAGGGCGTCTGCTGCCCGGGAGATATTTCCCTCTTTGGCAACTGTGTAAAAGATTTTGTATTGGGAGAGATGCTGTTCCATGGAGACTCCTTTCATGAAATTAAGTTATGATAACTATTCATAATATGTATTTCTATTATAGTGTATCCTGTGCTATAATGCAATCAGTGAAAAAACAGGAGGAAGAGACAATGAAAGGAATGACAATGACACAGAAGATCCTGGCGGCACACGCAGGACTTCCGTATGTAGAAGCGGGCCAGCTGATCGAAGCTGACCTGGATCTGGTACTGGGTAACGATATCACCTCCCCGGTGGCCATACATGAGATGGAAAAGATGACAAAAAAAGAGGTGTTTGACAAGGATAAGATTGCGCTTGTCATGGACCATTTTATTCCAAACAAAGACATCAAATCCGCGGAGCACTGCAAATGTGTGAGGGAATTTGCCTGTCAGCATGAGATTACAAACTATTTTGATGTGGGAGACATGGGGATTGAGCATGCGCTGCTGCCTGAGAAAGGCCTGACCGTGGCCGGGGATGTGATCATCGGTGCGGACTCCCACACCTGTACCTACGGGGCTCTGGGGGCTTTTTCCACCGGGGTGGGAAGTACGGATATGGCCGCTGGTATGGCTACTGGAAAGGCATGGTTTAAGGTGCCGTCCGCCATCAAGTTCAATTTGACGGGAAAACCCGCAAAGTGGGTAAGCGGGAAGGACGTGATTTTACATATCATCGGTATGATCGGTGTGGACGGCGCACTCTATAAGTCCATGGAGTTTGTGGGAGATGGAATCGCCAATTTGACCATGGACGACCGTTTCACCATCGCCAATATGGCCATTGAGGCGGGCGGTAAGAATGGAATTTTCCCTGTGGATGACCTGACGGTGCAGTATATGAATGAACACACAAAACGCCCCTTCACAGAGTGGGAGGCGGATGAGAGCGCGGAGTATGATGCTGAGTATACCATTGACTTGAGCCAGTTAAAGTCCACGGTTGCTTTTCCGCATCTGCCGGAGAATACAAAGACGGTGGACGAAATCACAGAGGATGTTGTGATTGACCAGGCAGTGATCGGTTCCTGTACCAATGGCCGCATCGAAGACCTGCGCTGTGCAGCGGAAATTTTAAAAGGACGCCATGTGAAAAAGGGCGTGCGCTGCATCGTAATCCCGGCAACCCAGCAGATTTATCTGCAGGCAATGGAGGAGGGACTTTTGAAAATCTTTATTGAGGCCGGAGCCGTGGTCAGCACTCCCACCTGTGGACCCTGCCTGGGCGGATATATGGGAATCCTGGCAGCAGGAGAGCGCTGCATATCCACCACCAACAGAAACTTTGTGGGACGTATGGGACACGTTGATTCAGAGGTGTATCTGGCCAGCCCTGCTGTAGCGGCAGCCAGCGCTGTGACCGGAAAGATTTCAGCTCCCGGGGAACTGGGACTATAGGAGGATAGAAGGATGAGAGCGAATGGAACGGTATTTAAATATGGAGACAATGTAGACACGGATGTAATCATTCCCGCCAGATATCTGAACTCCTCAGATCCTGCGGAACTGGCCACCCATTGTATGGAAGACATTGACAAGGATTTTGTAAATAAGGTAAAAAAGGGAGACATCATTGTGGCGAAGAAGAACTTTGGCTGCGGTTCTTCCAGAGAACACGCCCCCATTGCCATTAAGGCGGCTGGGGTGAGTTGTGTCATAGCGGAAACCTTTGCCAGAATCTTTTACAGAAATGCTATCAACATTGGCCTGCCAATCATTGAGTGCCCGGAGGCGTCTAAGGGAATTGGAGCCGGCGACGAGGTGGAGATCGATTTTGACAGCGGCGTTATCTACAATAAAACCAAGGGTGAACAGTACCAGGGTCAGGCTTTTCCGGAGTTTATGCAGAAAATTATTAGAGCAGAGGGCTTGATTAACTATATCAACAATAAATAGCCTAAAAGGGGCGCTTCACAGAAATGTGCGGCGACCCCTTTTTCAGTCAAACAGAGAAAGCTGTGATACTTGATATTTTTGTTTGTAACCACAGATAATGTCTTTCATTTGATAGCGTATGCCGTATTTTGAACAGTCCTCAGTGAACACGTTCCAAAGCCGGGATGCTCTTGGACTGCGGCATTCGTATCGGTTTCCGTAGCGTTTGATATACTTTTCCACAAGCCCTTCCCCGGGAAAAAGCTGATTGAGTTTGTCATAGTACCACTCCCTCTGATTTTGCCTCAGGGTCATGCCAAATGCGGGATAGATGAACCGTCCCCCGGCCTGGGCAGTCTGGCGGACAATGGCGCGTATGTTCTCTTCGCTGTCCTCCAAAAACGGCAGTACGGGCATTAGGAGGATTCCAGCAAAGAGTCCCTGACTGGATAGCTGGCGGATCATTTCAAAGCGCTCAGAGGACGGGGGGACTCCCGGCTCCAGCTTTTTGCTCAGCGCATCGTCCGCTGTGGTGACTGTCACCTTGCACAGTACAGGAGCGTGCTCCGCAATCTCCGTTAAAATGTCCGCATCCCGCAGCAGAAGAGTGCTCTTGGTGGCAATGGCAGCGCCAAACCCAAAGGCGTTGACCAGTTCCAGAGCGTGTCTTGTGAGCTGGAGTTCTTTTTCAAAAGGATTGTAGGGATCACTCATTGCGCCGGTCCCCACCACCCCGGAGCGCACTTTTCTTCTGAGATCGTCCCGAATGATCCGGAGGGCATTTTCTTTTGCTCGGACCCGGTCAAATTCTTCGATACGATAGCAGTCAGACCGGCTGTCACAGTAGATACATCCGTGGCAGCAGCCTTTGTAGATATTCATATTATAATCAATGCCAAACCAGGCATCCGCACTTTTTGTCTTTGTGACAATGGTCTTAGCAGGTATATACTCCATAAAGGTCCCTCTGAATCATGTTCGGTTGTTCTGTGAGGTTAGGCACAGGCATTCTTTCATTATGTTAAGTTTACACTAGGCGAAATTCACAAAATTGTCAAGAAATATTTATTGAATTTTCCCAGGAACCAGTTATAATAAGGTAACTAAGGTTCATGATACAGCGAGGAGAAAAAGGATGGAACCCAGACAACAAGGATATTTTAAAATACATAGTGCAAATATTTACTTCCGGATCTATGGCACAGGAAGCCGTACGCTGTTTTTTCTGCACGGAAATGGAGAGGACTGGACCTGCTTTAAGAAGCAGATTGAGTACTTTGCCCGGGATTTTAAGGTGGTGACTATGGACAGCAGGGGCCACGGACATTCCGGCATCAGTGAGAAACCCCTTACCATCAAACAGATCGCCCAGGACGCAGCTACGCTGATCCGGAAACTACAGCTGGAGCAAGTCACCCTTGTGGGATTCAGCGATGGGGGGAACATTGTGCTGGAGATGATGCTGAATGGGGGACTCCCAGTGGAGAGTATCGTAGTGGCGGGGGCAAACCTGTTTCCCGCGGGAGTGAAATTCCGCTACCAGTTTCCAACCATCTTGCAGCACGCTTTTTATGAGTGTCTGGCCAAGTTCAATCGAAAACTCCAGCTCAAAGCGGATATCATAGGGCTCATGACCCATGAACCCAACATTCGGCCGGAGCAGCTTAGGAAGATAACGGTCCCCGCACTGGTGCTGGCGGGAGAAAAGGACATGATAAAAGAAAAACATACAAAGTTGATTGCCTCATCCATTCCCAATAGTACACTGGCCATTATTCCCGGAGCATCTCATTTTATATTTGGAAAATGGGCGGATAAGGTGAACCACGTAATGAAACGATTTCTGATTTCTTGAGGCTGCCATGGGCAGCCTTTTTATAATAGAAAATTCCATTTCCTATTAAGTAAAAACTCTCCGGGCGGGATTCTTTTTCACATAATTATGCATAAAAAAAGTCCAAACATCTACATGTCTGAACTTTCTCTGCACAACCCTATAATCGGAGTGACAGGATTTGAACCTGCGACCTCTCGGCCCCCAGCCGAGCGCGCTACCAAGCTACGCCACACTCCGTCAACGAAATGTATTATAGCAAGGTTTTGGTAAAAAGGCAAGTAAATTTTTTAAGTTTTTTGTGAAAAAACAAAAAATCAGAGCAATCGGCGCCTTTTTGATACAGATGCCGAGACGTTGTAAACATCCACACTCCGCATATCCAGCGCAATCTGACGGTATAGTTCATCGGTTGTCAGATTCAGCATTTTGCCGTTGGCGTGAAGATGGTGTACAATGGTCTCTCCAAGACTTTTCGGAAGGTCATCCCGATAATTCATATATAAAGCCGCTTTTTGTTCTGAACAGCCAAACAGATGACCGAAGTCTTTATCGGTCATTTGCAAGGCATTTCTTATATCATATAAAATCATGTTTTGCAATCTCCTTGTAAATATATTTGGAAATAATTACCTACATATAAGAAAACGTTTGAGAGACTGTTTTGTGACGCGAAAAAGAAAACTTTTTTGTATTTTTTTAAAAAATGAAACTTTTTTTACGATAAGACCGTCTAATGGTTGTAAGATGTGATGGTAGACCGGTCGAATACACGAAAAGGAGGTGTTTCAGTGAAACATCTGGTAATGAAAGCCCAGCAAAAAGATGGGGAAGCCTTTGTCAAGCTCATGGAAATGAATAAACAGAGCATGTATAAGGTGGCAAAATCGTATCTGCGTTACGAGGAGGATGTGGCCGATGCGATGCAGGAAACCATTCTTATCTGTTATGAAAAACTGGGTGATTTAAAGGAACCCAAGTATTTTAAAACCTGGATGATCCGCATTCTGATAAATAAATGTAAGGATATTTTAAAGAAAAATCAGGAACTGTGTCTGATGGAGGAGTTTCCGGAGGTGGAGGATCAGCATGTTCCGGAGAAAAATCTGGAGTTTGAGGAGCTTTTGCAGGCTCTGGACGAGAAGTACCGCACGATTCTAATCCTCTATTATGTGGAAGGGTTTAACACCAGGGAAATCGGTGCACTTTTGGAAATCAGTGAGCACACAGTCAAAACAAGGCTGGTCCGTGCCAGGCAAAATTTTGCGCGGGAATATCAAAAAGAGATGGCGTATGTAGGGAGGTAACCGAATGAAAAGAAAATATACAGAGAAAGAAATAAAAAGGGTTTTGAACACAGAGCTTGAGATTCCCCGGGAGGTGGAGGAGAAGATCAGGGACAGCTACCGGGAACTTCATATGACGGAAAAGGTCAGACCCATGAAGAGGTCTTACCGGAAACTTGTGCTGGTGGCAGCAGCGGTGACCATGCTGGCAGCGACTTCCGTGGTGGCATTGGCAGCCAGTGGATTTTTCTCAAAGGAGGTACAGGAGGAGGACAAGAGTGTATCCTATAAGTTTGAGACAAATTATGAGATGACGCCCCATCAGGTAGATGTGAAAGCTAATTACATTCCTGAGGGATATACGGAATTTGAGGAGGGAAAATACGACAGGGACGGACAGCACAAGAATGGCATCAGTATCTGCGGCGTAAACGCGGCATGGCTGGATGCGCAGGAGGGAATGCTGGATGCGGAAAATCTGATGAGTCTTGAGAAAACCACCCTGGACGGCATGGAGGCCCACCTTTTGAGCTTAGAGTATGATAAGGATAGGATTCAAAATACATTTGACAAAAGGATTTATCTGTTCAATCCTCAGGAGGGATATATGGTAGTTGTCTACGGGGGAAACGATCTTCCTATGGATGAACTGAAGAAGGTGGCAGACAATCTGGAGGTTACGGTTGACAAGGATGAGCCGGTGGACTACGTGCCGGCAGACAAGCAAGCTCAGGAGTCCGAGGATGTGCTAGACTTACAGCAGGAATATATTGAGAGATACCAGGCTGGTGTGAGCAGTGATAAAGTGCTTTCTCTTGGAGATACTTTTACTTACGGTATTTCAGATGAGGTAGAGATCACTTATACAGATGCAAAGCTTGTGGACAGCACGGCGCAGATTGAGGGCTATGAAGAAAAGAACTTCTTTGATTACCAGGAGATTTCGCCCTGGATGAACGAAGACGGCACCATTAAGCCCTATGAGCGGATGACTTATACTAAGGATGAGAACGGAATGCGCATCGAAGATTCTGGCGTAAAAGAGACGGTGGGGCAGAAGTTCCTGGTAGTGAAGGGTACCATGAAGAACAATGGAAATAAGGCTCAGGAAGGATGGGCTTGGGGAGATACGGATACTCTGATTCCTAAGACGGACGGAGGATTTGCTTATAGTGACAAAGAGACAGAACCCTATGTGATGGATGGACACTTCTTTGGTGAGGGTCCCCAGTATTTTGACAAATCCCAGTACAGAGAGGAACCCATCGAGACCAGAAATCATTTCTTCTTCTATGAACTACAGCCGGGCGAGGAGCTTTCCTATACCTTAGTATGGCTGGTGGATGAGGATATGACGGACAATATGTTCCTTCAGATGAATCTAAGCGGAATAGATGGGAATGAGTTTTATATTGATGTGAGACAGTAGGGGGAACAAAAGTTGTGCTTGACATATCCTGCTGAAAATGTTATTTTATCTTTAGTTGATAATAGCAAATGCAATGAAGAGGAATAGTACAGCTTACGCCGAATACAGAAAGCTGCCGGTTGATGCGAGGCAGTGGAGGATAGAGCTGGAACTCACCTTGGAGCGGCTGCCCCAAATTTTCCCTTTGAGAAGAGAGTAGGCGCAGACGGAACCCCAACCGTTATCTGGGTAGGATATAAGATTCAGAGGAATCCGTATCTGAAAAGTGTATGAAGAAATTCATAAATTAGAGTGGTACCGCGTGAGGTAGATATTAAACCTTTCGTCTCTAGAGAGCAGCAACACTGCTTTCGGAGACGAAAGGTGTTTTTGGTTTAACAGGTTTTTGTGTAAAACAAAAGACCCCATGGCGGAATTAGACAAGTGCATAAGGAGAAATGGACGCAAAAGGTAATTGCAGCAGATTATCAACATATATTCCTATATCAGTGAAAAATGGCATCCGCCGGGAAGGCGCTGAGGCGTACTTAGAAAAAGTGTAACTGTGAAGGTGCTGAACAGTTACGAAAAAGGATTGGAAAAGGAGAATGGATATGAGAAATGTAGGAAAGTACAAGAGACAGTATTTTATGCCGCCGGTTCCATCAATGAAGTGGGCAGAGAAAGACCATGTGGAAAAGGCGCCTATCTGGTGCAGTGTAGACTTAAGGGACGGCAACCAGGCATTGATTGTTCCGATGACGCTGGATCAAAAAATTGATTTCTTCAAACTGCTGGTTAGGATCGGATTTAAAGAAATTGAAGTCGGATTTCCTGCAGCTTCTGAGACAGAATATCAGTTTTTAAGAGCATTGATAGAGCAGAATTTGATTCCGGATGATGTGACGATTCAGGTACTTACTCAGGCCAGAGAACATATCATTAAGAAGACCTTCGAAGCCCTTGAGGGCGCCAAAAAGGCAGTGGTGCATGTCTACAATTCCACTTCCTTAGCGCAGAGAGAGCAGGTGTTCCACAAGTCTAAAGAAGAGATCCTGCAGATTGCAGTAGATGGAGCAAAACTCTTGAAGGAACTGGCTGCCCAGACAGAGGGGAATTTCTCCTTTGAGTATAGCCCGGAAAGCTTTACCGGCACAGAGGTGGAGTACTCACTGGAGGTCTGCAATGCTGTTTTAGATGTGTGGCAGCCAACTGCGGATAATAAGGTGATCATTAACCTGCCAAGCACAGTGCAGACTTCCATGCCCCATGTTTACGCCAGTCAGATTGAGTATATGTGTGATAACATGAAATATCGCGAGAATGTGATTGTTTCTCTGCATCCTCACAATGACAGGGGTTCTGGTGTTTCAGATGCTGAGATGGGTATCCTGGCCGGTGCTGACAGGATTGAGGGGACCCTGTTTGGAAATGGAGAGCGCACAGGAAACGTGGACATTGTAACTCTGGCTATGAACATGTACTCCCAGGGCGTTGATCCCGAGCTGGATTTCACAGATATGCCCTCTATTTGTGAGGCATATGAGAAGTATACAGGTATGACCATTGATATGCGCAGCCCGTACAGCGGAGCTCTGGTATTTGCAGCCTTCTCCGGTTCCCACCAGGATGCCATTGCAAAGGGCATGAAGTACAGAGAAGAGAATGAGTGCGATAAGTGGACAGTGCCCTATCTGCCCATCGATCCCACAGATGTGGGGAGGCGCTACGAGGCGGATGTCATCCGCATCAACAGCCAGTCTGGAAAGGGCGGCGTAGGTTATATTCTGGAGCAGAATTACGGCCTGAATCTGCCGGCAAAGATGAGAGAGGCTATGGGATATGCAGCTAAGGATGTCTCCGACCATCTGCACAAGGAGCTTCAGCCGGAGGAGATCTTCCAGCTGTTCAAGGAGAAATTCGAGGATGTCACTCATCCTTACAATATTACAGAGGTACACTTCAAGCAACACAATGGTATTATCGCGGAAGTTACTGTAGACTATAAAGGGGAATCCAAGGTTGCTATTGCAGCAGGCAACGGACGTCTCAATGCGGTGAGCAATGCACTGAAGAAACAGTTCCGTCTGGAGTACGACCTGGTGACATATCAGGAGCATGCGCTTGAACAGAGTTCAAGCTCCAGAGCTATCGCCTATGTGGGAATCCGTGACAAGGAAGGAAATTTGTTCTGGGGAGCAGGCCTGGATCAGGATATTATCCGGGCATCCATCAATGCTCTTTTGACGGCCATTAATAATAAAGAGACAGCCAGTGAATAATATAAAGTTAAAAATAACTCTCCGGGTGGGGAGTTATTTTTAACTTGACAAACAGAACGTATGTTTGTATAATGAAAATATAAACAGAACAAATGTTCTTGGGCGGAGAGGTGAGACAAATGAAAAGGGAAATTATATTTGAGAACGAGAATGCAAGGCTGTTGTTCGAACCAATCAGAGACCATTTTCCAAAGTTGGATTTTAACGATGAAGAGGAGCTGACAGAGGAAGCCGCATTGCGAATGTATCGCAGTGTAACACGGTCTAAAAGGAGCTTGTCGAAACAGGGTATTTTGAGTCATACAAAGTGGTTGACATAAATGTTTCAAAAGTATTACGTACTGTCAAAATGCCATAAAATATGAGGGAATAAAAAGCGAAAATTGTGTAAATGTCGTAAAATGTTGAAAAAAAGGTTATAAATAATGCCAAAGGCAGAAAAAACGACTTGTATAATAAGCATAAAAATAAGGCCAAAATACAGGGAGAAAATATAAAAATAAGACAAATAAGTAAAAAGTAAAAAATACGGGATTGTTAAATGTTACAAAAATGTGAAATACTCCTTGACACCAATTCAGGGATTCAATATAATGCAGATAGATGGTGGACAATGAAAACAGGTGTCCGCCACAGACAGATTAGAGGTCTGAGAAAGAGAAAAGGAGGGTATTGCATGCAACTGATACTAGCTATTTTTAGCAAAGTGAACAGCTTCGCAAAAGCGATAAAGAAACGCAGCTATCGCAATTACGCAGTGATCGTATCAGGAGTGGCTGTTGTTGCCGTGGTTTCATTGTGTGCTTCCGGATTCGCCGGCAGCGGCAAGAACAAAGTTTATGCAGTACAATCTTCCGGGGACAGGCATAAAGCCTATGACACAAGTGAGGATGAGCCTCCGGCCAGCGAACTGCAGGCTGGGCTCATGGGAATTGTGAACAGTGTCAGCAGTATGGAGGAATATTCGATCGCCGCATCTTCCGTGGATATTGAAAATGTTCACGAGGAGATTCTGGTGGGGACTCCCAAGGTTCGGAAAAACGCGCTTAATAAGATGAACCTTGGAAAGGGAGCCAGGGAAATCAGTCAGATCGGATATTATGCCCAACAGACTGTGAGAGAGAATCAAATGGCATCGGAAGATTATTACTCTCTGCTTCAAATTGTGGAGGCAGAGGCTACAGGCGGGGATCTAAAGAGTAAGATTTTGATAGCAAATGTAGTGCTGAACCGGGTGAAAGACAGCCATTTTCCGGATAAGATTTATGATGTGGTATGGGAGCGGGAAGGAAGCTCCGTTCAGTTTTCACCAACAGCTGACGGACGTATCTATTCCGTGGAAATTACGGAAGATACCTACGAGGCAGTTGACAGGGCGCTGAAAGGTGAGGATTATTCAGGCGGAGCGCTGTTCTTTATGGCAAGGTGCGATTCAGAGGAGCACAACAAAGAGTGGTTTGATGAAACCCTGGAGTTGATGTTTGAGTACGGCGGACATGAGTTCTATAAATATTCAGAATGAAAACAGCAGAAAAGGACTTTTTCCCGTGAACGAGGGAAGAGGTCCTTTTAATCTTTCTTGAACTGCCATGAAAGGTATGCTATAATTCCATATTAATGAAATAATAAAATTATTAAGGGAAAAGGATGAAGCATATGGATCTGTTATACAAAAGTACAAGAAGTGACAATGCTGGCGTAACTGCGTCTCAGGCTATTCTCAAAGGACTTGCGGATGACGGCGGTCTTTTTGTACCGGAAGCAATTCCGGCGCTGGATGTAGACATGGACGCACTGGCAAAGATGAGTTACCAGGAAACAGCCTTTACGGTGATGAAGCAGTTTTTGACAGATTTTACGGAAGATGAGCTGAAAGCCTGCATTGCCAAAGCTTACGATGAGAAATTTGACACAGAGGAGATCGCTCCGCTGAGAGAGGCGGATGGAGTTTACTATCTGGAACTGTTTCATGGCGCCACGATTGCTTTTAAAGATATGGCATTGTCCATACTGCCGCATCTTTTGATCACATCAGCGAAAAAGAACAAGGTAGAGAATGAGATCGTCATACTGACCGCAACCTCCGGGGACACAGGAAAGGCGGCTCTGGCTGGGTTTGCGGATGTACCGGGAACCAGGATTGTGGTATTTTACCCTAAAAACGGTGTGAGCCCCATCCAAGAAAAACAGATGGTTACTCAAAAGGGCGTGAATACCTTTGTGGTGGGAATAAAGGGTAATTTCGATGACGCTCAGACTGGGGTGAAAAATATCTTCGGTGACAAAGAACTGGCAGCGGAGATGAATCAGGCCGGATTCCAGTTTTCCTCTGCAAACTCTATCAATATCGGGCGTCTGGTGCCTCAGGTGGTTTACTATGTGTATGCCTATGCAAGGCTGTACGCTGCGGGAAAACTTAAAGCTGGTGAGAAGCTGAACGTGGTGGTTCCAACAGGCAACTTCGGCAATATTTTAGCTGCGTATTACGCTAAAAATATGGGCCTTCCCATCGGTAAGCTGATCTGTGCGTCCAATGACAACAGAGTGCTCTATGATTTCTTCAGTACAGGAACCTATGACAGAAACAGGGAGTTCATTTTAACTACATCACCGTCCATGGATATCCTGATTTCCAGCAATCTGGAAAGACTGATCTACAAAACTGCTGGGGCAGATGCCTCCACAGACGCCAGGCTGATGAGCAGTCTGAGCAGTGAGGGCAAGTATACGATTACACCGCAGATGCGTGCGCAGCTTGAGGATTTCTATGGAAATTATGCCACAGAGAAGGAGACGGCGGAGGAGATCAGAGAGGTCTATGGCAAGACAGGCTATGTGCTGGATACGCATACGGCGGTTGCCTCCAAAGTGTATAAAAAATATGTGGCCCAGACAGATGACCGCACAATAGCTATGATTGCGTCAACTGCCAGCCCATACAAGTTTACGAGAAGTGTCATGAATGCGATAGACGAAAAGTTCGATTCCATGTCGGACTTTGAACTGGTAGACAAACTGGAGGAGATCTCTAAGGTTTCGGTACCAAAGGCAATCGAGGAAATACGCACTGCACCTGTTCTCCACGACACAGTGGTTGAGGTGGAAGAGATGAAAGACACCGTGAAAAAGTTCTTGGGACTGAAATAGGAAGGATAAGAGGAAGCAAACATGGACAATATGTTTATACTGATGGACATGCTGGTGGTAGGATGCGGTGTTTACGTGCTCTATGCATTTTATCTGATGAAGGCAAAAGGAGAGGTGAAAGAAAGTCTTCTGCTCTCCAATGGTGCAAAGATGGCAAAGTGTAAGGATAAGAACGCATACATGGCTTATATAAGCCCAAGACTGCTAATTTTCGGTCTTGCTACTATAATTTGTGGAGGACTGGGTGTGTGGAACGATTACACCAATGTTTTTGGTTTGGGCTACCTGGTAGTCATGGTGATTTTTCTGGCTATGGTGGTTTGGTTTGCCATGGCTATCAAGAAGTCTTTAAAAATGTATTGGTAAATCTTAAATGACTATGAAATCTTTGTCAAATACTTGACAAAGTTGATAGGAAATGAGATAATAAAACCAAATTTTGATTAAAGGAGGACATATAATGTCAACAAAAGCATATTACCCAATTAGCGAAATTGGTGCTGGAAAACCAGGCTTTGCAAAAACACGTTCAATTATTGAAGCTGCTTTTTATGGCAACAATGTAATTAAAGTAAATACCTTAAAAGAAGCCTATGAGTTAGCAAAAAACTCTCCGGGTACTGTTGTAACAGATATGCCAGTATACAGAGGAGAAGAATTCGGACTGGAAGCAGATGCCAAAGTTCTCCTTTTTAACGACGGAGCAATTACAGGACGTTATGCAGCTGCCCGCCGTATCGCTGGCGAGCCAGGCGTGAACTGTGCTGATCTTGATAAAGTGGCTATGGATGCGATCTACGAGTCACGCTGGAAAACAATGTACCATGCAGAGGTTTATGTAGGTCTGGACCCTGAGTTTATGGTAAAAGCACATCTTCTGCTTCCTGAGGGAGAAGAAAACATCATGTATTCCTGGATGCTGAACTTCCAGTACATGTCAGATGAGTATGTAAAGATGTACAAGAATTCCAAGCCGGTAGGAGATGGAAAAGAGCCGGATATTTATATCTTCTCTGATCCTCAGTGGTCACCGGTTGCACATCCTGGTGTTAACTTTGATTGCTTAAGTGATCCCCAGACACTGTGCTACTTCAACACAGATCAGAACTGTGCCTGCATCCTTGGTATGAGATACTTTGGAGAGCATAAGAAAGGTACACTGACTATGGCATGGGCTGTTGCAAACCGCAATGGATATGCTTCCTGCCACGGTGGACAGAAAGAGTACACACTGGCAGACGGAAGAAAATACGTTGCATCTGTATTTGGACTTTCCGGATCAGGCAAGTCTACCATTACACATGCAAAACACGGCGGAAAATACGGCGTAACCGTACTTCACGACGATGCATTTATCATCAACACAGACACCTGCGCATCCGTTGCTCTGGAGCCCACTTACTTTGATAAGACCCAGGATTACCCAACAGGCTGCGAGGACAATAAATATCTGCTGACAGTAATGAACAACTCCGTAACTCTGGATGAGAACGGACAGCTTCAGTTGGTTACAGAGGATATCAGAAACGGAAACGGACGTGCCATCAAGTCTAAACTGTGGTCTCCGAACCGTGTGGACAAGGTTGAATCACCGGTTAACTCTATCTTCTGGATCATGAAAGACCAGACCATTCCGCCAGTTGTAAAACTGAAAGGTTCTGCTCTGGCATCTGTAATGGGCGCAACACTGGCTACAAAGAGATCTTCTGCAGAGAGACTTGCACCGGGCGTAGATCCTAACAAGCTGGTAGTAGTTCCCTACGCAAATCCGTTCAGAACTTATCCTCTGGCTAACGATTATGAGAAATTCAAAAAGTTAGTTGAGGAGAAGGATGTTGACTGCTACATCATCAACACCGGAGATTTCATGGGCAAGAAAGTACAGCCAAAGGATACTCTGGGAATCCTTGAGAAGATCGTAGAGGGTACTGCTGAATTCAAACAGTGGGGACCATTCTCAGACATCGAGATCATGGATTGGGAAGGATTTGTACCTGATTTGAATGATCCGGAATATCTGGGTCAGCTGAAAGCTCGTATGCAGGATCGTGTTAACGAGGTAGAGCAGTTTGCAGTTGCAAAGGACGGCTATGATAAGCTGCCGGATGAGGCACTGGAGGCACTGAAGAAAGTAGTAAGCGAATTAGCATAATTCTATCACCGGGTGTTTTTCACCCGGTGATTTTTTCCGTTTTTTCCAATTGAAAAAATGGTTTTGTATAATAGTTATTGAAAATTTGCAGATACTAGAGTATAATCTTTATAGAGAGATAGGAATCCTGGGATGTGCGACAATCCTATTATTTTGAACCTACATTTACTTTTATGGGATTCTTATATCGCCATTCATGATGTCAGGCCGCCGTTTGCAGCGGAAGGCAGAAGGAATGGCTGCGGTTACCCACCTAGCTTTGCTAGGAGTCAAAATATAGGAAACGGCATTTTGGGAGTCACAAAGGATAAGGAGAGTATTCCTCAGGGATACTCTCTTATGCTTACATATGGGACAATGATTGTAACAGAGACAGGCTGAACGCCTAAATATTAAAGTGCAGGCAGGTAGAAGGAGAGGTACATGGGAGTCAGAAAAAGCAGATTTGGAAAGACCGCAGATGGAAAACAGGTTTCCATCTATACAATGGTGAACAGCAGGGGTATGGGCGTAGAGGTAACAGATTACGGAGCTACACTGGTAGCGGTTACGGTGCCGGATAAAAACGGACGTATAGAGGATGTCGTATTGGGCTATGACGATGTCACAGACTATGAGGCGAATGATGGATACTTTGGAGCCACAATTGGTAGAAATGGCAATCGTATTGGCGGCGCTGTTGTGGAGATTGCAGGGCAGAGATATACAATGGATCAGAATGAAAATTCCAATAATCTGCACAGCGGATTTCACGGATTTGACAAAGTGATCTGGGAAACCGAGTTGTCTGAGGAGGGACTCTCTGTGAAGTTTACCCATCTCAGTCCCCATATGGATCAGGGACTGCCAGGAAACTTCCAGGTCTCTGTGGAGTATACCCTCACTGAAGAAAATGAGTTGAAGATCCATTACCATGGGAATACGGATATGGATACAATCGCAAATTTGACCAATCACAGTTATTTTAATCTGTCTGGACATGGGGAAAAGAACATCCTGGAACATTTGGTTTGGATTGATGCAGACGCGTTTACACCTATGGATGAAGAAAGCATACCCACAGGTGAGATCCGGCCGGTGCAGCAGACACCCATGGATTTTACTGCACCTAAAAAGATAGGACAAGACATTGAAGACACCTACGAACAGCTGGCGCTCGGCAAGGGATATGACCACAATTATGTGCTGAACGGCCAAAATGGGCAGATAAGGAAATGTGCCCAAGTGACAGATGGAGCTTCGGGCAGAGTGATGGAGGTGTATACCGACTGTGTCGGCGTACAGTTTTACACCGGAAACTTTATTACACCCAGGGACGGCAAGGACGGAGTCCGCTATGATAAGCGCAGCGGTTTCTGCCTGGAGACACAGTACTATCCGGATGCCAACCACCATGAAAATTTTCCGCCCTCTATTTTAAAGGCAGGGGAGGAATATGATACCACGACGATTTATAAGTTTAAATAAGATGTAGCACACTATGTGAAGTTACTGAGCATAGTGTGGAAATAAGACATTTGAATAGAAAGACAGGTCAGCCGGATAGCTTTTCCGGCTGATTTTTTATATCATAGGAAAGTCCTTCGGAATTCCCTATGATATAAAAAGCCCTCCGGGCGGGATTCTTTTTCACAATTACACAGATTTTTGCATGAACTGGAGTCTCAGCGATATACTTTAGATAGATAAGTTTGCGGATTGGAGTCAAAGGTGAATCGGAAATTTCAAGTACAATTTATGGCGGCCGGAATGCTTTTGCTTATTTTACTGGTTGCCGTTATCTTCTACAAGGGTATGAAAAGATCAGACCAGCAAACCATGCAGACAGAAGGGGCACAGACAGAGGACTCGGCAGGGGATACTGAGGCCAGCAAGGCGGAGGAAATCCCTGAGACACAGAAAGCGGACAGACAAGACGAAGCGCTTCATGTTGTTGTGCCAGGAAGCAATCCTGAGATACGGGTGCAGATCTGTTCTGGCGGCTATGAAAGCGGATTTCACAGCAAGATCACTCTGACCTGTACCAGTAGTTACACAGTGTCCTACGGAGATACCAGGGAGGAGCATACGGCGCAGGAACCTGTCTGGCTGACCCCTGAGGACCCGTGGCTATCGGAGGGGGAGGTGACGCTGACTCCTGCGGATGAGAAGGGGCAGTTTGTGATTCAGGATCTGGTCAGAGACCAGGCCAATCCAACCTACTCCGGGTATTTCCGTATCAGGAACACAGAGCAGGGACTCCTGGTGATCAATTGCCTGCCTATGGAAACCTATCTGTGTAGCGTTGTGCCCAGTGAAATGCCCTCTTCCTATCCCCTGGAAGCCCTGAAAGCCCAGGCGGTGTGTGCGAGAACCTATGCGTTAAAGCAGATTCAGGCCGCGAAGGAGGAGGGGCGGGAGATGGATGTGGATGACAGTGTTTCCTTTCAGGTATACAACAATATTGGAAGGAATGAAAAGACGGATGAGGCGGTGGCGGAGACTGCCGGAAAGGTGATGATGCAGGGGGATGAGCTTGTGGACGCTCTGTATTATTCCACATCCTGTGGGATTGATCTGACTCAGGATCTGTCCGAGGAGGCTGTATTCTGTGCTTTTATGACAGGAGGACAGAAGGCTTATGAGAAAGAGGAACCCTGGTACCGGTGGAGTACCTATTATTCTGCAGAAGAGTTGACCAGGCTGGCACAGAACAACTTTGGAGAGGAAGTGGGGAATGTGCAGGGACTTACCGTTTTACAAAGGAGTGAAAATGGAGCGATAGCACAGCTGCAGATAGAGGGAGAGAAGGGCAGCACAGTGGTGGAGGGAGAATACAGCATCCGGAAATTTTTGCAGACTGCAAATGCCCAGGTGACGCTTCAGGATGGAAGTGCCGCCCCGAATCTGGGGATGCTGCCCAGCGCGTTTTTTTATCTGACTCCTGAGTATGAGGGGGAGGCTCTGAAGGGATACACGCTGACAGGAGGAGGGTATGGACACGGTAACGGAATGAGCCAGAACGGGGCAAAGCATATGGCGGAGGATGGTAAGAGCTGTGAGGACATCTTAAACTACTACTATGGAAATGTAAAGTTACGGTTCACTTCGTGACCAGTCACATGCATAAATCCATAATAAATCGTCTTCGGCGATGGGATTTATGCACTCCTGAATCACTTTCTTACGCTCTGTGCAGTAAATGCACAGAACAGTACGAACAGTAACAATGTGACCATCAACGGATAGGAAGGAGGCTGACTCTTGCAGGCTGGTGTGAAACATGATATTATGAAGGCACGCAACTGTGAAGGCAAGGAAACGTTGCGAATGCACAAGAAATGAAGATACGAGGAATGTTATGGGGAACCTGATTGGTGTGATCCTGTGGGTCAGACAGTTTTTAAAGAAAATGAAAAGAGACAGGGTGGATGCTTACTCTGCCCAGTCAGCATTCTATGTAATCATGAGTTTTATACCATTCATTATGATGGTGCTCACCCTGCTCCAGTATACGCCTTTGACGCAGGAGGACCTCATGAGCCTTTTTAGAAGCGTATTTCCAGAAGGGGTGATGGACATTATACGGGGCCTGGTGGAGTCTCTGTTCACAAAATCCACGGCTCTGGTATCCGGAACCGCCATTGCGGCTATATGGGCTTCCAGCAGAGCTGTTCTGGCCATTACCAATGGACTCAATTCCATTCACAATGTGGATGAGACAAGAAATTACATCCTGATGCGCCTGAGGTCTGCTCTCTATATAATCGCGATGATGATCTCGCTGATTTTGGCGATGGGACTTTTGGTTTTTGGAAACCAGTTGCACAGCTTTATTGTGGAGCATCTGAGCTTTTTAAAGCATGTTTCCGGTTTTCTGATCAGTGCCCGCACTGTAGTGACTCTTCTGTTGCTGACCATTCTGTTTACGGGAATGTATACCATGCTTCCAAATGAACATCCCAGATTTTTTACCCAGATACCTGGAGCCGCCGCTGCGGCGGTATCCTGGTCTATTTTTTCCTATGGATTTTCTATTTATCTGACATACGCCCACAATATGTCCGCCATCTACGGCAGCTTGACAACAGCTGTGATGGTGATGCTCTGGCTGTATTTTTGCATGTGGCTTTTGTTTTTGGGGGCTGAGATTAATTGTTACATGGAAAAACCTGAAACTTTCCACTTGACAGAAAAGCGGAATATGATAGAATAGTTACATTGAAACAGAAAAAGGCAGTGAAGGTGTCAGTAGAATACCGTCTTCTTTCAGAGAGAGAAAGTCATCGGCTGAAAGCTTTCTCAAGTTCAGGCGGATATTTAAAATTCCCACCGGAGCTTCATTTCTGAACCGAGAGTAGATTGTGCAAGTATGTGCAAACCCATACTCTCCCAGTAAGAGATGACGTCCCCATGCGCGTTAAGCATGCCGAGTGCCTGTCAGAGACAGGAATCAGGGTGGTACCGCGGAACTTTGAAGCTTCGCCCCTCAGTAGAAGAGGGGTGGAGTTTTTTTGTATCATAGGAAAGTCCTTCGGAATTCCCTATGATATAAAAAGCCCTCCGGGCGGGATCGCACTGGGGCGGAGTGGAAGATGGCTGCCGGGGCAGCCCCGCCGCAGGCGGAGAATCCTGCGCGCAGGATTCTTTTTTATTTTATAGAAAAATATACGTTTATCCTGCCGGCACTCACTGAGAACATTACAAAGAAGGAGAAGAAGAACCTCATGAAAGAAAAATTGCAAGCGATTAAAGAAGAGGCAATAAAACAGATTCAGAATTCAGATGCGCTGGATAAACTCAATGAAGTGCGCGTAGCCTTCCTGGGGAAAAAGGGTGAACTCACAGCAGTTCTGAAAGGTATGAAGGATGTGGCTGCCCAAGAGCGCCCTATGGTTGGTCAGATGGTAAATGAGACCCGCGCTGCCATTGAATCTATCCTGGAAGAGACAAAACAAAAGCTGGAAGCAAAAGCCAGGGAAGAGCAGTTAAAGCGGGAGGTTATTGACGTAACCCTGCCGGCTAAAAAAATCAATGCGGGACACCGCCACCCCAACACCATTGCACTGGAAGAGGTGGAGAGAATCTTTATTGGGATGGGATACGAGGTTGTGGAGGGACCGGAAGTGGAATATGACCTCTACAACTTTGAGAAACTGAACATTCCGGCTAATCATCCGGCAAAGGATGAGCAGGATACCTTCTACATCAATAAAGATATTGTGCTCAGAACCCAGACCTCACCGGTCCAGGCCAGAGTGATGGAACAGGGAAAACTCCCAATACGTATGATCGCTCCCGGACGGGTGTTCCGCTCCGATGAGGTGGATGCCACCCACTCCCCCTCCTTCCATCAGATTGAGGGACTGGTTATTGACAAGAATATTACATTTGCGGACTTGAAGGGGACACTCGAGGAGTTTGCGAAAGAGCTATTCGGACCGGAGACAAAAACGAAGTTCCGCCCGCACCATTTCCCATTCACGGAACCCAGCGCTGAGGTGGATGTGAGCTGCTTTAAGTGCGGTGGAGAGGGCTGCCGTTTCTGCAAAGGCTCCGGCTGGATCGAGATTCTGGGCTGCGGAATGGTGCATCCCCACGTTTTGGAGATGTGTGGTATTGACCCGGAAGTGTATACAGGATTTGCTTTTGGAGTCGGCCTGGAGCGCATTGCGCTTCTGAAATATGAGATCGATGACATGCGTCTTTTATATGAGAATGATATCAGATTCCTCAGACAATTTTAGCAAACGGACTTGTCGTTACTGTTCACACGTTTACAGTAACGTCTTGTCCGCTGACGCGGACGTTACCATAAATGAAAGACAGCAAAAACAGAAAGGAAAATAGTTATGAATACATCATTATCTTGGATTAAGGCTTACGTTCCGGATCTGGACGTAACGTCTCAGGAGTATACAGATGCCATGACACTGTCCGGCACAAAAGTAGAGGGATATGAAGAATTGGATGCAGATCTGGAGAAGATTGTAATTGGCCAGATTTTGTCTATTGAGCGCCATCCGGACGCGGACAAGCTGATTATCTGTCAGGTCAATGTGGGGGCAGAGACGGTGCAGATTGTAACCGGAGCTCCAAACGTGAAGGCAGGCGATAAAGTCCCCGTGGTTCTGGACGGTGGAAGAGTTGCGGGAGGACATGACGGCAAGAAAACTCCGGGCGGTATAAAGATAAAAAATGGAAAGCTAAGAGGTGTTGAGTCCTTTGGCATGATGTGCTCCATCGAAGAGCTGGGATCAACGAAGGAGATGTACCCCGAGGCTCCGGAGTACGGCATTTATATCTTCCCCGGGGATGCGCCTGTGGGGGAGAGCGCAATTAAAGCGCTGGGACTGGATGATGTGGTGTTTGAGTATGAAATCACGTCAAACCGTGTGGACTGCTACAGTGTGATTGGGATTGCCAGGGAGGCGGCAGCTACTTTTCATAAAGAGTTCATTCCGCCTGTTGTTAAGGAGACCGGAAACAGCGAGGATGCCCATGACTATATTAAAGTGACTGTACAGGACAAGGATCTCTGTCCACGTTACACAGCCAGAGTAGTAAAGAACATTAAAATAGGACCGTCCCCGAAATGGATGCAGAGAAGACTGGCAGCCAACGGCATCCGCCCCATCAACAATATAGTAGATATCACAAACTATGTTATGGAAGAGTACGGGCAGCCCATGCACGCATACGACTATGACACCATTGCAGGACAGGAGATCATTGTGAGAAGGGCCCAGAAGGGGGAGACATTTGTCACACTGGATGGGCAGGAGCGCACAATGGATGATTCTGTGCTGATGATCTGTGACGGCGAGAAGGCAGTGGGAATTGCGGGAATCATGGGCGGTGAAAATTCCATGATCACGGATGATGTAAAGACTATGCTGTTTGAGGCCGCCTGCTTTGACGGTACCAATATCCGCCTCTCCAGCAAGAAGGTAGGACTGCGGACAGATGCATCCGGAAAGTTCGAGAAGGGACTGGACCCAAACAATGCGCAGGCAGCAATTGACCGTGCATGCCAGCTTGTGGAGGAGTTGGGGGCAGGTGAGGTCGTAGGTGGTATTGTGGACGTTTACAGTAAGGTGCAAGAGCCGGTGAGAATCGCCTTTGAGCCGGATAAGATAAACGCCCTTCTGGGAACTAATATTGCGGGAGAGAAGATGCTGGAGTACTTTGGAAGAATCGGACTGGAGTACGATGAGGCGGCCAATGAGGTGATTGCCCCCACTTTCCGTCACGATCTGTTCCGCATGGCTGATCTGGCGGAGGAAGTGGCCAGATTCTACGGATACGACAATATCCCCACCACCCTTCCCAAGGGGGAGGCCACCACAGGAAAGCTGCCTTTTAAACTGCGCATTGAAGAGGTGGCCAGAGACATTGCAGAGTTCTGTGGTTTCTCACAGGGTATGACGTATTCCTTTGAGAGTCCAAAGGTATTTGACAAGCTTTTGATTGAGAAGGACTCTCCGCTCAGGAATGCCATTCAGATATCCAATCCTCTGGGGGAAGATTTCAGCATCATGCGCACGATTTCCCTGAATGGGATGCTCACCTCCCTGGCTTTTAACTATAATCACAGAAACAAGAATGTGCGCCTCTATGAGTTGGGAAACATTTACCTTCCCGGTGAGCTGCCGGTGGCAGAACTGCCGGATGAGCGTATGCAGTTTACTTTGGGTATGTACGGGGAAGGAGATTTTTTTGTGATGAAAGGCGTGGTTGAGGAGTTCTTTGAAAAGGCGGGACTCCACAAAAAGACGGCTTATGATCCAAAGGCGGGCAAGCCATTCCTGCATCCGGGCCGACAGGCCGACATCGTCTACGATGGGGAGGTACTGGGTTATCTGGGTGAACTTCATCCGGAAGTGGCGGATAACTACGGTATTGGCGAAAAAGCCTATGTTGCGGTTTTAGACATGCCGAAAGTGGTTCAGGCAGCTTCCTTTGACCGTAAGTTTGAGGGGATTGCCAGATTCCCGGCAGTTACCAGGGACCTGAGCATGGTTGTGCCCAGAGAGATTCTGGCCGGGCAGATCGAGGCCATGATTGTTCAAAGGGGCGGAAAAACGCTGGAGAGCTGCAGTCTGTTTGATATTTATGAGGGAGAGCAGATCAAGGAAGGATTTAAGTCTATGGCTTACTCGGTTGTGTTCAGGGCTAAGGATAAGACGCTGGAGGAGGCTGAGATTACCGCCTCCATGAAGAAGATCTTGAATGGCCTGGAGTCCATGGGAATCGAGCTGAGACAGTAATGGTTATCTATGTAATGAGACATGGGGAGACGGACTGGAATGTCAGGAAACGCCTTCAGGGAAGGTCTGATACGCAGTTGAATGAAAATGGGAGAAAGCTTGCCCGCATAACCGGGGCGGCTTTGAGAGAGGTCCCATTTGACATGGCCTTCACCAGTCCTCTGATGCGGGCTAAAGAGACCGCCAGACTGGCTCTCGGCGGAAGAGAAGTTCCCATTGTGGAGGATGAGCGCCTGATTGAGATCAGCTTTGGGGAATACGAAGGGCTGTGCAGCGGACGTGAGAATTATGAGATACCGGATAAGAACTTCTCGCAATTTTTCACTTCCCCGGACCTCTACCAGGTGCCGAAGGGGGGAGAAAGCTTTGAGATGCTTCATCAGAGGACAGCCGCATTTCTTGAGGACATTACCCACAGGCCACAGCTGGAAGATAAAACCGTGCTGGTGACTACCCACGGGGCGGCCCTGAGAGCCCTCTTAAATGCGCTGAGAACCTTTGAAATGAAGGATTTTTGGAATGGCGGCGTATCAAAAAACTGCAGTGTTGCAATCCTGGAAAGTCATCAGGGGGAGGTCACCCTGATTGAGGAGAACAGGGTGTACTATTAGGATTCACCGCAGGGGCGCCATCACCAGCTTTGCTGCCTCATCCTTGAACAGATTGATACTGGGCGGGGCGGTGGTAAAGCGGAAGAAAAGATAAACGGTGAGGAGCAGGAGACAGATGCACAGAAGATTGGTGCGGTGGTCTCCTGCTTTTTTTGTTATGGTGAGGTACCAGGTCAGGCAGTAGCACAGAGCCGTGGCAAAGAAGAACGTAAAGATATCCAGCCACAGATAGTTGGTTCCGAGAATACCGGTATAGGTGCAAAAAAATACAATAATAAACAGCATCCCGGCGTAACAGCCTGTGGTGCGTGCAGTGATAAAGGCAGGAAAACGTTTTCCAATGTAACAGTATTCAAAGATAGAGAAAAAGACGACAGGAAAAAAGAGCAATTTTAAATGCTCCCAGGTGGATTCATTCACTGGGGCAATAATGCTTACCAGGTAATTATAGCCTGTCCATTCGTAGAGAAAATGGAGCAGTACGCCGGCGATCAGGGTCAGGATGCCGAATGTGATCTCTGCATAGTAAAACTGTTTTTGTAATTGTCTCATGGAAGTCCCTCCTGAGTGTTTGATCTGAGTACTACCTACAGTATATGCATATGGGAAGCAAAAAATCCCTGGAATGTTGAAAGTACGGTTCAAGGGTGATATACTATAGAAATTGATGGAGCAAAAAATTGTATCTGCTTGTAACTATTCAACAGGTCTGTGCATTTATATCTGCTTAAATATTCGAGAATGTGAGGAGAATACCATAGATGAAGACGAGTGATTTTTATTTTGATTTGCCAAAGGAACTGATTGCCCAGGACCCTTTGGAGGACAGATCCGGCTCCAGACTGCTTGTGCTGGACAGAGAGACAGGAGAGATACAGCACCGGATTTTCAAAGATATCATTGAATATTTCAATCCGGGTGACTGTCTGGTCATCAATGATACAAAGGTGATTCCTGCCAGGCTTTTCGGGAGCAAGGTGGGGACAGATGCCAGGATAGAGGTACTTCTACTAAAGAGAAAGGAGAACAATACCTGGGAGACTCTGGTAAAGCCCGGGAAAAAAGCCAGACCAGGAACCGTCATCTCCTTTGGGGAAGGACTTCTGACCGGGGAGGTCATAGATGTGGTGGAGGAGGGAAACCGTCTGATCCGTTTTTCCTTTGAGGGTGTGTTCGAAGAGATATTAGATCAGCTGGGACAGATGCCCCTGCCTCCTTATATTACTCATCAGTTGAAAGATAAGAACCGTTATCAGACCGTGTACGCAAAGCATGACGGGTCAGCGGCAGCGCCCACAGCCGGCTTACATTTCACTCCGGTATTGTTGGATCAGTTGAAGGATAAAGGAATCAGGATCGCGCATGTAACCTTGCATGTGGGGCTTGGCACCTTCCGCCCAGTGAAGGTGGAGGATGTGGCAGAACATCACATGCATTCGGAGTTTTATGTCGTGGAGGAGGACCAGGCAAAGCTGATCAACGACACAAAGGCAGCCGGAAGAAAGGTGATCTGTGTGGGAACCACCAGCTGCCGTACCGTGGAATCCGCGGCTGACGAAAACGGAGTTCTGAGGGCGGGAAGCGGCTGGACGGATATCTTTATCTATCCTGGCTACCAGTTTAAAATCCTGGATCAGCTGATCACCAACTTTCATCTGCCAGAATCCACACTCCTGATGCTGGTTTCGGCTCTGGCTGGGAAAGAGAAGATTATGAAGGCTTATGAGACAGCGGTGGAGGAGCGGTATCGGTTTTTTTCGTTTGGGGATGCTATGCTGATTGTATAAAACCCGATAGTATGTTATTCAAGCGGGAGGAAATTAGTAATTATAGACAATAATGCAATGTGTTTATTGTTGAAAACTACTAATTTATTCTATGGAAAAAGGCTGCTGACAACAAGATATGAGATTGAAATTTTTCAAAAGTCTGTTTACGAAATCAGTCTTAAAAGAATCAATTTAGAAAACGGTAGCGGCATCGTGTTGGATGCCGTTGCCGTTTTTTTCTCAATCTACTGGGGTGCCAAAGAAATCAGTAAAGTTTTTAAATGGATTGTTGATGATATCAAGCAGGGAATTGCTGAAGCGGATAAAATTCTTAAAGATTTGGACTTAGATGAAGACTCGGAAATTCTAGCATTTTTGCAGCTTGTAAGTGAAGAAAAGGCGACTATCTTGAATTTGACAGATGAAATACTTGCTTGGATTAAGGCGGAGAATTTGGCAGATAAGTTGTACATTAATTTTTAGCAAGAGGAGGACAGACAGCTATGGATGAAATATTTATTTACGACTGTAATTTGAACATAGAAGGTTTCATCCATATGCTGGATGATCCAACTGAATGTTATAAGTTTTATTGGCTTGATTCAATAATGCAATTATTGTCAGAACAGGAAGAGAACATCGCTTTCGATAGGATTATTTCCGGAATGATATCGGATGCGTGGTATTCTGTTACGGAATATCATCTCAGAATGGGTACCAAAGATAATGAAGGAAACAGTGTTAATAGCATTGAGAGGGCAGTGAATAAATTGGATGCACTTAACTGCCTTGAACATACTGCTGATAGATGGCAGATATTACGTGTGATTGAAGAAAATGAAAAGCTTCTACATGATGAAAAGTATCAGATATCAAAAAATGTTCCTTATCGGCTGCTGTCTTCGTTTATGAAGGAGTTGGGCGGAAATGATCCTTTGTGGGATCAAAGAAAGAGACTTATTGCTTATATGGAAATGGTTAACAAAAGTTGCTGTATACCATATACAATAGGTACGGAAAGAGGATTGAGTAAGAGAGTCATTATTGAAGATAGGTGGAGACATTTTCTGATTGATAACATGGTCTCTATTAGGGGTTGGATTCAGATGAAGAAGATAAAATATCTTCAGGATAGGAATCCAGGCGTGCCAGGTATTATTTATAAACTGGAACCGGAGAATGAAAAGCAGAGAAAACTCCAAAATGTTAGGAAGCTATGGTCTGCTGTTATTGATATGGCGGGTATTACCGATATTTATTCTGGAAGATTACTAGGAAAGAGGGATTATGAAATTGACCATTTTGTTCCGTGGTCTTTCATTACGAACGATGAAATGTGGAACTTAATGCCGGTGAATTCTTCACTTAACTCAAGTAAAAGGGATAAGCTTCCGGATTGGGAAAGATATTTCTCCAGGTTTGCTCAAAACCAATTCATGCTGAATGAAATGGTGTATCATTATGAAAAATTAGCACATCTTTTTGGAGAGTGCCAGCGTGATAATCTGAATGCACTTTGGTCGGCAAAAGAATTATATGTTAAAAATATTGAAAGGGATAGATTTGTAAAAGTTCTGGAGGGAAGATTAAGACCTATATATGATTCAGCCAAAACACAAGGGTATGGAATCTGGTTGGCAAGTTAATGTATAAATCCATGTTTGTCAAAAACATAAAAAATTGCTTCTTTAAAGCCTGGGAGCCCATCTACACAGAAAAACAGCACATCCTTCACACCCCGGTTTTTCAAATCATTCAGCATACCAAGCCAGAACTTACTGCTTTCTTTTGCACCAACGGTAATGTTCAGGATGTCTTTATATCCCTCCACTGTCACACCAAGCACTACATACGCGGCACGGCTCAAAATCCTGCCGTCTTCCCGCACCTTATAATGAATGCAGACCATGGAGACAAAAGGATATATGGAGTTCAACGGACGTGACTGCCATTCCTTAACTTCGGGAAGTATCTTATCTGTAATCTTGCTGACCATCTCTGCTGACATTTCAATGCCATAGAGGTCCTGAAGCTGGTCGTGGATATCCCTTGTGCTCATACCGCGGGCATAGAGAGAGATTACTTTTTCCTCGATGCCGGAAATATCGTGCTGGTATTTAGAAATAGTCCTGTGCAATGTCTTTATCCACATCATCTTCAGTGGAATCTGTTTGTACAGGTGTCTGTATCATAGATAGCTGCAACAGGTTCTGTATACGGCGATTAACCGTTTCCACTATGGCCTGGATTCGGCTTTCGTCTATATATTCCCTTGCCCCGTCTGCAGACAGCGTCTGCTTAATCAGAGCATCCACGTCGGCAAGGCTGTCAAAATCGATCCAGCTAAAGTCTGATACCAGCTTGAGCTGTTCCACATGATGTTTCTTGAAGGGCTTGCATTCTATATCACGCTCTGAGCGGATTTGACCGGCGACCTTATCGTAGCCGAGGGAGGAGCCGCTGTCATAAATCGGAGCGAAACCGTACCATTCCAAAGTTTCCGCATTGCGCAGCAGACCGAAGTTGTTCAGGTGGCGGTCTTCGTTGGCAATTATATAATCGAGCACAATCATGCGGTCAAGAAAATGTACAACATTTTTTGCACCGAGCGATTCACAGCAATTAACAAAATGCTGATACACAGAGATACTGTTGACTTTTTTTTGTGTCTGTATGATGCGCCACGCGGGAACAAGTTCCGTATCTTTTGTGACAAAGTCTTCGCAGATACAGTAAGGAGCGCCTTTGTTCCATGTGAGCGTGTACGGCACATGAGAAATTCCGAGACGTTCCATAATTCCGGTTGCAATTACCTCATTGAAGGGTTGTTGACGAAACGGATTGGAACCGCCCTTCACAAGGCAGCGCCTGCCATCGATGATTTTCCATCTTTTCTTCAGATTACCGTCCGAGGTGTTGTCAGGGGAGCTTAAATCCATAGCATTCGGATTTTTATTGGTTCCAAACAGCACATCCCCGATGTCGTCAGAGAAGTCGTTATCAAAGAAGTTTATCTTATCCCATGTAAGACCAGATCCTTCGGGACAAATCCAGTACTGATCGGAAAGGCTTAGTCCGTAACAGCGGATAAGAAGCATTTTTGTGCTGCATATATCCAGAGTTTCGAGTGCTTCACGGATACCGGAACGGCTTGCGGGAATTGAGCGGTCTGTCCACCATTCATTTAATATTGCCCGGTCTACAACACCCCGTCGTACAGGAACACCTAAAGGCAGATGCGCCGAAGCATGTACGGTATTAATTTTTTGTATAAATCCGGTGGCATCGTCAAGCTCGATTTCAGCAACGGTCATCTCTTTATGCATTAAGGTACATTTCATTTTTGTTACCTCATTTCGTATTTTCGTTTCATTATCACTGTTTTTAGCGGTTTTCGGGGACTGGCGCAAATTTCGCAGCTGTTCCTGCAATTCTTTCCGCAAATTGATTTGTTCAGAAAGTGCTTCTATCTCTTTATCTTTTAAATACTTGCTTTGCTTTTTACCTTTTTCCGACCACTGATGATAGTAATACAGCTTACCATTGATGGATTTCTTCGAGATATATCCTTTTGGCAGGTTACTGATTTTTGTAGTCAGTTCTGTTATTTGATTCAAAATATTGTCGTTTTGCATTCATATTCCCTCATTTATAAAAATTACTATACCCTATTTTAACCCCCTTTGTCAATAAAGAATAACACAGACAAAAAATCTAATTACGACATTATAATCCCCGTATATAGATGAATTTCTTTATTATTTATATTTTCGTTGGAATTAAGCGTGCCGCGCAGATGCAATGCTCGTGGTGTGAGTGAAAATTTCGTGCGGAAAAGAGTCCGCAGAGACGCAGTAGTACCGGACTTTTTAGGCTTGTTTGCAATGGATTTTCAAAATTGCTTTTTGTGCGTTTTGGGGGGCGAAATCAGTGAAAAAGGCTAGTTTTAGCCCCAACACTTGCAAAAGTTTGAGAGGATAATACGAGAATAAAAATGCACGTTATACTGTATAAATACTTGTTTTGGTTCGTTTGGTGTATGAGTATACATTGACCCAAAACTGGTGATTTTTAAGATGCATCGAACCACAAAATCGGATGTACAGCGCGGCTTTATCTTTCTTTGTAAAGATAAGGCTGCTTTTCTTTTTTGGTATCGTAATGAACCATTGAGGTGCGGGCTCTTTGCACTCAGTTGCGTACCATGAGAACAAAGCCTTTTTCCTTATTCTAATTTTCGTATAAAGTAGCTATGTCATGTATTCTGCGCTTCATCTCTGTGCGGATATGCAACGGCTCTAAGCATTCACATTTATCCCCGAAGCTGAAAAGAATATCATAGTAGTATTCGTTCTCAATAAAAGGAAAATTGACAATGTAATACTCATGGCCATCTGGCGAAAAGTGTTCATAAGAGCAATAATCTAGTACCCTGTCCATGACAGATTTATGAATACGGAGTTTGATTTTTGTTTGTATCGTTTCCCAAATTTCCGCAAAGTCTAAAGTCGGTTTTTGATAATCTCGTGGAGTAAAAGTATCCTTTAGTATTTGCAGGTTTGACATGCGAGATAGTCTAAACAGGCGAAAGTCATCTCTTTTATGGCAATACCCTAGCAAATACCAATGACTATTTTTTAATACAAGCTGATACGGCTCGGCTGTTCTTGCAGTTTTGTTTCCGTGGTGGGCTACATATTCAAATGAAAGTAGCTTACTTTCCTGCAAAGCTGATTTGATAATATCTAAATAGGGTTGTATGTTACTGCTTCCCATCCAAGGATTTAAATCTATACTTATTTGATTAACTTTTAATTCAATGTCTTTCACTCTGTCGGCGGGAATAAAACTCTTGACTTTCGCAAGAGTGTGTATCAGTTCATCGCCCCGCACCATGTCGGAAAGACTGGAAAGCCCCATCAAGAGAGCGGAAAGGTCATTAGTAGAAAAGACCTTATTATCAATCTTATATTCCTGCATGATTTCAAAGCCGCCGCCCACACCCGGAATGGAACGAACGGGAATACCCGCCATGTTGATAGCATCAATGTCCCGGTAGATTGTGCGGGGTGAAACTTCAAACATATCTGCTAGCTCCTGTGCGCCTAAACGTTTTTTATCAAGGAGTATCATAATAATGCTAACAAGCCTGTCTACTTTCATCTGATAATCAGCCTTTCGATTTAGATTGTGGCCATATTGTTGTCAACAATTATATGATACAATAAAAATGAAAACAAATCAATAAGTAACGAAAGCGGAGGAAGTTTATGTTTACAATCTATGTTTATGTTCTTGATACATTAGCAGACTGGGAAATTGGGCATGTTACTGCAGAGCTAAATTCTGGTCGATTTTTCAAAGAGGGTGCACCATGTGTATCGCTCAAAATGGTCAGTGATTCGAAAGAGTCAATCCATACAATGGGTGGACTAACAATTGTGCCGGATTTGCTAATTGATGATATTATGGTGAGTGAAACAAGCATGTTGCTGTTACCGGGTGCAAACACATGGAACGATCCAAAGCATGGCGCTATCATCAAAAAAGCAAGCGAATTTCTCTCTTTAGGCGCTACGGTGTGTGCGATTTGCGGGGCTACGGCTGCGCTTGCGAACTTTGGGCTATTGGATCAGCGTCCGCATACCAGCAACGGGGCAGGTTTCCTTGAGATGGTTTCACCTGGTTATAGAGGGCAAAGCTTTTATATAGACAAGCCATCAATTGCAGACAGTAACCTTATCACTGCAAGCTGTACCGGGGCCTTGTTGTGGGCAAAGCAAATTATTGAGCGTTTAGGTGTTTTTCAATCAGACACACTAGATTTTTGGTATAGATATTTTAGTACTGGCGAGGCTAAATATTTCTTTGCCCTCATGCAAACTTTGCCGTCTAATGTGACAGATTAAAATAGAATGGTTGCCGGACAAATGTGCCTGTTGCGGCAGCTAGCAAACTATTAAAAACACTCCCGCAGCTTGTCCCATTCCTTATGCATGTCAGTCATTTTAATTTGTATTTCAGTTGTTTTCCAATTGCCTTTTTCTTAGACAATGTTTATACTCCTTCTAAGACAATGGATCTAATATCCAAAATAGGAGGTACCACATTGTATGTTACTCAAACTGGAACAAGACAGAGCCAGGAAAGAGATTGAGGTTTCCATTAAGTTTGCAGAGATGAATCGGGATGTAGAGAGACTTATATCGTTAGTACGATCAGCGGATACACAAATCAGATGCTTTGCTGAAGGGAGGGAGATGTTGCTCAATGCCTCAGATATCTACTATGTGGAGAGTGTAGATAAACATACTTTTATCTACTGCGAAAAAAAGATTTGCAGTACAGACTTGCGCCTGTATCAGTTATTGGAGACGCTGTCCCCGGTTGGATTTGTCCAAATCAGTAAATCTTGTATTCTCAATATCAATGTGCTGGATTTTGTACGGCCTCTGTTAAACAGCCGCATGGAAGCCACTTTAAAAAACGGAGAGCGGCTGAATGTCTCCAGAAAATATTTGGCGGATATTAAAAGTAAATTGCAGGAGGGAATATAGAGATGAAAAAGGTTGTTATAAATATTCTGGCATCCATCGGTATTATTCTGCTTGTGCTTTCTGGTGTTGCAACCATGTATGGCGGGAAAGCTATTTGCATCAATACAATCTTTGAAATTACCGCATTAAGTGCCTTCATGCATCTCGGTTTTACTGTGACCCACAGATTTGATATGCAATATCCGGTTTTAGAAGTTCTGACGGACATCATCTATACCATGGTAATTACCCTTACATGGGGTGCTGTTTTTCATTGGTATCAGAGTACCCCTATATGGGTATTAGTGCTTATGGTTTTCGTAATTTATTTGGTTGGTTATCTCATAGATCTCTATCGCACAAAAGAAGAGGTCAGGATGATAAATGAATTGCTACAGAACCGAAAGAAGAAGATCACCAATGAATAGGGGGAAGCACTGCATATGGAAATTATTATGAAAGCGGAAAATCTGACGAAGGATTTTGGAAAAGAACATGTTTTAAAGGGAATTACACTCACCATCTATGAAAATACTTTTACTGCTATCCTGGGTCCCAGCGGTTCCGGAAAAAGTACCCTGTTAAATATTCTCTCAGGGATGCTAAAGCCTACCGATGGAAGTGTGGGGTACAAAGATGCAAAAATAATGGATTATAGTGAAAAACAGCTCGCCTGCTGGAAACGAATGGATGTGGGAAATGTCTTTCAGGACTATTTATTGCTGGATAATCTGACCGTTCAGGAGAATATAAAAATCGGTATATGCCCACAGAAGCAATCCCTCTCCTTTGACCGTTTGGTGCGAATTCTTCAGTTGGAAGAAGTGCTTGAGAAATTTCCCGCCGAACTCTCAGGAGGGCAGCAGCAGAGAACCTCTATCGCACGGGCTGTGATCAAAAGTCCCCGTCTTCTGTTTTGCGATGAGGCAACCGGTTCCCTTGATGAGGAAAACAGTAAAAATGTGGTAGAGCTTCTGCATAATCTGCAATCCACTTTTGGCATGACCGTTCTTTTCACGACACATAATCCGCAGATTGCCAAAACGGCTGACCGGATTATTACCATGAAAAATGGCACCATACAAAGTGATATCCTAAATGAACATCCAATAGCGGCCAGAGATATGGTGTGGGGGTAATAATATGAATTTATTGTATAAACATCTGATAAAACAGGTTGGGCGTAACAAAGTATTTGTTGTACTTCTCTTTATACTGACCTGCCTTGCGTCTCTTTCCTATTTCTTCGTAAAATTTTCCGTTGATGGAAATTTGGCGATGCTGGATTCCCAGGCTTTATTAAGTGAAAATCAGAAAAAGTATAGGGATGCCTTATTATCAAACACGAATTTGGCTTATATCTTTCTTTTTGCTATGACTATACTGACTGCCTTTGTTTTTATCATGTTTTTCTACCGTTTTTTCCGCTCAGCCAAAAAACAGATGGGCTGTCTGAAGGCGTTGGGGTTTACAGACAGTGCTTTGCGTACTTTTTTTATCCTCTTTACTGCATGTTTATCGACTGTAGGTGCTGCGTCAGGCATGCTCTGCGGATATTTTCTTTCTGATATCCTTATTCAGGCAAATGAAAAGACATGTTCCGTAACTGGACTCGTAAGAGAAGTCAACCTTGTAAGTACAGCCATCGGCCTGTTGGGAGGGACTATTATTTTCTGTCTTACCGCTTGCTTCAGTTATCATTTTATACAAGGGAAGGAGCCTGCAGTGCTGATTGCCGGTAAAACAGCGAAGCAGGAGATACCGGGCGGATTATGGGCTGCCGGGCGAATCGTAAAAATAATTCCGGTGAAGGATAAATTTCCGCTGCGCATTGCACTTCGGAAGCCTTTGGCAGTCATCCTCATCTTTGCGGCTGTCATGGCATTTAATGTCTGTTTTATATTAGGGCGATCCCTGAATATCAGCAGTCAGAAGATCATGGATTCACAGACAAAGGGGCATCACTACCAATTCAATACAGTCTATACAGAATACAGGAATAATACGCTTCCGGCTGATGCACTCCCATATCTTGTTAGTCATACCGTGGTAAAGGCAGGCGGCTATGAGATAACGCAAAGTGTTTATGGATTGTACAATCTGGGAAATGTATTTGAATTACTTGATAAAACGGGAAAGGCATTGCCTGAGCCGGAAACCGATGAAGTCTATATCAACCCTGAGCTTGCAACAAACTACAACATAAAAATTGGCGATGATCTCACCATGACTACAGACAGCGCGGCAAAGGTATATACTGTTCGGGGAATTGCTGAAAATGCACAGCTAAAATCAGTCTACGTAAACGCCTCTGCATTGTCTGGGGAAATCAAAGTCCCAGCGGGTAGCTACAATGGTGTGTGGAGCATGAGTCCTGTGTCAAAGGATGGTACCGCAGTCAGCAAAGTACAGATGAAACAAATGTTGGAGCGGGATGCCACCTCTAATGAGACGAGTGCAGTTATAAATCAGGTAATTGGGGCAGTCATAGGATGTATATTGCTTTTCCTAGCTTTGTATCTTAATTTTCAGGATAACCAGAGGGACATATCCATACTGAAGCTTTTAGGATACAGTCAGAAAGAAATACGCAAAATGCTGATTTATATTTACCGTCCGATCGTGTGGACTGCGTTTGTGATCACGCTCATACCCGGTATTTTCTTGGCCAAAACAATTCAAAAGACACTTTCCATGGCGATTCATGACTATATGCCATTTGGAATAAATATCCAGGGTCCTCTTTTGCTATTTATTTTCCTGAATGTTATCTATCAATTGGTTGAAATTGTATTTTCTGTAGGGATTTCACAGAAAGCATAAAGACATATTTTAAGGGCTGGAAGGGTAGCATCTTCCGGCCCTTTGTGGTACAATCAGGATGCTTAGCAATTATAATACTTGAAAGACTGAATTAACCAAAGGAGATAACACCAATGAAAATCACAATGCTTGGGACAGGCAATGCTCAGGTTACGGAGTGTTACAATACCTGTTTTGTACTGAGTGAGGAGAACCAATATTTCTTAGTGGACGGAGGAGGAGGAAACACTATTCTGCGTCAGATCAAATACGCTGGGATCAACTGGAAGGATATAAAGCATATTTTTGTAACGCACAAGCACATTGACCATCTGATGGGAATAGTCTGGATGGTACGCCTGATCTGCCAGGCTATGAACAAAAATGATTATGAGGGAGAGGTCTGCATCTATGCCCACGAAGAAGTGGCGGGGATTCTACGAGATCTGGCACATATGCTGCTGCAGAAGAAAGGCAATCGGTTTATAGGGACCAGATTGCATCTGGTTTCCGTTACAGACGGGGAATCGCTCAAGATTTTGGGGCGTAAAGTTACCTTTTTTGACATTCATTCCACCAAGGCAAAGCAGTATGGGTTTACCATGTATCTCACTAAGGAGGAGAAGCTCACATGCTGTGGGGACGAGCCGTACAGCGATTATGAGGAGATATATGCAAAGGGAAGTAAGTGGCTGCTGCACGAGGCCTTCTGCCTGTACGCACAGGCGGAAATACATAAGCCCTATGAGAAACATCACTCCACAGTGAAAGACGCATGCCAGATGGCAGAGACATTAAAGGTTGAAAATTTGTTGCTTTATCACACAGAGGATGATAATATTTTGATGAGAAAAGAGCTTTACTCAGAAGAGGGAAAAGAATATTTCAGCGGGAATCTATGGATTCCGGATGACCTGGAGAGTATTGAGCTGTGAATTAGATAGATGGATCACCAAAAACAAGATGGACGTCAGTGGTTGACAGATGGAAAAGGCATCCTTACTGACATGCGGACGATGAAAGGAGATTGGAAATGGGTGGAATTTTTGGAGTAGCCTCTAAAAAGAATTGCGTTATGGATTTGTTTTTCGGGGTGGACTATCATTCCCATCTGGGGACGAGAAGAGGGGGAATGACAGTACACGGTCCTGAGGGGTTTAATAAGGCGATTCACAATATAGAGAACTCACCTTTTCGTACAAAGTTTGAGAGTGACGTGGATGAGATGGAGGGGAATCTGGGCATTGGCTGTATTTCAGACAATGAGCCCCAGCCTCTTTTGATCCAATCCCACCTGGGTAGTTTTGCGATTACCACAGTGGGGAGGATCAATAATGAGAAGGAATTGATCAGAGAGGCGTATCAAAATGGCCCCACACAGTTCTTGGAGATGAGCGGCGGAAAAATCAATGCCACGGAGCTGGTGGCTTCTCTTATCAACAAGAGAGACAGCATCGTGGAAGGAATCCGTTACGTGCAGGAGGCAGTGGATGGCTCCATGACTATGCTGGTGATGACCAAGGAGGGAATCTACGCAGCCAGGGACCGGATGGGAAGAACTCCGTTGGTGATCGGAAAGAAAGAGGACGCTTACTGTGCCTCCTTTGAGAGCTTTGCCTATATTAATCTGGGATACACGGATTACAAAGAGCTGGGCCCCGGGGAGATTGTCTACATCACACCTGAGGGGGTACAGACGGTAGCCGAGCCCGGTAAGCAGATGAAAATCTGCTCCTTTCTTTGGGTATACTATGGATATCCCAACTCCACCTATGAGGGTGTGAATGTGGAGATGATGCGTTACCATTGTGGAAGTATGCTGGCCAAAAGGGATAATGTAAAGGCGGACTTTGTAGCCGGAGTTCCGGACTCGGGAATTGCCCACGCTGTTGGCTATGCAAATGAGTCGGGAATACCTTTTTCCAGGCCTTTTATTAAATATACGCCCACCTGGCCCAGGTCTTTTATGCCCGCGAAGCAGAGCCAGAGAAATTTGATTGCCAAGATGAAGCTGATTCCAGTGGACGCTTTGATCCGGGGAAAACGCCTGCTGCTGATCGACGATTCCATTGTCCGGGGAACACAGCTTAGGGAAACTACGGAGTTTCTCTATCAAAGCGGCGCTAAGGAGGTGCACATTCGTCCCGCGTGTCCGCCTCTGATGTTTGGATGTAAATATCTGAATTTTTCCCGTTCCAAATCGGAACTGGATCTGATTACCAGGAGAATTATCCGGGAAAGGGAAGGTGACCGGGAGCAGGAGATGCTGGCGGACTATGCAAATCCGGACAGTGACAACTACAGGGAGATGGTAGATGAGGTGAGAAAGAAACTGAACTTTACCACACTTCATTTCCACAGACTGGATGATATGGAAGCTTCCATAGGCATATCTCCGTGCAAGCTGTGCACATACTGCTGGAGTGGGAAAGAGTAGGAAGGAAACGAAAAGATGGGGATGTTTGAGCCTTACACACACAGAGTGCAGTACTATGAGACGGACCAGATGGGGATAGTACATCACTCCAACTATATCCGGTGGTTTGAAGAGGCGCGCATTGATCTCATGCGCCAGGCAGGTATTCTGTACAGAGAGATGGAATCCGCAGGAGTGGTAAGCCCGGTGCTGAAGGTGGCGGCGGAGTACAGAACCATGGTGCGGTTTGACGATGTGGTGCTGATAAAGACCTGTGTTAAGAAATTCAACGGGATTGTTATGGATCTGTGCTATGAAGTGACAGACAGCAAAACCGGGGAGTTGCGCTGCACGGGAAAGAGCAGGCATTGCTTTTTGGACAGTAAGGGGAACCCGGTTTCTCTGAAAAAGTCAAACAGAGACTATTTTGACAGATTTGTTGAGATGGCAGAAGAAGAATCGTAAAAGATAGAGGCCTGCGGATTGTGGAAAATCCGCGGGCCTCTTACCTTTGCTGAAGCGCGCTCAGGTCCTGATAAAATCCGGGATAACTGATGTCTACGCACTGGGCATCCCGGATCGTTGTGGTTCCGGTTCCTGCGAGACCGGCAATGGCGAAGGACATGGCAATGCGGTGGTCCAGATGACTGTGGATCACTGCGCCGGACAGGGGCCTGCCGCCGTGAATGACCATACCGTCCTGTGTACCCTCTATATCCACACCCATTGCCGAGAGGGAGTTTACTACAATATCCAGACGGTTTGACTCCTTTACCTTCAGCTCCTGGGCATCGCGGATCACAGTAGTGCCCGAAGCGCAGGCGGCTATGACAGCGATCACGGGGATTTCATCGATCAAGGTGGGGATCAGTCCGCCCCCAATCTCACATCCCCTCAGATCAGGGGTGTAGCGTACCAGAAGGTCAGCGGCCGCTTCCCCGCCTGCGGTACGCTGGTTAAGCAGGGTGATATCTGCCCCCATGCTTTGGCATACCCTGAGGATTCCATCCCGGGTAGGGTTTACACCTACATTTTTAATCAGTATTTCAGAGCCGGGAATGATAAGACCTGCCGCAATGAAATAGGCGGCGGAGGAGATATCTCCCGGAACCTGGATTTTCTGGCCCATGAGATCCGGAGCCGGCGTCACACAGGCGGTATTTCCCTCTGATTTGACCTGGGCTCCAAAACTTTTCAGCATGATTTCCGTGTGGTTTCTGGAGAGAGTCGGCTCCGTGACGGAGGTCTTACCCTCCGCATACAGTCCGGCTAAAAGGATACAGGACTTTACCTGGGCGGATGCCACTGGGGACTGGTAGTGTATCCCTTTTAAAGGTTTCCCGTTGATGAGAAGGGGCGCGCATCCGTTTTTGTTTATGCTCTCAATACTGGCGCCCATCATGGTCAGGGGAGTCATAATCCTGCTCATGGGGCGTTTCTGAATGGAGGCGTCACCGGTCAACTGGCAGGAAAATCTCTGGCCTGAAAGGATACCGGAGATCAGGCGGGTGGTGGTTCCGCTGTTGCCCGCGTCCAGAACGCTGCTGGGGGCAGTGAGGCCGTACAGGCCCTTCCCACGGATTAATATATGCTCCGGTGTGTTTTCGATCTCTATGCCCATTTTGCGAAAGCAGGAGATGGTGGAGAGGCAGTCGGCTCCTTGAAGAAAATTGGTCACCTCCGTGGTACCGGATGCGATTGCTCCGAACATGACCGCTCTGTGGGAGATGGATTTGTCTCCCGGCACTGTGATTTCTCCCCGCATGGGAGTTGATTTTGTAAATTCCATAGACAGTAATCTCTTTTCGTATATTTATATTATGATTCGGGGAAGGGGGCCAAATTCCATCCCTTACCGCTCATAGATTGTGTAGCGGTATCTGCGCAGCAATTCTGCGGCGCGCTGCTTTGCATTCTCCTCATAGAACTCTACGTGAAGAACCGCTTCCTCAAATTCCCGGTTGTGTACGATCCCGATATTCTTGATACTGATGCCGTTGGTAGCCAAGATGGTGGCCAGTGCGGCGATTCCCCCTGCCTCGTCCACCATGTCGCAGTAGATGGAGTAGGTCTTTGGTATGGGACCGCTGGAGGTATCGGAGATGGAGTTCCGGTATTCCCTGGAGTTGTCAAAAAGGTCGTAAATACGCTGGTTGTCCCGCTCCGCCAGGGAAAACTTTACGGAGATCAGACTGTTAATGTAGCTGTCCAGCACCTCAATAATATTTTCCCGGTTGGTTGCGCAGATCTGCTCCCACATTTCCGGGGAGGAGGAGGCAATGCGGGTGATATCCTTGAATCCTCCAGCGGCGACCCTTTTCATAACCCCTTTTTCGGAATCAGAGTCTTTTACCAGGTTCACCAGAGTGGAGGCAATGATATGCGGAAGGTGGCTGATAGCCGCAGTCACATAGTCGTGCTCCCGGTAATCCAGTATCAGGGGCAGCGCCCGCAGGGTGCGGACCAGGTTTTCGTAGCGGTCCACTTTTTCCCGGGGAACCTGCTCTGAGGGGGTGAGCACATAATAGGCATTTTCAATCAGATGGCGTTTTGAGTTGGCGATCCCGGTCTTCTCAGAGCCTGCCATGGGATGTCCCCCGATGAAATAGGCCTGCAGCCCCAGCTCGTTGACCTTTTCGTGGATGTCTGTTTTAGTGCTCCCCACATCCGTCAGCGTGGTGCGGTCTGTGAGAAAGGGTTTTAAGTCTTTCAGGTAGGAGGCATTGGCTTCCACAGGGGCGCATAGGAATATATAGTCACACTCTGCGTAGGCCGGGCCTATGCAGTCGAAAGCTTCATCGATGATTCCCTCTTTGAGCGCATACTCCGCAGTCGCCCTGGTGCGGGTGTGGGCAATAATCCTTGCGGATGGGTAAAAATATTTGATTGCCCTGGCGATGGAGCCGCCGATCAGCCCCAGACCGATAAAACCGGCTGTCATATCACTCATTTCCAAAGGTCCTTTCCGCCAGTCTGGCATAGGGGGCCAGCTCAGAAGAAAGCTGGTCAAACTGCTTAAAGGTCAGAGACTGGGGACCGTCCGATAAAGCATGGGCAGGGTCATTGTGAACCTCAATCATCAGACCGTCCGCACCCACAGCCACTGCGGCCTTGGCCAGAGGAGCGACATAATTTCTCACTCCGGTGGCATGGCTGGGGTCTACGATAATGGGCAGGTGGGATTTGGACTTGATCACTGGTACGGCGCTGATATCCAGGGTGTTTCTGGTGGCAGTCTCAAAGGTGCGGATTCCCCGCTCACAGAGAACCACGTTTGGATTACCCTCCGCAATGATGTACTCAGCGGCGTTGAGCCACTCGTCAATGGTGGCGGAAAGTCCTCTCTTTAAAAGTACCGGAAGACCTGACCTGCCGGCTTCCTTTAAAAGCTGGAAATTCTGCATATTTCTGGCGCCGATCTGGATCATGTCTATGTACTTTACCGCAGCGTCAATGGCCTCGGCGCTGATTACCTCACAGATGGTGTTGAGTCCTGTCTCCTCCTTTGCCTTTTGCATGTAGCGGAGCCCCTCCTCCTCAAGTCCCTGGAAAGAGTAGGGGGAGGTGCGGGGTTTGTATGCCCCGCCGCGTACAAAGGTAGCGCCCGCTTTTTTTACTTCCCTGGCAATTTCAAGAAGCTGTTCCTCCGTCTCCACAGCACAGGGACCTGCCATGACCGTCAAGTTGCCGGGGCCGATCCGGGTATTTCCCACCTTTACCGCGGAGGGCTCAGGGTGAAACTTTTTGTTAGCCAGCTTGTAGCTTTCTGTGACGGGAACGATCTTATCCACTTCCGGCGCGATCTCCAGGTTCTGGTCCGCCAGCTTTGTCTTGTCGCCCACCACACCGATGATGGTAACTTCCTGGCCCTCTGAGAGGTGTACCTCCAGGCCCTTGGATTTGACAAGATGCGTTATGTGTTCAATGGACGCCTTAGAGGCGTGCGGTTTCATTACAATAATCATAGTATTTTGTCCTTTTCTAAGCAAATTTTAATGGTATCATTGTACTATTTTAGGGCATTTGTGTCAATGCTTTGTTGCATTAACGCGCGAAAATAATTTTTGTGCAAAAATTTTTGTTAAAAATGAATAAATAGCTTGAAATATTACGACAATTTTAGTAGAATGTATCCATAGACATTAAAGAAGGAATGGCTGGGGGCCGTTCTCAAATAACTAGTATTGGAGGATATCAGTATGAAAGTTTACACAACCGACAGAATCAGAAACGTCGTGATTCTTGGACATGGAGGTTCAGGAAAGACCAGCTTGACAGAGGCTATGGCATATCTGGGGGGAATTACCAGCAGGCTGGGAAACGTAACAGAGGGCAATACCATCAGTGATTTTGATAAAGAAGAGATTAAGAGAAAGTTCTCAATAAGCACATCCATGGTTCCGGTAATCTGGAATGATGTGAAGGTGAATGTGCTGGATACGCCCGGATATTTTGATTTTGTGGGGGAGGCTGAGGAAGCGGCAGCAGCAGCGGACGCGGCAGTAATTGTAGTTTCCGGCAAGAGCGGAGTAGAAGTGGGAACCCAGAAGGCCTGGGACCTGTGTGAAAAATATAAACTTCCCAGAATGTTCTTTATCACTAACATGGATGTGGATAATGCCAGCTTCCGCGAAGTGGTTGAGGCTCTGACTGACCTTTACGGCAAGAAGATAGCGCCGATTCACTTCCCAATCAGAGAAAACGAAAAGTTTACGGGATATGTAAATGTTGTAAAGAAAGCAGGAAGAAAGTGGCTGGACAGGGGCAATAAAGAAGAGTGTCCGATCCCTGAATATTCCATGGAATACCTGGAGAAGTACAGAGAGACTCTCTTAGAGGCAGTGGCAGAGACAAGTGAAGAATTTATGGACCGCTATTTTGGCGGTGAGGAGTTCTCCATAGCGGAGATCATGATGGCGCTCACCGCAAATGTGGATGACTGTGAGATCGTGCCAGTGGCTATGGGCTCACCTGTGGAGCTGCGCGGGGTGGCGAATCTGCTGGATGATATTGTACAGTATTTCCCAAGCCCGGACAAACGCAAGATCGCAGGAGTGAATACAAAGACCAACGAGATTTTTGAGGCGGACTATGACTTCGCAAAGGCGAAATCCGCACAAGTCTTCAAGACAATTGTAGATCCGTTTATTGGAAAATATTCTCTGATCAAGGTCTGCTCCGGCGTTATCAAAAATGACGACACTCTTTACAATGTAGATAAAGATACAGAGCAGAAGATCAACAAACTCTATATCTTTGAGGGAAGCAAGCCTGTTGAGGTGAGTGAGCTGCACGCGGGCGATATCGGGGCAATCGGCAAGCTGGAGAAGGCGCGCACTGGAGATACTCTTTCTACCAAGGCAACGCCGATCCGGTTCGGGCGTATTGAAGTCTCCACACCTTATACATACAAGAGGTATAAAGCGAAGAACAAAGGTGACGAGGATAAAGTTTCCCAGGCGCTGTCCAAGATGATGCATGAGGATCTGACCATGAAGGCGGTCAATGATGCGGAGAACAGACAGACACTCCTTTACGGCATGGGTGATCAGCATCTGGATATTATTCAGAGCAAGCTGTTGGGCAAATATAAGATAGAGATTGAACTGGATAAACCAAAGGTGGCGTTCAGGGAGACCATCCGCAAGAAATCCGATGTGGAGGCCAAGTATAAGAAACAGTCCGGCGGACACGGACAGTACGGTCATGTAAAGATGCGCTTTGAGCCTCTGGACAATCTGGACGAAGCCTATGCGTTTGACCAGGAGGTAGTGGGAGGCGCTGTACCCAAGAATTACTTCCCGGCTGTGGAAAAGGGAATACAGGACGCTGTTCAGAAAGGCCCCCTGGCCGCATATCCGGTTGTGGGCGTTAAGGCAGTGCTTTACGATGGATCTTACCACCCTGTAGATTCTTCCGAGATGGCATTTAAGACAGCGGCGATTCAGGCGTTTAAGAAGGGATTCATGGAGGCCCATCCGGTGCTCTTAGAGCCCATCGCATCCCTGAAGGTGACGGTTCCCGACAAGTATACCGGGGACGTTATGGGAGATCTGAACAAACGCCGTGGCCGTGTGCTTGGTATGAATCCGGATCACAAAGGCAACCAGGTAATAGAGGCGGATATCCCCACCACCGAACTCTACGGGTATTCCACAACGCTGCGCTCCATGACTGGAGGAAGCGGGGACTTTGCCTACGAGTTTGCGCGCTATGAGCAGGCGCCCTCTGACATCCAGGAGAGGGAAGTGACAGAGCGGGCGAGCAAAGTAAATACTAACGAGGATTAAAAAAGTTGGACCGGGTCATTTTCAAAATGACCCGGTCCAAATAAATATGCCTTAGTATGCGAAAAGGCAGCAGTTCTCTATGTATTGTTTTACTCAGCGTTCGAATCTGTTTCCGAAATCTCTGGTGTCTCCGTTTCTGTCTCAGAAGCATCGTCCGTGTCAGCCTCATCGGCATCCTCATCCCCGTCTTCCAGGGCGCCTTCCACGTCATCCCCTAAGTCTTCCATGTCCACATCCTCGTCGTCCAGATACTCCTCATCGTCTCCGTAGTATTCGTCCTCTGTCACTTCCGTGATATTGGCGTTCTCTACCAGGAAGTCCTGTACCTTTAAGAGAAGGATTTCCTTCATAATGGCATCCTTGGTGTAAGCCTCCTCATAAGCGGCTGCAGAGTCGTATCCATAGATTTCGTAGTTATCTTCCAGATACTGAGTGTACTCCTCATCGCTGACTTTCAGTTTTTCTTTTTCCGCAATGGTAACAGAAACCATCTGCTCTTTTACCATGCTCTCAATACTACTCTTTGTCTCTTCCTCGTCCATCTCCATCTCTGACACATCAACACCGAACATGTCCGCGTACTGCTGATTCATGTCATCGTACTGGGCTTTGCACTCATCGTAGAGCTCCTGGGGATAGCCGTCAATGGTGGCATTGTCCATAGCCATCTGGAGTGCGTCCGTACCGGCAGTATACTGATTGTTTTCCTGCTGGGATGCCAGAAGCTCGGCCTTTAGGGAATCCTCGTACTCAGCGGTAGTACTGTAGTCAGAGATGCTGGATACAAATGCATCGTTGTACTCCGGAATACTCTTTTCAGAAATACTGTTTACTTTAACCGTAAATTTCGCTTCCTTGCCGGCCAGGGTCTCGTCATATTCTTCCGGGAAGACGACAGTGAGCTCCTTGGTCTCTCCGGCGTTTGCGCCCACCAGCTGTGCCTCAAAGTCATCCAGGAAGTAGCCGGCACCCAGCTCCAGATCAAAGTCTTCCGCAGAGCCGTCTTCAAATTCTTCCCCGTCAATGGTTCCCGTAAAATCCACATTTACCGTGTCCCCCTCCTGGGCAGCCCGGTCTGTGATCTCAGTGTAGGAGGCATTCTCTTCCAAAAGAGTTTCGATTTCCTCATCCACCATCTCGTCGGTTACTTCAGACTTGATCATCTTCAAGTCAAGCCCCTTGTAATCCCCCAGCTTTACATATTTGGAGTAAGTGCCCTGGGAGCAGCCGGTCAGGAAAGCCAGAATGCATACGGAGGCAGCCGCGAGTAACAGTTTCTTTTTCATAGTTTGTCTAATCCTTTCTGTTCAAAATGAGTTTTTCGTATTAAATATACCATAAAAATGTGAAAAAGGTGTGTAAAAATACTTTAAAAATAAAAATACTTATGATATAATATCTGAAGCTCAACAAGTATAAGTGAGGATTCTCCCATCTCTATAGGTGGCGAGAGGAATTACCTAAAACAAAATTAATGGCAGTGGCGGGTACAGAGAAATCGGTATCCCCAACTGACATGAAGTCAATCAACGCATCGAAAGATGTGGTCGTACTCTGTTAAATTACCGAGCGTGGATTGAAACATCAAGATTAACAGCATTGTCGGGCGCAGATTGAAAGAATTATGTAAGGAGGCTTAAGCGGATGAAACATATCAAAACTCTGAACACACAGAGCTTACAGAAAACTGTGAAAAAAGGCGGCTGCGGCGAATGTCAGACTTCCTGCCAGTCAGCATGTAAGACATCCTGTACAGTAGGAAACCAAAGCTGCGAAAATAATAAATAATAAAAGGAATCCAGTAAGCAGCGGACACTGTTCGCTGCTTATTAGTTGAAAGGGGTTTAACGGTGATCCATCAGTACAAAAGCAATGGCTACAATATAGTCATGGATGTGAACAGCGGAGCAGTACATATTGTTGATGATGTAGTGTATGATATCCTTCCCCTTCTGGAACAGAAGATGAAGGAGGAGGAGATTATAAGCCGGCTGGCGGGGCAGTATACGCCAGAGAGCATCCGGGAGGCCTTAACGGACTGTGCGGAGCTTGAGAAAGCCGGAACCTTGTTTACCCAAGATACCTATGAGCGTGCCATTACGGACTTTAAGGAGAGACAGACGGTGGTGAAGGCACTTTGCCTGCACATTGCCCACGACTGCAACCTGGCCTGCCGCTATTGTTTTGCGGAGGAAGGAGAGTACCACGGAAGAAGAGCTCTGATGAGCTACGAGGTGGGAAAGCAGGCGTTGGATTTCCTCATTGCCAACTCAGGCAGCCGCAGGAATCTGGAGGTGGACTTTTTCGGCGGGGAACCGCTGATGAACTGGCAGGTGGTAAAAGACCTGGTGAAATATGGGAGGGAGCAGGAGAAGAAGTATGGCAAAAATTTCCGCTTCACTCTGACCACCAATGGGGTTCTGCTGAATGAAGAGATCATGGAGTTTGCCAATAAAGAAATGGCAAATGTGGTCCTGAGCATTGACGGAAGAAAAGAGGTCCATGATTTTATGAGACCCTTCCGGAAGGGAAAAGGCAGTTACGACCTGATTGTTCCAAAATTCCAGAAATTTGCCGAGAGCCGCGGACAAGAGAAATATTATGTGCGCGGAACCTTTACCAGGCACAATCTGGATTTTTCCAAGGATGTGCTGCACCTGGCAGACCTTGGATTTACGCAGATTTCCGTGGAGCCGGTGGTGGCTCTGCCTGAGGAGGAGTATTCGATCCGCCGGGAGGATATTCCACAGATCTGTGAGGAGTACGACAAGCTGGCAGATGAGATGATCAAGAGGGAGCGGGAAGGCAGGGGGTTCAACTTCTTTCATTTCATGATCGATCTGACAGGAGGCCCCTGTGTCTACAAGCGTCTTTCGGGCTGCGGCTCAGGGACGGAGTATCTGGCGGTGACACCCTGGGGAGATCTCTATCCCTGCCATCAGTTTGTAGGGGAAGATGATTTTCTGATGGGAAATGTGTTTGACGGACTGAAAGCGCCTGAGATTCAGGAAACATTTAAAGGGTGCAATGTCTATGCCAAGGAAAAGTGCAGGGATTGTTTTGCAAAGTTTTACTGCAGCGGGGGTTGCGCGGCAAATTCCTACAAATTCCACGGCTCCATCAATGATGCATACGATATCGGCTGTGAACTGCAGCGAAAACGTATCGAGTGTGCGATTATGATAAAAGCCGCATTAGCGGAGGAAGAGGAAAAGGAGAATTAGCAATGAAGAAAAACAAAGCGATCGCGGTTGTAATTGTTATGGCCTTATTTTTAGGGCTTTTGACTTTTACAGCTGCAGTAGGATTCGGACCAACAGGAACTGGTTCCGCAAAGAACATCACCACGGGCCTGGATCTGGCCGGAGGTGTAAGTATCACTTATCAGGCCATTGGAGAGGGGACGCCCTCCTCAGAGGACATGGCCGATACGATTTACAAGCTTCAGCAGCGTGTTGAGCAGTACAGCACAGAGGCTCAGGTATACCAGGAAGGTGATGACCGCATCAATATCGAGATTCCGGGTGTGACAGACGCCAACAAGATTCTGGAAGAGCTGGGCAAGCCTGGTTCCCTGCAGTTTACTCTGGCGGATGGGTCCGAGGTACTCACCGGTACGGATGTGGATTCTGCAGAGGCCAAGGTTTCCACAGATGAGATGAAGAACCGGGAATACGTGGTTGAATTGATTCTCACCTCAGAGGGAGCGCAGAAGTTTGCAACTGCTACCTCAGAGAATGTGGGCAAGGTAATAAACATTATCTATGATGGAAACACCATCAGTTCTCCGGAAGTAAAGGAAGCCATTACAGGAGGAAAGGCATATATCTCCGGTATGGCAAACCAGGAGGAGGCTGAAAAGCTGGCATCCTCCATCCGTATCGGTTCTCTTTCCCTGGAGCTGGAAGAGCTGCGGTCCAATGTAGTGGGAGCACAGTTGGGTGAGGAGGCGATCTCCACCAGCTTGAAAGCGGGAGCCATCGGTCTCGCCATTGTGATTCTCTTTATGATTGTGGTATATCTGCTTCCAGGTATTGTGGCAGGTATCTCCCTCCTGATCTACACAGCCCTGATGCTGGTAATGCTGAATGCATTTGATATCACCCTTACCCTTCCGGGTATCGCGGGTATCATTCTCTCTATCGGTATGGCTGTGGATGCCAATGTAATCATCTACGCCCGTATCCGTGAGGAGATTGCGGACGGAAAGTCAATACAGTCCGCTATAAAGACAGGATTCCAGAAGGCACTGTCCGCAATTGTGGATGGAAATATCACAACCCTGATTGCAGCCTTGGTGCTCGGAATGATGGGAACCGGAAGTGTTAAGGGATTTGCGCAGACTCTTGCCATGGGTATTGTTTTATCCATGTTTACTGCACTTGTAATCTCAAGACTTTTGGTGAACGCCCTGTTTGCACTGGGCTTAAAGGGTGAGAAGCTCTATGGAAAACAGAAAGAGCGCAAGACCATCAACTTCCTGAGCAAAAAGAACCTGTTCTTTGTGATCTCACTGGTGCTTGTTATCGCTGCTCCGGTTGCAATGCTGGTGAACAACGGAAGCTCAGGCAAAGCCTTAAATTACAGCCTTGAGTTTATGGGCGGTACTTCCACAAACGTTACTTTTAATGAAGATTTAAGTATTGCAGACATTGATGCAAAGGTAAAACCGGTTGTACAGAAGGTGACCGGAGACGCCAATATCCAGACCCAGAAGGTGTCGGGAACCAATCAGGTTATCATCAAGACAAAGGAGCTCAATCTGGATGAGAGACAGGAGCTGAACGATCTGCTCAAGGATGAGTTTGGCGTGGATGAGTCCCTGATTACCGCGGAGAGCATTTCCTCAACCGTCAGCAACGAGATGAGGAAGGATGCTGTCATCGCAGTGATTGTGGCAACGATCTGTATGCTGATCTATATCTGGTTCCGGTTTAAGGATATCCGTTTTGCAACCAGTGCGGTACTTGCCCTGGTGCATGATGTCCTGGTAGTGCTGGCGTTCTACGCTATCGCAAGAGTGTCCGTAGGAAATACCTTCATTGCTTGTATGCTGACCATTGTAGGTTATTCCATCAATGCCACAATCGTTATCTTTGACCGTATTCGTGAGAACATGAAGGCGGCATCCAAGAAAACAGATTTGGCGGAGGTCGTAAATTTAAGTATCACACAGACACTGACCAGAAGTATCTATACTTCCTTTACCACTTTTGTAATGGTTGCGGTTCTCTATGTTATGGGCGTTGCATCCATCCGTGAGTTCGCGCTGCCTCTGATCGTGGGTATCCTTTGCGGAGCATACTCATCTGTCTGCATCACAGGCGCCCTTTGGTATGTGATGAAGACCAAAATCGGTAGAAGAAGCAATTAACGTAACTATTCAGCAGGTCTGGGCAGTTACTGCGCAGACCGTAAGAAAATGATTCTTTAGATGGATTTTGCATGTAGCTGTGAAGGTATGGAACAGTTACCAATTAATTACATGTTAGATTAAGAGCTGCCCTTCTGCCCGGTTTAGCAGGTTAAACCGTCCAGGAGGGCAGTATGCATAAAAGCAAAAGAAAGAGGAGCAACGCGTTGGAAAAATGGGTGGTAGCTGCCAAAAGGGCAGACTTTCAGGAAATTGCCAGGAAATTTCATATAGACCAGGTCACAGCCCGGCTGATCCGCAATAGAGGTATTGTGGGGGATGAGGCCATTGAGGAATATTTAAATGGCAGTCTTTTAAATCTCCACAGTCCCCACCTTCTGAAGGACTGTGATATGGCTGTGGAAATCCTGGTACGCAAGATCCGGGAGAAAAAGAAAATACGTATCATGGGAGACTATGACATCGATGGTGTCAATGCCTCATATATTCTGCTAAAGTGCCTGAGGCGGTGCGGCGCCCAGGTGGATGTGGAGATTCCGGACCGCATGAAAGACGGATACGGCATCAATGAACATCTGATCCGTCTGGCATACGATGAGGGGGTAGATACCATACTCACCTGTGACAACGGAATTGCAGCTATCAAACAAGTGGCATTGGCTAAGGAGCTGGGGATGACTGTGGTTGTCACAGACCACCACGAGATACAGGGGGAGCTTCCGTGCGCGGACGCAGTGGTGAACCCCAAAAGAGCGGATTGTACCTACCCATATAAGAATCTCTGCGGAGGGGCCGTGGCCTACAAGGTGGCGGCCTGCCTATATGAGAAACTGGGGATACCCGAGGAGGAGGCGAGGGCCTTTATCGAGTTTGCCGCCATCGCCACTGTGGGGGATGTGATGGATTTGACTGGGGAGAACCGTATATTAGTAAAAGAGGGTCTGTTGATGCTGCAGCACACGGAGAACCCGGGACTTAGAGCACTGTTAGAAGTGAATGGTTTGAAGGACGCCCGGATTACTGCTTACCACATCGGATTTGTGCTGGGCCCCTGCATCAATGCCAGCGGAAGACTGGATACAGCCAAGAGGGCTCTCTCTTTGCTGCTGGAAGAAAATAAGGAGGAGGCTCTGCGACTGGCAGGGGAGCTGAAAGCGCTCAATGAGGAGCGGAAGTCTATGACCTTAGCAGGCCTTGAGAAGGCAGTACAGTTGGTGGAGGAGAGTGATTTAAAGGGGGATAAGGTGCTGGTGGTGTACCTGGCAAAATGTCATGAGAGTCTGGCGGGAATCATAGCGGGACGGCTCAGAGAACGCTACCACAGACCTGTCTTTGTGCTCACGGACGGTGAGGAGGGAGTCAAAGGCTCCGGCAGATCCATTGAAGCATACTCCATGTTTGAGGAGCTGTGCAAGTGTGCCGGGCTGTTTAGCAAATTCGGAGGCCATCCGATGGCAGCCGGTCTCTCACTGCCCAAAGAAAATGTGGTACCGTTTCGGGAAAAGATCAATCAGGAGGCAGGGCTGACGGAGGAGGATCTGATTCCAAAGGTTACCATCGATGTGCCTATGCCCATTGATTACATCACGGAAGAGCTGATACAGGAGCTCTCCTGCCTGGAACCCTTTGGAAAAGGGAACCAGAAGCCGGTGTTTGCGGAGAAGAATTTAAATGTGCTTAGCGCCAGGATTCTGGGAAAGAATAAAAATGTAATTAAAATGCAAGTGTTAAACCAGGCAGGAATCGTCCTGGATGCTATGTACTTTGGGGATGTGGAGGTGTTTCAGGCTTATCTCAGGGAAAAATATGGGACTGGTGAGACGGAGAAACTCTTTCAGAACAGAGAAAACAGTGTATACCTGTCTGTGACGTATTATCCTACTATCAATGAGTATATGAACCGAAAATCCATTCAGATTGTGGTTCAAAACTATCAGTAGTATATCAGGAAGATGTATAAGACAAAAAGGAGATTAGATGAAAAAGATTAGAGCAAAATTGGCAGCGGTGCTTGCTGCCCTTGTGATTGCAGCAATTTATTACTATGTGACAATACCGGCAATCAATATCCATGCTTCCGGATTTTGGGTATTTTTGATGGTGGCGGTTCTGGTGGTTTTAGTACTCTACAGCCTGCCCAGGGTCAAGACAGTGGATGATATCAAGACGAATAAGGGTGTGAAAGTGGGAATAGGGGTACTGCTGGCCGTGGCCGCTGTTTACCTGATTGGTTCTATTCTCTCCTCGCCGATCATCAATGCTAAAAAGTATCAGAACCTGATCAATGTGGAGAACAGGAAGTTTTCTGAGGACATTAAGGAGGTTGACTATAAGCAGATCCCTCTCCTGGACAGAGACTCTGCCACTCTTTTGGGAAACCGGAAGATGGGAAGCATGGTGGATATGGTTTCCCAGTTTGAGGTGAGCACACTTTATACCCAGATCAATTATCAGGACAGTCCCACCCGGGTAACTCCACTTGTGTATGCCAGCCCGATCAAGTGGTTGACCAATCAGTCAAATGGAATACCAGCGTATATAAAGATTGATATGGCAACACAGGATACGGAACTTGTGAAGCTGGACAAATCCATTAAGTATTCACAGTCAGAGTATTTTAACCGGAATATCAACAGGCATTTGCGATTCCGGTATCCCACCTACATTTTTGACACCCTGAGCTTTGAGATTGACGACGAGGGAACACCCTACTGGGTATGTCCTGTGAAAAAGTACAATATCGGACTCTTTGGCGGTGTCACAATCGGGAGAGTGGTACTCTGCAACGCAATCACAGGTGAGACAACGGATTACGCGGTGGAGGACTGCCCGACCTGGGTTGACCATGTGTACTCAGCGGATCTGTTGGTGCAGCTGTACGACTATCACGGTACATTAAAGAACGGGTACTTTAACAGCATTCTGGGCCAGAAAGGCTGTCTGATGACAACGGAAGGGTACAACTACCTCGCTTTAGAGGATGACGTATGGGTTTACACGGGTATCACCTCTGTCAGCGGTGACCAGTCCAACGTGGGATTTGTCCTTATGAACCAGAGGACCATGGAGTGCCGCTACTACGAGGTGGCAGGAGCCCAGGAGTATTCCGCCATGGGAAGTGCGGAAGGGCAGGTTCAGAACCTGGGATACAAAGCCACCTTCCCGCTGCTTTTGAATATTTCCGGTGAACCCACCTATTTTATGGCCCTGAAAGATGGTGCGGGCCTGGTAAAGAAATATGCGATGGTAAATATTCAGAAATATCAAAATGTTGCCATTGGCGATACCGTGGAGGAGTGTGAAAAGTCTTACAACAACCTTCTGAAATCGAGCGGGATAGCAAAAGAGGATACATCCGATAGGAAAAAAGTCACGGGTAAGATCAGCAAGATTGCTCAGAGTGTGGTGGAGGGCAATTCTCATTATTATCTTATGCTGGATGGAAAGGATGCCATCTTTGACGTGTCTGTGGGAGATTTTCTGGATATTATCCGGTATGATGTGGGGGATTCCATTACCTTGGAATATCAGGAAGCCGGCACCTCCAATACCGTTACAAAGATTCAGTAACAGAGTTTGACAAGTAATAATTAGTGTTTTAAAAAGCTACATTTCTTCGGAAATGTAGCTTTTTAGATAGCATAAACAATGTGAATTCAATCAAAAGCATTATTTGCTTTCGGGCAGGTTTCAGCCTTGTCCCAGCGCCTGTGCAGCAAGGAAAAGGCGCCGTAGCAGACTACGCTTCCAAAGACCACCAGCCCCAGGATCGCCATTGCACAGTGCATAAAAAAGGCATCGGGCAGCAGGGTAATAATGGGGTCCTTTGCAGGGTCAAAAATCCAGTAGTCATTCCGGAAAAAGATGTGGTGGAAGGTAACAAAAAAGGTTTCCCAGTTCAGGGCAATCAGGATGCCCAGTATCAGTGGGATGACAATGGTGACTATGGACGCGATCTTTAAGTAGCCGCAGTCTTTCAGATAGGATTTCCATGAGGTCCCCAGCACAATCATAAAGAACATCAGGATACAGGTGTACTGAACAACAACAAAGATGTCCTTTACTTCCTCAAAATGGATCTTACCCTCCTCGGACATGGGCAGGTCGGGGAATTCCAACTCATCGTAATTGAACATGGAGTTATAGCGGATCAGTGAATTGTAGTTTTCCCTGATTTTTTCATTGGAAAGTCCGGACGACTCCTGGATTTGCAGGCGGTCTATCTCACTGTAATAAAGCGGGCGGAAGTGTAAAACCACCACGACGGAGAATGTGATGATAAAGAGCATATAGGCCAGAGCCAAAAGAACATTGGTGGGTGTTAATACTTTTTTCTGCATAGAAATCTCCTCTCAGCATGTAACTGTGAGAAATGAACAGTTACTATAAATTTAAGTATACCGCATCTATTGACAAATGCAAGGGAAATAGGTAGAATTAAAAATAGTTTGTTTGGGTGTAACTGTTTAGGAAAGAAACAGTTACATTTCGATTTCGTATATTTTAGGAGGCAGGTACAATGAATATACCTTATAATCATAGGGCGATTGAGCAGAAGTGGCGTAAAAAGTGGGAGGAATCCCCTATAAACGTGGATGATGGAAAGAAACCAAAATATTACTGCCTGGATATGTTTCCGTATCCTTCCGGCAACGGACTCCATGTAGGACACTGGAGAGGTTATGTGATTTCAGATGTCTGGAGCCGCTATAAGATGCTGCAGGGATATTATCTGATACACCCAATGGGCTGGGATGCATTTGGACTTCCGGCAGAGAACTACGCCATTAAGACAGGACAGCACCCGGCGATTTCCACACAGAAGAATGTGGAGAATATTAAGCGGCAGATCAATGAGATTGCGTCCATCTATGACTGGGATATGGAAGTAAACACCACGGACCCGGACTTTTACAAGTGGACCCAGTGGATTTTTGTGAAGATGTTTAAGGAAGGGCTGGCGTACGAGAAGGAATTCCCCATCAACTGGTGTCCTTCCTGTAAAACTGGTTTGGCGAATGAGGAGGTTGTAAACGGCGTCTGCGAGCGCTGCGGCACAGCGGTTACAAAAAAGAACCTTCGCCAGTGGATGCTGAAAATCACCAAATATGCTGACAGGCTTTTGTCGGATCTGGACAAGCTGGATTGGCCGGAAAAAGTAAAGAAGATGCAGTCTGACTGGATCGGAAAGTCCTATGGAGCGGAAGTGGACTTCCCGGTTGACGGAAGGGATGAGAAGATAACGGTTTACACCACAAGACCGGATACCCTCTACGGAGCCACCTTCATGGTGCTGGCGCCGGAGCACAAGCTGGCTGCTGGTTTGGCCACAGCGGAGACAAAGGAGGCGGTGGAACAGTATATCTATGAGGCATCCATGAAATCCAACGTGGACCGTCTTCAGGACAAAGAGAAGACAGGGGTGTTTACCGGAAGCTACGCAGTCAATCCAATGAACCAGGCTAAGATCCCCATCTGGCTGTCCGACTATGTGCTGGCGGACTACGGTACAGGGGCCATCATGTGTGTTCCCGCCCACGATGACCGTGATTTTGAGTTTGCAACCAAGTTTGACATCCCCATTGTCCAGGTCATCGCCAAGGATGGAAAAGAGATTGAGAATATGACGGAGGCGTACACAGAGGCTTCCGGAACCATGATTAACTCCGGTGACTGGAATGGCATGGAGTCTGCCGTTTTGAAAAAAGAGGCCCCCATCATGATAGAGGAGAGGGGAATCGGAAAGAAAACGGTAAATTATAAGCTGCGTGACTGGGTATTCTCTCGCCAGCGCTACTGGGGAGAGCCGATCCCCATTATTCATTGCCCCCATTGCGGAAATGTTCCGGTTCCTGAGGAAGAGCTGCCTCTGCGTCTGCCGGAGGTGGACTCTTACGAGCCCACAGGTACAGGGGAGTCACCCCTGGCTGCCATTGAGGATTGGGTAAACTGCAAGTGTCCTGTCTGCGGGGCAGATGCGAAGAGAGAGACCAACACAATGCCCCAGTGGGCTGGTTCCTCCTGGTATTTCCTGCGGTACGTGGACAGCCACAACGACAAGGAACTGGTTTCCAAAGAGAAGGCGCACAAGTACCTGCCGGTTGACATGTATATCGGAGGCGTGGAGCATGCGGTGCTTCACCTGCTCTATTCCAGATTTTATACAAAGTTTTTGTATGACATCGGTGCGGTGGACTTTGACGAGCCGTTTACCAAGCTGTTCAACCAGGGCATGATTACCGGAAAGAACGGCATTAAGATGAGTAAATCCAAGGGGAATGTAATTTCACCGGACGATCTGGTGCGTGATTACGGCTGTGACTCCCTGAGAATGTATGAGCTCTTTGTGGGTCCCCCTGAGCTGGATGCGGAGTGGGATGACAGAGGAATTGACGGTGTTTACCGGTTTATCTCCCGTTTCTGGAAACTCGTGACTGAGAATAAGGATAAGAATGTGCAGGCATCCAAAGAGATGCTCAAACTTCGTCACACCATGGTTCACATGATCACACAGCGCCTGGAGACATTCAGTTTAAATACTGTTATTTCAGGCTTTATGGAGTGCAACAATAAGATGATCGATCTGGCCAAGCGGGAGGGTGGTATTGACAAAGAAACTCTGGAGACAGCAGTGCTTCTGCTGGCCCCCTTTGCACCCCACCTCTCGGAGGAACTGTGGGAGCAGTTGGGACACAGCGAGTCTGTATTTCAGAATGAGTGGCCCCAGCATGACGAGGAGGCCATGAAAGACGATGAGATTGAGGTTCCGGTTCAGATCAACGGAAAGACAAGAGCTGTCATCAGCATTCCGGCTGAGAGTACCAGGGAAGAGGCCATTGCTGCCGGAAAACTGGCTGTGGCCGAAAAACTGACAGGAACAATTGTAAAAGAGATCTATGTTCCCAAGAAGATTATCAATATTGTGCAGAAATAATTGAGGCTGAAATCTCATAGAAATGTATGGGTCTTGAAAATACGAAAATTTTCGCTGAATAGAATGGAGTAATAGTGGAGTAAAAGGCGAAAGAAAATGGAGTAAATATTTCAGGAAAAAGGCATAAGCGAAAGGGGCTGTGGGGAAATAAGCAGTTCTAAACAGGGGAAGGTGTGACTCAGCCGAGTCACACCTTCCCCTGAAACACTTTGCCCTAAAAGAAAAAATGGAACTATGCTTAAATAAGATTATTATAGCAACTTTTTTGAAATTGGGTAACAGAAAATCAACTTTATTTTTTCGAATTGAGTTTACCTGATGACGATCCAGTCTATACCCTGAAAAAAGTGAAGGAGGATTTAGATTTTTCGGATCTTCTGGCCTGTTATTCAGAGAAGGGAAGAACCGGGTTTAATCCAATTATGCCGTATTCTGTTGTTGTTTACGCAAACATGCGTGGAGTCAGGGCGGGTGACCGTATCATAGACCTGTGCCAGAGGGATCTTGCCTTTATTTGGCTGACAAAAGGACAGTAGCCAATACACTGGTCCCTGTCCTGGAAAAGCATCAGAGAGCCTTTGGAGATTCACTGGGGGCAGTGACCGCTGACAGCGGCTACTGCAGTGAGAAGAACCTGCTGTATCTAAAAGAAAAGGGGAGTAAAAGCTATATCAAGCTCCAGGACCATGAAAAGCGGAAGACCCGTGCCTTTAAAGAAGAACATCTGCCATGACGGGAGAGAGCTGCGGCAGATACGATCCTGTCAGCTTAATCTAAGGAGCGCTTCCAGCCCCCAACAAGGGGATTTTGCGCCCCAAAATAAGAACTATGAAAAGGAAGAGACAGTCCCTTACAGAATCAGGATCTTGTAAAATCCTGAATTCTGCGGGATTGTCTCTTCCCTGCCTATCAGGGGTTAAAAATCGGTATTAACCGACACCCTCATTATATTAATTCTTAAGCGAAGGGCAGGAAGTTAACGCTGTGACTATGGGTATATCTCATTGCCTTTTATGGGGAAATCAGATATAATAAAAGAATATAATATGAACAAGCCGTATGAATTCCGGTGTTTCTAAATAGTCAGGGTCATTGGCTTAGGAGGTATAAAGATGACGGACGAATATGGAATAGAGGCTGCAGGCCACAAATGTAAACAAATAGAAAGCGGTTATGAATATAACACTCTGATGCGCCTTTTAGGCGTCAGCGTGAGCAAACATTTGTTGGATAAACATTTCACCTGTATCTGGGCAAATGATTATTTTTATGACTTGATTGGCTATTCAAAGGCTGAATTTGAGGAGCTTTTTCATAACCGGCCGGATGAATATTTTCACAATAATACAAGTAGCCTCCGGAAGCTTGTGAGATCCGTCAGAGAATCTTTGGATAAAGGGGAAAAAGGAAACACGGTTTATCTGCCGTTGATTCGACCGAATGGGGAATCCTTTTGGGTCAAGCTTCAGGCAGCCTTTACAGAAGAATATAGCAGCGGTTATCAGATTGCATACACTACCCTGACGGATGTAACCCAGATGGTGGAGTCACGCAGAGAGCAGGAACAGGCGCGTTTGGAACAGGAGAAAACCCGTCAGGACCTGGAGCAGATCATACACGAACAGGAGATGCTAATGAGTATCCTGAAAGTCAGTGTGAGCAAGCATATCTTTGATGAACATTTCACCTGTGTCTGGGCCAATGAATATTACTATAAGCTGATTGGCTATCCCAAGGAGAGGTATGAAGCCCTTTTTCATAACCATCCTGACGAGTATTACGGGAACAACCCAGAGGGATGGGAGATGCTTACAAAAACGGTCTCCAGAGTACTGGAGGAGGGAGGCAACCAGTATGATATAATCGCGCCCATGAAGTATGAAGATGGATCGAGCTTTTGGGTCAAGCTGTCGAGCTACTTTACAGACGAATATATCGATGGATACCGCAGCACTTACACTGTCATGACGGATGTGACAGAGCTGGTTCAGATGAAAAACGAACAGGAAATGTTAATGCAGGCCATGAAGGTCAGTGTCAGCCGGCATCTGGTAGACGAACATTTCACTGTAGTCTGGGCTAACGAGTTTTATTACCAGCTCATAGGATATACCAAATCAGACTATGAAGCGCAGTTTCATAACCACTGTGACGAGTACTTCAAGGGGAGGGAAGGGAGCTGGGAAAAAATACATGAAAAGATTCAGGAGATGTATGGGGCAGGTGAAAAAAGTTATGAACTATTTTTGCCTCTTAAAATTCCGGACGGTTCCACACGCTGGGTAAAAATGGTGGGGTTTTTCACAGAGGAGTACCAGGATGGAAGGCAGCTGGCTTATACCACTATGGTGGATGTCACTGATTTGATGCAGATTCAGCAGGAAAAAGCGGTAGCCTATGAAAATATACCGGGTTTTATAGTCAAACACCGCATATTGCCTGACCGAATTGTTATGGTAGATGCCAGCGAACGGATCAATGATATGTTTGATTTGGATATGAGCCGCCTGGAGACCTTTGATGTATACGCCTGGCTGCAGCCGGAAAGCCGTGCCATAATCGAAGCCAGCCATTCCCGGCTCCGCAGGGGGGAACCTTTTGACGAAACCATATGTTTGAAAGATAAATACCATAAAGAACGATGGTTCCGGATTCATAGCACCTGCATTGATTTTATAGCTTCCGACCCGGTTTATCTGACCGTCTTTATTGATGTTACAGATATCACCGAGCTGCGTGAACTCAAGAGGGAACTGGAAGAGCGCACAGACATGCTCAATACGGCTCTGAAGGCAGCTGAACGCGCAAACCGCGCGAAGTCAGACTTTCTCTCCCGAATGAGCCACGATATCCGTACACCAATGAATGCGATTTTGGGAATGACTGCCATTGCTTCGTCTCACGTTCATGATCCGGAGAGAATCAGGGATTGCCTGGATAAGATTACAGTCTCCTCTAAGCTGTTGCTGAGTCTCATTAATGAAGTGCTGGACATGTCAAAAATCGAGAGCGGACGTCTTGTTCTGGCGGAGGAAGAGGTGAATCTGGGGGAACTTGTACAGGGAGTGGTTACCATGGTGCAGCCTGAGATAAACCACAAGGATTTAGTATTTAAGACCTATGTAAACAGTGTTGCCCATGAAATCGTTATTAGCGATATGCAGCGGCTTCAGCAGATTCTGCTGAACCTTCTGTCAAACGCGGTAAAGTATACGCCCAAAGGTGGAAAGATCCGGCTGGAGATCAATGAAAGGCCCTCTGAACAGCCGCACAAGGCCTTCTATCAGTTTGTGATATCCGACACCGGAATCGGTATGAAGCCAGATTTTTTAAACAGGGTGTTTGACCCCTTTGAGCGGGCTGAGGATACTAGAATCCAATCCGTGCAGGGCACAGGTTTGGGCCTGTCTATCTGCAGGAGTATCGCTGAATTGATGGGCGGCACGATTGAGGTGAACAGCACCTATGAGGTGGGAAGCAGGTTCACAGTTACGGTCTGTCTGCAGATTCAGGAGGAGCCATTGGATGAGAGCACTTTCGCCGGGCTCAGGATTTTAATTGCGGATGACGATGAGACTGTCTGTCAAAGTACTTGCGAGAGGCTAAAAGAGCTGGGCATAGCGGCAGAGTGGGTGACCAATGGAAGGGCAGCCATAGAAAAAATAGAACAGGCGCAGGCAAATGGGGCAGAATACTTTACAGCTATTTTGGACTATAAAATGCCTGGAATGGACGGAATTGAGACTGCCAGGAGAATTCGGGAGAAGGCGGGGGCGGAGTTTCCTATTATTATAATTTCAGCTTATGATTTATCAGAGCAGATGGATGTAGCCAGACTGGCGGGGGCAAATGGGTTTATCACGAAGCCGCTTTTTGGCTCCAGGCTGGTATTTAAGCTGAAGCAGCTCATGGACGGTAAAAGCAAAATGCTGGAGCCGTTGCCGCTGCTCGCTGGGTCCTATGAGGACAAGCGTATTCTTTTAGTGGAGGATAATGAGTTGAACCGTGAAATTGCGGTGGAACTTTTGTCAAGTACCGGAGCTGCGGTGGATACGGCACAAAACGGTAAGGAAGCGGTAGCAATGGTGGAAAATGCCCTGCCAGGTACTTATCATTTGGTCTTTATGGATATGCAGATGCCGGTCATGGACGGATGCACTGCGGCCAAAGAAATCCGAAAGCTTTCGCGGGAAGATGTAAAAAGTCTCCCGATCATAGCAATGACAGCCAACGCCTTTGCGGATGACAGGAAAAGGACAAGAGAGGCGGGTATGAATGGTCATTTGGCAAAGCCCGTAGACATGGAACAGTTGGGGCAGATTCTGCGAAAATGGCTGTAAGCAGAAAGGCACAAAATACACAATGATGACTAGTATTATATGATGAAGATGGATGAAATATAAAATATGGATGAATTTACAAAGGGATTAGATGGACTAAATGAATTAATCTACCTGTCCGACATTCATACCTACGAATTGCTCTATATCAATGAATGCGGAATGCACCAGTTTGGGCTGGAAAACAGGGAAGGGATAGCAAAACGAAAATGCTATGAGGTACTGCAGAACAAAAAATCCCCGTGCAGCTTCTGCACAAACCATCTGCTGAGCAGGGATAAATATTATGAATGGGAAACCCACAATGAGGTGACAGGGCGCCAATACCTTCTGAAGGATAGGCTGGTGGAATACGGTGGACAAGAAGTGCGCATGGAAATCGCTTTGGATATCACCAGGGTGGCAAATCAGGAGCAGCAGATCCAAACCATGTTTGAAAACGAAAAGGTGGCTATGGACTGTGCCCGAAAGATGCAGGAATCGGAAGATGAGGAAGAAACCATCAATATGGTGCTGGCAGAACTTGGTCAGCGCTTGAGGGGAGACAGGACCTATATATTTGAAATATGTGGAAAGAAGATGTCCAATACCTATGAATGGTGTGCTCCCGGGATTCCATCGGAGCTGCGGGAGCTTCAATCTATACCCACAGTTATCTGTCACCACTGGATTGCAGGTTTTCTGCAGGCAAAGCCATATGTACTCAAAGATTTGGAGACGCATAAGGACACCGAGCCTGAGGAATATAACCGGCTTAAGAGGCAGGGGATACATGCCTTGATTGCAGTGCCTCTGTTTGAACAGGGAGTTTTATCCGGTTTTTTGGGTATTGACAATCCACCACTGGAAAACGGAGGAAATATTACCGAGATCCTGCAGCTGATTGCCTATTTTATACAAAGTGCATTGACACGCAAAAAAGCAACTGAGAAATTGCGTAAGATGACCTATACGGATGAAATGACAGGAGTGAAAAACAGGAACGCGTTTATTCATAAAATTGAACAGCTCAATGCCAGAATACACTCCGGTGAGTCAGGGCTGGTTGATGTGGGGTTTGGAATAATTTTTGCGGATGTAAACGGTTTGAAGGAGCTGAATGACACGGTAGGACATTCAGCAGGTGATCAGCTTTTACGCGACGCGGCAGGAAAAATTTCAAAGGTGTTTCCCCCTGCTGATGTTTACCGGACAGGCGGGGATGAATTTGTCGTTTTATGTAATGACATTCGGGAGGAAATATTTCGGAAACAAGCTGAAAAATTGAGGCATAGTCTGCAGGGGGATGAAAGACATGCAAACACTGCCTCTATAGGTGTAAGCTGGTCCGGTCAGGCGGTCTATCTTGAGGAGATCATCAATGAGGCGGAAGCTGACATGTATGAGGAGAAACGGCAGTATTACGTTGAAAACTGCTGCAGGGATCGGCGAAAACGCATTTCTGAGGGTGAGTCTGATACATATACAACTCTTCTTTTAAATGACGTTGATGTAGTTGCAATGGCATCGGAGCTTCTCCATACAATACTTGAGAACTGGGACGATGAAAAGATAGCGTACCTTTTGGATAATACTTTTACCTTATTTGAAGAGGAACACCAGGTGATTTATCAGAGGGAGGAAGCAGTAGCGTACCTGAAAAGACAACAGGAAAAGAATAAAGGATTGTTGATTAGGGATATGCAGTTTGTGCGCAAGCGTGTGATTCGCGGTATCAGTATCATTAGCTGTTATGGATGGCTGGATTGGAAAGAAGAGTTGAAAACGTGCAGCATTCCAATGGAAATGACTTTGGTATGCATACAAAAATTAGGGCGGGGCAAGTGCCTGTATATGCACAGCACCAATATTTATTACCGGAGCCAATACGAGAAAACCCTCTACCAGGTGAGAAATGACACCCTGTTGAATATGATAACGCGTTCAAAAGAGAGGAGATCTGCCCTTGATTTATCTGAAAATCGGAATGAGTGGGCAGCTCTTTTTCGAATACTGTCAGACTCATTTGTATTAATCGCAAACGATTATTCCAATATTTATTTTGTAGACATCCAGAAGGATTCCTATGTGGCTCTGAAGACAGAGGGGAAGTTCCGGTCTCTGGTGGGTGTGGCCGGCAATTATACAGGGATTAACCGGGATTATGCGGAGCGTTATATGGATGAGAAAAATAAAACACAGTATCTTAAATTTACCAGCAGAAAGAATCTGTTGGATAATCTTGAAGATGGCAAACACTTTATACAAATGTCTTTTTCTGTTGCAAAGGATACGGAAGACGCGGGGAGAACGGTGGAGATTAATATATGGCTTGGCATCCTGGAGCAGAATGTGGTGAGCGTGTTTGCTTTTCATAATATCACGGATTCCACTGCTATAGTGCCGGTTAGTGATAATGACATACTGACTGGTCTGTTAAGTTACGAAAAATTCAGGGAAATTGGTCAAAAAATCGTAGATAAGGATGGAGGTGGCTGGGCCATCATATCCATTGATATCCAAAATTTCAAATATATAAATGAAATTTTGGGATATCAGGAGGGGGACAACATATTAAAAGCATTGTCGGAAAAACTGCCGCTCTTGAATGAGAAACAAAAGACTCACCACACAAGAGTGACAGCGGATGTCTTTTTGTCATTGGTACCCTGGAAGAAATCTCCTGAGGAATTAACTCAGAGTATAAAGGATATAACGGAACAATTTTGTGCGGAACAGAAGGCTAAAATTGAAAATATTAAGATTGTACTGCGTGCAGGGGTTTATTTTCTGGATCGCTCATGTGCGAAGATTGACACGGCTATTGACCGTGCGAATATAACACGCAAATACATTGATCAAAGCATCCAAAATGAGATCTGTATATATGGACACGAGATTACACGGAAAAGCACGATGAAAAGCCGGATTATTGCCACAATGGACAACGCGTTAAAAGATCACGCCTTTCAGGTGTGGCTTCAGCCCAAAGTAGAACTGACGGGGAATAAGCTTTGTGGAGCTGAAGCGTTGGTACGGTGGAGGCAGGAAGATAACTCCTATATTTATCCAGACGAATTTATTCCTGTGTTTGAGGGCAATGGGTTTATTACGGCATTAGACTTTTTTATATTGGATACCGTTTGTGCTAAGCTTGCGGAGCAAAAAAGTAAGGGACTGTCCAGCGCAGTCAGAATCAGTATTAACCTCTCAGCTGTGGATGTGGTTCGCGAGGGGATTGAGGATGCATTGACTGAGATCGCGGACCGTTATCAAGTTAAACATTCTTCTCTGGAATTTGAATTGACAGAGACTGCATATTTTAATAATTCGAATGTGGCAGCCAAGGTAATGGAGCGATTGAGGAAAGAAGGATTCTATACCTCGGTAGATGACTTTGGAAGCGGCTACAGTGTTATGAATTTAATGATCAATATGCCAGCAAGCGTGGTAAAGATCGACCGTGTCTTCATGCTGGATTGCCTAAAAACAGAGAGAGGACGTTCATTTTTAGAAAAACTGATAGGGATGATCCATGAACTGGGATGCCGTGCCCTGTGCGAAGGAATAGAGACAAGAGAGCAGTGTCGGCTGCTGGCAGAGATGGGATGCGATGAAGGACAGGGATATTATTTCGCGAGACCTATGCCAATGGAAACATTTTTTGAAAAATATAAGTAAATACCAAACAAAGAAAGGGAAAAGGGGGATACTGGATACCAGCGGGATTCCATTGGAAAAGGGATTGGTAGCAGGTCCTGCGATAATCAAGCCCAATATAGATGAACTGGAAACGCTGCTCGGAGCCTCTTTATCAAAACTGGAGGATATTATTGCCGGAGCTATTAAACTGCGGGACAGAGGGCCGGAAGCAGTAGTGGTTTCTCTCGGAAGTAAAGGGCTGTTATGGTCACAGAAGAGGGCGTTTATCTTGGCCAGCCCCCGCTTATCTCAGCGGTGAACACCGTGGGCTGCGGGGACTTCATGACAGCGGCCTTAGCGGTGGGACTTTACAGGGATTATGGCATACAGGAGATACTGCGCTATGGAGTGGCGGTTTCAGCAGCCAATGCCATGAGCCTTCAGACCAGGCATTTCCGGCAGGAGGATTTAAACTATATTTGTGCATTAATCGTGTGCTGTTTTTTATAAGCGCACAAGCTTGCGCGTCAGGCAAATGAGACGGGGGAAACGGTGTGGCGGAAATGTTATCCGTGGAAAAGTCAAAATTGGACTCTTCCATGGATAATTTTTTTATATCTTTAATTTATAAGATTTTTAATGAAATATATATTGTGTAAATGCAATATATATTTGACATTCGTTAGGGCCGAGAGTATACTTTAGACATAGAGGAACATGGGCTTAAGATATAAGCAGGGGAGTCGCAAAAGAGAGACGAGGAGGAGGGATATGAAGAATCTGAAAATGAAGATGGCGCGCATGGAAAAGGGTATCTCACAGACAGAGCTGGCGAACCGGGTGGGAGTGGCGAGGCAGACCATCGGAATGATTGAGGCGGGTGCTTACAATCCCACATTAAGACTTTGTACAGCCATCTGCAGGGAACTTGGCAAAACATTAAATGATCTGTTTTGGGAGGAGGAGAGCTGATGAAGAAAAGTGGACTTGATGAGAGGCAGGAGTGGGTTGCATTTAGAATTGGCACATACAGTTTCTACGTCATGTTTGTAGTTTGCATGATAGTGATTATTGCAGAGTTGATATGGAAAGGAGACTTGGGAAATGTACTTGGTGAAACAATTATTTTTGTTGCCGGTGGTGGGAGTTTTCTGATTGGATGTATCAAAAGTGGAATGTGGACAAAAACAGGATGGAAGATGAGTACACTTCAGAACTTACTGGGAGGCATCATTTTTTCGGGAATATTCACTGCTTTTTATGCAGTGGCTCTCAGCCGTAAACTGAGCGGGAATGTCAACATCACAAAATATGTAATCTTGTTTTTCTTAGGAATATCGGTTCTGTGTTTTGCCTGCCTGGAAATATTGGGAAGACTGGCGCAGAGTAAGAAAGAAAAGCAGGAACGCAAATATTCAGAGTAAAGGAGTGGATCGTATGGATAAAGATAAATTTATAAAAATCACGTCAACACAGAGCAGGGCAGAGGCGGAACAGATTGTACAGATTTTAAAGGAAAACAATATTGCTGCCTACAGCCAGGGGGGAGTCATGAATATTTATATGGGCACTTCTGTCACAGGGGAAGATATTTTCGTTTCAGAGGCAGACCAAGAGGCAGCAAAAAAACTTTTGGAGGAGTTTCAGCCAATAAAGACAAGTGCGGATTTTATGAAAAATCCTTTGACACGAAGGCAAAAGATATTGAACTGGATTGTTTTGGCTGTGGTCATTATAATTCTTCTGTGCTCCATTTTTATTGCCTTTTTCTAAAAACACTTCGATTCTGGCCTATGTGGGAGGATCGATTACCACGTTGATGATTAACTATGCATATGACTTAAGCGCCAATCAACTGCTGAACTCCTACAATATCGGCATAGAAATCATGCAGGGTATTTCCGGAAGTCTGGGGGTTGTTCTCACGGTACCAATCACTGCCTTTCTGGCCTCAATACTGGTTACACACAAAAGACCACGGAGCTAAAAAAGGAGCCTTTGCTCCATAGCCGTTACGGCTATGTGGCAAAGGCTCCTTGGGCCTTAATCGTCAAATTCGTACTGAAATACTTGATTCAGGATATCTTCCACTTCATCCACATAATCTTCAGCAGATTCGGTTTTCCTGTCCAGAGAACGGTAGACAGCACGGGAAATCTTACCGGCATGGTAATCGTCCTCAATATCGTCTTCTATTACATCCAGAGCGTTGCTTACCTTATCCAGCTTATTTTCCCAGGTGTAGTAAAGAACACGGCGTTCCGTAAAGTCTGTGGGGAGCTGAAGGGAGGAGATTTCAGCTTCGTATTTTGCTGCTTTTGCTGCCTGGGCATCTATCTTTTTGGTGTACTTTGATTTTAGATCGGAGGCAGAAGAATTAGTTTTCTTTTTTACCGTAAAAGTACGTGAGGCCGACAGCTTTGTACCTTTGATCCGTACGGTGATTTTAGCCTTTCCTGCTTTTAATGCCTTTATTTTTGTATCATCATCTCTTTTCTCCAAAACCCTCAGAACCTTGGGATTACTGCTGGTCCAGATAATGTTCCTGTCTCTTACCTCTGCCTCATCCGGCAGGATTTCACTGTCTAATTTCAGTTTCTGTCCAACCCGAAGCACACGTTTGGAGTCCTCGATGGAAATAGATTCTGCTTTTGGAGCGGCCGCAGCGGTCATTCCTATAAGTAAGGATACAGCAGTAATACATAATAATGTTGAAAGTCTTTTCTTCGTCTTCATAGCTCATTTTCCTTTCCATTAAATTGAATAATGTGTACGAACACATATTTCGAATTGCTAATCATAGTCATCATCATAGTCGTCATCATCATAGTCATCATCATAGTCGTCGTCACTGTCATAGTCATCACTGTCATGGTAATCGTCGTCATCGTCGTCATGGCTGCTATTATAATCATCATTAAAGCTGTCGTCCCAATCATCGGGATCACCCTTTGAGCCATAGGTATTGCTTTTGGGATTCTGGACTGAACGGGGATTCTCCTTAACCGAAGGAGCATCTGTCGGATTGCCTTTTTTCTGGCTTTCCTGTTCTTCTTCGAGGATTTCTTCCAAATTCTCCATCAGGCTTTCATCGGCTTCATATCCGGCAAAGCCGGATATGTCAATTTTCCGGCTGCGGATGATCTCTGCGATTTCTTCCATGGACATGTGTGCCAGCTCCTCCAGTGAGAGAGAAGCATCCTGCTGCGTCAGTTTCAGGAGGAAGGAGGCCTTTCCCACAGATATGCCGTACTTTTTTGCAATCTCCTGAATATCTTTTGTCTCAGAAATCTGCTGTTCATAGATATCAGCTGAGATATCACTCTGAGATAGCGTTTCCCGGATGTCCAGAACAATGGAATCTTTGATCTGATCCGCCTTTACGGTATCTTTGTTTGAGACAGAGACCAGAATCGTATTTGTGAGTTCTGTGATATATCCGTTTCGAACCATGGAACCGATCAGTGCGTTGACAGCCACATCCAAATCTGTTTTATACAGGTTCATACCAGCCAGGATTGTTTCCCCGTCTGCATTGAGTGGAGTTACATCTAGAACCAAATCTTTTTTATTTACCTTAAGCTCCAGGCTGGGATTGACATCCAGACTGATTACCGTGTCCGTGAGCAGATTGCCTGAGTAATAGATAACTCCTAAGAGGAGAATCAGGCAGGCGGCCAGGACTGCTGCAGTGCGGTACAAAGCCTTGGACCTGGAGGCCGGCTGGGGCAGCCAGTCCTCAGAGGCAGTCTCTGAAAACGGTGCGTTGATGATCTTGGAATATACGTCCGGGGCAATATCCCCTATACCCTTTGCAAGAGTGTCTTCCATTCTTTTATTCATAAGGGGATTCGCCTCCTTCCAGGTGCTTTCTCAGCTTTTTCATACCACGGCTGTACTTAGACAGTACAGTGGAAAGGGGAAGGGATAACAGGGAGGCGATCTCACGATGCTTCATGCCTGTGTTGGCATGGAGAATGATGATCTGCCGCTCCTCATCTGTGAGGATGGAGAAAGCGGCCTCCAGCAGCAGCTTTGTCTCCTTATCCTCAATGGATGAGAAGTCCAGATGGTTCTGCAGATCTTCATATCGATATACAGATATCTGCTGTTCCCTTCGCAATTGCATATAAGCCAGATTTCTGGCAATGGTAAAGATCCATGCCAGCGGCTTTCCCTGGGCCCTGTAGAGATGGGCGCTGGCTCTGATCTTTATGTATGTGTCCTGAAGAACATCCTCGGCATTGTGCTGGTTTTTCAGGATGGAGAGGAGATATCCATACACAGCCTGGTAGGTATGGTAATAGAGGGATTCTAAAGCCTGCATATCTCCACCGGCGATCCGTGGTAGGAGGGTATCATCCAGGGCAGTACATAGATTGGGATGCTTCTTTTGTTCATCCGGAATTACACAAAATAGAATCATTTCTTCCCCTTTCTGCCTATATAATGCATGAGCAGACCATTTTATTGCAGGAAAATGAAAAAAAATAAAATTAATCTAAATAAATTTCTTTTAAATGTTTCTGACGGCTGTGGTCCAGTCCAAAAGCGGTTTCCAAAAATTCAGCGGGAGAGCTGCTCTGGGCGTCTATGATATCAAACAAACTGTCAATATAACTCTCTTTCACACCCAGCAGGCAGTCTGCCAGAGCAAAGGTATCTGTATCAGGCAGTTTGTCGGCCAGTATATTTGCCGCAGCCATTATCTTGTCTTTGAGAAAAACGCCTGTCATGAGATAGTCCTCCACAATCAGTTCCCTGGGGACATCCAAAGCCAGAAGCACCAGGGCAGTTCCCAGACCGGCCCGGTCTTTTCCGGCGCTGCAGTGCCAGAGAGTAGAGCCTTCCGTCTGGTTTTCCAGCAGTTTCAGGAAGGAGCCGTATTGGGATCTGGAAAATTCTGTCTCTGTGATAGAACGGTAGATAGAAGTCATGTATTCTTCCGGTGACTGCCGCCTCTTCGCCAGCTCTGTGAAGAGGCCGGTAAAGAGCTGCCGGTCTTCCTTGGATTCATGGGTAATTCCCATCGTGCTCTCATCCATGATGGGAAGATGACAGAATACAGTATCCGGCAGGGAAATTTCAGGCTTTTCCTGCCGCTCCAGGCCAGTACGGAAATCTACTACCGTCCTGAGTGCGTACTCCTCTTTTAGAATTCTTCGGTCTTCCAGAGTGGTTTCGGAGAGCTCGCTGCTTCGCAAAAGTCTTTTTGGGCGTATTTTATGACCGTCCGTGGTTTCAAACCCTCCCAGATCCCTGGTGTTTACAGCGCCTGAGAGAGGGATTCTCGTTATCTTCATGGTATTTCCTCCTAAAATTCAATTTTCAACCTGACGTATATTTGAAATGTCCGTATCAATTACCATGGAGTAATTGGTGTGATAAATGACAAATCCGGGTTTTCCGCCGTTTGCTTTCTTGACGTGTTTCTTCTGAATGTAATCAATCTCTACCTTTTCCGCCTTACTGTTCCTGGAATAGTGGGCCGCCAGCCTGGCAGCTTCCTCGAAGGTAGAGTCGGGAAGCTCATCTGTGCCGGCCTTTACAATAACGTGGGAGCCGGGAGCGCCCTTGGCGTGGAACCACCAGTCATTGCCGGTAGCGACTTTAAAGGTCAATTCTTCATTTTGAAAGTTATTTTTGCCCACGTACATGTGGTAGCCATCACTGGAGATATAGTGGAAAGGCCTGGAGGTGATTTTGACCTTCTTGCCCGTATATTTGCGCCGGATATAGCCGTACTCGGTCAGCTCTTCCTTGATCTGGACAAGATCCTCCTCTGAGAGCGCGATATCCAGGGCAGTGCTGATGGACTCCAGGTGTTCGATCTCCTCCTTTGTCTCCAGAATCAGTTTATTTAAAGCTTCGTAGGTTCGCTTTAACTTATTGTACTTATCAAAATTCTTCTGGGCATTTTCCTGGGGAGTCATTGTGGAATCCAGAGGAATGGTCACCATCTCATCCGTATAGTAGTTAAGTGCCTCCAGTTTCTTTGCACCAGGAGCCAGATTGTATCCGTAAGTATTGATCAGTTCCCCGTAAACCTTGTACTTGTCCCGTTTCTCCGTATCCTTCAGCTGCTTTAGCTGGAGGTCATATTTTTTGCGGTTCCGCTCCAGGGCAGTGGAGACAATTCGGCGTAAGTCAAAAGAACGCTGCCGGATCCGGGTGATTGTATTTTTTACCGCATAATAGGATTCCAGTACCTCAGAGATGGTAGAAAATTCCTTTGCGGCAAAGTCCGCATACTGGGTCAGGGGGACGGATGAGAAGTCCACAGGCTCATTTCCATCGAAAATAATGCGCGGTGAAAAATTCCCCTCCCTCACATCCTCCATAAGCAGTGAAAAGATGTGAAACAGGTGAGTCTGCTCAAGGGGAGACAGAGTGTTTGCGCTCTGGGAGGATTCAATGGAACTTCTGTGGCAGAGTTCTTCCGCAATCAGGGGACTGATCCCCGTCAGGGAGGTGTAGAGGGCCTTTGCAATGGGCATGGGCTTTGAACATACGAGTTCAGCAAAGGTGTGCTCCGGAATCGTCAGAGGATCTGCCTTTTCCTGGGTAGCAGGGATAAAGTATTCTCTTCCCGGCAGCACCTCCCGCACAGAACTCATCTGGGCAGATACATGTTTTATACTGTCAATAATCATACCCTTATCATCGCAGAAAATGATATTACTGTGTTTTCCCATGATTTCCACAACCAGGTCCTTTTTGCACAAATCGCCCAGCTCGTTCAGATGCTCAATTTCAAAATGAATAATCCGCTCCAGTCCGGGTTGCCAGATCCTGGTGAACCGGCCGCTTCCGATGTGCTTTCGCAGCAGCATGCAGAAGTTGGGGGCAGTCATGGGACTGGTTTTGTTTTTCTCTGTAAAGTAGATGAGCGGCAGGCTTGCCCCGGCAGAGATCAGCAGCCGGTATTGGGTTTTGTTGTTTTTTATGGTCAGCAGCAGCTCGTCATTTTCCGGCTGTGCGATTTTATTGATTTTACCGCCTGTTATGGTATGATTTAATTCCTTCACCATATTTGCGATTACAATTCCGTCTAATGCCATAGTCTTCTCCTTTTTATATAAGTTCTGCAGATAAGTATAGCAGAAAATCCGGGTAATGAAAAGAAATACAAAGGAATCTGTGACCTTTTGGAAGCAGAAATGTTATATTGATAGGAACAGCTATTGCACGAGAGGGGAGAGTATATGAACAAACAAATCTAAGAAGTGCTTTATATTAAATATGAAAAGGAACAATACCTCTACCTGTACTTTTTAGCCAAAGACCAGCAGGAGTGCAGTGCAGAAGCCAGTTTTCAGTCCCAATCTATTTTAAAGAATAAAAATCATCTGGTTATATTTATATAATCTTCAGATACACAGATGCATAGAATACCCCGCTCCTCTGCTCAAAAAGAACCCTTCCGCTGTAGCGGGATGCAATTTCTCGGATGGAGGACGCACCTATCCCAAATCCTTCCCGCTTGGAGGACAGGGGCGTTCCATTTTCGAATATCACGGTCCCCTCGCAGGAGTTATCTACCAGAATCAGGACAGAGGCTTTATCCTGACATTTTATGCAGAGCTTAATATATTTAAAGTCTTTTTTCACCTTCTGGCTGCCTTCTAAAGCATTCTCTAATAGATTGCCCAACAGTACCGTGACATCCGTGTCGGTCAAAGGGCTGCTTTCCGGATAATCTACCTTTGCATCAAATTGAATTTTATCTCTTCGGGCCAAAGCCGCATAATAGCAGATTACGGCATTTAACACATCATTGCGGCTGTAGAGATCCAGGGTGTCTGCAGGTAGTTCACTTTTGTAAATGTCTATGTACTCAGCAAGCCCAGTTTTGTCATCTCGATTGAGATAGGACTGTACAACGGTCAGATGCTGTCGTAAGTCATGGCGGGCCTTTCGCATATCTTCCATGTGTGTGGAAAGCCTGTCATACTGTTTTTTTTGTGCCATCAGACTCATGGCAGCGAACTTCAGGGCTTCTTCCAGGTGCGCCTGATTGCGGGAAACCTGCAGTACTCTAAGGGCAACATAGGACACATAACAGGCGCCCAGAAGCATAAAGTAGCGGGAAGCCAAAAACTGCCATGTAGCATAGGCGTATACGTCATCCGTCACACAGTAAAGCATGCCGAAAAGTGTGGAGAACAATGGGATCTTCCATAAATACCTCCACATTTTTTCGTCATGGATATTCAGTGCATCTGTGACTGTATGATTGAAAAAATGGAACATGAACGGACAGGTAATGAGATAGATCAGAACCCGGGCGATATTGTATACAAGATAAGGGTGGCGTTCCGAAAAATCCCAAAAGAAATAGCTCTCGATAAAGTTGGCATTTCCATATACAAAGAATGACCAGGCCAAAAATAGCAGGTAGGTGAACATGAGTCTTGGGAAACTGTCTTTAATCAGCACAAAGGCAAAAATTAGATTTACCAACATGAAACTGTAGCGCATCAGCGTTGTCCAATGAGCAGCTGATTCATAGCCGGGAAGATTAATATAGTAAAAAACAGTGCTGTTCACTGCAGACACAGTAAACATTAGAATAACAATATACCGAAAAGGAATCCGGAGCTTATCGCAGAACATCCGATATCGTACCAGACCAAAAGGAATAAAGTCCAAAAATGGGAATAGCAGTACCATTAGTGTGTCTATTATGCGAATCATTATAAATAATGCCCCCTTTCCCTATGGAACAGATAGGTATAATACTGACATTCAATTTTGCGTTTCTCCCTCTGCGAAGAGAGCACTTTTTCACCTGTCTCCATAATAAAATCACCTTTATCCATACATCTCACCCGGTCAAGATTTACGATGCAGCATTTATAGCAGGTTAAAAATTGCGGATAGGGCTGCAGCAGGACAGAAAATTTTCCAAAGGAAATTCTATACCGGAGTGTCCCTCTTTTTTCCGTATGTATCTGGACGTAATGACCGTCCTGAGTACACCATAGGATTTCGCGCAAAAGAATTTTGTCCTGACCTATTTGAATATAGCGTGCATTGCGTATTTTCTCCAATCCCGCCAGATTCATTGTATTTTCAAAATCTGAGTAATCATAAGGCTTCACCAGGTAACCACAGGCCCGGACACTATAGCTGTCAATGGCGTGCTCCGTGCTTGTAGTGACAAAAATAATTGCTACAAACTTGTCGCACTCCCGGATTTTACGAGCTGTTTCGATTCCGGAAAGCCCATCCAGATACTGGTCAATAAAAATAATGTCATAGATCTCTGGTGTGAAGTGTGCTAAAAAATCTTCACCACTTGAAAAATCTTGAATAACCGGAGTTTTTCCAGAGTAGTTTTTCAAAAAGTAATGGGTGAGGCAGTCCTTTAGTTCTTCTCTGCATATATCAAGATCGTCAATGACGGCAATTCTCATTTTAGACTCCTCCTTATTCATATTACATAAAAACATTATTTTTTATTATTTTACAAGAAATCAACAATTTTTGCAATGCGATTTGATGCCAAACATTGCAAGTTGTGTCCAAATCATTGTATATATCTTATAAATTCTCTATACTGATAACAAACAGAATATCGGTTATTGCAAGAGAGGGGGAAATTATGTGGCACGTGACTGTTTGTGATTGTGACGAGAGGGAAAGGGAACAGCTCATCAATTATGTCCTACTCTGCTACAGTCAAAAGGGACTGGAGATACAGGCCGAGGGGTGTGCGGATTGGCTGGGGCTTGCCGAAAAGCTGAGACAGCAGAAGCAGGATATCGTGATTGTGGCGCAGGACGGCGTGGAGGGAATGAACACCATTACCAGTGCCAGGCCCCTTTCCGTAAAATTAATTTGGTTTTCTGATCTGGATTTTGGAGTGCAGGCATACCGTCTTTGTGTTAATTATTTTGGAAGAAAGCCGGTTTCATACCAAAAAATGAAGCGCGCTCTGGATCGGTGTATGGAGCCAGAAGAAGGATAACTTTTAGACTGTTCAGCCCGTTGAATGGCTGACACCACTATTAAGGAGGAACAGGTATGGTAAAGAAAAACAGACGGAGATTTAGTATGGGAATGGCAGCAGTATTTTTGATGGCTCTGGTAATGGGCATGACGGCAGATGCAGCCGGAAAAAATATAGGAGAGTATTTTAGGGTACAGATAGCGACAGATATCATAGTTACGCCCACTGGTGATTCCATAAGTACATTTGGTTTCGGGGGAACGATTACGGACTGGGCCCAGTCTGTGTCCGCAGACACTTCTGTGAGCGCAAACCTGTCACGCAGGGAAGGGGTTGGCAATACCGTACCGTATCCGTCCGTAAAATGGTCATGGACGCTTAAAAAGGGCACAGCGGTCCGTAAGGGCTATACAACAAGCGTAAACATACCCAGCCAATTTGCGGGAGGTACTTTGACCTTTGCAGCAGAGGCTGTGGCTGATTCTGACTGGCAAGTATCTACTGTTGAAGCAGTTGCAGAGATACGCTAGGAACAGGAGGGAGCGTTATGGAGAAAATGATTACTTTCAAAAAATGTATATTGGCCGCCTTTTGTATGACGGTATTGCTTGTATATGGAATGAATGTCTGGGCGGCAGAGCCTGATCTGTCCAAAGCTCAGGTGACATTTCCAACAGCTGTGAACGGTAAATTAGAGACGGTTGTATATAATGAATTCGCCTATGGAACCTGGCATATCCCATCTGAACTGGCAGTTGTTACGGTTGATGGGCAGAGGGTTTCGCCGGGAGACTATCTGATTACTCTTAAAGGGAATGAGACAGGAGGTACTCTAAAGAACCCAAAGCTTGCAGGGCTGCTCTATACCTCTGATCCGTTTGGTGAAGACAGTCTCACAGATTTCTTTACCAAGAATCCTCCTGAGTCCGGGAATTGGCCTGAGATCGCGCAGGTGGAATATTGTCCTCTGGACAGTTCCTACTGGACCATTAGCGTGGACGACAGCAACTGCAATTTTGTACAGAGCAGTAACCCCACCCCACAGGTGAGTATTACTAGCCTGGACTGGTCTGTGGAACTGGAGGAGGGAGTAGACTTCCGCCTGGAAAAAGAAAACCAAGGGAATAATTTGTGCGGACGCAAGTCCATTAAGATTTTTGCCCTGCCGGGTTCCCAATATCTTAAACCGCCCACAGGGAACAATAATTATATTACCAGGACTTATATAGATAAATATTCTGATTTGGAGGATTATTATACTTTAGAAGGAATGCCGGATGAAATTCCGTATGAGGATCTGGTTCCCCAATTTTACGATTGGGACATTAATGAAGTTTACTCCAAATATCCCACAGAGCAGGAGCTGTTAGAATTTTTGTCTGGTCAGTCTGGCTATAATCTGTATCTGAAGGAGAAAGACAATTACAAAGAGTTGGGAGGAGCTCTGCCGATCTTAGATTCTTCTGACAATATGGCATTGTGGAGTGGAGCGAATCACTTAAAAATTCAGTATAAGTATAATGGTACGGGCTGGAAGGATTCATTTAACTGGCAGGACTGGCTTGATAGCCATACCACAAATACCATAATGGTAAAGGTCAGCGTCAACACAAAAGGAGAGGACTATTATATCGGGGCATCGGGGACAGGAAGCATTGTTCCCAGATATTTGACAGGCTCTATAATATCCAGCTTCCAGGTGGCTCCCTATTCCCTGTCAGAGACAAACACCGGGGGAACCCACCCTACTTTGGAGAGAGAAAACGGGGTATGGGACTTTGTGTTTGTAAATCCAGTAGAGGGAGAAAAACACAGTAATCCTGGCCTTGGATATAAAAAAACGGAGGGGACGATTGAATCCGTTACTTATAACGGAAAAGCCCGGGAGCCGGCGTTTACTATGGGACTTTACTGCTCTTATGAAGGTCGGCCTGAGGGGTATCCAATGATTATAAAAGAAGGATTCGACAGGGAAGATCCCCTGGTAAAGTCTATTGTTTATAAAGATAATGTGGATGCCGGTAAGGCATCTGTTACAGTAGACTTTCAGAACGCATCTGAAGGATTCTATACCGGCAGCATCACACGCGAATTTGAAATACTGGCAAAGGCGATCAGTGATTCTACAGTTGAGGTGACGGCAAAAGATGCGGTATACACAGGCAGCTCTATTGTTCCAGAGCTAACCGTTATAGATACAGACAGAGGAGAGGTTCTGGTTGAAGGACAGGATTACTCGGTATTAAAAGTATCGGCGTCTGAAAATACAGCAATCGGTACGGGCAAAGTCAGCATTACTGGTCAGGGCAACTATCAGGGAACAAAAGAAGTGGAATTTAAGATCATTCCCAAGTCTTTAAATGATTCCAGCATTGAGATTACAATCCCCGTTGTCAATTATACAGGAAAACCGATACTTCCTGAGATAAAAATCATAGATACTGGTACAGGAAAGATCCTGGAGGTGGGAAAAGACTATAAAGTTGAAACAGCTCCAGGAGCGGACAACATAGAAGCAGGGTATGGAAAGGCTCTGATTACCGGCCTTGGTACCTATGAGGGTACAATAGAAGCAGCGTTTACGATAGTGAAGAAAGAGGAGCCTGACACAGAGAAACCGAAAGAGCCAGAAAAACCGGGCGGCATACAGAAAGAAGAGACGATCATCGCGATTTCCAGAAAAGATAAGTCTCTGAAGCTTCTATGGAAGCAGTATCCAGGATACCGCGGCAATCAGGTCTATATGTCCAACAAAAAGGACGGCACTTATAAAAAGGTGATTACTTCCAGGACCGACCGTAAGACAATAAAAAACCTGAAGCCTGCAACTACCTATTATTTTAAAACACGTGGCTATAAGAAAATCGGAAGCAAAGTAGTATATACACCATTTACAGAGCCTGTAGCAATCAGTACAACAACGGTACAGCCTTCCATCAGTGTAAAATCCAATGAAAGAAAAACAGCGATTATAAAGTGGAAACGTGATAAGAAGGCACAGGGATATCAGATCTGGATCAAAAACTCATCCGATGGTAAATACGAGATTTATAAGAGGATAGATAAAGTTCCGAAAAGATCCTGGCTGACAGTAAAAGCAAAAGGTCTGAAAAGAGGAAGCAGGCAAGTATTCAAAGTTCGGTCATACAGGATGGTATTTGGAAAACGGATATACAGCAAATTCAGCAGAAGTATTGCAGTACGTGTAAAGTAAAAGGCAGGTAAGATTAGATTTTAATGAGTAAAACACACCTTCGGACCGGAAACGATTTGGGACGACAGGTGTGTTTTATTAAGTTACTGAAAATTTGATTGACTAAGATTTTGATCTGCACTATAATATTTTTAATGTGGCATAGTTTGCCGCAAAATTATAGGAAATGAGCGAGCAGCACATGATTAAGAGTATGACAGGCTTTGGCAGGTGTGAAAACCACCAGGGTGACAGAAAGTTTACCGTGGAGATGAAGTCGGTAAACCACAGATACTTTGATGTAAATATTAAGATGCCAAAAAAGCTGGGCTTTTTTGAATCCGCTATCCGCAGTCTGCTGAAAAACTATGTCCAGAGGGGCAAGGTGGACCTTTTCATTACTTATGAGGACTACACGCAGAGCAATGTGTCATTAAAATACAACGAAAGCATTGCTGCGGAGTATGTGAAATACTATGAGCTGATGGCAGCGACCTTTGGCCTGGAAAATGACGTAAAGGTGTCCACTCTTGGACGCAGTCCTGAGGTGTTCACCATGGAGGAACAGACCACGGATGAGAAGGAAGTCTGGGCCGTGCTTGAGAAAGCCCTGGTGGGAGCCAGTGAGCAGTTTGTAGAGTCCAGAGTGCGGGAGGGGGAGGCCTTAAAGGCAGACCTCTTTGAGAAGCTGGACAAAATGCTCAGGGATGTGGAGCATATTGAACAGCGTTATCCCCAGGTGATGGCCGTCTACAGGCAGAAGCTGGAGGAGAAGGTGCGGGAGCTTTTGGGGGATACCCAGATGGAGGAGGGGCGTATTGCCACAGAGGTGGTACTCTACTCCGATAAGATCTGCACAGATGAGGAGACCGTGCGTCTGAAAAGCCATATTGAAAGTATGAAGGCGGCCCTTGAGGAGGGCGGCGGTATTGGAAGGAAGCTGGACTTTATTGCCCAGGAGATGAACCGTGAGGCAAATACCATTCTCTCCAAGGCAAATGATCTGGAGACCTCCAATATTGCCATTAATTTAAAAACAGAAATAGAAAAAGTACGGGAACAGATTCAAAATATTGAATAGCAGGAGGGTGCAGTGGCCAGATTGATCAATATAGGCTTTGGAAATGCAGTCAATCCGGATAAGGTAGTGGCAGTGGTGAATCCGGATGCGGCGCCTGTCAAAAGAATGGTCCAGCATGCCAAAGAAGCAGGCAGTATAATCGACGCGTCCCAGGGACGAAGGACGAAGGCAGTTTTGATCACACAGGAAGATCATGTTATCCTGTCCGCACTTCAGACAGATACAATTATGAAGCGTTTTTGTGCCGCGGCAGGAGCAGAGATAAAGGGTGAAGAGGATGAATAAAAAAGGAACTTTAATCGTGCTCTCCGGATTCTCGGGAGCCGGAAAGGGAACACTGGTAAAGGGACTGTGCAGCAGATATGAGGAGTATGCCCTGTCCATCTCCGCAACTACCAGAAAGCCCAGAGAGGGTGAGAAAGACGGGGAGGCATATTTCTTCAAATCCGTGGAGGAGTTTGAAAACATGATCTCCCAAAATGAATTTATCGAGTATGCGCGCTACGTGGAGAATTATTACGGGACGCCTCGGCCTTACGTGGAGCAGAAGCTGAATGAGGGGAAGAACGTGATCCTGGAGATTGAGATCCAGGGTGCGCTCAAGGTGAAGGAAAAGTTTCCTGACGCGCTTTTCATGTTTGTGATGACGCCGGATGCGGACACTCTGAAAAAGAGACTTACCGGCAGAGGGACAGAGACGGAGGAAGTGATTGCTTCCAGACTGTCCAGGGCTGTGGAGGAAGCACAGGGTATAGAGAATTACGATTATCTGATCATCAATGATGATCTGGATACCGCCATTGAGCAGATGCATGGAATGATCCAGAGCGAGCGCTTCAAGGTGGCAAGAAATAGAGAGTTTATCGAACAGTTGAGAGCAGAGATGACAAAGTTTTCGAAAGGAGAATAGAATATGTTACATCCATCTTATTCCGATTTAATGAAGGTAGTCAACAGCGAGGTTGAGGAGGGGGATACTCCTGTGGTTAACAGCCGTTATTCCATCGTTTTGGCTACCGCAAAGAGGGCCAGAGGCCTCATCGACGGTGCAGAGCCCATGGTTTACAGTTCTGGAAAAAAACCGCTCTCTATCGCAGTAGAAGAGATGAATAAGGGAAAGCTGAAGATCGTGGCAGAGGAAGAGAAGTCAGAGGACGAAATTGAGATAACGGAAGAAGCTTAATGACAGCGGGGGTGTCCGGTAAGCCTTAGTGCTTCCAGGCACCCTGCTTGCATAAATATTAACGGAGCCTGGATAGACAGGCTTCTGAATTGAATGAGGAGTGATAAATAGTATGAAAAAAGCAATTAAAGCAGTCGTAGAAGGGCGGTCCCTGTCCCTGGAGGAGTCCAAAAGAGTAATGAATTTAATGCTGGACGGAGGGGCGACGCAGGCCCAGCTGGGGGCGTTTTTAACCGCTCTGCGCATGAAGGGTGAGACGTTGGATGAGATCGTGGGGTGTGCCGCTGTTTTACGGGATAAGGCAGAACATATTTCCCCAAAAGCAGAAAATTATGTAGATATAGTGGGGACGGGAGGGGACGGAAGCTTCTCCTTCAATATTTCCACAACCTCTGCCATTGTGGCTGCCGGAGCCGGTGTGCCGATTGCAAAACACGGTAATCGGGCCATCTCCAGCAAGAGCGGTTCCGGAGACGTGCTGGAGCAGCTGGGTGTGAATATCATGTCTGAGCCCAAGCTGGTGGAGAAAGCGGTGGAAGAGGTGGGCATTGGATTCATGTTCGCTCCCATTTTTCATAAGAGTATGAAAAACGTCGGTCAGGCCAGAAATGAGATGGGTATCCGTTCTATTTTTAATATTTTAGGCCCGCTGTCCAATCCATCCGGAGCGAAAAATCAGGTGATCGGCGTGTTTAACCCGGACTTGACGGAGGTTTTTGCCCAGGCTATGCGCATAATGGGTGTGGAGCGTGCACTGGTAGTCAATGCCAGGGATGGAATGGATGAGATTTCTACCGCTTCAGATACAGTAGTATCGGAGATCAGGGACGGAAGGGTAATCAACTATGTGATTACTCCTGAGGAGTATGGTTTTAAACGCACGATTTTAGAATGCCTCCAGGGCGGTGATGCCAGAACAAATGCGGATATCACCATTGATATTCTAAATGGCTCCAAAGGGCACAGAAGGGATGTAGTTCTCCTGAATGCAGGGGCAACCATCTACATCGGCAAAAAGGCGGACTCCATCGAGGAGGGCATAGAGCTGGCCGCAGAATCCATTGATTCCGGAAGCGCAATGAAAAAGCTGGAGGATTTGGTGGCATTTACCAATCAAAATGCGAAAGCGGAATAATAAGGAGAATTTATGAAACTACTATTTATATCCCTGGGATGTGACAAAAATCTGGTGGACTCTGAGGTCATGCTGGGATTTTTGGATGAGAGGGGTTACCAGATGACGGACGATGAGTCAGAGGCAGATATCATTATTATCAACACCTGCTGTTTTATCAATGACGCCAAGGAGGAGAGCGTACAGACCATCCTGGAGATGGCGGAGTACAAAAAGGCAGGCAGCTGTAAAGCCCTGATCGTAACCGGATGTCTGGCTCAGAGATATCAAAAGGAGATCACAGAGGAGATCTGTGAGGTGGATGCAGTGCTTGGAACCACCTCCTACGAGGATATCCTGACGGCTGTGGACGAGGCACTCTGCGGCCACAGACTTCTGGAGTTCAAGGATTTGAATGGACTACCGGCAAAGCATAGAAAGCGTCTGCTCACCACGGGAGGACACTACGCACACTTAAAAATTGCAGAAGGGTGTGACAAGCACTGTACTTACTGCATTATCCCCAAAATCCGTGGTTCTTACCGCAGCAGACCCATGGAAGAGCTGGTGACGGAAGCAAAGGAGCTGGCAGAGCAGGGCGTTAAAGAGCTGATTTTGGTGGCTCAGGAGACAACACTATATGGCGCGGATCTCTACGGTGAGAAGTCTCTTCACATCCTGCTGAGAAAGCTGTGCCAGGTCAAAGGCATTCGGTGGATACGAATCCTCTACTGTTATCCGGAGGAGATTTACGATGAGCTGATTGAGACCATACGGGATGAGAAAAAGATCTGTCACTACCTGGATCTTCCCATTCAGCACGCCAGTGACAGGATACTGAAGCGCATGGGAAGAAGGACCACAAAGCAACAGCTTGCAGACATGGTTTCAAGACTGCGAAAGGAGATTCCGGACATCGTACTTCGGACAACTCTGATCAGTGGATTCCCGGGGGAGACACAGGAAGATCATGAGGAGCTTTCAGCATTTGTGGATGAGATGGAGTTTGACCGGCTGGGGGTGTTTGCCTACTCTCCGGAGGAAGATACACCGGCGGCCCTGATGCCGGACCAGGTTTCGGAGGAGATGAAACAGGAACGCAGGGATGAGCTTATGGAGTTGCAGCAGGAGATCGCTTTTGAACGCGCAAAGGACAAGGTGGGACAGGTGATGACCGCCATGGTAGAGGGACAGGTTGCAGGGGAAAACGCTTATGTGGCCCGCACTTTTGCAGATGCCCCTGGCATTGACGGATATCTGTTCATAAATACCTCAGAGACACTGGTGTCCGGTGATTTTGTGAAGGTGAGGGTGACCGGAGCTTTGGAATATGATTTGATAGGAGAAATTGCAGAATGAATACGCCAAATCTGTTAACAATTTTAAGAGTGATACTGATTCCGTTTTTTGTAGTGTTTCTGCTGGTGGATATAACGCAATACGACAAATATATTGCCCTTGCAATCTTTATCATCGCGAGCTTGACAGATACTCTGGACGGATATCTGGCAAGGAAAAATCACCAGGTGACGAATTTTGGGAAATTTATGGACCCTCTGGCAGACAAGCTTCTTGTGTCCGCGGCAATGATCTGCCTGATCGAGCTGGGCAAGATTCCCAGCTGGGTTGTGATTGTGATTATCAGCCGGGAATTTATTATCAGCGGATTTCGCCTGGTGGCATCTGACAACGGCATTGTGATTGCTGCCAGCTGGTGGGGAAAAATCAAGACGGTATCTCAGATCATCATGATTGTTCTGCTGATTGCTGATCTGGGTGAGAGCTTTGCTGTGCTGGAGACCGTGTTCATTTATCTGGCATTGGTTCTCACCGTGATTTCGCTGGTTGATTATATTGCAAAGAACAGACAGGTATTGAGGATGCAGGATTAGGAGGAGAAACACATGATAGTAGAGTTGGTTTCGGTGGGGACGGAATTGCTTCTCGGAAATATTGTAAATACAAATGCTGCTTTTTTGGCTGAGAAATGTGCGCTGCTGGGATTGTCCCTGTACCATCAAGCAGTGGTCGGGGACAATGAGGAGCGTCTGGCACAGACTCTGGAAACGGCCATACAGCGGTCAGATGTGGTGATTTTAAGCGGAGGTCTTGGACCCACAAAGGATGACCTGACAAAAGAGGTTGCGGCCAAGGTCATGGGAATGCCTTTGAAAGAGGATAAGCACACCAGAAAGAGAATTGAGGAGTATTTTAAAAACAGCCAGTTTAAAATCATCACGGATAACAATTGGAAACAGGCACAGGTGCCGGAGGGCGCAACGGTCGTTGACAATGGAAATGGCACTGCGCCGGGCTTAATCATGGAAAAGGACGGAAAGTCCGTGATTCTTCTCCCTGGTCCGCCAAATGAGATGAAGCCCATGTTTGAGAAAGATATCTTCCCTTATCTGAACCGGCTTCAGCCGGAGACCATCTGTTCCAGTATGGTTAAGATATGCGGGCTGGGAGAGAGCTACGTGGAGACTCAGATCGCAGACCTCATTGAAAGTCAGACCAATCCGACGATTGCCCCCTATGCGAAGACCGGGGAGGTACACCTGCGGGTGACTGCCAAGGCGGCGGATGAAAAAGAAGCTAAGAAGTTGATTAAGCCCATGGTCAAAGAGCTCAGGAACCGGTTTGGAACCAATATCTATTCTACGGAAGAAAATGAGACGCTGGAGGAGAGCATTATCACCCTGCTGAAAGAAAAGGAGCTGACTCTGACTACAGCAGAGTCCTGTACAGGGGGAATGCTGGCAGCCCGCTTGACGAATGTGCCTGGGGTTTCCGAGGTGTTTAAACAGGGACTTGTCACCTACAGCAACCGGGCAAAGAGAAAGCTTTTGGATGTTAAGAAGAATACCCTGAAAGACTGCGGGGCAGTCAGTGAAAAGACTGCCAAGGAGATGGCGAAAAACGGAGCCTTTATCACCGGCTCGGATGTCTGTGTATCCATCACAGGGATTGCGGGACCGGATGGAGGCAGCGAGGAAAAGCCGGTTGGACTTGTGTATATGGCCTGCTGTCTGAACAACCGCACTACAGTAAAGGAGTTCCATCTAAAGGGAGACAGGAACAAGGTGAGGGAGTATTCCGTTGTAAATGCGCTTACCCTTCTGCGTGAGTGTATTTTAGAAGAGGGGAAAGAAAAAGAACAAAAATAGAAATGGCTGCAAATCCAACATGAAGATGTTGGATTTGTTTGATTTATGTTATTTTATGACGGAATTCATTGACAAGGGCTGAGGAAAAGAGGTATAATTTACCTAGCGGAAAAGAAGTATCTCCTGAGGATTGGACAGGGGAAGTAGAGATAGAAAAGGAGAAGTTGGTGTGAACAAATTCTACGATGGAGAAATTGAGAAAAGTCCCAGAATCGGTAAACTGGTGGAAGACCTGTATGACCACATGCCTGAGATTGAATCGGACAGAGCAGTCATTCTGACGGAAAGTTACCGGGAAACGGAGGGGGATCCCATTATATTGCGTCGTGCCAAGGCTTTTGAAAAAATATGCCGTGAGCTCCCCATCACCATAAGACCAGGTGAGCTGATTGTAGGCAGCAATTCGAAGACAGCCAGGGGATGTCAGGTGTTTCCGGAATATTCCTTTGACTGGCTGGAGGAAGAGTTTGATACTGTGGAGAACAGGAGCGCAGACCCTTTCTACATATCAGAGGAGGCCAAGAAGGCGCTCCATGAGGCGTATAAGTACTGGAAGGGAAAGACCACCAGTGAACTGGCCACCTCCTATATGGCAGAGGAAACTCTGCTGGCTATGAAGCACAATATTTTCACCCCAGGTAACTATTTTTACAATGGAATCGGTCATTTCACAGTCAAGTATGACCAGGTGCTGAATATGGGATACGAGGGCATTATCGCCCAGGCGAATGCGGAGCTGGACAAGCTGAGCGTGTCGGATGGGGATTACCAGAAGCGTTCCAGTTTTCTGAAGGCTGTGATCATCAGCTGCCAGGCGGCCATGGACTATGCACACCGGTATGCCATGCTGGCGCTTAGGGAAGCGGAACAGTGCGGGGATACTACCAGGAAGATGGAGCTGCTCCAGATTGCCCGGAACTGCGCAAAGGTGCCGGGAAAGCCTGCGCAGACGTTCTATGAAGCCTGCCAGTCCTTCTGGTTTGTGCAGATGCTTCTTCAGACAGAGTCCTCGGGGCACTCGATCTCACCGGGGCGGTTTGACCAGTATATGTATCCATTTTATAAGAGAGATCTGGAGGCTGGAAGGATCACCAGGGAGTCAGCACAGGAGCTGATAGACTGTATCTGGGTGAAATTGAATGATCTGAACAAATGCAGGGATGCGGCCAGCGCGGAGGGATTTGCAGGTTACAGCCTCTTCCAGAACCTGATCGTAGGCGGTCAGGATGAGGAGGGCAATGATGTGACAAATGACCTCTCCTTTATGTGTATTGAGGCTTCCATGCATGTATTTCTTCCGGCGCCCTCCCTATCTGTCCGTGTGTGGAACGGTTCCCCCGACGAACTGCTGATAAAGGCGGCGAAACTGACCAGGACAGGAATCGGACTTCCCGCTTATTACAACGATGAGGTGATTATACCGGCACTGATGAGCAGAGGCGTGACACTGAAGGACGCCAGAAACTATAACATCATCGGCTGTGTGGAACCTCAGTGCCCCGGAAAGACGGATGGATGGCACGACGCGGCATTTTTCAATATGCTGCGGCCACTGGAGCTGGTGTTCTCAAGTGGGGCTGAGTTTGGGGAGCAGGTTGGAGTAGAGACAATGCCCATCTCAGAGATGAAGAGCTTTGACGACTTCTACGATGCCTATAAAGAGCAGATGAAGTACTTTATCGGACTCATGGTCAATGCGGACAACAGCATTGATGTGGCACATGCACAGAGGTGTCCTCTCCCCTACCAGTCCTCAATGATTGACGACTGCATCGCAAAGGGCAAGTCACTGCAGGAGGGCGGTGCGGTGTACAACTTCACAGGCCCCCAGGGTTTTGGAATCGCAAATGCCACGGACAGCCTTTATGCAATCAAGAGGCTGGTGTTTGAGGAAAAGAAGCTGACGCTGGAGGAGTTTAAGGATGCGTTGGACAACAACTTTGGCAAGGGCTTGAGTAAAGAGCGCGTAGAGTATCTTACTGTACAGATTTTGGAGCAGATGGCAGCAGCGGGACAGGAGATCACCCGGGAGTTGGCGGCCTCAGTGGCGCAGACGGTGAAGAACACACCCTTATCTCCGGAAAAGAGGACAAAGTATGACCAGCTTCTGGCATGGATTGATGAGCTGCCCAAGTATGGCAATGACATCAGAGAAGTGGATCTCTTTGCCAGGGATGTAGCCTATACATACACAAAACCCATGGAACACTTTGAAAATCCCAGGGGCGGCATTTATCAGGCAGGACTCTACCCGGTATCCGCCAATGTGCCCCTTGGTGCACAGACGGGCGCCACTCCGGACGGACGGCTGGCCAATACGCCCATTGCGGACGGTGTGGGGCCGGCTGCTGGCAGAGATGTGAACGGACCTACCTCGACGGTGAACTCCGTGGCACATCTGGACCACGGGATAGCCTCAAACGGCACTTTATTCAATCAAAAATTTCACCCATCTGCCCTGAGCGGAACAGCAGGATTGCAGAAGTTTATTGCATTGATCAGGGGATTTTTTGACCAAAAGGGAATGCATATGCAGTTTAATGTGGTGAGCCGTGAGACTCTTCTGGACGCGCAGGCACATCCGGAGAAGTACAAGAATCTGGTGGTCCGAGTGGCCGGATACAGCGCTCTGTTCACCACACTGTCCAGGTCCTTGCAGGATGATATCATTGCAAGAACCACACAGGCATTCTAGGAGTCTATATGGAGAAAGAATATTTGAAACAAAAAGGCAGAATTTTTGATATCCAGAAGTACTCGATCCATGACGGACCGGGGATACGGACCATTGTATTTTTAAAGGGATGCGCACTCAGGTGCAAGTGGTGCTGTAACCCAGAGTCCCAGAGCTTTGCAATCCAAACCATGCGTCAGAACGGGGAGGACAGAGTGATTGGAAGGGATGTGACCGTGGAGGAAGTGATGGAAGAAGTGGTAAAAGACATGCCACATTATAGGCGTTCCGGCGGCGGCTTAACATTGTCAGGAGGAGAGTCCCTGCTTCAACCGGATTTCGCCTCCGCACTTCTCCGGGCAGCCCAGTCTTTGGGGATAAATACAGCCTTGGAGTCTACTGGCTTCGCCCCCTTTGAAACCATTGAAAATAAGATTTTGCCCTGGCTGGATCTCTATCTTATGGATGTTAAACATATGGACAGCGCCAAGCATAAGATGTTTACCGGGCAGCCAAATGAAAGAATCCTGGAAAATGCCAGAAAGATTGCACAGACAGGCCAAAATCTTATTATAAGGGTACCCGTGGTTCCCACCTGCAACGATACCGCGGAGGAGATTCTGCAGATTGCGCAGTTTGCCAGAAGCCTGAAGGGTGTAAGGGAGCTGCATCTGCTGCCTTATCACAGGCTGGGACAGGATAAATACGAGGGCCTGGGGCGTAGGTATGCGCTGGAGCACCTGGAGCCTCCCACCAACGAACACATGGAAGAACTGCTGGAGGTGGCGAGGTCTACAGGGCTGCATGTACAGATTGGCGGCTGATTGCTTTATTTCATGAACTTCATCATTGTGCGGATACGCTCAATTTTTTCAATTTCTTCTTTTGATTTACCCATCTTCATGACCTCAATGATGGCGTCCGTCTCATCGGACGAAAAGGTCATGCCTTTGGATTTTGACTGTGAGGCTGCTGCCAGCAAAAATGGCAGCAGCTCATTTTGATTTTTTCCATTTGACTGTTCGGCCATGGACATAAGCATCTGCAGCTTTGCGGGGTCGATATTGTTCAGGGCGGGATTATTCATCCAACTGTTATCACTCATTTGATAAGCTCCTTTCATGCGGAAGTAAACATGGATTGATAGGTTTCAAACAAGGACTGCTGTTCCGGAGAGAGAAGGTTTTTCATCATGTCGGAACTGCTGCCGCTGTTTTGGAAGGAGGAGTAGAGATTGATCATCTGGAAAATATTGATGCACTGGTCAATCATTTCCTGCTCTGCCTGGGTACAGAAATTGCGGATATCCTGTAGCATCTCCTGAAAAGAGGCGTGCTCAGGTTCCAGAGAGCAGGCGCTCATGTCACTGGTTTCCTGGTAAAATGAGAGAATGTTGCTTAACTCCATTGCTTTGATATAGACAGCCAGCATCCGCTGGCCTGGCTGTTCTATGTAGGGCAGTGCTGCCTTTATAATCTGCAGGCTGCCGCCTGAAATTTGATCGATGGCAGTCATCTTTACATAGGGTTCTTCACTCATGGAATTCCTGCCTTGCTTTTTCCTATACTATATGATCTCTACGTCAAAAGTATGTCAGGTCAAAACAGTGGATTTTGCATATATTGAAGTATGTGTAACTGTTCAGTGCATTCACAGTTACCAGTATATGAGAAAAGGAGCATATTCATGAAAGGAAAAATAGTAATTGACGGAAATGCTTTTTATGAAATAGATGAGGAATGTATGAAAAGGAAACAGGAGATGAGAGAAAAGGAGCAGGAGAGGAACGACAGAAAGAGAAGAGAGAATAAGAAAGAGTCAGACTCAGTGTGACAGACCCATATTAAAAAAGAATCCTGCGCGCAGGATTCTCCGCCTGCGGCGGGGCTGCCCCGGCAGCCATCTTCCACTCCGCCGCAGTGCGATCCCGCCCGGAGGGCTTTTTATATCATAGGGAATTCCGAAGGACTTTCCTATAATATAAACATACAGCCCCCATAAAGGGGGCTGTGTTTTTGCCTGGCAATTAGCAACAGGAGCCGCATCCACCGCCGCATCCGCCGCAGAGCAGAAGCAATACGATAATAATACAGCAGTTATCTCCACCGAAACCGCCGCAACCATTACCACAGCCATTGTTGCCGCCACAGCAGCACAGTAAAATGATGATCCAAAGAATGCTGTTGTTTCCGAAGCCGCATCCGTTACCGCAGCTGTTACCACATCCTCCGCTAACTCCTCCTTCACATCCACATCCACAGTTTGTTGCTGCTAAATCACTCATGTTTTGTTCCTCCAAATATTTGATTACACTTCATCATATGTGCGTTAGCTTGTTTGTGTTACCGTACCATGAGAGATTCGAAAATTTGATAAAGATTTAAGGTTCCATACCCCCACTCCCGGTTTGGATACAGGGTTCCTGGGGTTCGGGAAGCGCCCCGGATGAGATAGCCCTTTACCTCCTGTGCAGAAAAATAGGAAGGGCCGTTCCAGGAAATACTCCAGTTGACAAAAAGAGCCACCGCCCCGGCAGTGATGGCAGCCGCCATACTGGAGCCTGTATGCGTGGTGTAGCGGCCGTTAACATTAGGGCCGTACACATCCACACCGGGGGCGGCCAGATCAGGTTTGATATTTCCGCTGAAGGTGTAACCGCGGCTGGAATTGATGAACAAGCTTCCGGTGTGGGCATCGTAGGTACTTACGGTAATAGGGGCTACTGTGTTGGATGGGGCTGTGAGGGTGGTGTCCGGGTTTGGGGAGAGAAAGACTGTGTCAGGGGAGATAAAGCCAGTCACAGGAAGCCATAAATTAAATATTCCATTGAAATACAGATCATTGTATACCCTGATCCTCCAAAGACCGGGGGTGGGATCGCTAAAGCGCAGAAGAGTTAGCTGATTGCCTGAGGTGGATTCGATCACCTCATAGTAAATCTCCACCACAGTGCGCTCCAGCACAAAATCGATGGTGGTACTTCTGCCCAGCCTGGGCGGGATGCGGGGAACCACCTCCCCAAGGGGGGAGACAAGCCCGATGGAGTACAGCTCAGGGGATAACCCCCACATTTCCAGGGAAAATCCGGTATCCTTTTCATTGACAAGTAGTTCCACATCGGTGATATCTCCCTGGCGGTTGATACTTCCATAGTAGTGATGGGCCATCCCGGCTTCGTTGCCGGCTGCAATTATGATATAGTTTCCCGTAAACCCGGAATAAAAGGTGAGTAGTCCTGAGAGCGGTGACGAACCGGAGTGGTTTCCCTGATTAGAGCCAAGGCAGAGACAGATAACCAGGGGCTTGCGCAGCTCAGTACTCAGATCATTGAGGTAGCGCAGCCCCATCATAATATCGGTCTCCTGGAATGCTAGTGCACTTTGGGGAACCTGAAAAAAATCTTTCAGATATTCTTTTGCAGGCTTAAGCTTGACCACTGCGATGTCGCAGCGGGGGGCGGCTCCGATAAAATTATTTGCGGGATCTTCACTGCCGGCTGCAATGGCCGCTACAGATGTCCCGTGTCCATCCGTGTCAACGGAGGGAACATACTCCAGTGGATTTTCCCGGCCCAGGGCCTCTGTGAGCATCTCCTGGGTATATTCTGTACCGTAAAAGATGCCGGGAGGATAATCGTCGCTCTGAATGGTTTGGTCCCAGAGACGTAAAATCCGGCTGCGCCCATCGCTGGTTTGAAAAGCGGGCAGTGTATAGTTAATGCCCGTATCAATAAATCCGATAATGACGCCCTCCCCCCTGAAATCCAGCAGAGGCTGGGTCTGGACTCGTAAGATTCCGGATACCTCCAGGCTGGTGGTATCCAGGGTGGTAAACAGCTTTGGAATACTGGCATAGCCTGTGAAATTGATAGGCTCCTCATAATATAGAGAACGCTCCACATGAACCATGCCATATCCCCAGCCAAAAAGCTGTGCGCCCAGATTCGAGAACAGGGTCTCAAAGGCCTCGGGGGAAGTCTGAAAGTTTCGGATGAGATCTACATAATCATTAGAGAGAACCATTTCTCTCAGTTGTGTTATATCCATAAACTGTCCTTTGTTTTTTTATATGGTATGAGTGTCAATATCGCATTATGACAGGCAGAAGTCCGGTCAGTTAAGACAAGACAGGGTCACGTGGCAGAAAGTACCCCGAGGGGTGTATAAACATATAGTAATAAAAACGGAAAATTTTTATTATGGATAGAGTTCGTGCGCTTATCAATGCGGATAAGGCTTATTATATGGGAATAAAGGGCAAAGGAGTCAATGTTGCGGTGATGGATACGGGGATCTATTCCCACCCTGATTTTAACGGCAGGATTGTCAAGTTTGTAGATATACTCAATGGCAGGACAGGTAGCTATGATGACTGTTCCCATGGAACACACGTATGCGGCATACTGGGTGGGAGCGGAGCTGCTTCCCACGGTAAATACCGTGGAATCGCGCCGGAATGCGGATTTATTCACCTCAAGGTTTTGGATAAAAAGGGGAATGGAAATAAGGAGGACGTACTGCGCGGCATTGACTGGGTGCTGCGAAACAAGGACAACTATGGAATCCGCATGTTGAATATCTCCGTCGGCACAGTCAAGGAGAGCGCAAAGCGGGATATGCAGTTGATTGAGGCTGTGGAGAGAGCCTGGGACGCAGGGCTGGTGGTTGTTGTGGCGGCGGGAAACATGGGGCCGGAACCTATGAGTATTACGGTTCCCGGAAACAGCAAAAAGGTGATCACAGTCGGGTCTTCGGACGACTGTACGCATATAGCGGGCAGTGGAGTGCGTCCCTGTTATTCAGGGAGGGGACCTACGGCGGAATGTATCTGTAAGCCGGACATTGTAGCCCCGGGCTCCATGGTGGTATCCTGCAATGCCCAGAAAAAGGTGAGTCCCGGGTATTACTGTGTCAAGAGCGGAACCTCCATGGCAACACCCATGGTATCAGGGGCAATCGCTCTGCTGTTGGGCGCGGAACCGGGCATAACTAATGTGGAGGTAAAAATGAAGCTGCGTGAGACCGCAGTGGATCTGCATTTGCCCAGACATCAGCAGGGCTGGGGGCAGATCGATGTCTGGCGTCTTTTGAATTAAGTCTTGACATATTTTGTATAATTGTATACAATTATACAAAATAACGAAGGAGTGATTGAAAATGGAAAACCGCCGTGTCAAAATGGACCCTCACACCAATCTGCTGCAGTTGGAGGAGCATATGTATCCCCTTGTGGATGTGGAATCGCCAAATGTATTTCGGAATCTCTTTCCCTACGATGAGGTTCCGAAGATTGCGTTTAATGACCGCATCGTACCCCATCACATGCCCTCTGATATCTGGATTACAGATACCACCTTCCGGGACGGGCAGCAGTCCAGGGCACCCTACACCACAGAACAGATTGTGACCATCTATGACTATTTTCACCGCCTGGGTGGGCCAAAGGGCAAGATACGCCAGAGCGAATTTTTCCTCTACAGCAAAAAGGACAGAGATGCTGTGTACAAATGTCTGGAGCGGGGATATGATTTTCCGGAGGTTACCAGCTGGATACGGGCCAGCAAAAAGGACTTTGAGCTGGTAAAGGACATTGGACTAAAGGAGTCAGGGATTCTGGTGAGCTGTTCCGATTATCACATCTTCTATAAAATGAAGATGACCAGACGTCAGGCAATGGAACACTATCTCAGCATTGTGAAGGAATGTCTGGAGATCGGGGTAAGCCCCAGATGCCATCTGGAGGATATCACCAGGGCGGATATCTACGGGTATGTGATCCCCTTCTGCCTGGAGCTTGTGAAATTGATGGATGCTTATAAGATTCCCATTAAAGTGCGCTGCTGCGATACCATGGGGTATGGGGTTAACTACGCGGGAGCTGTGATTCCGCGCTCCGTGCAGGGGATTATTTACGGGATCATGACGCATGCCGGTGTCCCCTCTCATCTTATCGAGTGGCATGGACACAATGATTTTTACAAGGCAGTGAGCAATTCCACAACTGCCTGGCTGTATGGGGCCAGCGGGGTAAACTGTTCTCTCTTTGGCATTGGGGAGCGGACGGGAAATACGCCCATTGAGGCAATGGTATTTGAGTACGCGCAGCTTAGGGGAACCCTGGATGGAATGGACACGACGGTAATCACGGAGCTTGCAGAGTATTTTGAGAAGGAAATCGGATACCGGGTTCCATCGAGAACTCCTTTTGTGGGCAAGAATTTCAATGTGACCAGAGCGGGGATACACGCAGACGGCCTGCTGAAGAATGAGGAGATCTATAATATTTTTGACACGGAGAAATTCTTAAACAGGCCGGTGCTAGTGGCGGTCTCTAACACCTCCGGTCTGGCGGGGATCGCCCACTGGATCAATACCTACTATAAACTGCCGCCGAAAAAGAGGGTTTCAAAGGATACAGAGCTTGTAAAAAGTGTAAAGGATTGGGTTGACAAAGAGTATGAGAGTGGGCGTGTGACTGTGATTACAGATGAAGAACTGCTAAATGTAATCACAGAGAGTTGCAAAAAGTTGAATTTTGATTTAGTATAGGAGAGGTGGACTCTGGTGAGTAACTTTGAGACAAAGGACAGGTATTCCCTGAGCGGGAGAGTCTTTCACAGACTTCGTGAGGACATTCTGGAAGGGAAATACAGACAGCAGGAGGAACTGCGGGAAACCGCCATAGGTGAGGAGCTGGGAGTAAGCCGCACGCCGGTGCGGGAAGCCCTGCGGCAGCTGGAGCTGGAGGGACTGGTTACCATAGTGCCTAATAAGGGGGCCTATGTTAATGGCATTACAGCGGAGGATGTGGAGGACATCTATAGAATCCGGGCCAGACTGGAGGGACTGTGCGCCAGTATGGCTGCCCAGAGAATCACGCAGGAGGAACTGGAAGAGATGGAGGAGATTGTGCTGCTCTGTGACTTCCACGAGAAAAAGCAGCACTACGACCAAGTGTTTGCCCTGGACGGACGTTTTCACGAAACGCTTTACCGGGCCTGCAAGAGCAAGATTTTGGAGCATCTGCTGAAGGATTTTCACCAATACGTGCAGAAGGTGAGAAAGACCTCTCTCTCTACCAGGGAGAGGGCAGAAAAGTCCGCCAAAGAGCATGAGGATATCCTGGCTGCGATAAAGGAGAGGGACCCCGGGAGGGCGGATGAACTCGCCACACTCCATATCATGAATACAATCAGGAATTTCAGGCATTACAAAATTGAAACTATTTTAGAGAAGCAGGAGGAAGAACATGGACAAGATTAAAATGACAACCCCATTGGTTGAGATGGATGGAGATGAGATGACACGTATTCTCTGGAAAATGATCAAGGACGAGCTATTGCTGCCGTTCATTGATCTGAAGACAGAGTATTACGACTTGGGACTGGAGCACCGCAATGAGACGGATGACCAGGTCACCTTCGACAGCGCTTATGCCACAAAGAAGTACGGAGTGGCAGTAAAATGCGCCACCATCACACCCAACGGTGCCAGAATGAGCGAGTACAGCCTCAAGGAGATGTGGAAGAGCCCTAATGGCACCATCCGTGCGATCCTGGACGGTACGGTATTCCGCACCCCCATTGTGGTAAAGGGGATTGAGCCATGTGTCAGAAACTGGAAAAAACCCATCACCTTGGCCAGACATGCCTACGGTGATGTATATAAGGGAACGGAAATGAAGGTGGATGGTCCCGGCAAAGCAGAGCTGGTATTTACTGCCCAGGACGGAACAGAGACGAGAGAGTTGATTCATGAGTTCAAGGGTGCGGGGATACTTCAGGGAATGCACAATACAAAGGAATCCATCGTTAGCTTTGCGAAGAGCTGCTTCAAATTTGCCCTGGATACAAAGCAGGACCTGTGGTTTGCCACCAAGGATACCATCTCCAAGAAATATGATCACACTTTTAAGGATATTTTCCAGGAAATTTACGATGCAGAGTTTAAAGAGGCCTTCGAGGAGGCGGGGATCACATATTTTTACACCCTGATTGACGATGCGGTAGCCCGCGTGATGAAAGCAGAAGGCGGCTTTATCTGGGCATGCAAGAATTATGACGGAGATGTTATGAGCGACATGGTATCCTCAGCCTTTGGCTCACTAGCTATGATGACCTCTGTGCTGGTGTCTCCGGAGGGTAACTTTGAGTACGAGGCAGCACACGGAACCGTACAGCGCCACTACTATAAGCACCTGAAAGGGGAGGAGACTTCTACCAACTCTGTAGCAACCATCTTTGCCTGGACAGGTGCCCTGAGAAAGAGAGGGGAGCTGGACAATCTGTCGGAACTGGTCCGCTTTGCTGACAAGCTGGAGGCAGCTACTGTGAAGACCATAGAGGATGGAAAAATGACAAAGGACCTTGCCCTGATTACTACCATAGAGAATCCCACTGTGCTAAGCAGCGAGGCGTTTATCAAGGCGGTGAGAGAAGAGCTGGAAAAGAGTTTATAAAAATTTTATAAAAAGTCCCAAAATGACCAGGTAATTTCCGGAAATTACCTGGTCACTTTTGAAAAATTACCCGGTCATTTCGGAACCTATTCGTCTGCCAGCTCTTCCCATACTTCGTAGAGTTCTTCCAGCTCTGCGGCAATTTCTTCCTTCTCATTGTTCAGTTCAAGGCATTTTGCCACATCTGAGAATACCTCCTCCTGCGTCAAAAGTTCATCGATTTCTCTGTCGCGGGTTTCCAAAAGGTGAATTTTATCCTCTGTCTTTTTTAAATCATTCTGCCGTTTGCGCTCTCTGGCCAGCTCTTCTTTCTGCTGCTGCCAGTTCAGTTTGACCTCGCTCGCCCCCTCTGACCGGGAAGCAGACTGTCCCGGTGCATAGATTCTTGTCAGTTCATCTTTCTTTTCCATGTAATAGTCGTAATTTCCAATATAATTGACAAGCGTGTTCCCTGTCAAATCCATGATTCTGGTGGCTGTCTGGTTGATAAAGTAGCGGTCGTGGGATACATAAAGGACGGTCCCCGTGTATCGGTTCAGCGCATTCTCCAAAATCTCCTTTGAAGTGATGTCCAGATGATTGGTGGGCTCATCCAGGATGATAAAATTGGCCTCGGACAGCATCAGCTTGGCTAGAGACACACGGCCCCGCTCACCGCCGCTTAAGTCACGGATCTTTTTAAAGACATCATCCCCGGTAAAGAGAAATGCAGCCAGCATATTGCGGATTACTGTGTTTGTGAGGGTGGGATAGTCGTCGGAAATCTCTTCAAAGAGAGTTTTCTCCATATGCAGCACATGGTGCTCCTGATCATAGTAGCCGATCCTGACTTTGCTGCCCAGGGTGAACGACCCTGCGTCTGCGTCTATTACACCATTGATGATCTTGAGTATAGTGGTCTTTCCGGTTCCGTTGTTTCCTATAATAGCTACCCGTTCCCCACGTTTAATCTCAAAGTTTAAATCCGAAAAAAGAGTGTGGCTGTCAAAGGATTTGCACAATCCTTCTACGGTGAGCACATCGTTTCCGCTCATGATGCGGGGCTCCAGGTGAATGCGGATCTGTGAATTGTCCTCTGCAGGCTTTTCCAGAAGATCTACTTTGTCTAGCATCTTTTCGCGGCTCTCAGCCCTGCGGATGGATTTTTCCCGGTTAAAGGATTTTAATTTCTCGATTACCTCACGCTGGTGTTTGATTTCCTGCTGCTGGTTCATCCAGGCTTTCAGGGCTGTTTCCCGCAGCTGGGCTTTTTTCTGTGCATAGGAAGTGTAGTTTCCAAGAAAGGTAGTGCATTTGCCGTTGTCGAGCTCTACCACCTTAGTCACTACCTTGTTTAAAAAGTACCGGTCATGCGCCACAATTATAACTGCACCGGAATAGTTCAGAAGATAAGTCTCCAGCCAGGCAATGGAGTTCATATCCAGATGGTTGGTGGGCTCATCTAAAAGAATAATATCCGGCTTGGAGAGCAGCAGCTTGCCCAGAGCAACGCGTGTCTTCTGTCCGCCGGAGAGGGTTTCCACTTTTTTTGTAAACTCATCCTCCTCAAAGCCAAGGCCCTTTAAGACACCTGTGATCTCGCTCTGATAGGAGTAGCCGTTTTTTTGCTCAAATTCCGTATTTAGCCGGTTATAGGTTTCCAGAAGCAAAGCAAGCTCCCCGCCATGGAGTGATTTCATCTCCTGCTCAATGGTGCGAATGCGCTTTTCCAGAGAAATGACATCCTGCTTTACCTCCAAAAGCTCATCATAGATAGTATTTTGTGAGGATACGGCTTCATGCTGGGCCAGGTATCCTATAGACTTGCCCTTTGCTATGATGACCTCACCGGAGTCTGACGGCAGCTGTTGCATTATGATTTTCAAAAGAGTGGACTTACCGGCACCGTTGATCCCTACAACAGCAGTTTTTTCCCGCTCTTCAATATGAAAAGAAACATTTTTTAAAATATCGTTTGTTCCAAAAGACTTATTTATATTTTGACATGCTAATATCATGATGCTCCATCCTTTGTGTTTATTCCCTCAGTTCTGACAGGGGTGACTTTTCTTCCAGTATTTTAGCACATAGACACCGGATACACCAGTTTTTTTCTCAAAAAGTGCTGGACGAATGCTGGTTTTTGGGATAATATAGAGATATTCTGGAAAAAAAGGATTTTTATGATTCGATTATCATTTAAGAAGAGAAGGTAAGCAGGAGGATATGAAGAAATGAAGAAAGTAGTGAAGTTTGGAGGCAGCTCACTGGCAAGCGCGCAGCAGTTTCAGAAAGTGGGGGAAATCATCCGATCTGATGAGGCGAGAAGGTATGTGATACCCTCAGCCCCGGGAAAGCGTTTTGACGGGGATACAAAGGTGACGGATATGCTCTATGACTGCTATGCAGCCGCGGAAAATGGGGAAGCCTTTGAAAGCAAGCTGGAGAAAATCAAAAAGCGCTATTATGAGATTATAGAGGGACTTGGGCTTACACTCTCTCTGGAGGAGGAGTTTCAGGTAATCCGCGATGCTTTTTCCGGGAAAGCGGGAAGAGACTATGCGGCCTCCAGAGGAGAATTCTTAAATGGTATTATTATGGCAAATTATCTGGGCTACGAGTTTGTAGATGCCGCAGAGGTAATATTCTTTGACGGGGAAGGCAATTTTAACGCACAAAGGACAGACAAGACATTGTCCGAGCGCCTGGAGCAGGTGAAGGCAGCGGTGATTCCCGGATTTTATGGTTCAGATGCGGACGGAAGGGTAAAGACCTTTTCAAGGGGCGGCTCTGACGTGACAGGGTCCATTGTGGCAAAGGCAATCAAGGCGGATATATATGAAAACTGGACAGATGTGTCAGGGTTCCTGGTGACAGACCCCCGGATTATCAAAAATCCCGAAGTGATTGAGACCATTACCTATCGGGAACTGAGAGAGCTTTCCTACATGGGCGCAACGGTTCTCCACGAAGATGCCATTTTCCCTGTCCGCAAGGAGGGAATCCCCATCAATATCCGCAACACCAATGCCCCGGAAGATAAGGGAACGCTCATTGTGGAGAGCACCTGCAGGAGGCCCAAGTATACGATTACCGGTATCGCGGGCAAAAAGGGATTTGCGGCAATCAATATTGAAAAGGATATGATGAACGCAGAAGTTGGATTCGGCAGAAAAGTGCTCCAGGTGTTTGAGGAGAACGGCATCTCCTTTGAGCATATGCCTTCCGGAATTGACACAATGACAATCTTTGTGCATCAGTCCGAGTTTGAGGAAAAGGAGCAGAAGGTGCTGGCCGGTATTCACAGGGCTGTGGAACCCGACTTTATAGATTTGGAATCGGATCTTGCGCTGATCGCTGTGGTAGGCCGGGGTATGAGGGCAACCAGGGGAACCGCTGGACGTATCTTCTCCGCATTGGCACATGCCAACATTAATGTGAAAATGATTGACCAGGGGTCCAGTGAGCTGAATATTATCATTGGAGTGAGAAACGAGGATTTTGAGACTGCAATCAGAGCAATTTATGATATATTTGTAACAATCCAGTTATAATTGATTGACAAGATTTTAACATTTCCTTATAATAGAAGCAGTGACCTGTAAAGTATGGTAACAGGTCAGGCAGGTGTGTGCATTCACTGCGCATATCGTAAGAACATAATTCAAGAGTGCATATATCCCGCCGCAGGCGAATTAAATGGATTTATGCAGTAACAGGGCTGCTTGACTGACCTGTTGCGAAGTATGAAATGAGAGGGTGATTCTAGTGGTAGAAAAGGAAATATCCAGAGCCGTCGTCAAACGACTACCACGTTATTACCGGTATTTGGGCGATTTGCTGGAAAGTGGCGTAGAGAGGATTTCATCTGGTGAACTGAGCGAGCGTATGCAGGTGACCGCTTCGCAGATAAGGCAGGATTTAAACAACTTTGGAGGATTTGGGCAGCAGGGCTATGGCTATAATGTGAAGTTTCTATACAATGAAATAGGAAAAATACTGGGCCTGGATAAGACCTACCATATGATAATCGTGGGTGCAGGGAACCTGGGACAGGCCCTGGCCAATTATGTAAAGTTTGAAAAAAGAGGATTTTGGATCAAAGGGATCTTTGATGTAAATCCCAGGCTGCAGGGGGTGACCGTGAGGGGAATAGAGATCCGTATGACGGATGAGATTCCCCAGTTTGTAAAGGAACACAACATACAGATCGCAGCACTCACCCTTCCCAGAAACAATGCGGCCCAGATGGCCGAGCTTCTGGTGGAAAATGGGGTGAAGGCTATCTGGAACTTTGCCCATACGGATTTGCGGCTGCCGGAGGACGTGATTGTAGAAAATGTGCATCTCTCGGAAAGCCTGATGCAGTTGTCCTACAATATAAACCGCTATCAGAGAGAGCATGAAAAGAAACTGAATAAGTAAGAAGCAGCACACGTATCAGAATGGATGGACATTTTGATACGTTGTTTTGCGTTGCCGGGCAGGGTGACCGTGACGTGCAGCAGGAAGAGAGACTCTTTTTGTAGTATCTGGAAGAGAGGGTGAATAAATTGGAATATCTGGTAAATGCAGAAGAGATGAAAAGATGTGATCAGGGAACAATAAAGAAATATGGGGTGGAATCCCTGGTGTTGATGGAGCGGGCTGCGCTTACGGTAGTGGAGGAGCTGTGCAACGGCAGCTTTGACCTGAACAGGGTCCTTGTAGTCTGTGGTTCCGGAAATAACGGTGGGGACGGGTTTGCCATCGCCAGGCTGCTGTATTTGAAAAACATAGACACTGCCGTAGTATTTGCCGGAAAAGAGGAATCTCTTACAGAAGAAACCAAGATTCAAAAGAAAATCTGCGAAAATTATGGGATGAATATTTTCAAGAAAACGGATATGCATGAATATACTTGTATAGTAGATGCCGTCTTTGGAGTAGGGCTTTCCAGGGAGATCAAGGGGGAGTACGCATGTCTGATACAGCAGATCAATGCCTCAGGCGCCCGGGTTGTCGCAGTGGACATTCCCTCCGGAGTTTCGGCGGATACAGGAAAAGTGATGGGGACGGCTGTGAGAGCAGATGAGACCGTGACCTTTGCCTATCAGAAAATAGGGCAGGCGCTCTATCCCGGATCACAGATGTGCGGCAGACTGTGCGTGAGGGATATTGGGATTACAGCGCACGGTTTTGGCCGGGACGTTCCACTGACCTATAGCCTGACAGAGGAAGATATGGGCGTGCTGCCTGTCAGGCAGGCGTACTCCAACAAGGGGACCTACGGGAAAGCCCTGTTGGTTGCGGGACAGAAAAATATGTGCGGTGCAGCTATTTTAGCTGCCCGGGCAGCGTACAGGGCAGGGACAGGTCTTGTACGCGTAATGACGGAAGAATGCAACCGGACAGCCGTGCAGGTGGCTCTGCCGGAAGCTCTTCTGAGTACATATGATCCGATGAACTTTCAGCCGGATCTGGACGGGATGCGCAGCTGGCCCACAGCGGTGGGAATAGGACCCGGAATCGGAATGTCAGGAGAAAAGAGAGAGATTCTAGAGTTATTACTGCGCGAGAGCCGCGTTCCGGTGGTTATGGATGCGGATGCCCTGAATCTTTTGGCCAGGGAAAAGGAACTTTTACAAAAGCGCAGCTGCCAGGTTATCGTGACGCCACATGTGGGGGAGATGTGCAGGCTGACGGGACGAACCAAGCAGGAGATTACAGGGGACCTGATCGGGACCTGTAGAAGCTTTGCCCGGGAGAACGGTGTGATCTGCGTACTCAAGGATGCCAGAACCGTAATCTCTGACGGAAGGGAAGTGTGCATCAACCAGACGGGGTGCAGTGGGATGGCCACAGGAGGTTCCGGGGATGTGCTGACCGGGCTTCTGACCGGACTGCTGGCACAGGGGATGGAACCGTTTTTGGCCGCAAAGTCCGCTGTTTATCTGCACGGAAAGGCTGGAGAGCTGGCAGAGAGCAGGATGGGAGCCAGAGGGATGTTGGCTGGTGATATCGCCTGCGCATTGCCGGAAATATTAGATAAGTACAGAGCCTGCGCAAAGTTACAGGAAAGCGGCGCGGGGAGGAGAAGACGATGAAAAAATTTAACAGGATATGCGCAGAGATTGACCTGGATGCAATTGCCTGGAATTTTGAGGCAATGAGGTCAAACATCCGGTCTGATACAAAGATTGCGGCAGTGATCAAGACAGACGGATATGGACACGGAGCACTGCCCATTGCCAGGCTGCTGGAGGACTATGACTATGTCTGGGGATATGCAGTGGCAACCGTGGAGGAGGCAGTAAGCCTGAAGGAAAAGGGCATACGCAAGCCTCTGCTCATTCTGGGCTATGTGTTTGAGGAGGATTACGACACCCTGGTTTCCAAGGAGATCCGGCCGGTTGTCTTTAAGATGGATATGGCGGTAAAGATGTCCGAGGCAGCCGTGCGTGCGGGCAGAAAGCTTCCGATACATCTGGGTGTGGACACAGGAATGACGCGTATCGGTTTTTCGGACACAAAGGAAAGTGTTCGGACCATTTATAAAATCAGCCAGCTTCCCGGACTTGAGATTGAAGGGATGTTTACCCACTTCTCAAAGGCGGATGAGTTGGATAAAAACCACGCCAGATCCCAGGTGCTGCGCTACATCCGCTTTTTAAATATGCTGCAGAAGGTTGGGATTGAGATTCCCATAAAGCACTGCTCCAACAGCGCCGGAATCCTGGATATGCCGGAGGCGAACATGGATATGGTGCGGGCGGGGATTACCTGCTATGGAATCTATCCATCAGAGGAAGTGTCCAGGAATAAGGTGATATTAAAGCCCGCCATGTCTCTGAAAAGTCATATCATATTTATAAAGGAAGTGGCCAGAGGAATCCCTGTAAGCTATGGAGGAACCTACGTGACCACCAGGGACACCCGGATCGCAACCATTCCGGTGGGGTATGGGGATGGATATCCCAGAAGCCTGTCCGGCAGAGGCTGGGTGTTGATTCATGGAAAAAAGGCTCCCATCCTGGGACGTGTCTGTATGGATCATTTTATGGTAGATGTGACCGGAATTCCGGAGGCGCAGGAGTTAGACGAAGTAGTGTTGATGGGAGAATCAGGGGACAGCACTCTGTCAGTGGAGGAACTGGGCAGAATATCCGGACGTTTCCCCTATGAGTTTGTTTGTGATATTGGAAAAAGAGTCCCACGGGTTTATTACCGGGAGGGGAAGGCGGTAGAGGCCAGAGAATGTTTGAATGAATAATATCGTCAAAATAAGAGCACAAAAGCGCATACACAAGAAGAATATGGAAATACTGAGAATTAGAAAGAAAGCGGTAACTGTTCAGACCTTCACAGTTACAAAAAACATAGGAATCGGAGTGTGAGATGTGTGATTATTAAGCGAGGCGATATTTTCTATGCAGATTTAAGGCCGGTGATCGGCTCAGAACAGGGCGGTGTGCGTCCGGTTTTGATAATACAGAATGATATAGGCAACAGGCATAGCCCAACCGTAATATGTGCGGCAATCACGTCCAAGATGAATAAGGCAAAACTGCCCACCCATGTGGAGATTGATGCGGCGCACTATGATATTATTAAGGATTCTGTGATTCTGCTGGAACAGCTGAGAACCATTGACAAGAAAAGGCTGAAAGACAGGGTATGCCATTTAGATGCTGAAATTCTTTCACGGGTGGACCAAGCGCTGAAAGTAAGCCTGGAATTGGCTACATAGCGGAATGTTTCTGTTACAGTGAACAGTAACGTGTTTCTTGACTAATCCAGGGGAAGATGATATATTTTCTAGTGATATGTATTTACCCGTGATAAAAAGGAGCTTTAATACAAATGGATGATGGTGGGAGTCAGATAGTAACAGGACTCATTTTGTTTATCGTGTTTATCGCTGTGGATGCGATTCTGCACGCTTTCGGCGCTGCCGTACAGGGAATCAGTGAGAGCGATTTAGAACAGCGAGGAGGAGGCAGGGACCGGACAGAAAAGATACTGAAATTAAAAGAGGAACCCGGAATATTAATCAACACGATTCACGTGGTAGAAAACCTGTTGGGGGTACTGACAGGTTTTATGATTGTAGTGAGGATCGCAGGCGCATGGAGCGCAGGCTTACATATAGCGGTGGCCGTGGTCTCCGTGCTCACAGCGGTTCTGCTGCTGTGTGTCTTTGGTATTCACCTGCCCAGAATACTGGGATCTCATTTCCCAATGGGAACAGTCTTCAGGCTGGTATGGATCGTCCGCGGGGTAGCAGCGGTCTGCCTTCCCTTCACGGTGTTGGAGCGGGGAATTGTACATCTGCTTGCCCGGATGTTTGGCATCAATGCGGGACTGGTGCAGGATGATGTGACGGAGGAAGAGATCATCTCCATGGTAAATGAAGGCCATGAACAGGGTGTGCTGGAGGCCAATGAAGCGGAAATGATAAATAATATTTTCGAATTCGGCGATAAAGAAGCACAGGATATCATGACACACCGAAAGAACATTGTGGCTGTCAATGGAATGCTGAATCTGCAAGAGGCGCTTCAGTTTATGCTGGACGCCACAAATTCCCGTTTTCCTGTTTACGAGGAGAATATTGACAATATCACGGGTATCATCCATCTGAAGGATGCCATGCGATGCCATACTGCAAAGCAGTATGATGACTGGCTGATTAAGGACATTCCGGAGCTGATCCGGCCAGCCATATTCATCCCTGAGACCAGAAAAATCAATCTGCTCTTTCAGAGTATGCAGTCAAAAAAGCTGCAGATGGTTATGGTGGCAGATGAGTATGGGCAGACAGCCGGCCTGATCGCCCTTGAGGATATACTCGAGGAGATTGTGGGAAATATTCAGGATGAGTATGATGAGGATGAGAATTTTGCGGAGGAACAGCCGGATGGAAGTTATCTGATCGATGGAATGGCTCCCCTGGAGGAACTGGAAGATATCCTGGGGATAGCTTTTAATCTGGAGGAGGACATTGAGACACTGAACGGTTACCTGATTTCAAAATTGGATAAAATTCCTTCAGAGGATGAACATTCGGTGATTGAGGATCTGGGATACCGTTTTCAGATCATGAGTGTGGCAAATAAAACCATTGAGAGAGTGCGGGTGGAGAAAATACCCAAAGAAAGAATACAAACAGAAAAGGAGTAATATCATGTCAGGACATTCAAAGTTTGCAAACATTAAACACAAAAAAGAAAAAAACGATGCAGCCAAGGGAAAGATCTTTACCATCATCGGAAGAGAGATTGCAGTGGCGGTAAAGGATGGGGGAGCAGACCCCAATAACAACAGCAGGCTTAGAGATGTAATCGCAAAGGCAAAGGCCAACAATATGCCCAACGACACCATTGACAGGGGGATCAAAAAGGCGGCAGGCGATGCCAACTCCGTAAATTATGAGTATGTATCCTATGAAGGGTATGGACCTAACGGGATAGCGATTATCGTCGATGCCCTTACAGACAATAAAAACCGAACAGCAGCAAATGTGAGGAGCGCATTTACAAAGGGAAATGGCAGCATCGGAACTCCTGGCTGTGTATCCTATATGTTTGACAAAAAAGGGCAGATCATCATTGACAAGGAAAACTGCAGCATGAATGCGGATGATTTGATGATGCTGGCACTGGATGCGGGCGCCGAGGATTTTTCTGAGGAGGAGGACAGCTACGAGATCATTACTGATCCGGACGACTTTTCCGTGGTGCGGGAGGCTCTGGAGAAAGCAGGAATCGAGATGGCAGAAGCGGAGGTGACCATGATACCTCAGACCTACGTGGAGCTTACGGATGAGACGGCTCTGAAGAATCTGCAGAGAACCCTGGATCTTCTGGACGAGGATGACGATGTGCAGGCAGTTTATCATAACTGGGATGAGTAAGAGAATAAAGTATAGAATAATTTTATAGAAGGAAAGGCTTCCTGTCTGTTTTTTGTAAACAAGGCAGGGAGCCTTTTGTTTAATACAGGACATAGATGAAAATGTTGAAAGACGAAGCAAAGACAACAAAAACGATATACCAATGGAAGAAAGTAAGTGACAAATGCACAATAAAATGTTATAATTGCCTTATAAATGTGTAGAAAATACATAAATTCTAAAGAAAAACAGAAAAAAACAAAAGAACTTGGAGGTAGAGTTATGAGGAGAAAAATGGTAATGGGATTGTGTGCAGCACTCTTATTGACAGGATGTTCATCGGGCATTTCCCAGGAGGACTACGATGCCGTCATGCAGCAGGCGGAAGCGGCGAATAGTGAAAATGCAGAATTGGAGAGCAGTTTGAAAACTCTTGAGGAGGAAAAGCAGCAAATCTCTGATGAAAAGGAAAAGGCAGAACAGGCGAGAGCGGCTCTTGAAGCTGAGAAGGCACAGATTCAGGAGGAATATGATACCTACAAGGAAGAGATGAAGCCCTATGCTAAGCTGTCAAAAGCGGAAGCGGAGGCAAAGACCGCGGAAGCGGAAAGAAAAAAGGCGGAGGCAGAACAGGCCAGAAAAGAGAAGGAGGAGTCGGAAGCACAGGCAGCAGCGGAGGCTGCAGCAGAAGCTCAGGCCGCAAAGGAGGCCGAGGAAGCGGCGGGATATGACACAGGAATTACATATGAACAGCTTGCCAGAACACCAGACGACTACATGGCAAAAAAGGTGAAGTTCAGCGGAAAAGTGATTCAGGTTCTGGAGAGCGATGGTGAGACAACCATCAGGCTGGCTGTTAATTCAGACTATGACCAGGTTATTATCGGAAGCTATGACAGTGATATTGTTTCTTCCAGAGTATTAGAGAATGACAAAATCACCGTGATGGGATTGTCAGCAGGCCTGTACAGTTATACCTCCACCATGAAATCAACCATAACAATTCCAAGTATACTCATAGAAAAGATTGAGCAGTAGATGGGGAGAGACAGAGTATTTCCGGGTGGGCGTAAAAAAGCCTTTACACTGAGCTACGACGATGGAGTAGTGCAGGATGCCCGGCTGATTGAATTGCTGAATAAATATGGCCTGAAAGGTACCTTTAACCTCAATTCAGGACTCATGGGGCAGAAAAGCACTCTGCTGTGCCGTGGAACCACGGTGGAGCAGAACAGGTTTAAAAGGGATAGGATAAGGCAGATATACGAGGGACACGAGATCGCAGCGCACTCGTCACACCACCTGGACCTGACTTCAATTTCGCACAGTGAACAGTTGGAAGAGATTTTAGGTGACCAAAAGAAGCTTGAGAGTATTGCCGGATATAAGGTGCAGGGATTTGCATACCCCTTCGGGGCATATGATGAAGGGGTGATACAACTGTTTGAGCACAGCCCCATGGTGTATGCCCGTACAACACAGAGTACAGGGAGATTTGATTTGCCGGTGAATTTTCTGAAATGGCATCCCACCTGCAGGCACAGAGAGGAAAGAATGGAAGAATTGGGAGAACAGTTTTTAAACTGCCGGCCAAAAGAGACAGATTCTCCGATTCTTTTCTGTCTGTGGGGACATTCCTATGAATTTGACATTCCCGGGGAGTGGGAGCGGATAGAGCGCTTTTTTGAAAAAATAGCCTGGCATAAGGATATCTGGTATGCAACGAATATACAAATTGCTCTTGCCCTTGAAATTTCTGCAGAGGGATGTTAAACTATTACTCGGAATAATAGATTTGACAATAACTATAGGTCAAAGCGGTCTGTGAAATATGGATCGAAATAAAATGCAGTAAAGAGGAGAAACGGGAATGAATTTTTATACAGTTGCAATTGAAGGCATGCCCAAAATGCTGCTGGAGATTGACCAACCCATGGCAAGCTTTAAGCGTGACCAATATGGGCCGGCTTTCAAAAAATACTATGAAAAAAATTTGGTGGTGTTGGAAGCCATAGAGAACGGGTACAAGACTGTGTTGGACAAAGAGCAGTTTTTGGAAAACATGGCCCAGGCTTTGGCGGGAGCAGCAGAGGAAAGATTAAATAAGATCGGGAAAAAGAATAAGAGAGAAGCTCAGCTTCTGGATTTTAATGTCTGTCTGGCTGTCTATATACTTCCGGCAGTTTTGGAGTACCATGGGGAATCCACAGAAGATTTAAAGGACCACATTTTAAAGGCCTGGAAGGAGAAATTTCCAAAAACGAATGTACAGGCCTCCACCTTTGACAATATCAATAAAGGGTTTAAACGCAAATTCTGCTACATAACCACAGCAGTCTGTGAGACCTTTAAAAAGCCGGATAACTGCTATGAACTTACCGTGCTGCGTGAGTATCGGGATACTTACCTTATGAGTCAGGAAGATGGGGAGAATATAGTTCAGGAGTACTATAACCTGGCGCCCACTATAGTGAAGCATATCAATCGGAAAAAGAATCGTAAAGAGATATATGAAGGAATCTGGGAGGCGTATTTAAGCCCCTGCATCCGTATGATTGAAAACGGAGAAAATGAGAAGTGCAAGGAGTTATATATTAAGATGGTAAGAGATCTTCAGAAGGCTTATTTTATTGAGCCGATGAGGACGACGGCCTGATTGCAGTTAAATTTTTAGGATGAGTCAGAAGGACTGCTGTGGAGACAAACAGCAGTTCTTTTGTGTATAAATATACAGAGTAAAGCCTCGGTTTTTCGCTTTGGCGTCAATAAAAAAAAGAATTTAGGACATACTATCTCCAAATCATGAAAGGAAGAGTGCTATGTCAGATAAAGAAAAAACAGAAAATCCAGAAAAGCCAGGGCTGGAAAAAGAAGGGGAAGATATAAAGGAGTTTGGACAGATTGTTTTGGACCACAAGATCCATTTGCTCTCTGTCATCGGAGAGATCGAAGGGCATGAGTGCCTTTCCTCCAATGCGAAAACTACAAAATACGAACATGTGCTCCCGCAGCTGGCCGCCATTGAGGACAGCAAGGAGATACAGGGCCTTCTGGTACTGCTTAATACAGTGGGAGGGGATGTGGAGGCCGGACTCGCCATAGCGGAGATGATAGCGTCCTTGAGCAAGCCCACCGTATCATTGGTTCTGGGGGGCAGCCATTCCATCGGAGGACCGATAGCCGTCTCTACAGACTATTCTTTTATTGTGCCTACAGGAACCATGGTGATACACCCTGTGCGCATGAACGGGACAGTGATAGGTGCTCCCCAGACCTTTGACTATTTTAAGCAGATGCAAGACCGGATTTTGGGCTTCATGTCCTCACATTGCCGTGCCACCCAGGAGAGGCTGGAGGAGCTGATGCTGGATACCGGAATTCTCACAAAAGATCTGGGTACCATACTTGTAGGAAAGCAGGCAGTGGAGGAGGGACTCATCGACAGTGTGGGGGGCATAAAAGAAGCCCTGGATAAAGTGCATGAAATGATTTGTATATCTTAAGTAAATATGATATAATGTCGGCAGGTATACCTTGTGGGGTGCGTTTGCCGCGCCATGAGTTACGGGAAGCCAGAAGGGTTTGCGGTCTGGACCTGTGTGTAGTATGCCATTTTACGGAATTATAAAGACGTGCAGGAGGAAGCACATGACAATACTACAGGCGATTTTACTTGGAATTATTCAGGGAATTACAGAGTTTCTGCCAGTGAGCAGTTCAGGTCACTTGGCGATTGTTCAAAATATTTTCAACGTCAATACCGACGGCGGCATGTTGTTTGACATCATGCTGCATGTCGGAACTTTAGCGGCAGTGTTTGTGGTCTACAGAAAGGATATCTGGAGGATGATCCGTGAGGCCATTCTCATCTGTGTGGATATCGTCTCCAATATAAAGATTTTCATACGGAACAAGAAGGATGACGAAGCTCTGCGGTACAGGAGGATTATACATAACAATTACCGCAAATTCGTGGTGTTGGTGATCGTTTCGACCATACCAACCGGTATCATTGGATATGCGGCAAAGGGATTGGTTGAGGCTGCCAGCGCAACCCTGATCGTTCCTGGCGTCTGTCTGCTGCTGACGGGTGTTCTGCTGATTGTGGCGGATATTTCAGAAGATGGACGAAAGATACCAAAGGACATCAGCTACAGCAATGGCTTTTTCATTGGCATCGCTCAGGGGCTTTCCACATTGCCGGGACTTTCACGCTCCGGTACGACCATTGCAGCCTGTCTGCTCAGCGGCTTTGACAGACGGTTTGCGGTGAAATATTCCTTTATTATGTCCATACCTGCCATCATGGGGGCGGCTGTGCTGGAACTGAAGGATGTGGCAAGTGAACCTATAAACGGCCAGTTGGTATTGTGCTGTGTAGTTGGCGCAGTCATTGCCGGCCTGGTAGGATATGTCTGTATCAAGACCATGCTGATCGTGGTCAGAAAGAAAAAATTTAAGGGATTTGCAATCTATTGCTTTGCCTTAGGGGCTATTGCAATCATTGCGCATTTTGTAATTTAGGGGAGATGGATTGATGGCAACAGGCACAAAGGGGAAACATGACACGGGGATAAAACGGCAGCCTGCAAAGAAAACAGCCTCCGGTAAAAAGCGTCCTTCGTCACCGGGAAAACATACTGCTGCGGTGGCGAAGAATGCGCAGGGAATTACTGTTTGGGATGAAATTTTATTATGGGTGGTCCTGGCATTTTCGGTGATAATATTGATTAGTAATTTTGGCATTGGCGGTTTTATAGGCAATGCCATTAGTTCTTTTTTCTTTGGAATATTTGGTTTTCTGACCTATATCCTTCCATTTGCACTTTTTTTGACAATCGCATTTGTGGTATCCAACCGGGGAAATAAAATTGCATGGGTTAAGACCAGTGCAGTTTTTTTACTGTGGGTATGGCTTTGCGCACTGGCGGAGCTGCTGATAAATGGATATGACGGCAGCAGAAAGTTTGCGGATTTCTATACCTTAAGCTCTGGATACAAGACGGGCGGCGGATTTATCGGGGGTCTGGTGAGTAAGCCGCTTGCTGCGGCCCTGGGAGTGGCGGGGGCGTATGTTGTTCTGGTGGTGCTGACCATTATCTGCTTTGTGTTGATCACTGAGAGATCCCTGTTTGCGGGTATGCAAAAGGGCGGAAAAAAAGTTTACCAGACTGCGAGGAAGGATGTGGATCTTCGCAGAGAGAAGGCACAGATCCGCCGTGAGAAGCGAGAGCTTTTACGGCAGAAGCGTTTGGAGGAAGAGAGGGAACGGCTGAAGGCGGAACGGGAAAATATGTCTATTCTGCCGGATGAACCGCGTATGGAAAAGCGGGTCAGTGGTGTGAGTCTGAATACTCTAGTGGGGCCAGAAGCAGCGGCAGCAATGGAGATCCACGAGGTGGTTCCAGGGCTTAGCGCAGACTCTTTAGAGAAAGCGGAGTTTACTATACAGAGGGGCGGGATGGAGGAAATCTTTTCCGTGGAAAATCCTGCCACAGAGGCATCAGGATATGAGATACCGGACGCTGCAGACGGACATTTTACTAACGAGCCCTTAAACCATGAGACAACTGTATCAGAGGTAGAATCTGCACAGCCGTTGGATGAAAAGAGTGTGAAAAATCCGAAATCATCCCCAAAAGACCAGGAGAAAGAGATGCTGGCTGTTGCAATGGAGATTGAACAGGCAGCGCAGAGCAGAAAGCCCGAGTATGTGTTTCCTCCCATGAACCTACTGAAAAAGCCAAAGCGGGGTAAATCCGGAAGCACAGACCGCGAACTGACGGAGACAGCGGTAAAGCTGCAGCAGACGCTTCACAATTTTGGGGTGGAGGTAAGCGTTACAAATGTAAGCTGCGGGCCCTCCGTCACCAGATATGAACTGACGCCCAAACAGGGGGTAAAGGTGAGCCGCATTGTAAGTCTCTCAGACGATATTAAGCTGAATCTGGCGGCAGCGGATATCCGTATCGAGGCCCCTATTCCCGGTAAGGCGGCTGTGGGTATTGAGGTGCCCAACAAAGAAAACAGCGCAGTTATGCTTAGGGAGCTCCTGGAATCCAGGGAGTTTAAGGAACATTCATCTAATCTGGCCTTTGCAGCGGGAAAGGATATCGCAGGCAAGGTGGTGGTTACGGATATTGCAAAGATGCCCCATCTGCTCATCGCAGGCGCAACGGGATCGGGAAAGTCTGTGTGTATCAATACCATAATCATGAGCATCCTTTACAAGGCGGATCCGGAGGATGTAAAGTTGATTATGATTGACCCAAAGGTGGTGGAGCTGAGTGTGTACAATGGGATTCCGCATCTCTTTATCCCTGTGGTGACAGATCCGAAAAAGGCGGCGGGTGCGCTGAACTGGGGCGTTGCGGAGATGACAGACCGCTATAAAAAATTTGCGGATCTGAATGTACGGGATTTGAAGGGATACAATGCCAAGGTGGAGACCCTGGATGATATCATAGATGAAAACAAGCCTGAAAAGCTGCCTCAGATCGTGATCATTGTGGACGAGCTTGCGGATCTGATGATGGTTGCCCCGGGGGAGGTGGAGGACTCCATCTGCCGTCTGGCTCAGCTGGCCAGAGCCGCCGGGATACATTTGATTATTGCCACCCAGAGACCTTCTGTCAATGTCATTACAGGTCTGATCAAGGCAAATATGCCCTCCAGAATTGCCTTTTCCGTATCCTCTGGAGTGGACTCCAGAACCATCATTGATATGAACGGGGCGGAAAAGCTGCTGGGCAAAGGCGATATGCTGTTTTATCCCCAGGGGTATCAAAAACCTGCCAGAGTGCAGGGAGCGTTTGTGTCCGACAGTGAAGTGGCAGCTGTGGTTGAATTCCTGACACAAAAAAATATGCACGAGGGGTACAGCCAGGAGATCGAAGAGCAGATCAGCAAGGTACAGCAGGTTGTTGAACCGGGCGGGTCAGGCAGTGAGGTGGACCGGTACTTTGCGGAAGCAGGAAAGTTTATTATTGAAAAGGACAAAGCGTCCATTGGAATGCTCCAGAGAGTATTCAAAATCGGCTTCAACCGCGCGGCCAGGATCATGGACCAGCTCTCAGACGCCGGGGTAGTGGGACCTGAGGAGGGAACCAAGCCCAGAAAGGTACTGATGTCCGCGGAGGAGTTTGAACAATATTTAGAAGAGCATGTATAGAAACCAGGAACGCTACGGCGTTCTTGGTGCGAGGCACCGGAATCCCTGTAAAGGGGTTCCGGTTTTTTTGAAGTATCACTCAAAAAATTTGTACAATTAGCTTAAAGTGTCTGTAAACCCGTTTCGTTTCTTGTAAAATATGTGAGTTTCATATATGATTAAGCTACTATGTTGGACAGGAACCTGAGGCATCACATTTTTAGAAAGGTTTAAGAAAAGTTATGAGATTAAGAGAGATCAGAAAAAGATTTGCCGTACTGGGAGCATCAGCAGTGATTGCCGTTATAGGCTCAGCGATGTACGTTCTGGCGGCACCGGAAGGAAATACGTCGGTGCAGGAGCTAAAGACAATCTCAGTGGATGATGTGGAGAATCACGCAGCCGGGGCATTGGCCCCCACCGTCTTTGCGGAGGCCTACCGGGCTCCTAAGACAAAGAGATACAGCAGGGCTGTCTATCCGGAGAAGTATGACTTGAGGGAACTGGGACAGACCACTACCGTGAAGAACCAGGGAGTGTGGGGAACCTGCTGGGCGTTTGCGACCATAGCTTCCCTGGAGAGCTGCCAGCTTAAAAATGAGGGGGCAAGTGGAAACGTGGAATCGAACACACCTGATTTCTCCGAGCTCCAGCTGGGGTGGTTTAACTATGAGCCCCAGAGTGCCAAGAGCCTGGAGGGCAGCGCGGCCGGAGCGGCACAGGTGGGTGAGGGCGTGAGCATGGGAGTGGGTTCCGAACGCCTTGAGGCAGGAGGCAACATGCCACAGGCAGTAACACTCCTGTCAACCTGGCAGGGCGGCGCGGATGAAAAGGATATCCCTTACCACAATGCGGAAGGCGGTACAGGGAAAGAAGGAAACTGGGCTGTGGACGACAGCAAAAGAAATTTGTCAGCCATACACCTGCAGAATGCGGATTTTATGCCCAGTCCCACTACAAAGATCAGTGAAGAGGAATATACATATGACAAAGAAGCGGAGAAGGCTATGAAGAATGCGCTTATGAACAATGGGGCAGTGGCCATCTCCTACTATGCGGACCAGTCCATGCAGGGTGTGCAGGGAAACGGGGATTATTTTAACTACACCAATTGGTGTCAGTATGTGGATGTGTTAAATCAGAGTACCACGCCAAATCATTCCGTGACCATTGTGGGATGGGATGACACCTACTCCAGGGCTAATTTCCGCCAGGACCGCAGACCGGAAGGGGACGGTGCCTGGCTGGTGAAAAACAGCTGGGGAACCGGATATTGGGGTGTGGATAACAGCGGTTATTTCTGGCTTTCCTACTATGACAGAACCATCAGTCAGGTCACAAGCTATCAGGGGGAACCGTCGGACAACTATGACAATAACTACCAGTATGATTATCTGGGACTGGCAAGCGCGATTCAGTATATGCCTGGCGGCGAAATTTCGATTGCCAATGTCTTTACGGCAAATACTGCTGAAGCCCTGAGAGCAGTCTCTGCAATTACATCAGCGCCGGAGACAACTGTTACGGTAAAGATTTACAAGCTGCCGTCTGACGCGAAAGGCCCCCTTCCAGAAAACGGTGGGGAACTGGTGGCAACGGTTTCAAAAAAGTTTACCTACAGCGGATATCATACGATTGAACTGGATACTCCCAGACATCTGGATAAAGGGGATAAATTTTCTGTGGTGGAAACTATCAGGGACAGTGAGGGGAAGTATTATTATCCTGTGGAGATCGGAGCGGACCACTCCGGAAAGACCACCCAGAAGGCAGTCTGCAACCCAGGTGAGAGCTATTGGGTGTATTCGAATAATACTTACAGTGATATGAGTTCTGCGACCTCTCAGGGAAGCACTTACGGCAATGCTATGATAAAGGCATTTACCGATAACCTGCCTCCTGATATTCCTACGCTGAGTGAAATCACCTACAGCCCGGCTAGGACCCTGGGGGATGTGAGTCTTCCCTCTGTGGAGGGCGGCATTTGGGCCTGGGACTCACCGAATACGATTCCCAGGGCAGATCAGGATTCGTATCCTGCAACCTTCACACCAGAGGATGAAAGCAGCCCCTATGGGGTATTTCATACCGACATTCCTCTGAAGGTAAACAAAGCTACTCCACGGATTTCAGGCGTTTCGTCCTCGTCCATAATGTACGGACAGAGGCTGCTGGAGGCAGTTCTTCAGGGGAACGCATCGGTAGACGGAGTATCCGTCAGAGGAACCCTGTCATGGATATCCGGTGAGACCTGCCCTGAGGTCAGTGACAGTGAAAAGACAGTCTATGACTATCAGTTTATTCCAGAGGATCAGATCAACTACAATACAGCTGCCGGGAAGGTATCCTTGGTTGTAGAAAAAAAACCTGTCACAGTTCGCGCAAAAGACGCGGAAAAAATTTACGGGGATGAGAATCCCTCGTTCGAACTGGAGTCCATCCCCCAGGGGATACTTGTGGGAAATGACACAGCAGATGATTTGGAAATACAGCTTTTCTGCGGGGCGGATGAGAGAACACCTGTGGGCAGTGCGGATATTTCGGGAGTATCCGGAGCGGTAAATTATGACGTGACCGTTATGCCTGGAGAATTGATTGTGAACCGGAGAGAGGCAGATTTTAAGGTTTTGGATACCAGCATTCGTTTCGGGGAAGGACTGCCGGAGAGTTATGCCTATGAAGTGACAAATTTAGCATACTGGGATGATGAGCAGACATTGGGGGCAAAGCTTTTCATCACCCCCAAAGACATACCCGTGGGGAATCCCAGCGGCATCTATACCCTGGAGATTGAACGGGCAGTGATCGCGAATGAAAATTATAAGGCGGGAAAAATGGTTTCAGGCAACCTCACCATCAGAGAGGTTACAGCTCCTCCCCTACCTGATATGGATGAGATTATATATAACCCAAACAAGGCTCTGGGAGAGATAAATATCCCGGAGGTAGAAGGAGGGAGATGGACATGGGATGAACCGGATGAAATTCCCACAGTGAATAAGAAGACCTATGCGGCCATCTTTACTCCCCACGAGGAAAGCGATTACCGCGCAAGTCGTGAAGATATTCCTCTGACAGTGAAAAAAGCAGTGCCCCAAGTGGCGGAAGTAAATCCAGGTGCAATCACTTATGGGGATTCTCTGGCTGAGTCAGGGCTGACAGCGGTTTGTCAGGTTGATGGAATTCAGGTGCCCGGGGAGGCCTCATGGCTCACGGCAGAGTACCGTCCAACTGTAGCGGACAGCGGGAAAACGATCTTTGCGTTCCGGTTTACTCCCTCTGACCAGGAAAACTATGAAATGACCGCCGGTGAAACCGCGGTGGCAGTTGAAGCAAAGCAAATCGTAGTTAAGGTAAAAAATGCCTCAAAGACATACGGGGATGCAAATCCTGTGTTTGAGATGGAGGTTCCCGAAAACGAACTGGTGGAAGGAGACAGTGTGGCGGATCTCGCCCTTCGGCTGAATTGTAGTGCGGATCAGAGGACACCAGCGGGAGATGTGTTGATTCAGGGGGAATCAGGGGCACTTAATTATGCGGTAGAGGTGAATCCCGGGGTATTGACCATCAATAGGCGTCCGCTGCATTTTAAAGCCGTCAATGTCTCTGTAAAATATGAGGAGGCGCTTCCCGGCACTTACGACTTTGAGGTGTCGAATTTGGTGAACGGTGCCAGCAAAGCATCCGTCGGAGCAACCGCATCCATAGAAGCGGTGAATATGCAGGCATCCAAGAAATCAGGAACGTACACTCTAAAAATCAGGAACGCATCTGTGAGTGATGCCAACTATATGGTGGGCAGCATTACTGACGGTACGCTTACGATAGCGGCGGCAGGACAGGAAACGAAAGATCCCGGTAAAATTGTAGAAGCTTCGACAGTAAAGGTCAGTGCTGCCACGGTGAAAGATAAGACAATCAGGCTGAGTTGGATACAGGTTCCGGAGGCAGAAGGGTATCAGGTACAGCTGAAAATCTCAGGAAAGTGGAAGGCTGTAAAGACCATCGGGAAAAACAGCACCACATCCTACAATTATAACAAGACAAAGCTTGGAAGGTCGTATGTTTTCCGGGTCCGCGCTTTCCGAAGAGTCAGCGGAAAAACCATCTATAGCAAGGCAGGCCAGGTGAAGGAAAAGGCAGTTCCGCAGGTGCCGGCGGGCTTGAAGGCAACAGGCAAAAAAGGAAAGATTACGCTGACCTGGAAGAAAATTTCCGGAGTAAGCGGCTACACTGTGAGCAGAAAAGCAGGTGGAGGCTGGAAAACAGTCAGCATTTTAAAGGCCTCCAAGAAAAGCTTCATTGACAGGAAAGTAAAAAAAGGAAAAACATATACTTACCGGATAAGAGCGTATAAAGTTTCAAAGGGAAAAAAGGTGTATGGCAGTTACAGCGAAGCGGTAAAGGTCAAAGCTTCCCGGTGATAAAAGCATTATTTCCGAAATTCTATTGAAATTTAGGACATTTTGTTTTATACTTAAATGCAAATAAAATAGCACATTATGCAAATATTTTGTGTTTTATGCACTATACGCAAAACAGGAGGAAAGACATGTACAAGATTAAAAAAGCGGAACAGCTTTCCGGGCCAATCTACTTAATGGATGTAGAAGCACCCAGAATAGCAAAACATTGTCTGCCGGGGCAGTTTATCATTGCCAAAGAAGATGAAAGAGGCGAGAGAATTCCTTTGACGATCTGTGATTATGACAGAGAAGCCGGAACCATTACGATTGTATTCCAGATTATCGGAGCCTCCACTGAGAGGTTTGCAAAGTTAAAGGCAGGAGATTCCTTCCGGGATTTCGTTGGACCCTTGGGGAAACCGTCGGAACTGTGTACCGATGATTTTGAGGAAGTCAAGAAGAAAAAGATTCTTTTCGTGGCAGGCGGTGTAGGGACAGCTCCTGTTTACCCTCAGGTAAAGTGGCTGCATGAGCATGGAATAGATGCAGATGTGATTGTAGGGGCAAAGACTAAGGAACTGCTTATCCTGGAGAAAGAGATGGAGGCTGTGGCAGGCAACCTGTACATAACCACAGATGATGGATCTTACGGCAGAAGCGGGATGGTGACCAAGGTTGTGGAGGATCTGGTGACCAAGGAAGGCAAATCCTATGATGTCTGCATTGCGATCGGACCCATGATTATGATGAAATTTACCTGCCTGACTACAAAGAAGCTGAATATCCCCACAATTGTCAGCATGAACCCAATCATGGTGGATGGAACCGGTATGTGCGGCGCTTGCCGGCTGACCGTAGGAGGTGAAGTGAAGTTCGCCTGTGTGGATGGACCGGAGTTTGACGGACACCTGATTAACTTTGATGAGGCGATGAAGAGACAGCAGATGTATAAGACGGAGGAAGGCAGAGCCCTTCTGAAGGTTCGTGAAGGTGATACCCATCACGGAGGATGCGGAAATTGTGGAGGTGACGAGTAATGGCTGACGTATTAAAGAAAGTTCCTGTAAGAGAGCAGGCTCCGAAAGTAAGAGCGGCCAATTTTGAGGAAGTATGTTTGGGATACAACAAAGAAGAGGCGATGGAGGAGGCAGTTCGCTGCATTAACTGCAAAAATGCAAAATGTATTCAGGGCTGTCCTGTATCAATCAATATTCCTGCCTTTATCCACGAGGTGAAGGAGGGAAACATTGAGGAGGCCTATAAAGTTATCTCAGAGGCCAGTGCCCTTCCGGCGATCTGCGGACGTGTCTGTCCTCAGGAGAGCCAGTGTGAAGGGAAATGTATCCGCGGTATCAAGGGCGAGCCAGTTTCCATTGGAAAGCTGGAGCGCTTTGTGGCGGACTGGGCAAGAGAGAATGGAATCAAGCCGCCTGCACCGGCATCTGCAAACGGACATAAGGTAGCTGTGATCGGATCAGGTCCTGCAGGACTCACTTGTGCCGGTGACCTGGCAAAGATGGGATACGATGTTACGATCTTTGAGGCTCTGCACGAGCCGGGCGGTGTTTTAGTGTACGGCATCCCTGAGTTCCGTCTGCCAAAGGAAAAGGTAGTGGCAGCGGAGGTAGAAAACGTGAAGTCTCTGGGTGTCAAGCTGGAGACCAATGTGATCATAGGCAAATCCACCACAATTGATGAGCTGATGAAGGAAGAGGGATTTGAGGCCGTTTTTATCGGTTCTGGCGCCGGCCTTCCCATGTTTATGGGGATTCCGGGAGAGAATGCCAACGGCGTGTTCTCCGCTAATGAATATCTGACCAGAAACAACCTGATGAAAGCATTCAAGGAAGAGTACGACACACCTATTGCAAAAGGCAAAAAAGTAGCCGTGGTAGGCGGCGGAAACGTGGCTATGGATGCGGCGAGAACAGCCCTGCGCCTGGGTGCAGAGGTACATATTGTATACAGAAGAAGCGAAGCAGAGCTTCCGGCCAGAGTTGAGGAAGTTCACCATGCAAAAGAGGAAGGCGTCATCTTTGACCTGTTGACAAATCCGGTAGAGATACTGGTGGATGAGAACGATGCTGTGAAGGGCATGAGATGTATTCGCATGGAACTGGGCGAGCCGGATGCTTCAGGAAGAAGACGTCCTGTGGAGATCCCGGGCTCGGAGTTTGAGCTGGAGCTGGATACGGTGATCATGTCCCTTGGTACTTCGCCGAATCCGCTGATCTCTTCCACAACCATTGGATTGGATATTAACAAGAGAAAATGTATCATTGCAGATGAGGAGACAGGACAGACCTCAAAGGACGGCGTATATGCCGGCGGCGATGCAGTGACCGGAGCAGCTACGGTTATCTTGGCTATGGGCGCAGGAAAAGCAGCGGCAAAGGGCATTGATGAGTTTTTAAAGAACAGATAAACAGATCTTCCAGAGAAACAAGAAAGGCAGGTATGACTGCGAGTGAAGTCAGACCTGCCTTTCATTTTTGTAACAATAATATTCATAAAGAAAGTGGAGGGAAAAATGGTTACGCATATCGTACTTTGGAACTTAAATGAAACCATGTCAGAAGAGGAAAAGAAAACTGCGGGACAGAAAATGAAAGAGATCCTGGAACCGCTGAAGGAGCAGATACCGGGCGTGATATCACTGAGTGTGGTCACAGATAAGCTGCCGGGAAGCAGCAAGGATGTGGCGTTGATCGGCCAGTATGAGAGTGAGGAAGCGCTGGAAAGGTATGCAGTACACCCGCTTCATCTGGAAGCTAAAAAGTATATTAAATCTGTCACAAGCAGCAGAGAGTGTTTTGACTATTGACATGAAGATTACCATTATTGCAGTGGGGAAGATAAAAGAGAAATATTTTACAGGAGCAGTGGAGGAATACAGCAAACGCCTGGGACGATACTGCAAACTGACAATCACGGAGCTGGCAGATGAGAAGACGCCGGACGGGGCAAGTCCTGCCCAGGAGCGCCAGATTAAGGAGAAAGAGGGAGAAAGAATCCTGAAAGCCTTAAGTGATGGGGCCTATGTGATTGCCCTGGCGATAGAGGGGAAGACATTAAGCTCCAGGCAGCTGGCAAACCGGATGGAACATCTGACAGTACAGGGAGAAAGCCACTTAGTTTTTATCATAGGAGGTTCCCTGGGGCTGGATGAGAGAGTGATTGCCCGGGCAGATGAGCTTTTGAGCTTTTCCGCTATGACATTCCCGCACCAATTGATGCGGGTTATCTTGTTGGAGCAGATCTACAGGAGTTTCCGGATCATACACAATGAACCATATCACAAATAGAGCCAGTATGGCAAATCCTGACAAAAGGGTTTCCATACTGGCTTTATTTGTGATGTTTTTTGTACGATAAAGGATAGCATCATAATATATAAAAATCAGAAATATTCAGCAGAGAAAATATAAAATATATACAGGTTTATTGTCACAGAAAAGCACTTTATTTGTACAAAAATGTATTTAGAGCCAAAAAAGTTGAAATGTAATAGTGCATATTCTAAAATACCGAATAGGGCAATTGCCTTTGAAAAATAAAGGAGGATTTAGGTATGAGGAAGAAAAACTTGAAGACCAGGGCAGCGAGCTTTGTGCTCAGCTTGTGTCTGGCAGGGACCAGTGCTGTCGGCCTTGTTCCGGTACAGAATGTGCATGCTGCAGGGCAGTTGGATGTGCAGGAAGAAGTACTGAATGAGGGACAGGAGCAAGTCTCTGAGCAGACACCGCGAACGGCGGAGGATACAAAAACGGCCTTTGAAGCATTGCAGGCTGAGATGAACCAGGAGATACCGGAAGGCCTTGAGAAGATCAGCTATGGGAACAACTATGAGTCCATGGAGCCCGAGAGTATGACTTACAAATCGGGAAACGGCTCTGCGGAGGTAAAAAACGGCAGCCTGAATGTGGAAGTATCTTCTCTGGCTGATAATAAGTTCTTGGCAGTCTGGGATGCCACACCCTATCTCAGGTCAGGAGTTGTCACCGTTGACTTTAAATACAAATCATCTGGTGAGCGCATTGCATATGTAATTAAGTCAAATGACAACACACAGGGACTTTCTATAAAATACGATGTAAAGGGCGCATGGGTGATACAAGAGATTGATGGTGCCTATGAATCCTTTACAGGCCCTGTACTTGAGCAGAATACAGAGTATGTGCTCAAGATAGGTTTTCATGAGGACAAGCTGCTGGTGGCAGTGAATGATGAGCTAATCTATAACGGAACCAGCGAAGTGCTTGCTTCTCTGGCGAATGAAAGAGGACAGATTGGTATTTTTAAGTGGTGGAATGCAGATGCAAGCTTTGAGATTCTGGATTTTAAAGCTGAGGGTATCGGAACAAAGGAAAAACCGTCCACTCTCATTGAGTATAAGCAGGACTATGAAGATCCTGAGTATACCCCGCACTGGAGCAGCCAGGGAGTGAGTGTACAGGATACTGAGACAGGTAACCGTGTGCTGAAGATCAACTCCGGACAGGGCAGAATTGCAGACCTAGATTCCCCGGCCATCAAGGAGGGAACACTGGCTCTTCGATACAAGGCTGTGGCGCCCAGCGGCGGAACCCCTTCACAATTTGGTTTCCGTTTCGGTGTGGCGGATGCAAATTTCCGTGAGTTAAACTGGGATGGCGGAAAATGGGTGGTGGAAAACAAAAGCAATTACCCAAACGTTGACCTCCCAAGCCCGGTCACGGATGTCTGGAACGATTTGGTCATCAATTTCGTTGAGGGCAGCATGACTGTTTACTTGAACAAAGAAGAAGCAGGGACCTTTGAACTGGATGTGTTGAAGAACGGTCTTGCGGGGCAGTTTGGTATCCGCACCTGGGGCAGTACCTATGTGCTCATTGACGATGTGATCTATACCAATGAGATTGTAAAACCCAAGGAAATTGTGAAATACGAGAATGATTTTGAGGATGCCATTGCCGGGAACTGGACAGGCGCTGAGTCCTCCATTGTAAGAGAGGGTACAAACAAGGTCCTGAAACTGGCAAATATGAACGGAATGGCGGAGCTGTCCGACTCAGTGGATCTGGCTGAGGGAACCTATGCGGTCAAAGTAAAGGCCGGCAGTGCAGACCTTGGCTTCCGCATGGGTAATACAGTAGTTGCGTGCAAAGAGAATGCATGGAGCGTGAAGATAGGAGAGAGAGAGATTCCGATTCAGGATGTGGGAGGAGCCTTAAAGACAAACTCCTGGAATGATGTGAAGATTTCCTTTAAAAATACGGAAGTGGTACTCAGTGTAAACGGAGCGAAAGCCACTATGGCCATTCCTGCGGATACAGCTCTGGAAGCGGGGAAATTGGGCGTCAGCGCAAAGGGAGACCTGTACCTGGATGACCTGTGCTACACAGAACAGTTTCTGGACATGGACACTTCTGTGCTGGACAAGGTTTACTATGAAGAATATTTTGACACCTTAGCAGATCTGAATTGGAACGGACTGAAGGATGCGGCGATAGACAGAGGATACCTTATAGGTACTGTGGCCCCTGGAAAAGTGGCTGTGAACGAGAGTGTGCCTGTTCCTGCAAATGGAGTTTACCAGGTAAAGATGCAGGCAGACCAGGCAAAAGCCGGTCTCCAGATCGGAAGCCTGAAAATTTATAACACGACGGACACCCAGTGGGTTGTAGAGAATCAGAAGGGTGCAGTCGCAAAGATAGGCACAGCTTCTGCGGTAGAGTCAAATAAGGACTTTATCCTGCGTGCTGAGATCGTGCAGGGGAATCTGACACTTAAAGTAAATGGACAGACGGTGGGCTCTGCAGATGTGTCAGAAGCCTTTGTGAATACAGCCGAAGGCTTCGGAATCTACAATCCAGGAAGTACACCTATGAATGTAAAGGTGGATGCTGTGGGCGTGGAGGAGATACTGGTTTATGCTCCGGACTATGAGGCAGGGTCAGAGATTGATTGGAGATCCAGCGTTGATATTAAGGACAACAACAAAGCAGAGATAGCAGACGGGGCGTTGAAGATTACAGTACCCGGCGTTACCAGATTCTTAGATATGAAGTCTCCAAAGATGAAGGACCTTCACGCATCCTTTGATTTTACAACTAATGTGGATGACGGGATGAATACAGGGGGAAGATACGGCTTTGTATTCCGGGACAGCGATTTCAACAGTGGCTTTTCCGTGGAGGTTGACATTAATGGAAAGTGGCGTGTAAACGTAAATGACAGCCAGAAGGCATTTGGAAAAACCTATTCACTGGAAGCGAACACCACCTACCATGTAAATATTGACATCGTGGGGGATGTGGTTAAGCTTCAATTTACCAAAGGCAATCAGGTAATTGATATGGGATCAGTGACTGTTTCGGATCTTCCGGATACTGCCGGACACTTTGGTGTCAGATCCTGGTACAATGGAAAAGTCATGACCATTGACAATCTGAAACTTGTGGAGGAGCCATCTATCCCTCTGCTGAACGCGGATGTGCGCACGGCAGAAATTAAGAAAAACGGTCTGAGCGTCAGCATTGACCAGGATTTCCCGCGCATCATCTCCTACAGCCTCAATGGCAAGACCATGAGAGGGCAGGAAGATCAGATTCAGACAGTTGTGCTGAATGGAGAGAAGATTTCTCCATCCGTTACCGGAGAGCAGATGGATGAGAGCACCTATCGGTATGATATGAGTTTTCCGGATCAGCAGGTTAAGATCACGGCACGACTTCTGGTACTTGAAAACAATGTGGTTGAATTTAAAGTGACGGATATCAAGGAGGGCGGAGATTACAAAGTCCGCACCATATCCCTTGGAGAAAACAACTGGGCTTATGCGGATGACAAGATGGAAGGCGCATCCTACGCATGGACAAAATCAAACGGAGAATGGCACGGTGTCAGCGAGGAGCTGAAGGACGATATGTCCGAAATGGAAAAGGGCGGCACAGACGGCACGACCATGACCATGATCAGCGGCAATGGATTGGCAGCAGCCATTGAGAATAATGTAATGTCCGGCGGGAACAAAGTAGTTTTAGAGAAAACGAAAAAAGCGATTGTCAAGAAAACACAGATTAGAAATGGGGAGTGGACTTACCGCCACGCAATGAGTGACACAACGGAAGAGTATCCTTGGGCCAAGATTGTGCTGACAGAGGATGCCAACGACGATGGCCAGGTAGACTGGCAGGACGGAGCAGTGGCTTACAGAAAGCATATCATGACCAGAGTGTACGGCGAAGACGATATGGCAAACAACATGATGTACATTGCCTTCAACTTTGCCAGCCAGGCAAATGATCCCTTCCTGAACACGCTGGAGACAGGTAAAGTACTGTACAATTATACTGACGGATTTGGGCAGATGATCCTTCACAAAGGATATCAGGCAGAGGGACATGACGATGACATCCCATCATACTCCAATATCGGTGTACGTCAGGGCGGTGCCGAAGACATGCGCTATCTGATCCGCGAGGGACAGAAATATAATATGCACGTTGGCGTACACTTAAATGCCACAGAATACCATCTGGATGCAAATGAACTGTACTATAACAATTTAAACGGCGCCACAGCAGCGGGATACAAGTCAGATAAACTCTCAGGCGGTTGGGATTGGATCGACACTGCTTATTATGTAGACCAGACAAAAGACGTGGTTTACGGACAGCTTCAAAAACGCTTTACAGATCTTTATAATCTGACAAAGGACGAGGAGACAGGGGCAGCTCTGGACTTCTATTACATTGATGTTTACACTGGAAATGACTACAATGCGTATAAACTGGTAGAATTTGCAAACAGTCTCGGAATTAAGGTGGGAACAGAATTTTCCGGTCCCATTGAGCCGGGTGTCACCTTTACCCACTGGGGAACAGACCTGGGTTACCCGAACAAGGGAAATAAGAGCACGCTTTACAGGATGGTGAAGAATGACCTGGATATCTTTGTCGGAAACGCTCTGTTCAAGGGACAGAAGATCGCCGTAGTGGATACCTGGGGAGATTCTAAGACAGATGTGCAGCAGGGAGTAACCGTATTTTACAATGAAGTGCTTCCAACTAAGTACATGCAGCACTTTGGGGTTTTGAAATCAGAGACGGACAAGATTACCTTTGAGGATGGCGTAACATCCACCAGAAACCATGAGACAGGAAGGATTGAGCTGAGAAAAGATGGCAAATTGATTTCCTCATGGGAGGATTCCGGAACCACGACCGATGAAAATGAGCGCCATGAGGGTGAAGCTGACTCTCTGATCCCTTGGACATGGGATGTCAGCACCGGAGATGCAGTAAATGCACAGAACGGTGCAAAACTGTACCACTGGAATACCACAGGGGAGGCAACAACCTGGGAGCTGACAGATGAGTTCAAAGATACAGCTGCATTTGACTTGTATGAGAATACCCAGCAGGGCAAGGTAAAGGTTGCCACCATCGCAAACGAGAACGGAAAGCTTACTATCAGTCAGGCGAAAAAGAATACACCATACGTTCTCTATCCGTCAACCAGCAAAAAGGTTCTGGAGGCAGCAGGCAACTGGGGAGAGGGAAGCCCAGCCAGGGACTTTGCCTTCAATGAAGAAAAATTTGCGGATGAGGGCGGCATCTGGGCCAGAACCGGGGATGCTTCCATCGAGGTAGTTCCGGGCAAAGAGGACTACAGCATTGAAAAAGAGACAACTAACAATATCTGGAACCGGTATGCACAATTTAAGACAGAGGGGGGAACACTCACTCAGACAATGACCGGACTGGAGCCGGGACAGGACTATACCGTAGGCGTATGGACGCAGACGTCAGCGGGAAGAAAATCTTCCATTGATGTGACGGTTGGCGGGAAGAACTATAACAACTATGTCACCGGAAAAGACGGAACGCACCGCTCATCCTTCAAATATGTAAGCACTACCTGGCAGAGGATGGATGTGGAATTTACGGTTCCTGAGGGTGTAACGACTGCAAAAATAAAATTGACGGCAGCTCCCGGGTCCGGTACCGTATGTTTTGATGATGTCAAGGTTTGGAAGCATATCACCACAGAAAAGGATGTCAACAATACTGATTATGTGGTTTATGAGGACTTTGAAAACACCTACGAGGGCTGGGGACCGTTTGAGTACGGCGGTGGTTCCAGAAAGATCCACATTACAACAGACAAGAGCAATGAGAATGATAACAATGACATTGTGCAGCCCGGAGAAGAAAAATTTGGGCCAGTCATGACCTGGGTGCTGTCCGGTGAAAATTCTCTGAAGATTGCCGAGACGGAGGCAGGAAGGCATGTTGTCACAAACGAGAGTTCCGTGAAGCTGCTGCCAAATACAAAATACAATATGAGCTTTGAATACACCCTTGAAAGAGGCGCTGAGTATGTTGTGTACGTAAAACCGGTGAGCCAGGGAGACAACGCAAAACTGGCATTTACGAGCCACAATAACGCAACGGAGATAAAGCTGAAGAATACAGCAACCACAGGAGACAAAAAGACAAAGGAAGTGCTGAATGCTACCTTTACAACAGGCAGCGCGGAAGATTACCAGATTTATCTGTATGAGAAAAATATTCTGGTGGAGAAACTGAGCACATCCGGCTACGCCTTGATTGTGGACAACTTCGCAATTCAGTACGCAGAGGTGAAATCACAGGTGGAGGCGATGATTAAAGATATCAACGCCCTGACCGCAAAAGAGTACACTTCAGATTCCTGGGAAAAAATGCAGACAGCCAAGAATAAGGCTGAGACAGCACTGAAAGACGAGGATGAGAATGCATACGCGTCCGCACTTGAAGAATTGAAAGAGGCATATAGCAATCTGGTAAACATTGAAATCGAACTGTCCACAGCACAGAGGACGGTGGCAAAAGCCAGAAAGCTGAACAGCCAAGACTACACTGTAAATACCTGGGCGGTTCTGCAGGAGGCTCTCGCTGAAGTGGAGGACCTGTTGAAAAATACGGAAAATCTGCCTCAGAGTAAACTGGATGCAGCAGTTGTAAGACTACAGGGCAGGATAGACACTCTTTCTAAGGTGGCGGCCAAAGAAGAGGTTGATAAATTAAGCGTCATTTATGAAAAATATATTGGCAGAGACGCGGAGTATACGGTAAGCAGCTTTGCCAAGATGAAAGAATCACTGGCTCAGATAGAAGCCGCCAGGGCAAATCCAGAGAATCTATCCTCTGAGGATGCAAAGGCACTTCTGGCAAAAGCAGAGGAAGCAGAGAGGCTTCTGATAAAGCGGGCCAACGTTGCCAAACTTGCAGAAGCTTACGCCAAGGCAAAAGCAATGGATTTCAGTATCTACACAGATGCCTCTGTGAAAGCAGTAAAAGACCTCTTTGGTGAGATTGAGGCACTTCTGGCGGACAACAACGCGGTTCAGTCCAGTGCGGATGCACTACTTGCAAAGCTGGACAGCGCGGTGAACGCTCTGGTAAAGAAAAATAATGACAAGCCCGTGGCAGCAGCTTCTGTAAAGATGAACGCATCCAAAAAAACACTGGGTGTAAAAGAGAAGTACCAGTTAATAGCAATTCCGAAACCGGCAAATGCAGTAACAGGGAAACTGACCTGGACCAGCAGCAATACGAAGGTGGCTGTAGTGAGCTCTAAAGGGAAGATTACTGCCAAGAAAGTTGGAAAGGCTACCATTACAGTGACAACTGCAAACGGTAAAAAGGCAAGGTGTAAGATTACAGTTAAGAAAGCTCCAAAGTGGATTAAACTTTCGGCAAAGAAAAAGTCGCTGAAGGTGAAAAAGGCACTGAAGCTGACAACAAAACTGTCGGCAGGCAGTGCAGGAAAGGTAACTTACAAGACCAGTAACAAAAAGGTGGCCACCGTCAGCGCAAGCGGAAAGGTGAAGGCACTGAAAAAGGGCAAAGTGACCATAACGGCAAAGACATATAATGGCAAAAAGGCAAAAGTTACGCTGACAATTAAAAAGTAGACCACATTCAAAAAAGGTGTCGCAAAGTTATCAAAAAAGATAATTTTGCGGCATCTTTTTTTGTATAGGCTATCTGTAAGCTAAATGCCAAAGCTTTAATTTCAGGCAAATCAGGATTTGCCTGAAAACTTGCGGATAAGGGAGGGGACATCGGATGGAGTGATATCTGGATAGAGAACACCGTCGATTTTGACATTGGGTCCATGAGCACAGTTGTGCATACAGTACTCAGTTGTCAGGAGGAAGTTTCCATCCCTGGATACCTGCCCGGGCTTTGTCCTTAATATCTGCTGGAATTTTTTCAGTACCTCGCTCCCGCCCTGTGCCTTGCACCTGTCGGAGGTACACACCTTGATTTCGTGTTTAAAGGGTTTGGCATGCAGGTGGGGAAGTGTTTTGACAAGAGCCGCAATGTACCCTGCGTTTACTCCTGCGGTCTGAGCTGCTGTCTTTTGGATGGAAGCGGAAAGATATCCGGCCGCATCCTGCAGTTCCGTGAGCATTGCCATCACAAGCTCAGGCTGTTCTAAGGTTGTATCATTTTTGTAGCGGTTGAAGATTTCCTCCAGTTTTTCGTCCATGTTTAACCCCCTGCTTCGTATGTTTATGATAGTGTTTAGATGTTACAGTGTTTGATAATGATGATAAAAATATACCAGATCTGCCGAACAAAGACGGTATTTCAAATGAAAGAAGGAAAGTGGCAAAATCCACTTTCCTTTTCACTATTATATTACCACAAAATGCCCATTTTTACAAGACTTGCAAAACATATCTGTGGGCCATATAATGGGATGCTAAGACAAGGGAGGGGATTGCAATGAAGGAAAAAATGTATGAACTTTTATCCATGAGAAGGGAACAGGAAGAACTGTCCATATTGGAACCGCTGAACAGGAAGACGCAATCACAGTTCGGACTGGCCCTTACACAGGATGAGACAAAGGAACTGATTGTCAGCAGAAATGAAAGTTTGAAAAAATATCACAGGGTAGAGTTCGGAAGGGGGATTTTGGACAGGTTGATTTATACTTTCTGTGATTCCCAGTACATTAGCCAGGATAGCTATGGGGAGACACTCGTAGAACTTCTGGACATTTTTTATCAGTTTAAAAATGAGTCTGCAGACAGAGTGACGGATGATGAGCTGCTGGCATTTATGAAAGAGCAGTTTGAGACCGTCTGCTGCGGTGATACCGCTTACCTGGAAGAAACCTGCCTGGTTCGTTTTGCAAAAGCTGTCCGGGCGGGATATGAGGGGCACCATGCCAGTGCCGGGAGAGAAGAATACGAACAGTTCAGTGAAGAACAGCGCTGGGACAGCGATGTTTACCATGATGTGCTGAAAGAATTGTTTTGGTAGAGGAGGAGAATTGATGGAATATCAAATGGAAGAGCTACTGCCTCTTGTGACTGCACTGACGGAAAAATTTACTTCAAAGGAAAGCAGTTCTGTGACTTACGAGACGGCTCAGATGCTGATGGAAGCGGTTCTTTTTTGCATACAAGAATATGAGGAGGAGTCAGGGGAAAGCCTGCTGGCAAAAGGGCTGCTGGGGGCTGAGGAAGCTTACCGGCTGGGCTATGAGAGGGTTGTTCACAAAGTCATTCTTGCCAGAGAGGTCTATGACTCGATCATAGAGGATTTCCGGGATTACGGATGTGTAAATTACAGAAATACGATTATAGAAGGGATGCCCCGATTTTTTCTGCGCTATAATGCCAAGTTCTGTCCTCAGAATCATCTGCTGACACTGGATTACCCCACAGCCTCGCCTTGCCGCTACCAGTCCCTTAAGGGTATTGACTTGATCTGCCAATACCTTTGCGATATAAAAATAGAAAAGCAGCTCTTGGACTGCTTTTTGCCGGAGGTGGTGAGAGGCGTTTTGAAAAAAGAGCAGGAACACAACAAGACACGCTATATGGGCAATCTCTGTGAGCTAATGCTGCTGCATGCCATTGGATGCATGGTGTCTGGTCATAATCTGGGAGACCTGAATTTGGATAGGAGGGATCTTATGGAAATTGACCGCTTTTTCTCGGGAGGCGGGAAGAAAGAAATAGAGATAAAAATACATAGACTGGTGCAGATCATTTTAGAAAAAACTCAGATTTCGGACAGCCTCCAGCATTTTGAGGACCTGTGCAGCGGATTCGCTGTGCGTATTGAGTCAGCCAGGACCTATGGCTGTCTGGACAATTTATTTTAAAAAAATGAACCTTTTTTCATTCTACGACAATATATCATTGAAGGGCGGATAAGTTCCCTGAAATATGTGATGGTACCACGAATATTCCGGGAGGTAACAATGTGACACGACATGAATTATGTGAATTGATCGAACTTCATGGAAAGGATATATACAGCTTTTGCTGCCATTTGACTCAGAACCGCCATAATGCGGATGACTTATATCAGGACACGTTCCTGAGTGCGGCACAGAGACTGGCTGAGATTGATGTCTCCTGGAATCCAAAGAGCTATTTGATGGGACTGGCTGTGGGAATCTGGAGGAATCAGACCAGGAAGACAGCCCACCGGCAGGAAATTGCCCCCACTGTTTCCATCAGTCAGGAGAGGACATTAGATTTGGTGCAGGACGAGGGAGCCTCTGCGGAGGATTTGTTTCTGAGAGAGGAGACCTGCAGGCTTGTGAGAAGGGAGATTGCGTCACTGGATGAAAAGTACAGGCTGCCGGTCTATCTGTTTTATGCAGCCCAGATGTCAGTGGAACAGATTGCGGACATACTTCATCTTCCCAAGGGAACAGTCAAGAGCAGACTTCACAAGGCGAGAAAGCTGATAAAAAAGAAATTGGAGGATCATGGATATGAAGGATGAAAAAAGGATTCATGAGTTATTGAAGCACGCCCTTTCAGAAAAATGGGAACCCACAGAAGAACTTAACAAACGGATTCTAAAACAGATTGAGGAGGGGCAGAATATGCAGAAAAAGAATGGTTGTAGAAAAAGAAAGGTAGTTCCCGGACTGGCTTTGGCGGCAGTGCTGATCTTGCTTATGGGAGTGACCTGTTTTGCGGCAGTAAAGCTGTTAAGCTTAAAACAGGTGGTGGAAAAAATGGAAAATCCGGAAATAGAAAAAGCCTTTGAGAGCAAGGATGCGGTTAAGATTGACCAGACTGTGATAAAGAACGGGTATGAGATCACTTTGATGGGGATTGCAAGAGGAGAGCAGATTCAGAATTTTGACCGTGAAAACCCAGAAATACAGAGCAAAAGCACCTATGCGGTTGTAGCCATTGCTAAGGAGGACGGAACGCCCATGGACATGGAGGGGGAGAACGCATACGATGAATTGTTCTTTATATCTCCTCTGGTGAAGGGCCTGGAGCCCTGGCAATATAATATTGGTACTATGAACGGAAGTTACTGTGAAGATATCGTAGATGGCATTCGCTACCGCATCATACAGTGTGACGATATCGAAATTTTTGCAGACAGGGGAGTCTATCTCAGTGTGCTGGGCGGGGGATTTTACAACAGCGACGCTTACCATTTCGATGAGAAGAGCGGAGAAATCACTGCGAATAAGGAGTATAACGGAATCAACCTGCTCTTTGACCTTCCTTTAGATGCGGGCAAAGCAAATCCTGAAGAGGCCACGAGATACCTGAACGAGCTGGAAGAGCAGTGGAAGAGCGATACTGAGAGGAATAGAGCTGAAAATTCCGAGGATGCTCAGACATTGGACACAGACGGGATAGCTGCTGATATGAGTGCTGAGGAAGCTGCTAATACAATTAATGGCTGGAAAGAGGAGATTGACAGTCAGATTGAACAGGACTCGATTTCGGGCTTTTTGAAAGGAAAAGAGTTATTAGAAGAGTCCAGACAAGATGTGACAGTAGAGAACGGATTTTATTCTTACCAGTTTCAACTTGCCAGCGGAATGGGGGGGACTTATCAATTCGCAGAGAAGGATTTTGTAAATGGAATTGCTTTTACCATTCAAAGTGAGAAGGACGGAGAAGGAGAGGAAAGTGTATACCTCATTCTTGTACAAAAGAAGCAGGAAGGCGCAGAGGGTATGGTTTATCAGCTGCAGTAAATGAGTATATTCGCCAGGCGGCAGGGAAAGCCTACGCCTGGCGATATTTACGTTTCCGCCAAAAAGTATTGAATGGATTGTAAAATTCTGATATGATAAGTGAAGATTCTCCCACAACGATAGAGGGGGAGAGGTAGTCGTACTCTGTGAAATTACCGAGCGAGGAATGAAAAAACACCAGGGGGATTCGAGAATGAGAGAATGGCAGCGGGGAGTTCGGGACGGGCTTCCCATTTGTTTCGGATATTTTGCCGTATCCTTTGCCTTTGGCATTCAGGCCAGGAGCGCGGGGATGACGGCTTTTCAGGCAGTGTTGATGTCAGTGACCAATCTGACCTCAGCGGGACAGTTTGCATCCTTGGACACCATTGCAGCCTCAGCGTCCTATCTGGAGATGGCCTTTCTTCAGTTTGTGATCAATTTGAGATATTTTTTGATGTCCTGTTCCCTGTCCCAGAAGCTGTCAGCGGACACAAAGCCAGTTCACCGCTTTATTATGGCCTACGGTGTCACAGACGAGATTTTCGGGGTCAGCGCCTTTCGGCCGGGGAATCTAAGTCCCTGGTATTCCTACGGACTGATGACTGTGGCCGTTCCGGGATGGGGTCTGGGGACCCTTGTGGGAGTGATCTGCGGGAATGTACTGCCGGAAAGTGTGATAAATGCGCTGGGGATCGCCATATACGGAATGTTTATCGCAGTCATCCTTCCTGCGGCAAAGAGGGATAAGATCGTAGCAGGCGTGGTAGTCTGCGCTATGGGTTTGAGCTGTATCATGCGCTATGCGCCGGTTTTGAAAAACATATCTTCGGGAATGCAGATCATACTGATTGTACTGATTGTGGCAGGCGCAGCTGCATGGCTGTTTCCAAGGGAGGAAGAGAACTATGAAGGGTAATATCTATCTGTACATATTGGTGATGGCAGCGGTCACTTATGCGATCCGGGCTCTGCCGCTCACTCTGATCCGAAAGAAGATAAGCAGCCGGTATATACAGTCGTTCTTATACTATGTGCCTTTTGCAACCCTTGCAGCAATGACCTTTCCAGCGATCCTGTATGCAACAGGGAATGGAATCTCTGCAGTTTGCGGATTTGCAGCCGCAGTTTTTCTGGCTTACAAGGGAAAAGGGCTTCTGCCCGTGGCGGCAGGGGCCTGTGCGGCGGCGTTTTTGGTGCAGTTTTTGGTGTGAACAGGGAAGTATTTTTGAGAGAGAAACAATAAGGAGAAGAGAAATGGACAATGAGTTGAGATTTGCAATACTGATAGACGCAGACAATATATCGGATAAGTACATAAAAATCATATTAGATGAGACCGCAAACAGCGGGATCGCCACCTACAAACGGATTTACGGGGACTGGACCAGCCCGCAGCTGGCTTCCTGGAAAAATGTTCTGCTGGAAAACTCCATAATACCTATGCAGCAGTACAGCTACACTACAGGCAAGAACTCCACGGACTCGGCTATGATTATAGATGCAATGGATATACTGTATTCCGGTACGGTGGACGGTTATTGCATCGTATCCTCTGACAGTGATTTCACCCGTCTGGCTGCAAGGCTTCGGGAATCCGGTATGCAGGTGATTGGGATGGGTGAGAGCAAGACGCCCAAGCCTTTTATCTCCGCGTGCAATCAATTTAAGTATTTAGACCTGCTGTATTCCAACCAACAGGATGAGGAGAAGGAGGAGGCCCCTGAGAGGCGCCAGGAGACTAAGAGCAGTACAAGTGCAACGCAGTCAAAACAGAAAGACGGCACTCCAAAGGACAAGGAGCTGAGGCGCATTCGTTACACCATCAATTCTATTATTGACAAGTTCTCTGATGAGGAGGGATGGCTGTTTTCCGGAAAATTGGGGGACCAGCTTTCAAAGCGCCTTCCCGATTTTGACGTGAGAAATTATGGGTTTTCTAAATTGACTCCCTTTGTGAAGTCCCTGGGCAACTATGAGATTGAAAAGATATCCAATGGCACTGGTCAGAAGCAGATCTATATTCGGATGAAGAATCAAAAGGGCAAGTAAACCAAGATACCAAAGAGGAGGAAGGGATGAGAGATGCTGAAATCATACGTAGCCTTTGACGTTGAAACTACCGGTTTGGACCCAGTGGAAAATGAAGTGATTGAGATTGGTGCACTGAAAGTCCGCCAGGGAAAGGTCGTAGATCGGTTCATGGAGTTTATCAAGCCGAGCTGTCCGATTCCGCCCAAGATCACAGGGCTGACCGGCATATGCGATGCCATGGTTGCATCAGCACGCACCAGGGACCAGGTGATACCGGACTTCCTGGAGTTCTGCAGGGATGACGTGCTGATTGGACATAACATCCTCTTTGATTACGGATTTATCAAGATGGGCGCGGAAGCATTGGGGTATGCTTTTGTGAGAGACGGGATTGATACGCTGAAGATCGCCCGAGCGGTTCACAGGGACCTCCCATCCAGGAGTCTTGGTGAACTGTGTGACCACTACCAGATCGAAAATGCGGCAGCACACAGAGCCTATCACGATGCCTTGGCAACCGCAAAATTATACCAGACTATGGCACATTATTATGAGGAGACAGAACCTCTTGTATTCAGGCCTGCTCCCTTAGTATATGTGGGAAAACCGAGTCCAAAGGCCACGAAAAAACAGCTGGATCTGTTGATGCGTCTGACAAAGCAGAGGAAGCTGGCACAGGACTGGGACCCGGAGACACTGACGGTTGCAGAGGCCTCCAAAAGGATTGAACGTATATTGTCCAGATAGGGAACATGCACAATCAACCATATTTATATAATATGCGGAAAGAAACGAAGGAGGATTGCTGCCCATGAACGAAGAAGTCTTGCTCTTTTTTGATAAACACATGGATGCACTGCCTTTATATGAAGAGCTTGAGAACAGGATTGTAAAAGAAATAGAGGACGTGCGGATAAAAGTGCAGAAAAGCCAAATTTCATTTTACAATAAGCATCTGTTTGCCTGTGTCTCTTTTGCAAAAGTAAAGAAGAAGGAGTGTCCGGCAAGCTACATAGCTGTAACGTTTGGTTTAAGCCACAAGAAGGAATCGCCAAGGATCGCAATCGCAACAGAACCGTATCCGAATCGCTGGACGCATCACGTTTTAATTACAGATGCAGAAGAATTGGATGATGAACTGCTGTCATGGATTAAAGAGGCTGCTGCTTTTTCTGGTAGAAAATAAAAAGATGTATAAAGTTAGTTGAAAAAGTTTATGGCTGCGTTTAAAATAAAAGAGGAAACGATCCATACAGCGATCAGGAGACCCGATACCATGTATGCTAAGATTATGCGGTTTATATATAAAATTGAGCACAACTACATATTTGCATCTATCAGAAAGGGATTCATTCTTTTGATTCCTTTTCTTCTGATAGGTTCTTTTGCCCTGCTGCTGAAAAATTTTCCAGTGGCGGTGTTTCAGGAATTTATCAAAAACTGGGCCGGAGGGCTGCTGTTAACGATCCTGAACTTTGTGTTTGATTCCACAGTGGGGTTCATGTCCGCCTATCTTGTGATGAGCATCAGCTATTACTACTCCTCGAATATGAAAGAAAAAAGCCATTTTATTCAGGTGATGGCCATGGTAGTCTCCATGGTCTGTTTTGTTGCATGCTTTGGCGCAGCCAGCGGCTCCATGGAACTGGTAGATCTGGGGCCTGTGGGAGTGTTTACAGCCATGTTCTGCGCAATCGCGGCCACGAAGCTGTTTTACTACTTCTACAGATTGATCTCCAAAGAGTATCGTTTTCATTCGCCCGGTTCGGGTATGGATTATCGGAACTCACTCTCTGCAATCTATCCAGTGCTTTTTACCATTCTAATCTTTGTGGGAATGAACCTGTTGATACAGGCTGCTTGTCATGTTGACAATTTAAATGATCTGATTACCAATGCCATAGTGGGACTGTTTCATGATTTAAACGACGGCTTAGGCGTAGGTGTTTTATATTTGTTTGTGCTGAACTTTTTATGGATGTTCGGTATTCACGGGGGGAACGCTATGGAACAGGTTGCCCAGACTTATCTGGTTCCCAATGACGTGTCTGCGAATGTTGCTATATCCAAATCCTTTTTGGACAATTTTGCTCTGATCGGGGGCTGCGGAACTGCAATCTGTCTCCTCCTGGCCATACTCCTGTTTGCCAGGAGCCGGGACAGCAGGCAGCTTGCGCGCTCCGCGGGCCCTGCCGTCTTGTTTAACATCAATGAAATCCTGGTTTACGGTCTGCCGATCGTGCTAAATCCCATTATGATGATTCCCTTTATACTCACCCCCATCTGTTCTCTTCTGATTGCTTATGGGGCAACTGCGGTAGGGTTTCTGCCGGTAGCCCAGCAGGCAGTGACCTGGACCACGCCTGTCTTTTTCAGCGGTTATCTGGCCTCCGGATCCTACAGAGGCGTTCTGGTACAGGTGGTTGTGGTGGCGGTGGGGACTGCCATCTATGCGCCGTTTGTCTGTTTATCAGAAAGATTCCGGAAAAGCCAGGCCGAGATGCTTCTGCATGAGCTCACAGAGTATTTTAAAAGCCGGCAGGCGGAGGAAAAAACCGTACTTTTGCTGGATCGTCACGACAGCTTGGGAACCCTCGCAAGGAATATAACGGCTCAGTTGCGCGTTGATGTGGAGGAGGGACGGCTTCTTTTAGGTTATCAGCCACAAATACATGCAGATCAGGGGATTGTGGGGGCAGAGGCGCTTCTTCGCTGGAAATATATGGGAGAGATGGTATATCCGCCGCTGCTGGTGGCTTTGGCACAGGAGGATGGATTCTTCGATCAGCTCACAGAGTGTGTGGTGCAGCAGGCCATGAGTGTTTGCGGGGAGATACTGCGAGAGGGCAGAGAGTTTAATGTCTCAGTAAATATAACAGCAGAGCAGATGAACAATCCCAAGTTTGTTGAAAAAGTGATAAGATATGCAAAAAATGATCAGGTGGAGGGGCATTTTGGCCTGGAGATCACAGAGGAATCCTCTGTGGATAAGATGAAGAATATACCGGCGCACATTTCCAGGCTGAAGTCCCTGGGCATCAGAGCCTTGGTGGATGACTTCAGCATGGGAAGCACCAGCCTGAAATACCTCCAGCACAATAGCTTTTACGCAGTTAAGCTGGATGGCAGCCTGGTAAAGGGGGTAGTTGACAATCCCAGAAACCAGGAAATCATAGCCTCGATTGTAAAGCTGGGCAAGAGTCTGGACTTTGTGGTGATCGCTGAGTATGTGGAGACAGAGGAGATACGCGATACACTCAGATCGCTTGGGTGCTTTTTGTACCAGGGCTACCTGTACAGTCCGGCGGTTCCCTATGAAAAACTAACAGAGCTTCTGGGGCTTTCCACATCTCTTACAGAGTAAGCGAAAGCTCCATCACATAGTCATCCATCACATAGCCGTTCCCGATGTCAGCCACCTGTGTTTTCACTGTGTGAAAGCCCAGGTGGTTGTAAACAGCAAGGCTTTGATCGTTGTGGCGGTTACAGGTGAGCCAAATACAGCTTAAGCTTCTGCTTTGTGCCAGGGTCTTCAGGTAATTCAGAGCCTTTGTGCTGATATGGTTGCCGCGGAAGTCCTTCTTTACGTAAAGTTTGCTGAGAAACAGCTTACCGTCCTCCTGGTGAATTCCGGCATACCCTGCCAGCTCCTGATTCCAAAACAGCTGAAAATATTCGTAGCCCAGGGCAAGCTGTTCTTTCAAAGCCGCATAGGACTGAAACTTTTCTACCATGTAATTTACTTGCTCCTCACCGATGATTTTGGTAAAGTGTTCATGCCAGATAACCTCAGCCAGATTTGCAATTTCCAGGATCTGGCTGTCTGCTTTCACAGGTGTGACTTTAAATGGTTCCATAGTGTTCTCCTTTTGCATTGCATTGTTAACGTAAAATGTTCCCAGATATTATACACCGAAACCTCTCCAAAAGGCAAATTCAACTGTTGGTTGAGGGAACACTAACCCCGTGGTTGAATTTGAAGGAAGAAATACAACCGACAGACGCTTCAAGACAGAAAGCCGGAAGGGTACAATAGAGGTATCAAAAAGAAAAGGAGATTACAAAATGGAAATGACATTAGGAAAAAAGATGGCGGAACTCAGAAGAGTGAAAGGTATGACACAGGATGAGGTGGCGGAGGAGCTGGGGGTGTCGGCACAGGCAGTATCCAAATGGGAAAATGACGTCTCCTGCCCGGACATTATGCTTCTGCCACATATTTCGGAATTGTTTCAGGTGACCATTGATGAGTTGTTCTCCAAAGAGAGCAAAGCACTGGTGACGATTGTCCCTGAGGAGGAACGCAAGGATATAGACAAAATGATGCTCAAAGTGGTGGTTAACTCTAAAAAGGGAGACCGGGTGCGCGTCAATCTGCCCATTGCCCTGGTCAAGATCGCCTATGAGATTGGGATGCAGCTCCCAGAGGTGTCCGGGAACATGGCTCTGAAGGATCTGGATTTTGAGAAAATTATTGCACTGGTGGACAGAGGTGTCATTGGAAAGCTTGTTGAGGTGGAGAGCGCGGACGGTGACATCGTGGATGTGACGGTAGAGTAGGAGATTCTATGAAGATCTATATAAAAGAGCCAGGCCGGCCGGCGCTGCGCATACTGATACCGACCTCCTTCCTGACAGGTAAGATCGCGAGGATGATCCTGGGAGCTGTGATACGTCAGAAGTACAGTGAAGTTCCGGAGAAATGGGAGAACCTGAAGAATCTGGATTTGAAGCCGTTTGCCGTTGAAATCAAGAGGATCAGAAGGCAGTTTAAAGGCTTGTATCTGGTGGATATAGAGGATACCGGGGGAACAGTGCTAAAAATAAGATTGTAAAAGCAACGGTCTGAGTTTATCAAAGAAAGAAGGGGTGGGATGGAAGAGCAGCTCAGAGCTAAGATAGAAGAAATATTGACAGAGTTTCCTATTTTTCAGTATGGATTTCTTAAGACAGATCAAATTACATTTAAGGAGGAGGTGCGCTGCATCTGCCGCCAGGAATGTGAGCGTTACGGCACTTCCTGGTCCTGCCCCCCAGGGGTGGGGACTGTGGAGGAGTGCCGCCAAAAATGTCTCCGATACTCTCATGTGCTGGTGTTCACCACCTTGGCGGAGGTGGAGGACGCCGCTGACCTTCAGGAATCCCTGAAGACGAGAAAAGAGCATGAGGCAGTTACCCATGCGGTAATGGACCGGATGGCGCAGGCTGGGGAGGAACTCTTTGCACTCTCCTCAGACTCCTGCGCAATCTGTGAGACCTGTACGTACCCCAAAGCCCCCTGCCGCCATCCGGACAGAATGCTGCCCTGTATCGAGAGCCACGGAATTCTGGTGACCGGCGCTTCGGAGCTTTTGAAAATGGAATACTTTTACGACAGCCGGACCATTCAATGGTTCGGAATGATTTTTTTTCATAGAAAGGATTAGGCTTTCATATACTGTGTAATAAAAGGCGATGATAGTATATGAGTTCGAAAAAGAAATCACTTTACCACAAGCTTTCCGCAGCAGCCCAGATCCCGGAGGATTTGGCGGATGGAGCCGTACTGGTAACTATGACGGGGCAGGAGGAAGTGTGCGTAGAGAATTATAAGGGAATAATCGAATATACCAGCTCCCGGCTGATGCTGCAGACGAAAAATTGCAAGCTGGAAATACAGGGAAAGCACCTGTATATTTCCTACTACACAGGAGAAGAGATGAAAGTGACCGGGCACATCGAACAGATAAGCTATCTGTAGACGGAGGTGTCTGTTTGGTAAAACAACTTCTTCAGTATTCAAAGGGTTATGTGCGCATACGCGTGACGGGCAGCTCTTACGAACGCTTTTTAAACATGTGCGCCAGGCACAATATTGTTCTGTGGGATCTGCTTCCGGAAAAAAATGGCTATGAGATGAACCTGTCCATCCAGGGGTTTAAGATGCTTAGGCCTCTGGCGAAAAAAAGCGGCACGAAGATCCGTATTATTGACAAGTACGGTCTTCCGTTTTTTTTGTACGGGCACAGAAAAAGAAAAATGCTCTTTGGCGGGATACTATTTGGAATCCTGCTGATGGTTTTTCTCTCCGGTTTTATCTGGGATATACATATAGAGGGAAATCTGACACAGACAAATGACGTGATCTTTGACTTTTTAAGGGAGGCCCAGGTTACACACGGGGTGCCAAAATCCAAGATTGACTGCAAAGCGCTTGCTGCGGACCTGCGGAAGGCTTTTGACAACTTTATCTGGGTATCTGTCAAGATACAGGGCACCAGGCTGCTGATTGATGTGAAGGAGAACACGGACCTTACCCTGGATGAGAAGATAGATTACGGCCCCAGTGACCTGGTTTCCAATGTAAATGGGACAATTACGAAAATCATTACACGTTCCGGTATTCCCCAGGTAAAAGAGGGAGATACTGTAAAAAAGGGAGATCCTCTGGTAATTGGTCAGTTGGAGATCATAGACGACAGTGGAGAAGTGGCCAGCTATCAGTATTGTGCTGCGGACGCAGATATCTATGTGCAGACCAGGTACCGCTATAAGCATGTGTTTCCTATGAAATATCAGGAAAAGCAGTACAGCGGGCAGAAAAAGCTGGGTTATTATCTGGAGATCTTCGGAAAGACTTTTTCCTTTGCCAGAAAGCATATCCCCTATGACGCCTATGACGTGGTACGCCAGGAGCATCCGCTAAAGCTCACCGAAAATTTTTACCTGCCGATTTCCTGGGGGAAAATTGAGAACCGGGAGTACGAAAACATTGAGAAAATATACACAAAAGAGGAGGCTGCACAAAAAGCCCAGGAGAATTTGGATAAATTTCTTCAAAAAATACAAGAAAAAGGGGTTCAAATATTTGAAAATAATGTTAAAATAGAAACAGACGGAAAAAATTGCAGAGCGGTTGGGGATATCATCGTAATCGAAAAGGCCGGAAAACGAGTGGAAAGGACTATAGGCGAATGAGCATCATTGAGACGATTACATCGGTGCCGGTGGAACACGAAAAAAATGTCTTTGGACAATTTGATGAAAATATAAAGAAGATTGAGAAGACATTAAATGTAACATTGATAGCGAGAAACGGAGAACTGAAGATTATTGGCAGTGAAGCGGCGGCGAACAAGGCGAAGAGCGTGTTCATGCAGTTGGTGGAGCTGTCGAAAAGGGGAAATATCATCAATGCACAGAATGTGGATTATGCCATTTCCCTTTCCTTTGAGGATAAAGAGGCGTCCATTGTGGAGATCGACAAAGAGTGCATCTGCCACACAATCAACGGGAAGCCGATTAAGCCCAAGACGCTTGGGCAGAAGCAGTATGTGGACGCCATTCGGGAGCGGATGATTGTGTTCGGTATCGGCCCGGCGGGAACCGGGAAGACCTACCTGGCCATGGCCATGGCTATCCAGGCGTTTAAAACAGACCAGGTCAGCCGCATTATCCTGACCAGACCGGCCATTGAGGCGGGAGAAAAATTAGGGTTTCTGCCGGGAGACCTGCAGAGTAAGGTGGACCCTTACCTCAGGCCTCTTTATGATGCCCTTTATCAGATTATGGGGCCTGAAAGTTTCCAAAAGAATATGGAGAAGGGATTGATTGAGGTCGCTCCCCTTGCGTACATGAGGGGAAGGACCTTGGACAATGCCTTTATTATTCTGGATGAAGCCCAGAATACTACTCCAGCGCAGATGAAAATGTTTCTCACGCGCATTGGTTTTGGGTCAAAAGTGATTATAACCGGCGACCTGACACAGAAGGATCTTCCGGCATCGGCCAAATCCGGACTGGAGATCGCAGTTCGTGTTCTGAAAAGAGTGGATGAAGTGGCGTTCTGTAACCTTACCAGCAAGGATGTAGTCCGCCATCCCCTGGTTCAGAAGATCGTGAAGGCCTATGAGGAATTCGAGAAAAAGGCAGAAAAGCCGGAACGGCCCAGAAGGAGGAAACCATGACGCTGAACTTTGAAGATGAATATCCGCTGGAACTCCCCTTTAAGTCAAAGGAAGTGGCGGAACGTGTGGCAAAACACAGCCTGGAGTACGAGAACTGTCCCTATGAGGCGGAGGTAAATCTGCTGCTCACCTCCGATGAGGAGATGCGGCGTATGAATTCCCAGTTCCGTCAAATAGACAGGGCCACAGATGTGCTCTCTTTCCCTCTGATTCATTACCGGGTTCCGGCCGATTTTTCGGAGGCGGAGGAGAATGAGGCGGACTGCTTTCACCCTGAGACCGGTGAACTGATGCTGGGGGATATTGTAATATCCAAGGATAAGGTGCTGGAACAGGCCAAAGCATATGGCCATTCGCCCCAGAGGGAGTTTGCCTTTTTGGTGGCACACAGTATGCTGCACCTAATGGGCTATGACCATGTGAAGCCGGAGGAAGCACAGCAGATGGAGCGCAGACAGGCTGAGATTTTAGAGCAGCTGGAAATAAAAAGATAAAGAGAGAGGAAAAACATGAAGAGATTAAAGATTGCGATACTGATGATAGCAGTGACAGCCATGCTGGCGGGATGTAAAAAAGAGGCTGAGACAGAGGCTGTCACCCCTGCAGCAACAGAGGCTCAGACAGAGCCCCAGACTGTGACTGCAGTGGAACCGGCAACGGAAGAAGCCCAGGAAGCCGGTGTGGGAAGCGACCGGAGTTTTCTCACCGGAGAGGCGGTGGGGGAGGAGCTGCACAATAGACGGCCATTTGCAGTGATGATGAACAATATCATCAACGCTTGCCCTCAGGCTGGTATTGAGGAGGCGGGAGTAGTCTATGAAGCTCCTGTGGAAGGCGCTCTCACACGGCTGATGGCCCTGTTTGACAGTGTGGAGGGAATGGAGAAGATCGGATCTGTGCGCAGCTGCCGTACCTATTACCCCATGTATGCCATGGAGTTTGACGCCATCTACACGCATTACGGACAGGCTGTCTATGCGGTGGAGCTGTTGAACTCTGATAAAGTGAACAATATCAGCGGCCTGGAATCCCAGGAGGGAGCGGGAAGGATCTATGGATATGCAGGGGAGGATATTTTCTACCGCACATCAGACAGGCCGGCTCCTCACAACTGCTATACAAGCGGTTCCAAGTTGGATGATGCCTGTAATAAACTGGGATACCGCAGAACCCATGAGGACGGATTTGAGGGCAAGTTTAAGTTTACCTCCGACGGGGATACGGTTTCCTTAGCAGAGGGAAAGGCGGAAAAGATTTACCCGGGATACCAGGTAAACAAACCCTGGTTTGAGTTTCGGGATGGAAAATATTACCGTTACCAGTACGGGGATGCCCAGATCGACCAGCTCACCGGAGATCAGCTGGCTTACACAAACATTATTTTTCAGATCTCTGAGTGGGAAAACTATGATGACCACGGTTATCTGAATATCAATACCATGTCCGGAGGAGATGCGTATTATTTTACCAACGGCACCTATGAAAAATGTACCTGGAAGCGTGAGAGCGAGGATTCTCCGGCCAGATACTATGATGCCAGCGGAAATGAGATTGTATTAAATCAGGGAAAAACTTGGGTATGTATTATTCAGGATACTTATGAGGAAGATATCGTTATTGAATAGTCCATGATACCCGGAATGAATGAGGTATATTGTGGGAAACAAGAGCAAAAAAAACAATTATTTAGTGCAGGGGACGATCCTGGTAATTGCGTCTTTTATTGCCCGAGTTATCGGTATGCTTTACCGCATCCCTCTGACCAATATTTTGGGGGATCAGGGAAACGCATACTACTCTACTGCAAATGAGATCTATTCAATTATATTGATGGTATCCTCTTTCAGTCTTCCGCTGGCGGTATCGAAGCTGGTCTCGGAGAGACTGCATATAGGGCAGAAGAAGAATGCCCATAAGGTATTTATCTGTGCGATCAAGTTTGGCGTCGTTGTCGGCGGAGCTATGTCTCTTTTAACTTTTCTCCTGGCTGGAGTTATTACCAAGGGAATGAAGTTTGAGATGGCTTCCTATGCACTGCGCGTTCTGTCGCCGGCCATCTTTATCTTTGCAGTTGTGGGAGTGTTCCGGGGATTCTTCCAGGGACATGAGACTATGGTACCCACAGCAGTGTCTCAGGTCATCGAACAGGTGGTAAATGCAGTGGTGTCCCTGGTGTGCGCAGGGATGCTGCTCAGCTATGGAACCCAACTGGCCAAGGAGAAGGGAAATGAGTCTTTAGGACCTGCACTTGGCGCAGCGGGGGGAACTCTGGGTACGGTGGTGAGCGTCACGGTGGCGCTGCTGTTTGTTATGTTCATCTACTGGACATACCGCGCAACCTTCCGGCGGCAGATGCGACGGGATCAGACAAAACGCCTGGAATCTGACAGGACCATCTACCGGGCACTGATACTGACGATACTTCCTATTGTGCTCAGCACAGTGGTATACAATATCAGTACAATCATTGACCAGGGGATCTTCAGCACCATATTGTCCGGCCAGGGCTTTTCGGAGCAGGAGTACAGTACCATCTGGGGTGTCTTCGTGGGCAAATTCAAGGTGCTGATGAATGTGCCCCTGTCCATCGCCTCCTGCCTGGCTCCCTCTGTGGTGCCCAGCCTGACGGCCTCTATGGCTGACGGGGATATGCGGGGGGCAGGAATCAAGGTGAGGGATTCTATTCGCTACACAATGGTCTTTACCATACCCTGCGCTGTGGGTCTGGCAGCTTTGGCATCTCCGATCATGCAGCTGATTTTTGGTGATGCACAGCAGTTGACGGCAGGCATTATGCAATCAGGCGCCCTGATGATCGTACTGTTTGCACTGTCCACGCTGACCACCGGGATATTGCAGGGGCTTGGCGAGATGAAAGCACCTTTGATAAACTCTGCCATCGCACTGGGGCTGCATCTCATCGTGCTGATTCTGATGCTGAGCCAGTTTAAGCTGAACATATACGGTGTGGTTTACGCAAACATATTTTTTGCATTGGTCATCTGCCTGCTGAATGCATGGGTGATTAGAAAGAAGCTGCACTACAGGCAGGAATTGAAACGCACCTTTATCATTCCGGTCCTGACCTCCGGGGTTATGGGGCTGGCTGCGTACGGTGTTTACCGTCTTTTCCACCTATTCGCCGGGAATGCCGTCTCCACACTGGTGGCTGTGCTGACTGGCGTGGTTGTCTATGCAGTGGTGCTGGTGAAACTGCGCGGTATTACGGAGCGGGAAATCTATGGTCTTCCCAAAGGAGGGCTGATCGTGGCAGTGCTGAGAAAGTGCAGGATTTTATCTTGAAAGAAGACAACGCCTTCGCCGCAAATACGCCAGGGCGTATTTGAAAAAAAGTGAATAAAAAATAGAGAATATACCGATACTGTATCTAAAAGGAGTGATGATCGTGACCAAAAGATACGGCATCGGTATATTGGCGTGTACGGTGATGATGTGTGCAGCGTACTGGGCCAGCTACCAATTTATGATCGAGGAACCAAAGGCACAGGTGGAACAGAGCACAGAACAGATTCAGACAAAGACAGTTTCAGGCAGTCAGGATGAGAGGGTTTATCAGTATTATCTGGTGGAGGAGAACGGGTATGTGAGTGTGTATTTAGACGACAAAGTGACACTCTACGAAACCACCTCTATTTCCGTCAAACAGCTGCCAGAGAGGCTCCAGGAGGAGATAGAGAGGGGAAAAGGGCTTGCGGATGACCATGAGCTCTATAATTTTCTGGAAAACTACAGCAGCTAGTATGAAGCAATCATCCTGCGTCAATGTATCGGAAACTTAGTATTCGCTGTACTAGTACAGGGAAAAAAAGGTTAGACGATTTCCGTAAAATGGTGTAAGATAGAAATCGAACATGCATATACGGAGGAAGCTATGAATTTAAGGGATAGACTGAAGGATAAAAAAAGGATTGTTATCAAGATAGGCTCCTCCTCACTGATCCATGAGGAGACCGGGGCCTTAAATCTGACAAAGCTGGAGATATTGGTGCGGGAGGTGAGCGACATCCGCAATATGGGGAAAGAAGTGATTGTGGTGTCTTCCGGTGCGATTGCCGTGGGCAGGAAGGCGGCAATGCTTGCAGAGCGTCCTGTCCGTATTGAGGAAAAGCAGGCCTGTGCAGCGATTGGGCAGGCAAGGCTGATGATGATCTATCAGAAGCTGTTTATGGAGTACAATCAACTGGCTGCCCAGATTTTGATGACCAAAAATACTGTGCTGGACAACTTAAACAGGCACAATACTCTGAACACCTTCCATGAGCTGCTGCGCATGGGTGCGATTCCCATTGTCAATGAGAACGATACCATTGCCACCTATGAGATTCACTTTGGGGACAATGACACCTTGTCCGCCATTGTGGCTGCCTTGGTGGAAGCGGATCTGCTGATTCTGCTCTCAGACATTGACGGGCTGTACACAGATGATCCGAACCAAAACCCAAATGCTAAGTTTATCGACGTGGTGGAGGAACTGGATGAGAAACTGCTGGGCATGGGAAAAGACAGCTCGGGGAGCAATGTGGGAACCGGAGGGATGGCCTCCAAGTTGGAGGCAGCCAAGCTGGCTGGAGCAGCCGGTGTGGACATGGTCATCGCCAACGGCGAGGATTTCCACGTCATACATAAGATCATGCAGGGAAGAGATCACGGGACCCTGTTTGTGAGCAATCCCAGGAGGGAATTTTATCTGATAGACTATCTGGAGAATATGTTATAAGGAGCGGGAAATGAACGAGGATAAACTGAAGAGAATCAACGAGCTGGCCAGAAAGTCCAAAGCGGAGGGCCTGACCGAGGCTGAGAGAGCGGAGCAGGCAGACCTGCGCAGAGAGTATATTGAAGCGGTGCGTATGAATCTGCGGGGACAGCTGAACAATATCGATATCCGTGAAAACGACGGAAGCATAACAAATCTAGGTGAAAAATATGGAAAAAAAGGCCATTAGAGAACAAATCTTTGCAGCCAGAAAGAAGATGAGCGAGTCTGAACGTCTGCACAACAGCAGTTTGATCTGTAAAAGAATCATGGAGGACGAGACGTTCGCAATGGCCGCCTGTGTCTATGCATATATGGACTGCAAAGGCGAAGTGGGAATGGAACCGCTTCTTAGAGCCTGCTGGGAAACTGGGAAGCCCATAGCTGTGCCAAAGGTTTTTGGAAAGGAACTGCGTTTCTTTTATATCAATTCCTATGAAGACCTTGCATCAGGTTATTTTCACATACCGGAACCTATAGAGGGCCTTTTGGAGGCCAAAGAGGAGCGGGCATTGATGATTGTACCAGGAGTGGCCTTTGATCTTGACCGGCACCGGTGCGGCTACGGCGGGGGCTTTTACGACCGCTATCTGGAGATACATAGGGAACATAGGACCATCTCACCTGCATTTGAATTTCAGATTGTGGAGAGAGTTCCTGCTGAAACGTACGACATTTTTCCGCAGATGATCATCACAGAAAAGAGAGTAATCAGCCAGTAAAAGGGAAAAGGAGGAGATGCTATGCTGACATTGACTGAGATTGGAGAGAGGGCAAGACAGGTGGAACCGGCACTGAGAAATATGGGTGTTGAACAGAAAAACAGAGGACTGGAGCGAGCTGCCAAACTTCTGGTGGAAAAGGGCCGCGATATTCTGAAAGCGAATGCGGCGGATATTGAGACGGCTAAGGCCAACCACATGAATCCGGGCCTGGTAGACCGTTTGCTTTTGAGTGAAGCGCGCATTGAGGGAATGGCTGAGGGGCTTACTCAACTGGCTGCCCTGGATGACCCCGTAGGGGAAGTGATATCCATGAAAAAACGCCCCAACGGACTGTTGATCGGGCAGAAGAGAGTGCCCTTAGGCGTGGTGGGTATCATCTATGAGGCCCGCCCAAATGTGACAGCAGATGCCTTTGGTCTCTGCTTTAAGACCGGAAACGCTGTCATCTTAAAAGGCGGCAGTGATGCCATCCACTCCAACAGGGCGGTTGTAGAGGTGATCAGGGAGGCACTGGTTTCTGAGGGCATACCGGGAGACGCCATCCAGCTGATCGAGAGCACAGATCGGGAGACCACCACTGCCTTTATGAAGATGAACGACTATGTGGATGTACTGATCCCCAGGGGCGGGGCAGGGCTGATCAAAGCGGTGGTGAACAACAGCACCATACCTGTGATTGAGACCGGGACCGGAAACTGTCATATCTATGTGGATGCCTCTGCTAACCTGGATATGGCCGTGGACATCATCTTCAACGCCAAGACCCAGAGAATCGGTGTGTGCAATGCCTGTGAGTCCCTGGTGGTACATAGCGAGATCGCACAGCGCCTGCTTCCGGCTATGAAAAAGCGCCTGGATGAAAAACAGGTGGAGCTCAGAGGGGACGGACCGGCCAGAAAGATTCTGCCAGATATCCCGGAGGCCTCGGATGAGGACTGGGGAAGAGAGTATCTGGATTACATTCTCTCTATCAAAACAGTGTACTCCCTGGATGAGGCGGTCGCGCATATTAACCGTTATAATACCGGACACTCTGAGACAATCGTTACGGAGAGCTACACAAATGCCCAGAGATTTCTGGATGAGGTGGATGCTGCGGCAGTGTATGTAAACGCCTCTACCCGTTTTACGGATGGATTTGAGTTTGGGTTTGGAGCTGAAATCGGGATCAGTACCCAGAAGCTTCACGCAAGAGGGCCTATGGGACTCACAGCACTGACTACAACAAAATACATTATCTACGGAAACGGGCAGATACGCTCATAAACAGAAGAACCCCTCCATAAGATTAGAAGAAAGCTAATCGGATGGAGGGGACTTTTTATGATTGAATTGGGGCATATGTATACTTATGAGGAACTGGTGAAACGGATGGAGGAACTGGCGGGGAAGTACCCTGAGTATTTAAGCCTGCAATGTGCAGGCATCAGCCACGATGAGCGGGAGATTCCCGGACTGGTTCTTGGAAGTTCAGAGAAGTGCCTGATTTTGAGCGGGGGTATTCACGGGAGAGAGAGTATCAATCCGGTTCTGCTTCTGCGCATGGCTGAAGACTACTGCGAAAGACGGAAAAAGGCAGGGGAGCAGGATGAGGCGGCCAGGATTTTGAACAAGTACAGTATTTATTTTCTTCCTGTTGCCAATCCCGACGGGTATGAGATTGCGCTCTGGGGTTTTGAGTCAATCCGCAACCCGGTTCTGCGCCACACTATGAGAATGAAGGAAATCCCCCATGAGACCTGGAAATACAATGCAAGGGGAATTGATATCAACCGGAACTTTCCATGCAGATCCTACACCTCCAGAGGAAATATGAGGGAATCTGCCAGCGAAAATGAGACTAAGGCATTGATTGATATATTTGCAGGAAATCCAGACTCAGTAGGCTACATTGATTTTCACTCCAGGGGCAGGATTATCTACTATTACCGGAGTGCGATGCCGTTCTTCTATAATCGCAGAGGCAAACATATGGCCAAAAAATTTCAACAGATCTCAAACTACGCCATTGGGAAAAAGCGGGAGGAGGCAGCATCTGTGCTGGATGGGGGGAATTCCGTAAACTATTATTCCGAAAATTATGAAAAACTGGCCATTACTGTGGAGACCGTGGAGGATTGTGCAGACTTTCCTCTGGATGTTGGGTATTATGAGAAGACCTATCAGGAGGTGAGTGAAATTCCACTCAGCTTTTTGATGGAGTATGACCGGAGATAGAAATGTACGCAGAAGTGTGTAACAATAAAGCATGTATATTGCAATTGACGTAAAATCAAAAGAATGTTATTCTAAATAGTAACAAAATACGTGAGACAAGGAGCAGAGTTGTGAAAAAGTACATTGTACTGATTGCGAAAAATTTAGGAATTGCAGTTGCAGCGGTTGTTCTCTATTCTCCGGGGCTTCTGGCTTTACGCATTACGGACTACAATATATTCCGGGCAGTGATGTCCGTGACAGCAGGCGTTGCGCTGGTGCTGGCATTGGTGCTTGTCAATTACCGGGCCCTGGCGCAGCCGAAGCACGCGCATGTGGATGTCCTGGAGGTAAAGGGGATTTCCGGCGCCGGGGAGATTCTGAAAGAATATCAGGATGAAAAGTTTTTTGGGAACACTGCAAGGACGGCTATGGAGCAGCTGGAGCGCACAAAGCGTTCCAGGAAACGGCTGGAGGATATGCTGGAACGGAAATTTACCAGGGGAAGCTTAAGCTGGGAAAAGTTTAGCGGAATTACCAGAAGCGCGGAGGTTTCCATTGTAAAAAATGTGGTGCTCATGGCCAACCGCATGTCGATTTTTGATGAGAAGGAATATGAGCGCCTCCTCCACTACAAAGAAGACGACATCCCGGATGACATTCAGGTTGAACAGTTGAAGCTTTACGAGAAAAATTTGAGTAATATCAAAGATTCCGTTGCCCTGAATGAGAAAATTCTTCTGAAGCTGGACACTCTTGCCATGGAATTGTCGGAGCTGGAGGACAGCGCAGTTCAGAGCGCGAACACGGAGACCCTGGAGGAAATAGAGAAACTGGTGAGCCAGACAAAATACTATCAATAGGAGGAGCTTATGAAGAAGAAAAATACGATCATTATTGTAGCTGTTATCTTAGTGGCAGTGTTTGCAGTTACCTTTGCCGGCATTTACATGACCAGGAATCTGGGAAAATCAAAGCGGGTGATCTCTGAGGAGTCCGCTAAGGGGAGGCTGGAAAAGATGGTAAAGGAGATCAGTCCGGACACCGCCCAGCCTGTAAAGTCACCCATAGAATACGATCTGGAGGAGGATGCGGCCAGTGAGCTGCCGGAGATCGATACCTGTGAGGTGACTGCGGAAAGCACAACGCCGCTGTATGCGGAGATCTATTCCTCCCCCGAAAAGGCTGGAACCGGGACCGATGGCTGGCTCTGTGAGATGGCAAACCAGTTCAACAGCCAGGGGTACAAGGTGGACGGGCAGCCGGTATCTGTAAAGGTCCGCAAAGTGAACAGTGGGCAGGCTCTGGACTATATCTCCACGGGTAAGGCGGTTCCGGATGGATTTGCTCCCTCAAATATGCTGTGGGTGGAGATGCTTCGGGCCAACAATGTGAACATAGAGGTTCTGTCTGAAAGCCTTACCGGAAACGTGGCAGGCATTCTGCTTACGGATGAGACCTATAAAAAGATGACGGAAAAGTACGGTACCGTTGACTTAAAGGCAATCACAGAAGCCACAGCGGCCGGTGAATTTGCCATGGGGTATACCAATCCCTTTGCCAGCAGCGCGGGAATGAATTTTCTGATCTGTACCCTGGAGCGGTATGATTCCGCCAATCCTCTCTCCGACACCGCAGTAGCAGGATTTAGGAATTTTCAGCAGAATGTGCCCTTTGTGGCCCTGACTACCATGCAGATGAGGGAAGCCGCGGAAAACGGGTCCCTGGATGGGTTTATACTGGAATATCAGTCTTACAAAAATGATCCTGCTCTCTCAAGGGAATACAAGTTTACGCCCTTCGGCTACCGGCATGACAATCCTCTGGTAAGTCTTGGCACAACCAGTGATGAGAAAAAACAGATTTTGGAGAAGTTCGCAGAGTTCTGCAGCAGTGAGGAGGCACAGAAAAGCGCTACGGAATATGGGTTTAACGGTATGAATGACTATGTGTGTGAGTATGCGGATATCTCAGGAGACATTCTGACAGACGCCCAGAAGCTGTACAAAAAGAATAAGGATAACGGAAAGCCAGTGGTGTGTATTTTTGTGACAGATGTGTCAGGCAGTATGGAGGGTGAGCCAATCCATGCGCTGCAGAATTCACTGATCAACAGTATGAAATACATAAACGCAGACAATTACATTGGCATGGTCAGCTACTCTTCCTATGTGACCATTGAGCTACCTGTAGGTAAATTTGACCTGAACCAGCAGTCCCTCTTTAAGGGCGCAGTGGAGAATCTGAGCGCATCCGGAGGCACAGCCACTTTTGACGCGATCTGTGTAGCCATGAACATGATACAGGAGGCCCAGGCGCAGACCCCGGACGCAAAGCCCATGCTTTTTGTGCTCAGTGATGGGGATACAAATGAGGGGTATACCCTGAATGAAATCCGGGAGGTGATCACCGGGCTGAAAATCCCCATTTACACCATAGGTTACAACGCCAATCTGGATGCATTAAAGGAGATCAGTTCTGTGAATGAGGCTGCCAGCATTGATGCCTCCACAGATGATGTTGTGTATCAACTTAAAAATTTGTTTAATGCAAACATGTAACATAAGGAGGGCTTATGAGCGGATTTTCATTGGATTTACCAAAGACAGAAGAAATAAAAAAAGAGGTGGAAAAAGAACTGGCTCCCACACCGGAGGAGGTGCAGGGAATACAGACAGCTGTGCGTGAGAAGGGAGATCAGATCATGCAGATTGATCTGGATTCCCTTACAGAAAGGAGAGAGTTTGTACAGGCTATTGAAACTTTTGGAGCGGCTACCATACAAAAGTCTCAGTCAAAAAACAGCATTCTCCAGACACGGATGGGTGATTTTTCAAAAGCGGGCGGTGAGTCCGGGGATGTGGCCAGGGGACTGGAGGAGCTTTCCATCAAGATGCGGGATCTGGACCCCTCTGGTCTGGACTTTACAAAGACAGGCCTGCTGGGAAAGGTGTTTAACCCTGTGAGGCGGTACTTTGAGCGTTATAAGACAGCAGACGAGGAAATTGCGGGAATCATCAAGTCCCTGGACAAGGGAAAAGCGGTTCTGAAAAACGACAATGTGACTCTGGAGATCGAACAGGCAACTATGCGCGAGGTCACCAAAGAGATGATGCAGAAGATTGAGCTGGGAACCCAGCTGGATACCTACCTGTCCAATGAGGTGGAAAATGCCAAAGTCTCAGGACAAGACCCGGAGAAGATTAAATTTGTGCAGGAGGAGATCCTCTTTCCGCTCCGCCAGAGGATTATGGATTTTCAGCAGCTGCTGGCAGTCAATCAGCAGGGAATCATCGCTATGGAGATCATTCGCAAAAACAATCTGGAGCTGATCCGGGGGGTGGACCGGGCAGAGACTGTCACTGTCTCAGCTCTGCGTGTGGCGGTCACTGTAGCCGGTGCCCTCTACCACCAAAAGATTGTTCTGGACAAGATCAATATGCTCAATGAGGCCACCAACCAGATGATTGCCTCCACTTCCAGGATGCTCAAGGAGCAGGGTGTGGCCGTTCACGAACAGGCCTCGGAGTCCAATATCTCCATTGAAACCTTAAGACAGGCCTTCACAGATACCATCTCTGCTTTGGATGACATCAGTGCCTACAAGGAAAAAGCCCTGCCCCAGCTAAAGCAGAACATCCAGGATTTCCGCATTCTGGCAGAGGAGGGAGAACAGCAGCTTCAGAAAATGGAAAAAAGAAAAGTGATGGAGCAATAGATACAGGCTGCCGGTACTTTGATGTACCGACGTAACAGTTAAAACAGGTTTGGTCCCAGGCTGAGGTGGGCGCGGACGCTTCCACCGGCGCAGGGCAATGCTTCGCGGACGCGTGCAACATTCCGATGGACTATCTGCTAACTACAACTAAGGGACTCAGAACACCTTCATCCCTAAGTTTCCGTAAGCAGAGGATTCCATCTCCATTAAAACCGCACGCCAATTGTCCACGAAGCATTGCCCTGCGCCGGAGGAAGCTGTTTCTTTTTGCCGGAAGAGGGTCCCAGCCAGCAATAGCCCTGACACGTCTGAACTCTTGCGTAACGACGGCTTTTCCTGCGCTCTAGTATTGCTTTTTAAAAAATCCCCCTGTATAATAATATAGTTAAAGCAACTATTTAACAGGTCTGCGCATTTACTGCGCTGACCGTAAGAAAATGATTCAGGAGTGCAAAAATCCCATCACCGAAGGTGATTTTAAATGGATTTTTGCATGTAACTGTGAAGGGACTGAACAGTTACAAGTTAAAGACCATTTAAAGGAGCATACAGATGAAGAGAACATCATTCTTTGAAGAGGAATTAGATAAGATAGATCTTGGCAAAGAGGCACCTGTCCGGGAGCCCTTGCGGCAATACTACTACATTCGCAAGTGCCGAAGCCTTGTGGCAGAGAAGAGCGCCAGGCTGGGGAGAAAGCTGAAGGCATCCACAGTGACCTTTGGCTGCCAGATGAACGCCAGGGACAGTGAAAAGCTGGCGGGAATTCTGGAGGAGATCGGCTATGAGATGACAGAGGGGGAGGATGCGGACTTTGTGATCTACAATACCTGTACGGTCAGGGAGAACGCAAACCTGAAGGTGTACGGCCGTCTGGGTTCTCTGGGGACAGTCAAGAAAAAGAATCCCCACATGATGATTGCGCTGTGCGGGTGTATGATGCAGGAGCCTAAGGTGGTGGAGAAGCTGAAAACAAGCTACCGCTTTGTGGATCTGATTTTCGGAACACACAATATCTATAAATTTGCGGAGCTGATCGCAGCCGCCTTGGAATCCGACAGGATGGTGATTGACATCTGGGAGGACACGGACAAGATTGTGGAGGATCTGCCCGCGGAGCGAAAGTATCCCTTCAAGTCAGGGGTCAACATCATGTTTGGATGCAACAACTTCTGTAGCTACTGCATTGTGCCCTATGTGAGAGGGAGGGAGAGAAGCCGCTCCCCACGGGATATTATCCGGGAGATCGAACGTCTTGTGGAGGACAAAGTGGTGGAAGTGATGCTGCTTGGACAGAATGTGAACTCCTACGGAAAAAATCTTAAGGAACCCATGAGCTTTGCTCAGCTTCTCGCAGAGGTGGAAAAGATTGAGGGATTGGAGCGTATCCGATTCATGACCTCTCACCCTAAGGATCTGTCTGAGGATCTGATTGAGGTGATGAAAAATTCAAATAAGATATGCAGGCATCTCCACCTGCCCCTCCAGTCCGGTAGCAGCAGAATCTTGAAGATCATGAACAGGCGTTATACAAAAGAGCAGTATCTGGCCCTGGTGGAGAAGCTGCGCCGGGCGATACCGGATATCTCCCTGACCACGGATATCATTGTGGGATTTCCGGGGGAGACTGAGGAGGACTTTCTGGAGACTATGGACGTTGTAGAAAAGGTGGGCTATGACAGTGCATTTACATTTATCTATTCCAAACGAACAGGCACTCCGGCGGCGGTTATGGAGGAACAGGTGCCTGAAGAGGTAATTAAGGACCGCTTTGACCGGCTCTTGGCTCTGGTCCAGGAAATCGGCAGAGAACGCTCCTCCAGGTACACGGGAATGACGGTGCCGGTGCTGGTGGAGGAAGTCAACCAGCAGGACGCGCAGCTGGTTACCGGGAGAATGGACAACAATCTTTTGGTGCATTTCCCTGGGAGTGGGGAATTGATTGGGTCGATTGTGGATGTACGCCTGGAGAAATGCAGGGGATTTTACTACATGGGAAAAATGGTGAGATAGAGAGGTAGAAAACGTGGCAGAATTAACGCCAATGATGCAGCAGTACGTAAAAACAAAAGAAGAGTATAAGGATTGTATTTTATTTTACCGCCTGGGAGATTTCTATGAAATGTTCTTTGAGGATGCGCTGACTGCCTCAAGGGAACTGGAGATCACACTAACGGGAAAGGACTGCGGTCTGGATGAGCGGGCGCCCATGTGCGGCATCCCTTACCACGCGGTGGATGTCTATTTGAACAAGCTGGTCTCCAAAGGGTACAAGGTGGCGATCTGTGAGCAGGTGGAGGATCCTAAGCAGGCTAAAGGGCTGGTAAAGAGGGAAGTCATCCGCATTGTCACACCAGGAACAAACTTGAGCACCCAGGCGCTGGATGAGACACGGAATAACTATATTATGTGCATCGTGTATGTGGCAGACCGGTATGGAGTATCCATCGCGGATATCACCACCGGCGATTATTTTGTGACGGAGATTGAGACAGACCGGAAGTTGATGGACGAGATCACAAAGTTCGCTCCAGCAGAGATCATCTGCAATGAGTCCTTCCGGGTCAGCGGCGTGGACCAGGAAGACATCAAAAATAGGCTGGGGATCACAGTCTATTTCCTGGATGACTGGTATTTTGATGATGATCTTTGTAGACGGGCTCTTATGGAGCATTTCCATGTGGAAGCTCTGAAGGGGCTGGGGCTTGAGGATTACAACTGCGGCGTGATTGCTGCAGGCGCTATGCTTCAGTACCTTCTGGAAACGCAGAAGACATCCATGTCCAACCTGACCACTCTGACACCCTATGTGACGGGAAAGTACATGATCATTGACAGCTCCACCAGGAGAAACCTGGAGCTATGTGAGACTCTGAGGGAGAAGCAGAAAAGAGGTTCCCTGCTTTGGGTGCTGGATAAAACAAAGACAGCCATGGGGGCCAGGATGCTCCGCAGCTATATTGAGCAGCCCCTGATCAGCAAATCTGAGATTAACCTAAGGCTGGACGCCATTGAAGAGCTCAACAACAACGCAATTTCCAGGGAAGAAATAAGGGAATACTTAAATCCTGTCTATGACCTGGAGCGCTTGATCAGCAAGATCAGCTACAAATCCGCCAATCCAAGGGATATGATTGCATTTAAGAGCTCTCTGGCAATGCTTCCCCATATCAAATTTATCCTGAAAAGCTTTTCTGCAGAATTGCTTGGGCAGATTGAGGAACAAATGGATGGGCTGGAGGATGTGTGCCAGCTGATTGAGACCTCTGTAGTGGATGACCCGCCGATTGCAATCAAGGAGGGTGGAATCATTAAGGAGGGGTACCACGAGGAGATCGATCGGTTGCGCCACGCCAAGACAGAGGGGAAAACGTGGCTGGCAGAGCTAGAGGCCAAGGAGAGGAATGCCACGGGCATCAAAAACCTGAAGATCAAGTTTAATAAAGTATTCGGCTACTACCTGGAGGTGACAAACTCCTACAAAAACCTGGTGCCTGAGCACTATACGCGGAAACAGACCTTAGCAAACGCGGAGCGGTACATAACCCCTGAGCTGAAAGAGCTGGAAGATATTATCCTGGGGGCGGAGGATAAGCTCTTTGCACTGGAATACGACCTGTTTTCCCAGGTGAGGGATACGGTCGCTAAGGAAGTTGTGCGCATTCAGCGCACAGCCAAGGCAATCGCCCAGATTGACGTGTTTGCCTCCCTGTCTGTGGTGGCGGAGCGCAACCAGTATGTGCGCCCCAAGATCAATGAGAAGGGACTCATTGACATCAAGGGGGGACGTCACCCTGTGGTAGAAAAAATGATCACCAATGACATGTTTATTGCCAACGATACCTATCTGGACAATGCTAACAGGCGCATCTCCATAATCACAGGCCCCAATATGGCTGGAAAGTCCACTTATATGAGACAGACAGCCCTGATCGTGCTCATGGCCCAATTGGGCAGCTTTGTGCCTGCGGACAGCGCAAAGATCGGTCTCGTTGACCGGATCTTTACCAGGGTCGGCGCATCCGATGATCTGGCCTCCGGACAGAGTACCTTCATGGTGGAAATGACAGAGGTGGCCAACATTCTGAGAAACGCCACCTCCAACAGTCTTCTGATCCTGGATGAAATCGGAAGGGGAACCAGCACCTTTGACGGCCTGAGTATTGCCTGGGCGGTGGTGGAGCATATCAGCAATCCCAAGCTGCTGGGAGCCAAAACCCTGTTTGCCACCCATTACCATGAGCTGACGGAGCTGGAGGGAAAACTGAGCAGCGTAAACAACTACTGCATCGCCGTCAAAGAGAAGGGGGATGACATTGTCTTTCTCAGGAAAATTGTGAAGGGTGGTGCAGACAAGAGCTACGGAATCCAGGTGGCAAAGCTGGCGGGAGTCCCGGACACTGTTATAGAACGGGCCAGGGAGCTTGCGGAGGAACTAAGCAACGCGGACATTACAGAGAGGGTCAGTGAAATCAAAGCTGAGACAGGTAGCAGGAGTAAACCGAAAAAACCCAAAAAGTACGATCAGGTGGACTTAGAACAGATGTCTCTGTTTGATACAGTGAGTGACGAGGATATTCTCAGGGAACTGAGTGAGATTGAGATCAGTACCCTGACGCCCATTGATGCCTTAAATACAATATACCGCTTGCAGAATAAGCTGAAGAACAGATGGTGATGCTATGAATAAGATTGCAGTTTTGGATCAAAGTACCATTGATAAGATTGCCGCAGGGGAGGTGATTGAGCGCCCGGCCTCTGTGGTAAAGGAGCTGGTGGAGAATGCCATTGACGCGGGGGCAAATGCCATCACCGTGGAGATCAAGGAGGGTGGAATCACTTTTATCCGTATCACGGACAATGGGGAGGGGATTGCACCAAAGCAGGTTCCCCTGGCTTTTCTGCGCCACGCCACCAGCAAGATATCCAGAGTGGAGGATCTCTTAAATGTGGCCTCCCTGGGATTTCGCGGTGAGGCGCTCTCCAGCATAGCGGCCGTCTGCCAGGTGGAGCTGATTACGAAAACAGCCGGGAACCTGACCGGAGTGCGCTATGTGATTGAGGGCGGGATGGAAAAGGGCATGGAGGAGATCGGGGCTCCTGAGGGAACCACCTTTTTGGTGCGCAATCTCTTTTACAATACGCCTGCCAGAAAGAAGTTCTTAAAAACTCCAATGACGGAGGCGGGGTACATCAATGATTTGATGGAGCGCATGGCTCTCTCACACCCGGAGATTGCCTTTAAGTTTATCAACAATAACCAGACCCGTCTTCATACCTCAGGCAATACAAATCTGAAGGATATCATCTATGGAATCTATGGGAGGGAGATTGCGGCCAATCTGGTAGAGATCGACACCAGTATTAAGGATGTGACGATCCGGGGCTTTATAGGAAAACCTGTAATATCAAGAGGAAACCGGAACTATGAGAACTACTTTATCAATGGTAGGTATATCCGCAGCAGCATCCTGTCTAAGGCCATTGAGGAGGCCTACCGCACCTTTATGATGCAGCATAAATACCCCTTTACGGCCCTGCATTTTACCATAGACGGAAAACTTCTAGACATCAATGTGCATCCAACAAAAATGGAGCTGCGGTTTGCGGATAATCAGCAGATCTTCCAGCTGGTATGCGATACCGTGAGGGAGGGGCTTACCAGGCAGGAGCTGATTCCCCAGGTAACGGTGGCCTCTGAAAAGCACAGCCCAGAGATTCCGCCCATGAAACAAGTGACGGCGCCGATACCGGAGCCCTTTGAGCATAGACTGCTGGAAAAGCAGCGCAGAGAAAAACCACCCTGTGACAGGGCAGGGGAAGAGAAGGCCAGGTATCACGCGGAGCCGGTAAAGAATCCTGAGAGCCGGAAAAATACAGAGGATAGTAAACTCCCGCCCCAGCAGATAGAGTTATTTGAGGATAAATTGCTCTCAAAAGAAAATGTAAAAGAGCACCGCATAATCGGGCAGGTATTTGACACTTACTGGCTGGTAGAGTTTCAGGAGAAGTTGTACATTATCGATCAGCATGCAGCCCACGAGAAAGTGCTCTATGAGCGGACCATGGCAGGACTTGAGAAAAAAGAATTTACCTCCCAACAGATCAGTCCGCCTCTGATCTTAAGCTTGAGCCTTCAGGAGGAAGAGCTGCTGGCTCAGTATATGGAAAATTTCACCCAAATTGGCTATGAGATTGAGCACTTTGGCGGAAAAGAGTACTCTATTCGTGCGGTGCCCGCCAATCTGTTCGGTCTTGCCGAGAGGGAGGTTTTTCTGGAAATGCTGGACGGACTGGCTGAGCAGACAGGGCGTGCCAGCGCGGAGATGATCAATGAAAAGATTGCTTCCATGTCCTGCAAGGCAGCAGTGAAAGGCAACCACAAAATGTCTTTTAAGGAGGCCCAGGCACTGATTGATGAGCTGATGAGTCTGAAAAATCCATATAATTGTCCCCATGGAAGACCTACGATTATATCAATGACAAAATATGAGCTGGAGAAAAAATTCAAACGTATTGTGTAGACGTTACTGTGAACAGTAACGTATAGACCGGCTGGAAAAAACAGGTGAAGTTATGAAAAAACCTTTAATTATTCTGACAGGACCTACAGCTGTAGGAAAAACGGAGCTGTCCATTGAATTGGCCAAGCGGGTTGGCGCGGAGATCATCTCTGCGGATTCCATGCAGGTCTATCAGTACATGGATATTGGTTCCGCAAAGATTACCCCGGAAGAGATGCAGGGGGTCCCTCACCACATGATCAATGTGCTGAAGCCGGATGATGAATTTCATGTGGTAAAGTTTCAGGAAATGGTCAAGGGCTGTATCCAGGAAATTTACGAGCGTGGAAAAATTCCGATCCTGGTGGGGGGAACCGGGTTTTATATTCAGGCAGTCCTCTATGATATTGATTTTACAGAAAACGGGAGCGATGACCGGTACCGTCGGGAGCTGGAGGGACTGGCCAGGAAGAAGGGAAACGATTATCTGCACAGGATGCTGGAGAAGATAGACGCTGTCTCCGCGGGACAGATCCACGCAAACAATGTAAAGAGGGTTATCCGGGCGCTGGAATACTATAAAGAAACAGGAGAACCCATTTCCGCTCACAATGAGAGGGAGAGGCAAAAGGAATCTCCCTATCGGTTTGCCTACTTCGTGCTGACGGATAAAAGAGAGCGCTTGTATGAGAGAATCAATGGGAGGGTGGATCAGATGATGGAGGACGGCCTTTTAGATGAGGTTCGCTCTCTTCGTAACCGGGGCTATACCCGTCAGATGGTTTCCATGCAGGGCTTGGGCTACAAAGAAATTCTGGGGTATCTGGATGGGGAATATGGCCTGGAAGAGGCAATTTACATCTTAAAGCGGGACACCAGACACTTTGCAAAACGTCAGCTGACCTGGTTTAAGAGAGAGAGAGAGGTATACTGGATTGACAAATCCAGGTACGGCTATGAAAATCAATCTATATTAGAAAGGATGCTGGAAATCCTGAAGGAGACAGGGATTACTCCGGCTTAGAGATAGGATGGAGACTTTAGAAATGGAAGCAATGTTTCAGGACCTGGGGATCAGTTCCCAGGTTTGCCGCTATGGAAGAAGAATTGAGGAAACTTTACAGGAACGCTTTGCGCAGATTGATGCCATAGCAGAGTATAACCAGCTCAAGGTAATCCATGCCATGCAGAAAGGCAGGGTGAGCGCGGAGTGCCTGAATGGGACCAGCGGCTACGGTTACAATGATCTCGGCAGGGATACACTGGAGGAGGTCTATGCAGCGGCCTTTCACACGGAGGCGGCTCTGGTTCGTCCGCAAATCACCTGCGGAACACACGCCCTGGCCCTGGCCCTTATGTCCAATTTAAGGCCTGGGGATGAACTGCTCTCCATCTCCGGCAAGCCATATGATACCTTGGAGGAGGTTATCGGCATCCGTCCTTCCAGGGGATCTCTGGCGGAATACGGAATCACTTACCGTCAGGTGGATCTGATGCCGGACGGGAGCTTTGACTATGAAAAGATAAGAGGGGCGGTCAATGAGAGGACCAGGATGGTTGCGATTCAGCGCTCAAAAGGGTATCAGACCAGACCAACTCTCTCTGTGGGACAGATCGGGGAGGCGGTCACCTTTGTTAAGCAGCTGGATAATCGTCTGATTTGTATGGTGGACAACTGCTACGGGGAATTTGTGGAGAGACAGGAGCCCTCCGATGTGGGGGCCGACATGGTGGTGGGCTCTCTGATAAAGAATCCCGGTGGAGGTCTCGCCCCCATAGGAGGATATATTGCGGGAACAAGGGAGTGTGTAGAAAATGCTGCCTACCGGCTGACCTCCCCGGGACTGGGAAAAGAGGTGGGTGCCTCCCTGGGAGTTCTGCAGAGCTTTTATCAGGGCTTTTTCCTGGCTCCCACTGTGGTGGCCGCAGCCTTAAAGGGAGCCGTCTTTGCGGCAAACATATATGAAAGTCTGGGATTTAAGGTGGTTCCGGACGGGAAGGAGAGCCGCCATGACATTATCCAGGCTGTGGAATTTGGAACCCCGGATGGGGTGACCGCTTTCTGTGAGGGTATCCAGGCGGCTGCGCCAGTGGACAGCTATGTGACTCCGGAACCGTGGGCGATGCCGGGATACGACAGCGATGTTATCATGGCGGCAGGCGCTTTTGTGCAGGGCTCATCCATAGAGCTCAGTGCAGACGGGCCCATCAAGCCCCCCTATGCTGTCTATTTTCAGGGAGGACTTACCTGGCCCCATGCCAAGCTGGGTATCTTAAAGTCCCTCCAGAAGCTGGTGGACAAAAAGGTGGCAGTCCTTCCGAAGGAATAGAGAATATCAGGAGGTGTCCGTGAAAAGAGTAGTAGTGATAGGAGCAGGGGCGTCCGGTCTCATGGCAGCCATCGCGGCAGCCAGGGAGGGGGCAGCGGTTACTCTGCTGGAAAAGATGGAAAAGCCGGGAAAAAAACTGCTGATCACAGGGAACGGCAGATGCAATATGACAAATATGCAAAAGATGGATGCAGGCAGTTTTCGGGGAGCGGGCAGTTATTTTATACAGCAGGTGATTGACCAGCTTCCAGTGGATAAGACAATTGCACTTTTTCACAGCCTGGGACTGCTCACAAGGGATAGAGGGGGGTATGTATATCCCTACACGGATCAGGCTGTGGCAGTGGCTGATACCCTTCTTCTGGAAATACGCAGGCTTAAAGTAAAGCTGAAGTGCCGGGAGGAAGTGACCGCGCTGGAACGCACAGGGGAGGAATGGCTGGTGCGGACCAGAACCTGGAAATATTCCTGTGACAGTGTAGTTCTGTGCGCAGGCGGACAGGCTGCTCCGCAGACCGGCTCAGATGGCAGCGGCTATGAACTGGCCAAAAGCGTGGGCCACAGCATACGAACGGTAATACCGGCTCTGGTTCCTCTAAAGGTAGCCGACAGAACAGTACAGATGATGTCCGGTACCAGAAGCCAGGTGCATCTGCAGTTGGAAAGCGGAGGGGAAGTCTGTGCCCGTGAGAGCGGCGAGTTGCAGTGGACGGATTACGGAGTCTCCGGGATTGTGGTTTTTCAGCTGAGCCGGTATGCAGTGGACGCCATCAGAAAGAAAATTCCTGTAAAGCTGCATGTGGACCTGCTTCCTGAGCTTACGTTACAGCAGGCAGTCTGTTTCCTGAAGCAGAAGCAGGAACATTTGGGCATCGGTACTGCGGAAGAGCTACTCACAGGCGTTTTGCAGAAAAAGGCAGTGCAGGCGCTGATGCGGTCTCTGGGGAAGAAGCCGGGTGAAAAGCTTTCGGAGCTTGAAATAGAAGAAGTGGTTTTGGCAGCAAAGGATCTGACCCTAAACGTGACGGGCTTTAAATCCTTTGAAATGGCTCAGGTATGTGCAGGCGGTGTGGCCACTGAGCAGGTGCGTGCTGCCACCCTGGAGTCCAGAAGGGCTCCCGGCTTGTTTTTGGCGGGAGAACTTCTGGATGTGGACGGAATCTGCGGCGGCTACAACCTGCAGTGGGCCTGGTCAAGCGGCTGGGTCGCAGGGAGGGAAGCTGCGCGGTAAAACGGCGGAATGCTTTGGAACGTTCTGCTTTAGAATAGACGGAGGAACTATGATTCGCATACAACAGTTAAAGCTGAACTCTGCGCACAGCGAGAGAGAGCTGGAGGAAGCTATTTTAAAAGCTTTAAGTATAGAGAGAGAAGATCTGGTGTCCTACAAAATCGCAAGAAGGTCCACAGATGCCAGAAAGAAACCGGACATCCGGTATGTTTATTCAGTGGATGCTGAGGTAAGGCAGGAGGAGAAGCTGCTAAAACGCAGAAAGAGCCAGGACATCTGCCAGGTCCGAAAAAAAGAATACCAGATCCCCCAAAGCGGCAGGGACAAGCTGCATAGTCGGCCGGTGATTGTAGGCACAGGACCTGCGGGACTTTTTTGCGGACTTCTGCTGGCCAGGGCCGGATACTGTCCTATTCTTCTGGAGCGGGGAGACGAAGTGCAGGAGAGACAGAGAAAGGTGGAGCATTTCTGGAACACGGGAGAGCTGGATGAGCGTTCCAACGTGCAGTTTGGGGAAGGAGGAGCGGGCACTTTTTCCGACGGGAAGCTAAATACAGGGGTCAAGGACCCTGCCGGGAGAAACCGTTATGTTTTGGAGTGCTTTGTAGAAGCAGGGGCCCCGGAAGAGATCCTGTGGCTTAATAAGCCCCATATTGGCACAGACATCCTGCGCCAGGTGGTTCAGAATATGCGTACACAGATCTGCTCTCTGGGCGGCGAGGTCCGATTTTTAAGCCAGGTGACAGATATTCAGATTGAGAAAGGCCGTGTGGTATCCCTTCAAATCAATCACAGGGAAGCGCTGGAATGCCAAATTCTGGTACTCGCGATTGGACACAGCGCCAGGGATACGTTTGAGATGCTGGAGTGCAAGCGCTTGTGTTTGAAACCAAAATCCTTTGCCGTTGGGCTGCGCATTGAACATCCCCAGAGCATGATTGATTTTTCCCAGTACGGCAGGGAGCGCTCCGGAGACCTTCCTGTTGCGGACTACAAGCTGACCAGGCAGACTGCACTTGGGAGAGGCGTGTACTCTTTCTGCATGTGTCCAGGAGGATACGTGGTGAACGCCTCCTCGGAAAGAGGACGGACTGCGGTCAACGGCATGAGCTATCACAGTCGGGAAGGGCGCAATGCAAACAGCGCAATGGTAGTGACCGTGACGCCGGAGGACTACAGCGGGACCCACGCTCTGGCGGGAGTACAGTTTCAAAGAGAGCTGGAGGAAAAGGCTTATCTGGCCGGCAAGGGAAAGGTTCCTGTCCAACTGCTGGGGGACTTCTGTGCAAAAAGAATCACAACAGAGGTTGGAGAGGTAGAGCCATGTATCCTGGGCGGATACTCCCTGACCGGCCTGCACGGCTGCCTGCCGCTGCCGCTGTACGAGGCATTGCGGCAGGGTATTCTGGAATGCGGGCAGTTGATCAAGGGGTTTGACCGGCCCGACGCGGTGCTGTCCGGGGTGGAGAGCAGAACCTCTTCCCCAGTACGTATTGAGCGCGGAAAAAATTTTGAGAGCAGCATCCAGGGACTCTATCCATGCGGTGAAGGGGCCGGATATGCAGGAGGGATCACCTCAGCAGCTATGGATGGCCTGAAGGTGGCCGAGGCTATTATACAGCGCTATTCTAATAGAACGCTTGTGTAAAAACAGTAAGAGTAACCGTTCAGATGGGGCAGATTTGTTAGAGGCTGAGGCGGACGCATCCTCCGGCGCAGGGCAATGCTTCGTGGACGCGTGCAGCATTCCGATGAACTATCTGCTAACTACAACTAAGGGACTCAGGAGCTCCTTCGTCCCTAAGTTTCCGTAAGCAGAGGATTTCACCTTCATTAAAAACGCACGCCAATTGTCCATGAAGCATAGCCCTGCGCCGGAGGAAGCTGTTTCCTATAGGCGGAAGATCGTGCTACCCCGTCTGAACGGTTGACCAGCAAGAGTAACCTTAACAAAATTTAAGATTAAGGGTGTATACATTATTATTAATGTATGATAAAATAAAAATTATTGCAACAATTCAGCGGGACTGTGCTTTACCGTACAGACCGTATGCAAATGTTGAAGGCGTGTATTGCATTTTCGGTTTGGGAGAGAGCAGTATACGAGTATGAATGAAAATAAAACAATGAAGGAACTGCCTGTCTCGGAGAAACCCTATGAGAAATGTCTGGAGCAGGGGCCTCAAATGTTGACGGATACGGAGCTTCTGGCAGTGATTCTGCGCACGGGTTCCACGGGCATGACAGCCCTGGGGCTGTCTAGGGAGATTTTAAAAACAGCGCCGGGAGAGCAGGGGCTATTGGGTCTGTACCGGGTCAGCATTTTGGATCTGATGCAGATTCACGGAGTAGGCAAGGTTAAGGCGATTCAGATTAAGTGTATTCTGGAACTCTCCAGACGTCTGGCAAAACAGACTGCGAAAAACGGGCTTCAATTCCGGGATCCTGAAACAATAGCTTCCTATTATATGGAAGACTTCCGGCACAGCGGGCAGGAAGAGATGCAGGTAATGATGCTGGACACCAGAAATAAGATGGTGGGCGAGGTGGCTGTCTCCAAGGGGACGGTAAACGCCGCCCTGGTATCTCCAAGAGAAATCTTTTTAGAGGCATTGCATTTTCATGCAGTGTCCATTGTGTTGGTTCACAATCATCCCAGCGGAGACCCCTCCCCGAGCAGGGATGATCTAAATCTGACTAAGCGGATTCAAAAGGCAGGGCAGATGCTGGGAATAGAATTGTTGGACCATATCGTTATCGGGGACCGAAAATATGTAAGCTTTCGGGAGAGTGGGATTTTAGACAGTTAAAGGAGATGCCGTATGCTGTTTCGACGAATATGCGGAATCGATCTAGGTACAGATACGATTAAGATTTGCGATAAAAACGAAAAACTATATGTTTGCGAGAGAAATATGATTGCCATCCGCAATCAGGTAAATGTCATTGCTATTGGGCAGAAGGCTTATGAGATCTATGAAAAAGCTCCGGCAAATGTGGAGGCTGGCAGCCCCATGCAGCATGGCTCCATAGCAGATGTGAAAAATCTGGAAATCGTGTTGACGCGACTGTTGAAACGGTTTTCTACTTTTTTGTCTAAGCATCCGGATGTGGTGATGACAGTTCCTGTGGATATTACGGAGCTGGAAAAGATGGCTTACTACCAGCTCCTGACCGGAAATATCAAGGCCAAAAGAGTGGCCCTGATTGAGAACGGCATGGCAGATGCCATTGGAATTGGTATGCCGGTGTTGCACCCCATGGGAAATATGGTGGTTAATATCGGTGCGTCTACCACGGATATCAGTGTGGTATCTGACGGGAAGATTATTATAGGCCGCCGTCTGGAGACGGGCGGTAACCAATTGGATGAGGAGATCCGCAGCATGGTCCGGAGGCGCTATGACTTGAACATTGGTTCCAAGACCTCTGAATTTCTCAAAAACAATCTGGCTTATGTAATGCGTGGGCAGTCTAAGAAGTTGAGGATATTTGGAATCCATGCTGTGACAGGACTCCCGGTGGCAGAAGTGATATCCTCAGAGGATGTCCATGAATGTATAGGGGATACCATACGTACCATTGCAGGCGCGGTAAGAGCCACCCTGGAGAGAACGCCTCCCCAGCTGATGGCTGATATACAGAAGAATGGGGTGTATTTAAGTGGGGGTGTGTCACAGATCCCGGGTCTTGCGGAGTATATAGGCCGGTGTCTGGAGATTATCACATACAATGTGCCGGACCCTGTCAATTCAACTATGAGAGGTTTGGTACAGATTATCAACCGCCCGGAGCTTCGAAAGCTGACGTTCTCCGTAAAAGATTTTACAGGAACTACATTATAAAAGAGGAATTCTCATGAAAAAGAAATTTAACGATTCCATGAAAAGTAAATATATACTGGTACTGATTACACTCCTGTGTGCAGTGTTAATTGTACTGTCTTTTGTCACAGACACCTCCTCAGGCCCTTTGAGTTATGTGGCGGGATATGTGATTACTCCCATACAGAATGGAATGAATACTGTGGGGAACTGGATTGCCGATAAGGGCGCCTTTTTCCAGAGCTCCACAAATCTGGTGGAGGAAAACAGACAGCTCCAGAGTGAGGTGGATGAACTCACTGCGCAGAACAGTCAACTGCTGCAGGACAAGGAGGAACTGGACAGGCTTCGGGAGCTGTATGATCTGGATCAGCAGTATGATGATTACGAAAAAGTCGGCGCCAGAATCATAGCCAAGGATACGGGAAACTGGTATAACGTCTTCACCATTGACAAGGGGTCCAATGACGGCGTCATGGTAAATAACAATGTGATTGCCGGAGGCGGCCTTGTGGGAATTGTGACAGAGGTGGGGCCCAAATGGGCGACCGTCCGCGCGATCATAGATGATTACAGCAATGTGAGCGCTACCGTCACATCCACCTCCGACAACTGTATTATTGCGGGAAATCTTGAACTGATCGATGAAGGAAAGATCAGCCTGGTAAAACTGACGGACGCGGATGACAAGGTAACTGTTGGCGACAAGGTTGTCACCTCTGATGTCAGCAACCGGTTTTTACCGGGTATTTTGATTGGATATATCAACGAAATCGGGATGGATTCCAACAATCTGACAAAGTCAGGGACAGTTACACCCGTGGTCGATTTCCGACATCTCCATGAGGTGCTGGTGATTAAACAGTTAAAAGAGATTGACGATGCCCAAAAATCCCTGGATTCCCAGGCAGAAACGGAAACAGAGATGTCCGTGGAGACTGAGACTGGGAATAATCAGCCAAGTGAATCAGAGACAGAGACCCAGACGGAGAGTGCGCCGGAGGGCCAGGAATAGCGGGAGAGGGAAGAGAAGAGGAGAAAAGATAAGGAGGAAACCATGAAACGAAGAATTGTCATGATCATACTGGTGCTTCTGTGCTTTCTACTGCAAAGCACCGTTATGCCTGCCATTTCCATAGCCTCCATAGCCCCCAACTGCCTTCTCATACTCACGGTATCCTTTGCACTTATGCGGGGGAAGAAGGAGGGAATGTTTGTAGGATTTTTCGGAGGTCTTCTGATAGATCTGTTCTTTGGAAATGTTTTGGGATTTTATACGCTTCTATACACGTATGTTGGGTATGTGAACGGATTCTGCTATCACATCTTTTATGATGATGATATAAAAATGCCGATTCTATTGATTGCCGCCAGCAATCTGGCATGCAGTATCCTTACGTATGTGTTTCAGTTTCTGCTGCGGGGGAGAATCGACTTTTTCTTTTACCTGAAACGCATCATTATACCTGAAGTCATATACACAATGATACTCACCATGCTGTGTTACAGGCTGTTATACAAACTAAACCGTAAACTCGAGAAAGCAGAACAAAGGAGTGTTGATAGCTTTGTTTAAATACATCAAAGAGAAACTTCAAAAAGCCGCCCAGTCCAGAATGTTCATCCTTATTGCAGTCTTTGCGATACTTGCGTTTATACTGATTCAAAAGCTTTTCAATCTCCAGATTATTAATGGAGAGGACTATCTGACAAACTTTACCATGAGTATAAAAAAGGAGCGCACGATCAAAAGCACCAGAGGCGAGATCTATGACCGGAATGGGAAAGCCCTGGCTTACAATAAGCTGGCTTATTCCGTGACCTTTGAGGACAGCGCATCCTACGGCACTATGCGTGATAGAAATCTGGAGCTGAACAGCAGTATGTACGGTCTGCTGCGGGTGATTGAAGACAACGGAAACAGTATACTTACGGATTTCGGGATTACTCTTGATAGCAGCGGTAACTATTCCTTTACGAGAGAGGGCGTCAATCTTCTGCGCTTCAAGGCGGATATCTACGGTCAGGCCTATGTGGAGGACTTAAAGGATGAGGAGAGAAACGCCACTGCCGAGAAAATGATTGAAGACCTGTGCAGCAAAGAGTGGTATGGAATCTTAAATCCCGACTACACGGAGGAGGAACTGGCAAGTAAAGGGCTTCCCAGCCAGTCCGAGATGGACAAAGAAACCATCTTAAAGCTGGTGATCATGCGAAGCAAGGTGGCTGCAAACAGTTACCAGAAATATATGACCACCACCCTGGCCAAGGATGTAAATGAGGAGACTGTCGCCATCATAATGGAGAACAAGGACGTGTACCCAGGCGTGGATGTGGTGGAGGATTCCATCCGCGTTTACGATGACAGCATTTATTTTGCCCCCATTTTGGGCTATACGGGTCAAATCTCCCAGGAAGAGCTGGCTGAACTCAATAAAAGCGGTTCAGAGTATGACAACAATGATATTGTAGGAAAATCCGGCCTGGAACAGACCTTTGAGAATGAGCTCCAGGGTGTGGACGGCTCGGAAACCCTCTACGTGGACAACCTGGGAAAGGTGCTGCGCAAGGATTCTGAGGTAGCCCCTCAGGCGGGGAAGGATATCTATCTGACCATTGACAGGGATCTTCAGATGGCCTCCTACAAGATTCTGGAGCAGTATATTGCTGGAATCGTCTATTCCAATATGATTGATGAAAAAGAGTTTAACAAAGAATGGATCAATTCATCGGATGAGATAAAGATTCCTGTATACGACGTATATTACGCTCTGTTTGAAAACAATGTGCTGGATGCCAAGCATCTGGCTTCCGATGAGGCCAGCGACAATGAAAAGCGGGTTTACCAGTCCTTCCTTGCAAAAGAGGAAGCGGTATTTGCCGAGATCAAAGACATGCTGACTACCGACAACCCTGTAGCCTACAAGGATCTTGAGGGGGATGAGTGGAAGGCATATCAATCGTACATTGTCAATAATATGCTGATCACTGCAACCGGGATTTTGAATGAAGACGCCATCGACAAATCAGACGCCACCTATAAGGCGTGGACGACAGATGAATCCATCAGTATGCAGGAATATCTCACCTACGCAATCTCTAAGGGATGGCTGGATGTGAGTAAGATTGAACTGGATACCAAGTATCTGGACACCAGGGAGATCATGGGCGCCCTTGCGGATTATATCGCTGAGTATCTGACCCAGGATGACAGCTTTAGCCGTCAGGTATACAAATATATGATTCAAAATGAGACTATCAGCGGGGCAGAGGTGTGCCTGCTGCTCTTTGACCAGGGAGTTTTGGAGATGAACGAGGAGGACTACAATCAGCTCTCCTCAGGAGGGGTCAGCGCCTATGACTTTATCCGCTCAAAGATTTACACCCTGGAGATCACACCCGCGCAGCTGGCCCTGGAGCCGTGTACCGGTTCTGTGGTCATCACAGACCCTGACAGCGGGGATGTTCTGGCCTGTGTGACCTATCCCGGATATGACAACAACCGGCTGGCCAATGATATGGACTCCGATTATTACACAAAGCTGAATCAGGACAAATCGAGTCCGTTCTACAATAAAGCCACCCAGGAGGTAACTGCTCCTGGTTCCACCTTTAAGATGGTGACAGCCACCGCGGGAGTGGAGGAAGGGGTTATCAGTATCTACGACACAGTAAACTGCGTGGGTAAGTTTGAGCTGGCAGACCCGCCCATAAACTGCTGGATTCACTCAGATACTGCCGGGGGACAGCACGGTCCTCTTTCAATGGTGAATGCTATTAAAGAATCCTGCAACTTCTACTTTAACACAGTAGGGTATCTGCTGGGAAAAACCGGGGAGGGCGAGGAAGACTTCAGCGATTCCCAGGGTGTGGAACGGCTCACAAAATATGCGGATATGTACGGATTTGATGCCACCTCAGGCATTGAGATCAGCGAGACGGCTCCCCATATCGCCACCAAGGACCCGGCCCGTTTTGCAATGGGACAGTCTGACCACACCTTTACCACCACACAGCTGGCCAGGTATGTGAACACCATAGCGAACGGGGGGACGTGCTTTGACCTGACGTTGCTGGACCGGATCACAGACTCCCAGGGAAACACTCTGGACCAGCCGGAGCCGGTGGTTCACAACCAGCTTGAGCTTCCCTCAGACCTCTGGGACACCATCCATCAGGGTATGGCCGCTGTGGCCAACAACAACTCTGTCCTCAAGGATATGAGCACCACGTACAGGTTCCAGATGGCGGGTAAAACGGGTACGGCCCAGGAGCAGACAGACCGGGCCAATCATGCACTGTTCGTAGGGTATGCACCCTATGAAAATCCGGAAATGTCTATCGCGGTCCGCATCACAAACGGATATTCCTCCAAAAATGCGGCCTCTGTGGCAAGAGATATAGTGAAATACCGCTTTGACCTGCAGAACGAAGCTGAGATTATCAGCGGAAACGCAGTGGTAGTGGAGGGCGGAAACACGGTAACAGACTAAAATTTACGGGCCCTGTTAGGGCCCACTGGAGGCAATATGAACCAAAACTCAGTTATTATCAAAAGCAATAAGTATGGGCTTATTGTGATACTGGATGATAAACTACCCTTCCAGGAACTGCTGCTGGACATTGCGGACAAGTTTAAGGAATCTGCAAATTTCTTCAAGAACGCCAAGATGGCTGTGAGCTTCCGGGGTAGGATACTGACAAAACAACAGGAAAAAGAAGTGGTTCAGACCATTGTGAACAGTTCAGGTATCCATATACTGTGTATTGTGGATGAGGCCAAGGACCATGAAGAGTACTACCGCCAGGCTGTGGAGCTGGCCATGGAGGAGGAGCAGGCCAGAGACGGCCAGTTTTACCGTGGGACCCTGAGGGCAGGTCAGGTACTGGAGACGGAGACAAGCGTTGTGATTCTGGGAGATGTAAACCCAGGGGCCAATGTGGTCTCAAAGGGAAATATTGTAGTGCTGGGTTCCTGCAGGGGGAATGTATATGCAGGAGCCACTGGAGACAGAAACTGTTTCGTAGCTGCGCTGGTGATGAAACCACTGCAGGTACGGATTGCCGATAAAATTGCCAGAAGTGCAATTACCAAGCGTGTGGATACCGGGGAGTACAGCATTGATCCCAAGATCGCATATGTGAAGGATGATCATATTTATGTCAAACCGATTTCACAGGATACCTATCATGACATTTCCATGGAGGGCGAAGAAACACAGGATAAGAAGGCAGATGGCCAATAGGGAATGATACAGGAGGACAGGTAGAATGAGTGAAGTAATTGTAGTCACATCGGGAAAGGGAGGCGTGGGAAAAACCACTGCCACCGCCAACTTGGGAACAGGACTGGCACAGCTGAATAAAAAAGTGGTGCTGATTGACACAGATATCGGACTGCGAAACTTGGATGTGGTGATGGGGCTGGAGAATCGGATTGTTTACAATCTGGTGGATGTAGTTGAGGGAAACTGTCGCAGAAAGCAGGCGCTGATCAAGGATAAGAGGTATCCCAATCTGTATCTGCTGCCCTCAGCCCAGACCAGGGACAAGACAGCAGTGACACCGGAGCAGATGATCAAGCTGACGGAGGAGCTGCGTGAATTTTTCGACTATATTATCCTGGACTGTCCGGCGGGGATTGAGCAGGGATTCCGCAATGCCATTGCCGGAGCAGATAGAGCCATTGTGGTGACTACCCCGGAGGTTTCCGCTATCCGGGATGCGGACCGCATCATCGGGCTTTTGGAGGCCAATGATATTAAAAAGATAGAGCTTTTGATCAACCGTCTGCGCATGGACATGGTGCGCAGGGGAGACATGATGTCCGTGGAGGATGTGGTAGACATCCTGGCTGTCAATCTCATTGGGGCAGTGCCCGATGATGAGAGTGTGGTAATCTCCACCAACCAGGGCGAGCCTCTGGCAGGAGACAGCTCAATGGCTGGACAGGCTTATTTTAATATCTGCCGAAGGCTTACCGGCGAGGCCGTACCGCTGATGGATTTTCAGAGGTCCAATTCACTGTTTCACCGGGTAACCGGATTATTCAAGAAAAATTGAGAGGGATGGCAGTTTGAAAAGATTCCGTGTATTTCTGAACAAAAATTCTGGAAGTATTGCCAGAGAACGGCTCAAGACCGTTGTCTTGTCAGACCGGCTCGGCTGCACCCCGGAGATGACGATGCAGATAAAACGGGACATCAGGCGTGTCCTTGCGAAATACCTGGAATTAGATAAAGTAGATGTCAAAGTGCGTTTAGATATTACAACAGAAGTAGGGCAAGGTGTAAAGAATGTTAAAACAATACAAATTAAAGGATTATAATTTCAGACTGATTATCTGGATAGTGGCTCTGTCTATACTGGGGATCATGGTAATCGGAAGCGCCAACAGTTCTTTCCAGCTCAAGCAGTTGGTAGGTCTGGGCCTTGGAATCGCGGCTATGGTCATTGTCTCTCTGATTGACTATTCCTGGCTTTTGAATTTCTATTGGATCTTCTATGTAGCGGGAATTGCCATGCTGGCCCTTGTGCCAGTGGTGGGAAAGAATGTCAACGGGGCAACCAGGTGGATTGACCTGGGGTTTTTCCAGTTTCAGCCCTCGGATGTGATGAAAATTATCCTGATTATGTTCTTTGCAAAGCTCTTTTCAAAATACGAAGAGAAGATCAGTAAAATCAGAATTATTCTGTTATCTCTGGTCTGCCTTGGAATTCCCCTGGTATTTATTGAATCCCAGCCGGATTTGTCCACGACAATTGCGATTGCTCTTGTATTTTGTGCAATGATTTTTATTGCAGGCTTGAGTTATAAAATAATAGGTGGTATTATTGTTGTAGCGATACCGGCAGTGGTGATCTTTTTCAGTATTATCCTGCAGCCGGGACAGACATTGCTGGAAGATTATCAGTTGGACAGAATCTTAGCCTGGCTAAAGCCTACAGAATATGCCACAGAGGCTTATCAGCAGCAAAACTCAATCATCGCCATAGGCTCAGGGCAGCTCTACGGCAAGGGTCTGAACAATAACATTGTTTCCTCCGTTAAAAACGGCAACTTTATTGCAGAGCCGCAGACGGATTTCATTTTCGCTGTGGCAGGGGAGGAATTGGGATTTCTGGGATGCTGTATAATCATTATTCTGGAACTGGTGATTGCTGTGGAATGTGTGCGCATGGGAAAAAAGGCCCGGGATCTGTCGGGGTCACTGATATGCTGCGGATTGGCGGCTCAGATCTTTTTCCAATGCTTTATGAATATCTGCGTGGCCACAGGGTTGCTGCCAAATACTGGTCTTACGCTTCCGTTTGTGAGCTATGGCATTACATCACTGGTCAGCTTCTTTATCGGGATCGGTGTGGTTTTGAATATCGGACTTCAGGTACGAAAATATTGACAGGGGGATCTTGTATGAATATTGGTTTAGTTGCACATGATGCAAAGAAGAAATTGATGCAGAATTTCTGCATTGCCTACAGGGGGATTTTGACAAAACATACCCTTTATTCCACCGGCACCACAGGGCGTTTGGTGGAGGAGGTGACAAATTTGAATATACACAAATATCTGGCCGGGCATTTGGGGGGAGTACAGCAGATGGCTGCCCAGATTGAGAATAATGATATTGACCTGGTGATCTTCTTAAGAGATCCCTTATCGCCGAAGAGACATGAGCCGGATGTGAAAAATATTTTCCGCATCTGTGATATGCACAATATCCCTCTGGCTACCAACCTGGCTACGGCGGAACTGCTGATCAAATCCCTGGAACGAGGAGACTTAGAGTGGCGTGAGATGTACAAGTAATGAGCGGGGAAGCAACCGCAGAAAACGAGAGCAGAGAGCAGCGCACTGGATGCTTGTTCTGATTCTGTGCCTTGTCATCATATTGGGTGCAGTAGTCTGGATCTTATTTTTCAGGACACCAAATGTGACTTTGACGAAAAACTATGATAAAACAGATCCTGTCTTTGGCATTGGAAAGATTGCCCTGGAGAATAATGTGGCAAATTCCTTCGCTTCGGATTTATGTGTGTCCAATGAGGATATTGCCATGGAGGGATTGGATGTGGGAGCGGCCTCCGCGGCGATTTTTGATGAGGAGAACAAAGAGGTAATCTACGCCAAGGGGTTGCATGAGAAGAGATACCCTGCCAGCCTTACAAAGATTATGACGACCTTAGTTGCCCTGAAATATGGAAATTTAGATGAGATGATTATTGTGGGACCGGAGTGCAAGGATATTGAGACAGGTTCCTCTGTCTGTGAAATCCAGATCGGGGATCAGCTCACTTTGAAACAGCTGCTTTACGGCTTAATGATCAATTCCGGAAACGATGCAGCCATGACCATCGCAGTACACATTGGCGGAACAGTGGAAGAGTTTGTGAATATGATGAACCAGGAAGCTGAGAGAATCGGGGCTACAAACACGCATTTTATGAACCCGCACGGCCTTCAGGATGAGAATCACTATACCACAGCGTATGATGTCTATCTGATGTTTCATGAGGCGCTCAAATATGAAGTGTTTCAGGATATAATCAGCAAACACTCCTACTATGCCACATACAGTGACGCCCAGGGAGAGGAAACCAGTATTATGTGGGAGTCTACAAACCACTATTTTATCAATGAGGCTACGCCGCCCTCCGATGTCCTAGTTTTTGGAGGAAAAACAGGTACAACCAGCGAGGCAGGAGCCTGTCTCTGTCTATACAGTAAAGACAAATATGGAGATCCTTTTGTGACTGTCATTCTGAAATCTGAGACGAAAGAGAGTCTGTATGAAGAGATGAATGAATTATTGTCTAAAATCAACAAATAACAGTTGTTTTTTTTCTAATAATACACTATAATTGTACATATAATACTTGTGTCGCAAAGACTGAAGGAGGAGATTACAATGATACAGATTATCGCAGGCAGAAAAGGAAAGGGAAAAACAAAACATTTACTGGATAAGGTTAATTCAGAGATCAAATCCGCTCACGGAAACATTGTTTACTTAGACAAGAGCGTTAAGCACATGTATGAATTAAATAATAAGGTACGTTTGATTAATACAAGTGAGTATCCGATTACAAACAGTGATGAGTTTATTGGATTTGTGTACGGAATTTTATCTCAGGACAATGATTTGGAACAGATGTACTTGGACAGCTTTCTAAAGATCGCAAAACTGGAGGACCAGGATATTGATTCTACATTAGCCCGGTTGGAGAAAGCGGGAGAACTTTATGGGGTTACTTTTGTATTGAGTATTTCCCTGGATGAAAACGAATTGCCTGAAGCATCAAAGTCAAAGGTTATTATCTCATTGTAATACATACACAAAAGCACACAGATACAGGAAGCCAGCCGCGGGCAGACTTCCTGTATACTGAGGCAAACAAAGCCAGAGATCGCTCTCTGGCTTTTGTTGGGAGTTTAGTTGTCACCCATCTTGACGATTCTTCCGTAGGTGCTGATCATATACAGTCCTGCAAGGCCTACCAGCGCATAGATGATTCTGGAAATCCAGCTCATATTGCCAAACAGGAAGGCAACCAAGTCAAATTTAAAGAAACCGATTAAGCCCCAATTGACAGCTCCGATGATCACGAGTGTTAAACAAGTGTAATCTAATCCTTTTGTTCCCATATTCTATTCCTCCTTATATGATCTTTCTCTATTTTTTCCAATTGTATGGATTTTATGCAAACCTAGTTGTAGGATTTCTGCGGACGTGGTAAAATATCCCGATAGGAGGAGTTGCTTTGAGTGTAAAAAAGAAAAACAGTAAAATTGTAAAATATAGACGCTTCCCACTTTTCAATATTGGTACCGTTATGTTTGGGATTCTGTTTGTGTATATGATTGTTTGCCTGATCATGTATCTGACGTCTACACATATCACTGCGTATGAAGTGACGGCAGGGCCTCTTTCGGGAAACTACCGTTACACGGCCCTGGCGGTGAAGTCGGAGAAGGTTGTGACAGCATCCCAGTCCGGGAGTGTGAGCTACTATGCCAGAGAGGGCACAAAGGTTGGCAAGGGAAACAATGTCTGCTCTGTGGATGAGAGCGGGAAGCTGGCGGAGGCAGTGGCCAGCGCTTCTTCAGGGGATGCCAGTGATATGGATAGTTCCTCCCTCTCCAAGATCCGGGGAAGCATGTCCACCTTTGCCTCAAATTTTGACAAGGAATCCTACCAGGCAGTCTATGAGTTTAAGGCGGACATGGAGAGTAGCATCTTAGAGATGGCAAGTGACCAGCTGCTCTCCAATTTGGAAGAAATGCAGGGTACGTCTTCAGCCCTGGTGAATCTATGCACAGCACCCCAGGAGGGGATCGTGGTCTACTCCACGGACGGGTATGAAAACCTTCAGGCCGAGGAAGTGACCTCAAGTGACTTTGACCAGAAGGACTATCAGAAAACAGGGCTTCGCCTGAACAAGACAGTGACCAGCGGCCAGCCGCTCTATAAACTGCTCACAGATGAAAACTGGTCTCTGGTCATTCCACTGAATAAAAAAATGGTGACAGAGCTGGCAGACAAGAGTACCGTCAAATTCCGCTTTTTAAAGGACGACACCACATTTACTGCAAACTTCAGCGTTATACAGAATGGGGACTCGTACTTCGGCAAACTGGATATGAAGAATTCTCTGGTACGATACGCTTCCGACCGTTTTTTGGATATAGAATTGATTCTTAACAGAAAATCCGGATTGAAGATCCCAAATTCAGCGATTGTGAAGAAGAGCTTTTATAAAATCCCCAAAGAGTTTGCCTCCTATGACGAGGAGAATCCCAAGGAGATCGGACTTTTGAGGGAGAGCAATGACAAGAAAGGGAACGCTGTCACGAAATACATTACAGCGACTGTGTATGATGAGACAGAGGATGCTTTCTTTGTGGATGTAAGCCTGTTTTCCGAGGGAGACTGTGTGATCAAAAAGGATTCTGTGCAGAAGTATACAGTTTCAGAATCTGAATCCCTGGAAGGAGTCTACAACATAAACAAGGGGTATGCCGTTTTTCGGGAGATAAAAGTGATTGATGAAAACGAGGAGTACTGTATTGTGGAGGAGGGCGCCACGTTTGGACTGTCCCAGTATGACCACATCGTGCTGGACGCATCCACAGTGCAGGTAGAAGATATCGTATATTAGAGGAGGAGACCATGATCAGAGAAAATTTGATGGCAGTGGAGGAGAGGATTTGCGAGGCGTGCAGGAAAAGCGGAAGAAAGCGGGAGGAGGTCACTTTGATTTCTGTGAGCAAGACAAAGCCCGTCTCCATGATAGAGGAGGCATACTCCGCAGGCAGCCGGGACTTTGGGGAGAATAAGCCCCAGGAGCTCAAGGATAAATACGGTCTTCTGCCAAGAGACATTAAATGGCATATGATTGGGCATCTTCAGAGAAATAAAGTGAAGTACATCATTGATAAAGCGGCCATGATTCACTCAGTGGATTCCGAACGTCTGGCAGAGACGGTGAATACGGAGGCTCAGAAGCACAGCCTGGTAATGCCCGTTCTTGTGGAGGTAAACGTTGCCAGGGAAGCGTCTAAGTATGGAATCTTTGAGGAGGAAGCGCTACCATTTATTGAGAAGGTTTCCAGGCTTCCCCATATCCGTGTGTGTGGGCTGATGACGATAGCCCCCTTTGTTGAAAATGGTGAAGAAAACCGCGTTTTTTTTGAAAAATTAAGAAAATTATATGTTGACATCAAAAGCAAAAACATTGATAATGTTAATATGTGTAATCTTAGCATGGGTATGACAGGAGACTATGAGGCCGCGATCAAGGAGGGTGCGACCATGGTAAGAGTCGGGACCGGAATTTTCGGTGAAAGACAATACAATATTTAGTAGTATAGATAGGAGATAACAATGGGAGTTTTGGATAAATTTTTGAATGCCATGAAGCTGAATGACGACGACGGATTTGACGATGACGATTTCCTGGATGATGAGATAGATGACTACGAAGAGGAGCGTCCCAAAAAGCGCCTGTTTAAGAAGCTGGAGGATGAAGACGACTACGATGATTACGGCTATGAAGAGATGCCGGACCGCAGGAGTAAGCCACAGCAGAAACAGCAGCCAAAGCCAAGGCAGAAGCAGAGCACGTCCCAACAGCAGACAAGCAGCAAGATATCTCCCATGCGTCCCCGCAAAACAGGCGGCAGCGGCATGGAGGTCTGTGTGATTAAGCCACATTCCATGGAGGATGCCAGAGAGATCACAGAGACACTTTTGGCGAACTGCACAGTTGTATTAAATATGGAGGGACTAGATCTGGATATTGCGCAGAGAATCATTGATTTCTCTTCTGGATCTTGTTACGCTATCAACGGAAACCTTCAGAAGATCAGCAGCTACATCTTTATTATCACCCCCGCTTCGGTGGATGTTTCCGGAGATTTTCAGGAGATTTTAAGCGGGGCTTTTGAGGTGCCCTCTATTCACACCAATTTTTAGGACAAGCGTATGGAAAAGTCGGAAGAATTATTTCAGAAGCGGCTGATGGATTTAGCTGACAGTGCCATGAAAAGGGGCATTGTAACCTTTACAGATTTTATGAATTTGAATGAATTAAATATCTTTCATAGCATGATACAAAAGTTTTCCTATATTCAGTGGAAAACTTTTGGCGGTTATGAAGCAGCAGAGCGTCAGACGGCAGCCTTTATTCCTGATGCTCTTTATTATGAGTGGGATTTTCCAATTGCATGTCTGGAAATCAGTCCCTTAAACATTAAATTTGCGGATGCTTTGACCCACAGGGACTATCTGGGGGCTCTTTTGAATCTGGGTATTGAGAGAGATATGCTGGGGGATATTCTGGTGGACGACAAACGGGCTTATGTGTTTGTCATTGACAGAATGCAGGATTTTATATCAAAGGAACTCACCAGAGTCCGCCACACTCCGGTTGTCTGCAGGGAGAGGAAACTGCAGGAATTTGATGTACCCATAAAGACAGAAGTGATTGCCGGCAGCGTGGCCTCTGTGCGCCTGGACAGCATTCTGGCCCTGGCCTTTCATTCTTCCAGGAGCAGCCTGGTGGGGTTGATCGAAGGGGGAAAGATCTTTGTAAACGGGAAACTGGTGGTTTCCAATGGATATACGCTGAAGGAAGGGGACATCGTATCTGCAAGGGGTCTGGGGAAATTCCGCTACAAACAGGCTGTCTATCGAACAAAAAAGGGGCGCTGTATGGTGGAAATTGAGAAATATGTATAAAGGAGATAACAATGGGAAAAGAACAGGAACGGATGTGTATTCCAGTGACAAAAGACGGGAAACCGGCTTACCGTATATATCTGGAGGAGTCCTTTGAAAAACTGCCGGACTGCCTTGCGTCTTTAGAGCCGCGCGGCCGCAAAGTATGTATTGTGACGGACAGCAGTGTGCATGAACTCTATGGTGAGGAAATGGAGAACCTGATCTCCCCTCTCTGCAGCAAGGTGACGGTATTTGTATTTCCGGCTGGGGAAGCCAGCAAGACCCTGGATACAGTAAGAGACCTGTATGAGCATTTGATTCTGGAGCACTTCGAGAGAAAAGATATGCTGATCGCTCTGGGCGGAGGCGTGGTGGGGGATCTGACGGGTTATGCTGCCGCCACCTATCTCAGAGGCATTGACTTTGTCCAGGTTCCCACCACACTGCTCTCCCAGGTGGACAGCAGCATTGGCGGAAAGACCGGGGTGGATTTTGACAGCTATAAAAACATGGTGGGAGCCTTTCACCAGCCTAAGCTGGTCTATATGAATGTGTGCACCTTGCAGACTCTATCCGACGAACAGTTTTTCTGCGGCATGGGAGAGATTTTGAAGCATGGTCTGATCAAGGATGCAGCTTACTATGAATGGACCATTGAACATATGTCAGATATACGTGAAAGGGAGGTTTCCACACTCAAGAGGATGATTTCCCGCAGCTGTGAGATCAAGAGAGCTGTTGTTGAGAAAGATCCCATGGAAAAGGGGGAGAGGGCCCTGCTGAACTTTGGACATACCATAGGACACGCCATCGAAAAGCGGATGGGTTTTCAGCTTCTGCACGGCCAGTGTGTTGCCCTGGGCTATGTGGCTGCTGCCCATATTTCCTATAAGAGAGGATTGCTATCCAAAGAAGAGTTCTATGAGATAAGAGATATGAATGTGGGATTTGACCTGCCGATTTCGATCACAGGGCTTGACACAGAGGCTGTTCTGGCAGCTACCAAGTCAGACAAAAAGATGGAGGCAGGACAGATCAAATTTGTCTTGTTAAAGGGAATTGGCCATGCCTATATTGACAAGTCTGTGACAGACCAGGAAATCCGGGAGGCCATTGAATTTCTAAATGCAGATATGACTAAGGAGAACAGATAGCATATGGAGAAAAGCAAGGTATCGGCAAAACAGGTGATATTCGGGCTGGTCATGACCGCAGCGCTGGTGGCATTTGATCAGGTGACAAAATGGTGGGCAGTCACAAATTTAAAGGACCAGGCTCCCATTGTCTGGATCAGAGGCGTGTTTGAGCTGCAGTATCTGGAAAACAGAGGAGCCGCTTTTGGACTGATGCAGAACCAGAGATGGCTGTTTCTGCTCAGTGTGGTGGTGGTGATGATCATTGTTGGGTATTGTTTTTACCGTTTGCCCGGCGACAAGCGGTATTCTCCTCTCAGGGCGATCTGCATCGCCATGTCTGCCGGAGCTCTGGGAAATATGATAGACCGGATTGCAAACGGTTTTGTGGTGGATTTCTTTTACTTTTCGCTCATTGATTTCCCTATCTTTAACATAGCGGACATCTATGTGACCCTTTCAGCCGTATTCCTGATATTGCTGGTGCTGTTTTTTTACAAGGAGGAGGACTTTTCCTTCCTTGTGTCCAAAAAGAAAAAAACTCCGGGAGATACAGATGGAAATCATTAAGTTTTATGTAGAAGAGACACATGCAGGCGTACGCATTGATCGATACTTGTCTGAGATCATGGAAGATTATTCCCGCTCTTACCTTCAGAAACTGCTGAAGGAAGGGCGGATTTGTGTAAATGGAGTTCCTGTGAAAGCCAGCTGCAGGGTGGAGGCGGGAGAGGAAATACAGGTGGAGATTCCAGAGGCCCAGGTTCCGGAAATCCTGGCGGAAGACATACCGCTGGACATCCTCTATGAGGACGAGGACTTGTTAGTGGTCAATAAACCCAAGGGAATGGTGGTACATCCCAGCGCAGGCCATTACAGCCATACTCTGGTTAATGCTCTGATGTATCACTGCGCGGGAAATCTCTCCGGGATCAACGGAATACTAAGGCCCGGAATTGTACACAGGATAGATATGGATACCACAGGGTCTCTGCTGGTATGCAAAAATGACTTTACTCACAACGCCATAGCAGATCAGCTCAAGGTGCACTCTATCACCAGAAAGTACAGAGCAATTGTGCATGGGATAATAAATCAGGAAGAGGGAATCGTCGATGCTCCCATTGGCCGTCACCCCACTGCGAGAAAGAAAATGGCTGTGAATGATAAGAACGGAAAAGATGCCGTCACCCACTATAGGGTACTGGAGAGATTCCGCCAATTTACGTATATAGAATGCCAGCTCGAGACCGGAAGGACACACCAGATCAGGGTCCATATGGCGAGTGTACACCATCCACTGCTGGGAGATGAGGTATATGGATCGGCCAGGTGCCCCTACAAGCTCCAGGGCCAGACTCTGCACGCCCAGGTTCTGGGCTTTGTGCATCCCAGAACCAACACCTACATGGAATTTGAAGCTCCGCTGCCAGAATATTTCCAGGATCTTTTGCGAAAATTACCACGCTAAATTGTACGAAAATAGTGTACATTTCGAGAAAGTTATTGTATAATAAAGCATATCAGATGTATAAGGAGTGCAGGTGGGATCAGGACAGTAAAAAGATCTGCATTCTGATAGAAAGGACGTGGAGTATATGGCTTGTAAAACAATTATAACGATTGGAAGACAATATGGAAGTGCCGGACGTGAGATCGGTGAGAAACTGGCCAGTGAGCTGGGGATAAAATGTTACGACAAGGAGCTTTTGGAGCGGGCCGCGGAAGAGAGCGGTATGTGTAAGGAACTATTCGAGAATCACGATGAAAAGCCTACCAACAGCTTTCTCTATTCTCTTGTGATGGATACCTACTCCGGGGGATATTCCTCGGCTGCATTTACGGATATGCCCATTAACCACAAAATTTTCTTGGCGCAGTTTAACGCAATCAAAAAGATAGCGGAGGAAGGTCCCTGTGTGATGGTGGGAAGGTGCGCGGATTACGCACTGTCAGATTATCCCAACTGTGTTTCCGTATTTATTTACGCTGATTTGGAAAGTAAGGTAAAGCGTATCATGAATAAATACGATCTCTCAGAGGCAAAAGCAAAAGAAAAGATTATTAAAACAGATAAAAAGCGCGCCAGCTACTACAATTATTATTCCAGCAAAAAGTGGGGGGAGGCCACCAGCTATAACCTCTGTATTGACAGCAGCGTATGCGGTATTGACAATACGGTGCAGCTCATCAAAAAGTTCGTGGAACTGAAAGAGGCTGGGAAATGAAGTTTGTGATACAGAGAGTGACCAGAGCGTCTGTGACAGCGGAAAACCAGGTGATCGGGAGTATTGGAAAGGGATTTCTGGTTTTAATCGGAGTCGGACAGAACGATACCCGTGAAAATGCGGATGCGCTTGTAAAGAAAATGGTGGGCTTGCGTATCTTTGAGGACAAAGCGGGTAAAACAAACTTGTCTTTGAATGATGTGGACGGCGGACTATTGCTGGTTTCCCAGTTTACGCTGTATGCCAACTGCAAGAAGGGAAACCGTCCCAGTTTTACGGAGGCTGGTTCTCCGGAATTAGCCAAAGACCTGTATGAATATATCATTGAGGCTTGCAGGGAACATATTCCGGTTGTTCAGACAGGAATATTTGGCGCTGAGATGAAGGTGGAGCTGTGTAATGACGGCCCCTTTACCATTCTTTTAGAAAATGAATAGAGTACTGTGGAGTGAGCCAATCTTTTTCGGATTGGCTCATTTTTAAATTTATTGTAACCTTTTGCTGTTTATGGGCACTAATAAACAGAGACTTTGCGGAAAGGGGAGAGGAATGCGGGAATTTCAGGAAATATACGAGACATACAACCAGCACATATTCCGCTATCTGTTAAAAATCACAGATTGCAATAGGGATCTTGCTGAGGAGCTGACTCAGGAGACCTTTTTTCAGGTCTACCTCTCCCTGCCCAGATACCGGGGGGAATCCGGTATGCTGACCTGGATTTGCTCCATTGCAAAACATGTGTGCTATAAACATTACAAAAAGAATCCAAGAACCGTTTCCCTAGACATAAATGCGCCCCAGATTTTAGAGATTGCCAGTCTGAAGCCCCAGCCGTTGGAGGTGGTGGAGCAAAGGGAAATTTCCGCTTTTATCATTGAAAAAATAATGAGGATGAAGCAAAAATACAGGGATGTTTTGATATACAGGCTGTTTTTTGAATTGTCTTATCAGGAGATTGGAGAACTCATGAGGGTGAAGGAAAACTCTGCAAAAGTCTTATTTTTCAGAGCAAAAGAACAGGTTCGCAAGGAGGTGGCGAGAGTATATGATAAAGACAGGGAGTGAATGTCCGCTGATCCGGGATATCTGTGAGATTTACAGGGAAAAGAGAGTCAGTACCCAGACAAAGGCGTACGTTAAGGCTCATCTCGCTGTATGTAACCAATGCAGGGAGTATTACCAGGAGCAGGAGAACAGTGTAAAAGCAGATGCAGAGCGGTCAAGGTATGCCAGGATCGCAAAAAAAATACGGAACCGCAGAATTTTGCTGCTCCTGTTGGTAATGGCATTGGTAGCCGGAAGTTTTACTGCGGCATTCCAGACATATCAGGTGGTTTCCATTTCAGGTAGTTGTATGGAGCCGAATATGCACGATGGGGAGAAATATATCTTAAACAAGTGGGCTTATAAACTGGGAAACCCAGAGAAGTACGATGTAGCCATATACAGAAAGGATGGCATCTACTACACCTCCAGAATATATGCACTGCCGGGGGAGGAGGTTTCCATTGAGCAGGGAAAAATCTATGTGGACGGTATGCAGACAGAATCTTTTACTAATCTTCCAGACTCTTTGCGCATGTCACCCACAGAGCTTGGAAGGGAGGAATATCTGCTGATTACAGACAATTTTCTGCAGTCTGACCAGGGGTGCCGGATCGTCTCAAAAAGGGATATCGTCGGGAGAGTATGGCTTACACGATAAAGGAGGATAAAAGTGAACCATTTAGTTGAACTAAAGCAAATCACAAAAAGATACGGCTCCAGATATATATTAAAGGAGACGGACCTGAATATTGACCAGGGGCAATCCATTGCCTTTATAGGGAGAAATGGCTCCGGAAAAAGCACACTGCTGAAGATACTTTCCGGATTGGTGAGACCCTCCGGGGGAACGGTTAGCTACTGCGGTAAACCACTGTTTCACTACATACCGGAACACTTTCCTAAATTGAATCTCACTGCCCACCAGTATCTGAGAGCGATGGGAAGGATAGACGGCATTACAGAGGGGGAGTTTACGAAGCGGTGCCAGGAGTTGCTGTGCAGCTTCTATATGGAGGATATGGCAGAGACGCCAATGAAATATTTATCAAAAGGGACTCTGCAGAAAGTGGGAGTGATCCAGGCACTTCTGAAAATCCCGGATATACTGATATTGGATGAACCGCTTTCCGGACAGGATGTACAGTCCCAGGAGATGTTTGTAAAGCTCATGAAAGAACTGAATCAAGGCGGGATGACCCTGGTCATGGCCTGCCATGAGAAATATTTAGTTGAACAGCTGGCACAAGAGGTTTACCAGATTGACCAGGGATGTATAAAAATGCAGGGAGGAGACATAACCGTTGAAAACCATGATTGAACTCACAAAATACCACGGTCATTCCTACTTAAAGTCAAACAAATATGTAATGCCACTGGCCGTCTTTTTTGTTCTGCTGTACGTTAACTATTCTATAATCCCATTGAGGGTGATTGACAGCTTCTGCATTTCCTGTGTCTATGCGTTTATGATTATGGTATGGGCGGGAATCGGATACAATGAGTCAGAGCCTCTGATTTCACGGCAGATCCTAGTGCTGAGAGTTCAAAGTGCGTCCAGATATTACATAAGTGACAGTGCGTTTTTATTACTGCTGGGATTCGGAGTCAGTCTCCTTGGAATTGGCTTTCCAATTGTACAGAATTTAGCGAACAACGGAAATGTATTTTTGAGGCCATTGACTGCTGCTGATCTGATTGGTTCCTTTTTTCTCCTCTGGGCAAGCACCTTTGCGGGAGGTGCGGTGGGAACTCTTTTCCATCCAGAAGTGCTGACGGACAGGAGGATTGCCGTGGTTTTGACAGTGCTCTTTGCCCTACTGGCTGTTGTCAAAACCGGCATTGCAAAAGAAGTCCCCACCCTTGAGGCAGTTCTCTGGATTTTTCCGCCAGTTGCAGAGCTTTCCTCAGATTTTGCTCTGCAGGAGACCTATCGGTTTGGGGAAGTGGCTGTTGCAGTGGGACGTCTAAGTGTATACAGTATATTTGTGACAGGGGTGAAGATCTGTATACTGAACAGAAAAAAATTTACATGAGGTAAATAGCAAAAAAGTTTACGTAATATAATTATGTAAATAAAATAAAGCCTGGAAATGTCAGGAAGGGTGACCAGTATTTGTGTGTGTTATTTTGGTATTGGCTGTGGTAGGATATAAATGTAACAATTATGAAATAAATTTGTAATAATTCAAAAGGAGGAAACAATGAAAAAAACAGCATTTATTGCCATGGCAGCTATCACAGCCCTTACAGGAGTAGGTACCGTCTCTATGACTTCAGAGGCCGCAGGAAGTTATCCAAAAGGCAAGGTTTACATAGTGAATCAGAATAGCCCCGAGTGGCAGAAAATGAAGGATCAGTTGGAGAAATGGGGTGTATCCGCAGACGATATTCTGAACAGTCTCTGCCCTGATCTTCCATCCACCGATGTCCCTGATACAGAGAAGCCTGAGAGCCCGGATACCGAAGTTCCGGACACAGAGAAGCCTGAAATCCCGGACACGGATGCACCAGAGACTCCAGACACGGATGTGCCAGAGCCAGAGACCCCCGAGACTCCGGACACGGATGTACCAGAGACTCCAGATACGGATGTGCCAGAGAAACCCGAGACTCCAGATACCAATCCTCCGGAGACAGAGAAACCAGAAACTCCGGATTCTGAATCAAGCTTTGCAGAACAGGTGGTCAAACTGGTGAATGTAGAGCGGGCTAAAGAGGGACTTTCCCCTCTTCAAATAGATGACAAAGTAGTCAAAGCAGCCCAGGTCAGAGCAAAGGAGATTGAAAAATCATTTGCGCACACCAGGCCCAACGGAAGCAGCTTTAGCACCGCGCTGCAGGAACAGGGGGCTGTCTACCGCGGCGCAGGCGAGAATATTGCCTGGGGCCAGAGAAGTCCGGAACAGGTGATGGAGGGCTGGATGAACAGCCCGGGACACAGGGCCAACATTCTAAATGCAAACTACAAGTATATTGGTGTAGGTCACTATCAAAACAGTTCCGGAACCAACTACTGGACCCAGTTGTTCACCTATTAATGTATTACCCGAGAAATACTTTTAAGGCTGTAGATCTTAAAAAATTATTAAATTAGAAAACAACCTTGCCTTGGAGTGGACTTTAAGTGTTATTATAAGATAAAGTTAAACACGAAAAGGAGCCTAAGCATGTATTTTATCTATTTTGCAGTGCCAGCCCTATTCATGATTCCTGTAGGAATCTACCTGTTTTATTATCTGCGCAGGGCAGCAGAAAGTTCCCATATGAACATTGAGAGAAGGGCTGCGAAGGCTGTCCTGATCATCTTGAGCGTTGTGCTGGTCATACCGGCAGTTAACATCTGGGGCTTCTGGGCAGTGGTGATCCTGCACTGGTTTGGATTTGCCCTGTGTATGGAAATTCTGAACGGCATTGTAAGAAAAGTACAGGAAAGGTCAAAAAAGAATATGTGGAATCTCATCTACCGCAGCGGTCTGGTGCCTGTATTGGCTGCTGCTGTGGTATTGGGATACGGCTATTGGAACATGGGAAATATTGTGGAGACAGACTATACGGTTGAGACTCAAAAAGCCATACGAAGTGAGGGGTACCGGATTGCAATGATATCAGACCTGCACTTTGGGACAACCATGGGGAAGGAAAAGCTTAAGGAATACTGCCTCAGGATTGGGGAAACAGCACCGGACATGGTGGTCCTGTGCGGGGATATTGTTGATGAAAAGACTACCATGGGAGAAATGCAGGAAGCCTTTGAAACCCTCTCATCCATCTCCAGCCCTCTGGGAATCTTCTATGTATATGGCAATCATGATCAGTCCCATTATTCATCTGATCCTTATTTTACGGCGGCTGAGCTGGAGGAAACGATCCGCAGTAACGGAATTCAGATTCTGGAGGATGAGACTGTTCAAGTTACAGAGGATATGGCAATCGCAGGCAGAAAAGACAGATCCTCTTACCTGTTGGATGGCCGTGTAGATGCGGGAACATTGCTTGGAAACACAGACAAGGATGATTTCTTGATTCTCGCGGATCACCAGCCGGTGGAGCTGGAGGAAAACAGGAGGGCCGGGTACGACCTTCAGATTTCCGGGCATACTCATGGAGGGCAGATCTGGCCTGTGGGTTTAATCTGTGATGTGCTGGGATTTGGGGAAGTGAACTATGGGGCCCTCAAAATGGATTCCATGCAGGTAATTGTCTCGTCTGGTATTGCCGGCTGGGGCTATCCGGTCCGCACGGGGCATCATTCAGAGTACGTAATTGTGGATATTGTTCCAGGGGAGTGAGAGCGTTTTGTATGGGAAACCGTTCAGACGGGTCAGAGCTGCCAACGCCCGAGTGACTGTATTCTGGAACCTAGAACTTCCTCAAAGCATGTTTGCAATTCGCCCGGATGGTACATGCTTACGGCAAAAAGAAACGTAAACTATTATTACTTGTCTTCACAGATATTGTTAAAAAAATAACAAAATATTATTGACTTTTTTTACATTAAATGATATATTTATAGTTAATAAAAGGGAGTAGCCTAACCGAAAGGTGATTCGAGATCGTCAGAACGATGGCCGGCATCCGTATCGAATGAGATGTGCGAGACTTTTATTGTAGTATAGCTGCTGTGATAAGGGTCTTTTTTCATACCTAAAAATCCATAGCAGCTTGGCAAAGGCAGCAATAGAGCGCTCAAATGTTGTGATTCTAATTATAAACAAGGAGGAAAGAGTATGGAATTTATAACAGGTAATCTAGGGATTTTTATTGGAATTGCAGTCGTGCTAATTGTTTTGATTCTCGTGATTGCCACAGGATATGTAAAGGCGCCGCCAGATACGGCATTCATCATCTCAGGTCTGAGAAAGAAGATTGTCATAGGGAAAGCCAGTGTGAAGATCCCTGTTTTAGAACGGCTGGATAAACTGAGTCTGAAACTGATTCCCATTGACGTCAAGACATCCAGCCTGGTGCCCACTGCAGATTACATCAATATACAGGTGGATGCAGCGGTGAATGTGAAGATCAGCAGCACAAAGGAGCGCTTAAATCTTGCGGCAGAGAATTTTCTGAACCAGAATACCCAGTATATAGCCCAGGTGGCAAGGGAAGTTCTGGAGGGAAATATGCGTGAGATTGTTGGGCGCATGCGGCTGGAGGAAATGGTAGGTGACCGTCAGAAATTCGCAAATCTGGTCAAGGAAAATGCAGAGCCTGATCTCGCAGCCATGGGTCTGGACATCGTCAGCTTTAATGTTCAGAACTTTACGGACAGCAACGGAGTGATCGACGACTTAGGTATTGACAACATTTCGCAGATCAAGAAAAAGGCGGCGATTGCCAAGGCGGAAGCAGAAAAGGAAGTGGCTGTAGCCAAGGCAGAAGCGGACAAACAGGCAAACGACGCCAGAATCAATGCAGAGCGGGAAATCGCGATTAAAAACAACGAGCTGGATATCCAGAAGGCAGATTTAAAGAAAACAGCGGACACAAAGAAAGCGGAAGCGGATGCGGCATATGCGATTCAGAAGGAAGAGCAGAGAAAGACCATTGAGGTGACAGCAGCCAACGCAAATATTGCTAAGGAAGAGAAATCGATTCTTCTGAAGCAGAAGGAAGCTGAGGTTATGGAAAAGTCTCTGGATGCCCAGATTCGTAAGAAAGCGGAAGCAGAACGTTTCGAGCGCCAGCAGAAGGCAGAGGCAGAACTCTTCGAGAGACAGAAGGATGCGGACGCTAAAAAGATTGAGATTGAAAAGAGCGCAGAGGCGAAACGCTTTGAGATGGAGCAGGAAGCCCAGGCGCAGAAAGCCAAAGCTGAGGCTGACCGCTTTACCAGGGAGCAGGAGGCAAAAGGTATCAAGATGGTGGGCGAGGCAGAAGCGGAGGCCATACGGGCAAAGGGTTTGGCAGAGGCAGAGGCCATGGAGAAAAAGGCTGAGGCTTACCAGAAATACAACAATGCAGCCATGGCTGAGATGCTGATCAAGGTTCTTCCTGACATTGCAGGAAAGATCGCAGAGCCTCTGACCCAGATTGATAAGATTACCATTATCGGCGGGGATGGAAATGGTGTGGACTCTGTTTCCGGAAACGTTCCGGCAGTGATGGCTAAGCTGTTTGAGTCTATGAAGGACACTGTAGGCATTGATCTGGGCGAGATTATGAAAGCAAATACATATGATGCAAAGGTCAACAGGAATATCAATATAACGGGTGTAGAAGATCCGGATACAGCCCTGGTTGCTGCGGCAGCAGAAGGGTTGAAAGAGTAAGTTTCAGAGGCTGAGGGCAAATGCTCCCAGCCTCTTTTCACGGGGACTGTCGGAAATTTCACGAGAGTTCTCTGGTATACCTGCGTATCAGGTAAATGACGGCCGCAGCCACGATGACCTCGGTAACAGGCATCGCAAACCAGAGAGCATCCGCACCCAACATGACGGGCAGTACCTGAATCAGAATGCCGCTGACGATCAATCCTCTTGTCAGAGAGACAAAAAAGGAGGCCAGAGGCTTTAGCAGCGACTGAAAATAGTAGGTTGAAAAGATATTCAGGGGCAGCAGGAGAAAGGACAGTCCATAGCTCCTTATAATAAACGGAGCTATATGAATTACCTCCTCTGTCGGCGCCATAAAAATACGTATAAAACCATTTGGGAAAGCAAACATAAGCAGGGTCCAAATGATGCTGAAAAAGCAGGTGGCACAGAGGGCATATTTTAACGTCTGCTTGATCCGAGTTCCTTTCCCAGCCCCAAAGTTGATGGAGATGATTGGCTGTGCAGCCTGGCCTACACTGTATGCACAGCACTGGACAATGGTACTGATATTTACAATCACGCCGTATACAGACAGTGCATCCGTTCCTGCATATCTCATGATTTGCCGGTTAAACAGCATGGTAAGTATCCCCATTGCAATATCAATGAAAAATGTAGAGAAACCGGTGGTAAATATTTTTTTCAGTTTTAGAACCAAATGCTCTGGCCATGCAAATTTCAGCGAATTTTGAGCGGAGCTAAAGTGCAAAAGCATAACCAAAAAGGTGATGAGTGCTCCAAGAGCGGTGGCCAATCCTGCCCCCATAATACCCATATCCATGGAAAAGACAAAGTAATAGTCTCCAAACACATTGAAGATGCCGCCGGCCAGAACTGCGGCAGTGGCCAGTCCGGGGTGATTGTCATTTCTCAAAAAGGCTGCCAGCATCTGATTAAACAAAAACAAGGGCACAGCAAACTTGACTGGGAACAGATACTGTTTTGCCAAAGGCAAAAGTGTCTCTTCCGCTCCGAATAGCTCCAAAAGCTGTGTATCAAAAAAGGCAATGCCTGCCCAACTTACAGCAGCCAAAATAAGAGTGCTTATAAGGGCAGCAGAGAAGTACTCGTCCTCTTTTTTCCCCTGCCCCCTGGCGGTTCCAAACAGCACGGAGCCGCCCACTCCTGTCAGGAGACCAAGGCTGTAGATAATATTCCAAACCGGCGCCACCACTGCAAGTGCAGCGGTACCGCTGGGCCCCTGGTACTGTCCGACCATAGCCATATCCACGATGCCGTAGACTGAACTGATCAATGCGCTGCCAAAGGCTGCGCTCAGATATCTAAAATAGGTTGTTTTTACGTTTCCATGTAGCAGATCCACTGCTTTTTCCTCCTCCACAGATATTTGCTCATAAAAAAGAATCCTGCGCGCAGGATTCTCCGCCTGCGGCGGGGCTGCCCCGGCAGCCGTCTTCCGCTCCGCCGCAGTGTGATCCCGCCCGGAGGGCTTTTTATATCATAGGGAATTCCGAAGGACTTTCCTATGATATAAAAAAGAGCTGGAAAGAAAACAGGCATTTCAGCCTGTCACCTTATCCAGCTCATCATTTCTAAAGGAATGATTTACCCTCCGAGTGAACGTTTATAGTATAATATAAGAGATACCATTCGTCAATAAAAAAATATTGACTTGGACCTGACTCCAGGTGGTATGATAGAGATGAAAGGCTTTAGACACGTACCTGTTAAGGTATGATTTGTTACATTCTAAAAAACCAGAAAGGAAGAGCTGCACACAGCGGTTGGGCGGGCAGCGTATGAGGTGTACCATGGAATACAGGACACTTGGAAGAACAGGAATAAAGGTCAGTGCAGTCGGCATTGGCGGAGAGGGATTTGAAAACAAAAGCTATGAGCAATGTCAGGAGATCCTTGATGCGGCAATGAGGGAAGAAATTAATTTTATTGATATCTATAATTCCAATCCACAGGTGCGCAGCCATGTGGGAAAGGCTCTGTCCAGATATGAGCGGAGCAGCTTTGTGGTGGAGGGGCATCTCTGCTCCATGTGGGAGGACGGCCAATACCGCCGGACCCGGAATATCAGGGAGGTTCGGGAAGCTTACGGGGATTTTTTAAAGCGGATGCAGTTGACCTATGTGGATGTGGGAATGATACACTATGTGGATGACGAAAAGGATTTTGAGGGGATCTTCAGCGGGGAAATCCTGGAATATGCGCTGGAATTAAAGAAGAAAGGGATCATTCGCAGCCTTGGGATGTCTACGCACAATCCGGACATTGCAGGCAGGGCAGTAAAAACAGGCCTCATCGATGTGATCCTGTTCAGTATCAATCCGGCATATGATATGCTGCCGGCCAGCGAGGATGTGGACATTCTCTTTGAGGAGAGTACATATGCGGACAGAACTTACCAGGGAATCGATCCAAAGAGGGCCAGGTTGTATCAGACCTGTCAGAATGAGGGGGTGGCCCTGACAGTTATGAAGGGTTATGGGGCAGGAGTGCTTCTGGATGACAGACAGTCCCCGTTTGGCAAAGCTCTCACCCCGGTCCAGTGTATTCACTACTGTCTGACCAGGCCTGCAGTGGCCTCCGTTATGGTAGGCGCGGCCAGTGTCCGTGAAGTTGAGGCGGCAACGGCCTACTGCAGCGCTGATGAGAAAGAGAGAGATTACAGCCCAGTACTGGCCGGTGCTCCAAGGAGTTCTTTTGGGGGACACTGTATGTACTGCGGCCACTGTGCGCCCTGCACTCAGAAAATCGATATCGCCATGGTTAATAAGTATCTGGATCTGGCAGCCATCCAGCCTTCTGTTCCGGAGACTCTGCAAAATCATTATGAGCTTCTGGAACATCATGCCGGGGAGTGTATCGCATGTGGGGCTTGTATGAAAAACTGTCCCTTTGGCGTCCCCGTAATCGACAAGATGAGACAGGCTGCAGAACTTTTTGGCAGGTAGAAAACGAAACAGAAAAGGAAGGAGGCAGGCAAATGACCATTGCGGAGGTGAGCAAAAAGTGCGAGATTTCACCTGACACACTCAGGTATTATGAACGCATCGGCTTGATCCCCAACGTGCCGAGAAGCAAGAGCGGAATCCGGGATTACGATGAAGTGTCCTGTAATTGGGTTCAGCTCATGAAATGTATGAGGAAAGCCGGAGTGCAGATTGAGGCATTGATTGAGTATGTGGCATTGTTTCAGAAGGGAGACTCCACGGTTGACGCCAGAAAGGCAATCCTGGTCGAGCAGCGCGAAAAACTATTAGAGCGCATGGCGGATATGCAAAGCTCCCTGGAAAGACTGAATGAAAAGATCGATCGCTATGAGCAGGGGCTTATGGTAACGGAGAGGAAGCTTCTATTGAAGGAGTGAGCCGTAATTGTTCCTTTCGATACTGGCGGGGGCTGCATCCCTTTATCTTGGCAAACACCTTTGAATAGTAGTTGGAATCCGAATACCCTACCATTGAGGCGACATCCGTGATTGTATAGGTGGAATCCATAAGGTAGTCCAAACTCTTTTCAATACGGTATTCCTGTAAAAAGGTAAAGAGTGAGACATTCATGTAAGTTTTAAAAAGCCGGCTGCATTCACTTGTGCACAGATGGATTTGCTTCGCAACCTCCTCCAGTGAAATTTTGTCTCTGTAATTTTTCTCAATATAACCTATGATCATGCGTATCCGGTCAAACGCGATTTTGTCGTGGGCGGCATAGGCAACGGAGGGGGATCTGTGCGCAAGGATGGTTTTCCACAGAGACAGCAGTTCCACAGCGATATCCACCTCAAAGAAATCTGGCTTCTGCTCGCTTTTTTCAACAATCCTGCGGATGCTCGTCAAAATGGAGGCATGCCAGCTCTGGGTAAAATCAATATGTATTGCAGGCATGGAAAAATCCTGGGTGAGGGGCTCCACGTACTTCTGGTTAATGATACTCTGTTGAAATCCATAGATTAGTTTTGGATCAAAGGTGATGGAAATATAGTGACAGTCCTGATTCTGAATCATGTATCCGGAATGGAGCACATTGGCATTGCCAAACAGGATATCCCCTTTTTTCAGGTGATATGTACAGTGGTTGACTTTGTAGAGCATCTCCCCCGTTTGAATGAGGGAGATTTCTACCTCCGGATGCCAGTGCCACAGAAAGGACCCTGTTTCATAATTGGACAGCTTTTCGTAGCTTATGAGCAGCGGGAACGCATTGTTTCCGTGCTTTTTTAATTCCTTCTGGAACTGATTCGTTGTTATCTGCAAATGTGGCACCTCCCAGCCTGCAAAAATACCTTTTCTACAGGCTATTTTACCACTTTTTCCATAAAAAGCGCAATATTTTCCTTGTTTTGCGCGGTATTCTTAAGGATTTGTTTGTCAGAAGTAGTATAATAGTGGAAATGAAATAAAAGGAGGAGCTGCGATATGAATAAACCAAAGCAGACAGAGCTTGAGAGAGTATATGGGGAAAGCGAAAAGAGCGGTGCGCGCTTTCAGGAACTGGGAGAACAGTTTCATAAGAGATATGGCTGGGAGACGGCTGACTTTTTTTCTGCGCCCGGTCGTACGGAGATGATCGGAAATCACACGGACCACAATGGCGGTCTGGTCCTTGCTGCCAGCGTGAGCATGGATACCATCGGCGCGGCCTGTCCCAATAACAGTGATGAGATTCACATCACCAGCGAGGGTTACAGCAGTGAGATAGTGGTTGATTTGAATGCCATTGACCAGGTTGAAAAGGTGCAGGGGACGCAATCTCTGGTGGCGGGAATGGTTGAGGCTATCCGAAAAGCCGGATTTGTGGTCTCAGGATTTGACGCGTATGTGTCAACAGAGGTGATCAGCGCTGCGGGCGTCAGCTCCTCTGCTTCATTTGAAATGCTGGTGTGCTCCATGATCAACTATTTCTTTAATGACAATACCATGACCTGCATAGACTATGCAAAGGCCGGACAGTATGCGGAAAATGTGTTCTGGAAAAAGGCATCCGGGCTGATGGACCAGATGGCCTGTGCAGTCGGGGGAGCGATTCTGCTGGATTTTTCCGGGGAGCAGCCAACGTATGAGCACATGGATTTTTCCTTTCAGAGCCTGGGGTATCATTTAGTGATTGTCAACACCGGAAAAGGCCACGCGGATTTAGGTGATGTGTACTCGGAGATTCCACTGGAAATGCGCCAGGCTGCCTCCGCTGCCTCCGCCGAGAGACTGTGTGACACAGATTGGGAGAGCGTGTTAAAAAATATTTCTAACATTGAGAATGACCGGGCAATTCTGAGGGCTCTGCACTTTTTTGAGGAAAACAAGCGTGTCAAAAGGGCAGCGGAAGCGATCACTGCCGGGAACAAAAGGGAATTGCTCTCCCAGCTTGAGAAGTCAGGAACCTCATCATGGGAATTGCTGCAAAACTGCTACGCGCTGCAGAACTATACAGAGCAGAAGATTCCATTAGCACTGGCGCTGACCAGCCTGTTTCTGGAGCAGGCTGGGGACGGTGTGTGCAGGATACACGGCGGTGGCTTTGCAGGGGTAATTATGGCGGTAATCCCGGAGGACAAGACAGAGAGCTATGTTGACTACATTTCTGCGTTTGTGGGAAGAGAGAATGTGTATCCTCTGGATATCCGGGCAGCAGGAGCGGTCCGCTTAGAGAGAGATTGAGGAATAAAATCCCTTAGAATACCATACAATAATGTTTATCATGAGCCCGGCTGCATGCCGGGCTTACTTAGACGAGAAAAATATGGGAAAAGGTAACGGGATGAAAAAAATAGTAAAGAGCCTGCCTTTCAGACTGGTATTGGGCGTGGCGGCAGGGATAGTGGCAGGACTGCTCTCCAATACGCAGGTTATGAACATAGTTGTAGCTGTTAAGTATGTGTTGGGGCAGCTGATTAACTTTTGTATGCCATTGATTATTTTGGGCTTTATTGCGCCATCGATTACAAAACTGGGAAGCCGTGCCTCTAAGATCCTGGGGTTTGCGGTGATTTGTGCCTACACCTCCTCGGTCTTGGCTGCGCTGCTCTCAATGGGAGCAGGGTATGGCCTGATTCCACATTTGGCAGTCTCAGCTAGGACAGACGGTCTGCGAGAGCTGCCCGAATTGGTGTTTCAGCTGGATATCCCTCAGATTATGAGTGTGATGAGTGCTCTGGTCTTCTCCATCCTTATAGGTTTAGCTGCCGCCTGGACAAAAGCAAAACGGATTACAGAGCTCTTAGATGAATTTCAAAAGATGGTACTGCTGCTTGTATCCAGGATCATTATTCCTATCCTGCCTGTATTTATAGCCCTTACATTCTGGGAGCTGTCTTTTGAGGGAACCATCACAAAGCAGCTTCCTGTATTTTTAAAGGTAGTGGTCATTGTGATCGTGGGACATTTTCTTTGGATGGCCGTTCTCTATGTCACAGCAGGCATCTATTCACGGATTCATCCCTGGAGGGTGCTCCAAAACTATGGGCCTGTCTATCTGACGGCAGTGGGAACCATGTCTTCTGCCGCCACCTTAGCGGTGGCGCTTCGATGCGCAAAGAAGGCGGAACCGGAGCTGCGAAGCGATATGGTGGATTTCGGAATTCCGCTGTTTGCAAACATTCATCTGTGCGGATCGGTATTGACGGAAGTGTTTTTTGTGATGACGGTTTCTCAGATTCTCTATGGCCGGGTTCCGGATTTGGGGCAGATGATTTTATTTTGTTTTTTACTCGGTATTTTTGCGATTGGAGCGCCCGGGGTGCCGGGAGGCACTGTGATGGCATCTCTGGGGCTGATAACGGGGCTGCTGGGCTTTGATCCCACCGGCACTGCTCTGATGCTGACTATCTTTGCACTGCAGGACAGCTTTGGGACAGCATGTAATGTAACCGGGGACGGCGCCCTTACCATGATACTCACCGGCTATGTGAGAAGGCATGGAATGGAAGAGCAGAAAATCCGGTTGGAGCTATAGAGCAGCAGGGAGTGAGATATAAAAGACAGATCCGGTAGGCTGGTTGTCCTCAACCCATATCTTACCCTGATGAAGCTGTATCAGCTCTTTTGCAATGCAAAGGCCCAGACCGAAATGACGCTTATCTTTTCTGGAAGCGTCACCTCGGTAAAAACGGTCAAAGATGATCTTTTTGGAGGAATCGGGAATTCCCGGGCCATTGTCAGCCACCCACAGGAGGAGATGGCCACGTGCGGATGAAATCCCCAACTGTATGTCACCTGCCTTAGGTGTATAGCTGGCAGCATTGTCCAGGAGTATGCCCAGCACCTGCTCCATCCGCTGCCTGTCGCATTGGCAGTGGGGCAGAAGTTTGTCCTCTAGGCAGATTTTTAGATGCTGTCCCTTGTTTTGCATGACAGGTTGATATTTGTCAAAGATATCCAGGAGCAGTGTATCCAGCTGGGTATCCTCAAAGTGCATGCTCCACGCCTGGGTATCGGCATTGGATAGGGAGAGCATATCATCAATCAGCCTTTTCATACGTTTTCCCTCTGAGTGGATGGATTTGAAAAATGCAGAGCGGTCATTTTCATCCGCCACTTCCAGCGCAGAGGCGCAGGACAGTATGACGGCCAGTGGGGAACGTAGTTCATGGGAGGCAGCGGCCACAAACTCTACCTGCTTTAACCGGTTTTCTTCCACGGGTTTTAAGATTTGTCCGGAAAACTTCCAGGCAAACAGTAAAATAAGCAGAAGTGCCCCCAAGTCAATGACTGCAAATATGATGCGCAGGCCCATGATCTGTTGTCTTAATGGTAGGCGGGAGTACAGAATAAGAACACAGACTTCTCCATATCTGTTGGGGAGGGAAGCAAAGGTTACCAGGTGCTCTGTGCTGCTGTAATCCATTTTGAAGTCCAGGTATTTGGTGATGTTTTTCGACTTGGGTGGATTGGCAATGTCAAAGCCATGTGTGTTTAGCGCCTCATCGCACGCCTTTTGAATCATAGCATTCTGGTCTGACGTCAAATTTGCCTGGCTCCAGGAAAGACGGCGGCTGTTTTCAAACATCACAATGGTATAGACGTGGTTGTCAGCCATTTTCGAGAGCTGTTCGTAGTCTATAAGTGTCTCTCTCTCCAGATAAGCCAGAATCGTGCTTCTGTCTCTTTCGTAGGAGGCGGTATCATTTTTTTTCAACAGGCCCTCAAACAGATAAAGACCGGAAAGTGTCATGGCAATCAGGATAATGCTGATGATAAGGGTACAAAAAAAGGTCATTTTCAAATGAATTTTTCGAAACATCGAAATCTTTAAACCTCCAGACAGTAGCCCACGCCCCGGACTGTTTTTATAGTCAGGCAGCTCTCTACGGATTTCAGTCTTCTTCTCAAAAAATGGATATAGTTGTCCAGGTTTCCCTCCTCTATTTCAGAGTCAATTCCCCAGACCTTGGTTAAAATCTGCATTCTTGGAAGAATGCGGTTTGGATTTTTCAATAACACCTCCAGCAGATCCCCCTCCCTTCTGGAGAGAGAACAGGATATTTCATGACAGGACAGCACCTTAGCCTGACAGTCAAAGGAGATATCCCCACACCGGAGGGTAAGCGCGTTGTCCATCTGGCGGGGACGGCGCGATATACTTCGAATGCGGGCCATCAGCTCATTATAGTCAATGGGTTTTACTATGTAGTCGTCAGCGCCGCTGTCCAGTCCCTCGACCCGCTCCTGAATCTCCCCCAGGGCAGTAACCAGAATAACAGGTATGCTGATATCCATACTACGAATCTGAGCGAGAAGCTCTGTGCCGCTGATGGAGGGCAGAAGGCGGTCCAAAAGTATAAAATCATGTATTTTTTTCAAAATCAGTTCCAGCCCCTCTGTGCCGTCATGGCAGATATCTACAAGAAACCCATTTTTTCTCAGTTGATAGGCAAGTGACTGACATAAAGCGATATCATCGTCGATAATTAAGATTCGCATAAGTTCCTCCCATATGATCCATGTCGTATTTTCATGGAACTTATTATATCATGTTTTTCCTCGCTGGTCAGAGCTTTGGGGGAAATAGAGATAAATTAGAGATAGAATAGAGTGGGAATAGAGGCAGGAGCCTCTGGTTAATGATAAAATGAATCCATCAGCATAAATGAAAGGATGGGATTTTAGTGAAAATTTGGAAATGGATCGCCGCTGCAGCGCTGGCGGCTGTGCTGGCTGCGTCTCTGGTATCCTGCAGCAAAGACAATAAGGATGCAAAGCAGTCAGATTCAGCAGAAGAGATAACAGGAAAGATGGAGGGTTCTATGGGGAGATATGTGGAGCAGGATCTTACGTTCCCGGAGGGTGAAGTCTATTTCTATAATATACTCTCAGATGGAACGATACGAATGATATGCAGCTCAGGAATCTATGACTCTATGGACCAGGGAGAGAGCTGGACATTCTGGAGCGAACAGCCGGAAGAGCTGAAAAAACTTTTAGGCGAAGAGGTAAATTTAGGTAATTTTAAGGGAAAAGCGATTAACAGAGCTGCTATTGGCAGTGACGGCAGCATTTTTTACTGCCGCCTGAAAGAAGCAAATGAGTTTACTTATTATTATGTGGACAAGGATGGCAGCACCCGCGAAGTCAACGTGACCGAGGAGGACGGTGAGACACCCATTGAGTTGTATAACATGGAATTATACGAAAGTGGAGATTTAATCGCTTGTGATGACAAGGGAAGAGTTCTGCGTATAGACTCAAGCAATGGGGAGATAAAGCATACATTTCTGGAAGCGGAGGGGGAAATACCCGAAATCGTCTCCACAGTTGTTGTGGGCAATAAACTGTTCCTGTTTCACATGATCCAGAACTATGAAGCAGATGGAATGATGAGCATTCAAAACATTTCCGTAGATACCTACTCACTGGATAACAATGAAAAGCTGGAGAAGCCAAAAGCACTGGAGGACTTTTTAAACGAGAATTTTAAGGAAAACGATGAGGCGACTTTGACTGCCTATATCAGCGGAAGGGATGGAAGCAACCTCTATTTTGTAAACACCAAAGGAATCTACCGATTTGCGGTGGACGGGTCAGTGGTTGAACGGATCTTTAACGGTGGCCAGGGACAGATGAACATAGATACCTGCTTCGGAGGAATCGCGTTAGACCAGGATCAGCTTATACTCAGCTATTCTGAAACGGAACATGTGAAGTATGTTTTTAATCCGGATATCCCTTCTACCCCGGAAAAAGAGATTACCGTCTATTCTTTGGAAGACAATTATGAATTGCGTACCGCAATTACAAAGTTTCAGAAGGCAAATCCGGATACCTTTGTGAACTATGAGGTGGGGCTGACAGATACGGACGCAGTGACCAAAGACGATGCGATTAAGGTTTTAAACACCAACATCATGGCTGGGGAGGGACCGGACGTTCTGCTTTTGGAAGGGATGCCTGTTGAGGCGTATATGGAAAAGGGGCTTCTGGCTGATATCACAGATGTGGTAAATGAGGTTTCAGGGGAGGATGGCCTGTTTGACAACATTGCACACACATATCAAAAAGAGGATAAAATTCTGGCGGTTCCAAACCGTTTTACCATACCAGTGGTTTTGGGAAAAAAAGAGACTCTGAACCAACTAACGGACTTGAACAGCTTTGTAAAAATGGCAGGAGATCAGAAAGAGGGGACCGCACAGGGCATCAGTATAATGGATCAGATGGACACCTTTTTCCTTTTAAAAATTCTTTTGCCATCATCCTCACCGGCATGGGTAAAGGAGGATGGAACACTGGATGGAGAAGCACTGAGCCAATTTTTGACAAATGTAGTACAACTGGCTGATATCTACCAGATCCCGATGGAGCGCAGGAGCGGCATTGAGATGGATGAGGGAATCACTTTTGAATTGGCTCAGTTTATGACAACAGGGGAATGTTACCTTTCCCAAATGGTTCGGGAGAACTCAGATCTCAATCCATTTAACATGAAGGATTGCCAAAATCTGTTTGGAATGACCTCGGCCATTAAACAGCTTGGAGAACAAGAATATGATTACAGCGTTGCCCCGGGACAGGCATCCGGAGTCTATATCCCAATGCTGACCACAGGCATTAATGCAAAGAGTACAGAAATAGAGGCATCCAAAGAATTTATCTCTTTCCTTCTCCGTCCGGACAGCGGTCTGAGGTCAGGATGGTCTGTAAATCAAAAGGAGTTTGAACAGATACAGGAAAAAACGGAAAATGTGCAGGAGGGAATAAGAAATATCATTGCCGATGAGATGGAGGGAACCACTATGGAGTTCAACTTTATCTGGCCTTCAAAAGCAGATTTTGATAAGTGGAAAGCAATTGCAGAATCCCTGAAGATCCCTGCTGTTACGGATGATATGATTAATCTGACCGTTTTGGAGGAGGGCGCAAAATGCTTAAAGGGAGAATGCTCTGTGGAGGAAGCGGTAAACAGCATAACAAGCAAGCTGAATCTTTATCTCTCAGAATAAGAATGAGGCGCCATAAGAGTGCGTTTACAGGGTTTCTGTTTATCCTGCCAAGCTTAGGGGGAGTATCCATATTTGTGCTGGTTCCCTTTATGGATGTAATACGGCGCTCGTTTCACAGCGCTGTGGCTGAGGAGTGGACAGGGCTGGCCAATTACCGGATGCTGATGGACAGTTCGGCATTCCGGCTGGCAGCTGTCAATACTTTGAAATTTGAGGCAGTCTGTATTCCGGTCTTGATTCTTCTGTCACTGATTATCGGGGTGGTGCTGCAGAAGCAGCAGGTGTTTGGCAGTATACTAAAATCTGCATTCCTGGTTCCCATGGCAATACCGGTAGCTTCTGTGGTGCTCCTCTGGAGAGTATTGTTTGATACACAGGGACTGCTCAATGGCCTGCTTGCGCGGTTCCATTATAGCGCCGTTGACTGGATGAACAGTAATTTTGCGTTTTGGGTCTTGACCTTCAGTTACATATGGAAAAATCTGGGGTATGATATTGTGCTCTGGATGGCAGGGCTGTCCGGTATTCCGGACAGCCTCTATGAAGCGGCTAAGGTAGACGGGGCAGACTCTTTTAAATGCTTTATCCACATTACGATTCCAAACTTAAAGTCTACACTCTATACCATTACCGTACTGTCATTTTTAAACTCCTTTAAGGTGTTTCGGGAATCCTACCTGGCAGCAGGCAATTATCCCCATGAGAGTATGTATCTGCTCCAGAATCTTTTTCAAAACTGGTTTCGGGATATGGATTTTGACAAGCTGGCTGCGGCTGCGGTTCTCATGGTATTGGTTTTACTGATATTGGTACGCTTTCTGCAGAGGGCATGGGACAGGGAGGAGTGAGACAAATGAGGCAAAAGATACTTTTGATTCCGCTGGTTCTGATGGGACTGATCGTGTGCTATCCTGTAATATTTCTATTGGCAGGGTCTCTGATGGGAACGTCGGAGCTGGGAAGTCATTTGGAGGCTGTACTAAAGGAAGGAACCGGCTATGCAGACTGGCGTCTCCTGCCTATTGCGCCCACTCTTCGCCATTATGTTCAGCTGCTTTTGGACTCACCGGAATATTTTGTAATGTTTTGGAACTCTGTAAAGCTGGTACTGGGCATCCTTGCAGGACAGCTTTTGACAGGGACAGCAGCGGCATGGGGGTTTGCAAAATATAAGTTTCCATTTAAAAAGGCGTTGTTTACGGTATATATTTTGCTTATGGTCATGCCCTTTCAGGTGACCATGCTCTCCACCTACCTGGTGTTAAACCGCATGCAGCTGGTAGATACACGCTGGGCGGTGATCCTGCCCTGTGCCTGGTCGACCTTTCCGGTATTTCTGATGTACCGGTTTTACTGTTTCGTACCGGATTCTCTGCTGGAGGCGGCAAAGATTGATGGCGCAGGGGCAGTAGCGACATTTTTACATATCGGGATTCCCCTGGGCTCATCTGGGATTATATCTGCAATGGTGCTGGGATTCCTGGAGTATTGGAACCTGATTGAGCAGCCTCTGACTTTTTTAAAGAGAAAGGAACTCTGGCCTCTCTCTCTGTATCTGCCTAATATTGGACTAAAACAGGCGGGAATCTCTTTCGCTGCATCTGTGGTTACCCTGGTGCCTGCATTTTTAGTATTTCTGTGCGGCCAGGATTATTTAGAAAAGGGAATCATTGCTTCCGCCATAAAAGAATAGGAGAAGGTGAAACTATTTTGAAGCTTTTTAAATATTTGCCCTTAAGGGAAAAACCTCATAATATTAGGGCACGCGCTGTGAAGTGGCTGATTCTGTTTGGCATATGGATGATTATCCTGACCCTCCTGTCCCGTGCAGCCAGCAATTTGACAATTCCACAGGTGGAAGCCGTTGCAGCGGCCAGAAATGCACTGGAGTATAATATCAGTGTACCTGGAGAAGTGAAGGAAAATCAGATCTATGCGGTGACAACGGTTCCAGGTATCCGGGTTAGACAGATTGCCGTCTCAGAGGGGGAGAACGTGAAGTCCACAGATACCCTGTTTGTCCTGGACATGGATGATTTGCAGGAACAGATCCGGATGAAGAGAAGGGAGCTGAAAAAAGCAGATTTGGGTATTCAGGATATGGAAGAGAGGAAAGCCTTGGAAGAGCAGGAGGCTTTGACAGCACAGAACCGGGCACAGGAGGACTATAACCGCACAGTACAGTCTGCGGATGCCTCAAAACAGCAGGCCTATGAGGCTTTGCAGCAGGCACAGAGCAGGCTTTTGGAGTTTGAGCAGAATAGCTCCGGGAAGGCCGCCGATGATGCCGTAATGCAGAATCTCAAGCAGCAGTGCAAGGATAAAAAAGCAGCAGCTGGTCAGGCGGAGCAAAAACTAAAGGAAGCGAAGAAGGGGAGCGATGAGAAAGAGATAGAGGCTGCAGAAAAGGAATTAAAAAAAGCCGAAAAGGAATTAAAGGAGGCACAGGAGGCATATAGCCAGTACCAGTCCTCCAGAAAGGCGGAGAAAAACCAGACCAGCAGCCAGGAACGGCAGGCATTGGAGGATGCCTGCCGGCAGGCTGAGATTGCCTACGAGGAGGTTGCAAAAGAATGGGAGAAAAGCTTAGAGGATGCAAATAGGCTGATTGACGACTCTATGAAACCCCAGGCGCCGGACAGCAGCCTGCAAATAGCTAAGATAGACAGAAAGAGCCTCAAGAGTGAACTGCAAAAACTAAAAGAGCTTTATAAGGGAGGGGGGATCATTTTGGCTGCAGTGGACGGTGTGGTGACGGAAATTCACATTGAAGCGGGAAACGATACCATAGACGGCAAAAATATAGCAATCGCGGATACATCCACAGGGAGCAGATTTCAGGCACAGATTACAAAAGAACAGAAGAAGTACATATCAAAGGGGGATCAGGTGGTTCTGGAGCAGGATGGGGCAGCGGATGCAGTAAAAGGCCTGAAGGTGGATTCGGTGAAAGCGGACAGAGAGAATCAGGAGCTTTGGAATGTAACGGTTATGTTACCTGACAACAGCCTGGAGATCGGGAGTACTGCAGAAATGAAAATCCAAAAAAAAACAAAGGAATACTCCTGCGTTCTGCCAATTGAGGCACTTAGAAGTGAGGAAGATCAGTTATTTGTATTGGTACCCGAGAAGAGGGACACTGTTTTGGGAAATGAGCTGGTTGCCTCTAAAGTCTATGTGGAGGTTCTGGAAAAAAGTGACCGGATGGCGGCAATCTCAGACAGCAGTTCTCTGTCAGGCCAGTCTGTAATCATCAGCTCTGAAAAACCCATTAAGGAGGGAGATCGGATTTGTCTGAAAGAAGAAGAACCGGAATAAGGCATACTGCTTTGTTTTGGTTCGGGATATTATTCATGTCTCTGTGTTTCTCAGGCGCTGTTCTTTGGGGCTGCAGGCAGGTTACGGAAAAAAATGTTGTATTTCTGGACGAAGATATCTCCTATACCGCCAAGGAGGCTATGGAGATTCAGAAACAGACGGGATTATCAGAAGATAAAAGCCTGTCCTTTACCTTCTGGGGTGAAGAGAGGGGGAAGACAGTTGAAAACAGAGCCCTAAACCGCCGGGAGACGGCCACTCTGGTCACTGTATGCGGTGATTCCGGTTTGGTTCTTCCGGGCAGCACAGAGTTAAATATGGTCCCCGGCTGTCTGCTGGATGAGGAAATGTGCCTGCGGCTTTTTGGAAGTACTCAGGTAGTAGGGGCCCGGATTCAAATTGGGGAAGGAGAGTATGCGGTAAGAGGAATTTTGTATAACACAGAGGGGACCGTATTGGTCCAGGCAGACGGCAGTGAGGAGGCAGCTCTGGACAGAATTTCTGTAAATATACCCAAGGGGATTTCTGCTAAGGAAGTGGTACGAAAGCTATCTACCCGGCTTGGATTGTCAGATCAGTCAGTTGCAGCGGCCAGTTCGCAATCCTATGGTGCCCTGGGCGTATTTGCAGCCTGTCTGCTGCCTGCTATCCTATATCTGTCCCTGTCATTTTCAGCAGTAAGGTGGAGCCTGAAGGCAGAGAAAGGAACTGTAGAACGATGGCTCGGAATGGCCTTTGGGGGGCTGGCTTTCATAAGCTTTCTTTGGACCACAGGAATACAGCCTGCTATTCCAAAGGAATGGATTCCAACCAGGTGGTCTGACTTTGGATTTTTTGCGGAGCTTTGGAAGAATGCGATTGAGGGTGCCGTTAGATCGTTGATAAGAGTAAAAGAACAGCCAATGCTGATATATATATGGAACAGTATGAAGGCGCTGGCCTTTGGGACTGTCGCTGCAGTCTGCTGTGTTTTTATCTCATTCCAGACCAAAAGAATGGAGATTTGGCCGGCTTTTCTTTGTAATCTGTTATATCTGTGTTTTGTATTTACTTTACTGACTGTATTCTGCGGAAGATATGGCCTCTCGGAAAGAGGAATCCGGATACTCTGGCTGGCAATACCTGTTTATCTGTGGGAAAAATATCTCTTCGATCAATGCAAACGAGCCTTCATTTCAATGGAATAAAGATTTTAACCTCATTTTTAGGGTCATCAAATGACAACACTCTGCGCTTATATACTTCAAAATCTTCACGGTCATCCAACTCTTCTTTTGAGGTAGGGAGCCATGTGCCATAGATATACTGATAGGATTTGAACAAATTTGCAAAGGTGCCACGGTGGGTGAAAACGGCATATCGGCCTGCTTTCAGTGTTTTTCCAACCAGAGTCTTTGGCAGATTATCAAAATTTTTCACGGAACTTCCTATCAGAACGGAAAAGGATACATCTCCCTCCTCTGTGTAGGCGGTCTGCTGGGTTTTACAGATACTATACCCTATACCCGTAAAATGATAGGAATTTATGTGAAAACGAAGAAACTGCTCCCACAATTCGGGAATCTGATTATTTGAGAGACTGGTATTTCCCCGTATTCCCGCTACTTTGATCTCATCCTGTAAAAGTATCTCGGGAATATGAGAGATATTGTTTGCGATATGCCTGACGTCTTGGGGGGACATTTCCCTTTTGGCGTTTGTCACCAGATTTATTCCTGCTTTTCGATAGTCTGACGGGCTGCTGCCAAATACCGTCTTAAATGCTCTGCTGAACGCTTCCGGTGATTCAAACCCACTGTCAAAGGCAATATCAATCACACGCTGATTGGAGTGAATAAGCTTTTCTGCTGCCTTATACAGCCTGCGCCGATGGATATAATGGCCTACTGACTCGCCTAAGATGGAAGAAAACAGACGCGTCATGTGATGGTAGGAATATCCGGTTACTCTTGACACATCATTTAAACCAATCCCCTCATCCAAATGCTCCTCGATATACTCAATTGCTTTTTCTACAGGGAATAAGCGTTTCAAACGGTCACCTCCTTTTGATGTATCCCCATTATATCATAAAAGCCAGCAAAAAGTATCAAGAATAAAGGCTCTCTCTTTGGTATCATATGGTTACTGTTCACAGTAACGACATATGATCTTAAAAAGCATAAGAAATGAGGTATAGAAAGATGAAAGATATCATTGTGCAGGGCCTTACCCAAAATAATTTAAAGCATGTCACATTCAGAGTGCCTAAGGAGAAAATTACGGTTTTTACTGGAGTGTCGGGTTCCGGTAAATCCAGTATTGTCTTTGATACCATCGCCGCTGAATCACAGCGACAGATGAATGCCACATATCCCGCATTTGTGCGGTCCAGGCTGCCCAAATATCCTAAGCCGGCGGTGGAACGGATTGACAACCTAACTGCATCCGTTGTGGTGGACCAGTCTCCGCTCAGCGGAAATGCCCGCTCAACGGTAGGTACCATCAGCGGATTGTATTCCAGCCTGCGGCTTCTGTTTTCCAGAATCGGAAAGCCCTTTGTTGGTACAGCGTCCTGTTTTTCTTTTAATGACCCTAGCGGTATGTGCAAGACCTGTTCCGGCCTTGGAAAGATTACAAAGGTAGAGGTGGAAGCCATGATAGACCCACAAAAATCATGGAGAGAGGGCTGTGTGAAGGACTCCCTATTTCGTCCCGGCTCCTGGTATTGGAAACAGTACGCCGAGTCCGGACTCTTTGACCTTGACAAGCCTGTCAGGGACTATTCCAAAGAGGAATATAATCTCCTTCTGTACGGCTCTCGGGATGGCAGAGGGGAACCGGAAAATCCTAAAGTAACCGGAATCTGCCATAAATATACAAAAACCCTCTTAAACCGGGATATCAGCGAAAAAAGCAGGCATACCCAGGAAAAATCAAAAAATCTGATTTCCGAGATAGAATGTACGGAATGCCACGGCAAACGGTTAAACAGGGAGGTTCTGCGCTGCAAAATTGATGGGTATTCTATTGCGGACATGTGTGGGATGGAGCTTACCCAACTCCGTGAAGTCCTTTCGCAGGTATCAGATCCAACCGTAGGAGTGCTGGTGCAGACACTCCTGGAGGGGCTAGACAGAATGATTGAGATTGGCTTGCCTTATCTGCATTTGAACCGGGATACGCCGTCCCTGTCCGGTGGGGAGGCACAGCGGCTAAAGCTGGTCCGGTATATGGGCAGCAGTCTGACGGGAATGACCTATATCTTTGATGAACCCAGTGCAGGTATGCATCCGCGCGACGTATACCGCATGAACAACCTGCTAAGGCAGCTGCGAGACAAGGGAAATACTGTCCTTGTGGTGGAGCACGACAAAGACGTCATTTCCATAGCGGACCATGTGATTGATGTGGGACCACTGGCAGGACAAAAGGGCGGTGAGATTGTTTTCACCGGAAGCTATGCAAAGCTGCTAAAGTCCGATACCCTCACCGGGAAAGCTATGCTTCAGTCACTTCCGGTGAAGCAGAAGCCACGCATCGCTATGAGCAGTCTTCCTGTTAGGGGAGCTAGTCTGCATAATCTAAAAAATGTGGATGTGGATATCCCGCTGGGGATCATGACAGTTGTAACCGGAGTAGCCGGGTCAGGCAAGAGTACCCTGATTTCACAGGTGTTTGCCAAACAGTACGCTCGTGACATCGTGATGATTGACCAGGGGCCTATTACAGCCACCAACCGCTCCACTCCGGCTTCGTACCTGGGATTTTTTGATGAGATTCGTAAGCTGCTGGCACAGGAAAGCCAAAAACCGGAAGGTCTGTTCAGCTTCAATTCCACAGGGGCCTGCCCAGAGTGCAAAGGCAAGGGTGTCATTGTGACGGAGCTTGCTTTCATGGACCCGATTGTCACAGAGTGTGAAGCCTGCGGAGGGGTTCGGTATAACAAAGAAGCGCTTGCATGCACTTATAAAGGCAAAAATATTGTGGAACTGCTGGGTCTGACTGCCTCTCAGGCCATGGAGGTATTCGAGGACGCCAAGATTAAAAAACGGCTGAAGGTGATGCAGCAGGTGGGGATATCTTACCTGACCCTGGGACAGCCCCTCAGTACGCTCTCCGGCGGAGAACGTCAGAGAATCAAGCTGGCTAAAAATCTGGGGAAGAAGGGTAGTATTATCGTGATGGACGAGCCAACCACTGGCCTTCATATGTCCGATATCGAAAACTTATTAAAACTGTTCGATATGATCGTATCCCGCGGAAACACACTTGTGGTGATAGAGCATAATCTTGACGTGATGAAACAGGCAGACTGGATCATTGATATTGGGCCTGATGGCGGCAAAAACGGGGGTGAAGTGGTGTTTACGGGAACGCCTTTGGATATGCTGATGAATGCGAAAACACTGACAGCGGACAGCCTGCGGTCTGCTTACTAGCACATCGTTTCGATAAACTAGATTTTCATTGTTTATAACAAGATTGGCGTGTATAATATAAATAATAGGATGAAAGGAGGAACGGATGTACTATTCTACAAAATATGATTCGCCGCTGGGAGTGCTGACCATCGCTGCTGATGGAAAGAGTCTTGTGGGACTTTGGATAGAAGGACAGAAATATTTTGGCGGAGCTATTTCTGATAAATTCGAAGGAGAAGATGAACTTCCGGTGCTGCAGAGTGCTAAAGAGTGGTTAAACCGCTATTTTGCAGGGGAAAGGCCGGACATTTCCAAACTTCCGCTGCATCCTCAAGGCGGAGCATTCAGGCAGGAGGTGTGGAAAATTCTCTGTGAGATCCCCTATGGACAGGTAATTACATACAGTGAAATTGCAGGAAAGATGGCAGAGAAGATGGGCAGGGAGAGAATGTCCTGCCAGGCGGTAGGGGGAGCTGTGGGCCACAATCCCATTTCCATCCTAATCCCCTGTCACCGTGTTGTGGGCAAAAACGGCAGCCTGACCGGGTATGCTGGAGGAATCGATAAAAAGATAAAATTGTTGGAGCTTGAGGGGGCAGATATGTCAAATTTGTTTGTCCCTAAAAAAAGGTACGGTACAAACACAAGTGGTCTGAAATAATTTAAATTAATGCAAGGATTTCCCCGGAGCAATCGTATTATAAGTGAGGTACAAAAAACAACAATAGCCAGGAGGTAATAAAAGAATGAAAAAGATGTTAATGTTGGGAGCAGTAAGTGTATTGTCGATTGCAATGGGGACAGCAGTGTTTGCATCAAACTCCTTTGGGGGAGAAACAAAGGAGGCTGCAGCGGGTAATGCCTCACGACCGGTCTGTACAACTATGGCTGTGAACGCTAAAGATAGCTCATATACTTATACAGATGAGAATCACGATGATTACTGCAGGTATCATACGGATGCAGATCATGACAATGTATGTGATAATTGTAATAATGCGTATGTACATGAAAGTTCGCACAACAGTTCAAATCGAAATGGTCACGGTGGCTACAAATCCCACCATTTGGAAAATCATATTCACGAGAATCATCACGAGTAAACCCATCGAAGGCTGTAAAGGCTGCTGCACAGACTGTAGCAGCCTTTTTCCGAAATAAAATGACACGGCTGGATCTGAGGGGTATAATGAAATCGGGAGGTGATGCATATATGCGCAGCGAGACAGAGGTCATTCATTCCGTGGAAAAATACGCGGACATGGTGCGGCGTATTTGTTTTTATCATCTAAAGAACCAGTCCGATACAGAAGATGTATTCCAGAATGTTTTTTTGAAATATATGATGCACGATGAACCGTTCCGCAATAGTGAGCATGAAAAAGCGTGGCTGCTCCGTGTGGCTATCAATGGCTGCAAAGACTACCTGAAAAGTTTTTTCCGGCGCAATACAATTCCTCTGGATACAATAAGTGAGATGGTGATGGAAGCGCCGGAGGATCACAGGGAGGTTCTGGAAACAGTGCTGTCACTTCCAAGTAAATACAAAGATGCTATTTATCTGCATTATTATGAGGGATATACTGCCGCTGAAATAGGAGAGATCCTGGGCAAAAAGGAAAATACCGTTTATTCTCTCCTGTCCAGAGGGCGTGGAATTCTAAAGAAAGAGCTGGGAGGTGAAGAGATTGGCGAATAAAATACATGATGCATTTGACAGCATTAAGGCAGATCCCCAGATGGTTGAAGCTGCCAAGCAATCTATTTTGAAGAAATACAGAAAAAAACAACACTGGATTCTTCGCCCTGGGTTTCGAGGTGCCCTTGCCACGGTCTGCATGGCATTGGTTCTGGCAGTGGGAATCGGCGTCTATTCATGGATTCAAACGCCGGTTTCTTATGTGAGTATAGATGTGAACCCATCCATTGAACTTGCGCTGAATCGAATAGACAGGGTAGTGTCTGTGACGGCATTCAATACGGAAGGCGCCAAGATACTAAATGACCTGCCGCTAAAAGGTCAAAAATATACGAATGCCATTGATATGATTGTGGAAAGTAACGACATGCGTGACTATCTGACGGATGAATCCGAGCTTGTTTTTACAGTGGCAGCTGACAGCAGACGTGAAAGTGAGTTGAAAGCGGGAGTGGAGAGGTGCTCTGGTCATATTGAGCACAAAAGTGAAAGTGTAAGTGCAGATATCGAAGTTGTTCCCCAGGCCCATGACCATGGGCTTTCACTGGGAAAATATTATGCTTATCTGCAGCTAAGCCAGTATGATGGAAGTGTTACGGTTGATGAGTGCAAGGATATGAGTATGGCTGAGATTCACGGATTAATCAGTGAACATGAGCACGGTGGGGAGCATGGGCAGGATAATGAGTATGTGGGAGATAAAGAGCAAGAAATAACAGAGAAGACGGATACACATAGCGGCAGCATGTCAGATCATGGAGGAAAACATCATCGGGAAGGGGAGCATGAGTAAACCTATGTGGCCCGGGAATGAAAGCAGTGTTATGAGCAGTAAAAGGCGGCTTTGATTTCTCAAAGCCGCACTGATGTAAAATGTCAAGTCAAGTCATTTCTGAGGGCATCAATAATATTTTCCTTCTTGATCTTATTTGTAGCATACAGCATTGTAATAAATATTACAAGGAACACTCCGAGTATACTAATTGCAATACTGCTCCACGGGAAGATATAACCTATGCTGGCTCCGCCCAGGAACATCCCTTCATAAATCAGCCAGGAGAGAACACATGCGATGGGCAGCCCTAGCAGCAATGTCCGTATGCCATAGAGCGCACACTCAAAGCGCATCATTCTGTTAAAGGAGCGGTCAGACATCCCCACAGAGCGGAGCATGGCGAGTTCCTGTCTCCTAAGCCTTATATTAGTGGAGATCGTGTTGAACACATTTGCAACTGCAATCAGAGTGATCATGACGATAAAGACAGCCGTGAACAGATTTACAATAAAGGAGAGATTCCTGTTTTCATCCAGAATCGCATGGAGATTGTACAGATTGTAGTCAGAGGTAATGGCCGCGGCATCAATCATTGTCTGCATTTGTGATGTGGACTGGGCAGGATTTTCTGACCAGAAAGTCAGCCCAAACCTTTCCGGTGACCCTAATGTGTCAAACTGAGGTTTGGCCTGGTAGGGGGCAACAACCATAAAAACATAGTCCGTAGTATCTGATGGATCTTTCGGAATTGGGTCCAAAGGATAGGTATCTGAAAAAGTAGTGGAGATCGTTTTCATTTGTTCCCCATCTTCAGAGAGAATCGTAAAATCCATGGTGGGATTTTTAAACATATCAATAATCGCAGAATCAACCATTTTTTTACCTACTATGATCATTTTTGCGTTTTCCCCCCAATAGGTTTCCTGGGACAATCCAAGGCTTTTGATATAGTCTTTAAAGAGATCATCCTCAATAAACTGAACGTTCATTTTCAGGTTTAGTGATTCGCCAGTCACGTCTAAACCATTGTCCTTTTGGCTGCTGTTTAAAAAATCATCTGTAAGCTCCTCTGTGTCCACCTTGCAGGAGTAGGCGGTCACTGCCTGATAGGTACTCTTGTAAACCCCGTCTGCCGTTTTCAGCTTGTCATTGAGATGAAAAAATTCCTTTTCATCCATACCCTTTGTATAAAAACTGATATCGCCGTCCATTTCTACTGCGGACTGCTCTGCAGTCTGATTCAGAGCTGTTCCAAAAGTACTTATTGATACAAACAGTACGACACTAAGCGTGAGTGACAGGATAACGCTGCGATAACGCCGTCGGTTTCTCTTAAAGTTTTTTAAAGCCAGCGTTCCCTCCAAGCCATAAAAATGCTCTGCAAATTTCGATGTTTTTACAGCCTTAGCCTCCACTTTGATCTCATTTGTCTGACGTATACATTCCATGACAGGAGTGCCGGCGGCCTTTTTGGCGGGGATATAGGCTGAAATCAAAATCGTAATTATGCTTATGACTGCCGCTGCAGCGATTGCAGGAATAGAAATATGCAGGGTCAAAGGTACACTGTCGTACAGCACGTTTCCAAAGTATTTAGCCACAAGGGAAATGACAAACTGTACACTGGGTATCCCAATCAAAATGCCCAGTGGAACACCAATTATGCCGATTATCATTCCCTCAAACAACACAGAGTTTCTCAGTTGTTTTTTCGTTGCTCCAATTGACATGAGAATGCCAAACTGGTGTGTACGCTCATTTAAAGAGATATTGAAAGAATTATAGATTAAAAACACCGATCCCAGCATAACCAGGGCAATCGATATGCAGCCCACCGAATAGAGAAGGGTATTAAATAAGGTATCATCCGAAAGCCCCATAAACCGTAGTACATCATCATTCAGGACATAAGTGTGGCCTTCGGCCGCACCTCCGGCGTAAAAACGGACTCTGCCTGGCTTTTCCAATGTGACAAAGGTGCATAAGCTGTTCGATGTACTTGCAACTTCCTCTTTTGTAATCAGAGTATAACCCGGTGCAGAATATTCCTCAAACGTAGGCCTCTGGTAAATACCCACGACGGTATAGGTCTTCTTTGCTGAGGGGATAAGTATTTCTTCTCCATCCCGGAAGGAGTCGTGTTGACTGAGCGTTTCGTTTCCGGCACGGCGGGCTCCCACCTCAAGGGTGAGGGTATCATTAACCAGGATCTGAACACCTCCGTTTGCAGCAAGATGTGCCGGAATAAGTATCTCACCACTGTTCTCTGGCAATCTGCCGGAGAGAAGATTCACCGGCAGAGTATCGAAGGTTTCTCCATTGAAACCGGCAATGAACAGATATGGTTTATCAGGATTTTTCCCATCCTCAAGCGCTGCGTAGCCAATATTTTCAAAAGTTGCAACATGTTTCACTCCGCTGTCATCAGCCTGTTTTTGAACAAACGAGGAGTCAACATCTAAAAAAGCAACATGCCAGTCCCCGCTTTTTACAATTGCTCCTTTTAACATATAATTTTGCACAGATACAGCAAAGGTTGCGACGACTGTTATCAGGGCAGCGGACAGAGCGACTCCGATTACGGTAACAAGTGTCCGTGTGCGGTTTTTTTTCAGCCCTTGCAGGGCAACTTTATGAAAAATATTCAATGTCTTGCCACCTGCCTCTCATCACGAACTACTTTTCCATCTGCGATGGTGACAATACGGTCAGCCTGCAGAGCGATATTCTCATCGTGGGTGACAATAATCAATGTCTGGTTGAATATTTTATGGCTTTCTTTCAAGAGATAGATAATTTCCTGTCCATTTCTGCTGTCCAGACTGCCGGTAGGTTCATCAGCCAGACACACTTGCGGCGAGTTCATCAAAGCGCGGCCAATGGCAACGCGCTGCTGCTGTCCGCCGGAAAGCTGGTTAGGCAGATGGGTTCTCCGCTCTGTCAGCTCCAGCAGTTCCAAAAGATCATCCAGACGCTCCTGGTTAACCTTGCGTCTGTCCATCAGTATGGGGAGAGTAATATTTTCCACCACATTCAGAGTGGGGATGAGGTTGTGAAACTGATAAATCAAACCGACCTGCCGCCGACGGAAAATGGCGAGATCTTCATTACTTCCGGCATATACATCCTGTCCATCCAGGAATATTTTACCGCTACTGGGGGGATCCACACCGGCGATGGTGTGAAGAAGTGTGGATTTACCGGAACCAGAGGAGCCGATGATAGCGGTAAACTCGCCTTTATCAATAGTGAGGGAAACATGGTCTAATGCAGTGACCTGATTTTCGCCTTTTCCGTAGACCTTACATACATCTTCAATTCTTAAAAACTCCATTATGTGAGCCTCCTTTTTATCTTTACCCATATAATAGAACTTTCAACTTACATCTCTGTGACTTTTTAGTGAGAGATCCGTCACTTTTCGATGAGAGATCTGTCACTTTGGAAAATGAAGGCAGAAAACAGCCCCGCCTTTTGAGTGATTCTTTGCGGAGATGGTTCCCCCGTGCCGGGTTATTATCATTTTACAGAGAGACAGTCCGATACCATATCCTGAAGCATCCTCATTTTTTCCACGGTAAAACCGTTCAAACAGATGGGGTAAATCCTCTTTTTGAAAACCAGTTCCGCTGTCATGGATGGTTATCGTTCCAAACAGAAGGGTATCTTCACAGACAATCCTGATTGTTCCGTTATCGCCTGTGCTCTGCATACAATTTTTGAGAATGTTCTGAATAGCCTCAGAAAGCCAGCTAAAGTCTCCCTGAATGGTCATGCCTTCCGGCACATCCGACTCCAGAGTAATGTTGTGAAGCTCCATGGGGATCAGAAGCGGGCGGAGTGCAGCGCGAATCAGATTGTTTACTCTGATCTGTTCACTTTGAAAAACCACAATACCGGCATCCAGGCGGGACAGCTTGAGCAGAGAATTAAGCAGCCAATCCATCTGTACAAACAGTTCCTCTGCCTCCCGGAGCAATGCCTTCCGCTTGTTTTCCGCAGCCTCATTCTTTAACAGAGAAAGAATCAGATTTGCAGATGTGAGAGGAGTGCGTAGCTGATGGGCTATATCTGCAAGGGAGTCCGCCAGATGTTGTTTTTCCCTTTTCAGCGCATCGTTCTGCTCACGGATACGCACAGTCATTTTCGTTATTTCGGTCTGCAAAATGGAGAGCTCCCCTTCATCGGATTCACTGATATACAGACGATCCGCATTATGAAGCACAAGGTCAATTTGATCTGAAATCTGTGCAATACTTTTGTATCTGGCCTTTGTAAATATCCAGAAAGCCGTTCCATAGACCCCGGCTGAGCATAGGGCCAGTACTCCGGCTGCCGGATGCAGGGAAAAGCCGGCAGCGGCAGAGAGTACAGTGATCACAACAAACCAAACGGCAAACTGCCTAATTTCCTTATTCCGAAACATGACTGTCTCCCAACCGATACCCTGTGCCATGTACCGTAAGAATGATCTGAGGATCTGCAGGGATATCCTCAATCTTTTCGCGCAGCCGTTTGATATAGACCGTTAAAGTATTATTATTGACAAATTCGCCAGCAGCATCCCACAATTCGTCCAGCAGCCGCTCCCTTGTGATTATATTTTTGGGATTGTTTATAAACACCAGCAGCAAACGGTATTCCAGAGCGGAAAGAAAAACTTCTCTGCCATTTTTCCGGACAACACCGCTGGATGTGTCCACATGGAGTCCGCATATTTCAAAGGTGGACGGAGAGTGTCCGAATTTTCTCAGGGCCGTCCCGATCCGAGCAATCAATTCCCGCGGACGAAACGGTTTAATAATATAATCATCGGCACCCATATTCAGCCCGGTAACTACACTCGCTTCATCTCCGGAAGCAGTGAGAAAGATTACAGGTATGTGCTGCGACTGCTTGATTTCTGTACAGACGGCGAACCCGTTTCCGTCAGGCAGGGAAATATCTACCAACGCAAGGTCAAATTTATTGTCTGAGAGCATCGCAATAGCCTCCCCCTGGGTGGGAGCGTGAGTGACGGCAAACCCCTCTGAGCGGAGCAGAAGTACAAGGTTCTTAGCAATTGTTTTATCATCCTCAACCAAAAATATCCGTTTCATTCTATTCACTATCCTTCCCTAAGTTTAACCGCAGAGGCTGCTTTTTTCTTCGGCGTTATTTTGCCATACAATCATGGTAGCGCAACGCTTGGGGTATGTCAATGATTACCTATAATTAAGATAGTCCATTGCCCGCCCACAAATGCTAAATGTTTATACTCTGTTCTGAATAGGCTTGACAATCTAGTTTTTCTAATGCATACTATTAGATATATTGCTAATAGATCAAATGAATGGAGGTTAACATGGACATTATCATATTAGGACTTCTCATGATTCAAAATTGCACAATCTACGAGATGAAGAAGATTATCGAAAAAAACTTTGGCAATATCAGTAGCAGCAGTATAGGAAGTATGCAGGCGGCGGTAAAAAAATTACTGAGTAAAGATATGATCTGCTTCAGTGAGTATGTTGAAAACAGCGTAAATAAAAAAGTATATGAAATTACGCACGAGGGCAAGGAACATTTCCTCTCCTCTATATCAGAGCCTATGCTTTACAAAGAAAAGAACATGGAGTTGAGTAAATTTTTCTTTATGGGTTTTGCCTCAAAGAGTAAGCGGTTGGAACTTGTTGCAGCTTATGTCTCTGAATTGCAGAAAGAACTTATTCGCCTTGAACAGATAAAGGCGGCTGCCGAAATCCAACCCCAATTTGATGAAGATTACCTATCAATACTTAAAGAGAAAGGTGCTACTGAAATACAAAGCGTTACAGATGTACAAGAAATTGCTTTTTACCAATTGGCAATGCTCAATTTGTCAATTGGTAAAATCAAGTTTGAAATTCAATGGTTTGAAGATTTCAAACAGAAATTATTGTAAGAAGGGGCAATGGCATAGGGTTAAATACACATATTTGTAATATGGAGGTCAATATGGAAAATAAAACAGAATACAAAATTAAAAAGCTCTCTGAGTTGAATCCCTCGCAAGTCGAACAGGCTGTTGCAATATTTATAGACGGTTTCTATTACATCTATGCTAAAGCCGTTTCAAAGGATAAAACTTTATTGAAAGAGTTGTTTATAGATGCCTTTGATTATGATATGGTTTTTGTTTGCTTATATGAAGAGAGAGTAGTTGGCTTTCTCGGATTAGGCAATAGCCATAAACGCTGTTTGGCTTTGAGCAAAGAAACCTGCAAGCGTTTATTCGGCAATTTCAAGGGGGCTATAATATATATGCAAATGGGCGGAATGCTGCACGAAATAACCGTTCATGGGATAAACGAAGGATATATTGATTACATAACCACTGATGATAACTATAGAGGAAAAGGCATTGCAACGCGGCTCATAAAATATGCTTCTGATAAACTTTCCTATGAAAGTTTATCCCTTGATGTGCTGTCAAAAAACACAACGGCAAAAAGGCTGTATGAGCATTTAGGGTTTGTACAAACTCACATCAAGAGAAACCCATTGGTAATACTTGGAGGTTTTGGCAGTCAAATTGTGATGAAGCTAGAAGTTGACAAAGATAAAAAGGAAATCTGACATTCCGATTTTTGTGAAACGGAAAGAGGGAGTGGCTGAAAGAGATATGTGTCTAATTGTGAACTATCGGACAAACGATACTTTTTTCGATAGTTGTGGACTTTTCTCTATATATCTGCTAAAATACACCTATAGGTACATATAGAAAGTAGGTTTTAACTATGGCAGAAAAAAGTTTTCATGAACAGGAAAAAATAAATAATATTATAAAGCTGCGCACCTATCTTGCAGAGCTTCCACCATATGTGACAGATTATTGCCGTGGCCGGGAAACTACACAGACAGCCAGGACTCAGATTTCTTATGCGTATGATTTTAAAACATTTTTTTGGTTCTTAACAACTGCAAATCCTGAATTCAAGGATAAGAAAATAAGGGAAATTCCTCTTAATTACTTGGATAAACTTGCTCCTTCTGATATTGAGGAATATCTGGAGTTTTTAAAATGTTATCAACATCCAGTGACCGGAAATACAGTTACGAACGATCTGCCAGGGATTTCGAGAAAATTGTCTTCACTGCGCAGTCTTTTTACCTATCTGCATAGGCATGGTATGATTAACCAAGATCCCACAGCCCTTGTGGACACACCAAAGCTGCACGAAAAAGAAATTATCCAGCTTGACCCCGATGAGGTAGCCATTATGTTAGATTATATGGAAGAATGTGGCGCCAATATAAGTTCCCATAGAAAAGCTTATTACCAAAAGACCATTATACGTGATCTTGCGGTTGTCACTCTCCTACTCGGAACCGGCATCAGGGTGTCAGAGTGTGTTGGTCTGGATATAAACGATGTGGATTTCAAAAACGACGGAATTCGGATCATTCGGAAAGGCGGTAATGAAATGATGGTTTACTTTGGTTCAGAGGTTGAAACTGCTTTACTGAACTATTTGGAAATCCGCGAAGCGATTGTTCCGCTGCCAGGACATGAAAATGCCTTATTTCTCTCTATGCAGAAACGCAGGATCAGCACAGATGCCGTTGAAAATGTAGTGAAAAAATACTCAAAAGCTTCCATTCCACACAAAAATATCACCCCCCACAAGCTGAGAAGCACCTATGGCACTGCACTGTATCAAGAAACCGGGGATATTTACCTAGTGGCAGATGTACTCGGTCATTCAGATGTCAATACCACAAAAAAGCATTATGCGAAAACGGGTGACGCCAGAAGGCGCCAGGCTGCTTCTGCAGTTTCCTTGCGTGAAAGTAAGGAATAAATAAAGAAGATACCGGTTTGTCCATATATTTAATACTCTTCATGATCTTGAATACAGTCAGCATATCCTCTGCACTTAAAAAAATTGAATTTATAGAATTTTACTATGTCACATATATAAAATATGTTATACTATTTTGAAAGAAGAACTATAGTAAATTCTACAGATTTTTGGAAAAGATAGTCCTGAATGAATCAGGTATTTAACACCGAAAGACTGACACCATAGTTAATGTAATACAGAAGATGGAGAACAGAGGATGAATCGGGAATCAAAAAACATTAAGAAACAAAGTAAAGGCCGTGAAAAGCGCCAGATGATCACGCTAAGCATCATACTGCTTTTGGGAATATTTTTGTTACTGCCTTTTGTGATGAAACAGGCCCAGAGCTGGAAAAACTCTGATGGCACTTCCTATACAGTGAAAGCCGGGCATATGTCCGATGGATCGGAAGATCAGACGCTCCGGTCCGAAGAGCCGGAGCCCTCACAGACAGAAGTGGTAACCACTGGAACAGAAACAGATGAGACAATGACAGAGGAATCCGAGCAGGTAACAGAGACACAAACAGAAAAGCCAAAAACCACAGAGGAAAAGCTGCAGGAAATTTCAGAAAAGAAGTATCTGTATCCCGAGGAACTCTTAGAGATGCTGGAGAGAAATATTGAAACTATCGATTTTGTCCTGGATTACCCGAATAAAAAGAACCGTGTATATACAGATTACCTGGAGGAAGATTTTGAGACAGGTGACATTCCCCTGCTTCTTCAATGGGATGAACGCTGGGGGTACGGGGATTACGGGAATAATATTGTGGCTGTCAGCGGATGCGGCCCTACCTGTATGGCAATGGTAATCGCGGGACTTACGGGCAATCGCTCCGTTACTCCTTATACAATGGCAGAGTACAGTCAGGAACACGATTTTGTGACTGCCGAGGGAAATACAGCCTGGGCCTTTATAACAGACGGCGGAATGGAGTTTGGGGTTAAGGGACAGCCGGTATCTTTGGAAGAGACTTTGGTGACAGAGAAGCTAAAGCAGGGAATACCTATTATCTGCAGCATGCGCCCGGGAGATTTCACTACCTCCGGTCACTTTATTGTTCTCACAGGTGTTCAAAACGGAAAGATCAAATTAAATGATCCAAACAGTATAATAAACAGCCAAACATTATGGAGTTTTTCAGATTTGGCACCTCAAATAAAAAATCTGTGGGAAATGAGTTTGACAGAATGAAATAATTTTGAAAATCAAATAATTATGTGCTATAATTCCTTCGTAGAAAATGGAAATAGGAAGGAAATTAATAAGCATGAAGAAAAGGAAAAAAGGACTTCTCATCAGTCTCTTGGTTCTGGTAGTAATTGTAGGAGCTGCTACAGTAATTGTTGGAAACTATTTTGTGAACTTTGCTTTAGTGAGAAAGGCATCTGGCGCGCCGAATGTGGCTCCGGAGTCAGTGACTTCCGATGAAGTGGAAGCTGTAGTCAATCAGAATGCAAAAGCCATGGATCAGCAGTTGGATAGGTGGCTCTCCATAGTTGAGAAAGAGACTGTTTCCATTCAGTCTCAAGATGGTCTAAAACTAATGGCTGACCAGTTTTTACAGAAGGAGGAGAGCCATAAATGGGTCATTTTGATTCATGGTTATACAGGAAATCGAACCAATATGCAAAAGGTTGGCAGCTTTTACGGAGATCAAGGTTACCAGGTTGTGACCCCGGATATGCGTTCCCACGGTGAAAGCGAGGGGACCTATATCGGCATGGGATGGCTGGATCGAAAAGATGTCCTCCTTTGGACAAATTACATACTCGAAGAAGACCCGGAAGCGGAAATTGTACTGCACGGTATCTCAATGGGAGGAGCCACTGTTATGATGACTGCAGGGGAAGAAGATCTGCCCGGCCAGGTGAAAGCTGTTGTAGAGGACTGTGGATATACCTCTGTGTGGGATATCTTTGCCGATGAGCTGGATGCTCTTTATCATCTGCCGGCATTTCCGGCTCTGCATATGAGCAATATGGCAGCCAAGGTACGGGCTGGATATGACCTAAAAAAGGCATCAGCCCTTGAACAAGTGAAAAAAAGCCAGGTTCCCATTTTATTTATCCACGGAAGCCAGGACAACTTTGTTCATACAGATATGGTCTATGAGTTATTTAACGCGGCTCAGTGCGAAAAAGATATACTGGTTGTGGAAGGAGCTGGACACGGGCAGGCTTACACATTGGCCCCGGACCTGTACTTTGAAAAAGTGTTTGGGTTTTTGGAAAAACAGGTGTTTCGCGAATAGATGTATTGAGACAATGACTACCCCCTCTTTACAGTTAAAATGTAAAAAGGGGGTTTTTATTTTTATTCCTCAAACTCCGCTGTTACGATGTATCCTCTGGGGGTGTTCTCAATACTGATGATTGTACCTTCCCTGGCTTTGATCCGATTGCTGCCCTTAAAACATCCCGACATAGCTACAGCAGGCTCTATGATATAACTGAAATTCATATTTGTCTGGATCTCTGTGATTTCTACCTTTTGTCCGGGATCCACAAGTCCGGGACGCTCCATTTTAAATTTTTCTTGTCTCAATTTTTATATACCTCCTTTAGGATTCTACTCCTTAGGAATTATATCATATATAAGCTTTGCATACATCTATTTTAATTCAGCAGAATAATAAGGTATCATCAGCTTTTGCCCATAGTATATCTCGTCTTCACAGATAGAGTTAATCTGACGCACTTCATTGATGTATTCCTCTGGTGTCCCATATCCCTCTGTCATATAGTCCTCTGCAATATCCGTCAGAGTCATGCCATTGTCTACTTTTATGTCCGTATAATATTTGTAGATCTCCTGCATCTGCGGGGTTGAAGCTTTTACAACAAGTCCTCCAAATACTACAAGGGCTGCAAAAATGCAGATGCATGCTTTTGCTATAAATGTGATTCTGTTGTGTCTGTTCTGGACAGTGTCCATTCCTTTTCTTCTCTTTTCAGCTTGGTGTACTCTCATAATCTTTTATCCCTCCGTAATGAAAATGATACAAACATAAGTTCAGAACATCTGTTTGTTATAAGAAAATTATAGTATGCGAACGTTTGTTTGTCAATACGTAAATTCGAACAAAGTTTCTAAACATTTGTTTGCATTTTTTCCCAGTCTATGGTATCATTAATAAAACATATTTTTTCAGAAAATTCAGCCCTCTTCCGCTGCGGCCATTTTAGATCAGATGTCCTGATTTGGAGATTTCGGGTGGAGGTTTGATATAAACAGGAGGTACATATGGCATACGGTAAGATTTCAAAGAAACAGGAAGAGATATTAGAGTACATCAAAAATGAAATAATAAACAGAGGATTTCCTCCTGCTGTGAGGGATATCTGTGAGGCAGTGAATCTGAAGTCAACCTCTTCTGTCCACTCACACCTGGAGACGTTGGAGAAAAACGGTTATATCCGCAGAGACCCCTCTAAGCCCAGGGCTATTGAGATTCTGGATGACAATTTTAACCTGACCAGACGGGAATTAGTGAATGTCCCTGTAGTGGGCCGCGTGGCAGCCGGTGAACCCATACTTGCTATTCAAAATGTGGAGAGTTATTTCCCTGTTCCTGCAGAGTATATGCCCAATGAGCAGACCTTCATGCTTACAGTCAAAGGCGATAGTATGATAAAAGCCGGAATTTTTGAAGGAGACCAGATTTTGGTGAAGATGCAGAAAACTGCAGAAAACGGGGACATTATTGTGGCTCTGATCGATGACTCCGCTACGGTCAAGACGTATTATAGAGAAAATGGGCATTTTCGGCTGCAGCCGGAAAATGATACCATGGAACCCATTATCGTTGAGGAGATGGAAGTGCTGGGTAAGGTGATAGGCGTGTTCCGTTTTCTGTCATAACTTTTATTGTAAGTGTTAAAGCGGAGAGTTCCCAATGGTTACCGGGCCTCTCCGCTTTGTGTATGAGTGTTGCTATTCTGATAAATATAGTTTCAGTTTCTGGTAAGCGTCTTTTGCAGCCTCTTCACTGGCTGCCTCACCTCTGTAAACCCTTTTTACGCTTTCCAAGAGTGTCTCCTTTACCGTTTGATCAATCTGAAGTGGTTTATGGATACCCTTGACCATTTCCTTGAATGCTTCTACCTGCGATTCGCCGGGATTCTCACATGTAATTGATACCCTCTCTCCATTTTCTTCCCAACTGAAGAAAAGCTCCTCCTCTGCCTCAACCGCATGAATTGCTTCAAAGGCTTTTTTATTGACCGGAAATCCCTCTCCCATATCTATATTCTGCATATTATAAGAAAAAAGGATTCTTAGGAAATCTTTTGCAGCCTCCTGATTTTCGGACATTGCATTGATTCCAATGGAGTCATAGGGAATATAGAGTCCGTCTATGAGGCTGTACTTCTGGTCATACTGCTCTGCAAAAGCTGCTGGTTCTGCCAAATCCCAAATGGTCTTGACCTCTCTTACTGCTGCTAAATCCCTGCCCAGGCAGGAGGCAGTACCCAGGGAGAGCAGATACATTTCTTCATATCCCTCCGACATTTCCGCGTCCTCGGCGGTTGCATTGACATACTCTCCCAATCCAGCCACTGCATCCATGTACTCTTTGATTGCCTGTTCATCCGGCAGATTGGCAGTGATTTCATTGTAATGCATAAGCAGCAGAGACTCGGCGAGCGCCTGGCTTACCACATTTTCAAAAAGTGGGGTATCCCCGGGATTTTTAAGGAACTCATTGATCTTACGGATAGAGCCAACCTGTTCCATAGCGTGTTCGCTTCCATATAGAAGGGGAACGCTAAACCTTACCGGAATAGAGTAAACATTTTCCCCATCCTGAGGTACAATGCTGTCCAAAAGTGCGTCATCTCCCTGAAATTCCCTGTACAGTTCAGTCAAATCAGCCAGCGCGCCCTTTTCAATATAGGACTTAGCCGGAAGCTTATCCAGCAGAATCAAATCGGGCCCGGACTTACCTGAAAGGATTTCCGTGTTCATTATACGGATGGTCTCGGACAAGGAGCCCTGTTTCACCTGTTCGCCATAGCTCTGAAAATCCACTTTAATATCAGGATACTGCTTCTCAAACTCATTGACTGCCCTCATTATCGTATTACTCTGACTAAGACCGATGATGCGTATTGACTTTGACTGTGCAGGGGGTTGGTCCGGGGCGTTTTGAACGGAAGCGTAATGATAATATTTTATTGAACAGTTGCCGGAGGCGTCCTTGTATAGCACATAGCTGCTGTTGTCTTTTCCCATCTCAAAGGAATATGCGCTTTTATTCTCCAGCAGCGAGGGCATATCAGATGCATCGATGATAGTTTCTGTGAGCTTTCCGTCAACGGAAACGTGATGCAATCCCTTTTCATCCATGTAATAAAAATCATTTTCCGAACCGGCCCGCAATAGCTTCCACTGTGTTTTTGACGCTGCAATCTGGTTTTTTTCTTTTCCAGTCTCCAGATCGTATAGGACAAAACCGTTTTGCTCCTGATTCAGAGTGATAAGGGTACTCCCTATAGCTGCGACATCATTTCGGATATTGGTATCTCCTGAGCAAAGCGTATATTCGCGGATTACCTTCCCAGTGCTGTCATACTGTTCAGCCAAAGTCCCCATATAGGACAGAAGAAAGGAACCATCCGCCTGTCCCAGTATACTGGAAGGGTAATCCGGTGAATCTCCTCCCATATATTTTTGGATATTATCCGCTGCCAACTCTTCCACGCCATCCTCTTTCATTCTAAGGACATGGGGGTAATAATCTGCGTCATAATAGATAAAATAGACAGCGCCATCCTCACCTATGGATACCGTCCACGGGGAAGACGCCTCCTTCAGGTAAGAGTCCAGAACTGGAAGCTCCTTCCTCTGAAAACTTTTATCCTCCTGCATCTGGTAGGCAATCCCCTTTTTGGAAGCAGTATCCACTGTATAGATCAGGATATTTCCAGAGGGATCTTTTGTCAGGTTGACAATCTTTTCGTCCCTCCCCTCAAAAGGCAGCGCAATCTCCTCTTCCTGATAACTTTTCACTGTACTGGTTTCCGCCTTGCTTGTATCACCTTCTGCACTCTTTGTGCTACATCCTGTTGCTGTAATTAAGAGTAAAATTGTCAAAAGTATTGTTGCTTTCTTCATAATAGCTCCTTTCTTAATTGGTATCCGACGTCTGATCCTTTTCAGAATAACACATAAATCTCGAAGAATCTTTTAAACCATGATAGAAATTTCGTAATTATTTAACAGGTCTTGCTCATTTACTGCGCTGACTGAAAGAAAATGATTTTTGCATGTAAATGTGAGGTACTGAACATTTACGAAATTTCCAAATTTATTTAAAGAATCTTTCGAGATTTCTATGTTATACTGAGATGAAAACTTAAATCTGGAGGAGGATTGCTGTGAAAATATTATTGGTAGAGGATAATGAGGATCTCTGTTCCATGCTGGAAATGCATTTTGAGAAGGCTGGGTATGAAACCGACATCTGTCACTCAGGTGCGGAAGCCCTGATCTATGCCTCCAATACATACTATGACTTGTTTCTCTTTGACCGTATGCTGCCGGAGTTGGATGGCTTATCCCTTCTCAAGCTTATCCGCCAGAAGGAAAACTATACTCCAGCCATCTTTATCACTGCCCTGGAACAGTTAAATGATAAAATAGGCGGCTTGGATGCAGGTGCGGATGACTATATCACCAAGCCCTTTGATATTTCTGAACTTATGGCTCGTATCCGGGCCATAGCAAGAAGGCCGGGTACCCGCAAAGATCCGGATATCCTAAGTTACAAAGAGCTGCGGCTGGAACCAGAAAAACAGATACTATCCTGGCAAAGCGCAGAGGTCTCACTCTCCTCAACGGAAACAAAGATGGCGGAAGTCTTCTTAAAAAATGCCGGAAAAACCCTGCCCAGAGCTTATCTTATAAATTCTGTGTGGGGTGGAAACTCTGATATCAATGAAAATAACTTGGATAACTACATTTATTTTCTGAGGAAGAGACTTAGACAGTTGAAGGTTGATGTGGCGATTAAGACAATGCACGGTGTTGGTTATTATATGGAATAAAGGAGCATACACTATGTTTCAAAATGTTCAAAGGCGGCTGGTCTTTCTCTATGTGCTGACTTCTGGAATCATTCTGACCCTTGCCCTGGGAATCACTGCGTTTCTCTATAGCCAGACGGTCATTCGACAGCAGGAGGCAGTCTTTCAGGCAAATATAGCCCACATAATGTCCAGAATCCAAAGCAGCAATAATATCCCCGATTCCTGGCTCAGGGAATTGGAGATGCAGGAGAAACTTGTGATTCGGATTGAGGAGAACAATATCCCCCTGCTGTATCAGGGTGCTTATGAGACACCCACTCAGAGGGAAGACCTTTTTCTTACTGTCTCAGAAAAGGTAGATTCGATATACAGACAGGAGGCTCTTGCCAGCCCTTCCCCATATCAAAGCGGGATATTTCATACAGAAGGGCTTCAGGGGGACCGTTATCTGGGTGCGTATATTGTTTTAGAACCATATGGAAGCTATATCAGCATTTTGGTATTAAATGATATCACAGGAGTGCGATCTCAGTTGAGACTTCGCTTATGCTATTTTTTAATTTTGGAATTTTTATGTCTGGGTGCTCTTTTTTTAATAGGGAGAACCTTTATCAGGCACGTCATGTATCCTGTCAGGGAAAATGAGCGGATGCAGAATGAGTTTGTAGCAGCAGCTTCCCATGAGCTTCGAACTCCAATTATGCTGATCCAGGGGGCAGCAGATTCCATGGATGTCTTTCCGGAAAAGGCAGACTATTTCGGAAAGATCATCCGCAAAGAGTGCAGCCGCATGCGGGAGTTGGTTAAAGACCTTTTGATTTTAACTTCCTCGTTAGAAGCACCTATTGGCAGCTTTCAGCTATTTGATCCTGTGACCCTTTTGATGGAACTCTATGAATCTTACCTGCCTTTATGCCATACCAAAGGCTTAATTCTGAACATAGAACTTCCGCAGGAGTACACAGCGGACTTAAAAAGCAACCCTTCCTATATTTCACAGATTTTACGTATTTTTCTGGACAATGCCATAGCCTTTTCTCCGCCGGGCAGGGATATCCTGTTAAAAGAACAGATAAACAAAAATTCGGTATACTTTCAAGTAATAGATCATGGTCCTGGAATTTTGGCTGAGGATAAACAACAAATTTTCCAAAAGTTTTACAGGGGCGACAAATCCAGAACAGACAAAGAACACTTTGGACTTGGCCTGAGCATAGCTAAAAAGTATACTCTTCTGCTGGGAGGTCAGATTCTCCTGAGGGATACGGAGGGAGGAGGCTGCACCTTTACTTTGAAGCTCCCACTTCATAGGCGTGGCGGCGATTAAGGAAAAGGAGTTTTCCTAGAATAGTGCTCCAATGGCTCCCAACAGCCCTGCACTTGCAGCCCCCATGATAAGGCCTGCCAGCAAAACCCCCAGCATTACGGCGATCACACTGGACTTGAAATCCATATCCAACAGACTGGCCGCCAGCGTTCCTGTCCACGCTCCGGTTCCGGGAAGCGGAATTCCCACAAATAAAAGCAGGGCAATTGGCAGCCCTCTTCCTGCCTTTTCTTTCAGCTTTTGCCCGCCTTTATGCCCCTTTTCCAAGCAGAAGGTAAAGAACTTACCAATTACAGGCTTGTCAGACCCCCACTCCAATACCTTTCTGGCAAACAGAAAAATAATGGGGACAGGCAGCATATTTCCAATCACAGCGATCACATAGGACTGCACAAGAGGGAGTCCAAACAGCTGTGAGTACGGAATTGCCCCGCGCAGTTCAATCAGCGGTACCATAGAGATCAAGAATACGTATAAATATTTGCTAAACAAATTATTTTCCTCCATTTACATGCCTTTTTTAGAGAAACTCGTACTTATTATAATGGCTTCTGCTTAGATTGTAAATGAAAATAAATGTTTTTAAACTGATTTCAGATAAAATTAAGATTTGTTGTAACTATTCAAAAGTCGGTGTATTTATCCCATAGGTGCGCCTTACTTTATCTTTACTGTTTTACTCAGGCCGGATTTCTTTAGAAGTCTCCGGTATTTTTGAATGTTCTTTTTCGGCACTTTGATGGAAGCTCTGGGAGATATACCTTTAAAGGCGCTCTTCCCTGCTTTTTTCAGCTTTGTTGTCTTTATGGTCAATGTCTTGAGTTTTTTGTCTTTATAGAAGGCCTTTGCTCCAATAGTGGTCACCTTTGCTCCAATAACGACCTTTTTCAGGTTTTTACATCCCATAAATGCACAGGACCCTATGCTCTTTACATTGCTGCCACAGTTTATGGTCTTTAACTTTGTGTTGTTTTTAAATGCATTATTTTGAATGCCTGTGACCTTCAGGGTATACCCATTGATGTTGACTGTCTTTGGGATGGTAACTGTGGTCCTCGTCTTTTTGATCGGTCTTACTATAGCTGTCTCAAAATTTTTCTTAACCTTGTAAACAAAGTTTTTGTCCTTATAAATACTATTTACTGCCGGCAGCTTAGATTCTACCACTGGGATATCCTTTATGGGCGGATCTTGTTTTTTCTGCAATGCTGCGATGGCCTCGTTCAATTCCTTTACTGCCAAATCCATTGCCGTCTGATCCAGGCGGTCGGCCTTTAAGGCCTTTTCTAAAGCCCGTGTGACTCTCGCAAAAGATTCCTGTGTATAGTCTCCGCTGTTTAATTTCTGCGCTTTTGCAACCGCCTCATCCAGGGCGGAGGCATTTGGCTCTGGTTTTAAGCTGGACTCCAGAAGAGTTATGGTTTCATTTAGGTCACTGTACAATTGTTCTATTTCCTCCTGGGATACCAGGGCGATGTATTCACTGTTTTTTGCCCGGTTCAGCTTAAAGGAAAGCTGGTCTGTCAATATATTACGCAACTCTGCGTTTGCGCTTAAAAGATCCTCACCCTTTTGGATCAGAGACTGCAGCTGATCTGTCTGAACGGCGGTATTACCATTGAGTGTAATCTCATTGATTTTACAAAAATCCGATTCCATGTTATTTTGGATTAGCACCCGGAATTTCTGTGCTGTAACAATTTGGGCCAAGGAAATCTCTTTACCCTCAAAATTTGGTATAGTATCTTTCCAGATCAATTCCTCCTGCGCGACGGTCTCCCAAGTCCCGTCAAGAAAGGCCTGGACTTCAAGAGCCTGCGGAGCGTGCTTTGGTTCATCGCTGATCAGTGTCAGACTCTCCATATGAATACTCCGGCTGCCGAAATCAAAGAGGATTTCACCATTCAAGGATTCATCCGTGTGTGTAAGCTTCAGGCCTGTATTAAGCTGGCGGTCTGTCAGAAGGCTTGGACTCCCCTCTGCAGTTGATAAGTTTTCTAGCGTTACACTTGGCAATCCAGTGGCTGCAGTTACTGGATTTTGACTCTGTTCAAATAACCGTATCGCCTCCTGCATTTCCTGGATCAGAGCACTTAGATCTTCTTCGCTGATATCGGGGTCTTCTGCTTTGGGCGAAATTTCTGCAATCCTTTGACTCAAAGTATCCGCGGCAGCCTGCGGATACTCTCCGGGATTACCGCCGAGCAACACGGAATCTAAGTAGCTTTTGGCTTTCTCAATCTCATTGTACAGTCCTCGAATATTCCGAATCACCCTACCCTGAGGCGCTAAGAGTCTCATATTCATCTTACCCCACGCATAGTATGTAGAATGAATCTGGATTCTTAACTTTGTGGTTTCCACAGACTTGGGCAACTGCACGGAGAGGATCTCTCCATGTGGAGACTCGGCACTGCTTCCGTTTCCTGAGACGGTCTTCCAGGGCAGTTCTGTGCGCTCAAGGGCGCTCTTCCACTCACCCGCCTCCCAATAGGTAACGCTCATCTCACGGATACCCTGATCCTTTGGCCACCATCCGATCATCAATATGGAACTTACCTGGACAACATCTATAAAGTTGTATTCAATGTAGGCATCCGACATGGTGGAACCTCCTGTATAAAAGTCCATGTCCTTTCCTGAGGGATTATCTGTAAGGTAAGCTGTATTACCAGCCTGAAGGGTAAGATTGTTCATGGTTATAACAGGGTCTTTTAAGGTATTGTCTGCGTCCATAAGCTTTGGACTTTGTATTTCCTGTGCGTATGCAGCCAGGGCTGTCTCCTGGACGGCTGATCCCGCGAGCATGACTCCTGCCAAAGCCAGACAAAGGTATTTCTTAATATATCTATAGCTCATTCTCTTCTTCCTCCTTTACACTTCACCTAAGATATGATACCCATCCCGGTATTCCACTCTGTTCGCCATGCGGGCATGTTCTCCGCCTTCCGATGAGAGCACGACTGCCAGCTGGTATACTCTGTTCTCATCCGGCTTTTCCAGCACAGCACTTACCGTTTTACTGATGCCTGGCTGCAGCTCCTTCATAGGACATCCCTCCTGTTGTGCTGCCACCCTTCCTTCCGTATCCAACAATACGATCTGAAAATGTTTCAGGCCAAGAGGAGCGGCAAATCCATCATTTTTGAGTGTAATCTCTGCTGTCACCTCTTTTCCGGTAACCTGAGCTTTTGCATTCTGCATGATCAGATAATAGCCCAAATGATCCCTGATGTATTCAAACATGGTTCTCTGGAGATTGTTGCCATTTCGGTCCTTGAACCAGCTCTCGTCGCAGCTCAAACCGTTGCTGGCCAGGATATTTTGGTTTACATATTCCTGTTGCCAGTCAACCATCGAGTAGGCTGTGTTTTTTTCTTTATAATTATGGGTCATACTCAGAGAAGTAAAGTGATGCTCCTTCAAGCGCTTGGCAATCAATGTGGCATCAATACTCCTTCCTCCCGTGTAAGCTCCGTTTGCACTGCCCCAGATCATTTCTCCGTCAACCAGCAGGTTTGCTGACTCCCTTGTCATCTGCTGGTAACTATCAGATGCAGGGTTATTACCCGCAGTGTTCCAGCCATGCAGGCTGCCGATCAGAAAATCATCGTGGTAACCCACCCGGTTCCAGTTCAGAGTATCCTCTCTGTCTACATTATTGTTTTTTATGTTCAGGTAACGGACTTGAATAAACATATCCTTGGGTGTATTCTGAAGAACAGCATCCACAATCCTTTTCTCCTCCATTCGTCCTCTGGCGCTGCCATCCCATTCTCCCCATGCCCCGATATACCCCATCTGAAAGACATGAATCTGCTCTTTATGATCTTCCATAAATCCCTTCAGCTCTTTGATGTGCTCTACAACCCTATCGGTAGTCGGTTCCTGGCTTATGGGCTTTGTATCATCAGAGATATAGGCGAATCGCAGCACTGCCTTGAGGTTATTTTTCTCCAGCTCCTCAAAGTACTGGTTCATTCTGGCAAATGCTGCCTCATCCAGGTCCTTGTCCTTATATCCGGTGAGATAGAAATAGACCTGTATCAGCCCAGGCTGATCCGTTTTGTAAAGCGCAATCTCATCATAGAGCTGCTTCACTGCATCCTCCCCGGCATGTTCAAAGAGGCTTTCCCCCGTAGCTACATCCAGATATACCTCCATGCGCAGTCCTCTGTCCGGATTTGACAGCAGGAGCGCGCTGTCCTCCCCTGCCAGCACAGGCACCTTAAAGTCATAGCTTTGGGTGTTTGAGGCTGATCTGACCACTGTCCCGGCGCTCAAAAGGCCGGCAGCGGTGACAGCCAGGGCCGCAATTGCTGCTGCAGCTTTTTTACTGTATTTCTTCCATGTATTTCTTTTCATAGCATTTCCCTCCAATTGCTTGATGAGGCTATTTTACCAAATAGATGCCTGTATTTTCGTTCATTATATAGTACATTTACGATATTTATTATAAAAAAACGCACTTATTCTACTTTGATATTGATTATATGAACAATTTTTTCTATAATATGGCATAGGAGGTGGTCAAATGAGACAACGGGAAAATATACTGGAATTGATTTTAAAAAGTCAGGAACAGAAAGATTTAATCCACAATGCATTGATTCAGACCCTGGAGCCGGGCTTTACCTTCGGGCCTCATTGTCACAGAAATGTGGAGCTCTGCCTCATGCAGGACGGGGAATGTGATATTCAGATTAACGGTGAAACGGTGACGGTGCACACAAAGGAGTTCTTAATCCTGTTCCCAAATGTAATACACGCCTTTCGGATGCGCGCGGAACGAAAATGCCAGTTTCTGCAGCTCCACTTCAACCCGGAAAACTTTCTAAATCTTCCGTCCAACACCTACCGTGACCAGCGATTTTTATACTACATTGCCACCGAATCCAGGCAGTATTTGAAGCAGAACTTTACCCCTCAGTTTCTGTCCTGCATCCAGAGGATCACCTATGAGATGAACAATGACCAAATCAATCACATCGCCATTGCCAACCTCTATATTTATGAACTGGTCCTTCTTCTGTCCAGAGAAATCACCCAATCCTTTCAGGACCTGCTGGAGCCCAAGCACCCCGCTGTGCTTTCCGCCATCCAATATATACAGGAGAATCTGGAAAAAAAGCTCTCCCTGGATGAGATAGCAAATGCCTGCTTTACAAGCAAACGCCATCTCATGAACCTTTTCAAGAGAGATATGCATGTGACAGTGAATGATTATATCAATATAGCGAAAATAAACTGCGCAATGGACAATATCTACAATCACTCGTCCACAGAGCTCTCCGAAAGCCTAGGCTTTTCCAGTGTACAGTATTTTTCGACCATTTTCAAAAAATATGCCGGGGTCACGCCAAAACAGTTTAAGACGCTGCAGTTTTCTGAGGAGTCTTTGGAACTGAGATAAGGTCTGTTACCGTGGCAGAAAGATGGAAAAGGTGGAGCCCTTCCCCAATGAGGAATCTACTTTGATATAGCCGTTCTCCTTGGATATGATTTCCCTGGACAAAAAAAGTCCGATCCCAAGACCCTTTTCCTTCTGAACCTGTGTGCAGCGGTAAAACCGTGTAAAAATCAGTCCCTGTTCCGCCTGTTCAATGCCAAGCCCATTATCCTTTACATCAATCCGCAAGAACATTTCATAGGGTGTGGCTGAAATCCCGATCCTAGAGCCTTTTGGAGAATATTTAATGGCATTATCCAAAACATTGCCAAGCGCCTCCAACGTCCACTTCATATCGAAGAGGCAGTCTAGCCCGCACTCTTCATAGGCAATGGAGATATTTCGGCGCAAAGCGTAAATTTCCCACTGCTGGCATGTCAGTAGAACCAGTTTGTCGACTGACTGTCTGCATGGACTTAATGAAATTAAATCAGCCTCCAGATGTGAGCTTTTGGTTAAGGCTTTCAGCAAAAAATCCAGCTTATCTGCCTGAGACTGAATCTGTGAGGATAGGAAACGTGTTTCCTCATCCAGCTCCTCTTTCTCTGACAGAAGCTGCGTATACAAAAGAATATTGGAGAGAGGTGTTTTTGTCTGGTGGGATACATCGGCTACAAAGGTTTTTATCCTGTCTCTCTCCTTTTTTGCAGCAGCTTTTGTCTCTTTAGAGATTGTAAGAAAATGGTTTAGTTTCTCATCAATAGCGGACTCCATAGACTCATTGTACTGAGGGCAGCTATCGTTCCCTGCAATTGCCTCGTTTATCCTGTGCAGAATCCGGTGCATCAGCGCCTCTGTGCGTCTGCGGTAAATGAGAATCACATAGGCGCAGACTGCTGCCTGGACCAAAATAATTAAAATGCAGACAGCAGCAGACCAAGTCATAAGTACTCTCCTTTTTCCTGGCTTGCCCACACATATCCTAATCCGTAGACTGTGCGGATATACTTGGGCTTTGAGGGCGTATCTTCCAGTTTATCTCTCAATCTGCGTATGGTCACCGAAAGGGCATTGTCTTCCACATACTCCGTTCCATCTGGCCAGATATATTCCATCATCCTCTGGCGGGTAAGCGTTGTATTCTGATTCTGCGTCAACAGGTAGAGGAGTTTCTGTTCTGTTTTACTCAGCTCCACGGGTTTCCCGTTCTTAAAAAACTCCATGGTGGTAAAGTGAAAGGAAAAAGAATCCAGCTCGTAGGGAACCCCTGTATCCGATGGAAGGGAACGGCGAAACAAGGCATTGACCCGGGCGCGCAGAACCATAAGACTGAAAGGCTTGGTAATATAGTCATCCGCACCGCATTCCAATCCTGCCACAATGTCCAATTCCATATCCCTGGCTGTGAGCAGAATAATGGGTATTCTGCTCATACGCCGATATTCCCGACACAGGTCGAATCCACTCCCGTCAGGAAGGTTCACATCCAAGATCAGCATATCAAAAGCCTGTTTTAAAAGGATCTTCCTTGCAAAAGAGAGGGTAGAACATTGAATAAAATCATACTCCTCTCTCTTCAAAGCCAGCGCTATGCCGTCGCTCAGCACCTCATCGTCCTCCAGAAGAAGTATTCTTTTCATGGTTTCTTTCCTTTCTCTTGTATTATATTTCTGTCAGTTGTTCAACCACACTACCCCTGTGTATCATACGATATGTGGATGGCGGTATCATGACACATACCACCAAAAAGAAGATGGCCGCCAGGAGACAGGGAATGACAGGGATACTAAAAGCAGTTCCATATTGGGAGGTTACCTGAAAGAAAAAATAACTGGCCGGCAGCCCTAAAAAGACAACAGCCCCCAGGGATGTCAATCCATAGTACAGGCCCTCCAGCGCCAATACACCCAATTGCTGACGCCGTGTCATACCAATACCTTCCAGTATGGCAAACTCTTTCCTTCTATTTTCGATTCCTGTAGCAGTCAGATTGAAGTAATTCATAAGAGCCAGAACGAACAGAATCAGAGAGAGGCACCCTCCCAGTACACGCATCTGGTCTTCGGATTTTTTCATTTCATCATAGCTGTCCAGCTTAGATTCTAGTAAAAACAGGCTGGTATCCTGGAATATTTTTCGCACAGCTTGTTCTGCCTCCTGATTAAACGGCGTATCGTAATCCACATTCACCAGCTCCAGAATAGGATCTTTTTGCAGACTGATTAAGTATTCCTGGCTGACAAGCAGATTAGGAGCATATCCTCCCGCCAGTCCTCCTGAAACATAATCATATGGACACTGCGCAGCAATTTCGATTTTGTGCCTCACATCCGCCTTCTCCTCAGATAAACGGAAGGAGTATTCTTTTCCGATGCAGGCTTCCAGTGAAATATCTCCAAAAGAACTCAGAAGAGCATATTCTCCAGAAGTAAACGCTGATTTATCCAGTGTTCCGCCCATTTTTTGATTTATTTTGTCAAATCCATTTTCATCGATAGCCTGAATACGTCCAGTATAATATGCGTCCGACGGATCCTCAATATATGCCTGAAGATGAGCTTTATAGTCGGTTCCTACGTAAAATGTTTCACACGCCTCCTTAAAATAGGCTTCTAAATGGTTTTCAGTATATGGAACCACGATTTCTCCTGCATACATCGTATCTATCCGGGCAACACCATTTGTATGTTCCAGTTCTGAGATCTTTCCGCTGTCAAATACTTGTCCTGGGACAGCATCTGTTGCAAACACCTTTGCATTTTTAATCACCAGATCACTCTGTCGCAGGGCATTTAAGACGCTCTTTGCATTATTTCCGCTGATATATACATTTACAGCCAGAAAGATAGTCAGGGCTATAAAAAAGGATGACAGTACAATAAATGCTTTTTTCTTATCCTGAAACACATTTCTGCGAGCCATGGACAGTGCCTTTCCGCCATCGCATCTTCGCCGCTGAGAGTGCTTATACTGACAGTTTAAATATCGGGTAGCTTCCACAGGGGAGATACTTGCAGCCAAGACTGCAGGCTTCCTGGAACTGAGCCAGACAGAAAGCAGGGAAAATACAGCGGCAGCCAGATAGACAACAGGGCTGAATTCCGCACCATGAGAGGCATCCAGCGTCGGATTGACAAGGTTCAGCACAGCCGGGACAATCAAAAAGGACACTCCCGCCCCTGCCAGTAATCCAATGGGAATACCAGCCACCGAGTTCCATAGCATCTGCATATGAATATAGCGCCGAATCTGGCGTGGAGTAACCCCCAATGTTTTAAGCTGTCCAAAATACCGCACATTTCGGGAAACAGAGATATACAGAACATTATGGATGAATAGGTAACCGCTTGCCAGTATCAAAAAAAACAGAAAACCCAATCCCACAGCAAAACGTATGAAATCATGTAAGAGATAACGGTCCGCTATCAGAACCTGACCAGTTTCCAGTTGGAATGCTTCCCCAATTTGGCGGAGGTCTTTATTGCTGTACAGTGGATTTTTAAGAATGATCTGGAGATAACCCTGTGAGAGATCAGTGGGCTTCACTCCTGTTTTCCGGTAGAAAGCTTCAGAGATATAACCTCTGGGCTTACTGGTGTAATCCCGAAAATAACCGGAGAGCTTAAACACCTTTGTGTCCGACTTACTATCCTCAGATAAGTCGTAGTAGGTCATAGGTAATTTCATGCCAATCTGCGGATTTTCTATTCCCAGCTCTCCAAGCATTTGTGTGGAAAGGATGATCTCATCCTCCGCCTGGGGGTAAGTGCCTGCCGTAAACTCATGGGCCGGCACGCACTGCTGCTCCCAGTTAACCTTATCGCTCCAGAAAAGCCGTATTTGGGTTGGAACTCCATCGTAGTTCTTAACTACAGCACATTTGACATTCAGGCCTGCCCACTGAATCTTATCCATCTGGTAAGCCTTTTGTATCTGTTTCTCCGTTGGGGCCGGAAGCATAATGTCATATTTAACCCCTGCCATGTACAGAGAACGCTTTGTCATAGCATCCCAATATCCCATCCCAATACTGCATACAGAGGTGATGAGAAACGCAGTCAGTGCAACAGCCAGTATAATAATCAGATTTCTTCTCTTGTTCCCCAAATAATTTCTCTTAGCCAAAAAGAAAATGGTCCTGCGGTTGTTCACTTTTATCATAAATTGCCACCTCCGCAGATTTTCCCATCCTCCAGATGAATGATACGCTCTGCCATCTGAGCTATTTCTTCATTGTGGGTAATCATTACAACCGTCTGCAGATAGCACTCGCTGCTGACCTTAATCAGTCCCAAAACATCCTGGCTGGTTCGGCTGTCCAGGTTTCCTGTAGGTTCGTCAGCCAGAATGATAGATGGCTTTGACGCCAGCGCTCTTGCTATCGCAGTCCTCTGCTGCTGTCCTCCTGAAAGATGGTCCGGCATGGAGTGGCGTTTGGCAGTCAGGCCCAGTAGGTCTAAAATCTCGTCGATAAATGCCCCATCTGGCTGAATACCATCCAACTGTAACGGCAGTACCACGTTCTCATAAACATTCAGCAACGGCAGTAGGTTATAATTTTGAAATACAAAACCAATTTTTCTCCTTCGGAAAATTGTAATCTCTTCACTCTTCATCTGTCCAAGGCTGTGTCCATCTACAATAACGCTTCCGGAAGTCGGCAAATCCAGCCCTCCCATCATATGCAGCAGAGTGGACTTGCCGCTGCCTGAGCTTCCCACTATGGAGACAAACTCCCCCTTTTCAACAGACAGATTTACTCCATCCAGCGCCTTTACTGCTGTCTCACCGCTTCCATAATATTTCCTTAAATCCTGTGTCAAAAGTATACTCATACATTTTCTCCTTTCATGGTATACCATTCTGGTATCCCGAAACTCATGGCGCAGCTAGTGCGCCTTATAAGGTATACTTAATGATACAAGATAAATCTTTCCATATCCTTTCCAGGAGATGACATATTTGTCATATTTATAAGCACACTACTTCTCCATAGCTCTGCGACAGTGTAGAGAATGCTGGGCTTTCTCCAGTTCTTTACTGTCCAGTCTGTATCGCAACAGGAAGAGCAGAGCAGAAACTATTTGTATAACAGCGGGAACAATAGTGACCGAGAAAATAATACCGTGGATGGTGGACTGGGTCTGTTCTGCATTTGCCACATATCCTGTGGATGCCAGAATATAGGCTGGTATGGTGCCGCCCAGGGCATGTCCAAGTTTAGCAACCAATGACTGTAGGGAGGAAATTGCCCCCTCCGCACGCATTCCTCCCCTATACTCCACGTAGTCAATGTTGTCCGCCTGAATTCCATACATAAGAACCATCACAAGGCTGCTCCCGAGTCCGCTGAGAATAAAGGATACATAGATCAGGGGGACACTATGTACATCTAAGAGTCTTAAAAAAAGTGCTGCACTGATGAGAAGTATTCCTGAACTGTATACGATCCGTTTTCCCACAATACGCACCAGGTAAGTATTTAACAGGACAGCTCCTGTCATTCCGATCAGTTTGAACAGGGACGCCTTAGTCAGAAGCGTTACATCCTCCATAACATAAATCATGTAGTAAATCTCTGTGGTTCCGCCGATTGCTCCTCCGATAGAAAACAGCAACTGTGACAGAAAGGTAATCAGCACAGGTTCCAAAGTTAGAAAACCAAACATCTGTTTAACGGAATACTTCTGATTTTCTGACGCGCCCACACGCTCATTCACTCCCAGAGCTCCGCCCACAGAGAATACTGCAATCGCTGCACTTGCAATCCCAACCAATATAAAATAAGCGGTCCGCTTGTCTGCGTAAGCATTGATCACAAGGGGAACCCCGATAGAGATGATCATAGAGCCGGCCATATAGCCCACTCCTTTGATAGAACTCAGGGCGCTGCGCTCTTTGGCATCGTCTGTCATCACCGGAATCATGCTGTTTAATGAGATATCCATGACAGAGAAGGTGATGCCCAGCAGAAAATAAGATATGTATGCCACAAAGAGCTTTAAAGAGGTGGGAACCAGGGCAGGGCCATACCAGATAAGCATGTAGTTTAGCGCACAAATAACAGAACCCACCAGTAAAACCTTCCGGAACTTCCCAAATTTTGTCCGAGGTCTCTGGTCAATGAGATATCCGATCAGCGGATCATTCAAAGCATCAAATATCTTTGTAATTAAAAAAGAGTTCCAACAGCCGCCGCGTCCATTCCCACCACATCTGTGTAAAAAATAAGCAGATAACCGCCTATCAATGTGGTCACGGGAATATTGCCAATGTTGGCAAAAAAGAAAGCAACTTTCTCCCTCAAGCAAAGTTTTTCATCTCTTGCACACATGTTTTCTTCTCCCTGTTAAAATATTCTATTTTTCTCTCTACAGAACATAATAACATTTCGGGACGCACAGCGCAAACTCAAGTTTATGTTTGTTTAAAACCAGACTCCTTGTTGAAATGCATCCGTATGCAGAAGAGCTCTGAATAGCAGCTCTTCTGTACAATGCAGGGCGCTTATCCCCTTTTCCAGCCATCATCCGACAGGAAGCGATGAAGCGTTTTTTTCAATGTAACAATATCGATTGGTTTGGATAAATGTGCATCCATTCCCGACTTGAGAGCTTCCCTGACATCCTCGTCAAACGCATTGGCTGTCATGGCTACAATCGGTATTGCAGATGCATCCTTTCGTTCCAGATTACGAATTGCTTTTGCCGCCTCGTATCCGTCCATGACAGGCATCTGAATATCCATGAAAATCAAGTCATAATATCCTTCGGCAGACTCTGTAATTACCCTGACTGCTTCTGCTCCATTGGGAACATCTGTCACATGGGCGCCAGTCTCCTCAAGCAGTGTACGTGCAATTTCCAGATTGATCTCATTGTCCTCTGCCAGCAATATATGTTTTGCAGCAAAGTCGCAGGAATCAATCAGGCTGTTCCAACTGGAGGTGGCGGTTTCATGGCCTGACTCATGCTGCACATCTCCTTTTCCCACTCGTCTCTTTAATGGAATCGTCACAGTAACCACCGATCCCTTTCCAACTTCACTTTCAACCTGTATGCCGCCATTCATCATATCAACCAAATTTTTCGTAATTGCCATTCCAAGTCCAGTTCCAGTCATCTTACTGCTTACGGTTTCTGCCCCTCGTTCAAAAGGTTGAAACAATCTCTCTAAAAACTCCTGGCTCATGCCAATCCCAGTATCAGAGCATTTTAATATATAATTGACATATTCTTTATGCGGCTTTTCCTCCTGTGATACTTCCACGCAGATCCTTCCGCCCTCTGGTGTATACTTTACAGCATTGCTCAAAATATTTATGTATATCTGCCGTATACGAAGTGGATCTCCGATTACCTCATCATTTTTTAACGCTGACAAATGAACATCCAACTGTAGCTTCCCGGCATCTGTCTGAGCACGAACCAGGTCAACCGTGTCAGATACTAATTCGGAGAAATAAAATGTCTCCTCCCGCAGTGACACTTTTTTATTTTCAATCCTAGACATATCAAGTACATCATTGATCAGACTCAGTAGATGTTTCCCGGATATATTGATTTTTTTCAAACATTCCATAACCCGATCGGAATCATTCGGATGTGCGGATGCGATGGCAGTCATGCCAAGAATGGCATTCAAAGGTGTGCGGATGTCATGGGACATATTTGACAAAAACTTGCTTTTTGCCAGATTGGCAGCTTGGGCGCTCTCCAAAGCGCTCTTTAATGCCTGATTCTTCCGTTCTTCTTCATACCGCTTTTCATCAATGCGTCTTGAAATAAGAATAGCCAATTTGTCCTTGGAATAGGGATTATCCACCGCAATAATCTGAGTAGAGATCCAATGATATATCCCATCAGTCAAAAGCTGTTTTGTCTCAAAAGAGACCTCATTACGTTCATGTACAAGGGTACGAATAAGATTCTTTGGCGCAAAGCATCTCTTGTACTCCTCCTGTGAGTCAGCATTTATGGTAGGCAACATAGACTCATACAGCTCACTGTATGAGTTTTGCTGACCCAGAGGAAGCATTAGATTGGACTTGATATAGACAAACTTCAGCTTGTCTTGGGTTAGGTTGAGAGTGATGATCACAGGATATGCATTGGAGATTGCACTGACTAAAGTGAGTCTCTCCTGCAAATTTCTTCGTGTCTCCTCCTCCTCAGCCACCTTTTCTTTTGTGATATCATGGATTGCTGTAATAAACACCGGAATGCCGTTTTCATCCAATGTTTTTTCCACAATACCAGATGCCCAAAAGTAAGTGCCATCTTTCTTTTTAATACGGATTGCAAATATATTTTTTGTTCCATTTACCTCTGCATCCTGAAACAGAGAAACGATCCCTTTATAATCTTCAGGATGAACGGTGTTTTGGAGGTTCAGTCCCGCAAAAGTATCGTTAGTGGAGTCCTCCGGATATCCTAACAGGCGCTGGCCTTCCTCATTGAGCTGAAGAAAATGGTAGGGCTCCTCCACTGTCATTAGCGCAATCCCCTCCGGAACGGCGTTATATAAACGGCTGATATACTCCGCTTGATTGCGAAGCTTGCGGTTTGTTCTGTTAACATGACAAAAATACAGCACTACCAGAAGAACAATCCCTAAGATTATTCCTGCAATTAAAACAAAGGTGCCCACTATAATTTGATTGGTCTGTTCATTGACAACACTTGCAGGGATAATTGAAATCAGATACCAGTCAGACTGCAGTCTCAGAGGAAGATAGCAAAAAACCGTATCCTCTCCCTGATAGGATAACGTTGCCCAGCCTGTTTTGGAGCTATTTAATGCCTCAGAAAACTGCTCCAGGAGAACCGGGGCATTTGGGGACTCCTGCAAAATATCGTAAAGGTTCTGAACAGTTTTATTGCTGTTAGGATGTGGCGGGCGGATCAAAACATTCCCATCTATATCCACAACATAAGAAAATCCTGCATCATTGTAAAAGGAAACGCTGAAGGAATCTACAATTTGAGCAACTTCATACTCTTTAACAAGAAAGCCGGCAGTCCCATCCCTCAATGACACTGGCACATACAGATTAAAAACATTCAGACCTGTGACACTGCTGATATGCGGATCAACGATTCCTTTTTCGGCATCTGACTTTTCGAGGATAGCAGAAATACTCTTATCAGGAGACAAAGAAGCCGGATAAAAACGGCCATCGTTCAGATATAAGCTTACATTCTGATCCACAGACCCGTATTCGCTCAAGAAACTCTCTATCCTACTCTGTTCATTTTTGTTAAAGTTTTTAATATGTGCGGAAACGCTTTCCATTGCATCATATTCATTTTGAAGCTGTATTTGAAGTGTATTGAGACCCTGCCGTGTACTCTCAAGAATGGTATTCACTGACTGCTGCCACAACTGATTTCTTACTGTATTTACGAAAACCATCATCATGATACTCAGTCCAATGCCCACAAGCACAGCGGTTATTGCAATAGTTCTTTTTGCTTTTATTGATTCTTTTGTCCTCACAGTGCATTGTCCCCCCCGGCCTGTTGATCAATCCACTCCATGACCGTCTCCAACCGTTCCCCTGATAACAGTTTCTGAGCTGCCTCAGCAGTCAGTTCCCAAATGGGAAGTTCCAGCAAAGCATCGGAACCGATCACCGTTCTTCCACTTTTATAGCAGGAGACCAAAGACTGTATCTCTCCTATAGAAGAGGGGCTTCCTGCTTTAAGCGGACTGAATGATGATTGCTGATCCGCAAATTTCTGGATATTATTTTCCTCAGTAAAATATTCCACAAATTTCATAGCAGCTTCCAAATGCTGGCTGTCGGCATTTACACTCAACCTCGTATCCGGGTTGATCACCAACATAGAACCATCCTCTAAAACCGGAAGAGGTGCCACCTCAAAATCGAGCTCTGTGTTCATATTTTCCACGCGCCCGGCTGCCCAGGCACCTGTCAGCATAAATGGAGCTTCACCTTTCGCAAATTCCTCAAGATCATCCGATGTCTTTTTGGTATGAAGTGCCTTCTCTCGATCAATATATCCTTTTGAAAGAAATGATTCTGCAATTGAAAAGCCAGAACGCAGATAGTCGCTTAACCTTGCTTCACCGCGGTTGATTTTGTCAAAGATATCCGCCTGACTGTTCTCCTGATAGACAGAAAAAAAGCTGTGCCCGATAGCCATTGTTTTAAGGGAGATATCATTGTTCGCTACCACAGGAGTGATTCCCTGCTGCTTAAAGAAGCTGCAAACGGAATCCCATTCCCCTATGTTTTGAGGAACCTTTTGTCCGTACTTCTTCAACAAATCCATATTGCAGTACAGGCCAAAAGCAGACACAGTTGTGGGCACCCAGTAAATTTTTCCGCTTTTCTCCTCCATCTGGCTGCGCATCTGCTCCGTGTAGGAGGAAATGTTACTCAGTTGGGATAAATCTGCTACCTGCTCTTTTTGCTCTAGCTCCAGCAGCACATCGTGATTGACCATAAATACATCGTTCCCTTTGCCCGAAGCCATTCTTTTTATGAGTGCGTCAAAATAATCGTTTCCCTTCAAGCTTTCATAGGAAACCCTAATATTGGGATTTTCCTCCATAAAACCGGAAATGATCTCTTCGATCACTTTTACATTTTCTGGTTCATATTTATTTCCAAAAAAGGAGAGTGTCACTGTTTCCTTGTCGGAATCCTCATAATTCATCACTATGCCGCTATTACCGCATCCGGTAAAGACGTGCAACGTAAATACGGTAAGGACAAGCAAAGCAATTACCCTCTTATTCATAACACTTCCTCCGTCCACTCTATATTTCAGATAATTATATCATAGGTGAGTGAACTTTTCAATGCGTTACCCTAAGTGGTATGTGTCAATACCAGCGTACAATTGGAAGCTCATTGTCTATCCCCTTAGTCATCAAAACCTGATGCAGGTCAATAATACCGTTGTGAAAAGTTGCTGCACAGGAGCACAGGTAGAGTTCCCACATGCGCACAAAATGCTCATCAAACATTGCCCGCACCTCATCCCTGTGTTCTTTGAAATTGTTTTCCCAGCACAGCAGGGTGCGGTTATAGTGAAGCCTTAAATTTTCTACATCCAGGGTGTGAAAGTTTTCCTCCGCCATACAGGACAGAATTTCCCTGAGACTTGGAACCATCCCCCCCGGAAAGATATATTTTTTGGTCCAGGGGTCGCCAGGGTACTCTTTGAGAGCACTGATAAAGTGTAAGAGAAACAGTCCTCCCGGTTTTAGAACCTTATTTACGCAACTTAAAAACAGCGGGTAGTTTTCACGTCCTACATGCTCCACCATCCCCACACTCACTGCACGGTCAAAAGTCAGCCCACTTTTTGGCAGATCCCGGTAGTCCATTAACTCTGCATTCAGCAGTTCTTCCAGGCCTTCCTCCTGAATACGATTTTGGAATTCCCTGTACTGCTCCTCGCTCAGAGTAATTCCTGTTCCTTTGATTTTATATTTTTTGGCCGCTTCAATCAGGAGAAATCCCCAACCACAGCCCACATCCAGCAGACGCATCCCTTCCTTTAGATGCAGCTTCCGAAGAATACGATCCACCTTATTTACCTGAGCCTGATAAAGTGTGTCGTCCTCATGCTGAAAATATCCGCAGGAATAACTAAGGGTCTCATCCAGCCACAGCTTATAAAAGTTATTTCCAATATCATAGTGGCTGCAAACCTCTTTTTTCTGGTTCTTCTTCCCGTTGGACGTAAAGATCAGTTTCTTGATGGCGCTGTGGTCCACAGAAAACTTGCCCATCTGTCCCAGAAAATGATCCAGTGCATGGTAGAGATTCCCTTCAACCTCCAGAATACCGTTCATATACGCCTCCCCCAGAGCCAGGGAAGTGCTGGTCATCAAATCAGAAAGAGGGATCATCTTATGAAATTTTACAATAAAAGTCGGAGCGCCCTCTCCTATGGTATACGCTTTATCACCCAATTTAACCAGGAATGGATATTCATCAAACTTCTTTAGAAACGAAATCAAAACATTTTCTTCCAACATGGTGCTGCCTCCTTTATGCCTCTATAGTTTCGCTGTATAAATCTTCCACGATTACTATATTATGCCCATGCTGAAGCATTTCTATTAACTTACTATAACTAGAGAAGGCTGGCAGCTCCGATTATTCCCGCTTTTTTTCCCAGAGCAGCCAATTCGATCTCCGGAAGCTGGCCCTTATCCTTTCCAAAACAGTTCTCTTTTATGAATAGGCGAAGCGGTTCCAGGAGCATCTCTCCCTGTGTAGAGACGTCTCCCCCCAGAAGGACAAGCTGCGGGCGAAAGATATTCACTGCATTTGCAATACCGGTTCCCAGTCTGTTTGTGTACAGAGCGAGAATTTTCTTTAATATGGGATCACCGTCAGCCGCCCCCGCAAAGATTTCTTCCAGCCCCAGTCCACTCCCAGTTGCTTCTCTCACCTGCTTGGTGAGGGCCGCCGCTGAAGTATAGGCCTCCAGGCAGCCTCTCCGTCCACATGTACAGGGTTGTCCGTTCTCTACAATAACCATATGTCCCAGCTCACTGCCTCCGATACCTCCCCCCTCATAGATGCTGCCGTCAATAATGACTCCGCCGCCCACACCAGCTCCAATCGTGATCATGACCACATCCTCACAGTCTTTCCCCGCCCCAGCAACCGCTTCTCCCAGCGCTGCGCAGTCCGCATTATTGGCAATGCAGATGGGGATAGGCAGATATCTCTCCAATGCCTTTTTTAAATCAACGTTTTCCCACCTAATGTTGTTGGAATAGCGCACGACTCCCTTTTTCCGGTCTACCGTTCCCGGTACGCCGACACCAACACCAACACACTGATCCATTGCAATCCCCTGTTTCTCAAGTAACGCCAATGTTTTCTCAGCTATACTCTGAATCCTGCCTTCTGCAGGCTGAAACGTATCTGTCTTCATAATCTCAAGTGCAAGCAGCTTCTGATGGATATCCACGAGTCCAATTGCTGTGGCAGTTCCGCTCATATCGATTCCAATCCGCACTGGAGCAGCCTTTTCTCTGATGGTTGTAACCAGTGCATCACAGGAACCTTCTATGGTATAATTTCCACTTCCCGCAGTAAGAAAAAAGCTGTCTCCCTTTTTAAACTCCAGTGTTTCTCCAAAGTTAGATATAGTCCCTTTGCCATCCAGCACCAAAATACTGGCAAAGGAAGCCCCGGAGACTTCCCCTTCCATCTTCTTCATAACTCTGCCGTCCAAATTTAGCTTGTCGACCGTAAAATAATCACAGTCCGCCACATGGGGATAGCTGCTTCTATCTTTTAAAATGGGAACTCTGCGGGTCACTGCAAGCGCTTTCTCAATGTGTAAATCCCGTTTTCTCCCACTCTTATCCGTTCTTCCGTAATCGTAAACGCGGTAAGTTATATTGGAATTTTGCTGTATTTCCGCAATCAATATATCTTTCCCTATAGCATGGATGGTTCCGGACTCAATAAACAGCACGTCCCCTTTTTGAACCGGTACTGCATTCAGCACATCCAAAAGAGTGTCATCCTGAATCCTTTTCTCAAATTCTTCTACACTGATCTCGCGCTTGAAACCATAGTACAAAAATGCCTCTTCGCCCGCATCCATCACATACCACATTTCTGTTTTTCCATACTGCCCTTCATTTTTCAGCGCATAGCGGTTATCCGGATGTACCTGAATAGACAGGTTGTCCTTTGCGTCTATGAATTTCACGAGAATGGGAAAATCTCGAAATCTTCTGCAATTAATTCCCAGGATTTCTCTTCCCTCCTGCTCTATGTACTGCTGAAGAGTCCTGCCCTTGTTCGGTCCGTTTACAATATAACAGGGTCCATCCGGATGACAGGATAACTCCCATGTCTCTGCAAGCACATTTCCCCCGCTTTTTTTGCCGTACTCCTCCGCCAGTCTGTGTCCTCCCCATAGGTATTCTTTGCCGCTTGGTTCTAATTTTAATATGCACATATCATTCTCTTTCTATTTTTAATTAAATTTTAATCATCGAGTTAATGTATATAAATTAATTTAATCTTAATATAGTTTAGTGAATAAATCAATACCCTTCTGAAATAAAAAGCTATTAGTGCATATTTTCATACCATACCGTCCTAAGGCTGCTTCTTGTTTTTAACAGTTTTTTTGAGAACCATCCGACCTGTGACAATCTGAATACCTTCTGTATATTTTATGTGTTTTATTTTGTTGATTAAAGACCTTACACAGACCTCAGCCATCTGTTCCATATCTACCTGATAGGTGGTGATTCTATCCGCGTATGCTTCCATACCAACTGGCAGAAAATGGTCATACCCCACAACAGATACGTCCTCCGGGACACGAAAGCCCATCTCCTCCAGATTTTGGATCACGTAGCGGGCTGCAAAATCACAGTTGCAGGCATAGGCATCCATTCCCTGCGCTGAATCCAAAATCTTTTCAAAAATTTTTCCAGTCTCATCACGGTCCGGTATTTCCCAGCTCTCCTCAAAAGGTAGATTGTTTTCCCGTAATGCTCTGCGATACCCCCAATACCGGTCCGTAATACTATTGGTGGCGTCAACATTCCCCACAAAGCCAATTTTTTTGTGCCCCTGGCTGATCAGATAATTAGTAACCATATACATTCCGTAATACCCGTTTGAAATGACTGTATCAAAGGTACCGGCGGGTGAATAGGTGTCAAGGAAAAAGACGGGCAGTTTCGTCTGCCGGACAATCTTCTCAATATAGTTCTCATCTATTGGCCCTAAGAGAATCAGTCCGTCTACCTTGTCGTCAATCAGTACCTGGGGAGGATTTCCCTCTTTTTCATCCTCTTCGGCAATCAGTTCCAAAATTCCATAATATTTGTTGTTGTACAGCGCCCTTACGACCTTCTCGTACATTTGTCCATAAAAGGAAAAGGAATATCCATAGTAGTGTTCCGGAATGAGCACCCCTATGTTGCCCGTCTCCGTAACGCCCGGTTTAGTAGAGGTGATTTGCACATATCCCAACTGCTGTGCCACCTGTTTGATTCTGAAACGCAATTCATCACTTACGCCCGGTTTGCCGGACAGGGCCTTTGATACTGCTACTATACTCACACCAACTTTAGACGCAATATCCGCCATTGTTACATTTTTCGCCATAATTTTCTTCCTCTATCTGAATAGTTAAACAATTATTGATATCGATTGGTCTTAGTATAAATAATTTTACATATAATGTCAAGATAACAATAAATGAACATGTTCGCAAAATTATTTCTTCATCAAAATTGCCAATCAATTGCCCAATAAAAAACCAACTCGCAGGACGCATTTTTTTCCCAAAACTGTGTTATTTTTGGTATACTTACCAGGAAAGAACCTGGGAGGATGGAAAATGAATACAATTGCAATTATAGAAGACAACCAGACGGTGCGTGAAGAGATCAGCTCTTATCTGCAGAGGCAGGGGTTTCATACAATTATACCTGAAGACTTTTCAAATATCCCCTCTGTTTTAGAAGAGTCCGTGGCGGACTTACTGCTGCTGGACATTAACCTGGGCCACTTTGACGGGTATGCGCTGTGCCGGGAAATACGCAGGAAATCTCAGATTCCCATTATATTTGTCACTGGACGCAGCAGTGACCTGGATGAACTAAAGGGGATTACCTTGGGAGGCGATGACTATATCCGAAAACCCTATAATTTGCCTGTACTGCTGGCGCGTATACGCCGTCTGCTGTCGAGAAGCAGTCAGGTACAGGAGGCTTTGGAGTTCTCCGGGGTTGTCCTGAATCTGGTGCTGGGGCAGATTCGTTATGGGGACAGCATTTTGGATCTCAGCAAAAATGAGATAAAGATCCTCTATTACCTCTTTTTAAACCAGGACTGCCCTGTACCCAGAGATGATCTGATTGAATATCTCTGGGAGAGTAAGCTGTATGTGGATGAGAATATCTTAAACGTCAACCTTTCCCGCCTGCGCAAAAGGCTTGCGGGCATTGGACTGACAAACTTTATCCGGACGATTCCCGGAACCGGATATCAGTTGAAAGTGGAGGAATAATCATGAGTGTATTTGAGTATATAGATGAAAAGCTTGGGATACTGATTCTGAACTTGTCCGCAGCCGCAGGTTTATCCTTCTATCTTTTTCTGCTAGGGCTGGATCTCAGCTCCGTGGCTCTGATCTGGATTGTGTGGCTGCTCATTCTCCTGGGAGCAGGTGGACTGAACTACGTCCAGCTTTCCGGGAAATACCACCGGATGAAAAGCCAGCTTGCAGGACTGGACCAAAAGTATTTGATTGCCGAGCTGATTCCAAAGCCTCACTGTATGCAAGAAAAAATATATTATCAAATGCTGAGAACAGCCAACAAGTCCATGCTGGAAGAAATCGGACAGGCCAAGTCTGATTTTCGGGATTATAAAGAATATATAGAAGAATGGATTCATGAGATCAAAACACCCATCCTGGCCATTGAACTGCTCTGTAAAAACCATCCCTCCCCTGCCACCAGAAAAATCAGCGCGGAGCTGTTCCACATCCGCTGTTTGGTGGAACAGTCCCTGTACTATGCACGCAGCGGCCAAGTGGAGAATGATTATTTTATCCGAAAATTTCCCATCTATGACGCAGTTGGGGCAGCGCTTATGGATTACCGGACACAGCTTCTGGAGGGGGGGATTCAGGTCTCTACGGATGAGCGCACGGACACGGCTTACACAGATGAAAAATGGGTGACCTTCATTGTCGGTCAGCTAGTATCCAACGCGGTAAAATATCATTCTGACAGGCATCCCCAACTGCGTTTTTCTTTGAGGGAAACCAGACAGGCAGTATTTTTGGAAGTATGGGACAACGGAAAGGGGATTGCACCGGAGGATCTCCCCCGAATATTTGAAAAGGGATTTACCGGAAATGACCGAAAAAACACAAATTCTACCGGAATGGGGTTGTATCTTTGTCGAAAGCTCTGCACAAAATTGGGCCTTACCATACAGGCGGACTCTGAAGCTGATAAATATACCTGTATTACTCTGGGATTTCCCAAAGGAAGAATGCATCGACCCGAGGATGTGTAAAGGCGCCGGGGTACTTACAATTCTGTAAGTACCCCGGTGCTCTGTTTCCTGCTATACTATCTTTACAGAGAGGAGCGATAATTTATGAACACATTGCTGAAAATTGAAAATATGGAAAAGTATTATGGAACTAAGAACTTGGTGACAAAGGCCATTGACCGGATCTCCTTTGAGGTGGAGTCCGGAGAATACTTTGGAATCATGGGAGCCAGCGGAAGCGGAAAAACCACGCTCTTAAACTGCATCTCCACCATAGATTCCGCCACAGCGGGGCATATCTGGCTGGAGGGACGCGACATCACTTCATTGGAAGATGAAGATCTGGCAGACTTCCGGCAGCAGAATCTGGGTTTTGTATTCCAGGACTTTAACCTCTTAGATACTCTTACTATTGAGGAGAACATTGGACTGGCTCCTGCGATCCGTGGCGTGGATTCTTCCAAGATCACTGACATGGTGCGTACAATCGCAGAGAATCTGGGAATCGCGGACATTCTTGAGAAATTTCCATATGAGGTATCCGGAGGCCAAAAACAGCGGTGCGCCTGTGCGCGGGCGCTGATCAACCATCCCAAGCTAATCCTGGCTGATGAACCCACTGGAGCCCTGGACTCCAAGTCAGCCGGTATGCTGCTGGATAGTTTCTCCCGCATGAACCGGGAGATGGGGGCTACCATTCTCATGGTTACCCACGACGTATTTACTGCAAGTTACTGCAGCAGAATCCTGTTTCTGAAGGACGGCCGCATTTTCAGCGAACTACGCAGGGGAGAAAAGAGCCGCCGTGAATTTTTTAATGAGATTTTGGATGTGGTGACTCTGCTGGGAGGTGACGTATCCGATGCTCAGTAAATTAGCTTTGCGCAATGCCAGGCGTTCTTCCAGGGATTACGTGATCTATCTCATCACCGTAATACTTGCCATTGCCCTGGTCTATTCTTTTAACACTCTGATCTTTTCAGAAGAAATACAGGCTTTGAGCAGTGGATTGGGTATACTGGGAGCTGTCATAATCTTTATCTCCTGCATTGTGGTGTTTGTGATTGGCTGGCTGATCTTTTATATGATGCGCTTTATGCTGGAAAGACGCAGCAAGGAATTCGGCACCTACATGCTGCTCGGCATCTCCAACAGAGATATTGTGCGCCTGTATCGCAGAGAGAGTCTGCTGATGGGGGGAGCTGCATTTGCAGGTGGGGTGCTATTTGGTACCTTAATCTACCAATTTTTAGCCCTTCTGGTCATGAAGGTATTCGGGGTTCATTATCAGATCCGGTTTACCTTCTCCCCAAAAGCCCTTGGGCTCTCACTGCTTTACTTTGGCCTGATCTATCTTTTGGCTCTTGTAAAAATAGGGCACCGGCTGAAAAAAATGAAGATCTGCGATCTTCTGTATGCTGAAAAAAAGAATGAGAGTGAGGCATTGGAAAATAAAAAGGGACATTGGGGGATTTTTATCCTCTCTGTACTCCTGCTGATCGGCGGCTGCGTATGCCTGGAGCTGTGCGCGTACAGCAATGTAATTATGGAAAGCGGCCAGGCTGGAACTTTCCTGTTTGCCGGAATTATAATGCTGATCATAAGCATATATGGAATCTACTTAACAGTTACTGCTTTCATTACAAAGGCTATTCTCACAAACCCGACAGTCAAGTATCAGGGAAACCGGCTGTTTCTTACAAGAAACTTGAGTGCCAAGCTGCGAAAAACAGGGGCTGCATTAGGGACACTGGCGCTGCTGCTCACCCTTACACTGACGGCTGTACAGCTGGGTGTACTGTTTAAACAATTCTTTGATACGCGTACACTACAGATTGCTACCTTTGACGTAGGTATTTCCCTTACCGGTGAAAACAAGGATTTTGGGGAAATACGTAAGGTTATTGATGAGGATGCTAAAGTAAAAGCCAGCCACATCTATCCTCTTTATACGTCTGAAAGCACAGCACTGTACGATTATTTTAAAAAGCTTGGGAATCATGGGTGGATGATACAGGATGCGGTGCTTGCCTACAGCGATTACGTGAAACTCTGTGAAATGCTGGACCTAACACCAGCCGCTTTGGAGGAGGGACATTACCTGCTCTACAGTTTTGGCAGTATGAAAGAGGGACAGAGCACAGAAGATTTGCCAAAGCTGGAAATAAGCGGCACAGCACTCGCCTGTCAGGACTGGAAAACAGATTCTTTTGGGATTGGCAATGGCCTGAACGGCACTGGATACACCACGGTGGTCGAAGACAAGCTGGCCCGCACTTTGGACATCTATCACACCACACTGGCGGCTGAGACGGATAAGAAGCCATCAGAGGGGCTGGAAGAGAAGCTGGAAGATCTGTTTTTTGATCAGGGCATATCCTTTGGCTTCAATGAGGGCGACCTGGACTGCCTCTATACCAGAACCTCTATTGAGAACAACAACCTGTCTTCCTTTATAATATTTTCCTTTTCGCTCTTCTATGTGGGCCTGATCTTCGCCTGTGTAGCTGCCACGATACTTGCTGTACAGCAGTTAAGCGAATCGTCAAAATACCGTTTTCGTTATCGGATACTCTCTAAGCTGGGTGTGGGGAAACGTACCCGACAAAAGTTGGTGTTTAAAAATGTGCTCTTCTACTTTGCAATTCCTCTGGCGGTTCCCATTCCGCTGAGCATGTTTGTGACAAGGTGCATGAATCATCTGATACTGATGGAACAGCTTTCGGGAGGAAAGTTTTGGGGAACTGTATTTATGAGCATCGGAGTCTTTGGATTCGTATATCTTCTGTATTTTGCAGCTACCTATATTGGCTGCCGTAAAAATATATAGCAACTTAGTCAGTTTTGACCGGGTCATTTCCGGAAATGACCCGGTCACTTTTGAAAAATGACCGGGTCAAAATTGAAAATTATACGATTTCTGCTCCAAAAGGCATGAGCGCAAGCTTCGCAATCTTAAACTGCTGAAGCCCGAAGGGAATTCCCACAATAGTAATACACAGCACAAGTCCAATCACTGCGGACTCCAGTGCCAATGGTATTCCTGAAAAAACCAACCAGAGTATGTTTAGTATGAGTGATCCAGGGCCTCCGCCGTAGCGGACTTCTTTACCAAAGGGAAAAAAGCTCAGGGAAGCCATTTTAAAGCACTGCATCCCTATTGGAATACCTACAATGGTAATACACCACAGACATCCAAATCCCAGCCAACTGATTCCGCTGATAAACCCACCGAAGACAAACCATAGCAAATTTCCAAGACACCCCATCAGTATTCCCCCTTATCATCCAGCATTAGTGTGTGGTGCATCTGATCTAGATCTTCCAGAATCATACTCACTTGTTCAATTGCTTCTTCAACCTGACCGTATGCATCGTTTATCTTGCTCTGAACCATCCAGTCTGCAACTAACCCGTCAAAAAAGTAATCGGCAAAGGTGAGAAAGCTGCCTATGTCTATGCGAAAGTCAATAGGTACCCGAATATCTCTCAGTTCTCTCTGAAAAATCCGAAGATTTTCCCTGGCCATCTCCATCTCCTCCTGAGCATTATTCAGCTTAGAGTGTTTGACCATACTGGCAAAGAATCCTCCTCCCAGCATATCAAACAATCCCCAGTTCTTAGCGCTGGATAGATGTTCCCTTGCCTTTGCCAAGCTGTTTAACGCAATCTGCCCTGCCACGATTGCCTCATGAATCTCTGTTTGCTGTTCTCTTCTATTCATTGTTTCTCCTTTCATTATGCCGTTTCCAAATCCAGTGCGATCCCGCCCGGAGGGCTTTTTATATCCTAGGGAATTACGAAGGACTTTCCTAGGATATAAAAAAGACTTTTATTATGGCACTTAGTCATAATAAAAGTCTTGCTCATCTCATTTGATACGGATACGCTTCTGCATATCGGCTGACGCTCTCAAACCCACCGTTTGGTGTTCGGCTACTCCCTTTTATTGGATGAAATTAATCTACCATATCGGCTATCAGAAGTCAATAGTCTTCCTCAAAACTCAATAAAAAGTTAAGATATAATTAAACAGTCACCAATCTCTACTCTCTGCATATCTTATCATAAGCTTTCCTTTCCGGAGTTCTTATGCAGACTGTAATACGAAAATCACTGAAAGACACCATGTATTACAACGGGATGCCAGTGTTTGTCTATAGGATAAACTATCCCTGTTTCACATCACCCAACGGTTCAGCAGCTACACAAACCGTAAATGAGTACTACTCCAATAATGCGAAGCATATGGAAGAATACAGCCGCACGGTTCTCTACGCTCAGACATTGGAAAATGTAAAATATATACAGGATAATCAAAGACCTTTTAACAGCTATTCTTTGATTATGGATTATCAGATCACTTACAATGCAGGGTGTATTGTTAGTCTTTTTATGGATACTTTCACCTATATGGGCGGAGCGCACGGGGAAACAAAACGGCAATCTGATACCTGGGACTTTAAAACCGGAACAAAAATTATGTTAGGTGACATATATCCCCTCAACCAAGCCTCCCTTGCAAAATTCCAGAAAATTGTAGAGCAACAGATATCCGATAGGCTAAATGCCGTGCCTGGCTCCTACTTCGATGATTTTTCAATACTTTTACAGAAATCCTTTCGTCCAGAGAATTTTTATATAAAGCCAAATGGCGTTATTATTTATTTTCAGCAATATGACATTGCCCCATATTCTACAGGAATACCGGAATTTTTAATACCTTTGCGTCTCGGTTCCTAAACAAGGCATTGACTTGTGATTTATTATTCGGTCTTTGACACCTCTCTATGGTAACCTGCAATTTTATTCCGCCCCTGCCTTTTCGCCTGGTACAGTGCTTCGTCCGCGCAAGCCAACAGTTGGATGTAATCTTCTGCATTTATATCTGATTGGCTGGCATATCCCACGCTGATGGTAATTCTCCTAAAATCAGAACTCTCATGGGGAAGTCCAAGAACATAGATGGCATCCACTATTCCCTGAGCGATTGCCTCCAACTCCTTGCTGCCGCGATTCCTGTCAATAGCCACAAACTCCTCCCCACCATAACGGGCAAAAAATATACCGTTTGTCTCACCAAATTTGCGGAGTGTTTTTCCAATACACTCCAGACAGTAATCTCCAGCAATATGACCTTTTGAATCATTGTATGCTTTAAAATGGTCAATATCCATCATCAGAATACTTATCCTTCTATCCTTGTCCGCCTCAAATGCATCCCTGGCGTAAATGTTAAACCGTCTTCTGTTTGGAAGCGTAGTCAGTATGTCCGTATCCCTCTGAATAGTCAGTAATTTTTCATTCCTAATAAACCCGATCCGCAGTGTTACGATCCAATAGGATATAATGGATGCCACCAGATAAAATACAATACAGTTATAGATATCCGCCAGTGCCACAGAGGGTTCCTTTGCAATATAGCTGCAGACACAAAACGTGAGTGCAGCTCCCAGATTGAAGATATTCATTTTAATAGATCTTACAATAAACAGGATCGGCATCACGATCATAAATACGGAAAAGCTGACAGCTGGCATATTCAGGCTGTAGTTTACACCGGAAAGAATGCAGAATGCATAGATCTTTGTCATACATAAAAATACTGCCGCATCTGTCCGCCTGCCTGCCCGAAACAGAACCAACTTATCTGCAGTGATCTCAAGCAGCGTAACGGCCATAGTACCTATGTACACACTCTGCATAGGCGCAACATATCTCGTAAAAAAACCGGAAAAAAATACGATCACAAGCAGTAAGAGCACCAAGGCGTTAAAAAAGTTTAAGATTCTAATATTGTATTGATCGATCTCCTCGCGGTAAGTATCATAACACTTCTTGTTATCATCATTATGAAACCAATTTTTGAAATACTGTAAGCCCCTTTCAAGCACGAAAAATCACCGCCTTGCTGTATTTCGACAACCTTCTTCCCAGTGTTCGTTTCCATAATGTCTTATCAGGTTATACAAAATCAATTTTCTTTCATTATACACCTGATTCATGTTTTCGTATAGACTTTTCAGGAATATCCGTTTATTGTCTTAACAGCTACATAATATAAAACTTATGTACATTTTATCTGTTCCTGCATACAGTCTCTGTAAAACACATTTCCTGCTATCCCAAATTTGACTTTTTCCATGCTTCAACTTCTTTTAGCATTAATGTCTGAATAAATGGATTGTTTTGCGGGCAGACCAAAAACATAAACGCACTGTTGCGGCATTTTTGGCAATGTTCACCCCTCAGCCAAAAATCGTATCCCATAGAGCATTTTGGATTGCAGGCATCTGGATCTGCCATACGCTTACATATGGGTGCTTTCAAAATTGCATGGACCATTTCATCCGGCAGTGTTTCCAGGATATCTTCGTAATCATTCACATGGACTCCATAAATCCGCACAAGCATTCCTTTTTTCCGAAACACATAATTTGCGACTGTTTTTTTATTATACAGATAGGAAACCATATATCCGCTTTTGGCAGTCTTAATCACTATTTTACATCCAAGTTCTATTAATTGATCTTGTAATTCTTTCACAAAGTCCTGATTCTCTGTTGGGACCGTGGCAATAAAATCATTAAATTCAATCTTCTTATCCATAACAATCTAATTCCTTTCCTTATATCTATCGCAGCGTATCGAGGGTAAAAGTTTTTTCATTAGCCTGTTTCACTCATATTTAACTACTCAATGGCATGACAATCGTAAATATAACACTGTTTTCCTGATTCGCAATACAAAACCGAAATCCATGATATTCCAAAAAAGACTTTACAATATATAGACCTAACCCCGTTCCGTTTCCTGTTCGCGATTTATCAACTTTGTAGAAAGGCTCAAACACATGCTGTATTTCATCTGCCGGTATCGAACTGCTCATATTTTTCACAGTCAAAATACATTCTGATCCCGACTGTTTGGTCGTGACATAAATAGAAGAATGCTCCTCAGAATGGACGATAGCATTATTGATTATGTTAGCAAGCGCCTTGCCAAACAGCTCTTGTTCCAGGATAACAAACAACTCGTTTTCCAATGCCATATGAATTTTAATGTTTTTTGATTTTGCCAACTCATCTTGATTTTGAATAATATCCAAAGTTATTTTTCCGATGTCAGCAGAGTGCATCACCCCATTATCATTCATCATCTGTGTTCTTGCTGCTGCTAAAATATCTTTAATCATCTTTTCCATGGTTTCAATGACTTGCATGGAATGTAAAAGATATTTATCCCGGTTGTCGAAAGGAGTTAAATTCTGCAGCATACCTTCCGTCTCGCCTTTCAGAATGGTAAGTGGGGTTTTCAACTCATGTGAAATAGACATAAAAAAGTCAGAACGCTGCTTGGCCTGCACTTTTTCTTTTTCCATATCCGTTTTCAGCTCCCTATTCGCCTCCTCTAATGCTTTCAGGGTTCTGTCTAGCTTTAATGCCATACTATTTAAACTGCCTGCCAGCACACCTATTTCATCCTTGCTTTTAATCCTGCACTTCCATGTCATATCGAGTTTTTCCATTCGCCGGGCAATATTACTAATTTCAACTATTGGCTTAGCAATATGCTTTGAATAGATAACCGCTATCACAACAGAAACAAGAAATATCACAATCAATATCAAGGGGTATATTTCTTTTATGACATCTGTAACCTCTGTTCCTTTATTATGGGAAATAGCTATGTCCAAAGTATAATTTTGATCATTCGTTATAAAGGCAGCGGCTAAGCTCCTGATATACACCGGGTTTTCAGCCAATATGCTATGGGAGAAATCTACTTTGTAGATACTGTTTTCGTTTTTATCAAAAAGTTCCGCCTCTGTTCCGTTCTGCAGACAAAATGCCAGAATAGAATCCTGCATTTCCGTTTCCGTCAACGGCTGGCTTTCAAAATAATTTACAAGTTCTTGCGCCCGCGTATCCAATTCATATGCAATTTTCTCCGTATAACGAAGGGGTAAGTAAAATTGCAGAAACAATACTATTCCGGTGCACGTCAAAAACAATATTGCAAATAATTGCAGAAATAGTTTCCGTCCAAGATTACTTTGCACTTTTGCTGCTGATTTTATAACCCATGCCCCAAACCGTTTGAATAAATTCGCAATCCAGTTTTTTTCGGATGTTTTTAATGTGGTTGTCGATGATTTTTTCGTTTCCATAATATTCCTCTCCCCAAAGGATATCCAACAGATGATTTCGTGTGAACACATGGTCCTGATGCTCCATCATGAATTTAATCAGCTCATATTCCTTGGGTGTAAAGTCAATCAATTCGTCACGGAATAATATTTCACAGCTTTTTTTCCGCAACTGCACCTCTCCAAGTATGATGATATCGTCAGGCGGATTATCCGTTTTGTTTCGCCTCAGCACTGCCTCTATCCGTTTTATCAAAATCGTATGCGAAAAGGGCTTTACAATATAATCATCCGCCAATAAGTCGAATCCACGGGCCTGCTCCTGCTCCTTGCCTAAAGCAGTCAGCAGGATGACAGGAGTGTCCGATGACTCCCTTATTTTTTTTAGCAAATCATATCCGTTCATGCGGGGCATCATAATGTCAAGAATCACCAAGCGTGGAGACTCCCGAACAAATAAATTATATCCGTCAATACCATCAGAAGCGGACACAACCAGATATCCATTTTGTTGTATAAACGCCTGTAATATATCACGGATGCTTTCATCATCCTCAACGATCAGTATTTTGACTTTGTTATCCAACACACTTGCTCCCCCTTGCCATTTACATTACACTATTTATATGATTATACAAGAATACTGACCATATGGCAAACTGTATATTATGCCATATGGTCACGGTTTCGAATGTCTGTTTATAGGGAATCCGTTTCCTTTAGAACACCGTCCTCTAACTCTAACACAACATCAGCCTTCTGGGCAAGAACGGGCGAATGCGTGACGGCAATTACGCATCCCTGCAGCGGACCATGGGCATATTGCAGCAGTAAATCAAAAATCGCGTGGGCGTTTTCATCGTCAAGATTTCCTGTCGGCTCATCTGCCAACAATAACGAGGAATCGGAAATTAACGCACGGGCTACCGCAACCCGTTGCTGCTGCCCGCCCGATAGCTTCCAAACATATCGTTTGGCGATCTCACTATTCAAGCCAACCTTTTCCAAAACAGGCAGCGCGCTAAGCGGAGATACCAGTTTTAAGTTTTCCTCCGCTGTCAGGTAGTCAATCAGATTGTAGCTTTGAAAAATAAAAGATACGTCCTTTTTTCGATATTCAGGCAAGTCTTTTTTCATGAGAGGTTTCCCATTATACAGGACACGCCCTGAATCGGGGATATCCAGCCCACCCATAAGGGAAAGCAATGTTGTCTTTCCGCAACCCGAACTACCCACGATGGCATAAACACGGCCCGAACGGAAAGTCCTGTTTAGATTATTCAATATGGCTGTTCCCGGTTGATATGAATAATTGATATTCTGTAATTCCAGCATTTTAAGATTCTCCTAACTTATAGATTTTAAGTTTTCATTTGGCTCTTTTCGTAAAACAGGAAATTCCGCTGTTATAACCGAAGCAGGGATCAGCAATAAACCTAACAGCAGCATGATTCCTGCCGCGTCCGATGAAACAGAAGCTCCGTTACCGTCATTTTGATGAACGGTTGCTGAGACAATATGCTCTCCGGCCAAGTGTACGATTCCTCCGCTTAGAGCGAAGGCAATCACCATCGCTATTACAGAGGCAATCATAACCTCGGCAATGTGCTGCATCAAAACACGGCTTCTTGATAGGCCCAAACTCATCATAATGCCGATTTCCCGCTTTCGCTGTTTTACTCCATGCGAAAGCAGGAAGTATATCAGGGTGATACACACAAGTAAAATAACAATCCATACGATTTTAAGCAGGTTTGACAGAGAACTAAGCGACGCGATCTTGTCAGCATAATCATCCAAATCAGAAACGATGCTATCCGGCTGCCCGGCGGGCCAATCCAGATTTCTGATCTCATTCGTAACAACGGCTAAATCTGAAGATGAAGAAATGCTGAAAGCTGCTTGACAGAAAAAGGGTTGTGATTTTGGATTAAATACCGAAGAATAGGTCCCTAAATCAATATAGCAGTAATTTTCATATAGCCCATGAGAGAGATGCAGCCCCTTCTTTTGTTCTTCGCCCCGCGATTCAAAAATGCCTATGATTTCCGCTTGAATTATATCGGTGCTCATTTGGCTTGTATCATATCCCATGCTTTCCATGTCCTGGGTGATCGCCCGTGTAAACTTCATCTGTATGATATCCCCAAGGTGCAGAGAATTTTTATCTGCCAACTCTTGGTGTATCAATATTTTGCGTTTATCGCTTTCCACAATATGCCTGCCTGAAATAATCGTTAAGGTTCCCTCTGAAAATAATTCATCAGAAGTTGACGTCACATTGCTGACAAGCGTGCCTGCGTGTTCAAAACCCGGGCTGACAAGGCAGCTATCTCCATCCGTTTTCACTGCCAGAGGCGTTCCGGTATTGTTCGCAAATTCCACAGGGGCAGAATTTGATATCAAGCGGTAAGCGGCGATATCATCCCTGGCTGAAATCTCACTTATTTTATCCAGTGTCAGTGATCCGGGGGCATTCTGCGCGCCTATAACAAATTCCCTGCTAAATTGATTCTCCATTTGTTCAATGGCAGTATTTGCCTGTGCAGCAACAGAAACAACGGTTAGTATCAATATAAATACTGTGGTTAGCAGCAGAATCAGAAGAAGACTTCTGCTTTTTTTCCTTATAACATATCGGCTTGCGCATTGGATAATATTCATATATTTTCCTCATTTGTTCTTCTCAAAGATTGCTCTTGGAGGTGCGTACAAAATCCGGGCACTGGATACCCATATTGATGCGGTCAGCAGACAGAGATTTATGACAATAATCTGCACTATCGTTACTATTTGGATACTGTCTACAGATATACTGCTTGTATGAAATACTCCGCTGGATAGGAAGTAATTTCCTATAAAATACGCAGCGGCTGTGGATATTCCCGCAGGTATCATGGCCTCAATAATGTGTTGCAATACGATTTTGCCCTTTGTAAAACCAAGGGAGAGTAATACTGCTATTTCGTTTGCCCTCATTTTTGTTTGAAGCATCATGACAAAGGTGATAACGAGAAATCCAGCTAAAATGATTACTACGGTTAAGACGGAAAACTGATCTGATACGGCCTTAACGGAATCGGGATCTATCACAGACGCATCTGCCTCATTAAACAGAGAATATTTTTCCCAATCGATATCCAGCTTTTGCACTTGTTTGCAGATGTCTGCCAGCTGATCCGGCTGGGCAACAAAAAATTTCACACTGATGATTCCTTGTCGCCTCTCGTCCAGAGCAAACGCAGTGTCGTAATCGACGTAAATAAAATTTGCGCTTAGCTCTGATGGAGACGATTCCGTTTCATCCGCATCATCCACAAATTCATATATGCCGGATAGAGCAACCTCTATACCGGATGAATACCCCGGCATAGTAATAGTCAGCTTATCTCCGATATGCAGATTATTTTGCTTAGCGAATTGGACATTTACCATTGCTTCGCGCTCAGAATCTGGTGTAATGTGTTTGCCTGCTGCCAATTTTATCCTGGAACCTAAATACAAATCAGAATCCGATACTCCCCTTACGGAGGCGGCGTCATCCTTGGTCATCGGAATGTCATAAGCAACCAAAGTAAGCGGGGTACCTTTTTTACCGGATAATTGTCCCGATAAAAAAGCATAATGGGTTGCATAAGTTTTTACTCTATCCGTGCCCATTATTTTTTCAATTACTTCGTCTGTTATCAAATGTGGCACCGACAAAAAGCTAATTGTACTCCCCTCGGCCACGACGGTATTTGGATTCATCTCATATTGCGAATCAAGGAAAAAATAATCCGGAGGCTTTTGTTCCAGGTTAGCTAAAGCCTCATTGGCGGCTTCCCGAATGGAAATAATTGAGAACGCCATCATATTTATTACAAGAAACACAATCAGAATCAAAAATGCACGTGATTTTTTGCGTGTTAAGTATTTTGCCGCTAACAATATGCTATCCATGTGTTTGTTCTCCTTTTTCATAGACAAATTCTTATTATGAGATAACAATAACAAGAAAAAGTATAGAAAAAATATGGAAGTGGTATGAATTTGGTATGCTATATAATTTGCGGTTCCTGTCTCTCCACTTGACAGGTATATCAACTCCCCCTATAATAGTATCAATAACAATTACGGAAAGGGGCGAAGACAATGTTGTATGGGAAGTTTTGTATTGACTTATGCTCTGCACAAATATATAAAGCAACACATTGTGTAGAGCCCAATCAAAAAAGAATGTTTTGAGAGGCGGCTTATCCAACAGCTTTGGCTGATTTGAAAGCCTTTTTATTGTACCCTCTTTTAAACTTAATTCAATGATTTTCAGGCCGCAGACAATGTGTAAATGTCTACGGCTTTTTTGCTGCCTACAATATTTATACTCCTGCGCAGTTTGACGCAGGATTCGGAGCAGAGGGCCACACCAGCCGGTGTATGGATGCCTTTGTTTTATTTTAAGTAGAAAGGACTATCTTATGAAAAATCAAGAACAAGACTTAACTGTGGGAAGTGTTACAAAAAAACTGGTACGATTTGCACTCCCCTTATTTGGTGCAAATTTATTACAGTCTTTTTATAGTATTGCTGACATGTTGATTGTAGGGCGGTATGTGGGAAAAACTGGTCTTGCCGCAATCAGTAATGCTTCCATGCTCAGCTATATCATCACTTCGGTCTGTATCGGCATGACAATGGGTGGAACCGTTTTAGTTTCTCAGTACAAAGGGGCACACGATGAACAAGGGCAAAAAGAAACAGTGGGGACTTTATTCAGTCTGTCGTTTTTTTCTTCCATCGTTGTTACAATTGTCAGTTTACTCCTATATGCCCCCCTTTTTTCCTTCCTTCAGGTACCGGTGGAGGCGATGAAGGAAGCCTGCGATTATATGCGGATTATATGCCTGGGAACCATATTTGTTTTTGGCTACAATGCCGTAGGCTCACTTATGAAAGGATTCGGAGATTCCAAAAGCCCGCTTTTCTTTGTAGCCATCGCCACAGTTGCAAATATCCTTTTAGACTTTCTGTTCGTCGGTTCTATGGATATGGGAACCAAGGGCGCAGCTTATGCAACGATTTTATCCCAGGGTTTTTCCCTGGCAATCTCTATCATACATTTAAAAAGAAAAAATTGTCTATTCGATTTCAAGCTACATAGCTTTGCGATACAAAAAGATACTCTGGTCACTATTTTAAAAGTCGGTCTTCCCACTGCTGTCCAGATGGTAATTGTGAATATTTCCTATCTGTTGGTTACCGGCATGCTAAATACCTATGGCGTTTCTGTAGCCGCTGCTTCAGGCATAGGACTGAAGATAAATACCTTTGCAGGCATGCCCTGTTGGGCAATCGGACAGGCTGTAACTGCCATGGCAGGTCAAAATATGGGGGCGGCAAACATTGAACGGGTGAAGAAAACCACACGGAGCGGTTTATTCCTAAATCTTCTCGTTACTCTCTTTATCGTTGTTCTGGTACAACTGTTTTCGGAACACATTATCGGGCTGTTTGCACCTGCCAGTCAGGACGTCATGGAGGAGGGGGTCATGTATCTCCGAATTTGCTGTAGTATTAACAGCCTGGTTTATGCGGTGATGTATACACTTGATTCCTTTGCAATCGGTGTGGGTTCGGCCAATATGGCGATGTGTAATGCCATCTTGGATGCAATGGTCGTACGGCTGCCTGCCAGTTGGTTACTTGCATATACTTTTCAACTCGGGTATATGGGTGTTTACATAGGCCAGGCTCTCTCTCCTATTCTGCCTGCCACTGTAGGAATTATCTTTTTTGCACGTAAAAAATGGACCTCCAAAAAACTTATAACTATGTAAACATCACTTCTATGACTTGATACTTCGCTTTTACGAAAGGTGCGGAGCTGACAATATGTAAATCTCTATTGCCTGTAACGAACTCCAATCGCTCAGACGATACCCCCATCCTGCACGGTGATTATACGGCTGCTGCTTTTCGCTGCTTCCATTGAATGCGTCACCATAATAATCGTCTGGCCGATGCTATTATTAATTTCCTGCAGCAGATTCATAATTTCAGCTCCAGTCCTGCTGTCCAGATTTCCCGTAGGCTCATCTGCAAAAAGAATTTCAGGCTTTCCAATTAAAGCACGTGCAATTGCCACACGTTGCTGCTGCCCTCCGGATAATTCACGGGGCGTATGTTTTCGGCGGTCAGACAGGCCCACGATCTCCAGGATTTGATTTACTTCTTTTCTGTATCCGCCTGCCTTTTTCCCATCCAAGAGCAACGGAAGCAGAATGTTCTCCTCTACATTTAAATTTGGAATCAGATTATAAAACTGGAATACAAATCCAATTTTCTGCCGCCTGATACGGCTCATTTTTTCATCCCCAAACTGGGATATATCTGTACCATCTAAAAGAACCTGTCCGCAGGTTGGAGCGTCCAATCCTCCAAGGATATAGAGCAGCGTGCTTTTTCCGGAGCCGGACGGTCCCATGATGGAGACAAACTCCCCCTGCATGACCTGCAGTGAAATATCCTTAAGTACCTTTGTTGTTGTATCCCCAAGTCGAAAATCCTTTGCAATATGTTTTCCTTCTACAGCAATAGTTCCTATTCCTTGTCTCATTGTAAACCTCCACCTTCTTGTTTTATTCAAATTTAATCTCTTCCACCAGCTTCATCTTACGGTTCTTTAAGATTGGGACAACGGAACCAATCAGTGTTACCATCACGCCCAAACAACCGGCGGTCAAAAAAGTACCCACATCCAGTTTAGGTGCCATTGCAATTTTAGGTCCAGCTACAAGGAATATGGTTTTTATTTCCATGTATGAGACAAAGATGGCAATGACCGATCCAATCACACCGGAGGAAAACCCTTCTATCAAAGTCATTTTTATATTTTGCCAGTTAGACAGCCCTAGAGACTTATACATAGCGATACTTCTCCGTCTCTGAATATAATTGATCAGCAGATTATTGATAATTCCCAATGTCGCCAGCATCAGTATGAAATAAGTCAAGCTTTGCATAGGCTGCAAAAATGCTCCTACAGTAGACAGGGCATCCTCATTAAACTCCTCCACTGTCCTGCTCCAATTAGCTGTCTCGCCAAACAAGCTTCGGATCTGTATCATAACTGCCTCGGGGTCTGCGGCGGTATACGCAAGGAAATCATAGGCAGATGCTCCAAAATCCGTAACTGCGTAATGAGTGGCAATCACTGCTTCTACGTCCGTAGCTCTCGATTTAAAACTTCCTGCAAGGAGATAATCTTGTTTTCCGGTATCGCCGGCCAGTGTTATGGTATCTCCCACCAAAAAGCCAGTGCGTTCGATACAGCTTTCGCTTAACAAAACAGCCCGCTGCCCCTCAAAGGCAGTAATCGCCTGTTCTTTCATACCTTCTTGTGTATACTGAAGCGCCATCATGGAACTGTACCAGTCTAGATTGTCGGTTGCCTCCAGACGGCTCAGTGTCTTGCCATCTGCCAGCATATGATTTTTGTAAACATGAAGCGGAAGCACTTTCTCAATTCCCTCCATATTCTTTACCTGATCCACAAATTCCGGTTCCATATACCCATCTGCAAATCCCTGCAGCTCGGCATCCCTGAATACGTCGCTCACATATGTTGTCACAAAACCTCCCACAACGGTTATGGCAATTACGGCTGAAATGCTGATAAAAAGCAGCGTAATATTCTGTTCCACGTTTTTGTTATCCCGCATGTTCCGAGCGGCAAGCCTGCCCTCATTTCCCAGGATGGCTCCATAGACATGTTCCAACACCCTGGAAACCAAATTCGTCCATAGCGGAACAGTCAGAATCGTTGCGGCAATCAGCCCCAGCAGTGAAAAACCCCCGGCCAAGTAAAGCAGCTTTCCGGACACTATCTTTGGAAGAATGATTGAGGTGACAAATAAGACAACTCCTATTACCAGGATAAAACGCCGGGGAACATGCTGATCCTCCACACTTCCAAGCACCACGTCTTTAATGGGCAGCCGGCTTGCCCGCCGCACAGGGAGCCATGCAGAGAATAAGGACACCATGACTGCCACTGCAAACGAGAAGAGACAACTAAATGGGGAAATCACCACCGGTATTTCGATCCCCTGTGAAAGAGATCTCCCCATTCCCTGTAGAATCATTTTTAAAACCAAGGTGCCGGCAGGAATGCCAAGCAAACCGCCTGTCACTCCGTATAATGTGCTCTCCAGCAAAAGTATTTTAGTCACTGCCTTCTGTGTGGCACCAATGCTTCGGAAGGTACCAATCACTGGCAGCCGGTCTAAAGTAATTACTTTATAACTTCCATAAATAATAAAAACACTCATTGTCAGAGAAAAAAAACTAATCAGGAAAAATGGCATAGATTTCTGTCTTGCATCTGCAGCGATTTGCGCTTCGTTTATTACTTCGGAGACCTTATATTTTTCTGCAGGAAGCCTGGATTCCAGCTCTTCTTTAAGCTCAACTGCAGAAATCCCCTCAGCTGGTTCCACTAAAATCTCCGTATAGCCGTCTGTCTGTCCTAATAATTCAGACAGTGTAGAAAGAGGCAAGAGAGCCGTTGCACCCCTTGTATGACGAAGAAATACGGTATCATAAGCAGCAATTTCGGCAACTGTGAAAGAAACCGGATTTCCTCCAATCTGAAGCGTAATCTTGTCTCCTTTTTGAATCCCATATTTTGATGTAAAGCGGTCTGGTAAAATCACCTGGCTGTCGGAAAAATTGGTAATGTTACCGCCATTTACCAAACGGGGTGGATTGATTTTGCTAAGCGTTGGCAGGTCGGCTGCAATTAAGTCAATCGTTTCATAATAGCCGTTTTCATGATATAGTGCCCTTCCCTCCACCATCCCAACACTGGCACGTATTGAGGATAATTCCGGAAGAGTGCCTGCTTTTATTTCTCCATCTAATGCAGTTACAGAAATCGTAGCGCTTCCAGCCATCCCCCGGGCCATTTTCCGCTGCGCACTTTCATAGGATGCGCCTATAGAAAACGATACAAACAGCAAAGTGGTTGACAGTAATATGGACAGCAGCATGACACACGTCCGTATTTTTCTCTCTTTTACATTTGTAAAAATGTATTTACATATGATTTTCAAATTAACACCTACTTTCTAACAGAATGTTTTTTCGTTCCTTCTAATGCATTTTCAATTGATTTTTTCACTAGTTCTTTCAAATTATCACTTCCTTAGAACAAAAAAAGGTTGGCAGTTATCATAAAATAATGATAACTTGCCAACCTTAATCTATCTTTTAGGCAACCTTAAATAACCTTTATTTATTGTCCCATCTAAGACACGCCACTGCCGTTATTTTTGTTTTAGGTGATTCCTCTCGCAGGCTATATAGGTCGGAGAATCCTCACTTATTCTTGGTGAATAATGATGCAGTCTCTACCTTAGCAGAGGAAGGCTCCCTGTCAATTTGTTAACCAGCTTCTTCTCTCCACAAATCCCAATCCCAAAATAACGAAATCCGCTCTCTTCCACAAAAGCAGCCTTATGGATGTACTCTTCATAAACATTGCAGCTCTGTGCCACATCGGAAAAATCAACCACAATCAAGCCGTTAAATTCAGGCTGGTAGAGGCGTTCTCTTATTTCTTTGATCTTTTCCCCATCAGCCTTCAGGACCGGAACCGGAATCTGTATGATTCCCAAATGGGAGCTGCCGCTCTTATCCATCACCTCCGGACCGACTGTTTCCGGAATATACTTTCCAAGCGTAATTCCCATAATGCCAGCAGTATTTGCAATAATACCAAGGGGAAGGGCCTCATCAATCACCATCACACATTTTTTTGCATTCAGTTCCATATCTTTCGTCTCCTTTTCTGTCTCCTTGCCATCTTATCATACCAATTCAAAGTTTTCTTGTAAAATGTGACACATGCGGAGGGGATGAGACGCTTCCGTTGTTGCCAAGTATTTCAGATTTACTTGAGCTGTTCTATAAGCCCTGCCTTAATCGCCGCCATATTTTTAGCAATCCTCTCCTTTGGCCAGTTCCACCACTTTATCTGCAGCAGCTTGGTTATGGTTTTGTCATCAAACCTCCTTCGGATTGGTTTTGCAGGGATACCGCCAACAATGGTATAGGGAGGGATATCTTTTGTCACAACCGCCCGGGTTCCGATAATGGCACCGTCTCCTATGGTAACACCTGATAATATAACAGATTCATACCCTATCCACACATCATTACCTACAACAATATCTCCTTTGTTGTCCCATGAAGAAGTCACATCTTCCAGCCTCAAATCCCATTCCTCAAAGAAAAGAGGAAACGGATAGGTGGACAAAGAAGACATCGCATGGTTCGCACTGTTAAACAAAAAACGCGCTCCACATGCAATAGAACAAAATTTCCCAATAATCAGCTTGTCATGGTTAATTGGGTAGTGATACAATACGTTATTTTCTTGAAACATAACAGGATCATTCACAAAATCATTATACATTGTATAGTCCCCAACTGTTATATTGGGGTTTGTGATCACATTTTTTAAGTAAATTGTTTGATTATCTCCGGTTCGGGGATATACTTTTTCTGCTGAAATAGCCATAATCATTCTCCTTTTTACGATATTGAACTTTGACAGTCCAGTATATATCAATTATTTGCCGACTATTTCAGCTAATGCAATACAGCGTTTCACCACTTATCCACTCCTCTCAAATTCTCTGATATAGATTCAGATAGATGATACATCACTCTGTAACATCTGCAGCGATTCATGAATATCTTTATAAACCAACGGCTGCATACTGTCAGCATAAATAGAGACATCTGCATGATTCAAGACAGCGATGATATCTTCCCTCAGTTGGGGCTTGCTTTTGGCAATCACTGGCAGACACTTTATACATTGCCTCGCCGTAATGGGTTTTTTATCAGTGATATGTGTTAGATATTTATCTATCAGTTCATCTATTTTAAATTCTACATCCCACTTTGCATTGCATGCAATCAGAATCAGCCCTCTGGTGCGTACATAGGAGTTCGGACTGTCCAGCATTTCCCCCAACTTATCCATATAGGCATACACAAGGTCTGTCTTTTCACTCATCTCCCGCAATACCTGTAAGGCCCGATAAGCGGTCTGATTATCTTTCACTGTCAACAGCTCAAAGTTTTTTGCAATATCCATACTTTCCATACCTCTACTCCTCCTTAATTAAGATCTCCTCTTCTGACTATTGTATGATATCCGGCTGTGAGAGTCAAAGACATATTTCCCAAATGGGCATCCAAGACTCAATTGGGCTTTTCCTCGCTTTATGTTCCAAAAGATTGCAGCTTTCATGCAACGTGGCATGTATAGAAAAGCTGCATATTCTAAAGTAATCAAAATAAAATATTAGATAGGAGTTTTATATAATGAATAACTGTGGCCGAAACACCAATATGACCAGAAATACTCCCTGCTCCTGCACGCCTCAATTGGATGACAGCTCTATCTGCCAAGGCCCTCAAGGGCCGCAAGGTTTTCCTGGGGAACAAGGCCCTCAGGGACCCAGAGGCGAACGGGGCTTGCAGGGGCCTCAGGGACCGAAAGGAGATCCGGGATGTCCCGGTCAGATCGGCCCCCGAGGAATGGCAGGCCCTATGGGACCTCGGGGGCCTCAGGGAGTACGGGGCGATACCGGACCGAAAGGAGATCCAGGGGTAATTGGACAGCAGGGAGTAAAGGGAAATCCCGGTCCTCAAGGTCCTCAGGGAGACCGAGGACCAGTAGGGCCTAAGGGAGATTCGGGAGAGCAGGGGCCACAAGGACCCAAAGGGGAACAGGGAGAGCCCGGCGAACGCGGACCTTTAGGGGAACAGGGGCCTCAGGGAGAGCAAGGCTTTCAGGGTGAGACCGGACCTCAGGGGCCCCAGGGAGAGCAGGGCTGCCAGGGACCGCAAGGAGAACAAGGCCCTATTGGAGAACAAGGACCTGCCGGACCCCAGGGAGAGCAAGGGCCTACTGGAACTCAGGGACCCACTGGCGCTCAGGGGATCGCTGGGCCCACTGGACCCCAAGGAGAGCAAGGACCTACAGGTGCTCAAGGGCCCACTGGAACTCAGGGAATCACTGGGCCTACCGGATCTCAAGGAGAACAAGGACCTACAGGTGCTCAGGGGCCCATTGGAACTCAGGGAATCACTGGGCCTACCGGACCTCAAGGAGAACAAGGACCTACAGGTGCTCAGGGACCCACTGGAACTCAGGGAATCACTGGGCCTACCGGACCTCAAGGAGAGCAAGGACCTACAGGTGTTCAGGGACCCACTGGAACTCAGGGAATCACTGGGCCTACCGGACCTCAAGGAGAGCAAGGGCCTACAGGTGCTCAGGGGCCCACTGGAACTCAGGGAATCACTGGGCCTACCGGACCTCAAGGAGAACAAGGACCTACAGGTGCTCAGGGGCCCACTGGTATTCAGGGAATCATTGGTCTTACCGGACCGCAGGGCTTGCAAGGACCCACTGGCGCTCAAGGTCCAACTGGCATTCAGGGTATCACCGGAGCTACCGGACCCACTGGCATTCAGGGTATCACCGGAGCTACCGGACCCACTGGCAGCACGGGCCCTAATCCAGAGGTCACTGTATCAGAGGATACTCCGACCACTTATAAAGTCAACTTTAAATCTGGTGATCAGAATGTAACCAGCCCCAATTTGCGCTCTACAATACTTGTATACAATGCTGATCTGTCTGCAAGCGGAAATGTCCTGAACATTCCCCTGGGAAAACTAATACTGACCGCGCAGTATACCAGCACCACATCCATTCAGCTCTCAGTCCGCTCTGCGAATGCCTCTGTTCCGGTTTTAACAGATATACGCAGAACATCTATTTATGATTCCGCGGCTGTTGAATCACAAACTTTTAACAACACCAACGTCTCTACCAAACTGGTCTTAGATGACACAGTTTACTCACAGTCACAGGAGACGCACTGGATGCGGATTCGCCAGCAAGACCCTGACACCCGCCTCTGGTCCCTCTGTGAAGTGAAGACTTTCGCCTCACAAAACGGTTCCAGAACTTCCATTTGGGTAGTCTGGATTTATACAGGTGCATCCTTTACAAAGCCGCAGACCAGCTAATAAAAAACAGAGTGTCCGGCCAACTTTGGCTTGGACACTCTAAATCTTTCCGTCAATATTACAATTGCAGGAAGAATAATAAAAACTAAAGGACACAATGTCCCTTTGCCTGAAGACAGTTCTTCACTTCATAGATGGAATCCACATGGAGGATCATGATGGGCATACCTGAATCACGGTTAAAGGATAGATAGAGATAGTCCACATTAATATTTCCCTCCAGCAAGGAGATTAAAAGCCGGTTCAACGCCCCAGGATTGTCATCCAGCTCCACCCCCAGAACGTCTGTTTTGCGGCAAATATATCCCTCCTTTGAAAGAGCCTCCAGCGCTTTTTCCGGATCAGAAACCACCATCCGGATAATGCCGTATTCGGCACTGTCGTTGGTCACTGACCCCATAATATTGATTTCTTCCCGGGCAAGAATACCCGTTATGGACTGCAGCATCCCTTTTTTGTTTTCTGCATATATGGATATTTGTTTTAGCATATGTAACCTCCTGAATAGTGAGATAAAGTATTAGAAAAATCTAACACAAGTATATGGTCTCTCCCCAGTTCTGTCAATAGATTGTCTTCTTTCTTTTTTACACCAGATAACGAAATGCCTGCATTACAAATCCAATCACCCGGTACATCGCTTTTCTCCATACCGGCATAGAGGCTACCGTGACATGTTCCGGTACTTCATAGTTTTTAGCATCTACCACTTTTCGGCTGTCCTCCTGAAACGCATCCATACAGGCAGTCAGCTGAGAGGTGAGTTCTTCGCTCTGAACCATCAGCATCAGTTCCGTATCCACATAGGTACTGCGCAGATCCAGATTATAGGAACCAATGAGTGAGATGTTATGGTCAATTACAATGGATTTGCCGTGATAGGAATTACCTCCGTCATACTCATAGAGTTTTATTCCTGTGTCCACCACTTTTTTCTTATTGTACAAATAATCGCTGGATGCCATCACATTGTCACCGTTTTCAACGGAATTGATCAACATGGTGGTATCCGGCACCTCTTTGACAATGCCGGCCAATGTATCGTACATAAACCCGTTACAGACCGTATAGGGTGTATGTATGATAACTCTCTCTTTCGCATTTTGCATCAGCTGTGAGAGTTGGTAAAACAATACAGGTTCTTTGCCGTAAATACCGATCGGGTTAGATAGAAGATGAACGCCATTGACTTCCACCGTTTTTTTCAGGTACTGCGGTTCTTCAAAAAGAGGGGACATACTCTTTCGAATTTCCTGATAGCGTGTGTGAAGGTTTTTTGTTTCCTCTCTAACATTCTCTTGCTCCAACAACGAGGTATCATTGTGAAAGGGTTTGCATACCTCCAGGTTCCATACCTGGTGAAAGTAATCCTCTACCTCAAACAGAGAACTCTGGCTGCTCTTAGGCTTACCCGCCGCGGTATTGTAGATGAGCACCTCCCTGTCATAGCTGCTGTCCGTCACATCATACATTCCCAAAAAATAGTCAAATGTATTCCGCCCGCCCAGAATATAAGCCAGGTCATCTACAATCACATATTTATCGTGCATACGCCCCTGACTCTTCCAGGGCATCAAAAGATTGAGGGGATTGTAAATGCGGATCTCCACATTTGGATGTGCAGCTATAGCATAAAATAATGGATTTCCCTCCATCCGAATGGCTCCGCTGACTCCATCCACTAAAATCTGTACCTGAATTCCCTCCTCAGCCTTGTTTAAAATCACAGACAGAACATCTCTGGTGCTCTCCCCCTCCCTCATATCAAAGGTAGAGAGGATGATTCGCTCCTTTGCCTGATTTAACAGGCGTATCCGTTCATCCAGGGCACTCTGGTTTGTCTCAACCAGCATAGCCCTGTCTGTGCTTAGCGTATCACTATAAAGACTGTTCACATCAAAATCAGCCACTGTCTGTGAGGATATCTTTTTTCCAACTGCAAAGGGCGCATAAAGACCAACGACCAGATACAATATCACCAGAAGAATCAACAAAACCAACCAGTGACGTTTTATAAAACGCTGCATAATATCAAACCTCTTTTACCATAATTTATGTAAAGAGCATTATACCACATATGCAGCTATCTTTCCATCTCTTCGTATGCGCCCGGACGATACTGTTTTTCATTTTTTCCAAACACCAGGTAAAATAACAGGACGCTGACAATCAACAATAAAAATTTTTTCATAAAAATACCTCCACTGACTTTCTATATCTTATTCATGATAAGATCATTATAGAAAAGCCAGGGAGGTTCTGCCATAGAAGTTCCTTGCAATTGGCCGGATAACCTTTCAAAACCGTAAGGTTAATTGTCTATCCCTTTCTTTTTGTAAACATAAGAAAAGAGCAGGGCTGAGATGAGTATCCAAACCGCCATGACGCCCACCTGTCCAAGAGCCGCCGCGGACAATAACTTTCCATCTGCTCCCAGATAGTACAATCTAAGCATGGCATTTAGCGGTGTCACCTTAGCGATCGCGGCTAAAACACTGTTTAGCTCTCCCAGCATAGTGGGAAGCAGAAAAAGCAGCATAAGCGGTATCTGATAAACGCCACAGGTCATCTGGTCTCTGGCCATAACCCCATACACACCGCTGAACATGATCATACATGAACTGCCCAAAATTGAACACAGGAGAAATAATGGCAGCTGGGTCAGGGCTGTTCTGGAAATCAAAAAAATCAGGAGATTAGAGACGGTTGTTATCGCAAATCCCATAATAATCTTGGCCAGAAAGAATTCTCCCGCACTGATATTTGAGAGCATCAGTGTACGCAGGGTAAACTTTTCTTTCTCCTCTGAGATAGAGGTGGAGGTGATCATAGATCCGCACATGGTAGTGCTTAAAAGTACCCCCATATTAAGCAGTAACATGGAACGATCTCCGCCCCCAAGCATGGGAAAGTCTATGCTTCCATACAAAACCACAAAAAAAAGTGGAATCAGGCAGGACAAAAACAGAGAAGGGTTCTTTAAAAAGTCCTTCAGGTCTTTTTTGGTGAGTACGTTTACTTTTCTCATAGATATTTTCATCAAAATTCCCTCCCAGTCAATTCTAAAAAGATCTCCTCCAAATTTGGCTCCTTGGAGTGTACTGTCAAAAGATTTCCCTCTTCTGAGAGGGCAAGCAGCTCTTTGAATCCCTCCCGGGTTTTCGGAAGGGTGATCCTCTGCCGGTCCGCGGTGGTAACCAGTAGCTCTTCCTTAGCATAGTGCAGTTTTAAGTCCTCCGGGGAGCCGGTGGCAATGATACTGCCCTGATTCAGGATACCTATGCGCCCGCAAAGCTTATCTGCCTCTTCCATATTGTGGGTTGTGAGAAAAATTGTTGTTCCCTCCTGGTTCAGCTCCATCAGCATCTTATGTACTGCCTGTATGGTTGCCGGGTCCAGGCCACTGGTGGGCTCATCTAAAAACAAAAGGGAAGGCTTGTGTAGAATAGCTGCCGCCAGCACGACTCTCTGCTTCATTCCTTTGGAACACTTTTTTAGGGGTGTCTTCTTTTGATCATATAGATGTATCTGGTGCAGAATACGAGAAACGTCCTTCTTTGGTACCTGGCGCAGCGAGGCAAAAAACTGAAGATTTTCTTCAATTGTCATACGTTCATACAGTCCGTTGGTATCAGAAAGAATGCCAATCTGATCAAAATCTTCCCGCTCCATTTTCTCAATATCTTTTCCAAACACACGGATGATTCCGGAGCTTTTATTCAGCTGCTTTGTAAGCAGCTTCATCGTTGTTGTCTTTCCGGCTCCGCTGGGACCCAGAAACCCGTATACCTCTCCAGCCATCACCTGAAACCCCAGATGGTCAAGAGAAAATCCTGTACCAAATGACAGGCACACATCTTTGAGATAAATCATTTCCTTCATTGTTCCGTCCTCCTTGTTGGTATAGGAATAGTATGCCATAGCTCTGGAAAAAATCAATACTTTGAGACTCAAAAGAGAACTTTTTTGATCCACTGGAACAAAAAAACTACCAGTGGAGCCTGTGCAGGGATGAATGGAGACAGACAAATTCCCCTGTCCGGAAACAGGGGAACATCTACCAGTGAAAAGTATCCTTCATTTCATCTATGCGTCCTTTGGCCAGAGGGATTTGTGTGTGCTCCGGGGTATTCAGCAACAGTACATAGCTGTTCTTTGTCCATTTTTCAAACCGTTCTACCCTCTGGATATTTACAATGTACGAACGGTGACACCGGAAAAATCCGGACTTTTTCAATGTCTTTTCCAATTCATCCATGGTCAGCTGAACCTGAAACATGGTTCCTCTGATTGAGAGATAGTTGCACCTGTTTAAGCTTTCAATATAATCAATATCCTTGGGCTCAAAAAGCAAAGTTTGATTTCCTGATTTAACGGGAATTTTCCATACAGAAATTTCCTGTTCCTCCTCTGCGGGCTCATCCTCTTCTCTTTCAATCTCTATGTAACTGCCATTATCCAGATAAAAAGCGTTCCCCGGAAGCAGGAGCGCATGTTTAAGTGAGGCATTTACACTGACAAAATGTACACCTCTCTCATACTGGGATTCTAGCCATTGCACCACAGACTTCATGGCTTCGCTGTCCAAGTTCAAGAGCGGTTCGTCTAAAAAACAGACACTTGCATCCTGCATACTGATACGGGCATACTGAAGCCGCAAAGCCTCAGCTGCACTCAGCAGGCGTATTCTTTTGTGCTTTAGGGCAGTGAGGCCAAAGCGTTCCATCACCTGTTCCAAAGAACCTCTGTACCGGAACAGGGCACGAAACAACTTTAAATAAGCGTATACGCTCTCCCTCTCATAACCTCTGTCAGTGCGCAGAAGGTAGCTAGTGTCCTGCAGTCCATATTCATCTCGAAAAATCCGTAAAGCTTCTTCCGCAACCTCCTGATTTCCCTCAATATGGATACAACCGTGCTCAGTAAGACATCTCAGCAGCTCCTGGATGGTGGCATATTCGTGTTTTTCCATGGCTTCCTTTATCTCAGATCTTCTACCGCCACACTCTTTCCGTCGCGCCAGATGCGCTCCAGATCATAGAACAGGCGATTCTCTTCGTCAAACACATGTACAATCACATCGCCGTAGTCCATCAAAATCCAATTCGCAGTCTGGTAACCCTCAACCTGGCGTGGGTTAATTCCTGCTTTGCTCAAAGTTTCATCCACATTGTCAGCCATGGCCTGTACCTGATTTCTGTTTGTTCCGCTTGCTATAATAAAATAATCAGCCATAACGGAAACCTCTTCAATGTTGATAACCTTGATATCTCCTGCCTTCTTCTCATCCAAGGCCTTGCATATCATATGGGACATTTCTTTCGCGTTCATGGTGTTACCTCCTTCTCTTCTCTTGTTATCTCACAAAGTTCATGGTAATATTCATAGGCATTCTCCGTCATGGGATCAGTTTCCCGTCCGGACTGCCGCAGATAAAAAAGTGTGCTCTTTAGAATCACATACATCGTCAGATCCAGATCCCGAAACGCCATAGAGCGTATTTTGTCCAGATTTGGAGCCGCTTTTCTCCAGGGCTCAATATAATCCGCTATATAAGTGATTTTTTCCAGAACGGTCATTTCCGGTTTGCCTGTGGTGTGCCAGCAAATCGCGCCGAGGATTTCTTCATCCTCCACTTCATACTTCTCCCTGGCAATCCAGGCGCCCAGTTTGGAGTGGAGCAAAAACGGACTCTTTTTCTCCGCTGGTGTCACTGGTATGCCATGATTTTTACACAGCTTCAGCTTCTGGTCATTTGGAATGCACTTGGCGCTGTCGTGGAGCAGACCTGCCACCTGAGCCTTCTCCAGATCGCAGCCGTAACACATGGCCAGAGCTGCACAGGTGTAACGCACGCCTATGGTATGCTCAAAACGCTCTTTGTCCAGATATTTTTTCAGTTTTTTCTGCATTCTTTCCAAATCATAGCCGCTCATTCTTTTTCACACTCTCTGTACAGTTGTTTTACTTCAATATACTCTGCCACTGTCTCAGGCATATAGTACCGCAGAGAACGCTGCTGAAATATGTGCTTGCGCATAGCCCCAGACGAGATCTCTATATTGGGGGCATCCAGCTTTAAGATACGTCCGCCATACTTTTCCTTCAGATCGCTGATCTTCGCGTCCAGCAGCTCCATCCCCACGTCATTGCGCACTGCAACCAGGAGCGTACACAGATCGCAGATCCCCTGGGGTTCTTTCCAGGTTTCAAAGCTGAAAAGAGAGTCCGCTCCCATAATAAAATAATAATCCGTATCCGGATGTTCCCTGGTCAGCCGCTCCAGTGTCTCCTTTGTGTAGGTATATCCGTCCTCATGTGTCTCAGCTAAGGATAACACAAAATGAGGGTTATCCGCTATGGCCAGTTTAACCATATCCACCCTCTCCTGTGTACTGGCCCGCCCTGGACGGTTTCGTTTGTGGGGCGGGTTCCCGGACGGCATAAAGAGCACATAGTCCAATCCAAACTGTTGAAAGGCGTTTTCCCCTAAAATCAGGTGACCAATATGAATGGGATCAAAGGTCCCTCCCATAATTCCAACTTTTCTGCGTTTCTCTTCCGACATAATTTTCATCCATTTATTTTATGGTAACTCTATTCTTTTCTTATCCTCTTTGCCTTCTTTGTAGAGGACAATCTTTTTTCCAATGACCTGCACTACCTGAGACCGGGTCCGCTCTGCAATGGTGGAGGCCAGTTCCCTGGGGTCGTCCATGCAGTTTTGAAGAACATTGATTTTAATCAACTCCCTGGCGGCCAAAGCCTCTGCAATAGCCTGTGTATTCTCCGGGGTAAGACTTCCCTTTCCAATCTGAAAAATTGGGTCCATGGTCATAGCCAGGCTTTTCAGATATGCGCGCTGTTTACTTGTCATCTCTTCTCCTTTTTCCTCTGTCTCTTACTGTTTGGTACTTTTGTCTCTTACTTATAATAGTCAAACACCAGACCATACATGCGGACGGTATCTCCCTCCTGGATGCCGGCGGCCTCCAGTTCGTCCAATATACCTGTCTCTTTTAAAAATCTCTGGAAAAAGGCAAATCCCTTCTCTGATTCCAGATTGGTATAACCCAGCATTTTTTCAATCTTAGGTCCTTCCACAACATAGGTATTTTCCTCCTCCTGGGATTTTTCCACCGTGTAGGGAAGATTTTCATCTATATTTAACTCCTCCGGAAAGTACTCCTGTTCAAACACCACGGGCTCGTCCGGCAGAGAATCTAATAATTCTCTCACATAATACAGCAGTTCCTGAAGTCCCTTTCCACTCACTGCTGAGATAGCAAAAACCCGTATTCCCTGAGGTTCAAACTCTTTGCGGATACGCTCAACGGGATCTTCATCCCCTGCATAGATTACGTCTATCTTATTCGCTGCAATGACTTGTGGTCTGGCTGCAATTTCCGGATTGTAGGCCTTTAGTTCCTCATTGATTTTATAAATATCGTCAATGGGTTCCCGTCCCTCCGTGGATGCGGCATCTACCATGTGAATGATCACTCTGGTGCGTTCAATATGGCGAAGGAACTCGTGCCCCAGTCCCACACCCTCGGATGCTCCCTCGATCAGTCCGGGAATATCTGCGATAACGAAACCGCGTCCGCCCTCTAAGTCCACCACACCCAGGTTGGGATTTAAAGTGGTGAAATGGTAATTGGCAATTTTGGGTCTGGCGTTTGTGACACGGGAAAGCAGGGTGGATTTCCCCACATTCGGAAAGCCCACAAGTCCCACATCCGCAATCACCTTCAGCTCCAGGTTCACCCAGAGTTCTCTTGCACTCTGTCCAGGCTGGGCATACTTGGGCGCCTGCATGGTGGCTGTGGCATAGTGCATATTTCCCTGACCGCCCCGGCCGCCCTTTAAAATCACCTGCCTGCGGTTCTCCCCAGACAAGTCTGCAATCACCTTGCCGGATTCCGCCTCCTTGATGACTGTTCCCTCCGGAACCTTTAAAACCAAGTCATTTCCATTGCTGCCATGGCAGCGTTTTTTATTGCCAGGCTCACCGTCCTGGGCGCAAAATTTGCGTTTATGGCGGAAATCCACCAGGGTGTTCAGTCCTTCATCCACCTCAAAGATGATGTCCCCGCCCTTACCGCCGTCGCCGCCATCCGGACCGCCGTTCGGTACATACAGCTCCCGGCGGAAGCTCACATGTCCGTCGCCGCCTTTACCGGAGCGGATATAGATTTTGGCTCTGTCTGCAAACATAATTTTCTCCTTTAAATATATAAATGGCTTCAAACCAAACTGATTTGAAGCCACATGTACTACTCTGCTACTGGAACGACTGAAACCTGTTTCTTGTCTCTGCCTTTTCTCTCAAATCTTACAACACCGTCAACTAATGCGAATAAAGTATCGTCTCCGCCGCGTCCTACGTTCACGCCCGGATGAATCTTTGTTCCACGCTGTCTGTAAAGAATATTGCCAGCTTTTACAAATTGTCCGTCAGCTCTTTTCGCTCCTAATCTCTTGGACTCGGAATCTCTGCCGTTCTTGGTAGAACCAACTCCCTTTTTATGAGCGAAAATTTGAAGGTTCATATTTAACATCACTTACACCTCCTCGTATATCAGTTTGATATATTCATTACCGTAACTATTTTGAATATCCTGCAGACCCAGAATCATAGAATCCAGTAACAATGTGGCCTCTTTTGATACCTTGCCTTCTAAGATGAGCTCCAGAAATCCATCCTCCTGCCTTACGGCAAATCGGTCTTTCGTAAATGCTTCTATAGAATTAATGGCGTTCACAGCCAGCACCGACACCGCAGCACATATTATGTCCTGTCCGCTGTCAGCATACCCTGCATGTCCCTGTGAAGTAAAGCCTTTATATTGTTCCCCGTTCTTATGAATCTCAATCGTAATCATGGCTCTTAACCGTTGATTTTTTCGATCTTAACCTGAGTAAACTGCTGTCTGTGACCGTTTTTCTTGTGATATCCAGTTTTTCTCTTGTACTTGTAAACGATCACTTTTCTGGCTTTTCCGTTCTTTACCACGCTGGCAGTTACGGTTGCATCAGCTACATCCGCTCCTACCTTTAAGCCGTCATTGCTCACTGCAAGTACATTGTCAAAGGTAACGGTTTCTCCAGCTTCTACTCCAAGCTTTTCTACGTTAATGATATCGCCTTCGGCTACTTTGTACTGTTTACCACCTGTTGCAATAATTGCGTACATATGGCACCTCCTATTATCATTACTCGCTAAATGTGGTGGTTATCTGCATAACTCTTAGACCTCTTTATGCGGCATACTGTTGTATAATAGCATATTATGGTTATTACGTCAACTGTTTTTTCGCCAATCGTTCTATTTTGCCGGTACGATTTCAATCCAATAGCCATCGGGATCTGTAATGAAATAAATGCCCATAGCTTCATTTTCAAAGCAGATGCATCCCATCTCCTGATGGCGTTTGTGAAAGCCTTCATAATTGTCAGTCTCAAAGGCCAGATGGAATTCACACTCTCCCAAATCATACTTTTGCGTTCTGTCCGCCAGCCAGGTCAATTCAAGTGTAAAGTCAGTCTCAGCGTCCCCGAGATAAACCAGCTTAAAGGAACCATCCTTGGCATTTTTCTCCCGCACAGGTTTCAGCCCAAGCGCATCCTCATAAAACTTCAGGGATTTCTCCAAATCCAAAACATTAAAGTTAAAATGTGCAAATTTTAACATATCAAAACCTCCTTGTACTTTTGAACAATTATTTTAAACAGTAATACTTACCTCGCATCAATCAGATTTAACAGCTCTTTGGCGTCAATTATATATTCTCCCAACGCTCCTCCGCTGTTTGAAAGCCTTCCATGAAAATCACTGCCACCTGTGAGAAGCAATCCCCTTTCCCTTGCATACTCCAAAATATAATTTTGGTCCTCAGCACTGTTGGAGGGATGTATAAGCTCCAATCCAACAAGGCCCGCGTCTGCCAGTTCAGGAATCAGACAGTAGTTTTTCTGCTGCCCCGGATGAGCCAACACAGCGGCACCCCCTGCCTGGACAATAGCCTTGACAACGGTTATCGGCTCAGGATAACGATACGAATACTTTAAGGGACCGTGCCCTTTGTACATCTTTTGATACCAGCTGCCGAACATATCGGGAATAACACCCTTACGCAGAAGAATATCGTTAAACTGCTGGCTGAACATGGGACCTTCCCCGAACGCGCGCGCTTCCTTCTCTGTAATAGGATACCCCATTTCCTGCAAAAGAGTAAGCTGCTGCAATCCGCCTTTTTCCAAAGATGCCAAGGTGTCTTCCATCACTTTTTCTACAGGCATATAATCCCGGATCCCATACCCTAAAATGTGAGCCTTCAGATGAGTGGCAGGACAATATGCGGCACACTCTATTCCCGGCAGAATCCGAAGAGGGTAGTTGTCATTCAGTCTGCCTATGCGCTCTAAATCAGGGCTGACATAATGGTCCGTAAACGCAATCACCTGCAGCCCTGATTCCATTGCCTTTAAAGCAAGCTCCTCATAAGTGAACTCACCGTCAGAGCGGCGGCTATGTATATGCAGATCGGCTTTTATCATCTTCCCACCTCTCCCATCTGTTCCGCCAAGGGTTTCCTCACTTTTTTCCTGGTAATCTCCACCAGATTCAGTACAGTCATATCCACCAATACTGTTTTAATACGGTCCTGTCTGAGGCAGGCTTCCAGATATTCCATAAGCTCCTGCTTTGCTTCTTGGGAGTCCATATTTATGAAATCCACCACGATGATTCCGGAGAGGTTACGCAGCCTAAGCTGCCTGGCAATCTCCCCTGCAGCCTCCAGGTTGATCTTTAGATAGGTATCCTGCCTTTTTTTCTTACTCTCATATTTCCCAGTATTCACATCAATGACCGTCAGAGCTTCTGTGGGCTGAATGACCAGGTATGCGCCGGATTTCATCCATACCTTCTCCCGCAGCGCATTCTGAAGCTCTCCTCCCAGATTATACAGCTTGTCCAGGGGCAGAAGTGCATCTTTATATAGACAAAGCAACTGAAGATCCCCGGGTTGGTGAAGCTCCAAATATTCTTTCATTTTTCCATGCAGTTCGGGATCATCTGTAGTGATAGCGGACAGACCCTCCGTGCGTGTATCTCTGAGAGCCTCAAGCCAGGAAGGAGATGGTTCGGAAAGAAGGGAAAAGCAACTTAAAAACTGTGCCCGCTCTGTCAATTTTTGACAGTGTCCTTTCAGAGTCTCCATCTCTCTTAATATTTCCCTATCCGATGCATTCCCGGCATTTGTGCGCACGATAAATCCATACTCCCCGATGCCGCTCTCCTCAATCAATGTCTTTAGCCGGCACCGAATCTGGGGACCCAGCTTGGCGGACACACCCACCTGCTGTTTCCCTGTGGTAAGCACCAGGTATTTTCCCGTAAAATTTAAATTTGCGGTCACGCTGGGGGGCTTTGTCTTGGCCGCTTCCCGGGAAACCTGCACCAGCAACTCGTCGCCCGCCTCCAGATGTGGGGACTTTCCTTTTTTTGTGTATATAGGTCTCTTGCAGTCATCCAGCGGGTAATAGCAGGTAACACCTTTGCTGATCTCTATAAATGCAGCGCCGATGTTCCTGGTTACATTTTTCACCCTCCCGATATAAATATTGCCCAATAGTGAGGGAACATTTTCATTATAACATCCCAGTTCCACCGCTCTGCCATTCTCAAAAAGTGCAGTGACAATACGCTCATTCTGTCTTGTGATAATCAGTTTACGCTCCAATTTCCTCTCCCAGATCTTCTAGGGATACCATGCCCTCAGCATAGAGTTCTTCCCGGTTAATCTCCAGCGCAAACTCTGTCAGTGTGATCCCTAGATAATTTGCAAAAGCCTCCATCACCAGTTCCGGCTTTAAATTTGCCGCACTTCCCGCCGCCAATTGCATAAAGACACGATCATTGTCCGCCATGCGCATCTCATAGATCATGGGTTTGATATCCACTTCTTTTTCGCTCTTTTTTGTTTTCTTTAAAATATTTATGGATGACTGTGCCATAAATGCGTCTATTCGATTTTTCCATTCCTGCGCAGGCTCGTGTCCGCTCCGAAAGCCCAGGGTATAGTCAGCAGCAGCAACCAGGGACATAGCCTTACCGGCCTTTCCATCTTCGATTCTGCGATAACTCAGCACCTGAATTCCGTCCACCATCACTGCGTTTAAGCGTCTGACAGCCTCCTCTGACGGGATCTCTGTGCTGACTTCAATATCCATATACTCACCGCTGCTGGTGAGTCCCACGCCCAGTGGGGATGCAAAGGACATTATCATATGAGGGCTGAATCCCTCTGTAAATACAATAGGAATCTTTGCTCTCCTGATGGCCTTTTGAAAATAGCGCATAATATCCAAATGGCCGATAAATTTCATAACCCCCTGTTTGGAAAATTTAATTCTCACCTTCAAAGCAGACACCTCCCTTGTAAAGCTTTGCCCCGCATCCGGCACAGCCTGCCCTGCAGTTTGGAGTGACTTGCTCGGCCTGCGCCCTCTCCCACTCCCGCCACAGAAACTTTTTAGTTACCCCAATATTTATAAAATCCCACGGGAGAATCTCCTCCCAGTCCCTCTCCCGCACTGTGTAAAAATCCGGGTCAACTCCTGTCTCATCAAAAGCCTCCTGCCAAACTTCATTTCGAAAAGTCTCACCCCAGGCATCATAGAGGGCACCTTTTTCATATGCGCGCAGAATAGCAGCGCCTACTCTCCGGTCGCCCCTGGCCAGAAGACCTTCCAGAACAGTGACGTCAGCCTCATGCCAGTTGTACTTAATGCTCTTTCGATTTAGCTGATCCTTGACTTCCTGATTTACCACTCTCGCTTTTCCAAGAAACTCATCCTTTGTATTCATCCTGGTCCACTGGAAAGGGGTAAAGGGTTTTGGCACAAAGAAGGAAGAACTCACTGTAATTTGACATTTGCCGTTTCTCTGCTCCTTGGGGATTTCATAGTAACGCCGCGCAATTTTGTCAGCCAGACGGGCGATTTCTCTGATATCCTCTTCTGTCTCAGTGGGCAGTCCCAGCATAAAATAGAGCTTCACTCTGCTCCAACCGCCTTCAAATGCCTGGGCCGCTCCCTCCAGGATCACTTCCTCTGTGAGGCCTTTGTTAATCACATTCCTCATACGCTGGGAGCCAGCCTCCGGAGCAAACGTCAGACTGCTTTTGCGCACATCCTGAACCTTACTCATTACATCCAGGGAAAAAGCGTCTATACGCAGGGACGGAAGAGAGATATTGATTCCCTTCTTACTGCACTCCTCAATCAGAAAATCAACCAGAGGCTCCAGCTGTGTATAGTCGCTGGAACTGAGTGAACTCAGAGAAATTTCCTCGTGTCCGGTATTTTTCAGCATTTTAGCGGCATACTCCTTAAGCATGGGAAGCGTCCTTTCCCTGGTGGGCCGATACAGCATTCCAGCCTGACAGAAACGGCATCCGCGGATGCAGCCCCTCTGTATCTCCAAAACCACCCTGTCCTGAGTTGCCTTGATAAAGGGCACAACAGGCGCTTTCGGATAATACGTATCCGTCACTTCCATTACAATCTGCTTCTCAATCTGAGCCGGAACATCTTTATATTTGGGAACAAAGGAGGCGATGGTTCCATCCTCATGATAGGAAACCTCATACAGAGAAGGCACATAAATCCCCGGCACCCTGGCAGCTGCGCGCAGAAATTCCGCCCTGCTCTTTCCAGCCGCCCTGCACTCCTTGTAGAGATCCAACAGCTGGTAATACACGGTCTCTCCCTCTCCGATGTAAAACAGATCAAAAAAATCTGCCAACGGTTCCGGGTTGTAGGTACATGGTCCTCCGCCGATTACGATGGGAACGGTTTCATCCCTGTCCCCGGCTTTTAAAGGAATTCCCGACAGATCCAGAATCTGAAGAATGTTTGCATAACACATCTCATACTGTATCGTAATTCCCAGAAAATCAAACCCTTTGATCGGGTCCTGGGATTCCAGGGCAAACAGAGGGATATGCTGCTTACGCATAATCTGATCCAGATCAGTCCACGGAGAGTAGACACGCTCGCAGTACACATCCTCCCGTCTGTTCAGCATATCATAGAGAATCTGGATTCCCAAGTGTGACATACCGATTTCATAGACGTCCGGGAAGCACATGGCGAAACGAATATCCACCTTGCTGCCATCCTTCATCACCGAGTTGACCTCATTGCCGATATAGCGGGCAGGCTTTTCTATTTTTAGTAATATTTCATCGCTTAACGCAAGTTTTCTCATTTTATCTCCTTAGTTCTTAAAAACCGCTATATGCAGTTTATTTTCTGCTTCAGCAGTATAGCTCAATTTGTCTAACTATGCATACTTTTTCAATTATACGAAGTTTCCGGCAGAACTTCAAGTAGATATTTATTGTCAATCGTAATTACACTGCATCGGTTTCGCAGTGAAAGGACAATCTTCTTCCTCCTTTTTTTCTCCTGTCCGGTATTCACTTGGAGTAACGCCTGTCTGGCTCTTAAATACTCTGCTGAAATAGCGGCAGTCATTATAACCGCACAGTTCGCACACTTCTTCCAGTATCAGATCCGGCTGCTCTTTCAACAGTTTTCTGGCCAGTGCAATTTTCTTTTCGGTTATATATTTGTTCATGGGTATTCCTGACATTTTCTTGAATAATCTGGAGAGATATGTATAGTTGTAACCAAACACATCTGCCACCTGCTCCAGGCTTTCCAGGGTCAGAAAGTTGTTATCCACATATTCCAGCACTTTTGTATCAAGATTCTTCTCATAGATCTGGTCCATGCAGCAGCCGATCTCCTGAAACCCCTCCATCATCAGACTGATCAGTTCTTCCCCCGTGGTTGCAAGGCTTATACATCTTTGCTGCTTTATCTGCATGGTTTCCAGAAAGTTGCCCTCATAGATCTGGCTGGAAAACTCCAGCAGCTTTAGCACATAGATGCTTACTTTTTCTATGCTGAGCTGGGGTGCCCGGTTCTGGATCATATATTTTAAGACAGTCTGGATTTCATTGGTAAAGCTTTTCAGGTCCGTGGACAGAAAGTAATTCTTAATATAACTGCTCAGCTTCATTTTAACTATTTCCAGCATATCCTGGTTTCCGCCGTTCTGTTTTTCTACCGTCAGAATCTGGGGACACCCGATGATCAATTCCTGATGCATGACATGTCTTAAATGCTTGGTCATGTTCCATACACACTCATACTCCAGGATTTTTCCGGAATGACCGATGTGAATAGCCAGGCGTGTCCAGGGTTTTAGTAATTCTAAAAGACGTTCTGCCAGCTTTTCTGTCTTTTGGATACTTCTATCCTGCATTTGAATGCCCACAATTTTCTGGTTTACTGCCTGTTCGTCTGCCAGATACCAATTATACCCATCCTGGCAAAGTTCCTCCATGATCTTCTTCCATGGAATATCCCGAAGTTCCTTCTGGTAGTACTCTGTCAGGACCGTATCCTCAATATCATAAAGCAGATTTCCTATACACAGTGAAAAAATTGCATACTGCATTCCGGAAGTCTGCAAGAACATATAGGTGTCTGAATAGAGCACCTGACGCTCATGCTTAGACTTTGTATAGACCAGGCTCTTTTTGATTTCAAGCAGTACGTCTGACAGCTTTTCGTCTTCCAGGGGCTTTAAAATATAATTAAATACCCCGTATTGCATCGCTTTTTGTGCATAGGTAAAATCGGAATATCCTGAAATAATTACCACAATCAGACCGGGGTATGTATTCCTAATAATTCGGGATAATTCCAACCCATCCATAACCGGCATGGAGATGTCTGTGAAGACCACCTGGGGCTCGAACTGTTCAATCAGCTTTAGGGCTTCTCTTCCATTCTCGGCCACACCTGCAATGGAAATAGAAGAATCCAGGTATTCTATTTTATGCTTAATATACGTGCCAATCTTTAATTCATCTTCTACTACTATGGCCTGGATATGGCCCGACGGATCTGTTGTCATAATATCTTTCCTCCTATCATGATGCCTTCCTGATTGATGATGTACAAGACCCGTTCCCGGTAAAACAATTGTAGTCTGACATACACATTTACTAATCCCATGCCGTCAATTTGAGTAGAAAGGCTGTTTACTCCTTCCATGCTTTCCGCACACTTTTTCAAGATTTCAGTCGCCTTTTCATCTGTAAAGCCTGCTCCATTATCGGATATTTTTATCCTCCATTCTCCCTCTTCCGGCATCTCACCCGTAATCCGGATATAAGGTTTACTCCGGTTGCAATACTTAAATGAATTTTCTACCAAAGGCTGGATAATCAGTTTGGGAATGCGGATATTCATCATTTCTAGAGGAATGTCAATTTCCACGCAGGCATTAGGGAACCTTTCTTTCATAATTTCCACATAACGATCCACATGTTTCATTTCCTCAAACAGGCGGACTCCCTGGCTATCTTCTGCGGAAATGTAGCGGAACATCTGAGTCAGATTCAGGCACATCCTGGCGATGTCCATGTTTCCCATCTCATCCGCCATAGAGCCCATGGTAGTCAGTGTATTGACCAGAAAATGAGGCTGCATTTGGGCCTGCAGAGCCAGTAGCTTGGAATGAATTTCAAAGTTCTTCAGGGTAATGATATGATGCAGGGATTCTTCCAGTTTTTCATTTAACTCACCGATCGTGGCGGACAGGTAATCCAATTCCAGAATATCCGTGTCTACCGGCTGATATCGGATTTCCTGTTCCATATCTACCCTCCTCAGTTCATTGCATATCTGATGGAGGGGTTTTGAAATCTGTTTGGATACATGATAACTTACGCAGATCATCAAAATAGTGATCAGGAAAAAGAAAATCAGTGCAATGCCCAGGAATGTAAACAGTTTATTATAGTAATTAAAAACAGAAATATTATACAGGACATATAATCCTGAATTAAAGATCTGATAGACAAATGTATAGTATCCATCCTTCCAAAAACTTCCTGTTTTCCACCCGTTTTCATCTAAAAATGCTTTTCCGTCCCAATCTGTCTCTGAGAATATCTCTTCTCCCAAGTCATTCAGAATATGAATCTGAAGTCCCACATCATTCTTGCCGGAAGAAAGCCTGCGGATATCCCTGAAAAATTCCTCTGCTTCTACTTGAACCTCCAAAAGTGCTGACCCGTTATACAAAAAACTGTTACCTCCAAAACTCCTGGAGAGGGTAACTTTCGGGCTGTCTATAGCGCTGATCGCTCTGCTTCCCGCACTGCTCTGCAGGTATTCATTTTTATCCAGATACTTGATCACAGGGCTGCCGTCCATGGCATAATCCTGATATATATCCGGAACTTTTTTTCCGATTTGATCAATGAAGTATTCATTTCCCATCCAAATATAGTATTCCTGATCCGTGATGATCCCGAGACTATACTTTTTCTGAATCATTTTATAGGCGTCCAGATACAGGCTAGAAAATAAATCTACCGTGTTACGACCTCCCCTATAGTATTCCGGAAGACTGTCCAGGGCTGTGTCCCGAAATTTCTGTGATTTCACTAATTCCATGGAGAAGTCATTCATTTCTTCAAAATAGTTTTCGATATTCTGATTAATGCTCAATGTCAGCTGGCTCTGAGTCTGCGTAATATTGCTGTTAATTACATAACCTACGTAGAATATGGTGCTGCACAGTATAACCAGAATGCAGATCACAATCCAGAAAATATAAGTTCCAAACAATTTTTTAACAATGGGTTGTTTTTTCATATTTTAATTTTACCATTTTATAAGCTGTTCCACAACCATTCCTGCATGCGTCCTTCCCACAGCAGTAAAAGCCCGTGACAGAACCCAAATTCCTGGTTCTGCCACGGGCTTGCCTTATGAGATTTACTTTGCTTTGTATCTGACGCTATTTATTGGGGTAGTTATATACGTTTTCTTTCCAACTTTCTTATAAGTGGAAACCTTTATATAGTATACTTTTCCCTTTTTAAGTTTTTTAATCTCTGCAGAAGTTTTACCTGATTTCTTAATTCTGGCTTTTACATGATATTTACCGTTTTTCTTTGTAGAGACAGATACTTTATATCCATTCACTCCTGAAACCTTTTTCCAGGATACTTTTGCCACCCTTGAAGATACTTTCTCTACCTTGACTCCTCTCACCTTCTTTGGTGTCACCGTAATCTTCACAGATGCTTTTGCACTGTTGTCTTTTGAGATCACGGTAATGACTGCTGTACCCGTCCTCTTTGCTGTCACCTTTCCTGCACTTGAAACGGTTGCTATTTTCTTATTAGAGGATTTGAAATTAACTCCTTTTACGGTTACATTGGAAGGCTTTACCACGGCTTTTAAGGTGACTTTTTCTCCTTCTGCCAATGTTTTCTTGGATGGAGTCACATGAACCTTCTCTGCATTTACAACTGGAGCTGTGACTGTCATCACAATACTCCCCTTTACATTGCTTCCGTCTTTGGCGGCTGCTGTGATGGTTGCCGTCCCTGCGTTCACTCCCCTTACGAATCCATTTTGATCTACAGATGCCACTGCTGGGTTGGAACTGCTATAGCTTAATGCCTTATTCTTTGCATTTTCAGGAGCTACCTGTGCCGTAACCTGAGATATCTCATTCACAAGTATGGAGCGTTTCACAGCAGTCAGGGTTATACCGCTTACCTTAATATCCTCCACCGGTTTTTCTGTTACTGTGATTTTTACTTCTTTGAATACCTGGCTTTCATTTTTTGCTCTGGCAGTAATGGTGACTTCACCTGCTTTTATTCCTGTTACCTTTACTTTTCTCTGATTGGCCGGGTCTGCTTCCAGGCGGACGCGATCTGATGGGGAAGCTGAAAATTCCACTTCTTTATTCGTTGCTTCTTCAGGCAATACTTCTGCCGTTATGAAGGTCTCTTCCTTTACTTCTATCCTGTCTTTGCCTGCGGTCAGACGGATTTGTTCAACCGGAATCTCTTTTTCCTTAAATCGTATGGTATAAGTCTCCGTCTTCAACCCATCCTCTGAAGTAATAAGGAACCTGGCCTCACTGTTGATATCTGTTGCAGGCAGCAAGGTAATAGATGCATTCTTATCGGCCGTCATTTCCAGTGCTGGTATATCGGCATCGTAACCGGTAATCAGATATTCATGGATTTTAGGATCAAACCCTTCAAATTCCTTACCATCTACCTTAAGTCCAGATACGCTAAAGCTTCCATTGGATACCGCCTGCTTGCCATAGGCATACATCTCTTTCAGTGCAGTATAGTATGTGTCGCCTGGCGTTTCATGCTTGGTTTTGACACGGATGGCCGGCGCCTCCACCATATCGAAGGTAAGGGAGTTTTCGCCGAAATGATAGGCTTCCGGCTGTTTAAGTCCAGTCACCTGAGTCCAGTTATCCGGATTATTGAATGGGTGGTCTGCCATGTTTGCAGCATCAAAATTTGCCACATTTTGGGGAACATCTTCCAGCGTAATTGGCTGATTGTAGTACTCTACTGTACAGGATGTTATTTTTGTTCTGTCCCAGCTGCTGTCATTTAAGAGATCCAGGACTATGCTGTCTACATAACGGGTTTCCGGATAATCGGCGCCGAAAATTACGCCAAACCAGATATCTCCCTGTGCATTTGGATTGCTCCAGTCTGTCCATTTATCCAGCAGCCCATTGTTGAGGGCCACCGCAGATCCTCCCTCGCTGAAGGACGTAATGGCCATAGAATAAGGACAGCCATTGCGTTTTTTCGCATGATTCTCGCTCTGTACCGTATCATCGGTCACCCGTACAGAGGCGCTTACAGCAAAACCGCCAAGCTGTGTACTGCCGTTCACGGTAAACGTCCCGCTTGCTTTTAGCTGATCCGGATCATAGTCATCCCACTGTACCTGGCTGAGTGTGGAGGTTCCATCTGTAAAATACACAAGTACACTCTCGGGAAGTTTGGGTACAATACCTATGGGAGTTACCATTGAAACATTCTGAGCTGCCAGTCTGTCCCTCACCCGAACGGTAACCGTAGGCTTTAACGCCTGGTTCTCTACTGTACCGCTGACGGTAAACGTACCGTAACTGGCATACTTAGCAGGATCCACAGGTTCCCAATCCACCAGTACATCCCTCGGAAGGCCAACGTCATAAGTTGCCCGTACAGTTTTAGGGAGTTTGGGGGCCTGATTAAGTTTGGTGTCTACTACGGCCTGTGCGTAGCTTATGATCTTCTTATCGCTCTGCCCCGGGAGAATCATAATATTCAACGGTGCACTGGTTACTTTATTTTGTCCATTCAGGGTAATGTCCGCTTCCACCTGAAGGTTCCCTTCCCAATAGGCATAAAGAATACCATTTTTAACCTCTGCTCTGGCAGGTATACCGCCGTCCACAATGCGGTACTTTATGCGCAGATTTTCTTCGTCGGCCAATTCACCGCTTTCCAGCATGGCATCTACATGAATGGGGATCATAGAATCCTCATACACCTCATCCTGTTCCAGCCGCAGGCTGGCAGAGACGATGGACGCCGGAATCTCCTGGAACTGAACTGTATAGGTTTCTGTGACTTTTCCATTTTCAGATGCCACTTGAATCATAGCGGCAGACTGGTTCGTAAGCGCTGGCAGCACAAAAACAGTGCCATGATCCGCTGCTGTTGCCTTCACCTCAGGTACCTTAGCGCCATAGGGCAGGGTCACTGTATAGTCCTTCTGATCCGGGTCAAAGTCTTCGATTGCCTCTCCTCCTACGGTCAGAGTTTCCAGTTGAGCTGTAGCAAAGCCCTTTTCGGGAGGGAAGGCATAGATTTCCACTTCTGTCAGGACAAGGCAGTCCTTCTTTCCGACGCTGGTGTCCTGAGTACCGCGTGTAAACTGGGCTCGAAGCTTGTTTGTTGTCACCGGGTCAAAAGTAATGATTTGTTCACTGCCTGAGACGAATCCGGTTCTCTGGCTCTGGTTTTCCACATCCACCCAGTCCGTACCATCCCAGTACTGGATCAGGGTATCTTCAGGGATATAGATGCCGCCATCTTCTCTGAAATACATAGAGATATTATTCAATTCAAGAGGTTCCTCAAGTTCACAATCCAAGGTAGTAACCTCAGGAATAGGTGCATATTTCCAATTTCCCCACCCATTTTTGGGATCCGTACCATAAGAAATAATTCCATCATTTACATGGGAAAGAGGGTCATAGGTACTGGTGTGGGAGGCCGTAAATTTCGGATACTCTGCTCCTTTTACCGCCAATGCTATATTTTGTCTGGTACCCATGGCTGCCACGCGGACAACAGCCTCTGCCTTTAAGTCCGTCCGTCCCTCCAGAGTGCCTTCTACCGTAAGCTGTGCTCCCTCCTTTAGATCTTCCCCATCAATATTTGCCCAGGAAACTCCATAGGCCTCCTCGGAAGAATCGCTGTATACCAGTTGTACCTGTTCGGGCAGAGCAGGCTGCATGCCTGGGGCTGTGACTGCACTGACGGGCCGTACCCCCACCGGGGCTACGACTTCCACAGTAGCCTTTACCGCTGCCCCATCCCTGTTCACCGTACCTTTTATGTTGAGGATACCTGCATTCTTAAGCTGGATCTCCGGAATCTTTTCCCATGTCACAGCCGCCTCCTGGCTGGTACCGTCCAGATATTCAGCAGTCACGGTATCTGGCAAATTGGGGTATTCTCCCGCTTTCGTCCTAACGGACACCTGCTGATAACCTAACAGGGCATCCTCTTCATAGGTGTCATCCACTGTATAAACTGTGGTACTGCTGATGGGCAGTCCGGCTGAAACAGCCTTCAGGGTAAAGGAGCCGGACTTTTCGGTTGACTGGACAATAACCAGTGCCTTTCCGTTAAAAGCAGATCTCCTGGTGCTCTTCATGTTAGTAAAATCCGTTGGATCTCCGTTATCCGTTCCAACAATGCGGCCATTTCCGCTTATGGAAAACTGGATTGAATTGTTGGCTCTGGGATTCATGACGCCCTCTTTATCTACCACGTCCACTTCAATGTAGCACAGGTCTTCCCCGTCTGCAGTAATAGACTGACGCTCCGGAGACAGCTTGATCGCAGCAGGATCACCTGCAGTCGTCTTTACATCGCGGGCAATTTCTTTTCCATTCTCATCATAAGCCACAGCCTCAACGGTACCTGCCTCATAAGGTACCAGCCACTGGAGATAGAGGTTTTCCTGGTCGCTGCCATCGTCCTGACGGGCCAGGCTGGTATCTGTCTCTGGATAATAGGTAAATTCTTTTCTGCCCAGGCTCTCACCATTTAAGAAAACCTCCACGCTGCGGGCATTGCTGTAAACACGGATTGGACTCTTTCCGTCAATGTCTATGCTGTGGTCATCCTCCCAGTTCCAGTGGGGCAGGATATGAACCATAGGATCGGTCTTTTCATCCAGCCATTGGCTCTGAATCAGATAAAAGCTGTCCTTTGGGAAACCGCAGGTATCTATCGCGCCAAAATAAGAGCTTTTGGAAGATCCTCCCGCAAACGGAGCAGGCTCCCCAATATAGTCAAAGCCGGTCCAGAAGAACAGCCCGCCCATATATTTGCGCTTTGCATCCTCACGCAGGGCATAATGAAGCGTGGTACCCCAGTTTACCCGGTCGTTGTCGAACTCGGAACACTGATAAGTATCTCTGTGCAGACCGGCATCCGGGTCGTCATCCACCTCCGGGTGGAAATAGGCCCCCCGTGTACTTACGGCAGATGAAGTCTCAGAACTGTAGATAAACCAGTTGGGATTTTTCTCATGAACATAGTCATAATCTGTATACTGACCGTAGTTAAATCCCATGGCGTCATGCCCATTGATCAGCTGCCAGTGAGCCTGGTTATTCGCCGGGTCATAGGCTGGCTTATCAATGCTGTAGAAAATCGGATCAGCCTGTGTAATTGCCCTTGTATCGTCAACCTCTTTAACCCACTGGCGCAGCTTGGAACCTACTTCCAGTCCTTTATCGCTCCAGGATTCACCGATCTCATTTCCTATCGACCACATGATAATACTGGGATCATTCTTAGAACCGTCTACCATATTTTTGATATCATACTCCTGCCAGGTCTGGCCCTCCTGTGCATCCGGATGAGAGCAGGGTATATCAAAGAAGCGATGAAAATCGTAGAGGTTTTTGGAACTCCACCAGGTATCGAACGATTCATTCATGACCATGATACCCTGCTGGTTGCAGGCATCCAGCAGGGCACGGGAGGCAGGATTATGGGAAGAACGGATGGCATTGACGCCCATCTCCCTCAAAATACGGATCTGCCGGGACAGAGCCGCGGGATTGTTTACTGCTCCCAAGGCGCCCTGGTCATGATGCTGACATACACCCTGCATCTTTGTATATTTCCCATTCAGGAAAAAGCCATTCTTTGAATTGAACTTCATCCAGCGCAGCCCAAAATCTGTGTCGTAGGTATCAATCACCACACCATCGGAAAGTACCTCAGTATGGAGGCTGTACATGCCGCCGTCTCCCACCTCCCATAAGTGGGCATCTGCTATGGATAATTGCGTATTTATGTTCTCTACTGCGCCGGAGTTTACAATTGCCTGCTCCGTAGTCACGGTGGACACAGGGTCTAAACTGCCCGGTGTCTCCAGGCTACCGTTAAAGTAAGCCGTATGCCGGAGAGTAATATTAGAATCCTTGCCACTCTCGTTGGCAACCTCTGTATCTACGTTTACTGTGACCGGTTCACCTTCTGTATACTCGCTCTCCAGATCAGGTGTTGTTATTTTCGTACCGTACCGGTCTACATGGACAGGGTTCGTTGCAACCAGCTTTACATCACGGTAAATACCGCTGCCGGAATACCAGCGGCTACTGGGCTGTGTGTTGTTCACCCGGACTGCGATGACATTTTCCGTCATACCGTCAGCTGCCACATAGTCTGTAATGTCATAACTGAATGGGCTGTATCCGTAGGGATAACTTCCCACCAGGGTGCCGTTGACATAAATGCTGCTGTCCATATATACCCCGTCGAATTCAACCCTGATGCGCTTGTCCGCCATAGAAGCAGGAACCACCCATGTCTTGCGGTACCAAGCCACACCTCCGTCTAAAAATCCGCCTCCCGACTTTGCCTCTGAGTATGTATCAAAGTCATTTTCGATGCTGTAATCATGAGGCAGATTTAATGCCCTCCACTCGCTGTCATCATAGTCCTTCGCTTCTGCACCTTTGACCTCTCCAAGCTGAAAACGCCAATCCTTGTTAAAATTCAGGGTTTGACGGCCCGTATCTGCAAATGCCTCCACCACTGGCCCTCCCTCACCCGAAACACTGCCAGATAACACCGCGTTCTGCTGTCCGGTTCCTGCCACGGCTGTAACAGGTAAAGTTAAGCTTCCGCACATGACCACTGCCAAAAAACCTGAGAGAATACGCTTCTTCATTTCATTTTCCTCCTTTTTTCTAAATAGCCTCTCGAAGCTCTCTTCCTCTTCGCAAAAAGCACTTTTTAATGATCCGCCACTTTTCTCTTTCATTATAGCATCTGGCATTTGTGGTATCATTTCAAAAAATTGCTGTCTTAGTTCAAAAAATTGCTTTATTTTCCATCTATTTTAAATGACCTCGCTAAAGCAACGCCTATGATGAAAAATAAAGCCACATCTGCGAGAAAGTGCTGAGTTGCAGATCTTATTATAGCAATTTTCTTTCCTGGACCATGAGGATTTTTTTTACCTGTTTGGAGAAATTTTTTTACCTTTTATGGTTCCGTCAATTTTGGTACAAACATCTCCTTTCGATATGTATCTATGTTTTTAACAGCTTGCTCCACGCTGCACGTCCCATTAGCGAATCCCCGGAGATACTGATAAAGATTCGGATCCGTATAAAATACATCCTTCACAAACATGACTACAGGCTCTTCTTTACTTCTGCTCAAGACTTCCCTGGTGGCATCTGTGGTATGTACGCTCTTTACATCCCGAAAGGCCGATGTTGTTAAATCTGTACGTGCATCATAGTAGCGCTCCAGATTTTCCTTTTTTGCCAGAAACTGAAACAGCTTTTTACACGCTTCTGCCTGATGGCTGTATTTATTAATGAACTTCGCCATCCCGCCTCCATTGGAAATTACCGTCTGATGATCCAGCAGTGGAACCGGAAACATCCCCCATTCATCCTGGCTTCCGTATGCTTCCAATTCTCCGGCATAAGCAGAGTAGGTAAACATCATGACGGTCCTGCGCTCTTTCAGATATTGATAGCTTCCTTTAAAATCTTCGTCCTGTCCGTCACTGATATAATATTTGGGAACGCCGTCTTCTTTTTCAGAAAACAGCTGCCTGATTTGCTCCAACCCTTCACTAAAGCAGCTGATATCTGCAAATTTATGGTCTGGACCTGCATTTAAATACTCTGGAAGGTCAGGTCTTTCTTTATAAAGTACAGGAGTCAGTCCGTCTACCCAGGAACGGGTATGCCAAGAACCGTTGATTCCTTCATATAATGGCACTATCCCAAGTGTTCTGATTTGATCACAAAGTGTAAGGAACCCTTCCCATGTGTCCGGAACCTCCAGATTATGTTCCTGAAAAAATGATTTATTATATAAAATCCCTTCGTAATCCATCCCCCATGTGTTAAATCCAATAACTTTTCCCTGATAGCTGCCAGACTCCAGTGCCCAATCCTCCAGATCAGCCACCCAACTCTCGTCCGATAGGTCTACTGCCATATTCTGAATTCCCATGGAGGTCAGTGCTGATCCTACCGGAAACATAAAAATATCTACCGCATTGTTTCCCCCTGAAAGACAGGTTCCTACCAGGGATTTATATCCGTTGTCCGGAGTCAGCAGTACCCGCACTTCTATACCTGTTTCTTCCTCAAATTCCTGAAACAAGATCCGATCAATTTCCCTGATCCAGTTCTGAGAGGCTAAAAGAGTAATGGCTGTGGACTCCATATGCTCTGAATCCTGCTGTTCCGTTAAATCTTTCCCACATCCGGACAGCAAAAAGACCACCAGACTTACATTTCCAAAAATCGCAAATAATTTTTTCCCAAGCTTAATCATTGCATACATTCTCCCATAATTTTCTGTCAAAAATATTTCGGAAAGAATCTTTCCTAATAAATTATAGCAGACAATCAGCCTAAATCATACCTCATATTTTCGGCTTATTAATACTGTAATGACAGCCGACAATATATCCGCAACCGGCTGGGCATAGAGCACTCCATTTAACCCCATGACCTTAGGTAGAATCAAAATGACAGGTATAAAACAAATACCCTGCCTGCAGGCTCCAAGGATACAGCCCTCTTTTGCTTTTCCCATGGCAAGGAAGAGGAACGAATATACTGTATAGTAACCAAAAAGGAAGAACGAAATGCCGTTTGCCCTCAATGCGGCTGTGCCGACACGGATCATCTCTGTGTCCCCCTTGGTAAACAGCCCCATGATCTGTGCAGGAAATACGGCCACAGCCAAACCGAAAGCCGCACAAAAGATGGTAGACCAGAGAATAGAGGTCTTAATTGCTTCACGCAGCCGGTCAAATTTTTTCGCTCCATAACTGAATCCTGCGATTGGCTGAAACCCTTTTAAAAAGCCGAAAACAACCAGGCTTCCCATAGACATGATTTTAGTGAGCGGCCCCATTGCAGCCAGCGCAGAGCCTCCGTATTCTTTTGCCGCACTATTCATCATACTAATGGAAAGGCTGGTCAATATCTGGAATAACAGCGTGGGGATTCCAATCTTAAAAATCTCTGACATGATTTCTTTGGAATAGCAGCATTTTCTGATATGAAAGCTAAATGCACTCTTTTTGCGAAGGATATAGACCAGATACACTATTGTGGAGACCATCTGCGATATGGCTGTGGCAATCGCCGCCCCCTCTACTCCAAGGTTTAACACATATATGAAAATTGGGTCTAAACCCACATTTAACAGAGCGCCTGCCATCAATGCAAACATGGCTGTTTTAGCAGCACCTTCACTGGACACGATATTGTTCATTGTGACATTGAAAACATTAAATATGGAAAATGTGATATAGATACTGGTATATGAGATTGCATAAGGCATGACACTCTCAATTGCACCCATCTGCTTTAAGATTGGTTTCAGGAAAAGAACTGAGCAGAGAATAAGGATTGCTCCAACCAAAAGGCTGCTGTACAAGGCCGTGCTGGCTACCTTGTCTGCCTTTTCTTCATCGCCCCGCCCAAGCAGTCTCGAAAGATACGCGGCAGCACCATTTCCAAATAGTAAGCCCAGACCGACAATCACTTGCCCCAATGGAAAAGCCACCGTGACCGCGCCCATCTGATCCGTTCCCAGTCCACCCACAAAATAGGTGTCAGCCAGACTGTAAACTGCATTAATCAACATCCCAATCATTGTGGGAAAACCCAGTGCCAAAAGTGCTTTTGGTATGGGTATACTTCCCAGCAGCACCATTTTTTTGTTTGATTGACTCATAATAAAATTCTCCTTTCGCTTGACATCAAGCATGAAATATATTACTATAATTTATAGCATTATCAGTATTTATATTACTATAATTTATAGTAGTTGTCAAGTGAAAAAGGAGGAGCTTATGGCAGCCATTGATTTAATTGTTTTGGGGATTTTGAAAAAGGAATCTCTGAGCGCTTATGACATTCAAAAACTGGTAGAGTACCGGAATATTTCTAAATGGGTAAAAATCAGTACCCCATCCATATATAAAAAAGTCATTCAATTAGAGGAAAAGAAATTAGTGAAAAGCAATATTGTAAAGGAAGGAAAGATGCCTGAGAAGGCAGTGTATTCCCTGACAGAAGCCGGGGAACGGGAATTCGAGAGACTTATGCTGGATATTTCCACCAAACCGGTTCACTTTTTTTTGGATTTCAACGCTGTCATCGTAAACCTGTCAAGCCTCTCTCCCGATCAGCAGAAACGATGTCTGACAGATATCGGCAGCAATGTGAAGATCTTAAAATCATATATAGAGGAGAACCTGACTATTAAGGAAAATAACCCGGATATCCCCAAAGAAGGGATTGCTGTTCTAGAACAACAGCTTGTCCTTACGGATGCGGTTGAGACATGGATCGCCTCACTGGAAGAAGACCTTAGGCTTTAATAAGAATAAGTGAAATTTCAAATCCCCACTATAAATCTCAATGCCATGAAGCATGGATTCAAGTGGGGATTTCTTATTTAGAATTGTCTCAATCCACTTTTGACAGCTTAACAGAGCACGTAGTTCATTATAAGCCAGCCAGTTTGAGTAGATCCGGTATTTTGGATTCCCATCCCAATGCCATAATATGTACACCCTGGCAGTACGGTTTACATTCTTTGATAATGCGCGCAGCGATCTCAACACCTGTGATTCCTGCTTTTGTTTTTTCTTTATCCGCTTTCAGCTCATCAATCATGGATTCCGGAACATGGATTCCGGCAACATTTGCGTTCATGTATCTTGCCATTCCCACAGATTTCGGAATTACAATACCAAGCTGAACCGGTTTTCCAAATTGTTTTGCTTTTTCCATAAATTCGATGAATTTTTCCGGCTCATAAACTGCCTGAGTCTGGAAATAATCCGCTCCGGCCATAACCTTTCGCTCCATCTTTGCAAGCTGCGCATCAACTGAGTCGCTGCAGGGTGATACCACTGCACCCTTTGCAAACTTTGGCGGTTCCCCTACCAGTTCGTTTCCGCCAAGATCACAGCCTGATTCCAGCAGCTTGACTGTATGGATCAGAGAAACAGAATCCAGATCGAAAACGGGCTTTGCCTGGGGATGGTCTCCCATCTTTGTATGGTCTCCGGTCAATAGCAGCAGATTTTCGATTCCCAGCATAGCCGCGCTCAGAAGGTCAGACTGCAGCGCGATGCGGTTTCTGTCACGGCAGGTAAGCTGATAGATCGGCGTCAACCCTTCATCCTTCAGAACCTTGCATGTGGCCAGTGAGCCAAGACGCATAACGGAAGACTGGTTATCTGTCACATTGACTGCAGTAACCCCCTTCAGATAAGTCTTTGCTTCTTCGACAAGATGATCTATATTGGTTCCTTTTGGCGGTCCTACTTCTGCAGAAACTACAAATTCACCATGTTGAAATAATTCGCTAATATTCATTCTCCCTTACTCCTAATCATTCTATATTTGTATATCCGTTTAGTTACATGTATGTTGACCGTTCTCTGTTTATTTAGACACTTCATCATCCGTTGCGTAGTTGCGTATCTTTACAGGACATTTCAGTTCATCCAGACGCCCTAGCTGTGCCAGTCGTCTGTAAATGCGCTCCCAGCCGCATTCCATTTCGCTGTCCACTTCACATTTGCCGTTTTTCGTACCGCCGCAGGGGCCATTGACCAGGCTTTTGGAACAGGCAGTGATAGGACAGATTCCTCCGGTGATATTCAGGTAACATTCACCGCACTGATCACAGTCATACTCTAAGGGTGTCACACCCTGGAATCCCGGCAAAGGGTATGTATCACATGCTGCACATACTTTTTTATCCTCCAGGTACTCGGCAATTGTCTGTACACCGACACCGCAGGAGAATACAAGTACCACATCCGCTGCCTCGATGGCACTTTTATGTTTCTGAAGACGAAGCTTCATATTTTCCGGATTACATATATAGTCTGTCGTAATGATTCCGGTCACATTCCCGCCGTCAGCCAATTCCTTCTGGAATTCTTCGGCTTCTTTTTCGGGGAAATGAACTTCTTTGCATCCCTGGCAGTTAATGATAAAGACTTTCTTAGCGTCCACCAGTGATACGATAGTTTCCTTAGATTTTAATTGGGTAATTAACATATCACTTCATCTCCCTTATGGCATTTTTTCCAGCTTTGATCTTGCTGACTAATGGAATCTTGGAGGAACAGATGTACTCACAGCTCCTGCACTCAACACAGTCCATGACATTCCTGTCACGCATACCCTGCCAGTCCTGCCCATCCGCAAGTTTCGCAAAATACAGCGGTGAAAGTTCCATAGGACATACATCCACACAGCGTCCGCATTTGATGCATGCTACTTCCTGGGTTTGATCTGTATCAATGGCAATGATTCCATTGGAGCCTTTCATCATAGGCACATTCAAATCGGAAAGCGCAAATCCCATCATGGGCCCGCCCATCTTTATCATCACATCATCATCTGTCACTCCGCCGCAGTAGTCGATCAGATCTTTTACATTGGTACCGACCTTCACGATATAATTGCCCGGCTTTTTAATCTTTTCACCAGTTATAGAGGCAACACGTTCGATCAGCGGCATACCCTTCTGAATTGCATCAGAAACAGCCTTCACGGTGCTGATGTTACTCACTACAACGCCTACATCTGCAGGCAGACCGCCCCTGGGCACCTGTCTTCCCATAACGCGCTTGATCAACATTTTTTCAGCACCCTGGGGGTACTTTGTCTTAGCCACTACCACTTCAATATTGCCGCAGTCCGCAGTTTTAGTCTCCATAAGCTCGACCGCGTCAGGCTTGTTATCCTCAATGACGATTATACCCTTCTGGGCGTCAACGGTCTTCATCATAGCTTTGAGACCGTAAATAATATCGTCGGCAAACTCCAACAGCACTCTGTGGTCTGCGGTCAGAAACGGTTCACATTCGCAGCCGTTTAGCAAAATGGCTTCAATTGGCTTGTTGGGCTTTAATTTAACAGAGGTGGGGAAACCGGCTCCCCCCATACCTACAATTCCTGCCTCGCGGACAATCTCAATGATCTCGTCCGGCGTAAGGCTTTCATAATCTTTATTTGGTTTTACTGTTTCGTGCAGAGTATTTTTTCCATCTGATTGGATTACGACAGCCATCACCTCGCTGCCCCTTGTGGCGTGCAGCCGCGGTTCAACGGCAATTACGGTTCCGCTGACACTGGAGTGTACAGGAGCGCTGATAAAACCGGCGGCTTCACCGATTTTCTGTCCCACCTTCACGGTGTCCCCCGCCTGAACAATGGGATTTGCCGGAGCACCTAAATGCTGTGACATAGAAATCACAACTGTCTTCGGTTCCGGGAAACGCACAAGCGCCAGATGCTCGCTGAACTCTTTGCGCTCTGATGGATGAACACCACCGTAATAGCCTGCGAATCTTTCCTCACGGATGGATCTCACATAATCATTGATCACTTTGAAATTGACCTTTGAATAATCGCGTACCTGAACCGGCTGACTCAAAAACTCCTCAAGACGTCCCTGCTGTTCCAGCTTTTTATTAATTTTTTCCCAGGCACAGTCTTTGTTGGAATCCACTTCACATTTTCCATCCTTTGCGCCGCCGCACTGTCCATTGACCAGACTCTTGGAGCAATCAACGATGGGACAGATTCCTCCGGTGATATTCAGATAACACTGGGCACATGCATCACAGCTCTTTTTGGTCAGCGCCATGCCGTGATGTCCTGTATAATTCAATGAATTGCTGGCCGCATATACAGGTATCTCTGCCATGTCCGCAACAGTCTGTATACCCAGGCCGCAGGAAATTACAAAAATATGCTCCGTGCCTTCCGGAATCATATCCTGTAATTTGTTGCCAGTCTGAGTTTTATTGCACAAAAAATCAACCTTTGTACTGCCAGTGATCGTTTTTCCATGTTCAGAGGCAATCTTCTCAAATTCACCGCAATCTGGTTCGTCAATGGTCTCAAATTCCTTAAAGCATTTGTTACAGGCAATGACGAACAGCTTATCCTTGTCGGCCAGTAATGAAGCCAGTTCCTCATTTCCCTTCAGCTTATACTTGGTATAATTCTCCAATTGTTCACCTTCCTTATAAAATTGATTTACAGACAAAAAGCTTGTCTGCTCTTGCTATTTTTTCACTCTCTGCACGTTAATGAAGAAAATTGAAAGAGGCAGATAAGGCATGTCTGTAATTAATACATATTGTACCACATAATCGTTCTATTTTCTATTCTAAACGTATATTTTCCAGGTTTGTTTCGTTACGGTTCACTCAGGTCTGAGCATTTACTGCTCAGACCGTGAGAAAATGATTCAGGAGTGCATAAATCCCATCGCCGCAGGCGATTTTGGATGTATTTATGCATGTTACTGTGAACGTGTGAACAGCAACTTTGTTTCACCTCGCTTCCTGGAATAAAAATATCCAAAGCCAAAGATAAAAGCCACTTGCAATAATATTAGCACAAGTCCTGATCCGCCTTCTCCACCATTCCAGATTGTATTATGTACTATTTTTGTCGACAGCCAATGATGATCCGAGATATTATTCAACCCAAATACTCTGATTTCCATCCAATTCCAAGCTATATGAAATCCGATTGGAAACCAGATATTATTTGCACTCAGTCGAATGATACCTAACAGTATTCCGCCTAATGTCAAATAAATAAGAGACGCGATTGTATAATTGTCAGCATTTACCAGATGATATAAAGCAAATATTACCGCTGACAATACCATTCCTGCATACTTATTTTTTTTACCCAGCAAATATTGAAAATAGCCTCTGAAAGTAGTCTCCTCGGCAAACGCCACTCCGGAAAAGATGAGAAGACCATTTAATAGTGAGTATGCTGCAGAACTCGTCAGGGGCCTCATCTCAAATTCCACCTGCTTCATAAGAATTAGGATAGATATATATACCGCTACAAAAATCGCACCAAATGCAAAACCCTGCAATATCTTCAGAAACCGATGCTCCCTGGAAAGCCCCAAATCGATCCAACTTCGTTTTTCCTTTTTTAGTATATATCTATAAAATAGATATATGAGCCCGCACATAATTAGAATCGCCAAATCATATCCCAAATCATGGTTCATTGTCTCTGAGATCATTTCTGGAAAACTTTTAATATTGACATTTTGATATATCACGCCCGCTGCGACGGCGGATGTCAGAGATATCATGTTAAAAAATACAAAAATGAAAATAATTTTCCATATGTTCCTCAGTTCCTTATTGTTATTATAAAAGATTCTTTTCACTTTTATATATCTCCCTCTCAAAAAAATGGAAATCCATTCTATTCAATGATCAGCTTACATACCTCAATTGGCCTGTTTTAGCAGGACAATAAGAACCCTTCATCTCTTATTAAGTTCAGCAATTGCTCCGTAATGCAAAACATCAAATTCGGCCGGAGCAATCTCAGCAAGCAGCTTCATATGCTCCTGTTCCCATGCAGCGACTTCTCTTTCAGAGAGCGAAGCGCCCACACCCCTGCAGGCTTTCATTCTCCCATTCCAGCTCTCGCGGGTGAAATGCACCTTCAATGGATATTCCTCGTGATAGACAAGCTCAAATTTTTCTCTATAACAGTCCGGAATTGAGATGGGATGTAGCGTTTCTCCGGCCCCGCTCCACTTGGGGCTGTATTTCAGAACGAGTTTTTCACTTGCCCCCGCAACCTCATCCTCAAAGGGCAGCCACGCCATATACAATATAAGTATACGTCCACCAGTCCTCAGCATTTTGTATAACTTTGGAATAAGATGCTTATGGTCAAAATACCAGAAACACTGACACGCAGTGATAACATCAAAAGAATGTTCGGGAAAATCTATATGTTCAGCAGATTTCGCATAATAGTCAATATCCATACCCTCTGAGAGTAATTTAGCCTGTTCAATCTGATTTTCTGATATATCCGTGGCCGTCCATTTTGCCCCATATCGGTACATATTTCTGGGAAGAACTCCCGTTCCAGTACCCATGTCTAATACATTTTGACCTTCTATACATAGTTTACGTTCTAAAATTTTATCGTAAAATTTCTGCGGATAAATATCACGGAATTTTGCGTAATCTTCAGAGGTTTTGCCCCAATCAAATGCTTTTCCGCCGTCTATATTACTGTCTGTCATATTCATAATCACAAGATCTCCTATTTTTCCATCTTTGATTGTTGTGCAAATCCAATGGGGATATGATCTTCATAGATCCATTCAGACACATTTTCAATTGATAATTCAAAAAACACCTCGTCCGATTCAATAAATTCGTCCTCCTCGCTAAAGGATTCCGGATAGCGCAGCATATAGGAAGCCTTTATCTTAGCATTCCTGTCATCAAATGCAGAACCAAGAGGCTTTGCTTTTCCTGTAAAATAGAAATTTCCCACACAGACAGCAATATTGGGATTATAAAGCATTTCTCCAGCCTTTCTGGTCGCTGCTGATGTCCTTACATATAGGCGCAGACCTATACTCAAGGGGCTTACAGGTCTGGATGATACCCTGTCATCTCTGCTTGTCGATAAATAGATCACTTCTGCTGTACTTAGAACACGTTCCAGTTCTGTTAAATTAACTTCCATACATAGCCTCCGTTCCTTTGAATTGTTTCAACCCACGCTCCACTGACGTTATATGTGATTCCTCTCTCTGCCTATCATAATGTTCATTTTAACACAGGAATTTTTTACTGTCTTGATATATTTACAAAATAATATTTATTTTTCTCATTCATTACACTTCCCATATAGAATTTATCATGACTCTATGGTAACATAAAGTCATAAAACACTCTGGTAAATTATTTGCTGCTATTGTGAAAGGAGGGCTACAAGATGAAAATGAGAAATGCAGTACAAACAATTGGTAACCTAATAGACAAACAAAACGTGTCATTCATAAGTTCTGTGGATGAGAATGGGTATCCTAACACAAAGGCCATGCTTCCCCCGCGAAAAAGGGAAGGAATAAAAGTATTCTACTTTACTACAAATACGTCGTCTCTGCGTGTAAACCAGTACCGGAAAAACCCGCAGGCCTGTATTTATTTTTGTGACAAAAGATTTTTCAGGGGCGTTATGCTGCTTGGCTCCATGGAGGTATTGGAGGATAGTTTTTACAAGGAGATGATATGGCAGGAGGGTGACACCATGTATTACCCTCAGGGCGTCACTGACCCTGATTACTGTGTGCTTCGGTTCACTGCCAAAGAGGGTAGATTCTACAGGAATTTCAGTTCTGAGAATTTTATCGTGGAATAAAAAATAGTAAAACAAACTGGAGATGTATTCATTCACACCTTCTATGCAGCGCACATAATTTCTTTTGGCAGTTTTGATGAATGAGGAAATTATTTTTTGAGAGGTTTACACCTAATTAAAAATGCGATACAATATATAATAAAAACTTTTTACAAATCAGAAGGAAACCTTATGAAAAAATCCGGTTTAAACCTCATCGGCGTGAAAGAATATAACCGCGCCCTAATATTACAATTGATTGCCACTGGAAACGGAACAACACGCAATAGTCTTGCACAGCGGTCAAGGCTAACGTCTATGACACTGACGAACATTACATCTGAACTTCTACAGCAAAATATTATTGTAGAATCAGAAGCTCCCTCCAACTCCAAAAATCTGGGGAGGACGCCTAAGCTCCTCACAATCTCTCCAACTTCCCCGGTCGTTGCAGGAATTTGGATTTCAAAAGACTTTCTTTTCGGCATCTTAAGTGACTTCAGTTTAAAGCTGGTAGCAGCAAAGCAGGAATATTTCGAGGATAACGAGACCTCCGAAACCATTCTGGAGAAAACATATCATCTGGCTGAATTTCTGCTCCATTTAACAGAGCGTCCGGTACTCGGTATTGGTATCTCTGCAATCGGTGTCGTAGATACCATTCACGGAGTTATTAAAAATGTAACGAATTTTTTTGATATTAAAGAGATGGACATTAAAAGTTATATGTCCCCTAAATTTGATATACCCATATATGTTAAAAATGACATGCAGGCTGCTGCCCTCTGCGAGATGTATTATGGTATTGGACAGCAAAAAGAAAACTTTCTATATATTGGCATTACAAATGGAATCGCTTCCGCTATTGTCTCCAATAAGCAATTGTTAAACAACTCCACCGGCTCCTGCGGAGAGCTGGGACATACTACCATTGATTTCAAAGGTCCCAGGTGTAATTGCGGCAGTCGTGGATGTCTGGAGCTGTATGCCAGTGCCCCTGTTATTATCCGAAGGATTAATGAAGCCTGCGGTACCCAACTGAGTACCTTTAAGGAAACGATGGAGTATTGTACTACTTCTGTGAAAGCTTACTCCACTTTGCAAAACATATCTGATCAGCTGGCCTATGCACTTAATAATCTGATTAATATAATAGATATCAGTACCGTGGTGTTCGGCCACTCTGCTGTGTACTTTCCGGATGAAATACTGGCATCTATCGCGTTCACCCTGAATCAGCTCAGTATCTTTCGCAATAACCGCACAATTACACTGCATAAGACAAAATTTGAGGAGAACAGCCCTCTCTACGGCTCCGTCTGCATCGTTTTAGACCAGCTATTTACCGGCAACCTGACTATTTGATTTTCCCTTCCATGTTACTCTGTTTACAAAGAGAGCTGCTTTGCATCCGCATTTCGGCACGCAAAGCAGCTTTTTCCCTTAGTTGCAATCTGCCAGCATAGGTCCTGCAAGCTCTTCCAGATAAAAAAGAGTTCCGGGAATGGTAGGGATATAAGAGGATGTAACCCACCTGGAAGGACCATAGCGTAGGGTCATCCATAAAGGCATCCCTTGCCACTGCATTCCCCTGGAGAACGCTCCATCCGCCCCTCCGATCATTCGGTCAGACTGGAGAAACAAACCGGGTCCTATGGTATTCGCTGTACATGGTACAAGAGGGGTTCTGCTCTTGAAACTGGTTATCGCATTTTGTTCAACAGTCAACGGATGAAGCAGCGCGCCCTCCCTGTAGCACTGCTCTTTCCAAGATGCTTCTGAATCAAACTCCGCTGCAAAATGGGGTTCCCAAAAAGCAATATGACACATTCTGCCAATACCGTATACTGTTATAAGCCGCGCCCCCTGTTCCTTCAACCTTTTAATCTTCTCAGGGTAAGCAGGGAGGTTTTCTTTTGTTGCAAAATTTCGGTGAGATTCAGGCACCGTCAAATCCCCTAATGGATTATAGAATGCATGCTCCATTGCATATTGAAAGGAACCCGGCTCTGTGCTGTCAAGTGTATTTCCATCTTTATCAGCCCATTCATCCATATTAAAACAATACAAATGATCACAGGCAATATTCCATCTTTTCAGATAATATACAATCCATTCATACATTCCCATGGGTCCCACAGGTAAAATGAGCGCCAGTGTCTGTCCTTTTTCTCTTGTCTCCCGGATTTCCAGCGCAATTTCATGGCCCAGTTTTACATTAAACTCCTCTAGCGATTTACAGGCTGCAATCTCAAACTCCTCGTTCCAAAAAGCCTGCCTTTCTTTGATTTCTTCTGGACCGTAGCTGCAGCACCTGTCAATTTTATCCATATCCCATCCTTTTGGATAGAATCCTTCCAATAAACTTTTTTCAACTGTTTCTTTAAAGTTAATCTTCATAAACCCTCTTCCTTTCAAACCATATACATCATTTACACTCTTTATGGCAGTAATTGTTTTGTTGTCATCCTGGGATAAACGGTACACGGCCGGTATCCCTCCGCATATGCAACCCCGCACTGATACCCCCTGTATCTGGAACAGGTTCTGACCATATCCAAAAAATCTATTCCGTCATGTTCCAACATCCATTTTATCTGGGATTCATGACACGCAAGGGCTTTTAACTTTCTGTCTATCTGTTTGGTGACATCTACATAATGGGTGGGTATAAAATCGACTCCTGCCAAGGTATCCATAAAATAAATGGGCACGAACTCATTGTACGCAGCATATTGTACTGACTTATGCGCTAAAGTGGCTATAAAGCTGCTGTTGAACGCCAGTTTGCTGGTCTCAATATGATCCTGCATATAATCCATGTCATTATGGGTGATAATAACATCAGGTTTTACAAGCCTCACAACATCCGCAAGCGCATCTACCGCTTCATTATCATAACGGTTCACTAAAACATCACCTATATCTAAGTTGAATACCTTCTTAACTCCAAGTACCCGGCCTGCCTGTTCTGATTCCATTGCCCGAAGCCTGGCCAATGGTTCCGGTAATATTTCCGCATGTCCCATATTTCCATTTGCAACATGGCATATAGAGACATCGGCGCCTTGTTCTACATATTTTGCAAGTGTTCCACCACATGCAATTTCTAAATCGTCAGGATGGCACCCCACTGCCAAAACGTTCATCTTTGTTCCCCCTATCTTTTATCTATGATCATTTCAAATACAGTATTTTGTGATAGACGGCATTCAGGAAACGGTAATACCCCCATCTGCCACCAGAATTGCCCCATTCATATAGCTGGACTCATTGCTGGCCAGAAATAATGCAATATTGGCTACATCTTCGGCCATCCCCCAGCGGCGGAGCGGCGTACCCTGATTCAGAAAACGCTTTTCATCAAACGTTTTCTTATTTAGATCACTTTCATATATCATAGGGGTATGAATCGCCGCCGGCGCAATACAATTTGTCCTGATATTTTCGGGTCCAAATTCGACAGCCATGGATCTGGTCAGGGAAATCACTGCTCCTTTTGAAGCACTGTAGGCATCACAACCGGGAACTCCGATCAGTCCACAGCTGGATGACGTATTAATTACTGATCCACCTCCCCTTCTGCGAATCAGCGGCAACGCTGCTTTTGAGCAATACATCATTCCAAACAGGTTAATTCTGATTATTTTTTCAAACACATCTACCTCCAGACTATCGATGCTTTTGTCAAGTTCTCCCCAGAACACGGATGCATTATTATACAAGACATCAATCCCGCCGTACTCCTCCTTGATACTTCCAAAAACCTTTTGAACCGCATCCCAGTCTGAGATATCCAAAAGATACAATTCTGCCCGTCCGCCAGCAGCCTTTATGTCCTGCTCTGCTTTCCTTCCTTTTAACTCATCTCTCTCCAAGAGCAAAACGGTCGCTCCCTCCTCAGCAAATAATTGAGCTGACGCTTTACCAATGCCGCTTCCGGCTCCGGTAACAGCGATTATTTTTCCTTCCACCCGCATAATATGTTCTCCTCCTACCAAACCATGTATCCCCCGTCTGTAACCAGTGTAGCTCCTGTCATATAATCTGACGCCTGTGATGCCAGAAATACAGCGATATCCCCGATATCCTCCGGTTTTCCCCAGGTCTTTAGTGGTATACAATCTAAAGAATCCTTATAGAATCCGGGATTCTCTTTCACATACTTCTCATTGATCTCGGTCATATAATAACCTGGACAAATGGCATTGACGTTGATATTGTGCTCTGCCCATACTCCTGCCATCAGCCGCGTCAGACACTCAACTCCTGCTTTTGACACATCATATGCCCCAATGGTTGGGTTTCTCATCGCCACCTTCCCTGTCACAGAAGCCAGATTAATTATTTTTCCGTACTTCTGTGCCTCCATTATTTTGCCCACATGCTTCATCATCAGAAATGTTCCGGTAAGGTTTGTCTCCAGTATCCTGCTCCATTCCTTCAAGCTCTCATGCACCAGTGGCGTATCACTCCTGCCCACAGCGGCATTGTTGACCAGGATATCCAGGTGTCCTGCGGATTGCATTACAAACCGACATGCTTCCTTCACACTCTGCTCATCTGTAATGTCCAAAGGCCAGACATGGATTGTGTTCCCCGACTCCTCCTGTATAAACCTGGAAGTATTCTCCAGACGTTCCAGATTTCTTGCCATCATAAAGACCTCAGCGCCCGCCAAAGACAGGGACCGTGCAAATGACTTTCCAAGCCCCTGTCCTGCCCCCGTCACCACTGCAGTCCTGCCGCTTAAATCAAATTTACTCTTCATGGGTAAACCAATCCTTTCACACTTTTAGTATTTTACTGTCACGGGCTGCCTTGTCTTTGCCGATTCCATAATTGCCAGCAGTGCCAGGGACGTATTAGCAGCATCCTCCTTTGTGACCAGAAAATTCCGTTCGCTTAAGATACAGTCCACAAAAGAACGAATACTCTCATATGCAAAACCTTTTACCTTCCCATCCACTTTATTACGTACAATGATATCCGGTGTTATCACTTTATGGTCTGTCACTTCCTGGATCATGTTATGGCTGGAGCAGTCAATATTGATCATCCCGTCTGTACCCAACACAGTAAACTTAATGTCATTAATACAGGTATTTGCATTCGGCGTTATCCAGCCGCACTCCATCTGAGCAATTGCGCCGTTTTTAAATTCCAGAGTAGCCTGATACATATCCGGAACATCCACCCCCATTTTTTTTAATATACCTTCCCTCGAAACAGCATATACCCTCTCTACCTCTGATCCCACTAAAAATCGGAGGGTATCCAGGCAATGGCTGCCCAGAAACCACAAAATAGAAGACTGTCCTGCCCATGAAAGCATATCTGTAGCTACCCACTTAATATCATTTAGGCGGCCATAAGCACTGGTGGGCGTTCCCAGATCCCCTGCATCAATCAACTGTTTTGCAGTATTGACCGCTGGATTCCAACGATTGTGCAGATCTACCATCACACGTATTTTGTTCTTTTCAAAAGAATCCATCATCCGGTACACATCATCATGCGTGGTCGCCAGGGGTTTCTCAATCAAGAGATCTTTCTTTGCCTTTGCACATGCTATGGCAATATCAGCATGCAGAAAATCCGGTGTAACAATGGCAATAGCATCACATTTGGATTTTACTGCCATTTCCCTGTAGTCCGTATAGATCTCTTCTATTCCAAACTTTGCCGCCAAAGCCTCCGCCTTTGAACGATTTTGATCACAAATTGCCACTGTCTTTGCAAAAGGATGTTCATTATAGATACTTGCATGTGTTTCTCCCCAAATGCCGGCTCCAACAATACCCATTCTCAATTTTTCCATTCTTCCTTACCACCTTTCTTTCATGCTACCCGATCAACTCCAGCGATAGATATTACTGTGATTTGCGTACTAAAATTATCTCAAAACTCGTAATTATGTACATTTTCTTTTGTAAAAATAATACTCGGAATATATCCTACATCACTTCCATCTTTCACAATCAATTTACCGCCGTATTCTCCATAATCTTCATTATTCTGAGGCAGTTTCCCTGTATCCATGTAATTGACTGCTGCTGCCACAGCATCATATCCCATAACTCCCGGGTCCCACAGGATCAATTCCGGTATTACGCCTGCATCAATATACTCAGAACACTGTGAAGGAAGGCCAATTCCCAGTGAAATGATCTCCCCTGTTTTATTGGCTGACTGGATGGCCATGGCCGCAGCTGGAGGATTCACAGTGGATACCCCCGCCACTGCTTTTAAATCCGGGTATGTCTGTATTAAATTTTCAACCTGCGATACACATTTTTCAAAATTATCGTCACATGCCTCCGTAGCAACCAGTTCAATATCAGGATATTTTGCCAAAACAGCTTTAATTGCCTCCAAACGCCTGTTCAAAGTCTCTGATCCAAGTCCACCCGTGAGTAACGCCACTTGTCCTTTCTCTCCAACCTGCTTAACCAAGCTCTCTCCGATTGCAGTACCGCTTTCTTCCGGCTCACCAGCTGTAATACAAAACAGACGCTGGCTGTCAGGTGCATCAATGTCAAAGGTGAAAATATCTACGCCGGCATCTACGGCCTTGTTTATGGTTGGAATAATAGCAGTACTATCCGCAGTAGATATTAAAATCGCGTCTGCTCCCTGAGTGATAAGATCCTCGATAAAGGTGATTTCCTGATTTACATCCTCTGTGGACGGTCCTGTATAGGATATGATTTCCGCGTTAAAGTCCGCTGCTGCCTTCTTGGCTCCCTCCGCTGCATAATCAAAATATGGGGCTCCCATCTGTTTGACCACAATTCCTATCTTATATGTATCTCTGTCACTTGTTTCTTTTACTTCTGAATCTTTGTCTGCGGTGGTATCTGCACTTTTTGCTGTCTTTGACTGCTCTGGTGTCCTTTCGCCGTTACTTGCACAGCCTGCAATGGTTAAAATAAAGATAGTACTCATCAAGATTGCCATAAATGAACTCTTTTTTTTCATATTTTATCCCTTTCTATGTTTAAAAAACTTTGCAATGTCAAAACCATTTCTCAGTTTTGCATCATACCCGATAGCGATCAGCAGCACAATCCCCATGAAGATCATTTGCCAGTAAGCATTTACCCCGAGTAAGTTGAAACCATTAATGATAAAATTCAGGATCAGAATACCAAGCATTGTGCCCAGAATATTGCCCTGACCGCCATTGATACTGGTTCCCCCCATTAATACTGCTGTCACCACGTCAAAAGCAGTATTCCTTCCTGCATCAGGTGAGGCAGAAATCAAACGGGATGAGAAGATGATACCCGCTACTCCTGCAAGCAGCGCATTCAACACATATACAGCGATGGTAATCCGCACCACACTGATTCCCGCAATGTCCGTTGCTTTGGGATTGCCTCCTGTTGCGTAGATGAATCTTCCATATTTCGTACACCTCATCATCCACTGAGCTGCAATGATGATAGCTAAAAGAATCAGTATTGGAATAGGTATTCCCAGCAGCTTCCCCTGGGCCAACTGGTCATAACCGCTGGGAAACGTGCTGACCGGCTTTCCGTCTGTCAGCACATATATAATACTTCTAAGCGCTGTCATAGTAGCCAAGGTTCCTATAATTGGCTGAAATCCTGCCTTTGCAATCAAAATGCCATTCACTATTCCGATAGCGACAGCCGAAAGGATACCGTAAAATATACATACGCCAAAAGGAAAGCCGTTGCCGTAACTAAGGCCAATGATAATGGGGACAATAGCCATCACAGTTCCCACTGAAAGATCAAATCCTCCGGCTATGATCACCACTGTCATCCCCACAGCTATGATTGCCACTTCACTGACTCTGGTAAGAACGGTTACAATATTGTTCAGGGCCAGAAAGCTGTGCTCCATAACGCCCATGAAAAGAAACCATATAGCCAGAAAACCAAGTAAAACCAATTCATAGCCCATTTTTGCAAATATGTCTTTTCCTACACTGCCTTTCATTGTACTCACCTCCTCTCCCCATAAATGGTTCTTACAGTATCCAGAAGCAATGCTAAAATAATAATCAGTCCGGTGATCAATCCCTGATAATTTGCTGAGATCTTTAGCAAAGTCATACCGTTTAGAATTAGCCCCATTAAAACAGCCCCCATAATCGTTCCCAAAACAGTTCCCTTACCTCCCAGGAAACTGACACCGCCCAGCACAGCTGCTCCAATTGCGTCCATCTCATATCCAGTCCCCGCTGCCGGCTGAATAGCTCCTGTTCGTCCGATAAATAGCATTGCCGCAAGCCCGGTCAAAATTCCTGACACCATAAAAATCATTACTTTTGTCTGATCAACCCGAATCCCGGCTAATTTCGCAGACTCCTCATTACTGCCAATAGCATAGACATGCCTTCCAAATGACGTATATTTCATAATGATAGTAAATAAAACCAGTACAACCAATAAGATTACTGCGGGAACCACCCCATTTCCAAACAATAAAAATTCCTTAGGCAAATTGGTTACCCATTTCCCGCCGGAATATACATACGTAATTCCCCTGAAGATATTCATTGTGGCCAGGGTAACAATGATTGGCTTTACCTGCAGTTTTACGATAAGAAGTCCATTTATTCCGCCACAAACTGCTCCGGTAAGTAAGCAAACCATCAGTACAGCTCCAGCCGGAAGCCCCAACTTAATGAAAGACCCGGCCACTACACAGATTACACCAACCATAGACCCTACTGAAAGATCGACTCCCTTGGCGATAATTGCCAGCATCATGCCCACAGCAATGATCCCATTCACTGAAATCTGCTTTGAAATATTTAGCAAATTAGTACTGGTAAAAAAAGACTCTGACTGCGCACCGATCAATATAGAAATCAGAATGATTGATATGATAATGGTCAGTTCCGGAATGCTAATCAAAATTCTTCCGACAGATCTCCCCATTCCTCCCTTGCGGATGGCCGTAACATCTTTTTTCAAAATACCTGTCCCCTCCTTCCAATAATTCTAATTTCTGTCTGCTCCTGTTGCGTAACTTATAATTTCTTCCGGTGTAACATCCTCTTTTGGGAAAATACCAGCAACCTTCCCCTCCTGCATCACCATGATCCGGTCACTCATTCCAATCACTTCCGGCAGCTCAGAGGATATCATAATAATGCCGTAGCCATCAGCCACTAACTCGTTCATCAAATCGTATATTTCAGCCTTTGCGCCCACATCAATGCCGCGTGTAGGTTCGTCAAAAATTAAAATTTTGGATTTGCTTAAAAGCCACTTAGCAATTACAACCTTCTGCTGATTACCGCCACTGAGGTTACGGGTCAATTGTTTCGTGGAGGGAGTCTTAATTGTAAGCTTCCGAACGTACTCATCCATCAACACTTTTTCTTTTTTCGAATGTATAAACCAATTTGCTTTATTCTTAGCCAAAGCTGCCAAAGTCGAATTCTCCTGTACGCTCATAAGCAACACGAGCCCTTCGTCCTTGCGGTCCTCAGGTAAAAATCCAATGCCCAGCTTTAATGCTTCTTTGGGAGAGCGCGGAAGGTGCTGCTTCTTGTTTCCAATGGTGATTTCGCCTGAATCTGATTTATCAATACCAAATATTGCCCTTGCCATTTCTGTTCTGCCTGCTCCCACCAGTCCGGACACTCCCAGAATCTCTCCCTCATGCAAGCTGAAACAGATATCCTCGAACACTCCCTTAGAAGTCAGGTTTGTAACAGCAAAAATTTCTTTTCCTATCTTGTTTGTCCGCTCCTTAAACCGTATATTTACAGTACGGCCCACCATCATCTCCAAAACTTTGTCCAGATCAGCTTGTGCAGTATTGACAGTATCTACATATTCGCCATCCCTGAGAACACTGATTCGGTCAGATATCTCAAAGATTTCATTGAATTTATGGGATATGTACAGAATCGAAATCCCATTCGCTTTCAGATCTTTAATGATTTTCATTAAGTTCACAACTTCATGCTCTGAAAGAGAGGAGGTTGGTTCATCCATGATTATGAGCTGCGCATTCATAGTCAATGCCCTTGCAATTTCTATTAACTGCTGAGTCGCCACATTCAGGCTCCCCACCTTTGCTGTTGGAGATACTCTGACTTCCAGCTTTCCCAGCACCTCCTCTGTCATTTTATTCATCTTAGTCCAATCGATCAGGCCGTTCTTCTTAGGCTCCCTGCCCAGAAATACATTCTCTGACACTGAAATATCCGGGCAGAGAGTGAGTTCCTGATAGATGGTTGAGATTCCTGCCCGCTGAGCTTCCCTCGGATGCTGAATCTTCAGTTTTTTACCTTTCCAAAGAATTTCTCCCGTCCAGCCGCCCAAAGCACCGGTCAGAATCTTAATCAGTGTAGACTTTCCCGCTCCGTTCTCTCCCACCAGGGCCAATACCTCAGCTTCTTTAATATCCAGTCTGACTTTGTTTAAAGCGAGAACTCCCGGAAATTTCTTCGTTATATCGGTAAGTTTCAACAATGTTTCAGCCACACTCATCACCTCTCATTTTCTATGATTCAGGGTCGAATTTTCTTACCACACCATATAACCGCCGTCAACCTGTATAATCGTTCCGTGTACGTAATCTGAGGCCCTGGAGGCTAAAAAAAGAAGCGTTCCTGCCAGTTCCTCCGGTTCTGCCATATGACCTGCCGGTATCATATCAAGAGCCAGATCATAAAAACCAGGGTCAGCACGAAAGAACTCTTTATTAGGGTCTGTCATAAAATATCCTGGAGCAATCGCATTTACATTTATATGATATTGAGCCCATTCACTGGCCAGAGCTTTTGTCAGACCATCTATGGCTGCTTTTGACACATCATAAGAGCCTCCATGTACTCCTTTATTAATGATTTTACCGGAGATGGAAGACATATTAATAATCTTCCCCTTTCTGTTTTTCAACATTTCTTTCCCCGCAACTTTCGCGCAGATAAAGCTTCCATTTACATTTATATCTATTACTTTTTCCCACTCCTGTGTGGCGGTATTCTCTGGAGATTTATTACAACGTCCGATCCCTGCGTTGTTGACCAGAATGTCAAGTTTTCCGTAACGTTTTACTATCGCATCCACGCATTTCTGTATCTCGTCTTCATGGGTAATGTCCCCAAAAAAGCTCATGCAGTCATGGCCAGCTTCCCTCATTTCTCTTTCCGCGCGATCCAAGTCCTCCTTTTCAAAAGAAAGTAAACAAACCTTTGCCCCCGCTTCTGCCAACGTATTGGCGAACATCCTTCCCAGTCCTTTACTGGCACCTGTCACCAGCGCAACTTCTCCATTCAGATTGAACAAATCATTTACTACCGACATCGCTTATACCTCCTTGTAAAATCCTCTTTGGCTGTTCTTCTACAGTCCAAAATGTGTGTGTTTCTCTTTTGCCTCCTAGCAATAAGGATATTTTAATCATACATCAACACAATGCCCATGTCAATATATTTTTAAATTTATTTTATTAATAATTCTTTTATATTTTTACTATTAATTTAAAATAGTTTTGTGTATTATACCCAAATATTTTGCTTTTACCAAAATTTTACAAGTGTTTTTAGGGCTATATATTGTAATTTTCATTATTCTTTCGATATATATAAATTATTTTTATTAATGTAACAAAAAAGACACTTTAGAGGATTCCAACTAGGAATCCCCTAAAGTGTCTCCCGTGAACTTCGTTCTGAGAATTATGACGTGGAATAAAAAATTTGTATTCTTTGGAAAGAAGAAGGTTTAGCCTTGAAAACTGGATAGAATAGTTATATTATAACACTATACCATATAAGAAATCATTTTAAAAGCGAGAAAATAAAAATGAAAAAATTGCTGAAAGTATCCGGCAGTATCACTCTAAAGAACTGGACCACTCTGTTGACTTTTGAATTATTCTATAAAGTAGTATGTTATTCCTTCCTCTCCTCAATCGTAGGCATTATTATGGACAATATTCTGCATGCTGCAGGTATTACATACCTGAGCTTTGAAAATATCCGCATTTTATTAACCCACCCACTTTCCATAGTATTATTTCTCTGCCTCATAATGATCATAACAGTGAGCACATTTTTTGAAGTTTCCGCGCTCTATATTTACTGTGAAAAAGGATGGCGGAATGAATTTCTATCGCTGTGGCAGTTAATCAAAAAAGCGTTTAAAAGCTGCAGAGCGCTTTTGAATATAAAAATACTCTTGTTCTTCTGGGGATTTATGCTCGGTGTGCTGCTGGCAGTCTCTCCTTTTTCACGTTACGTATTGGGATGGAGAAGCATGCCAGAGTTTATCATGGATTTTATTTGGGAGAATCAACTATTCCGGGTATTATTTATCATTATCCTCATCGGTCTGAATTATTTGTTTATTCTCTGCCTCTTTGTTCTGCCCTCTGTCATCTTGTATAAAAAAGATTTTAGAGCCTCTTGGCAGGAATGTTTCGTCTTGCTGAGAAAGCGCAAGGCAGCTACCCTGTGGAAGTTTGTGGTATCATTCACAGTTCTTTTTGCTGTCTTTTTTCTCATTTTTTTTTCAGGAGCAGGAGCACTTGCAGCCTACGCAAAATCCGCCTATGCCCTCTCCCAGGCAGAAGCCGCCTTTCGTTTCCGGATGGAGACTCTGGGCAGGATCGGGATCATTTTAGCCAGTACAATCAGTACTATATGGCTGTTCGCCATGGTCCTCTCTCTGTTTCATGAGTACAGAAACGATATCCGTCCCAACCGGGTCCATACAAAGCCCCGACTTTTTTCGATTATCAGGCGCGTTATTGTTATGGCAGCCACAGTATTTCTGGTGATTCTATTCAGTGAAACGGAACTGGGAGGTAATTTTATTTATTCAGACGATTTATCTACTCAGATCATTGCCCACCGTGCTGCTTCCGCTTTTGCCCCAGAAAATACTATGGCTGCACTCAACTATTCTATTGAAGCAAAGGCGGATGCCGCTGAAATTGATGTACAGCTACTAAAGGATAATACGTTGATAATCCTGCATGACAGTAACTTTAAGCGTACAACCGGCGTTGATAAAAACGTCTGGGATACAAATTATTCTGAAGTCAGGGGGTATGATGCAGGTTCCTTTTTTTCAGATGATTTCGCCAAAGAACCTGTTCCAACCCTGGATGAGATGTTAAAAACCGCAAAAAACAAAATTAACCTGATGATTGAACTAAAGCTCACCGGCCATGAGCAGCGCATCGATCTGGTAAAACAGACTTTAGAACAAATCCGCAAATATGATATGGTTCACCAGTGCAGCATAGCCTCCATGAACCTGGAAATTCTAAAGGAAGCAAAACAGATGGAGTCTCAGATTGAGACCGTTTACATTACTCCCCTGCTGTACTCTCATGATTATGGAATTGACTACATCGACGGATACAGTGTTGAGACCACGTCCATTACCACAGAAATGGTAATGACCGCAAACTATCAGGGCAAAAAGATCTTTGGCTGGACTGCAAACTCTGAGAATACCATTCAGAGGAATCTGAGATGTAAGGTGAATGGGATTATCACAGACAATCCAGAGCTGACCCGTTACTATGTAGACGAGCAAATGGAAAACCTGACTCTGAATCTTTTAACGGATCTCTTTTTTCCTGACTCTCTGTGAGAGATGCACTGCTGACTCTCAAAACGTATACTTTTCTGTTCACACCGGAAATTCCATATAAAAAGTGGTGCCAAGGCCCAAAACACTGGAAACGGAAATTTTGCCGCCATGACGTTCAATAATATTTTTTGCGATTGCCAGACCTAACCCTGTTCCCTCTGGCCTTTTTTCCGTACTTGCACCTCGGTAATAACGCTCAAAGAGATGCGCACATTCCTCCGTACTCATTCCTCCGCCGTTATCCCTCACCGAAATTTGGATGGAATCCTCCGTGTCCGCGACCCGCAGTGTAATTTCTGTATCTGCTCTGCCATGTACAAAGGCATTGACAATCAGGTTTCCAAAGGCTCTCTGAAAAAGCATCTGATCAAATGAATACCGTACCATCTGTTTTGCACACTCAAAATGAATGATGCGGTCTTCATATTCCGGGTCATTCAAAATATCAATTGCCAGCTCTCTTAAAAACCGGACGAGGTTCTGCTCTTGGCAGTTTAAGGGAAGCATTCCATTCTCCAACTGATAAGTCAGCTTTAAATCCTCTATAAGGGTTTCCATGTAGGAGACATTTTTCATCACAATCCCTGCATAGCGCCTGCACTGCTCTGCACTCTTACCGTCAGTTTCCAGCAGAATCTCCGCATATCCCTTAATAGGAGAAAGCGGCGTTTTCAAGTCATGGGTGATATTTGCAATCCACTCCTCCCTCATCTTTTCCGTCTGAGTCCTCAGTTGGTCACTGGTCCTGATCTGCGCGTCCAAAGTATTCAGGCTCTTGTAAAGGTCGTGGAATGCTCCCTGCTTCTGTATGGGAAGATAACTCCGGGATGCTATGTCTTCAATCGAAGCAGTCAGCTTCTTCATAGCTCTCGTTGTCATGAACCCATAGAGTACACCTGAACCTACGATAGCAAGAAGCAGTACCACAAATACAGCAAGCACCACGAGTTTTCCTCCGGCAAATTGCTCTCCATTCAGGTACATAGTAACCTTAGCAATGTTCACAGGAAAGTAGAGAATATATATATATTCTTTCCCGCCATTTGTGACTGTGCCTGCAAAGCCTGTAGTTTGTCCATCCTCTGACCGGACTCCCTGGCAGAGACTCAGTAAGTCTGATATGGAATACGTCACACCAGCCCCGGATGGCCGTTCATAAGAAAACACCTCCTTGCCAAGAGGAGATATAATCTGTAAGCCCAGATCATTTTCATGCAGCAGTGCAATCCCTGACTGCTTTACCTGCGGCGCATTGTCAATGAACACAATCTGTTCTCTGAAATTTTCAGTAAATACTTTTGGCCAGTCGCTTCTTGACCTTGTTCCATCCGGCTGCCGGACAGTAATCAGCATAAAGCTAAAGGCAACTGCTGCGATTACCGTTCCCAGCAAGGACAGGAAAAAAATTACATAAATATGAAATATGGTTCTATAACCTGATTTTCTCATTTACCAATCCTTTTCCTGAGCTTATAGCCCAAACCTTTCACTGTGATAAGCTGACGCGGATTTGAGGGAGTATCTTCTATCTTCTCCCGGAGATGTCGGATGTGAACCATGATGGTATTGTCACAGATGCTGCTGTACTCTCCCCAAACCTGCTCATAAAGCCGTTCTTTGCTAATAATCTTGTCCGCATTTTCCATAAGATAAGCAAGTAAGAGAAATTCTCTGCCAGTGAGTGATAATTCCCGCCCATTTTTAAAAGCCAGGCAGCTTCCCCTGTCAATGGTAAGAGGGCCCACACTCAAAGGTGCCTCCTCTTCAAAAGAGGCATACCTTTGATAGCTCTGGCGGCGAAGCTGGGCCTTAACCCGGAACACTACCTCACGGGGGCTGAAGGGTTTTGTAATGTAGTCATCACCGCCGCCGGAGAGTCCCAGAATCTTATCGAGATCATCATTTTTGGAGGATAAGAACAGTATAGAGCAGTAAGAAAAATCCCTTATTTTTTTGCAAACCTCCAGCCCATCAATGTCAGGAAGCATAATATCCAAAATCACAACATCCGGTTGGAAATCCAAACAAGCCTCCAGGGCTTCTGTCCCTGTGTATGCTTTCCTTATATTCAGAAACCCATCCCGCTGCAAAACCTCTTCCAACAAATCCACAATCTCTCTCTCATCATCCACCAATAAAATTCTGCTGTCTATGCTTTTCACCCGCTTTCTTTCATCTCAATTCACTCCCATTGAAAATACCGAATGGCGATACCTGTACAGAGAGCAGCAATCACAACCAATATTATAATCGGCGCAAGCACATTGTTTACATCGTATCCCAGTGAGGCTGCCTTTAGCAGTTTGATTCCCTGGGTCAGAGGCAGGAAATTGGCTATCCTCTGCAATGCTTCCGGCATAATCTCATAGGGCAGCGTAGCCCCTGAAAATATCAGCATTGGGAAATATAGGATACTGGCAATTACACCTGCTATCTTAGTGTTGGGGGCAATTCCGCCCACCATCATACCTATGCTGAAAATGGACACCAGAACCAGAAGATATCCTCCCAAAAAGTTTATTACTGATCCCCGGAACTGGTATCCAAAGAAAATCGCCGCCGCCAAATACAAAAGGAAAAGGGAGGCCAGTGCATAGAGAGTATAAATCACCACCTGCACAATAAGTATCATGGTAGGACTGACAGGGGTCACTTTATAGCGCTTCAGGATATTTCGGTTCCTGTAATCCGACACCACCAGAGGTAAGCCCATAACACCACCTGCACATATGGATATGGTTGTAAGCGCGCCAAAAGACTGTTCCAAAAAACTGTATTCTGCGCCTGGGATGGCCGGCTTATTCCCATATAGGATTCCTAGAATAACCAGCACTATAAGCGGAACGCAGATGGCGAAAATAAACATATCCATCCCTCTCAGTGACAATTTTAATTCTGTTTTCAGCATGGCTCTAAATGTTTTCATAGTCCTGTTCCTCCTCGTCTGTGTACCAAAGATAAGCATCCTCAAACTTGTCATAAGGGCTTTTTTCCACTGCCTCTGAGACGGTTCCATAATAAACAATTTTTCCCTTTTTTAGAATACAAATACAGTCACATAGGGTTTCTACCTCATCCATAAAATGGGAGGTCAGGAAAATAGTCAGTCCTTCCCCTTTGAGGTCTGAGAGTATTTTCCAGATTTCCCGGCGCGCTTTTGCGTCCAGGCCGTTAGAAAGCTCATCCAGAAATACGACTTCCGGGCTAGGAATCAACGCCAGGACAATAAATAAACGCTGCCTCTGTCCTCCGGATAATTCTTTCACAAGACTTTTTTTCTTGTCCGCAAGCCCAAATCTTTCAAGCAGCACAGAGGGGTTTGCAGCCCTTTGGTAGAGTGAGGCAGTTACTTCGCAGAGTTCACCCACTTTTATCTGATCCTGATAATTGCTCTCCTGAAACTGAACACCAATTCTCTCAAAAAGGTGTTTCCTGTCCTCTGCCGGGTCTTTACCTAAAATCGCAACCTTCCCTTTGTCAGCATTCTTGGTTCCCAAAATACACTCAATAGTAGTAGACTTCCCTGCGCCGTTTGCCCCAATCAATCCAAAGGCCGTACCGCGCTTCACCGATAGACTGATATGATCGACCGCCGCCAGACTGCCATAAGATTTCGAAAGCTGATCCACTTTAATTACTTCCTGCATATTATTACCTCCTTGTTTTTGTCAAAAACAAGGATATCACAGAGCACAACATTGGTGGCTAAGTGGAGGGTTTAAAATATTTCTCTCTCATGATCTTTAATTTACACATCACTTCGCACGCATTCCTCTCTGCTTTTGCCAAAGAGGTGAGCAGTTTATCGCAGACCGCGATGATTTCTGAACTTTCTCTGGGAGTATCTAGCGCCTTTTTTATATCCAACTGGGGATCTTCATCTAACTGGCTAAGCATAGACAAAATGGATTCCAATGAGTAATTTGCACATCTCAGTGAGCGGATTATTTTCAGCCTTTGTATATCTGCCCCCATGTATACTCTATATCCATTCTGCATGCGTTTCACACTCAGCAGACCGTTCATCTCCCAGTTTCTCAATGTATCCATAGAAATATTTAATTTCTCGGATACCTCTTTTCTCTTATAGGTCTGCGCGTCCTTTTGTGTATCTCCATTTAAGATCTGCTCCACAACGGCAATGGCCACCTTTGCATTCCCAATTTCCCGCCGAACTTGAGCCAAGTAATCCTCTGTGATATTCACAGCTCTATCATAGTCCCCGGCTGCAGATACTTTAACCATTTGTACCATTTTTTTCCTGAGCCCATTTTGTAGTACTTCTACCTGAAAGGCAAGCCTCGCAAGCTGAAAATGTTCCACATGGAGATCCGAAAAAATCCTGTAGCCATTGGGCTGACGCTGTGGTTTTGGGATGAGCTCTAACTCTTCATACAGCCGAACAGTATTTGGGTGTATGCCAATCATTGATGCAATTTCTGAAGTCTTGTATGTGGTCATTCATCACTCCTCCTATTAGTATAGCGCTACTTATGAAGTATAGCACAGGGCTGAGCTTGACGCAATTTCAAGAAGAGTAATCCATGATGGGAGAACCTTAATTATCCTTAATATCAGCCGATACACATTGACAAATATATCGCAGTGCTATATACTATAGGTATAATATCGCAGTTCGATATATCGTACTGAATAGTTTGGGGGGATTTTATGGATGCTCATATTCGGAAAGTGTATGTGCCAATGACTGAGACAGGTTTTTATATCCTGCTGTGTCTGCGGGAGGAATCGCATGGTTACAGTATTGTACAAAAAGTAGAGACGTTGACCCGGGGAGAACTTAGGATAAGTCCTGGCACCATGTATGGAAGCCTGTCTAAAATGGAAAGAGATGGGCTGATCCAGTTTGTGCGCGAGGAAGAGAAACGAAAAATTTATTGTATTACCGATTTAGGAACGCAAGTATTGGACTTGGAGATGCTGCGTATAGAACGTTTATATAAAAACATGATGGAGGTGCGCTAAAATGAACGACAGAAAAACAGTTTTAAGATTTTTCACGATTCCAGAATGGCAGAAAGAGCAGGATTTTTTAAGGAAACAGCATAAAAATGGCTGGAAGTTTACTGGGGTAAGCTCTATTGGATTCTATCATTTTGATAAATGTGAGCCAGAAGACGTTGTCTATCAATTAGACTACAATCCCAACGGCACAGCGCATAAGGGGGAGTACATCCAGATGTTCCATGACTGCGGCTGGAAATATATACAGGATTATGCAGGATACAGCTATTTCTGCAAACCCGTTTCTGAAATGAACGGTGAGGAAGAAATCTTCTGTGATAATGCATCCAGATTGGATATGATGAAACGGGTATTTCAGGGGCGTGTGATTCCTCTTATCTTCTTTTTCTTTCTTCTGATCTTACCAAATATATATCTGCAGGCTCATTTTAACAGACTGATAAATCAAATATTGTTGATTCTGTTTATGGGATTGTTTCTCCTGTATCTGGCTCTTTTTGCTTGGTTTGGATACCAATTCTGGAGATATTGGAAGTCACTGCAATAGATAGTTGTCTCGCTGATTGCTGCAATGGGGCTGTCGCAAAATGTAAATCACCAACAAGATATGTTTTCTGACTCACAAGTCAGTCCCAATATCTTGTATGAAAGATTCATTTTGCGACAGCCCCATTAATATCAAAATGCAGCGCGGAATGCCTCCACACATCTGGAAACAGCAATCGCTAATCCCTGTGGATTTTCCCACGCCATAGAGTGACCTGCCTGTTCCACGGTCTCAACATGTACACCCCGCTGCTTCATTACATCATAGTCTTCATCCGGCTATGAACGCTCACCGAATATAAATCCTTTCGGTACAGGCATGTATCAGTAAAATAGGAATATCGTTACCCGGAAAGTCCAGGTAGCGAAAACAGGAATCTGCCTCTCTAATATAATATTCATTCATGGTATATTTACCTTTTCCTTCTCTATTTATATATTTCGTCCATTCTCCAAGATTAAGTTTTTATACCAATATCCGGAATCCTTGATAACCCTCTTTTGTGTACCATAGTCCACAAATATCAGCCCAAAACGCTCTGCATATCCGCTCTGCCACTCAAAGTTATCCATAAGAGACCAGTGGAAATATCCGCGAATATCCGCTCCCTGCTCTGCACATTTCTTCAACTCCCGTAAGTAGCGGGTGAGAAAGTCTATTCTGTTAGGGTCATGTACCTGTCCGTCCACAGAGATTACATCATGACAGGAGAGACCATTTTCCGTAATATAAATGGGTTTTAGGTATCTCTCGTATAAAAATTTCGGCCCCCAGCACAGACATTCCGGGGTCACCGGCCAGTCCAGAGCCGTTTTAGGGAACCCGTCATAGTGCTTCACCACTTGGGGCGCTCCGTCTTCTCCCATGCGAATCCTGTTTCCGCTGTAAATATTCTGTCCATAAAAATCAATAGGCTGGGAAATCAATTTCATATCCTCTTTTGTAATTTTGGGAAGATATTTTTGATATTTCTTTAAGCCCTCTTCCGGGTACTCTCCAAAGAGCACCGGATCACTCCACCAGCGTACGTTTCCGGCCCAGCGGTCAAAAGCCTCCGGAAAGCTGAAAAAATGTTTCCTGGCAGCTTCGATATCCTCTGGCTTATCGCTGTCCGGAAAGCTCATACTTCCCGTTGGGGCGTACCCCACATAAATCTCCTGTTTCGCATATTCTTTTAGATTTTTTACAGCCATACCGTGGGCCTTCAGCACATTGTGGGCCATCTGAAAGGTATCCCTCACCGGCGCCTTCACTCCGGGCGCATGAATCCCGTCCAGATAGCCGAGTCCTATAAAGCACTGAGGTTCATTAAATGTAAAAAAATACTTTACTCTGTCCGAAAATCGTTCTGACACTAGACGAGCATATGCTCCGAACCAGTCTACTATCTCCTCATTGAGCCAGCCGCCCTTTTTGTACAGCTCGTAGGGAAGTTCCCAGTGATACAGAGTAATGAACGGCTCAATCCCACCCTCTAAAAGAGCATCGATGAGTTCACTATAAAATCGAATCCCCTTTTCGTTTGCTTTACCGGTACCATCCGGAAGAATCCGGCTCCAGTCAATAGAGAAGCGATAAGCCTTCAAACCCAGCTGTTTCATCAACTCCACGTCTTCCCGATATCTGTGGTAATGGTCACAGGCAACATCCCCTGTGTGTCCGCTAAACACCCTTCCCTCTTCCTGACAGAAAACATCCCATATGTTCAGACCCTTGCCATCCTCATAGGCAGCTCCCTCTATCTGATACGAAGAAGTTGCTGCATCCCACCAAAAATCTTTCCGAAATCCCATATACTCTGTTCCTCCTGCTTTTTATCTCGAATACGCCTCGGCGGGATTCTTTTTTACTCCCCACCTGCAGTCCACAATAACCGCCCATTGTCAAATATTGCCTCCAGCCTCTTTGTATCTTTAAGCCAGGACAGATAAGACCGAACGGTACTTCCAACTAATGCATATTGCTGAAAATTCATCACCAGGGAATAATCCAGGAATAGCCTCTGTAAAATCTGCTCAAAACAAACCGGTGTATTGCAGATGTGGACAATCTTTTCCGCAATTTCATTTACTTTATCAATGTTCATCTTGACAAGGGGTGCAATCTGTTCTGTGACTTCTGCATGGGAGGGCACAAAGAGAGACGCCTCCATCTCTTTTACCCTATGTAAGGTATCAAGATAGGAAGCGACATCATAAACAAATCCTATCTGATACTTCTCCAGGGTCTCCCTGCTGGATAGGCAATCCGCAAGATAAACCACGTTATCTGCAGTTCGAAACCCTGCCATCTCAAAAAAATGTCCGGGAAGAGAGATCATGCTCAATCCCTCCGGCAGATTCTCCCTCTGGAGATACTCGGCATCGCTCGGCTTTGCCATCAAGAATTTATGCCTCAACTCCTTTGGCGGAAAACCGCCGTATAAAAAGGCTGGTTCAAGGATAGGAGACCTCGTAAAGTCACATTCTATCCCGGGAGCAAAGATCTTGCAGCCTGTCTGCCCCTGCAGATACTGGTTTCCTCCAATATGATCCGCGTTTGAGTGGGTATTATAGATGGCTGCAAGATGCCAGTTGTTTTTGTCCAAAATCTGCCTAACTTTTCGTCCGGCATCTTTGTCACTTCCGCTGTCAATCAAGCATACTTCTGTCTCATTTAGCCTGAAAAGACCAATCTTTGCAGGACTTTCTATGTAGTAACTGCTGCTGCCAACCTGTTTTAGTTCATACATATCCATACCTCCATAATATACTCTACAGGTACAGTCTAACACAATTGCAGGGAAACTACCACACCATGTTCAGCAGCCAGGTTACTCTTCACACGTTCACAGTAACGAAGCCAGCCGTCACTTTATCACTCTTCTGTTGCGGTAATTGGCATAGAGAAGCAGAAGTCCGCAGACAGCGCCGAAAAAGAGGAATGCCTGTATCAAGGGTCCAAAATTATAGCTGCCCTCCTGCCAGAAATCGATAAAATCGCTGCTTATATAGCTCATTGGCAGGAATGAGGCAATTCCTTTCAGAAATTTGGGAAGCTGTTCTGTCTGGATTCCCATCATTCCACAGAGAAGCATGATACCAAAGTACAATAACATGCTGATTGAATAGGTGGGGCCAAACTTTTTCAAAATATTAGACAGTCCATGTGCAAACAAGAAGTACAATATTCCCAAAATATACAGGCAGACAATCAGGCAAATGGCAGACGCCAGCCTTGGAACCTGCAAATCTACGAAGAGATAGGAAACCACTGTATAAAAAATCAGTCCTGCTGTCAAAGTTATGGTCTGGGCAATCACTTTTGCAATCATGATACTGTTTGCACGGAATCCAAACAGCTGCAGCCGAATCGGTATCTCCTTCTCAAGCTCCTGTGAATAGTTGGCTGCGTGGCCCAATAGAATCACGGCCATAGGGATGACTAGGCTCATTGTGATAAACACAGCCGTATTTGACTCCTGAAGCATGGAGGCGGGAACCTGCTTTTTCAATGAGACGGTAATGATCATCAGCATCATAACAGGAAACACAATTCCAAAAAAGGCAATAAAGGGATTTCCAATCACATTTAATATCTCGTAGACAATCAGGCGTTTATTACATCTCTTAGCTTTCATTTTGCAGCTCCTCCTTCCCATAGTATGCAGCCTTTGCATTAGTGGACATGATCTCAATATCATTGTCACTTCTTTTGAAGTTCACATTTTTTTGCAGTAAGAGCAGGGACAATCTCTGCTCTGCGTCCAGATCCGGGCAGGAAACAGCCAAAAGATGATCCGGGGCCACCAATTTTTTGTATTCCCCAAGCAGCTCTTGATTGTCCCTGTTATTATCTACAATGATCACAGAGCGCCCGCAGTACTTTTGAAATAATTCCCCTTTACTGCCAAAGTCAATTACCTTCCCCTGGTCTAAAATCAGGATTTTTTCCGCCAGCATCTCCAGTTCCTCATAATAATGGGATACAATACACAGAGTGTTCGATCTCCCCTGGTACCAATCGGACAATCTCTCCATCAGTTTCTGCCTGGTTTCAAAATCCAACCCAGACGTCACCTCATCATAAAAAGTGAGAGGCGCATTCTGAAGCATCACCATGATAATTGTAAATCGCTGTTTTTGTCCCCCGGACAAATGTGTATAGCGCTTATGAAGACATTTTTCAAATTCAAAGTATTTGATCAGCTCCTGCAGCTCTCTGTTTTTCCGGATACTCGTATCCAGAATGGTTTCCATAATCGTTTTGACCGGCATCGTCGCGGCATAGTGGTTTGACTGCATATGGGCAGCGATCTGTTCCGGCCTCAGACTGGTCCGTATGCTTCCCTTATAATGCGTCAACCCTAAAACTGCTTTCACAAGCGTGGTTTTTCCAGCACCATTGGAACCGATAATACCTATCCGCTCACCCTCCCTGATTTCGATAGGGCGGTCAATCTGCAGTGCAATTTGGTTTCCATAACGAACCTGAAGATCTTTAATCGTCAGCAGCATATATCTCCTCTCCTTCTCTAAAAGAACCTTTGACCCCAACATCTTTTGATACCTATATCATATCAAATCCCTGTGAAGACCGTATGAAGATGACGTGCAGGTTCTTTGCAGCTATGCGCCTCCTTGATCTAAGCTCAGACGCGCCTCGACACCATCTTCCCGGTTCTTCAACACAATCTCCAAACCTAATAGCCTGGCATAATAAGATACCACATAGAGCCCCAGTCCTCTGCCTTTGTGGCTGGTGTCGCTGCTCACAAAGGGCTCATAGATATGTGGCAGCAGTCCCTCGTCAATATGTGCTCCAGTGTTATGAACCACCAGACACCTCTCAGACAGATGAATGTCAATTCTGCCGCCATCAGGAGTATAGGAGACTGCATTGGACACTAGATTGTCCAGAATCTTCCGCATAATCTCCATATCCGTCACAGTGTCCACGGATCTCTCCATATAGGAAAACTGCAGCTTTTTCTCCCCTGCCGGAATCCGATAATTCTCCAGGGCCTCTCTGACCATCAAGTTCATGTCCACCTGCTCTTTTCGAATATGATCTGCAGAGTGGTTCAGGTACAAAATATCCTCCACAATCTTCCGCATAGCAAGAAGCTGTGCTTTCACTTCCGGGAGATACTTATGCGTATCCTCATATTTTCCTATCTCAGAAATCATACCCTCTGTCAGCAATAGAGCTGCTGTTATAGGCGTTTTCAGCTGATGGGAGGATGCCCTCAAAAAGACCTCTTGCCGCTTATTTTCACTTGCCAGGGCCCGGTTCTTCTCTTCCAGTTCCCGGTACTGTCTCCTAAGCCTCTCATACAGCTCGTTTAGAACCGTACCCAGCTCACCAATCTCGTCCTTCTCATGAATTACAAAGGGTTCCAGTTCTGCATATCCTGCTTCCTTGACTTCCTCCGCATATCCTGCAAGCCGGATGATCGGGTTAACGATCCTTCGTGAAAACATCTGAGAGGCAATCAAAACAATCAAAAACACCACCGCAGTAATCATAGGCAGGCTGCCCAGTACAATGGAACGTATTTCCTTCATTTGGGGTGTTGTGACAGGAAGTACAGAGAAAATTAACGCATCCTCAGTCTTCCCGGCTGCAAAATATGTGGTATAGTCAATTTCTCCGTCATTCATACCACCTTCAAAAACCACCATAGAATCAGAGATTTGATGTATCTTTCCCTTTCTGCTTTCCAAGCCATTTATCTCTTCATCCAGCTCAATGTGAACGGACAAAAGCTCTGCGAACAGACCTGTATCCTCCTGCTGTAGCCGCTCTATAAACTTCTCAATATCCATGTCGGGCATCTCAATATCCGCAAAGCTTTCCGCTGATCTCGCCGCATCCCTCAGCTGGCAGACCATCTCCAGAAGTTCTTTATCATTTAACTCCACGGCAATACGAAATGCCTTTCCCGCCAGATAAATCTTATTTCCAACGTATGGTATCTCCACAGATGCAGAACCTGTAGGATTTTTTACCTGAAGGCCCTGGTAGCTTCTGTCCTTTACATACCCCTCCTGAACTTTTACTATGGAATCCAGGTTTTCCTGATTCATATATTCCACATACAGAGAGGGAAGCATAAACGAAAAATACAGAACAACAAATACAATTAATACCAACGAAATTAAAATACTGTAGCAGAATGTTTTTTTTGACAGGCCCATACCTTTCCTCCATTTTTTCTTTCAAACACAAGCCCAATCCGGACTTGCCTGTCCTTAGCGGCTGGCTGGTTCAAACTGATATCCAACACCAATGACCGTGCGAATGCAGTTTACGGGCAGCTTTTTTCTGAGATTTTTGACATGGGCATCTATGATTCGGTCGTTTCCAATATAATCCTCATTGAATATTTTGAGAATCAGCTGTTCTCTGGTAAAAACTCTCTTGGATTCCTCACATAAAGCCTGCAGCAGCAAAAATTCACTCAAGGTCAGATCCAGGGGCTCACCATTAAAAAATGCCTGATAGGACTCCTTTCGTATCACCAGTCCCAGCTCCTCCACCTGTGATTTTCGGGCTGCACGGCGCAGAATCGTCTCCATGCGCTTCAAAAGAATGATGGGCGACACAGGCTTAATCACATAATCATCTGCAAAGGCATTAAAAGCTTTCACCTGTGTCTGCTCATCTCCAAGAGCTGTCAGCATGATCACTCCCATGTCTGGAAAACGTTGACGGATATAAGCCAGTACCTCCAAGCCATTTTTCTTGGGAACCATAATGTCAAGCACTGCCATATCGTAAATGCTGCGCCCCAAGGCATCCACTGCCTCCTCCCCATCTGCTGTTTCCGTCACCTCATAATGCTGCATCTTCATATATTCAGCTAAGACCTCACGAATAGTTGGTTCATCCTCCATAAACAGTATTTTTTTCATGTGAACATCTCCTCCCCTTTTCTGCTTCTTATCGATCTGCCTGGTATTGTTAAAATTAAGTTACTGGTACGTTTATTTAAAATTATAACAAATTTTTATGAATTTGGTATGAAGATTCGGAAAGTAATCCTATATCAAAGATTCGGAATGAAAAGGCAGATCATGCACATAATAAAAAAGAAACCTGTACAGAAGTATTTCATATTTTTGCAAAGATGAATCTATTAGGAGGTAATTATGAACCAGAAAGAACCTAAATTTTATGCATGCGGCAGCTGTCATGTCGTCATTGAAGAAATCTGCGGAGACAAGGGAGAATTCTCCTGCTGTGACACACAGCTCAAAGAACTGACTGCAAACACCTCAGAAGGCGCTCAGGAAAAGCATCTGCCGGTAGTAGAACAGGAAGGCAACCGTGTTACCGTTAAGGTGGGCAGTGTCTTCCATCCCATGTCTCAGGAACACAGTATCGAATGGGTCTATCTGCAGACAGAAAAGGGATGTCAGAGAGTAAACTTAAGTGCAACCGATGAGCCTGTCGCCGTTTTTCTTCTGGCGGAGGGTGACCGTCCGGTGGCTGCATATGCCTACTGTAATCTGCACGGATTTTGGAAGACAGAGATTTAACTTCTATTGCAAAGTGTGTGTTTCGGCAGCGTATCTATTTTGGTGGAACACACACTTCTGCCCCCAGGGCTAATTCCCATCTTTTTTGCACCTATCTATGTTCTCTCCCACCCCTCCTCACCACTTTGGTTTTTTTGCATATATTGTTAGAGACTGAGCCTTTTTGTGCAAAAACAGGAGGATGAATCATATGTTTTTCAGATGTTCTAAAAACAAAAATCCCATGGAAAATTCCCTATCCGAAAACGATTTACAAACCGAATCCGCTGAGTACATAAGATCTTGCTGCCGTCCAAACTGCTGTCCCTGCGGCCCCACTGGACCCACTGGCCCTAGAGGGTGCCCAGGTCCCGCCGGACCTCCGGGAATAACTGGAGCTACCGGGGCTGCTGGGCCCGCTGGAGTTACCGGGCCTGTCGGACCCACTGGTGCTACCGGACCTGTCGGTTCGAATGGTGCTGCCGGGCCCACTGGACCGACTGGGCCTGCGGGTGCTACTGGCATTTCTGGATCTGCCGGACCCACTGGTGCTACCGGGCCCACTGGACCGACTGGGCCTGCGGGTGCTACTGGCATTTCTGGATCTGCCGGACCCACTGGTGCCACAGGGCCCACTGGTGCTACTGGGCCTACAGGATCGAATGGTGCTGCCGGGCCTACCGGTGCCACTGGGCCTGCCGGTTCGAATGGTGCTGCCGGGCCCACCGGTGCTACTGGGCCTGCCGGTTCGAATGGTGCTGCCGGGCCCACCGGTGCTACTGGGCCTACAGGATCGAATGGTGCTACCGGGCCTACTGGACCGACCGGGCCCACTGGGCCTGCAGGGGAGATTCCAGATGATATTTTTGCATCCTTTTCCAGCTATGCGATTCGACCGGAAGACGCATCTCTGATTCCCTTTTATCCTCAGATATCAGATCCCACAGGTCAAATTACCTACAGCAGTCCTGCCAGCATCGTTTTAGAACCCGGTTATTATTTGATTTCTTATAGCGTCTCTATGCTAATGAGAACAGCCGGCTATATTCAGGTGACCCCCTACTATAACAATGCCGCCCATATCGACACTGGTATTTATTTTAAAACAGGTACGGACAATTCCAGCGCCACTGGTTCTATGCATTTTATCCTTTACGCAACGGATACCACAAATTTTAATCTGACCTTTAACAGTCCTTCCGCCGTAATCGAAGGTGAACTATCCTTAACTGTCGTCAAGCTAAGGAGAACTGTATGATATCAATAAGCTTATGTATGATAGTAAAAAATGAGGAGGAATCTCTCCCGCGTATCCTGGAGCTCATGTGCGGTGTTGTAGACGAAATCATCATAGTGGATACCGGTTCCACTGACAGTACCAAAGATATCGCCCGCAAATACACCCCTCTTGTCTTTGATTTTTCCTGGAACCAGAACTTTTCCGCTGCCAGGAATTATGCCTGTTCTAAAGCGACTATGGATTACTGGATGTGGATGGATGCAGATGATATGATTACTCCTGCAAACAGGCAGACATTCATGGAACTTAAAAGTACTTTGAATCCAGATGTTGATATGGTATTCATGAAATATATAACAGGGTTTGACATAAATGGCAGACCGGCTTTCTCCTATTATCGGGAGCGTCTGATAAAAAATGGTTGTGGATATCTGTGGCACGGAAGAGTGCATGAGGCAGTGATCCCCAGTGGAAATCTACTCTACTCACAGATTGAAATTGAACATCGCAAGATTGGTCCCGGTGATCCTGATCGAAACCTGAAGATCTACGAATCTATGTTAGAAAATGGGGAAATTTTAGAGCCACGCCATCAATTTTACTATGGAAGGGAGCTTTTTTACCATGCAAGATATGAGGATGCGGCTGCAACTTTTTGTGATTTTCTAAACAACCCTGATGGATGGGTGGAAAATAAAATTGATGCCTGTCTGCAGCTCTCCCACTGCTACCAATTACTTGGAAGAGAAAAGGAAGCTCTCTCTGTCCTGTTTCAAAGTTTTTCTTACGACGTGCCCCGAGCTGAAATTTGCTGTGAAATTGGCAGACTTTTACTAAATGCACACGCTTATAAACAGGCTGCTTACTGGTATGAGCAGGCACTTGCCTCAACTACTGATGAGTCCACGGGCGCTTTTATCCAGAAGGATTATCACAATTACATTCCCCTTGTGCAGCTTTGTGTCTGCTATGACCAACTGGGAGAACATAAAAAAGCATTTGCATTTCACAAGCGCGCTATGGCACTAAAGCCGGAAACTCAGGAAGTTCAGCTTAATCAAGTTTATTTTGAAAAACTCTTTGCCCTTCCCTCTGTTTCCGGCTGATACTCCCCTTGCCCTGGTCCCTTTATTGTCACACAACTTGTTCCATGTTCATATTATAGAGCGAAACGAATGTTTAGCACTTGTAAGGAGTAAAGGAGAATATATGCTATTTTCAAATAAACGTGACAAATCATGCCACAATAATGCCCCTGAACGTGAGCACAGCTCACAGAACAGTCCTGCACAAAGCAATGAGTTTGACATGGAAGCGGAAAACTGCTGCCAGTCAAATTGCTGCTGTACGTCAGGACCCACCGGGCCTATGGGGCCGAGAGGATGTCCCGGACCCACTGGGCCTGCCGGTCCAATGGGATGCCCTGGACCTATGGGACCCAGAGGAAACACTGGAGCGACCGGAGCAACAGGTTCTGATGGTACCCCTGGAACTTCAGAAACGATAACAATCAGAAATACTATAACTACAAATCCGGAAAACCCTGCTCAAGTCATTGACATAAGCGGTTCTCCCAATCACGTCCTGGATTTTATTATCCCGAGAGGAGTAACTGGGGCTACCGGCCCGCAAGGAACAATGGGACCCACAGGGCCGACCGGAGCTAGTGGGGTTACCGGGGCAACTGGCCCTACCGGAGCTACAGGTGCAACTGGCCCTGCCGGAGCCACAGGTGCAACTGGTCCTATCGGTAATACGAATTCTGCCAACTGTGGCTGTAAGGAGCAAATGAGAAATATCATACAGCAAATTATTGCTTTATATCCAAATAATGATATATTGGTCACTTTAGAGAGTGGTGATGCAGTTGTTGGTCGTCCTGGCTCCTTGATTTCAGGCCCAAATGGGCGTACCGGAGTATTTCAAGTGACAAATCCTCAGAATTTTATGCAGTATTTGTCTATATGTAATATCGATACGATTCAAATAAACAATGCAACGTACAATGATGCAATCGTTTATTTGCCAGAACCGGTTCCCGTTCCAACAGATTGTTTCACTGATTGCGATGCGACCGTTCGTTCTCTTTTGCCCGTTGGATCTGATGCCACCATCGTAACAAGTACTCAAACTCCTTCAGTGGGAACGGTTATAAGAAATGAATACGGTATAATAGTACTCACTAATGAAACTAATACTAATATAACCTTTATATCATCCTGTAATATCGATCTATTTTTTGTTTAAAGCTTTGAAGGGGTGGATACGGCTATCCACCCTCTTTTTTCTTTACCGTATGCCGACAATGCTGATTCATTAAAGCCACGCCCCTATTAAGAGAGGGTTGACAGGCATTCTTTTTATACACTGGGAGATATTAAAGTAAATAGTGAAGCTTTTCGGTTACCGAATACGATCATGGCTAACGGGGTTATATTGGAACCTGCTTTCGGAAACATATTAAATATAGAATTAGTATCAAGCATTCCTGTTCGATACTATAACGAGTCTAAGAGTATGATTGTTTCCTTTAACAATTATACTGTTAGCGCGATATTGATACACCCTGATTTTCTAAGAAATGCTGAACCACGTCCTAATGAATCCATTTCATTTAAAATAGATACCAGTAGATACTATCTTTCAAATTCAGGTAACTTGCCACCCTTTATTTTGATGCTTCATTCGCACCAAACTTGTTCAAAATTCATATAATAGAACGAAACTAATGTATAGTACTCGTAAGGAGTAAAGGAGAGTATATGCTATTTTCAAATAATCGTGACAGATCCTGTCATAATAATACCCCTGAATGTGAGAACAGCTCACTGAACAGTACTGCAGAAAGCAATGAGTTTGAAGTGGAAGCAGAAAGCTGTTATCACTCAAACTGCTGCTGCAAGTGTGGGCCCACCGGGCCTATGGGGCCTAGAGGATGTCCCGGTCCCACTGGACCTACTGGGCCCAGAGGGTATCCTGGACCTATGGGACCCATTGGCCCAAGAGGAAACACTGGGGCAACTGGTGCGACTGGTTTGACAGGGCCTACCGGACCCAGTGGAGCGACCGGACTTACCGGGGCAACTGGACCTACCGGACCCAGTGGGCCTAGTGGGGTGACTGGGCTTACTGGATCTACTGGGCCAACTGGACCTACTGGACCTAGTGGACCAACAGGGCCTACCGGACCTAGTGGGGCTACTGGTTTAACGGGACCTACCGGGCCTAGTGGAGCGACCGGACTTACCGGGGCAACTGGAGCGACCGGACCTATTGGACCTAGTGGGGTGACTGGGCTTATTGGATCTACTGGGCCAACTGGACCTACTGGACCTAGTGGACCAACAGGGCCTACCGGACCTAGTGGAGCAACAGGGCCTGCCGGACCTAGTGGGGCGACTGGTTCAACGGGACCTACCGGGCCAACTGGCGCGACTGGGCCTACCGGGCCAACTGGCGCGACTGGTTCTGAGGGTACCCCAGGGACTGCAGAAACAATAGTAATCAGAAACACAACTACAACAGAGCCAGAAAACCCTGCCGCTGTTATTGACGTTGGTAGTTCTCCTGATCATGTACTGGACTTTATTATTCCAAGAGGCGCAACCGGTGCAGCTGGTCCTACCGGACCGACTGGGGCAACGGGACCTACTGGCATAACCGGTGAAGCTGGACCTACTGGCTCTGACGGTCCACAGGGACAGCCCGGAGAAATTGGCGCGACTGGTGCAACAGGTCCCACTGGTCCTGCTGCTACCATACAAGTGGGCAACGTAATCACCGGAGAACCAGGCACTGCAGCGGAGGTAATAAATACCGGAACGGAAGAAAATGCTATTTTCGATTTTGTAATACCCCGCGGAGAACCTGGAGGCGGCGGCGGAGTCCCGGATGTTTTGGCTACTGTAGACCAGACCGCCCAACCCAGTACTGCTGGAGGTGCACTTATCTTCACGGATACACCCCTAGTCTCCGGAGCAGCCATCACCCATCAGGCTGGCTCCACTGATGTCATAATTAATCAACCGGGAATTTATCAGGTGTCCTTCCAGGGAACAGCTTCTGTGGATAACGGCACCACCATCCCCGGTACCCTGCAGGTAACACTCAATCAAGATGGAACACCGGTAGCTGGTGCAATTGCAAGGCACACCTACACTGCCTCCAACGAAGAGGCAGAGCTGACCTTCAATGTACCTATACGTGTAACCACCACTCCCACCACCATTAACGTAGTAACGAACGATGCCGGATATACCTTTCAAAATACTACTTTAACTGTACTTCGTCTGGGAGATGCCTCCTAACAGACGGGCAGGCAGGCCGATTAAAACCGGCCTGCCTTTCTGATTGAGTATTAGCAACTGCCTTTCATTCATGGTGTTGTCTGCATTAGCAGACACGTCTGTTTACTGAGATTGCAGACATTGAATCATTGGTTCTAAGTAGCTGCGGTCTGAAATGTCAAAAGAGTGACTGATGATTCGAGCCATCTCCTCCTCATCCGCAGTTTTATCCTTTTTATTGGCAACCATTTGGGAAAAGGCTTTCATCATCAGTCTGGAGGACAGGCTCATCTTTTCATATCTGAGTCCTCCCGGAGCATAAAAAGCAGGTATCTCCTTTAAATCTTCAGCAGACATGTTCTGTTCAAAAAGTCTTTCAACTTCCGGGCTATCTGAGGGCATAGCTCCCACCGCGAAGACTGCTTTTCTGCAATCCGCTCTGACATTGAAAGCCTCAAGAAACCATTTTAACTTCTTGATCCTTCCTGCATGGCACCAACTTCCAAAAACCACCATGTCATACTGTACGGGATCTATTTGCTTTCTGCACTCGTAGGGTATACAACTGCACTTCAGTGCATCTGCAAGCCACTCGGCATATTGGCGGGTAAATCCAGTCTGTGAGTAATATACAATTATTGCATTCATCTGCTCTCTTCCTTTCTAGCATTACGTTAAATTGTTTTGGGGGGTTGACAGGACCAAGTAGTTTTTGATAAATTGCTGCATGTGCTCCCGAATGATTGGTTTGGCTTCCTCCAAGCTGTCGCAGGTATGAATCAGCATATAAATCACTCCGTAGAATTCAATCGCCGCGGATTCCGGATGTTCCTTTCTAAATAGTCCCCTTTCCATCAACATAGCAAATATCTCCCTCTGAATCTTGAGTGGATATTCCCGGTATAACCCCTTGTAAATTTCCCTTATCCGTTCGTTCTCATATTGTCCGAGAAGCAACAGCCGCCGAAACATTACATTGCACGGATCATCAAAAAAATAACCAAAGGTATGAAAAATTAACTCTGTAAGCTTTTCCGGATCTGTCTCACGAAACATCGTCAAATCGTCCTGCTCATCAAAGGGGAGCGCATGCTCCTGAAAATAAGATTTTGCCTGCTGAAAACAAAACTCTACAATAGTGTCAAATAGCTCCTGCTTATTTCTAAAATGGTAATACAGGGAGCTCTCTTTTATTCCCACAGCCCCTGCGATGTCTCTGACTGAGACGGCGTCATACCCTTTTTTTGAAAACAGTCTCAAGGCTTCATGTATTATCTTTTCTTTTGTATTCATTTTATCACCACCTAACGATTGATAGGCTAATTGTACCTAACATTTGTTAGATTGTCAATAATCTTCCCACGTAAAAAATCAGGACAATGCTGTTCACATGTCCTGATTTCACCTCAATGCTTCTGATATCTTACCAATATGTTTTGAATGATCTCACCAAACTCCCTGCGCAGCTGCATTGGAGCAACCAGTTCTGCATGCCCTCCAAAGCTGAGTACCCATCCAAATAAACTATTCTTATCCGCAAAGCTACCCTGAAACCGCAGACGCCCGTCCGCTTGTTCTGTAAAGCTGTTTATCCCATACTCCTCTATGAGGCGCCACTTCATTTCCGGTTTCACCAGAATCTCAGCATCAAACGTTGGCGCAAATATTTTCTCATTGTCAATAGAAAAAGGAGGCAGGGGTCTTGGTATAAAAATATCTCCTGTTACATCCAGATTTAGCAGCCGGTTTAGCTTAAACATACGGAAATCTTCTTTTTCCGTGCAATACCCCCACACATACCAGGATGCCCACTTAAAAACCAGAAGATACGGCTCAATCACACGTTGGCTCTCTCCTTTTGGGGCATAATAAGTAAATATAATATTCTCATGTCTCTCTATTGCCGCCTGTATTTGCTCTATCTTTGGCGCCAGAGTACTTTTGTACCAGGATGAGAGATCAATAACAATATGGCTGTTGGAGGTTAGAATCTTGGAATTACCGGCTGACAATTTTTCCATCAGCTGTTGGTATTTATTGGTTCCCGACACACTGTCCAGACTTCGCAGCCCCGCCAATATGGACTGCATATCAGAAGAGGTAAGCAGGGCACGGTCCACCCGGTACCCCTCCATAATGGAAATACCTCCATTTTGACCTCTCTCAGTCACCACGGGTATCCCTGCTTTGCATAAGTCTTCTATATCTCTGTTGATGGTTCTCCTGGAAACCTCAAATTTCTCCGCCAAATAAGGAGCAGTAACCTTTTCCTGCTGAAGAAGAATTGACAAAATTCCTATCAATCGGTCTATTTTCATGTCTCCTACTCCTAGTTCGTGAATAGAAGGAAGTCACCGCACGGCCTCTCAGCGCCGTCCGAGGGATTATTCAGTACATATCCTCTGTAGGACATGGTAGCTGAACCGCCTCCATCCAGATTATAGGCATAGGTACACCCAAAGCTTCGGAATATCCAGATCATCTCTTTTGCCGTAAGTCCCTGTGAACCGCCCCGTCCTCTTCCGTCCGCCACCAGAAGAACATACTCTCCTGGCCTTACCATACCAACGGCAGAGCGGGGATCTTTGTATTTCAGGGAGGCAAACCCATTGGGATCTCCCTGGGCGTTGAGAGAAACCGTTTGGCCATTCTGCATGAGAACAGGTCCAAAGTTATAGGTATCCTTCACCCCGCTTCGAACCAACTGGTTCGCACTGAGACCCTGTTCCGGTGTATACATCATTCCGTCCTGCCTGACCGCCATCAGGGAGTAACTGGTCCCTGCAGCTTTGTTGTAGATCTTCCCATCTTTAATCATAACAGCATCAAATCCCGGTCTTCCGGTATTGTAATCAAAGGCACTTCCATTGATTCCAACTACCGCTTTATTGGCTTTCACAGCGCTTGATGTAGTCTGGCGTGTCCCGCCGTAAGTCCCGTAGGACAGGGCAGACCTCAACTGTTTTGGACTGCGCACCTTGACATGGGCAGTCCAGTAATTTGTGCTGTAACGGTAAGATTTCTGCAGCCTCACATTCAGGCTGGAAGATCTGTATTCTATGATGGTTGCGGCATTTCGTGTACTTGCATTCATCCGCTCCTTGGTATCCAGCACCCCTTTGGAATTGGCATAATAGTACCACCCACCAGACTTGATCCATCCGCTGTTTTTCAAAACCCCCTTAGAGGTAAAGTAATAGTTTTTGTTATTGATCTTCTGCATCTTCGTCAGACGCACGCCGTTTTTATCCAGGTAATAGCGCTTACCCTTATATGTAATCCATCCTGTCTTTTTCTTACCCTTTGAGGTATAAAAGTACCATTTGCCGTCAATCTTCTGCCAGCCGCCTTTGAACCCCTTGATCCGCTTGCCGTTCTCCCCTACAAACCGGTTTCCGATCCATTTATTCTTTACCCGTGCTCCTTTGGAATTCACATAGTAGGTATTACTGATCCACCGCTTCGTAGCCATTCGGCCATTGCGCATGAAAAAATAGTACTTATTGCTAAGCCTCTTCCATTTTCCCCGGAGCATCTTGCCACTCTTTAAGTCAAAGTAGTACTTGTATTTGCCGATCTTCTGCAGGCCAAGCACCTTTTCTCCTGACTTAAAATAATATTTACTGCTCCCCTTTGTGACCCAGCCGTTTTGTTTCGACGCTGCCTGGGCGGCCTGGCCGTCAAAACAGAGCGCCCCCATGAAAAGGCATAACAATAAAACGACAACCTTAAAAAGATTTTTTCTTCCGGTATTTTTCATTCATGTCCCCCTTTTGTGTGTGTTAATTATCCATACTCTCTTCGGGATCTATTCTAACAGAATTTGTCAGTTCCTGCAAGTCTACATCCTGGCTCAGTGCCTCCACCACTTTATCCGAATTATAGCCGAAAATAGGTGTTCCTTTCATGTGCATCCAGAGAAATCCCCCCAATATCAGCAGAGAGACCAGAAGACGCAGGGAAAAAGTACCACTTTTTGCCTGTCCATTGTCCATCTCCCGAGGCGCAGCCTCATACCCATATCCCCTTCTACACCCATAGGTATGAGCGCAGCCTCTCATATCCTGTTCATTCTGCCGTATCGTCTCCCTCATTTCATTCAGGAGCATCTCTCTTCCTTCCAGAGAATCATCCTGCATGATATCACCCTTTCTAAAATAAAAAACCGCATGTGTACATAACATTTTATGTGCACATACGGATAATATTCATTTTCTCCCATTTCGACCGGGTCATTTTTGAAAAATGACCCGGTCGAAATGGGAGAAAATATAAAAAAAGTATAAACTTTATCGCTGAGCCAATTCTTTTGTGATGTCCTCCCAAGTCACATCTTTTTCAGCCATCAACACCATGATGTGATAAAGGAAGTCTGAGATTTCATATTTTATCTCCTCCGGGTTAGGATTTTTGGCCGCGATGACAATTTCGGTTGCCTCTTCCCCAACCTTCTTTAAAATTTTGTCAATCCCCTTATCAAAAAGATAATTGGTATAGGACCCCTCTTTGGGATTTGCTTTTCTGTCTTTGATCACGGAGAAGACGTTCTCAAACACCTTCATAGGATTGGTGTCATCATAAGCCTTTTGTACCAAATCCCGGTAAAAGCAGCTGCGGTTACCCGTATGGCAGGCCGCCCCTACCTGCGCCACCTTTGCTAAGATCGTATCATTGTCACAGTCAATGGAGAGCTGCTTTACATACTGAAAATGTCCGGAGGTTTCCCCCTTGATCCAAAGCTCGTTCCGGCTGCGGCTCCAGTAGGTCATCTTTCCCGTCTTTATGGTAGTCTCAAAGGCTTCCCGGTTCATGTAAGCCATCATGAGCACTTCCATAGTCTTGTAATCCTGCACGATTACAGGAATCATCCCGTCACTGTTCAGTTTGAACTCATTCCATTTCATGCTGCTCTCAAAAGTATTCACCGGTATACGCATCTCCCAGGCAGTGTATTTCACTGCCATGAGATTGGTTGACATCTCAGAGAGTACGCGGGCACAGACACCGGATACATTGTCCATGCTGAGCAGGTTGAGCACTCCTTTGATATCCGGGCGCATCACCAGAGGCTGAACAGGGACCGTTACCAAACGGCAGGCCTCACTCACCTGAATCTCGTCCGCCAGCAGCAGCACCTCTGAGGCGTACTCTTCGATAAGCTCTCTGTTTGAAATCAGCTCTGTCTGGCTGTCAGCACAGATCACCATCCGTTCCCTGCCAAACCTTTTGGAAGCCTCCTCCAAAAGCTCTATATTTTCCTTTTTAGAAAAATTCAAAAATGCCTTTTTACATCCTGCATAGATCAGCTTTTTGACGTCCTCCATCCGTTTGATATTCCCACCGCCCAGTATCGGAACATCCACACATCTGGAAATCTCTTTAATCAGAAGCAGGGACTCCTCGTGGTCACTCTCATCTGCTGAGAGGTCAAAAACCACCAGCTCATCGGCTCCGGTGTTTCCGTAGTGCTGTGCCAGCCGCAAAACATCCCCGTCCTCAAAAAGCGTAAAATTGGAAAAGCCTTTGACAGCTTTTCCATTTCTGATAAAAATATAAGATGCTAATTTTTTTGTATTCATTTTAAAGTTTCCCTTTCGTTGATAATACGCCGGTAATCCGGCTGTCAATCATGGTGGCCATATCAAGTGCCTTACCAAATGCCTTGAAGGTCCCCTCCGCCACATGGTGATTATTAAAACCTGATATCTTCTTAATGTGAAGATTCATGGCTGAAGAATACGATATTGCGTAAAAGAAATCGTGGATCATTTCCGTTTCCAGATCACCTAACTTGTAGGTGGTATACTCACAGTCAAAGGAAAAATAAGGGCGCCCTGACAGATCAATGGCGCATAAAACCAGAGCGTCATCCATTGGCAGCACTGCGCTTCCAAAGCGCTTGATTCCCACCTTATCTCCCACTGCTTTACGAATCACATCGCCCAGTACAATCCCGGTATCTTCTACCGTATGGTGTGAATCAATATGAATATCCCCATTTATTTCAGCTTCCAAATCAAAAAGCCCGTGCCTGGCAAATCCCTGAAGCATATGATCCAGAAAAGGAATTCCGGAATCCACCCTGCACTTACCAGTTCCATCTAAATTTAAGGTCAGTTTGATACTCGTCTCTTTCGTAATTCGGTTGACAGTTGCTATTCGTTCTGCCATCTCTTCACACCTCACTTTTTATTTTATATGTAACTGTCCAGTACCTTCACAGTTACATGCAAAAATCCATTTAAAATCACCTTCGGTGATGGGGTTTTTCCACTCCTGAATCATTTTCATACGGTCTGCGCAGTAAATGCGCAGACCTGCTGAATAGTTTGTTTTATACGTACAATATTCTATTTACTTATCCTCGAACCTTACTCGAATAGAATTGGCGTGTGCTGTCAACTGCTCCGACTCCGCAAACCGGATAATATCTTCATGTATAGGTTCCAAAGCCTCTCTGGAATAATAGACAATGCTTGACTTCTTAATAAAATCATCCACGGACAAAGGCGAGAAAAATTTGGCCGTACCGTTTGTGGGCAGCACGTGGTTGGGACCAGCAAAGTAGTCACCAAGAGGCTCACTGCTGTACTCTCCAATAAAAATAGCTCCGGCGTTTCTAATTTTTGTCATCACCTGAAAAGGATCTCTTGTCACTATCTCAAGATGTTCCGATGCAATCTCATTGGCCGCATCAATGGCCTCCTCCAGCGTATCCGCTAACAGGATGTATCCATAGTTCTCCAGGGATTTCTCCATAATCTGTCTTCTGGACAGAACCTCCAGAAAGCCCTCCACCTCTTTCGATACCGCCTGAGCAAGTTCCTCACTGGTGGTAATCAGGATTGCCGACGCCATCTCATCGTGTTCGGCCTGGGAGAGAAGGTCCGCAGCCACAAACCTGGGATTTGCCGTCTCATCCGCAAGCACCAGAATCTCACTCGGGCCTGCAATAGAGTCAATACTCACATGTCCATAAACCGCCTTTTTCGCCAGAGCCACATAGATATTCCCCGGGCCTACGATCTTGTCCACCTTGGGTATGCTCTCAGTTCCAAACGCCATGGCTGCCACAGCCTGGGCACCGCCTACCTTGTATATCTCATCCGCGCCGGCCTCGTTGGCTGCCACAAGCGTGGTGGGGTTTACCTTTCCTTCCCTGTTGCAGGGTGTTGTCATGATCACCTTCTCCACCCCAGCAACCTTAGCCGGGACAATATTCATCAGCACAGAGGAGGGATAAACTGCCTTTCCCCCAGGTACATAGACACCCACCTTTGCAAGAGGCATCACTTTCTGCCCCAGCATGGTTCCATTCGGCTGGCTGTCAAACCAACTATACTGCCTCTGCTTCTCATGATAGCTACGGATGTTTACCAATGCTTTGCGGATTACTTCCACAAGAGAAGCGTCTACCTGGCTGTAGGCCTCCTCAAGCTCCTCGGGCGTCACACGAATATTAGAGGCATCAATATCCGCCCCGTCAAAGCGTTTCGTAAAAGCGAACACTGCCTTGTCTCTGTCCCTGCGCACGGCATTTACAATATCCGCTACCCTGCTCTCATAGTCCCCGTAACTGCTGGGGCTTCTCTCCAGAAGACCCTCCAGAAGATTCTGTTTGGACTCCTCTGTCAATTTTATTGTACGCATATGCTTTCATCCTTTCTTTGTTGCAACATAGTTTATCACAAAACAGACTTCAGATCCGTCAGGATTTTAGTAATCCGTTCATTTTCCATTCTCATACTCACCTGGTTTACCACCACCCTGGCGGAGAGGGGACAAACCTCCTCCAAAACCTCCAGTCCATTTTCCCTGAGCGTTGTCCCGGTCTCTACAATATCCACGATCACCTCTGAGAGCCCCACAATGGGAGCCAGCTCTATGGAACCGTTGAGTTTAATGATTTCCACAGTCTGGTGCTTCTTATTGTAGAAATAATCTTTTGCGATATTGGGATACTTTGTGGCCACCCGGATCAGCTCCTGATGCTGTAAAAGCTCCTTTGCGGATTCCGGCCCGCACACACACATTCTGCATTTTCCAAAGCCCAAATCCAACACTTCAAAGAGCTTCCTCTGCTCCTCCATAATGGTATCCCGGCCCACCACTCCTATGTCCGCAGCGCCATATTCCACATAGGTGGGGACATCCGGCCCTTTGGCCAGGAAAAACTTCAGCTTCAGTTCTTCATTTACAAATATCAGTTTACGTGAGCTGGGATCTTTCATCTCCTCACAGGTAATTCCTATTTTTTCAAACAAGGCCAGTGTCGTCTTGGCCAAGCGCCCTTTTCCCAGGGCAAAGGTTAAATATCTCATATGTACACCTCTACTCTTCCCGCACCAGAGCCACATTCCGCCCTGCACTGCGCAGCTTTTTTGCCTCCCTGATCACCTCTTCCCTCTGTTCCCCGCGATAGCGCAGAACCGTAGGCGCGCCGGTGACCGGCACCTCAATTTTCTGCCGGTTTAAGGCCGTCAGCAGTTGATCGATCACAACTACAAATCCAATGGAGGCAGCATCCTTTCCAAAATGCTTCAGCAGTTGGTCATAGCGCCCGCCCTTTACAATGGCATCCCCGGTTCCAAAGGTGTAGGCTCGGAAAATCACTCCAGTGTAATACATGTAATTACTCAACATACCCAAATCAAAGGATACATACCGCTCATAGCCGTAAATACAGAGGATATCATAGATATTCTGCAACCGCTCAAGGGAGGCCAGAGCCCGGTCACTGTGCGTCATAGTCCTGGCCATATCCAAAACTTCCCTGTTTCCATAAAGCTTTGGAAGGCTGGTGAACAGCTCCTTTAGCTCCCTGTCAATGCTGAGATTTGACAGAATCTCTTCTACCCCAAAGTTGTTCTTATTGGAGATGAGCAGTTTCAGCTCGCCCTCCATCTCACTGTCTATCCCAGCCTCCTGAATCAGGCTTTTAAAAAAGTCCACCTGTCCGATGCTCACTTCAAATTCTTTCAGTCCCGCTGCCAGCAGGCTTTCAATCACCATGGCAATCTGTTCCGCATCCGCATCCACAGAATTATCTCCTATCAGTTCCGCACCAAGCTGGGTGGTTTCCTTGAGACGTCCCTGGTAGCTGGTGTTGTTTATAAAGGTGTTTCCTACATAACAGAGGCGAATGGGTGCCTCCTCATTGGAAAAATATTTTGCGCTTGCTCTTGCGATGGACGGGGTAATGTCCGGCCTAAGGACCAGGGTGTTTCCCTCCCGGTCAAAAAATTTGTACAGATCCTTGGAGGGAGTCGTCCCCACCTCCTGGCTGAATACATCAAAGAACTCAAAGGTGGGGGTCTCAATGTCCCGGTACCCGTAAAGTCTCATCACACTGTGAAGTTGCTCCTGAAGCGTGAGCTTCCTCTCACACTCCTCATTATAAATATCTCTTACACCCTCCGGTGTATGTAAAAGTTTCTGATCCATAGTCTCCTCCCGGACAGCATTCCTTATGCTTTCGTACATTAAAGTGCTAATTTGCTAACATCTTAAATTAACTTCTACAATTATAAGGGAAGGCTTGTCAAAAGTCAATCCCTTTCCCCACTCATGACTCCTCCCGCAAATCCAAATCCCTCTGAATCGCTTCCAGATAGGGCACTAAAATCCCAGCAGAGGAATGAAGCAAAAAGCCCTGATCCAATTCCTCGTAGCGAAAGCTCTTTCTTCCCCCGGCCTGCGCTCTGTCCCAAAAGACTCTCATCTGTCGGTAAGGCAGGTAAAAAACTTCATTGCGCCCAGTATAAAAAATAATTAAAAATGCCACTCCGCCCTGTCTTTCAAATGCCTCCATAAACTGCACCTGATGGGCATGGATATTCTGAAGGGCAAAGGTATCCGAAACACACTCCTTGGCGTCAAAACACACGGGGATTCCCTGTACAGCTCCGATATAGTCCACAGTGCTTTTCTGGTCAAAATACGCCAGAGTGATATGCCTGTTCTCCTTGTCAATCCGTATGGGCGTTATGGGGGTGGGGATTTTTTGAATCAGGGCCAGCCCCTTTTCCAAATACTGCTCGTTGGAGCGGTTGATCAGCTCCTCAAGCGTGGACCCCCTAAGCCCTCTTGAATTCCAGGTAGCCATCCAGTCCACACTCCTTTGCTATTTTCAAAAACTGGGTTGGGGGAGCAGCGGTAAAAACGCGTCCCCCGAGATACTGAAGCTCGCCCTCAAGCCCGGGCATTTCCAGGAGATAAGAGTGCAGCAGCTGGTGGGCAAGTCCCAATGATTTACGCAAAGTTTCATTAAGCCCAGGCTGACCGTACTTGGAATCTCCCAATATGGGATGCCCCACAGAGGCCAGGTGTGCCCGGATCTGATGGGAGCGTCCGGTAATCAGCTCCACCTTAAGCAGAGTCACCCCCAAGCCGCCGTGCAGCCGTCCGCTGCCAAGAGGACAGTACCGGGTGCGGATATATGCGCTGTCTTCCCCTGTCTTTTGCTGAGAGATATGTACCTGATTGTGGCCCGCGTCCTTTGTAAGCCATCCCTCAATCAGCTCCTCCCCCTCGATTCGTCCCTGGACAATACAGAGATAATATTTGTGGATGGTCCTGCGACGCAGCGCCTCACTCATCTGCTGAAGCCCTACAAGGGACTTGCCTGCCACAATGATTCCGCTTGTATTCCGGTCCAGCCGGTTGCAGATGGAAGGCCGGAATCCCTGAAGGGATTCCTCTGTGACACACCCCTCCTCCAACAGGTAGGTGATCAGATACTCCACCAGAGAGACATCGGAGGCAGCGGATTTTTGGGACAACATTCCGCAGGGTTTGTTCACCAGCACTATATGTTCATCCTCATAGATAATGTCCAGCTTAGCTTTCACCCGCTGGACCTGCACTCCGGAAAACTTTCCATATGTATCCTCTGAGAGAAACAGCTTGATCTCATCCCCAAGGCAGGTAATCTCATTCCCCACTGCCTTTTTCCCATTGAGCGTGATATTCTTTTTGCGGAGCATTTTGTAGATAAAGCTCTTGGGAGCCTTATTCAGATACTTTGCCAGAAGCTTGTCCAGACGCTGGCCCGCTTCATTCTTCGATACTGTTATCTGCTTCATACTGTCATTTTTCTCCATATCCCGTCTGTTACAATTCTTTTCCCCTACAGTGAGATGGCCAGAATTGTATGCTTAACCAGCTGGCTTCTGGTCAGATCCGGATAGGATTCATTTGGGGTAAACGTTATGTCCTTCTCAATCTCTTCCTGGTTTTTCGCCAGGTAAGCCACTCTGTCCATATAGGGCTTCACATCCTTAAAGATCTTCACATCAGACCGGTATCCATTTCCTTTTAATATTTCCTGTATATGCTTCTGCACAAAAGCAACATCCGCCTTTTGGCTGCTAGTATAGCCCACCACGTGATAGCCGCAGATCACCAGGCCGTCGATGGGCGTATTCTTCTCATATGCGGAAATCACCAGCTCGTAAGCCCTTGTCAGGTTTCCCGCCCTTTTTTCCATCTCACGGTAAAAGGACTCCTCTGCGGGCTTTTGTATCAGAATCATAACCATTCCAACCGCACACCTGGCAGCCGGGAGACATCCCATGATCGCCACAAAAGTGAACAGATTCAGCCGAGTCCCCGTCTGCCAAAGGCCGGTGAAAAAGATCGCCAGCGGCAGGGCAAACAGTCCGGCTGTCATCCAGGTTCTCTTTTTCTTCTGTGCTTTGATATATCCCAAATCCCCTTTATTTACTTTCATTTGTATTTTCCTTATCCTTCCTCCAAGTGTCCTGCAGATTAGCTCTCAAAATGATTTATATATTCTGTGAGCCAGATGAGAAAGCAGTGGGGCAGCAGCTTTCCTGCTGCAAACAGCGTTTTCATGCCTCCCCCGTAGATGGAGAGCTCCCTTCCTACCGCTGCATCCCGGATGGCCTTTTCCACCACATCCTCAGGCGCGGCCATAAATGATTTCTTAAACTCAGCCATGGAGTGCAGTTTTTCCGCCTTGTCAAAAAACGGGGTATCCACAGGTCCGGGACACACCGAAGTGACCGTAATCCCTCTGGGTCTGAGCTCTGTGCGAAGAGCTCTGGAAAAACTCAGCACATACGACTTGGTGGCCGCATACACGGCGAACCCCGGCTGCGGAATAAAAGCAGCCGCGGAGGACATCTGAATCAGCCTGCTTCCCGGATGCATAAAGGGCAGACACAGGTACGTAACCGCAGTGAGTCCCTCACAGTTTAAACGCACAGCCGCTCTCTGGCTGTCCAGGGAAAGCTCCGCAAAGTCCCCGATCTTTCCGATGCCCGCCGCATTGACCAGCAGCTTGATTCTGGGCTCCTCCCGGACAAGTCTGTTTCGCAGCATCTCCTGATCCTCCCGTTTCCTCAGATCAAGAGGCAGGATCACTAGCCTTTTGTCTACCTCTCTCCGGAGGCTTTTCAGTTTCTTGGCATTTCTCGCAATCACCCAGATCTCATCCAGGAAGACATAATCTTCTGAAATCTGTCTGACGAATTCTCGACCCATCCCGGAGGACGCGCCGGTTACAATAGCAATTTTCACACAGGTCACCTCTTACTCATTTCTTTTTGTGCACATTACGAATGGTCTTTTTCTTTTTTACAGGCCGCTTTGGCCCCTGGTCCGCTTTTTCAACAGATGCGCCCCTCCTGGGACGTATAAGACATTTCTTTTCATAGCCAATGAGATCCGCACGATGGGCCTTTACCAGCGCCTCTTCCACCAGCTCGTAATTCTTGGGGTTCCGGTATTGGATCAAAGCCCTCTGCATCGCCTTTTCATGGGGATTGACCGGCACATAAACCTTCTCCATGGTCCGAGGGTCCAGCCCAGTGTAGTACATGCAGGTAGAGATAGTGGAGGGAGTGGGATAAAAATCCTGTACTTGTTCCGGCATATACCCTAAATCACGCAGATACTCAGCCAATGCCACCGCCTCCTTCAAGGTGGAGCCTGGGTGGGAGGACATCAGATAGGGTACCAGATACTGCTTTTTCCCTGTTTCCCCGTTTAACTCCCGGTATCTCTTTGCAAAGCGTCTGTACACGGAATTATCAGGTTTTCCCATGCGTGCCAGCACTTTATCCGCCACATGCTCGGGAGCCACCTTTAGCTGCCCGCTCACATGGTGTTCTACCAGTTCACGAAAGAATGTCTCATCCTTATCATAAATCAAATAGTCGAATCTTATACCAGATCGGATAAATACCTTTTTAACATTTGGAAGCTCCCGAAGTTTTCTCAGAAGCTCTAGATAATCGCTGTGATCAATTTTTAAATTTTTACAGGGCCTGGGATACAGACATTGTTTCCCGGGACAGGCACCTCTTTTGGCCTGTGCATTGCAGGCCATGTGGCGGAAATTGGCAGTGGGTCCTCCCACGTCGTGAATATATCCCTTAAACTCCTTCTCCCAGATAAACTGATTGGCCTCCGTCAGTATGGACTCGTGGCTTCTGGTCTGTATGATCCTGCCCTGATGAAAAGTCAACGCACAAAAACTGCAGCCCCCAAAACAGCCCCGATTGCTCACCAGACTGTATTTTACCTCCTCAATGGCAGGTACTCCCCCTGCCTCCTCGTAGGAGGGGTGATAGGTGCGCATATAGGGCAGTGCATACACGCGGTCCATCTCAGACTGGCTCAAAGGCTTTGCGGGCGGATTCTGTACCACAAAAAGATTTTCTCCATAGGTCTCTGCCAGACGTTTTCCAGAAAAGGGGTCCGTATTGCAGTATTGAGTGTAAAAGCTCTTGGCGTAGTTCACCCTGTCTTTTTTCAGTTCCTCATAGGAGGGGAGCATAATGTGATCGTACATCAGGGAGGCATCTCTTGTCTTAAATACTGTCCCGTCAATGAACGTAATGTCTTTCACAGCCAGTCCGCTCTCGAGAGCCTGGGCAATCTCCAGAATAGACCGTTCACCCATACCATAGGACAACAGATCTGCGCCGGAATCCAGCAAGATGGAGCGTTTCAGGGAATCACTCCAGTAATCATAGTGCGCAAGTCTGCGCAGGCTTGCCTCAATTCCGCCAATGATAATGGGCACATCCCGGTAAGTTCTCCGGATCAGATTACAGTACACCACCGTTGCGTGGTCCGGACGTTTTCCCATAACCCCTCCTGGGGTGAAGGAATCCTTTGCCCTGCGCTTCTTTGACACAGAGTAATGGTTTACCATAGAATCCATGTTTCCCGCTGACACCAGAAAGCCCAGCCTTGGGCGCCCGTACAGGTCAATGCTGTGCTCATCCCTCCAGTCCGGCTGGGAAATGATCCCCACAGAATAGCCGTTGGCCTCCAGCAGCCGGCTGATAATGGCATGTCCAAAGGAGGGATGATCCACATAGGCATCCCCGATCACATACACAAAATCCAGCTGTTTTAGTCCCCTATCCTGCATGTCTTCGCGGGTCAGGGGGAGAAAATTATTCTTCATGGTTTAATACCTCGTAAGCGTTGTTCTCAATATCCGAAAAAGAGCGGATGTAGTAGTCTGCAATTCTGCGTTTCTGGACACGCTGATTTTCTGAAAATGCATCCTCCACAGCGCATACCCGCATGCCGGCATTCTTCCCTGCCAGGATTCCCATAGGCACATCCTCAAACACAAGGCATTTCCGGCGGTCCGCCTCCAGATCTTTGGCTACCTTCAAATAAATATCAGGCGCAGGCTTGCCCTTTGACACATCACAAGCGGTGCACACCACATCAATGTAGCTGTGAAGCCCCAGGGAATCCATACAGGCTTCCACCAGACGGATACCATTGCTCGTGGCGATCCCCGTATGTATTCCCCTGTTCTTTAGCTCCTTTAGAAAGTTCATTGCCCCTTTCTTTAAGGGAACCTCATGGGCATACTTGTCGAGTGCCATGTTATACCACTCCTGTTTGATCTCCTCCAGGCTTTGGGGAAGCTGAAAGGTTTCTTTAAAATAAATAGCTGTCTCCGTGAAGCTCATCCCCTCGATCTCTTTTTGCAGAGTAGGCGGCAGAGAAATTCCAAACCGATTCAAAAAGAGAATATCAATCTCCTCCCACATCCACATGGAGTCCACCAGTGTCCCGTCCAAATCAAAAATCACCGCATCAATATTGTTTAACATAGCAATCCTCTTAATCTCTTCTGTTCTTCTTCTGTCAGCAGCCTGCAGGCCCCGGCAGGCAGATTTTCATCCAGCGCCAGGGGGCCCATGGAAAGGCGCTTTAAGTACACAACGGTTTTTCCCACTGTCTCAAACATGCGCTTTACCTGATGAAACCTTCCCTCGCATACCGTCACCAGTACCTCTGACTCCTCTCCCGGGGCCAGGATCTTCAGCCTGGCCGGAAGGGTGGGTTTAGCGTCACCGATGTCCAGGCCCTCCTGAAACTTCCGGACATCCTCTGCGGTCACCAGCCCCCTGATCCGGGCATAGTATGTCTTTTCCACATGCTTTTTCGGTGACAGCAGCTCATGGGCAAGAGCCCCGTCGTTGGTAATTAAAAGCAGACCCTCTGTGTCCTTATCCAGTCTCCCTACCGGAAAAAGCTCTCCCTTTCTGGAGGATGTCACATAGTCCATCACAGTTGCACACTGGTTGTCTTTTGTTGCGGTGACACACCCTGCGGGCTTGTGTAGCATGTAATATTCAAACTGGGTGTAGGTAAGCCTCCGGCCTGCAGCCCAGACCTGCGCGTTCTCCTCATCGATCTTTGCCTCCGGCTTTTTGACCACCCTGCCGTCCACTGTTACCTGGCCTATGCGAATATAGTTTTTTACCTCACTTCTGGTGCCCAGACCCGCGCCTGCCAAAAATTTATCCAATCGGATCTGTGCCATCACATCAGCCTCCATCCCGGATAATATTTGTTCCTGAGAGAGCCGTTGACCAGCTTTGCCCATCCCAGGGAATAGCCGTCCACACACACCAGCACCCAGCAGCCTCCCTTTAAAGCTTTCTCCTCCTGCTCCACAAGTTCCACGGTCTCTCCTTTTAAATACCGCAGGACACGGGGATCTTCAGAGCTCATGGACAGGCAGAAGGGATAGTCCTCTGCCCGCAGGTTCATAGCCAGTGCCTGGCTGGGTTCAAAGCGATTCTTCTTACACTCACCCAGGTAAAGCCCTGTGCGCAAAAAACGCAGTCCCCGAATCGTCGGAAGATCCTCAGGCAGCAGGTAAGCCCGGTTGTCCCGGAACTCACGTCTGTATTTTACAGGATGTAATGCTGGGATGAGAGCCAGAAATTCTTCCGTCTCCCTGGGGAATGGGACATCTCTTTTCTTCCCTGCTTGCCCTTTCTTTACACTTTGCTCTCTCCCCACATCTTTTTTCAGCAGTGCGGCAAAATGCCCCTCCCCCGGAGACCTGTGAGGCCACATCCTTACTGTACCCGGCAGATAGCCATGGCTGAAACAGGGCCCATGTTCGATATGCTCCAGTGTGAGCTGCCCTGACTGATCCAGCAAGGCAGATATATTCTCCTCATTCTCCAGTCTGGAAAAAGTGCAGGTGGAATACATAAGCATTCCGCCCGGCCTCAGCATCTGTACAGCACATTTTACGATTTGTCTTTGAATGGGGGCGTAGTATGAGGGTCCTCTCTTCTCCCAGTCCCGGATCATTGCTGGTTCCCTGCGGAACATTCCCTCTCCGGAGCAGGGAGCATCCACTAGAATCTTGTCAAAAAACCCTTCAAAATATTTCAGAAGATCTTCAGGCTTCTCGCTGGTTACAAGAATGTTGCCCATGCCGAATAGCTCCAGATTTTTCAGCAGCCCCTTGGCTCTGGAATTGCTGATGTCATTTGCCACGAGAACTCCTGTTCCCTTCAGCCTGGCTGCCAGTTCCGTGGCCTTTCCCCCAGGAGCCGCACACAGATCCAGTACACGGTCCCCCTCCTCTATGGGAAGCCTGGATGCTGGAATCATGGCGCTGGGCTCCTGTATGTAATAAAGCCCGGCATAGTAATGAGGATGCTTTGTCACAGCATCCTCGTTTGAATAGAAAAAGCCGTTTGTGGTCCAGGGAACCGGAGTCAGGGAGAAGGGGGTAATCTTTAAAAAATCCTCCACCGCTATTTTCCCTGTGTTCACCCTGAGTCCCTGAACCTTTGGCTTCTCATAGCTCTCTATATAATTTTCGTACTCCGCTCCTAAGAGCTCTCTCATGTTCTCGATAAATGTTTCGGGAAGATTCATTGGTATCTCCTGTACTTTCTGTCAGTGAGTGGACTGTGCCCGGTAACCCTCCGCAATGATGTCCAGCTGCTTCTGAAAGCGTTTTAACTGCTCTATGTCATTCTGTTCGTAAATCCTGTAAAACTCATCCTGAATCTGGACGATTTCCCTCTTGTTTGCCAGGTGATAGAGGTTCTGAATATTATTCAGTATATCCGACACCAGGTTTGCCTGAATCTGAAAGGAATTCTGTGCATCCATGATCTCACTGCGCACGGAAGACATCTCATTGTCCAACAGGATAATGGCATCCGCCGCACTGCTCAGCTTCAGTCTGATGTGCTCCGGTATGCTGCCCTTGTACTTATACTGCAGAGAGTGCTCAATGGTGGACCAGAAATTCATGGCCAGAGTGCGGATCTGAATCTCCGCTTGTATCCGTTTACTTCCTTTTAGTGTCTGTACCTCATAGTAAACGATAATATGGTAACTGCGGTATCCGCTTTCTTTCATATTTGTAATGTAATCTTTTTCACTCTTCACTTCCATATCCGTCCGGTTGTGAATGATCTCCACAACCTTCTGAATATCTTCCACGAACTGGCAGATAATACGGATGCCCGCTATGTCCTCCAGTTTCTCCTCTATCTCTTCAATAGGAATCTTCTTTTTCTGCGCCTTATCCAAAATGCTGGAAATGGTTTTCACGCGCCCATTTACCTGCTCGATGGGGGAATAGAGACCACGGGCCTTATGTTCTTTGATTAAGTGGTTAAATTTCACGGTCAGCTCTTTGACTGCCAGCTCATATGGATCTAATATTTCTCTCCATAATTGTATCTCCATACTATATCTCCTTGTTTATGCGTTCTTTGCAGTTCCCGCCCATCTATGGCCAGTATTTTTATTATATCATACTCAATACCTATATTTCAACTTATACCCTTCCAGGTACCTCAGTATCCAATACGGATTTATGCTCAGCTCCTGTAGGTGGGCGGTGCGTATGTAGATTCCCAGATGCAGATGTACATCAAAATTTCCTGTAGTGCCTTCGATTTTGCTGTATCCTGTATCTCCCATGTACCCTAACAATTCCCCGGGATAGACCTTATCTCCCACTTTGAACTCTCTTCCGTAGGAGGAAAGATGAGCGTAGTAAAAGTAACCTCCATGGGGGCTGCGCACTCCTATCCGGTAGCCGCCCTTTTCCAGCCAGCCGATCTTTTCCACTACCCCTTCTGTGATACTCATCACAGGGTATTTCCCGCGGATATTCTCCGGAGGCATCAAATCAGTGCCTTCATGTCCCCGCTCACCTCCATAATTGCGTTCGTACATCCAGGAGTCCTCGTATGTAACTTCTGAGTCCACCGGAAAATAGACCAAGTCATCCCAAATGGCCTGATAGCTGGCCATGAGTTCCCGGTAGGGCTCTTCCCGGTATTTTTTCAGGTATCCTGACCAGAGGGCATAATTTTCCGCCGTGAGACTCCTGGAGGAGGACAGAGCAAACCTTGACTGCGGCATCCAGACAGCCAGCAGCTCCCCCTTGGAAATGCCGCTTTCCTGGCTGACCTGCTTTAAGATTTCCAGTCCTTCCTCCGACAACTGCTGTTTGCGGAAAACGGCTGTCTCGGATATGTCTGCGGTCAAATTCATGATCTTTCCGAAAACGCTGCATACATTCAGAAGATCCGAGATCAAGCCGCAAAGCAGGAAAATGCAGATAAGCGATTGGATAATTTTTTTCATACACACATCCATTTTCTACATCCAAACTATTATATGCACGTCTTTGACATAATAGAACTCTTCTCTTTCAGGCATTTCCTGTTCTTCAGAGCATATAGTGTAAAAAAGCCCTGGAGCAGCTATGAAAAAAATTCTCTACGGACTGGGTGTGGGCGGGATTCTCTGCTTTCTACTGCTGTTTCCCTCCGATGCTTTGAGCGCTTCCAGAAACGGACTCCACCTGTGGTTTGACACCCTGCTTCCCACCCTGCTTCCTTTTATGATTCTATCTAACTTTTTGATTCAGGCAGGGCTGATCCGGCCTATGGTATCCGTCCTCTCCCCCCTCTTTTACCGACTCCTGCGCCTTTCTTCCTCCGGCACCTACGCACTGGTCATCGGCTTCCTCTGCGGGTATCCCATGGGAGCAAAAGTACTGGCGGATTTGAGAAATACCGAACAAATATCCAGGGAGGAAGCAGAGTACCTTCTGGAATTCTGCAACAACATCAGTCCTTCTTTTATCATCACCTTTCTGGTGACCGCAAATCTGAAGGCGCCGGCTCTCACCGTCCCTACCCTGTTGATTCTCTACGGAGCACCTATCCTGTGGGGGATTTTTCTGAACCCCTCCTACCGCAGAAAACACCGGCTCTATCCGGATATGTCCAAACAGTCCCAGATTCCCAAGAGCCGGGTCAGCTTTTCCCTGATCGACGGCTGTATCATGGACGGGGTAGCCACCATTGTGAAGCTGGGCGGATATGTGATGCTGTTTGCCATTATTTCTGGAATCATAGGTATTATCCCCGCACTCTCTGCCGAGTCAAAAGCAGTCCTCAGTGGAATCACGGAAATCACAAATGGAATACCGGCTGTGACTTCATGTTTTACTGGAAAATTCCGTTATCTCCTGCTGACGGTTCTGTGTTCCTTCGGCGGCTTGTCCGCCATTGCTCAGACCAACAGCGTAATAAAAAGCGCACATCTCTCCCTCGGGAAATATGTACGCTCGAAAATCATCATCAGTATACTGGCTGCACTGCTGACAGCCTGCTTTTTGACCGGATTATCCCTATAAACCGGTTTCCTCTTCATATTCCTGCTGCTGAGCAATGGGTTCCGGCGCAGGTGCGGATACATAGTTGGTAGGAGCAGCCTGCGGGGACAGTTCCCTGCGGTTCTTATTTACAATATCATAGCAGGACTGGATCGAATTGATGAAATTGTTGTACTTGGTGCCTGCGGTGTCTATGGTGTGGCTCATGATCTTTTCCAGATTCTCCAGCATCTCATCTGCATACTGCAGGGCGCCCATACGGATACTGTTGGCATCGTTGGTCGCATTGTCGAGAATATCCTGAGCCTGTGTATTTGTTTTTTCCAGAAGGTCATTTGCCTGCTCATATGCCTGCTGCATAACCTCGCTCTCCTCAATCATCTGCTGCTGTTTCGCCTGTGCGTCTGCGATCAGGGAATCTGCCTTGGACTGGGCATCTGCCAGGATGGCATCCTTGTTGCTGATAATCTTCTGATATCGTTTGATCTCATCCGGAGTTTTCATTCGGAGTTCTCTTAAAAGCTCTTCCAACTCCTCTTTATTTACCACGATCTTGGTAGAAGAAAGGGGCTGAAATTTACAACTGTCTACGTATTCTTCGATTTCTTCAATGATCTGTTCAATTCTGCTGCTCATTAGATTCTCTCCTTATTCTTTTTTTCCCATATTTTATTATAAATCTGGTCAACGACAATCTGCGGAACAAATTTTGAGATATCGCCTCCAAAGGCGGCCACTTCCTTTACTGTGGTGGAGCTTAAATAAGCGTACTCCAAACTGGTAGTCAGAAAAATGGTATCAATCTCTGGGTTCATAATATGGTTCGTCTGGGCCATCTGAAGCTCGTAGTCAAAGTCCGTAATCGCCCTCAGGCCCCGGACAATGAACTGTGCATCACATCTCTTTACAAAATCTACAGACAGTCCGCAAAAAGATTCTACACGTACATTACTAATATCTTTAGTCACATCCAATAGTATATTAACACGTTCTTCGACAGAAAACAACGGTGATTTCGTATTATTGTTCAGAACGCCCACGATGAGCTCGTCCACCAGTGAGGCAGAACGCGCTATGACATCCAGATGTCCGTAAGTAACCGGATCAAAACTTCCGGGATAAACAGCTCTTTTCATTTTTTCTCTCCTTTTGCCCTCTGCAGGAACATATGGGCATTCGTCTTATATTCTTTGCGTTTCAATAGGATGTATCCAAGTGCCTCCAGATAAGAAAAATCCGTATCCAGAGCCGCCTCCACAATCACCAGGCTGTGATCTGTTATCACAGGAGAATCTGCAAGAATTTCCAGAACTTTCCTCTCCCACTCCTTCCGATAAGGAGGGTCCATAAAGACCACCTCAAAGGAAGGCTCCCTCTTCAAACGTTCCAGTGCGGCCAACACCTCCATAGAGAGAATCTCCCCTCCCTCAAGTCTGGTAAAGGCCAGGTTCTCCTGGATGCAGCTTACTGCCCTGCGGTCATCCTCCACAAACACAGCCCTCGCAGCCCCCCGGCTCAACGCCTCGATACCGATGGCACCGCTGCCTGCAAACAGGTCCAGAAAACGGATTCCATAGAGCTCGTCCTGTATCATATTAAACAATGTTTCCTTGATCCGGTCCGTGGTAGGTCTGGTATTCTGCCCCGGAACGGTTTTTAACGGAAGCCTTCTGGCTTTGCCTGCAATTACTCTCATGTGTGTAATCCTTTGTCATATGCTTTTCTCATCGTAACTGTTCAGCACCTTCACAGTTACATGCAAAAATCCATTTAAGATCACCTCCGGTGATGGGATTTTTGCGCTCCTGAATCATTTTCTTACGGCTTGCGCAGTAAAAATGCGCAAACCTGCCGAATAGCTACTTCTCATCTATTATAGTAGTTCCCAATAGAAACTGTCAAGCGCAAATCCGACCAGGTCATTTTTCAAAAATGACCTGGTCGGATCGGTAAATTTTATTAAATTTCTATAAAGTCCTGTTAGGAGTTCATATATTCCTCCAAATCTCCTGTTATGATAAAGGCCACCCACTCCGCAATGTTCGTTGCATGGTCAGCCATACGCTCCACATATTTTACAATCAGAAGATAATCCACATAAGCTCTCATATGCTCCGGATTATTTTTCATGGAGGTGATTAGTTCCTCTTTAATGGAATCAAAGTAGCCATCCACCACATCGTCATCCCTCACAATCTGGTTAATCACCTCTATATTCTCTTCTATAAAGCTGTTAATGGTTCTGGATACCATGCTGCGCATATGCCGGAACATTTCCAGCAGTCCTTTGGGCATAGAGATCTCCGGTTCTTTTGCCAGTTCTATGATGTACTCCGCAATATCCCCGCAATGATCCGCAATCCGCTCCACATCTGAGATCAGACGCATGATGGACGTTACCCTGCGCAGATCCGTTGCCACAACCGGCTGCTGTTTTGCCACCAATGTGATACAAGTGCGCTCAATTCTCCGCTCCATGTCATCAATGATATCGTCCTCCCTGATAATGGATACAGCCATATCCAGGTCCAAGTCCGTCAGTGCCTTTATCACCTGATCGATCATATGCTCCAGCTGTGTCCCCATCTGGTTGACCTGATCCGTAAGCTCCTCCAGCTCTGCTATATATACTTTTCTGGTTGTCATGTACATTCTCCCCCCTTAACCAAATCTTCCGGTAATATAATCTTCCGTCTTTTTTTCCCTTGGATTGCTGAAGATCTGTTCCGTATCTCCATATTCAATTACATCGCCTGTCAGGAAAAACGCCGTTTTGTCTGAGATACGGCTGGCCTGCTGCATATTGTGTGTGACAATGACAATCGTATACTTCTCCTTCAATTCCACGGCCAGATCCTCGATTTTCAATGTGGATATTGGGTCCAGGGCGCTGGTGGGTTCATCCATCAATATAACCTCCGGCTCCACAGCCAGGGCTCTGGCGATGCAGATACGCTGCTGCTGTCCGCCGGACATTCCAAGAGCATTTTTTTTAAGCCTATCCTTTACCTCATCCCAAATAGCTGCCTGACGCAGGGAGCGCTCCACAATCTCATCCAGCTGTGCTTTTTTCTTAATACCATGAATCCTGGGGCCGTAAGCCACATTGTCATAGATACTCATGGGAAATGGATTCGGCTGCTGAAAGACCATCCCAACTCTCTGGCGCAGCTTGATCACATCAATGTCACTGTAAATATCTGTGTCATCCAGATAAATATGCCCATCAATCTTAACACCCTCCACCAGATCGTTCATCCGGTTTATTGTCTTTAAAAAAGTTGATTTTCCACAGCCGGACGGTCCGATAAATGCGATAATCTCATTGCGGGGCATCTCCATATTTATTTTATTTAAAGCCTTAAAGTCCCCATAGTAAAGGCTTAAATCCTTTACTGTAAACTTAGGCATTCTGTTTCCTTCCATCATGTGCTAAGCTCCTTTTTTCTGTAAAAGTTTTTTGGTAACCATTTTGGAGGCAAAGTTGATCGCTATAATGATTACCAGCAGCACAATACCAATTGCACAGGCTGTAGTCAGATCATTTTCTTCCTTCATCAGGGTATACATTTTTATAGTCAATGTGGCGCCGCTGGCTGAATTTCCAAAGAGTGCTCCCGGTATCTGCGCAACCGTTCCGGCTGTCAGCAGGAGGGCTGCTGATTCTCCCACGATTCTTCCGATACTGAGCAGGACTGCCACCAAAATTCCGGGCAGCGCATTTGGCAGCACCACCTTTGTAATTGTCTGAAGTCTGGTTGCCCCAAGTCCCAGAGAGGACTCCCGGTACGTCTTTGGAACCGCCTTCAGAGACTCCTCTGTTGTCGTGATAATAGTGGGAAGCAGAATAATGCTCACTGTCAGCGCGCCCGCCAGAATAGAATACTGAAGCTGACACACTTTCACAAAAAAGAGGGAGCCAAAAAGCCCGTAGATTATGGATGGAATTCCTGCCAGGTTTTCTATGGCAAAGTGGATGGTGGACATGAGGCGGCCCGGCTTTGCATACTCGATGAGATAGATTGCTGCCATAATGCTTATAGGAGCCGCTATGAAAAGAGACAACCCGATCATATACATGGTGGTCACCACCATAGGCACAATACCGCCGCCGGGACGCACCACCTTCAGTTTCAAAGTATTTTGATCCACATTCTCAGCTTTGGTGATCTGATCCCCCTTTTTGACTGGATAGGATTCCCCCTTTGGATTCACACCGGTTTTTAAGGGTGAATCGCTGGTGATGCCTGTAACGGCAAGTTCTCCGGCCTCATCCTCATGAAGTGTTACCCCCAGTTCCGGGACTTCCCCGGCCTTTACCGCATCCGCAGGAACCCCCAATGCAAGTGTCACATAAGTAGTTTTATCCTCATAGCCGCTGGTCAGAAAATGCAGGTTGATCCCGGGCGCTCCCTTTATGACTATAAATCCGATAATTACCACAAGAATCAGCACCGTAAAGCCTGCGGATGCATAGACAGCTCCCTGCGTCAATTTGTCTTTCATTTTTCGACTCACTATTTTTCACCTGCCTTATGTGTAAGTTTCAGTAGCGTGAGATTCACAATCATGATAAAAAAGAACAGGATGACACCTGTGGCAAATAGCATCTCCTGCTGCCGCCCCGATGAATAGCTCATCTCCATTGCGATATTGGTTGTCAGAGGGCGCACCATGGACCAGAGTCCAGACGGCAGCCCCTGTGTGGGGTTTCCGGCGATCATCATGACTGCCATGGTCTCGCCAATGGCACGCCCTACTCCCAGGACCGTAGCCGAGAGAACGCCTGACTTTGCAGCGGGGAGTACCACCTTAAAAATGGTCTGCATTTTGGAAGCCCCCAGTCCCAGGGATGCCTCCCGGTAAGACTTAGGTACCGCCCGCAGCGCACTCTCCGACAGAGAGACGATGGTAGGTAAAATCATAATGGTGAGTACAATGATAACTGCCAATAAGGACTGTCCCTGTACCTCCGGAGAAATCGCCTTGATCATGGGCACAACAATCCCCAGACCAAAGGCACCGTACAGTACAGACGGAATGCCGGCGAGAAGTTCCACTGCCGGCTTGATTACTTTTACCGCACCCTCTGGTGCGATCTCTGAAATAAACACAGCAGTCAGCACACCGATGGGCACCCCTATGACGATAGCTCCCAGAGTAGAGAAAACAGAGCCTACAATCATATAAAAGATTCCGTATATATCCTGGCCGGGCGCCCACCTTGTGCCTGTGATGAAATCCACAAAGCTGTAGGCGTCCTGGCCAAAAAATGGATGCAGTCCTTTGTAAAAGACAAATACTATAATGGCAATTACCGAAACCACTCCTGCCAGGGCACAGACCAAAAAGATTGCCTCAACAGCTTTTTCGAGAAAATCCCGTTTTACATTTCGGTTCATCTGATTCATATAGAATGTCCTTTCCGGATCATTACTCCGTCACTTTGATTCCGCCGTGCTCTTCCACAGCTGCCTGCCCTTCTTCTGAGAGCGCAAACTGCAGAAAGGCTTTCCCTGCGTCCGTCACCTTGTCCTCGTAGTAGCAGAAAAGGAAGGGTCTGCTCAGAGGATAATCGCCGGATTTGGCATTCTCCGCGGTAGCTTCCACGCTGCCCACAGTCAAAGGCTTCACCGTTTCGTCAATAAAGGAAAACGACACATAGCCAATTGCATTCTCATTTCCCGCAACCGCTGCCTGTACCGGACCATTTCCCTCTGACACTGCCGCATTTCCGGTCAGGCCGCCGGCGTCTTCCAGGCCGATCAATTCCTCAAAGGCGCTTCTGGTGCCTGAACTCTCCTCGCGGGATACCACAAAGATGTCCGCATCGTTTCCACCCACCTCGCTCCAGTTTGTAATTTTCCCGGAGTAGATGTCTGCCAGCTGCTCCGCAGAAATGTCGGCAACCGCCTCGTTTGCAGGGTTCACGATCACCGCAATCCCGTCATAGGCAAATACCTCTGTCTTTAACGCTTCCTCAACCTCATCCTCTTTCAGTTCCCTGGAAGCGGCTCCTATGTTATTGGTCCCAGCCTTTGTGTCCGCTATTCCTGCGGAAGACCCGCTTCCCGTATATTCAATGCTTACATCCGGATTCTGTGCCTCAAACTCATCCTTCATATCATTGAGAATCTTCTCCACAGAGGTAGATCCTGTGATCACGATTGTTCCGCTGGCACTCCCTGCCTCCGGGGCAGCTTCACTGGCCACGGTAGTCTCGGGAGCCGGTGTCTCTGCGGCTGTGTTCTCTGAGGGAGATGTTGTCTGCTCAGCTCCATCGGCGGCAGACGCCGGAGTGGAGGCTGTTGTCTCCTGTGAATTGCTCCCACACGCGGAAAGGCTAAGCACCATAATTCCCATAGCTGTCATTGCCAATAATTTCTTCATAATATTCATTCCTCCAAATATGTAATGTTGTTTTACAAGACTGTATTTTAAAGGAAAGAGGTCAGAAAATGATTTGATTCATGTAAAATCTGTGTAAAATGATAACTATGGTAACAAAAAAGAATCCTGCGCGCAGGATTCTCCGCCTGCGGCGGGGCTGCCCTGGCAGCCATCTTCCACTCCGCCGCAGTGCGATCCCGCCCGGAGGGCTTTTTGTATCATAGGGAATTCCGAAGGACTTTCCTCGTATGTTAAATTATTATTAGTTCCCCATTCTGTTCTTGAATGAGTATACTGTTTATAGACACTGTGGATTAGTTGAACTTTCCTAACGCTTTGACGTTTGAGCATAGGCTCTAACCACGGTTGTCTGCTTTAATGTTAATCAGTTAGATAACGCATGACGTTTTATTTCGCACGAGGCTACATAGCAGGCAGTTCTGTGGGTTCTCCATACAGTGTCAATACATTGCAAAGGAGCATTACTATGATCTGCATTGGTATCGATATTTCCAAAGATAAGCATGACTGCCTTATCTCTAATTCTGATGGTGATATTCTATTTGATAACTTTACCTTTTCTAACTCTCTGGAGGGATTTGAATTACTTTTTTCTCGTATCCAATCCTGCTCTGACAATTTCTCCCAAATGAAAATAGGGCTGGAAGCAACCGGTCATTATAGCAACAACATTACAGAGTTTCTCGTTAACAAAAATCTTCCTATTTTCATTATCAATCCGTTACATACCAGTCTTTACAGAAAAAGTCTAAGCTTTAGAAAGACTAAGACGGATAAGGCCGATGTTCACTCTATCGTATCAATGCTTATGACCCAGAAGCTTACGCCCTACGTACCTGTATCATACCATAGAAAAGAACTCAAGTCACTAACCAGATACCGTTTCAATCTGGTGCAGGATTGTTCTGTCTTAAAAGTCTCTTTTTCAAGACTTATGAATATTATCTTTCCTGAGTTAGAAAAGATTGTTCACCAATTACAGGTGAATTCTGTGTATCAGCTTATGTCTGCATATCCTGATGCTGCTGCTGTTTCAAATGCTAATCTGACACATCTTACAAATCTTCTCCGGAAATACTCCAAAGGACACTATGGCCGGGAGAAAGCTATTGAAATACGCAATGCCGCAATGCAGTCCATTGGAACCAGTGATGGAATACTCAAGCTTGAAATGCAGCAGACGATTGCCCGTATCAGACTCCTCCGAGAGCAAATCAGCATTGTTGAAGTAAGAATCAAGGATATCATCAAGGAAAGTGATTCTCCATTCATTACAATACCTGGCATTTCCTACATTACTGCGGCTATGATCCATGCTGAAGTTGGTGATTTCTCTAATTTTTCATCGGCCGAAAAAATACTTGCCTTTGCTGGAATGGAGCCCTCCATTTATCAATCAGGCCAATATACTTCGACTCATGCAAAAATGGTGAAACGAGGTTCCAAATACCTGCGGTATGCACTCTTTACTGCCGCTAAAAATGTTGGAAAATGGGACAATACGTTCAAGGAGTTTCTTCAGAAAAAACTCTCTGAGGGAAAGCACTACAATGTGGCAGTATCTCATGTAGCCAAGAAGCTGGTCAGAACTCTATACAGTATGGAAATGCATCATACTGCATACAGCAAGTAATTTTTTTCTTATAACATACTTCTCAAAGCAGCTGTATAGGTGCTTTATTTGTCATGCAATTATCAAGGTTGAAAAAACATATTTAACTAACTTTCAAAAAAACACTTGACATAGTTAGTCTATGATACAAAAAACACAGTCTAACCGGATTGCTCCTGCCAAACTGTGCCGTATTCCTTCTAAAACTGTTATCAATCCAAAGCCCCCAGGGTGTCATAGACATTTTCACTGGTCTGCTCCTCAACGCTCTCACTTTCCTGCGTATTGGATTTCTGTACTCCTGTGACAGCCCCCAATATCCATATCAGGCAGATCACAATGAGAATAAACCCCAATGCAGAAGCCAGCATGACCCAAACCTGCCTGCTGCTATCCGGTTTTACGGGTTCCTGGGGTTCCAAATCCGTAGGTTTTCCACAGCCCGGACAAAATTCGGAATCTTCGGGTATTTGTTTTCCGCAATGTCTGCAATACATTCTTTCTACCTCCGTTTTCTATCACAGGGCACTCAGGATTCCAGATGGATGGTGATTGTGGTCCCCTCCTCCTGGTTGCTGTGAATCTCAATATATCCTCCCTGGTATTCCACCACATGTCTGACAATGGAAAGCCCCAGTCCGGTTCCGCCAGTCTGTTTGGAATGGCTCTTGTCGATACGGTAAAAGCGTTCAAAAATCCGTTCCTGATACTCCATGGGAATTCCTATTCCCGTGTCCGAAACACGTATAATCGGATGCCCATCCTCGTCCTCATAAATTGAAGTTGTCACAAAACCTCCGGTCACATTGTATTTAATGCCGTTCTCGCAGAGATTGTAAATCAAATCATACATCATCTGCCGGGAAGCCACCACTTTCACCGGCTGCCCCTCCAGCCTCACTTCCACATCATTCTTTTCGGCCACGGGCAGAAGACGGGTTTTGACCTCCTCGGCCACTGCGTAGAGATCCACGGTCTCCTTATTCTGCCTGGAATCCCTCTCATCTAACTGGCTTATTTTAATGATATCGTTAACCAGAGCAATCAGCCTGGCTGCCTCATCGTAGATCTTTCCGGCAAACGCAGGGATGTCATCTGACCTGACCATTCCATTACGTATCAGTTCTGCATAGCCTGAGATAGACGTAAGGGGCGTTTTCAGCTCATGGGATACATTGGCAGAAAATTCCTTTCGCAACTGCTCTGCCTTCTGATTGGAAGTGACATCCAAAACAATCAGAACCGCACCCTTTACCTGTCCATTCTCCAGAACAGGATTGCCGAAAAACTGTACCTGCTTTTCCGGTAGCTTCAGCATGGCACTGTAGGTCTCTCCCTTTAAGGCCATCGCTACCGTTTCATTTAACTGCTCACTCCTGTTAAACAAAGAGATTTGCTTTCCCTCATAGTGCATGGTGGGCACATTAAACAGCTCTTTGCAGCTTCGATTGATAAAGAGGATTCGGGAATCCGTGTCCAGGAGGATCAATCCCTCATTCATATTGTTGGTGATGGTGTTAAACTTCTGCTCCTGCTCCAGCAGATTCGTCATCTGCTCCTTTAACTGAGTATTCTGCTTCTCAATACGGTGAAGTAAGGGCCAGAGTTCCGGAAAATCAGACTCCCTGGAGGGATGATGCAGGTCAATCTCATTGACACGGCGGGCTATTCCGCCTGCCAGTTTGTACGCAATCAGATAAGCGCACAAAAGAATAAGTGCTGCCACAGCCCCCAGTACAGGCAGAAGACGCAGAAAAGTCTGGAACGGACTGTTCTTTTGTCTGGCCAGCCTTAAAATCATTCCATCCGGCATCAGGACCGCCAGATAGTAAGTCTCCATCTGCATGGTACTGGAACGGCGAATGATAGAGCCTGAGCCCTCTTTAAGCGCTTCTCTTATCTCCGGACGGTCCAGGTGATTACCCATGGTGTCCGCCCTGACAGCGTTGTCATACTTTACTTCCCCATTTTTGTCAACCAGGGTAATACGCAGCTCCTCACCGGCGGCGATTTCTTTGAATAGTTCCCCCTCCACTCCTCCATCCTCATAGGCTGTCTCAGCATAGGAAGCCTCTATCCGCATCTGCTGCTCAATCTCCGAGTGTAGGGTGACATTAAAAAAAGATACAAAGATCCCGGAAATCAGCACTATGGTCAGCACAGCCAATCCCAGGATATTTTTATAAATCCGCTTTTTCACTTTGAATCTCCTATCTTGTACCCCACACCGCGGATGGTTTTTATCATATCACCGCAGGGTCCCAGTTTCTGTCTGAGAGAGCCTATGTGCACATCCACGGTCCGACTCTCCCCCTCGTATTCGTAATTCCAGATTACATCCAGGATCTTATCCCTCGACAGAACAATCCCTTTGTTTTTCAGCAGATATACCAGAAGTTCGAACTCTTTATAAGTCAGCACCACCTGTTTGTCCTGCACATACACCTCGTGCTTCTGTTCATCCACCCTCAGATCCTCCAGGACAAGTTCGTCGGCAGGCGCTTTTTCCGTGCGCCTGAGCACTGCTTTTACTCTGGAGATCAATTCCATCACCCCAAATGGTTTAGTCACATAATCATCTGCACCGCTGTCCAACCCCAGAACCTTATCATACTCCGCAGTTTTGGCTGTGAGCATAATGACCGGAATCTCCCTGTAGTGCTTCTCACTTCTGACTTTCTTTAAGATGGAAATCCCATCTTCATCCGGAAGCATAATATCCAGCAGGATCAGATCCGGCTGCTGCTCCTTCATTCCCTGATAAAAGCAAACGGCATTTTCAAATCCAAAGGATTCATAGCCTGCTGTCTTCAACGCATAGACAACCAGCTCTCTAATATTTGCATCATCTTCCACACAGTAAATAATTGCTGCCATAAATTCCTTCCTCTAATGTTCGGACATTACATATCCGGCAAGGTTGTATGCATGATCCGAAATTCGTTCCAGATTGCTGATAATATCCAAAAACACAACACCATTGGTGGGGTTGCAAAGCTGCTTTGAGAGGCGCTCGATGTGCTTTTCTCTCAGCTCCTCCTCCATGTTGTCCACCATATCCTCATATTTCCCCACCTTGACGGCTGCCTCCACGCTCTCTTCTTCCCTGGCCTTCATGGCATAGGTAAAGGCATTGGAAACCAGACCCATAATCTCTTCCATCTCTCTGCTGGCCTCTTCTGAAAAGCTGATTGGCACGCCATCCTTTGTATCGATCAGCTCCACGATGTTTTCCGTATGATCTCCCACACGCTCGATATCGCTGACTGAATAGAACAAATTGTTTATAATATTGTGCTGGTCTTCATTGAGAGACAGGTTGCTAATCTGCACCAGATACTCTGTGATCAGCTTCTCCATGCGATTAATGGTCTGTTCTGTCTCATAGACCTGCTCCACCTTCTTTTTGTCAAAGCCAAGTACCACTTCACAGGCCCTCTGAAGATTTTCTGTGGTAATCCTGCCCATATGGACCACCTCTAAAATCGCATTTTCCACAGCAAAGGACGGTGTTTCCAGAATACGCCTGTCCAGATGACGCAGGGTCAGCGCCTCATCATTATCCACCGCAGTGTCCACGCTCTCCACGTGTTCCTTCACAATCAAACCGGATAGAGAGACCAGTTTATTGGCAAACGGGAACAGAATTGCCGTACAGATAATATTGAACACGGTATGGAAAATAGAAATACCCACACTGTCAATACTGCCGTTTGCAAAAGTTGGGGTAAACTGGAATAAAATATACATTGCTGTTCCAAAAATAACAGCGCCGATCACATTGAAGGTCAGATGGATCACTGCCGCCCTCTTAGCATTTCTGGGCGCTCCAAGGCTCGACAAAAGAGCAGTAAAGCAGGAGCCGATATTAGACCCAAGGCTGATATAGATGGCAGAGCTGGTGGTAACCACCGCTCCCGTTGCCGCAAGCGTCTGAAGGATACCCACAGAGGCTGAGGAGCTCTGCATGATTCCGGTTACAATGGCGCCGATGGCAATGCCCAGGAAGGGATTGCTGCCAAACAGGGCAAAAGCCTGAGTGAAAATCGGAAGCTCTGTGTAGGACGAAGCAGAATTTTTCATAAAATCCAGACCTATAAACAAAAGCCCCAAACCAATGATAATCTCTCCCACTGTCTGCTTTTTCTGTTTTTTGGAAAACATAATAAAAAATGCGCCCACTCCCACCAAAAGAGGAGCATATAAAGAGGGAGACATTGCTTTAAAGCTGTCTCCCAGCTGTCCCAGCGAAACAATCCAGGATGTGATGCAGGTACCAATATTGGCTCCCATGATAACGCCCACCGCCTGGGTAAGGCTCATAATCCCGGCATTTACAAACCCGACTACCATTACTGTGGTGGCGCCGCTGCTTTGGATGATTGCAGTAATAAGGGCCCCGACAATCACTGCCAGAAAACGGTTATTAGTCAGGATTCCCAGAAGCTCCTGCATCTTTTTTCCTGTGGATTTCTGGATACCATCGGACATGCTGTGCATTCCGAAAAGAAACATTCCGAGGCCGCCTGCAAATAAAAACAGGTTTTCAACATCATTTATGGACATATCTGCTCTCTCCATTCCAGATCTCCATTGGCTAACCCAAGAATAAGAGATTCTGCGGTGGCTATATTGGTGGCAATGGGAATATTGTACTGGTCACAGCACTTCGAAATGCGGTCAATGTCCGGCTCCCTCGGATCTGTCATCACCGGATTGTAGAAAAAGATGACCACATCCAGACCATTGCGGCAGATTGTCTCCTGAAACTGCTTATCTCCGCCTATACTGCCAGGAAGAAATTTATGTACTTTTAAATTTGTTACCTCTTCAATCCTGCGCCCTGTAATTCCTGTTGCATACAGTTGATGCTTTTCCAAAATACGTTTATACGCAAGGCAAAAATCTTCAATCAAATTTTTCTTTTCATTGTGTGCGATCAAACCTACATTCATTTTCTTTTACCTCAAAATATTTTTTGGATCATAGCGTTCCGGGTCCATTATAACATAAGAGAATGTAAAGCGACAATATATTTTCAATAAAATGTAAAAACTTGAAAGAATTCCTAGTTTATAATTCTGTTTTTTTCACATACTAGAATTGCAACTAACAATTGCAAATAAAAGTCAAAAAGAAATGTTTCAAAAAAGGAGGCGTTGAATTATGGCAAGTAGATCTTCAAACACAGCAGCAGTACCAGAGGCAAAGGGTGCATTAGACCGTTTCAAAATGGAAGTAGCACAGGAACTTGGAGTACCCTTAACAGATGGTTATAACGGAAACCTGACTTCTAAACAGAATGGTTCTGTTGGTGGCTATATGGTTAAAAAGATGATCGAAGCTCAGGAAAGACAGATGTCTGGAGCATCTATGGGAAGCGCTGGCGTATCTAGTGCATCCATGGGAAGCACTGGCGTGTCCGGTACTGGTTCTCAGTTCTAAGTTTACCACTTAGTCTGATTTACTAGACAGAAAATGAAATAAGAGCTTTGGAGTCCAGTTAGATTCCAAAGCTCTTATTCTTTTCCCTAAGTATGTAGAATCAATTATCTGCAGTCTGCACAGAAAATGCACAGTCCTACAAAACCATTACTATAATTCTACACTTCCTGTCACGTCATCGTTGATTACATAGTACGCCATATTCTCTTCCGGTTTCAGATAAATAGAGATGGTTTTTATGTCTCCGACTTTATTCTTCAGTGTCTTTGTCCAGATCTCTTTCACTTTTTTTACAACATCCTCGTTGCTGATCTCTTTTCCGCCATACTGCAGAAATACGGTTTCCTTGATGGCTGCTTTCTTAGCCGGCGCTTTTTTTGCGGGTGTTTTTTTCTCAGGCGCAGTTTTTGTCTTTGCAACGGCGGCCTTGGGCTCCTCTGCTTTTTTTGGTGCTTCTGCTGCTGTAGGGGCAGCTTTCTCGGCTTCTGCCTTCGTCTCTTTTTTTACTGTTTCCTTCTTATCAGCTTTCACTTCAGTCTTGGAAGCAGTCTTTTTTTCGGGTACTGTTTCAACCTCCGGAGCCGTCACCTTTGCTGTCTCTTTCGCAATTGCTTTTACAGTTTTCATACAATCATCCTCCTCATAAAAACTACGCTATAAAAAACATTACAATGACAATAATATAACAAATACTTAAAATTGGCAACAATAAATTAGAGGTTACCTAACCTTTACCAATTTAGACGTTTTTGCCGGACTGTAGATCTTCTTCTTTGCTGTCACAATGCGGTAGTAATATTTCTTCCCTTTCTTCAAGCCTTTTCTGTCCGTATAGGCGATCTTATTTCCTTTTTTTATCACAGCTATCCGCTTATAACCGCTGTTCTTTTTTGTGGAACGGTAGATCACATAACCGGTAGCTCCCTTCACACGTTTCCATTTTAAGCTGACGCTCTTTTTCCCTTTCAGTGCCTTCACTGCTATTTTCGACGTAGTTTTTGGCAGAGTAATGCTTTTGGATGCCCCGAATCCACTGACTGTTTTTCCGCTGTCTGCTCTAGCCAGATAGGATACCTTTCCGGTAACCGGATTGTCATCGTAGAAAATACCCGTTTTGGTCTCCCCCAAAAGCTTTGTGGAACTGCCCTTTTTGCGGTAAATCTGATAGGAAGCTGCACCACTCACCTTCCCTACTTTTACCCGCACCCGTGAAGCCTTTGACGTGATAAGGCTTTTTACTTCCGTCACTTTGGGAGCCGCTAATTTCGGCTCTTCTACTATTTTTTTCTGCCACTGGGCAGTTAGGACAAGATCTGTGTTCACTTTTGCAGAGAAATCATATTTTCTGCCATTGCTGTACCATCCATCAAATTGATATCCCTCTTTTACCGGGTCCGCAATCGGTGTCACCAGGCTGCCCTCTTCCACTGTCACTTTTGTGAGCACGCCATCGACGCTGAAAGTCACTGTATACTCCTTCTTGACTACAACATCCTTTATACCCCAGCTGCCGTCCTGCATTGATCTGGGCATCACCCTCTCCAAAAGAGGTGGTGTCAGCTTGCTGTAGTTTAATACTTCAAAATCATCTGTATTCTGATCCGTGTCTATAAATCCAATTCTGCGAATGGATTTGTTCTTTGAAATAATCGTATCCCCCGAAGGATCTTCAAGTGGTATTCCTTCCACCGTTTCCTCATTGACCGATACTCCATCCACTTGGGTTTCCCTGTCAAAGAGCACTACACTATAGCTCTTATTGCTGATGACCATATCCCATATAATATCCGCATTTGACAATGTACAGACTGCTTTATCTGTCTCCTCTTTGGCGCATTGCACCAGATATGATGTATGGGGCGGCACTGTGCCTGTTAAATCCAGTGACTCAACAGTCCCCTTAGACAAATAGGCAATGCGGTAATTCTCCAGGTTGATATCCCTGTCTGTGGAGTTATAAAGTTCTATGAAACTGTGGGACACTGGCGTATCTCCCTTTCCGCCACCTCCGTATACCTGATTGATAATCATATGCTCCGTCTGAGGGGCCAAAATACGTACCACCTCTGTCGCAGCGCTGTCCACCTGTCCGGTCTCCACTGTACTCGTAATGGATACCGATATCTTCCGGCCCTCATATTCCTTGTCAACCACCAGGAACATGCCAGTTTCTCCTGGTATCTCCTGTCCATCTGCATACCACTGGTAGTTGAGTGTTCCGGTGTTATTAGCCACGGCCTCATCCGCATAGAGTATTGCCTCCGCGATGGCATTTCCGCGGATGGAAACGCTTCCCTCCAGCTTTTTATCCGGGTCCGGCGTGACAACAGGCTCATTGTCTGTTCTCCATATCCCATCCGCCATGCTTCTGGGATACTTCTTTACTGCTGCATCCGCCTCATCCCGGTAGTTTACCACTTCAAAGTCATTCCGGTTATTGTTGGTATCCGCAAAGTTCCTGCGGCGGATTGCCTTCTGTTTACTGATGGTTCCATCGGGAAGTGCAGCGCCCTCTATGTTTCCTTCATTTACAGACACTCCGTCCTCTGCCTCTGTGCCCTTGTAAAGCACAATACGGAACCTTTTGTTGTCAATGGTCTGCTCCCACTCCTGGTCAAATTTTTTCACTGCATACTTAATCAGCTCCGGTGTTGAGGTGTCCTGTTCCTCACAGCGCACCAGATAAGAGGTATATGCCGGAAGCATTCCGCTAAGGGAAAGCTTCTGCTCTGTGGCAGCCGACCCATTCTCACCACCTGACAGGTAGCCCAGGGAATAGCCATCCAGATCCACCGCACTGTCAGTGGGGTTGTACAGTTCTATAAAGCTGTGAGATACGGGTGTCTTGTCATTCATCCCCCCGCCGTATACCTGATTGATAATTAGATGACCTTTTTCTTCTTCCTCCTCTATTTCCTTTTCAAAAACCGCATAGTTTGTAATACTGCCGTTTGAAAGCAGCACTCCGTTCCGGTCAAATCCCCGAACCTGCACGGTATTGTAACGGTTGGACTCTTTTTCCAGACAGGCATCCTCCACAGTCAGCTTCGCAGTGCTATCTGTCACATCTGCTGTGCCTGCCAGCTTTCCGTTTATATAAAATCCAACTTTTTCAATGCTGCTGCCGGACACCTTTGCCGTGTAAGTGGTCCTTCCCTTCTCTGCAGTGTCCGCTTCCACCGAAATACTGTCAGATGCCTGGAAACCTCTTGTCACCGGGCTATTGTAACTGTTTCTCAGCCCCTGGTCAAAGGATGAGAGCAGTTTCTCCACAGAGGTAAACTGTTGATCCAGCCAGTTCAGCCTGTTTTTCAGGAATGTCTTCAGACGGCTGATCTGACTATCAAAATCCGCAGAATTGTGGTAAACAAATCCATTCCTAAAGTTTGCATCAGCCGATTCTTTCAGATATTCTGCCTGCTGGTCAATGATTCCTCCATCTCTGACGATATCCTCAAAGTTCTGCCGGTTGTCCCTGTAGCACTCATATACTTTTACTGCAAAATAGGGCTCACTGAGCAGATATTTATACCACTGCTGGTTCTGAGCGCAATGTCCGTTTGAATCATTGCGGTCTGAAGTCACCCACCTGTCATAGTTGCTCGTCTCAGACGCGCTGATAAGACTGTTGGAGGTCCAGTCCATGTCCCAGATGGGCCCTATGTACAGCTTACCGCCCAGGTCTTTATACATGTAGGTACTCTTTTTCATTGTCTCCGTGTTCCAGAAAAACTCGTTCAGCATGAAATAGCGCACCAGCGAATCCATATCCACCAGATCTGAATAGTGGCAGCTCTGCTGCTCATACTCCGTCTGGAAGTCCCCTGCAACGATGCTGTTTTCCACTGCCTGAATATAGTTTTTTACGGAATTGAAAAGGTTGTCATTGGTATAGGCGAATTCAGGACTTTTAAGCATAATCGGCTGATTGTTCTGGGTTTTGAATTTAGAAACCTCATCATAATACCCATCCAATTCCATCAAAAATCCGCCAGAGTAATCCACATTTCCTTCCTCATCCTTGGGGAGGCAGTTTGTTATGTCATATGTATTTCCATTGTAGTCCACCGTACCGCTGGTTATCCAACCCAGATTCTCCACCAGACGCTCTTCCAGTTGGTCCGCAGCGCCATCCGTATTGTCCTTGGCCTGCTTAATGACGTACTTGGCCGCTTCTTTGGCACAATCCTCCCAGTCATAGATATCCACGCGGCTGGATTCAACCCTCACATTCCCCACCAACTGATAATTTCCTGCGTACACTCCGTTTAGAATCACATCCACATGGGTGGACTTCAGGTAATTCATTCCCATTGTACCGGAAAGGTCATAGGACGTGGTGTTTCGCACAAGGGACTCATCCATATAGTTGGCTAATAGAGCCCAGTGCTTGCTCTTACCAAACCCAAACAAGTCTGTTTTGCTGTCCAGCTTGATCTTATAGGGCAATTTGTTAAAGGAAGTATTCCAGGTACTGTTTCCGCGTCCCCGAATGGAGATTCCCCCGTCATACATTGTGGTATTCTGGCTGTTGAACCGGTCATTTCCCTGTATGCGCATGGACGCAGGCTTATATATGTCTTTACTTGTAATGCCGTGTCCGTCTTCCGTATCAATATATACAACCGGAAGCTTACTGCAGTAGAACTTCAGGTCATCGATCTTTTCCCCATTGCCTGTGCTGGCTGTGACTGTTATAAAGTGGTTCACATCGCTCTGTGCGGGGGTGTATGCGTCTGTCTGGGAAACCGTTTTTCCATCAATCTCCCACCGGTAACTTATATCCAAATCCTCCGGATAATTTGCCACAGCGGCAGTGATGGAGGTCCCGGGCTTCGCATATTCCTGGTCAATCTCCAGTACGAGGTTTGAGACCACGGTTACGGTGATTGACTTTGTCTTTCCGGACCCGGTCTGTGCGGTAAGTGTCACCTGCGCGTCTGCGATAACTCCTTTTACCAGAGCGTCTGCGCCATCGATGGCTATGATCTCCGGATTACTGCTGCTCCAGGTGATGGCCTCCGTCCCTTTCTCCGACTCATAGGCCAGCGGGAGGGTAAAGGACTTGGTAACGGAGGAAGCGCTGTCTCCGTCCGCAAATGTGGGCATTGGAATTGGCGTGACGACCTTACCCTCACTGATAATCGGCATGATCCGGTTTCCAGAGATTGTCCAATAGTCAGCCCCCAGGGCATTTTTTACCGCTTCACTGCCCAGCTCCGCCTCCGTGATCTGTGTTACCGCAGAGGTGAACCTCCCTGTCCCTGCCAAACCGAAGCAGGCTGTGATATTCGCCGTATTTGCCTCTGAATCCGGACTGGAACTGTAGCCGTTTACGGCATATCCCTGACCGCCCTTGTAGGTAATCTTCCCCACATTTAAGCAAGAACTCAGAGCTCCGATATGACTGGACTGATGTATCCTTCCAAGGATTCCTCCGCAGCGCACCCAGTTAGAACTCAGGCCCTGCGCCACCTCCACATCAGCGGCATTGTACAGATTGGTCATCCTGACCGCGGAATTGTTTGTGCGGACCTGACCCACTACGCCTCCGACTCCGATCAAGTCACTTCCCGGACCGGATGTGGCCCTGATCTCTCCGCTCAGGACTGCAATATTGTCGATTCTGGCATACCCGTCAACATCCGCTGCCAGAGTCCCGATGCTGTCCCCTCTCCCCAGCAGGTGCGACACAGAGACATCCGTAAAGTTTAAATTTTTCACTTCCGCGTAGTGTTCAGAGGAATCACTGCCGATCATGGCAAAAAGCCCGGACTGGTTTGTGGTGTTTTGACTGCTGCTGCCGTCAAAGCTGATCTTCAGATTTGAGATGGTCTTCCCATTTCCGTCGAACGTGCCGCTAAAAACCCTGTCGCCGCTTACCAGACCGTACTCCGGCCCCCCGGAGCCTCCAATCGGTATCCACTCTCCATTATTGTACGTGGACAGATCAATATCCTTAGTGAGGACATAGTTCCCATTCATAGGATACTCAGGGCTTGTTCCGATCTGAGCCAGCTCCCTGGCAGACGAAATCTCTATCTTTCCTGCAGCCTTTGCAGTCATGCCCGCCGGCGGCAACCAGCCTAACCCGGAAACACACAGAATAAAGGCAAGCAGCATTGCCATACCCTGCTTTAATACATTTGATCGTTGTCTCATAACTTTCCTCCTTGCTTGGTTGATATCCCCGTTTTCTTTACATTTTAGCATATACTGCCATATTTGTCACATATTTTCATATTTTTAGCAGCAATTCAGACAAATTTTTTTGAAACTTTCCGAAATCTTTACAGATTCAGCGTCCCTGTCTCTCCCCTCACCATTTCCGCCACCTTCTCTCTCAAAAGCCTGTGCTCCGCCCTCTCAAACTCCGGGTCCTCCTCCAGAAGTCTGCTTGCCGCCTGGCTGGCCTCCTGCAAAATGGCCGCATCCTGAAATACATCTCCCAGCTTAAAGTCCAGAATACCGCTTTGGCGGATGCCAAACAAGTCTCCCGGCCCCCGAAGCTTCAGATCCTCACCTGCGATGTAAAAGCCATCGTTGGATTGATTCAGGATCTCCAGTCTCTCCTTTGTCTTTTGGCTGTCAGAGCTGCGCACCATAATGCAGTAGGACTGAAATCCCCCCCGCCCCACTCTGCCCCTCAGCTGATGGAGCTGGGCCAATCCGAAGCGCTCCGCGTTTTCTATCATCATCACCGTGGCATTTGGCACATTTACTCCCACCTCCACCACAGTGGTGGAAACCAAGACCTGTATCTCCCCCTCTGCAAAGCGCTCCATAATCTCATTTTTTTCCTTTGGCTTCATCTTTCCGTGGAGGTACTCCACCCGAATCGCTTTGTCCAGAGCAGCGCGGAGACGGTCTGTGTACTCAATCACGTTCTCAGCCTCAATAGCTTCACTCTCTTCTACCATTGGACAGATTACATAGGCCTGACGGCCCGCTTTTATTTCTTTTTCAATAAACTCATATGCCTTTTTGCGGTAGGAGGTTCCCACCACACAGTTTTTGATTGGCAGGCGGTTTGCAGGCAGCTCATCCACCACTGAAATATCCAGATCCCCGTACAGAATCACAGCCAGAGTTCTGGGGATCGGAGTTGCACTCATCACGATCGTGTGCGGGGTCTCCCCCTTTCCCGCCAGTGCCTCCCTCTGCTTTACACCGAAACGGTGCTGTTCGTCCGTGACCACCAATGCCAGGGACTGATACTGAACCTTCTCCTGAATCAGGGCGTGAGTCCCGATAATAATCTGCGCCTCCCCCTCCTCAATTAGTCTGTAGGCCTGTTTCTTTTCTCTTGCGGTCATGGACCCGGTGAGCAACACTGCCTGAAAGGGCAGACCCTGTTCCCGAAACAGTTCTTTGAAAGACTCATAGTGCTGTCTGGCAAGCACCTCCGTTGGGACCATTATAGAGCCTTGGTATCCGTTCTCCGCTGTCAAAAGCAAAGCCAGAACCGCCAGGACAGTCTTTCCGGACCCAACATCCCCCTGTATCAGCCTAGCCATCACCTTAGGACCTGTCAGATCCTGTTCCAGCTCCCTCCAAACCTTCTGCTGGGCCTTTGTCAGGGCATAGGGCAGCCGGGAGATGACCTGATCCGTCAATGGCTTTTTCTCAATACAAAAATGATGGCGAACCTCCACCCGGTTCTGCTTCAGACTGCGCAGGGCCAGGATAAACAGGAAAAATTCATCAAACACCAGCCTGTGTCTGGCCAGCATCATATGGTGAAGGTCCTTTGGAAAATGGATTTGCTCCAAGGCAAAATGGTACTCCGCCAGATTATACTGCTTTCTGGCTTCCATGGGAAGGACCTCTCTTGTGAGTTCCGCTTTCTCCAGAGCCTGTCGGACCGCCTTTGAGACCATTTTGTTGGTCAGCCCCTCCGTAAGGGGATACAGGGGCTGAAGTGTGCCCCTCATCTCCAGATATGATTGAACGTCAAAAACAGCAGGCTGTTCCAGGAACAGCTGCTGTCCTTTTTTTATAATACGTCCGCGGAAAATATATTTAGCGCCGGGCTTCAGTGTGTTTTTCAAATAGGGCATGTGAAACCAGCTTGTATTCAGAGTGCCCGTCTCATCCCGAAGCACAGTGGCCGCGATCTGCATCCGTTTTACATAGCGCACAGTCACAGGGCGGTCAATTATCCCGCAGACACATACAAGTGCATCCTCTTGCACCTCTGATATGGGAACCGGAGGTGCAAACGTATCATAGGTTTTGGGATAATAGTGGAGCAGGTCTCCCACCCGGTTGATCCCTGCCCGCTCAAATACTTTTTTTGTTTTTTCCCCAATGCCCTTAACTGCATCTATGGGGGATAACTCATTCATAGACACTCCTATTCCACAGATATTACATAGTAGTAGATGGGCTGTCCTCCAAAGTACACCTCCACATCACAGGAGGGGTACTGTTTCATCAGCTCCTCACCCAACTGGTTTGCGGCATCCTCATCCACTTCCTCCCCGTAATAGACACTGATCAGCTCCGATTCCTCGTCCATCATCAGGTCAACCGTCTCCCTGGCCACCTGGCTGATCTCCTGGCCCACCGCCAGAATAGCGTGATCGCCGATGCCCATGATGTCTCCCTCTTTGATTTCTTTATCGTCAATGTGGGTATCCCTCACCGCATAGGTCACCTGCCCAGTCTTCACGTGCCTGATCTCTTCATTCATGGCAGCCTCATTGTCCTCTGCCGTGAGCTCCACATTGTAATTGATCATGGCTGTGATCCCCTGGGGTACTGTCTTTGTGGGGATTACCACCACTTTCTTATCTCTGGTTAATACCTTTGCCTGGTTGGCTGCCAGTATGATATTTTTATTGTTAGGGAAAATAAATACATTGTCCGCATTCACCTTCTCGATGGCCCGTAGCATATCCTCTGTGCTGGGATTCATGGTTTGCCCACCCTCAATCAGGTAGTCCACTCCCAGTCCTTTAAAGATTTCCCCCACGCCTTCCCCAATGGATACTGAGATAAAACCAACCTCTTTCTTAGGTGCGGATGCCTGTGCCTCCTGCGCCTGCATAGCTGCCATCTTTTCCGCATCCTTGATCAATTTCTCATGATGCTCTTCTCTCATATTGTCAATCTTCATCTTTGTCAGGGAGCCATAGGTCAACGCTTTTGATATTGCCTTACCAGGATCATTGGTATGTACATGAACCTTTACAATATCATCGTCTGAAACCACTACGATAGAATCCCCGATGGACTCTAAAAATCCTTTAAATCCCTGCTCTGCCTCTTCTGTGTACTCCTTCTCCAACATAATGATGAATTCCGTGCAATAGCCAAATTTAATGTCTGCCTCAGTCTGAGGAGCAGCAGTGTAGGTCACGCTGGTGCCCGCCCCCTTAGAAGCTCCCTCTATGGTATAATCGATCTCTTTGCCCAAGAATGCGTCGTAGGCGCCCCGCAGAACCTGCATCAGTCCCTGTCCGCCGGAGTCAACTACCCCGGCTTCCTTCAGGACCGGCAGCATCTCCGGTGTCTGGGAGAGCACAAAATCCGCGTGGTCAATCACCTGCTGAATAAACTCCTTCATCTCCACATCTGTCTCCGCCAACTCAGCCGCCTTGTCCGCAGCTCCCTTGGCAACCGTAAGGATGGTTCCCTCTTTCGGCTTCATAACCGCCTTGTAAGCAGTCTCCACAGCCTTCTGCATGGCAGCCGCCAGAATAACCGTGTCCACCTCCTCATAGTGCTTGATTCCCTTTGTAAAGCCACGGAACAGCTGTGAGAGGATTACTCCCGAGTTTCCGCGGGCGCCGCGCAGTGATCCGGAAGAAATAGCTCTTGCCAGGGACTCCATATCCAGATTCTCCAGAGATGCTACTTCCTTTGCAGCGGACATGATAGTGAGGGTCATATTTGTCCCTGTATCGCCGTCGGGAACAGGGAATACGTTCAGCTCATTAATCCACTCCTTTTTCGCTTCCAGATTTTTTGCCCCCGCCAAAAACATCTTTGCGCATAACTTGGCGTTTATCGTATTTGTTACCACAACAAGTTCCTCCTTAATCAATCGCTCTTACGCCTTCAACGTAGATATTTATTTTTTCAATCTCCATACCGGTAAACTCCTCCAGCTTATACTTAACGCTGTCGAAGAGATTCTCAGCTACTGCGGAAATACTTACCCCATAGGAGACAATCACATGAAAGTCAAGGGAAATCTTATTGTCATTGATTTCTACATTGATGCCGTGTTTTAAACTCTCCCTCTTTAATAGCTTAACCAATCCATCCTTCATATTTACAGCCGCCATCCCCACAATGCCAAAGCACTCAACAGCGACGCTTCCCGCGTAAGTCGCAATCACGTCCGTATCAATTAAGATCGAACCAAGTTCTGTATCCATACGTCCCTTCATATCGGTACCTCCCATATAGTATTGGTATTCATTCTGAATTATTATTTATGATTATACCCTGTTTTCATACAAAATGAAATATATATTTTTGGTTTTTGTAAAATATTTGCAGAAATTTTTATTTTTCACTTGCAAAACATAGGTGTATCTGCTAAAATATCTAGTGTTGTGAGCCTATAAGAGATAGGCAATATATATTCAAGGAGGTGCAATCATGGCTAGATGTGCTATTTGTGATAAGGGTGCTCATTTCGGAAATAATGTGAGTCATTCCCATAGAAGATCCAACAAAATGTGGAAGTCTAATATTAAATCTGTAAAGGTTAAAGTTAATGGAGCTGCTAAAAAGATGTATGTATGTACTTCTTGTTTAAGATCCGGCAAAGTGGAAAGAGCATAAGTATGAAAGCCTCTCATTTTGAGAGGCCTTTTTATATCCAAAGCGACCAGGTCATTTCCGGAAATGACCTGGTCGCTTTGGATACCCTAACAGCAAAACAGATTATAACCAATGAGCAGTAAAACGGCTGTAATAAGAACGGATATGATTACATATGGAATGATTACCGCAATCAACATCCCTATTCCCATCCAAAATAATGTATATCCGATAATGCGCCTCATAAACGCTCCATAGAATGCCTTTTTACATTATATGCAGCATTTTTTATTCTACTACACTATCCGCGGCGTTTTTTATCTCTTCTTCCATCGCCTTGGCCGCTTCCTCCCTGTCCGTCTCAGAGGATGTGCCCATCTTTCCCTCAGTAAATTTGTTTACAAAGTCTGGTACCATATCCAGGATTTTGGTAAGCCCATCCTGATTCTTCACATTTACCAGCTTTGTGGTTCCGTTTTGAATGACCAGCACAGCGCTAGGGGACATCTTACCGCCCATTCCGCCGCCTCCGTTGTTCCTTTTGTCCTCCGCTTTGGCTGTGGCTGCCACTCCAAAGGTAACATCTACTAATGGCAGTATAATGGTATCGCCGATGTGGATGGCCTCCCCAACCACGGTCTTTGTGGTGATGAAGCTGTCCATTCCCTTGAAAAGAGAATCTACGGTTGTCTGAAAGTTGTTGTCTGAAGCCATGTCTTTTCCTCCTTACGCTTTCATTGCTTTCAATAAATTTCTAAATTCCTTGTCTCTGAATATTTTCCATCCTATATTTCCCAGATGGAAGATGCGAATATGGCCCTTTATCTCAAGGGTTCCCTCGCATACGGTATTTTCAAAATCCGGCAGAAGCCGGATTTTTTCACAGCTCAGTGGAAGCAGCAGATAAAAAATCCCTGTGGCCTGGCCGGTGAGAGCCGGATCTCCAAATCCGTAGTGAAGTTCTCCCTCCACCTTTTGAGGATGCAGATGCTTCCACAGATAAAAACCATGGCCCCACATTCGCTTCCACACATTCCTTCCTTCTTCTGTACGCAGGACGGATATCTTTTCCAATATCTTTTTCCAGGTCATCTGTCCCTTCCTAAGGGCTGCCTTAAGCTTTTTCCAAAAAGACTTAAGCCTCTCCGGAATCTCCAGAATTCTACGGAGCAAACTTCTAAGCTTATCCAGCAGTCCTCTCAGCCGCCCGGTCTTCCCAGGGCCCTGACGCGGTCTCTCCAAAGACTTCTCCTGATACTTCTGCTGTTTCTCCTTCGTTTCCCCATCCTTTTTCGCTGTGGGTGCAGGTTCTGGTCCTTGCACTCTTTCTCCATCCATTTCCACCTCAGAAGACTTCTCAGTCAGAGCGCGGGCATCCGTCTTCTCTTTCTGTTCGGAGACCTCCAGTTCTTCCTCTAAGTCAAACTCCTGATCCTCATCCGCTGAGTCCCGCTTCTTCTCTCCTCTTCCTGTGCGAAAGCCTCCTGAGAGATCTGATGCGCTTCTTGACCGCCCCAGGATTTTCAGCCGGATCTCATTTTTGTCCTGTCCCCAGCTGCCTGTCAATGTAATCAGGTGAAGCAGCCAGCTGGCCTTTCCCCATACCCAGGTTCCCTCCGTCCCTCTGTACGCCTTTATATGATAACGCACGGGAACAAACAGTACGATCAGGACAGCTGCCAGCAGTAAAAGTATCACAGCCAGCAGCAGAATCCCTATAATTTTTAGTATTACCAAAAGGATATGTAGCATATTCTTACACCTGTCACATTCTATTTTCCTTTACTTTTTGAGCCAGATACCCGGGGACATCCGCCTTGCCTGTCTTCTCATAGGTTTCCCGAACCATTTGTACCACCAGCTCCACGGCCTCCTCATAGCCGCAGGCAATCCCCACAATCATTGGAAGCTGCCTGCGAACCGCTGCCTGCTTCAGGTAAGCGGATGAGATGATGTCCAGCATGTCTCTCCTGTTGTAAGCCAGAGTGACCAGATATACGTCCAGCATTCCGGCGTTCATCTTCAGTTTGCGAATGATCTTCTTTTTCCTCCTGCGGGCTGTCTCACCCACGTACAGGTCTGTATACCATTTCATAGTCTCTACGTTCCTTCCCATGCCACTATGATTATAGCACAAAATTTACAGATCCCATAGAAAATAATACCAGTCCACCTATTTTCTTGTAACAGTTCAGCCAAGCTGCCCTGTTACATTTTCTCACTTCTCCAGCCTCTTTTCAATGGCGGCAATCACATTCTCCAGCACTTTGATCCTAGCATAGTACTTGCAGTTGCCCTCCACAATGATCCACGGAGCATAGGTGGTGGATGTGCGGATCAGCATCTCATCCACGGCCTCCTCATAGGCATCCCATTTTTCACGGTTGCGCCAGTCCTCGTCTGTGATCTTCCACTGCTTCTCCGGGGTTTCCATACGCTCCTTAAACCGCCGCTCCTGCTCGTCCTTATCGATCTGCATCCAGAATTTCAACACAATTGCCCCGTCGTGAACCCAGGTTGCCTCCATATCATTGATCTCCTTATAGGCCCGCTTCCATTCCTCCTTGGTGCAGAAGCCCTCGATCCGTTCCACCATCACACGCCCATACCAGGTCCTGTCATAGAGCGCCACATGCCCGGCCTTGGGCAGGTTGTGCCAGAAGCGCCACAGATAGTGGTGGGCCTTCTCAATATCATTGGGAGCTGCTGTGGGGTTCACCTCATATCCTCTTGGGTCCATACATTCTGTGATTCGCTTGATCGCTCCTCCCTTTCCGCCGGCATCCCAGCCCTCAAACCCCAGAATAACCGGAATTCTTCTGCGGTAGAGCTCACTATGCAGAACGGATAGCTTATCCTGAAGCTTTTTCAGCCGCTCCTTGTACTCCTCCTTGGTGTAGCTCAGACTCAGATCTACACTGCTTAAAATGGAGGATTTGAACGTCAAATGCTGCTCTTCCGCTGCCTGCACCTGTTTTTCCTTGATCTCCTTGGAAGCTCTGACCTGAGCCACCTGTTTTTCCAGTCGGTCTATCACCGTGCTGATTACCTTGACAACAGCGTACTCCCGGTCCATGGCCTCCACGATTGTCCAGGGTGCGAAGTCCGTATCTGTCTTTTGGAGCATTTCCTCATTCATCACTTTGTATTCCTGAAAATGCTTATTTCTTTTCAAATCTCCCTTTGACACCCTCCAGGCCGTCTCTTTGTTGTCTAAAAGGCGTGCAAACCGCTTCTCCTGTTCCTTTCTGGTAATGTCCAGAAAAAATTTAATAATCACGTTTCCGTCGTCGGCCAGGGCGGACTCAAAGGAAACGATCTCATTGTAGGCATACCCCAGCTGGCTCTCGGTGGTCACCTTGTCAAACCGGTCAATCAAAACACGACGGTACCAGCTTCGGTCAAAGATCGCAATCCTCCCCCTAGCAGGCGTCTTAGTCCAGAATCTCCAAAGAAAGGGGCGCATCTGCTCCTCCTCTGACTCTCCGCTGATGGCAAATACGCGAAACCCCCTGGGATCTAAGGGCTGGATCAGCTGATTGATCAAGGTTCCCTTTCCCGCTGCACCAAAGCCCTCGAAGACTATAATCACCGGTATCTTCAAGTCTCTGCACTCCCGCTGCAGGATACCCAGCTTCACAGTGAGCACATCCATACGCTGTTTAAACTCTTTCTTTCCCATCTTCTTCGTGAGGTCAATCTTTTCCAACATAGTAAAACCCTCCTTTTCCCTCTGTGATATGAAAGAAAGGACATGCACAAAAGCATATCCTTTTTCTTTAAAAATATTTTCGATTCCCCCAAAGATTCTTCTTTTTCAGATCTAAATATTCATTATACGCTTTCTCTAATATCATTTTCTCGTTTGAAAACTTCAATAGATGATAAGCCTCATGAAACTTATAATACCCCGAGTCTACAAAATACTCTTCACGTTGTGGTTTGCTGTAATAGCTGTCGGACATCATTAAATACCAGTGGACATCTTTTGCAACCGTGTCCTCAGGTACATTGAAGGTATACTGACTTTTTCCTATATATTTTATGATGGATGCCTGTACTCCTGTCTCCTCCAGAACTTCTCTCGCAGCGGTGTCTTTAAACTCTTCACCAGCCTCTACAGTTCCCTTTGGCAAAACCCAGCCCTCGTACTTGTTCTTGTAGCTCTTGTACAAAAGCAGGATCTTGCCACGAAATATTACCACACCGCCACAGCTCGTTGCTTCAATCATTGCAATTCCTCCTGTAATGCGTTGTGTCAGTTTTGACTGGTTTTAGTATAACTCTTTTTCAGAAATCATGCAACCTTAATTGTCAAAGTCGATTTATGCATGTTACTGTGAACGTATGAACAGTAACGGATTTGCGTCACAGTGTAAGCCGCAGCGCTGTGCTACTTAACGTATTCATAGTATGCGTCAAAAACCTGTCTGGCAATGGGTACAGCTGTGGAACTGCCCGATCCCCCGTTCTCCGCAATGACTGCAATGGCGATGTCTGGATTCTCCACATTAGAGAATCCCACAAACCAGGAGTGTGTCTCTTTTAAGTTACCCCCGATCTCATACTCCGCAGACCCTGTCTTTCCTGCAGCCGTGTATCCCAGGCCTGAGAGTGCGGAGGCGGTTCCCTCCTCCACGGTCTTTGTCATATACTCCGTGAGAATACCTGCCTCCTGTGTGCTCATCAGCTCCTTGTACACAGCGGGCTTGTACTGTTTTACCATATCCCCGTCATACGTCTCCAGGCGGTCCACATAGTAGGGTGTCATCATATTTCCCCCGTTGGCCACCGTGGCTGTTACCAGGGCCATCTCCAAAGGGGATACCACCGTATCTCCCTGTCCGATAGCAGTCATCATCTCCTCCCCATAGGAGGCATTATCATCCAGGGTAAACAGACTTTTGCTCGAAGGCATGGTGATGGGCAGATCGTTGTTAAACAGAAAGCTTTCGCATAGCTTTCGAAAATCCGCATTCTTTAGCTCCATGCCGATGTTTGCATAGGAGCCGTTGCAGGAATGGACAAAGGACTGCTCCAAATCCACCTGACCGTGCACCGCTCCTCCGTAACAGGTAATGGTCACATCCTCTTTGCTGATGCTGCCGTCACAGTAAAAACCGTAGTTCTGATAGTCATCCGGATGCTCCCTTAAGTAGGCCAGTGTGGTCAGAATCTTGAAGGTAGATCCCGGCGGGTATTGTCCCTGTGCTGCGCGGTTGAAAAGGGAGCTGTTCTGAGTATCATTGATCAGTGTTTCCCAGTCCTCTGAGATCGTGTTGGGGTTAAAATCCGGCTTGGATACCATTGCCAATATCTTTCCTGTGTCCGGTTCTATGACCACCACTGCTCCCTCATAGCTTCCAAGTGCGTCATAGCAGGCCCTCTGCAGTCTGGAGTCTAAGGTGAGCACCACGGTGTCCCCCCGCACTTTCACGTTTTCCTCCTCCAATTTAACCTGTTCTAATATGGACGCGTGGGAGGCCATCAGCTCATAGTTGGAGGTAGCCTCCACCCCGGCTCTCCCGTTGCTGGCATAGCCCACCACATGAGAAAATACATTGTCAAAGGGATACAGCCGTGTCTCATTTCCGTCCGCATCCACGTTGGTCCCAGCCAGAATCTCCCCGTCCGCAGAGAGGATAGATCCCCTTATGATCATCTCCTGCTTACTGTCCTGCTTTGTATTGTAGGAGTTGGAGTTGATCTCATCAATCTTATATACATTAAAATAAACCAAATAGACTGCAAGGGATAAAAACATGGCCACGATCAGATAGCTGACCCGCACCAGTTCCCGGTTCCTTTTCTTCCGCTCCTGATACGCGTCCTGGTACCCTGATGGTCCCCCTCCCTTGGACGGCGACGCCTTTTTCTTTTTTATCTTACTCTCTTTTTTTTCCTTTTTCTTTCTGCCTGGACGCTCCTCATCCAGCGGAATTTCACTGATATGGATATCGTCTGTAGTATTCTTCTTCCTCAAGCTCTTCTTCCTCATCTTCTCTTAATAAATAGAGTCCCTGAATAATGGAAAATGACATCAGGGTACTGACTATGGAACTGCCTCCTGTGCTGATAAAGGGCAGGGTAACTCCCGTCATAGGGATCATCTTCATGGCGCCCCCCACTGTCAGAAACACCTGCACAGCATACATACAGCCCAGGCCCAGAGCCACGTCCCGGTAAAAGTTTTCTGTCAGCTTCATTGCCACATTCACAAACGCAATAAAACAGCTCATGCAGATCAAGATTACACAGATGGCAAAAATTGCCCCCAGTTCCTCCACAATAGCGGAGAACATAAAGTCTTGATACACAATGGGTATGGCGTTTGGGGAACCCTGAAACAGGCCTGTTCCCAGCCACCCGCCAGCCCCAATGGCAAACAGGGACTGGGCCACCTGGTATCCGCCTCCCTCATAGCTCTGGAAGGGGTCCTGCCAAATCTCCACCCTGACCTTCACATGGCTGAACAAGAAATAGGCAGCCACCGCAGCCAACACCCCGGCCGCAAGTCCGGCAAGCAGATATTTCCAGTCCTTTGTGGCCACAAACAGCATCACCAGATAGGTGACAAAAAAGATCAGCGCACTTCCCAGGTCTGTGGAGGCAACCAGTATCAACACATGGATGCCCGCAAGCACAGTTGTAACTGCCACCTGCTTAAACTCCGTGGATTTCGCCAGCATTCCTGCCACGAAAAATACAAACAGAATCTTTACAAACTCCGAGGGCTGAAGGCTGATGCCCCCGATGCTCAGTGTCAGCTTCGCACCGTAGGTGGCTCTTGCCAGAACCGCCACCACACCCAAAAGTCCGATTCCAAGCACCGCGTACACCCAGGCCCACTTAGTCAGAAACTTCATTTTACGTATAATAACAGGAATGATCAGCGCAATTACGGTTCCCGCCACCACCAGTTTAAACTGACTCTGGGACTGGTCATAGGAAAGCCTGGTGGTCATGATAAAGCCAATGGTAATCAGCATACACATATTGTTGATGATCAGCTTGGAAGCCCTGGGATACAGATTCCGAAACAAAACCAGAGTGGCAGCCAGATAGATCACCTGTGCAGCGTAAAAATACAGCAGGGTGGGTTCCTCCATCTTTAAGTAAAGCACCATAAATGCCACGAAATGGATACAGAACATCACCACATTCTGACGCAGATACAAAAACTCCCTGGCGTCATCACTCTTTTTGCGGAAGATCAGAAAGCTTTGAAGTGTGTAAATCAAAATCAGACCGATCAGCACATACCGCGAAACTTCAATGATTAATCTTGTCACTTTTTCACCTACTCTATTCCTCTTTTGAAATGTCCTCTGGTAAATTCACCAAAGTCATATTCTACTTCTCTCTCATTCACAAAACGGCCTGCAAAGGCCCTGGCGACAGCCGCGGCCTCCTTCCCGGTCTCTGTGGTAAAACTCAGGCGCAGCCTTGCAGGATTCAGCCTCTGGATCTCCTCTTTATTTTCAAAGAGCACCAGGGGCACTTGGTTGTAGATCACATTGCAGCAGACGGAGCAGTTGTTTTTCACAGGAAACCGCTTTCCTTTTCGGTCCTTTAAATACATCCATCCCGGTTTCCCGGTACAGCCCTTAACGGTCTTTGTCAGGCACTGGGCTGAGACCATCATAGGCAGACGCCCGTATACCATCAGCTCACTATCTTCCATTCCCCGCCTGGCCAGCTCCCGGCTGTTCAGCTCCACAGGCGCGGTGTCCATGGAAGCTCCCCATCTTCTGCCGAATTCCCTGGCCCAGACATTGAATGTATACATATTATGATCCAAAATCAAATCTTTTTTCCAATTTTTTTCCTGAAAGAAGGCCCAGGACTCTAAATTTTTTATTAAGATGCCGTCGAAAGCCTCCAGAGCCGCTATGGATTCCGGATTTTCAAACGTTTTCCGGACATCCCTTCGAAGAATGGAAGGCGTGATAAACAGACATTTTTTTCCTTGTTCCCGGCAGAGGGACACCAGCTTAATGGTCTGCGCGGACGTTAACGGAAGGTCTAATGCAGAGCTGTCCACATAGATTCCCTCAATTCCCGGTACATCTATGAGGGCTTCCAGCTGCTCCCCGCTCACCACAGATGCATATAGTTCCCGGGAAGCTGCCTCTCTGTGTGAGAATGACATGCTTCTCTCCAGTCTATCCGGTATGACTCTGCGGTATGCACAGACCACTTTCCGGCCCAGCTCCTCCAGCGCCTTTCTTCTTAAATCATTCAGACTCTGCAGGGGCATAAATAATCCCTCATCCATCTCTATGGAAAGCTCTTGAAATACAAACGGAGTGTTCCCTGTCTTCTCTATCTGCTTTTTTACCTTATCCGGCATCATGGGCTGCCTGATGGCCTCCCCGGGGACATCCCCCAAGACCGTTGCGGCAAAATCACCTATAATTACACTCAGTATAGCAGGTTTCCCCCTGCAAATCATTAATTTCCCATTAATATTTTCTTGGATCTTGCCCTGTAAAAACTGTTCCTGCAGCCAGTAGAAAAGCTTTTCGTCCCTGGTCCTGTGCATTACCGTCCCAGGCTTCACCCCATGTCTGTTATCCTTATTGAAAAGCGTTATGCGGAAATTCTGGCCCTCCCGGACATCCTCCTTTAAGGTCTCGCTCTCCAGTATATCCCTCTCGTGCAGATCCTCCAGGGCTTTTAGGAGTACCTGGTTTTTTTTAACCTCCAGCACCTTGGCCCCAGGTGTCCCATAGTGGTTTGCCCTGGCAAGGGAGATCATATTCCGCCCGTTTCTCTCCTTATAGTAGCCTAAGGTAAAGCCTCCCCGGTTGTACAGTTCCATCAGCTGACGCAAGTCTTCCTGTTCCACCCGGTAGTTTTCGCGCCCTTTAAGCATATACTGGTCCACATATTTCCGGTAAATCCTCACCACACCTGCTGTGTACTCAGGCCGTTTCATCCTGCCTTCAATCTTCAGGGAATAGACACCCGCCTCCAGAATATCCGGCAGAAGCTCTAACGTACAGATATCCTTTGGGCTTAACAGAAATCCCTTCTCCCCCGCTGCCTCGTAGGGAAGGCGACAGGGCTGGGCGCATCTTCCCCGGTTCCCGCTGCGGCCTCCAATCAGGCTGCTGAACAGGCACTGTCCGGAATAGCAGTAGCACAGGGCTCCATGGACAAAACTCTCAATCTCCATGTCTACCGCATTTCGGATATCCTGTATCTCTCCCAGAGAGAGTTCCCTGGAGGTGACCACCCTGGAAACACCCAGCTTCTCCAAAAACTGTGCCCCCGCTGCGCCGGTAACGGTCATCTGTGTACTTGCATGGATCTCCAGGCCCGGAAAGGCGCTTCGTATCAGTTCCAAAGCACCCAGGTCCTGAACAATCACGGCATCCAGGCCCTGGAGGTAAAATGGCAGCAGATAATCATACAACTCCTCCATCTCCTGATCCTTCAGCAGTGTGTTCACCGTCAGATACAGCCTGCGCCCGTGGAGATGGCAGAAATCTATGGCCTCCAGGAGCTGATCTCTGCTCAGGTTATCCGCATAAGCTCTGGCCCCAAACCGGGTGCCGCCGATATAGACTGCATCCGCTCCGGCTGCCACTGCTGCTCTTAAACTCTCATAAGACCCCGCTGGGGCAAGTATCTCCGCTTTCATACTGATTTCTCCTGTCTAAGAAGGGCTGTCTCAACCGGACAGCCCTTCCACTCATTTTTTATTCTTTTCATCAAGCTCTGTTTCCAGTCTGACAATTCTCTTCTGGTACTCTGTGGACTCCTTCTGCATATCCTGAATGGACTTCTCCGCTGTCTCCAGCTTGATCTGGATGCTGATGAGCTCATGCTTTAAATCGTACAGCTCTTTATCCTTTTCCGCCAGCTCTTCCTCCACCATCTCCACCTGCTTTTTGGCTTTGAAATAGTCGTCTGCGATATTTAAATCCAAGAGCATGCTCTTTGTCTCTTTAGACTGGTGGTTGTACCCCTCCAGCTTTTTAAACTCAGCCAGCTTATTGTTGATATATGTAGCAACCTTCTGCAGATACTCTTCACTCTCATATCCGCTTAAGGTATATATTTTCCCGTCGATCAGCACCTCGGTTTTATTCTTGGATGACATACAAGCAGTTCTCCCTTTCTTTCGTTTCTATGTTCTATTATAAACAAATTCTTCGGAATTACAACCTATTTATTCATGAATTCCCAAATGGTGCCACGCAAGCTCCGTGGCCACACGCCCTCTGGGAGTGCGGTTTATAAATCCGTTTTTGATCAGATAGGGCTCGTATACATCCTCAATGGTGCCTGCGTCTTCCCCGATGGCTGCCGCCAGGGTGTCCAGCCCCACAGGGCCTCCCTGAAACTTATCAATCATCGCAAGGAGCAGATTCCGGTCTGTCTGGTCCAGCCCGTACTTATCTACCTCCAGCAGATCCAGCGCCAAAGCGGCCACCTCCCCGGTGATCTTTCCCTCATATTTCACCTGGGCAAAATCCCGCACCCTCTTCAAAAGGCGGTTGGCAAGCCTGGGGGTTCCTCTGGAGCGTTTTGCCATCTCCTTTGCTCCCCTTTCGTCAATCTCAACCCCCAGCTTTCTGGCGGAGCCCACAATAATAGTCTCAAGCTCCTCCTCGGTGTAGAATTCCAGGCGGTGAATCACCCCAAAGCGGTCCCGCAGAGGAGCGGTCAGAAGCCCCGCCCTTGTGGTTGCCCCCACCAGGGTAAATTTAGGCAGATCCAGGCGTATGGAGCGCGCCGCCGCCCCTTTCCCGATCATAATATCAATGGAATAATCCTCCATCGCAGGGTAGAGTACCTCCTCCACCTGTCGGTTCAGCCGGTGGATTTCATCCACAAAGAGCAGGTCTCCCTCTTGAAGGTTGTTTAAGATGGCTGCCATCTCCCCAGGTTTCTCTATGGCCGGCCCGGAGGTGATTTTGATATTTACCTTCATCTCATTGGCGATAATACCCGCCAGCGTTGTCTTTCCAAGCCCCGGAGGACCGTAGAGGAGCACATGGTCCAGGGCGTCTCCCCGCTGTTTCGCGGCCTGGATATAGATTTTTAATGTCTCCTTTGCCTTTGTTTGGCCAATATAGTCATCCAGAGTCTGAGGCCTGAGACTGTAATCTGTCTTTATGTCTTCCTCCAGAACCTCTGACGTGATAATTCTTCTTCCCATTTATACTACCTCTACAAAAATGCCATATTTTTCAGCGCAGCCTTCAGGATCTCTTCTGTAGTCATATCCTCCGTCACCTGTGCCTGTTTCACCGCTCTTAAGGCGTCTGTGCTGGAATACCCCAGGGCAGTCAGAGCCTGTACAGCCTCCCCCCTTGCGTCCGAGGCGACGCTGATGGGGGCTTGTCCGCTATTCTCCAGACGCTTCTCAAAGGCCTCCTCCAGACTCAGCTTATCCTTCAGCTCCAAAATAAGTTTCTGCGCCGTCTTCTTTCCAATCCCGGGGGCTGTGGAGATGCTCTTCACATCATCTGAGAGCACGGCAAAGCGCAGATCATCTGCAGACAGGGCGGTGAGCACGCCAAGTGCGGCCTTGGGGCCTATTCCATTGACATTTAAAAGCAGCTTAAAGACCTCCAGGTCATCCCTGGTCAGAAATCCAAAGAGCTGCATGGCATCCTCTTTCACATGCAGGTAGGTGTGCAGCCGCACCTGTTCCCCCGGTGAGGGCATTGCCTGGGCATCCCTGCCGGACAGAAACACCTGATATCCCATGTCGTGCACATCCAGCACCACCTTATTTTCCCCAATCTCTGCCACTTTTCCCCTTATATATGCAATCATTCCTTATTCCTTTCCGGGCATACATGCCTGCTGACGCAGACATCACCATAAATCAAATATGCCTTGGCGTATTCGCTATCATATCACAGAAAGCGAAAAACTGCAACCATACGTTCGACTCCCATAACTCAGACTGTCTCCATTTTTGCGAAGGCAACGGAACCGCCTAAAGCCACCAGAGCGGCCATTACCAGCATGTAAAGGCACATGGCCAAAAATCCTGCTGTAAAGTTCACCGCAATGGTCACCACCGCTGCAATCACTACCGCAATGGTAATGACAATCATCTGCCCAACCATACGCAGAATGGTCTTCCCCGTATTCCCCAGGACATTTCCCAGAAGAGATTCGCTGAGCACTGAAAAATACAGCTTGTTTGCCTGCAGGCACACGTAAAACAAAACATTCAGAAGAATATATCCCAGAGGCAGCCCAAGCACCACTGCTGCCGGAAGCGTTACCAGTAAGCCGTCAGCAGCGGACCGAATGTGTTCAATCAGGGTAGCATACCACAGCTTTCGGATTGGCTTGTCGGGAATCAGATAGGTGTAGGGGCTTTCCATCTCCTTTGCCCACTTTGTCAGATATCCGCTGAAGATAAAGGTTACGTACGCCGACGCTATTGGAACCAGGAAGAACTGTTTCATCTGCAGATCCATTCCTGTCTCCGTGAAAGCCATGTACCCCACAGCCACACCTACAATCAGGCAGGCCAGGGTGGTTCCCCCAAAAATAAAGAACCGCTTTTTCTTGTACTCAAGCAGCTGCCGGTAAAAGATCGCCTTGCTGTAATAGCCCTTGTAGGTAACTTTGGCTCTTCGGTACTTTTCCTTTTTCCAAAGCTTGGCAGCTTCCCCTTTCTTCTGCCTGTTTCTGGCCTCCTGGTAATCATCCGCAAATTTCATTGCATCCTCATAGTATCCTCCGGTGCACCGCATCTTCCTTGCGGCGAACAGCAGCCCGGCCGCCGAGATGCAGTAGAGGGCCGTACAAATCACATTCAGCGTGGTGGGTCCCAGAATCAACATGCGGATAAAGGCAATATTCCATCCGATAATGGGTATGCACTGTAAAACCGGATGCTCCAGAAATACCTTGATCACAGATAAAGATTTTACCTCAAAGAAATACAGGTATCCTCCAAACAGTACCAGCGCTGCCAGCAGCACATACAACAGACGGCAGAGCAGACGCACCGTCTTTTCCGACAGGCGCTCATTTCCGTACAGGCATACCATCAGGCTGGTCTCCAGAATATTTTCCACTACAAAGGAGAGCAGAAAATACACCAGCATTTTCCACACTGGAATATGAAACAGCGCGATACCGGCAATCACAAAGAGCAGAACCATCAGCAGGTTGAGAAGATACTGCTTAACCTGCGCATAGAGCAGCACCAGCTTGGGAGATACCGGGGAGGTAAACACAAAATGTACGTCACTTGGGCGGAAAAGCAGCCCTTTTCTCTTGGCATAGGTGACAATGTTTGAGGGCAGAAAAAAACAGGTCATGCCTGAGAGCAGGAGCGCGAACCCCTCGGGGCTTGCCATATTCCATGCTTCAAACATACCGCCCACCCCAGAGATAACCAGGCAGGCATAGGCAATTCCCAGGATCAGGTAAATGTAGGTAACTGGCTTGTGCAGAGCCTTTATAAGCCGGTTTTTAAAGCTGCGGACATAGAGATAGATTAATGATTCCATAGGCTACTCTCCCTCCGTGATCTTGAAAAACAGTTCCTCAAGATCCTGCTCTGCCGTCTCCTCCCTTGTGAAGGAAGCTACGATATGCCCTTTTTCCATGATAAACATCACATCCCACAGCTCTTTGACCATCTCAATCATGTGGGTACTGATCAGGACCGTCACCCCCTGGCTGCGCAGTTCCAGGATCACTTCCTTTAGTTCCTTGATAGCCTTTGGGTCCAGCCCCACCATGGGCTCATCAAAGAGAATTACCTTTGGCTGCACCGCCAGTGCGCAGCAGATGCTCACCTTCTGCATCATTCCCTTGGAGAGCTCGCTGCCCATTTTTTCTGTCTTGTCCTCCAGCTCAAAGCGCTCCAGCAGGCGCTGTACCTCCTCATCCGTTATCTGGGACTTGTAGGCTCTGCGTATATACTCTAAATGCTCCCCCACGGTAAGCGCATCAAACATGGAGGGAATCTCAGGAACGTAGCCAAAGATCTTTTTGGCATCCAGACTTTTGGCCTGAAGTCTCTGAATCCCAATTCCGCCCTCATACCGCAAAAGCCCCGCGATACTTTTGATTACCGTAGACTTCCCGGCGCCGTTGGGTCCCAGCAGAATCCCCACCTTTCCGTCCGGCACCACAAAACTCACCTGGTCAGCAGCTAAAGTTTTCCCATAACGTTTCGTCAAATTTTGAATTTCAAGCATATGTATTCCTTTCTCGTAAGATGCGTTGCAGGCCGCTGCCTGTTTTACACCGTGTCTTGCAGGACAAGCTGTACGTCTGACCTGCTGTTCTTTGTCTCTGTGATAAAGCCACACCCGTTCTTTACCTGCCAATGGTAAAAGCTCTCCTCTGGGGTGGCAAATGCGTCCATAATACTCATAATGGTTCCCCCGTGAACTACCAGGGCAATGGATCTGTAATTGAAGGCCCCGGCGTGACGCAGTGCCTCCCGAAATCCCGTCAGGGTGCGTCTTGCGAACTCCTCCCTGGATTCCCCTCCGGGAAAGGGCAGGGTTCCGCCACTGTCCACCCAGGCCTGATATCTGGGGTTCCCATCCAGCTCAAGATAATTTTTATTCTCAAACTCTCCAAAACTGCACTCTCTGAACTCTCCCACAATGTGCTGTGCGGTTCCCGGAAAAAGCAGATTTGCTGTCTCAACGCAGCGCTTCATAGGACTGGTATAGACCATCTCAGCGACACATTTCCTGTAGCCTCCAGCCTCTCTTTTTTCCGTCAGCTCACGTCGCCCCTGGGGGCAGAGAGATTCATCCGTAGTCCCGATATACCTTCCCAGGAGATTTCCTCCGGTCTTCCCGTGACGGATCATACTGATTTTAAGCATTCTTCTCCCTTTCCTTACCCGGGGCCTTCAGCACCATTCCCAGACCACAGACGACCCGGTGAACTTCCTCCGAGCAGGATGCCAGCTCTGTACAGATCCTGCCCACCCGCTCCCTGTATTCCCGGTCAAAGGCCTCCACAGGCACTACCCCGTATCCCAGCTCTGTGGATACCACAACCAGTTCAGGATTTTCCAGCTTTAACCTGTCAGCCAGCCTGTCCGTATTCCATCCATTCTCAAGACATCTGCGGACATACTCATGAAAGTGGTAGATACCCCTGCTGGTAAAGATCTCCTCCCTGCCGCAGCAGGCTCCATCACGCCACTCCTCTTTCTCAATTTGAAACATGTTACAGGCATAGTCCAGTTTCCCCTGGTATGCCCCTCCGATAATTAGCTTCATTCTATTCTCTCCATTTTAGACTGCTATGCCAGGCACATCTGTGTCAGAACCACAAAAACAGCCATCACAAGTTCACAGACCTGCAAAAAAAAGCCCGCCAGGTCCCCTGTAATGCCTCCAAACTTCTTGTATGCCATATAGCGGTAGTACATAAAAGTCCCCAGCGCCCCCACCAGTCCAGCAATTCCCAGAACAGGGTCCAGCGCCAGCATAGCAGCGGCGCAGGCCAGGATATACAGGTACATCACAAACCGCACCCTTCCCTTTACTGCCATGTCGGAAAAGGTGGCCGCCAGCCCCGTATTTTTGGCCAGTTTGAACCGTACAATGGCCAGACCGCTCAGCGCCCTGGACAAAACGAAGCCCACAGCCAGGACTGTCGCCGCCTTACTTCCGGCCTCAGACCATATCCCCAGGGAAAGCAGAAAATAGCAGATTCCCACAATGATGGCGAAGGCCCCTGCATGGGAGTCCTTTAAAATCTCCAGCTTCTCCTCCATCGGTTTATAGGAGCTAAGCGCGTCCGCTGTATCCAGAAGGCCGTCCAGATGGATTCCCCCGGTCACAAGCACCGGCAGCAGTACCAGAATCACACTGTGAAACAACGTCCCTGCCCCAAGAAACACCGACAGAGAGTTCCACAAAACCACAAGCCCTCCGATCACCGCTCCAATCAGGGGAAAGAAACACATAGAGTATTTCATGCTCTCCTTTGTCCACTCTGTCCTGGGCATAGGGATCTTGGAATACATAGAAAACGCGATAAAAAAACTTCTGACTAAATTCATTCTTTTTCTGCCTTTCTGTCGTCTGCGGCCAGGGCCCCCTTCAGATACAGCGGAATCCCGTACACCACCTCCACGACTCGGTCTGCCGAATCCGCCAAGGACTGGTTGATAGTTCCCAGGTACTGCTGATATCTTCTGGTCTCCTCATCATATAGGATACCGTCCGAAAAGATTTCATTTGTCACCACACATACATGGCGCGCCTGCTCCCTCAGGGAGGTCACCCCTCTCAAAACCGCTGCCACCGTATGCTTCCCGGCTCCTCCCTGGGCATACATTTCATTTGCCACCAGGTTTGACATACACTCCAGAAGAACAATGCTGTCATCCGAAAAAACCTGACGCTCCAGGCCGGTATAGCATTCCAGAGTCTCAAACTCCTTGCTGCTGCGCATCCGGCGGTGCCTGGCAATCCGCTTCCGGCTCTCCTCATCAAAGCTCATCATGGTTGCCACATAAATCCTTTTTCCCTGCCCGAAGCGGAGAATCTCATCCTCGGCAAAGGCAGACTTCCCGCTGCCGCTGCCGCCAGTCACTAAGGTAAACATATGTATCCGCTCTCCCTGATTCAATCTAAAGGCTTGTACTCTTCCACCTGGATCTCCTGAAAGGTACTCATGCCATTGTACACCGCGTCCGCCATAGTGAGCAGGGGGAAAAACGCCACCGCTCCCGTCCCCTCCCCCAGGCACATATCACAGTGCAGGGAAGCCTCCAGCCCCAGAGCATCCAGAATCATCCGGGCTGCCGGCTCCTTTGAGACATGGGAAGCCAGCATATATTCCTTGGCCATTGGGCAGATCGCTGCCGCTGCCAGCGCAGATGCAGCAGAGATAAATCCGTCGACCACAATGGGAACCCCAAAAGCGGCTCCCCCCAAAAAGACTCCCGCCAGCCCTGCCAGATCAAAGCCTCCTACCTTAGCCAGTACATCCACCCCGTCCTGCGCATCGGGCCCGTTGACCTTCACCGCCCGTTTGATGGCTGCGATCTTGCGACACAGGCCCTCTGAGGAGAGTCCTGCTCCCCTTCCGGTCACAATCTCAGGCTCCACTCCAAGGAGCACGGACGCCACCGCGCTGCTGGTAGTGGTGTTTCCGATCCCCATCTCCCCGGTGGCCAGCACCTTATATCCCTTTTTCTTTAAGTCGCCAACCATCTCAATGCCGGTCTCCAGCGCCCGCAGCGCTTCCTCCCTGGTCATGGCCGGACCCTTTGTCATATTTTTCGTGCCGTACGCAATCTTTCGGTTAATAATATTAGTATCTGAGGCAATCCCGATATCCACCGGAAAAATATCAGCCCCGGCCACCTGGCAGAGGATGCTTGCTGTAGCCTGCTTTTTCAAAAAATTCTCTGAGACAATGGCCGTCACCTCCTGGCCGGTCTGGGTGACGCCTTCTTCCACCACCCCGTTGTCCGCGCACATCACAATCAGACCCTTTTTATCCAGGGAAATATCACTCGTCCCTGTCATCCCCGCGATCCTGATTAGGGAATCCTCCATCTTTCCCAGACTGTGCAGAGGCTTTGCAATGCTGTCCCAGCGCTTCTTACACGCCTCCATCGCTGTCCGGTCTGGTTCTTTGATCTGCTTTAATGCCTCATCCAATGTCATGCTGTCTTCCTCCTGGTTCTTCTGTTTATTTAATCTCTCTTTGCCTGAATCCCATTTTATTTGTTTTTGACTTCTAGTCTGATAGCCGGGAATTTGTAACTGTTCTATACCTTCACAGTTACACGCTAATATCCGTTTAAAATCACCTTCGGTGATGAAATTTCTGCACTCCTGAGTCATTTTCTTATAATCAGCATAGCAAAGCTCAGACCTGTTGAATAGTTACTGGAATTTAATCATTCAACAAGTAATAGTATAAATTGCGCGAAAATTTGTGTCAAGAAAAAAGCACGATTTCCGAAGAAATCGTGCCAATGGTTTCTTTTATCAGAGACGGCTCAGCGCATCGTTCATCTCCCTGGTGTATCTGCTCTTATATTTAGAATTATTCTTTATCCGGTATTTGTAAAGCTTTGTAATAAAGTCTGCATCGGACGTCTGGTTCGTAATTTTGGCATTCAGCACTGCCTGAGCAGCTGTGCCGGACCCATGCTGAATGGAGTAGCTGAACACGGCTCCCTTCACTACATAGGGCCGCGAACTGATGTCCACTCCGTAGATCCTCAGCAGAGACTCCGTAGGTTCATAGTATTCCTGGAGTGCAAAGGCATCCTGATAGTTTTTGAAAAGAATGGGATATGTATTGTAAATATTCGTCCATTCTTTATAAAACTTTGTATTGCTCTTCATCTTGTCCTGATGCTCCGTATTCGTCTGGCTATATGATGCATAGGGTGCAAAACCGGCAAAGATGATGGGATCTCTCGCGTAACAATATTTCACAAAGTTGATGAGAGAATGGCGGCGGTCAAACTGATATTTACCGCAGGCATTTCCATAATCTCCGCCCACCTGCCCATATCCCTCAAGTCCGGACTCATAGAGCGTAAAGAAGAGCATATCCTCCGAAACTCCTGCGCTGGTGGTAACCGGAGTGCAGATTCCTTTGCTGTTGATACTGTAAGCCTGTCCGTTCACCGTAACGGTGGTATTCTTCTGCAGGACACCGTTGGCGTCAAAGTAATAGATCTTCCCGCTGATGGTACCCATTCCCACAGCCAGAGCTCCCTGGTTGGCCTTGGTTGCATAATACCTGTTTCCGTTATACGTTTTCCAGCCATACTGGAGCACTCCCTTAGTGTTGAAAAGGTAACGCTTCCCGCCAATTTCCTCCACCCCGGTGGCAATTCCCTGGGTCGGTGAGCAGTAATACCTGCTTCCGTTCAATGTGAACCACCCCTGCTGCAGCCTTCCGCTGTTCTTTCCGAAATAGAATCTTCTGCGGCTGATGTTCTGCCAGCCCTTTAACATCACTCCGTAGGTCCGTTTGTTGCTTGAAAAAAAGTAGCGGTATTTTCCAATGTTCTGCCAGCCCCTCTTCATCACCCCGTCTTCATCGAAGTAATACTTTTTAGCGCCCAGCTTCAGCCATCCGGTGACCTTCTTCCCCCTCTTTGTATAATAATATCTCCGTCCCTTGATATCCAGCCAGCCGCCTTTAAAGTTAGAAATACGCTTTCCGTTTTCCGCGTAAAAATACTTTCCTACCCATTTGTTTTTTACACGGGCACCGTCTTTTCCCACATAGTACTGCCCTACCCTGCGTTTCCTGTAAAGCTCACCCTGGGCATTGTAGTAATAGTACTTCCCGTCTACATGCTTCCACGCCGCGTCCGCCTTCATAGGCGCTGCGGTGACAAACAGCAGCATAAACAATAAAACCAATAGATATCCTTTTTTCTTCATACTTTCTTCCCCTTCGAATCCCGATTCTCTGTTACTTACCCCTGACAGAAAGCCTGCTGCGGCAGACTTTATTCAAACTGTACAGCGTAAAATATTACAATTCTGTTAAGTTTATGAAGCTATTATAAGATATATCTAAGGTTTTGTCAATTTCTGCATAAGAAAAAGATTACGATGTTAGTCAATAAATGTTACTATTCACAGCCACTGTTCCGCGAGGTGTTTTTATGCGCTTGCGCATGAAAATCCCGAGGCAGCCAGCGCGATATGGAGCATAATGCCCCATATCTGTGCATCGCGGAGCGTGTTGCTGTTCACAGAACTGCGTTTTTTGCAGGGCTGTGAATAGTAACCAATCAATAATAGGTTTTGAGTGCTGTTTATCCGATTTTTGGGATAATATCGCTGAATTCTTTTTCATACTCTTCTTCGCTTTTTCCTTCCAGCAGCAAATCACAATACACTACATTTAACAGAGGATCTGTGGCTTGGGTGATCTTCCATTTTCCGTTTTTTCTCTGTAAAGATATTTTAAGATTGGAAGTGATCTTATCCGGTGTATACTTCTTTAAACAATCCCTTAACTGTTTCATCTCATATTTCTTCAGCCAAATATCCTTAGCCTGCTCCTTTTCGGGAGCTTCCACTCCACTAAGCGTTGTTTGACAAAACATTGCATAGTAAGCTTTTGCAATACTCATATAATTTGCCTTTACCGTCACTTTTGCTTTATCCCCGGTAATCTTTGTACTCTTGATTCTCCAGGTCAGTTTCCTGCTCCATGGCCTGATTTCATTGCAGAGACTGGCCCGTTCATCAAATATGACCACACCTGCGGGTAGAAAGCATTTCTCCATCTTCTTACAATTTAATTTCTTTGCACTGGCAAAAAATGTGTTGATGGTCTTATTTACGGCTGCTTTTTGTGATTGGGCCTGGGTGTTTACTGGTACTGCCAAAAATACCATAATAGCTGCAGCAAACAGGGGGATAATTTTTTTCATTCTTTTCATAGCTTTTTTCTCCTTTAAGTTTCATTTTGTAATATTTCGGCTCCTATAATAGGGCGTTTTTCATTTTAACTACCCAGATGTTCTTTAAATGCAAGTGGAAATACTGGATATATTTTTATCTTTGGGTCTGCTTCCTTTAACAGCTTACACATTTTGGTACTAAATACTAATTCGTGATAGTTTAAGTCAAATTCTCCCCGAGCCAGATTGATATCTTCCCACTTCACTATTTTGTCAAAGTTTATATACCTATTATGAAAATGTTCAAAATAGTTCTTATTCGAATTTTCCGGCAGCCACTCTTTTATTTGTTTTCCACATACACTGCATACTTTCTTTCCATTTCTTACACCATCTGTATAACTACCGGCGGGTAGTATATTCTTTGCAATAATCTGATATCCCACAAGTTCTTTTTCCTTTACCCCCATATATGCAGGATAAAAATGTTCTGCAGCGACTCCATTTTCCACTAAGTAATCGTACATTGGCAGTGTTATAAATATCCCGCCCTCCGACTCAAAAACCCTTTTGACTTTACTCCATTTTTTCAAAGTTTTACTCTTTTTTAGTATGCATGGGCCAGTCTGTTCTACATATCTTTCGCATTTGTCACATTGCTTCAGAAATCTTTCTTTTTTTTCAATTTCAGGACATCGGAAAGTTCCACTTATCAGATACCCTGCTATTTCTTTTTCCTCATCTTCTGTATATTCAGGGAAAAATTCTACTATATGTATGGTACATCCCGACATAGCCTCATGTAGTAAATAAAATTTTCCCTTTTTCTGCTGACGAATTTCTTCCATCTCTTCCCAATAGGGGAGCAAGTCAGTATAGATCTCTTCCTCAGCAATCCCTTTTTCCAACATGCTTTCCATCCTCTTACAATTGGCATTATACAACTCCCAATATATTTTCGCATTCTCACCTTCGCATGCAGCCTTAGATAATTCTTCTATTTCATCGACCAATTCCCTGTATAGTTGTAGGATTTCAGCATATAAAGGATCATCTTCATAAACAAATAAGCTATATCTTTTGATATTGTCCCAAGAATTCTTTATTTTTCCCTTTCCTTCACTGATGATTGCTTCAAATCGTTTACGAATTTTATTTTTCTTCCGTATGTCAATATCCAGGTATACTTCTACTTTAACTCTCATACTTTAAACTCTCCTATTGTATCATATCTTGTCATTTCAGCATTTTATTTCCCTCTAACTTTTCTTTTATAGATAGCGGAAACACAGGTATCCATGTAATGTGATTATCTGCCTGTTTCAATAGGTCAAGTAGTTTAGAACTAAAAATCAATCTCTGATTGCAAAATGCCTGTTCATGTCTTGCCACATTGATATCCTCCCATTTTTCTACTCTGTCACAATCAATGTATATATTATGGTAATATTGATTTTTAATATCATTAGGATCTTCATCCAGATGTCTCTGCTGTACCTTCCCACATCTTGTACACTTTTCACCGTTTTCTACTGAAGAATCAATAAAACTTCCAACCGGTAAATGATTACTTCCAATGAACTGATATCCGGCTAACTTTTTCTTTTTATGATCAAAGTACGCCGGGTGGAAATATTTTGGCGCAATCTCAGTATTTAGTAAATATTCATACATGGGTACTGTTACAAAGACTGCTCTTCCAATCGTTCTTCTTTAATCGCTGCAAACTCTTCTATTTTATTTCTATAAGGACGTATTTCTTTGACAATTTCATCATCTGATTTTCCATCAGCCTCCATAGCTTTTAATTTCTTACTGTAAATTTCATACAGTTCCTGCTGTATTTTATCACTCTCTACATCTTTCATAATATTTAACTCTTTTTCTTTCTCCGCATCCAATTCTGCCCGTAAATTTAAGATCTCTATAAATAAAGGGTCATCCTCATATACCCATAGACTATAGCGCTCTAATGTGCTCCATAACTTTTTGCTCTTTAATTTCTTTTTTGCAGCTATCTTTCGATTTTTATTCTCATTTCGTTTTGCTTTTCGTAGTCTATAACAAACTTAAATAGCACTTTGACTCTCATTTTTAATTCCCTTCTCTATTCTTTGCACTGGCAAAAAATGTGTTGACTGTCTTATTTACAGCTGCTTTTTGAGATTGGTTTGGGTGCTTACTGGTGCTGCCAAAAATGCTATGATAACGGCTGCCAACAGGGGGCTAATTTTTTTTCATAACTTAATTTTCTCCTTTAAGTTTCATTTTGCAATATTTCTGTTCTTACAATAGGGCATTTTTTATTTTAACTCCCCAGATGTTCCTTAAACGCAAGTGGAAATACCGGATATATTATTATCTTTGGGTCTGCTTCCTTTAACAGCTTACACATTTTGGGACTAAATACTAATTCGTGATGTTCTAGGTCAAATTCTCTCCGAGCCAGATTGATATCCTCCCACTTTTCTATCTTTTCAAAATCAACGTACCAGTTATGAAAATATTTATCGTAATCACTATTAGTATCCCCACTCACCCACTCCATTTTTTGTTTTCCGCATATACTGCATACTTCCCCTCCTGTTATTCTCCCATCTGTATAACTTCCAGCAGGCAGTATATTTTTTGCAATTATCTGATATCCCACAAGTTCTGATCCCTTTACTCCCATATATGCAGGGCAAAAATACTCTGCAGCGACTCCATTTTTCATTAAATATTCGTACATTGGCAGTGTTACAAATAAATCACCCTCAGACTCAAAAACCTTTTTGACATTACTGTACTTTTTTAAAGTTTGACTTCTTTTTAATATGCATGGACCAATCTGTTCTACATATCTTTTGCATTCGTCACACCGCTTCAGAAATTTTTCTTTTTTTTCAATTTCAGGACACTGGAATGACCCGCTGATAAGATATCCTGCTATCTCTTTTTCTTCATCTTCTGTGTATTCAGGAAAGTAGTCCATTATATATATGGTGCATCCTGGCATTGGCTCATAGCATAAATTAGTCCTTGCATTTTCCTGATGAAGAATTTCCGTCATCTCTTCCCAATAGGGAACCAGCGCAGTGAAAATCTCTTCCTCAGATATCCCTTTATCCTGCATACTTTCTAGCCGCTTGCAATTAGCATTATACAACTCCCAATATTTTTTGTGATCCCACCCTTCACTTATAGCCTTAGTTCTTCTTCTTACCCCATCCAACAATTCATTTTTGAGACTAATAATTTCATTATATAAAGGATCATCCTCATAAACAAATAATCTATAACGCCTATTAGAATCCCATGAGTCTTTTATTTTTGCCTTTCGTTCTCTGATTATTTCTTCAAATCTTCTACGAAATTTGTTGTTCTTTTGTATGTCAATGTCCAGGTATACTTCTACTTTAACTCTCATATATTCTCTCTTCTTATAATTTTATATTTTTAGATGTTATAATGCGCGGGCCATAATGTCATACAATACATGCTTACATACAATTGGATAATTTTGGGCCCCAACGTCATATTATACTGTCATTATTTCTATTTTACAAGTGCTATACTATATATTTTAGATATATTCCCCGTCTTACAGTGTCAGCATCATAGTTTTTTAAGGACGTTTAAATTTCAAACATGTACACTCAAGCGTATTTGCTGGAGTTTTATAAAAAATCTCAAATAAAAAAGATGTTAAGTCACAGATTCTAAACTGTGGTTAACATCTTTTTTATCATTCAACTATGAAAATTAGGATTCCAGACGCTATGGCAGCGGCTGTCAGTTACTGGAAGTTTAAAGCAGAAAATATTTCAATATGAACAAGACTGCCAAAACATACATAACCACATTCAATTTCTTTGCCCTTCCGGAAACCAGGTTGATTACCACATAGGAGATGACTCCCATGGAAATACCCTCGGAAATGCTGTAGAAGAACGGCATTGCCGCGATGCAGATAAATGCCGGAAGTCCCTCGCAGGGATCGGAAAAATTGATGACACCCACATTGCTTAGCATATAGAAGCCAACTACGATCAGAGCCGGTGCAGTCGCAAAGGAAGGGATTGCCAGGAAAATCGGGGACAGAAACAGTGCCAGCGCGAATAAAATCGCTGTGGTGACAGAGGTAAGACCTGTTCTGCCGCCCTCCGCAACACCGGAGGCACTCTCCACAAAAGTGGTAACTGTGGAAGTACCCAGCACAGCGCCTGCTGTGGTGGCAACCGCATCCGCCATCAGGGCTCCCTTGATCTTTGGAAGCTTTCCGTTTTTGTCCAGCATATCCGCCTTTGTGGATACACCGATCAGAGTTCCCAGAGTATCAAATAAATCCACAAACAGGAATGCAAACACAATGACAACCAGTTCTAAGATAGGGATTCCTGTAAACTGGAATTTTGCAAACACTGGTGCAAGGCTCGGAATGGAAATTCCGGAGCTGAAATCCGGGAGCAGGGAATAAAAACCGATCTCCGCATTTGGAACATAGACCCCGGCAAACTGGCAGATAATACCCAAAGCCCAGGTAATCAAAATTCCCCACAGAATATTTCCCTTTACCTTCTTGGCCACCAGAATCGCTGTGATCAGGACTCCGACAATTGCCAGAAGAACCGTGATTCCCACATCATTGAAACTGCCCGCCCCATCATTTAAGCCCTGAAAGCCTTCTACAGAGAACAGGGACACCAGTGTGCTTCCGCCCAGGACGATCTTTGCATTCTGAAGTCCGATAAAGGCGATGAAGAGTCCGATACCAACGCTCACCGCATGCTTCAGCGTGACCGGAATCGCATTGAAGATAGCCTCACGCACGTTAAAACAGGAAAGCAGGATAAAGATAATGCCTTCAATAAATACTGCTGCCAGAGCAATCTGCCAGGAATACCCATACTGCAAAACAACGGTATAGGCAAAATAAGCATTTAATCCCATACCAGGTGCCAGCGCAAATGGATAGTTTGAGAAAATTGCCATCAAAACGGTTCCGATGAAAGAGGCCAGTGCAGTTGCCGTAAACACCGCACCCTTATCCATCCCTGCTGCTGAAAGAATATTTGGGTTTACTGCCAGAATGTAAGCCATTGTCATAAAGGTAGTGATACCAGCTATGATTTCTGTCTTAACATTGGTGTTGTGTTCTTTCAGCTTGAAAATCTTTTCTAACATGTGTTTCCCTCCTGTGTGTTTTTTATTTTTTCAACATAAAAAGTTTATCAAATTTTTATACTTTTGTAAATGGGTTTTGTGCTTCTTTTATTAGATAATAATGCACACTAGCCCGCCGTTTGATTCATTGACGATCTTTTTCATGGTATCCTGCAGCTTCACCTGGCTCTCCTCACCGATCACTGAGAGTTTTGTTCGGATACCGTCCTCCACCAGCTGTTCGATGGACTTTCCGAAAATATTGGTTTCCCAGATGCCCTGCTCTCCCTTGCTGTTCTCTTTAATGTACGTAATCAGATCCTCTGCCTGCTGCTCACTGCCTACAATGGGAGCGATCTCAGTCTCTATGTCCGCCTTAATCAAATGGATCGACGGACTGGCCGCCTTGATCTTTACCCCGAACTTGCTGCCCTGCTTGATGACCGTGGGCTCCTCCAGAATAATCTCATCCTTCTTGGGTGTAATCACCCCATAGCCGCATCCGCGAACCGCATTGACCGCATCCGACACATTCTCATACTCTTTTTTGAGAGCGGACAGGTCCTTGATCATGGAAATCAGCTGATACTCTCCTTCTATGGGAACCCCCGTCATATCGCTGAGCATTTCATAGTAGTATGTATCGTCAATTTCGATCTGCACCTTTGCAGTGCCCTCAGCCAGTTCCACACCGTCCAGTTTGATCTTTTTCACAAAGTCATTCGAGAACTGGATACTCTCACCCGACACATCCCTTATGTGACTCATGCCCTTGAGTAATTCCCGGATATTCTCTAAAAGGGAGCTCTTGATTTTGTGGTCCGCCGGAAGCGTCTCCACCCACTTAGGTACGTAAAACTCCAGTTTGACCAGCGGAAATTCATATAGAATCTTTTCCATGATCCTGTTCACATCATCTTTTCGAAGCTGTTCACAGTTTACCGCCATGGCAGAGATCCCGTACTGGGATTCCAGGTAGTTTACCGTCTTCTTTGCTTCATCCCCGTAGGGCTTTTCGGAATTGACAATCACAATAAACGGTTTGCCGGATTTCTGCAGTTCTGTGATTGCTTTTTTCTCTGGCTCGATAAAGCTCTCTCTGGGCAGCTCCCCAAAGCTTCCGTCACATGTTATGATGATTCCTATGGTTGAGTGATCCCGAATCACCTTCTCCGTGCCAATCTCCGCAGCCTTTGTAAAGGGAATCTCATTCTCAGACCAGGGAGTCTTCACCATGCGAACCTGGTTGTTGTCATCCACACCGGAAGCGCCGTCTACTATGTATCCAACGCAGTCCACCAGACGCACCTTCATTGCCAATTCGTCTGAGAGCGCCAGCTGCGCAGCGTCTTTGGGTACAAACTTGGGCTCCACCGTGGTGATGGTTTTCCCTTTTCCGCTGGTGGGCATCTCATCCGTGGCAATCGCTCTGGCGTTCTCTGCCAGATTCGGCAGCACCATCTCCTCCATAAATCTCCTGATAAAGGTAGATTTTCCTGTTCTCACCGGGCCTACAATTCCCAGATAGACCTCGCCTTTTGTCCGTGCTTGTATATCTTTGTATAAGTTGAATTCTTCCATACAAATACCCCCTCGCTGTACTGTTACAGTATATGCAGCCAGGGGGTAAATTTAGAATTTATTTTTCCTGATTGTGCAGGATGTGATGAACCTTTCCTTTTAATATGCCGTCATAGAGCGGAGCAATCAGCGGGTTCTCGTCTGATTTCTTGATGATGGAGATATTGTCCGCATTGTAAATTCCCTGCTCTCTGAGGGTCTTTGTGCGGTCACCGGCTCTGGGCGGCTGGCCGCCTCCCATGATACATCCCCGGCGGCAGGCCATTACCTCAATCAGATGGTAATTTACCTCCCCCTTCTTTACCCTCTCCATAACCGTTCTGGCATTGGCCAGACCGCTCACTATACAGATATTTAAATCTTTGCCCTCATAGGTAACCGTAAGCTCCTTGATTCCCTCAGAACCGCGGACTCCACTGGATGCGATCTCATCGAGGGATTCTTTATTGTGCTCACCCACCAGGCGGCGCAGCACTGCCTCGGTTACACCGCCGGTTACACCGAAGATTACACCGCCTCCGGAACCAAGTCCGAACGGCATGTCACAGGCTTCCGGTGTCAGTGTCCCAAATTCAATACCGGAGTTGCGGATCATGCGGATCAGCTCTGTGGTGGTGATAACAATGTCTGTATCCTGTTTTCCTTTTGTAAAGCTGTTGGGACGGATTGCTTCCATCTTTTTCGCTGTACAGGGCATGATGGAGACCATCACGGTCTTCTTGCCGGCAGCACGCTTGGGGTCGCGGTAGTATTCCTTAACCACAGCGGAAAACATTCCCTGGGGTGAGCGGCAGGAGGAGATATTCTCCACATACTCCGGATACTGGTCGTGTACAAACTTAACCCATGCAGGGCAGCAGGAGGTCAGCAGAGGCAGGTTTTCTTCTGTGTTGATGCGTTCCACAAACTCTTCCGACTCCTCGATCACCGTCAAATCCGCGCTGAAGGAGGTATCATACACCTCATCAAAGCCCATGCGGTGCAGCACATTCACGATCTTGCCCATCACACTTCTGCCCTTCTGCAGACCAAAGGCGTCTCCCACAGCCACACGCACGGCAGGCGCCACCTGGGCCACCACTCTGGTGTCCTTGTCCGCCAGGGCATCCCACACTTCATCCATGTGGGTTTTGATGCTGATGGCTCCGGTGGGACAGTATACACGGCACTGGCCGCAGTTTACACAGTCCGTCTCCGCAATGGGTTTATTGAATGCAGGCATTACCATAGCGTCTGTGCCCCGGAATGCGAAGCCCAGTGCACCGATCCCCTGGATTTCCTCGCAGGCACGCACACAGTCACCACAGAGTATACACTTATTCGGGTCCCGGACAATGGAGGGGGAACTGGTATCTAAGGGGCGCAGCTCTCTTGTATTTTTAAAGCGCACATTTGTCACACCCATACGGTGAGCAAGCTCCTGAAGCACACACTCCCCGCTCTTTACACAGGTGGTACAGTCTCTGCAGTGGGCTGCCAGAAGAAGCTCCACAATAAGCTTTCTGTATTTTTTGATTCTTCCCGTATTGGTGTATACCACCATTCCATCCCTGGGTTCCTCGGAGCAGGATGCAAAGGTCCTTCCCCTGTCATCCTCCACAGTGCAGAGGCGGCAGGCGCCAAATGTGGATACCTCGGAATGATAGCAGAGTGTAGGCAGCGATATGCCCGCCTTTCTGATCACAGAAAGGACATTCTTTTCATCGGTATATTCAACCTTTCTACCGTCTATTGTCATATAAGCCATATCTCTTATCCCTCCTATGCTTCGATATAGACTGCATCAAAGGCGCAGTTATCTTTACATGCCCCGCACTTGATACACAAGTCATTGTTAATGGTATAGGCGTGTTTCAGCTTTCCGGTGATAGCTCCCACCGGACAGTTCTTGGCACACTTGCTGCAGCCCTTGCAAAATTCCGGATTTATCTTAAATTTGCGCAGCGCCTGACAGGTCTTGGAAGCGCACTTTTTGTCAACGATATGCTCAATGTATTCCTGTCGGAACGTCTTTAAGGTGCTGAGAACCGGAAGCGGAGCGCTCTTTCCCAGACCGCAGAGAGCCATGCTCTTGACCATCTCCGCCAATTCCTCCAGCTGATCCAAGTCCTCCAGTTCGCCTTCCCCTGCAACAATGCGCTCCAGGATCTCCAGCATCCGCTTTGTACCCTCCCTGCAGGGAACACACTTACCACAGGATTCTCTCTGGGTAAAGCTCATAAAGAAGCGCGCCACTTCCACCATGCAGGTATGCTCGTCCATCACCACCAGGCCTCCGGAGCCCACGATGGCATTGTACTTCTTTACAGAGTCGAAGTCCAGTCCGATATCCAGATGTGGAGTGATCAGACATCCGCCGGAGGGTCCGCCGATCTGTACTGCCTTAAACTCTCCGTCGCCCTTTATTCCGCCGCCGATATCATAGATGATTTCCCTGAGTGTGGTACCCATAGGCACCTCGATCAGTCCTGTATTTTCAATGGCCCCAGTGATGGAGAAGGTTTTCGTTCCGGGACTTCCCTCGGAACCGATCCCCCTGTACCACTCTGCTCCCTTTAAAACGATCTTAGGCACATTGGCAAAGGTCTCCACGTTGTTTAACACCGTGGGCTTCTCCCATAGGCCTTTCTCAACCGTACGGGGCGGTTTTACACGGGGCATTCCCCTGTTTCCCTCAATGGATGCCGTCAGGGCGCTTCCCTCGCCGCATACAAAGGCTCCTGCTCCGCGGTTTATGTGCAGGTGGAAATCAAACCCACTGCCCATAATATCGTCGCCCAGCAGATGATACTGCTCAGCCTGGGCAATGGCCAGCTTTAGGCGGGCCACAGACAGTGGATACTCTGCACGCACATAAATGTACCCCTCATGAGACTGAACCGCGTAGGCTGCTATGATCATGCCCTCAATCAGTTTGTAGGGGTCACCTTCCATAACACTGCCGTCCATGAAGGCTCCGGGGTCACCCTCATCGCCGTTACATACAATGTAGCGCACCTTTTCCGCCTGCCTGGCCACCTGTTTCCATTTCCGCCCGGCAGGGAAACCTCCGCCTCCCCTTCCTCTCAGTCCGGACTTGTCCACCTCATCGATCACCTGATCCGGGGTCATGTCAAACAATGCTTTTGCAAGGGCGTCAAAACCGCCCGCTGCTATGTATTCGTCAATGGATTCCGAATTGATATTTCCACAGTTCTCCAGGACAATGCGGGTCTGCTTGGCGATAAAGGGGATGTCACTGGGACGCTCATAGGCATTGTCCCCTTTGCGGTAAAACAGCCGCTCTACAGGTTCCCCGCGCTGGATGGTTCTCTCAAAGATCTCCTTGCAGTCCTCGGGCTGTACTTTTACATATTGGTAATCATAGGGCTCTATGCGCATCAAAGGGCCCAACTCGCAGATTCCCTGACATCCTGTCTTAATGACACCCAGATGGGGAACCTCCTCCTGCATCTCCACCGTAACTCCGTCCACATCCTCACAGAGCAGAGCCATCTGCTCGTAAATCTTCTGGGAGCCGGATGCAATGCACCCGGTGCCCGAACAGACGAGGACACGACAGGTATAGGATTCCAGATCCTTCTGTACAGCAGTTCTCTGATTTTCCAGTGCTGCTTTGCTATCTATGCTCATACGCTCTTCTCACCTCTCAATTTTTCTATTAATTCCAATGCTTTTTCCGGGGTCATGTTGGGATGAACCTCGTCATTGACGGTCAGTGTTGGGGCCAGTCCGCAGGCGCCCAGACAGGATACGGTCTCCACGGTAAACAACATGTCATCCGTGGTGTGTTTTTTCTGGCTAAGCCCCAACTCCTTAAACAGCGCCTCCTGAATCAGAGCAGACTTTCGCACATGGCAGGCTGTTCCGTCGCACACCTTAATGATATATTTACCTTTTTGATCAAAGGAAAAGTTCTCATAAAAGGTTGCAACGCTGTAGGCCTTGGCCTCTTTTACCCCGATCTCCTTTGCCACATACGTGAGCAGTTCCCCCGGCAGATAACGGTATTCCCCCTGGATATCCTGCATAATCGGGATCAGGGAACTTTGTTTTTTACCGTAATGGGCTATGATCTCATCTGCCTTTTGGTAAAATGACTGGTCTAGCATACAATATACCTCCTTTAATTTTATCGCACAAACAGATTATGCAATTCGCTTGTGTATAATACTTATATTATAATAGATATCATATTTTTGCACAACTTATAATTTTTATCATTAAGGATATTATTTAAATATATACAATTTATAGTTGTCTCAACCTACCTGCAGAGTCAATTTGATATTCGTTTTACAAAGGCCACAATGGAAATTACTCCTGTGGGTAACAATGTACAGGCAGATGAATATAAGCTAAAAAAGCACAATATCTTTTCCGACTCAGCTCATAAAAATAGAGCTGAGAACGAAAAATCTATTGTGCTTTTTGTTATTCGGAAACGGGCTGCGGAATTCCCGCTTCAGAAGGAGGTATTTTGTGTATTTAATGAAATGCTATGAGATGCATTCAATAAAGCCAAAAAAATATGCCTGCTACCCTGCAGACATCTGATACGAAATGAAAGTACTCTTCTATTTCGGATTGGATGTTAAACTTTACACGGAAGCTCATCTCACATACCAAGCAGGTTTCCTGACTTACAGATCATTACGCTGTCTCTCCTTCTCACAAATGGGTATGCAATGGATGATTGAGACAGAATTCCCTGTTTACAGTGACCGGATCGCTCAGGACTTTCACCTGATTCCCTCTTCAGAAGCGGGGCTTCTGCACTTGATACGGCAATATTAAATTACACATCTATAGTATAGATGAATTGCCCATAATTGTCAACAAAAATGATGAGGGGCTGAACAATACAAGTCCAAATCTGTTACAGGCTGAGGGGGACGCTTCCACCGGCGCAGGGCTATCCTTCGTGGACGCGTGCAACATTCCGATGAACTATCTGCTAACTACAACTAAGGGACTCAGGAGCTCCTTCGTCCCTAAGTTTCCGTAAGCAGAGGATTTCATCTACATTAAAAGCGCACGCTAATTGTCCACGAAGGATAGCCCTGCGCCGGTGGAAGCTGTTTCCCGTAGGCGGGAGATGGTGCCACTCAGGCGATCTCCAAACAAGCTCTAGGGAATTTCTATGTTCCAGAACACAGTCACCCGGGCGTTGGCAGCTCTCTAAGCAAACAATTAACGTGCGTTTTTAGCGGCGGGGAAATGACCGTTTACGGAAACTTGGACGCGAAGGCTTTCCTGAGCGTCCTTAGTTGCAGTTAACGGTCAGTTCCCCAGAGCGTTGCACGTGTTTGCGTGAGAGCTGCCAACGCCCGGGTGACGTCCTGGTGGTAACGCAAGTAACAGACCCGACCCGTCCGATCTGTTACCCCTAACTAGGTTATCTGTTTGCCTTCGCTGCCGCTTCCACCACATGCCCTACCAGCACAGAAGTGGTAACACTTCCCACGCCGCCGGGTACCGGAGTGATCGCCTCCACGATGGGCTCTACCTTTGCGTAATCCACGTCACCGCAAAGTTTTCCCTCAGCATTCACATTGATTCCCACATCAATGATCACCTGTCCCGGTGATACATAGGTGTCATCCACTACACCGGCACGTCCTGCTGCCACAATTACGATATCCGCTTCCTTAACAACAGAGGGCATATCCACTGTTCTGGTATGGCAGATCGTCACCGTAGCATTCTTTTTGATCAGCATCATGGCCGCTGGTTTTCCAACTACCAGGCTTCTCCCCACCACCACTGCCTTCTTTCCGGTGCAGTCAATTCCATAATGGTCTAAGATTTCCATGCACGCCTGGGGAGTACATGGCGGGAATCCCACATCTTTGCCTGTGAACACACCTGACATGGAGCCATCTGTCATACAGTCCACATCCTTTGCAGGGTCCAGGGCTGCCTCAATCTCAGTCTGATTGAGATGTCTGGGCAGAGGACGGAACAAGAGAACGCCGTGAATCTTGTCATTCTCATTTACCTCTTTAATTACTTTCAGGACATCCTCCTGGCTGGCATCCTCAGGCAGTAAAAACTTCTCGCAGGCAACTCCCAGAGTCTCGCAGCGCTTGGTTGCACCTCTCTCATAGGAAATATCGCTCTCGTTCTCGCCCACCCGGATAATTCCCAATGTAGGTTTTACCCCTTTTGCCTCAAGCTCTGCCACCTGAGTTTTGATTCTCTCATTTAAAGCTGCTGTTACTTCTTTTCCCAACAATTGTTTTGCCATAAGTCTTTTTCTCCTTTATTTCAATCTTCCAAGCACGCTTGTAAAAATAGCTTCCGCCTTCTTCGGATACTCGGCCAGCATGGCATCTGCCTTCTGGTTCAGCTCCTGTGCATATTCCCTGTTCTTCATGGATTTGGTGTTTATGTACACGTTCAGGGACGCGCCTTCCAACGCTGCTTTGCAGAATGCAGCGCCCACTCCTGCATCACTGATGGCCAGGGCAGAACCCTTTGCTGCAAACTCCTCAATGATATCAATGGCCTCACAGCACTTCTCCATAATCTCCATTGGCACAGAGCAGGCATCCTTCAGAACGATCTCCATGACTCTGGCCTTTTCTGCCTTTTCTTCCTCCGTCTCCCTGGGCATACCGTATGCCTTGGAGAGGGGTTCAAATACCTCCGCGTCTCTCTCAACGAGTTTCAGAAGTTCTGCCTGAAGCTTATCGCATTTTGCCTTCAGCGCATACATCTCCTCCTCCACATCCGCGTACTTCTTTTTGCCCACAGTGAGGCTTCCCACCATGTTACCCAGGGCGGTCCCAATGGCTCCCACCAAAGCGGATGCCCCGCCGCCGCCTGGTACAGGCGCTTTGCTTGCCAGCACTTCCACAAATTCATTGCACGGTACTGTTGAAAATCCCATAATCTACTACCTCCTAAATATTCTTAGCTGATTTTTTTAAAGTGCCGATTGCGATATCTCCCACCACTGCCAGATCCTCCGCCTCAAAAGAGAGAGGGAAATTGTCTGAAAACAAAATCTGGGAAGAGGGAGGAAACTCCTCGTCCGGCGCCCACAGGATGAAACGCACAAAATGGTTGTTGATAAACTCAAACTCATAGGAAATATCCCCCAGTTCAAGCCTCTTGGCACCGATCTTTTCCATCTGCCCGGCAAACTGTTCCTGCCTGGCGGCATATCCGTATGCCAGCCTCATCAGGCACCTGCCCTGGAACTGGCGGAAATACACCTCTCCCCAGGGTACCTCCCGGTAGGTGAGGAACTTTCCTGTGCCCACGGAGGACACCCCTTTTGTGAGAAAGCGGATCACTATGATCTTTGCCGCTGTTTCCTCCAGAAGAGCCCCGTACTGGTTGTCTACTGTCTTAGCCTTCTGAACAGAAAAATCGGGCCAGCTGACCAGATAGGATTTCTGCATCAGACGAATTTCAAACATCCCCTTCTCAGGATCATAGGGAACCCCTGTGCGGTGGCTGGCCTCCACTGGGTCCAGCTTTCGGTATTCCTCCAGATAGTGCTCAAAAGGGATGCGCTCTTTGTTGTCTTTTTCGTACTCTATATTCATTGGGGGCTCCTTCATTTTACGGAAGGCCGGGGATTTTGGCTTGATCTCCGGCCTTCTCATTCTTTCTGACTGAGGCTTTCCCTTACCTGTTGGGAAACAGGGAAGCGTCCGTATGAGGCAGGAAACACGCTCCCACAAACTCATCCATATACTGGGGAATTGCACTCAGTTCTATATAGGTCATATTCTGGGCAACCTCATAGACCTTTCGTTCTGACTCGGTAGAGAACAGCATGGCGTAGGCTCCCGCGAGGGAAGAGTTGCCGATATAGTGGTACATTTCCACCGGAACATCCGGGAACATTCCGATGTGAATGGCATTTTCCATATTAATTCCACTTCCGATGCCCCCTGCCACATACACATTTTCTATCATAGAGACATCAAAATCGCAGTAGGCCAGCATGGTGCGGATTGCGGAGAAGATGGCTCCCTTGGCCCGGATGAAGTTGTCAATATCCACCTCCGTGATCTCCACATCCTTCACAGAGTCCGCCTCATTCTCAAAGGCCAGCACATAGCTGCCCATGCCGTAGCTGTCTCGCTTGACCCTGCGTCCCTCCCGCACAAACTTGCCTTTGGGATCTATGATGCCGCAGCGGAACAGCTCGCTGATTACGTCAATAATACCGGACCCGCACAGGCCGATGGGCTTTGTGCCCTCCTCCCCCACAATCTGGTAGGACGGCTCCATGGTCTCCTGATCAATGGTACAGGCCTCAATGGCCCCGTCAGTTGCCCTCATGCCGCAGCTGATATCCCCGCCCTCAAAGGCGGGACCCGCAGAGCAAGCACAACTCATGAGAAAGTCTGAATTTCCAAACACGATCTCCCCGTTGGTCCCCAGATCGATAAAGAGGGAAAACTCCGGCTTATTCCAGATCATGCTCACAAAGGCACCGGCTGTGATATCTCCGCCCACATAGCTTCCGATGTTGGGGGCCAGGATAATGTGTGCATCAGGATTCACATCCACTCCTATATCAGACGCAAACAGTGCGTTCGTTTTAAAGAATGTGGGGATATAAGGCTCCATGCGAAGGGGGTCCGCATTGATGCCCATCAGCAAATGGTTCATGGTTGAGTTTCCTGCCACGCACATTCTATATATGTTATCTTTCCTGATTTTGGCCTGCCGGCACATGGTCTGTATCAGCGGATTGATCGTTTCGTCAATCACCGCCTTTTGAAGGCGTTCCTTTCCCCCTGGTTTTGAGGATTCAATGATCCGGTTGATCACATCCGCACCATAACGGATCTGCCCATTTCCGGCGGAGCCCTTAGCCAGGATCGTGCCGTCCAGCATATTGATTACAATCGCAGAAACCGTGGTCGTTCCAATGTCAATGGCCACTCCTCCCACCACTGCCTCCTCGTCTATTGGTACAATATCGTACACAAATATGTCAGTGGAAGTTCTGCGAATCACTGCCTTTACTTTAAAGTCTGAGCTGCGCAGCACATCCGGCATCTTTTTCAGGATGGAATAGGGTACCTTTACCTTATCCATTCCGGTGAGCGCCTGGATGGCTCTGGTAAACCGTTCATTGTCCGGCATGGTGTCGTCCAAAGTGGGAGTATCCATAGCCAGCTCTATGATTTCCAGATTGTTTTTCAGTTCAATTCCAGCTTCCGCGATAGACTCTTTGATGTCTTGAAAAATCTTCAGCTCGTCCGGTGAGGACAGGTCTGCTACTTTCATACGGCTCTTGTAGGCAGATGCGATATCAGGTACCATTACCTCCACATCGGCACAGACGGAGCTGACACAGGCCAGACGCCATCCCTCCTGATACTCCTCATCGCTGATGTGACGAGTTTTCTTTGATTCCAGTTCACCGCCAATGAGCTTTACTCTGCATTTTCCGCAAGATGCATTTCCAGAACACGGTGCATCGATAGCTACATTTGTTTTTCTCGCTACCTCAAGAAGGCTTTCACCGAAAGCAGCGAAGACGCTTACATCTTCGCTGTTTTCAAACTTAAAAGTAACTTTATACATAAATTAGATCTCCAGATAGGAGTCAGCGTATAAGGTGTTGCCTTTGAATACATCACAGGACTTGATGGTCTCCATCAGACGCAGGTCACATGGATTTACAATTGCAGAGGTAAGTCCCTGCATCATAGCCATGGCTACCAGTGCGGAGTCCATGATTGGACGGATGTGCTTTGGCATACCGTTTGAGTTGTTGGAAAGTCCGCCAGTGGAGTTAAGTCCCATCTCAGAGAACATTTTGATTGCCTCCAAAACGTCCATCTGCTTGTCCTGCATTCCTTTCACAACCAGGAACAGAGGGTCAAACCACAGATCTTCAGCTTCCATGCCGTGCTCTAAGCCTCTCTCCAGCATGTTCTGGCAATGCATCATACGCTCGTCGTTGTCAGCAGCAATGCCCTCAGCGGAGCACAGTGCGATTACAATGGCATCATTCGCTGCTGCCAGGTCGATGTTCTCGATTCTTCCGCCTGCATCGGCAGAGTTTACGATTGGTTTTCCTTTGCTTCTGTTGTATACGGAGATACCAGCCTCAATAGCTTTTTTATTGGCTGTATCCAGTGCCAGAGGCACATTATCAAAATTCTCCTGAAGCAGCTTCACTGCCCATTTCATCAAGTCCTCTCCATCGCTCTCGGCAGGCCCGATGTTAACATCCAGGTAAGTTGCGCCTGCATCCAGCTGCTCTTTCGCACGTTTCAGAATAGGCTCCGGATCTCTCTCAGCCATAGCTTTGCGGATTGCAGGGGAAATACAGTGGATTCTCTCTCCGATTGTTACAAATTTAGCCATTGTTTGTTCTCCTTTTCATTTTTATAGCTCGGTGTCCCCTTATGGAGGACACCGGCTCATGCTCTTTACTGAAAATTACGCATAATCTTTCATGAATTTAACAAGCTGTACGGCCTCGTTGGGAGCAATAATCACTTCCCAGCCAGGAAGCTTTGCCTCGATCTCGCCCTTAAGTACAGCCACTTTTCCGGGGATGATGAGCTTTCTGCTCTTTACCTTCTCCTCAATCTTCTGCTCTTCAAAGAACTTGGCAATAGAGGTGGAGGAAAGCTTGCCTGCCGCCCAGGCGGTCAGTACGGAAAGTCCGCCTGCATCGCTGATAATCAGGTTGCAGGGAACGCCGGAGCGCTCCAGCTCACCGGATACGATAAAGTATGTAAGTGCAAAGTCAACGGTAGTCAGGCACACTGAATTCTCATCCGCGCCATTTAACGGATAAATGCCCGGTTCTACCTTCATTGGCTTCTGAGGATCGGTAAACAGGTTCTGGCGCAGTCCGAACAGCGGAAGAGCCTCCGCATAGGTGAGCTGCTGCATTACTACAATGGAACCGTATTTCATGGTAAACGCAGAGGCCAGAGCTGCCTGCAGATGCTTGTCATCTTTTGCAAGCGCTGCGGTGTTGACGATGGAAGGATAGCCACAGGTTCTGTCACCGTCTTTGATAGCTGCTTTTCTCAGCTGTACTGCATTGGCAAAAGTCTCCTTAACAGTTCCAGCGGTCACATCGATTACCAGGTTTTTATTGCCTGCCTTTTCAAGGGCTGTTACCGTGTCGTAGATCTCGCTTAAGCTGGCTCCCCTCACGCCCAGAACCACACCTGCCTCTGTGGCAGCTGCATTCATAGCCTCATAGTTGGAAGCATCCGCGCCGTTTAAGATCGGCTTGCTGTCTTTGCACACAGCAAGTGCAGCCTTTGCCACTTCCACGTCTGTACATCCCAGAACCAGGACTCTGCCAAGGCCTGCAGCCTTTTTAACCAGTTCCACATAGTCGTAAGATCCGTCCGCTGAGTAGTTGACGTATACCATCTCCACGAACATTCTCTCGCCAATACGCTCGTAATCCACCTGCGGGATCTCAGCCAGCTTTGCGTCAACTGCCGCTTCATCCATGCAGTTGCACAGAGAAACCGCATATCTGGTCTTGCTGACAAACGTCTTCTCATGTCTGAAAAGAACAGTCTCGCCTCCGAGTGTAATCTCTGCATCGCCTGCGCCGCATTTGATGGTCTTCATTGGCGGTGCAGTAGCCTCAGATAATTTTTCCAGTGCTTCCGGTGCAAAGTGCGGACATGCGCTGATATCCATTGCACCCTGGGCAACTTTCATTGAGAATGCCATACATGTGGGGCATCCGCATTCCTTACAGTTTTTCTTTGGTGATAATTTAAAAATATCAAGACCTTTAAGTGCCATAATTTTTTAATCCTCCTTCTGTAGCAATTAGACTAATGCTTTGATCAGTTTAGACACGGTTGCAACTGATACCGGGTGTTTCAGAATAACTGCGTTGGAACCAGCGGCCAGAACTGCTGCTGCAGTCTCCACTTCCATATCAATTCCGCGCTCTTCCTGGTTACCCCACTCCGGAATATCAGCTTCAGAGGCCATAGCCTCCTTTACGCCCCATGCTTCGGATGCTACAGGAGTGATGATCGGCATCTGCAGGTTTGCATCATCCTGAGACAGAGCTGCCGCTTTTACACGGTCCATGGTGGATACCACATACTCAAAGCCATAGCCTGCTGCTGCGGTTCCCACGTTCATCACAATGCTCTTATTGTCCACACCCAGCTGTGAAAGCAGTACGTTCAGCTGTTTTGCCAGGTTGATATCCACTGCGGACTCAGCTCCCACGATCTGCTTGTAAGCCAGGCCTGCTGCTGCACCTACGGTCTTGTAGTTCTCTTCTTTTGCTGCAAGGAGTACGGCATTCTTTCCGTCAACTGCCTCTGCTGCCTTTGCAAGCAGCTCCGCATCTTTTTCCACATGCTTGCATCCTGCAACCACCAGAGGAAGATCCACTGCTGCCACGATTTCTTTTAACATTCCTACCAATTCCTCAGTAGATTTGTTTGCTCCGTTCGGGTCCCCGCCTTCCATACGGAAGCAAAGGAAATCAACGCCCTCCATGGAAGCTGCTTTTTTTGCAATATCCACAACGGTCTCGCATCCTTCGTAGTACTTCTTCACGCACTCCGGCTCATGTTCCATACCGAAATCTGTGATCTCAATACCAACCTTTGGCGCATTCTCAATAGGTGCGTCAAAAGTATAAAAAGGTAATACATTCTCACCGCCGATTTTAATTGCTTTTTCTCCGCAGCCAATCTCAACTGTGTTGATGCTTGCGTTGAACTTTCCTGATTTTGCTGTAAATGGCATTTTTTAAAAACCTCCTTCATTCTAATTGGCTCTCTTGTAAAATATTTTCAACATAATTTCCAATCACCCATATTTTACCTCGGCCATGCTCAAAAATCAACGAAAAACCCTTTTAATTCAGGCTTTTTCGCTCTGTGCACGCAAAAAAATACACAGATTTCTCCCAAAACGGAGATCTGGTAAAAAATACGGAGACTGCACTGCAGATTACTCCGCAGTGCATCCGTATAAGCTTTATCTCATGTATGGAAATTCCGCAATTTTCCAATATATTTACATCATAGGCTCCATGCTCAGCGCCGGATGTCCCTTCTCCTCCAGGAATGCCAGCAAGGTCTCCGGATCTTCCGCCACAGTCTCATCGCCGATCATATCCGTAAAGTTGTCAATGCCGTAAAGTTCCTTAGCGGTTGCGTTCAGACGCTCTGCAACCTGCTCTTTTAACTCTTTGGGCATCCAAACGATTCTCTCGATACCGCCCTCTGCCTTCATAAATTTCTTGGAAGCGATAAAGTGTTTGCCGTGTCCCATAAATCCAGGTGTCTGAACACCGCCGCCTGTCATGGACGCCAGCTCAGGGAAGGTCATTCCGATAGGTGTCATGCCCGCGTACTCACGGTTGGCGATGCATACGCCGTTTGAGAGAGGCTCAATACCACAGATACACTCAAAGCATCCGCAGGAGGTCATAGGCTTCTCAATGATGGAGTACAAGGATACATCCTCCAGAGCGCCCTGTGACAGCTTGCGCACTGCTTCATTTACATCCTCATACTCACCGATACGCTCATCAATGCATTTCTCCTTGGTGATTACCTGGCAGGGTCCCTCGGGATCAAGCTCATGGGTAGCCTTGGCATCCAGCCATGAAACAGCACCGCACAGACCAAGTCTCTCCGGTGTAACTACACAAACGTGAGACGGTGAGAATGCCTGGCACATGATACAGCTGTAGTATACGTCTACGCCTTCATCGGTAAGTGTGACAAGTCTCTCGTCACGCTTGTCAAACATAGGAGTTGCCACCTCATGACGGATCTTGTTGCACTCAGCCGGATCTGTGTAGATCTTTACCTGGCACTTGTCAACAACTGCTGCAAACTCGCTCTTAACTTTTGCGTACAGCACTTCGCCGATGTGTTTTGCGCGGAAACCAGCTGCAAAGGCATCTTTGCTGATACGGACACGGATCATATCGCGCTGTCCAGTATGCATTACACCCTCAATACAGTTGATATAGGAGTGGAATTTACGCTCAAATACCGGCTCGAAATCAGCCTGCATGTTCTTTCCTGCCACTTCCACTACATATGCAATGCTCTGCTTGCTTCCCACTTCCATCTCATCAATATCCGGTCCGATCAGCTCAATCTTGTGGTCCTCAATCTCAGAACCGTCCTTAGCCAGTACCAGCTCGCAGCAGTCCACTCTGGAACCGTCAAACTCTACCTGCATATCACCGCGGCGGATGATCTCACCTTCAAATGCGGACGCGAAAGCAACCGGGATATCGATCTTTGTGATCTTGATCTTGATATCTCTGGCTTCCAGAGAGGTTGCGTTGAATTTGGAAACGTCTTTCTGTACGATCAGACTCTTCGGCACGCGGAAAGTCTCTTCGTTTGTGATTACCGGGAAGCCCAGTGCGATAGCTCCTGCACCGCAGGCAACGATAACCGGGTCCAGAGGCGCAAATGCATTTACGAATGCAGGCACGCGCTCAAAGGTGTATTTCATCAGTCCTGCAGCATCGCCCGGTGTAATATTACCGAAGATCAGGGCTGCTCTCACAGCAACGGACACTACATGGATTACACTGGTAACATCTTTGCCCAGAGGAATCACACGCACGTTTGCGCCTGTTTTATAGCCCAGCTCTTCACACTGGTCAATGATTCCGCCTACCAGTGTAACCAGGATACCCTGTGCCTGGTAACTCTTGATCAGGTCCACGCCTTCCTGTGCAGTGGGTGCGGAGCCAAGGATAACGGCTACACCTGGGATATCGCCTGTTACAAGGGGAACACCCAGCTCACGGATAATGGCATCACCCAGGTGGCCATAGCAGGGGGCCTCGTAGGGAGCCGCGCCGTCAATATATTTCAGAGCTTCAATAAATTCCGCACACAGAGCGGTAGCAACGCCTGACATAAAGGCGTCATTCAAACGTTTTTCTCTTGTCATCAGGGTCTTTACAACTCCCAGGGCTGCTTTTAACTCTCCCAGGGTTGCCACCTTAGTTCCTGTCACTCCATAATAGCAGGGCAGGCTGTAAGCCGTATCCGGAAACGCAATCGCTTTGTCTTCGCCATGCTCCGCAATCGCCGCGTCGATTGCATTTTCCGTCAAACCATACACGGTATCATTTCCACTAAATACTACATCAAATAATGTCACTGTTATACCTCCAATCAGATATCTGAACGATCGATCTTTTCTTTTATTTTTTGGATTTCTTCTACTGCGGTCTCGCTGAAGTCAAAGGGTGACTTGCCCTGGCGGTCCGCATCCATCACTTCCGTATTATAATGGATGAACCCTAATAGGTCCTCCGAGGGGATTTTGGATTTGATAAACTCCTCATCCTCCTGGTTCCTGACCTTGTTTGCAACAACCCGCACCTGCTTCACTCCCAGCTCTTTGGCCAGGCGTTTTACATTTTTGTAGGTCTGGATACTTCTGGCACCCGGCTCAATCACCACCACAAACTGATCCATTCCCTCTGTGGTTCCTCTTCCCAAATGCTCCAGCCCTGCTTCCATGTCCAAAATCACCACGTCGCCGCTTCTGAGCACCAAATGATTGATGATCCGCTTCAGCATCACATGCTCCGGGCAGACACAACCGCTGCCTGCCGTATCCACAGTCCCCAGAACCAATAGCTTTACGCCATTGCAAACTCTGGAGTAGGTGTCTGGAATATCATCCACTTTGGGATTGATCTTATAAAATTTGTTATCTTCGTTTGCCCCTGTGCGCTCCTGAACCAGTCTCCGCATCTTTGTGATGGGCGTGATCTTATCCAGCTCTTCCTCAGGAAACCCGAGGGCAAGACCTAAATTTGCATCCGGATCAACATCCGCTGCCAGGACGTTCTTTCCTTCCTGTGCATACAATCTGGCCAGGGTGGCGGCAAAGGTGGTCTTCCCCACGCCGCCCTTTCCGGTTACTGCAATTTTCATAGCAATTCATCCTTTACTCTTATTACTTAATTAGATTCCGAGAGCTTCTCTCTTCTCTTCGATTCTGGCGATCATAGCGTCACCCAGCTTGTCAATATCCTTTTCTACGGTATAAGCTGCCTCAACCCAGTCTCTCACACCGCCTGTGAGCAGTTCGGCAACCTCTGTGGAACCGGATACATAGGGATCTACACCCAGGAAGGTATCCAATCCTGTGGATACTACATAGTTTCCAATGGAAACAGCCTTCTCAGACATCCACTCAGGAGCACAGCCCACAACCGGAAGCTGTGAAATGTTCAGTCCGGAATCCTTTGCCAGCTCAGATGCCAGAATCAGCATACGGCTGATATCCACGCAGGAGCCCATGTGCAGTACAGGAGGAATGTCAGCAAGCTCACAAACTCTCTTTAAGCCTGCGCCGCAGAGTTCCTTTGCTTCCTTGTCCATCAGTCCTGCCTTGGCAGCAGCCTGTGCGGAACATCCGGAAGCAATGATGATAATATCATTTGCAATCATCTTCTTCATCAGCTCAATATGAGCAGTATCCGGTCTGATCTTCGGATTGTTGCAGCCAACCATAGCAACCGCGCCGCGGATAACGCCGGAGGTAATGCATTCTACCAAAGGTTTGGTTGTTCCGGTCTCATCTACCTGAGAGTTGGTTACACCGTCCAGTACTTTCACGATGGCTTCCACCGAGTAGCCTACGGTAGCTTTCTGCTTCATATCCGGAATGTACACCAGATCCGGTTTTCTGTTTTCAAAGTTGTCAATCGCTGCCTTAACGATTGCCTTTGCGTTCTCCCCTGCTGTCTCTGCATTGAAGCGGATAAATTCGGAATCCGGCATCTGTGCAATGGGGGAAGTGGTGATAAATTTCGTGTGGAAGCACTTGCTCAGAGGCCCAAGTGCCGGGAAAATACACTGTACGTCAACTACGATGGCCTCGCAGGCACCTGTCAATACTACGTTTTCCTGCTGCAGGAAGTTTCCGGCCATGGGGATACCGCGGCGCATTGCCACCTCATTGGAAGTACAGCAGACACCGGATACGGTAATGCCTTTGGCACCTTTTGACTTGGCGTAAGCGATCATCTCCGGATCATCCGCATATTCACAGATCATCTCAGAGAGTGAGGGATCATGTCCGTGAACCACAATGTTTACGTTCTCCACTTCCATAACGCCTAAGTTTGCCTCAGTGTCAATGGGCTTCGGTGTTCCAAACAATACGTCTGAGAACTCTGTTCCCATCATAGAGCCGCCCCAGCCGTCAGAGAGACCTGAACGGAAAGACTGTCTGATCAGTGCCTCGGGAAGAGATGAGCAACCCATATGAGTCATATGTAAAGAACAGGAAACCTCACGGTCAATAGCGCGCGGTGCAATCTCCTCTCTCTCCCAGATCTCCTGGGTATGTTTCGGTGCTCTCTTTAAGAATCTCTGGGTTCCAAAGGGTTTTCCGTACTCCATAAGGCCCATCTCTGCAATCTCATGCGCAAGATCATAGATATCTTTTCCTTCTGTCTCCACGCCCCACTCTTTTGCGATACGGAGCAGCTTCTCAGGATCTTTCACCTTGTAGTTACCGTCTGCTGCAGAAGCATGCAGAGTATGGCAGATTTCACGGCCATGGTCAGAGTGCGTTGCGGAACCGCCAGCCGTAAATTTCAGATAATTTCTGGCTACGATGCCATGCACATCGCAACCGCAGATTCCTTTCGGTGCCTTCGGGGTGATACGACAGGGTCCCATAGAACAGATTCGGCAACAGACACCCTGCTCACCAAATTTACAATGCGGTGTCTGGTTTTTTACTCTCAACTGCCATGCATCTGCACCGACCTTTTTGCCTGTCTCCAGCAATCTCTCGGTAGCTGCTTCAAATTCTTCTACCGTAGTTAATTTAAAATTTCCCATTATAAACCTCCTTCTAAAATTGGGTATTTAAGCGGGCGTTCTTTTATCCCATCCGCCCCCATGGGATATTTTTCTTCCAAACAAAGGAGACTCTTTCGTCTCCTTTATTCAGAGAAATTATCAAAAAACTTCGTAACTGTTCAGTACCTTCACAGTTACATGCAAAAATCCATTTAAAATCACCTTCGGTGATGGGATTTTTGCACTCCTGAATCATTTACTCACGGTCTGCGCAGTAAATGCGCAGACCTGCTGAATAGTTACAAAACTTCATCCAGAATCTTGTGCAGGGCCTGCTTTACCAGAGAGGATTCCGGCAGAGCAACGATTGGTTTTCCGTCACAGTCGAACTCATATACGTCTGTGTCCTGGGGTACCACGCCCAAAAGCGTCAGTCCCTGCTTTTCAATCTCTTCCTTTGTTCCGGCATTCAGCACTCCCTCCGGCGCACGGTTTACAATCAATCCCATTTTTTTAGGCTTCATACCGCACTCTTCCACGAGTTTGGCAATTCTTCCCACAGCCTGTACTCCTCTTCTGGAACAGTCGCTGACCAGCACAATGGTGTCCACCTTGGGCAGAACGCCTCTGCTGATGTGTTCCATTCCCGCCTCATTGTCCACCACCAGATATTCATAGTTGGGGGTCAGTTTCTGCAGCTGGGACTGAAGGAGTCCATTAACGAAACAATAGCATCCCTTTCCCTGGGTTCTGCCCATAACCAGCATGTCATAGTCATCTTCCTCAATCAGACATCTCTGAAACATAATTTCTGCATAATCGGCCTTTGACATACTGGGCGGTATGGGGCTTTTTGCACTGTTTTCAGCCTGGGCAATCTCTTCCCTCACATCCCCCAGCGTCATTTCAACCTCAACTCCCAGAACCTCGTTTAAGTTGGAATTTGCATCTGCGTCCACTGCGAGGATCGGGGTTTTCCCCTTCTCACAGAGATACTGAATCATCAGACCGCACAGGGTGGTTTTTCCAACCCCGCCTTTTCCTGCTACTGCAATTACATGTGCCATGACGGCGCCTCCTGTCTAAGTTAAGTAATTCGATTGTGGCACAGCTCCCTGAGCTGTTCAGATTCTCAGCTTTCTGATCCTTTCATAGTACTTTCCTCCGTTTTTTAATGTTTTATATTGTTTGTTTATTATTTAACTGCAGAGCTAAGCTTCGCAGTTAATTTTCACCACTCCGCCGGTGAGGTCCGCCATCTCAATGGTGCCCTCCACCTCTTTCCGGTCTCCCATGACATCCGTCAGGATTACCTTTCCGTCTTTCACTTCAATTTTGCTGACGTATTCCAAAATAATACTGTCAGGCTGATTGCTCTTGTATGCTGTAGCCAGACACAAAACAACCACCTCCTATTTCTTCTCTGCCAGTGTGGCTGCCGCAAGCTTCAGATACAGATTTCCTTTTTGATATTCATCCACAGCTCTGCGAATTTGTTCAGCCGCATCCTCCTGACCGTCCTCTTTCAGCTTCCCAGCCAGCATATCCAGCTCCGCCGCGTGGTGCTCGTTATGCTGAAGCATGTAATTCAGTAAAGCAGTATTTTTATCTGAAACCTCAGAATGTGCATGATCCTCATGGCTGTGTCCGCAGCCTGTACATTCCTGTGCACACTCCTGTCCCTCGCAGGAGGCATGCTCCCCGTGGGTATGGCTGTGATCATGGTCCTCCTCATGTCCGTGCTGATGACTGTGTTCATGTGTATGCTCATAGCTGTGTGTATGAGGATGTACATGGTCATGGGCATGAGCGCAAATATTTCCATTTTCATCTTTTACAATATGCAAGTATTTTTCCCTCCTTCTGTGTAATTGTTAATTTTTTGACATAGCTATTCAGGCTTTCGCCGTTATGGAGATATTATAACACACCGTATAGCCATTCTCAACAAGCAGAATTGTATTTTTTTTTATAATTTGCATATATTAGACAAACAAAAACACCGATAAGATATTTACCCACCGGTGTCATGTCATTTTTATGCCAAAATCATCCTGTCATTGGCCAGTTCTCCGCCGCTGGCCTGCTCAAACTTCTGCAAAAGGTCGGATACTTTCAGGTTTTTCTTTTCTTCACCCGACACATCATAAATGATGTCTCCCTCGTGCATCATGATAAGACGGTTGCCGTGCGCTATGGCATCCTTCATATTGTGGGTGATCATGATCGCAGTCAGATTGTCCCTCTCTATGATCTTGTCCGTGGCATCCAGCACTTTTGCCGCTGTCTTTGGGTCTAAAGCTGCTGTGTGCTCATCCAGGAGAAGCACCTTGGGCTTTTTCAACGTGGCCATGAGAAGTGTCAGCGCCTGGCGCTGCCCTCCGGAGAGCAGACCCACTTTCGCGGTGAGCCGTTCCTCCAAACCCAGGTCCAGAATCTTCAGCTTCTCTTTATATTCCTGGCGTTCCTTTTGGGTAATCCCAGGCTTTAAGCTTCTTCTCCCTCCCCTGCGGGCAGCCAAAGCCAGATTTTCCTCAATCTGCATACCTGCCGCGGTTCCCGTCATGGGGTCCTGGAAAACTCTTCCCAAATACCTGGCCCTCTTGTGCTCCGGAAGGCGGGTCACATTGATATCATCTATGAAAATGGAGCCTTCATCAATAGACCACACGCCGGCAATGGCGTTCAGCATGGTGGATTTGCCAGCCCCATTCCCTCCGATTACCGTCACGAAATCCCCCTCATTCAGCTGAAGCGAAAGACCTCTGAGTGCCCTCTTCTCATTTATAGTTCCTGCATTAAACGTCTTTCTAATCTCTGTCAATTTAAGCATTTTTAGCACCTGCCTTCTTTATGGGTTTTGAAAAATACTTTCCTTTAATATATGGGATAGCCAGGAATACGGCAACAACCAGTGCGGACAGCAGCTTTAAGTCATTGGAATTGAGTCCCAGCCACAGTACGATCTGGAGAACCAGATAGTAAATGATTGCCCCCAATGCCACGGATAAGAGTTTGAACGCAAAGTTGCCCCGGATTCTGCCGAAGACCACCTGTCCGATGATCACAGCCGCCAGACCGATAACGATTGCGCCTCGTCCCATATTTACATCCGCGAATCCCTGATACTGGGCATAGAGTCCGCTGGCCAGAGCCACGATTCCGTTGGAGAGCATCAGACCAATGATCTTTCCCAGATTGGTGTTGATCCCCTGTGCCCTGGACATGTTCGGGTTGGAACCTGTGGAGCGGATAGAACAGCCCAGCTCTGTACCAAAGAACCAATACAGGACAGCGATAATGATGATGATAAAGATAGCTACCACAAAAATCGTATTCTTATAAAAGGGCACATCTTTCACATAGCGCAGTGATACCATCAGGTCATACTTATCCACGCTCACAGCCTGATTGGACTTTCCCAGCATAATACGCAGGTTTATGGAGTAAAGTCCCAGCTGGGTCAAAATACCGGCCAGGATCGCCGGTATCCCCATAGCTGTGTGAAAAATCCCGGTCACAAGCCCTGCCAGCATTCCCGCCAAAAAAGCACAGAGTAGGGAAACTCCCACAGAGTACCCATTAAGCATCATCATAATACAGACAGCCCCTCCTGTGCACATGGATCCGTCCACAGTAAGGTCTGCCAGATCCAGAATCTTGTAGGTGATATAAACCCCTATGGCCATAATTCCCCAGATAAGTCCCTGTGCACATGCCCCGGGCAAAGCGTTAAACAGTGTCATAACATTCACAATCATTTCCTCCTAAAAATATATTCTTTCGTCCTTTAAAGCGCCTCTGCAAAAAAGCGCACAACTAGATTAAGTATAGCAAAAAGCGGCAAAAAAGAGAAGTCCTTTTTTGCCGCTTTTCGTATTAATTTCATTTTGTTTTATTCTGCCTCAATCGCTTCATATCCGTCAGGAACCGTTACATTGAGCTCTTCACATCTGGAGGCCACATACTTTTTTGTGACCTGAGGTGCTGACTCAATCGCCATATTTGTAATATCCGCCCCGTTTACAAGGATATCATAAGCCATTTCGCCAGCCTTATAGCCAATGTCATAGTAGTTGATAGACAGTGTGGCAACACCGCATCCTTTACAGATTCCTTCTTCGCCTGCCACTACAGGAATCCCTGCCGGAAGGCATACATTATTGATTACCTCTGAGTTGGAAGCTGCCGTGTTGTCTGTGGGTACATAGAGGACATCGCATTCCGAGGCTGCTGTAGTTGTCACAGATGCAATGTCGTTTGAATCTGCAAACGTGTAAGTATTGCAGGTGTAACCTTTTTCTTCCAAAAATCCCTGGATGGTGTCTGCCTGGTAAACAGAATTAGCCTCTGCGGAGCAGTACAAAAGACCTACCGTTTTGGCATCCGGAAACATCTCTGCCAGCATAGAAGCCTGCTCAGAGAGAGGAGCCAGATCGGAAGTTCCGGATATATTCTTTCCGGTAATACCTGTCCATTCATCAATCTCCAAGGCTGTTGCATAGTCTGTGATGGAGGTTCCCAGAATAGGAATCGAGTCCGTTGCAGCGGATGCTGCCTGAAGGGATGCTGTGGCATTGGCCAGGATCAGATCCACATCAGCGGAGACAAACTGGTTTACAATGGTTGCACAGGTTGCGGAATCCCCGGAGGCATTCTGCTCATCAAAAACCACATTGCCCTCTCCCAGCTTCTCCGTCAATGCCTCTTTAAATCCCTGGGTTGCAGCGTCCAGAGCCTCATGCTGTACCAGCTGGCAGATTCCGATATTGTACACCTTATCTCCTGCTGCCGCCTGCTGGGTTTCCCCGGCATCCGTCGGCTCTGCGGCTGCTGTCGTGCCCTCTGTGGCGGGTGCTGATGTGTCAGCTGCGGTCTCCGCTGACTTTGAACCGCAGCCAGCCAGCATTGATACGGAAAGTCCCATTGCCAATAATACTCTTAATACCTTTTTCATAAAATAATCTCCTTTTGCTCATATCTTTTGCAGTTTAACGCTTTCTCTCATTAAAGCATTAACCTTATTAAGTAATATACACTATTTTGAGTAAAAGGTCAATATCACACGTCTGGATTTATTCATTTTCCCAGGGCAATTCTGAGTGCTCTATCTTCTTGTCTCTCAGCATCAGCTCCTGAACCGCTTCGCCGGCGCTCTTTCCTTCAAACAGTACCTTGTTCACCTGCTCAATGATGGGCAGTTCCACCTGATACTTTTTAGCAAGGCCCATGGCTGCCTTGGCGGAATAGACACCCTCTACCACCATTTTTACCTCTTCCATGGCCTCCTGCATGGTGCAGCCCTTGCCGATCAGGTATCCGGCCTTCCGGTTCCGGCTGTGGACGCTGGCGCAGGTCACAATCAGATCCCCGATCCCGGTGAGGCCTCCAAAGGTCTCCAGCTTTGCCCCCATTTTCACGCCCAGCCTGGTGATCTCAGTGATTCCCCTTGTGATGAGAGCCGCCTTGGTATTATCCCCATAGCCCAGTCCATCCGCTGTCCCGGCCGCCAGAGCAATCACATTCTTTAAAGCTCCCCCCAACTCAATCCCCAGCATATCCGGGCTTGTGTAAACCCGGAACACAGGACTCATAAAGATATTTTGCAAGTACTCCGCCGTTGTCCTGGTGTGCGCCCCCACCACACAGGTGGTGGGCAGTCCCCGCCCCACCTCTTCCGCGTGGCTTGGACCTGAGAGCACCGCAACGTCTGTCCCTGGAAGCTCCTCTTCAATGATGTCTGACAGGGTATAGAGTGTATTTTCTTCAATTCCCTTTGCCACATTTACAATCTTCTGCCCCTCTTTGGCATAGGCTTTCATACTGTGCGCAGTACTTCTCGTGTAAGGCGAGGGAACAGCCAGAATCAGGACATCTTTATCCTCCATTGCCTCTTTCAGATCATTAGTGAGCAAAATCTCCCCTGGAAGCACCACGCCTGGAAGCTTTGTCTCATGCTGCCGTTTTGTACGGAGCATCTCCACCTCCTCTTTGATGATAGACCAGATGGTCACCTCATGACCATTGCTGTTAAGCAGTACCGCCAGAGCTGTACCCCAGCTTCCCGCCCCGATCACACCTATTTTTGCCATAAAAATACCCCCTGACTATTTATTTTTGGAGGACAGATACGTCTTACTCTCTGTCCCGTTGAAAAGCCTTTTGATATTCTCCCGGTGCTTCCAGAAGGCCAGTGCAGCCAGCAAAGCGCCGATGATATAAAGTTCAGTCAAGTGAGGCTGGGACATCTGGAAATATCCGCTCTGCCCCAGAACCACCAGTTCAATCAGGATTCCTATGTAAACCAACAGGGAACCCAGAGACACATAGTGGGTCACAAAGAACGTTGTAAAAAACACTATGATTCCCAAAATTGCCATGATCCAGTTAAAAGAGAGCACAAGCCCCGCTGTGGCCGCAATGCCCTTGCCGCCGCGGAATCCCAGATAAAAGGGATAGTTGTGCCCCAGGATCGTACCCGCTGCCGTGTAAAATGTCAGCAGAGGCAGGATATCCGCATGTGTCCCTCCAAACAGGACTCTGGTGAGAACCACCGCCAGAATACACTTTATGCAGTCCCCGGCAAAGGTAATCAGCCCCGCCTTCCTGCCCAGGGTGCGCAGCATGTTGGTGGTGCCCGCATTCCCGCTTCCATGTTCCCTTATATCAATCCCATGAATCCTGCCGTAGATATAGCTGGTTTGAAAAAGGCCAAAAATGTACCCAATTGCAATACAAATCAACCGCTCTGTCATGACTATTTCTCCTTATCCTTGCGCTCTCTGACAATAAATTTCAGGGATGTCCCCTTAAATCCAAAGGTATCCCGGATTTTGTTTTCCAGATATCTTGTATAGGAAAAGTGCATTAGCTCCTTGTCGTTGACAAAGATTACAAAGGTAGGCGGCTTCACCCCCACCTGGGTGATATAGTAGAGCTTCAGCCTCTTTCCCTTGTCTGAAGGCGGCTGCTGCAGCGCTACAGCCTCTGCCATAATCTCATTAAGCACACCTGTCTGCACTCTCAGGCTCTGGTTCTCCAGCACCATGTCAATCTTCTCAAACAGCTTGGGCAGTCTCTGGCCCGTCTGCGCGGAGATAAACATGATTTCTGCGTACGGCATATAGGATAGGGTGTTTCTCACCTGATTGGTGTACTTGTAGATGGTCTTATCATCCTTTTCCACCGCATCCCACTTGTTGACTGCTATGAGCACTCCCTTGCCCCTCTCATGGGCAATGCCTGCGATCTTGGCGTCCTGCTCCGTCACTCCCTCTGTGGCATCGATGACCACCACCACCACATCCGCCCTGTCCACCGCGGTCACGGTGCGGATGATACTGTAGCGCTCCAGTTCCTCTTTTACTTTATTTTTTCTTCTCAGGCCAGCAGTATCGATAAATATATACTCTCTGCCGTCCCAAACCACCTCTGTGTCAATGGCATCCCTGGTGGTGCCCGCCACATCTGAGACAATCACCCGGTTCTCGCCCAAAAGTTTGTTAATTATAGAAGATTTCCCCACGTTCGGCTTGCCCACCACGGCAATTCTGGGCCTGTCATCCTCTTCCTCCTGCATCTCTTCCGGGTCAAAATGTCTGACCACCTCATCCAGCATATCCCCCAGGCCCAGCTTGGAAGCTGCTGAGATGGGAACCGGATCGCCGATGCCCAAGTTATAAAACTCATAGACATCTGTCATGTAGCGGTCAAAGTGATCCACTTTGTTGACTACCAGGATCACCGGCTTGCGGGAACGCCTGAGCATGTCCGCCACCTTGGCATCAGAGTCCACTAAGCCCTGGCGCACATCCGTGATAAAGATAATCACGTCCGCAGTGTCAATGGCAATCTGCGCCTGGTCCCGCATCTGAGCCAGGATCACATCGCTTGTGTCCGGCTCAATCCCTCCTGTATCAATCAGGGTAAAGTTGATCCCCAGCCATTCCACATCCGCGTAGATCCGGTCCCTGGTAACCCCAGGTGTATCCTTAACAATGGAAATATTCTCTCCGGCCAAAGCATTGAACAGGGTAGACTTTCCTACATTCGGCCTTCCTACAATGGCCACGATTGGTTTACTCATATTTATTCACCTCATCTATATGTGCGTGATGCACCTCTTTGTCGTCCAGCAAGACTGCTCTTACAAAATCCCGACCGGTTGATTTTACAATATTTACCGGTGTTTGTAAAGCGGTTTCCAGTTCCGTCACGGTCAGATCATCCAGAAAGACCTCCTCCCCGCTGCGCAGAACATTGCAGGGGAGCAGAAGCTGCCTGCCCAGTTCCCTGCCCGCCAGCTGCGCCCTCAGATCCCCTCCTGTCAGCAGGCCCGAAACTGTAATGCGGTCTCCAAAGAAATCATTTTTAATGGGATAGATGCGCACGTCCACATTCGGATATCTCTCATTAATCTTGCTCACAAGCTCCTCAAGCACCGGCGCCGCCAGCAGGCCAGTGGCGATGGATACCACATGTTTCCTTTCGTCACCTTCTCGTCCTCTCAGCTCCTCCTCCACCTCATCGGTTAAAAGCCGCAGCATACCCACACCGTTTTCCAGCTGCAGATAGCCGTCATACCGCTCTTCCCGGGGAAGCTCCTCCCCTGCCATGAGATACCACTCGTCCCCTGCATGAATGAAATGGGTTCCATGCTCCCTGTACAGCTTATCCTGCCATCTGTGGATGATGGAGAGAACCTGCCTGGCATCGTTTTGTTCAAAGGGTTTCAGAGGATACAGACCTTCTCTGTACTTGGTCAGACCCACAGGGACAACGGAGACGCTCTGCAGATACGGAAGATATCTGCTCATCATTTGTATACTGTACTCCAGCTCCTCCCCGTCATTGATCCCTTTGCAGAGTACGATCTGTCCGTTCATATGAATCCCAGCCCGGCACAGACGGTCCACCTTTTTCAGCGCCTCCCCGGCAAAACGGTTGTTCAGCATCCTGCAGCGAAGCTCAGGATTCATGGTGTGGATGGACACATTGATAGGCTCCAGATGGTAGGTTATGATCCTCTCTATGTCATGGTCACTCATATTGGTGAGCGTCACATAGTTGCCCTGTAAAAAGGATAGCCTGGAATCGTCATCTTTAAAGTACAGGGTTTCCCTCATGCCTGAGGGCATCTGGTCAATGAAGCAGAACACGCACTTATTTCTGCAGGAGCGGTACTCGTCCATCAGGCCGTTTTCAAACTCCATTCCCAGATCCTCATCAAAGTCCTTCTCAATCTCCAGCTCCCAGACCTCACCGTCCTCTTTCTCCACCAGAATTTCCAGATACTCGTCATTTATCAGATAGTGGTAATCAAAAATATCCTCTACCTCTCTGCCGTTGATGGACAGCAGCTTGTCTCCGGGCTCAATCTCCAACTCCTGGGCAATGCCCCCCGTAACGATCTTACTCACTGTGTGTATATTCTTCGCCATATTTGTATATTCTCCTATTCATCTACATTCTATGATACTAAATAGTTATTTAAATTGCAAGGTATTCAGTTTGATATGTTGCACGCGTCCCTGAAGCATAACCCTGCTCCAAAGGAAGCGTCCCCCTCAGCCTAAAACGTACCGGACCTGTCTGAACTGTTACCAAACAGCAACTCCTTTGGAAATTCGACAATTTTCTTGACTCAGTAGAACTGAAATGATATAACTATTAGGTAATGAAAACGATTTGGAGGTTATTATGCCGAATTTTGAATCTCTATATAATACAATTCCAGTAGCTCCATTAAAAATCGCTGCCCTGGAGAGCAGCCGTCATTTTGCAGACAAGGTCCACGAGCATCTGGTGGATTTCCGTCACACCAATCCCACACATAACACAGAGGACATACTGTTTAAGGGATATCTGGAGGACAACTTTATGGTGGACTGTACCTGTCCCAGATTTGGCAGCGGAGAGGCAAAGGGAATTATTAAAAGCTCTGTCCGCGGATGTGATCTGTTTATTATGGTGGATGTTTGCAACCACAGTCTCACCTACAAGGTATGCGGATATGAGAATTACATGTCACCGGACAATCATTTTCAGGATTTAAAACGCATCATCTCTGCAGCTACCGGTAAAGCCCGCCGGATAAACGTCATCATGCCGTTTATGTATGAAGGCCGTCAGCACAAACGCACCAAGAGGGAGTCCCTGGACTGTGCCCTAGGACTGCAGGAGCTGGCAGATATGGGTGTGGCCAATATCATCACCTTTGACGCACATGATCCCAGAGTGCAGAACGCAGTGCCCATCCAGGGCTTTGACTCATTCATGCCCACTTACCAGTTTTTAAAGGCACTTATCGAGTCTGTTCCGGATTTTCGGATTGACAACGATCACCTGATGATCATCAGTCCGGATGAAGGCGCCATGAGCCGCGCGGTTTATTTCTCCAATATTCTGGGTGTAGACATGGGCATGTTCTACAAGCGCCGAGACTACTCTACCATCATCAACGGTAAAAATCCCATTGTAGCCCACGAATTTTTGGGCGACTCTGTGGAGGGCAAGGATGTGATCATCATTGATGATATGATCTCCTCAGGCGAGAGTATGCTGGACGTGGCAAAACAGCTAAAGGATCGAAAGGCAAGGCGGGTATTTGTATGTACCACATTTGGTCTTTTCACAGACGGACTTGAGAAGTTTGACGAGTACTATGAGAAAGGGTATATCACAAAAGTAGTGACTACAAATCTGACCTATCGGATTCCGGATCTTCTGGTTCGTCCCTACTACCAGGAGGCGGATATGACCAAGTATCTGGCCAGCATCATCGATACTTTGAATCACGATGTATCCATTCTGCGTGTGCAGTCCCCCACAGAGAAGATTCACAAGCTCTTGGCAAAGTATAACCATAAGAAGATATGAAAAAACTGATGTACTGCCCATGTAAGTTTGCAGTACATCAGTTTTTTTATCCATTTCGTCTTCACTGTACCAGCATAAGAAATGCTGCCAGATTTCCCCGCCTTCCCCCGGATGCCCGGTGGGAGTAGAGAATTTCCGGATTACAGCAGGTGCAGACGTCAGTGATGCTGATATGCTCCGGCAAAATTCCGAACTCTAAAAATACAATTTCATTTGCCCTCCAGAGATTCAACTGGTACTTGCCGTTTTCTTTCTTATAAAAAATAGATTCCCAGTATTTCTCTCTGTAGCTGGCCTGAAACTGCTCAATCACATCCCCACTCACCTCATAACACTCCTGACAGATAGAAGGACCCACAGCCGCCAGCAGGTCTCCGGGATCGCTCCCAAACTCCTCTGCCATTTTTCTAACCGTCACCTGCCCTATCTTGCCCACGGTTCCCTTCCAACCCGAATGGGCCAGTCCGATTGCCCTGTGAACCGGATCCACAAAAAACAGTGGGACACAGTCTGCATAGAAGGTGGAGAGCACCAGCCCCGGGACGTCTGTGATCAGGCCGTCTACATCCTGGTAGATCAGAGGTTTTGTAAATCCACTTCCCCTGTCCTCCTCTGTCACCACGCGGACATTGGTGGTATGTGTCTGGTGGGAGAAGACCATGTCCTGAGTGGCAAATCCAATGGAAGCCGAAATACGCCTAAAGTTCTCTCTCACCCGCTCTTCCTCATCTCCTCTTGAAAAGCTCAGATTCATGCTTTGGAGATGACCCTCGCTGACACCCCCCAGACGCGTGGAAAAACCGTGTACAATGCCGTCTGCCAAGTCCAGCATGGGGAAACTCAGGTAAGGTGTCCCTTCGGCATTGTTCAGCTTCAGAACCTCTCCGGTACCTTTTCTGCTTATCTTCTGCATCCAATCTCTCCTTCTCTTACATCCTTTGCAATTTACGAAAAAGCATCCTGTATCAGGCAAACCTCTTTTCCCGTAATTCCCAGCACATCAAAACGGCAGGGAGTATCCTCCGGCATTTGCCGAATTACCAGATACCAGGAAGCCGCCCTTCGTATCACATTCTGTTTCCGAAAGTCAACTGCCTCCGCCGCGGTCCCCATAGACGCGTCCCTGCGGTATTTCACCTCGACAAACACCAGGTAACAGCCGTCTATGGCAATCAGATCAATTTCACCGGCTCTGCACCGGAAATTTCTTTCCAGAATGCGGTATCCCTTTTTCTCCAGAAACTCCGCAGCCAGCTCTTCATAGACTGCTCCCAGTCTGCGCTTATTCAAATACATGCTCCTATTCCGAAACTATTTGTCCATAAAGTTCCTGATAAAAGTTTTTCTGTGTATAGGTGAGGGGCCAAATCTGCGTATTGCCTCAATGTGGGCCGCCGATCCGTATCCCTTATGTCCCGCAAATCCGTATTCCGGCATCAGCCGGTCATACTCCCGCATCAGCCGGTCCCTCGTCACCTTCGCGATTACACTGGCTGCGGCTATGGACAAGCTCTTGGAATCCCCCTTGACAATGGGCACCTGGGGAATCTCCAGAGCCGGTATAGTAACTGCATCGTTTAAAAGTATTTGAGGACGCACAGAAAGCTTTGAAACCGCCTCCCGCATGGCCTCATATGTGGCCTGCAGGATATTGATCTGATCGATTCTACCCGGCCCTATGATTCCCACCTGCGCTGCCACAGCCTTCTCCATAATCTCACCGTAGAGTTCTTCCCGTTTTTTTTCGCTGAGTTTTTTGGAGTCATTGAGGTAGAGTATCTCGCAGCCCTCGGGGAGAATCACCGCTCCAGCCACAACAGGCCCCGCCAGGGGGCCTCTCCCGGCCTCGTCAATTCCACACACAGCCCCCAGATGCTCGTACCTGTGTTCGTAGACCCGCATTCCCTCCAGGCGTGACCTCTCCTGCTCCAGGGCTTCCTGCTTTTTCTGATACTTTTTAATCAAGCCGGCAACGCCAGCCCTGGGGTCTGCCGCATAAGCGGCAAACAGCTCCCCCAGCTGGTCATCTCCGGCTGTCTCAAACTCTCTCTTTATCTCTGATATCTTTTTTTCCATATTTCTTCCCTACTGGTGTTTCAATATGCCGAACCGGCTGAAAGGCCAAATCCGTATAAACGCACGGCCGATAATATCATCCCTATGAATATTGCCCACATCTGGCTCCCGGCTGTCTGAACTGGCGTTTCGGTTGTCACCCAGGACAAAATACTCGTCCTCCCCCAGCTGTATCTCATCCAGCGCCAGCCCGCTGCTGACCATCTTCTCCCGACCGTAGTTCTCATCCAGCACGCTCCCGTTAATGTAAATCGTACCGTCTATGATCTGAACTGTCTCCCCCGGCAGCCCAATGATACGCTTAATATAATAGGTCTCTTCCTTATACTGGTAAGGAAAGACAATGATGTCATATCTTTCGGGATCTTTAAAGCGGTAACTGAGCTTATCCACAATCAGGTTATCCCCGTTATGTAAGGTGGGATACATGGAATCGCCGCTTACCTGCGTCCTCTGTCCCACATAACGCACCACCAAAAAGGTAAGTGCCAGAACTATGGCAATATAGATCAGCATACTGATAACTTCTCTCATGGTACTTTTCTCTTTTACTTCTTTTGTCTCTTCCGTTTCCCCTTGTTTACTCATACTGCAACCCTTTCTTTTCTACAAATCCTCGTAACTGTTCCGTATCCTTCCAGTTACAGTCAAAATACATTTACGCTTCATTCGGAAATTCCAAAGTAATTCTCCCCAGCTTGCCGCTTCGGAAATCCTCAACCACAATCCCTGCCGCCTTTGAATAATCCAGCTCATTCCCCTTCAATCGACAGGCGCGGTTTGCGGCAATCTCTCCCAAAATGTCCACAGAACCTGCATCCTCCCGGCACTCATACCGATTGCTGAGTATTCCGGGATAATACTGTATCAAAAACTCTATCAGACGTATTGCCAGCTCATCCACGTTGAGAATCTCATCTCTGATGGACCCGATCATGGCCAGTTTCATCCCCACGTTCTGATCTTCAAACTTAGGCCACAGGATACCCGGAGTATCCAAAAGCTCTACGCTCTTATTCAGCCGTATCCACTGCTTTCCCTTTGTAACGCCCGGCTTGTTTCCTGTCTTGGCACAAGCCTTCCCGGCGTAGGTGTTTATAAAGGTTGATTTTCCCACGTTGGGAATTCCCACCACCATAGCCCGCACCGGCCGGTTTTTAATCCCCCGTCTGCGGTCCCGCTCAATCTTTTCCCTGCAGGCCTCCTGAATCACCCCGCCAATGGCTTTGATTCCCGCTCCGCTTCTGGAATTGATCTTTACCACATAATACCCTTTTGCCTGGAACCACTCCTTCCAGGCTTCATTGTATTTTTCACTGGCCAGGTCGGATTTATTTAAAAGAATCAGCCGGGACTTATTTTTTCCCAGCTCATCGATGTCCGGATTGCGGCTGCTCAGAGGAATCCTGGCATCTACCAGCTCAATTACCAGATCGATCAGCTTAATGTCTTCCTGCATCATACGCTTTGCCTTCGTCATATGACCAGGATACCATTGATAATTCATAAGGTTTCCTTTCTATTTTACAAATCCCAAATGCTCACTGGGAGAAATCACAAACCAAACCTTGCCTTCAATATCGGAAAGCTGCACATTCCCCACATCCGCAAAACGGCTGTCCTCACTGTTGTTCCGATTGTCACCCAGTACAAAGTACTCTGTACTTCCCAGTGTAATGGGTTCCTCAGCCAGTCCGGCATTGTTCATGGGGGGATAGTCCTTTTTCTCCACATACCGTTCCCCGTTGATATAGATCATACCGTCTTTGATCTGAATCGTCTCCCCCGGCAACCCGAGTACACGCTTAATGTAGGAATGGCTGGCAGCGCTGCCTCCCGGTTTAAATGCAATAATATCTCCCCTTGCAGGCCCCTTCAGCTTGTAAGAAAGTTCATTGAGAAGTACCGTGTCCCCTCCTGACAGGGTGACATCCATAGATTGTCCAATATTGGTTCTGGTCTGTCCAAAGAAATACACTATGATATAGGCAAACAAGATCACTACAATGATCTGAAACGCCCACCCCAATATCATCTTAAAAGCATTTTTCTTCTCCCTCTCTCTGCGCTCTCTTCTCTTTCGTACTCTGCTCATAATGTCTACCTCACTCTTAATCTGGAACCGCAGTTCTTGAGCCTCCTGGAGGATATGAAATAGAATCCTACTTCCAGTAGAAAACAGGGACAATTACCTAAGTACTTGTCCCTGGTTCACTTCATTATTTTACTAACTCTTTTACCTTGGCTCTCTTACCAACGCGTCCTCTCAGGTAGTTCAGTTTCGCACGTCTTACTTTACCTCTTCTGACAACTTCAACTCTTTCCACTGACGGAGAGTGTAATGGCCAAGTCTTCTCAACGCCGATGCCGTTGGAATTCTTTCTAACGGTGAAGGTCTCTCTGGCGCCGCCGCCCTGTCTCTTCAATACCGTTCCCTCGAAAACCTGAATACGTTCGCGGTTTCCCTCTTTAATTTTAGCATATACCTTTACGGTATCACCAACTCTGAACTCAGGAACTTCTGCTTTTAACTGAGCATCTTCAATTTTTTTAATAATCTCGTTCATTGTGTGCCTCCTTATTTTCCCGGATGTTCTTAATACAGATCTGTAACAGAGGACCATCTCTTTTCTCACAACGGAAATAATTGTATCACGAGTCTATAAGAAATGCAAGCACTTTTTCCCCATCTAACGCCTGGAAAGCAGGTGGAAATATTCACAGTACATATATCCGCTCCTCAGTGTGGAGGCGGATACCCAATCCCCCTCTATGGTGGTGGGGCGTTTTCCGTACACTGCGGAATCCAGCACCAGATAAGACTGATCGGACGGCCTGTATGCGACAATAGCGATATAATGGCCCGGGACAAGGGCAATAGCCGTTCCGCCGCTCTGCAGGTGTTTCCTAACGCTGTTCAATGAATATACTTTCCCTTTGTGTTTGAAATGATACGTGGCGCCATATTTTTTCGCAAAATCTTTGTAAAGTGTATCCGCAGTTCCTTGGTTATAGAAATAATGGCCCCTGGACACCGAGAATTTGGCAATCTTTGTAGGGCTGATAAACTCACCGTTCATAGCATAGACAGCGTTGGTCAGCGCCATCACACCACAGCCCGAAGTAGAGATTGTCCTTCTGGAAGGCCCGTTCATGTACGTAGACCCTCCCCATTTGGGATCGTACTGTGAGAACACTGTGCTGCTCTCCTTGGTAGGTGTCTGGGGAACTTTTGTGATCTTCCACTGTTGAACCTTCAGCTTCTTCCACGCGCCTGCTTTTACATTGCCTGAGGCGTAGGTGAGACATCTTCCGCTCCCCTTGGCCCTTATGTAGAAATACCCGCCCGTTCTTTTCAATAGCCACATATGCTGGTTCCCCTCAGCAGTGGCGGGTAAACTTTTGTCGCACAGATTCCCCTCAGCCAGTTCCGGGCTTATGAAATAGTAATTGTTCCGGTAATGGGTAAGCATGAACTTCTGTGCAGATGACTTTTTGTTTTTTGTGAGCGCAAAGCTGTTGGTGTCCTTTTGGTAAGTCATCGCCAGAGCGCTGCTGTTCCTTGGGGAAATCGTGTAAGTTCCGTTGGCCAGATTCTGGGTGGTCGTATCCATGGACAGCCGGACCTGTGAGGTAAAGCTGCTCTTCTTCATCCACCCCAGACGGTATTTCCCCCCGGTATTGAAAATCACCTCCACCCAGCTCCCCTTCTCACTCACAGCGATTCCGCCTGAGTAGAGCATTACTTTTGTGTATGGTGCTCCCACTGCAGGCCGCTTGTAGATAGTGATAGGCGCGTTTGCAAAGGTAATCTGGTGTTTGTAATCCGGGTTGTACACAAAAGTCTTCAGGGGAATCCATCCTGTAAAGACCTCACCACCCTTTTCATAGACAACTTTTGCCGCATTTCCTGATATGCCCGAAACCTTACAGACCCGGTAGGACAGAGTATCTGCCTTTTGCTGCAGGCTGCTGTCACTGTAAACAGGGTAGGCTTTCTTGGCCCAGCCGTAACCGATCAGCGGTTTTGACTGGGAAAATGCGGGATACGCTGCGGATGATGCAAATGAACATGCCAACACCAGCAGACACACTGCTGCAAGTAAAATACCTGCTCGTTTCTTATTCCATTTCATATCTCACCTCTGTTGTTTCTCTACTTTTCTGTGTCCAGACCTTCCCGAAACAGCAGATACTCTTTTGCGATCTGCCTCTCCCTGGGCTCCAGAAGGGCATTGCAAAACAGGTCCGGTCTCCTCTGTGCCGTACGCCGAATGGATTGTTCCCTTCGCCAGCCCTCTATATTGGCATGATGACCAGACAGAAGTACAGGCGGAACCCGCCTCCCATTCCACTCCTCAGGCCGGCTGTACTGTGGGTATTCCAATAGATTGTCCTGAAAGGACTCAAATTGCGCAGATTCCTCATTGTTGAGCACATCCGGAACCATTCTGGATACCGCGTCAATCATGACCATGGCAGGCAGTTCTCCTCCGGTAAGCACATAGTCACCGATGGAGACATAGTCTGTCACCACCTCCTCCAGAACCCTCTCGTCAATCCCCTCATAATGTCCGCACAGAAAGACCAGCTCCTTCTCTTCTGCCAGCTCACGGGCCAGCGCCTGGTCAAACACTCTGCCCTGGGGGGTAAGATAGATCACCCTGGGGCGGTGTCCGATCTTTTGACAAACATCCTGGTAAGCTTTGTAGACCGGTGCGGCCTGCATGACCATCCCGGCGCCTCCACCGTATGGATAGTCATCTACCTTCATGTGTTTGTTTGTAGAATAATCTCGGATGTTGACGGCATTCAGCGTAATGGTGCCTTTCTCAATCGCTCTCCCTATGATACTGGTCCCCAACCCCTGTAGGATCATCTCCGGAAATAAAGTTAATACATGATAATTCATAGCCCCTATACAAGTCCTTTCAGCAGGTGAACCCGCATGGTTTGTTCTTCCAGATCCACGGACAGAATACACTGTCTGATAGCTGGAATCAGTATCTCCTGTCCCTCAGGCGTTTCCACCACATAGACATCATTGGCCCCTGTCTGAAGCACATCTTTGAGCGTGCCCAACTGTTTCCCCTCATCTGTGACAACGGTAAGACCCAGCAGGTCCGCAATAAAGTATTCATTTTCCTGAAGCTCCACCGCGTTCTCCCTGGAGACCAATAGACTTTTCTTTCTGTACTGCTCCACATCATTGATGCTGTCGTACCCCTTAAACTTGAGGATCACAAACTGCTTAAAAAATTTCACCTGCTCAATCTCTAGTTCCACCCGGTCTCTGCCGGTATCCAGAAACACATTTTTCAGGCTCTTAAATCTGGACGGATCATCCGTTGTGGGAAAGACTTTTACCTCTCCCTTGATTCCGTGAGTGTTTGTGATTACACCCACCTGCAGAAAATTCTCCATGTCTCATACTCCTGTCTTTTTGTACCCGGATGTATCCGGAATCAATATCCCCGCAAGCGCATGCATCTGACAATCTTCCGGTTCCCGTACTGTACCCGTTTGATGCACACACCCCCATTGGGATACCTCTCCCCATAGTGTCCAGAGGAATTGATCATCAAACCGCCGCCAATATAAATTCCTACATGGTCAATGGGTCCTGAGGTATCATATTTTAAATAAAACAGCAAATCCCCGGGCCTCATCCTGTTTAGCTGGCTCTTTGACAGTGTGCGGTTGGAACGGTTGTAAAACACCTCTCTGCACGCTGCCTGGAGAAAGTCCGTATGCGTTCCCAAGCCTCCTCGCCCGGCTGCCCTGTACACAGCCGCCACAAACTGGGCGCAGTCAATGCCCGATGTCAGTGATGCACCCGGCATCACAAAGGGCGTTCCCAGGTATTTAAATCCGATCTTTATGGCCCGGTCAATCACTCGGTTGTCAGAAAACTTTTTTGTGTACAGCGCTTTCAATTTTACCTGACTGGACAGTATATATCCCGTCTTATATCCGCTCTTAGTCTTAACGCTGTGCATGTACACTGGAATCCATGAAACCTTAGTACCTTTTTTCAGCTTGCTGGTGTTCACCACCAGGGCCCCGCCGTAATTTATCATCTGTGAATAGTAATTAGCTTTTGTGGACTTGCGTGTTCTCACCTTTATCCATTTTCTATTGGGATTGTAGGCAAAGACGGTGTATTTCTTCCCCAGCCCAATGTACTTGTCCACGTTTACCTTTTTCAGCTTTGCCGCACTTGCTGTCATGGGAGCCAGCATCATGACACATAATACAATAAGTGCGAGCATCCATCCTTTTTTTCTTTTCCTTGTCATATCCATAGCTCACCTCCTTTTGCCATTATATCAAAAAAAATCCCGTTGTGCACGAGATTTTTTCTAAATATTGCCTTGTAGGTATCACTACTGCAGAATATCCACAATAACCTTTTTGTCTTCCTTAGACGCTGCCGCCTTTACAACAGAACGGATAGCCTTCGCGATTCTGCCCTGCTTTCCGATCACCTTACCCATATCAGATGCCGCAACCTTGAGCTCCAGTACAATCGCTTTGCCGGTTTCTTTTTCCGTGACTGCAACCTCTTCCGGATGATCAACGAGTGACTTTGCAATTACTTCAACTAATTCCTTCATCGCGTCCACCCTCCGTCTTATTTTTCAATACCGGCTAATTTGAAGAGCTTACTAACAACTTCTGTAGGCTGAGCTCCGTTTGCCAGCCACTTCTTTGCCAATTCCTCGTTTACCTTGAATTCGCTGGGATCTGTGTTCGGATTGTAAGTACCGATTTCCTCGATACATTTACCATCTCTCGGAGATCTGGAATCAGCTACAACGATTCTATAGAAAGGAGCCTTTTTCTGTCCCATTCTTCTCAATCTGATCTTTACTGCCATTGTCTTTCACCTCCTTAAGGTTTGCTAATTTGATTTATTAAAAGGGCAGTTTTAATCTGCCTCTTTTACCACCTTTGCCTCCCATCATTCCCGGGAACTGCTTCATCATCTTACGGGCCTGCTCAAATTGCTTCACCAGCTTGTTGACTTCGCTGATATCCACGCCTGCACCTGCCGCGATCCGCTTTTTTCGGGAAGGATTTAAGAGATCCGGATTGGAGCGCTCTGTGGGTGTCATGGATAGGATCATGGCCTCAATCCGAGCCATCTTCTTCTCATCCATGGCAGACTCCAGGTCAGGCATCTTACTGCCCATACCCGGAAGCATACTCAACACGCTGGTCAGGCCTCCCATGTTCTTGATTTGACTCATACTATCCAGATAGTCGTCAAACCCGAACTGTGCCTTCTTCAGCTTCTGCTCCATGTTCTTGGCTTTTTCCTCATCAATGTTGGCCTGGGCTTTCTCAATCAGGCTCATCACATCGCCCATTCCGAGAATTCTGGAGGCCATGCGCTCCGGATAAAATTGTTCCAAATCCGAAAGCTTTTCACCCATACCTGCGTACAGAATCGGCTTCCCGCAGGTTGCCCGGATAGACAGCGCTGCTCCGCCTCTCGTGTCACCGTCCAGTTTAGTGAGGATCACTCCATCGATACCTATTTTTTTGTTAAACATGTCGGACACGTTTACCGCGTCCTGTCCGGTCATGGCATCCACGACCAAAATCGTCTGGTCCACCCGCACAGCTTCTTTGATATTCTGAAGCTCCTGCATCATGTCCTCATCAATGTGAAGACGTCCCGCTGTATCCAGAATCACCACATTAAGTCCATGATCCTCCGCGTGCCGGATGGCGCCCTTTGCGATATTCACAGGGTTCTGTTTATCACCCATGGAGAAAACCTCCACGCCCTGCTTCTCGCCATTTATCTGAAGCTGCTTGATAGCTGCCGGACGGTACACGTCGCAGGCTGCCAAAAGCGGCTTTCTGCCCTTTGCTTTCAGTTTCCCGGCAATCTTTGCCGTGGTGGTGGTCTTTCCGGCTCCCTGGAGTCCGGCCATCATAATCACAGTTATCTCATTTCCGGGACGCAGTGCAATCTCTGTTGTCTCAGATCCCATGAGCGATACCAGCTCCTCATTTACGATCTTGATAACCATCTGACCCGGATTCAGTCCGTTCATCACGTCCTGTCCCACTGCTCTCTCCTGAACCGCTTTTATGAACTGTTTTACAACCTTAAAGCTGACATCCGCCTCCAAAAGAGCCATCTTGACCTCTTTCAGCGCAGTCTTTACATCAGCCTCTGTCAGGCGTCCTTTGCTTCGCAGGCTTTTGAATACGTTCTGCAATTTATCCGATAAGCTTTCAAATGCCATGATTTACAACTCCTCCAATATCTTGTCCGCAATTGTCTTGATCTTCTCAGGCTCATCTGCCCTCTTCCGTATCTCCGTCACCTGTTCCCGGATTACCAGAAACTTCCGGACCAGATGCAGCTTTTCCTCATAGCCCTCAAGCGTCTTATTGCAGCGCTTGATCAGGTCATGAATCCCCTGGCGGCTGATACTGTGCTCCTGAGCTGCCTCTGTGTAGGACAGATCCCCAAAAACTACGTCCTCATAGACTTTCTTTTGGTGTTCTGTCAAAAGCTCACCGTAAAAATCAAACAGCAGTGTCTGTTCCACAAATTTTTCCATCTCTCACTCACCTCTGCTATCATATACGAAACTTTTTCCTTTGTCAAGTATTTTTTCTTGACATACTGTAGTTCATGTTATTATGTCGCTACAGTTCTTCTTTTCATCTTACAGCAGGCATTTACTCCCCTGCTGCTTTTTCCTTCCCTTTTTTCCCTCTTCTCACCACAGTAAAACCTCATCATTGCCCCATGGCTTAATTTTAAGTTGTCATCTTCCAGTTGCAATCCATTCTCCCATGGAGATCAAGGTCTCGCAGCCATCCCTGGTATTGTTAAGCAGCTCCTCCCTGAGATTTACCCTCCCCTTCTCCAGCAGAAGCACGATCGTGGAACCTCCGAACTCAAATTTGCCCTTTTCCTGGCCTTTTCTCACCTCTGCACTCTGATGGTAATTGCAGATACGCCCCACCATCAGTGCGCCCACCTCCATCTGCAGTACATCCCCGAAGGCCTCTGTGCGCAGGATCGTATACTCTCTTGCGTTCTCTTTATATACAGGCAGCACAGCGCAGGCCACAGGGTTTACTGTGTGCAGAACTCCGGGAATAAAACGGTTTCTTCCCTTTCTGCCGGAGGCCGGGTAGCAGTATCTGTGGTAATTGTCCACCGTCAGGCGTATGACCACCGCATACCCTCCGCGGTACTTTTCCGCCAGTTTCCTGCTCCTTGTGAGAGATTCCAGCGTATACTGTGTATGCTTAATCCAAAAGGAGGTGCCCTCTTTCAAATCATAGGCGCTCACCTTTCCATCCGAAGGACTGACCAGATGGGACTCATCATAGTCAATCATTCTCGCCTCGGGCTTGATCTCTCTGGTAAAAAAATCGTTATATGAGCTATACTTTCTGGACACATAAGGACTCATGTCCAGATGGTTCACCCTAATGAAAGGAGAAATCAGCCCCCTGGAAAGCCGGGTATCCAAAAAAGCCCCGGCTGCCCTGGAAAATACCGGGTTCACCAGAGGCCGCAGCATAGCCCTTCCCCATACGCTGGTATACAATTTGCGCAGGAACTTGTCCTGCGCATTTTCTTCAATATACATTTCTCCATTTAAATCTCTATAGTTCATATGGCCTCCTTAATACAGGTGAAGCAGTTTCCCCAAAATGATCACACCTGCAATAATAATCACCGTCATCAGCTTATTCCCCGGCTTGAACACTTTGATATTGCTCACAAACAGGATCGCCACTCCAATCATCACGCCAATGAGAACTCTCAGATATATCATCTGGCCAAATAACGGTCTGAGCAGGTACACAATCGGAAAGATAATCGCTATGGAGGTCACAGGCAGACCCTGGTAGTACTTTCGCACCTCCGTGGTGGATTCCTGGCGCTTCTCCTCCATTACATTGAAGTATCCCAGGCGGATCACCGCCGCCAGCACATACAGGCACATGGCCAGAGTACCAAAGAATCCCCGAAGCCCCAGACCATAACCCAGGAATGCAGGAAAAGCTCCAAAGCAAAACAGATCGCAAAGCGAGTCTATCTGAATACCAAATTTCTTCTCATCCTCTGTGCGGTCCATGGTCCTTGCTATCTTTCCATCCAGCATATCACAGATACCGGAGACCACAAGACAGGCGATGGCTGTGGCAAAGTGACCGTCCAGTGCCTCTGTCATGCCATACACGGAGCTGATCAGCCCCATGTATGTAAGGACTACCGTATAATTATAAAAACCTATTAGCATACTTCTTTTTCTCCCTCGTTTTCGTTGGCCCTTTGCTCCCGCCTAGCCGCCCGGCGGGTTATGCTGATATGGGCATAAACCGTTACCAGTGCGCTGATGATCAGCAACGCATAGTAACTGATACCGCGGCTCAAAAGCATTCCTGACAATACCAGTCCCTGGCCGAAGATTGGCCTGAAGATTGACAAAAACAGCGCCTCGCTGGCTCCGATGCCGCCCGGCAGAGGCAGCATGTCCACCGCAATGGATATGGTCGCCTGCAGGGTTACAATCTCAAAAGCCGAGAATTGGTGAAGCCCAAACGCCCGATACACAATGTATGTTGCAAAAAACAGACAGAACCGCTGAAAAATAGAAATCAGCAGCACATTGAATACCACAAGCTTGTGATCTCTGAAATAGTAGGCGGACTCTTTATACTTATCCATGGATCTGGACAGCTTCTGCGTGCGCTCCTCCCTGTGCTTCATCAAATGGCATTTTTCCAGCAGGGCAAGTCCCACATGCATCAGCTTTTTGGTCAGCTTCGGCTTAAAGATCAGAATAAACATCAACAGCACACAGCCTACATTTAAAGCGATCCCCAGGTAAAACCAGAATCTTGTATCCTGCAGATACCGGTGCACCAGAGGCCGGTAAAAAAAGATCAGTAAAAGGCCGACCAGAACCAGTACAAATTTATACGTGATGGTCACAATCATCAGCACTAAGGTAGAGACCGGTATTTCGACCTTATCCTTTTTCATATAGTAAATCTGTGCCGGCTGTCCCCCGGTTGCCGACGGGGTGATACAGCTGAAAAAGAACCCGATAAAGCTGTACTTGATACAGTTGTGCAGGGGTATCCTCTTTTTCAGTGAGCGCATCATGTAATAGATGATCACAGACTCACTGCAAACAAACACAATCACCAGTGCCAGTCCCAACAGAAGATACCCCTTCTTGGCCATCAGTACTGTGTTCCAGATGTCCTCCAGTTCCTCCCCCTTCAGCAGATTGTAAAAGGTAAGCACCAGCAGAACCACCAGAAACAATACCTGAAATATATTTTTTTTGTTTTTCTTTATAAACTCCACATCCGTTTTCTCCCGCCCTACAGTGCCCCTCGGCACTGCATACTCATATTTTCATCACAATTTTATCAATATTCGCTCCAGCTTACAATTAATATTTTCAAAAACTTTCTTAATTATTTTATAATACGAATACCGATTGCTCAGCCACCAGGCAATTTCTGCCAAAAATACACCTCCAATGGCATCCACAATGTAGTGCTGCTTTGTGAATTGTGTGGAAGCTATCACAGCGAGAGCGAAAATGCAGGAGAAGATCCGGTACCACCGGGGTATCTCCCTGCGCCCCCGGATGGCTATAAAGCAAAACCAGCTTACCAGACAGTGAATGGACGGAAATAAGTTTACCGGCTGGTCCGCTGTGTAGAGCCAGCGCACCAGGTCCTGTGCAGCTCCGCTTCCCACCACCTCCGGACGGATGTTGGTGGTTGGCAGCAGCACAAAGAAGATCAGACACACCACCCTGGAGGACAGGTCCGCAGCTGCGAATCGGTAGAACCGCTCCTTTCCAAACCTGGCTGACATGATGTAGTTTACAATCCAGAACAGATAACACACCAGATAAATGTAAACCCACTGCGGGACAAATGGAACTGCCCGGTCAAATTCCAGGGTAAAATCATAGTGATACAGGTTACCGCACAGGTACATGGTGGTCCAATAAATTATGGAGTTGAAGGCAAACATGGTAATCAACGGAATAATAGAGTAGAACTTCACCCAGGGGTCCAGGCGTCTTTTTATCCACTGGTACATTACAATCACCTTAGAGATTGGGACGGACCAGCTTGGGATTGTAGCCGTGCTCTTTCAGCGCATCCACAATACGGTTTTTGTGCTCCGTTCCAAACGCCTCCAGGGTAATCTTCAGCTCTACCGCCGCACTCCGGTTGGTGCTTACAAACTGGTTGTGGTCCAGCTTCACGATATTCCCCTGCTCATTGGCAATCACAGTTGCTACCCTCACCAGCTCCCCGGCCTTATCAGGCAGAAGCACGGACACGGTGAAGATACGGTCCCTCTGTATCAGTCCCAGCTGCACAACCGATGACATGGTAATCACATCCATGTTTCCTCCGCTTAGGATTGATACGATTTTCTTCCCCTTTACATCCATATGTTTAAGGGCAGCCACAGTCAAAAGTCCGGAGTTTTCTACGATCATCTTATGGTTCTCCACCATATCCAGGAAAGCCACAATCAGCTCATCGTCATCCACTGTGAGAATGCCGTCCAGGTTCTGCTGCAGATAGGGGAATATCTTCTCCCCGGGGGTCTTCACTGCGGTTCCATCCGCGATGGTGTTGACATGATCCAGAGTGAGCACTTCCCCCGACTTGATGGACTCCTGCATACAGTTGGCTCCCGCCGGCTCCACACCGATCACCTTAATATTGGGGTTCAAAAGCTTGGCCAGGGTGGAAACGCCCGTTGCCAGTCCTCCCCCTCCCACGGGAACCAGTATGTAATCTACCAATGGCAATTCTTTTACAATCTCCATGGCAATCGTTCCCTGACCGGTAGCTACCGCCAGGTCATCAAAGGGATGGATGAAGGTATACCCCTCCTTCTCTGCCAACTCATAGGCATGGTCACAGGCTTCATCGTACACATCCCCATAGAGCACCACCTCAGCGCCATAGCTCTTCGTACGGTTTACCTTGATCAGAGGAGTGGTCGTAGGCATCACGATCACTGCCTTGGCCCCAAAAGCCTTGGCCGCGTAGGCCACACCCTGGGCATGATTGCCGGCAGAAGCAGTGATCAGCCCCTTGGCGCGCTCCTCATCCGTCAGAGTGCTGATCTTGTAGTAAGCTCCCCTGACCTTGTAGGCTCCAGTCAACTGCATATTTTCAGGTTTCAGAAAGACCTTGTTCCCGGTCTGCTCGCTAAAATACTTGCTGTAAACCAGTTTTGTCTCCTGTGTGACCTGCTTGACTATCTCCGAAGCTTCCTCAAATTTTTCCAGTGTTAACATCTTATCTTCCTCCAATTATTCCGTATCCTGCTGTACGTCAAAAAGTGCGTTTACAAACTGGTCCGCGTCAAATTTCTGCAGATCGTCAATACTCTCCCCCACGCCGATATACTTCACCGGGATTCCCAGCTCTGAGTGGATCGCCACGGCGATTCCTCCCTTGGCCGTACCGTCCAGCTTGGTGAGAATGATACCAGTGATATCCGCCACATCACTGAACTCTCTGGCCTGGGCCAGGGCATTCTGCCCCGTGGTGCCGTCCAGGACCACCAATGTCTCCCGATAAGCCTCAGGATACTCTCTCTCAATCACCCGGTTAATCTTTCCCAGCTCTGACATCAAATTCTTCTTATTGTGCAGGCGGCCTGCTGTGTCACAGAGCAGCACATCCGCACTGCGGGCTTTGGCAGCCGCAATGGCATCGTAGACCACAGCCGCGGGGTCTGATCCCTCCTGTCCGGAGATGATATCTACCCCTGCCCTGTTTGCCCACTCGCTAAGCTGTTCCCCCGCTGCGGCGCGGAAGGTATCCGCTGCGGCCAGCACCACCTTTTTTCCCTGGTCTTTCAGTTTGCCGGCCAATTTCCCCACGCTTGTGGTCTTTCCCACTCCGTTCACTCCTATTACCAGCACAACAGACTGCCTCTTCTCAAACTCGTAAGCCGTCTCTCCAACGTTCATCTGCTCTTTAATGCTGTCAATCAGAAGCTGTTTGCACCGGGCAGGCTCTTTGATTCTCTGTTCCTTAACCTTACCCTTCAAATCCTCTATGATTGCCGTTGTGGCATTGATGCCCAAATCTCCCATGACCAGAATCTCTTCGATCTCCTCATAAAAATCCTCATCTATACTGGAAAAACCGCTAAAAATCGAATCAATTCCGGAAACGATGTTGGCTCTCGTCTTAGAAAGCCCTTCCACCAGACGTTTAAAAAACCCTTTTTTTTCTTCCATATTTCTCCTCCATCACTCCAAATCATCCTCCAGCAGGTTTACGGAAACCAGAGCGGAGACTCCCTTCTCCTGCATGGTAATGCCGTAAAGCCTGTCTGCCGCTGCCATTGTGCCGCGTCTATGAGTAATAATAATAAACTGTGTATTCTTTGTCAACTTTTTCAGGTATCCGGCATACCGGGAAACATTGGATTCATCCAGCGCAGCCTCAATCTCATCCAGCAGGCAGAAGGGGGAAGGCTTCAGATTCTGTATGGCAAACAGAAGCGCTATGGCTGTCAAAGCCTTTTCCCCACCGGACAACTGCATCATATTCTGCAGCTTTTTCCCCGGGGGCTGGGAGATAATGCGGATGCCAGCCTCCAGGATATCCTCGTCCTCCACCAGCTCCAGGCTGCCCCTGCCGCCCCCGAAGAGCTGCTTAAACGCCTTGTCAAACTCCGTCTGAATCAGTGCAAACCGCTCCTGAAACTGTGCGCGCATGCCAGCGTCCAGTTCCTCGATCACTTCCATCAGGGCCTCCTCCGCAGCGATGAGATCATCATGCTGCTCCGCCAAAAAGCTGTGACGCTGGGAGAGCTCCTTGAAGTCCTCGATTGCGTTTACATTGACGCTTCCCAATGACCTGATCTCCCCCTTTAATGACTGAATCGCCTTTTTCAGTTGGGCCGCATTGTCAAGGGAAGCATCCCTCAGCCCTGCTGCCGCTGCAGGGGTTAGCTCATACTCCTCCCACATATAGTTGATCTGAGTCTCTTTTGCCTCCTCAAGCTTCTCTCTCTGGGCATTTAGCCTGAAATTCTCTTTGTCCAGGATACTGATCTTTTCGGAAAGCTCTTCCCTTTTTGCAAAAAAGGATTTGTGGGAGAGGTTTAATGCCTCCTTTTGCTCTGCCAAACCCTCCATCTCATCTCTGGCCTGCTCCTCCTGCAGGGCCGCCGCCTCAATGGTCTGCTGAATCTGTGCAATATCTCTTTGTTTTTTCTCTATATCTGCTGTGCTCTCACCGATACCGGCCTGCACCTTGCCCCTCTCCTCTGAGAGCATCCGCTGTTCTCCCCGGATTCGCTCCAGATTTTGGCGCACAAAATCTGCCTGCTGCTTTACCTGGGCCAGCTTCAGGTGAATCTTTTCGGAATGTGCGCTGTGCTCCTCCTGAATACGGCGCTCCTCCTCCTGTTTGCCCTGCAGGTCTGCGATTTGCTCCTCCAGCTCTCTTTCCCGGAGCATGGATTCCTCCAGCTCTTTTTGGATCTCCCCCTGCTCCTCCCGGATTTGGACTACCTGGCCTTCGATGTCCGCAGACTCCCGCTTTAGCTGTGCGTAGCCCTTCTGTGTCTCTGTCTGCCTGCTCTCCAACTGGCTGATTTCCATCTTTGCAGTGTTTTGGAGCAGATACTGCTCCTGCAGCTTCCCATTTAATTCTACAATCCGGGCGCGCAGTTTATTCCGCTTATCTCTATTTTCATCTATAGCCTGCCTAAGCTCTTCCAGATCTTTTTTCAGGAGGATCACGCTCTCAGAGAGTTCCTCCATCTCCCGCCTCCTTCCAAGCAGGTTGCTGCTGTTCTTAAAGGCACCTCCTGTCATGGAACCACCAGGACTTAAAGACTCTCCCTCCAGGGTGACTATACGCAGGGAATGCTGGTATTTCCTGGCCAATGCAATGGCGTGATCAATATTGTCCGTCACTACCGTTCTGCCCAGAAGATATTTAATCAGCCCCTCGTACTTGGGCTCTGCCTTTACCAGGGTGCTGGCAAGTCCAAGCACGCCTTCCTCCTTTAGTGACATGTCATTATGAAAACTGTTTTTATTCCCTATACTTGTCAAGGGCAGGAAGGTAGCCCGCCCAAATTTATTTTTCTTCAGAAATTCAATCATTCTCTTTGCAGTACTCTCATCTTCTGTCACAATATTCTGTATACTGCCTCCCAGGGCTGTCTCCACTGCCGTCTCGTAGGTCTTCTCCACCTTAATCAGATCTGCAACCACACCTAAAAGCCCTGGCTCCCTTGTCTTTTGTTCCATGACTCTGCGGATACTGTTTCCGTAACCATCATACCTCTCAGTGATATTCTTTAAAGACTCCAGACGCGATGCTTCCCTGTGATAGGCCGCCTGCCCGGTCTCCACCTTTTTGTTCTGCTCAATCAGTATTTGCTGAAGCTGTCCCACTTTTTCCTCATAGCCTCTGCTCTCTGACAAGAGCGTCTCAATATCCCCACAGATCTCCCCATAACGCGCCTTCTTATCTGTCAGGTGATCTCCCTGTTCCGATTCCTGGCTCTTCAGCTTCAGCACCCTCTGGCTGAGCTGGGCTTTTCGAATGTTGATCTGTTCCAGCATGGTATCGTAGCGCTGCAGTTTGGCTTTTGTGGAAGCCCGTTGGTTTAGGAGGCGGATGATCTCATTTTTTCCGCCCTCAATCTCTGTCTCCAGGTGGGAAAGACTTGCCGTCAGCGCATCTGCCTCCAGCTTGGAGTCCTCTTCCTCCTCCTGAACCTGACTCAGCTGTTCCTTTAATAGTGCCAGATCTGCTTCTTCCTTTTTTCCCTGCTCCTCTTTCCCAGCCAGATCGCGCTCAATGACCTGGATACGGTTCTGCAGATGCTCGTCATTTAACCGGGCTGTGTTAATCTGCTCCCGCAACACATTGACCTGACCCTCCAACTGCTGTTTTAAAAGCTGGTTCTTTGTGGACCGCTCCTTTTCTCCTGCAATCCGGGCATCCAAAGCCTCAATGTCTTCCTCCAGCTTCTCATACTCTGCCTTTGTGTTTTCATAGGCGGATTTCGTCTCCCGGATCTCCTCTTCTGACACAGAGAGCTTTTCCTCCGCTTCCGAGAGCTGTGATTTTATCCGCTCCATCTCCATCAGGAACATATTCACATCACAGGTCTTCAGCTCTTCCTTTTTCTTCAGGTAAACCCTGGCCGTCTCTGCCTGGCGCTCTAAAGGCCCCAGTTGCTTGGTAAGTTCGCTGAGGATATCATTGACGCGCACCAGGTTCTGCCGTTCATCCTCCAGCTTTTTCTGGGCCGCATATTTTCTGCGCTTGAATTTTACGATTCCTACCGCTTCGTCAAAGAGCTCCCTGCGTTCCTCCGGCTTGCCGCTTAAGATTTTGTCAATTTGGCCCTGACCAATGATCGAATATCCCTCTTTTCCGATTCCCGTATCGTAAAACAGTTCGTTGACATCCTTCAGCCGGCAGGCCGTCCCATTGATCAGATACTCACTTTCCCCTGAGCGATACACTCTCCTGGCCACAGTCACTTCCTCGTAGTCAATGGGAAGCTGATGGTCGGAGTTGTCCAGGGTAATGGCCACGTGGGCGTAACCCAGAGGCTTTCTGTTTTCCGTCCCGGAAAAAATGACATCCTGCATGTTGGCCCCTCTAAGCTGCTTGGCCCTCTGCTCTCCCAAAACCCAGCGCACCGCATCCGCCACATTGCTCTTTCCACTCCCATTTGGCCCCACAATTCCGGTGATGCCATTGTGAAACTGAAAAACGATTTTATTGGCAAAGGATTTGAATCCCTGCACTTCAATGCTCTTTAAATACATGTCTCTTCTGTCTTCCCTTTCAGCTTTATGATGGCGCGGTAGGCCGCTTCCTGCTCCGCAGACTTTTTGGTTCTGCCGATACCATGGCCCTCTGTCTTATCCCCCACCAGCACATCCACCAGGAATTTTTTGTCGTGGTCAGGTCCCTCCTCGCCTACCAGCTGGTAGGTAATCTCCTCACCCTTGAAATCTCTCTGTACGATCTCCTGCAAAATAGTCTTGCTATCATAAAAGAGCTTCTTGTGCTCAATATCCGTCAGTATAAACTTATGCACAAACTCTTTTGCACTAGCAAAACCACCGTCGAGATAGATGGCGCCGATCAGCGCTTCCATTGCGTCGGAAACGATGGAATCCCTTCCTCTGCCCCCTGTGCGCTCTTCCCCTCGTCCAAGGTATAGAAACTGTCCCAGCTCTAGTTCCCTTGTACACAGAGCCAGCGTGGGCTCACAGACGATGCTTGCCCTTAGCTTTGTCAAATCTCCCTCCGGCAGGGTCGGATATTCGTGAAACAAAAACTCACTGCTGATGATCTCCAGCACCGCATCCCCCAAAAATTCCAGCCGCTCATTGTCTTTAAACCCTTCCCCCCTGTGCTCATTGGCATAGGAACTGTGGGTCATGGCCTGCCGAAACAGGGAGAAGTCCTGGAAACAGTATCCAATCTTATCTTCCAATTTCCTTAAGTCAAATTTCTTGTCCATCCGTGCCTCCTTTTTCGTATTGTCTTCCTTATAGATTGTAGAAAGGGTGCTGCACTGCAACACCCTACATTGTCTAATCTCGTATTCGTTTCATGCTTTCTAGTTTAATGCTTTTTTAATCTGCTCCACTGCGTCCCCTACGGAAACAATTTTTTCAGCCTCTTCATTTGGAATTTCGATATCAAACTCTTCCTCAATCCCCATGATAATCTGGAATACATCCAGGGAGTCCGCTCCCAGGTCATCAATGAATGTGGTATCCATGGTGATCTCTTCCTCGTCTACGTTTAATACCTCAGCGATAATTTTCTGTAATTTCTCAAATTCCATAATGTTCAATCCTCTCCATCGTTATTTTTTAGGTAACTGTTCAGTACCTTCACAGTTACATGCAAAAATCCATTTAAAATCACCTTCGGTGATGGGATTTTGCACTCCTGAATCATTTACTCACGGTCTGCGCAGACCTGCTGAATAGTTACTGTTTTAGAATAATATTCTCTTTTATTTTTTCGTTGATCTTCTGCTGTTTAAACTGGACACACTGAATGATGGAGTTTTTGATCTCCACCGCATTGGAGCTGCCGTGTGATTTTACCACCAGGCCGTTGAGTCCCAGCAGAGGAGCGCCTCCGTACTGGCTGGCGTCAAAGGACTTTAAGGTCTCTTTCAGTGCGGGCTTCACCAGAAGCGCACCGATCTTGCTCCGAAGAGACGTCATCATCCCGCTCTTCACTTTACTGATGAGGGTAGCCCCTACTCCCTCATAGAGCTTCAGGATCACATTTCCCACAAAGGCCTCACTGACCACCACGTCACAGACGCCCTGAGGAATATCCCTGGCCTCCACGCTTCCGATGAAGCGGATGCCTGTGCACTCTTTCAGCAGCGGAAATGTCTCCTTCACCAGCGCATTTCCCTTTTCCTCTTCTGCACCGATGTTTACAATACCCACACGGGGGTTTTTGACTCCCACCACATTTTCCATGTAGATGGAACCCAGTTGAGCAAACTGTACCAGATGGGAAGGTCTGGCGTCTACATTTGCCCCGCAGTCAATTAGCAGCGCTACCCCATCCTTTGTGGGAATCAACGGCGCCAATGGCGGCCTTTCAATCCCCTTAATACGGCCCACAATCAGCTGCCCACCCACCAGGATGGCGCCTGTACTTCCTGCGGACACAAAGGCATCTGCTTCCTTTTTCTTGACCATATTCATCCCGACTACGATGGATGAATCCTTTTTTCTGCGAATGGCCATAACCGGCGGCTCTGCTGTCTCAATCACTTCCTCAGCATTTACTGCCTGTATACGGTCTTTTGGAAAGGTATACTTTTGCAGCTCATTCTCTACAGCCTCTTTTTTTCCGGTAAGATATACGAAGATATCCTCCCTGGAGTTGACTGCCTCGACTGCGCCTTTCACGATTTCTGCAGGTGCGTTGTCTCCACCCATGGCATCGACTACCACCTTAACTAAGTCCTGCATAATCTTTCCTCCTATACCTATACATAATATACTAGACATCATTATAAAAATCAATATCTATTTTACTGTCAAATCTGCTAAAAACAAAAGTCCAAAATTGGCCCTGAATGTAAAAATAGGACCTTCTGATTCAGAAAGTCCTACATTTCACATCTGCCGTTAGTCAACAGATACAATCTCTTTTTTATTGTATGTGCCACAGTTCTTGCACACTCTGTGGGACATCATCAGCTCTCCGCATTTGCTGCACTTAACTAAGTTGGGAGCGCTCATCTTCCAGTTTGCTCTTCTCTTATCTCTTCTTGCCTTGGAAGATTTATTTTTTGGACAGATTGACATGGTTTACACCTCCTTAAATTTGCTAAAGATATCACGGATTTTGGCCATTCTTGGATCTAAATCTGTGCTATCACAGTCGCAAGTCTGTAGGTTTAAATTGACGCCACAGACACTGCAGAGTCCTTTACAGTCCTCCCTGCACAGCACCTTCACCGGCCAATTCAGCAATATTTCACCATAGACAAGCTTATCCACATCCAGGTTATATCCATCTATATAGTTTTGCTCATCCAATGCCTCAATCTTGTCAGATGCCGTGAGCTTCATGTCCGCCTCTTTTTCAAACTCGATGGACAGCTCTGTGTTTACATCCTCCAGGCACCGGCTGCACGGAATCAGAACAACCAGTTCCATCTTCCCTGCTATCTGCAACACCTGATCTCCCTTGTTCTTAATCCGCAGGGAAACCGGAGACTTGCTTATGATAGGAAATTTGTCCGAATCCAAACAAAACTGTTCTGGCTCGTACACTACTTCTGTCTGTATTACCTTTCCCTCGTTTTTTGTAATCTGAGTCAAGTCAATAAGCATAAAGGATCTCCTATTCACACCTAAATTATTATACATATGCTGTAAGTTTTTGTCAACATCTATTTTCGAATTTATACAGAAAGTAGTAACACACATTACTATTCACAGCCACTGTTCCGCGAGGTGTTTTTATGCGCTTGCGCATGAAAATCCCGAGGCAGCCAGCGCGATATGGGGCACAATACCCCATATCTGTGCATCGCGGAGCGTGTTGCTGTTCACAGAACTGCGTTTTTTGCAGGGCTGTGAATAGTAACAACACACAAACCTAGCCGTTCAGATGGAGAAGGGCTGTACGTAGGTTTCCAACCGGACTCTCCCGGGCGTTGGCGTCTCCCGCCTATGGGAAACAGCTTCCTTCGGCGCAGGGCTATGTTTCGGGGACAATTGGCGTGCGTTTTTAATGTAGATGAAATCCTCTGCTTACAAAAACTTAGACGCGAAGGCTTTCCTGAGCGTCTTAGTTGTAGTTAGCAGATAGTTCATCGGAATACTGCACGCGTCCCCGAAACATAGCCCTGCGCCGAAGGAAGCGTCCCCCCGCCTAAACTGTTCCGTACAACCTGCCCGGCAATATGAATGCCGGGCAGGTAACAATTATTCTACTCGCTCCTTTTAGATAAGAGCCACTGTCTCACGGCAAATTGCCAGCTCCTCATTGGTGGGGATAATGGCAACTTTCACCTTGGATTCCGGAGTGGAGATCAAGGTGTCCTCGCCTCTCTTTTTGTTGGCCTCAGCATCCAGCTCAATTCCCAGATAACCGAAGTAAGAGCAAACCTTCTCACGCACGATTCCCCCATTCTCTCCGATACCCGCTGTAAATGCAATGGCATCCACACCGTTTAAGGCTGCCACATAGGAACCCACATACTTCGCTACGCGGTAGCAGAATACCTCCATAGCGTTCTTTGCGTACTCATTTCCCGCATCCATAGCATCTTCCAGATCTCTAAAATCGCTGGAAAGCTCTTTGGAGAGACCGTATACACCGGACTTCTTGTTCAGCACGTTCATCACCCCGGCTATATCCAGATTCTCTTTCTTTGCGAGGAACTCCATAATTGCCGGATCAATATCTCCGGAACGTGTACCCATTACCAGACCTTCCAGAGGAGTCAGACCCATGGATGTGTCAATACATTTTCCATCCTTCACAGCACTGATGGAAGCGCCATTGCCCAGATGGCATACAATAATCTTAGAGTTGTTGATATCCAATCCCATAAACTCAGCCGCATGCTTTGAAACAAAGCTGTGGGAGGTACCGTGGAAACCATATCTTCTCACTTTATATTTCTCGTAGTACTCATAGGGAAGCCCGTACAGATATGCTTTCGGGGGCATGGTCTGATGGAACGCTGTATCAAATACGCCTACCATAGGCACACCCGGCATCAGCTCTTCACAGGCACGGATACCGATGAGGTTAGCGGGGTTGTGCAGCGGTGCCAGATCATTGCACTCAACCACTGCATCCAGCATCTCCTGATTGATAACCGCAGAGCAGGCAAACTTTTCTCCGCCATGTACTACGCGGTGCCCAACTGCGTTTACCTCTTTCAAGCTCTTAATTGCACCGGTTTTCTCATTTACCAGGGCGTCCAGAACCATCTGGATCGCCTCTTTGTGGGTGGGCATGGGAGCTTCCGTGATCTCTTTGTCACAGCCTGCTTTCTGGTACACCAGTCTCCCGTCGATTCCGATTCTCTCACAGAGTCCTTTTGCAAGCACATCCTCTGTATCGGAGTTAATCAGCTGATATTTCAGCGATGAACTTCCGCAGTTGATAACTAATACGTTCATTATTTTCTCCTCCTAAACGAACATTTATGTATACTTCCTTATTCAGCCTGGCACTGTACCGCTGTGATGGCAACCACACCCACGATATCCTCCGCAGAGCATCCCCTGGAGAGGTCATTGACCGGTTTTGCGATTCCCTGGGTTACCGGACCGTATGCCTCTGCTTTAGCCAGTCTCTGAACCAGCTTGTATCCAATATTTCCGGCATCCAGATCCGGGAATATCAGTACATTTGCTTTGCCTGCAACCGGGCTGTCCGGTGCTTTGGAAGCACCTACGCTGGGCACGATGGCTGCATCTAACTGGAACTCTCCGTCCAGCTTCAGTTCCGGATATGCTTCCTTTGCAATCTTAGTAGCTTCCACCACTTTATCTACATCCGCATGTTTTGCGCTGCCCATGGTGGAGTGGGAAAGCATAGCAACTACCGGCTCCTTATCAACCAGCAGCTGGAAGGAATCTGCGCTGGACTTTGCGATGGCTGCCAGTTCGTCAGGTGTGGGGTTCTGATTCAGTCCGGAATCTGCAAACACAAAGGTGCCGTCAGCACCGTACTCACAGTTCGGAACCACCATTAGGAAGAAGGCGGAAACCAGTTTTGTTCCCGGTTTTGTCTTCAGGATCTGAAGGCAGGGTCTTAAGGTATCTGCAGTAGAGTGGCATGCTCCGGACACCATTCCGTCCGCATCCCCCATCTTTACCATCATAACGCCATAGTACAGGTACTGATTCAGCAAAATCTCCTTTGCCTGCTCTGGTGTCATACCCTTCTTCTGTCTCAGCTCTACCAGTTTATCGATATATGCTGCTGTCTTCTCACTTGTAGCGGGATCTACGATCTTGGCCCCTGAAATATCCAGCCCCTCGCTGCCCTTTTTAATCTCTTCCTCGCTTCCCACCAGTACAATGTTGGCAAGTCCTTCCTTTAAAATCTGTGCGGTGGCTTCGTATGTTCTACGATCTTCTGTCTCTGGCAGCACGATTGTCTTTTTGTCTGCTTTTGCTCTCGCTTTAATAACGTCAATAAATCCCATGATTTCTGACTCCTTTCGTATTTATCAATATTTTCATTATATCCCCTGGGCTTGTCAATTTCAACCAGGAATTGTGTATCTTTTTGTATACACACTGTTAAAAAGTTACTGTTCATACTGCAATTAAGGAGCCGGAATCCCTCACGTGGAATCCGGCTCCTGTTTCCTTTTACCTCCGCCACTTTTTTATAAGATTTGCCGGTCCTTTTTGAAATAACGTATCCACTTGCACCTTTAACCATCTTCCAGCTAAGTGTGATCTTACTCTTTGCCGCGGTGCCTTTCGTTTACTTATAGGATGTGGAGGAAGCTTTTAATTTGTTGGATAACCAATGTGTGAATCTGACACACTTGGTAAAAATAGATAATATCATTTGATTCGGCTATACAATTCTTTAGACAGGCATTATAATAAGCCGTATGATATCATACAGCTAAAAAGGAGATTACTATGCGAACCGTTGGTATAATTACTGAATACAATCCCTTCCACAATGGCCATGCCTACCACATAGAGCAGTCTAAGAAACAATCCGGGGCAGACTACTGTATAGTGGTGATGAGTGGTGATTTTGTACAGAGGGGAACGCCTGCTATTATAGATAAATTTTCCCGCGCTGAAATGGCCCTGCGCTGCGGTGCGGATCTGGTGCTTGAACTGCCAGCTGTCTATGCCTGCGGAAGTGCTGAGTATTTTTCCCTGGGTGCAGTATCCCTTTTGCATTCACTGGGTATCGTAAATACACTCTGTTTCGGAAGCGAATGCGGGGATATCAGTTTGCTCTCCAGGGCCGCCGATATCCTCTTTGAGGAACCTCTAGATTACCGCTGTATGCTAAGAGAATATCTTAGCCAGGGTGATGGCTTTCCTGTTGCAAGGCAGAAGGCACTTAAAAACTATCTTTTGAGAACCTGCCCTGACCAGTCCGAAAGCACTATTCTGCCTCCCCTGCTGGAGGACCCCAACAACATATTAGGCATCGAATACCTCAAGGCCCTCCGCACTCTGGGAAGCAGCATCCAGCCCATAACCATTCAGAGAGAGGGGGGAAGTTACCATCAGGATTTCCTGGACGGCACGTTCAGCTCTGCCACCTCCATTCGTAAAATACTTTACGCACCTTCCCAGCTGCTGAAAAGTATGCAGCGGCCCGCTGATCTTCTGACGCCTCTGAAGTCTGAAATCCCGGGCAATGCATTCCCTGTGCTGGAGAAAGCCTTTGGCCGCTCATGTCCGATTACGGCATCCGATTTTTCTGTCATGCTGCACTATCGGCTGCTCATGGTGTCCTCTTGCGAAGAGCTTACGCAGTATCTTGACATATCTGCGGATCTGGCGAAACGTATCTATGCGCAGATCCCCCATTTCAGGGATCTGGACAGCTTTGTCTCAATAATAAAAACCAGACAGTACACAGAAGGGAGAATCCGGCGCTGCCTCTTGCACCTGCTTCTCGGCATCCGTACGGATCTGGTAAATTCCTTAAAGTCTTCCGGCTGCCACCGCTATCTGAGGGTTTTGGGCATTCGAAAAGAGAGCTCACCGTTGTTAAAGCAGATCAAAACATGCTGTTCACTGCCTCTTATCACTAAGCTGGCGGATGCCTGTGCACTTTTAGACAGTGAGGGGCAGGCTTTGCTGAAAAGTGATCTCTTTGCCTCACAGGTTTACCACAGCGCTGTCACTGCAAAATATAACAGGGAACCTTACAACGAATTCACGGTAAAGTTCCCTGTCATTTGACATATTTGGTTTTTCTAAATCAGCTTTGCATCTTTCCAGCCGCCGTTTCGATAGCGTATGATTCCCAGCACCAGACCAATCACCCAGCCGATGGGGATGGACCACCAGATTGCCCGGTAACCAAAGACTGGCGAGAGCAAATAAGCCAGAGCCACTCTGGCTCCCAGGTTAAACAGAGTGACGGCCAGAAACCATTTCACATCTCCCGCGCCTCTGAGTATGCCTGTGTAGGAGTTCATAATTCCCATGAGAATGTAACACATTCCCACCACCTGAAGATAGTCCACTCCCACCGCGATGGCCTCCCGGTTGCTCTGGGTATCCATAAAGGCTCCCACAAACACATCCGCAAAAAGGAACAGGACTGCTGAGACAACTATGGCGATCCCCACGCTCATGATCATCCCTGAGTTCAACCCTTTCTTCACTCTCTCCGGCTTATCCGCGCCTATATTCTGAGCTGTAAAAGTGGAGACAGCGCTCCCTACATTTACCATGGGCAGTATGGCGATATTGTCAATCTTTGTAGCTGCGGCATAGCCCGCCATCACCACAGATCCATACCCGTTTACCAACCTCTGCACCAGCAATATCCCCACAGAAACCATGGACTGCTGCAGCATGGACGGAATGGCAATCCTGCAGATGGTCTTTAAAATTCTGACGTCAAAAAGACGAAAGGCATCTTTGATGTGCAGCTTGCGCATCCTCACATTCATCCACAGAAAAGAGATTACCATGGATATCCCCTGGGAGATCAGCGTTGCCCAGGCAACCCCCGCCACCCCCATGTGAAGGCTTCTCACAAAATACAAGTCCAGCACTATGTTACAGCAGGATGAGAACGCCAAAAACACAAGAGGAGAAACAGAATCCCCCATGGCGTTAAACACAGCTGTCAGAGAATTGTAGAGAAATAAAAAAATCATTCCTCCAAAATAAATCTTCAGGTACATGGATGCATCCGAAAATATATTCTCCGGAGTGTTCATAAACCGGAGAATTCCGTCAGTGCCCAGTATCCCGATTCCTGTGAGCAGGGCGCTCACCGCCAGGGCAGTGAACAGAAGTGTGTAGATTCCAGTCTTCATCTCCCCATAGCGCTTGGCCCCGAAATACTGGGATATGATGACGGAGGAACCAATGCTTAGCCCTGTGGCTATGGCCACAAAGAGAAAGGTAATGGAAGCGGAGGCCCCCACTGCCGCCAGGGCGTCCGCTCCCACAAAATTCCCCACAATGATCGAGTCAATAATATTGTAAAACTGCTGGAACAAATTCCCCAGAACCATGGGCACGGCAAAAAAGAAGAGTGTCCTGCCCGGTTTTCCAACGGTCATATCCTTTGCCATTGTGTTACCTCTAATTCTTAAAACTGTGTATAGGCGCCGGTATGCGTCCACCCCTGTTTACAAAGGCATCACATCCAAACTTATTCACCGGCATAATCGGCGCATACCCCAGGAGGCCGCCGAACTCAACGATCTCACCCACTCCCTTACCGATCACCGGGATCAGACGAACCGCAGTCGTCTTTTGGTTGATCATACCAATTGCCATCTCATCTGCAATGATTCCGGCAATGGTGGTTGTCTTGGTGTCCCCCGGAATTGCAATCATATCCAGGCCAACGGAGCAGACGCAGGTCATTGCCTCCAGCTTCTCCAGAGACAGCGCTCCCGCCTGAACAGCGTCGATCATTCCCTGATCCTCGCTGACCGGAATAAAAGCGCCGCTGAGTCCGCCCACGTAGGAGGATGCCATCACACCGCCCTTTTTCACCTGGTCATTGAGCAGCGCCAGGGCTGCGGTCGTTCCAGGCGCCCCCGCATACTCCAGACCGATCTCGCATAGAATATCCGCCACACTGTCTCCAATCGCAGGAGTGGGAGCCAGGGACAGATCTACGATACCGAATGGAACATTCAGATGTCTGGATGCCTCCTGTGCAACCAGCTGTCCCACACGTGTCACCTTAAAAGCCGTCTTTTTGATTGTCTCGCAGAGCACCTCAAAGTTTTCTCCCCTCACCTGTTCCAGTGCGGTCTTGACCACCCCCGGCCCACTCACGCCCACATTGATGATGGCATCCGCCTCCGTCACCCCGTGAAAGGCACCAGCCATAAAGGGGTTGTCGTCCGGCGCGTTGCAGAATACTACCAGCTTGGCACATCCCAGGGAGTCATTCTCCTTTGTACACTGTGCTGTCTCATAAATCATATCTCCCATCAAACGTACAGCATCCATGTTGATGCCGCACTTGGTGGAACCCACATTCACGGAGCTGCACACCCGTTCCGTCTGGGCCAGGGCCTGAGGAATGGAGCGGATCAAGTATTCGTCGCTCTTTGTCATTCCCTTGGACACCAGAGCCGAGTAGCCTCCGATGAAGTTCACCCCAACCTGGTGCGCCGCTCTGTCCAGAGTCTTTGCAATGGTCACATAGTCCTCCGGGCATTTGCAGGCTCTGCCGCCCACCAGCGCGATAGGCGTTACGGAGATACGCTTGTTTACGATTGGAATGCCGAATTCCCGCTCAATCTTATCCCCTGTGGAGACCAGATCCTTTGCCATTCCTGTTATTTTCTCGTAGATATTCCGGTTGACTGTCTCCAGATCTGCATCCACGCAGTCCAACAGGCTGATTCCCAGTGTGATGGTTCTCACATCCAGATTCTCTTGGGTGATCATTTTATTTGTCTCATTAACCTCAAACATGTTTATCATAGCTATGGTTCCTCTCTATTCCTTAGATGCGGTGCATCTTGTTAAAGATGTCCTCGTGCTGGCAGCGGATACTCACACCAATCTCATCTCCCAGCTGCTCCAGCTCTTTTGCCAGTTCTCCGAACCCTTTGGCCGCCTGATTGGCATCCGTAACCATCATCATGTTAAAAAATCCCTGTACAATCGTCTGAGAGATATCCAAAATATTTACATTATTGTCCGCCAGGTAGGTACATACCTTTGCGATAATTCCAACGGTGTCTTTTCCCACTACTGTGATAATAGTTCTCTTCATCTTTTTATTCTCCTTCTATATACTTACTAACGCGGAAACCTCATCCCGCTTCGCCACACTGATAAAAAAATCCTTGGCCTTATAGGGATTATCCCCAAGGGTAACCTCCGAACACACGGTTTCAAAAGCCAGGGCCTCATAATTATTCTCTTTGCTCAGATGCCCCAGCATCACTGCCTTCATCCCGTCATGCAAAATCTCGCACAGCAATCTCCCGGCATTTTCATTGGAGAGGTGTCCCCTGTTTCCCAAAATCCTCTGCTTTAGATAATAAGGATAGCTTCCCACCTGCAGCATATTGATATCATGATTCGCCTCCATCAATACCGCATCCAGCCCCTGTAAATGTTCCACCGTGTAGTCTGTATATACCCCCAGGTCTGTGATCACCCCCACAGACTGTTCCCCATGGTTTACCCGGTAAGCCACCGGCTCCGCCGCGTCATGGGAGATTGCAAAGGGAGCGATCTCTAAGTCTTCTATATGAAATGCCTCGTCCGCTCTGATCTCCCGGAAAAGCCCTTCATCAATCTTTCCAAGGGAGCTGCACCGCTTAATCGCCTCTATGGTCCCCCCCGTTGCGTAGATGGGGATGTTATGCTTTCTGGCAAGCACTCCCAGACCTTTGATATGATCCGAATGTTCATGGGTAATGAAAATACCATCCACATCCGAAGTGGTCCGCTCAATGGAATTTAGTCCCATCTCAATCCGCTTACCGCTGATACCTGCGTCAATCAGGATCGAGGCCTGATCTGAGCCCACATAAATGCAGTTTCCACTGCTTCCGCTTGTTATACTACAAAAATCCATGTTCCACCAGCCCTCTGTCAATTTGCTCATATGTATTTTCTATAAAATCGCTGCTGTTGTCAACCACAAATTGACAATGCTCCAGAAACTTTTCCTCTGAAAGCTGGTTTTTCATGATATCCGCCACCTTTTCTTCCGAGTATCCCCTGGAGGCCATCAGCCTCTTTTTGCGCACTTCTCTGTCTGCATGTAGATACCACAGTTCATCACAGATCACATCATAGTGGTCCTCAATTAGAAGCGCTGCCTCGATCACCAGAAAAGGGACATTTCCCGCAGCCCGTTCTTTTTCGATCTCCTGTATGATATACGTCTTTACAGCAGGGTGAACCATACTGTTTAGCCTGCTCAAGTTTTCCAGGTCCCGGAAAACCACTGCAGAGAGCTTGCTCCTGCAGATGGTCTGGTCCCCGTTTAATATACCGCTTCCAAACGCCTCCACCACTTTGTAATAACACACCTGCCCAGGCTCCATCAAAAGATGGGCTGCCTGGTCTGCCTGTATGACTCTGGCGTGATATCTCTTGGAGAGGTATTCCAGCACCGTACTTTTGCCAGCGCCCACACCGCCGGTCAATCCCAATATTTTCATCCTATTTCGCCTCATACCAATTATTTCCTGTGTGCATATCTATCTCCAGGTTAACTGAGAGCTCGGCCGCTCCCTGCATCTCCTGGGAGAGAATCCGCTTCACCTCGTCCAGCTCATCTATGGCTGCCTCAATGAGAAGTTCATCGTGTATCTGAAGAATCAGTCTGGACTTCAGCTTCTCAGCCTTGAGTCTCTCATTCACCCTCACCATAGCAATCTTGATAATGTCCGCAGCTGTCCCCTGAATAGGGGCATTCATGGCCACCCTCTCTCCAAAAGATCTCTGCATAAAATTGCTGGACCGAAGCTCCGGAACCGGCCTGCGTCTGCCAAACATAGTGGATACATAGCCCTCTCTCTTTGCCTCCTCCACAGTTCTGTCCAAAAATTCCTTTATCTTAGGATAGGTGACAAAATACTGCGCAATATACTCGGAAGCTTCTTTTCTGGTAATACTTAAATCCTGGCTCAGTCCAAAGGAACTGATTCCGTATACAATACCAAAATTTACCGCCTTGGCATTTCTTCTCTGCAAATCCGTTACCTGGTCAAATGGTATATGGAACACCTGGGACGCAGTGATGCGGTGGATATCCTTCGCTTCCCGGTAAGCCTGTATCAGAGTCTCATCACCGGAGATATGGGCCAGCACACGAAGCTCAATCTGAGAATAGTCTGCGTCCACAAACACGCAGCCCTCCTTTGGGATAAACACTTTTCTGATGAGCCTTCCCAGCTCCATGCGGATAGGAATATTCTGAAGGTTTGGCTCCGTGCTGCTGATGCGTCCGGTTGCTGTTATGGTCTGGTTGAAGGTGCTGTGGATTCTGCCATCCTCCCCGATATACACCGCCAACCCGTCTGCATAAGTGGACTTTAATTTTGTCAGCTGGCGGTACTCCAGTATCAATGTCACAATCGGATATTCCCCGGCCAGCTTCTCCAGCACATCCGCTGCGGTGGAATATCCGGTCTTGGTTTTTTTCCCTCCGGGCAGCTTCATCTTCTCAAACAAAATCACTCCCAGCTGTTTGGGAGAGTTGATGTTAAAGGTCTCCCCTGCCTGTCTGCAGATTTCCTGCTCCAGCTCCACGATTCTGCCCTGTAGCTGCTCTCCGTAAATCTTCAGGGCCTGGGCCTCCACCTGGATTCCAGCCTGCTCCATATCGTAAAGCGTATACACCAGAGGCATCTCAATCTTCCAAAAAAGCTGTTCCATGCCAAGCTTTGCCAGCCTGTTCATCACAGCTGGGACAGCCGCCCAGGCTGTATATCCCAGATAGCAGGCACAGGTAGTGAGCGCTTCCTCCTCCGGGGAGGCAAACCCGGTCTTACCTAAAAGCTCTGTCTTGGAGGGAATGACCATACCGAGATACTCTTTTGCCACATCATCATATAAATAGGTATCCTTTAGTGGATTCACCAGATAGGCTCCAATGGCCAGGTCGACCATCCGCTCCCTGCGGTCAACATGCATCCAGGGGAGCTGTTCCTTTAGGTTCAGGGTTCCTGCCTGTGGAACCGCCTCCAGCAGTTCCTGTGTCCTGGCGCAAAGATATTCCTGGGTCAAAAACCCCTCTGCCGGCAGGTAGTAGATATCCTTCTCCCCAAAGGCAACGGCTGCACCGTAAAATCTTTTATCCTGTATCAGAAAAGCAATCCCTGCCCGCTCTGCCTGTTTTGCTCTCTCAAATACCTGCTCCGCATCCTGAAGCTGTACAACCCTGCAAAATGCCTCTGTCACCTGGTTAGCCGGTGCCTCACAGGAGAATCTGGAGAGAAGGTTTTTAAACTCCAGTCGCTTGCAGATCTCAAACGCCTTTTCTGTATACAGGCTGCCGATCCTGGCATTTTCCAGCTCAAAAGCCACGGGACTGTCCACATCTATGGTGGCAAGCTCTTTGCTGAGCTGCGCCTTGTCATAGTTTTGCTGCAGGGACTCTTTGGCTTTGTTCGGTTTGATCTCATCCACATGGGCATAGGCATTTTCTATGGAACCGTAGGCTCCAATGATCTTTGCCGCCGTCTTTTCCCCCACGCCCGGGATACCCGGAATATTGTCTGACGCATCCCCCATAAGGGCTTTCAGCTCAATGATCTGCAGGGGTGTCACCTGATACTTTTCCAGAACGTCTTTTGTGTTGTAATCCTCTATCTCCGTGCCGGTTCTCTTAGTCTTCGGAATGCGGATTTTAATGTGGTCTGACGCCAATTGGAGCAGGTCCCTGTCACCGGAGACCACCGAAACCTCCAGTCCCTCCCGCTCCATCCTCTTTGCCACTGTTCCCAGAAGATCATCCGCCTCATAACCCTCCAGTTCCAGCAGAGGAATCTCCATCGCTGTGAGGAGCTCTTTCATCACAGGAACCTGCTGGTGCAGCTCCTGGGGCATTGGTTTTCTGGTGCCCTTGTATTGGTCATACATTTTATGGCGGAAAGTGGGCGCTTTTAAGTCAAAAGCCACTGCCAGGTACTGCGCCTGCTCCTCATCCAGTATCTTAAACATTATATTTAAAAAGCCATACACCGCATTGGTGTGCAGACCCTCAGAATTGGTCAGATCAGGCACCCCGTAAAAGGCTCTGTTCAGTATACTGTGTCCATCTATCAATACAATTTTTTCGTTCATTCCGTTCTCCGTCCTATTCTACTATTCTATTCTGTCCTTGATCTTTTCATCCGGAATCTCAAACTGCCCCTTTTCCACCTTGTCTCTGGGCATCAAAGGCCCGGTCCGTGGTTCCTCCGGCAGTTCGGAAACAGGCTCCTCTTTCTTGCCCGACTCTGGAGCAGTGGTCTGACTCTCCGTTGTCAGAGTCGTTTGAGGCATTGTTTCCTCCTGTATCTCCTCACCGTACATCAACTGGTAAACAAGAGTCTCCTCAATCGCCCCTCTGTCCCACAGCTCGATCTGTGTCAATAGCACCACGGTCAGCAGCACCTCCGCAACCAGCATGATTCCGTAACTCCAAAACCTCAGAAGTTTTCTGCGGCGTATGCGCCAGCTGGATGCCTCCAGATCATCTTTCAGCATCTGCTGTATATTATAAGAAATATTCTTATCTTCATCCAGCTTTTGCAGTGCAAAATGAATGGTAAAATATATTTCCAATTCCTCATGACATTCCCGGCACTCTTCGATGTGCTCCAGGAACTCTTCCAGTTCCCTGTCATCCAGCTCTCTTCGAATGTATGGGGTCACCATACTCTGTGCTGTTTTACAGTCCATTCTTTCCTTATCCTTTTCTGTAAATCTGCGGATCAGGCCGCGGTTTCCGTAAATCTCCCGTACATTATATCACAACTTTTAGTGAAAAGCCACATCTCCACAAACAAAGTGAGCAGGTCCCTTCTGTAATATTTAAGGAAAGGTCCTGCCCACTATATACTACTATCTGTACGAATTTGACTTCATTGCGCCAAATGGAATAAAACCAGCTGGCAAAAAATTATATGTTTTATTGCCTGTATAGTCAAATTAGCCGTTATAAGGCGTCAAATCGTTTCATGGGCAGACGGCGCAAACCTGCATGAAATGGCCGTTTTCTCAAGTCCCGCGAATAAAGCGGCATAAGCTGTGACAACGTGGTTTTGTAAAGTTGGGCACCATTTGGGCACCGCAAAATCACCTCCCACCCCCTGACAGCACGGGCCTCTGCGGACGCGGAACCGAGGGGGTCTGTATCATTTCACCTGAACCCCCAAAAAGGGGCTTCTATCGTTTCGTGTGTACCACCAAACACTGCTTGCCACTATTAAGAACGGCTAAAGAGGAAGTACATCTTATACCAATAAGGCGCACCCAGCAAAATATTTATAGTTTCCACCATATTGTTTCTTCCCGTCTTTTCTCAACGAAACCACAGAGTTGCAAAATGCGTTGTGAGGCAAAACCGTCAATGTCCGTTTCCGCGATAATATGGGACACGTTTTCTTATTTCAAAGCCCACTTGCACATGGCCTGCACTGCTTCTGTCATGTATCCGTTGTGCTCAAACTCTTTTCCCAAACCATAGCCAATTTCGACCTCTTGATCCGTATTCGGAATATCCTTGAAATCAGCGGAACCAACGACGACCCGGTCACTTTTGCGAACCAGAAACCAGAAGCTATGCCATAAGTAATCGTTAGAATACTTTTCTGTTTTTTCTAATTGCCCTTTAACAATTTCGAGAAAAGTCCCTCCATAGGCTCTGCTTGATAAGAACAATTTAAGTCTTTCTCCAGCTTTGGTATGTTCTCTACCCACAATTTTAATTGATAGGGAAGTAATGGCACTAATTCAAGACGCTCCGTTTTCAATATCATTTTGCTACCTCGTTAGTTTTATCTTTGTACGCCTTTTCCGCCAAGGCCGTTCTATACCAATAAAGAGTATGAATGGCTCTTAGAACTGTGAGGATTATGCTATACATTTCACAGTCAGCAGCTTTTGAATATCGCGAAAGTGTTTCCTGTCCGTGACGCGGTAATGTATCCAGCCCCCGTCGCCACAGAGATACCGGTTGGCAATACAGTCTTGGGTATCTCTTCCCACTTGGCTATAAACAGCTTCAAACTGCTTGTCGGATAATCTCACCATCACTGTAAAGGCATTGTTCTCGGCGAATACATTGCATATGAGCTTTTTCTTTTTTCTGTGAGCAACACCCCAGCCATATTTATTTCCGTAGGGAAATACTATTGTTTGCACAGTACCGTATGTTTGGGACAGCCATTCATTCATGAGGGCAAACAGTTCCGCGTTTTCTCCGCAGTAGGCTGTCAAATCCTCTATGGACGGTGCGACTTGCTTATTTAGCATTCTCTCGTACATACAACTCTCCTAATTTATGTTAAAATTTACGTTTTTTCCGCCATTGGCGAACAAATGCAACACTAGCTTGTTCCATTCTAATATTAGCGTGTGAAAATGTCAAACAACTCATTTCGTTTCATTACTTTATTCTACTACTCATAACCCTGTTTGTACACTTGGGCACCATTTTGCTCATTGCAGGATCGTATTCTACATAGCAAAAATGCTGATTTCATGGGCTTTTCCGTCTGGAAAAAGGATTTTACCACCGCCGAATATATTCTATTTTTTATTTTTCTACTTACAACTGGTTAAGTTATAGATACACTAGCAGTAATGTAATGCGATTTAGGAAACTCTGCTAAAGAACCTGCATTTACTATCTGCAATTCTACACCATTCCGTCTATCTGGGTCCTCAATTCCTGTCTGGCTTCAGATCCACAGAGAACGTTCGAATAAGAATAGAAATCCCTTTGCAAAAACAGGAATACTAAAAAGCATATAAAACGCAAAGATTAACATATGAATAATTAAATGGCATTTCTTGTTATCTTAGTTATTAGGTCAGTTTCCAAGAGACTACGCGGAGGAAGCAAGCGCAGGGCTGGTTTCGTCAGCAGACGGGGCGTATATGAAGCTCAGACCCTCGTCCTCTCAAAATTGGAATGGGCGGGAAAGCTATTTTGGGGCTTTCCCGTCTTGATTGCCCATCAGCAAAGACTGGCTCGACTGGCTTTGCTATTTCCCCAGTTATGTGAGTGCAGATTAAACCAATAGGGCGCACTCAAATCAGCCCTACAAACTTTAATGAATTGTTTTGCTATACAACAAACATTGTAGCGGTACTTTTTTACCGTTCAAGTCAATAACTACATCTTTTACTTCCGATTTTGTAAATCCTCGGTGTTCATAAAACTGATAGGTGCAGGCATTGTCGGTGTAGAGATAAACCAGTTTCCCCGTTTCTTCCGCTTCAAATGCAGAAAGCAGGGCTGTGCCGACCCCCTTGACTTTACATCCCGGGTCGGCAGCAAGGAAAACTATTTCCCCATCAGGTTCCTGCTTTTTGCGGAAAGACGCAAACATCTCTTTATTCGCTGTGTCATATGCGCCAACGCCTTCCCCTGCAACGATGTTTTGCATAATATCAAATACTTTCACAAAGAATGTTCGCCAAAAGCTATGGTATCGTTTTTTCTCCCCCTTCATATCAGCAAGCAACACGCCAACAAAACAATCGTTCACATACGCACCGTAGGCTTTCGTTGCCCGATTTAACTCCATGTGCCAGAAATATTTGCTATACAGAGAAAGAATGGTTTCGTTATCCATATACCAATTCAAGTGCATTCCTTGAATTGCAAACTTCTGCGCCTTTTTATAATCCTGTTTTTGTATTTCTCTAATTTCAACCATATTTGCCTCGCAAATTTGAATTTGGTGTGCTACGTCTTTTTCGCCAAAGGCGTACTTGTTATTTTCTCTTTCCCCTCTGCGACATATAACTTTTAGCCAATTCGGATTTTTGTACAATCCGGGTCAGCCATTGTTTTTCTTCCTCTGTCAACAAGCGGTCTAGTCATACTCCCCCGGCTGGTACTTCTACACGATTTCAGCCCTCGCCACGTCTATTTATGCGTTCAAGTTCTGTATCTGCATGGGGCGATACCCTCCACATAAATCTGTATGTCCGCCAGCAGCTTCACGAAATCCGGGTGCGCCGTAAAACTGCGCCTGCTTGATAAGGGCATAGTGGCTGATGTCCCTGAAGTCGTCCGCTTCATAGCTGCCTGGCGCAGACTTGGAAAGGTGGGTCTGCTCCGCTAGCTGTTCCAGCGTCAGCCGCGCTTCACGCGCAGGACTTTCAAGCGCTCCTGTATTGTCAAAGCCATGCTATCCCCTCCTAGCTAACTCAATAATGATTAAGAAATTGGAAGTGTGCCTTATCAATAAAAGACCGTATTTTTATTATGTTTCGTTCGTGCTGCCGTTTTAAGCAAGTATAACTCCGTTTTTATAATCAACGGTTTCATGCGATAGGTAATGCATTCCTTCCGCTTTCCCTTTCCGTTTATAAAATCCTGATTCTGAATCTGTTTTACTTTCACGGCGATTCACTGTTTCCATTTTTTCCTTACGTTTCCTGCACGTGACCGGCTTGATTTTCCCTTCTGATTCCAGTTGGTTCCATACAGCTTCTTCATACTGGTCCAGTTCCTTAAGATATTTGTTGGATATCTCATCCACCCGCTTAATCTACTCCGTCTTACGGGATGCGTTTCCCTTATTGTGTGTCGAGTCTGTATAAACCAGTTTCCCATCCGCAAGGCCTTTTTCTATACAATCGGTAACGGTTTTCTGAAATATATTACGAAAAAGGTCACTGCCGTTGAATCGACGGCGTCTATTCTGCGAAATAGTAGAATGATCCGGAACTTTATCCGTAATATCTAGACCAAGAAACCAACGATTTGCAAAGCACAAGGGCAACCGGGCAAGCCTTACAAAGTGACAGGACGATTTTCACGCCTACATGGTGGAGAAATAACCGAACTTGGAGCGTGGCGAAACCGCCACCAAGACGGGCCGCAAGCATATCCCCACCCGGCTTTTCAAACAGGCAAAGGCCATTGAAAAGGCGTTAGACGGTATCGGCCCGCTAAACGCCGGGAAGAAGAAAGAGGAAGCCCTTTCCAAGCCGAAAAAGTGGTTCCCTCAGATGGCGAACTTCTCCGGGTTTTCGGCAAGAAGGCGGCAAAGGCCAATCCGAAAATCGCCGCCCTGCAAGTGGAACTTGCCCATGTGGACGGTGAGATTGAAAAGCTGGTGGACAGCCTGGCGGGGGCGAACAACGTCCTACTCTCCTATGTGAATGTGAAGATAGCGGAACTGGACGGGCGCAAGCAGGAACTTGTGAAGCGAATAGCGGACTTGACTGTGGAAGCCATCAGCCCGGAACAGGTCGGCCAGATTTCCGGCTGCCTCGACTCTAGGGACAGCGTATCCTATAACGACAAGCGGCGGGTGGTGGATTTGATGATTACCACCATAGCCGCCACAAGCGAAGCCCTAAACATTACATGGAAAATCTGACGGGCGGCACACCTCCCGTTAGACCGTTACCCTGTGTAGTCCCTTGTAAACTGTACTTTTCCTCCCTAAAAATAATGAATAATATTATCACTTTTATCAAAAAAATTATACTCTAATTTATTGGAAAACCTAAAAATAGTCATAGATGGATTATTTTCTATTAATATATTCTTAGTGTCATTATCTATTTGACCTATTTGTTTACGTAATTCTATTTTCTTTAAACGAGGATTGTTACTTATTATAATCATATAAGCATCACATATATTTTTATCTTGTATTCCTACAACGTATGTTTTAATAGCATTAGAAAAAGGTTCTATATATTCATCTTGTCTACATTCGAGTAAGCTGTAAATATTATTTCTTTTTTGTGTAAATACTATATATCCCATGCTTTCACCATCATTAAATAAGTATCCTACAACAATACTATCTTTAACTTTCTGTATATTTATTATATTGGGATCATCAATTTCATAGTCCGTCTTTTTTTGACAAAACACACTCCTTTCCTGCTTTATTTGATTTAATTATAATTAATTTGACTATTTTATATAATATACCATATTTTTACATCTGTAAATACTTATATTAATTAAATATATATAATGTAACGCAGATAGATTTTCCGCATTTACTACTTTCTAGATATGCAAAAATCTTTTTATTAAGCCATTTTAGGTTTATTCTTTGTCAAATCAGTACATTCTTACTGCTGTATGCTTTCGTATATTGAATATCAGGAGTAGTTTTACTAACTACATGATAGCTCTTTGTAAAAAGCCGCATCTCCGCAAACAAAGTGAGCAGGTCCCTTCTGTAATCTTCCCGGAAAGGTCCTGCCCACTATATACTACTATCTGTACGAATTTGACTTAATTGCGCCGAAGCGCCTCTATAGGACTCAGTTTTGCCGCCTTCCTGGCCGGATATATTCCAAAGAAAATTCCCACCGCGCAGGAAAATACAGTGGCGGTCAATATTGTTGAAAGTTTAATGGCCGGAGCAATTTCCATCCCCTGTGCACTGCCCATCATGTTGCAGATGCCAAAGGCACCCGCCAGGCCCAATATAATGCCAATCACACCGCCCAGCGCCGTTATGATGGCCGACTCTGCCAGAAACTGCATCATGATGGAAGATGTCCTGGCGCCCAGGGATTTTCGTATACCAATCTCCCTGGTCCGCTCGGTCACGGACACCAGCATAATATTCATCACGCCGATACCGCCCACCAGCAGGGAGATTCCTGCCACAAAGGAAATAAAGGCTGTCATAATTCCCATAATATCATTTAACTGTTTCAGCACATCCTGGAAGGTCTGTACCTGGAAGTACTCAAGGCCTGCGCTCTGGTGGCGTTTCTCCAAAAGCTTTACCACCTCGTCCGCAATGTGGGTAGAATCCAGAGTCTTGTCAGCCTGCACCATTATGGAATAAAACTGATCATACCCCTCCATCATACCGGAAAGTGCTGTGTATGGAATACTCAGGCTCACGGGGCTGTCTCCGTACATGTAGCTCACCGTCGCCGAATCATCCTTGTAAGCTGTTACTCCCTGAATGCGAAGACTCAAAGCCATCCCCTCCGCCATCACATCCACATCCATACCAACCACGTCGTCTGAACCGAAGAGACGTTTTGCATCCGTATCGGAGATTACGCACACGTTTCTCCCCTCCTGCACGTCCTCTGTCCTGAGATAACTGCCGCGCTTCATTTTCATATTGTTCATCAGAAGACCATCCTGGGTTCCGCCGGACAGGGACACATTGAAGGTCCCTTTGGCCGTGGTCGTTTCTCCGCTGGAACTGTTTCCTGCCTCCACTCCAATGACGCCCTCCACAGTGTTCCTGACAGCATCCAAGTCCTCTCCGGTAATCCACTCGCCCGCAACCGAGGCATCGCTGCTGCACATTATGGCAATCTGTCCGCCTCCCACATTGTCCATGGTTTTGTTCATCTCAGCAGTGGTACCGTCACCAATGGAGACAATCATGATCACGGAGGCAATACCTATGATGATACCCAGCATAGTCAAAAGAGAGCGCCCCTTGTTGGCCAGGATGTTCTGGACAGCCATTTTCACATATTCATACATGTTGCCCATCTATGCATGCTCCTTTCTGTCCATCCCTACTCCTGCACCGCAGCCGCGCTTTCCGCCTGCGCATCCTCTGACTGGGGAACTGCGGTTACTTTATCCCCCTCCCCATACGTTCCGATATCTGTCAGAAGCTCTGCCCCTTCCTCCAGTCCGCTCTTGATCTCCGTATAGTCCTGGGAGGAAATTCCTGTCTCCACAATCTTCTTGGCAATCACACCATCTTCCACCACATAGCAGAACGAGCCGTCATTTCCAATATTGACCGCATCTATGGGAACTCTGAGGGTATCTCTGGTCTGGGCCGCCAAAATGGAAACCTTTGCCTCCACGCCCAAAAAGATATTCTCATCCGGATTGTCAATGTGAACCTTTGCTCCTATCACAGGGGTTCCCTTTTCATTGGGTATGGCAATCTTATCCACCTTTGTCACAGTGCCGGAATACTTGCTGCTGCCCATTGTGATCTCTGCCTTCTGCCCCTCCTTGACTTTGCCATAATCATTTTTAGAGACAGAAATCTCAACACTCACATCCTCCGTGCTCTGCAGCGTAAACAGCTCCATTCCCTGAGTCACGGTGGCTCCCTCTGTCACCCGGCAGTCTGATACCACGCCGGTGAACTCCGCGCTGACTCCCTTTTTTCCCTCCGCAATCAGCTCCTCCAGAGATTTTGCTTCCAGTTCCGCCAGGTTGGTGCTGATATTCATCTTTTCCAGAGCTTCCGCCGACAACCCGGTCACATCGGACTCTGCGATGGCTTTCTGCTGGCTCAGATCTGCCTGAAGCTCTGCAAGATCAGAGGAAGCTTTTTCCAACTCTGCCTCCAAATCCGAGGTGTCCGCCGTAGCCTGAGATGCATTTCCCGCCTCCTGGGTGTTTCCCCCCGTATCGGCAGTAAATCCGCTGTTTCCAGGCTCCTGGGGCGGGGATGGAGGACTATTCAGCATAGCCTGATAAGCCTCCTCTGTCGCTCTCACGTCCGCTTGCGCCTTGCTGCGCGCGCTGTCCATCTTGTCCAGCTCCCCCTTCAGCGCCGAATCATCCTGATTTGCGCTCCACTTTTGAAAGGCCTGCTGGTACTGGGAGTCCGCTGTATTGTAATTGGCTGTGGCTGTATTGACATCCGTCAGCTTTTGGGCCAGCTTCTTATTGTACTCCGGCAGGGTCTTATTATTGTATGTATCCATCTCCTTCTGATACTGCTTCAGCGCAGCCTCCTGCTGCTTTTTGGCCTCCGCTGCGGCCTTCTTAGCCGCGTCCTCTGCCTGCTTCACCGCCTTCTTCTGGGCCTCTGAGGTCCTCTTGGTAATCTTGGCCTTTAAGTCCGTGATATACTCCTGCTTGGCCTCCACCTGCTGTTTCAGAGGTCCCACCTTTGCGGCCGCGGCCGCCTGCTTTCCCGCTGCCGTGTTTGCAGAGTTTACTGCATCCTGGATGTCCAGATTGCCGGAGCGTATATTCAGCTCCGCTTTCTGGTTTTCTTTTTCCAGCTCCTCAATATCAAAGGTGATCAGTTTTTTTCCCGATTTTACACTGTCCCCCTGTTCCATTTCCAGCACTTTGATGGTCCCGTTTACGGGGGAAAAAAATGTCTTTTTATTCTGGCTTACTACCGTTCCGCTGGTATCCAGCCTCTCCTCCAGGTCACCCTTTTGGGCCTTCACAGTGGTTACAGTGGGAATGATCTCCTTCTTGCCCATGGAGTTGCTCACAATGGTCATACCCACCAGGGCCACAGCAATGGCTGCCACCAATATGGCCATGAACTTTTTATTACTCTTTCCCTTTTTCATTCCGTCTCCTCCTGCACTTCCTCAAAATGACTGTTGACCACATCCGATTCGATCTTACCATCCATGATCCGAACCACTCTTTTAGCTTGTTCTGCAATCCCATTATCATGGGTAATGAGAATCACAGTGCGCCCTTCCCGGTGCAGATCTTTAAGTATCCCCAGAATCTCTTTGCTGGACGCAGAGTCCAAATTTCCGGTGGGCTCATCAGCCAAAATCACAGGTGGCCTGGCTGCAATGGCCCTGGCAATGGCTACCCTCTGCTGCTGCCCTCCCGATATCTCAGCCGGTTTATGGTGCATCCGCTTCTCAAGCCCTACCATCTTCAGGGAATCCACAGCCCACTCCCTTCTTGTCTTTTTATCCACTCCCCTGTAAATCAGCGGCAGCTCCACATTCTCCAGGGCTGTGAGGTTGGCGATCAGGTTGAACCCCTGGAAGATAAAGCCTATCTCCTTGTTTCTTATGTATGCCAGGTCATTATCCTCCATGGTGGAGACATCCGTTCCATTCAGTAAGTATTTGCCAGAGGTGGGTACGTCCAGACATCCCAGCATATTCATAAATGTGGACTTCCCACTTCCTGACTGTCCGATGATTGCCACAAACTCTCCTTTATGAATCTCCAGATTTACATGGTCCAGAGCCCGCACTTCATTCTCACCGGGGTTATAAATCTTACATAAGTCTAATACTCGAATCAGTGCTTCCATCATACCTTCCTCTATTCCTGAACCGTCTGCCTGTTTTTCAGTGCCCCCCACAGATAGAGGAGAGGCAGAACCAGAGATATCGCCACACTCCAGACTGCAAATTTCCCCTGGGTCACAGCGTAAACTGCATTTCCCATCACCAGTACAACCAGTATAATACCCATGACAAAGCAGCTCTGCGCCTTGTCCGTCCTCTTTCGGTTTTTGATACCCAGGATGCCGGCAGCCATATAGAATACTACGTAAATACAAGAGAGAACCACACTGATCTTCATCATATCCAAGGTCACATTCTGCGCCACCAACTGCTGCTGCATAAGCTGGGCTGTCTGAGTATCCGCCCCCTGTATTGCATTTATAGTAAACAGACTGATCGCCACCCCAAATATCGAAAACACACTCAGAACAATAAAGATGATTCCCGTTACCAGTAAAAAGTTTTTTCCTCTTGCCTGATTTTCCATTTTTATTTCCTCCCTCTATAAAATCAAAATAAGTACCCTTCTAATTTTAGATTTCCTTTTCCTGTTTGTCAAACAATTTTACAGGCTTTAATGGAAATTTAAGGAACATTCCTATTTATTCACAAAAAGCCTGATTATGCCCGACAAAACATTCCAAAAAGTTTCTTAAACAGATGCCCTATCTAACGGAAGAAATGCCGATGGATTCCCCACATAGACAAGCGTCAACCTGTGCATAGCTCTTGTACAGGCTATATAGAGCAGGCTTCTGTCATATTCTGATGCATACATTTGGTCATTCGCCTGCGGCACAAGGACCTCGTCAAATTCCAGCCCCTTTGCCATTCTGACCGAGGTAATGGACACCCCACACGAAAATCGGGAGCTGTAGGGTGAAATCAGGCTTATATCCACTTCCTCTGACAGCAAATCATACATCATCTTTGCCGACTGGTTCGTTTTCATCACAATGCCCAGCGACTTGTTTTCCCCTGCCTCAAAATTTCGAATCGTATCTTTCACTTGCCGGATTTCGTCCTGCTCGCTTTTGCAGGCAACCAGGACTGGTTCCTCACCGTGCCTTTTCACCGCATCCAAAGAAGTGATATTTTGAATGCGTTTGGCAAAGGTCATGATTTCGTAGGTGGACCGGTAGCTCCTGGTCAGCTGCACAAATTCAGCGCCTTCATAGAGGCGCCGTATCTCCATGAGCGTATGTGAATGATAGGGATTCAGCGATTGCCCAAAGTCACCCAATATAGTTTTCTGGCAAGGAAAAAGCTTATTAAGGACCGCATACTGAATGGGTGTGTAGTCCTGCATCTCGTCAATCACCAGATGCCGCGTAATACCGCTTTCTTTTAGCCCGACAAAGGCGGCCTGCATATAGAGAAAAGGATACACATCCTCCCATTCCAGCACATTCTTCTCTGGCATGACAAACATCTGCGGTTTTCCCATGGCCCTGTAAAACTCCTTATAAAGCGCCAGGGTGCTCTTAAACCGAAGCATTGAGGTCAGGCTTTTGAGAATTGTCCTGATTTCTGGCAGCTCATTGTGCCGGATATTATCCCCCTGAAACCGATGGTAAATATCATCCGCCACCATTGAGAGTCTTTTCTTAACCGGATATTTCACATAGGAGAGGAAACGCCCCCTTATCCATTCCCCCTTCGCCGTAAAGGATTCATAGGTATAGTCTGCCGGTGAAAAAATCCAGTCGGTCATACTCATTATGTAATCTTCCAAAAGCCCCAAAAATTCCATTGTAGACTTAAATCGAACACGTTCCATCCATCTCTCATCCTCCGCCTCGAGGGGGTCTTTGTCCGGTTCAAATTTTATTACGCATTCCAACTGGATCTTGGCGATATCCATTAGGCTCAGCTCGTAGATCGGTTCCTCCCCAAGTTCGGGTATAACATTTGAGATGTAATCTCCAAAAACCTTGTTAGGTGAAAGAATTGCCACGTTCCGTGCATTCAGTCGATCCCTGAACCGATAGAGCAGGAAAGCAATCCGGTGCAAAGCGATGGAGGTCTTACCAGAGCCAGCTGCTCCCTGAATGATCCGTGTTCCGAGCTTCTCACTGCGGATAATCTGGTTTTGTTCTTTTTGAATGGTAGCTATGATGGACTTCATCTTTTCATCGGAAGTGTGGGAAAGCTCTTTTTGCAGAATATCGTCCTGCACGTGGGATGAAGTTTCCAGTGCGTATTCCATCACCCCATTTGTAATTTTAAATTGGCGCTTTCTGGTCATCTCCCCGTCAATTCTTCCCATAGGCGCTTCGTAACCCGCCGGACCGACTTCGTAGTCATAGAACATACTGGCAATTGGAGCTCTCCAGTCATAGATCAGCAGTTTGTAGTCATGACGAAAAGTAAACCGCCCGATATAGTACTCTTCGGGTTCTTCATAGCCCTGTCCCTGAAAATCAATCCGGGCAAAATAGGGGGATTCTTTCAGCTTGGAAATTTTGTCCTGTATACTCACAGCAAAACCACCCGTTTCATCTGTCTGCTTTAAAAGCAGTTCGTTCTGAAACATTTCATTGGGATCAATCTCACCTCTGCATTCTGCCATGTAGCGCTTTGCATCCCGGTATTCCCTGTCAATCCGGCTCACATCAGCCTTTGCGTCCTGTAGCGCCTCTTCCAGCTTTTGGGTGATTTCGCAGAGATGGTTAATTTCCTCCGGGAATGGAATTTTGCTGTCTCTTAAGTCATTTTTCATGATTGCCCTCCTTCAATACAAAACGCTGTGTGGGATATCCAAACTCCGTGAGCAGCTCCGCTTCTGCAAATCCCAAGCCTTTGATTTCCCTGCGCTGGCCAGTATCCGCTTTATCTCCTTCCCGAAAGGTTGTGATACTGATTTCCTTACCCCCAAGTAGTTCGCACATCACCTTATCCAGGAAAGCTTTGGGAATCCCCTTTTTTCTGTAGAGCGGGTGGCATCCCATAAAGTCTATGCTTCCTGTATCGTATGAGAACAGCATGATACCCACAGCGATCTCTCCGTCTTTCAGAATGAGGGCCTGCCGGGTGCGGATTTTCTCTTTCAGCACGAGAATATACTCCTCCTCGTTCAAGCAGGGAAATCCATCCACTACAAGACGCACCAAATTCATCCAGCACGCTATATCTTGATCTGTCGCATATTCAATGTTCCACTGAACCTGATTCTTTAAACTCAACATGGGAAAGCTCCCTTCTAAATGAAATCTGCACTGCAACGGATAGTATCGCTCATTGTCCCGATACTTGTTTGGCGGTATCTTATACATGGCCGTAAACACATTTGTAAAAGCCTGCTGGCTCTCATACCCAGCAAGCAAGGCAATTTCCAGGATGGATTTATCTGAAAATACCAGCAGTTTCGCCGCCTCTGTGAGGCGCCGCCTTTGAAGATAGTCGTGCAGCGTCAACCCGACCGTTCCTGTAAACATCCGGTGCAGATGATATTTCGAGTAGTGTACGGCTTTGGCAACGCAATTCAGATCCATTTTTTCCGTGAGATGCGCTTCGATGTGCGCAATAACGGAAACAATATTTTCTATATTTTCGTTTGTCATATCCTTTCCTCCTTCGAATGATTATTATATCCAAATCTGCCAACAGGTTTTTCATTTATCTTGCTGTGTTAGCTTTCTTTTTAAGCATTAAACTCTTTGCTCCCCGCACCGCGGACTTCATCTTCTTTCACAAAAAAAGAATCCCGCTCGCGGGATTCTCCGCCTGCGGCGGGGCTGCCCCGGCAGCCATCTTCCACTCCGCCGCAGTGTGATCCCGCCCGTAGGGCTTTTTATATCATAGGGAATTCCGAAGGACTTTCCTATGATATAAAAAAATAGCCTCCCCAAATGGGAAGCTATCCTTCTATCAAAGTCTCTTCTCTGATTTAATGCCGCTGGCCGGACTCGAACCGGCACGGTGTTACCCGCTTGATTTTGAGTCAAGTGCGTCTGCCAATTCCGCCACAGCGGCATCGGTTTTACAACCGAGATTTATTCTATCACAAGGTTTTCCATTATGCAAGTACTTTTTACATATTTCCTGTTTTCTAGTACCTTGCTGTAAAAGTCAAAGCAGTCAAAGGTTGAAAAATAATCCTCTGGCGTCTCTGCCCTGCGGATGAGCTGTGCACTGCCGTCCTCCTTTAGAAGGATCTCCGCCGACCTCAATTTACCGTTGTAATTGTACCCCATGGAAAAACCGTGAGCTCCTGTGTCATGGATAAAGAGCAGGTCTCCTTTCTCTATCTTTGGAAGCATGCGGTCAATGGCAAATTTGTCATTGTTCTCACACAGGGAGCCCGCCACATCATACATGTATTCACAGGGTGCGTCCTCTTTTCCCATAACGGTAATGTGATGATATGCCCCGTACATGGCCGGGCGCATCAGGTTCACCGCACAGGCATCCACACCGATGTACTCTTTGTGCGTGTGCTTCTCATGAATCGCTGTGGTCACCAGTGCGCCGTAAGGACCCATCATGAATCTGCCCAGCTCCGTATAAATGGCAACCTCCCCCATTCCGGCCGGTGTCAGAACTTCCTCATAGACTTTTCGGACACCCTCCCCAATGGCAAGGATATCATTTGGTTCCTGGTCCGGCTGATAGGGAATGCCGATTCCGCCGGAAAGGTTGATAAATGTAATGTGGGCCCCTGTCTCCCTTTCCAGTTTTACAGCTACCTCAAAGAGTACCTTGGCTAACATTGGATAATACTCATTTGTAACTGTATTGCTGGCCAGAAATGCATGGATTCCAAACTCCTCCACCCCTTTTTCTTTCAGAATGCGGAAGGCTTCAAACAACTGCTCTGTAGTCATACCATACTTAGAATCCCCAGGATTGTCCATGATATCATTGCTGATTTTAAACAGGCCACCAGGATTGTAGCGGCAGCTGATGCGCCTGGGCAGTTTTCCCACTGCCTTCTCCAGAAATTCTATATGCGTGATGTCATCCAAATTTATAGTAGCCCCCAGCTCACTGGCATACTGAAACTCTTCCGCAGGCGTATCGTTGGAGGAAAACATGATATCCTCCCCAACAATTCCGATTGCCTTGGACAACATCAGCTCTGTCATAGAAGAACAGTCACAGCCACAGTCATATTCCTTCAAAATCTCAATCAGAAAAGGATTTGGCGTGGCCTTCACAGCAAAGTACTCTTTATACCCTTTGTTCCAGGAAAAGGCCTCCCTCAAAGCCTTTGCATTTTTGCGTATCCCTCTCTCATCGTAGATATGGAAGGGAGTTGGGTACTGTTGTACAATTTTCTCCAGTTGTTGCTTTGTTACAAAGGGTTCTTTCTTCATAATTGTTCTCCTTTTGTACAATCTATATCTCTTGTCATTGTGTTCACGCAAAAACTATAATATGTGTCTAATTATTTGTCAATAGGCTGTCCCCGAAAAATCCTTCCAGCCTCCTCTTACTGTCCACAATATTGTTGTATTGCAAAATCGCATAGCTGTTAAGTGAATTTCGGTCTGAATCATCTGCACCGTTTTCTGACAGCTCGTGGAAAGCCTGTTCCTCTCCGCTCATGAAAAAGTTGGCGGTGACCACCGGAAAGTCTTTCTGTAACTGTGTCAGGTATTCCTGATACCCAGTCTTTGGAAGTCCGGCCTTTTCCATCAGCAGCGTACTTAAATAGTTGGCGCTGATGGCATCTACCTCCTCCGCCTCCATATCGTAGTTGGCCCACATCACGAACGGGACAATATAGCCCTTTGAAAACTCTTCCAGGGAACTGTCCCTGGCATTCTCATCCAGGCCAAGCATCCTCAATATGGGGTTACAGATATAGTCAGAGGGCTGATGATCGCCAAACATCAGAATGATCGTCTTTTCATTCTGGTTGGAAAAATACTGTAGCAATTCTTCAAACGCTTCATCCGTCTTCTTTATCAGTGTCAGATACTTCTCTGTGGCGTGGATCTGGGTTCCCTTCTGTTCCTCCGGAATATCGGAGAGCAGGATCTCCGGTTCCAGGTCCGGATACTCCTTGCTGTAACCCCCGTGATTCTGCATGGTTACTTCAAAAGCAAACAGCCTCTCATTTTCTTCCTTATCCTCATAGAGCTCAATGAGCTTTTCAAAGGCAGATCTGTCATCCACATATCCCCTCAGAGTGCTCGCATTGGTAAAATCATCACGGAAGTACGTGTCCTCAAATCCCAGATCCGGATATACCTGATCCCTGTTCCAGCCGCTGGCGTAGTAGGGGTGAAGCGCGGCTGTCGTGTAACCCAGACTCCCCAGCTGGGAGGCAAGGCTTGGCATCTCACTCTTTACAAACTGCTGGTACGGAACACTCCCGGCAGGCATAAATGCCATGCTGTTTCCTGTCAAAAACTCAAACTCTGTGTTAGCCGTATTTCCTCCTTTTACGGAAACGTAAAGATTTCCCTTCACCGTATTTTTCTGGAGGGACCGGATAAACGGCATATACTCGCTGCTGGTCTCAAAATCTCCGTACACGGAGAGGTCTGCAAATGCCTCATTCATTATCACTATAATATTGGGCTTTTCCGACAGGTCCTCACTGCCTGTCTCAACCTCCCCCTCCTCTTTCTCATACATACTCTGGATGTGTTCTGCTGCATCCGCAGAATATCCCTGGGGCTTTTCCACATCCAGGTAGCGCAGATTTGCCAGAAAGGCGGCCATAAATCCGTTGTTGCGGTAAAGCACATTGGGAGTAAAGAGAATATCATCCATTCCAAACGCATCCTCCACTTCCTCAACCTGTATCAGGCTGACATAGCCAAACATGAGCACAACACTGACCGCCAGAGCAATCAGCCTGATCCTGGTCTTCCTTACCGTAAGACGCAGCTTTTCACCCAAAATCATGAGCCAGACAAATCCCAGGATGACAAACACGAACCGGTAGCTGAGGCTGAAGGTGTAATTATCTGTGATCGTCACCGCCGTCCCCAGGGAAAATACATCCCATGGAACCACCGGTGAGGAGCGAAAGCTCACCACAAAATAGTTCACAGCCCCGAACAGCATGGGCAGCACAGGCCCTGCCACATATCCCCACCTGGCATTGCCGAACAGGAAGGTAAAAATCAAATACAGGATCAAATAAAAAAGATAGTTCAACACAGTAATCAAAACCGTCAAGTCCCACGGAACATGCGTATAAAATTCCATACAGCACAGCGCTCCGAAGGGAAGGAGTGCCGCGAGTATGTATCCCAGTTTTTTGGGGAAACTTCCCTTCACCGCCACCGCCACTCCGGCCATGACAGACAAAAGCAGTGCGAGTGCCAGTTTACCTCCCTGTAAACCATCGCCCCACACTGCGCCAATGCTCATTCCTGATAAGAGGACTGCCACTGCTGCTGCAATGGCAATCCTTATCTTAGATTTTGTAAATATATTCTTCATGTCAACTTATTCCATTTCTATTTCTTATTTTTTAATGTCTGCGCACGTGTTCATGTGTAAACAGGTGATCCTGACAATATTCGTAATTGCCCTCACATTTGGAGCAGAACCGAAATTCCAGATCGTCTCCGTCCAACTCCGTACGCCCGCAGATGGCACATTTGTGTTTAGTCACACCTTTAGGTCTTGCCTGATTCACTTCCCTCTTAAAAGACTGCTTTCTGTGGATCTCCTTTGGGGATACCCTTTTGTAATTTCTGGTCATCAGGAAGAAAATAATAAAGTTTGCCAGTGATGCAATGATCACCACTCTCTCAGCCCAGTTGCTGTTAATCATATCATAGATCAGCAGTACTCCGTAAAAGATGCCCAGCCATTTTATCTTAATCGGTATCAAAAAGTACAGTAACAGCTGCTCATTGGGATAGCTGGCTGCAAAAGCCAGAAAAATTGACATATTAATGTAATATGTGCTGAAAGCAGCTCCCATCCATCTCACACCCAGAAAATACAGAATAAAAGCGCCTATTACCGTGGCAATCATTCCCGTAAATATATACACATTGAACCGGAACGCCCCCCAGGTGCGCTCCAGAGTGTTGCCCAGGGAATAGTACAAAAATAGCATGATGATGGTAAAGATACTCAGCGTCTCCGGTGGCATGAGAACCCATGTCACAATTCTCCAGACTTGTCCCTGCAGAATCAGGGCTGGCTCTAAAGTCAGCCAGCTCATCGCCCCGGGGGCAACCAACACCAGAATATAGCTAATTACATAGATGCCGATGATATAAGTAGTCAGATTGCGGATCGCATATCTGCCAAACTTTCGTTCCAGTTTATTCAAAAAATTCATTGCTAACCCTTTCTTAAAACAAGTTTTTCTTAGAGAAGATCAGGGCCACCAGAAGGCTCAGCACTACGGAGAACAATATCACAATCAAAAATCCCCATGGGCTTCCCGCAAAAGGCATTCCCGCAGAGCTGACATTCATGCCGTAGGCGCTGAAGATCATTGTGGGAATGGACATTACAATGGTCACCGTGGCCAAAAACTTCATGACAATATTTAAGTTGTTGGAGATTACAGATGCAAATGCGTCCATGGTTCCGCTCAAGATTCCGCTGTAGATATTGGCCATCTCGATCGCCTGTTTGTTTTCTATAATGACATCCTCCAGAAGCTCAGTGTCCTCCGGATAATGTTTGATGCTCTCTGTCTTTAAGAGCTTTTCCAAAACCACCTCATTGGACCGCAGGGAGGTGGTAAAATACACAAGGCTCTTTTCCAGCTCCAGCAGCTCGATCAGCTCCCTGTTTTTAGTGGAACCGTGGAGCTTCTTCTCCACCACTTCACTCTTCTTGTCAATAATGCGCAGGTAGTGCAGATACATGGTCGCGTTTTTGTAAAGTATCTGAAGTATAAAGCGTGTCTTTTTGTATGTGTAAAAATTGCGCACCCTTCCGTCCATGAATGCGGAGAGGATGGGAGTATCTTCGAGGCAGACAGTAAATATAATCTCATCCGTCACAATGATTGACATAGGTATGGTGCCATACCAGTCTTTCTCATTTCTCTCCTCAATCACTGGAATATCCACCAGGATCATTGTATAGTCGTCCTCCACTTCGATACGGGAGCGTTCCTCCTCATCCAAAGGGGCCCTTAAATCATCCTGCTCAATGCTGTACTCCTCCGCAATCTCCAGTATTTCAGTGGCCGTGGGATTAATCAGTGCAATCCAGCAGCCCTCCTGTGCCTCATTTACCTGATGGATCACTCCATCGATTGTCCTGAAAATTTTTATCATGACTCCATAACTCCTTTCGATTATCCCCAGGACAGGATAATCGTCCCCGAAGCCTGTCCTGCGGATTAATTGCGTTTTATTCTGTTTCTTTTTTTCTGTTCCCTAGGACTAGGCCCACCTTCCATGGAATCACACTTCCTTTCTGCTTTTCGCGTGAGAAATTTCGTATGTACGAAAGCTTTACCCAAAGAGTGCTGCTCTTTGGGTAAAATATTCTGGTTTTTGTATACTATTGCCATTATAAATATTAATATTCTATTTGTCAATCGGTATTGGAATAACAATGGGACGGATTTTGGGTATACACAGTTCATCTCCAATTTGAAGATTGTATACATTCACATAGGGATTTGCGAACATCAGCGCAGATACCGTAACCCCGTATTTTTTTCCCAGTTTGTACAGCGTATCGCCCTTTTCAATGACATGTATGAAACCAATGCAGCGTCTGAAATTTTCTGCCACGAGCCTGCTCCTTTATAAAATACTCTCATTAAATAATATGCAGCGTACAAGGCTTATGTCAAAATTTATGCAAAAACTCCCGGTTACTATATACTTTTCTTCAAATTGAGGCATTGAAAACCTCATCTTTATTCTGTATAATGGGAAAAAACAGTTGATGAGGTGAAAAGATGGCAGGCTCTACATTTGGAAATATATTTAAAATTACAACCTGGGGAGAATCCCATGGAAAAGGTATCGGTGTGGTGGTGGACGGATGTCCCGCAGGTCTTTCTCTGTCTGAGGAGGATATACAGAAATATCTGGACCGCAGAAAACCGGGACAGAGCCGTTACTCCACTCCCCGCAAGGAGGAGGACTGTGTGGAGATTCTCTCGGGACTTTTTGAGGGAAAAACTACGGGTACACCCATCTCCATGGTGGTCTACAACAAAACCCAGCGCTCTAAGGATTACAGTGAGATCGCCAACTATTACCGCCCCGGTCACGCGGACCTTACCTACGATATAAAGTATGGCTTTCGGGACTACCGTGGGGGCGGCCGCTCTTCCGGCCGGGAAACCATCGGGCGCGTAGCGGCAGGTGCCATCGCATGTAAGATTTTGGACCAGCTGGGGGTGCGTATCCTGACTTACACAAAGTCCATAGGTCCTGTGACGGCGGACCCTGCAAGGTTTGACCCCATGACTGTGTTTGACAATCCCCTCTATATGCCGGATGCTGAAGCTGCCGCAAGGGCGGCCGAATACCTGGATCAGTGCATAAAAGCGCAGGATTCCTCCGGTGGAATGATTGAGTGTATTGTCAAAAATATGAAACCCGGTGTGGGCGACCCGGCTTTTGAGAAGTTGAGCGCCAATCTGGGAAAGGCAATACTCTCCATTGGCGCTGTCAAAGGCTTTGAAATAGGAGACGGGATGGCGGCGGCCGAGGCCACCGGAAGCGCCAACAATGACCAGTACACCCTCTCCCCAGACAAAAACAGGATAAAGCTCACCAACCACTCGGGCGGCATTCTGGGGGGTATCAGTGATGGGAGCGACATTGTACTGAGGGCCGCGGTGAAACCCACTCCCTCCATAGCTGCCGCACAGTCTACAATTACCCGGGACGGCAAAAGTATACAGGTAAATATTAAGGGGCGTCATGATCCCGTCATAGTCCCCAGGGCCGTGGTGGTAGTGGAAGCTATGGTGGCAATAACACTACTGGATATGATGTTCTGTTCTGTAAACTCAAAGATGGAAAATCTAATCCGGTTTTTCCGCTGACAGCAAAAAGGGACTTTTTTTCTTAAACAAAAACAGCCACCGAGGTGACCGGTGGCTGTTTTCTTAGCAAAATTACATATCTACTCCAATTAAAGGGGTGTAATGTAAATTTTTATTTACGCCATTAAAGGGGTTAATGCCGCATGACTTTATTTTACATGAACCGACTTTTTCTGTCAAGTTCTTCTCCTCATTTCTTACTCCTGGTCCCCCACTTTTGAGATCAAAATACAGTTGGGCGTCTCAATTTTAATCGGCTTTCCATGCATGGTCATAATCTTCTTTTCATAGTCAATGCGGAAGAATGTGATATCGTTCGACTCGTGGTTGAGTACCACCAGTGTCCTCTCATCCGGAAACACGGCCACATCCTTGGGATATTTGCCGCTGATCGGAAGAATAAAGAGCTGATCCAGCATCCCCGTGTCCGGATTAATGCGAAAAACTCCGGCGCTGTTGTCCCCTGCTGTGGAGCAGTAAAGGTACTTCCCGCTTGGAGAAATGCGAAGTCCGGATGCCGCACACGCGCCTTCCGCAGCGTCCATTACAGTGCTCACGGTCTGTATCAGCTCAAACTGGGGAGATTTTCCGTTGCCGTCATAGGTGTATACCAGAATCTCATTGCTCAATTCGCAGATCACATAGGCATATTTTCCGTCACGGCTGAAACGAATCCACCGTGGACCGGACTCCAGTTTACAGCGTAGGATGTCGTAGAGCTTTAGCTTACCGGTTACCGGATCTACTGTGTACAGCTTGATTTGGTCAATTCCATTGTCCACCACGCAGAGATATTTACCGTCCGGCGTGGGCATTGCACAGCTGACATGAGGTCTGAAATTTCTCTCTGCCACACTTCCCAGTCCCTGGTGAAAGATTCCATCCATCACACTGCCCAGGCGGCCGTCCTGGTGAATACGCACCACCGTAATCTTTCCATCGTGATAACCTGCCACAAAAAGGAACTTACCGTCAATGTCTGTGGAGAGAAAGCATCCGCGCATGCCGTCTATGCCCACCTTATTGATCTCCGACAGATCCCCGTTCTCGTCAATCTTCAACACTTCCACGCCCTCATCCGCAATGGAATACAGATACTTTCCATTATTGGACTTTGCGATATGGGAGGCATTGTTAACTGGGATCACATTCCTCTCTGTCATATATCCGTTTTCCACATCCAGATCATATACATGTATACCGATACTGCTTCCATGGGTGTAGGTCCCCACATACGCGATGTATTTATCTTTGCTCATCTCTATTTTCCTCCTTGTTTTCTGTCTGTCAACTTGGCTTGTTTTTATCTTACCATAAACTCTTTCTTTTGTTAATAGCAATTACTTGTTTTTCCATAACTATTCAACAGGTCTGTACATTTACTGCACTGACCGTAAGAAAATGATTCAGGAGTGTAAAAATCCTATCAAAAATGTATTGACATTGGGATACGAATCTGTATAATCAGTTTTAGTGTCAAGTTTATTTTTACTAAACTTTGAGTTTATTTTTACTGTCACTCTCTAAAAGGACCGTAAATCAAGGAGGTCTCTATGAATATAGGCGCAAAAATCAAGGAACTGCGGGTCGCAAAATCCCTGACTCAGGAGGAATTGGCCGACCGTGCAGAGCTCTCCAAGGGCTTCATCTCCCAGTTGGAGAGGGATCTCACATCCCCATCCATTGCCACACTTATGGATATTCTTCAATGTCTGGGTACAAACCTCAACGAATTTTTCTGCGACACGGACCAGGAGCAGATTGTGTTCCACCCAGATGACTATTTTGAAAAAGTTGACACGGAATTGTCCAACAAGGTTGAATGGATTATACCAAATGCGCAGAAGAATATTATGGAGCCTATCCGTCTCACTCTGGAGCCGGATGGTTCCACTTACCCGGATCTGCCCCATGAGGGGGAGGAATTCGGGTATATTCTGAGCGGTTCTGTGATTCTTCACATAGGAAACCAGACATTTAGGGCCAAAAAGGGGGAATCTTTTTATTTTGTCCCGTCGAAGCGCCACTATATCGAAAACAGAGGCAAGGTGCCCGCTGTCCTGATCTGGGTCAGCTCACCTCCCAGCTTTTAGTCAACACCCCCGCTGCAAGCACGGCTGCTTTGCCCGTTGCCCGCGGGAATAAACGTTACCAGGAGGACTCTTATGAGCAACAAATTAATTGATCTGATCAACATTACCAAATCCTATGGCAATCAGACCGTACTGGATGAACTGAATCTCTATATCCGAGAAAATGAGTTTCTTACGCTTCTAGGCCCTAGTGGATGCGGAAAAACCACTACCCTGCGCATCATGGGCGGATTTGAAAGTCCTGACTCGGGAAAGGTGATCTTTGACGGCCAGGATATCACTAATCTCCCGCCAAATAAGCGCCAGCTGAACACCGTTTTTCAGAAATACGCCCTGTTCACCCATATGAGTATTGCGGAGAACATTGCCTTTGGCCTGAAGATCAAGGGGAAGAGCAAGGAGTATATTGATGATAAAATTAAGTATGCCCTGAAACTTGTGAACTTAGACGGCTACGAAAACCGCTCCCCGGAATCTCTGAGCGGAGGCCAGCAGCAGCGCATTGCAATAGCCAGGGCCATTGTCAATGAACCCAAGGTTCTGCTCCTGGATGAACCCCTGGGAGCTCTGGATTTAAAGCTTCGCCAGGATATGCAGTATGAGCTGATCCGCCTGAAAAATGAGCTGGGGATTACCTTTATCTATGTGACCCACGACCAGGAGGAAGCCCTGACCATGTCGGATACCATTGTAGTCATGAACCAGGGATACATCCAGCAGATCGGAACTCCGGAGGACATCTACAATGAACCTGAGAACGCCTTTGTGGCGGATTTTATCGGTGAGAGCAACATCATCGCAGCAACTATGATTCAGGACAAACTGGTGAAGATTCTGGGCGTTCCCTTCCCCTGTGTGGATGTGGGGTTTGGCAAAAACCGTCCGGTGGATGTGGTTATCCGCCCGGAGGATATAGACCTGGTGAAGCCTGAGGAAGGCCTGATCCAGGGCGTAGTCAGCCATCTGATCTTCAAGGGTGTACATTATGAGATGGAAGTGATGGCCAACAACCACGAATGGCTGGTGCACAGCACAGATATGTTTCCCGTTGGCACAGAGGTGGGAATCCGGGTTGATCCTTTTGACATCCAGATCATGAACAAACCGGTATCTGAGGACGAGGAGGCGGTAAACATTGAAGAATAAACGGCTCCTGGCAGGGCCTTATCTGTTTTGGTCAATCAGCTTTGTGGTGATTCCTCTGCTTATGATCTTCTACTATGGACTCACAGATGCAGACGCTGCCTTTACCTTGTCAAATATTGCCAAGATCACCACTGCGGAGAACTTAAAGGCCCTGGGTATGGCTCTGCTGCTGGCCTTCATCAGTACGGTTATCTGTCTTTTGCTGGCCTATCCTCTCGCAATGATTTTGGCAGGGAAAAATGTAAACCAGTCCAGCTTTATTGTCCTGATCTTTATCCTGCCCATGTGGATGAACTTTTTGTTGAGGACTCTGGCCTGGCAGACTCTTTTGGAAAAAACCGGAGTGATCAATAATATCCTGGGGGCACTTAACCTGCCCTCTTTAGATATCATCAACACGCCCTACGCCATTGTACTGGGTATGGTATACAACTTTCTGCCTTTCATGGTGCTTCCCATTTATAATGTGCTCATAAAGATTGATCCAAATGTGATCAATGCAGCGCGGGATTTAGGCGCCAACAATATACAGACCTTTTTTAAGATTACTCTGCCGCTCAGCACACCCGGTATCATAAGCGGCATTACCATGGTGTTTGTTCCGGCGCTCACTACCTTTGTGATCTCTGACCTTTTGGGAGGCGGAAAGATTCTGCTGATCGGCAATGTCATAGAGCAGGCCTTTAAGCAGAGCAGCAACTGGAATGTGGGCAGCGGTCTCTCCCTGGTTTTGATGGTATTTATTATTGCCAGTATGGCTGTTGTGGCCAAATATGACAAGGATGGGGAGGGAACAGCGTTTTGATCAAGAAATCACTGGAAAAGATCTATTTGGCTTTGATATTTATACTGCTGTATGCCCCCATTGTCACTCTGATGGTGCTCTCCTTCAACGCCTCCAAGACAAGAGCAAAGTGGGGCGGCGCTACCCTGAAATGGTACTATGAACTCTTTCAGAACAACGCCATAATGAACGCACTCTACAGCACTCTCCTGATCGCACTGATTTCCGCTCTCGCTGCCACTGTCATAGGGACCGCAGCTGCTATCGGTATTCAGGGAATGAAAAAGAAATTCCGCACTCTCTACATGGGACTTACCAATATCCCTATGCTGAACGCTGAGATTGTCATGGGTATCTCCCTGATGCTGCTTTTTATCGCGTTTCGGATTACACTGGGGTTTGGAACCATACTGATCGCGCATATTACCTTCAATATTCCCTACGTGATCCTGAGTGTTATGCCCAAGCTCAAACAGACCAGCCGGCATACGTACGAGGCAGCTCTGGACCTGGGTGCTTCCCCGGTCAGGGCATTTTTCAAGGTGGTATTCCCTGACATTATGCCCGGGGTGCTCTCAGGGTTTATGCTGGCCTTTACCATGTCCCTGGATGACTTTGTGATCACCCATTTTACAAAGGGACCTGGCATTGACACCCTGTCCACCAAGATCTACTCTGAGGTGAGAAAGGGGATAAAGCCTGAGATGTATGCCCTCTCCACCATTCTCTTTTTGACTGTTCTGATCCTGCTGATCCTCATCAATGTGTCTCCCAAATCTGAAGGGAAGGCAAAGCCGGTCCAGAAGGTGATCACCAGACGCAGCCGAGCTGTCTTTTTCCTGCTGCGCAGGGCACTGCCCGTGGCTATGGTTCTGTTGATTGTCTGCGGCGGCTTTTACTACGCTTCCAGGGGAACCATGTCTACGGACAACAAAGTCATTGTTTACAATTGGGGGGAGTACATGGACCCGGAGGTGATCACACTCTTTGAGGAAGAAACGGGAATAGATGTGATTTATGAGGAATATGAAACAAATGAGATCATGTATCCCAAAATACAGTCCGGAGCCATCGCCTATGATGTAGTCTGTCCCTCTGACTATATGATTCAAAAGATGGTTGACAATAACCTGCTGGCGGAAATCAATTATGAGAATGTTCCAAATCTTAAAAATATCGGAACAGCTTACATGGATAAGTCCAGGGAGTTTGATCCTCAGAACAAATACTCGGTCCCCTACTGCTGGGGTACTGTAGGAATTCTCTACAACAAGACAATGGTGAAAGAGCCCATTGACAGCTGGAGTGTACTCTGGGATGAAAAATACAAAGACAATATCCTGATGCAGGACAGCGTCCGGGATGCCTTTGGTGTAACGCTAAAGTATCTGGGCTATTCTTTAAATTCAACGGATTTGGATGAACTTACAGAGGCAACCAATATGCTGATACAGCAAAAGCCCCTGGTGCAGGCATATGTGATTGACCAGGTAAGGGACAAAATGATTGGAAACGAGGCGGCAATCGGTGTGATTTATTCCGGGGAAGCCATCTACACACAGTCAGAGAATCCGGATCTGGAATATGTCATTCCCAAGGAGGGATCTAATATCTGGATTGATTCCTGGGTCATACCCAAAAATGCGGAGCACAAAGAAAATGCAGAGGCATTCATCAATTTCCTCTGCCGTCCGGACATTGCACTTATGAACTTTGACTACATCACATACTCAACCCCCAATGTGGAAGCGCGCAAATTGATAGAGGATGAAGAAATCCGAAACAGTGCCATCGCATTTCCCGATGATTCCGAGCTGGAGCGCTGCGAAACCTTCCATTATCTGGGCGAAGACGCTGAGGTGGTTTACAATGAACTGTGGAATAAAGTAAAATCAAAGTAACAATTCAACAGGTCAGCGCATATAATGCGCTGACTGTAAGAAATAATTCAGGAGTGGAAAACTCCCATCACCAAAGGAGAATTAACTATGAATTTCAAAGAAATCAAACCGGAAGAGCTTCCGAAAAACGCATTTACTATGATAGGAAAAGAATGGCTGCTGGTTACAGCAGAAAAAGAAGGCAAAGCCAACAGTATGACCGCCTCCTGGGGCGGTGTGGGAGTGATGTGGGGCAAAAATGTAGCCTTTGTGGTGATCCGTCCCCAGCGCTACACCAAAGAATTCATTGACGGCTCAGATACCTTTTCACTCTCTGTCCTGGATCATTCCCACCGCAAAACGCTAAGTTATATGGGAAGCGTATCTGGCAGAGACGAAGATAAAATCCAGAAGTCCGGTCTCACCATCTCCCACGATGGAGAGACACCTTACTTCTCAGAGGCCAACACCGTGCTGATCTGCCGCAAGCTCTATGCCCAGGAGTATAAACCGGAATGCTTTATTGATCCTGAGCCTGAACAAAAATGGTATCCGGATAAAGACTATCACACCATGTACATCGTGGAAATTCAAAAAGTACTTGTGCAAAACTAACAAAAATTTAAATTTCGACCGGGTCATTTTTCAAAACCGACCAGGTCAGTTTTGAAAAATGACCCGGTCGGTTCTGAAATTTAGATAAATTTTGTAATATATCCCATAACAAAAATCACAATGACTATGAGTGGCAGAATATACTTCACATATCCCTTCATCCACCTTGGAAATTTCATCCCTTTTCCCGTATTGGCCTCTGCAAGGAAGTTGTCAAATCCCCATCCAATCTTGTAAGTACAAAACAAAAGATAGATTAGACTTCCAAACGGAAGCAGATTATTGCTGACTATAAAGTCCTCGAGATCTAACACATTACTCCCCTCCCCAAAGGGCGTAAACCCACTGAGTACGTTAAATCCAAGCACACAGGGCATGGAGAGTACTATGATGCCTATCAAATTGCAGACTACAGCTTTCTTTCTGCTGCACCCTGTTAAATCCATTGCAAAGGAAATAATATTTTCAAATACCGCGATTATGGTGGACAGGGCCGCAAATGACATAAATAGGAAGAATAAGCTTCCCCACAGTCTGCCTCCCGCCATCTCATTAAACACATTCGGCAGGGTGATAAAAATTAGTCCGGGCCCGCTGTTGGGTTCTACGTTGTAAGCAAAACACGCTGGAAATATAATCAATCCTGCCATCAATGCCACAAAGGTGTCCAGCACTGTGACGCTGACTGCCTCTCCCATCAGAGAGCGCTCTTTTCCAATGTAACTTCCAAAAATCGCCAGTGCCCCGATTCCCAGACTAAGAGTAAAAAATGCCTGGCCCATGGCCGCATAAATCACTTCTCCCAGCCCTGCATCCATAAGCTTTCCAAAGTCAGGATACAGATAAAATTTCAGCCCGGCCTGCCCTCCTGGCAGAAGAACAGAGCGCACTGCCAACACAATCATTAGCACCAGAAGACTGACCATCATTACTTTGGTAATCTTCTCAACACCATTTTTTAGTCCTTTTGCACAGATGGCAAAACCTATCACAACCACAAGCACCATAAACCCGGTCATAAGCCACGGCTGACCCATCAGCTCACCGAAAGCCCCCTGCACTTGTTCTGTGTTCATACCCTCAAACTGACCTGTAGCCATCTTTATAAAGTACAGAATCATCCAGCCACCGATGGTTGTGTAAAACATCATAAGCAGATAATTTCCCGCCATAGCTCCCCATTTGTACCAATGCCATTTAGTCCCCTTCGGCTCCAGCACATCAAAGGACAAGGCAGCACTTTTCTGGCTCCCCCTCCCCACGGCAAACTCCATGACCATAATGGGAAGCCCCAGAATCAGCAGGAAGAACAGATAAATAAGCACAAATGCCGCTCCTCCATAAACTCCCGTTATGTATGGAAATCTCCATACATTGCCCAGACCAATGGCACATCCCGCTGAAATAAGGATGAATCCAAGCCTTGAGCCAAACTTCTCTCTCTCCATTTGTTCCTCTCCTTTTCTTTATCAGTTTGTCGCGCAAAAGCGCAATTCAGATACAATCTTTGTACCTGAAGCTAACTCATATTGTACAAGATTTCCACTTAGTTGAAAAGGAAAAGATAGGAATTTGGCTAATTTTGGTCACACTTTAAAGCGTCTAATTAGTGCCGCTTTAAAGTTCTGATACTCTCCTTATTTTCCAAAATATTGACACGCTTTACACTCTGTTGTATAGTCGTAACAGTGCAGTAAATGTGCAGTTCTGTTAAAATACCTTTGTTTCGTTTATAAAAAGCCAAGGAGCTCTCTCATGAAAAGAACTTTAGAATATCATATAACTGACATAGATACCGGAAAAAGTATCGGCTGCTTTCTCAGGGCAAAGGGCTTTTCCAGACATATACTAACTAGTCTTAGGGAAACCCCAAGCAGCATATGCCTCAACGGAAGTCCGGCATTTACAAATCAGATACTCTCCCCAGGAGATCGCGTCACAATCCTGCTTGCGGAAGAAAACACCTCCACCACCATCCGTCCGATTCCTATGCCCCTTTCAATTCTGTATGAGGATGAGGATCTTTTGATTGTCAATAAGCCCGCCGATACCCCGATCCATCCCTCTTTCAACAATCATGAAAATACCCTTGCAAATGGTATTGTTTGGCACTTTTCAAGCCAGGGCATCCCCTTTGTATACCGCTGTATCAACCGACTGGATAGAGACACCACCGGACTTTTAATTGTAGCAAAGCATATGCTGAGTGCTGCCATCTTATCACAGATGGTAGCAAGCCGGGAAATACACAGAGAATACCAGGCCATTGTTTCCGGGATTTCTCCTTTGGAAGGTACCATAGACGCTCCCATTGCCAGAAAAGAGGGCTCTCTACTCGAGCGCTGTGTAGACTTTGAAAATGGCGCTCCTGCAGTGACCCACTACCGCAGAATTGCATGCAAAGATAACTGCTCCCTCGTATCCCTGCAACTGGAGACAGGACGTACCCATCAGATTCGCGTGCACATGAAATACCTGGGTTATCCCATTCTGGGAGATTACCTGTATTATCCACACACAGAAAGAATGCAGCGCCAAGCGCTGCACTCTCATTGTTTAGAGTTCTCTCACCCAATCACCGGAAGCTCACTGTGTTTCACAGCCCCTCTTCCATCTGATATGGCTTGGATACTCTGACTATTCTTTTTGGCTTCTGCGCTTTCTGTTCTTGGAGATCAGAACTCCTCCGATGCAGATTACGCAGACCGCACAGATAATGATCAGCATAGCAATGGGAGATTCATCCCCTGTCTTTACCGCTGTTTTTGTGTTTCCATTGTTCGTCTTCTGCACAGTTCCGTTCACGATATGGAAGTTCACTGACTTGGTGTCTGTCGTCTGATCTGACTCCCATTTGCTTCCATTGTACACCTGTCTATTGAAGGTAACTTTCAACGTGTAGGTTCCGTTGTTGAGAATCTTGAAGGTTCCCTCATAAGATCCGCCGGTAAAGCTGGTGGTACGGTCAATAATCCAACTGGTTGGTTCGTATCTCACATCCCCTTTCTTGGGGCTGCTGTTGTCCATGCCGCCGCCGACTGCCTTAAAGGTCAGGTTGGTGTTAGCATTGTAATACTTTCCTTCCTCTATTCCAGAAATCTTATTCTCAGATTTACTTGGAACTTCCGGGTCATGTGCCTTTACGGTTACCTTGATGGAAGTCTCCAGAGAAACACCATCTGGATTGCTGACTCCGTCAGGCAGAGTCACTTTTCCCTTTACGGTAAAACGCTGCTTTGTAAGCGTATACTTGCTGTAGTCTGTGCTTCCCACATCCCAGGTAACCTTAGCCTTCTTCTCACCATCTGCGGTCTTGATCCTTACCTTCTCAGGCAGTCCCAAAGAACTGGCGAGTTTTGCCCGGCCGTTTTTGGCGGTTACCTCCGAGGGCTTTACAATGCTGATAAGCTTGTTGCCTGCCACTGTGAACAATACTTTCACCTCACCGGATGCACTTGCCTGATCGGTCGTTACTTTAATTGTATCCTCATAAATCCCCTTTTCCAATCCTGCTTTCGGCTGTACTGTAAAGGTTGCTTTTGCTCCCGGAGCCAACTCTGCCGCGGAGAGTGTGCCCACATTGAAATTTACTGCTGTGGGCTGGGTGAGTTTCAAAGCCGCGTTTCCTAAGTTCACAATTTCAACTGTCTTTGCCTCCGGCTGCTTATATCCAATGGTCAAAGCGCCAAAGTCATACTGGGCAGGAGATACGCCGATTGCATAGTTCGCAGCATCCTTCACCGCGAAATTCGCAGTGATTTCAGCAGAAGTATTGTGGTCTGTTGCTACGGTGATCTTCTCCTGATACGTTCCCGCTGTCAACCCTACCTTTGGCTGAACCGTAAACTCTGCTGTCTCACCAGCCTCCAGCTTCGCCTTGCTCAATCCACTAACCACAAAATTCTTTGCCGTAGGATTCGTGAGACTGACGCTGGAATTTCCAGTATTTTTCACTTCAAATTTCTGCGCCTCCGGTGCAGCGTACCCTGTTGTCAAAATTCCGAAATCCTTGGATGCAGGAGTCACCGCAACGGTGTAGGCAGCTTCCGCCACATGAAGCTTTACTGTCAAAGTATAAGTTGTTCCCTTAGTGTCCTTGATTACCAGCGTACCGGCATAATCACCGACTGCTTTCCCGTCAGTCACATTTACCTTAAAAACAACGGAACCGCCGGCGGCAATCTTGTCACCCACCTTCAGGTTGGCACACCCGGTTAAAATATCAGAAGGGGTAATCTCTGCAATCTCAATCTCCGCTGCTGTCTCATTTTTGAGAGTAATTTCCTCAGATTTTCCTGCGTATCCTGACACATAGTTCAGTTCCAGGATCTGCGGTGTTAAGGTCACGCTGCCTGTATCCTTGGCCTGTTTATTATCCGTCTCCTTGGATGTGTCTTTGGGGTTTTGAGTATCCTGGGTCTCTTTCTGAGTCTCTGCTTCCTTGGAGGGTTCTGTCTCTTTACCCTTGTCAGGCTCCTTTGCCTTCTCAGTTTCTTTGGCTTTTTCGGTCTCCTTAGACCCTTCCGATGCTTTTTCTGTCTGAGTTTCTTTTGTCTCTGCCGTCTCTTTTGTGCTGCCGGTTTCCTTAGAGTTCTCGGATGACTTTGTTTCCTCCGTGCTCTTCTCGGTTTCTTTCTCGCTCTTCTTGTCCTTTTCGCTGTCCTTAGATCCTGTTACCTCTTTTGTCCAGCCAGACACAAGGCTTTTGTCCGAGTCCTTGTTCTCCTTAACAGAAACACGGAACACACTTCCTGCATCCTCCTGTTTCAGAGTATAGGTTGTCTTTCCGTCTCCCACATTTTTCGCCTTGCTGTCCGAATCTCCTTTGGCCTTTTTCTGCCATTGAACGACTGCCTTATCTTTATCGGAGAGCTTGGAGAGGTCCGCACTCAACTGCTTTCCGGCCTCCGTTGTTCCTGAAACGGAGACCGTAGGTTCCGCTGATTTAGCGTCCTTACCCTCACTGTCGGCAAAAGCCTGTAAAGGCAGCATGCCAAGCACCAGACAGAGGGTCAAAAGTACTGAAAATAAACGCTTTTTCATAAAAACACCTTCTTTCTTTTTCTTGTAGTTTGCCCTTTCTTTCTACCTTTATTTTACTCTTTTCCCATTAGAACCACAAGTAAAATACTTGTAAATTAATAATTCTTAATAAAATAAAAGGCCGTATAAAAACAAAACGCCGAAGCTCCCATATAGACAGACATTCCACTGCCTTCAAGGCCGCTCCGGCACTATATTTTTACTGTTTTTCAAATACTATTTGCCTGTACGTCAGATCTCTTCACAGCTCTCTTGGAATCCTGGGTACCTCATCAATATGCAGATACCTGCTGACACATTTTACGATCAGCTCGTGGTCTGACACATGATCCAGGCCGGAAACTACAATGGTGCCAATCACTCCCACTTCCTCAACGCGAACGGGAAAACCGCCTCCACAGGCAGCGAACTTTTTGGAATCCAGGAACCAGTCCCCCAGATTCTCTTCGCTTTTCTGAAGCATCATATAAGTGTGGAGGCTGCTGTGCTCCAGTGTTTTCACTGTATTGACTTTTCTTGCCATCCAGTTCTCATTGTTCAGGTTGGTTCCGTCTGAAGCGTATTGGAACACCGTAAAACCATTGTTCAGCCGAATACTCACCGCCACGGGAAAATGTTTGCGCTTGGCCTCCGCTGCAATGATACAGCCCAATTCCCATGCGTCCTCATTGGTGAAATGTGAAAACTGTAAAATTTCCTCCTGCATTTCCAGTACAGTGATTGCTTCATCGATTGTCATATTACCACTCCTCCAGTTATATTCTTAAAACCACCATTTTATATTTGTATTATAGCGCACCCCTCTCATTTTTTAAAGTCTTTTTCTCTTTAAAGAAAGAACCTCCTGGCAGTCCTTCTCGTCATATGCAGGACTTTTCACAGCGAAAAAACTTCCATATCGATCCAGGTTCTTTCTGGCAGGAGCATAACCAGGGTCCAAAGCCCACGCCGCTCTGAAATGGCGCATGGCTCCTGTGTGGTCTCCCTTCTTTTCCAACAGTATCCCGTACAGATTGTGGGGCTCCGCTGCATCCGGGTATTTTCCCATGACCTCACGGACCATTTTTCTGCACTGCTCTATATTTTCCCAGGTACAAAGCCCCCGGACTGTCTCACACAGTTCAAATAATTGTTCCCTCTCTCTCAAATCTCTCATAATACTTACCTCCTTTTCTTTACAATTAGATTATAGCCGGGGCTGTGTGAGAACGGTGTGATAGTTTTTCTTTTCCTGTGAAAATCCTGTGAGAAAAATAGAGAGGGACAAAATACTCTGTCCCTCCCTATTCCCCTGCCATCCGGTATCCGATCCCAACTTCGGTCAGAAGATACCTGGGCGTTGCAGGATTCTTTTCAATTTTTCTTCTTAAGCCCGCCATCAGTGCGCGCAGAGCCTGTGTGTCCGAGTCTGCCGGAGCTCCCCAGACCTCCTTCAATATATAGCCGCTGGTGAGCACTTTGCCCGCATTTTTCATAAAAAGGGTCATAAGGCTGAACTCCATGGGCGTCAGATGGAGAGGCATGCCTTCCAGTACCGCCTGATGCCTCTCCACATCCAGCTCCAGTTCTCCCACCAGATAGACGGACTGGGTTTTTGGGAGACCCTGACGGTACAGGTGGCGCAGCGCCACCCGTATGCGCGCAAGCAGCTCTGTAGCGGAAAAGGGTTTTGTCAGATAATCATCCGCGCCAGCATCCAGGGCAGCCGCCTTCTCCCGGTCCTGGTCCCTTGCTGACACAATGATAATCGGCAGCTCTGACCATTCCCGGACTTTGCGTACCACTTCCATTCCGTCCAGGTCCGGCAGTCCCAAATCCAGCAGCATCATTTCCGCCGGTTCCATAACCAGTTTGTGCAGCGCATCCCTGGCATTTCCTGCGGTGATACACTGAAATCCTTCTGCTCTGAGCGCATAGCAGATAAAATTGCGGATCTGCACATCATCCTCCACAACCAAAATCACCTCATGATATTGGCTCAATCTTCTCATCCTCCTTTTTTACTGTGAGCGGCAGCGTAAATAAAAACTCCGCCCCATGTCCGTCTGTCCTGTTTCTTCCGGTAATCCTTCCCCCATGGGCTTTTATGATAGCCTCGCAGATGGGCAGTCCCAGTCCAATCCCCTTTTTGGCATCCGCGGGTTTGATCTGGGAGGTGTAAAAGGTTTGGAATATATTTGGAATATCCTTCTGTGCAATTCCTTCGCCTCTATCTGACACAGTGAAAACCGCTTCCTCTCTTGAGGTATCTTTTTGAACACAGATACTGATTTCCCGGCCTGGCTCAGAGTGTTTCACCGCATTGTCCAAAAGATTAATCAGCACCTGCATAATCAGTTTACCGTCCATGGGAACCATCAGCACTTCATCCGGCACCTTCACGGATATCTCATACTCCGGGGCCCTGGACGCAAGGCGGCGGATCGCCTCACCGATGATCTCCTCCGCGGCCTCCGGCTGCCTGGCAAGAATCAGCCGGCCCTCCTGAAGCTTCGTCAGGCTCAAAATATTCTCCACAAGGGCATGGAGCCAGTGGGCATCCTTGCATATTCCTTTGGCCAGCCCGTACCTGGGATCTTTTTTATCCGACATATCCATAATCATCTCAGAGGTGCCCATAATACCGGAAAGAGGCGTTCTCAAATCATGGGATATAGCCCGCAGCAGGTTACTCCTGTAGCGCTCCTGTATGGTCTCCTGGCGGGATCTGACCTGCTGCTTTACGGAGTACTCTCTACCAAGAGCCAGTGCAGTACACTCCAGAAGTGAGTGCAAATACCGGTTGTCCCCATCGGAAAAACGTACGGCCCGTTCCCTGGGTATCCGCACAATTCCGAGTATCTGACCTTTACTGTATACCGGATAATCAAAAAACGCTCCGTTTTCATCATAATCCTTTTTCAGAAATTGTATTCTATGTGTCAGCTCCTCATCCGCCTGCGTTCTCCTGACGGTCGCACCGTCCTCCTCTACCTGGATAAAATTAGCTTCCGCCTTTCCCTCCTCGCTAAAGCAGAGAAAAACTGCTCTGCAGTCTAGCCGGTTTCCGGCAGCCTTCACGGCGGCCCGGGCAATCTCCGACGTATCTGACGCCTCAGCCAGATGGCTGGTAAACTGGTATAGGGCCTGTGTCTCCCGCTCCCGCTCCAGGGCGTTTATCTCGCTCTCCTTTGCCTTGGAGGTCAATGCGCTGGTGACCACTGCCGCTCCGGTCATGATCCCAAAGGTAATCAGATAAGCCGGATCATTGACGTTAAGCGTGTAATACGGCTCCGTAAAAAAGTAATTAAAGGCCAGGGTAGCCGCAACAGAAGTCAAAAGCCCTGCCGCATACCCCTCTGTCAGCCTGGAGGTGACCAGGACTGCCAGGATATACAGCAGCACAACATTGGTATCTGAAAAGCCGGCCTTTTCAAAGAACCAGCCCAGCCCCGTTGCTGCTGCCAGCAGGCAGAGTGCCGTGACAGTATACTTAAGCGGCTTACTTTTGAGAATGGCAAATTCATTTTTCATCCGGCCCTGCTCCTATCCGGTTCATCTTATATCCGATACCCACTCTTGTGTGGATATAGGCGGGATTTTCCCTGTCCGGCTCTATCTTCTTTCTGAGTGTTGCCATGAACACACGAAGAGAGGGAATATCACTGCCCTGGACATTTTCCCAGACCTCATGCATCATGTACTGGTGGGTGAGGACCTTGCCCACATTTCTCGCCAGCAGGCACAAGAGCCGGTATTCAATGGGCGAGAGGTGGACTTCCGCTCCCTTCATATACACGGCGGCCGCCGCAAAGTCGATTCTCAGATCCCCATTCTCAAATATAGTACTTTCTGCTCCTGAACTCCCCTGCATATAGCTGATCCTCCGGAAAGTAGATCGGAGTCTGGCCAAGAGTTCCTCCACGCTGAAGGGCTTGGTCAAATAATCATCCGCCCCGGCGTCCAATGCCTCAATCTTGTCCCTGTCCTCATTCCTGGCGCTGATCACGATAATCGGAACCGAAGAGAAGGTCCGGACCTTCTTAATGATATCCATTCCATCCATATCCGGAAGCCCCAGGTCCAAAAGAATGATCTCCGGGCGGCGGGACACGATCTCTATCATCGCCTGATTGCCGTTTTTGGCCTTTGTATAGTGGTATCCCTGTGTTTCCAGTGTGGTGGCAATCAGGTTGCTGATGGCCTTCTCATCCTCTACAATCAAAAGGTTATGCTTCGCTGCCAATCCCCTCTACCTCCTCTTCTCTCAGGTCAAAAGCAAAAATACTGCCTTTTGGTATATTGTCTCTCACAGTCAGCTTTCCGCCGTGGGCCGCCACAATAGACCTGCACAGTGCCAGGCCCACCCCCATGCTTCTTCTGCTGTCCGCCAACGTCTTATTTTCCGCATAGAACATGTCAAATATCCTCTCTTTGCTGGCATCCAAAATCCCTTCCCCATTGTCCGCAATTTCCACCAGTATTCTCCCCAGTCTTTTTTTCGCAGAGATGACAATGCTTGTTCCCTCAGACGTATATTTCAGAGCATTGTCCACAATATTCAGGATTACCTGCATAATCAGCTTGGCATCCATCCAGGCCATAAGAAACTCATCCTGCAGGTCTATCCGTATCACATGTCCCTGCGTTCTTCTCTTAATGTGGGTCAACGCCTCCTGGATCACATCCTCCAAAAGCTCAGGCTGCAAATTCAGCTGCATATTTCCATTTTCAATTCTGGTGACAGACAGCAGATTTTCCACCAGATTGTACAGCCAGACAGAATCATCGTAAATGCCTTCATACAGTTTATGCTTCTGTTCACCGGATAAATTTAGCTCCTGCTCCAAGAGTATTCCCGAGTTTCCGGAAATACTTGTCAGGGGAGTGCGCAGATCATGGGAAATGCTTCGCAGAAGATTGGCCCTGAGCTGCTCCTGCTTCATCTTCATATCGGCCTGCAGCTTTTCTTTGCTGACATAGTCTCTCTCCAAAGCCATAGCCGCCTCGTTCAGGATGGCATTCATCAGGCTCTCGTCAAAGGCGGACATATATTTCTCTCCCATGCATATTCCAACCACGCCAAACACACGCTCACCGCTTCGCACAGCTAAGTAAAGCCCCTTTGCACCCGGAAGGGTATTGGTCATTGCCCCGGCATGTTTGTTGTTTCGGCAGCACCACACTGCCACCGCCACTTCATCCTGGGACAGCAGCAGCTCAATTTGGCTGTCCTCTTCTTTGGGGAATCTGAGTACCTCCGTCTCTATCTCCGGATCACCCCCATAGTAGATAATATCTCTGTCCAAAAGTTTGACCAGCTGTCTGCCCATCACTTCCGCTATCTGTACACTATCCTTTGCTATCTGAAGCTTCTGGCTCGTTTCCAGCAGGGTCTCCATCCTCCATGCCCGCTTGGCAGCCTGGCGGCCGAAAATCTTGACCTTTTTTGCCAGAAATGCTGTGATGAAACCTGCCAGGAACATAATGCCAAAGGTAACAATATAGCCGGGCTTATCCACCAGCAGGGTCCATCTGGGATTGGTAAAAAAGAAATTAAAACAGGCTACACTGAGCACAGAGGCCAAAATATTGAAGACCTGGCTCTCAGTCACTAGTGCATTCATCAGAATGCCCAGAATATAAAGGGTAATAATATTTGCCTCGTCAAATTTCCAGTAACCGAACAGCAGGGATATGGCAGTAACTCCTATCAGGATCACGGCAGTCGCCCCCACATCCCGCAGCATTGTTTTTTTCCTGTCTTCCCGCTCCCGCCTGCGGACATACTTCTTGGCGTATCGGTTCTCATAGGTATCCGGTATCAGATAAATCTCTGTCTTGGGCAGCAATCGGGACAGCTGGTCCGAAAAACTTACCTGGCGCGTAAAGGGACTCCTTTTGTTGTAGCTTCTGCCCAGTACGATCTTAGATACCCCGGAAACACGGGCGTACTCTGCAATCTGCCGTGTAATATCACCTCCGTAGAGCACCACTGTCTTAGCCCCCAGCTGTTCCGCCAGTCTCTGATTCATACGAAGCCTCATGGCGTCCTCATCCCCAAGCCGTTCCGCTCCCGGTTCCTCCACATGTGCCGCCGTAAATCTCGCCTTGAATGCCTTGGCCATTCTGGCTGCCGCGCGGATCACCTTTGCACTTGAGGGGGAGGGGGAAAGACAGACCATGATGTGTTCATCCGTATAATACTCGCTGTCCGGATTCCGCTCTCTGCTCTTTTCCGTTGTCTGATTTACATGGTCCGCGGTACGCCGCAGCGCAATCTCTCTGAGCGCAGTCAGATTGTCTGCCTGAAAGAAATGATCCATAGCACTTCCTGCCTGATTTTTCCGGTAGATCTTCCCCTCCTTCAGTCGTTCCTGTAGTTCCTCCGGCTCAATATCCACCAGTTCCACCTGATTGGCATTGTCAAAAATAAAGTCTGGGATGCGCTCCTTTACCATCACCCCTGTTATGGAGGCAACTATATCAGCCAGGCTCTCCAGGTGCTGTACATTTACGGTAGTGTAAACATTGATTCCATGTTTCAACAGCTCCTGTATGTCCTGATACCGTTTCCTGTGCCGGCATCCCTGGGCATTTGTGTGCGCCAGTTCATCCACCAGGATAAGCTGTGGTTTCCTGCTGACGGCACGGTCCAGGTCAAACTCCCTCAGAACAATATTTCTGTATGATATCTCCCGGACAGGCAGTACCTCCAGACCATTCAAAAGAGCCATGGTCTCCGGTCTGGCGTGGGGCTCGATATATCCGGCAACCACATCCATCCCCTCCTCCATAGCTGTATGTGCAGACTGCAGCATGGCGTAGGTTTTGCCCACGCCTGCTGCATATCCAAAGAAGATCTTCAGTTTTCCCCTGTTCTTCCTCTGCTCCTCTTCATTAATCTCTTTCAAAAGTTTATTTGGATCAGGTCGATTTTCACTCATAAGTCCATTCCTCTCTATTCGGCGAGGATACCATCCAGAGCCAGGTTTACTTCCAAAACATTTACCGTATTTTCTCCAAGTATACCAAATAGTTTGCCGTTTGTATACTTTTTGATGACCTCCCTGACCTGGTCCTCAGTCATATCGTTGGCCTTTGCCAGACGCGGTACCTGGTACTCTGCCGCCGCCGGGGAGATGTGAGGGTCCAGCCCGCTTCCGGACACTGTAACCAATTCTACCGGGATGGCCTCCTCCTTTGCATCCGGATTCGCCTCTTTGATCATGCTGACCCTCTGTGCCACTGCCTCCTCAAACTCCTCCCCTGCCGGAGATTTGTTTGAGGCGGAGGAATACATCAGGATATTTCCCTCGTCATCCTTGTAGGTGTCCACATCAATATTCATGATCCTGCCCCACATATGTTCCTCGTCATTAAACTGCTGAGCCAAGAGCTGGCTGCCATATTTCACGCCATTCACTTCAATAATACTTCCATTCGCTTTTTTTCCAAAAAAGACCTGTGCTATTCCGGTGATTGCCAAGGTATAGATCAGCCCGCAAACCACCATCATAATCAAAAATAGAATCAAAGCCCTGGAAAAAACTCCTTTTTCTTTCTTCATAATTCTTCCATCCTCTCTTTTAGAACAGTCCTGTCAATACCAGAAGCATGTCGATCAGCTTTATGCAGATAAACGGGGCAATAATGCCGCCCACGCCATAGACCAGCAGGTTTCTGGACAGCAACTTCCCGGCGGAGACTTCGCGGTATTTGACTCCCTTCAATGCCAGCGGTATCAATGCGATGATGATCAGGGCATTGTAGATAATGGCTGAGAAGATCGCACTCTCGGCACTGTGAAGCCCCATAATATTCAGCTTCGCAAGCCCGGGATAAAGACCCATAAACAGAGCCGGAATAATAGCGAAATATTTTGCCACATCATTTGCAATACTGAAGGTAGTCAGGCTTCCTCTTGTCATGAGCAGCTGTTTTCCAATCCTCACAATATCGATTAGCTTTGTGGGTGAGGAATCCAGGTCCACCATGTTTCCGGCCTCTTTTGCGGCCTGGGTACCGGTGTTCATAGCAACCGCCACATCGGCCTGTGCCAGTGCGGGAGCATCGTTGGTTCCGTCTCCGGTCATTGCCACCATGTGCCCCTTGGCCTGAAGCTCGCGGATCATTGAGAGCTTTCCCTCAGGCGTGGCCTCTGCCAGAAAATCATCCACGCCTGCCTCCGCTGCGATGGCTGCCGCGGTGAGGGGATTATCTCCCGTGATCATAACTGTACGGATACCCATTTTGCGTAAATCTGCAAACTTTTCCTTTACTCCTGATTTAATGATATCCTTCAGATGAATCACACCCAGAATCATATGGTCCTTTGCTACCACAAGGGGAGTACCTCCCTGGTTGGATATTTTCTTTACTACCTCATCGCATTCCCCGCTGTAGATACCACCCGAGGCTTCCACGTATTCCCTCATGGCATCTGCCGCTCCTTTTCTTATGCGGGCATCCTTTGTATCCACACCGCTCATTCTGGTTTTCGCGGTAAATGGAATAAATTTCATGTTTGCGTCTGTAAGATTTCGCTCCCTTATACCAAACTTTTCCTTTGCCAGTACCACAACGCTTCTTCCCTCCGGCGTTTCATCCGGGAGGGATGAGAGCTGGGCCGCATCCGCAAGCTCCCTCTCAGAATGTCCGTCCACAGGGATAAAAGCTGCCGCCTGTCTGTTGCCAAGGGTAATGGTTCCTGTCTTATCCAGCAGCAGGGTATCCACATCTCCCGCCGCCTCAATCGCGCGGCCGCTCATGGCCAGTACATTTGCCTGGTTCAGTCTGCTCATACCAGCAATACCGATGGCGGAGAGCAAGGCCCCGATGGTGGTGGGTGCCAGGCAGACCAGCAGCGCTACCAGAGAGGTTACGGAGGTAGGATTGCTGATTTCCGCCTGATTTGCTGAAAACAGGGAGTATGCATACAGTGACATGGTCACCAGTATAAAGATTATGGACAATGCCACCAAAAATATCTCCAATGCAATTTCATTCGGCGTCTTCTTTCTGGCAGCGCCTTCCACCATGGCTATCATCTTGTCCAGAAAACTGGCCCCCGGTTCACTTGTGATACGCACTGCAATCCAGTCGGAGAGCACCATGGTACCTCCTGTCACAGCACTGCGGTCCCCGCCTGCCTCACGGACTACCGGAGCAGACTCGCCTGTGATGGCGCTCTCGTCCACAGAGGCCGCCCCTTCTATAACCTCTCCGTCACCTGGAATCGATTCCCCAGCCTTTACAATCACAATATCCCCCTTCACCAAATTTGCGGACGCAACCCTGGTGATCTGCTCCTTCTGGTTCAAAGAAGGGATCTTGTGAGCCTCCACATCCCTCTTGGCAGCGCGCAGAGAGTCGGCCTGTGCCTTGCCCCTGCCCTCTGCGATGGCTTCTGCGAAGTTTGCAAAGAGCACCGTGAACCAGAGAATCACCGCAATCCCTAAAATATATCCCCAAGCCGCATCTTTGATTCCGAAAAGAGCCGCTATAAACAGTACGGTTGTCATGACTGCGGAAACAAATACCAGAAACATAACGGGATTTTTGATCTGCGTCTTTGGCGCCAGCTTCATAAATGCATCCTTAATGGCGCGCATAACCATTTTTTTGTTGTGCAGTGCACTCTGTGTCTCTGTATGATTGCTCATTTCTTCTACCTCCTTAAGCTATCATCTGAAAAAATTCCGCGATTGGTCCAAGGGACAGGGCCGGGAAGAAACTTAAGGCTCCCACCAGCAGTACCACAAAGATCAGAAGGAATATAAACAAGCCGTTTGCAGTGGAGAGCGTGCCGGCTGTTACGGCAACCTTTTTCTTAGCTGCCATGTGGCCTGCAATTGCAAGCATGGTAACCATTGGTATAAAACGGACGACAAGCATTACCAGCCCGATGGAAACATTCAGAAACGGTGTATCGGCGTTGAATCCAGCAAATGCAGACCCGTTGTTGCCTCCCGCGGATGAATAAGTGTAGAGCACCTCAGACAAGCCGTGAGCTCCGGGGTTATTTAAACTGTCCGCTGTTGCAGGCAGCAGAGCTGCGATACCGCTTCCGATTAAGATCGCAATGGGAGTGGCCAGACAGCAGAGCACTGCCATCTTCATCTCAAAAGGCTCGATTTTCTTGCCCAAGTATTCAGGGGTACGCCCCACCATCAGCCCTGCTATAAACACTGCCAGTATGGCAAAGGCCAGCATTCCGTAAAGTCCGCAGCCGACGCCTCCAAATACGACCTCTCCCAGCTGCATCAAAAGCATTGGCACAAGTCCTCCGATTGGGGTATAAGAGTCGTGCATGGAGTTTACAGAACCATTTGAGGCTGCTGTTGTAAATGTGGCCCAGGTGACTGATGTTGCAATGCCGAACCTGGTCTCCTTGCCTTCCATATTTCCACCCGCTGTCCCATCTGTGCTGGCCACAGCAACCGCACCATTCTGTGCAAGCTGAGGCGTTCCTGCCTGTTCATTGTACGCGCAGACGGCCAATGCACCTGTCAGCATGATAAACATGGCTGCAAATATGGCGACACCCTGCTTTTTATCTTTTACATTTCTACCAAAGGTAAAGCATAAGCCCACTGGTATCAAAAGCAATGACAGCATTTCAAGCAAGTTTGTGAAAATAGTAGGATTCTCAAATGGATGTGCAGAGTTCACCCCAAAGAATCCGCCGCCGTTGGTTCCCAGCTGCTTAATCGCAATCTGACTGGCCGCAGGCCCAAGGGGCACAACCTCCTCCGTCACAATAGAGGCATCCGGAACGACCTGACCATCCACCATAACTGTCTGGGTTTCTCTGTCAATAACCGCCTCTTCTATGATCCCACCCTCTGCGTCAACTGCAATTGGCTCCACCAGCTGCACCTTATCATACGGGGAGAAATTCTGCACAACTCCCTGTGACGCCAGGGCAATAGCCACAATGATTGCCAGCGGCAAGAGTATGTACAATACCGACCTGGTCAAATCCACCCAGAAACTTCCGATTCCTTTTTCCTTTACTTTTACAAAACCGCGGATCACAGCAAAGAGTACAGCGATTCCTGTGGCGGCTGATACAAAGTTCTGTACCGTAAGCCCCATCATCTGTGAAAAATAACTGAGACCGGACTCACCGCTGTAGGCCTGCCAGTTTGTATTGGTCATAAAACTGGCCGCTGTATTAAAGGCAAGATGCCATGAGTTGCCTTCGATCCTCTCAGGATTGAAAGGTAGGATTCCCTGAAGCATCAGCATCAGGAATAATATTGCAAAACCGATCACATTAAAAAATATGGCACTCAAAGCATATTTTTTTGCAGTCATCTGCTCGTCGCTCTTTACATGCATCACACGGTAGAACAGCCGTTCGCAGGGCCCCAGAATTCTGCTTAAGAAGACCTTTTCCCCATTCATTACTTTACCCATGTAGGCGCCCAGAGGAATGCCCAGTGCCACAAGTATAATCAGATAAACTGCATACTGAATCACTGTTTCCATTACCTGTCATCTCCTTTCAGTAAGATCGCTGTGTAATAAACTAACATTCCGATACCAGCTGCCCCAATGAGCCAAATTAAGATTTCCATAATATTTCTCCTTTCCTATTGCTTTTGCATTTGCAGTATAGCAAAGCCCGCATAAAATAGGGGTTAGAGAAATCCGTACCGTGTTAAAATTGTGTTAAAATCGTCTCAAAGCCTGTACACTTTTGAAAATGCTCTCCAGATACAACAAAAACCTGAAAGACATGACCCTGTCTTCCAGGTTTTTTTACGCACATCACGCGCTATTCGGTAAACCGATAGCCAACCCCCACTTCCGTGATAATAAACCTGGGATTGGCTGTATCCTTTTCAATTTTTCGTCTGAGCGTTGCCATAAACACCCTCAGGCTGTTTGGGTCGCCGCCCTCCCCGTAACCCCAGATCTGACTCTGAATCTGGTTGTGGGTCAGCACCTTTCCCCTGTTTGTGACCAAAAGATTCAGCAGCTTATATTCAATAGGGGTCAGATGGATTTCCTGTCCGTCAATATAGACCTGCCGTTTTTCAAAGTCAATTTTCAAATAAGCCCTCTCAAACACAGCCGACGGTTCCGGCCCTGTGCTCTTCTCAGCCTTTCTAACTGCAACCCGGATTCGGGCCAGCAGTTCCCCCATGTAAAAGGGTTTTACCACATAGTCGTCTGCTCCCAGATCCAGAGCCTTGATCTTCTCCCCCTCCTCCTGTCTGGCGGAAACGACAATGATCGGCCTGTCAGAGTAACTGCGGATATGTTCAATCACCTCAATGCCATCTATGTCCGGAAGCCCCAGATCAAGTATTACTATATCAGGATTGTTGGCATAGCAAAGACTGATAGCCTCTCTTCCGGTAGCTGTCTTTATATACCGGTAGCCCTCCTGCTTTAAGCTCATGCATATAAAATTGGATATGTACTTGTCATCCTCAACAATCAGTACCAATATCTCTCTGTCCATACTCTGCTACCTCTCCTAGAGTGATTACTCATTTTTACTGCCAGCTAAGGAAACCTCTTTGGGCAGACTGAAACGGAAACAAGCTCCCCCTGTCTCTCTGTTAAAGCCCTCTATTCTGCCTTCGTGGGCCGCCACAATCGCTTTGCAGATGGCTAGGCCAAGGCCGATCCCCTTGCCAGTGTCCTTGCTGCCCGGGCGGAAAGTCACAAATTCCTCAAAAAGCTTATCTTTTATGGTCTCCTCAATGCCATTTCCGTTGTCCTCCACCTGAAACCATACCATCTCTGCATCCTCGCACACCCGGATCACGATACGTCCCTTTTCCTCTGTGTGTTTGATGGCATTATCCAGTAGATTCGTCAGCACCTGGACAATCATCTTACCGTCCATAGGCACCACAAGTACCGTATCCGGCACAGATATTTCGATACTTCTGCCTTTTCTCCGGCTTTTCACATGGGCCACCGCGTTGCTGATCACATCCTCCACTGCCTCAGGTTTCTTTTCCAGCACCAGGTTGCCGCTGTCAATCTTGGTCATATTCAGGATGTTTTCTACCAGCTGGATCAGCCAGTCCGCCTGATCATTGATATCTCTGGCCAGACTTTGGATACTCTCCCTGTCCAGACATGCTCCCGACTCCACAAGCAGGCTGCTGGCCCCCGCAATCCCGGTCAGAGGCGTGCGCAGATCATGGGAGATGCTGCGCAGCAGACCGCTTCTCATCTGCTCCTTCTCCATGGCAAAGCGAATCCTCTCCTGCTCCAGGGAGAGTTGCTTGGCCAGCTGTTCGTTCTCCCTTGCCACCTGCACCTGCCTCTGGAAACGAACCGTTAGATTTGAGGAGATCAGGGAGGCTATCAAGAAGAAAAAGAGCAGAATAACATCATTTTGGTTGGATATGGAAAAGGTACGCAGCGGTTCTGTAAACAAAAAATTGAACGCCATTACGCTCAAAAGGGATGCTATTATCCCATATTGGTAGCCATTGGTACAGTATGCCACCAGGAGCACCCCCACGATAAACAACATCAGTATATTTTCTTTTCCGATTCCCATTTTGTTCAGCAGAATGGAGAACAGGGATGTGACCAGCATCACTGCCAGCATTCTGCACACATATTTTACATGTTTATTTTTCATAGCTCTTATTCTAAAGGCTTTTGAGTATTTTATCAATATCTATTTTTTTGCCAATCACCATAAGGTGTTCATCCTTTCGGAACACATGATCTGCCAGGGGAAGGAGGCTTACTCTGCCCCCGTTTTTGGTACCCAGAATACTGATGTGATACTTGCTCCTAAAATCCACCTCCCGGATGCTTCTTCCGATCCACTCTCTAAGCGGCGGGATTTCACAGATGGTGAATCCCTCGTTCAGCTCAATATAGTCAAATACATTGTTGATGCTGCAGCGCACAGCCAGCTTCTCCGCAATATCCCGATTCGGATATACCACCTCGTCCGCCCCGTTCTTCAGCAGAAACTTGGCCTGAATGTCGCGGTTTGCCTTGCTGATCACATACTTAGCCCCCATCTCCTTTAAGAGATTGGTAATTTCCAGGCTGCTTTGAAAGTTGGTTCCAATGCACACAAAACACAGATCAAAGTTACCCACCCCCAGGCTGTGAAGCACCTCCTCATTGGTGCAGTCCCCGATCTTGGCGCTGGTGACTGTGGGCAGTAAATCCTCCACAGCCTCCTCCTTTATGTCCACGATCATGACCTCATTTTTCAGCTCCACCATTTTACGGCAGAGATGATGCCCGAATCTTCCTAAACCAATTATCAATACCGTTTTCATATGAACGTCTCCTTCTCTACTGTTACTGTTCACAGTAACTCTCTACTATCCTATCATCACTTTTTCCACAGGACACTGTACCGGAGCCACTTTCCGCCTCTCCGTAAAGGACAGAGCAAAAGCCATGCTGCCGATCCTCCCACAGTACATCAGCAGAACAATAATAATCCTGGAAGCAGTCCCCAGCTCCCTGGTAATTCCTGTGGACATTCCCACTGTTCCAATTGCTGAGAACACCTCAAACATCACATCCTCCATGGGCAGCGGCTGCAGATAACAGATGGCAATCGATGCTGTGATTGCCATAATCAGGCTGATAATAATCACATTGCTGGCCTTGCGGATGGCATCATCCTCCAGCCTGCGTCCAAAAATATTGCAGCCTTTGGAGTTTCTTAAGTTTGACCATACATAGATCAATAGCACAATAATGGTGGTGGTCTTAATCCCTCCTGCGGTGGAGCCCGGACTTCCCCCTATAAACATCAGCAGAATGGTCAGCAGTTTGGAGCTGGTAGTAAGTCCAGCGGTATCAATCGTGTTAAATCCAGCTGTCCTGGCTGTCACGGAGCTGAATAGGGAGGTCAATACCGTCTCCCCGACCGGCATGCCTGTCATTAGATTCTGTTTCTCAAAGATGTAAAAAAACAGAGCCCCTCCGAAAATCAGGACAAATGTGGTAAACAGCACGATCTTTGTGTGCAGCATATACTTTTTCACCTGGAACCTGTGTTTCGTCACATCGTCCCAAACCAGGAATCCAATACCTCCCACTACAATCAGTGACATGATGACCACATTCACCAGGATATCGTCAGAAAAAGTGGTAAAAGAGCTGTATTCCCCTCTGCTTCCCCCCATCAAGTCAAAGCCCGCATTGCAGAAAGCAGATACAGAGTGAAAGAGACCGAAGCACAACCCTTTTGCCAATCCAAACTCCGGTACAAAGCGGATGGATAAAAGCGCGGCCCCGGTCAGTTCAATGAGAATCGTTCCTTTAATTACCTTCCTCACCAGGCGTACCATGCCGCCCACCTGGTTGGTATTCATACTCTCCTGCACAAGCCCTCTGGTACGCAGATTAATCTTTTTATTCAGAAACATGGCGAACAGCACTCCAATGGTTACAAACCCTAAGCCCCCGATCTGTATCATCATCAGAATGACACATTGCCCGAATATGCTCCAATGCACACTGGTATCCGCCACCACAAGCCCTGTTACACAGGTGGAACTGGTGGCTGTAAACAGCGCTGTCACAAAGCTTGTAGTTTCCCCCGGCTCTGTGGCAACTGGCAGCATCAACAAAATTGTTCCAAGCGATATTACCAGAAAGTACCCCAGTGCAATCAACTGCGGTCTGGTCATTTTACTGCGAATATTCTGTAACATTTCTCTTCCTCACAATCTCATATAAATTCTCAGCGGAAATGCCCACACGGTCCAGAACCATGATCTCATTTTCCAGATAGAGGTTCCTGTTCTTCCAGTCATTGCAGACTGCATACAGTCTTCCCCTTTTTTCTTTACCATGCAGCATCCCACAGGCCACCAGATTCTCGTAATCCGAATCATCCAATGCGAACACACAGCAGCCATTCCCAGCAGTTCTGCGGACATTTTCCTCCACCACTGCCATACGGCTGCAGTTGACACCCATGGCATTCAGGTAAGATTCGCACCCACAAGCCAGTTCCGTGTCTCCAAAAATCATCACATCGCACTCTTTCCCTTCCCTTTTCTGGGGTGTGTCATGGTAATCTTCCAGAAGATTTCCTATCTTTCTGGTGAAAAAATATCCCACAAAAAAGAGATAGCAGGCCAGCACAAATACAATCGCTATTTTCATCAAGATACTCATCATACTGGATCACCTCCGTCCAACGGTGTAAAAACAGAATTTCACATCTATTTTCTTAACTTCAGCATATCATTCTGCGTATTAAAACGGTATTAAGAATAAATGGTTCGCATTAATTTGGTATAAAGCTGAGTTTTGGTTATTTTAGCCAAAAAAATGGTGGCTCTGCTTTGTACAGAAACCACCAGCAAAATTTTAGAAAGTAAGAATTTTCCTACTCCTCTTTCCCAAATATAAAATCATAAAGTGTCTGATAGAGTTTTTCCGCATCTATGGGCTTGGCCAAGTGTGCGACCATTCCGGCTGCTTTGCTTTTCTCTATATCGTCATCAAAGGCATTCGCTGTCATAGCAATTATGGGAATGCTCCTGGCATCCGGATTACTGAGATGCCGGATATTCGTGGCAGCCGTCAGTCCGTCCATCAGAGGCATGCGGATATCCATCAAAATCGCGCTGTAGTAGCCGGGTTCTGACTTACTGAACATTTCCATTGCCCGGAGTCCGTTTTCAGCCGTTTCCACCTCAAAGCCTTTACTCTGAAGCAGCAGAACCGCTACTTCCGTATTGATGGCATTATCCTCCGCCAGCAGAATTCGCCTGCCGCTAAAATCATAATCAATCACTTGAATGCTTTGTTTTTCTTCTTCTTTCTCCCCTATCACCTGTGAAAATGCGGATACGAGAGAAGACTTGAACATTGGCTTGCTCATCAACAAATTCACACCTGCCAGCTTGGCCTCGTGCTCAATGGATGCCCAGTCATAGGCGGTCATGATTATGATGGTCACCTCCGGCCCCACGATCCGACGTATTCGGCGTGCTGTCTCTATCCCATCCATCTCAGGCATTTTCCAGTCAATTAGAATCAGATCATAGTACTTCCCGCTGCTCCAAAGAGTTTCAATCCTCTGGATAGCCTTACGCCCGCTGTCCACCCACTCAGCCTTCACCCCCATCTCCAGCAGTGTGACCACAGCGCTTTCACAGACCGCCACATCGTCATCCACCACCAGTGTCTTCAAGTGGGAGAAATTGTAGGTGTGCTTTTTCTGATTATGCCTGAGCTTTTCCTCCTCAGTGATGCCCAGCTTTACATCAATGGTAAACTCCGTTCCCACTCCTTTTATGGAACGCACGGTGATTTTACCATCCATCATATCCACGATATTCTTACAAATGGCCAGGCCCAGTCCGGTGCCGCCGTACAGGGAGGTCGTGCCGGTTGACTCCTGAGAAAATGGTTCAAAAATATGGGGAAGAAAATCCTCGCTCATTCCCACCCCGGTGTCATTTACAATAAAGCGCAGCTCCGCGTCATTCTTCGTACGCCTGCGCTGGTTAGCGGAGAAGGTAACCTTGCCTCCCTCTGGTGTAAACTTAATCGCATTGCTCAGTATATTGATCAGCACCTGCTGCAATTTCATGGCATCCCCTATGTAATAGTCATCCATCACAGGGTCCAGAATGCACTCATAGTCCACTCCCCTTCCGTTAGCCTGGGAATAGCAGATGGAATTGATTCCGTACAAAAACTCTTCTGTGGGAATCCTCTCGCTTTTCAGCAGCATTTTGCCGCTCTCGATGCGGCTCATATCCAAAATATCATTGATTAGGGACAGCAAAAAGCGGGAAGAGATTCCTATTTTAGAGATACACTCTTCCACCTGCTCATCATCCCCTATGGCTTTCGCCGCGATTGTGCTCATTCCGATGATTGCATTCATAGGTGTACGAATCTCATGGCTCATCCGCGACAGAAAATCTGTCTTTGCCGCATTTGCCTGCTCTGCCGCCACCAAAGCTGCTGCCAGCTCCTCTTTTTGGCGTTGCTCCTGCTGCACAATATCCGTCACATCCGTACGCGTCACACAGACGCGCCCCAATTCCCTGCTGATGTAGAAAACCTGGTATTTTTTGACCTTGTTTATTCTCTCCTCAGTGCTTATTTCTGTGATAAAGCTGTAGGAGTCCTGTTGTCCCAGCTTTCGCTGCATATATCCATAGTCCAGATTTCTCAGGTACTCACTCTGGTGCTCTTCATCCATCCTATCGCAGGCAAGCTTTCTTATCTCTTTTTGGAATTCTCCCTTCTGGGGCAGGCTTTCCACGCTGTTTCCAGAATTAGAGATAATGCGATAAGTATCATTTAAAATATTGACATCCACAATATTGTCATAGTCCAGATTTGTCATTTGATTGAGCAGTCTTTCCTGCATCAGCTTTTCGGTAATGTCCAGGGTGTAGAAGAATACAATGATATCTCCCGTTTCCGGATTCAGACAGGACCGAAGCCGTGTACTGCTCCAAAACAGACTTCCATCATTGCGTCTGCGCAGAAATTCGAACTGATAATCCGCTTTTCCCACGGAAAAATCATCCATTACTTTCTCTCTGTCCAGAGTATTGGATATGGTTTCCCGATCCTCCGGATTTAACGCTGAGGCCGCCAAACTCTCAATCGTTTCCCTGTAAGAAGCTCCAATATCCGCAACCGATACATTGGAGGTGGATAAATAACTCTCCAGCCTGTCCTGCGTAACGTTGATTGTCCCCTGAAGACTCCCCTCCTCGGACGCCACATCTGCGAAATAAGCTAACTCCTGCTCATAGAGCTCTCTGACATGTACCTGAAGCTGTTTTTCCTCTGTGATGTCTACAAACACGCTGTAAAAATACTGCTCTCCATCCTCCTCTGTGAACAACTGCGCTTTCACAGATACCCACTTCTCCGTGCCGTCTTTGCAGCGCAGCCGATGCTCGATCCGGATGCTTTTCCCGCCTTTTAACTGTTCCCTTAGCTTGCAGAATATCTCCTCATAGTCCTCGGGGTAAAAGATATTTGCCATCTGGTTACCCATAGCGGCAAACTCATCCCTAGTATATCCGATAAATTCAAATAGTCCGTCATTGGCGTCAATGATGGAAAGTCTCTCATCATATCTGCAACGAAAAACCGCACCCGGAATATTGTTGTATAGATGCAGAACTTCCTCCTGTGCCTGTTTCTGTACATTGATGTCCAGACACACAGAAGAAACCACCGGCCTGCCGTTCTCATCTGTAGTCTCCCTGCCGAAAACATGCACCCAGATATAGGACCCATCCTTTTTCCGCATCCGGTATTCCACTACATATTCTTTCCTCTCTGCCAGCTGTTCAGACACACTCCTGTTCACCATCTCCAGATCATCCGGATATATACAGTTTGATATCCGTCCCTGGATATCTTCCACAAACTCAGTCTCATTCTCATATCCCAGATAATCCAGCATCTTCTGATTTATAAAATAAAAAGGAAATCCATCCGCTATGTACCCGCCCATCATGCCGCCGGGATAGGATTCGTTCAGCATTTCCTGTCGCTGCTTTGCTATGGCTTCCACAACAACGGTCTGGGGATAATGCTCGCTTCCCTTTTGGCTTCTTCCAGGCTCTGCAGCGTGAAAGTTTTTAATCATCCATCCCTGTTTTTCATCCTGCTTTAAAACAAAAAATACGCGCAGGCACCAGGTATACACCGTGTTCTTCAGTTCCATCTCCATGGAAATGCTGCAGATGTCTTTCCCCAGCATCTGTTGGTGGATCATCTCAAAACTACAGGCAAATGGCTCCTGCAGCTCCCGGATATCCTGCCGGATATACGCTGTCATCTCCGCTTTTCCCTGTGCCACTTCTTTCTTTCCAGTCCCTACAAAACTTATGTCCTCTGCCAGAAACGCGGCAGCTTTCTCTGTTTTGCGCAGCTCAAACCAATTCCGGCAAAATGCCTCCACTGTCTGTAAGGCTGTTCTCTGATTCTCCATCCTTTATCCTCTCTGTTTCCCGGCCAATAAACGCTCAAAATCTTTACACGGCATTGGCTTTGCGAAGAAGTATCCCTGCACGTAGTCACATCCGATTTCTCTCAAACGGTCCAACTGCTCCTGGGTCTCCACGCCTTCGGCAACCACATCCAGCTTCATCCACCTTGCAAGACCCATAATAAATTTCAGTATCCCCTGGTCCGAGGGCTTTGCCGTCTCACTCTGGATAAATTTCATGTCCAGCTTCAGAATATCCAAAGGCATCTGATTGAGCATATTCAGGGAAGAGTATCCTGTTCCAAAATCATCCATCTCAATCACAAACCCCTTTTCGCGCAGACAGCTTACGGTATCAATGATCTGTTCCGGATTCTCCGTATAGGCACTCTCCGTGATTTCCAAGTGCAGGAATTCAGGGGATAATTCATATTTTTCCAGAAGCCTTATCAGGTTTTCAACCAAATCTGCCTGATAGACATCCGCCCGGGAGACATTCACCGAGACGGGTACTTGGGGAAGACCTTTTTTTTGCCACTCATGGAGCACTCCGCAGGTCTTTTCCCAGACAAATTGGTCCAACTGCGTTATAAATCCATTTTTTTCAAACAGCGGAATAAACTCACCGGGTGATAAAAATCCCCACTGTGGATGATTCCACCTCACCAATGCCTCCGCACCAGCCAGTTCATCGTTTTTGATCAAATATTTCGGCTGAAGATATATGGCAAACTGCCCCTCCTTGAGTGCTGTCTCCATGCTGTCTGTGATGGCCTGTTCACGCAGCAGCTTGTTTCTCAAATTTTCACCGTAGACGGCAAAGTGCTTTCCGTACTGTCCTTTGATGCTGTGGGCTGCCAAAAAAGCCCGGTCGCACATCTGTTCCACAGATATGGTCCTGTCTATTACCGAGTAAATCCCCCACTTTAGCACCACGCTCTTTGTGTTGGAAAGCTCATTGAGCTGTTTCTCCGCACTGACAAACAGCTCATCCGTGTAGGATTTTGGGCGCTCTAACAGACACACAAACTGGTCGGCATTAAAACGGCCGCAAATACCGTTCTCCCCCACCAGTTTCACATACATATCCGCCACTCCGCAGAGAAGGCGGTCACCTGTGGGGATACCAAAGACATCATTGATAAGTTTAAAATTTTCTATGTCAGAGCAGACAATATCGTACTCTTTGTCCGAATGCTGCAGTATGGTTTCGTTTACTCTCTGGTAAAAGAACTCCTTACTGTAGAGTCCGGTGAGGCGGTCATACTCAAACTGATTAATCATGGCAGCCGTCTCCCTGAGGTGGATAATGCTGGCCACCCTGTGCAATATAATCTGGGGCTTATATGGTTTTGCCACAAAATCGGCAGCCCCGTGTGCCAGTGCAGCAACCTCGTCCGATTCGCTGTCACTCTGTGTTGTAACGATAATTGGAACTGCTGAAAAGATCGGGTCCGCCTTCACGATTGAGAGGAAGGTATACCCATCCATAACAGGCATAATGATATCCAATAGAATCAGGGAAATCTTTCCCTTGTACTCCTTCATGACATTTAAGGCTTCCTGCCCATTTTCTGCTTCCAATACCGTATACTTCTGTGCTAAAATTTCACGCAGCAAGGCACGATTAATCTCATTATCTTCTACAATCAAGATTCTTTTCTGCGTTGTCATATTTTTTCCTTCTCATTCTGTATATATATAAATTTAGACAATCCGCTTTACCCCTGCTGAATGTCCATAGATACTTTATCTTAACACACATTTACTGCCTGTGCAATCTTGCAGTGCCTTCCGTCTCCTGGTTATTCCGTCTTTTGGTTACTGTTCACGCGTTCACAGTATTTTCTCACGGTCTGAACAGTAAATGCTCAGACCTGAGTGAACTGTTACATCTTTTTTCTCCTCCGAAAAGCGATAAACGCCAGGGCGCTGATACACATCAAAAACGGATAGAAAAGGTATGGCATGATCTGAAAAGGCGAGAGTGCGGAGAGCGTGGCTGCAGAGAGCAGCTGAGCGCCATATGGTATAATTCCCTGCCCCACAGACGCAAAGATATCCAACAGCGAAGCGCTCCTCTTAGGAGATACGCCAAACTCATCACTAATCTCTTTCGCAATGGGACCTGACATGACGATCGCCACCGTATTGTTTGCCGTACAGGCATCCACTGCCAAAGCCAGCATGGCGATTCCCACTTCTCCTCCCTTTTCTCCCTTTACTGCCCTGCGGATTACCCGGAGGATAAAGTCAATCCCCCCATGTTCCTTCACCAGGGAGACAATACAGGCCACGATAAATGAGATCACGGTAATGTCATACATACCGGTCACCCCGTCCCCCACAACGGAGAATATTTGTGCTGGAAGAATCGCGCCTGTTCCAACCCCCACAATCAGTGAGAGAATGGTCCCGGCGATCAGCACAACAAAAACATTTAAACCGATCAGGGCGCCCACCAATACTACCAGATACGGAGCCACCTTTAACAGCTCGTAGTCCAAATCTCCAAAGCTCTGCTTTGCTCCTGTTCCGGAGAGTACAAAGAAGATAATTCCCGTGATAATGGCTGCAGGCAGCACAATAAAGAAATTTTCCTTAAACTTGTCCTTCATCTCACATCCCTGGGTACGGACAGCCGCAATGGTGGTGTCTGAGATCATGGACAGGTTATCTCCGAACATAGCTCCGCACACCACAGCCCCGATGCAGATGGGAAGTGCCACCCCCGTCTTGCTGCTGATACCCACACCTATAGGGGCCATAGCAGCTATGGTACCCATGGAGGTACCCATGGAAAGGGAGATGAAGCACCCAATCAAAAAAAGGCCTGTGACCGCCACGCTGGACGGCATGATGGAGAGCCCTAAGTTCACTGTACTGTCCACTCCGCCCGCTGCCTTCACCGCACCGGAAAAGGCCCCCGCTGCCAGGAAAATCAAGCACATGGTAACAATATTTTCATCCCCCATACCATTTGAAATCACGGTTACCTTTGCCTGAAAATTTAGTTTTTTGTTCTGAAGAAATGCCACTGCAAGAGCAATCAAAAAACCGACAATTGCTGGCATACTTTCAAAGCTCCCTGTTACCAGAGCCATACCGATAAATATAATCAGGAAAACTCCAATGGGAAGAAGCGCCCATGCATTTCCCTTTTTTCTCTCATCCTTCATTTTGCCTCCTATGAAAACAGCTTAACTGAGTACGACCACATCTTTCGATGCATTAATTTACTTCATGTAAGCGGGGGATAAATCAGCATTTTCATTTATCTAATCCTGTCAGGGAATCCCACCTTGCGCTGCACCTTGCGCAGCGTTTTCAGTGCATAATAGTTTGCCTTCTCCCCATTGTTCTTAATAACACTGTCAATGTAAGCTTTGTCTTTCTCAAGCTGTGCCACTTTTTCCTGGATGGGCTTTAGCACGGAAACCACAGACTCACCCACAGCCATCTTCAGTTCCCCGTATCCCCGTCCTTCAAACTCCTTCACAGTCTCATCCGGAGTTTTTCCGGTGCAGGTGCTGTAGATGTCTATCAGATTTTTCACGCCGGGCTGCACCTCCCTGTATGCGATCCGGGCTTCTGAGTCTGTCACCGCCCGTTTACACTTTCTCATAATCGTGTCCGGATCATCCATGAGATAGATGCTGCCGTTGGGATTCTCATCGGACTTGGACATCTTCTTTACAGGGTCCTGCAAGCTCATGATCTTTGCCCCTGTCTTTCCGATGTAAGCCTCAGGTATCGTAAACACATCCCCGTAAATATTGTTAAACCGCTCTGCTATGTCCCTTGTGATCTCCAAATGCTGCATCTGGTCAACACCTACCGGAACCATATCTGCCTGGAACAGGAGAATATCCGCTGCCATCAGCACCGGGTAGGTAAAGAGACCGGCATTGATATTGTCCGCATGCTTTGCAGACTTGTCTTTAAACTGCGTCATTCGATTGAGCTCACCCATGTAGGTAAAGCAGTTCAGTATCCATGCCAGCTCCGCATGACCGGAGACGTGCGACTGGTAATAAATACAGTTTTTCTCAGGGTCCAGTCCGGCCGCAATATAGAGCGTCAAAAGCGCTCTCGCTCTCTTTCTGAGTACTGCAGGGTCCTGGCGGACTGTGATGGAATGCAGATCTACGACACTGTAAAAGCATTCGTATTCATCGCTGAGAGCCACCCAGTTCTTCAGTGCGCCAAGATAATTGCCCAGGGTCAGGTTTCCCGTTGCCTGCATTCCGCTAAACAGTACTTTTTTATCATTAATCATTTCTATCTTTCCCTCCATGTATGCTGTTTGATTCGTTGTTGTTTCAATTCAAGCTAGGTAGTTTAACAGAGTACTCCCCCCACCTATTGAGGTGGTAAAATCCTCACTTATTCTTGTTGACTCAAGTACGCCTAATAGCACGTCTATTGTATCACTCACCTAATCTAAAGTCTAGTCCGCCTTTTGTTACGGGTCACGGATCGAGCAATAGCCGCTACTGTTCACAGTAACATACATCTTCCTATTGAATTTACGTATCATTGTGATTATAATGGTTGTAAAAAAGGAGTGTTACCATGGAAAAAATAGCTAGCTTTACCATAGACCACATTAAACTTCAGCCAGGCATCTATGTATCCAGAAAGGATCATATCGGTCAGGAGACTGTAACCACCTTTGATATTCGAATGACTTCCCCCAATGAGGAACCTGTCATGAATACTGCTGAGATGCACGCCATTGAACACCTAGCAGCCACCTTTCTGCGCAATCACCCGGAGTTTGGCAGCAAAATCGTCTACTTTGGCCCAATGGGATGCCGGACGGGTTTTTACCTGCTGTTGGCCGGGGATTACTCATCCCGGGAGATCCTCCCTCTGCTCACAGAAATGTTTGCCTTTATCCGTGACTTTCAGGGCGATGTCCCCGGGGCATCCCCAAAGGACTGCGGTAACTATCTGGACATGAATCTTCCCATGGCCAGGTATCTGGCAGATAAGTTTCTGACACAGGTTCTGGAAAACATAACTGAGGACCGTCTGGTGTATCCTCAATAAAATGTCTTACGCTTTGCTGCTTTCTTTTAAATATCGCATTCGAATATACGCGAAGAGGGCTTTTTCCCCCTTGCGGTCAAGGATTCGCAGCAAATGCTCCAGTTCCTTTGCTGTCTTAGGATGCATCATATAGTGGTGCTTTCCCCTCAGATAATACTTCAGCGGATCATGGACCGTATAGTTTTCCCCATTATAAATTTTGGAGGCAGCGATACGGTCCATAACCATCTCTGCCACATACTTCCTGGGCATCTTTACTCCTGCCATGGGCAATGCATTCTGCTCAATACTGTAGTCAATCCAGTATTCAAAGTGGTGGCGGTTGCGCCCCTTGTGGTGCAGCCAGGCAGAAGAATAGCCCCGCTCCTCCCGCTCTGCGTTATTGGGGCTTCGGTTCCCCTGATAATACCTGCACCCCACCCAAAATTCGATGGGAGAATACTTGGACAGATCGTGCAAAAGTCCCTGGCGGTAAAGTCCCACCTGAAAACACCCTTTCATCACCAGCAGCTTATGACTGGTGATGGTCTTAAAATGCCCGATTGCCTTTCCTATCATGAATCTTCTCTACTTCCTTCCAATCAATACAATGATGGTCCTCTCCGGGACTTTAAACATCTTCTGTCCCCCCAGAGCAGGCTCCTCCCCTACCGGGTATATTCCCTTTGAGGTGTCTATAGCCGTGTACCAGACCATCCCCTCCGGCAGATGGGGCAGCGCAAACTCGTGCTCGATCCAGTGCAGATTATATGCGGCATAGATAAAACAGTCCTCCCCTGCGTACTCCCCGCAGTACATCACTCCAACCTGACGGTTTCCGTTCTCAAATCCGCCAAACCAGGCTCTGTTTCCGTGGTAGGAGAGGTCCGGATACCCGCAGGAGAGCGTATCCATGATGCGCAGTTCCCTCTCCATGTGCAAGATCCTGTGACGCATCCGAAAAGCAATGAGACCTTTTGTAAACTCTCTGACAGACGCATACTTTCTGCTGCACTTCCAGTCCACCCAGCCAATCTCATTGTCCTGACAATAGGGATTGTTATTCCCGTTCTGTGAATTGCCGAATTCATCTCCCGCCTGCAGCATGGGGGTTCCCGCACTCAGCAGCAGCATCACCAGTGCGTTTTTTATCTGGCGCAGACGCAACTCAACAACCTTCTTTTTTCTGCTGGGACCCTCAATCCCACAGTTCCAGCTCAAATTCCAGTCCGGACCGTCCTGGTTTTTCTCTCCATTGGCCTCATTGTGCTTTTCCTCATAGGACACCGCATCCATGAGTGTAAAGCCATTATGGTCTGAGACATAATTGATTACCCCGCAGTAATCCGGATTTCTGCGCAGCCTGTAAACAAAGGAGTCCAGTTGATTTTCATCGCCTTTTAGAAGCCTTCGCATATCCATCTGAAATCCATCATTATATTCACCTAAGTTGCGGACAAACGGCAGCTGCCCATCCGGATAAGTCTCCTCCGGGGGGAAATACTCGCCCAACAGCTTTGTCCCGGTAAAGAGCGGATCTCTGGCCAAAATATTCGCCAGCCTTTGGTTTCCAACCAGATGAAAACCGTCCACATGATAGTTCGTAATCCAGCTCATCAGGCAGCCCGCAGCTACCCTATAGTCCGTCTCTGCAGTAAAATAGATGTCCATCAGCACTTCGATCCCAAGACGGTGCAGGGTGAGCACCATATCCCTGAACTCCTTCGCAGGATGGGCGGTCGCTGCATAGGCAGCCTTTGGAGCAAAATAATACCCCGGACCGTATCCCCAGTAATTGACCTTCGTATTTTCTACCTGCTCTCCCTCTCTGGCAAATCTGGAATTTACTCCCCGCGATGGTCTGATTATCTCCTCAAACTCATAGGCTGGCATCAGTTTTACCTGATTTATACCAAGCTCTTTTAAATACTCCGCCTTCTCCTGAACGCCTTTGAAGGTCCCTCTGTGGCGCACTCCTGAACCGGGCTGTATGGAAAAGCCCCGCACATGCAAGGTGTACATCACTGCATCCTGATACGCTATCCCCGGTGAGGCATCTCCTTCCCAGTCATAATCCCCTGTGTCAAATCCACACCGGATCTCATGTTCCTGTTCCGGCTTTTTCTCTCCGAATGCCCCCTGACCCACCAGCAGTCTTGCGCAGGGGTCCTGAACCACCTTTTCGCCTATGCGGTAATTATATTCATACTTCTCCGCCTTCAGACCCAATACCTTCAGGGCCCGCACATCCCCTGCTTTCGCTGCCTGTGAAAAAGTAATCTCCTCCTCCACCTCACAGGTTCCCTTTTTATATAGAAGTAGGCTGACCGGTTCCTTTGTTTTAACAGCAACCGTAAAATTAATCCCGTCGCCCTCCCTCACTGCACCCAGTCTCTCCACATTTCCTTTTTCTACCTTGTGCTCTGTCCTGCTCTCTTTTTTCTCCAATTCATTCTCCTGCCCTTTCCCGCTCTATCTGCTCTGCCAAGTTATTTAAATACTCCCACCGCTCCATTTTATCCTCCAGCTGCTGTTTTGTCTCTTCCCTTTCCTCCATCAGCCGGGTAAGCTTGTCATAACTGCTGGCGGAAGCCTCAATCTCCTCGTCCAGAGCTCTCAGGCGTTCTTCCAGTGCCTCTATGTCATCATCTATAGTGGCAAATTCACGTTCCTCTTTGTAGCTGAATCTCAGCTTCCTTTCCCTTACACGGTTTCCCCTCTCATTTGAAGTCCCGCTCTTTTCCTCAGACTTTTTCTCTGCCTTTGGCTCACAGTCTTTTACAGCAGCCAGGTAATCTGAGTACCCGCCCTCATATTGGCGTATCACACCCCCTGGCTCAAAGGCAAAAATCCGGCTAACAATCCGGTCCAGAAAGTAGCGGTCATGGGATACGGTAATCACTATGCCGTCAAATCCATCCAGATAATCCTCCAGGATCGTGAGTGTCTGGATATCTAGATCGTTTGTAGGCTCGTCCAGTATCAGTACATTCGGAGCTTCCATCAAGACTCTGAGCAGATGTAACCTGCGCTTTTCCCCTCCGGAAAGCTTCCCTATTGGACTGTACTGCATAGTACCGTCAAACAAAAAGCGCTCCAGCATCTGGGATGCGGTCACGGTACCCTCTTTGGTAACCACATACTCACCGGCATCCCTGATATAATCGATGACGCGGACCTTATTGTCTAACTCCTCACTCTCCTGGGAAAAATAGCCTATCTTGACAGTCTGACCGATCTCTACCCACCCGAAATCCGGTTGGACTCTGCCAGTAATAATCTTCAAAAGTGTGCTTTTGCCGCAACCGTTTTCCCCCACTATGCCGATCCTCTCCCCTCTCAGAAAGATATAGGAGTAATCCCGAAACAGCAGCTTATCTGCGTAGGACTTGGCCAGTTCTCTCACTTCTATGGTTTTCCTGCCCATTCTGGTGGAGACGGAGCTCATCTCTACTGCTGCATCCTTTACCGGTCCGGTCTGTTCCATCAGATTTTCAATCCTGGCAATATGTGCCTTCTGCTTGGTGGACCTGGCTCTGGCCCCCCTGGCCAGCCACTGCAGTTCCGTGCGCAGCAGGCTTTGGCGTTTGCGCTCTGAGGAAACCTCTATATTCTGTCTGGCCTCTTTTAGCCTGACAAATTCTGAGTAATTACCCGGATAATTGTAAATTTTCCCCTTGTCAATCTCCACAATCCGGTTGGACACCCGGTCCAGGAAATAGCGGTCATGGGTTACCATGAGTACAGCGCCCCGGTAGGCTTCCAGAAACCCCTCCAGCCATGATGCCATCTCATTGTCCAGATGGTTGGTGGGCTCGTCCAGGATCAAAATGTCCGCAGGCAGCAGAAGTACAGAAACCAGCGCAGCCCTCTTTTTCTGCCCGCCTGAGAGGTGCTCTATTCTCTGGTCAAAGCCCGTAATCTTCAGCTGGTTCAGCATTGCCTTTGCTTCGCTCTCCACTGTCCACTCATTCATCTTTGTTCGGTTTCCCGAGAGCACTGCCTCCAGAACAGTATCCTGTGGTTGAAAGGTGGGGTTCTGCATCAGCATCCTGACAACCACCTGGCTTCCTTTCGTCACGGTTCCTTCATCCGGGCTCTCCAGACCTGCCGCAATTTTCAGCAAAGTGGACTTTCCGGTTCCATTGATTCCAATCACGCCTACCTTATCTCCAGTGCTGATACTGAAGTCTGCCTGATCAAAGATTTTTCTCTCCGTGTATACCTTCGTCAGATTTTCGATTGTTAAAAGATTCATTTTCTGCCTTCCTCTGTTTTTGGTATCTTGGCCGACGCCTACGCTTCCATTGAGATGTCAAGCTCCACCGGACAGTGATCTGAACCCAGTACCTCTGTGTGGATCTTCGCATCCTTCAGCTTTTCTTTTAAGCTCTCTGAAACACAGAAATAGTCAATGCGCCACCCCGCATTCTTCTCCCTGGCCTTAAACCGGTAAGACCACCAGGAATAGATCCCCTCCTGATCCGGATAAAAATAGCGGAAAGTATCGATAAAGCCCGCCTGTGTAACTTCCGTAAATTTCTGCCGCTCTTCATCTGTAAATCCGGCGTTTTTCCGGTTGGTCTTTGGGTTCTTTAGATCAATCTCTGCGTGTGCCACGTTCAGGTCCCCGCAGAAGATGACCGGTTTATCTGCCTCCAGCCTTTTTAAATATGCCAGGAAGTCTGTTTCCCACTGCATCCGGTAATCCAGCCTGGCCAACTCGCTCTGGGAGTTTGGAGTGTAAACTGTGACCACATAGCAGGAATCATACTTCAGAGTTATCACACGCCCCTCCTGATCATGTTCCTCCATTCCGATTCCATAGGTTACTTGAATAGGTTCCGTTTTTGTGAAGACCGCGGTTCCGGAATACCCCTTTTTCACCGCGTAATTCCAGTATTGATAATAGCCGGGAAGCTTTAGATCAATCTGGCCCTCCTGCAGCTTTGTCTCCTGAACACAGAAAATATCTGCATCCGCCTCATGAAAAAAATCCAGAAAGCCCTTCTGCACACAGGCTCTCAATCCATTTACATTCCAGGATATCAGTTTCATTCTGTCCGTACCTCCCTGTCCTTTTTATTTAAATCGGCTTCACCGATAGGATGTTACCCTATTATTATTTTCAGGATAAAGGCATTATAACATAGGAAATGGATATTTGGCAAAACAATTTAGGACTTGCAATTGTACGCTCCTTCTGATAAAGTGAAAGTAATCGTTTAACAAAAATTTATGAAATGAGAGGTACAGATTATGAGCGAACACGATTACGATTGCGGCGGAGACTGCGGATGCTGCGGCAGTGACTGCGGTGAAGGGGAGGCAAGGGTAACCCTTACCCTGGATGACGGTACGGTTGTGGAATGCGCGGTACTCACAATCTTCCCTGCAGGCGATAGAGAATATATTGCACTGCTCCCTCTGAATGAAGACGGTGAAAACGAGGATGGAGAAGTATTCCTCTACCGCTTCAGCGAGGAAAACGGAGAACCGTCCCTGGAGAATATTGAGGACGACGAGGAGTACGAGACTGCTGCGGACGCCTTTGATGAATTTCTGGACTCACAGGAATTCGAAGAACTGATGGATGATGATGACGATAACGAATTGAATTAATCTGCTCTGCAGGGTATCAAAAAAGGCTGACCATTTATTTGGTACAGCCTTTTTTGATACCTGTGAAGGTACTGAACAGTTACAAATCTGCTTCACTCCAGCGGCCTCTTCCTCTCACCGGCATGGGTATCCCGCCCGGAGGGCTTCCTGCGAAGCTCCTCGATAAACCGGGAGGGTATCAGGGTTTTTCCATACCGCTCTTTTGCATAATAGATATGCAGGCGCTCCTTAGCCCTTGTCATTCCCACATAGAACATCCTGCGCTCCTCCTGCAGATCACAATCCAATACCGCCTTGCGGTGGGGCATGTTCCCCTCATTGGCATCCGCAATAAATACCACCGGGAACTCCAGACCTTTCGCGCTGTGCAGCGTGGTAAAGGTCACTGCATGCTCCTCTCTTAGCTTTCCCGCCTGCTGGCGCAGAGTGGCCGCATATTCCTCCATGTGGGCAAACCAACTGTCATAGCTTGGAAAGTTCCTGGCTGTCTCCTGAAGCTCGTTTAAGACCTCATACAACTCCTCGGGCTTGATTCTCCGGTACTGGGCATACTCTGTCAAATACTCCTCATAGCCGATACCGTGGCGGATAAAGTTGATGGCAGCATAAGGAGTCATCTTTTTTAAGAGCTTCAGATCATACTCCAGCTTGTCTATCCGTTCCACCATCCAGTCTTTTTCCTCATAATACTTTCGCAGATTTTCAAAGGAAATCTGCATCTCATCCAGACACTCTCTGCCAATATAACGCTTAGGCCTGTTTATAATCTGCATAAATTCCTTTCTCTCCCTGCTTCCCTGGGCAATCCGTATATAAGAGATGATATTCTTCGTGATCCAGTGCTCATAGATGTTGGGCATGGTATCCCGTATGCAGAAGGGTATGTTGTATTCCATAAATTTTTCCACCAGTAGCCTGGCGCCTGTATTCGTCCGGAATAAGACCGCAATGTCCTCGTGGGAACGCCCTCCCTCCAGGTATTCCTGCACTTTTTTTACCAGATATGTATTTTCACTGTACTGATCTTTAAATCCATGCAGTTCGATTTTTTCCCCTGCTTCCTTCACGCCGTGAATCTCCTTTGGATAGCGGGTGGTATTGTTTCGAATCACCCTGCCTGCCCCTGCAATAATATTCTCCACAGAGCGGTAATTTTCCTCCAGCTTTACAACAGCAGCCTGTGGGTAGTCTTTTCCAAAGTTCAGCATAATTTCCGGTCGTGCCCCCCGAAAGCGGTAGATGGACTGATCATCATCCCCTACAATAAACAGGTTATCCTCTGGCTGGGCCAGCATGCGGACCACCTCATACTGAATCTGGTTAATATCTTGAAATTCATCAATCAGAATATAGCGGAAACGTTTCTGCCAACCGCTTCGGATGTCAGGCCTCTCTTTAAACAGTTCCCAGGTATAGACCAGCATATCATCAAAATCCAACAGTCTGGCCCGCTCCAGCTTTTTCTGATAACTTCCGTAGATTTCACGAAAGACCTCCTCCGGACAGTTTGTGGAGTAGTAGTGTTCCAGAGGAATACGGTCGTTTTTCACCAGACTGATCTCTGTGATAATACCGGAGATAAACTCTGACTCATCTTCAATCTCCAGATCCATTTTTTCTATGATCTCTTTTATATACTGGTACTTCTGCTCCTCTCTCAGGATATTAGTTGAGGCAAAGTGGTAGGCATGCTTCAGGATTCCAAAGAAAACAGCGTGAAATGTACCAAAGGTAACCGGACATTTCTGATCGCCCATTGCCCTCTGAAAACGCTCCTTCATCTGGGAAGCCGCAGCCTTTGTAAAGGTAATCACCAAAATTTCCATTGGATTGACCTTTCGCTTCTGTACCAGATATTTGATTCTCTCTGTAATCACGGTGGTTTTGCCGGAACCGGGCCCTGCAAGACAGATGCAGGGTCCCTCGGCATGGGCGACAGCCCTTGACTGAGTTTCACTTAACTCCATAGATTCCTCTCTCTAAACAGCCTGGCTCAGCTTCTCGATGGCTGCCCGGATACGTTTCAGAGACTCTTCCCTGCCCAGCACCTCCAGGATCTCAGTTGCACCGGCAGGAGTCATCTGCTTTCCAGATGCTGCGGTGCGCACGGGCCACATCACATAGCCGTTTTTGCACCCCTTCTCCGCCACGTAGGCAGTGAGCATCTCATACAGGGCGTCGTTGCTGTAGTCCTCCTGGGCCTCCAGCCTGGGAAGCAGCTCTCTTAGCACCTCCAGGGAGGAGGCTTCGCTGGTCTTCATCTTCTTGTGGGTATACATAGTGGTCTCGTACTCCGGTACCTCCTGGAAAAAGTCTATCAGGTCCGGAATATCCGGAAATACTTCGATGCGCGTCTTCACCATCTCAGCAATTTTTCGAAAATCCAGATCCCTGTGAATCGTATTTCGGATATAGGGCAGCGCTTTCTCATAGAAGGATTCAAAATCCATTGCCTTAATGTACTCCCCATTCATCCACCGCAGCTTTGTCATATCAAATACCGCAGGGGATTTGCTCATATGACGGTAGTCAAAGGCTTCTACCAGTTCCTTTAAGGTAAACATCTCACGGTTGTCCTCCGGACACCAGCCCAGCAGAGCCACGTAGTTTACAATAGCCTCTGTCAAAAATCCCTGGTCCACCAGATCCTCGTAGGAGGAATGGCCGCTGCGCTTACTCAGCTTTTTGTGCTCCTCATTGGTAATCAGTGGACAGTGCACATAGATCGGAACCTCCCATCCAAAAGCCTGGTACAGGCGGTTGTACTTGGGTGCGGATGAGAGGTACTCATTTCCCCTCACTACGTGAGTGATTCCCATCAGGTGGTCATCCACCACATTGGCAAAATTGTAGGTGGGATAACCATCAGATTTAATCAGAATCATATCATCCAGCTCTGCGTTGGGAACCTCAATCACGCCGTAGATCTCGTCCTCAAACCGGGTAGTTCCCTCTTGGGGCATGTTCTGGCGGATGACGTAGGGTTTGCCCGCTGCCAGGTTGGCCTCAATCTCTTCCTTGGACAGATGCAGGCAGTGCTTGTCATAGATCACAATCTCTTTCCCGGCTATCTCCTGCTTCAGGGAATCCAGCCGCTCTTTGTCACAGAAACAGTAGTATGCTTCCCCCTTTTCAATCAACTCTCTAGCGTATTTCAGATAGATGCCCTGCGCCTGGCGTTCACTCTGTACGTACGGTCCCACCCCGCCGTCTTTATCCGGTCCTTCATCGTGAACCAGACCGGTCTCCTCCAGGGTGTGGTAAATAATCTCCAAAGCCCCTTCCATAAAGCGCTCCTGGTCTGTATCTTCAATGCGGAGCATAAAGTCTCCGCCCTCATGCTTTGCAATCAAATAGGCATACAAAGCTGTTCTCAAATTGCCCACGTGCATTCTTCCTGTGGGACTTGGAGCAAATCTTGTTCTAACCTTACTCATGTTGTTCTCCTTCTACCGGTATCTCTTTATTTCTTGAAACCAATTCGGATCTAATTATATACCGAAATATGACGGTTGTACAGACTTATTCATTACTGTTCACTCAGGTCTGAGCATTTACTGCTCAGACCGTGAGAAAAAGGTTCAAGGGTGCTTAAATCCCATCGCCGCAGGCGATTTTGCATGGATTTATGCATGTTACTGTGAACGTGTGAACCAATGTCATCAACTTTAGATATTGACGTGTGAACAGTAACACTTATTCTGCCTGTATCTTCTTTACCATTGTCAGGATATTCTCTCCATAATCCTCCGCGGCTGCCCAGCCAAATCCTCTGGGATTCTCTTTTTGCCCCAGCCACTCCACATAGGGGGCGCTGCCCTTCACTACGAGATCATAGCGCTCATCCACACATTTTTCGGACAAGGACTTGTCTGTGGCATAGGCCTTGAGATGCTGAATCTGCGCCCGCACTCCTGTTCGCACGTCACTAAAACTGCTTCCCGGCACACCGCCTCCTGTACTCCCAAGGCCCGCAAAATTAAACTGTCCGATCTGTACATCTCCGCCAAACTGCAGCCACCCTGTCTCCAGCATGGTCTGTGCAAACGCCACCTCCGGCTTGATGCCCTCCAGCTTTGCTTCCTCCACAAAAATCCTGCAGAACGTCTCCAGATCCGGTGCACCGCCCTCTGACAGTTCCTTAGCCGGATACTCCTGACCATTGTTATTAAAAAATTCCTCCAGCTGTGCTGCATTCACTTTGGACTTTCCCATAAGGGCATAGAGATTCTGCTGTGCCTGCACCTCCTGCTTTACAATGTTTACCGCATTTATTTGAGTCTTCTGGGCCGGATTAATGGCAAGTCCCAGACTCAGAAAAAAGATTGGTAATGCTGCGCTCATATTTTGTTTTCCTCCATTTAATGTTTATCGAAAAGACTGTTCCATAAAGGATATGTCCTGTTGTCAAAGTAATATACTATATTTGGTGTTTCCATTGGGTGTATTATACCATATTTTCGATTAAATGGAATCATTATTTTATATTTCTGTAATACTTTTGATACATTTCCCCAGCAGCGAAGGTGATATACAACGGATTTTGCAGCGTAACTGTGAGGTAACGGAACAGTTCATAACTTTATAAAAAAACAGGGAATCCTTACCTTAAATGGCAGATAATTTCCCTGTTTTACTCATTGGCAGTTGCGCCAGTATTACTCCATCTCTTTTAATATATCTGCTACATGCTCCAGCCTGTGTGCCCTCCACGCATTGTCTCCGCAAAAGAGCAGCCCTTGGTCTGTATTCCCTTTCACTGCATTGACCAGAGCCCTGGTGATACAATAGGGGATCTTGGAGGGATTGCATCTCTCCAGACACTTGTAGCACTTTCCAGTGACACCGCACCCTTTGGCCTCACTCAGGAATGGATTGGAAATGGCCCTTCCGGGAAGCCCCACAGGGCTGTCTACTATCCGGATATCCTCTTGTCTGCAGTCCAGATAAGTCTGTTTATAAGCCTCACTTGCATCACACTCATAGGTGGTCACAAACCGTGTCCCCATCTGAACCCCATCCGCTCCCAGTGCCAGCACATGCTCCAGATCACTCCGGTCATAGATTCCACCTGCCACTACCACAGGAATATGCCTTTCGTACTTCTGGGCGTAAGTGTCCACAACCTCCAGGATTCCCACAATCTCCTCTTCATAGGTCTCTGTGGTAAACTGCTCCAGCTGTTCCCTGGAAAATCCAAGATGCCCACCCGCTCTGGGGCCCTCGATCACTACCAGATCCGGAACCCTTTTGTGCTTTCGATCCCAAAACTTACAGATCACTTGAGCAGACTTAATTGTGGAGACAATAGGAGCAATCTTAGTACTGCTCCCCTTAACCAGCTCAGGCAGCATTGTAGGAAGGCCCGCTCCTGAGATAATCAGGTCAATTCCTGCCTTGACCGCTGCCTTCACATACTCCGCATACTGCCTGGTAGCCACCATAATATTGACTCCAAGCACGCCGCCTTTGGCCAGCTTCCTGGCCCTTTCGATCTCTTTTCCAATGGCCTTTAGATTAGCCTCCATGGGAGATGTCTCAAACTCAGGCTCCCGGTAACCGATTTGAGCTGTTGAGATCACGCCCACTCCTCCTCCTGCTGCCACTGCGCCTGCCAGCCCTGAAAGACTAATTCCAACGCCCATACCGCCCTGAATAACAGGCAGCCTGGCCGTCAGCTCTCCTATTTTCAATGATTTTATATCCATACGCACCTCCTTACATCCTGCGGAACCGGTCATATCTCTGTTCTGCCAATTCCCGGGGAGAATACGCGCTCTCCCTCACCAGGAAGTCCTTCATATGGGTTTTCATGACTTTTACAAGTTCCGGCACCGTATCCTGGCAGGCCGGCTCCCGTTCCGGAATGATCCGCTCAATGATTCCCAATTCTTTTAAATCCGCAGCAGTGATCTTCATCACCTCTGATGCCTCCTGGGCCCTCTTACCATCCTTCCACAGGATCGTGGCAAACCCTTCCGGGGAGAGGATGGAGTAGGTGGCATTTTCCAACATCCACACTTCATTGGCCACAGCCAGCCCCAGGGCGCCGCCGCTGCCGCCCTCGCCAATGACAATACTCAGAACAGGTACCTTAAGCCCAGCCATCTCCATTAGATTTCTGGCAATGGCTTCCCCCTGTCCCCTCTCTTCAGCCCCGATGCCGCAGGCAGCTCCAGGTGTGTCCACAAAATTGATGACAGGCCTTCCGAATTTGTCCGCCTGCTTCATCAGGCGCAGCGCTTTGCGGTATCCTTCCGGGGAAACCATCCCAAAATTCCGGCTGATATTTTCCTTCGTGGTCCTTCCCTTCTGCTGGCCGATCACAGTGACCGGCTGGCCGTCCAGCAGGGCAATTCCTCCCACCACAGAACCGTCATCCCGAAAGCTTCTGTCCCCGTGAAGCTCCACAAAGTCTGTAAAGATCCCCTGGATGTAATCCAGGCTGGAGGGGCGCCTGGCCATACGCGAGATCTCCACTCTTTCCCAGGCGGTGGCCGGACCGGCTTTGATCCTCCCTATATCCTCTGACTCTTCCTCCTCACATGCTTCCGGTGTAAAATTTGTATATCCCTTTTTTCCGTGGACAGCAATCAAATACGAGAGTATTTCCTTCTGTCTGCTGCGCTCCACAATTCCGTCAATGATTCCCTTTTCCACCAGAAACTCTGCCCTCTGGAATCCCTCCGGAAGCTTCTCACCGATGGTCTGCTGAATTACCCTGGGTCCCGCAAAGCCGATCAGGGCTCCCGGCTCTGCCAGAATAATGTCCCCCAGCATGGCAAAACTGGCGGTCACTCCCCCTGTGGTGGGGTCTGTGAGCACTGGTATATACAGCAATCCGGCGTCTGAGTGGCGTTTGATGGCTGCAGAGGTCTTAGCCATCTGCATCAGGGAGACAATTCCCTCCTGCATCCTGGCTCCCCCGGAGCAGCAGAAAAGAATTACGGGAAGCCTCATTTCAGTGGCTCTCTCTATGGCCAAGGTGATCTTCTCTCCCACCACATACCCCATACTGCTCATGAGAAACCGGGCGTCACAGACGCCAATCACCGCATCCTGCCCGCCGATCTTTGCCTTTCCAATGGTGACCGCTTCCCTTAAATGTGTCTTCTCCCTTGTCCTGGCCAATTTTTCCTGGTACCCTGGAAAATCAAGTGGATTGCGGTCCTCTATCTCTCTTCCCCACTCCTCAAAGGTTCCCTTATCCACGATCATCCGCATTCTGGTCTTTGTCTTAATACGGAAATAGCCGCCGCATTTGGGACAAACATAGTAGTGCTCCGCCACATCTTCCTTGTAGAGCATTCTGCCGCACCCCGGACATTTCACCCAAAGTCCTTCCGGCACGGAGGGTTCTGCCTCCCGCTGCGTCTGTCTCTCCCTGGGCACTTCCTCTGTGCGTCCAATGGGAATATAGGTGGTCTTTTTAAACATATCCTTTAGTTTCGGCATCTTCTACTCTCCTTGCTAGAAATGTTCTTCTATAAAAGCAGTTGTGAAATTTCCCTTCTGGAAATCCTCATTGTTTAATATCTCGTACTGAAAATCCACATTTGTGGTCACTCCGTCCAGGATCAGTTCCCCAAGGGTACTGCGCATTTTATCAATTGCCCTCTCCCTGGATTTGTCATGGACGATCACCTTTGCAATCATGGAATCATAGTATGGGGGAATCTCATATCCGCTGTACACAGCGGAGTCAATGCGCACTCCAAATCCCCCCGGCAGGTGCACCTCATCGATCACCCCGGGACAGGGCATGAAGTTCCTTCTGGGATCTTCCGCATTGATCCTGCACTCAATGGCATGGCCCTGCAGCGCCACATCCTCCTGCTTGATGCTCAATGGCAGACCGGCGGCAATGAAAATCTGCTCTTTAATCAAATCCACGCCGGAGACCATCTCTGTCACAGGATGCTCCACCTGAATCCTGGTGTTCATCTCAATAAAATAAAAATTTTTATCCGCATCCAGCAAAAACTCAATGGTCCCCGCATTCTCATAGCCGGCTGCTCTGGCTGCACGCACGGCTTCATCCCCCATCTTTTTCCGAAGCTCTGCGGTTAGAACTGCACAGGGGGATTCCTCGATCACCTTCTGGTGGTTTCTCTGAATAGAGCAATCCCGCTCCCCCAGCTGGATCACATTGCCGAACTTGTCGGCTAAAATCTGAAACTCTATGTGCTTTGGTTCCCGGATATACTTTTCTATATACATGGTATTGTCACGAAAGGCCCTCTCAGACTCCATCTGTGCTGTCTGAAAGTTTTCCTGAAAATCAGTTTCTGACCAGGAGATGCGCATCCCCTTGCCGCCTCCCCCGGAGGAAGCTTTGATCATCACTGGAAATCCGATTTTTTTTGCAATTTCCAGAGCTTCTTCTGCATGATACACCGGCTCCTTTGTGCCCGGAACCACCGATACTCCCGCACGACGCATGGTATCTCTGGCTGCGGACTTATTTCCCATACGGCTGATGACCTCAGCGGAGGGCCCAATAAAGGTGATATTGCACTTCTCGCACATTTCCACAAATTTGCTGTTCTCTGAGAGAAATCCAAAACCTGGGTGAATTGCCTCCGCTTTAGTGGCAATGGTGGCGCTCAAAATCCGCTCCATATCCAGATAACTGTCCAAAGACGGCGCCGGGCCGATGCATACCGCCTCATCTGCCAGCTGTGTGTGCAGCGCCTCCCTGTCAGCCTCCGAGTACACGGCAACTGTCTTGATACCCAGCTCCCTGCAGGCCCGGATAATGCGTACCGCAATCTCTCCCCGATTGGCAATCAATATTTTCTGAAACATACACTCTCGCTCCTATCCGATGGCAAAGGTCAGCTCCGCCAAAACCGCTGCCTTTCCATTCACAGATGCCGTAGCCTTACCGATTCCGATTGGGCCTTTCTGCTTAATCATCTCCACCTCCAGGATCAATACATCCCCCGGAAGCACCTTTTGTTTAAATTTAGCGGAATTTATGGCCCCAAAATAAGCGGTCTTACCTTTAAATTCTTCACAGCTCAGCATTACCACTGCCCCTACCTGGGCCAGGGCCTCCACGATCAGCACGCCGGGCATCACCGGTTCCATTGGAAAATGACCTGCAAAATACGGCTCATTGTAGCTGACGCATTTTTTTCCAACCCCTCTTTTACCAGGCTCCAACTCCTCGATGGTGTCGATCAGCAGCATGGGCTGTCTGTGGGGGATAATCTCCATAATTTCCTTTGTTGTTAAAACCGGCATAGCTGCCCTCCTATCTGATGATAAACAACGGCTGGCCATATTCTACCATCTGCTCATTCTCAACAAGAACAGCCTCCACCACGCCATCGTACTCACATTCAATCTCATTCATCAACTTCATAGCCTCAATGATTCCCAGAACCTGGCCCTTCTTTACCGTATCACCCACCTGTACAAAGGGGTCTTCTTCGGGTGAGGAGGCATTGTAAAAGGTACCCACAAGAGGCGCTTTCACCTGTTTCCCTGCGGGCAGCTCTGTATATTCACCCTTATCCGAAGATTCGGCATTCACCTGTACAGGCATCACTGCCGCACCTGCAAGAGACACGGCTGCTTCCCGGCCTTTTTTCTTTTTCATGGAGAGCTTAAATCCCTCCTCCTCCATAAGGAAACTGTCCAGCCTGGAGGAAGACACTTTGTCAATTAATTTTAACAGATTTTCCAATTCCATCATGCTTCCTCCCTGTATCTTTTCACCAGAATACTTGCATTGTGTCCGCCAAAGCCCAGAGAGTTGCTCAGGGCGTACTCCACCGGCTCCTGTATGGCATCGCCTGGTACATAGTTGAGATCCAGCTCCTCATCCGGTACCTGATAACCCACGGTGGGATGAATATAGCCCTCCTGTATCTCTTTTACACAGGTAATAAACTCAATGGCTCCGGCTGCTCCCAGCATATGGCCCACAATGGATTTGGTGGAATTGATGCGCAGGTTTTTTGCGTGCTCTCCAAACGCTTTTTTGATGGCTCTTGTCTCAAACAGGTCATTGTGGTGTGTGCTGGTGCCGTGGGCATTGATGTAGGTGATATCCTCCGGCGCAAGTCCTGCCTCCCGGACTGCATTAGACATGGCTCTGGCTGCTCCCTCACCGTCCTCTGCTGGGGAAGTAATATGGTAGGCATCGCTGGTGGTACCATATCCGGCCAGCTCAGCCAGAATCCTGGCACCTCGTCTTTTCGCATGCTCCAGCTCTTCCAAAATTACAATTGCCGCACCCTCTCCCATGACAAAGCCACTCCGCTCCTTGTCAAAGGGGATGGAGCACCGCTCTGGATCTGTGGATGAGGAGAGTGCCGTGAGGGCTGCAAATCCTCCCACACCGATGGGACAAACAGAGGCCTCTGCCCCTCCGGCCACCATCACGTCCGCCTCCCCTGTCTGGATACTGCGAAACGCCTCTCCAATGGAATGGGTTCCGGTGGCACATGCGGTGACCACGTTCAGACTCTTTCCCTTCAGCCCAAAGTGGATGGATACGTTTCCGCAGGCCATGTTGGAGATCATAAGGGGGACCAGAAGCGGATTGATCCTGCCCGGACCTCTGTTTTCCAGTTTCGTATGTTCTCTCTCCATGGCCTGAAGGCTTCCGATTCCGGAACCCACACAGCAGCCCACCAGATATGGGTCCTCCCGGCTCATATCCAGACCGGACTGGTCCATTGCCTCCCTGGCCGCCGCCACTGCAAACTGGCTGAACAGCTCCATGCGCTTGGCTGACTTAAAGTCCATATACTCCTTAGGATCAAACCCTTTCACCTCCGCTGCAAGAGTTGCTTTATACTCAGAGGCATCGAATCTGGTGATCACCTCAAATCCCGTCTTCTTTTCCTTCACACTCTCCCAGAAACTATCCACACTCAGTCCCACTGGAGTGATGGCTCCCATTCCTGTCACTACTACTCGTCTCATCCTGTTCCTCCTTACATGGCCATCCCGCCGTCTATATGAATGATCTGTCCTGTAATATATTCCGCCCTGTCCGAAGCCAGAAATACTGCTGCCTCAGCGATATCCTTGGCCTGCCCAAACCGCTTAAAGGGAATCTGTGCAGTCACACTCTCCTTCACAGCATCCGAAAGCACTTCCGTCATCTCCGTATCAATGAATCCGGGAGCAATGGCGTTGACATTGATTCCCCTGGCTGCCAGTTCTCTGGCCATGGTCTTGGTCAGCCCTATAACTCCTGCCTTGGACGCAGCATAGTTCGCCTGGCCTGCATTGCCAAGCACACCGGAAACAGACGAGATGTTAATGATCTTTCCACTCTTTTGCTTCAGCATCTGGCGGGCAAGATGACGGATGGTATTAAAGGTCCCTTTTAGATTCGTATCAATTACCCGGTCGAAATCTTCCTCGCTCATCTTCATAATCAGATTATCCCTGGTTATTCCGGCATTGTTTACCAGAATATCGATGTGTCCATATTCCCTCACCAGATCCCTTATCATCTTCTCCACAGCATTGTAATCAGCCACATTGCACTGACAGGTCACTGCCCTGCCACCCTGACTTTCGATCTCTTTCTGCACCTCCACGGCCCTCTTGGCGGAGCCGTTGTAATTGATAATTACCATGGCATGCTCCCTGGCAAGTGTCTTCGCAATCTCTCTCCCAATGCCCCTGGAGGCACCCGTCACTAAAGCTACCTTTCCTTCCAGCATATCCTCACTCCTCTTCCAGCAGCATGGAGGCCGCCTTATCCAAGTCTGCAAATTTCTCTATTTGAACACCCGCGGCGCTCCGGTCTATTTTTCTTAAAAATCCACTCAACGTTCTCCCAGGCCCGATTTCCACAAAGGTATCCACCCCATCCGCCAGCATGCGCTCCACGCTCTGCTGCCATTTTACGGAAGAGCTGACCTGTCTTGCCAAAAGCCCTTTTACCTCTTTTTTGTCCTTCACATAGTCTGCGGTCACATTGGTGATATAGGGTGTTTGGATCTCCTGGACAGGAATGTCTGCAAGCACCTTTGCAAGCTCTTCTCCTGCTCCCTGAAGCATCTGGGAATGAAATGGACCGCTCACGTTAAGGGAAACGATTCTCCTGGCTCCAGCCTCTTTCATGGCTTCGCTGGCCAGGGCCACTGCTCCCTCCTCTCCGGTGATCACGATCTGCCCCGGACAGTTGTAGTTGGCAACGGAAACGATCCCCTCCGTCCGGCTGCAGATCTCTGCAATCCTCTCTCCGTCCATGCCAATCACTGCAGCCATAGCGCCCCCTGTGGGAACTGCCTCCTGCATCAGAATCCCTCTCCGGCGCACCACCCGGAAAGCGTCCTCAGGGGACAGCACTTCTGAGGCCACCAATGCCCCGTACTCTCCAAGGCTTAGCCCGGCGTTGACCTGGGAACGAATGCCACGCTCTCTCACTGCCGCCAGGATTGCAGCCTCTGTGGCCAGCATGGCAATCTGTGTGTACTCTGTGATATTCAGATTTTCGTTCTCCTCAAAGCAGAGAGCTGGAATATCGATCCCAGTTACCTGGGCAGCCAGGTCAAAAACCTCTCTGGATGCCGCTGACTGCTCGTAGAAGTCTTGCCCCATTCCGATGTACTGGGCACCCTGCCCCGGAAATACAAACGCTATCTTCCTCATTTCATGTACCTCACTCTCTGTTCAGAAGCACTTTGGCTTCCGCCATGATCTCCTGAATGATCTCCCGGCAGCTCTGCTCCTTTTTAACCAGTCCTGCAATCTGTCCGGCCATGACGGTTCCGTTTACCACGTCCCCCTCCACTACCGCTTTTCTCAATGCGCCCAGTGTCAGATACTCCAGTTCCTCAAAAGAAGCGCCCTCTTTCTCCATCTGCAGGTATTTTCTGGTGGTCTGGTTTCTCAGAGAGCGCACCGGATGGCCTGTACTCATGCCAGTCACCTCTGAATCGATATCCCTGGCTTTGATCAGTCTGTCTTTGTAATTCTGGTGTACAATAGACTCATTTGCCACTACAAAACGGGTTCCCATCTGGACTGCCTCTGCTCCCAGCATCATCGCCGCCGCAAATCCCCGGCCGTCTCCGATTCCCCCGGCCGCTATCACAGGGATCTCCACTGCGTCCACCACCTGCGGAACCAGAGTCATGGTTGTCTGTGCACCTATATGTCCGCCGGACTCCATTCCCTCGGCCACCACAGCGTCCGCCCCATACTTTTCCATTCTCCTGGCAAGCGCAACGGAGGCCACAACCGGAATCACCTTGATTCCTGCATTTTTCCAGAGTTCCATGTACTTTTCCGGATTCCCTGCCCCGGTGGTGACCGCCTTCACGCCTTCCTCAGCTACCACCTGGGCAACCTCCGGCGCATAAGGACTCAACAGCATTACATTCACTCCAAAAGGTCTGTCCGTCATTTCTTTGGCCCTGCGTATTTCCTCTCTCACCACCTCAGCGGGAGCATTTGCTGCCCCAATCAAGCCAAAACCTCCGGCCTCGGACACCGCTGCCGCCAGACTGTGTTCCGCTACCCATGCCATTCCGCCCTGAATAATCGGTTGCTCTATTCCCAAAAGCTCTGTCACTCTCGTCTTCATACATATCCTCCTGTTTCCTTCGCTGTGATACCCTGCCCCGCCGGCAGACATAGTAAGAGGTGTGGTATTAAGCCTCCACACCTTTCGTCTTTAAGTAATCCATAACCTGGCCCACTGTAGTGAGACTCTCCAGATCCTCAGCAGGGATCTCCACATTGTACTCTTCTTCCAATGCCATAACCAGTTCAAATAAATCTAACGAGTCTGCTCCCAGATCATCTTTAAAGGAAGTAGCGTCCGTGATCTCTTCGGTTCCACAATTCAACTGTTCTGCAATAATGTCTTTCATTTTTTCCAACATGGTTTTTCTCCTTTATTCTGCATTTCTTTTATATATCAAATATTTTGATTATCAAAGTATAAAACAATATTTCATTCTTGTCAATATAGAATCTAAATAAAACGATTACAAGGTAACAGTTCAGCTAAGATGAGCTTTTACCTAACAAGGCCGCTGCAGTGTATGCCAGTTCAAGCATTTCACTCTGCAGCGGCCCCATGTTCTCTTACTTTCCGCACTTTCTACTGCAGGAGGAACATCCGCATCCGCAATTCCCCCTTTTTCTGTCTTTCACCTTCTTATATACAATAAAACCTGCGTAGGCAAAGATCACCACGCCAATTACAATGGTTGCGCCCATTTTCCTTCTGACCATCCTTTCTAAGCCAAATAAATGCATTTCACAAGCATCCTCATCCAAAAATTATGCTCCCTGCCTGGAACACAATCACAGCCATCAGCCATGCCAGCAGCAATTGAAATATGATCATCCCCAGTGTGAACTTCCAGGAATTCGTCTCCTTTTGAATAGTCCCGATGGTGGCCGCACATGGCACATACATCAGACAGAAAATCATAAGTGCATAGGCATTGACCGGGCCAAATCCTGCTGCCGCCATATTTTGGCTGATCTGGGCCATCCCTGCCGCTGAGTTGGCATTCCCCACTCCGTAGAGAACCGCAAAGCTGGAGACAACCACCTCTTTTGCAGATAACCCCGAAATCAAGGCCACCGCAATCTGCCACATTCCCAGCCCGGCCGGTACCAGCAACGGCACCAGATAGCGTCCGATCACAGCACCAAAGCTCTCCGACACATCGGTCACCATGCCGTTCTGATTGAAGTTCAGAATAAACCAGATGATGATGGAGGCCACAAAGATCGTGGTCCCCGCCTTTGTCAGATAATCCTTCACCTTCTCCCACACATATATGAAGATGGTGCGGGCATTGGGTGACTTGTACTCCGGAAGTTCAATCAGCAGTGACTGGGTGGACATATTTTTTCCAAGCCGGTTTGCAATCAGAGCAATGACGATCGCAGTTGCCATTCCGATTACATACATGGAAAACGCTGCCACCATAGCATATCTGCCGAAGAACATATCCGCAAACAACACATAGATCGGAAGCCTTGCTGAACACGACATAAAAGGGGTAATCAGGATTGTCTTTTTCCTGTCCTCCTCCCTCTCTAAGGCCCTGCTGGCCATAACAGCCGGAACTGTGCATCCAAAGCCCAGAATCATCGGCAGAAATGCCTTTCCGGAAAGACCCACCTTTCCCATAATTCCATCCATAACATAGGCAACTCTTGCCATATAGCCGCTATCCTCCAAAACAGCCAGAGCCAGAAATAGAATGAAGATATTTGGAAGAAAGGTGAGGATTCCGCCCACACCCGCTATGATTCCATCCACAATCAAAGAGATGAGCCAATCGGCTGTGTGCAGCCGGAGCAGCAGTGTGTAGACTGCATCTGAAAAAGCGGATAGACCTACCTCAAACACCCCTTTCAGAGCATCACCCACAAAAAAGGTCAGGAAAAATACAAGCGCCATGATTCCCAAAAAGATAGGGACTCCCCAAATGCTGTGCGTGAGCACCTCATCCACCCGGTCTGTGACAGCCGCCTTCTCGCTTTTGTAGAAAAGACATTCGTCCATCATTTCTTCTATGTAGTCATACTTCTGGTTGCTGATCTCCTTTGCATAGCTGTGCCCGGGCATCTGAACCTTCTTTTCATAGCGTTCTAGGACTTCCTCATCGTGCTCCAGAAGTTTAATGGCCGTCCACCTGGTATTGAAGGTGACATCCCCCTTCTTTTTCAGTTGGATTTCCAGATCCCATATTTTCTTTTCCAGCTCTTCGCTGTAATCAACCACATGACCTTTCGGCCCCTCTTCATAGTGGTGCACTACCGCGTGCAGCAGTACATCCAAGCCAGTGCGCTTCCTCGCGGACACCGGCACCACAGGGATCTCCCCCAGCAGCTCGGGCATACGGTGCAAATCCAGCTCCATTCCCCGTTCTTCCACAATATCCATCATGTTCAATGCCAGGATCACCGGTTTGCCCAACTCAAGCAGCTGCATCGTCAGAAAGAGGTTCCGCTCCATGGCGGAAGCATCCACAATATTGACAATCACGTCAATATCCTCCTCCATGATGCATTTCCTGGTAACCTTCTCCTCAATCGAATACGAGGTGAGGCTGTAGATACCCGGGGTATCCACCAGCTTTATAGGAGTCCCTTTGTATTCCGTCTGTCCTTCCTTTCGCTCTACCGTCACCCCAGGCCAGTTGGCCACCTTCAGATTCGCCCCTGTGTAGGCATTGAACAGGGTGGTCTTTCCGCAGTTTGGATTTCCCACAAACGCCACATTAATTGTCTTTTTCATCAAGCCGCTCCTTTGCAGATATCCCACCCGCCATCTCCCTGCCGAGAGCCCAACGGGTTCCTCTCACTTTAATAATGATAGCTCCCTGCTTTTTTTTATTGAGAATCCGTATCCTGGTTCCCTCAAATATCCCCAGAGATTCCAGCCTGCGCATTATATTTTCTTCCAGATCCAGGCCTGTCACCTGATACTCCTGTCCGATCTTTCCCTCTAATAGTGTCATCTGTATCCCCCAGCCTTCCTTGTCCTTTTATACTGTTCCTGCAGCTTTGCAACATCTTCCTCCTCACGGAACCGTATCTGCCTGGACACACTGAGGGCCAGAGCCATCTCGGCCATGAGAAACAAAATGGAGGTTCCACCGTAACTAACAAAGGGAAGGGTAATTCCCGTCGTTGGAATCAGGTTGATTACCACCGCAATATTCAGCACCACCTGAAGTGCAATGTGTGAAAAAATTCCTGTGGCAATCAGGGAGCCCAGCAGATCCGGCGCATTCTGAGCAATAAACATCAGTCTGTACAGCAGAAAGATAAACATCAGCGTCAGCATGGCCGCGCCAAATACTCCCAATTCCTCGCACACGATGGCGAAGATCATATCATTCTGTGCCTCCGGAACAGCTCCCAGCTTCTGCGTGCTGTTCCCAAGCCCTTTTCCAAAAAAGCCTCCGGAGCCGATGGCATAGAGCGCCTGCATAATTTGATAACCGCCCTTGCTGGCATATGCCTCAGGATCTATCCATACCAGGATACGGTTAAAGCGGAAATTTCCTCCAGCTCCCATGTTGGATACCAGATACCGCACTCCCACAACGGCTACAGCTATAAAGGCCGTTCCTCCAAGCACCAGCGGCTTTGATCTGGGATGCGTCACAACAAGGAGAATCACTGTAATGCCCGCTATAATAATCGCAGTGCTCAGATTGTCTGTAAACTTATACGTCAAAAAGGAGGTGACGGCCCCGAATCCCAACACAATGGCAGGAGCCTTCCACCCTTTCATATTTTTTCCGAGTTTGATAATCAGTACCGGCAGAAATAGGATAATCGCCAGTTTTGCCAGCTCGGCCGGCTGGAAGGACAGCGGGCCAATGTAAATCCATCTCTTTGCCCCATTGATTGTTCTTCCCACAAACTTTGTCATAAAAAGCAGTATATTTGCCACAATATATGTAAAGCTGGCAAACTTAACAAAAAAATGATAATCAATCTGTGAGAATACCAATACCATAACAATGCAGGCCGCGCTGATCCATGCCTGCTTTGCAAAATAATACATATCATCATTGAAATTAACCTGTGCTTCATAGGCACTGGTGCTGTATAACATGATCAGTCCAAAACAGGTGAGCAGGATCACGATTGCCAGCAAATTGTAGTCATAATACCTCTGAACCGCCGGCTTCCTCCTCTTCCTTGCTGTCCTGACTTTTCTGCTCTGTTGAACCATTCCATTACTCCTATCTCAGGCTTTGCCTATTCTCTGTGAAGTATCATACCACATCTTTTTAAAAAGGTCTACCGGACCTTTTATACATAGTCTGGCAAAAGTCTGTTCAGGGTTACTGTAAGGAAGTCCTTATCACTCCGAGGGCATTTGGTTCAAGGCAACTTTGATCTTATTTTCTAACACCAAATTTACAAAGATCGGAACCAGATTCGGATCAAACTGACGGCCCGCCTCTTCCTTTAAGATGCACAATGCCTGCTCCACAGGCATAGACCTTTTATAGCTTCTTTTTGACACCATGGCGTCAAAGCTGTCTACAATACAGAGGATTCTGGCCATGATGGGTATATTTTCCCCAGCGATTCTCCTGGGGTAGCCTTTACCGTCATAGCGTTCATGGTGGCCGATTACCGCAGGAATTACATAGTCCAGAGAGGGCAGGTGCCGGATGATGCCAATGGAATTTTCCACATGGCCTTTCATGATCTCGTACTCCTCCTCAGTGAGTATGCCGGGCTTATTAAGGATATTCTCGGGAATTCCTATCTTGCCAATGTCATGCAGAAGTCCGGCCTCCTTTACGATTTCAATACACTCACTGTTCAGGCCGTAAGCACGGGCCAGCTCCCCTGCATAATATGCCACATTCTTAGAATGGCTGAAGGTATAATGGTCCTTTGTGTCTATGGCTGCAGTCAGGGCATAGATCGTAGACGCATACTCGGAGTAAGCGCTGTCCTTGTAACCGCTCCTTCCCGCTTCCCCACCGCTGTTCTGGTTCTCTACCTCACCGGCTGAGTAAATCATAATGGCGTTTTTACCGGTATGCTTAACATGATACACAGCCATATCCGCATTGTAGATAAGCTCATCCATGGTGGAAGCCGTGTATGGGATCGCACAGATTCCACAGCTCAGTGTCAGCATTTTCAGTGCATAATTATCGGTCTTTGCATTTATGTTTTTGACCTGCCTGCAGATATTTTCCGTCAGATTCTTGGCAGAATAGATATCGTACTCCGGCAGAATGATAGCAAACTCCTTCCCGCTGTACCTGGCTACAAAGCCGTTCTCTCCCACACTTGCTCTAATAATCTGAGCAATCCGCTGCAGAGCTGCATCCCCCTTTTGATTGCCGTAGAGCTGATTGTACAGTTTAAAGTCATCAACATTTAAAATAACCAGAGCAAGAGATTTTTCGCCCAGCTTCGCGGTCTGTTCCATTAAAGTTTCTACAAAGCATTTGCGGTTCAGCAGACCTGTCAGTTCATCTCTCCTGGCCTCCTCATATGCCTTTTCATATAGCTTTGAATTTTTTACCGCAATGGAGCTAACGGAGTCCACAGAGATGAGAAAATTGATATCATCATAGGTATAGGGAGCTCTCTTCTGCTTCTCTGAGAGCATGACGATTCCCACCAAATCTTCCTCATCCTTTAATGCTACCAGACACTCAATCTTCCAGGCTGAAAGCTGCTGCTTTTCCTCCTCCCACATGGATTTGTACGCCACAGTCCGACGAAAATCCTTCATCAGCAGGCAGCCCTCTGACTTTTTGAGATACTCCACAATGGGATGGTCCCGCTTCATGGAAAAGGACTTTTTATCCAGCGGGCTGGCGCTGTGTATCATCTCGTAGTTCCCCTGCTCATTCTCTATACAGATATAGATTTTATTCACATCCACTGTCTTTTGTATTACATCCACCAGTTCCTGAAGAATTTCCCGAACATGCAGACTCTTCGAAACTGCATGGCTGAATTCCTTTAGGTTTTCCGACTGAATGATCTCTTCCCTGATAAACAACTGACTGAAAAACTTGCGCAGCAGCCAGTAAAACAGGATGGTCATCACCAACACTATGGTTGAAATCACCATTATGACTTTTGAACTGCTCAGGGAAAATTTCTCTACAAAAAACTCCTCCATGGGCTGAATGCTGTTGTAGGCAATGAGCAGCACCATCACCGCGCCTATAATATAGCAATTGGCCTTGGAAACCAGAAGAGTCAGCTTAAACAGATGCTTTCTGTACAGGGCGTAGAACAGGTAGTACGCATTGATCACTCCTGCCAGAATATCCGTGGGGAATCCTCTAAAAAAGGGTACAGTCAGGAGAAGATGGCCCACAAACAGTATAAAAATCCCAATAATAACAGGAGTCAGCTGTCTGGCTACCAACCTGTCATTCTGTGCCGCTCTCCAGATCACAGCTAAAATCTGTGCAATCATCAGCACAAATATGGCAAACAGAATTACCACTGTCCACTGAAAGTCATAGACAAATGCCATTCGGGTTGTCCCCGGTATCTTTACCGCCTCAGGGGGAGCCAGAAAGATTTCTGTTTTTAGATTCACAAGAAACAGTATGAGCAGAACAGCAAACCAGATCATCCGGCTCTTATTGCGCTTTCGCCCGATAAATTCTAAAATAAAGTTAAGGAAGGTAAAGAGCAGGAAGGCCAACCCAAAAATAGATATATGAAACCAAAATTCCATGGATGGCCACAGCTGCAGGCGCATGAAATAGGAGCCTCCTGTCCAAAGTATCATGGTAAACAGCAATCCCATAAAAGAGTAGATCAGTCTACTCTTTTTCGCCGCCACGAAGGCCATCAGTAAAAACGTATAGCAAAACAATGCCATAACGGAAATCCATCCATAATTATACATAGGACGCACCTCCCTTTCCCGGACGGTACTCCTCCTCCACTGCCTTTAGCAGTTGTGACACTTCCATAGAGGGGGGATTGACTCTTCTGGGCAGCACACCGTATTTCTCCTCATACACAGCAAAGGTTTTGCACCGGACAAGTGTCACCTTCAGTGGGTCCATCCCCAAAATCTTTTTTAAGTCTTTGTAATCCTGATCCAGATATTTAAAGTAAACACTCAAGTGTTCTTTGATAATTCGACAGCTTACGCCCCCGGTTATCAAAGCCTCCTTTTTCATCTCCATATACATGTGCAGCATAGGACGCCCTTTTTCCCCGTACTCTTTAAGGGCAATCCAGTTTTCCACCGCAAGTCCTGAGAGCTTTACCGCAGAATTTATGGAATTTTCAGTGATGCGCGTAAAGCCTGCAATATCTATAATGGTCGGAATCCGGTCCACATAGTGAAATCTGGGAATCCTCGTCTGATCTTCCTTATTGGTTAGGCCAACACAGCGGTACATATCGCCCACCCTGTATCTGGCAAAAGCCCCTCCTTTAAAAACTGTAATCACCAGCTCATATTTTTCTCCCGGCACCACCTGATCCATGAGAATAGTCCTAGGAACATAAGACGGATTTGCTAAATTCCGCTCCATCTCATTTTCAGGTATAAATTCATAAAAGCAGGCATCCGGAAAGAAATACATCCCGTCCCTGGTCCAGGTCTCTGTTCCAATACAGGTGGGCTCTGTACCCGCAAAGATTTCCATAGGGCGTACTCCCCACAACTCCTCTAAGTCATCTTTGTAACAATTATTATCCGTCCCTGCACACATAAAACCTTTTAAGTTAAACAAATCTTTTGGCATCAATTCCCTATTTTCCTCTTTGCATTTTTTTCTTGCAGAGATCAAACGCAAAATCATTGCCGGAGAAATACCTGATAGTTTGTCTTTGAGGCTCTTATCTCCGGAGGCGCTCTTTCCCTGCATAGCGCCAAGACTGAGGCTCACAAAATATGTTACGCTCCCCAGTCCGAAAAAGTACTCGATTCCCCGTCTCATACCCATCTTAAAACCTTTTTTATTCCTCTCACTAAAGGACATGTGAACAGCCTCCTCAACCGGCGGCAGAAAATTGATCCCGATCTCATCTTTAAAGAGAAGGGGCAGGATTCCGGTCGCGAAGGGCAGAGGAGCCAGCGCATATAAAATGTGGTATTTGGGATTTATATCAAAATGTCCCTTTTCCCGGCTGGAAGCCAGCATGAGACATGACATTACATTATTCCGATAGGTATCCAGCATACTTTTTGTATATGGCGCAACCTTTACCGGATTCATCCCGCCCTCCCAGGTTGTCTGAATCCAGAGAACCGCCTCTGCGGGAAGCATACTGCTCTCTTTCTGCAGCAGTATCTGTGCATAATCCTCGTAGGTAGTGAGGGGAACTATCTGCCGGAAATCTTCCACACCCTCAGGCTTTTTTCCCCTTAAAAACGTCTGTCCAAGAGGGCTATCGGACCAAATCTCAATCTGCTCCAACAAAAGCCTCCTCTGGATGCTCATAAACTCCTCCACGCTCAGGTCCAAAAAACCACAATACTCATCCCAAAGTGCCTGATTGTCTCCCTCTTTCAACTTCTCCTCAAATCTCAACGCGCCGTTCCCCCTCTCTCATCCTTCTTCCCACCAAGACATTTTTTGATGCTGCTCCGGTTAGGTACTAGAAAAGGTACCTGCTGCTTATATTCGTCATAGTTCTCAAACTGCTTTGGAAAAGACCAATGATCTTGAAAAAGCACATAGCACAGATTACAAAAGCTAAAAATCATCCCGCCTGCGAGAAGCCATCTATTCTCCAACGCCAGGCCGGCAAAGAGATAAAAAAAGAAAAACCACAGGACCCCGGGATGACGGCACAGACCGTATACTCCTGTATCACAAACCCCTGATTTTTCTTTGAATTCCTGATATGTATCATGAAAAGGAAGTGCAAAAAACAGTGTATAAACTAAGAGGCAGAAAAATAAAAACGCTGCCGCCAGCAACAAAATTCCGCCATAGACAAGCCCGCCCTTCAGCAATGACTTCCATGCAAGCAGACAAGTAGAGACCGCCACACAGATACAGCCAGCGGCAAAAGAACCATACAGAGCCTTTTTCTTCCAGACTACTGAATTGATATCATATAAAAAAAATAAAACAAAACCTAATATACCTCCAAAACAAACTACTCTCATCATCCCCATGAAAACTCCTATTCTGTCGAAACTTCTCTGCTTTCATTATTTTACTAAGATTGGTGAGTATTTGCAAGGAATATTTTGACAAACTGTTAAACTATGACAGTTTTGTTACTATTACCCCTATTCTTTTTGACATTTATGACAAATTTTCCAAATATTACCATAAAATTTCTTTGGTGATTTTTTTCACTCTTGCCAACTCAGATTTCGTACCGCTCCCGGGTCTTCTTTGGTCTGCTCTGTTTTTACACGATCGTTTCACCTTTCCCTGTACTTTTCATAGAATATTATGAAAGATAAATTATGAAAGGATCATAAATCTATGCAAAATTGTAAACCCTGCAGCTGCCAGGAACCGTCAATATATGAGTGCTTGGATAGACTGCCCATAGCTATGGGATATGTACCTATGCAGTCGTTTCATCATACTTTTGAGCTTGAAAAAGCACTTCAGGTAGGCACTGTTTTTCCTGAACTTTGTCAGCCGTTCTGCGGAAGGAGGTGCGTCCGCTGATGAATAATTGTCAGAGACCCTACCAGGCAAACGGTAACTGTAACTGTCAGATGAACCGGCCGGAACCGCGCCATATGAGACCAGATAACTGCCAGATGCACCAGGAACTGCATCAAATGAGACCGGATAATTGTCAAATGCGCCCGGAACCACGTCAAATGAGACCTAATAACTGTCAGATGCGCCCGGAACCATGTAAAATGAGACCAGATAACTGCCAGGCGCGCCCGGAACCATGTAAAACGAGACCAGATAACTGTCAGGTGCGCCCTGAACCGTGTAAAACAAAACCGGATCACTGTCAAATGAGACCAGAACCGGATTGCAACTGCAACTGCAATTGCAACACCAAACGCCCTCCTTCAAAAGCACAGATGCTGAACCATATAAATGAAGTGAGCTTTGCTGTAGATGACATCCTGCTGTATCTGGATACCCACCCTTGTGATCAGGAGGCTCTGGCTTTCTATCGGGAAAATGCAAAAAAACGCAACGAAGCACTGAAAGAATATGCAAAATATTATGGTCCCCTGACTATCGATACCGCTGTTGACTCAGACAGTGACTCCTGGGAATGGGTGAACCAGCCTTGGCCTTGGGAAGGAGGTGCCTGTTAGTTATGTGGAATTATGAAAAACGTCTGCAGTATCCTGTAAATATTACTACCCCCAATGCAAAGCTGGCACAGTTTATTATGAGTCAGTATGGTGGTCCGGATGGTGAAATATCTGCATCCCTGCGCTACCTGTCACAGCGCTTTACTATGCCAAACCGCAAAGCTATGGGAGTACTGAATGATGTCGGCACCGAAGAACTTGCACGTTGTTCATGTCAATCATTTTACAAGGTCGAAAACCCCTATTTTTAGGGCTTTTTCAGCATTTTTAATTTGCGCATTTTGCCTTAAAAAATGTTATGTAACCTTATAAAATCCATAAATTTGACTGTTTTTTATAAAAATTCTTCTTTTTAACACAAACGCACATTCTGGTTATTTCTTTAAATGTATCAAAAAATCCCCTATTCATGCTGGTTTGGTGGATTTTTATTTTTTTACTTTTTTCTGTCTGCACACTCATGATATAAATGTAATATAAATCATTCTAATAATTAAAAAAAGCCCTATAAATAGGGCTTTTCCTCTGTTTTATTCTTTTCACTTGCTATCAGTATATAATTGCATAAATCTTTAAATGCTTCTTGCTTTTTTTCTAATACTTCTTTTTGAGTTGGTATAAAATCGTCATATAATTCTATTTTTGTTGCACCACTCAAATACTCTTTTATTTTCAAGAACATCACCCCTAAATAACTTTTATTCACAGGTATTTGTCCATTATGTTTTATTTTTATAAAAGAAATTGTAAATTTGTTTTGTTGGTTATAAGTACAAACCGTATAAACATATAAAAAAATAAGAGGTGTAAAACCCCTTATTAATTCGTGAAGTTGTTTACTTCACGACATAACTTTTTTATATATTATCAAAGTTATTCTACAATAATTGGCAATATTTGTCAATCTTTTTACGGAAATTTTTTTGGATTTTATGCGAAAACATGATTTTCATATGCTTTAAATGGTATAGAAAGGGGTAAGGAATTGAGAACAGGCGAAAACATCAGAAAGCGAAAAAACGGACGTTGGGAAGCCCGTATTTACGATATCCATACAAAGAAATACCATTCTATCTATGCAAAGACGTACCAAGAAGTAAAAGAACGAAAAAATGAGTATATCAAAAGCAAAGAACAGCCTTTGGTTACTTCTCCAGAAACAATAGAAACGTGTTTCTTATCATGGTTGAATGATATAAAACCCCTTGTGAAGCAATCTACCTTTGCTAAATACTATGATATCGCCCACAATCATATCATTAACCATTTGGGGGCAATCAAGCTGAATAACCTGAAACAAGAAGATATTAATTATTTCATTAGGCAGAAAGTAAAAGACGGTTTGTCCAGCAAAACTATTCAGGATATTATCTGCGTTTTCAAGCAAGGAATAAAGCCCCATAACATGTCATTCATCTATAAGTTGCCTAAAACAACGAAAAAAGAAATTAAGCTTTTACCAGAAAACGAATATAAAAGCCTTGTTCATTATTTGCTGATTGGCACAACACCAGAAAAAGCTGGTGTATTACTTGCATTGATGTGTGGTTTACGCATTGGGGAATTATGTGCTTTGAAATGGCAGGATATTGATTTAAAAAATGGAGTGTTACACATTACAAAAACTTTGCAACGAATTAAAAATACAGATATGAAAACAGATAGGAAAACCAAGATTGTTATAGATACTCCTAAGAGTGTTAAATCATTGCGTACTATTCCACTTCAACAACTCTTAATTGAGAAGCTAGAACCTTTACAGCAAAAAACTGATATGTATTTTTTAACTTCTACTCCCCATTATATGGAGCCTAGAGCCTACCAAAAAAAGTATGAAGAAATATTGAAGAATTGTCATATAGAATATATCAACTTTCATGCTTTGCGACATACTTTTGCAACCAAAAGTATGGAATGTAATATGGATATCAAGTCATTAAGCGAAATCTTAGGACACTATGACGTAAAATTCACCATGAGCCAATACGTTCATTCTAGTTTTGAACACAAAAAAAGCCAGCTTGAAAAGCTAACGCAAATTTTATAAAGGGTAAAAAAAGATGTAAAAAAAACAGAGATGCCGCAACTATGCGGTTTCTATAACAAAATTCTCAGAGTAAACAACTTCACGAACATACAAGGCAAACAATCCTAATAATTTTAAAACGTGTAAATATTTACAATACCTATTAATTTTATTATGCCCCAAATTTTATATATTATCCGAAATCAATAAGTAAATCCAAAGTATTACAATCCCAAAACCATTTGGTTTTACTTATTGACTGTGAATTTTTTATTTTAAATCTTTTGTTAAGGGACTAAAATTAAAAAATTTTAGTCCCATCTCCATTTTTTGTTGCAAGAAATAAAGTTGTTACTTAACAACCTTATTTCTTTTTTTCAATAAGATTTAATATCTTACTATTAGGTGGTTTAACTCATCACCCTTGAGTTTGCTGTAAACAAGATACCAATCGTTGTAGTATTCAATTCTATCTTTAGACCAATTGTGGTTTATATATACCTCAAATACTTCGCCACAATGTAACCCCTCAATTATCCAATAAGTTGAGTTTTTTATTCCATTTTGCTGGCTTGTTTCCTATGTTCTTATACCTGTTCCAAAGGGTGTTCTAAATTACTTACTACATGCATAATAGTGTAAAAAGCAAAACCACCGCCGGAATGCCATACAACTGCTATATTTTTTCCCATGATGATCTTGTGTGGTCTTGGCTTTCACCCAAGACCACACAAGATCATCATGGGAAAAAAATAATAATATTAATATTATTATCTATATTGTTGTATGGTATCCCGGCGGTAGTTTTGTAGTTGTGTGTGTATGTATGTAGTAAGTTGTTGTTGTGTAGTACGGTAGTAAGTAGTAGTTAAGTTAGTAAGTGTAAGTAGTAATAAGATAAGAAGATATAATAAGATTAGTTTGTAAGTTTTATTTTAATATTTATATGTTGGGTGTGGTGTTTTTTATGGTACTAGTTGAGAGAGATTTTAAAATTTTACGTTTACTCTATGATTGGGAATTTTGTCTAGGCAGACAAATAAGAGAGTTAGCTGGCTTTTCTGGACAAAGGGCAACAGACCGCAGGCTAAAGAAATTGAGAGATGAACAGCTAATTGACCGTAAGCGTGTTTTGTACGGTGTTCCGTCTTTATATACGGTTACGAACACAGGCAAAAAGCTGATAGGTGCAGATGTGAAGCACGATACTAAAATACGCATTGATTTAATCAATCACAATATAAATGTCATTGATACGGCTATTTATATTTTAGATAAATATAAAATTTCTTATGAAAGTATGACAACAGAAAAGACATTGCATAAAGCCGACGGTTTTGGTAAACGCAGGCATAGACCAGACTTTATTTTTTTTCATTCTGATAAAGTCTATTGCGTTGAAGTGGAATTGACTTTGAAAGCTAAATCACGCATGAAAGCCAATCTAAAAGATAATTATTTGGACTATGACTATCAATTGTGGGTTGTGCCTAATCATCAAGGAAAAATTCTTGAAATTCTTCGAGAATGCAAGGACCTCTATCCTAACATCTATACAGTTCCATTAGAGGAGGTTATAAAGCATGTACATAATGAACTTGATTGAACGGAATACAAAAATACAGTTCCTTTTTTCTTCCTGTTTGTATTGTTTTGGCACTTGCTATCATAATCTATGAATTAAGTAAGCAAATTCAAATTAACAAGTTTTTTCGTTTTTATAATTTGCGAAAGGAGTTGAAGCAAATCCGCAAAGAACAGCAAACTATTAGAAAAGAGATAAACCTAGCAGATAAAACGCTAATTGGAACAGCCACAGGACACAGAAAAGTATATACTAAAGATGACGGCAAGCATTTTCTTATTTGTGGCACAACTGGTTGTGGAAAAACGGTAACTTTATCAAATTTCCTAAATACTGTTTTTGAAAAAGGATACCCAGCACTTTTTGTTGACGGCAAAGGGGATATTTCCAAAGGCTCTGTTCTTGAAATTGTTAAACAGCTAAATGAAAAATACGGCAACAAGAAAACAGTTTATGTTGTTGATATGAACGACCCGGAAAACTCTGATTGTTATAACCCCTTTAAAGGTACAAATGCAACAATTGTGAAAGACATGTTAGTCAATATGACAGACTGGACAGAAGAACACTATAAAATCAATACAGAACGCTATCTGCAATGTGTTATCTCTCTGATGATAAAAGCAAACTTAACAATTACACTGAAAGAAATTATCAAGTATATGCCTATTGAAAAATTTATCAAGTTTAGTGCCGAACTGTATCGAAAAGACATTATCACAAAAGAACAGCACATAGAAAATAATGAAATAGCCGAAACATCCGGGAAAATTGCCAGTAATTCGATTGCCCGTTTCTCCGTTATGGCGGAAAGCCACATAGGGCAGATATTTGCCAATCAAGGGATTGATATTTATACCGCTTTAAAACAAAATGCTATCATTTTGTTTATTCTTGACCCTCTCTCCTATCCTGAATTAAGTCCAAAGCTGGGGCGATTAATCTTGATAGACAGCAAAAAGGCAGTTAGCAGGTTATATCGTGAAAGAATGAATAGGTGTTTTTTTCTTTTTGATGAAATTAACGTGTATGCGTCAACTGCTCTATTAGATTTGTTGAACAAAAGCCGTTCCGCAAATGTTACTTGCTTTTGTGCGTGTCAATCCCTGTCTGACCTTGATTTTGCCGTAAATGAAACATTTAAGTGGCAAGTAATTGAGAATTGTAATAATTACATTGTACAAAGGCAAAATAGTTCCACAAATGCGGAAAACTGGGCAAATATACTAGGAACACGTCAAACGCTTGATATGACTTTTCAATTAGAACAAAAAGGAAGAAATACAAATGAAACAGGTTATAGCTCTGCAAGGAGGGTTAGAGAATACCTGTATCATCCTGATACTATAAAAAGTTTAAAAACAGGTGAAGCAATCTATATGTCGAAAGATACGAACGTGCATACTAAATTAAATATACATAAGCCATTTTAAAGTTTAATACTGTTTTTCTATGAAATAGTTAAAGGGGGCTAATTATATGAAGTTTGTAAAAAGCAATTATATTTATTTGATATGGTTTATTTTGTATTTCAGTATTTTATGGGTATTCTTAGGGGCAAATTCAACTTCATTTGCTTATTCATTCGTTGTGTATGCTATTTCTATCTCTATCGCATTATCACCCGCAGGTGAATGGATTTTACGTGTTTTTGAGGGTGCCAGAGAATTACGGACAAATGAAGAAAAGCAATACTTGTTACCAATCTTTGAAGAAGTGTATCAAAACGCATTAGAAGAAAATCCAAAACTTTCAAAGAATATTAAGTTGTTTATCATTGATGCAAATTTTGTTAATGCTTTTGCCATGGGAAGAAATACGATTGCTGTAACAACTGGTGCAATGCAGACTTTTTCACCTGATGAGTTAAAAGGCATACTTGCTCATGAATTTGGACACATTTCCTATGGACACACAAAAGCATTGCTTCTTTCTGTGGTAGGCAATGCGATTTTTTCAATCCTGGTACTCATTGTAAGAGTGTTTGTGTGGGTTTGTTCTCTCCTATCTGCTATTTTTGCTCATACCTCAATTGTTGTTCTTATCATCAATGTTTTGAGTATCCTATTTAAAATGTTGTTAGAGGTATCCATATTTGTATTTCTGTATGCCGGGCAAGTCATATTATCTTTAAATAGTAGAATGAACGAGTTTGAAGCCGACAGTTTCGCCAATAAAGTTTCTTATGGCCAAGAATTATTATCCTCTCTTTATTTGTTACAAAAGTTAAGTGGCTCTCAAAAAATGACAGTCAGAGAAAAAATGACAGCTTCGCACCCTCATATAGCAGCTAGAATTGAAAGGCTGGAGGGCTTTCAGGAACAAGAAATACTTGTGTAGCCATAATAAGTCCATAACCCCTTAGTAACGAAAATTGCTTAAATAAAAGAATGTGATCTACTATTGCATAGTCGATCACATTCTTTTATTAAGCATATAATGCGTGAAAGGGTTATGGACATAAAAGCAAAGTTTCTTACCTGAAAATTGTGCTTTCTATTGCTTTCCGAAAGATAATATATGCCAGAAACAATGTCAAGGGCAAGTAAATTCGCTACGCTCACCCTTGACATTGTTTCTGGCATATATTCAATGTTAATCAAGCAATTGTAAGCCTTGCCATAAGCCAGGGGGCTTACAAATATAACTTTATAAAAATGCATATAATTTAGAAAGGTGGTAATGATTATGAAAGAAAATGACGTATTGCATTATTTGGCAAAAGACAGGACAAAAGAAGTTGTAAATTTTATTAATGAAACCGAACATAATTGTGCTTATTTGAGAAAGTCCAGAAAAGACCGTGAAGCAGAATTAAGGGGGGAAGATGTTTTAAAAAGACACCATGAAATATTGGATAATCTGGCTAAACAAATGGGTAAAAAGATTGATAAAGTTTACCCTGAAGTTGTTAGTGGTGAAAGTATCAGCGATAGAGAAGAAATGCAAAAACTACTGTCAGATGTAGAAACTGGTTATTGGGATAATGTTTTTGTCGTTGAAGTAGAACGTTTGGCGCGTGGTGATACAAGAGACCAAGGACTAGTAGCAGAAACTTTCAAATACAGTAATACAAAAATTGTAACACCTATGAAAACCTATAACCCTTCTGACCCAAACGATGAGGAATATTTTGAATTTGGTTTATTTATGTCAAGGCGAGAATATAAAACCATTAATAGACGTCTAAATGCTGGTAGGATTTCAAGCATTAATGAAGGTAAATTTGTTGGTAATATACCGCCATATGGGTATGATAGAGTTAAAATAGAGAATGCCAAAGGTTTCACTTTGAAACCTAATGACGAAGAAGCCAAAATTGTACAATTAATTTTTGAGAAATATGCAAATACTGATATTTCTATATCTGGGTTGGCTAGATTGTTAAATGAAATGAACGTTAAATCAAGAAAAGGAAAAGAATGGAGTTTAAGCACTGTAAAAGACCTATTGTGCAATCCAGTATATGTTGGTATTTTACGTTGGAATAATAGAAAAGCTGTTAAAAAATGCCTAGACGGTGAAATCATTACAACAAGACCAAGAAACAATGGCGATGATGTGATTTATTCAAATGGTATTCATGAACATCTTATAACAGATGAATTATACTTAAAAGCACAAGAAAAGCGTAAAAGATTGCAAAAAAATGTAAAGATTGATTATAGCTTGAAAAATCCCTTTGCTGGACTTCTGTTTTGTGAAAAATGTGGTAAGCCTTTGACTAGAAGACCTTATACTAATCCTAAAATGGAAACAGGTTTAATATGCACAACAAAGGATTGTAATAATATCTACTCAAAATTCAAGTATGTTGAAGAAAAAATTTTAATTGGCATAAAAGACGTTCTTGAAAGTTACCCTTTAGAAAATTCAAATAATTCTAAGTTTTTCAAGAATGAAGCCTCACATTTGAAAACCTTAATCGATATGAAAGAAATTGAAATAACAAAAGTCCAGAATAAGCAAGACATAATTTTTGAAGCATATGAGGACGGAACTTATACTAAAGAAATGTTTATCAAACGAAATAATAGTATAGATAAAGAGTTAAGGGAAATGAATAAGGTTTTAAACAATCTTAAATCACAGCTAAATGCAATTGAAGAAAAATCAACAGAATACTTGGAATTTTTGCCAAAGTTAAAAAATGCATTAGATTTATATACCGTAGATACTACAACAATTACACAAAAAAACAAAATGCTATCCGAACTAATCGAAAAAATTACATATTTAAAAACAACGCCAGCAATCAAAAAAAATTCTGACCCTTACGATTTTACAATTAAAATATACTTAAAGCTACCTGAAAAATAAGTATTGCGTTTTTTAAATAGTTGCAAAATTGCAAAGTACCTTTTTAATGACCAATTACAAAACAACTCTATTATAAATAATTCTTATACAATTCTAAAGAAAATCAAAATCGTGAAACCCTTTAAAATCAAGGCTTTCCGAACCATTGACATGAACAACGTGCAGAAGAACTGGCCCACTTGGAAATCGTCTCTACCATTGTCCATCAGCTTACCAAAAACCTATCTATGGAAGAGATCGAACAGTCCGGTTTAGGCCCTTACTATATTGACCATACCGTTGGAATTTGGCCCCAGGCAGCTGCCGGTATCCCCTTTAATGCCTGTGAATTTCAGTCCAAAGGCGATCCAGTTACAGATCTCTTTGAAGACCTGGCGGCAGAACAGAAAGCCAGAAGCACCTACGATAACATTCTCAGGGTTGTAAGAAATATTCCGGAGGTAGCAGATCCGATCCGCTTCCTTCGCGCACGCGAGGTTGTTCATTTCCAGAGATTTGGGGAAGCTCTGCGCACAGTTCAGGAAGAACTTGACAGTAAGAATTTCTATGCTTACAATCCCAGCTTCGATGCCCCCACATCCTGCAGCTGTGAGTCTTCCTGCCGGAAATAATGCCTATGAGAAAAGAATTGAATGATGCCCTGAATGTTATCGTACAGATGCCGCCCGAAGCATACGCTTTTGTCTACGGCAGTGAAGCATACCCTGATATCACTGGTACACTCTACTTCTATCCCCTCTGGGACGGGACTTTAGTTATCGCAGATATTTCAGGACTTCCTGATATGAATGAAGAGTGTTCTGAACGGATTTTTGGCTTTCATATCCATGAGGGTATCAGCTGCACAGGCAATGAGGAGGATCCATTTTCCAATACCGGAGCCCATTTTAACCCCAGACAGTGCCCCCATCCGGAACACGCCGGAGACTTTCCGCCCCTGTTTGGAAATGAAGGCTACGCACTGACAATGTTTTATACAAACCGCTTTTTTCCTGAGGAAGTAATAGGCCGCACAGCTGTCATTCATGATATGCCTGATGACTTCCGGACGCAGCCCTCCGGGGACTCGGGAGCAAAGATTGCCTGCGGAGAAATAAAGGCTAATGAGCACCGTTAAACACCTGTTTTATCTTGCCATCCCTAACCATCCATGATAGAATAAGGTATCAAAAAGTCGGTTTTTCAAATATTCTGGAGAACCAAAGCAAAATGATAGAGGCGCAGGATTCATAAGTACCGAACAGCTACGGCAGGGCAGCTGCTGTGAGGGAAAGGGGATACTGCCGAAGGGTAAGCGTGACGCCCATTCACCATCCCTGGGATATTGTAAAATATGCAATATACTGTCACGTTTGTGGAGCGCTATCATCGGTGAGGACATTGCAAATGTTACTGCCGTACATGTGCCTGTTTCCGCAGACATATGTACGGCTTTTTACATCCCAGAGTATCCAAAGCAGGGCGCAGTGGCGCACTTTCTGTGTTCTATATATGAAGCCTGCGCATCTGATTTTTGCAAAATACGGAAAGAGAGGTATGATTTATGCAAAAAACAACGAAACGCAGACTGGCAGCGTCCGCCTTTGTCCTTCTGGTGCTGCTTGCCGCCTGGGCCTTCCCTGTGCTGGCCGCTGCCGATGAAGCTCCTCAGCCTGCCATGTACGCCACATTCTGGGCTCTGGTTCCTCCTTTGGTGGCCATTGCCCTTGCCCTCATAACCAAGGAAGTCTACAGCTCACTCTTTGTGGGAATCCTGGTGGGGGCTCTGTTCTACTCAGGCTTTGGGTTTGAGAAGACTGTCACCCATATGTTTGAGGACGGATTTATCAGCGTGCTCTCACAGGCCGGAAATGTGGGTATCCTGATCTTCCTGGTTATCTTGGGAGCCATGGTTTCCCTGATGAACAAGGCAGGCGGTTCCGCTGCCTTTGGACAGTGGGCCAGCAGCCATATTAAGACACGCATCGGCGCTCAGTTGGCAACCGTTGTTCTGGGTGTGCTCATTTTTATTGATGACTATTTTAACTGCCTTACTGTGGGAAGTGTGATGCGTCCAGTAACGGACAAGCACAATGTATCCAGAGCCAAGCTCTCCTACCTGATCGATGCCACAGCCGCTCCAGTCTGTATCATTGCCCCTATCTCTTCGTGGGCTGCAGCTGTCACCGGATTTGTGGAAGGGGAAGATGGATTGGCGCTTTTCATCCGTGCCATTCCTTACAACTTTTATGCCCTGCTTACCATTGTTATGATGATTGGCTTGATTCTCCTGAAGGTAGATTTCGGCTCCATGAAGCTCCATGAAGACAATGCCATGAAGGGAGACCTTTATACAACTCCTGACCGCCCTTATGCCAATGTGTCGGACAGTGGCTCTATCAAAGGCCGCGGAAAGGTTATAGACCTGGTTGTTCCCATTTTTTGTCTGATCCTTTTCTGTATTGCAGGTATGGTATACACAGGCGGTTTCTTCAGCGGAACGGATTTTGTAACCGCTTTTTCAAACTGTAACTCCTCCCTCGGTCTGGTGTTGGGTAGCTTTTTCGGCTTTGTTTTCACCGTAATCTTTTATATGGTTCGCAGGGTTTTGAAATTCCAGGAATGCATGTCCTGTCTGCCGGAGGGCTTTAAGTCCATGGTTCCAGCCATCCTGATTCTTACCTTTGCCTGGACCTTAAAAGCTATGACCGACAGTCTGGGAGCTGCCGCTTTCGTGGAAACTTCCATGAAAGAATGTGCAGAGGGGCTGATGACCATGCTTCCTGCCATTATTTTCCTGGTTGGCTGCGGTCTTGCATTTGCCACAGGAACCTCCTGGGGAACCTTTGGTATCCTGATTCCCATTGTAGTCTCCGTATTCAGCGGCAGAGACTACAACCTTATGGTAATGTCCATTTCTGCCTGTATGGCAGGTGCTGTATGCGGCGACCATTGCTCACCCATCTCCGACACCACTATCATGGCTTCCGCAGGCGCCCAATGTAACCATGTAAACCATGTTTCCACTCAGCTACCCTATGCAATCAGCGTTGCTGTCATATCCTTCCTGTCATACTTGTTTGCCGGCCTGCTGGCTAATTTTACCTCTATGACATGGCTGGGACTGCCTTTTGGCATTTTGCTGGTACTGATCTTTTTAATCGTTTTAAAGGTTCTTCACAACCAGAAACTAAAAATATCCTGAGATATTGTATAATAGTTACAGTAAAAAACAGGACTCATCCACTTTTGGACGGGTCCTGTTTTCACAAGGAAATATGTAGTCTTTAGATCACTGGTCCCAGTAAATCCTCCAGAACCTGTGCCGCATTTAGATTCTGGTATCCCTCCGGATCAGTCATTATGGTATTCCCACTCACATCCCAGCTCATCTGGCAAAAATGCGTCAAATATTTTATATCCCTGAGCTTTGTCTTAAACTTATCACACCACCCTGGATAATATTGCTTCATATACTTCTTAACCAGTGCTGCCGCCTGACTCTTGGAATTTCCATCCGAAGTCACGGTTCCGGATAACTGTACCCCGGCATTACTGGATGAGTGAAGCGCCACTACGCTACCATCCTCGCACTGTCCGATCACAATCCAGACATGTCCGCAATCACTGCAGGAAGAGCTCATAATATCCCCTGGCCGGTACCTCTTCACCTTCCCCCTCTTCTTAAAGGTCCCCCAGCCCCGTGAGGCATAGTTCTTGGCCATTGTCTCAGCCTTCATCACATAGCCATTGTTTCCTGATTTCTTATTCAGGATATTGTAGATACACCACCCCACATAACCGGAGCAATCCAGCCCGTCATGTCTCTGGTACATGGTATTATAAAAATTATAATCCTGCGTCTGTGCGTTAAAAAAGTCCATCCATCTGGAGCTGACTCCCATACTCCTGGCCTCTGTGGTACCGCCCAGTGAATCTGTACTCCATCCTCCACCCCATACGTAAACTGCCTTTCCGATGGGCTGGAGCGCTGTTTTCAGAAAGGTTTTAATGGTTGATACCCTTCCTAATGGCTCCTTTTTGGTTTTCACCCGAATGGATCTGCTTATTTTACTGTAGTATACCTTTTTCTTTACTTTTGTGTACGCCTTTATCTTAAAATGGTATACGGTGCCGCTCTGGATACCATACATATTGTAATAAAGGCGGGATGTCTTTTTAAAGCGCTCGTACCGTCTGCTCAGTGGATTGTACCGATAAAGGATATAACCTTTTGCCTTGGGTACTCCTCTCCAGGTCAGCCTGATGTAATTCTTATCATAATCCGCTGTCTTAAATCCTGATGGCGTTCTCACTGTGACTTTTTTCTTTGCCTGGACATTCTGACCAAGACATAAAAATACTGCCAATAAGACCATCAGATATAAGCCCGCTCTCGCCCGCGTCTTTCCTCTCAATTTATATTCCCTCTTTGTTAACTATTTGATGTGCTTCCAAATCCCCCGTTTCGGACCTCCGTTGCATCATCGTCCACAGTAATGCCATACTCTACAAAAATTCCCTGCATAAACCCTGTGCCTCCCTGTACGCACAGCATCTTGCTCTCATTGGAATCATTTGTAAGTTTGCAGAATATATGTCCCTCATTGTCAGAATAAAAATAGTCACTGTCAATGATTCCCACTGTATTGTTGAGTTGAAGCCGGAACTTAAATCCAAGTCCGCTGCGCGGATAGCATTTCAATACCCAGCTCTCATCCATCTCCACCCGGATACCTGTGGGAATTTTGATTGTCTTGCCTGGTGCGAGGGTAAAGTTTGCAGGAGCAAAAAAATCGTACCCTGCAGAGCCTGCCGTTGCTCTTTTGGGAAGCTTGATTCCCTCATAGATCTTTTCCAGCTCCTCAGGAGTTGTCTTTGGAAACTCTTCCATCCAACCCTCCTTAAACTGTTCAAAACTCACTTTGTGGAACTTTGCGATTCTCTTCATTAGCATTTCCTCCTATTCACAGTGCAGAACTGCCTTCCCTTGTTTCAGGGATTCCTGCACATCAATTACACGCTGATTAGAGCTTCCCCTCCAGTGCAGCATGCTGTCCTTTTTCTCACACTCATACTCACCATCCACCAGTACATCCAGATATTTGACCAGACTATACTTTTTGACATCCTCCCACAACCCGCCTGTATAAAGCCAAATCGTTTTTTTCGGAAAGGTCTGTCGTATCTCCTTCACCAGTTCCTCCACCTCCAACAGGTTACCCGAATAGAGGGGATCACCTCCGCTTAAAGTGATTCCTGAAATATAATCCTTTTTAAGTTCGTCAAACAATTCTTTTTTTGCATCCTCATCAAACAGGATACCCCCATCGGGGTCCCAGGTTATGGGATTGTGGCATTCCTTGCAGCAGTGGCTGCAGCCTGCAATCCAAAGGACTGCTCTTAGTCCGTCTCCGTTTAACATATCGTCCTTTGTGATATTATGGTATCTCATTTGCATGTTCCTTTCCTGCCCCATACTCACAACATTTAGTGAACAAAGTTCCTTTTTATACATGATATGGTAGCGCCAGAAATTATCTTATCACTTCTGGCCCGCCCCGTCAAGACCTGAAGTGAATGTGTTTCTTCAGCGTTGAAAAACCTCCTCCGAAGGCAGGTTTTAGTGGACAGAAACGAAAAACCCGGCCTGCTCATTTTGGCCTGCCGGGTTCTCCGTCTGTGAAAATTAATTTCCGCACTCAATACTGATCTCATTAAAGAGCTCCAGTACCTCCTCCACTTCCAGCTCCTCTTTTTCCCTTCCTTTCTTATCCAAAATAATCTCACCCTGGTGCATCATGATGATACGGTTTCCATATTCAAGGGCATAGCGCAGGTTGTGAGTTACCATAATAGAGGTTAGCTGCTTTCCACTCACTATCTGTTCTGTCAACTGCATATTAATCTCTGCAGTCTTGGGGTCCAGAGCCGCTGTGTGCTCATCCAGTATCAAAAATTCTATGGGTGTCATAGTGGACATGAGCAGGGCCATGGCCTGCCGCTGCCCCCCTGAGAGGGCTCCCACCTTTACATCCAGCTTATCCTCCAGTCCCAGATTCAGAGGGCGCAGCAGTTCCCGGTACGCTTCCCGGCGTTTCCTGTTGACACACCTTCCCAGATTATAGGGTTTTCCTTTATTGTCCGCCAATGCCATGTTTTCCATAATGGTCATGGAAGGACAAGTTCCTTTGGCCGGATTTTGAAAGACCCTGCCGATCCTGGAAAGTCTTTTGTATTCACTTAGATTGGTAATGTCCTTTCCCTCCATCAGGATAGTCCCCGAGTCCACATCAATACTTCCACAGATAATATTCAGCATGGAAGTTTTTCCTGAGCCGTTGCTGCCCACTACGGAGACAAACTCCCCCGCCTCCACCTGGAGGTTGAAATCTCTAAAGAGACACATTTCATTGACTGTGCCCGGATTGTAATACTTATGGATGTGTTTGAGCTCAAGCATTGACTTTCACCTTCCTTTTCCGTTCCATTCCAATCACCAAAATTGCCAGGAACAGAACTGCTGTAATCATCTTCAGATCAGAGGATTCAAATCCCAGGCTGATCGCCAGCGCCACGCAGCCCTTATATAATACAGAACCGATCACCACGCTGGAGGTTACTCTAAGAAGCGTTAACTTCTTAAACAGGCTGGTCCCGATGATTACGCTTGCCAGCCCAATCACCACTGTGCCTGTTCCCATGGAGATGTCGAAATATCTCTGCTGCTGTGCAAAGATACATCCCCCCAGAGCTACCAGCCCGTTTGCAATGGCCAGCCCCACAATTTTAACAAGTCCTTTATCCACCCCCAGTGAAGTGATGATCCGGTCATTGTCCCCCACTGCCCGAAGCAGCATTCCGGATTTAGTACTCAAATACCAGTCCAATAGATATTTGCTCACCAGAGTGATGATCAGAACCACAATCACAGTCTTAAAAACTGCCAACTCCCCGGCAAAAATTCTGTTTACCAAAGAATTGTCAAAGATTGTGGTTTTATTATAAATCGGTAAATTTGCCTTTCCCGCAATCCTCAGATTTACCGTGTAGAGGGCTGTCATCATAATGATACCCGACAGCAGATCCCTCACCTTCAGTTTTACATGGATAAGTCCCGTGAGAACGCCCACTCCTGCCCCAGCCGCGAAACAGACCGGCAGCGTCAGCAGGGGATTTACATCCCTGCTGATCAAGACAGCCGTAATCGCAGCACCCATGGGAAAACTTCCATCTACCGTTAAATCCGGAAAATCCAGAATCTTATAAGTTATATAAACTCCCAATGCCATTATGGCATAGATCATGCCCTGTTCCAGGACGCTCAGCAGTAATACCATGATACCCTCCCGTTATTCCACCACTATCTCGTCAAAGACTTGTTCTGCTCCCGATACATAAGAATCATCCAGTTCAAATCCCAACTGCGCTGCCTGAGCTGTATTCACATACAGGCTGGCCCCCTGGCAGGTCTCGTAGCTCAGTTCCTCCGCTTTCGCCTCCCCTTTTAGCACCTTAGCTGCCATAACTCCTGTCTGTTTACCCAGGGCAATATAATCAATTCCCATAGCAGCCAGGCAGCCGTTCTTGACCTGTTCAATCTCGGAGCCAAAGACCGGAATCTTTTTGTCATTCGCTGCAGCAAGTACGGTCTGAAGGGCCGAAACCACCGTGTTGTCCGTTAAATTGGTAATGCAGTCCACCTTAGCCGCCATATCTTTTGCTGCCATCTCCACATCCGATATGGTATTGATGCCCGTGTCCACGATTTCAAATCCATAGTCACCGGCCAGCTCCTTGTAGGTTTCAATCGTGCTGACAGAATTGGCTTCGCTGGTGGTGTAGAGAATACCGATCTTCTCTGCCTCAGGCATCATCGCCCGAATCATCTCCAACTGCTCTTTCACCGGAAGCTGATCCGCTGTCCCGGTAATATTGCCTACACTGGCCCCATCCCCGGAGGCAAGGCCTGCTCCCACAGGATCTGACACTGCAGTGTAGACCACCGGAATGTCCGTATTCAGACAGCTGTTGTAGGCGCTCATAGCACTGGGGGTTGCGATGGCACAGATCAAATCCACTTTCTTGGACACAAAGCTGTCCGCAATGGTGCTGGCCGTCCCTGTGTCTGCCTGGGCATTTTCAAATAGGATCTCCAGGTTTTCCCCTTCCCTGATGCCCTCCTGGGCCAATCCCTCAATAAATCCCTCCTTGCAGTTCTCCAGAGAGCCATGCTCTGCGAACTGGGAGATGCCAATGCGAAAACTTCCGGAAGCTTTTGCTTCCTGGGTATCCACCTGGTCCGTAGTATCGCTTTTTGCCGTATTGGATGCCGTCTCATTCCCACCCGTTACTGTGCTGCCTGTTCCTGTGCTTTTGCAACCTGCGAGCATAGCTGCCGTCAAGGTAAGGCTTAATACTGCTGCAAATAATTTCTTTTTCATAATCCATTCCTCCTGCATTCTGGTTATACTTTTTATAGTTTTGCCGTTAAGGATAAGAGAGGCCTTTCGTATACTCAGGCTTTTAAATTCCTGTTGCCAAAAAATGCATACCAAGACATCAAAAAAGAATCCCGCTCGCGGGATTCACCGCCTGCGGCGGGTCGCTTTAGCGACATAATTCCTTTCCGCCGCTGTGCGATCCCAGCGGAGCGTTTTTTTGTATCATAGGAAAGTGCAGAGGACTTTCCTATGATATCAAAAAACCGCCTCAAGCATTTCGCTTGAGACGGTAATAGAATCTATTATCGCGGTACCACTCAAATTGACATAATGTCCACTCTGCATGTACTATCATACACTCCTGATTGATAACGGGTTCGGTTCCCGACAGCGCCTACTTTTAACAAATTTCAGACTGCCCTCAAAAGTCCATTCAGAAAATCGCTCCGTGCCGCAGTTCCACCCTCTGCAGCTCTCTGTTCCTTCGCTGATTTACCTACTACTCTTTCTCAACGGTTTTCTTACTGACTTTTAGTTTAACTCTATTTCTTTTGGTTGTCAATATCTTTTAATAATATTTCCATTTAATACCGGAAAACTTTTTGCCGCTATCTTTCTTAATTAAGCGTTTAATATAAGTATTGTATCTTAATTTTGTTGTCTCTTTATCGTTAATATAGTAGATCGTAGAGACCGGTTTCTCACTGTAACTTCTGGTGCCATAATCTTTCAGTGCTAATGCTGCAAGTTTGTAGGTTCCATTTTTCCACTTATAATAGCAATCTCTTAAAACTCCCATATGGCCAGAATTTTTTACAGAAATAACTTTCTTTTTGGGATAGTATTTTGTAAACGTACCATGCCCTACTCCGCATACATTTTTCACTTTACCTCTCCGGTAATCATAAATAACCTGGGAGCAATATCCATATCCAGGATAAATAATTAATTCATCAACCTTGTCTCCATCAACATCCCTGTAAGCGTATTTAAGTTTCGTCTTAATATTATCACAAAAAGTACGCTTATCTTTTTTCAGTTGCTTTTGAAAAGCGGCATGAGCTTTTTTATTTGTTTTACTCATAGCCTGAGACTGGACTGGTAAACTAAATATAATCACCGCACTTATTATTATCCAAAATATTTTAAACATTTTTTTCATCACAATTCCTCCCCATCATGAACAAACCTTACACGCTCTACCTTTTCCACTGCTTGCAATGCTCCCGCTGAATACTACACTTGACCTGGACAGCGTAGGACAACTCCTGGACACATGATAGACACTGCCTCCTGGGGTCCAGTATACAACACCGCTTCCTGATCCGCCCCCGTTACCAGTGCCGCTGCCTGTTGAACTGGAGTCGCTGCCCTTTTTATTTCGCACCACAATATCACACTTATACTTGCGCCCATTATAGACTGCTGAAATTACCGCTCTGCCTTTTTTCTTAGCTCTGACTAACCCTTTTTTGGATACCGTAGCTACCGATTTTTTATTTGATTTCCATGTTATCTTTCCCTTGGCATTTTTGAGAACAAGCCTCTTGCTGGAACCTACGCGCAAATACACTTTTTTAGTATTGAGCTTTACTTTTGCTGCGGCCTCCACAGCAGATACATTGTTTTGTACCGGCATCTGCGGAACTGCTGAGAACACAAGCGCAGACGACATGATGCCAATTGCAATCTGTTTCAGTAATTTGTTTTTAATCTTCATACTCACCATTCTCCTTTTATCATTTTTTCTGTTGTTTTTTAGCAACATATTTCTGTTCCCTGCCTTATTACAATCCTTGTCTGTGACAGGCTTTATATATTTATGTTACCATATTTTTTTTGATTATACCATTTATAATTTTATGTACTGCTGATTTTAGAGCCATGAACTTTACTCAAATCCAAAAAAATGGTGGATTCACTTAATTAGGGCTAGACGCTGCGCTTGCAAATTGATACAATTATCCATATAGAAGCATGTGATAGAGTGTATGCACTCATAACATGAAGTTACTTTAAAGTTTGCGCTACCCGAAGAAAAAAACTGGCACACAGAAAGCATTTTTGATCAATGTAATAACCACTCCCCTCACAATACAGCCGATTGGTATTTTTATATAACATAGGAGAAACTGACCGTTAAACATGAGATATGGAATTAGAAATGGATATATTTATTGTATTTGTATGGCTACTATTTATTATACTAATGATACTTATCTCATCAATAACAACTATAATGATACTATCAGTTTTAAAAAAACTATTAACGAAAAAACAAATAATAATCAGTAAAAAACCATTCATATTAGCTTTTATTTTTATCTTATCTATCTCTTGTGGATATATAATATTTAAACGTGAAAACGTGAAAATAATTTGCCCAAATTGAAAATGGTTATTATAGCCTTTTCGTTAATTATGGATTATACAACTATCAATTTGAACGTAATTTAGACGGACTTTACGAGTTTCATAAGTAGATTTGATTATCGATGCTAAATTTCCATGTTATCAGCACGCTGTTATTTTCTCAGATTTCTGTGAGCGGCTCTTCATCTTTGCTGATGCTATTCATCTGAGCCGCTCTGTAATCTGCTGGACTTGTTACAAAAACTGACAGATATTCTTAACTAGATCCTCTTCCAGCTTTATCAATCTTTTCGCAATATCCTTGGACTTCTCGTCCGCTGCCCTATACTGGTTCAAATACCGATTCAGGGACTTTACTCCCATATTACAACCATCGGTTATCAAGTCCGCGATGGTCTTATCCGACTCATTGATGACCAGTTTCACATTTGTTTTCATCCATGACATACTCTTCGCCATTGGATTCGGGTCCTTTCCCTCATCATGATAATCCATCAGCAGGGATTGTATCTCCTTCTGCATTTTTTCATTTTTCTCTCTGCAGTCAATGAGATATTGTTTAAACGTATTGTCTGAGACATAGTCCAAAACGTCATCAATGGACGAGATTCCCATTTTGATACCAGCATCACACTCGCGCAGCAATTTGATTGTATCCTCTTCTATCATTGCTTTATTCAGCTCCTTTTTAATTACTTTGAAAACGCCTCTGCATGCTTTTTTATCGCAAAGGCAGAAATAGTTACCATAAGATAAGTATCCCTATTTTACATGTATTTATGCTGTGATGTCATGTCAAAAGATCCTTTGTTCTATAAGTTAAAAATTCCGAAAAAACAACCCACCTCGAAAAGTCAAGATGGGTTGCTAACATTACATTTAAATTTAGTTTGTCTTTCCGCAACAATTTAGCCGAGCTGCCCCAGTTACTGTTACGCCTTTCCTTCTGCCTTCGGCACATCCTTGATGCTGAAGCTGATCCTTCCCATCTTGTCCTTGCCCAGGCATACTACCTTGACCATATCGCCAAGTGTCAGTACATCCTCCACGTGGTTGATGCGCTCTTTCGCAATCTTTGAGATGTGCACCATGCCTTCTTTCCCTGGTGCGAACTCCAGGAAAGCGCCGAACTCTTTGATGCTGATCACCTTTCCTACAAAGATCTGTCCAGCCTCAAAATCTGTGACAATGATGCGGATCATCTCAGATGCCTTGTCCATGGCCTCTTTGTCGGTTCCACAGATGGATACAGCGCCGTCGTCTGTGATGTCGATCTTCACGCCGGTCTGCTCAATGATTGTGTTGATGGTCTTACCTCTCTGACCCACCACGTCGCCGATCTTCTGGGGATCGATCTGGATCTGAATGATCTTCGGTGCATACTGCCCAACCTCAGGTCTGGGCTCGGCAATGGCTTTTTCCATTGTCTCATGCAGGATAAATGTTCTGGCCTCTTTTGTCTTGGCAATGGCCTCCTCAATGATCGGTCTGGTCAGACCGTGGATCTTGATGTCCATCTGAATGGCTGTGATACCCTTATCCGTACCAGCAACCTTAAAGTCCATATCACCGAAAAAGTCTTCCAGGCCCTGGATGTCCGTGAGTACCAGGTAGTCATCGTCTGTCTCGCCAGTTACCAGACCGCAGGAGATACCTGCGACCGGACGCTTGATGGGCACACCTGCTGCCATCAGGGACATGGTGGACGCACAGATGCTGGCCTGTGAGGTGGAGCCGTTGGATTCAAAGGTCTCGGACACAGTACGGATCGCATACGGGAACTCTTCCTCTGTGGGGAGTACCGGAACCAGCGCCCTCTCAGCCAATGCCCCGTGGCCGATCTCCCGGCGTCCCGGTCCTCTGGAGGGTCTTGTCTCTCCTACCGAGTAACTGGGGAAATTGTAGTGGTGCATATATCTCTTGGAAGTCTCTGCCTCATCCAGCCCGTCCAGTCTCTGCGCGTCTGAGAGCGGAGCCAGGGTGGTGATGGTACAGATCTGTGTCTGTCCTCTTGTAAACATAGCGGAGCCGTGTACACGCGGAATCAGGTCTATCTCTGCTGCCAGAGGTCTGATCTGAGTTATGGCGCGTCCGTCCGGACGTTTGTGGTCTTTCAAGATCATCTTGCGGACTGTTTTCTTCTGATACTGGTAGATGGCCTCATCCAGAACTTCCAGCCACTCTTCCTTCTCAGCAAAAGCCTCTGTCAGTTTGTCTGTAATCTCACGGATATTTCCCTCTCTGGTCTGCTTATCATCCGTAAATACAGCTTCTTCCATCATCTCCGGCGTAATGATCTCTTTGATTGCCGCAAACAGCTCTTCCGGTACCGCACAGCTGGTGTATGTGTGTTTTTCTTTGCCGCACTCTGCCACAATCGTGTCAATAAATTTGATCAGCTCCTGATTCACCTCATGGGCTGCAAAGATAGCTTCGATCATCTTTGCCTCAGGCACCTCGTTGGCGCCAGCCTCGATCATGATGACCTTGTCCCTTGTGGAAGCTACGGTCAGCTGCAGGTCAGAAGCTTCCTTCTGGGCAGCAGTGGGGTTAAATACTAACTCTCCGTCTACCATTCCCACCTGAGTGGTTGCACAGGGGCCGTCAAAGGGAATATCGGAGATAGTGGTAGCAATGGCTGCACCCAGCATGGCTGCCAGCTCTGGGCTGCAGTCCTGGTCCACTGAGAGAACCAGATTCTCCAGTGTCACATCATTTCTGTAATCCTTGGGAAACAGCGGTCTCATGGGACGGTCAATCACACGGCAAGTCAGGATAGCATTTTCAGATGCCTTGCCCTCACGCTTGTTAAATCCTCCCGGGATCTTTCCGACAGAGTACAGTCTCTCATTGTATTCAACACTCAGTGGGAAGAAATCAATTCCCTCCCTGGGCTTCTCTGAAGCTGTGGCTGTACACAGAACAGTAGTGTCTCCATAGTGCATTAAAACTGCACCGTTTGCCTGGGCGGCAACTCTTCCCACATCCACGGTCAGAGTTCTCCCGGCTAATTCCATAGAAAAACTTTTATACATGGCAATTCTCCTTTAAATTTGTTTTGGTATGCAGTGATTTCCGAAACAACTGAAAAACAGACCTGACTGGGCTCATGTCCCCTTTTCAGTGGTCTCGGCTTATCTCAGCTGCATCTTGGTTTACGGGTTACATGCATGTACCTGAACATACATTTTTAAAGGGACGGATACTCTCCGTCCCTTTACTCTCATCTCTGAATCGTCGAATTATTTTCTGATTCCTAATTTTGCAATTAAAGCACGGTAACCTTCCAGATCTGTTTTCTTTAAGTATGCCAAAAGACCACGTCTCTGACCTACCATTTTCAGAAGACCTCTTCTTGAATGATGATCCTTCGGATGCTCTTTTAAGTGATCTGTCAGCTCCTGGATTCTTGCTGTCAGAATTGCGATCTGAACCTCAGGTGAACCTGTGTCGCCAGCTGTTCTTCCATACTCTTCAATAATTGCTGTTTTCTTCTCTTTGGAAATCATTTTACTTCCTCCTTTTTTCTGGTAAACGCCAAATACTAAGAACCTGGTCGGAGACTCCGAAGCTCTGAATACCGGCTGTTTTCACACTCGTTCAGTATAGCATAGGATACTTGTTCCGTCAACCTCTGTTTGAGAATATTCTCATGGCAAACAGTACAAATAAAACGCCTCCTCCAATACAGCACAGAAGCCCCAGCCGATAGAGAAAATTCGACAGTTTATTGAACTGCGTCTTCTCCTGTATCTTAAACAGGGATGGATTTTCTGTATTGTACTGTATATCAATCTCCTGATTCATGGAGAAGGGACATGGATTCCCGCCTCCCGGGTAACGCACTTTGAAAAGGCGTCCTCCCGCATAGTATGCAAACACAGGATAATAGTAGTCATGGATGCCCATAGCCAAACCTTCATCATCCGGCATATCTGCAACAATCTCCACTACAGTAGCGGTAGCCCTTCCCTTATACCGTTCCTTATCCTGCTGGTAAGCCTGGCTGACCAATCCCGCGATGATCAGAAGAACACCTGCAATCATAAACAACCAGCTGAATGTCCAAAGAAAACTATTCACGAAAATACTCCTTTCCGTAAGCAATATCCCGGTACATCTGCATCCTCTGTGCCTCCGGGGAATCAAACTCTATCTCCGGACGCATAAAGGTACAAAACTGTACCTCAATGTTTTCCCCGTACAACTCTCTCTCAAAGTCAAACAGGTAGGTTTCCACTCCCCGGAAGCTTTTTTCTTTTCCCCATCCTGTCTTTATATTCGTGATGCCGCAAAAACACTCTCTGCCCACCATTGTTCTTGATGCATAGAGCCCATCTGGGGGCAGAAGTTTACGGGTAGTGGCCGTCAGATTGATTGTCGGCAATCCCAGCCGACGTCCGGGCACCCTACCGTGAAGCACCTCCCCGGATACCAAAAAAGGATAGCCCAGAAGCTCATTCACCTTCTCCATATGGCCTGCAGCCAGCTCTTCCCTGATATAGGTACTGCTTACATCACGTCCCTGGTACTGTTCCTTGGAGACCACTTCCACTCGGAATCCGTACTTTTGCTGGAGTTCCCCAAGCAGACGGTAATCGCCTTTTCTGTTGTGTCCAAACCGGAAGTCTGTCCCCACCACAAGGTATCTGGCGTGCAGTCGTCTGGCCAGCACATCCGCAACAAACTCCTCCGGCTCCATCCCTGTGATCTCGGGTGTCAGAGGACAGTCGATCAGATAAGACACTCCCATGCATTCCGCCATTTTCCTGCGCTCCTCATCGGTCAGCAGCTGCCCCCGCTCCATACTGTTCAGAGTAAAGATCACACTTCTCAAATCTCTCCTCTCCAATTCCAATATACGCTTCACCAGCTTCTGATGTCCCCTGTGCAGACCATTAAATTTACCCAGAGTAACGGCTGTGTCTTCTTCCACATAGAACCCACCTGGTCCCTGCATGTACTCCATACCTGCCTCCTGCCTGTGTTCTACTCTTTTGCATAAAAAATCTTAACGGGTTTAAACCTATTCTCTTTTTTAGCGTAATCATAAACAGCGTAAAAATTTCCATGGGAATCATACACTCTCACATAACCACTTTCCGGCAGCTCCTTCTTTTTTGCAGTCTGACGGGTATAGAAAGAGTTCCCGTTATCCAGAAGTTTCTGAAACTCCTCCTTTACGGTCACTGCCGGGTATTCTGAAAAAAGGCTGTCTACTGCAATGAGATGCTCCTGCAGCTGTCCCAAACCCATCAGAATCTCTATCTCAGCCAATTTCAGGCTGTCCTCCAGAGGAAATCTTCCGACTCTTGTGCGCAGCAACTCCTCCATACAGCCTCCGCAGCCCAGCTTCTGTCCGACATCGTGACAGAGGGTGCGGATATAAGTCCCCTTTGAGCAGGTTACGGTCATGGAAACCCGGGGCAGAAGGATCTGATGAATCTTGATCTCCTCTATCTCCACCCTCCTGGCCTTTCTCTCCACGGTCTTCCCCTCTCTGGCCAGCTCATACAGCTTTTTTCCATTCACTTTCAGCGCTGAGTACATGGGAGGCACCTGGTCGTATGGACCTCTGAAAGACTGGATTGCTTCATAAATTTCCTTGATGGAGCACTCTACCGGGGATTCCGTAAGCGTCTCTCCTGAAGTGTCCTGTGTGTCAGTGGTTCTTCCGAGCAGCAGGATAGCCTGATAGGTCTTATCCTTATCTGCCAGAAGATCGCAGACCTTTGTGGCCTTTCCCAGACATACCGGAAGCACCCCCTCCGCATCCGGGTCCAGGGTGCCTGTATGGCCAATTTTCTTCTGCCCCGTAATTCTGCGGAGCCTGGCTACCACATCGTGAGAGGTGTAGCCCTTTTCCTTGTATACATTTAAAATTCCGTGAATCACTGTACATTCTCCTTGCAATTCACCAGATATTACGCTCTCTCATCCAGCTGTATTATCTGTTTCTCTATATGGCGGGTCAGGTTATTTACAACATCGTAAAAGGAGCCCTGCATAGTACATCCGGCCGCCCTTGTATGGCCGCCTCCGCCAAAGTAGGAGGCAATTTTGCTCACATCCACCCCGGCATTGGAGCGCATACTGACCTTAAACTCCTGAACCTTAGACTCGTACATGAAAATAGCAACCTCGACTCCCTTTGTGTTCCGCAGCTGGCTGACAATCCCCTCCAGATCCATGGGACCCACACCGTAAAAATCCATCTCCTTCTGTTTAACGGCACTGATGATACATTTGCCATCCAAAACCATAAGGCTCTCCAAAAGTGCTCTGCCCAGAATCTGATTCTGTACATAGGTCTTCTGGTAAAAGGTGCTGTCCACAATCTCTGAAAAATGGATACCTGTCTTCATCAGTTCCCCTGCAATCCGCATGGTCTCCGGTGAAGTACAGGAGTACTGGAAGACTCCCGTATCATGGGCAATCCCCATGTACAGTGCCTCCGCAATCTCCATTGTCACCTTCTCTGGGGGCAGAATGCCGTAAACCAGCTCTGAAGTAGAGCTTGCTGTGGGCACAATATAGTTCTCCTGGGCATATCCCACATTGCTCACATGGTGGTCAACGCAGATACTCCTTCTCGCCGTATCCAAATATTTAACTGCTCTCCCCAGTCTTCCCCTGTCACCTGAGTCCAGGGCAATGAACAAATCGTACTTCTTATCCTCCTCAAAGCTGTGTTTCACCTCATCCGTTCTCTGGATAAAACAAAAGCTCTGTGGAAACTCTTCCAGATACACTGCTGTTTCCAATTGGGGAAAGTTTTCTTTTATGTAAAGATAGAGCCCCATGCAGGAGCCCACGCAATCGCCGTCCGGTCTGATATGGCCGGCGATTGCCACGCTTTTTACACTGCTCAGTTCTGATGTTAAATTAATCATTCTCATCATCCTTTACATTGCGATTTACATCATCGATTAATTTTGACATATTGACACCGTACTCAATGGACTGATCCAGTACAAAACGGACCTCCGGGGTGTTTCTGAGGTTAATGGTGTGTGCCAGCTGTCTGCGGATATATCCCTCCGCGCTACGAAGTCCCGCCAGGGTATCCTGCTGGGATTTCTCATCCCCTAAAACGCTGATATACGCTTTGCAGGACTTCAGATCCGGCGCCACTTCCACCGCAACCACAGAGGTCATGGGATTGATACGCGGATCTTTAATCTCTGAGCGGATAATATTGCTCAGTTCCCTCTGCACCTCACCGTTAACACGTGTATTTTTAATGCTGTTCTTTCTCATTTTAGCCAACCTACTCTCTAGCGAGGAACCTCCACCATGATATATGCCTCCACCTGGTCCAGTTCCTGCACATCATTGAATTTTTCAAATACCAGACCGCATTCATAGCCTGATTTTACTTCTTTCACATCGTCTTTGAAACGCTTTAAGGATGCCAAGGCGCCCTCGAAGATCTGGGTTCCCTCTCTGGTGATGCGGACAGAACAGTTTCTCTGGAAGATTCCGTCCAATACATAAGATCCGGCAATAGTACCCACACCGGAAGCCTTAAAGGTCTGGCGCACTTCTGCATGGCCGATGACTTTCTCCTCATAAACAGGGTCAAGCATACCCTTCATGGCAGCTTCCACATCCGCGATGGCATCGTAGATCACCCTGTACAGGCGCAGATCTACCCCTTCCCGCTCTGCCGTTGCCTTAGCTGTGGCATCCGGACGCACGTTGAAGCCAATGATAATCGCGTTGGAAGCGCTTGCCAAACTTACGTCCGACTCATTGATAGCACCAACACCTCCGTGGATAATCTTTACAACCACTTCCTCGTTGGAAAGTTTTATCAGGCTCTGCTTAACTGCCTCCACAGATCCCTGAACATCTGCTTTGACAATAATGCCCAGCTCTTTCAGATTACCTGCCTGAATCTGTGTAAACAGGTCATCCAGAGACATCTTCGCCTTTGTCTCCTCCAGAAGCTTCTCTCTGCCCTGGCTGATAAAGGTCTCAGCAAAGCTTCTCGCCTCTTTGTCATTGTCTGTCATCACAAAGATCTCTCCTGCATTGGGAACATCTGAGAGTCCCAGAATCTCCACAGGAGTAGAAGGACCTGCCTCTTTTACGCGTCTGCCCTTGTCATCCATCATGGCGCGCACCTTGCCGTAGCAGGCGCCGGCTGCAATGGAGTCACCCACATGCAGGGTACCTTTCTGTACCAGCACGGTGGCAACTGCTCCCTTACCTCGATCCAACTCTGCCTCGATCACAAGACCTCTGGCGTTTCTTTCCGGATTCGCCTTCAGCTCACCCACCTCAGCAGTGAGGAGAATCATTTCCAGAAGCTGGTCAATTCCCTCATGGGTGTGTGCGGAAACCGGTACGAAGATGGTGCTTCCGCCCCAGTCCTCCGGGATCAGCTCATACTCGGAGAGTTCCTGTTTTACTCTCTCAATATTGGCGCTGGGTTTATCCACCTTGTTGATTGCAACAATGATCTCTGTTCCTGCCGCTTTGGCATGGTTGATCGCCTCCACCGTCTGAGGCATCACGCCGTCATCCGCTGCAACTACCAGAATGGCGATATCTGTTGCATTAGCACCGCGCATACGCATTGCGGTAAAGGCCTCATGTCCCGGAGTGTCCAGGAAGGTAATCTTCTGGCCATCAATTTCCACCACATAAGCGCCGATGTGCTGTGTGATTCCTCCTGCCTCTTTGGCAATTACGTGTGTGTTTCGTATTGCATCCAGAAGCGATGTCTTACCGTGGTCGACATGACCCATGACGCAAACAACCGGGGGTCTTGGAACCATCCTGGAGGTATCTTCCTCTTCTTCCTTGAGCAGCTCCTCAATCACATCCACTTTCACTTCCGGCTCTGCAATGCAGTTAAACTCCAGAGCAATCTCCTCAGCCTTTTCGTAGTCTATCTCATGGTTCACTGTTACCATTATGCCCTGAAGGAACAGCTTCTTTACGATAGCAGCTGCCTGAATCTTCATCTTTTCCGCCAGTTCCCGGATTGTCATAGTCTCCGGCAGAATGATGGTCTTGATCTCATCTTCCTTCTTCTCCACAGGAGCCTGTTTTACCGGGGGCTTTACATTATTCTTTCCGTTCCTTGTATTATTATTCTTCTGGTTGGGACGTCTGCCCTGGTTCGGACGGTTTGTGTTCTTCTCAAATTTGTCAAACTTATCTCCACCGGTTTTTTCGTTCCTGCCTCTGTCATTTCTGGTCCGTGACTCTTTTGTCAGCGGCTTAGACTCAATAGGAGCCTGCGGAATTGCGGGCGTTCTCTGGCCCTGGGGTCTGTTACCCTGCTGGCCCTGATATCTTCCGCCCTGTCCCTGAGGCCTTCCGCCCTGCTGGCCCTGGTATCTGCCCCCCTGGCCCTGGGGTCTGCTGCCCTGCTGACCCTGATAACGGTTCCCCTGCTGGTTCCGGTCGCCCTGCTGGCCCTGGTAGCGGTTCCCCTGCTGGTTCCGGTCGCCCTGCTGGCCCTGATAGCGGTTCCCCTGCTGGTTCCGGTCACCCTGCTGGCCCTGGTAGCGGTTCCCCTGCTGGTTCCGGTCGCCCTGCTGGCCCTGGTAGCGGTTCCCCTGCTGGTTCCGGTCGCCCTGCTGGCCCTGATAGCGGTTCCCCTGCTGGTTCCGGTCGCCCTGCTGGCCCTGATAGCGGTTCCCCTGCTGACTCCGGTCGCCCTGCTGGCCCTGGTAGCGGCTGCCCTGCTGGCTGCGGTTTCCCTGCTGGCCCTGGTAGCGGTTTCCCTGACCTGACTGTGGCCTTCCGCCCTGCTGACGGTTTTGTGAACCATTCTGCTGACTCTGGGTGTAGGGTCTGTTCTGGGTATTACCCTGCTGACTTTCACTCTGCGGTCTGCTTTGCCCTGCCTGCACCTGGCTCTGCACCCCGGCCTGGCCCGAAAGGGCTGTCTGACCCTGAGGAGCGGTTTGTATGGTTTCCTGCTGACTCTGGGGCCTTGCGCCTGCAGTTACTTCCTGAGCACTCACCGTCTGCTGCGGTCTGCTCTCCTGCGGCTTCACACTCTGCTGCGATCTGCCTTCCTGGGGTTTTACGCCCTGCTGCACTTTGGTGCCCTGTCCCTGCGGTCTGGCGCCTGCCCTCTGTTTCGGTCTTGCCATCCCTGTGCGGCTGTTCTGGGGATGAAATACCTGTGATATGTTTTTCTTTTTAACAGGAGCCTTTTGCTCCTCTGACTCTTTTTCAGCCTTGGGTGTTCCCTCTGCTGACGGCGCCTCACTGCCTTTGCCAAACGCTTTCTTTACCATTTCTATCTGCTCATTTTCGATGGAGCTCATATGACTTTTTACCTCTATTCCCTTCTCTGCTAAAAAATTCAGAAGTTCTTTGTTCTGCCTTCCCAACTCTTTTGCTAATTCATGCACTCTAACTTTTGACATACTGCCTACCTCCGTTCTATCCCGTTGCTCAGTTGCTTTTCCAGGGCAGATCCCAGCCCGCTGTCTACGACAGCCAGAGAAGCCCGGAACTCTTTTCCCATGGCTGCTCCCAACTGGACTTTTGTCCCGTAAAAATATACAGGCACTTTATAGTACGTACACATATTCTGAAACTTTTTTTTGGTGTTGTCGGAGGCTTCCTCTGAAACTACCACTACTGCCGCCTGACCGGATCTCACTGCCTTTTCTGTGGAGAATTCACCGCTGACGGTTTTCCCCGCCTTGGTAGCGATCCCAATCAGGGATAAAGCTTTATTTTGATTCAATCCCATCTATCTCCCTTTTCAAGCTGTCATATACAGTCTGTGGAATGCTTACCTTCAGTGAGCGCTCCAAGCCTTTGTTTTTGATCGCCTTCTCCAGACATTCTCCGGAGAGGCAAATGTATGCACCTCTGCCGTTTTTCTTTCCCGTTGTATCCAGGACAATCCCGCCCTCTGTGGTTCTCAGTACGCGGATCATCTCTTTTTTATTCTTCATTTCCTGACACCCAGTGCATTTGCGCATGGGCGCCTTTCTGATCTGACTCATGAAATCACTCCTGACTGCCGTCATCCGAAATATCAAAAATTTCCTCTTCCGGATAAGCCTCCACCTGATTCATGTCCTCCGGTGCGTACTCCACGGCGTCTACTGTCTCGCCATACTCTTCACCGTAGTCCTCCTCATAGTCATCCTCATAGTCTTCTACCATAAAGAAGTCATCAAACTCTCCGGATTCCCTTGCCTGGGTTTCACTCTTAATGTCAATCTTAAATCCTGTCAGCCTTGCAGCCAGTCTGGCATTTTGTCCTTCCTTGCCGATGGCCAGTGAAAGCTGATAGTCCGGAACCACAACCTTTGCCGTCTTCTCATCATCATCCGCGATGACAGAGATCACCTTTGCAGGACTTAAAGCATTCTCAATGAGGATGGCCGGATTTTCGCTCCAATTGATAATATCAATCTTCTCGCCGCGCAGTTCCTCCACAATGGTATTGACCCTGGCACCGTTCAATCCAACGCAGGCACCCACAGGGTCCACGTCCGGATTGTTAGACCAGACTGCGATCTTAGTCCTGCTGCCCGCCTCCCTGGCAATACTTTTGATCTCCACTGTTCCGTCGCGAACCTCCGTCACCTCGGATTCAAACAGACGCTTCACCAGCTCCGGGTGTGTCCTGGATACAAGTACCTTTGGTCCCTTGGGTGTATCCTTTACCTCCACCACATATACCTTGATACGCTCTGTGGGACGGAAAATTTCGCCTTTAACCATCTCGTTTTCATTTAAAATGGCATCTACCTTGCCCAGGTTAATACTTACATTCTTTCCAAGATATCTCTGCACAATACCGGTAACTACGTCTTTTTCCTTGCTGTAATACTGATTATACAGGACTTTTCTCTCTTCCTCGCGAATTTTCTGGAGTATCACATTCTTGGCATTCTGTGTGGCAATCCTTCCAAACTCCTTGGACTTGATCTCCACATTCACAATATCGCCCAGCTCGTACTTGGAATCCATCAGCTTTGCGTTGGTGAGACTGATCTCCGTCACCTCATCCTCCACCTTCTCCACTACGGTTTTCTCCGCATGTACATTGAACTCACAGGTCTGAGGGTTGATATATACCTTTACGTTGTCTGCTTTTCCGAAGTGATTTTTGCACGCCTGGATCAGAGACTGTTCAATTGCTTCCAGAAGGGTATCCTTACTGATATCTTTCTCTTTCTCCAGAATAGTTAACGCTTCTAACAACTCATTGTTCATGACCTTACTTTTCCTCCTTAAAAATCAAATGCCAGTCTGACAAGCGCAATATCTCCTCTGGCAAACTCCATTCTCTCTTCGTTCTCTGTCTCGATGGTAATGCTGTCCTTATCATAAGCGCACAGAATACCGGTAAACTCTTTCTGCCGGTCAATGGCGCGGTAAGTCCGCACCTCCACCTCCTGTCCAATGCTTCGCGCAAAATCCTTCTCCTTCTTCAATGGCCTTCCAAGCCCGGGGGAGCTTACCTCCAGAATGTAGGCCTCCTCAATGAAGTCCTCCTCATCCAGCCGTTCACTTAAAGCTCTGCTGATCACTTCGCAGTCATCCACTGCGATTCCTCCCGGTTTGTCAATATAGGCTCTCAAATACCAGTTCCCGCCTTCCTTGACATACTCCACATCTACCAGTTCAAAGCCTTGCGCATCCACCAGAGGGAGCAGCAGCTGTTCCGTCCTCTGCTCATACGTCTCTCTTTTTGACATCCTTACCACCTTTCTCTTTGTTCCTGCTATTACGAAAAATATGAGTGGACTTTCGCCCACTCATACTCTAGTAACATATTATCATCTAAACAAGTATAGCACTCTCCTTTTGGAAATGCAAGCTTTTTTTCTCCTCTTACTGTTCACGGTCTGCGCAGCAGTAATAGTTCAGACGTGTTAGGTTCGTTATAGGCTGAGGGAGACGCTTCCTCCGGCGCAGGGCTATGCTTCGTGGACGCGTGCAACATTTCGATGAACTATCTGCCAACTACAACTAAGGAACTCAGGAGAACCTTCGTTCCTAAGTTTCCGTAGGCAGAGGATTTCATCTACATTAAAAACGCACGCCAATTGTCCACGAAGCATAGCCCTGCGCCGGAGGAAGCTGTTTCCCGTAGCCGGAAGATGGTGCTGCCCAAGCGATTTTCTAACAAACTTTGAGGTAAAATTCTAGGTTCCTCTATGTTCCGGAGAGCAGTCGCCCGGGTGACGTCCGGGTGGTAACGCAAGTAACAGACCTGAATAAATAGTTATTTTAAGCTCTTGTCTTGGCGCCCTTGGTATCCCGCTTTCCAATCCGCAGACGGTTCAAATGCACTTCCTTTTCCCCATATGCCGCTGTGACATCTGACTGGGCATCCAGACAGTAGACGTCTTCCACCTGATCTCCCGGGGAGAGGCGGATTCCCCGCACGCCCACAGCGCCCTTTTTCTTCTGAGGCACCTCCTCAAGAGCAAAGCGCAGAAAGTATCCCTGCTTTGTCTGTAGCACAATCTGCTGGGTCTGCCCCAGGCAGGCTACCGTAACCACCTTGTCCCCCTCCTGCAGCTTGGTGGCTGCAATGGTGCGCTTTGCCACATCAAACTCACCGCCATCCACCTGCTTGAGCATTCCCTGGGCGGTACCGAATAACAGGGTGGCAAACTTCACCTTCTGCAGGCTTTCCGCCAAAATAAGCTCCTCCTGGGTACTGTCATAATTACACAGGTTATCCACAGGTGTCCCTTTGTCCCGAAATTTTCCGTAAGGTACATCCATCACCTTAATCAGATGCTGTTTTCCGGAATCTGTGAAAATACAAATTTTATCCGTATTCATACATGTGATCACATACTTATTCTCCGCGTCCGCTGCCTCTTTATTTCTCTCATACACCGACATATCCACTGTCCTGGAGTAGCCAAAGCGGTCCATGAGGAAGACCACCTCCATCTCCTCCACTTTCTTCTCCTCAAATACGACTGCCTGAGCGTTCTCAACTCCGGTTCTTCGGGGTCTGGCGTACTCTTTTTTGATGGCGGCCAGCTCTTTGATAATCACCTTGGCCATAGAGCGGTAATTATTCAGAATATCCTCATACCTGGCAATGTTTTTCAAAGTCGCCTCATGTTCCTTCTGCAGCGCCTCAATCTCCAGCCCTATGAGCCGGTAAAGACGCATCTCCAGAATAGCCGTTGCCTGGGCCTCCGTGAAACAGAGCTGTGCGGCATTTTTTCTGGAGACCTGTGATTTAAACTGAATCCCCTCGGTGACTCCGTTTACCAGGCACTCCTTTACCTGCTTCTGATTCTTGCTGCCCCGCAAAATCTCAATAATCAGGTCAATCACATCGCATGCCTTAATCAGCCCCTCCTGGATCTCCTTTTTCTGAAGTTCCTTCGCCAGGAGCGTTTTGTACTTCCTGGTATTCAGCTCAAACTGAAAATCTATGTGGTGCTCCAGTATGGAGCGCAGACCCAGTGTCTCAGGACGTCCGTTGGTCACTGCCAGCATATTGACGCTGAAGGTGTCCTCCAGCCTCGTCTTTTTGTAAAGCATATTTATGATATTCTGGGCGTCCGCATTCTTTTTCAGTTCCAGCACAATACGGATGCCATCCTTGGAGGACTGGTTTGAGATATCCACAATGTCAGCAGCCTTTTTGGTTTCCACCAGACCGGCCACATCATTTAAGAACTTACCGATGTTGGCGCCCATCATAGTATAGGGGATCTCAGTGATCACGATCCTCTCCTTGCCCCCTTTGACCTGCTCTACCTCTACCTTACCGCGAACCTTGATCTTTCCGCTCCCTGTGCAGTAAATCTGGGGCAGCTCATCTTTGTTGACCACAATCCCCCCTGTCGGAAAATCCGGCCCCTGAATGAACTCCATCAGCTCCTCATTGGTAAGCTTATTATTCTTGATCAGCGCTGTGACAGCGTCCACCACTTCCCCCAGATTGTGGGGAGGAATACTGGTCACCATACCAACAGCAATTCCCTCGGCCCCGTTCACCAGAAGATTTGGGACGCGCACCGGAAGCACCTCCGGCTCCTTCTCTGTCTCATCAAAGTTGGGGATAAAATCCACTACATTTTTGTCCAGGTCACCGAGATATGCCTCCTGGGTAATTTTGTGCAGCCTAGCCTCCGTGTAACGCATTGCCGCCGCGCCGTCTCCCTCGATGGAGCCAAAATTTCCGTGTCCATCCACCAAAGGCATTCCCTTTTTAAAGTCCTGTGCCATAACGACCAGCGCCTCGTAGATGGAGCTGTCCCCATGGGGGTGGTATTTACCCATGGTATCACCCACGATACGGGCGCACTTCCGATAAGGCCTGTCATAGCGGATGCCCAGCTCGTACATGTCATAGAGTGTGCGCCTCTGTACCGGCTTTAATCCATCCCTCACATCCGGCAGTGCCCTGGAAATGATTACGCTCATGGCATAGTCAATGTAAGATTTCTGCATGACATCGGAATACTCTGTCCGAATGATATTTTCCTGTATATTTTCCATCGTTTAGCTCCTTATACATCCAATTCCGCATCATGGGCATGTTCGTAGATAAAGGCTTTTCGGGGCGGTACCTCTGTCCCCATGAGCATCTCTGTCACATCCGATGCCATCCTGGCATCCTCGATCTCCACCCTCTTTAACATTCTGGTCTCCGGGTCAAGAGTGGTCTCCCACAACTGCTGTGCGTCCATCTCACCGAGCCCTTTATACCTCTGCAGGGTAAAAGGCCCCTTATGCTTTCTCCTGTATCTTTCCAGGGCTTTGTCATCATAGAGGTATTCCTCCTCCCCCTTTGAGGGCATAGCCTTGTAGAGGGGCGGCATTGCAATATAAACATGTCCCTCATAAATTAAGTCCGGCATAAACCGGTAAAAAAGCGTCAGCAGAAGGGTACAGATATGTGCGCCGTCCACATCCGCATCTGCCATGATAATGATCTTGTCATATCGCAGCTTAGCGATATCAAAATCATTTCCATACCCTTCCGAAAATCCACAGCCGAAGGCATTAATCATAGTTTTGATCTCCGCGTTGGCCAGCACTTTGTCAATACTGGCCTTCTCCACATTCAGGATCTTTCCCCGGATAGGCAGAATGGCCTGGAAATGTCTGTTCCTGGCGGTCTTGGCTGAACCTCCCGCTGAGTCTCCCTCCACAATAAAGATCTCACACACCGAGGGATCTCTGCTCTCACAGTTGGCCAGTTTTCCATTGGAGTCAAAGGAGTATTTCTGGCGTGTAAGCATATTGGTTTTGGCCTTCTCCTCCGTCCGCCGGATCTTTGCCGCTTTCTCCGCGCAGCCCAGCACATTTTTCAGGGTCTCCAGATTTCGGTCAAAGTAGCGCACCACTTCCTCACCGGTAACCTTCCCGGCTGCTTTGGCCGCATCCTGGTTGTCCAGCTTTGTCTTTGTCTGCCCCTCGAATCTGGGGGAGGGATGTTTGATGGAAATCACTGCTGTAAGCCCGTTTCGAATATCCGCTCCGGTAAAATTGGAATCCTTTTCCTTTAAAATTCCCAGTTCCCGAGCGTAGGCATTCATCACTGTGGTAAAGGTGGCCTTAAATCCGGTCAGATGGGTCCCCCCCTCCGCGTTGTAGATGTTGTTGCAGAAGCCCAGCACATTCTCATGGAACTCATTCACGTATTGGAAAGCGCACTCTACTGTGATCCCCTCTGTCTCTCCCTGAAAATAGATTGGTTCGCAGACTGCCTCCTTTTTCTTATTCAGGTCTTTGACAAAACCAATAATCCCGTCCGGCTCATGAAATTCCACATGCACGGTCTCCTCGCCTCGTTTATCCTCAAAAACGATTCGAAGCTTAGGGTTTAAGTACGCGGTTTCATGCAGGCGGCTCTTCACCTCTGTGGAGGAGAATCTGGTCTTTTCAAAAATTTCCGGATCGGGCATAAAATTGATCCAGGTACCTGTCTTTCTGGTCTTCCCGATCACCGGCAGCAGTCCATTCTTAAGCTCAATCACCGGAATACCTCTCTCGTAGCGGTCATGGTGAATGGCCCCTTCACGGCTCACCTTGATATCCAGATATGTGGAAAGAGCATTTACCACAGAAGATCCCACTCCATGCAGGCCTCCGCTGGTCTTGTAGACAGAGTCGTCAAACTTGCCTCCCGCATGCAGAGTAGTAAACACCAGGCGCTCCGCGGACATACCCTTTTCGTGCATACCCACAGGTATTCCCCTTCCATTGTCACTGATGGTGGCCGATCCATCCCTTTCCAGGGTAACCTCTATCAGGTCGCAGAACCCTGCCAGATGTTCATCCACTGCATTGTCCACGATCTCATAAATTAAATGATTTAATCCCTTTCTTGAAACGCTGCCAATATACATTCCGGGTCTTTTACGGACTGCCTCCAGTCCCTCTAAGACGGATATACTGCTGGCATCATATGTGGTACTCTTCGCCATCTTTTCATCTTCCTCACTTTTCGAACTAATATTCTGTATGCCTAACGGCTATTATAACAACATCTGCTGAAAAAATGCAATACCAATCTGTATTGCCTGCACAACAAAAAAGCAGGAAACCAACTTCACCAGCTGTTTCCTGCCATTTAACAGTTCGTAGGGGAATCGAACCCCTGTTTCCGCCGTGAGAGGGCGGCGTCTTAACCCCTTGACCAACGAACCTCATGTCGAACCGACTTCGATATAATAACCTATCTTTACCAAAAATGCAAGTACTTTTTTTATTTTTTTCAATTTTTTTCGCAACTGCGTTTTTGGGACAAAAAAATTCTTCACAACTCTTTCCAGTGTCCAAAGAGTGTGAAGATGTGTCAAATATAAAACTGGTAAAAAGCAGTTCGTAGGGGAATCGAACCCCTGTTTCCGCCGTGAGAGGGCGGCGTCTTAACCCCTTGACCAACGAACCTCGTGTCGAACCGACTTCAATATAATAACTCATTTTATTACAAAATGCAAGTACTTTTTTTATTTTTTTGTTCTCTAAGTTTCTACCAAGTTACTGTGAGCGTGTGAAAAGCTGCCGCTTCACGATTTATGAATCGTTAAAGCGGCAGCTCCGGCCTTTACTGGAAGCTTACCGGTAATTGTCCGGTTTCATATACCTGACCAATCTCTTCTATACAATACAAAAGATATTTGACATGATTGTCTGTATCTTCCTGTGTTTTACTATCTTCTTCCAGGATGCTCTCTGCAAAACTGATTGCATATTTAAGATTTTTCAGGCGGATGTCTCCGTGTTTCAGCCCAGGATCTACATATTGCATATCAGCCGCTGCTTTAGCGAACTCCAACATCTCTTCCAGCTCCTGAGTGTCTACGAACCACTGTAGGTTTGCAGCAGCCTGATTCAGTCTTTCCAGTGCTGCATCACTCTCCTCCTGGCTTGCGGCTGCATTCGCCAATACCGCCTCTGCCTGCTCTAAAGCAGAGGACAATTCTGCCCAGGTTTCTTCCGTATAGTCTGTTTCATTTAAGGAATAGGCATTTTCTACCGCTGCACTTAATTCCTCTTTTTTCGCTTCATTCACAGCTGTCAGGAACTTGGCATCTGCCCAATTAGCATGGTCATTGCCATTTCCGTTGCCGCCTGCAGTGACCACTAATTTCAGCTGCTTTGCTCCGGTGAGGGGTACAAAAATGTACTGTGCCGGCGTATTGCGGCGCATAAGCGGTGTTTCTGCTTTCAGTACACCATCTACATATACCTGAAATACAACAGAAGAATTGTTGTTCCCAGCTGTTGCATCCACTCCTACTTCGCTTTCAAAGTAATAAAAATCCTTTCCGGTTAAATTGTAGATTACTTCTGAATGCGCGTGAACACCTAACCCTTTTTCATAAGTCTGTGTTCCCGATTCCATTGGAAGTTTAATAGGATTTCCGTTTAAGGACCGGTCCTTTTGGATACTTCCCCAACCAACCTTTGCGCTCTGCCAATCTGTATCGCTGACGTAAACAAAGCTGTTGACAACAGTCAATTTCTGCGTCAGGCTTGCAGTATTTCCATCACTGTCCGTTACCTGATAAGTAATTTGGAAGTTTCCTGTTTTTCCTTCTTTATAATCTGTAGTGTAAATCACTTGACCTGACAGATCGCCGTCCTCTATATCCTGGGCCGTGACACCGGAAACAATATCCTCTATATTTACGTCTGCCGGATTGGTAAAGCTGACATCCGCAGCCTGGATCACTGGTATGCTGCTATCGGCTGCAAATCTTGCATTCGCCCATTCCGTGTGATCGGAGCCATTCGATCCATTACTGTCCGTCACTAACTCTACCTGTTTAGCGCCTTGTATATCAATCAAGACATACAACATATCATCCGTGACCTTTACAACACCGCTGTCATAACGTTTTTCCCCATCCACAAATACACGGAAAATCGCATTTGGATTGGCTTTTTTCATAGCCTGATCGATTCCAATGTAAGCCTCGAAATAGTGGTAGCCTTTTCCTTCAACTTGATAAACAACAGAGGAACTGGCGTGTGCCCCTAAGCCTTTTTCAAATACCACCGGTGTCTGATGGCTCAAAAGCGTAATGGCGCCCCCATTTACAGACCGATCTTTTTTAAGAGTACTGTACCCAACCTTGGCGCTTTCCTCCTGGAGATCTGAGAGGTAATCAAACCGGCTGATTACATTCACCGGTACCGTAATACTGCTCATTAGCCCATATGCATCCGTCACACGGTAGGTTACGGAATAAGTGCCTCTTACAGATGTATTTACATCATTTGTGATCACCTGTACATCAGAGGAGATATCCTTGCCATCCCTGTCATAAGCGGATACGGCCTGTGCCGGATCAAACTCTTCGTAGAGTGCTGCCAGGGTACCTCCGGTTACTTTTATCACCGGCGCATCCAGATTGATCACATAGGGATCACTGATTTCACTCTGGTTCATCCGAAGGTCATAAGCCCTCGCTGTGTAAGTATGTTCCGCCTGATCATCTGTAAACAGAGAAGTACTAAAGGATGCGTCCTTCGTAAATCCAATCACCTTTCCATCCTGCATCACTTCATAGCCCAGCAAAGCATTTTGAGCTTCCTGATCAATAGACAGAGTTACCGTTAACTGATCTTCTTTACGGTTTACAGAGAGAATTTCCGGTGTATAATCTTTTGTGAAAGCACTTGTACGGTCCTTCGTAGCTTTCGTCCATAGATACCAAGGTTTGATATTTTCCGGTGCTGCCGGGATGTCCAGGACTTTGAGTGCAGCCTCTACCTTTTCATCCTGTGTAATGAAGTGATAACGCTCAAAGTGTTCCGTCACATCCATCCCTAATACATAAGAAGATACAACCGCCATGCGCTGACGATCTGTCAGCCCCAAATTTTCACCGATCCCAAGACGATATGCCTTCTGATAATTCGGCCAGTAGTTTTCATCTAAAAGCTGAAGCTGCCACCACATACCCAAGGTATGGACATCCTTAATCTCCAGGTTTGCATTATCATAACGACCAACCTTAAGAAAAATATTTTTGTAATTCACCCTGTCGTACTCGTTTTGAATATCCACCGCAATATGGTTCGCCCACACGTTATTCGTGACCTCCGGAACCTTACCGCCCTTCATATCTAACTGGTGGCCTATCTCATGCGTATAAATCCAGCCCACTAGAGCCCCATTAAAAAAGGTATTTGCACTACCCTGCTGGATGCCTACATGGTCGCTTGCCGCATAGCCTGCGCCAAACGGCTGCATAAGACGCATATTCAGCCTTGCGCCGTTACGGGAATTCAAAAAACTGCTCTCATCAATACCTGCAAAAGCCAGCATCTCTCCTACGCGGCTATTATGCAGGTCAACCGTAGCCTGGGGACTGCGTCCGGAATCCAGAAACGGCTTTGCGGAACGAAGGTTTCCATTTAATATAAACCAGTCGCTGTAAAGTTCTACAATATCTACGGTTGTATCAGGGTGAGCATCCTTCTCCTCACGGTAAGCTCTAAGCTCCTCCAGAAATGCCTCTTCATCATCCCCATCGCAAAACAGCGGATAGTCGATTGCACCTTCCACACGAATCTTTGGAGCTTCTCCCTGTTCCTCTGATGTATATGGATTTTCTACATAGATGGCGCCCCCCTTGGCAGACTTGACAGCCCATTTCTCACTGTAGATCGTAGGCGCAGTAATAATATTTTCTCCGTTATGCAGCTTATATTTTCTCTGCCAGTTTCCATAATGCCCCATCTGCTGCGTAAATACTAACGTAGGCATTGGTCCATTTTCATCGGCCTGTACATAAACTTTGATGACATCCCCTGGTCGTGCGGCCCAGCCCGTAGGAAGCAAATTGCTGGCATAGCTGCTGGTTTTCAGTATATTTCGGGCATGGTTTACACCGTTTCCCCGCTGTTCTATCACCTGGACCCTGGATGCATAGTCCACTGCTCCTGTCTGAATATCTAAAGCTGTTTTTACTTTTTGAGCCAGCAGCTGGTTTGGATGGGCTTCAGCCCTCTTTAGCATCTCCCGAAGTAATTCCTCATCCTGGTATTTCGGTTTCAGAGAGGACATGGTACCATCTGCAAACAACTGATCAACCTCCTCAACCAGCGGATCCGGAAGATAAAATGCCATTTCTCCCGCCGCAGCCCAGTTCTGGTTTGCTTCCTCAAACACAAACCTCAGACGTCGAAACTCGGTTGGTTTATCAAAGGTAATCTGTGTGCCTCCTGCCGCTACAGAAGCCTCTTCAGAAAGTACACGGGTAAAGTCCTCACCGCTTTCTGATGAAGATGCATAGATCGAAAAGGCTTTTGGAAATCCTTTATTTGCAGCGCCCTTGACTCTCGGATAGTATACCATGCTGCCAAGTTCCACCGCTTCATCAAAAGTAAAGGTTACACTGTTTTTAAAACTGGCGCTGTTCGCACGCCCTGTCTCCCAATGGGTATTTACGTTTCCGTCTGTCAGATTAGCCAGTACACTGTTTCCGTACTTTCCTCCATTGTTGGTCACACCTTTCAGATGCTCAGCTGAAATCTTATAAACTGCATCGTAGGCCTCCTGATAAGCAGCCGGCACCTGAAATGGGCTGACACGGCTGTGTTTGCCCTCATCTGATGGGGCCTCTGCTTCAGATTCCGTCTCCGGGGGAATGATATCATCCGGAAGCTCTGTCTCCTCCGCTGCTCTATCTGTGGTTTTGATTTCCGCTTCATCTGCTGCCAGAACCGGTGTTGCAAACTGGAAAGCCAGGCAGAGGGCAAGCGGTGCCCATAATCTTTTGAAGTGTTTTAAATAACTCATTTTTCTCCTCCTTTCATTTTAAAAAGGGATTTTCCCTTCCGTAAGAAGATCAGTGAAAGAGGGATTAAAAAACTCCCGCCCGCCTAAAAATAGACAAAGTGAGAGTATCAAAGTAAAACGAAAATGGAATTACATTATCCATTTAAGTGCAACCGGCTGTCATACCCTCATTGGTTTAGACCCTTTGGCTTTGCGTCCCTATCTTTCGATAGGTTTGCCCAATATTCAATTCCTACTGATCTTATTGGTTTTATTTTATCGCAATTGAACGCAAAAAGCAAGCCTTTTTTTCAAATTCATACCAAAAAGGTGTATTTTAACACGAACGAAAAGAAGAACGCTCTCAGATCTTATTCCTGAAAGCGTTCCTTTTATGACTTCTATTTGATTTTTACGTTCTTACTGATGCCTGCTTTGCGCAGCTGTTTCTTTAGGCTGCTGCGTTTCTTGGGGGTCATCTTCTTGGGCACGGTTACGGTGATCTTGCCGGCTGTCTTCTTGAATGCACCGGTTTTGATACTCTTGATTGTTTTGCCCTTCACAATGATCCTAGACAACTTCTTACAGTTATAGAAACTCTGTTTTCCAATGGTAGTAACATTCTTTCCAATGATGACTTTTTTCAGTTTCGTATTATTTCGGAATGCCTTGTTTCCGATCTGTACCACTTTGTAACTTACACCGCCTATCTTCACGGTTGAAGGGATGGTTATGGATGTGGCTTTCGCATTGGTTCCCTTCACCACTGCTGCCGTCTTTTTGGAGGCATTCAGGATCTTATAGACGACACCCTTGTAAGTGGCCTGCGTAATCGGCCTTGGTTCTGGTTTGGTATCGCCTGGGTCCGGGTTCGGCGCTGGCTTTGGTGTGGTTCCGTCTGCTTTCTTCAGAGCATCGTATGCCTTATTCAGGGTATCCAAAGCAGCGTTAATCCGTTCCTGAGTAGCGTTCTCATCTTCCAGAAGATCCTGGGCGGCTTTGAGGGCGGCTGCAAAGGCCTTGTAGCTTTCTGCGGTATAGCCGGCAGCCGTAATATTTCTGTAATTTGCAATGGCTGTTTTAAGAGCTGTCTTGTCCGTGTCCGGCTTCTCGACCAAACCATTCCAGGCAGCGCCCAGTTCGGTAGATGCGTCATTCACGGCAGTTTGCACCGCGGTCTCATCGTCCAGGACAAGCTTGGCGTAAGCCAGGGCTTTCTCCAAAGTCTGATAGCTGGCAGCAGTGTATTGCCCCTTGTCTATGTGCGCCATCATGGATTCAATGGTGGTAATCAGCTCAGACAGGGCGGTTTTGTCTACCTTATTGTCGTGCATCTTTGCCACGGCAAACCAGCTGATGACAGGGGCTTCGCCTCCGGTGGCATTCTGGATCTGCATAGTTACCGTACCGGCTGTATTCACCGTAAAGGTTACTGTTCCTGATTTGTTGTCGCCCTTGCCGCTGACTGCGATGGGGGAGGAAGCCACGGAAGACTCCAGACTGCTTCCGCTGACTGCAATCTTCATGCTGCGGTTGCTCCACCACTCGCAGAATCCGGCAGTCAATTCATAAGTGCCTGGCTCCAGATAAAGCTGGTATTCCAGAGGCGTGGTCTTGGCATTGCTGTACCATCCAGTCTGATATTTGTCATTTACGTCCACCTTATCGGTACTCTTCTCACAGAAGACGCCGTTTGCCGAGGAGCGTCCCCATCCGGTTGCCGCATCGTACTCCTGGTCAGCCACGGCATTTCTCAAGGTATCGCCGGACAGAGCTGAGATCAGGTCATAAGCCAGAGAAGCCTTTCCCACATCCCGGCTGGCATCGATAAAGTAAATTAGCTCTTTCTCAGAAGAAGGAATGACTTCCACGGTTGCACTGACAGGAGTCTTTGTGGTCTCGGTTACCCCGGCTGCTAAGGAAGTGGCGTAAGCCGTTCCGGTAAATGCGCTGATATCCCAGATGACATTTTCGTCAGAAGTGGAGCCGTCTGCCTTAATCAATGTAGCCGTCTCCGGAAGGCTTGCTTCCCCGTCCTCAGAGATTGCCCCGTAGAGGCTTTCTACGCCGATGATTCGATCCTGGCTGCTGAGTGTGCTGTAAGGAAGCGCCATCACGGCATCCAGTACCAGAGTTCCGGACTTGAGGGTAACGGTCACTTCATGGGTGCCATCCTCCAGGCCATACTGCAGATAGGTGGCGCAGTGGTTGCTGCTTGATATGGTCTTTACACCTGTGGCAACCGGTTCGCCGTCCACGGTAATATCCAGGATAGCAGAGCCGTCATTGACGCCCACCAGGGCAAATCCGCCTCCCGTCACCGGGAAAGCAACCGAATCTCCGGCTGTAGAGCTGGTGCTGGTGGAGCGGTACCAATCGTTGTTTCCGCCGCCTGCCCCGGCAATAATTTTCCAGGAGCCTTCATAAGAGAGGACATCGTCTGCATTGTCGGTGAGGGAGAGAGCGTAAGGCTCATATTCCTTGATCTTTTCTACTTTCACGTTGTCAAAGGAAGTCTCGGCCCATCCGCAGCCCAGACGAATTCGTCCGAAATACTCCGGTGTGGAGTCACAGTAGGTGGCTACGGTCTTGCCGTTCACCCAGGCGGTGATAAAGCATCCGCGGCCTTCCAGCTCCAGACGGTAGGATCCGTCGCCGCTTGCGCCCACCTTTCCGGTGGCAACGGTGGAGCTGCGTTTCTTCAAGGTCCAGTTTCCGTTTGCTGTGATACGCAGGTTGTAACCGCTGCCCTCAAAGCCCATGCCGGTCTGCTGGCGGATGGCCAGTCCCGCGTAGCTGTCTGCGGCTGGCACCGCATCCACACCGGCCTTGTAGTTCATCCAGCGGAAATCACCGATTACTGTGTTTGGCTCATTATTGTTCCACTGACCTACGGATGTGCTCAGCACTTGTTTTAAGGCTCCGTCCACCACAGTGAAAGCGCCTGTGAAATCAACGGCGTAGCGCGGTTCGTTTCCACGGCTTGCCAGATAGTCTTCGTCATAGTCTGCATACGCGAAGTCATCGGCATAAAGGGTGTTGTCTGAGGAATCCAATGCGGAACCGTCTGCGTTGGTGTCCAGCACGGTCTTCTCACCGGACTCCGGCAGACGGCGAATGTACTCTTCCTTGCCATTGCAGTCCAGTGTGGTTACCGTCACCATGGAGTAAGGCTCCACAACTACGGTGTAGTAGCCGTCTTTGTAGTCAGCCTCCCCTGCATACTGCAGATAGCTGTCAGTCTTGGTTTCCCATACCTCTGCGGGAGTGCCTGCTTTGAGATTCATATCCTCCGCTTTGATGGCGAAGGGCAAAGTCTTTGCGCTGTTGTTAACGATCACAACGGAGAAAGCGGATTTATCCGGCGCAGCCAGAGTCAGGTAGCTTGGATTTCCGTTTTCATTGGTAATGTGGCCCAGATCACCCCGGTTTCCGGAGGTATTTCCGCTGGCGTTTGCGATCATGCGCCAGATGCCGGCGGTATTGTCCTCATTTTCCCAGCCGGTCTTTGCAAACTTCGTAAAATGCTCCATCATATAGATAGCCGGATCATAATGTATGTAACCAGACCAGGGATCTCTGGCGCTGACCAGCTCTTTGTGGTCATACTGCGCGCCCTCATAGAAGGAACCGATGGCAGGCTGGAAGATATAATGGCTCTTGCGGGAATAGATAAAGCTGGCGATCACATTGTCAGCCAGAGCCAGAGGACTCTGGTATCCGCCGATGGACCCGGCTCCGTATTCCTCAAAGTTTTTATTTTCCTGATACTCGGTGTAGCTGAAGGTGGCGCAGCCTTCGCTGTACCATACTTCTTTATCATCCTTGTCCGCCATGTTGCGGTAATCGCCGGTGGTGCCGGCGGTTCCGGTGGAATAATGAAATCCAATGGCGTCCACGGCGTTGTAGAGATCAATATCGCCTTTCATGGCAGGAACAATTTCCAGAGAAGTATTCTCATCAGAGGCGATAATCTTGATATTGTGGTAAGCCTCCTGAGAGTCTGCCCCCATATAGGAGGGGAAGTCGGTCTCATTGGAAACCCGCTGGCGGAACCATTTGATAAAACCGGAATCCGGAGAGGTCGTCTCATTCTTGTCAGGGCTTACATAGTCCACCACATAGCCGTATTTTTCATAAGCATCAAAAATAGTTTCCTTGTACCATTTGTACACGGCCTCGTATCCGGCTCCGGTCCTGTCACTGTTCCATTTGCTCTGAACCCAGACAGGCATCTCCCAGCGCAGGAAGCTGACCTTCACATCCGGGTTAATGGTTTTTGCATCGGCTGCAAGTTGGAATCCGGGACTTCTGGAGGCGTCCGCCTCTTCATCCTCAAAGCGCATGGTGCAGGAGTCAGCTCCGGTGGAGTTGTTGCCGTCATTCCCCATCTCGATTTTTACGTGGGTCATCAGCGGATACTCCCCGCCAAAGAGCGTCTCAAGTAATTCCTGATAAGCTTTCGGGGATTCGGTCTTGTAATCCATCAGCAGGTCGCTGGTGCTGTTTCCGCTGAGTACGCCGTAGCCTTTCCAGGTCAGTCCATTTTTATTCTGGGCGGCGGTATCCACATCCGCTCCCTTGATCACAATCTCCTTCTCCGCCTCGTATTCCGGAGAGGTTATGGTGCCCTTGGCCACAGCAAACCAGCTGATCACAGGAGCCTCTCCACCGGTGGCATTCTGGATCTTCATGGTTACATTGCTGCCCTCCCTGACCGTGAAGGTAAGCCGCTCCTTGTCCCTGCTACCGATGCCGGAAACGGCGGCTGCCTCGGACGTGACAGACTCAGTCTGTTCACCGGAAACGTTGATCTTCATGCTGCGATTGTTCCACCATTCATAAAAACCGGCGTCCAGCGTATAGGTTCCGGAGTCCAGATAAAAGGTGTATTCCAGGCTGGACGTCTTGCTGTCGCTGTAATAGCCCGTCTGATATTTGTCCGTGGCGTCCAGGCTGCCGACGCTTTTTAAACTGAAATTCGAGGAGCTTTTCCCCCAGCCGCTGCCTGTGTCATAAACCTGATCGGCCACAGCGTTTTTGAGGGTATCGCTGCTGAGCGTCTTTACCGCTTCGTAGGCTTTGGATTCTTCGCCGTCCCGTCCTGCGTCTACGAAATAGACCAGGGGATTGGCGGCATCCGGAAGGACCTCCACTTTGGCAGTTACCGTGTCTCCGTTTGCTATTGTTCCGGTGATCTCTACGGTCTCGTAGGGAACCGCAAACTTGGAGCTTCGCAAGGCCCAGGATACCGTCTGTTCTCTGTCACCCACCGAAATGGTTTCAGGGAGGCTGGTTTCCTGGAGAGTGTCAGCATATTGATAAGCAGCTGCGTAAATCGTAATTCCGGTATCTGCAGCAAAGCTCAGGGTAGTGGGCATCATGGAGAGGACCATACCTGTACTCAAGAATGCCGACAAGAGACGTTTTCCTAATTGTTTTTTCTTCTTCATTCTTTTCCATCCTTTCTTTTTTATACTAAATTGGGAGCGACAGGCTTTTCGCAAACTCTCCCATTTAATCAGTATTTTATCGGGAAAGGAAGGAGGGAACTACCGATATTTTATGGAAAATGTATAAAATTTTTGGATATTGTTAACTCGCTTTCGCTGGGTACTTTTGGTTCCTTTTTAAAACCCCAAATCTTCCAGAATCTCTTTCGCCTTTGACACACAGCTGTCGCATCCATCCACGGACACGGTTTTGTCCGCCAGACTCACCTCATAGGTAAGGCCAGCCTTATCAAAAGCTTTGCTGATACGCTCCACACACTTCTCACAGTGCATCTCTTCCACTTTCAGTACAGTCATCTTCTTTTCCTCCTATTTCATGATTTTTTTGATTGTTTCACACAGTTCATCCACTGCTTCCTCTCTCCCGGCACGGATATCCTCCACCACGCAGGTGTGGATATGGTTTGCCAGAAGCACTTTATTAAATCCATTGAGGGCAGACTGAACGGCAGCCACCTGGTTTAAGATATCCACGCAGTAGCGTTCCTCCTCCACCATGCCTTTAATCCCCCGTATCTGTCCCTCAATGCGGTTTAACCGGCTCATTAGACTCTTATATTCTTCACTCTCCCTGTGTTTGTGTTTCTCACAGCAGTTATCACTCATATTCATCCTCCTCGCATACATTTCCCACTTTCTAAAATGTCCCTACAGTTTCAGCCTCTTCAGGCGCAGGGCATTGCTCACCACAAAGACAGAGCTAAAGGACATCGCCAGACCGGCAATCATGGGGTTTAACAGCGGTCCACCAAAGGCATAGAGTACGCCTGCAGCCACAGGGATTCCCAGACTGTTGAATATAAATGCCCAGAAAAGGTTTTCCTTAATGTTTCGTATCGTAGCACGGCTCAGATGAATGGCCTTAGAAACGTCCTGCAAATCAGATTTCATAAGCACAATGTCACTGGATTCCATGGCAATGTCACTGCCGCTTCCGATGGCTGTGCCGATGTCAGCCTGCGCCAAAGCAGGTGCATCGTTGATGCCGTCTCCCACCATCATCACCTTGTTCCCATCTTCCTGCAAGGATTTCACCACCTGGGCTTTGTCCCCGGGCAGCACTTCCGCAATCACTTCATCCACTTGCACCTGCTTTCCGATATACTCAGCAGTGCGCCTGTTGTCTCCGGTCAGCATATAGACCTTGATACCTTGCTTTCGGATAGCCTCGATCGCCTTTTTACTAGTTGGCTTAACCGTGTCCGCTACACTTATGATACCTTCTGGTTTCCTGTCCGTCAAGATGAACATAGGCGTCTGCCCTTTGTCCGCTATTTCATCCGCGTACTCTTTCAGATCCCCCAGATCTGTATCCATCTCCTGAACCATCCGCTCATTTCCGATAAAGATCTCCTGTCCCCTCAGCCGGGCCCGGATTCCCTTTCCGGTGATACTCTCAAATTCCTCCGTTTCCTGTAAGGAAAGTCCCCTCTCCCTGGCCTCCTCCACTATAGCGGCAGCCAAAGGATGCTCTGAGGATACCTCACAGGAGGCGGCCAAAGCCAGCAGTTCCTCCTCCTTCATACCCCTGCTCACAATCTGGACCACCCTGGGCCTGCCCTCTGTGACCGTCCCCGTCTTATCCAGCACCACAGCATCGATCAGGTGTGTCGTCTCCAGCGCCTCGCCGCTCTTGATCAAGATACCGTTCCCGGCTCCCAGTCCCGTTCCCACCATGATTGCCGTGGGCGTAGCCAAGCCCAGGGCGCAGGGACACGCAATCACAAGTACAGACACAAATACAGTGAGCACAAACGCCAGGTCATGCCCCGTCAGGGCCCAGATCAGGGCAGCCACCACCGCAATGGCAATCACAGCAGGGACAAAATACCCTGCCACCGTGTCCGCCAGTTTGGAGATCGGAGCTTTTTTCCCTTGGGCCTCCTCCATTAACTGAATAATCTTAGCCAGTGTGGTGTCACTTCCCGTATGGGTTACCTGGATCTGCATTGCGCCGTTATAGTTCATGCTTCCCCCAATCACTTCGTCCCCTGCTTCTTTTTCCACGGGAATACTCTCCCCGGTGAGCATGGACTCATCCACACTGCTGTTTCCCTTCACTACAGTGCCATCCAGTGGAATCCGGCTGCCAGGCCTGATGAGAAGCACATCCCCTTTTTTCACATCCGAAGCTCTCACTTCCCTCTCCTGTCCGTTCTCCACCAGCAAAGCTGTATCCGGAGCCAGTTCCATCAGCTTCTGTATTGCCTCTGAAGTTTTTCCCTTGCTTCTCGCCTCCATGTACTTCCCCAGCATCACAAGCGTGACTACCACTGCCGCAGACTCATAGTAGAGATTCTCCACATACATGTGGTCTGATAAAATCAGGAACGTATTCACAAGGCTGTAGAGGAAAGCGCTGCCCGTACCAATTGCCACCAGAGAATCCATATTCGGATGCCCTTTGAACAGTGTTTTAAACCCTACAATGTAAAATTTTCTTCCGCAGATTAACACCACAATGGTTAAAATCATCTGTGCCAGCGCATGGTTCATTGGGCTGGTATGCATTCCCAAAAAAGCAGGAAGCGGAAGGTGAAAGGGCAGCATATGCCCCATAGAAATATACAAAAGAGGAACCGCAAAGCAGATACTCACAATGAGTCGCCTCCTCATCACGTGGAGCGCCTCCTCCTTCTCCTCTTTGTCCTGGGGCTTTGCCTCCACAAACGGTTTTGCCTCAAATCCCGCCCGGTCCACTCTCTCTATGATAGACTCCGGCGTGACCTTTGTCTCATCGTACTCTATGGTCATCTTATTGGTTGCCAGATTGACCTCGCTGCGGATCACTCCATCCATTTTCCTGGTAACACGCTCCACTGCACTGCTGCAGGAAGCGCAGGTCATTCCATTGATCAAATAAATTTCTTTTGTCATAAGACTGTTCTCCTTTCCCCTATTTTGCGCAATCTATATACCCATAGGGGGTATATGTATATATTACTCTATTCCATTCTCCCTGTCAACCTTTCAGCCAGTAAAATTGTTTTCTGTCTATTTCAATAATTTCATCTTTATAATTTGTTTATATATATTTTTAACTTATTTTATCAATTTATATCTTGACATATTGCACACTTTTTAGTATACTTAACACATCAAATAAAAAGAAATCAAAAGGAGGACGGACCACCGAAGACTTAAAGATTTACCTCATAATATTACAGAAAGGAAGGTATGGACCACCAGAAAGGTAAACTCCAATGGAAAATGATTTTAATAAGAGCCATTAGCTTTATTTCATGAAAGAATAAAACTAATGGCTCTTATTATATATTATGATCTATTCTTCAGCGTTTATCCAAGCCGGGGAAATTTACTCATCCGACACCTGTTTTTTTAGATATCGCCCAACCACATGCGAAAAATTGGCGATATCCCTGATATAGGCGAAGTCCTTTCCAAATATCCTGCGCTCTGCGTACAGGTCCTGTTCCTCCCCCGCGAATACACCCAGCACCGCTATACCGGCATTTCTCAGCTTTCGCACTTCATAGGCCGTATCCCGCACCGCATAATCCCCAAAATAAGGAGCGGGATTTTTGCTATTCGGCCTGTTGACAATGATGTCATTTGGCCTCCCGTCGCTTAGCACTATGAGAATCTTGTGCTCCTCGCCTCTCTCCTGCAAAGACAGGGCAGCAGCGCGCACAGCCAGCCCGTCCCGGTTGTTGGATGAGCCGTAAAATTCAAAAATCCTGTCATTCGCCTCACGCCCTTCATCGTATTCCCTAAACCGGCGCATCACCGTATAATCCCAAAAAGTACAAAATCCCATCACCCTGTGGGGAATACCCACATTGCTCAGAGCCTCGCTGATAATATACGCCTGGAGCGCCACCTGGCTCTGCCTTAAGCGCTGGGAGCCGCTGGCGTCTATAAGCACGTCCACCACAAAATCGGAACTGTCTCTTTTAATCACTTTTTCAAAGAGCATTTTGTTTCCGGTTCTACCCACATTCCAAAGTTTTGCAGGCACCACCTGTCCATTCTCTGCAGCGCAGGACTCCTGCTGGGAGCGCAGCATCAAAGCCCGCTTCAGGATATCTGAGAGCATTTCAATATTTCTTCTGGTCATCCTCTGGTTCTGCCTGAATACGCGCTGATTGATCTCCTTTGTCTTTCGGGCGTACTCAGACTGTGAGTTTACCTTAACCATTCCCGCAAGAATCCCATCCGTAAAATAAAGGCTGCAGTCCGCATGGGCTCCCCTGCACACTTTATGATTCAGCCTTTTTTGCTCCAGAGGGCTAAGATAAGACGTGCCGTAATTTAGCTCAATGTAGGAGTACATCTTATCCACCGCCTCCTGGGTGAGATAGACTGCCCCTCCGCTGCCCTTTGGCTTTTCCTCCTCCTCGGAGAGATTCGACATGGTACTTAGCAGCTGGTTCATATACCTTTCCATTTGATCCTGCTGCATCTCCTCGTTCAAATAGTCCTGCCAGTCAAATTGTTTGAGCTGCTGTGCAGAGACTGACATCACCTGATCCAGAGTGCCCTTCTTTTTTTCGAAGGTTTTGTCCAGAACTGCATTGTAGATCTCATCCACTGTGCGGATCAGATCCATGGTATCACCAGACTCCTCCAGACTCCTGATCCTGAGGGCAACATCCAAAAGACGCCTCTCTCCCTCCAGACGGCCTGTCAGATAACCGCGCAGCAGCATAAGTTTTACCTGCCCCGGCAGAGACGCCGTCATCTTCCCAAAGTCAAAGTCCAAAATATCCTCAAAGGCCTTTCTCCTTATTTCCGGCACACCTGGACGCTCTCTTGACACTTTCCGAAAAACCGCACTGTCCACACAGAGCTGTCCTATGGCTGAAAGGGATGACTCCTCCGCTCCCAGAAAGACTTTTTTCATCAGATACATCCCAAACAGATCCTTATCAAAAAACCTGGCAAACGCCCCCTGCTTAATGGCATCATATATGGAAATGTATTTGGACTTGGTAAAAGCCCCTGTGTCCAGCTTTGTATCCAGATTGTAATCTCCGCTCACGGTCCACATCAGATTCCGGACCCTGTTTTCCATCTCCGCCTGCTCGTATTCTTCCACATTAATCACCTCTAAAAAACATCTTGACTTGTCCAGGAGGAGGGGATTCGGGTTGCCACAATATCCTCTATCATCTCCCGCTCAAACAGATCAAAGCTCTTATTCGTTATCCCCATAGTCACAGCGGGCAGGGGCGCAAGGCCTCCCCGCATGACCTTCAGAGCTGCCAGCATTCCCCGCAGGTCCATGGCCTTTGTGGAAATCTCACCATTCAGGGCTTTTGTCTGCATATCCAGAAACAAGCCCGCAAACTGCTCCATTGCCCCAGCTTTTGCGTCGGGGAAGGAGGCCTGGAGAATCTGAACCAGCAGCTCCTCCGTCAAAGGCGGCATATTGATAACCAGAAACCTGGACACCAATGCTTCATTTAGCTCCTTCGTGCCGGCATACCCGTAGTTCATGGTTCCAATAAAACGGCATGCGGGGTGCAGCTCGATCCTGTCATATCCCGGTACATCAATCACCTTCCGGTAATCTAAGGTGGCGTGCAGCACGGATACTGCGTCATTCTTTGCCATGTTGATCTCATCGAGAACACCAAATCCGCCGTAGTATGCGCACTGGTAAACAGGTCCTTTGCGCAGTTTCACCTCATTGTCCTGAAAGGTATCTGTCCCGATCAGGGTGCTGCTGTCCGTATTTACATGAAAAGATATATTGTACAGGGGCCTTCCAAAAATACAGGCCAGGTTTTCCGCCAGAATATTCTTCCCTGTGGCTTTGGAGCCGCAGAGCAGAAGATTTTCCCCCTGTAAAATGGATACAATCCCCATCTCCAGAATCTCTTTGCCAAAAAACGGCATCTCAGGGCAAGCCAGCCTGTTTTTCACCTTCTCTTCCACCTGATAGGACTCCCTGAATTTTCTGACCTCCCCTGCCAGCTTCGGACTGATGCCCTGCTCTATCAAAAATTCATCACTGTATATCTGCATTGTCTTCTTCTCCTTACAATTGCTTCTCTTATTCTATCACAGGCGTTTCCGTTTTGCCACCCCCGGTGGTCAGAGGTTACTGTTCACTCAGATCTGAGCATTTACTGCTCAGAGAAATCAGCAGCCCCGCTGAAAAAGATACCACTTGAAACTATCCGCAGATATTAGTATACTATATTTGACAAAACGTAACCAATTAACAAGTTTGCGCTTTTACGACAAAACAATTATTCTCATCTGTGCTTTCGGGCACAGGTGCTTCAACAAGAATACGTGAGGTATCCCACACTGACATGAAGTCAATCAACGCATCGAAAGATGTGGTCGTACTTTGTTAAATTACCGAGCGTGGATTGAAACAAGAAAGGCAAAAAGATGAAATACATTGATTTACACGTACATTCCAACTGTTCCGACGGAACTTATACCCCCTCTCAGCTGGTTGACCATGCCCGTCAAAAGGGCCTGGCTGCCTTTGCCCTAACTGACCACGATACCATAGCCGGACTTCCCGAAGCCGCTGACGCAGCGCGCAGAGCAGATGTGGAACTCATCTCCGGAATTGAATTTTCTACCGAATATCTGGGAAGGGACGTGCATATCGTAGGGCTGGATTTTGACTTTAAGGATCAGGAGTTTCAGACAGAGCTGTTCCGCTTTCAGGATTCCAGAAACATTAGGAACCGAAAAATGATCAAGCGCATGCAGGAGGAGGGGATCGACATAACCTGGGAAGCCATGGAGGAGCGCTTCGGCGCCGCGGTGTGGACCAGGGCCCATTTCGCCCGTTATCTCACAGACCAGGGGTATGTTCCGGAAATGAAGGATGCCTTTTCGCTCTATTTAGCAGACGATGCCCCCTGTTTTGTACCCAGGGAAAAGGTGACTCCCGTACAGGCTGTACGCTTGATACACCGCTTCAATGGAATCCCTGTTCTGGCCCACCCCATGCTGTATCACCTCTCCGGGGAAGAGCTGCAGATTCTTATCACAGAACTCAAGCAGGCAGGGCTGATCGGCATCGAAGCCCTCTACTCCACCTATACACAGGAGGAGGAAGACTTGGTCCGCCGCCTGGCAGCCGCAAACGGACTGCTCATATCAGGCGGTTCCGACTTTCACGGCAGCAACAAGCCGGACATTGATCTGGGATGCGGAAAGGGAAACTTAAAGATCCCCTACGAAATATTGGAAGAGCTTCGTTCTGCAAAATAGGAGGATTATATGACATTCAGAGAACGTTTTATGAACGGGGAAATTGACTTTGACGAGATCTTTGATGAGACAGACAGGTGGAGTTTCAGTGACGAGACCTGTACACTGAGGGAATTTCTGGGTCTTACTCCCAAGGAAGAGGATGTGTGGGTCTGTGAGAGCGATGAAGCCCTGGAGGAGCTGATGGAACGGGAACGCAAGACAAAAGTACTTTTTTTGGATCTGGACGGAACCCTTTTAAACGACGATAAAGAATTTACCCCTGAAAATCAACAGGCAATCCACAGGGCTCTCATGTGTGGACACAAGGTGGTCATCTCCACCGGACGCCCCTTAACCAGTGCTGCAGCAATCGCGAAAGAGCTGGGCCTTACCCAGGAGGGCTGTTTCGCCATAGCCTATAACGGCGGTGAAATCTATGATCTTTACCGCCAAAAGTCCTTATACCGAAAAACCATACCCCTTCCATATGTGCGCCATATCTTCGAGTGCGCTTCAGAGTGGGGACTTCACTGCCAGACCTACGACAGCCGACAACTTCTGGCTTTGTCTGAGAACAGGGAATTGAAGACTTATGTGGCCCGCACAAAAATGCCATACCTTGTGGACCCAGACCTCCTCGACCATCTTCGCGAGGAACCCGTAAAGATGATTGTCATTGACCTGGATGACCATGAGAAACTGGTACGCTTTTCGGAGGCAACTGACCAGTGGGCCCACGGAAAGCTGGATCGTGTCTTTTCAAGTGTGGATTATCTGGAACACATTGCGCCCGGAATCTCCAAAGGAGCTGCTATGGACTTTCTCTGCAGCTATCTGGGTATCCCCCACAGCAACACAATTGCCGCCGGGGACGCTGAAAATGACATTTCCATGCTCCGTGCCGCTGCCGTTTCCGCTGCCATGGCAAATGCAGAAAATTGTGTGAAAGATATTGCCGACTATGTAACCAAAAACGATAATAATCACGACGGAGTGGCAGAGATTATAGAAAAATTTATGCTTTAGATTCCTTAAAGGTTCTTGTCTAGGGCAAACCTACAACAAAACGCCGCCATTGGAGATAATGGACGGTGTTTTTTCGTGCAAGGCGAGACATGGAAATTGCTCCACTCAACCTGTTATGTATCATTTCAAAACAATAGAGGGAAAAGTATCGGGCTGCAGTATATCCGATTTGGAGCAAAAGAAAAGCACCTATTTCGGTTTCTGTTTCAAACTAATGAATTTTCGGGAAAAAGTGTTTCTGATTTGACAAGTGCCGAAGAAGCCGAACCCATTTTTGCTGTCATAGCAAAAACAAGAAATATCCCCATTGAGCAAGCGCGAGTTGTCTTCAAATCCTTATTTTTGTTTGCTCATGGATATGCCAGTATGTTCGCAAACAACAATATGGAATACGATGAAGAATCCATTTTATCGGATTTAGATTTGATATTTGATGGTACGCTATATTCGTTAAAAGGAGGACTATAAAGTGTATGGTTTATATAAGAAAAATAAATTGAACTTTTCTTTGATGTGGATAATTGCCTATGTTGTTTTACTTAGTGCTGCTGACAGCTTTTCCTCTTCGCTTGGCTTTGAAAAGATAATCACCGCACCTGTGAGTATAGTATTTGCTCTGCTTATTTTCGGTTTTATTAAAAAGCATGACTTATCAGAACAATACGGATTATGTTCTCTCATGGGCAGCCCCAAAAATTATCTATACTTTATTCCGCTTGTTTTGATTATGAGCGTTAATTTGTGGAATGGCGTAACAATAAATGTCTCTGCTTTGGAAACCGTTCTATTTATTCTGAATATGCTTTGTGTAGGATTTATTGAGGAAGTTATCTTCCGAGGTTTTCTTTTCAAAGCGATGTGCAGGGACAATATAAAGTTGGCCATTTTTGTTTCAAGTATTACCTTTTGCCGTGTATCATTACACATGGCATTATAAATTCACTAGCTATCTTTTCTGTTCAAAGAACGCAAATAATCAGTATCATCTCCTCCATTGTATTATGCATTATTTCTCTCGGATATGCGTTATGGATATTGAAAAAAGCTGAAAAATCAGAAAGGAGGTCTGCGCTCTGAACGCGGAGGGGCTTATGAAATGGGGGCGGTTCACGTTTAACCGCCCCTTTTTTCACAGTTCAATATCACCTTACTACTTTTCGATATCCTCCAAAGGCTCTGCTGGTATAAACACCCGGTCAGCCACCGGATCAGATATCTGCTTCCCCCGCTCTAACGCCTCCTGACAGAAATACTCCTGAGAGTTAATGAGTACTTTTCCACGTTTATCAATCTTCTCATAGTTTCCGTCCGGCTGCAGAATATGTGCTTTTACGTTGTCCTCCAGCTGGATATCTAAAATATGGCACACCTCTCTCTTTAACTCCTCGCTCTCCACCGGGAAAAGAATCTCCACCCTGCGGTCCAGGTTTCTGGGCATCCAGTCCGCGCTTCCCATGTAAATCTCCTCCTGGCCTCCGTTGCAGAAGTAGAAGATCCTGGCATGCTCCAGGAAGTTTCCCACTATTGAGCGCACGAATATATTGTCGCTCACTCCCGGAATCCCTACTTTCAGGCAGCAGATTCCCCTTACAATGAGCTCTATCTTCACACCGGCCGCCGAGGCTTCATACAGCGCAGCTATGATATCCTTATCGCACAGGGAGTTCATCTTCGCGATAATGCGGGCTTCCTTGCCCTCCAGCGCATTTTTCGTCTCCCTCCCAATCAGACGCAGGAAACGGTTTCTCAGCCAGATGGGCGCCACCACCAGTTTATTCCAGTTCTTTGGCTCTGAGTACCCGGAAAGCATATTGAACACAGCCGTTGCATCCTCGCCAATGGGTTCTGAGCAGGTCAAAAGCCCACAGTCAGTGTACAGCTTTGCAGTGGAGTCATTGTAGTTTCCGGTGCCCAGATGCACATAACGCCGGATTCCGTCCTCCTCCCTGCGCACCACCAGCGTGATCTTGCTGTGGGTCTTAAGGCCCACCAGACCATAGATCACATGGCATCCCGCTTTCTCAAGCATTTTTGCCCATATAATATTGTTCTCCTCATCAAAACGTGCTTTTAGCTCCACCAGCACAGAGACCTGCTTTCCGTTCTCTGCGGCCTGGGCCAGGGCTGCGATAATCGGGGAATTGCCGCTTACCCGGTAAAGTGTCTGCTTGATGGCAAGCACATTGGGGTCTTTTGCAGCCTGTTTGACAAAGTTGACTACAGGATCAAAGGTCATATACGGGTGGTGGAGCAGAATATCTCCCCTTCGTATCTGGGTGAAGAGATCCTCCTCTGTGTTCATGGCGGGAACCGGCTGCGGCTGGTAAGGCTGGTATTTGCAGTCCTCAAATCCCTCCATTCCGTACATCTTCATCAGAAAGGTCAGATCCAGGGGCCCATTGATCTTAAAAATGTCAGTATCTTTGATGGAAAATTCCTTTTTCAGAATCTTCAAAAGCCGCTCGTCCATGGTATCCTGAATCTCCAGCCGGATGACCTCCCCCCACTGGCGCTTTTTCAGCTGCTTCTGGATCTCCTTTAACAGATCTTCCGCCTCATCCTCATCAATGGTCAGATCCGCGTTACGCATAATTCGGTAGGGATGTGCACAAATTACATCATAATTCAGGAACAGCTTACCGATATTCCGTTCAATGACCTCCTCCAAAAGGATTGCCCTGCGCTCACCATCCCTGCCTTCCGGAAGCGGCACGACTCTCGGAAGCACGGAGGGAACCTGTACGGTTGCAAAGTCAAACTCCTGTTCCTCCCCTTTCTCCGAGATCAGAGCCCCTATGTTCAGAGACTTGTTGCGGATCAGCGGAAATGGACGGGAGGAGTCCACTGCCATGGGGGTCAGCACCGGATAGATATTGTCCTCAAAATACTGATCCACATATGCCTTCTGCTCCTTGGTGAGCTTCTCGTGTTCTGTGACCAGTTTAAGTCCTCTCTGCTTTAATGCGGGCAGCAGGGACCGGTTGTAGGTGGAATACTGCAGGCTCACCAGGTCGTGCGCCTCCTTCAGTATCAGCTCCAGCTGCTGGGATGCTGTCAGGCCCGCAATATCCTTCTTGGTATATTTGGCATGGACCATGTCCTTTAAAGAAGCCACGCGCACCATAAAGAACTCATCCAGGTTCGATGAGGTAATACTCAAAAACTTCAGCCGCTCGAACAGAGGAAGGGATTTATCCCTGGCCTCACTGAGCACTCTCTTGTCAAATCCAAGCCAGCTGATCTCCCGGTTAGTATAATACTCTGCCTTTGTAAAATCCTTTACTTCCATGAACTCCCTCCTTTACAGGTGCTTCTTCTGCCGGATTACCGGACGGATGCCGAATACCTCTTCAAAAAACTCGGCCTTTTCCGGAAACAGGCTCTTTTCCAGCGTGATATCTTCCTGAGTATCCACTGTGATCAAAAGTTCCTCCTCCTTCAGGAGAACCTTTGCGCTCTTGAACTTCTGCTTGTGGCTGCGGTCCAGGGCATTGGCGACTCTCAGAATGGCCGTCAGCTTAGCTGTGATCAGGTACTCCTCCTCGGTCACTGCCGTGTGGGTGCTCAGGCTTTCGTAGTAGTCAAACTCCTGGGTATTAAAACGTACCACATTGGCAATCACCTCCCGCTCCGAATGGGAAAGGCCAATGATCTCCGTGGCCATGATGATCCGGTAGGAGCACTCCGCCACGTTTGAAAGGCTGATGTACTTGCCGCACCCGTGCAGGATCACCGCAATCTGCAAAAGCAGACGCTTGCGCCTGTCCAGTCCGTGCAGCTTTTTCGTCTTGTCAAAGATCACCAATGCCAGCTCCTCCAGTGCCCGGATATGGGACTTGCTGCACATATAGCGCTTCGCGATATTTCTGGCGGCTGCAATGATATCCTCGTCAAAGTTGTGTCCTGCCCGGATAATTTTATTTTTCTGGGCATACTCATATGCCATCCCATCGCTCAGATCCAGTCCCGGCATCCAGATGGTCTCAATGCCAAATTCCTCGATAAAACGTCTGTGAATAATCAGTGAGGGGATCAGCATATAGATATGATCCGCTGAGACCTCAAACCGGTCCGTCACCTCATCAATGGTATAGTGCACAATCTGTTCGTACAACTGCAGGAACTCCTCCCTGGTAATAGAAGCAGCCCTGGCTACCTCCCGGATATTATCCCCCACAATGACCAGATTTGTGATCTCCCGCTCCTTTAAGTACATCTTTTTAAAGCTTACCAGATCATTGTTTACCAGCTCCTCGATGAGGTTCTCAACATGGGCGGCGTTTTTCTCCACCCCAGCCAGCTTTTCCCTGATTCTCAGATTACCGATCCGGATATTCTGGGTGGTTACCAGACTGTCCTTGTCGAACAGGGAGAACTGCACACTCCCTCCCCCCACATCAATGATAGCGGTTCCCTTTTGAATAATCTTATTGAACTCATTTTCCCTGGATGCAATGGACTTGTAGTCCAGAAAACGCTGCTCCGAATTGCTGAGCACCTCAATATGGACTCCCGTTCGCTTTTCAATGTAATCCAGGAGGATCAGGCTGTTCTTTGCCTCTCTCACAGCACTGGTGGCGCAGGCCCTGTAGTCATCCACCTGGTACCCCTCCATAATTGTTTTGTAAGACATGAGCAGCTGGCAGAGATTCTCCACCTTCTCCATGCTGATTTTGCCTGTGGTGTATGCCTCCCTCCCCAGTTCCAGCCTGTGCCGGATGCTGTCAATCTCCCGCATTCCCCTGTTTTTGGAAAGCTCGAAAATTTTCATACCGATCTCATAGGACCCCACGTCAATTGCTGCAAATGTAGTATAGGCCATTTCACCATCTCCTTTCCCGCTGAACAGGTACGGCTAATCCACCTGCCCCAACAGATAATCTATAAATTGCTGCGCAGTTCGGCCCGACAGACCTCCGTGCTGCAGTTCCCATCTGTTTGCCTCAAGGAGCAGCTCCTCCTCAGGCATAGTCACACCGTAACGCTCTGCCAGTACCCTGACAATATTTTGAAACTCCTTTTTGCCTGGCGCGCAGAAAAAGATCTTTACCCCAAACCGGTAGACCAGAGACAGTTTCTCCTGTACCGTGTCAGATGCGTGCAGGTCATCCCTGCGCTCCTCCTTGTCGCTGAATTTCTCACGGACCAGATGGCGCCTGTTGGAAGTGGCATAGATCAGGATATTCTCCGGCTTTTTCTCCAGTCCACCCTCAATAACCGCTTTCAGATATTTATACTCAATCTCAAAATCTTCAAAGGAAAGGTCATCCATGTAGATAATAAACCGATAATTTCTGTTCTTAATCTGGGCAATCACATCATTTAAATCCTGGAACTGATGCTTGTAGATCTCAATAATGCGCAGCCCCTTGTCATAATATTGATTTAAAATCGCCTTCACACTGGAGGATTTTCCGGTTCCCGCATCCCCAAAGAGCAGACAGTTGTTTGCCTTTCTGCCCTCCACAAACGCCTCTGTATTGTCCACCAGCTTCTTTTTGGCAATCTCATAACCCACCAGATCATCCAGATGCACATGGGCAATATTGGTAATGGGAACAATATGGACTCCCTCCTCGTCGTGAACCACGCGGAAAGCTTTGTGAAGCCCCAGCTTCCCCACCCCGAAATCCTTGTAGAAGGCAACCATATCCTCTGTGAACTCCTCAATAGATCCAGCCTGTCCCAGTTTTACGCTCAGATCGCAGATCCGATCCCGGATGCGCTTGTTGAACATCTTACTATGTTCATTCACATTCCGGTAGCTGGATATCAATTCATAGCAGCAGGCACCCAAATGTTCCTCAATGGGCCCAAAGTCACAGTCATACAGTTCTTTAAATATCTCAAAATCATGGCGGGCCAGCTCATTGATACTGCCCTCCACTGGTCCGTGGATCTCACAGGCGGTACTGAAAACATTCTCGTTATTCACCAGCAGGTATGTGAGGTACGCGTGCCACAGATTCCGGTCAAACCCGTAGGTGCCCGCCAAATCCACCAAACCATGAACACACTCATAATAGAGTGCCCTCACATCCTCCAAATTATAATACTCGCTATCGTAGTGATCCATGATCCAGGTCATGTCCTCCAGCAGCTGTCCCTGTTCAAACTCTCTATAAACAATTAACTCACTGATTCTCGTCATAGCTATGCCTCTCTAGTAATTTCCCAATATTTTCAGATTGATGGCTTCCTCCCGGATACCCCTCAGCGCATTCTTCACAGCGCTGTCATTTAAGTTTCCCTCAAAGTCCACAAAGAATCGGTATTCCCAGTTTCTGCGGGGGATAGGGCGGGACTCAATATTGCTCATATTGATATTATTGTAAATGAAGTGGGACAGCATATTGTACAGCGAACCGCTGGTGTGGGGCAGCTCAAAACAAATACTGATCTTCCCCGCATCCCGGCGAAAAATTCTCTGGTTTGTCACAATGATAAACCGGGTGGAATTGGCCTCATTGCTGAAAATATTCTCAGCCAGCACCTCAAGTCCAAAGAGATCTCCCGCAAATGCGCTGGCTATGGCTGCCTGTGCGCAGTCCTGATCCTGCGCCACCTTTTTTGCTGCCACTGCGGTATTCTCCAGGGGAATCTGCTTCCAATCCCTGTGCTCCTCCAAAAAGGGCTTGCACTGCATCAGTCCCTGGGGATGGGAGTACACTCTCCTGATATCCGAAAGCTCTGTCCCCGGAAGTCCCAAAAGTCTGTGCTGACACCGGATAATCTGCTCTCCCACAATGTAGTTCTCAAACTCCACCAGCAGATCGTACATATCGTTAACACTTCCCGCTGTGGAGTTTTCAATGGGGAGAACCGCATAGTCCGCCGAGCCCTCCGCAATCGCTTCCATGGCATCCCGCCACTGCTCCACATGGAAGGAAGAAATCTTTTCTCCAAAAAACTGTTTCATGGCCGCCTGGCTGTACGCTCCCTCCACGCCCTGGTAAACCACACGCACATTCTCCCTCTCAATGCGGTCCACCGCTATGAAGGGGAGGCGCCCCACCACCCCATTTTCCTCCAATAGCTGGTACTGAAGTTTACGGCTCATAGCCATGATCTGCAAAAACAGCTCCTCCACGCCGTGCTGGTTAAATTCATTGTGTGCCTTCCCCTTCACTGCGCTGATTTTGGCTTTCTCTCTCTCCCTGTCAAAGACTTTTTTCCCCGCTCCGATCTTATACTCAGCCACCTGGCGGCTGACATCCATCCGCTTCTCAAAAAGCTCTACAATTTGTGAATCAATCCCGTCAATCTGCTCTCGCAATTCCTTTAAATCAACCATTTCTCTCTCCTCTTAGCTCCTCTACGGTCTTGTGTAAAATTGGGTGGCGCAGATAAGGTGCAATCTGGGCCAGGGGGGCCAACACAAAGTCCCGCTTGTGCATTTCTATATGGGGAATATGTAAGTCCTCCGAATCCAACACCAAGCCATCGTACAGCAGGATATCCAAATCCAGTGTCCTGGGACCCCAGCGCAGGGTGCGCACTCTTCCCTCCTCTGCTTCGATCCGATGGATCTCCTCAAGCAATTCCCAGGGAGTTTTAAGGGTGCGCAGCGCCAATGCTCCGTTTAGAAATGCATCCTGTTCCGTGACGCCATAGGGCTCAGTCTCTATAAAATCTGAAACCTTCAAAACCCGGCAGTCTTCACATGCTTCCAGTGCCCTGACCGCATGTTCCAGATGCGCCCTCCGATCGCCCATATTTGATCCCAGCGCCAGATAGGCCGTATGCCATTCCCGCTCGATTTCCACAGAGACCGTATCCAGAGGAAGCCCTATAGGGGCCCATGGCTTCTTCAGCTCAAGGTCTGCCCTAATGATCTGCGGCCATTTTAGAAGAATCGCCCTTGCCAGCCGTTCCACCACAGCCTCCAGCAGTCTATAGGTGTGGTTCTCCATAAACTCTTTTGCAAAATGGCTGACCTCCCCATAATTGATGGATTTTGCCAAATCGTCTGTCTGGCCGGCTTCCCTGACACTCACATGCAGAACCGCGGACAGTAAAAACTTCTGTCCAAGAGCCGTTTCCTCCGGATACACTCCATGATGTCCGTATACCTCTAAATCTTTTATCTTAATTTTATCCATTGTTCAGACTCCCCTTCCCAGAATGGCCTCTGTCATCCGGATCACTCTGTAATTTTCCTTCACATCATGGACACGCACAAAGGCTGCTCCTTTGATCACGCCCATCACCGTGGTGGCAAGGGTGCCCTCCACCCGCTGATCAGCCGGAAGGTTCAAAGTGAGGCCCACCACCGACTTTCTGGATGTCCCCAGCAAAATAGGAAAGCCTAAGCTGTGCATCTCCTCCAGACGGTTGATGGCCTCCAGATTATTCGCATAAGCCTTCCCAAATCCCACACCGGGGTCCAGAATCACTCTGTCCCTGCTGATTCCCGCCTCATCGGCAATTCGCACTGTATCCCTCAAATCTTCCAGCATATCCGGAATGAAATCCTCATAGTCCGTATTGTCCCGGTTGTGCATCAGGCAGCAGGGCGCCTTGGCTTTGGCGATAACGCCCGCCAAAGCCGGATCGTACTTCAGACCCCAGATATCATTGACCATGTCAGCCCCAGCCGCCAGAGCTGCGGCCGCCACTCTGCTTTTATACGTGTCCACAGATATGGGTACATCAAAGTTTTCCTTTACCATCTGAATGGCAGGCAAAACCCTGGCAATCTCCTCCTCATCTGAGAGCAGCTGGTATCCCGGTCTCGTGGATTCCCCGCCTATATCAATGATATCCGCTCCGTCCCGGAGCATCTCCTCCGTATGCCTCCTGGCTGCCTCCATATCATTCCACCTTCCCCCATCGGAAAAGGAATCCGGTGTCACATTCAGGATACCCATAATGTAGGTGTGTTTGTCTGTTTCAAATATTCTGTTTCCAATCTTCATACTCGCTCGCCGTCCTTCTAATACCTTATTCTCAGATTTTTCTTCTCCTGGCTCCAATTGCACTGCTCCCTGGCTCTGCAGCCAAAACAGCTTCTGGACATCTTGTCACCCCGGTAGAGAATCCCGGCCAGGGAGGCCTCCCCCTCTACCGAGCCGTCCCTGTGCCTGGCAATTGCTTCCAGTATCTCCTCCTCTTCCCCTTCGCTAAAGCCGCAATCCCTAAGGATCTCTCCCGCGATGGGAAGCCCCGCCTCCTGGTGGGGTGTGCCATCCAGATACTGCACGTGCCTGCCTATATCATGAAGAAGAGCGGCCGCATAGATCCGCTCTCTATCAATTCCCAGGTGCTCTTCCAGGTTAAAAATATAGGCCAAACGTGCCACATCCAGAAAATGTGCCATGTCATGGCCGCAAAAAATACGCTCTGCCTCCAGCTCCTCAATCCTCTGAAGGCAGGCTCTATATGTAGGGTGCTCCAAAATACGCTCCACTCTCTCCATAGCTGTCACCTGACCATTTGGTAAAAAGTATTCTGCAGAGCTGTATTGCCCTCAAAAATACCTCTTGTGGTCATTGTCACAGTCTGGGAACCGGGCTTTTTGACACCTCGCATGGTCATGCACAGATGTTCGGCTTCAATCATAACCATAACGCCCTGTGGCTTTAAATGATCCATAAAGGCATCTGCTATCTGTGCCGTCAGCTGTTCCTGAAGCTGCAGCCTTCTTGCAAAAACCTCCACTGTTCTGGCTATCTTGCTGAGACCCACAACCGTGCCGTTTGGCACATAGGCCACATGAGCCTTCCCATAGAAAGGCAGCATATGGTGCTCGCACATGGAATAAAAGACGATATCTTTTTCCACTACAATCTCATTCTTGTCCACATGAAATCTCTTATTCAAATGCACTCCGGCATCCTCTTCCATGCCGCCCATCAGTTCTGTGTACATCCTGGCAATGCGGTCCGGAGTCTCCACCAGTCCCTCCCTGCCTGTGTCCTCCCCGATACCTTCCAGGATTAGTCTGACACCCTCTTTTATTTTTTCCTGATCTATCATAATTCTGTGCTCCTCACCATGGTCACTGCCCTCGTGATCTCACCTAAAAAGGAGAGGGAACCGAACGCAATGATCACATCCTCCTTATTTGCCCTATACAGGCTTTTTTGTACTGCATCTTCAATGTTCTCCGCTGTCTCCACTGAACGGTTGTACTTTTTCACCACACGGGTTAGTTCTTCTGCCGGTAGCGCCCTGTCATTTCCCGGTGTCTGTATTGTTATAATATGAGAAGCCAGCGGCACTGTTTTTTTTACAATCTCCTCATACTCTTTATCCCTGAATACCCCCATTATATAGAATATTCTCCGGTTTGTAAAATACATTTCTATGGACTTCACCAAAACTTCCGCAGCTTCCCTGTTGTGAGCCCCATCAATGATAAACAGCGGCTCCTTTGCGATCACACTGAACCGCCCTTTCCATTTCGTCTTTTTCAATCCGTTTCTCAGTTGGGCATCGCTTATCTCGTATCCCAGGCTGCGCAATCCCTTAACCGCCTCAACGGCCAGCACTGCATTTTCTATCTGGCAGGAACCTGCCAGGGAAATTTCAAATCCGCTGTCTCCCTTGTAGGAGAAACGCTGACTCTCATATCCAAAGACAATATCCGTTGCCTCATCCGCGCTTGCTGTGCGCAGTGTACAGTTCTTTTCCTTGCATGTCCGTTCAATGACACGCATTGCCTCAGTCTTTTGTTTTACTGATACGACTGTGGTGTGGGGCTTGATGATCCCTGCCTTATTTGCGGCGATCTCAGACAATGTGCTGCCTAAAAACCCCATGTGATCCATACTGATGGAGGTAATCACCTCCAAAATCGTGGTTTGCACCACATTGGTGGCGTCCTCAAGGCCTCCAAGCCCTGTCTCCAAAACTACCACATCACACTGGCTCTCTCTAAAATAGAGAAACCCCAGGGCTGTCTCTATCTCAAACGCGGTAGGGTGGGGCAATCCCTCCAAGACCATGCTCTCCACCGCCTCTGCAATCCGGCCTGTCAGCCTGGCCAGAGGTTCTTTTTCTATGTACTCCTCATTCACCTGGATACGTTCCCTGTACGCGAACAGGGTTGGGGAAATGTATCTTCCCACCAGGTATCCTGCCTCTTTCAGAATCGTAGATAAGTAGGCCAGGACAGATCCCTTACCGTTTGTACCGGAAATATGGATAAATCTCAGCTCATCCTGGGGATTTCCCAGCCTCCTGAGCATCTCTTTCATATTGTCAAGACCAAGCACACTTCCGTATTTAGCCATTTCATCTAAATAGACTCTTGCCTTTCTGTAATCCATGTTACTCCAATCTAAGTTGATGGCTGATTTTTCAAATATATTATACCATCTCGATTAACAATTAATTATAGTATAATCCCCTGATTTTTTCAAGTATTAGAAAAATCGAATCAACAGTAAATTTCTGTCTGAACTGTTACCTTTTATGACACAAAGAAAATCCCCGGTTTCTATTGATTTCTCAATAAAAACCGGGACTTTTATTTATAAAAGCAAAAATCCAAAATATACTACTGGTTTCTCCACCTGCAATCTCTGGCTCTGCATCTGGTGCAGTCGTGCTCTGCGTGAAAGCACCCGGAATCTTCCGACAGAAGCAGCATGTAGGCCTGGGTTCTGGGTGGGGTGAAAATACCGCTGGGGGAGACCGTGATTCCCGTTGTCTCTTCCATCTCGATTTCTTCCAGAATCCTGCCCGCTGCTTCCCAGGGAAGCTGATCCGGAGCTTCCAGACGTTCCCTGACGCCCTGTTTTCTCATGGCGCACTCAGCCCTCACCAGTTCCAGACACCGGCTGTCTAATTGAAACATATAGGTGGATGCCATAAAGTCTGCAAGGATACCTTTCAGACTCTTCCTCGCCATAAAACACTCGTTGAGGTACTCCTCCACTTTACAGCCCATTGTCATGAGGCATAAAGCGACCGATGAATGAGGCTGCGCATTCTCCTTTAGAATAGGCATGGTCCAGTCCTCGCAATACTTAATCCAGATTTGCGGATTCGCCCGCTCCAGCAGTTCGGATAAAACCACATGGTACATTTCAGATGCTTTTCTATAGGAAGGTGAGCCACTGGCACATTGGATTCCCTCCAATATCCTCCTCTGATCAAAATCAGGTATAAATTCTGTTGATTTGATAAGATCCATGCTCTCGTTTCCTCTCCGGATATTATTGGTTACTGTTCACACATGAATCATTTTCTCACGGTCTGAGCAGTAACTATTATTTCCCTCCTGTAAATACGGTGTAGATCTGCACCGCCATAATCGCTACCAACACAATGTAAAACATTGCCCGCACCGTTTTGCTGCTCACGCGCTTTGTAACGGCTCTGCCCAAAAATCCTCCCAGTATTCCTCCGGGGATACAGTAAATAGCCAAACTGAAATCCATATAACCGCTGATTGTATACCTGACCATGGAGCTGGAGGTTGTCAGCAGGGTAATCAAAATACTCTGAATCGCAGCCTCCTTGGGGTCCAGAGCCAGGAACACCAAAAGCACCGTCATCAAAAACGGGCCGCCTCCGATTCCAAAGAAGCTGGAGAGCATACCACAGCAGGCTCCCAAGATCACCTTGACCGCCGGATTGGTTACGGGCTTTAGGTCCATGTGTTCTCTTGCAATCACAGATCCCAGCATTACCAGTATGGCTGCCAGGTAAAGGGAATTGATGATTTGTTCCGGCACATAGGCCATCAGGGAGCCTCCCACCAGTCCTCCAATAATACCTCCGATTCCCATATAGACAATGTTGTTCAGCTGAAGCTTATTCCCCTGCTTTTTGTATAGTATCAAATTGGTCACCGCCATGCTGAACACTGTGATGGATGAGGTAAAGGATGCCAGTCCCTTTGAAACATCTAACAGATTAAGGAGTGGGCGGATGATAAATCCGCCGCCCACTCCTACAAGCGTTCCGATGGTAGTGGCAGCTATGGCTAACAGTAAATATATCATAGTGTACCCACTTCCCTCCAAACTTCTTTCCGGTCTTTACTTTAGAAAAGCTGGAATGCCTTACACAGCTGGAAAGCCCCCATAATAATAAGCATTCCCCATACCAGATAAGATACTTTTTTCTTGTCAAACTTGGAGAACAGTTTCAGCCCCAGGAAACTGCTCAGCAGAACTGCAATGATTCCAGGTATGCAGTACTCCAAAGTCTGAGCGGTGTATGCACCCTGGGTAGCTTTTAAGATGGCCGCCCAACCGTACATGATGAAAAAGTTAAATTCAATACATGCCTTATACTGAAGCGGTGACTCCGCAGCAGCATTGTAATAGATCGCCAGAGGAGGACCACCGATGTTCAGCAGGCCGGTAAAAACTCCGGCAACAAGTCCTGCGATCCCTCCGTTTACCGGAGTCGGCTTGATCACAATTTTTTTCTTTCTCGTGGCAAAAAAGTAGATGCCCACAATGATCAGGAAGATGCCCAAAATAATCTGCATGGTTTTTGTTGTTGTAAAGCTCATGATCCAGGCACCGATACCTGTACTGATCATGGAAACAATCAAAGGAACCACACTCATTTTCCAGTTAATGTGTTTGTGAAGCTGAATGGTCATCTGAATACCAATAATAGTCAGCATGATCGGTACAATGGCCGATGCATCTCCTAAATCAATTACCAGGGGAAGGAATGACATCCATACCATAGCCGAACCAAAGCCTGTAATCCCCTGTACAAAAGCCCCCGCAAATGCAATAATAAAAACAAAAATAACTACCAATACTGTCGACACTGTCTACACCTCCTGCGCTCTACAGCACCCTGAACATCGGATGGTCCTCCGTCTCCGGCTTCACGCCCTGCGACCGCATACCGTATACATGAAATGCATTCACTGCCGCTGTAGCAGGCAGAATCCACCGATAGCCCTCAACAGGTCCGATAAACAAAAAGTTACATCCCATCGCCGCGAGATACGAACTGACCGTCGCATCTACTGCTCGAAACTGCTCTGTGCTGATATTTTCTTTATTCCGAAACCAGGGGCTGGCATAGGTAGCGTTGGATGGAGCTGTTCCCACTGGAAGCCCCAGTTCCTCTTTTATGCACACACCTGCATGCGGTATCATTCCGATACTGGACATATCCAATGTGGGAATATCCACCATGACTTTTGTCATCCCTGCTCTCTTTGCCTTTTCCAGGAATCCTTCTTTTTTGGATGTCCCCGTGAGTGTTTTTAACGGCCCATCCGGTTTTTTACTGCCCGTATTGTATGCCTGAATAATAGTTGCATCAATGGGCAGTTTGGCCAATGCCTGCAGCTCCTCCTCCGTACTGAAGGCATTGATGGAGTTGTATATAATACCATCCAGCTGCCCCATGCGATTCAGTTCCTGCAATGCCTGTATCCGCACCTCAGGCAGAGTTGCATTGACCAGAAGCGGTGCTTTTGTGATGCTTCTTAGAAAAGTTATGTACCTCACCAACGCCTTTGGAGTATTTCCGATTACGTCCAGCATAAAGCGGTTGCCCAGTTTTTCACTCAGCTCCTCACAGTTTTTTACAATCGAAGTCACTTTCTCTTCGTCAAAGATTCCCTCCTCAGCATCCTTCACCAGCCTGTGGTGCATATAAAAAATACTGCCGATCAAAACAGTTGGAATCTCTCCAAAGTTTCCTCCTACCGATACATTACCGATGGTAAACTTTTTCTCAAAGCAATCATAGTCTTTGTGCGCTTCCATATATCTACTACCCTCCTTTTGCATTTTTCAGACACTGAGAAACACTAGCACTTTCCGTATTTTCTCATAGCCTCCATCCACGCCTTAACCAGCTCTGGCTTGGAAGTGTCATTGAGCATGTTGGGTCCCATCAGGAAATAGCCTTCATATCCTCTTGCATATTTCTCAATATATTCTTTCACAAGACTATCCATCTCTTCCGGTGTCAGAGTTGCAAATGCTGCAGGAGCAATGCCAAACCATAGGCAGGCTCCATACTCCTTCAAAATTTCCAGGATTCCTTTGATATCGCAGTTCAAGGACCAGGGAGTAGCCACATGGAACACAGTATTTCCCGCCTGGCAGGACTCTTTTACAAAGTTCTCAATATCCGCTACTTCGTCGATACCCGACTGTGAATGCCAGCGGACTCCCGGAGGTGTCATGTGTGCCAATGCCTTCTGAATCTTTTCATATGCGGGCATAAAGAGATCATTGTACTGCTGCGGGCTGCACAGGGAAGGTGAACCTGTCGCATCCGCCATGGAGATGCCGATCGCACCGCGGTCCAGCAAAGCCTTTCCCACTACAATAATAACATCCGCGCAGTAATCCAGCAGATCTTTTACAAAATCCGGGCGCCTCTTCATATCAATGACAAATTTGCTGGCTCCTCTTAAAGTAGATGCCAGGGATATTGGTCCGCTCAGATGACCTATAATGGGATAGATATCACCGATTTTTTCTCTAAGCAGAGCTACTGTATTCATTACCACTGGAAGGCGTCCATCCTTTTCCGGGTCGACCATCTTCAGCTTCTCCAAGTCCTCCGGTTTCTTTATCACAGGCACCTGGGGCACAGATACCGCATCCTCAATCATATCGATCTGAACACCCAGAATCTCCGGAATCACAGAGTATACATCCACGTTTGTCCAAATGGTATCGTATCCAAACTCCACCAAGCCTGACAGCATGGACTCACATTCTTTCAGATAGTCTGTTTCCAAATCACGCACTGTATAGTTTACCAGATATCTGGGATATTCTCTGTAAAACGCCCAAGTCATCAGCCTGTCTGGCTTTGCATGACATACATTCACACAGTTAAACCTCTCCAGAGGCGTCATCTGGTCCCCTGAATTCTTGACGTTTTCATGCAGCTGCTCAGCCAGCTGGTCTATTCTCTCATTTGATTTCATGTAAATTTCCCCCTTCACTCGCATAATCGAACGCCTGACGCTCTGGTTACGCTCTCAACTCTGCCATAAGTCTCTCACACTCTTTGATACATCCGTTGCCGTCCTTGGACCAGGCATCCGCACATACCTGATCTTTTGTGCCCGGATTGGTGGAAGCTCCTCCCACAGTAATCTTAATCTTGTCACGAAGTCCTTCCTTCACCAGAAGATCCGCCGTATCCTTTAGATATTTGGTAGTCTGAAGCATTGGATTGGACATGGCAATGATGTCTGCATTGACCTCTTTTGCCTTAGCCACAAATGTTTCCGGAGCCACATTTGTCCCCAAGTCATACACCTTGAAACCCGCTCCGCTCAGCATAGCGGATACGATATTCTTTCCAATCTCCTGGCTGCACTCTTTGATAACTCCGATCACAATGGTTCCCTTGTCTTTTTCCGCCGATTGGTCAAGCAGCGGTTTTAAAATCTCCAATGCCTCGGACATGGCATCTGCTGATGCTGCAAGATCTGGAACAAAGTACTCCTTCTCATCGTACTTTCGGGATACGATTCCCATTCCCACTACCAGGCCCCTCTCAATGATGTCCGTGGCAGGCACCCCCGCATCCAATGCCTTTTCCACCAGCTCCACCGCGTCATCGCTTTCCCCGTCCACGATTACATCGATGATTTCCTGAAAATCATAATTCTCCATACTACTACCTCCTTCTCCTTGTTTTTGCGTTTTCTATCATAAATATATTGCTATATTTATTTCCCGCCTCAGTATTGCTTTATCTAAATGTTTATACATTTACTTCCTAAATAAATAACTCTATAAACATAACTCTTACAACGTGGTGTATTTCTCCCCTAATCTTGTCTAAAACTTTCGAATTTCCTTTAAATGTATATACATTTAAATGTTTTAAATCAGGACAGAAAGTATTCTAACTTTATCTGTCCTTATTCTATCTAGTAACATTAAAGTAATACCTGCACCTGTCCCCCCGAATCACAGCATAACTGTAAAACAAAGGCTTATTGTTGTCTCCAAAAATCACCCGGTCCATCACCAGTGCTGCCTGCTTTTCCTCCATATTGAGAAGTTTGGCATACTTTTCGTTTATCAGCGTGGGCTCCACATAGGCTGCGATCCTGCCCATACTGGCATGATATCTCTCAACTAAAATCTCTGTGAGCAGCTCATTTGCAAAATCGCTCTCCTCCAATCCCGGAAAAGCCGCTGATTCCAGATAAGTCTCCTCATAAATCCACGGTTCATCTCCAGCTCCCCTGATTCTGGCAATATGTAAAATGTCAGCCTTCTGAGGAATCTCCAGCCGGTCGGCAATTCTTCTTTTTCCCGGCACTACCTCAACTACCAGCGGTATGTTTTTCAATTTCAGGCCCAACTTCCGAATGCCTAATCCAAAGCTGTAATCTCCCAGAAGGTCATGATTTAAAGTCGGCCTGCGCACACAGGTTCCTTTTCCACGCTCTCTGGTCACATATCCCTTTTCAGCCAGCATATTGATGGCCTGACGCACGGTTCCCCGGCTCAATCCATAGGTATCACATAACTCCGTCTCCGAGGGAAGCAGACTGCCTGAGGGCAACTCCCCTGATTTTATTTTATCATAAAGTTGTTCTTTTAGTTGGTAGTATAAAGGCACGACACTCTTTCTGTCTAAAATAATGTCCAATTCAAGCGCCTCCTTTTTGTATATTTTGCATAGTTTATTATCATTTTTCAATATATTTTTATCATATCATACAATTGTATAGACGTCAATACATTTATCCAGAAGTTCTCCCACATTTTCTACGCAGTAATCCGGAAAATAGGGCGTGTGCACAATGTCCTTCCGGTCCGCTTCCCCGGTAAACACCACACATGTCTCCACCCCCGCTGCAATTCCGCATGCTATGTCTGTGTATAAACGGTCTCCCACCACCAGGGTCTCCTCCTTAGAAATTCCACTGCGCTCCAGACAGAGTTCTACCACTTGTGCACTCGGTTTTCCAAGATAACGGGGTACGCGGCCTGTGGACGCCTCCAGCATATTGCAGATGGCACCGCAGTCAGGTATAAAGCCAAAGGGCGCCGGACAGCAGAGATCCGGATTGGTGGCCAGGTACTCTACATCGGGACGCACCAATAGTTCACAGGCTCGTTCCAGCTTACGGTAGGTCAATTCACTGTCATAGGCCGCGAGCACACAGGAGACGCACGGAGTCACCTCCTCCGTGATGTCCAGTCCGCATGACCTCAGTTCCTGGACAAAGGAGGCGGTTCCCAGCACAAAAATCTGCCTGTCAGCACAATGCTTTTTTAAATAATCTTTCGCCATGTATCCTGAGGTGACAAACTGTTCCTCCTCTGTCCTGATTCCCCATTTTTCAAATTTTTTTACATAGTCCTTCCCGCTTTTTGTAGAGTTATTTGTAATATAAAAGGCTTTTCCGCCAATGTGGTCTATATACTCCAAAAGCCTTCTTGTTCCCTCAAACAAATCCTCCCCGACGGCCAATGTGCCGTCTATATCAAACAGAAAAAGTCTCTTATTTTCAAGACCAAACATTTTGATTTCTCCTCCTGCTCTTTTTAGGTATATTTTCATGTCGGAAGGCACATACTCTTCCTATGAAATGGAATTTTATAAAATGCGGCATCTGCGGATGGTGTATGGAACTGCTCTGGACCGGGTTTCTGGCCTTCCGCAGACGGGAAATGAAACTATTTGGCCGCTCCTCCCTCTGGATGTTTCCTATCTATGGAATGGCGGCTTTTATCGGTCCTCTCTACCGCCGCATAAAGGACAAGGGCCTTGTGCTGCGCGGCACCATCTATGCCCTCTGCATTTTTGCGGTAGAATTTTTAACAGGCAGCTACTTAAAGAAAAAAAACCGTTGTCCCTGGAATTACTCAGACTGCAAATTTAATTACAAAGGGCTGATTCGTTTGGATTATGCCCCACTGTGGTTCTCCGTGGGACTCTTTTTTGAAAAACTGCTGAAAAGAGATGCTGCATAGGTCAGTTTAATAGCTTTCCTGTGCAGTATTTTTCTGCAAGGAAAAAGAACGTTGCGAATCGCAGCGTCCCTTCTCTGTGCAAATCTCTACAGCTCCATATCATCAATATACTCGTGTCCCGCAATATCCTGGGTGTTCATGGTTCTTCTGCGCAGCCTTGCCTCCTCGGAAGCCTCCAGAATATAGTTCTTGATCTCCTGTGCATTTTTTATGTGAGTCAGTGTCAGTGTGGGATCTGTCACGTCCCCTCCATAGCAGTGTACTGTTCCAAGTCCGAAAATGCGCTCCAGAAAACTCCGGCACAGCCTGGTATCCACGATCTTATACATATAGCAGTCGTTCTGTTTTTTGTTTAAAAAACCCGAGTCCACGGTCACATACTCCTCGGATATGGTGTAGGTGGTAAAGGTGAGAGGAAGCCCCAGAAAGGCCCATCTTTTTTTCTCCACGTATTTCATGTCCATTCCTCCATTTGGGGCAGTTACGCCCTGTTTCATACTGTCTTTCCCCTAAATCAGTTGCGATTGGTGGGAGTCTTCCCTGATGCCTACAGATTTCTCCGCACTTTGTGCTCCTGGCATCATTATATACGATTCCCTTCACAATTGCAAAAGAAATATGAATACGCAAAAGTCATCTTGAATTTCTCTTCCATTTGGTATATGATAGGAAAAAGCCATAAATAGTATGGAGTCAACGTAACTGTTAAGATACTGTACAGTTATGAATCAACAACAGAAGGAGAAGACTATGAGACATTTAATGAGTCCCCTGGATCTCAGTGTGGGAGAATTGGATAAGATTTTGGATCTCGCCAATGACATTGAGGCAAATCCCGAAAAATATGCTCATGCATGTGCCGGAAAAAAACTGGCCACTTTATTTTATGAACCAAGCACACGCACCAGACTCAGCTTTGAAGCTGCTATGATGAATCTGGGCGGCAATGTACTTGGTTTTTCTTCTGCCGCTTCCAGCTCCGCCGCAAAGGGCGAGAGCGTCTCCGATACCATCCGCATGGTATCCTGCTACTCAGATATCTGCGCAATGCGACATCCAAAAGAGGGGGCCCCCATGGTAGCTTCCATGAAATCCTCCATTCCTGTGATAAACGCGGGAGATGGCGGACATCAGCATCCTACCCAGACTCTGACGGACCTGCTTACCATCCGTTCCCTGAAGGGACGCCTTGGAAACATCACCATTGGCCTATGCGGAGACCTGAAGTTCGGCCGCACGGTACACTCTCTCATCCACGCCCTGGTCCGCTACGAAAATGTAAGATTTGTCCTAATCTCCCCTGAGGAGCTTAAGGTACCTGACTATATCCGCGAGGATGTTCTTGAGAAAAATGGCAATGCTTACAAGGAGGTGGAGCGACTGGAGGAAGTCATGCCTGAACTGGATCTGCTCTACATGACCAGAGTACAGAAGGAACGCTTCTTCAATGAGGAGGACTACGTCCGCATGAAGGATTTCTATATACTGGACAAAGAAAAGATGAACCTGGCCCGTCCCGACATGCTGGTTCTCCACCCCCTTCCCCGTGTCAATGAAATCTCTGTGGAGGTGGATGAAGATCCCAGAGCCGCTTACTTTAAACAGGTACAGTACGGCGTCTATGTGCGTATGGCGCTGATTCTCACATTGCTGGAGGTGAAAGTATGTTAAACGTCGGTCAGTTAAATGAAGGTGTGGTGCTGGATCATATTGAGGCTGGAAAGAGCATGTCCATCTATCACTACTTAAAGCTGGACAAGCTGGACTGTTGTGTAGCCATCATCAAAAATGCCCGCAGCAACAAGATGGGAAAGAAAGATATTATCAAGGTAGAATGCCCTATCGATATGCTGGATCTGGATGTTTTGGGCTTTATCGATCACAACATTACGGTAAATATTATTAAGGATGCCAAAATTGTGGATAAAAAGGTGCTGAAGCTTCCTGAGAAGCTCACAAATATTATCAAATGCAAAAACCCACGCTGTATCACTTCCATTGAACAGGAGTTGGACCATGTATTTGTGTTGACAGACCCTGACAAAGAGGTCTATCGCTGTAAATACTGTGAAGAGAGATACGGTAAAAGAGGGGTATAAAAAGCCGGGGCCAAAAGCCCCGGTAAGTTATGAAAACATAGTTATCTGCCCTCCTGCATAAATACTTCACACATTAGCCTGACCCCCAGCCGGAAACCATCTGAAAAGTTCTTTTCCATCTCCAGCGTCAGCACTTCCAAATGCCTGTCCATAATAGCCTTAAACTCTTCTGCCCTCTCCTCATCCAATTTTTTTGAAAAGGCCTCATAACCCCGGAACGCCTCCTCCTTATTCTGGTAGTAACGCCGATGAATGGATTTATACCGTTCTCCTGGATACAGGTCACCGTTGTACAATTCTTCAATAATACTCTTCATAACATCTCCTCCATTTTGTGTTACATATTTGTATTCTACTATGTGTTTTAAATGTATTCGTTAATGAATTATAAACTTGTGGTATAGGAATGTCAACAAAAAGCCATTATACTTTGTAGTACAGGAGGTGCAAAATGGGAGAGAAGTTTATTGTCCGTCCAAAAAACCGGGAGGCAAAGGATAGTTCATCGGTTACTATGACCATTCGTATCAGTGAAAGCTTGCAGGCACAATACGATGTATTAGCCAGCGACAGCGGCCGTTCACGCAATGAATTGATAAATATGGCACTTCAGTATGCGCTGGACAATCTGGAGTTTGTTCCGGGTAAAGAGAGTTCCCAATAGGGATATTTTATAGATACAGGGGGTATGGCAAAATAGTTAAATATAAGCTATTTTTGCCATACCCCCTGTATCGTAAACGGCCGTGCCCGCTAACGCGGACACCACCATGAATGTAAGCAGAACGGTAAGCCGGGTTATGTCGTGGATGAGCATCTATCTAGGCCTGCTGTTGCCAGCAGGCTCAAGCAACCTACCTAAAGCTGACGGGCCGCCATATGCTTTTATTCGGTCTTGCTTCGGATGGGGTTTACATATGCCCCTCCTGTTACCAGGAAGGCGGTAGTCTCTTACACTGCCCTTCCACCCTTACCGCGTTTCTATGCGGCGGTTCATTTCTGTTGCACTTTCCTTGGAGTCGCCTCCACCGGACGTTATCCGGCATCCTGCCCTGTGAAGCCCGGACTTTCCTCGCCTGGCACCTTTCGGCCTGCCAGCCGCGCTCATCTGTTCTACTAACGCTGTACCAGTATAACTCTATCACTTCCCGGGAAGCCTGTCAATTTATAATTTATAATTTATAATTGAAAGCACCCTCCCCCTACAAATTCCCTTAAAATCGAATTGGTTGGTATGCTGTCATCCGGAATTCCCACAAAATAATCCAAGAATTTTAGCAGCCTCTTGGCCTCCTGATACTCGGGTTCATTCTTTCCGATGCTAAAAAGAAGAGGCTCTGCATAGATCTTCAGGGCAGCCAGCTCATAAATCAGAGCAGAGTTAAACATCACATCCGCCTCCTCCTGGTAGGGGAAGATGTAGGACTCCTCACCCCTGCGCACAGAGTACCACATGGCTATGGTATCCTTTGCTATGGTTCCCCTGGTCCTGGCATCCCTCACAATTCTGCGCAGCAGACGTCCGTCCGTGGTGGGGATGCGGTTATGCTCATCGATGTTGAGCTGGGTCAGGGCGCTGATGTAGATCTTAAACTTATTTTTCGCCGGCAGACTGTAGGTGAGACGCTCATTCAGGCCATGTATCCCCTCAATTACCAGGATATCTCCACCGCCCAGTTTTTTTCTGCGCCCCCTGTACTCCTGCTTTCCGGTCTTGAAATTGTAGGTGGGCAGTTCCACCTCCTCCCCTGCCAGCAGGGCGTTCATGTCCCGGTTAAACAGCTCCACATCAATGGCCTCCAGGCATTCGAAGTTATGCTTTCCATCCTCATCCAGGGGGGTTCTGTCCCGGTCCACAAAATAATCATCCACCGCAATGGGATGGGGCGTCAGCCCATGTGCTGCCAGCTGAATTGAGAGTCTGTGGGAAAAGGTAGTCTTTCCCGAGGAGGAGGGACCTGCGATGAGCACCAGCTTCCTGCCAGGGTCCTGTGCAATTTTCACTGCAATGTCTGAGATTTTCCGCTCCTGGAGTGCTTCCTGAATCAGAATCAGTTCATGGATATTCTTGTGTACAATATAGTCATTGAGCGCACCCACTGTGGGAACTTCCAGCTTCTCCCCCCATTCCAGAGATTCCTTTTGAACCTGAAAAATCTTACGCTGAGGCTTAAAAGCCGGAACGATCTTGGGGGCTTTTATGGTGGGCAGTAAAAGCACAAATCCTCCGCCATAGAGCTTCAGGTCAAAGTATTTCAGATAGCAGGTATTCGGAACCATAAATCCGTAATTGTAATCCTCAAAATCGTCAATGCTGTAGATGTTTACTTTAGACACTCTGCGATAGTGGAAAAGCTTTTCTTTATCCCTCATCCCATATTTTTGAAACAGACTGATCGCCTCATCTGTGTTGACGCTCTTCTTGTCTATGGGCAACCCTTCTCTGACAATCCTCATCATGTATGCCTTTACTTTATCCAGAAAGGTCTGATCCAGACAGATATCTCCCTGTATGGTACAGTAAAGGCCCCCACTCACCGCAAAATGCACGCCCACCTTTTCAATGTGGTCGTGACCGCCCTCGTGATACACTGCTTTTACCATCAACATGCTCATACTTCTGCGGTATGCGTTAAATCCCATCTTGTCGCCTGTGGTTAGAAAGGCTAGGCTGCAGTCCTCTGTCACACATTTGTGAAGCTCCCGAAGCCTATTGTTCTCCCACACCAGTACGATGTCATTCTCCATTGTATGCTGATATTCCTTGGCAATCTCCTCAAACCGCGTGCCTATGGGATACTCCCTCACTTCACTGCCAATTCTCACCTGAGCCATATCCTTCTGCCTCCTTTTATAAGATGTTGGGGTTAAAAGTATTTGACCCCTGATGCCTACGGATTTCTCCGCACTTTTTGCTCAAGAATAGTTACCTCTAAATCACTTTAAAAGGGTTCTCTGTCTCCTCACAATATACCTGAAGCTGGGGAAACTCTGCCCTTATGAATTCTGACATCTGTCCAATAAAAATATGCTCCAGGCCATAATGCCCCGCGTCAATCACAGACACCCCCTGCATCACTGCGTCTATCCCGTCGTGATGTCCAAAGTCACCGCTGATCAGAACATCCACGCCCGCCTTTACGGATGATTCCACCATGCTCTTGCCTGATCCCGGCGAGACTGCCGCAAGGCTCACCCGATCCTCCAGATTTCCAAAGATCTTTACTGTCTCCAACCCAAAGATCTCTTTTACATACTCCCCGCATTCCCTCAGAGTCATGGCCCGTGGAAGTTTCCCGACTCTTCCAAATCCTTCCTCCCGGCCTTCTTCCCGATAGGTCACCTCCAGCACCGCCGTATCCTGAAGCTTCAGCATCCCGGCTGCCAGGGGAGCCATGGTAACCACATCGTGGTTGGTGTGCATGGCATAATAGGAGATGTCTTTTTGAATCAGCTCCACCAGACGCTGCCCTGTGAAATCATCTGTATTGACCGACTTCACTGGGCCCATCAGCATGGGATGATGGGTTAAAAGCAGGTCTGTTCCCACAGCTATGGCATCCCTGATCACTTTCTTTGTGGCGTCCAGTGCAATGTATACGTTTTCAATTTCTTTGTCCCTCCTGCCTGCCAAAAGTCCCGGATTGTCCCAGGGTGCCGCCAGATATCTGGGATATGTCTCTTCCAATCGCTCAATAATGTCTCTGCATTTCATCTAAATTCCTCCTTTGCACGTCTGACCTGTTCCAGCTCTTTCTCTATCTCCAAAAGCCTTCGCCCTGAATGCTCACTGCCGCTTTTTTGGAGGGTTCTGCGTATATTTTCATAGGCTGTCTCCTCCCGCTCCAGATATTTTTTGAGGCAGGGATGTCGCATGGCCAGCAGATGGGGGCCATACTTATATTCTATGTCTGTGAGTTCTTCCATATATCCATGAACCACACGCATCATGGGATAAAATTTGCCATCCTCCAGCACCATGTCTTCCTCCTGGATCTGATATCCCTCCCTCTGCAGAAACCGGCGCACCTGTTCCAGATCCGACTGGGGCTGAAGAATCAGCTCCTGTACTGTCTTAAGCGCCTTCCTTCCCTCTGTCAATATATGTATCACCAGCCAGCCGCCCATGCCGGCCACCACCACGCTGTCCGCTTCTCCATCACCCAGGGATTTCACGCCGTCCGAAATCCTTGTCTGTATCCTGTCCTCCAGGCCATAGCGCGCGATGTTCTCCTTGGCCCTAAGAAGAGGCCCCTGATTGATATCCATCGCTATCGCCCCAGGAACCCGCCCTTCCATCACCAGTGAAAGCGGTATGTACCCATGGTCTGTTCCGACATCCGCCAGACGGCTGCCGGAAGTTACCATCTGGGAAACTGCTTGTAATCTCTCTGATAACTGCATCCTTATACTCCTCACTTAATCCAAATAGTCTTTCAGCTTCCGGCTGCGGCTGGGATGGCGCAGTTTTCTGAGGGCCTTGGCCTCAATCTGGCGGATTCGCTCCCTGGTAACATTGAACTGCTGTCCCACTTCCTCCAGGGTCCTGGCCCTGCCGTCATCCAGTCCGAAACGCAGCCTCAGCACTTTCTGTTCCCGGTCAGTCAGAGTCTCCATGACCTCCCCCAACTGCTCCCGCAGCAGTGTGTAGGCAGCCTCCTCCGCAGGTACTGGAATATTGTCATCCTGGATAAAATCCCCGAGATGGCTGTCATCCTCCTCACCGATGGGTGTTTCCAGGGAAACCGGTTCCTGGGAAACCTTTAGAATCTCTCTTACTCTCTCCGTGGGAATCCCCATGACCTTGGCGATTTCTTCAGGCTGAGGTTCCCTCCCCATTTCCTGTGTGAGCTGACGGGATACGCGGATAGTCCGATTGATGGTCTCCACCATGTGTACCGGTATCCGGATCGTGCGAGCCTGGTCCGCTATGGATCTGGTGATCGCCTGACGAATCCACCAGGTTGCGTAGGTGCTGAACTTAAAACCCTTCTGGTAATCAAACTTGTCCACTGCTTTGATCAGTCCCAGGTTCCCCTCCTGTATCAGATCCAGCAGCACCATGCCTCTGCCCACATAGCGCTTTGCGATACTTACCACCAGACGCAGATTTGCCTCCGCCAGCTTCTGTTTGGCTTGTTCATCCCCCTCCTCCATCCTTTTGGATAGTTCAATCTCCTCCTCTGGGGAGAGAAGGGGGATTTTTCCGATTTCCTTGAGATACATGCGCACGGGGTCATCTGTCCCAATTCCTTCGGGGACTGTGAGATCCTCCTTGCTCAGATCAATTTCCTCTTCCTCCAGCATCAGGGGCTCTTCCTCTTCGCCTGGCAGAAGTACATCCTCTTCCTTTTCCGAGATCTTCAGGATATCCACCCCAGCATTCTCCATCTCCTCAAAAATGGTGTCGCACTGTTCTTCTGTCAACGAAATGTCATGAAAGAAATCCATCAGTTCCTGATATTCCAGAACATTCTTTTTCTTCTTTGCATATTCCTTAAGCTCTTTTATTCTCTGTTCAAAGCTCACTGCCTGTCCTTCCATCCGCATACCGTCCTTTCATAACTGCTGTCTTAGATGCTTACGCACTCTGTCGAAGTTGTTAGTATTCTATCCCTAATCCAGGGAAATATGCAGTCTCCTAAGCGCCTCCAGCTGTCTTTTCCCGGTTACCACCTGCTGCAGCCCTGCTATATCCGTGGGATCTAAGTTGGTTGTTTTGTATTCAATACTGTTCTCCATGACGCGGCATATGGTTTCGTGGACTGCCTTCTCCATCTCCTCCTTAGTCTTTACCGGAATTGTAGTGTTAAATAGGGAGGCTGCCTCTCTCTGCTGTTCCTGATCCATAAAGTGATTTATGATCTTTGCGGGCATCACCTGTCCCTGCTTTAGCTGTTCAAAGAGAAGTCCGGCCACCTGGCGGTAGAGATCTGTTGTAAAGTCCTCCGGACCGATATAGTCTTTGATCTTGTCATACAATCCTCTGCACTCTATCAGCCAGGTCAAAAGCAGCTTCTGGGACTTTTTCATTCCATCCTCTTTTTCGGGAGTCTTTCTCTCCCTCACAGGCTTTGCCTCCGCCCTTGAAACTCCCTTTAGTGCAGTCCGGTTTACCAGTCTGCGCAGACTATCAAATCCAATACGATACTTTGCGGCCACTGCCTCTATATAGTTTTCCCGCTCCAGCTCCTCTTCAAACTCCACAAGCTTGGCTGCTGTTCTGTTAAAAAACGCGGTCTTGCTCTCCGGATCTTTTAAATCATACTCTTTCTCCAGGGCCATAAGCTCAAACAAAAAGCTATTCTCCGCCTGGTCAATGCGCTCCTGAAAAGCCTCGGGTCCCAGTGCTTTGATAAACTCATCCGGATCTTTATAGGGGTCCATATGCAGCACTTTCGCAGTGATCCCAGCATCCTTCAAGATCGGAATTGCCCGCAGCGCCGCTCTGGTTCCGGCCTCGTCGCTGTCGTAAGTGAGGATAACTTCCCCTGTATACCGTTTCAAAAGGCTGGCGTGCTGGGTAGTGAGCGCGGTTCCAAGCGAGGCCACCGCATTGGTAAAGCCTGCCTGATGCAAGGAGATCACGTCCATATACCCCTCGCAGACCAGAAGATTTTTCTTTCTGGACGTCCTGGCCACGTTTAATCCATACAGGTTCCGGCTCTTGTCAAACACCTTCGTCTCCGGTGAGTTCAGATATTTGGGCTTTCCATCCCCCATCACCCTTCCCCCAAAGCCAATTACCCGGTTGTTCACATCCATGATTGGAAAAATCACACGGTTCCAGAACTTGTCGTTCATCCCCCGCTTCTCATCCACACTCATCAGCCCTGATTCTTTCAAGAGTCCATCCGGAACCCCCTTGCCTTTCATATAACGGTATAAATCATCGCTGTATTTATTAGCATAGCCCAGTCCGAAACTCTTGATGGTATCGTCCGTCAGCTCTCTTCCTTTCAGGTAAGCCATGGCCTGCTTTCCGCTCTCAGTGCGCAGCTGGTAATAAAAATATTTTGCAGCCATCTTATTCAACTCCAGGATTCTGGATCTGAGGTCCTGCTGCTTTCTGGCCTCCTCCGAGTACTCCTGCTCCGGCAGGGACACTCCCGCCCGGTCTGCCAGCACCTTCAGCGCCTCCGGAAAGGTATAATTCTCATATTCCATAACAAAGGTAAACACATTTCCCCCTGCCCCGCAGCCGAAGCAGTAATACATCTGTTTTCCCGGACTTACGGAAAAGGAGGGGGACTTCTCGTTGTGAAAAGGGCAGAGGCCAAAATAGGAGCTCCCCTTTCTCTGCAATTTCACATATCCTGAAATCACATCCACTATATCATTTCTCTCTCTGATCTCTTCTACTAATTCCTCTGGATAATACATCTCACTGTCTCCTCGCCTGTCACTGCACCTGCCATGATTTTGGAATATAAAGCTCTGAAAACTTGTCCATAGAATACTGGTCTGTCATTCCGGAAATATAGTCACAGATCACCCGCTCCTTCTGTTCTCCTCTGTCGATCAGGGCCAGATATTCCATAGGCATTTCATCCGGATGCTTACTGTAGTATGTGTAGAGGGCCTGAATCATATTTCTGGCCTTGCGCTCTTCCCCCTTGGCCCTTGGGTTGCGGTAGACATGCTCAAACATAAATACGCGCAGTTCCTTCATGGCCTGTTCCATATGGGGGGACATGATGATATCAGGCTTTCCCTCACTGTGCTTTACAATATCGTGGATCAGGGAATTCAGCCGTTCCCTGGTGGTAAATCCCAAAGCTTCTCTGTATTGAAGCGGTATCTCCGACTCAAGCAGAATTCCCGCCCTCTCCGCATCGTCGATATCGTGGTTGATATAGGCAATCTTATCCGAGAGGCGCACAATTTTCCCCTCCAGAGTGCAGGGATTTCCCGATGTGCGGTGATTCTGGATTCCATCACGCACTTCCCAGGTCAGATTCAACCCTTTCCCCTTCTTCTCCAACAGTTCCACCACACGCACGCTCTGTTTATAATGCGCAAATCCCAGAGGACATATCTCATTCAGCGCCCGCTCACCGGCATGTCCAAAGGGAGTGTGACCCAGATCATGCCCCAGGGCAATTGCCTCTGTCAAATCCTCATTCAGGCACAGTGCCCTGGCTACGGTCCTGGCAATCTGAGCCACCTCCAGGGTATGTGTCAGCCTGGTTCTGTAGTGATCCCCCTGGGGCCGCAGAAACACCTGAGTCTTATGTTTCAGTCTCCGAAAGGACTTGGAATGAAGAATCCGGTCACGGTCCCGCTGATATACGGTTCGAATGTCACACTGGGCCTCCTCACTCTGGCGCCCCCTGGTTTTTGTGCTAAAAGAGGCGTAAGGACTAAAAAACTGTTCCTCACGCAGCTCTGCTTTTTCACGTATTGTCATGGCAGTCCCTCCTTTTGCCTGTTTTACCATGTACATAACTTCTCTAATAGGTATATTCTGCGCAAACCTTCAATTTCCTTTTATTTTATTCAAATTTCTCCACAAAATAATTTTCTCCGTCTGTGGACACTGTAACCGCCCCATCCTGGTCTGTGCGCAGTATCATGCTCCCCGCCAGCCTCTCCAAAACCTCTGCGTGGGGATGGCCGTAAGTATTTCCCCTTCCGCAGGATATCACAGATATGCCGGGCCGGAATGTTCTCAGAAATTCCTCCCCTGAAGAGTTTGAGGAGCCGTGATGGGCCACCTTCAGAAGTGTTACAGAGTCTCCCCCCGTCTTCATTACAGTCTCCTCCCCTCTGCCTTCCAGATCACCAGTGAGCAGAGCAGAAAACTTTTGATATTCCAGTCTCAGCACCACAGAGCTCTCGTTTTTTTCCTCTCCCGCATTCCCCTTCTCAGGGTACAGGCACTTAACCGACAGATCCCCTGCCTGAATCACCATCCCCCGTCTGAGATAAATCAAAGGGATTCCTCTCCTTTGGGCCATTTTTTCGATCTTCCCGAACCGCTCATCCCGTGTTTCCAAATCCGGCAGAACCAGATGCCCGATGTCAATTCCCCCAATCTCTTGACCCAGCAACTCCTCTATCCCATTGACATGGTCCTCGTCCATATGCGTTATAAAAACATAGTCCAACACATTTCTCCCCCTGTACTTCAGAAAGGGGATGATCCGGTATTTCCCCACCTCCGTTACACTGCTGCTTCCACCGTCGCATAGAAACGCAGTCCCACCGTCTGTCTCCCAGAAAATCCCATCCCCCTGCCCCACGTCCAAAAAGGTGATTTCAAACGCTTCCCTGTAGTGAAAGCTCAGCATCCACACCCCCGCTGCCAGCAGCAAAACAGCGCCCGGTCCCGCAAGAGCCGCTCGCCGCTTCCTTCCCAACAGCCAGCAAAACCCTGCAAGGCACACCACATACAGCAGTATGGAAGCCGTCTGAGGCCTTCCCCAGGTCTGCATCCATCCGGGAATCTCCCTGCTTCTTGCGCACAGAACTTCATACCAGGCCAGGATATAGTGGCACGGCGCAAACAGCAGCACGCCGGCTGGCGCAAACAGGAGTCCCCCCAGGCACGCTGCAAGGCCCATCATAACTGCCAGAGACATGAAGGGCAGAACCAGCAGATTGAGAACAATCCCAAAGGGAGGAAATTCAAAGAAATGGTAGAGCAGACAGGGAAGAATGGCCAGTTGAACGCCAAGACTCACCAGAAATGCTTCCCTCCTCTTCCTGCCTCCCCCACATACCCTTTGGAGCAAGGGAGAGATCCAGGCAATGCCGAAGACCGCCAGAACAGAGAGCTGGAATCCCCCCTGAGAGAGCAATTCCCCGTTGCCCATAAGCAGGCAGAGCACAGCCAGAGCCAGACCATTCTTCATGTCATAGGTCCGCCCCGCCGCCTGAGCCCCCAGGTAAACCAGGTACATGAGAAAGGCCCGCACAGCGGAAGATGAGGCTCCGGTCATCAAACAGTAGCTTAGCATGACAGACATGCTTGCCAGGGCAGATACTCCATACTTCATTCCCGCTTTCCGGAACAGACCAAACAGCAGCATTCCCAACATGGAAATATGCAACCCCGATATACTAAAAATATGTGATATGCCCCCATCCCGATACAGGCTAAGCGTCTCCTCATCCAGCCCAGTCCGGTCCCCCAGCAGCACTGCGCACATCAGGGCCGCATCCTGCTCATTCGCAATCGAACGGATACTTTCAGCCAGCCTCCCTCTGATCTCATGGAGGGTCTGCAAAAGTAGATGAACGTGGTCATCTGTCAGTAAGGCTGTGGCCCTCTGAAGGGTAAAGCCGATTCCCTGTGCCCTGTAATAGGCCGGCATGTCAAATTGGCCCGGATTTGTGGGTGCTTCCGGAATCGTACATTTGCCCTGCGCCTGAACAACATTTCCGATTTGGAAGGTGTTTTCTTCTGTTGTGTAAACAATTGTTTTGGAATAATACTCAGATAATGCTTTTGATTTTTTATAATGTGAAACAGAAATGTTTTTGAGATAAATCAGATTCTTTTCCTTTTTCTTTTCCAGCCTGTAGACCTGCCCCTGTACAGCCACCGTGCATCCCTGCAGTTCCTGCAGAGGTAAGGGCTCTTTCCTGGCCCCAGTCTGCCCTGAAACGGCAGTCCATAATACCAGAAGCAGGGCCGCCAGGCAAAGCGGCCTTCTTCCCATAAAACCTCCTCATACTGAATCCACACACCCTATTTGGGAAGCATCTGGTCAACCCCTACAGAGGGCGCAAGCTTTTCCGTCTCTCTGTCCGTTTTGGAAAGCATCTCCCGGCTGGGCTCAAAAGGCTGGCTGATGTCCACAGTATCCAGATACTTTACATCTGTTTTCCCGTCAATCTGTATCTGCACCTGCTTTACCCCTGTGGTGTCGCAGACGGCATCCACAATGGAATAAACCGCCGCAGTGGGGTCCACCGGGCTTTGGGATACTGCCTGGTTAAAGGTGGAATCAAAGTTAATCGTACACAGCCCCTGTTCTTTTATGACACTTAGAATCTTTGCCCCTGCATTGACAACAGGCAAAAGCTTTGTGTTGGCCGGCCCCTCCAGGATTTGTTCCACCACCACCTTCTCAAGGGTGTTGTTGCTGGAATAGTGCACATTGCGCATCTCCTTCACCAGCTTTTTACCGCTCTCGTCTGCAAAGTAGAGCGTCAGGGCAGCATACTGGTACGAGTTGATCCCCTCTCCCCCGGCGTCAATAAAAGAGTCTGCTCCCATTGGCCCCACGACAGTGCCCTGTGCATCTTTGAGTTCATCCCCTCCAACCGAGAAAGTGACTGTATCCACATCCGGAACCTGAACCAAGGTCTTCACTACTGCACAGCGGCAGAGAATCTCTTCTATATTTCCCATGGCGGCGTAGGATGCGCTAAACTCCACCTGAAGGTTTTTGTCCTGCACCACGGCCCCTGTAATCTGAACACTCTTGGGGATTGCAGACTTTTCCTCCACCCTCTCGGGCGTTTCCATAAGCTTCCCGATCAACTCCTGTATCATTTCTCCGCTTTTTTCCGACTGGGGCTTATAGGGGTCCTGCACCAGCTTGGTTCCCTCCCCATTGATCCGGTAAACCACATATTCTGAAGTCTCCTGCTTGACCTCCTCACATCCGGCCAGGCAATACACTGCCAGCAAAAGCAAGAGACCCAAAATTCCTTTTTTCACCTACTTCTGCCTCCTTATGCCATATAAGTCAGGGGAATCCGCACCGTAAAGGTTGTCCCCTCCCCTTCTTTACTGTAGACCTTGATAGCGCCCCTGTGCATCAGCACCGCGCTTCTGGTTATCGCAAGGCCAAGTCCTGTTCCCCCAATCTCTCTGGAGTGGGATTTGTCTACCCGGTAGAAGCGCTCAAAGATATGCTCCTGGGCATCCTCAGGAATACCGATCCCGGAGTCCTCCACCTTTACATAAAAATACTTGTGATCCGAGTTCAGGGACAGATGCACCCAGCCGTCCTCTTTATTGTACTTGATGGCATTCTCCACCAGGTTGGAGATGGCGAGGGTGAGCTTGGTCTCGTCTATCTCAGCCATCACAGGCTTAAAGCTCTCCAGTACCAAATCAATGTTTTGTTTACCTGCAATAGGCTTTAACCTCTTTACAATCAACTCCAGCAGTTCATTGATGTTAGTCTCCTGAATATTCACATCTGCAGCCTTGCGGTCCATCTTCACCAGTGAGAGCAGATCATTTATAATCTTATCTTCACGGTCAATCTCCTCAGCGATGTCTCCCATAAATTCCTTGTACAGTTCCACAGGCACATCCTCCTGCATCAGCAGGGAGTCCGCCAGCACCTTCATTGAAGTGATTGGGGTTTTAAGCTCATGGGACACATTTGAGACAAATTCCTGCCTGGAATCATCCAGGGTCTTCATGCGCTTAAGCATCCGGTTGTAGGCCTCTGAGAGTAACTGTGTCTCCGTATAGTCCAGAATCGAAAGGTCCTCCTCCAAGATTCCCCCTGTCATCTCCTCCAGGGAACGTGTTACCTTTCCAAAGGGCTTTACCAGCATTCTGGACACGTAAAAGGCGATGGCCAGGATAGCCAGAGCCATTCCCACCTGCAAAATGAACACCTTACGGCTCAAGGTATCTCTGCTTGCCAAAATATCCTCAGTAGGCGTACTGACAATCATCATGCCAATCTTCTCCTGGCTGACCGAGGACACCACCGGAAGGGTCATCTCAATAAATCCGCCCTTTTTGTCATAGTTCAGAGTGTCTTCTCCCCGAAAACACTTGAGTACATCCTCCGAAATGATAAACTTTCCCTCATCCAGATCATACGTATCCTTTACCACGCGAAACTGGCTGTTCACAATCACAATCCTGCCATTGTACAAATTAGCCAGCTGGGACAGCTCTGTGTTCACAGTTTCCGCATCATTTTCCCCTATGTAAGATGCGCTTCCAAGCTGCCCGGCAATAAGCCTGCACTGATTCTGCACCATAGTGCCTCTCTGGCTGATGGCCTGTTCCTCATAGCTGACCAGTATCCCCTGCTTGACCAGCATAATCGGTATGATCCCCACCAGAATGAACACCAGAAAAATGCGGAACTGCAGGCTCTTTGCATATTTTTTGATATGGTCATTCTTAATAATTCTTTTCACTTCTGTCCCCTAATGCTGAAAATAGTATCCAACGCCCCATTTTGTGTGCACATATTTCGGTTCACTGGGGTTTGCCTCTATCTTCTCCCTCAGTCTTCTGATATGTACATCCACGGTGCGCACATCTCCCAGATACTCATATCCCCAGACAATGTTCAGCAGATTCTCCCTGCTGTAAACCTTGTTGGGATTCAGCACCAAGAGCTCCAGCACATCGAACTCCTTGGCCGTCAGGTTGATTTCCTTTCCGCCAATGCTTACCCGTCTTCCCTCGCAGTCCAGAACCAGATCACCGGCCTCAATCACCTTGCTCTTTGTCTCAGCCTGTGCCTTTCTGGTGGTCCTTCTCATGATTGCTTTAATTCTGGCCTTAACCTCCAGGATATTAAAAGGTTTCGTGATATAATCATCCGCCCCGTATTCCAGTCCCAGAATTTTGTCCATGTCATCTCCCTTAGCCGTCAGCATCACCACCGGCACATTAGAAAAGTCGCGGATCTGTTGGCAGACTTCAAATCCGGTCAGCTTTGGAAGCATCACATCCAAAAGTATAATATCGTATTCCTTTTCCTTGGCCATACGGAGGGCATCCTCTCCGTCATAGGCACAGTCCACCTCCATGCCATCCTGCTCCAGGCTGAAACGTATTCCCTTCACGATCAATTTTTCGTCATCCACCACTAAAACTTTCTTTGCCATAATCTATTCTCCTCACTATACCACTATTTTGTCCTTTATCTTCTCAAACACGGCATCTTTGATTCCGCTGATGTTCTTGATCTCCTCAATGGTCTGAAAGCCTCCTGAACTCTGGCGATATTCAATGATATCCGCCGCCTTTGCATCCCCGATTCCAGGAAGTGTCTTCAGCTCTTCCGCCGTCGCTGTGTTGATATTCACCTTCTGCTCCTTGGTTTCCCCATTCTCAGACGGGTTCCAGGCACCATCTGCCGCGCCTGCCTTTACTTCCTCCTGGGTGGGAACCGTCACCTGCGTTCCATCCTCCAGAACTGCTGCCTGATTTACCGCTGAGAAGGCGGCATCTTCCCTAAGTCCCCCTGCCTGCTCTATGGCCTCAAACACTCTGGAACCAGCCGGAAGCCGGAAAACTCCGGGCTTTTGCACTGCGCCGCAGACGTACACACAGATTTCCCCTGAAGTCTGCCCCTCAGACTGGACCATTCGATCCCCTGTCTGAGGCTCCGAAGCGGACATGCCGCTACTCTCTGACTGCCAATCTTCTTCCGTATAGAGGGAAACCGTTTCCCCCTTTCGGCAACCGCCTACGAAAAATAAGCCTGCCAGTAAACAGGCGCTCAGATACAAATAAATTTTTTTCATCATGTAACGCTCCTTTCCCTATTTTAAGAGAAAGGCCCCCGATACAGTCATATCTATTCTATCGGAAATTCCTTTTTATTACAATAGCTTTTTAAAATTTAACCCTTTTTCACCACTTAAAAATAACGATACCTCCAATTGCCACCAGCATACCTATCACCTTTCTCCACTCCAGAGGCTGCTTGTCCACCCCGAAAATTCCGAGCAGCTCAATGACATAGGCCACAATCAGCTGGGCAATGACAATGAGCATGGCTGCTCTGGCAGGTCCTAAGCTGCCCATGCTCTTGATCACTGTAATCGTAATGAAGGCTCCGATTACGCCCCCCAGAAGCGCGTACTTGTTCGGCACCTCAAGCAGGGTGGAAAAGCTCTGCCTGTCCGCAAAAAACCAGGCCACCAGACAGACCGCCAGAGCCGAGAACTGAACAAAGCATGTGGACACCCAAAGGCTGGTATTCTTCGTCACTTCCGTGTTAAACACACCCTGCACACTCATTAGGGCTCCTGACAACAATGCAATTAATATACCAAACATAGAAAAAACTCCCTTTGCTTTTTGGTTTATTATGTGCAAAGGAAGTTTTTTTATGCTACAGCCATATCAATCAAAAACTGGCCGTTAGCTTTTCGATCATTTCATCAATATGCTCTTTTGTGATAATCAAAGGCGGTACAAGGCGCAGCACATCACTTCCGGCGGAAATCAGGATCAGTCCGTTTTCCAGGCATTTTGCGACAATCTCCCCCACAGGCCTTCCCGAAACCACCAGTCCCTGCATCAGCCCTCTGCCTCGGCGGGCTGTCAGAAAATCATACTTTTCCACCAGTGCATCCAGTTTCTGCTCCAGATAGGGCGCTGTCTCCTTTACATGTTCTGTGATATGGTCCTGTTCAAAAATATCCAACACCTTGCTCACCGCTGCGCAGGCAAACGGGTTTCCGCCATAGGTTGTCCCGTGGTCCCCAGGCACCAGGGATGCCTTTGCCGTCTTTTTGTTGAGCACAAAGGCCCCCACAGGCACACCGCAGCCCAACGCTTTGGCGCAGGTCATGATATCCGGCTCCACCCCGTATGCCTGCCAGGCAAACATAGATCCCGTCCTGCCCATTCCACACTGAATTTCGTCCAGCACCAGCAGGATATCACGCTCCTCACAAATGGCCTTGACTCCCTCCAGAAAGGATTGTTTGGCAGGGTAAATGCCCCCTTCCCCCTGTACTGTCTCCATGATTATGGCACAGGTCTTATCTGTCACCTGCTCCTTTACACTGTCCAGATTATTAAATTCAGCAAACCTCACACCGCCCATCAATGGCTTGAAGGCTTCCTGGTAATGAGGATTTCCCGTTACCGAAAGAGCACCCACGCTTCTCCCATGAAACGAGTGGTTCATGGCAATGATCTCATGGTCTGTGCAGCCGTCCTTTGTGTAGGCATATTTTCTGGCCGCTTTAATGGCGCCCTCCACAGCCTCAGTACCACTGTTGGTAAAAAACACTTTATCCAGGCCGCTGGCCTTTACCAGCTTCTCAGCTGCTTCAGCCATAGGCGCATTGTAGTAAAGGTTTGAGGTGTGGATTAGCTTGTCGATCTGTGTTTTGAGGGCCTCATCGTAACCCGGGTAGTGGTAACCCAGTCCAAATACAGCAATACCGGCCCCAAAATCCAGATACTGCTTCCCCTCCATGTCGTAAAGATACACATCCTCTCCTCTCTCCAGCACTACCGGAAAGCGATTGTAGGTGTGCAGTACATATTCTTCTGCAAGTTCCATACAACTACTCATGCTCTTCAAAATAACGCTCCTCCTCATCACCAATGATTGCTGTTCCCACACCTCTATTGGTAAAAAACTCCAGAAGCAGGCAATGCTCGATCCTGCCGTCCAGGATATGTACTCTGGAGACACCTGACTTGATGGCATCCACACAGTTGCGGATCTTGGGCAGCATACCGCCTCCCACATTTCCGCTTCCCAGCAGTTCCTCCGCCTCAGGCACTGTCAGCTCTGAAATCAGGCTGCCCTTGTCCAGGGGGTCTCTGTACACGCCCTCGATATCTGTCAAAAAGGCCAGCTTTGCAGCCCCCACAGCAGTGGCGATGGCACAGGCAGCGTCATCCGCATTGATATTGTAGGAGTGGTAATTATCATCAGATCCTATGGGACAAATCACGGGGATAAAATCATTGTCCAGCAGGGTGTTTAAGAGCTGAGTGTTCACAGATTTTACTTCCCCGACAAACCCGATATCCTCCCCATTTGAAAGCTTTTTATCCACTCTGAGGATGGAACCATCCTTTCCGCTGATTCCAACAGCCCTGACACCCACTTTTTCCATCATGGACGCCAGGCCTTTGTTCACCTTATTCAGAACCATCTCCGCCACTTCCATGGTAGCTTTATCCGTCACCCGCAGTCCATTGACAAAATTTGTCTCAATCCCCAGCTTTTTCGTCCACTTTGTAATTTCCTTGCCGCCACCGTGAACGATGATGGGACGAAAGCCCACCAGCTTTAAGAGGGCCACATCACGGATCACATTTTTCTTCAACTCATGATCCACCATAGCGCTTCCGCCGTATTTAACCACAATCGTCTTTCCGTGAAATCTCTGAATATAGGGTAATGCTTCATTTAAGACACTGGCTTTTTGAAGCCAATTTTCCATTGTTTCCATGTTTCCTGTTCTCCTTATGAGCGGTAATCCGCGTTTATTTTTACATAGTCGTAAGTCAGATCGCATCCCCAGGCAGTCGCTGAGGATTTCCCCATCTTAATATCTGCAATGGCAGTCACAGCTGGCTCTGAGAGGATTTTCGTGGCTTCCTCCTCGCTGTAACCTGTGGACACCCCGTTTTCTATAATTTTCAGTTTTCCGGCAGCACTCTCAAAATAGAGATCTACCTGCTCAGGGTCAAACTGTACTCCGGAGTACCCCATTGCACACAAAATCCTTCCCCAGTTGGCATCATGCCCATAGATGGCTGCTTTGGTCAGGCTTGAGGTGACAATGGACTTGCTCAAAACAACAGCCTGTTCCTTGGACAGAGCGCCCACAACTTTTACCTCAAAGAGCGCTGTAGCCCCCTCTCCGTCCCCGGCAATCTTTTTTGCCAGCTCCGTGTTAACATAATTGAGGGCTCTGCAGAAGGTTTCATAGTCCTCCCCCTCCTGTTCAATCACAGGATTTCCCGCCTGTCCGTTTGCCAGGAGCAGTACCGTATCGTTTGTGGAGGTGTCGCCATCCACGGAAACCATGTTGTAGGTGTCCATCACATCCTGGCTCAGTGCTTTCTGAAGCATCTCCTTAGAGATGGCGGCGTCTGTGGTCACAAAACTGAGCATGGTACACATGTTGGGATGAATCATTCCCGAGCCCTTACACATGCCGCCAATGGTCACGGTTTTCCCGCCCAGCTCCACGGTCGCTGCCACTTCCTTCTTTACCGTATCCGTAGTCATGATGGCCTCAGCCGCCAGCCCCCCGGCTTGTGAGCTGTGCTCCAGGATGGGAACCATGGCCTTAACCCCCTCCTTAATTTTTTCAATAGGAATCTGCTGTCCAATGACCCCTGTGGAGGCCACCAGGACCTCCGTCATCGGAATACCTAACAACTTAGCCGCTGTCTCAGCAGTCTGCACACAGTAGCTATAGCCCTCCTCACCGGTACAGGCATTTGCCACCCCGCTGTTTACCACAATGCCTCTGGCTGTGGAATAGTTGTAAACTACATTCTGATCCCACTTAACGGGAGCTGCTTTGACCACATTTGTGGTAAAGGTCCCTGCTGCCACACAGGGTGTCTCACTGTACACCATAGCCATATCCTTTTTGTCTTTTTTAATTCCAGCCTGAATTCCAATCGCCTGAAATCCCAGCGCCGCGGCTACGCCGCCCTCAATGATTTTCACTCTCTGCTCCTCCTCATTTACGGAAACATGGGCACCAGGCAAAGTCCCATGCTCTCCTCAAGCCCAAACATCAGGTTCATATTCTGGACAGCCTGCCCTGCTGCCCCCTTGACCAGATTATCCATAGCCCCCATCATGATCACACGGTTGGTTCTGGGATCAATCTTAAAGTTGACATCCACGTAATTGCTGCCTTCCACCCATTTTGTCTGGGGACATGCATCCCCCTCCAGCACGCGGACAAATTTTTCGCTCTGATAGTACTTTTCATAAGCTGCCCTCACCTCCTCACAGGAAACCTCCCTGCGCAGAGACGCATAGGCCGTTACAAGGATTCCCCTGTTCATGGGAACCAGATGGGGGGTAAAGTTGAGAACTACCTTCTCCCCGGCCGCGTAGCTTAACTGTTCTTCAATCTCCGGGGTGTGCCTGTGGCTTGCCACGCCGTAAGCTTTGATGTTCTCGTTAACCTCACAGTAAAGATTATCCACCTTGGCTCCCCTTCCAGCTCCGGAGGTTCCGGATTTGGCATCTATGATAAGAGTGGACGGATCAATAATCCCCTCCTTCAGCAAAGGATAGACCGCCAGGGTACTGCAGGTGGGATAGCAGCCGGGATTGGCCACAAGTCTCGCTTTTTTTACGAGCTCCCTGTTTATCTCACAGAGACCATAAACCGCTTCCCCGATAAACTGGGAGGATTTGTGTTCGATTTTGTACCACTCCTCATAAATCTTTACATCCTTGATTCGAAAATCAGCACTCAGATCTACGATCTTTGTCTGGGAGAGGATCTCTTCACTGACTAAGGAAGCACAGAGTCCCTGGGGTGTGGCGGTAAAAATCACGTCCGCCTGCTTTGCCAGCTTCTCCATATCATCGTCCAGACACCGCGCGTCCACGATCTGAAACATATTCTGAAAGACCTCATAATACTTTTTGTCTATGTAGCTTCTGGAGCCATACCAGACGATCTCTGCCTCCGGATGTCCCATCAGCAATCTCACCAGTTCCCCCCCGGCATAGCCGGTGGCTCCGATAATACCAACTTTTATCATGAATATACAACTCCTTCCGGTTTTTCATAGGTAAAAACACTATTGTTTCTAATATATAATAAGAATCTTTCAAAGTAAAGTGCTTTCCCTATTTTTTCTATTCATTTAGATTGCATAATTATACATCTAATATGTATAATATGCAAGCCCTATTTTTTATCAATGCACTTATTCCCCCGCTTTTCTTCATTATATGTGTGTATTCAAGAATGTTTTTAAAATAGTGCTTGCATATTTATGATCAATGATGTATAGTAATGAATAGCGTAAATACATATCTATTTTTAGGAGGAACGAACCATGAAAGAAAAAGTAATTCTGGCATATTCAGGCGGCCTGGATACCACTGCCATCATACCCTGGTTAAAAGAAAATTTTGATTATGAAGTCATCTGCTGCTGCATTGACTGCGGACAGGGAAATGAACTGGACGGTCTTGAGGAGAGAGCACAACTCTCAGGCGCTTCTAAATTATATATTGAAAATATCATCGATGAGTTCTGCGATGACTATATCATGCCCTGCGTAAAGGCAGGTGCTGTATATGAGAACAAATACCTGCTGGGAACCTCCATGGCCCGCCCCGTCATCGCCAAGAGACTGGTTGAAATTGCCCGCAAGGAAGGTGCAACCGCCATCTGCCACGGCGCAACCGGAAAAGGAAATGACCAGATCCGCTTTGAGCTGGGCATCAAAGCCCTTGCACCGGATTTAAAAATCATTGCTCCATGGAGAATGACAGATGTGTGGACCATGCAGTCCAGAGAGGATGAGATCGAGTACTGCCGCCAGCATGGCATTGACCTGCCTTTTTCCGCTGACTCCAGCTACAGCCGTGACCGCAATCTGTGGCATATCAGTCATGAGGGACTGGAACTTGAGGACCCTGCCAATGAGCCCAGCTATGACCACCTTCTGGTTCTGGGCGTCTCCCCCGAGAAAGCTCCGGAGGAAGGCGAGTATGTGACCATGACCTTTGAAAAAGGTGTTCCCACAAGTATCAACGGAGAAAAGATGAAAGTTTCCGACATTATCACTAAACTCAATGAGCTGGGCGGAAAACACGGTGTGGGCATTGTAGATATCGTAGAAAACCGTGTGGTAGGCATGAAATCCCGCGGTGTGTATGAGACTCCGGGCGGAACCATTTTGATGGAAGCTCATGCGCAGCTTGAGGAGCTGGTACTGGACCGCGCTACCATGGAAGTGAAGAAAGACCTTGGCAATAGATTTGCACAGATTGTATACGAGGGCAAATGGTTTACTCCGCTTAGGGAGTCCATCCAGGCTTTCATGGATGTGACCCAGGAGTATGTAACCGGAGAGGTGAAGTTCAAGCTCTACAAAGGCAATATTATCAAAGCCGGAACTACTTCTCCTTACAGCCTGTACAGCGAGTCCCTGGCAAGTTTCACCACCGGTGATCTGTATGACCACCACGATGCAAGCGGATTCATCACCCTGTTCGGACTTCCCTTAAAAGTCCGCGCCATGAAGATGGCTGAAGTTGAAAAAAATCAGTAGTATTTAAGAAAAAGACCGGCCGGGAGATTCTCTCCGGCCGGTCTTTATTTCACTTTAATTCCAAAACAACCTGTTCACGGAATGAACAGTAACATTCGTTACTCCGCCGCTGTACCGCCCTCTGTGGCAGCCTCCGTAACAGCTTCGGTGGGGGCTTCTGTGGCAGCTTCCGTCTCTGAACTGCTCTCCGTGGCAGCTTCTGTGCCGCCTTCTGTAACAGCCTCCGTCTCAGCCGTTGAACCATCCTCTGATTCCGCTGCGGACATATTGTTCATATAATTGTCCAGAGCCGCAGTGTCCACGCTGTAGGTCTTTCCTGATGCATTTGCGGTATTTGCGGCCTGATGGTAAACGGAAAATCCAATCCACCCCACCAGGGCGATGCCTACGACAGCTCCTCCGATTTTCATCAGCAGTGTCTGACGTTTCTCCTTTTTCAGGATCTTTTCTCTGTTGCGTTTTTCCTCTTTATAGCGGTCAACTTTTTCCTGACTCATGACTCTATTCACTCCTTGTTTTAATTTCTTTTGTTATTATACAACATAAACGTGAACTTTGCATGATTTTTTTACAATTTCTACATTTTTTCTCAGGCAACTACAATAATTCCGCCGTCGTTGGCGTACATACTGCTGATTCCTGCTGTATCCAGTATAATTACGTTCTTCAAATTCAGCCGCTTTAGCAATGCCTCCTTCAGCATCTGGGCTCGCTCCAGGCAATTGCAGTGAGAGATAGCTAAAATCCGCTCCTCCGGGTGGTCCACCTTCTCTACAATATAGTCTGCCATCTTGACCATTGCCTTGTTCATACCCCTGGCCTGATCCAGCTGTACAATGACCCCCTCGTTGGTAGCACTCATAACCGGCTTGATCTTCAGTGCTGTGGCCACGAACGCCTTCACCTTGCTCAGACGCCCGTTTTTGCGCAGGGTGTCCAGATTTTCCAGCACAAACCAAGTGGTCTGTTCCGCTATGTAGGCCTCCACAGCCTCCACAGTCTCCTCAAATTCCAGACCTGCCTCCTCGCACTCCTGAATTTTCATCCCGATCAGTGTCTCTCCCACAGATGCGGAACGGGAGTTAAACACATACACTTTGGCATCTGGATGCTTTTCCATAAACAGATTGCGCCCCAGCATAGCGCTGTTGTAGGAACCACTCAGCTCTGCGGACAGAGTTACCGCGTAGACATGGTCTGCACCGCAGTCAAAGGACTTCATATAGGCCTCAGGGGAAGGGCAGGATGACTTGGGGCAGTTGGGGCTGGCCGCTACCTTAGCCAAAAAATCTGCCTGGTCAAATGTTTCATCATCTACGATCGTATATTCGTCTATCTGCATTGTAAGTGATGCCGTCTCAAAATGACCGCTAGCCCTCATCTCCTCCGTCAATTCTCCGCAACTATCAATTACAACCTTAAAACTCATGAAACATTCCTCCGTTTTCTCACTTTAATTGTAACTGTTCAGTACCTTCACAGTTACCTTCAATTTCATATATCTGCCTCTTCACCGATTATACCCGCAATTTAGCAGCTTTATCTTCCGATTTTTCAAACTCCTATATGTAGTTTCAAATACTACATAAAATAATAACACATATATTTTACTTTGCAAAGGGGGTAAAATAAGTTATATTATAAATATATTAAACTTACCGCATCGGGGAGGAAATTATGACATCATTTCAAATCTTAGATATCAAGGGATTTATGTCCCGGTTACTGTTAAAAGACACCTTTGACCATTTTCTCACAGTGGAGGCGGACATCACCACATTTGCCTCCTTTTCCATTGACGGCCGTTTGAAAAAGGATTATTTTACCCAAGAGGAGCTGGAGGCGTCCGGCGGGCCTCAGGCGCCATTTGCCTTTTGGAGCCAGGTCCGCCCATTTTGCCTGGACCTGATCAAGGGAAAGCGCACCCCTCTGGGATTTAAGATCGTCTTTGCCCTGTCCCCGTCCAATACAGAAAAGCTCCTCAGCCAGTCTGCGGCCTCCCTGAATCTAAGTGACGTGGAAGGCCTCTTCCTAAACTTAAGGTACGACGGGCAGCGTCTTTCCTGTATCACCGGGACCTCTTTAAACCTCTTTACCCTTGATAAATCCCTGGAGCGCACCTGGGATGAGATGGTGGAAAAATTCTTTAAGAAAATAGAAATTCCCTTTGAACACTAATGTTCAGAGGGAATTTCATTTTTATCTTGCGTAACTGTTCAGTACATGCACAAACCTGCTGAATAGTTACTATTTTGCAATCATTGCCAGGATCTCATTGCTTCTGGTGATAAATTTGGTCATCTCATCCGGTGAGAGCTGCTTGTGGCTCAGCATGGCCAGATCATAGAGCTGCTCGCAGATCACAGGAACATTCTCTGACTCCTTGTTCTGACAGATGTACTGTACCAGCTGGTTGTTGGCGTTGAGCACCAGAGTCTGATCTCCGCCGAACATAGTGGGGTCCATTCCTGGCATACCGTACATCTTCATCATATCCTGCATACGCCTGCTCTCCTCAGAGAGGATCATCACGGAGGAGATATTCTCATTCTTCAGCTTCTCTACCTTCACTTCCAGCTTCTCTTTTCCAAGGGCTTTGCGGAACACCTCTGTCAAAGTCTCTTTTGTTTCCTTCAAATCCTCCTCGGAAACGTCCTCTTTTAAGCTATCGGTCACATCCGCATCAATGCGCATAAATTTTACGTCCTCATGCTTCTGCTCCACATGGCTGATAAAAGCAGAGTCGATATTGTGCTTCAGGATGACCGCATCCATTCCGTGTTCCTTAAACATATTGATGTACTGGCTCTGCTGAACTTCATCGGTCACATAAAAGAGTGTTGTTTTCTCTTTCTCTTCAGCGTCTGAAGACTGGTCTGTCTCTTCCTTTGCCGTATCCTCTTTTGCATTCTCTTCTTTTACGGCCTCTGTTTCATTGGCATCCTCTTTCTTATTCTCAGCCACAAAGTCCGTGAAAGTCAAGTACTTGCCGTCCAGGTTTTTGTAGAGGATATAGTCCATCATCTTGTCGCTGAATTTGGAATCCTTCAGACAGCCGAACTTGATAAACGGGCTGATGTCGTCCCAGTATTTCTCATAGTTTTCCCTGTCTGTCTTGCACATTCCGGACAGCTTGTCAGCCACCTTTTTGCTTATATAGTCAGAGATTTTCTTTACAAATCCGTCGTTCTGGAGTGCACTTCTGGACACATTCAGAGGCAGGTCCGGACAGTCGATTACCCCTTTTAAGAGCATTAGAAACTCCGGAATCACTTCTTTGATATTGTCCGCGATAAACACCTGGTTATTGTACAGCTTGATGGTTCCCTCAATGGAATCGTACTCTGTATTGATTTTCGGGAAATACAGGATTCCTTTTAAGTTAAACGGGTAATCCATATTCAGGTGAATCCAGAACAGAGGCTCCTTGTAATCCATAAATACCTTGCGGTAAAAGGCCCGGTACTCCTCATCCGTGCACTCATTGGGATGCTTTGTCCACAGGGGAGCAATATCGCTGATGGATGCAGGGCGCTTATTTATTTTTACCATATCTCTGGCGGGAGAGACCTCTACCATCTCTTTCTCACCATTTTCGTTCTCCTGCTCCTCTGTCTTCGCCTCCTCATGGATGCGCTCAACCACCACGTCATCCTCTGTCAGCTCGTTCTCCTCAATGGTCTCATACTGCTGTTCTGCATCCGCGTTGGAGAGGAAGATCTCAATGGGCATAAAGGAGCAGTATTTTTCCAGCACTTCGCGCATGCGGTACTCATTGGCAAATTCCACGCTCTCCTCATTCAGAAAGAGGGTGATTTCTGTTCCCACTTCTGTCCTGCCGCCCTCTGCCAAGGTGTACTCTGTGCCTCCGTCACACTCCCAGTGTACTGGTTTTGCCCCTTCTTTGTAGGCAAGGGTGTCAATGTGCACTTCATCTGCAACCATAAAAGCAGAGTAGAATCCCAGACCAAAATGTCCGATCATCTCATCGTCATTAGTCTTGTCCTTGTATTTCTCCAGAAAATCGGTGGCTCCGGAAAAGGCAATCTGGGTAATGTACTCCTCCACCTCATCCGCATCCATTCCAAGGCCGGAATCAATAAACTTCAGGGTCTTTTCCTTGGGGCTGACCACCACCTCTACCTTTGCCTTATACTTCTCCGGAAGGGTATACTCTCCCATCACATCCAGTTTCTTCAGCTTAGTGATCGCGTCACATCCGTTGGACACCAACTCCCTGGCAAAGATGTCATGGTCGGAATACAACCATTTTTTTATAATCGGGAAAATATTCTCACTGTTAATGGATAAGCTTCCTGTCTTACTGCTCATTTGCAAACACTCCTTTGTATTTTTTTCTTGATATCTAAAATGTAGTTTAATACGCCTGGTGCAAAATGTCAAGAGAAAATTAGCACTCGTTTCAGTCGAGTGCTAACAATCTGTATTTTTACATTTTCCCCTTCCCCTGAGCTCCTTTTTCTTTTATACTGGTACCGTGAATAAGATGTAATCGTAAGAATCTATCTAACAGGAGAAAAACATGGAAGCTGTAGAGCAAAAAAAATATGCCGGCATAACCGGCAGTACCCTAAAAATAATTGCAATTGTCACAATGTTCATTGACCATATCGGGGCAGCTGTCCTGGAATATGCCCTGCGAAATTCCCAGCCCCTAAACGCCAACCCCGGATTGTGGGACCAGGTCTATCTGGCTGACCAGATCATTCGCCAGATCGGACGCCTGGCCTTTCCCATCTTTTGCTTTCTTCTGGTGGAAGGCTTTCTTCACACCAGCAATGTCAAAAAGTATGCGCTGCGTCTTGCCCTCTTTGCGCTGGTCTCTGAGGTTCCCTTTGACCTGGCTGTCTTTGGGACACTCTTTGACCCTAAACACCAGAATGTATTTTTCACCCTTCTGATCGGTCTTTTGGTCATGATTGCTGCTGACCGCTTCCGGGAAAAAGTCTGGGTCCAGGTAGTAATCTATGCAGCCGGCATGGCCGCAGGTCTTCTGCTTCAAACGGACTACGGCTACAAGGGGGTTCTGCTGATCATTATACTGTATATTTTCCGCTATGAGCGCAAGACACAGGCGCTGGCAGGAGCGCTCACCATCTCCTGGGAGTTGACGGCGCCCCTGGCTTTTCTGCCCATCCTGGCCTACAACGGAAAACGCGGGCTTTCGATGCGCTACTTTTTCTACTGGTTTTATCCCGTGCACCTGCTGATTCTCTGCGCACTCAGGCCTTTCTTCATGCAGCTCTTTTAAGCCTCCACCACCAGAAATCTGCCATCCGGCAGCGCAAACACCTCAGACGCATCTGCCAGTTCGTCATCCGACAGCTCAGATGCGTCCATACCGCTCTCCTCGAAATACTCTCTCACTTCCTCCAGAGACTCCACAACCACTGCCATACAGTCCTCCAGAAACTCCTCTGCCTCCTTGGGCGTATCCGCCACCTTTTCGTCAAACAACTGCAGCTGGTCGTTTAAAAATACTTCTAAATATTCCCTTTTGTACATCCCTGTTCCTCCTACTGTTCATCCAATACTTTTTTCATCACTTTTAATACACCGTCATGGATGTTGGCCTGGGCAATATGCTTTGCCGCTTCCTTTACTGCCTGCTGGGCATTTGCCACCGCATAGCTCTCTCCAGCTGCCCGCATCATTCCGATATCATTCATATTGTCCCCAAAAACCATGGTTTCTTCCGGACGTATGCGAAGAGATTTCTGGATGGTACGTATGGCATTTCCCTTATCCGCGTCCCGGTCCATAAAATCCAGCCATATTTCCCCAGCCACTGCCACATTTAGACGGTCCCGGTACTTTTCAATCAGTCCGTGGGCCAGCTGCCTGATGTTCTCTTTTTTGTAAATGGAACATTTGATATATTCCACCGGCTCCTTTAATAGGTCCTCCACCAGATTGACCTTGTTGTGGTACCCGTTTACTAAAAGCTCCATAAGTTCCTCTGTATAGCTCTCCAGGTAAGATTCCCCCTGTCTGGAGGACAACACCAGGTAGCAATCCGCCATTCCCCGCACTTCCTCCACCAGTTCACAGAGAACCTCTCTCTCCATCAGGGAAGCATGCATCTCATATCCACGACAGATAATATTTGATCCATTGTCTGCAATAAAAATCATATCATTTGCTACTGGGTCAAACAGATGTCGGATACTGGCATACTGTCTGCCGCTGGCTGCCGCAAAGATTACGTCTTTTTCTTTCAGTCCCCGGATCACCTGGAATATCTCCGGGTTTAAGGCATCGCTGCCCTCCACCAGAAGAGTTCCGTCAATATCAGAAGCTATCAGTTTAATCATATTTTCCCTCCAGTATCTCTTTAAGCAAATCCTCCACCAGATCTGTCTCATATCTGCACATTTTCCGGATGCCTTCCTTGCCCGACTTCATGGCCACACTGCTGCCCACGCTTTCCAGCATCTCCCGGTCATTGTAATTGTCCCCAACAGCCAGCATTTCCTCCCTGCCTATCCCCAGTTCCAGTCCCAGTACCCGGATGGCGCTTCCCTTATGTACTCCCTCAGGCACCACATCGATCCAGGCGTTTCCGGAGGTAACCACATTGGCCGCTCCCTGAAACCGCTCCTGCCAGTAGGAAAGTGCTCGCTCCACCCCCTCCTTTTCATAGATAGCAATTTTAAGGTAGGGTTCCGGGGTGGCAAAGATATCCTGCACCACTGTCACATTATTTTTCACTACATTTATCATGTGATCTGCATAGGAGCTGTCCTTTGGCTGGATATAGCAGGTGTCTGTTCCGGACAGAAGAGCCTCAGCGCCCTCCTTCTCCATGATCGCCCGCAAAATCTGCTGTCCCAGCCTCCTGGGGATTTCGTGGCGAAAAAGGGTTTTTTCCTGGTATTTTACCAGCGCGCCATTCTCACAGATGTAAGCAATCTCATCCTCCACAGGCTCAAAGAGCCTTCGAAGATTTGGATACTGCCTGCCGCTGGCTGCCACAAAGAGCCTTCCCTGTTTCCTCAATTTCAGGATCAGATCTGACGTCTCAGGGCGCAGTTCCTGGGCCCCATTCAGAAGAAGCGTCCCATCTAAATCGCACGCAATCAGCTTAATCATCCGACAATGCCTCCATTTCCTCCTCCTCAGAGTCCAAAGTCCACTCTGATTTTAGTTCATCCGATTCCAGGATAAATCTCCAAATCTCCTGTGGGGAATGGACAATTACGCTGGCCTGATTATCTTCCAGTTCTTTTCGGTCACGGAACCCCCACAGCACCCCCACGGTAAACATCCCTGCTGCCCTTCCAGTCTGCATATCCGTATTGGTATCCCCGATATAGAGACATTCACTGGGGCTTACCCCAAACCTTGCGGCCACGCTCATGGCCCCGGCGGGGTCCGGCTTTCTCGGAATACCTTCCTTCTGCCCCTGTATATAGTCAAAGCAGCCATCTCCAAATATGCGCTCCACCACATTCACTGCCTGAGCATGCGGCTTGTTGGAGAGCACAGCGGTTCTCACCCCTGCCCCCTTTAGTTTTTCCAGAAGAGTGCGTATTCCCGGATAAGGCTCCACATGGTACATGCAGTGTTCCCCAAAATACGTTCGGTACAGAGCGTACATCCGCTCAAAATAATGACACTGGTCATCCCCGGCGGCCTCAAGGCACCGCCTCACCAGTTCCCTGGCTCCATCCCCGGCGAAATAGCGGAAAGCTTCTGCGGGCTGTTTGGGCAGTCCCAGCTCTTTCAATGCCAGATTAGCACTGTAAGCCATGGATTCCACCGTGTCCGCAAGAGTTCCATCCAGGTCAAAAATACAAAGTCTGTACATACAATACCTCATTTCCTGTCACTCTAATTGATACGGGACTAGAATACCATGATTTTCCGTGAAAGACAAGGGAGCCATTTTGAATTTGCCCCGGCCGCATAAAGATGATATAATCAGAACACACAACTTTTATGTCAGGAGGTCTCTGATATGCCGCTGTTTCATCAGGCTCTCACAGATTTTATTTTTGTAGAGGATATACCAAAGCACTCAGATATCATCTTTATCCCCGGAGGTTCCTGTGGGGAGATTGCCGAAAACGCTGCTGTCCTGTATCACAGAGGACTCGCCCCCCGGATACTGGTATCCGGTAAATACAGCATCCTCACCGGACACTTTGACGGCCCTGCCTCACCGAAAGAATACATTGGCTCCTCTTTTTCGGATGAATGTGCCTTCTTAACCCGGGTTTTAACAGATCACCAGGTACCCTTGGAGGCTATTTTACAAGAACGACAGGCTTCCTATACCTATGAAAATGCCATTTACTCCAGAAGGCTTACGGACCAGATGTGCATTGATGTGCAAACTGCCATCCTATCCTGTCAGGCCTACCATGCCAGGCGCTGCCTGCTTTACTACCAGCTCCTCTATCCGGATACCCGTTTTTTCGTTTGTCCGGCTGTCACCAGGGGTATTACACGGAGCAATTGGTATAAAAATCCCGAATACATTGATCTTGTGCTCGGTGAGGTAGAGCGCTGTGGAAGTCAGTTCCATCAAATCTTAAAAAATACACTTTAGAAGGGAGATACCATATGAAACGCAAAGCACTGAGAGCCGCCCTTCCGGTAACCATTCCCGTTATGGCCGGTTATCTCTTTTTGGGACTTGGGTTTGGCATTCTGCTTGAGAGCAAGGGATTCTCATTTCTCTGGGCTTTCTTTATGGCTGTGATTGTCTACGCCGGTTCCATGCAGTACGTTGCCATCGACCTCCTCTCCGGAGGTGCAACACTCATAGCAACCGCTGTAATGACAGTTATGCTTCAGATCCGCCACCTCTTTTACGGCCTGTCACTGATAGACAGGTACAGAGATATGGGGCACAAGAAACCGCTAATGATTTTTGAGCTGACAGATGAGACGTATTCTCTGGTGGCATCCTCCACTCCTCCCAGCGATGTAGATGAAGGCTGGTTTTATTTTTTTATCTCTGTCTTAGACCACCTGTATTGGATCACAGGCTGTACTCTGGGCGGTATATTCGGTTCCGTGGTATCCTTCAACACTAAGGGCGTGGACTTTGTAATGACCGCTCTCTTTCTTGTCATATTTACAGACCAATGGCTGAGTACCAAAGACCATGCCGCCGCCATGATCGGTGTGGTGTGCTCAGTAATCTGCCTGATCCTGTTTGGTGCAGACAATTTTATTCTTCCAGCTATGATCTCAATCCTTGTGATTCTGACCATATTCCGGAATAAACTGGAAAAGGGAGGTGAAATCCATGAGAATTCCTGACAGCCGCGCGTTAATTATGGTTTTAATTATGGCAGGCATCACATTTTTTATCCGCGCGCTGCCATTTCTTCTCTTTCCGGGTAATAAAAAAACGCCGTCCTACATACTCTATTTAGGCAAAGTGCTGCCTTACGCCATTATCGGCATGCTGGTGGTTTACTGTTTCAAAGCGGTATCCCTGATCCGGGCGCCCTTTGGACTTCCGGAACTGATCGCTGGGGTTGCTGTCGTAGTTTTACATGTGTGGAAACGCAATACCCTGATCAGCATCGGCAGTGGAACACTGCTCTATATGTTCCTGGTGCAGGCAATCTTTCGGTAATTTACCCCTTTTCTTTTTTCAGAAAAAGTATTACAATAGGTCTAACCACCATATGAAAGGAGCAAAAATATGGCAAAGAAGTTTGGGAAATTCTTAGTGGGCACTGCACTCGTCGGTGCGGCAGTGGCAGGAGGAATCGCTTATTTCAATAATAAATATAAAAAAGAAGAGGAATCCTGGGATGACGATTTTGACGAATTCCATGATGACTTTGACGAGGATCTGGATGAGGATGAGGAAAAGCCTTCCTCAAGAGAATACGTGACTATCCCCACCGAGCCGGTGAAGGAAGCCGCCAAGGAGTCTGCACAGACTGTGAAGGACACCGCCGAGGATGTCAAAGACGCTGCCAAGTCTGTGGCAGAGAATGTGGCGGATGCTGTTTCCGAGACCGCACAGCGGGTGGCAGAGAATATGGAAGAGAACTAAACATGGTAAATGAATGAGGGGCTGTTGCAAACAAGAATATTTTTTCTATGGGAGCAATGGCTCCGTTTCTGTACTTTAAAGCTATCCCTTTTATTTCATAAAAAGAGTGAGCGTACATTCTGTATTACTCACTCTTTCGGTATAACCTATACGTATTGTCAGTGCTTCAAAGGCCTTAAAAATTATTTTACTTTAAGTTTTACTTTCCGTGGAAGATATCCCTTTTTCTGTACTCTTACCTTTATGATCGTTCTTTTTGGAAGTCTCGCGGCCAGCTTAAATACCTTCTTTCCTTTTTTATTCAAGGCTGCCAAAACAGTAATGCTTTTTACTCTCTTTTTCCCCTTTTTTAAAAGCTTTTTACTTAATGAAATCTTTATTTTGCTCTTCTTTATCGTTTTAACCGTTATTTTTTTTGAATTTCCGCTTCTAATGTTACAGCAGCAGTATCCGTAAGATCAACTGCATAGTCTTCATTCAATGCATCCAAATTACCGATCCAGACACCATTGATCACCGGCGTATCAGAGACAGGCTGCAGATATATTCTTTTACAAGCCTTTGCTCTCTCCTTGGAAATCTTCCTGCTGGAAAATCCATTCTTGAAAACTGTGATTTCCTTCCATTCATCCCCAATTATTTCTGCAAGTCCGTCCACTCCGGTAATGGTCATATTTGTCCCATCAGATACCTGAACACCTTCCGCCAACTTATAGTCAGAGGTATACTCTTTTGGATTCCCTTTATTTTCATAGATTGCCAGCGTTGTTGCTTTCGTAGGAGTATTATATACGCTTACCTGCAGTTCATCCCACTCACAAATGAAACCACAGTCCGAAAGACTTGAAGCGCTTCCTGTATTTGAATAATCATTCCATTTATATTGACCTGCATAGCTCGTATTACGGGCAGTGATTCCCAGATATCCCTCTCCCCCGGAAAATCCATCATCCGGCTGCCCTGGCGCCCAGTTGGTGTACTGAAAGTCTTCTCCTGTTACCCATAGCCATTCATCTATATTGCGATAATATTGCCCGCCTATCCAATAATATTCCAGTCTGCTTGAAAGCAGCCCACTCACAAACTTCTGCTCCTCCTCGGAAGATATCACAACCAAATGTCCTCCCAGATTCTCGCAATATTCTTCTGCCTCCGTCCATGTTATTCCTTCTTCAAATACTTCATACGTGCTCCCATTAAATGTAACCGTATCCGCGTACACTGTTTCTGAAAACAATAGGACCCCTGCAAAAATACAGAAAGATCCACAAAGTGCTAAAATATTACTTTTTTTACTCAATCTAACTCCTCCCTCTAAAGCTCTCTTTCACCACTGTTTACATTTGTAATTATAGCCCGGATACTTATAAAAAGTAAATAGTAAATACAAAAAGATGGCCAAAGGCAGAAATATCTGACAATTTTTTCTGTTTCTGGTCATCTTGTATGTCAACTTTCCTTTAGCCAAGCGCGGCATAACCGCTCTGCCGCCCGTGCAATCTCCTCCTCCCCCAGGGTGGCATACCCCAAAATCACGGTCCCGGTCTCCACCTGCCGCAGCGGCCCTATGGCGCAGCCGGAAAGCCCGTAAACTTTGATTCCCTCTCGCTTTGCCAGCTCCACTGCCCTCAACTCTGTCATGCCGTTTTGAAAATGAATCAGCAGATGTACTCCCGCATGCTCCCCGGAAATCCGGCAGATGCCCTCCAGACTTTGAAGATATGCAAGCAGGACGTCATGCCTGCTCTTATAGATCGCCCTCATCCTGTTCAAATGGCGTTCGTAATAGCCTTCACTCAGAAATCTGGAGATGATCAGCTGATCCACCCTGGACACAGTGGAGGAAAATATCCGTCCTTTTTCCCGGTAAACGCCCATCAGCCGGCCCGGCAGCACCATATAACTGATGCGGATAGAGGGTGCAATGGACCTGGAAAAGGTACCCAGGTATATGACTTTCCCCCCGGCATCGAATCCCTGAAGGGCTGGTATGGGCTTTCCCTTATACCTGAACTCACTGTCATAGTCATCCTCAATAATATAGTGCGATGCATCCTCCCCGGCCCATTCCAGCAGCTGCATCCGGCGCTTTATGGGCATGACGGTTCCCATGGGATACTGATGGGAGGGCATCACATAGGCGAGCTGGGCACCGGACTTCCTGAGTTCCTCCACATCCATCCCATATGAGTCGGAATGTACCGCCACTATTTCAGCGCAGAGAGTTTCCAGTACCCGGTACGCCTTCTTGTAGGTGGGATTTTCCATGGCCGCCGTGTATCCTCTCCCCAGCAAAGTGCATAGCAGCATAAGAAGATAGTCATTTCCGGCCCCCACAACCACCTGGTCCGGGGTACAGTTTACTCCCCTGGCCTGATGAAGATAGGAGGCAATGGTAATTCTGAGGGCTTCCTCCCCCTGCGGCTCTCCCAACTGGAAAAACTCTTTATTTTCTTCATTCAGAATGTTTCTGGAAATCTTTCTCCATGCGCTGTGCGGAAAACTGTTTAAGTCAATTCCGCTGGGTGAAAAATCATACTCGTACGGTTCTTCCTCCTGAGCATCCCCCGCCTGTCCGGAAACCTTTTCCGGCTTGAGGTGAAACAGCCCGTCCAGCTCACTGACAAAATAGCCCCTGCAGGGCTCCGCCTGAATGTACCCCTCGGAGAGCAGCTGTTCATAGGCCAGCTCAACGGTGCTGCGGCTCACCTGGAGGTGCTTTGCCAGCTTTCTAGTAGAGGGCAGCCTCTCTTCAAAAGGCAGCCCTCCACTTTGGATTTCTTTTTTTATATAATCATAGATCTGTTCATACAGGGGCCTGGAGGAATGCGTCTCCAGGCTGATGGTCAATTCATTCATAATTCTCCTATTTTGGTAATCGGAAGGAGCTCTTTAAGGATACAATACGATTAAACACCAGAGCTTCAGGCCTGGAATCCTTGGAATCCACGCAGAAATATCCCTGCCGCACGAATTGAAAGCTGTCATATGCCTCTGCCTGTGCAAGGCTTGGCTCCACATAGCAGGTGCGAACAGTCAGCGAATTTGGGTTCAGGTTCAGGCTCCCATCCTCATTGTAGACGCCTTTTTCTTCATCAATGATGTTCTCATACAGCCGCACCTCAGCCTTCAGCGCTGTGGGAACCGCTACCCAGTGGATCGTTCCCTTTACCTTACGGCCTGTAAAACCGCTTCCACACTTTGTCTCAGGATCATAGGTACAGTGGATTTCCGTCACATTTCCCTGCTCGTCTTTCTTAAAGCTATTGCATTTCACGAAATAAGCCCCCATCAGGCGCACTTCATTTCCCGGGAAGAGGCGGAAATACTTTTTAGGAGGATTCTCCATAAAGTCCTCACGGTCAATGTACAGCTCCCTGCAAAATGGAACCTGGCGCTTTCCCAGGGACTCATTTTCCAGATTGTTGTCCACCTCCAGATACTCGATCTGATCCTCCGGATAATTGTCGATTACCAGCTTTACAGGGTCCAGCACTGCCATCACCCTGGGCTTTTTCAGCTTCAGGTCCTCCCGGATACAGTATTCCAGCATCGCATAATCCACAGAGCTCTGGCTCTTGCTGACTCCGCAGAGATCCACGAACATTTTGATGGACTCCGGGGTAAATCCCCTGCGCTTTAGGGCTGCTATGGATACCAGCCTGGGATCATCCCAGCCGTCCACAATGCCCTCCTCCACCAGCTTTTTGATATATCTCTTTCCGGTGACCACATTAGTCAGATACAGCTTAGCAAACTCAATCTGCTTTGGCGGATTTTCGTACTCCACTTCTTTCACTACCCAGTCGTAGAGAGGCCTGTGATCCTCAAACTCCAGAGTACAGATAGAGTGGGTTACCCCCTCAATGGCATCCTCAATGGGATGCGCAAAATCGTACATGGGATAAATACACCACGCATCCCCAGTCCTGTGGTGATGCATACGGGCTACACGGTAAATAATCGGATCTCTCATATTAATGTTGGGGGAAGCCATATCAATCTTCGCTCTCAGCACCTTCTCCCCGTCCGCATATTTACCATTCTTCATGGCCTCAAACAGTTCCAAGTTTTCCTCAACGCTTCTGTCCCGGTACGGACTGTTCTTTCCCGGCTCTGTCAGGGTTCCCCTGTACTCCCGGATCTCCTCCGGCGTCAGATCACACACATAGGCCTTTCCCTTTTTAATCAGCTTGACCGCAGCCTCATACATCTGCTCAAAGTAGTCAGACGCAAAGTACAGTCTGTCCTCCCAGTCTGCCCCCAGCCACTGGATATCCGCCTTGATGGACTCTACAAACTCAGATTTCTCCTTTGTGGGGTTGGTATCGTCAAAGCGCATATTGAACTTGCCGTTATACTTCTTTGCCAAGCCATAGTTTAACAGAATCGCTTTTGCATGCCCTATATGAAGATAACCGTTGGGTTCCGGCGGAAACCGGGTACACACCTGCTTACAGTGTCCCTCCGCCAGATCCTTCTCAATGATCTGTTCAATAAAATTTTTGGAAACTACTTCATTTTCCATAACCTGCCTCCTGCCTCATTTGTTCTTCTTTTCTTTATTATACAGGAGCTTCCAAATCTCCCATATATGGATAGTTAACATCTTAGCATAAAATATTCCAAATGACAATTGAGAATTGATTCTCCTTCTAAAAACTGCTAAAATGAAGTTACTATGTAACATTTCAGACGGGTCAGGTATGTTACTGCGTTACCACTCGGAGTTACCCCAAAGCTTGTTAGGAAATCGTCTGGACAGCACCATCATCCGCCTTTGGGAAACAGCTTCCTCCGTCAGAACTGTTACATTACTATAAATCCAATCTCGAGGGAACCACTATGTACTATTTTATCGTCAATCCCAAATCCAGCTCCAACAGAGGTATCCGCAGATGGCAGCTTATAGAAGCCCAGCTTAACCGAGAATCTATCCAACACCAGGTCTTTTTCACAAAGCACGGGGGGCATGCTACTGCGCTTGCAGATACCATCTGCCGGAAACACCAAAATCCCACACTGGTTGCCGTAGGCGGTGACGGCACTGCAAACGAGGTAATCTCCGGAATCCCCTGCCTGTCTGATGTATCCTTCGGCTATATTCCCACAGGCTCCAGCAATGATCTGGCACGCTCTTTGGGCATCCCCTCCGATCCCCTAAAAGCGCTGGATAGAATCCTGTATCCCAAATCCTCCATACCCATGGATGTGGGGTACATTACAAATGGAACACAGAGCCGGAGCTTTGCGGTCAGTACAGGTATCGGCTATGATGCCGCTGTCTGCCATGAGGCCCTGCACTCCGGCATAAAAAGAATCCTCAACCGGTTTCATCTTGGAAAGCTGACGTATATGGGCATTGCCCTGAGGCAGCTGTTGCTGTTAAAACCTTCGCCTCTTCTGCTCACCCTGGATAACGAAAAGGAACTGCGCTTTGACCGCGTTTTTTTCGCAACAGTGATGAATCAGAAATATGAGGGAGGAGGATTCATGTTCTGCCCTGAGGCAAAGTGTGGGGACGGCTGGCTGGATGTCTGCGTCATTGAACAGATGCCCAAACTCAAGGTGCTGATGCTCCTCCCCACAGCCTTTCGCGGAAAGCACGTGAACTACCGTGGAGTACATATCTACCGCTGCAAAAAAGCCCAGCTAAAAACTCCCCACCCGCTGCCTGTCCATGCGGATGGAGAGTCCTTTAACTTCCAAACAGATATCACGGTTTCGCTTTACCGGGAATCACTGCTTTTTCTCAACTAATTAAATCCGAAAAACTTCTGGGTTACTTTGTACGCTGCCACGGAAACCTGCCTTCCGCCCTTGCCCGGCAGGTTGACTGTGCGGCCCAGGATTCCCGTCCTGATCTTGTAGTACAGCTTTCGGTCTGCTTTTTTCAGGTACTGCCATAGCTCCTGTTTCTTCTGAAAATTCTCCTCCGTACCGGAACGGATCAGCATAATGGATGAAACCGTCATGATAATATCCAGATAATTTACCATATAGGTTTTTAACTTCTTATCTGACAGCCTCCGCCCCGCCATGGTATCAATCATAATCTTGTTTACCCTGAGCTGCTGGTCAATTCTGCGGATCATGACTTCTTCGTTTACGGACTGGTCTTCACGGCCGATAAAGTAGTGGTAAAAGTTTACATCCAGGTAGTACATATTCTTTACATAAGGCAGAGGCTGGAAAACGAACAGGTTGTCTACGTAAAAGGTATGCTTTGGCAGCTCCAGGCCACATTCCCTAAGCAGCTTTGTCCTGTAGATCACAGAGTGCATCAGGATATAATGCCCCTTTCTCAGGCGCTTTACCTGCTCCCAGCCAAAGATCTCCTCCTGTGGAAATGCTGAGCGGTACTGCATGATCTTCTTTCTTCTCACACCCACTTTGTCATAGATAAAGTTGCTGATAAACATATCTACCGTCTGTGGCCCTCCCAACAGCTCCTTCAAGGTGTTTAAAATCTTCAGGTAAGCCTCCCTGTCCACCCAGTCATCACTGTCCACCACTTTATAATAAAGCCCTGTGGCATTTTTAAGTCCTGCATTGACTGCCTCCCCGTGTCCGCCGTTCTCCTGGTGGATAGCCCTGACAATTCCCGGATATCTGCGGGCATACTCATCCGCAATCACCCCTGTCTCATCACTGGACCCATCATTGACCACTAAAATCTCCACGTCATCTCCCCCGGGCAGCAGGGATTCAATACATTTTGCCATATAGGCCTCAGAATTGTAGCATGGGATTGCTATGGATAATATTTTCACTGTTTCTCCTCCTGTTCTGAACGCTGGTACTTTTCCTGCCCCAGCCGTATCTGTAAATAATCCGTATATGCGGCAAATGCCGCCGGAATCGGGTATTCTCTCTCTGTCTTTTCCGGTTCCACAAATATCAGGTCGCCTGCCATTTCCTCCTCCAACTGGGCTACTCTGACAGCATACCCAATCATCCTCCATTCAATGTGGCTGAATATATGCTTGGCCTCCGGAAGACGGGTGATGTGCAGAGGAGCCAGGCCCTTCTTTTTTATTTCCTCAAGAACAGCCTCTTCCCCCAAGTGCCCTGCCAGATTAGGCAATTCATACAAGCCGGCGAGAAGACCTTTTTTCGGCCTCTTTCGAATTGCAGAGCGGCTGCCGTCCCGAATCACCAGAACTGTCCTCTCCTCCATGCGTCTGGGTTTTTTGGGGGTTTTTCTGGGTAAATCCTCCACCCGTCCCTCAGCCCTTGCCCTGCACAGGTGGCGCAGAGGACAGCATGAGCATTTTGCCTCCCCGTTTGGAACGCAGACCACAGCCCCCAGCTCCATCAAAGCCTGATTAAAGTCCCCGGACCGGTCCGCTGGCATAACCTTTCTGATCTGTCCCTCCATCTCCCTGCGCACAGCCGTGCTCGCAATATCCGCCTCACTGGCTGTGAGTCTGGTTATCACTCTGAGCACATTGCCGTCCACAGCCGGAACCGGTATTCCAAAGGCAATGGAGGCCACTGCCCCTGCTGTGTAGGGACCGATTCCAGGCAGTTTCAAAAGGCTTTCATAATCTCCTGGCATACATCCGTCATACTGGTCTAGCACCAGCCTGGCTGCTTTCTGCATATTTTTTACACGGTTGTAATATCCCAGCCCCTCCCAGAGCTTCAGCAATCTGTCCTCCGGACAACTGGCCAGCTCCTCAATCCCGGGCAGTGCTTGTGTAAAACGCTCGAAAAAAGGCTTCACTGCCTCCACCCTGGTCTGCTGCAACATAATCTCTGACACCCAGACCCGGTAAGGAGAGGCATCCTCTCTCCAGGGCAACACCCTGGCATTTTTATTGTACCACCTGAGAAGTGGCTCTGCGATTTCTTCCAGCATCCTACTGTAACCTCACTTCTATTTCAGAATCAATGGTTATGGAATCCTCCGTCACAGTACAATCATAGGCCATAATATGAACCCCTCTTTCCGCGGCAAAACGCAGGGCTTCTCCGAACTCCCTGTGCGTCCTGTCATTCGGTTCAAAAGCAGTCACACCTTTCATCTGTATAACAAAGAGAATATAGGCTTCGTAGCCCTCCTCCACACACTTCACCAACTCCTGAATATGCTTGATCCCCCTCATAGTGGGGGCATCGGGAAACCTGGCAATGCCGCCCTCCTCCAGTGTCACACCTTTGACCTCCATAAAAATCTTTTTCCCATCTGCCTCCAGGTAGAGATCAAATCTGGAGCTGCCATACTTTGTCTCAGGCTTAACCAGGGTCAATTTCCGAAAAAGGCCACCGTTTTCGATCCACTCTCTGACTGCAGCATTGGGGATCTGGGAATCCATGTTTACCATAGTATTCCCCTTTTTCACACACACCAGGTCATATTTTGTTTTTCTGGCCGGATTGTTAGACTTCTCCAAATAAACCCTGGCTCCGGGCACCAGCAGTTCCCTGCATCGCCCTGTATTCTTTACATGGCAGGTTTCCCGCTGACCGCTCCTGTCAACTACCGCTACAAAGCGGTTGGGCCGCTCCAGAAATACTGCCTTCTCTATATTGTGGTATCTCATCTTCCTGCTCCTACCGATAGAAACAGATAACGGGCATGCCCGCATAGATCTGCTCATAAATCTCCCCTGCAGCCCCGGTGGGCAGATTGATACATCCGTGAGAGCCGCTGTAGCGGTATATCTCTCCTCCGAAGCTGCCTCTCCAATTAGCATCGTGCAGACCAATTCCTCCGTTAAAGGGCATCCAGTAGGTAACCGGATTCTCATAGCTATCACCAGGTGTGTTACTCTTTAAAACAGCCGGAGATTTCTTGTAGTAAAGTGTAAAGGTACCCGGTGGTGTTCTCCTACCGTAATTGGTGTATGTTCCGGACACAAAATCCGAGGACACTACCATCCTCCCTCCAATGTACATCCACAGATGCTGCCGTGTGAGATCCACCTCCACGTAGTCATCCCCCAAGTCACTGTTGTGGCGGCTTACTGCCGTCTGGGCGTATACCGGGTCCCTTCCTGGCACCTGAGCCCCATCGTAAATCAGAGAAGTCAGCTCCGCTGTTTCGGCCTCCCGGTCTATGAGCCAGCCATATTTACCACCCTCCACAGTCACATAAGATCCATCGTGAGTGCGGAATTCCCTGGGTTTTCCGTATGTGTCATACCTCTCAGCCAGATAATCCACATATAGCGCGATCCTGTTATCATCCAGGGAGACATTTCCATCTTTGTCATAGCTGAGCCATTTGCTGATTATGCTGCCGTCCAAGACCTCCTCCTGGTCTCCGAAATTGTAGGAAATTTTCACCTCGGCAAACCTATTCATATTCTCCACAAGCTGATTTAAGTCTCTGTCTTTTGTTGTCACTTTGGGTTTTACATAACAGCCCTCCTCCTCAAGTGAAAAGGATGGCTCACTCTTTTCAATGGCCTGGCTAAGTGTTTTGCGAAGTTTTTTCTTGCTGACCTTTTTCCCCTGCTTTTCCTCAGCCACTTCATAGGTAGTGCCGTTAAACTTCATGTAGGCGTTTTTGGGCGCCACCTCCACCCCTTTGCTGAAGCACTTCAGTGCGTCAATGGCTTCATAAAGCATGTCCTGGTCAAAGGCAGTGCTGGACTCAAAATAATAATCCGCCTGCTGAAAGAAAGAGGCCGGCCAAGCATACATCTTCTGCTGACTCTTAAATCCTTCCACCTCACCTTTCGTCACATAGTGGTAACCGATCTGATCCGCCGAAATAGTCTCCCTGGCATTTCCTCGCTCACTTAGTGTGATAGAATATTTCTTTACCATATCCGCAATCTTCTGCTCAATCTCCTCAACCGTACTATAGGAAGCATCGATGCCATTGATGGTGGTATTCACAAAAAATTTATCCCTCAGATAAATCATCCCGCTTATATAGACTACTGCAGCAATTCCCACAATACTGCCCCCTGCGATCAGGCCAGCCTTTTTCCATGGGAACTTTTTTTGTGTCTCCATACTATCTTCTGACTTCTGAGAAAATGCTTCCTGGTTCTGGAATTCCTCTTTCTTTTCATGATCTGTGGCTGGCTGTTCGCCCTGTACTTCCTGATCCGCGGACGGCTGTTCCCCCTGTACTTCCTGATCCCTGGACGGCTGTTCCCCCTGTACTTCCTGATCCGTGGCTGGCTGTTCGCCCTGTACTTCCTGATCCGCGGATGGCTGTTGATTCTGTACTTCCTGTTCTGTGACAGGCTGTTTGTCCTGCTCTTCCTGTTCTTTAGCTGGCTGTTTGTCCTGCTCTTCCTGTTCTTTAGCTGGCTGTTTGTCCTGCTCTTCCTGTTCTTTAGCTGGCTGTTTGTCCTGCTCTTCCTGTTCTTTAGCTGGCTGTTTGTCCTGTTCTTCCTGTTCTGCCGATCCCTGTGTCAAAAGCTCAACTTCAGCTGTATCTAACTCATTCTCAGGCCTTGCCTGGTCTGAAACATCAGCCCGGGCCTCTGTGTCCATCTCTATTTTAACCGGCTCCGAACCCTTTGCTATCTCTTCTTTCCCATTTATCTTTGACTGTATTTCAATGCCGGTATCCTCTGGCTCCGGATGCACAGGTGCCTCTGGCTTTTTCGGATGACTTTTTGCCTCTTTTGTATTTTCAATCCTCTCTTTCGAATACCTGGCTGTCATTTTTTTCTTTTTTCTGCTGCCCATTTTTTCCCTCTCAGCTTCATCTTCTTAATGCTATTTTTACCCTTTATAATAACATTATATGAATAAATGAGAAAGTATTTTTTGGGATTCTTAAAAATTTTTAAGAAACAGCAGCAGCAGTTCTAGCAGGTGTGCGCATTTACTGCGCATACCGTAAGAACATGATGCAAAAGTGCATAAATCCCATTGCCCCAGGCGATTTTAATGGATTTATGCAGTAACAGGGCAGCTTGGCTGAACTGTCACAAACAGCAGCGTGATGCCAAAGCCTTCACGCTGCTGTTTACTAAGTTGTAATATAAGTGTTGTATCCATACCTTCTGAGTACTGTCTCCATCCGTGCTGCATTGTCCAGCCTTCCGAATGCTCCCACAAGAACTTTATAAAGTCCCTCCTCTTCCACTGTATAGGCAGGAAACCCCTGCTGCTGCAACTGATAGAGAAGCCCCTCCGCATTCTCCGGCTCCCGGAAGGCACCGGTCTGGACCTTATAAACGATCTCTTCTTCCTCCATATATGTGACTTCCTGGGCACTGTTGTTCTCCTCAAGAGCCTGTAGCAGACCGTTTGCAATCCCCTCTGCAATTGCATCAAACTCATCGTCAAAGAGTCTGTTGTCCACATCGCTGTTGATGAATCCCGCCTCCACCAGCACTGCCGGCATATTTGTCCTGCGCAATACCACCAGGCCCGGTCTTTCCTTCACACCGATATTGCGAAATCCCACCTGCTCCAGCTCACTGTTTATGTTCTGCGCAACCTCAGATTTAAGCCCGCTGTCATCATAAACCAGTGTCTCCACCCCATTGTACTGGTTCGGAACCGGACTGGAATTGCGGTGTATGGATATAAAAAAGTCCGCGTCTTCCTCATTTGCGATTGTAGCCTTCTGAAACGGAGTCTGATAGATATCTTCCGTTCTTGTAAAAATAACATCCTGTCCACGATTCTGGAGAATTTCCCCAACTGCCAGCGCCAGTCTCAGGGTATCGTCCTTTTCCTGACGCCCCTCGAACACAGCTCCGGGATCGCTGCCCCCGTGTCCGGCATCTACTACGATTCTAGCCATAAAGTCTCCTCATATATCCTTTCTATATCAGGATATGCAAAGAGCACCCCATATGTTCCTTCTGCATGTTCAGGCCCTAAGTTCCGCTGTCTCCTCCTCGCCTTTCCATTTTGCAATCTTTTTCCTCAGCCATGGCCTGACTTTAAAGCAAAGCTCTGCAAAATCTGTAAAGATTTTAAAGAATACCATTACCATACACACCATGGGAATCATCAGCAGCATCTCCCAGCGGAAGATTTCATAAATTCCCAGAAGTCCCGGCACTAACACGATTCCAGCGCTGAATATGGCAATCAGACTGATGCTCAAGGTCCTCCTCAGCCAGTTCATAGGCATACATACCTTGACTACAACCATCATCCCCACCATGCCTCCAACCAGGAGGTCAAAGGTATATGTCATGGTGTCATCCACTCCCCAGAAAGGTGCCAACCCCTGAATCACCAGAAGACTCAGGACCATAGTAATCGCCGACGGCAGCGCAGTCCTCAGCACATGGCGCAAAAATCCGCTGCTGTTTACAGACTCGGTGTGCTCCAGTGCCAGCACAAAGCTTGGGATACCTATGGCCGTAGCGCTGATCCAGGAGAGCTGAATAGGAATAAAGGGATAGGACCTCTCCAAAAAAATAAATATCACACAGAGCAGCGCTGAGTATATGGTTTTCGTCAGATACAGGGAGCTCACCCTCTCAATGTTAGTGATAATGGTACGCCCCTCACTGACAATATTTTTCAGGCAGGCAAAGTTAGAGTCCAGCAAAACAATGTGGGCCACCTGCTTGGCTGCATCGCTGCCGGCTGCCATGGCGATTCCACAGTCTGAGTCCTTTAGGGCAAGCACGTCATTGACACCGTCTCCAACCATTCCGACCACCTTTTTGTTGGCTTGGTATGCCTGTACAATTCTCTGCTTTTGCTCCGGTTTCACGCGGCCGTAAACAGAATAATTCTCCACTGCCTTGCAAAGCTCCCCGAAGTCCTCGGGCAGGGTATTGGCATCCACATAATGCTCCCCTCCCTCCAGGCCGGCCTTTACGGCAATCTTGGAGACCGTCACAGGATTATCCCCTGAGATCACCTTGATGTCCACATTCTGCTCTCTGAAATAGGCAAAAGTGGGCATGGCCTCCGGACGGATACAGTCTGAAATTACGATCAAACCCACCGGGGTTACATCCTCTACCTCCCCTGTCTCGGAAAATATATTCTTACAACTGCCCAACAGTAGTACGCGATATCCCTCCGCAGAGTAACCGTCCACCTTCTGCTTCAGCTCGGGCTCATCCTTCAGAAGAAACTCAGGAGCGCCCAAGACAAAGCACCCCTCCCCCTCAAAGCGGATAGCCCTGTATTTTCTCTCAGAGGAGAATGGAATCTTTTCCGTCACTGTCCAGATATTCATCTTGCGGAAACGCTTCATGAGCGCATCCTGGGTGTTGTTTACATCGTCAAAGGCAAAGGAGAGTTCATTCATAATCATCTCCACCCGCTCGCTCTGGGTTTCTCCTACCCCGAGCACTTCCACCACCTCAAGGTCTCCGGTGGTGATGGTTCCTGTCTTATCCAGGCACAGCACATTTACACGGGCCAGGGCCTCTATGGCCTCCATCTCCTGCACAAGGGCACGTTTCCTGGCCAGCCTTCCCACGCCCAATATGAACGAAATACTGGTGAGCAGCACCAGCCCCTCCGGAATCATTCCGGTCACACCCGCAACGGTTGCCACCAACCGGTCGGATACGGTTGCGCCGTCAACTCTCCCCTGTGACATGTAAAGCAGGATTCCAATGGGGATGATCAGGACACCGATTACCTTTATGATCCGGCGGATTGTTCTCTGCATCTCAGAGGAAGCCCTCTTCTTTGTCTTGGCCTTGCGCGCAAGCACAGTGGCATAGTTTTCCTCTCCCACGTGCTCCACTCTTCCCAGACCGCTGCCGGCTACCAGGTAACTTCCGGAAAGCAGCTTGTCCCCCGGCTTTTTCCTCACTGGCTTGGATTCGCCTGTGAGCATGGACTCATTGACCTCCATCCCGTCAGACTCCAGGACCACGCAGTCAGAACAGACCTGATCTCCATTTGCCACAGACACCAAATCGTCCTGGACCACCTTCTCAATGGCGATCTCCTGCTCCGCCCCATCCCGGATTACTCTGGCTTTTGAAGCTGTAATCACAGAAAGCTTATCCACCAGTTTTTTGACCTTCATCTCCTGAATGATACCGATTACGGAGTTTATGATAATAACCCCCATAAAGGTCAGATTTTTAAACTGTCCGGATATAATGATCAGGATAGCTAAAAATAAGTTCAAAAAGTTGAAATAAGTCACAGTATGGGTGATAATGATTTCTTTTTTGGTCTTAAACATGTTGTTGTCTGTCACATTCATAAGGCCGGTCTCGACCCTTTTATCTACTTCCGGTCCAGTCAACCCTCTGTACTTGCCGTTCTCCATATGCCTGTATGCACCTCTTTTCGTTGTTAGGTTCATTATACAAAATCTCCCAAAAAATGTACACCAACTTCTTGAAATCTTAAGAGATTTAACTTTTATTTATTATTTATCCTGAACAAACCGCGTGTTTTTTTGAGTTTTTTATTTACGAACGGTGATTCTTTTGCTATAATGGGCAAGGAAACTTTATCAAACTAAAGGATGAAAGATACACAATGTGAGGAGGAAAAAGAATGTCATACGTTGACGAGGTAATTGCAAAAGTAGTTGAGCAGAATCCCGCAGAGCCGGAATTCCACCAGGCAGTGAAAGAGGTGCTGGAGTCTCTTCGTGTTGTCATTGAAGCAAATGAGGAAAAGTATAGAAAAGATGCTTTGCTGGAAAGACTTGTCATTCCGGAGAGGCAGTTTAAGTTCAGAGTACCGTGGGTGGACGACAAAGGACAGGTACAGGTAAACACAGGATACCGTGTACAGTTCAACAGTGCCATTGGTCCCTACAAGGGCGGTCTGCGCTTACATCCATCCGTAAATCTGGGTATTATTAAATTCCTGGGCTTTGAGCAGGTATTTAAAAACTCCCTGACCGGTCTGCCTATCGGCGGCGGGAAAGGCGGCGCTGACTTTGATCCCAAGGGCAAGTCAGACAGAGAAGTGATGGCCTTCTGCCAGAGCTTTATGACAGAGCTGTGCAAGTACATTGGCGCTGACACAGACGTTCCTGCAGGTGATATCGGAACAGGCGCCCGTGAAATCGGCTACATGTTCGGACAGTACAAAAGAATCCGGGGCGTGTACGAAGGCGTGCTTACAGGAAAAGGACTCTCCTACGGCGGATCTCTGGCCAGAACAGAAGCTACCGGCTACGGTCTGTTATACTTAACGCAAGAGATGCTAAAGATCAACGGCAAAGAGATTGCAGGCAAGACCGTCTGCGTATCCGGTTCAGGAAATGTGGCTATCTATGCTACCCAGAAGGCTCAGGAGCTGGGCGCAAAGGTTGTGACTATGAGCGACTCCACCGGATGGATCTATGATTCGGAAGGTATTGATTTAGCTGCAATTAAGGAGATCAAGGAAGTAAACCGCGCACGTCTGACAGAATACAAGAACTACAGGCCAAACTCCGAGTACCACGAAGGCAGAGGCGTATGGACCGTAAAATGCGACATTGCCCTTCCCTGCGCCACACAGAATGAGCTGTTCTTAGATGACGCCAAGGCTCTGGTAGCCAATGGGTGCATGGCGGTTGCCGAGGGTGCTAACATGCCTACCACTCTGGAAGCAACCGAATACCTACAGCAGAACGGTGTGCTCTTTGCTCCCGGAAAGGCTGCAAATGCAGGCGGTGTCGCCACCTCCGCTCTGGAGATGTCTCAGAACAGCGAGCGCCTGAGCTGGTCCTTTGAGGAAGTGGATTCAAAGCTCAGAGGCATTATGGTAAATATCTGTCACAATATGGCAGACGCCGCAGAGCGTTACGGAGCTCCCGGCAACTATGTTGTTGGCGCAAACATCGCGGGATTTGAGAAGGTCGTAAATGCTATGAACGCTCAGGGCATCTGCTAAATTCCCAGATTTCCTCACTTTAAATAATTATTTTTCCGCAGGCAAAGGCCGCAGAGCTGTGTAATTCTTTTACAGCCCTGCGGCTTTTATCACTACAGAAAATTAGCGAAAACGGAAGCGCCGATCACAGTCAGAAGACCTGCCACCGCAATGGAGAGACTGCTCATGGCTCCCTGAACCTCTCCCAGCTCCAGGGCCTTTGTGGTTCCTATGGCGTGGGCGGAGGTGCCCAGTGCCAGCCCAACAGCCACCGGGTCACTGATGCGGAAAAGCTTGCATATCTGCTCTCCCACAATATTTCCGACCACCCCGGTCACCACTATCACAGCCACCGTAATGGTAGTGATCCCTCCCAGCTCCTCGGAGATTCCCATGCCGATGGCTGTTGTGATGGATTTGGGGAGCAGAGTTACATAGTAAGTATGATTCAGTCCAAACAGGTAAGCCAACCCCAAAACACTTCCAAGGCTTGACAATACTCCCGCAACAATTCCCAGAATCACGGCTACAAAATGCTCCCTCAGCACGCGTATCTGCTGATACAGGGGAATTGCAAGGCAGACTGTAGCGGGTGTGAGAAGGTAGCTCAAGTATTTTGCGGACTCATGAAAGCTCTCATAATCCACACCTGCCGCCTGCACCACCATTATCACAAACAGGATGGATACCAGCAGAGGATTCAGGAACGGCCATTTCAATTTTTTTCTTAAGTACATGCCAAGACCATAACCGATGATGCAGACTGCCACCCCAAAGTATTGGGAATTGCATAAAAAGTCTCTCATCTAATCGTCCTCCCCTCTTCTGCTCCTGCGCAGAATCCCCTGGGCTGTCCTCCCAGTAACTCCCATCACAACCACGGTGGTAACCGCAGTGATTATCAGAATGGGTATTAAAACTGACTGCAGTTCCTTCCAAACCACGATAAGTCCCACAGCAGCCGGAATAAACATGGGCGGCATAATATCCAGCAGAAAATCTGCAGCGATCTTGACCTGATTGAGCTTAATTATCTTTGTGCACAGGCAGAACAGCATCAGAAGCAGACCGTAAATGCTGGCAGGTATAGGCAGAGGGATAAATGCGTTTAGCACTTCCCCCAAAAACGTCACAAATAAAATAATCCCAAATTGATATAAGAGCTTCATTTTTATCTCCTTCTTCTTTTGTTATTCCCATTCGGCATCCGGTTGATGTATTTTTATGTAATCTCTTGGTGCACAGTTATAAAAGCGCCGGAACATTTTTGAAAAATTGCTTGGACTGTCAAAACCGCTTTGTGCGGCAATCTCGGAGATGCTGCTGGCCGGATTTTCCAATAGCTGCTTGGCACCGTACATAATCCTGTATTTCAGCAGGTACTGCATGGGAGAAAGCTGAATCGTCCGTTTAAAACATCTCAGGCATTCGCGCTCCCCTATACCGGCAGTCTCTGCTATTTCCGGCAGGGTTATGCTTTTTGCAAAATTGCAGTGAATAAACGTAAGCATTTTACGTACACGGAGACTGTCCAGATCCTGGCCTCTGTCCACTAATTCCATATCCTGAAAAAATTTTTCATAAATCCGAAGACACAGCTTGGACAGCATCTCCCTTACTATAAACTCATAACCGGGGTTTTCCTGTGACAGTGCTTGAAAAGCGCTGCAAAACAGCTCCGCCATACTACTGTCCTCCTTCCATAAATAGCCTTGAAAGGAAGTGCAGGATTGCAGTGGACCCATATATTTTTTGGCATATACCGTCTCATTATTTCCGGTGATCAGCCCAGGAGCAAAGACTATAGAATGCAGTTCACAAAAGGGAGCTGCGATGGCATAATGAAGAACATTGGAATTTATAGCAAGGCAGTCCCCTTTTTTCAGTTCAAAGGACATTTGGGGTACCCGAACCCGCAGTCCCCCCTCTTTAATAAACATGATTTCCAATTCATCGTGCCAGTGCCAGAGAATCGCATCCTCCGGCCTGTCTGTATACCGGGATGCATAACCTGCACATGGAAAATCCAAGGTTCCGTGGGGCTGAAGCTCCCTGGACGCCTGGTTTATGTTTAGGCCACATTTTTGTAATGCCATACTCTCCCCTCCCAAAAGTCGTTTTTGTTATATTATACGACGGTAATGGAATTGAATCAATCTTAAAATGGCGGTATTATTTTGATAAAGAAATTATTTAAATTTACCTGCCATATTTTTTATGCAGGAATCGTAATTGGAGGAGAAGTAAAATGTTTCAGTTATTATTGGCAGTTATTTATCTGGCGTTTATCAGTCTGGGCTTGCCCGACGCACTTTTAGGGTCCGCTTGGCCGACTATGTATAGGGAATTCGGAGTACCTGTCTCCTATGCGGGTATTATTTCTATGATCATAGCAGTCGGAACCATTGTATCGAGCCTGATGAGTGACCGGCTGACAAGAAAACTGGGTACGGGGAAAGTTACCGTTATCAGCGTATTTCTGACTGCGTCTGCCCTGTTCGGTTTTTCTGTAAGCGATTCTTTCTGGATGCTGTGCCTGTGGGCAGTTCCATACGGACTGGGGGCGGGAAGTGTGGATGCCTCGCTGAATAATTATGTGGCACTTCACTATGCAAGCCGCCATATGAGCTGGCTGCACTGTATGTGGGGAGTCGGCGCTTCCCTTGGACCATATGTCATGGGATACGCATTAAGAGGCCAACAGAAGTGGAATATGGGATACCTCTATATTGGAATCCTTCAAGTTGGCTTGACAGTGATTCTATTGCTGAGTCTGCCCCTTTGGCAAAAAAAAGCGAACGGTATCATCGATGCGAAAAAGAGTTCTTCAGAAAAGCCGCTCACATTAAAACAAATTGTAAAAATCCCCGGTGCAAAAGAAGTAATGGTTACTTTTTTCTGCTACTGTGCATTGGAACAGACAACTGGTTTATGGGCCAGCAGTTATTTGGTATTGTACCAGGGAGTGTCCCCAGAGTCTGCGGCCGGCTTTGCAAGCCTGTTTTTTATTGGAATTACCATAGGCCGGGCTCTCAGCGGCTTTCTGACATTCAAGCTGAGTGATACACAGATGATACGGATTGGTCAGGGCTTTATATTGGCAGGGCTCATATCCCTGATACTGCCTTTTGGAGGACCTTCTTCCCTTTTGGGACTGATTCTGATTGGTCTGGGATGTGCTCCGGTTTATCCGTCCATAATACATTCTACACCGGCACACTTTGGCGCAGACAGATCCCAGGCAGTTATTGGCGTTCAGATGGCTTCCGCTTATGTGGGAACCTGTCTGATGCCTCCCCTGTTCGGATTGATTGCCAACCATATCAGTGTGGTACTGTTTCCGTTTTATCTGCTGGTTGTCCTTTTATTGATGGTGGTGATGTATGAGAGGCTCTTAAAAAAAGTTTCCAGTCATTGAAAATTTAAAAACCCCGAAATCCTGCATAGACGCTGGGGATTTCGGGGTTTTTAGTTATGAAATCAGATAGCTGGCCGCTATTTACGCTTTCTTAATTTTCACTGTTGATGCAAGCCCTGATTTCTTTAATAACTTTTTATAGGAGCTGAACTTGGAAGCCGGAACCTTAATCGTTGCTTTTTTCGAAATGTTCTTAAATGCTCCCTTGCCTACGGTTTTTATGGCCGTGGATTTTATAGTCACCTTTTTCAGCTTTTTACAGTTTTTAAAGGCATTGGTCCCGATGGCTGTCACTTTAAATGTGTAACCGCCTATCTTGACTGTCTTTGGTATCACAACACTCTTGATTGATTTTGATTTTAAACCTGTCACCTTTACTGTTCCGGTGGTTGCATTCGATTTGGTTACCTGATACTTCAGGCTGCCCACGGTTGCTGTCTTTCCTACTTCAGGAACTGGTTTTTGTTTTCCTATGCTGTTTTTCAGTTCCTCCACTGCTGCCTGGGCCTTGTCGGCTGCTGCCTGGGCTGCCTGGGCCTTAGCAATAGCTTCCTCCGCTTTTTTCTGCTCAGCTGCTGCCATTTGTCTGGCTTCCTCTGCCGCTGCCTGGGCCTCCTTCTTTGCAGCCTCGGCTCTCTCTTCGGCTGCTTCGGCTTCCTTCTTGGCCGCCTGGGCCTTTTCCTCTGCCTCTTTTGCCGCTGCCTGGGCTTTTTCTGCTTCCTTCTTAGCTGCCTCTGCCTTTTCTTTGGCTGCCTGCGCCTCTGCGGTTGCCTTATCCAGATCTGCCTGGGTTGCCTTTTCCTTTACTTCTACGGTAGCATTCAGCAAAAGATTGTCGGATGCTGCGCCCACATAAATCGTTCTGGAACCTTCAGCCACAGTCCACTTATCTTTTGTTCCGTCACTGTTGACGTTCAGTGCCTCCAGGTTGGAGTTCCAGTAGGACAGGGAACGCTCGGATACATGAATCGTCACATTTCTGGTCTCGCCGGGTTTCAAATCTTTTACCTTCTCATAACCGGCCAGCTGGTATTTGGATGTCTGAATTCCTTCCGGCACCTGAGCCTCGCCCAAGTAGATCTGTGCAACCTCACTTCCTGTCACATCACCGGTATTGGTAACGGTAAAGCTGACATCGAAGCCTACCTTTTCACCCTCTTCTGCCTTCTCAACCACAGTCATATCTCCGTATGCAAAGGTTGTATAGGAAAGCCCGTAACCAAAATCATACTGTGGTTCGATTCCCATTTCATCAAACCAACGATAACCTGTGTTGATGCCCTCCTCGTAAGTGGTAGTATTTCCATTTTCATCTGCTACAATATAATTATTCCACGCCTCATCGGAATAAGTGATGATAGTATCTGTATCTTTCTTTGGAATGGTAAATGCCAGCTTACCGCTTGGGTTTACTTCACCCGTCAGAAGTCTCGCTGTAGCCACACCTCCGCGCTGTCCCGGGAAATACATCTCAAGAATCGCATCTGCCTCATCAATCCAGTCCTCCATAACAACCTGTGAATCATTGTTAAGAACAACCGCCACTTTATTACCCTTTGCATGGGCAGCTTTGGCTACCTTCAGAATCATTTCCTGCTGGTCATCATCTAATTTCAGAGTACAGTCTTCCCGTTTTCCTGGCTCACCGGCCTGTCCCATCATAGAATTTCCAGTGTCCGGATCACTGACCTGCGCATATGCGAAAATAACAACTGTGTCATTCTCCTCTGCTGCTTTCACAGCATTGTCAATATTTGCCTGTTTTTGTGAAGGTGTAATCCATGCAAGTCCTACCTGCATGTCCTTGTTATCTACATTGCTGTAAGATGCAATAACAACTTTATAGCGTTTTCCTTTTTCAAGGTCTACATTGACAGAAGATAAGCTCTCTCCTGTTTCAGTGGGCACAATGCTGCTGTACCACTGCGCTCCCTGGCTTCCTCTTGGACCGGATGCAGACCCCATCTTTGTCTCTGTCCCATCCTCGGCCACACTGTATACTGTCATCTGACTGTTTGCACCAATGGATTGGAAGATCAGTTCATGCGTACCATCTTCAGCTGCTTCTACATAGGTTGTCCAGGTATAAGAAGGATCGTCCGTATAGGAGAAAGCAGTTCCGTCTTCCGAATTGAAATATGTTTTATTCGGCTCTCCGTTTACGGTCCCTGTGTTAAAATTAATCTCATCATCTGTAGTACATTCTGTTCCGATCTCATAGTCTTTATATGGGGTAGTCACAAGTCCGGACCCCCACATTTGTCCCTGATCCCAACCGGAACCGCCTGATGCTCCCTGCACCCCATATGTTCTTTTGGCTCCGTGCTCATTCCCTTCTAAACTAGTGTAAAGGTTTTCCTTTGGAATGATTGTGCCTAAGACATCTTCGTATACCTGACCTTCCACCTTATCTTCACCTAAGATTTCCGTCAATGCTTTATAGGGACTTGTCATAGCTTTGATGCTGCCATAGGAACGTTCTCCGCCCTCACCGGGTATCAAATGCATTCCGTTCAGACCTACTACAGCAACTGTATTGTTTCCCTTTGTATTTAAGGGAAGCGTGTCCTTTTCATTTTTCAGTAAAACTCCGCCTTCTTCTGCGACTTCCTGAACTGCCGCATTGCTGGAATCATACAGATCAGCCAGCGCATCATTATCTGTACCGGGGTTGATTAAATCTGTACGGCCAGCTTCCTCTTTTGCATAGCCATCTTTATCCACCTCTACAAGTGTAAGATAACCGCCTTTTCCATATGCATACAGGATATGCTTAAGGGCAGTGTCTACCATTTCATCTGCCTCTGCCTGGGTCATCTCCCCGTTTGCTACTTTTTCCTCTGTATTTTTCTGACTGTTCTTGCTCAGGGACGGCATTTCAATCTCCATGCCCTTATCTAGGGAATACTCCGTATTTGCTCCCCAGTCTGTAATAGTGAAGCCCTCATACCCCCACATATCCCGCAGCACATCTTCAAGCAGATAAGAGCTGGAGGAGACTGCCGTGCCATTTACCTTTGAGTAGCTGGACATCAAACCAAGAGCTCCTCCGTCTTTGATGGCTGACTCGAATCCTGGCAGATATGTCTCGTGGAGTGCCTGCTCTGATACAACATCATTTGTATTTGTAGCTGGAGAAGCATTTTGTGTAAACGCAGTATAGTGCTTAAGCACTGCAACCCCGCCGTATTCCTGCATACCCTCTGTCAAATCGTCTGCCATGCTGGAAAGTAAGTAGGAGTCCTCCCCCATCTGATCCTTCGTCCTCTGAAACTGTGGGATTCTCTGTATGTCAACCTGGGCACCTAAAAGAAAGCATCCTCCAATAGAAAGGTTCTCCAGGCCGATTGCCTCTCCATACTTCTGAGCCATTTCCTGGTTCCAGGTAGCCGCCAGCATTTGTTCCTGTGGAGGATTCGTAGTATCCTGTGTATACAAAACTCCTGCAGGGCCATCGTACATCTTAATCATAGGAACTCCAAGTCTTGGAACCCCTTTTAGGTATCCTGCATTTCCCTCTTTATCACCCGTGCCGTTTCCTCCCAGGAAAGTGTACTTTTCCTCTGTAGTCATTGTCCTGATCAGAGCTTCCACCTTTTTATTCACAATCTCATCATTGTCTTCAGGCTGGATCAGATCTAAGGTATAGACATCCGGAAATTTTACATTTTCCTTTAGAACGCCTGCAGCATTCACAATACTTCCAGCACTGCCTGTCTGAAACGCAGCTGCCGCCATGATCACTGCCATAGCCATAGCAGTGATGCGGTATCTGGTTTTTCTCTTCATAATACTTATATCCTCCATTTTTAAAATCTTATTTAATTCTTTTACCTATTCTCAAAAAACGTTTTTTGTTGGCTTAAACTTACCATATGAATTTTACGCTTTCAACGTCCATGTCGTGTATCGCAGATATAGGCGCAAATAGTTCCCAAAAGTCGCAAATCACGAATATTTGACATCTCTTTTAAACTCGTCTGCAATAAGATATAAATATTTTGCACAGAAAACCAGAAAGGTTTTAGCCAAAACCAGCTATATGTGACGATGAATTTGTTACCGTAAGTTATTGCCATGAGGAAATAGCACAACTTTTTAAGAAGAACAATATGGAAATTGTGATGGAAATGTTTACAGCCAGTACAAGGCTGTCAGCCCGGCTTGGCCAGAAACGATGGGGGAAAATTTCTAAATTCTAAACATAACAAATACCCCGAAATCTGCATAAATACTGCAAATTTCGGGGCATAAAAAAAGCGCGAGACGGGACTCGAACCCGCGGCCTCGACCTTGGCAAGGTCGCGCTCCACCAACTGAGCCACTCGCGCATGATTGTGTCTCTATCAGACACAAACCATATTTTACTATACCTTTCTCTCTTTGTCAACAACTTTTTTCTGCTTGCTATCGTTCTCAAGGCCGCATCAGTACACTGATCACGTACTGGTTGTTGGGCAGTGACTTGTGGGTGATATTGTTTAATTTAATCAAATCCACATCAACCCAAATCTCCTCTGCCGCCACCATAATATTGGCCAGCATGATGCCAAAATTGATCTCATTGTGTTTGTTAAAGAGATGGCGGCCCCCCACCGGCTTTTTGGAAAAAATGTGAAACCTGTTTTCATAGACCACAAACCGCCACGGCTGGCTGTTAAAGCTGGAGGGTGCCAACCTGGCTGTCTCCAACAGTTCCTTAATGTGGCTTTTGGGGCGCTCCTTGTAGGCGCAGAGTTCCTCCAGTGAGAGGCGTCTGGCCTCATAGTCTTGTCGAACTGCCGAGGACTTGGGATACCCAAAGGCCATGACCAGCACGCAGGACAATCCCTCATCTTCCATCTTTCTGTCCCGCTTGCGGGCCATTCCCTGGTAACAGCTTCCAATCCCCCGAGCGGTCAGATACAGTGACAACTGCTGCATAATATAGCCAGCGTTCATCTCACATTTTTCTTTCTCTTCTGTGTATACAGCAAGATAATAGGGAGCCGAAACATTGGCCACTCCCTGAAACTTACTTTTGCCCGCAAGATTGTCGATCATCCCGATACTTGTCTTTATCTCCGGAAACAGAGGTTCCATATCTTTAATAAAAGCTGCAATCCCCTGCATTGTTTTATCATCCAACGGCTCCATGCGGAATTTTCGCACGGAACGCCGCACATAAATTGCTTCATATAGATTCATGCTCTCACCCGTTTACTTTTTTGTAACATTATTGTAACATATCTATTAGGATTTGCAACTAAAATTTTATTTAATTTTCTCAATAAACTTTCATTTCTCCCAATTTAAAATGCCGTACCTCAAAAACCGGCCCTCTGTCAGGTAGACTTGGATTGGTTTCCGGTGTACGGCATCCCATCATTAAATGTTTCTCTAGTCTGCTTCAAAAAACATTGCATCCATATAAAACTCATTAAACTCTTTATCGCTGGACAGATTGACCTCCCTGGAAACCTGAACAATCTCTTCGATTCTATCTCTTCCCCTGGGATCTGTGAGAAATTCTGCAGCCCCTCCCAGTGAACTGTTTCCCACAGTCTTGATCCGGTCTGAGAACTCCTCCGGCAGCATGCCGATGGCAATGGCTTTTGCGATATCCAGCTTAAATCCAAAACCTCCCGCAAGGTATACGGTTTCAATCTCCTCCCTTGGCACCCCATACCGTAAGATTAGTGTCTCAAGCCCTGCCCGCACCGCAGACTTGGCCAATTGAATCTCTCGCACATCTTTTTGGGTAAACACGATGGTTTCCCCCTGCTCCGTCCGGGCAAGGGGGTAGCCCTCCTCAAAGTAATCTTCGTCCAAAAGTCCGGAATCATCCACAAGTCCCCCTTTTACCAGCTCCGCCACGGTCTCGATGACTCCCGTTCCGCACAGACCGATGGGCAGCTTATCGCCTATGGTGCGCAGAACTGCTTTTCCGTTTTCTATCTGCACGCCACTGATGGCCCCCGGGACGCTTCCCATCCCCCATTGTATATTTCCGCCCTCAAAGGCAGGTCCTGCTGCTGTGGAGGTCACCAGGATTTTGTCCTTTTTTCCCATGGCCATCTCCCCGTTTGTCCCCAGGTCAATGAGCACTGCGCATTTGTCTCTGCGGTCGAATCCGCACCGGAGCATACCCGCAGCGATATCTCCCCCCACATAGGTGGAAATGCCGGGCAGAATGGTGACTGAAGCATCCAGGTAGTCATCCTCCAGGATTTCTGAGTACCTGCCCTCAATCCGCCCTATATTGACCGGAGTAAATGGATACACCCCCAGGCCCTGACAGTCATATCCCATCAGCAGATGCCCCATTGTGGTATTTCCCGCGATTGCAATCTCTTTCACAAGCCCTTTGTCTATTTTGGAGCCCTCCACCAGATGCCGGATGCCCTGAGTCAAGTCCTCCCGAATGCTCTTTTTCAGTTCTTCCCTCTTTCCCTCAGAAGATGCCTTGATTCTTGAGATCACATCCGCCCCATAGGCCCTCTGCCGGTTGATAGCCGCATAGGTATTCATCACCCTTGCGCTATTTTTTCCCAGAAGCTGCAGGGCAATGGTGGTGGTTCCTATGTCTATGGCAATCACTGCCTCCTCATCTGCCAGAGATCTTCCCTCCTCCGCGCTGCCGTAGGCGCTTAAAATCTCAAACTCCTCCTCACTCTGAAAAGCAGCCTCAATAACTATCCTTTCAGAGGGATAAGCTTTGCAGGATAAACGGTATCCCATATCCAGTTCCCTTTGGGAGAAGACTTTTTTATCAGACTCCGTTACCCCAAGTTCTCCCTCCAACAACCGGATCTTACATTTTCCACAGCTTCCCTTTCCTCCGCACACAGCGCTCAGATATGTGCCATGCTCCAAAAGACCTTCCAAAATACTTCGTCTCTCCTTCAGCATCAGGGTATACGTTTTATCCCTCTCCTTTACGATTACCTCTGTATCCGGAACCTTTCTCATCTTACAGTCCACCCGGTTGCATCTTCTGCAGTCGTGCTGGCTTTTAAATACACGCTCATCCTCTGTCAGAAGGTAAATGATCCCATTGCTCTTCACCGGATCAAACATATACCCGGAAGAGATCTCAATCCCTTTGAGTTCCTGAGCCTGTGTCCTTCTGTGAATGACTTTCTGGGCTACCATGGGGATGTCCTGGGGCGCCTCCAGCCTGCCGGAAATACCCATATGCCTCCTGGCGCATTCCTGGCGCAGCAGGCCATCCACCTCCCGCTGCATGGAGAAGAGCAGGCAGTCAGCCATGGCATCTGCCAGCATCCCCTTTAAATAATCTCCCTGTTCAAAAGCTTTCGTACTGTATCGGCTGATTTTTCCGCCTACACTGTACAGCGCATAGACCACCTGACTGCCGAAAGGAACCTTCTCTGAGACAAGGCTCTCCTCAATCTCTCCAAACTGAAACAAGATCACTGGGGTGCACATCTGTAAAATCTGCTCCCTTATCTGTTCATATTCCTCTATAACCTCCTCATAAATGGGGCTTCCTTCATAACAGTCTATCTGGCGCAGCACCTCCTCCCGATTCAACAAGGTTTTGGCATGTTCTATCACGATCACTTTTTCCATTTTCTTACCTTCACCTTCCGCACAAAGTGCCATTTTTGCTATCCCCTGACCTTTTTATAACGCAAAAGAGGCTGCCTCCTTTGGCATGCCTCCCTGGGTTCTTGTCTCTATAAAGCCTTTTTCTCAAGAACTGCTTTTTTGGCAACTTCAGCAGCTGTTGCTGCATCCGGTGTATAGTAATCTGCACCGATCTCCTCCGCAAAGCTCTCATTTACCGGAGCGCCGCCCACCATAACAATATATTTATCTCTCACACCTTTTTCATTCAACAGGTCAACGACATCCTTCATATTCGGCATTGTGGTGGTCAGAAGCGCTGACATACCGATCACATCCGCTCCGATCTCCTCTGCTTTCTCCAGGAACACACTCGGCTCCACATCAACCCCAAGGTCGTGGATCTCAAGCCCGGCGCCCTTTAACATCATGACTACCAAGTTTTTTCCGATATCGTGCAAATCCCCTTTTACCGTCCCTACTACTGCTTTTCCAATGGGTTCATTTCCCATCTCAACCAGCTTAGGTTCCAGGATAGCAATACCTGCGTTCATCGCTCTGGCAGCCACCAGAACCTCGGGTACAAACACTTCGTTTCTCTTGAACTTTCCTCCGATGATCATCATTCCGTCCAGAAGACCTTCATTTAAAATTGTCTTAGCGTCCACGCCCTCATCCAAAGCCTGCTGAACAAGTGCCTTCACATTTTTAGCGCGTCCCTTCTGAAGAAATCCTGAAATCTCCTGTACAATTGCCTCTGACATAATAAATACCTCCTTAAATATTTTCAATAAATTTTTCCTTTGTTCTAACCCTCCGCAAGGTTAATATATCTATATTATAGTGAAACACAAAATCTTTTTTGGTACTTTTTTTAGATCGCAGGTATTTTTTTTAGATTATTTATGATAGACTATTCATGGAGGTGTTTATACGAATGAAACCTTATTTATATACTGTTGTGAATGAAGAAAAATTGAGGGATATGCTGAGAACTTTTAACGAATGTATGGCTATCCCCATTCAGGTGCTGGACGAACAGGGAGAAATCCTACAGTCCTACGGGGATACGACTACCTTCTGCAGCCTCTTTAAGCAGTACCTGCCCAAGGAGGAGAGCTGCGTAAAGCTCCACGCCAATGCCAGCAAAAAAGCCATGGAGCTGGGGGAGACTTATATTTTCTCCTGCCATGCAAACCTGAACCACGTGGTTTTCCCCCTGATCAACCGCAACTCACTCTTTGGCTCTATCCTGGCAGGACCTTTTTTGATGGACAAACCCGATTCCCTGCTGATCAGCGAAATTGCCAAGCGATACCCCATACCCACAGAGGACCTTCTGGAAATGTACGATGAATCCGGCGAGCTGGTGGTCCTGCCTCCCTCAAAGGTCACTTATCTGAGCCGCTTACTGTACTACCTCTTTTCCGGGCTGATTGCAGACAGTAAGGAACAGCTGCTCACCAACCAGGGCAAGCTGCTGCAGCAGTCACGTATCAATGAGTCCATTCAAATGTACAAAAATTCCGGAGCACTGAAAAAAAACAATTATCCCTACGACAAAGAGAAGCAGTTGATCACTAAGGTAAAGACAGGGAACGCTCTGGAAGCCAAGGCTCTGCTCAATGATTTGCTGGGATATGTTTTCTTTTCTGAGGGAAGCAATCTGGAGATTGTAAAATCCCGTTCCATTGAACTGTGCTCTCTGCTCTCCAGAGCTGCCATAGAAGGAGGCGCCACTAGTGACAGTATCTTAAAGATCAACAATCAGTTTCTGAAGACTCTGCAATCTGTGTGCAGCCTGGATGATCTGTGTTACAAGCTGCAGGAGACCATTGATGTATTTACAGAATGTATGTTCGAACGGATACCCTCCAAGAACAATGAAATCATTAAAAAAGCCATCCGTTACATATCCCGCAACTTTGCCTCTCCCCTCACTCTGGAAGAAGTGGCCGGCGAGGTGCACTTAAACCCCGCCTATTTTTCCACCATGTTCAAGCAGTCCACGGGTTCCTCCTTCAAAGAATACCTGAATATGGTACGCATTGAGGAGAGCAAAAGGCTCCTGTCCAACACAGACTACTCGGTCATTGACATCGCCGTAGCCACTGGATTTGAGGATCAGAGCTACTTCTCAAAAGTATTTAAAAAATATACGGGACTCACCCCAAAACAGTACCGCTGACCGCAGCGCTATGCATTGAATTCTGATTATGCTTCACAGCAGTGTCAAAAGATTCCCTCCATCTCACCAATCAGTTCATTGATAGCTGCCCGGTATTCCAACAGCGTCCTTCGCCAATTGTTCAGACACTCTGTGCCTTCTCCGGTGATTGCGTACTTACGGATTTCCTTCTGCTCACTGTTGTAGAGCTTTGAAGCGATCAACCCCCGTTCCTCCATCAGCTTTAGATAGCGATACACGCCTGTGGCATCCGGTTTCCCTCCCCTGAACATGGCATACTCTCCCATCTGCTTGATAATGCTGTACCCTGTACACTCCTGGCTGTACAATATTAACAAAATGATAGGCTGGATAAATCGGTCCAGATTACTTCCCTTACAGGCACATTTTTTCTTAAAATCCACTTTGACCGGGCTTCCCATGTCTTACCTCCAATCTCCCAGACTACTCCTCTTTCTCAAACAGGATCTTTGCATTACCAGGCAGGGCCAGCCTGCATTCCACCTCAATACATTTGGTGATTCCCGCAATGACCGGACATGAGGTATGCCCAGGAAAATGTTCCCCCGCATACTCATAGAGAGGTCCCTGACCCGGTTTTTCAAGACAGACCTCAAAAGCATCAAAGGTGTCTCCCAACTCTTCAAACATCCTGCGCACACTCTCGCAGCCGGAGCTCACTTTCACCCTCACCTCCATTTGGTCCTCAGACTCTGCCTCCACTGATGTCACCAGGCCGCATATGCCTGGCTCAATTTTTACTTTTGTCATACTGCTATCCCCCTAACTTCTTGTAAACTTTGTTATTTTTCCCGGATACCACTCCATAGCCTTTTCCACGCTTTTCTTAGCGGGAAGACCGCTTCCTGAGAGAATCACCACCCGGTTGACACTCTGTGCCTCCCCCTCAAAGGGAACCATCTTAAACATAGGACCTACACAATCCAAAAGGTAAATTTCTCCCTCCACCTTCACAAATCCCTTGACCCGGTAGGTATCCTCTAAAAACATCTCCACAAACTTCTGAAACTCATAGCAGGTAAAGTTTTCCCCAACCTCCAACAGATAGCTGCGCAGGGTGATGTCTTTGGACTGAATCTTTCTGTCTTCCCCTTCCCCCGCCGGACTTTTCATATCTTGAATCCACTCCGGCCGTATCGCGCCGTAGGTAGTGCGGTAAATCTTCATATCCGGCCTGTGCTCCCAGATCAATCGCTCTGTTTCCCCAAGGACCTCCTCACTGACCAGATCCGTCTTGTTTAGCAGAACCACATCGCTGATGCTGATCTGTTTTTTCACAACCGTGGCGGTTCGATAGACTTTTTGGAAGTTTGCGGCATCCGCCAGGCAGATGCTTCCCATATAGTTGATTTCCCCGTAAGCCTGTTGGGCCAAAATCTTTCGGATATTGGTGGGATTGGACAGTCCGGAGGCCTCAATAATGATCATATCCGGCTGTTCCCGCAAGGTTTTTTGCAGTACATTCTCAAACATGTCCAGACGGCATGAACAAAAGATGGAACCGTTGTTGATCTCGTCCAAAACAGTTCCCACCTCTTTCAAAAGCTGTCCGTCAATCCCCTCCTTGCCAAATTCATTGACAATCACATGCATTTTTTTGTCTTCAAAAAGCCGGAGGAATTTCTTTAAGAAGGTCGTTTTCCCAGCACCTAGAAAGCCGGTTACCAGATATAAGTCCGTCATACTGCCTCCTTCCCTTTTGCTCAAATGCCAGTTATCCCGGCCAAAAGGCCGGGATCTGGTTTCTACTTTAACACTTCCTTAATGGCGGCTTCCAACTCCTCTTTTGAGGGCACTATGGAACTGAATTTTAGCTGCCCATTAATATAGATGGATGGAAGATTCTTTACCCCCATTTTCTTACACCTGGCAATGTTTTCTTTTATAGTAAATTTATACTCTATCATGTCAATCTTATCGTTAAACACAGTCTTTGCCTCATTGGCAGCACCCATCATGTAAGTACAGGCAGCACATGTGGCGGAATCCAGAGTAAAAACCTCCACCAGAGGTTTCGTAAGATGCTCATAGTCCGGAATGTCCACCTCAATGTCACTGTCCTCAGCCACATAATTCTTCACCATCTCACGTATCTCATCGGTCTGCAGCACTGCCTGTACTGCTCCAATGGTATTTTCTACCGGAACTGCGTAGGGCATATCACAGCCTGGTGAGAGGATGAAATTCTTTTTGCTTGGAAGGCTGTCTAACAGGTCCACTACAAACTTCATGTTATCCTGCTGTGTGCCATGCAGCATGATAGTGGTCAGAGGGATGTTTCCACCTATGGTTACATTATATTTATCGGTAATCTCTTTGGCTGCCATCAGGTTCACATTCTCATCGATGGAGATGGCATCCGGTTTGGTCTGGCACATGACTTCAATATTCCTGGTGGCATCACCGCATACAAAGAAGGAAGAATAGGCTCCCAGCCCACGGATATGGGCGAACAGCTCTGTGAAGGGCTTGCTCATAAATTCCTCAAAATGGTCAGAAGAAATCTGGGAAATCAGAGGGTCCACAACCGCTATCACATCCATACCAGCCTCGATATAGTATCCGGCCATGTTCTTTGCCACCGCACAGGTGTAATCCAAAAAGTCTTCCACAGCCTCCGGATCATCAAACATATCCATAAAAATATCATTTCCCCTCAAATGGGCTGCCAGGGTAAAGGGACCACAGATCAGTCCATAGAGGGCTACGGTGTCCCCCACTTCCCCTTTGATCTTCCTCATCACATCTAAAATCATGGGAATACGTCCGTCCTCTTTGGTGGGGATTGTGCATCTGCAGGGCACCTCCAGTTCCTCTGCCCCCTCCAGGGGATGTTTCGAGACAGATGGCGGCGCATCGTCAGACCAGGTCAGTTCACACCCCAGGCACTCCGCTTCCACTTGAAGGTCAAAAATCACCGGAAGGCCAAAGGGCTTATACAGCTTGTGTACCTCCCGCAGGGACTCCAATAATTTCTCCCCGTCAGAAAGGATTTCTGTGGCATTGTATCCTGTGAGCTTGCCTGCGTGCACTCCTGCAAAGGGCACCCAAGGTACCTGGTCCGTTTCCTCGTGTCTCAGTGTTGCAAATATTGTCTCTTTCGGCGTCATATCAAAATTTCCTCCTCTTTTTGATTTTTCATTTTATTTAACTTTTTTCACCTAGCTCTGCTTAACATAACTTTGCGATGCATCCCGCTTCTGTATATACCCATTATAGATTCATTCAAAATTCCCGTCAATCGTTCCGGGCCAAGTGACAAATTAAATAAAAAAAATCAATAAAAATTCCAAAAAGGAGAAAATGTATTAGATCTAGTCTAATAGCTCCTCAAACTTGCCCACATATTCCGAGAATACCTGCAGGGCGTTCTCCACAGGCTCCTTTGTGGTCATATCTACCCCGCACAGCTTCAGCAGGTCAATGGGGTCCATGGAACTGCCCCCGCTCAAAAACTTAAAGTAGCCCTTTCGCGCCTGCTCATCCCCTTTTAAAATTCTGGAACTGATGGCAATGGCCGCTGAAAATCCGGTCGCGTACTGATACACATAAAAGGGAGTGTAAAAATGGGGAATTCTGGACCACTCATATCGTATCTGCTCATCCAGCGTCACATCCGGCCCAAAATAATTCTGGTTCAGCTGATAATAAAAATCACACAAAAACTCCGCATTAAGCGTGCCTCCCTCATTCACCACCCTGTGGGTATACTTCTCAAACTCAGCGAACATGGTCTGGCGGTAAAGAGTGGTGCGGAACTGTTCCAGAAAATAGTTTACCAGGTAGGCTTTCTCACTTTTACTCTTGGCATGTTCCATCAGATCATGGATCAGAAGCGCTTCATTGCAGGTGGAAGCCACCTCAGCCACAAAGATCCGGTACCCTGCATACAGATAAGGCTGTGCCTCGTCCGAATACCAGGAATGCAGTGCGTGTCCCATCTCATGTGCCAGGGTAAAGACATTATTTAAGTTATCCTGATAATTTAAGAGCACATAGGGATGGGTGCCGTATGCTCCCCAAGAGTAAGCCCCTGTCCGCTTGCCCTCATTTTCGTACACATCAATCCAACGGTTGTCAAACCCTTTCTGCAGGAGCGCCAGATATTGCTCTCCCAGAGGTGCAAGTCCTCTCTTTACGGTCTCCTTAGCTTCCTCAAAAGAGAGCTTTCTCTTGGCCTGACTCACCATGGGCACATAGATATCGTACATGTGAAGTTCTTCCAGACCCAGTACTTTTTTGCGCAGCTTCAGATAGCGGTGCATAGGCTCCAAATGCTCATGCACACTGGCAATCAGATTGTCATACACAGAAATGGGGATATTTCCTTCATCCAGGGATGCCTCCAGAGCGGATGGATATTTCCTCATCCTGGCGTAGAAGTCTGCCTGCTTTGCGTTCGCCTCATACACAGCAGCCAGTGTGTTTTTAAACCCCGCGTAACCGGCATAGAGGTTCTCAAAAGCCTGTTTTCTGATCCCACGGTTGTCAGACTCCAAAAACGTTACGTATCTTCCCTGGGTTAGGGCAAGCTCCTCCCCCTCTTCTGTAACTACAGGCTGAAAAGTAATGTCCGCATTATTGAACATGGCATAGATATTTGAGGGTCCTTTCGCCATATCCCCGGCCTTGGCGAGCACTTCCTCCATCCGCGCATCCAGTGTATGCTCCTTCTGGCGCAGTATATTGTCAAGAAACCTTCTGAATTCCAAAAGAGCAGGTTCCTCTTCCAAATATTCCCGGATCTTCTCATCCTCAAGAGTAAGTATTTCCGGTACCATAAAAGAGGATGCCGCGTTCAGCTGATTCATCACAATCTCCATCTCCCCTGCCATCTTCTGGCTTTTGCTGTCTCCCATATCCTGATGCAGCAGTTGGTTTGCGTACACATATACCTTCTCAAACCTTTGGCTCATCTGGCAATAGCTCCTTAGCATTTCTAAAAACAGCTCACTGCTCTCCCCAAGTCTGCCCTGATAATCCCCAAAAGACTCTATCTCTCTGTCCAAAATCCGGACATCCTCTGCAAATGCCGCCTCTGACTCATAGAGGTCCTCCAAAGCCCAGGTTGTCTCTCTCTCCATTTCACTGCGTTTTTTTTGCTTTATCATAATCCTGCCTCCAATGTCTATCGTTACCTGATTTCTTTTTATGATATCATATACGGAATCTTTTGTCAGTATTCAGAAATCGTTACTGTTCACACGTTCGCAGTAACATGCATAAATCCCCTTGACATTTCATCCGCACCGATGTATTATTGTATTAATCAATTAATACAATAATACAAGAAGAGGTGAGAACATGCCATGGACCCTAAATTCAGAACGCCCGATCTATGCTCAGATTGTGGAAAAGATACAGATGGATATCATATCCGGTGTCTACGCACCGGGTGACAGGCTGCCCTCTGTTCGGGAACTGGCGGCGGAAGCTTCAGTCAACCCCAACACTATGCAGAAGGCATTGACAGAATTGGAACGCACGGAGCTGGTTTATTCCGTCCGCACCAGTGGACGCTTTATCACGGAGGACACAGCGTTGATTACACAGGTAAAAGAAGAACTGGCTGCAGGCCAGGCAATGGATTTTTTAGAGAAAATGACACAGCTGGGATTTCAAACAGAAGATATCTTCCGTCTTATTGAAAAATTGACGCAAGCCCAACCCCAACCAGAAAAGGAGAGAGAAAAATGAGCAGCATATTAGAATGCAGAGATCTGACAAAGGATTTCGATGGACACAAGGCTGTCTGTAATTTAAACTTAACACTGCCTGAAGGAAAAATTGTGGGCCTTTTGGGTCCCAACGGAAGCGGGAAGACTACGCTGATCAAGATGATCAACGGCCTTCTGAAACCCACCTCCGGCGAACTGCTGGTGGGCGGATTTGTCCCTGGCATTGAGTCAAAGAAACTGGTATCCTATCTTCCTGAGCGCACATACCTGGACGAGAGCCTTCACGTGGCGGATACCCTGACCCTATTTCAGGATTTTTACGAGGACTTTGACATGGGCAGAGCGGAGGATATGCTTCAGAAGCTGAAGATCAATCCCCATGATCAGATCAAGACCCTGTCCAAGGGCACCAGGGAGAAGGTGCAGCTGATTCTGGTCATGAGCCGCAGGGCAAGGCTGTACTGCCTGGATGAGCCTATCGCAGGTGTAGACCCGGCAGCCAGAGATTTTATTATGACAACCATCTTAAATAATTATGCACAGGATGCAACCATTCTGATCTCCACGCACCTTATCGCAGATGTGGAAAACATACTGGATGACGTGATCTTTCTTCAAAACGGACAGATCCGGCTCTTTTCCCCAGTAGACGATATCAGATATCAACAGGGAAAATCCCTGGACGGACTTTTTCGGGAGGTGTTCAAATGTTAGGAAAATTGTTAAAGCATGAGTGGATGGCTGTGTCCCGTTTTCTGTTACTTATTCACGGAATTCTGCTGCTGTTCGTTGTGGCAGGAAGAACACTCCTTCTTTTGCCCATACCCAGCAGGATCAGTGGTACGGTGGCTGTATTTTACTCCATGGTCTATGTATTTGCGCTGGGGGCAGTGGCTCTTGGAACTTGTTTTTACCTGATACTGCGCTTTTACCGGAATATGTTTACAGATCAGGGATATTTAACCCATACCCTGCCGGTGAAGCCCTATGAACTGATCTGGTCTAAGTCCCTGGTTTTTCTGGCCTGGATCATTCTGGATGTGCTTGTATGTATTCTGAGCATCCTAATCATAGTCATGGGATTCCAGGATAACGGCTCTGCCAACCTGATAGCCAGCTTAAAAACGGCCTTTGAGCAGCTAAAGGGCGCCTTCGGGAATCTCTGGCCCCTGGCAGTCCTGCTTGTACTCACTATGTTGCTCACCCTGATTTTCCAGTGGATCAATCTGGCTTACTGCGGTATCTGCGTTGGAAGCCTGTTTTCAAAGCATAAGGTCCTGCTCTCTGTGGTATTCTGCGGTATCTTTTATATGGCTGTGCAGATGGTCTATGGAATCTTCATGGTATTTGTAGCTTTCGGACCCATGATTTTCTCCCAAAATTTTAATCCCTCAGCATTTTCCCTGCGGGTCATGATCCTGGGCATTATCGTATTAGCAGTTGTGTTGGGCACTTGCTTCTACAGTGTTTCCAGACTAATTGTGGCGAAACATCTGAATCTTGACTAGTAAATATAGATTTGCGCAGAAAGAGCACCCCCGCGACCAGGGTGCTCTTTCTCACACAAACAATTATAAAAAAACGAAGTTCTGAGAACTGCGCGTTCTCACGATTAGTGGTGGAACAGACGGATTCCGGTAAATGCCATAACCATGTTGTACTTGTTGCAGCAGTCAATCACCAGATCATCTCTCACAGATCCTCCCGGCTCTGCGATATACTGCACGCCGCTCTTACGGGCGCGTTCTATATTGTCACTGAAGGGGAAGAATGCATCGGATCCCAGAGTTACGCCTGTCATCTGATCCAGCCAAGCTCGTTTTTCCTCCCTGGTAAATACTTCCGGCTTCTCCTTAAATATCTTCTCCCATGCGCCGTCAGCCAGCACATCCATGTATTCCTCTCCGATATAAACATCAATGGCATTGTCCCTGTCCGCACGGCGGATACCGTCCACAAACTTCAGGTTCATCACCTTGGGGCACTGACGAAGCAGCCAGTTGTCAGCCTTCTGTCCAGCCAAACGTGTACAGTGGACACGTGACTGCTGTCCGGCTCCGATGCCGATGGCCTGTCCATCCTTTACAAAGCATACGGAATTGGACTGCGTATATTTCAGCGTAATCAGGGCAATCTTCATGTCTCTCAGGGCATCTGCTGAAAGTTCCTTATTCTCTGTCACAATGTTAGAGAGAAGCGCATCGTCAATAGGCAGTTCCTGTCTTCCCTGTTCAAAAGTAATGCCAAATACTTCTTTGTGCTCAATGGGAGCCGGCCTGTAGTTCTCGTCAATCTGAATCACATTATAATTTCCGTTTTTCTTTGCCTTTAAGATAGCCAGCGCTTCCTCCGTGTACCCCGGAGCGATCACGCCATCCGACACCTCGCGTTTGATGATGCTGGCCGTATCCTTATCGCACTCATCGGACAGGGCGATAAAATCACCGAAGGAGGACATTCTGTCCGCTCCCCTTGCCCTTGCATAGGCGCAGGCCAGAGGGGAGAGCTCTCCCATGTCGTCCACCCAGTAAATCTTTGCCAGGGTCTCGTCCAGCGGAAGGCCGATGGCTGCACCAGCTGGGGATACATGCTTAAAGGAGGTGGCTGCCGGAAGGCCGGTGGCTGCTTTCAGCTCACGCACCAGCTGCCAGCCGTTGAAGGCGTCCAGGAAATTGATATATCCGGGTTTTCCGGAGAGTACCTGGATGGGAAGTTCATTACCATCCGCCACATAGATCTTGGAGGGTTTCTGATTTGGGTTGCATCCGTATTTTAACTCTAATTCTTTCATGGCGTCTCCTTATTGATTCTTATTCACTATTTTGGTCTCATAGTTTCCTGTTGCTATATCAATATACCTTACAAAAAGAGAAACTTTATTGTCTTTATCTAAACTGTTCCAGAGCATCTCTGTAAATGCTTCCATGTCATCCGGAATTTCAACTAATTTGGGTTCTCCCTCAAAGCTGGGAAGAGGATTTCCGTCGCATTTATATGTATGGATGAAATGTCCTTCTCCGGCAACCGGATTTTCATAGGCAAAGGTGTAGCGGTTGCAGGCCTCCGGATTGCCATTGTTGCTCTTTAAGATGGACAGTGCATAGTTGTACAGTCCGTCTTCAATATGCATGATTCCGGAAATACGCGGCGTGTAGTTGGGGCCGTCCGGCTCAAACTCTCTGGTTCTTAAAGACTGTTCAAAAGTCATCTGCTTGTCCATTCCCTCATAGATGGTGTCAGTCTGATCTCCATTGGTCACAATTGTCTTGTTCCCCAGCACACGCACCGGCGCGTAGATGATCAGGCTCGGGTCAGTCAGCTTGGACGGGTCAAATGCCTGGGTACGGATTCCCTCTTTGTCTTCCACAAAGATACGGTTGCGGCTGTTCTCACTTCTGCCCATAATAAAATATGCGGTCACAGCTTTTGTCCCGTCAGCGGATTTACCGATTACGATTCCCCTGCCCGGATAGGCATTGCTTTTTAATTCCTGCTCCAAAGACATCATTTCCATTTCCTTTCTCCTTTCGGTGTGAAAAATTACCATTAACTAATACTAATATATATTTCGAAACAACAAAAAACCACCTGAGGACCTCAGTGGTCGCCCAGGCGGTCGGCATTTCTTTTCACGTTGTACTCCCCGTAGGTACTCCTACTTTTCCGCCAGTCGTACAACCTCTATCGTCATATTACACCATTTGTCTCCGTTTGGCAAGTGGGAATTTCAATTAATTTTAAAACAAAGAGTACGCTGCCCTCCCGTTCGTTTATTACCCACCGTCCCAGACGCTCCAGATAGGAAAACTTTTTCAGGCAGTACAATAGAATACTCTCCTCCGGTGTGTACAGCACCAGAATGCCATTCTCTTTGAGTACCTCCGGAACTTTCTTAAAAAAGCCTTCATACAGTCTGGTGATCTGCTCCATATCTTTGGTCCTGGTAACCCCGGGCAGATTACTGACAATCTCATCAAACAGATATTCGTGTCGGAAGTCCAGGAAGTCACGGTTTATATAATTAATCAACACGCCGGCTGCCTCCGCGTTTTCCCTGCCCTTTTCGATAGCCTCACGAAAGATATCCACTCCGTACATGGGATTTGCAGGCTTCAGAAAATTTCGCTCAATCAACATTGTCCCCACTCCGCAGAAGGGGTCCAGCACCTGGGCGTTCTCCTTCAGCCAGGGTTTGGCCAGCTGCATCACAAGCGCCGCGTTCGCCGGGGCAATGGAGGAGGAAAGTGCGTTTTTACGGTAGGAAAAGCGCTCATCCGGCAGGGTATACAGCTTCAGAAGGGGTACATAGCCCCCATCCTTTTTCTCCAGCAGACGCAGTTCCACCTCATAGTCGGACGTGGAATTGATCAGCTGCCTTCCCGTCATCGCCTCCAGAGTCCGGGTAAACTTGCGCAGAAAATCACTCTTTTTGTCCATTGCCAGGCGCCCACGGTACTCCACTCGGAAACAGAAGGGGCCGTTCTCCCTGTGCATGGATCGAATAAATGCAGCAATTCCCCACCCAGCTAACTGTTTTGCAGCCTCCTGGGGCTGTGCATCCACTGTGGTCAGCTTTGGAAGGGGGAAGAGAAGCTCCGTAAAGGTGCGGATTTTCATCAGTCCTTTGACCTCTTTGGACCTAAGCCTCACACCTCCGGCTAAGAGCACATGCTTTTCCTCATCCAGCTGTTCCCTGGTAATCTCCCTGTGGTTGCGGTTTGTCATCAATATCACCTCCCGCTCTTTTGTTCCATCCAGGTAGGTATGCGCAGAGGGCTTTTCGTATTTCAGCACCATTCTTGTCAGCTCCGCCATCTCATCCAGATAATGCTTCTGGTTTTCCGGCTCCATGCTAAGTGTAGCTGCGCGCTCCAGATATTGTTTGATCTCAGGCAGATAGGCGCTGTAATCATACTTTCTCATTGCCTGCAGATAGGCCGGCTTTACAAAGAGCTGTTCCTCCCTCTCGTATGCATCCCACAGGCTGGGCAGCATATCCTCACATTCCATCTCCCCCAGAATCAGAGCCGCGTTTTTTCTTACCTTAGGGTCTTCGTGGTCAAGAAGTGCTCCCAGCCGTGAGAAATCCCCTCCCAGCAGATAGGCAAAAGCACGCTTCTGATCCCCTGCCTTGATCTCTTTTTTCAGCTGAATTAAATTGGCGCGGGTATCCTCCCCCGCACAGATACGTTCATACAGATCTCTTACCATTGCGTTCTACTCACCATTTTCCTCAATGTATTTGGCCACGTCGCTCTTAAACTCCTGCCATTGATTTTCATTTTCCACAAAATATTTGGGACAGTCTTTACCGGTCACATCATAATGGCGTATTACGTCATCCATGCTCAAATCAAATTTACCACACAGAAAAGCTACCAGTTCCACCAGCGACTGGTAGGTGGCATCCGTAAACTCTCCGCTCTCGTCAGGGTGGCAGCACTCAATGGATACGGTGTCAATATTCCTGCTGTTGGATGCATACGCCACCTCTGAGGTGGGGATGCATTGAATGATCTCTCCATCCAGTCCGATCACAAAATTACTGCTCACTTTATTATCCTGGGTGTCCTTTAGATTTTCAAAGTAATCCCGGTTGTTCTGCGCCGTACTCCCCGGATTGGCCGTATAGTGCACCACCACTCCGGTTATCTTATCCGTAGGTGTTCCGGGTCTGGAGAACTCATTTACAGTCAAAAGCTGTACATCCAGCTCCGGCATGGGAATCTGCTTTGTGGGGTCGCCGATATCATAACGTTCATTTTCCACTTTGCTGCTCACCTGTTTAGGAGAGTTGTTTATAAACTTAAAAAAGAGCAGGATTAAGAGGATACCCGCTAAAATCCCAACCCCCAACAGAACCGTGTGCAGCAGAATTTCTTTTTCCCTCTGCTTTTTTGTCTTTCTCTTTTTTGTTCCGGTATGTTCCTCTTCCCGTCTGTCCCGGGAATGTGCTCTTCTGTTCATTTTGCTCATTGCTCCCTTCAAGAACGCTTTCGTGTTCTTGCCTTTTTAGAACCACTCTATGCAATGAAAGCAGGACAGGCCAAAAGGCCTGTCCCACTCTAAGCTTTTACTCGTCTACGCTGTAGTTCGGCGCTTCCTTTGTGATATGGATATCATGCGGATGGGACTCTTTCAGAGACGCCGCAGAGATCTTCACAAACTTTCCGGTCTGTTTTAATGTCTCCACATTCGGCGCTCCGCAGTATCCCATACCGGAGCGCAGGCCGCCCATAAGCTGGAATACGGTATCCTCCACACTTCCCTTATAGGCCACACGCCCTTCCACGCCTTCAGGAACCAATTTCTTGGCATCCGTCTGGAAATAACGGTCTTTGCTTCCGTTCTCCATAGCCGCAATGGAGCCCATACCGCGGTATACCTTATATTTTCTTCCCTGGAACAACTCAAAAGTTCCCGGGCTCTCGTCACATCCTGCGAAAATACTTCCCATCATACAAACATTTGCTCCCGCTGCGATGGCTTTTGTCATATCTCCGGAATACTTTATGCCGCCGTCAGCGATGATGGGGATATCATATTCCTTGGCAACCGCATAGCAGTCCATGATGGCTGTGATCTGGGGTACACCAATCCCCGCAACCACGCGTGTCGTACAGATAGATCCGGGTCCAATACCCACCTTCACAGCATCCACGCCGGCTTCAATCAGTGCCCTCGTTGCCTCACCGGTTGCCACATTACCTGCAACCACAGACAAATCAGGATATTTCTCTTTGATCATCTTTACACAGTTGATTACATTTGCAGAATGTCCGTGTGCGCTATCCAACACAACCACATCCACATGGGCATTCACCAGAGCAGTCACACGATCCAGTACATTTGCAGTAATTCCCACAGCTGCTCCGCACAGAAGTCTTCCCTGTGCGTCCTTTGCTGACAGAGGATATTTGATCTGTTTTTCTATATCCTTGATGGTGATCAGACCTCTCAAGTTGTTATCATCATCCACGATGGGTAGTTTTTCTTTTCTGGCCTTGGCAAGAATCTTCTTGGCCCCCTCCAGTGTAATTCCCACTTTGGCGGTGATCAGTTCCTCACTGGTCATGGACTCTTTGATTTTCTTAGAAAAATCTTCCTCAAATTTCAAGTCACGGTTTGTGATAATGCCTACCAATTTCCCGTTCTCCGTAATTGGGACACCGGAGATGCGGAATTTGGCCATCAGCTCATTTGCGTCTGCCAGAGTATGTTCAGGTGACAAATAAAATGGGTCCGTTATAACACCATTTTCAGAACGTTTTACCTTGTCCACCTCATCCGCCTGGGCTTCGATGGTCATATTTTTATGAATGATGCCGATGCCGCCCTGTCTAGCCATGGCAATCGCCATACGATGTTCTGTAACGGTGTCCATTCCGGCACTCATCATCGGAATGTTTAACTTAACTGTCTTGGTAAGATTTGTTGACAAATCTACTTGATTTGGTATCACTTCAGAATATGCCGGCACTAAAAGCACATCATCAAATGTAATACCTTCACCAATAATACTACCCATTTTCCGTATCCTCTCTTTCTCTAATGTGTTCGTCAGATGGTAACTTTCTGAAATATTGTAAGTTTCCTTAGTCTAACAAATTCATAAACGCATGTCAACCCAATTTTACTTTTCTCGGTGCAATTCTACGGATATCCTTTAGCATCACATCGTTGAGCTCCAGAAGGATAATCTCCATCCCCTTATCACCATTGTAAACCATTGCGTACACCTTGGATTCGTCTGTCCTGGAAGTGTAGTCCACCACCTTCCCCTTGTTTCCCTGACGATAATAATCCATATCGTGTGATTTCCAGAGGGCAATCAGCTCAGCCTTTTCGATCTCATAGGAACCTGCCCTTTTGCGCTTCTGTTTGGACATAATCTTATCTACGTCCAGCTCACCGTTCACATAGAGATACTCAAATTCCAGATTCAGGGCCGGAAGTTTAAAATAATCCAGCACCGCAAACCCAATCAGAAAAAGAAATCCAATGGGTGTGATAAACAACCCAACAATACCCGAAAGTACGGTAACTGCAATCAGCACTGCCTTCAAAACCTGATCTCCAGCTGTCGCCCTGCGCGGCACTAAAAGCTCTGTGTACAAATCACTCATGTTGTTCCTCCTGTCGCTTACTTTTTCTTATCTACCAGTATACCGAAATTTTTGCCGTTAGGAAAGTAAATATTGCACAAATTTTGCCGCGTTCTTTGTATTTTTTGTGTTCGCAACAATGGAAAGCACTACTGGCTCTGTCCCGTAGAGAGATTCCAGCTTTTCGTTGCCCAAAAGCCTAAGTCCATACACCTTTTCTCCGCCGCCATCCTCCTGGTTTCCGGTGACGCATATCTGTCTGTTGGCTTCCAGGAATTCCTCTCCCAGCGCCTGAGCAAGATCCTGATACATGCCTGCATTCAAATAGTTCTCGTAGATATTTTCCGGCATCACCGTCACATCTAAAGCCTCCGCGCTGATGACAGCCATCAGCTTTGCCTGAGAACCAGCTGTCATCTGATCCCCGCCGTTTAAATTGATCACATAAGAGGAGTCAAGTTCCACCTCCTGATTCTTGCCATTCAAACCGCTGTAAGCCGTAAATTCCCTCTTTAGCGCTTCACTGCCCTCCCCCATGTCCTGGCTGTTAACAAGGGCCACCGACAGCTCCGTTACCATTTGGCTGCCCCTGACGATCTGGACAACAACGCAGACCAGTATCACGATCCCAATGATTCCCGCCAGCAGAGGTTTATAGTAATCCCATATATATTCTAGTTTTTTTCGAAAGGTGAGCTGTTTCAGCTTGGAAATCTCCTCCTTCACCTTCCCTCTTTTGTTTGTATCTTCCATAAGCTATCTTATCCTGCCTTTATCCGCCATGCTAACCAGCCATATGCCAAAACAATGGGCGGATGTCCAAGACGTCCGCCCATAATGGTTCGTTTTTCTGTTTTACATCATTCCCATGCCGCCGGCACCGCCTGCTGGCATTGCAGGTGTCTCTTCCTTGATGTTTGCCACACAGGACTCTGTGGTCAGGAAGGTTGCTGCCACACTTGTCGCATTCTGCAGCGCACTTCTCGTAACCTTTGCCGGGTCCAGGATACCGGCTTTTACCATGTTTACATACTCTTCTTTGTATGCGTCAAAGCCGATGCCTTCCTCTGACTCTTTTACTTTATTGATAATCACAGCACCCTCCAGGCCTGCGTTTGCCGCGATGTGATACAGCGGAGACTCCAGAGCTTTTAAGATCACAGCTGCTCCTGTCTTCTCATCGCCTTCCATGGACTCTACCAGCTTGGCAACTTCCTTAGAAGCATGGATGTAAGCGGAACCGCCTCCTGCTACAATACCCTCCTCAACAGCTGCTCTTGTGGCATTTAAAGCATCCTCCATACGCAGTTTAGCTTCTTTCATCTCTGTCTCAGTAGCCGCACCTACACGGATCACTGCCACGCCGCCTGCCAGCTTTGCAAGTCTCTCCTGCAGTTTTTCTTTGTCAAATTCAGATGTGGTCTCCTCAATGGAGGCTTTGATCTGTCCAATTCTGGCCTGAATAGCCTCTTTGTCTCCCAAGCCATCTACGATAACTGTGTTTTCCTTCTGTACCTTTACAGATTTTGCACGTCCCAGCTGGTCAATGGTTGTATCTTTCAGGTCCAGACCAACTTCCTCGGAAATCACCTGTCCGCCTGTGAGGATTGCGATATCCTCCAGCATAGCTTTTCTTCTGTCGCCGTATCCCGGAGCTTTCACACCTACTACCTGGAAGGTTCCGCGCAGCTTATTTACAATCAGAGTGGTGAGTGCTTCACCCTCGATATCCTCAGCTATGATCAGAAGCTTCTTGCCGGACTGTACGATCTGCTCCAACAGAGGCAGAATCTCCTGAATATTGGAAATTTTCTTGTCTGTGATCAGGATATATGGATCATCCAGAACAGCTTCCATCTTCTCCATATCCGTTGCCATGTATGCAGAGATATACCCTCTGTCAAACTGCATACCTTCTACCAGGTCCAGCTCTGTCTTCATGGTCTTGGATTCTTCGATTGTGATAACTCCGTCATTGGAAACCTTCTCCATCGCATCCGCTACCATATTTCCCACTTCATCATCACCTGCGGAGATAGCTGCCACTCTGGCCATCTGGTCTTTTCCGTCAACCTTGCGGCTCATAGCTGCAATAGCATCCACTGCAATGTCGGTAGCTTTCTTCATTCCCTTGCGCAGTACAATGGGATTTGCACCTGCTGCAAGGTTCTTCATTCCCTCCTGGATCATGGACTGTGCCAGAACTGTTGCGGTTGTGGTACCGTCACCTGCCACGTCATTTGTCTTTGTGGCAACCTCTTTTACCAGCTGTGCGCCCATATTCTCAAATGCATCTTCCAGCTCAATCTCTTTTGCGATGGTGACACCATCGTTTGTGATCAGCGGAGTGCCAAACTGCTTATCCAGAACTACATTTCTGCCTTTGGGTCCTAAGGTTACTCTAACTGTGTCTGCTAATTTGTTTACACCAGCTTCCAGTGCTGCTCTGGCGTCTGCTCCGTATTTGATTTCCTTTGCCATGATTTCTCTGCCTCCTCGATTATTCTACAATTGCCAAGATATCGCTCTGTTTTACGATAATATACTCTACATCATCCAGTTTCACTTCGTTGCCTGCATATTTAGAATAAATTACTTTATCCCCTGCCTTTACCTGCATGGTAACTTCTTTTCCATCTACCACTCCGCCCGGTCCAACAGCTACAACCTCTGCTTCCTGTGGTTTCTCCTGGGCTTTGCTTGCTAAAATAATACCTGATTTTGTAGTCTCTTCTGCTTCAAACTGCTTTAATACAACTCTGTCTCCCAATGGTACTAATTTCATTGTACGACGCCTCCTTAGATATTTGTCAGTTTTTCTGTTATTAGCACTCACTTTTGTCGAGTGCTAACCGTTAGCATTATATTAGTGAAAATCCTTGATTTGTGCAAGCATCATTATTGCCGCGTATTTGGATCTATATCCACTTTTTCTCTTGTTTTCTCTTTTAATCTCCTATTTTCTCACATTTTATTTTTTTAGATTTTTTTTAGATTTCTCTGCGGCGTTTTTTGTATAGGAAAATCCTGCCGTTTCCGGCAGGATTTTCTCAGCTCTTCTTTTCCTTTTTCAGCTCTGCCAGTTCGTCAAATACCACATCATTGATTACCTTAATGTAGGTACCCTTCATTCCGGACGAACGTGACTCTATGACCCCTGCGCTCTCAAATTTGCGCAGAGCATTGACGATCACCGAACGGGTGATTCCCACCCTGTCCGCTATCTTGCTGGCTACCAATATCCCCTCTGTGCCTTCCAGCTCATCAAAAATATGAATGATAGCCTCCAGCTCGGAAAACGACAGTGTGCTGATGGCTGATTTCACAATCTGCACTTTCCGGTTTTCCTCCGCATTCTCTTCATGAACGGAACGCATCATTTCCAGTCCCACCACTGTTGTGCCGTACTCGCTCAAGATAATGTCGTCAATCTCATATTGGCTGTCGCACTTGTACATAAACACCGTGCCAAGCCGCTCTCCTGCGATATCAATGGGATTGATAATCGCTTGATATTTCTTAACTCCATCTCCCATAAATCCAAGTGTTTCCAAGTTTACGTTTTCCTTGGTCGATAATACACCCAAAAGTCTCTCATTCAGCATTGGATCAATAAAGCCCCCGACCTCATCGTCGATCAGCTCTTTGATCTCCTCCACGCCTTCACATAAGCTTACACCAAGGACTTTGCCCTTTTTACTGATTACCAGTATGTTGGAATTCAAAATCTCTGTGAGTACCTCGCAGATGTCATTAAATACCACCTTGCTGGAATTGTTGTTGTGTAAGAGCTTATTGATCTTTCTGGTCTTATCTAGCAATTGTACGCTCATACTTCCTCCTGTCCTGTCCACTCCACCCCAAAGTTGACATACATCACATAGTTATTTTATGCCAAATATCATTCTAGCACACAATTGTCTGATTTTCAACCAAAATCTCAAAAAAGTCGAAAAATTTAAATTATTTCTTTCTGTTTTCTACATAACCGCAGGTTTCATCCATGCACACCAGCTTATTGCCCTTTTCCAGTAAAATATTTCCACATTTGGGACACTTTTGACCGGACGGCTTCTGCCAGGACATAAAATCGCAATCCGGATTGTCCTCACACCCGTAGTACTTTCTTCCTTTTTTCGTTTTACGCAGCACAACCTCCTTGCCGCACTTGGGGCAGGCGACCCCGATCTTTTCCAGATACGGTTTGGTATTCCTGCAGTCCGGAAATCCGGGGCAGGCCAGGAAACGCCCATGTGGACCGTATTTTACCACCATATTGCGTCCGCACTCTTCACAGATGACATCCGTCACCTCATCCTCGATCTTCACCTGCTCGAGCTCTTTCTCAGCAGTCTGCACTGCCTCCTCCAGATCCGGGTAGAAGTTGCGCACCACGGTCTTCCAATTTACGACTCCCTCTTCCACCTTGTCCAGCAAAGACTCCATATTGGCAGTAAAGTTCACATCCACGATGCTGGGAAATGCCTGCTTCATGATATTGTTGACCACTTCTCCCAGTTCCGTGAGATAGAGATTCTTGTTCTCCTTTGCCACATAACGCCTGTTGATGATCGTGGTAATAGTGGGAGCATAGGTACTGGGGCGTCCGATCCCCAGCTCCTCCAGCGTCTTAACCAGCGCAGCCTCCGTATAGTGGGCCGGCGGCTGTGTGAAGTGCTGCTTGCTGTCAAATTCATTCAGGGAGATCTGGGAATCCTTGTCAATTCCCTTGAGCATCAAGTTGTTCTCTGCAATATCGTCCCCCTCCTGCACATAGACTGCCATAAAGCCGTCAAACATAAGCTTGGATGCTGACACCGTAAACCGGTAGCTGCCCGCGCCAATCTTTACAGAGGTAGTTTCATATTTGGCATTTTCCATTCTGCTGGCAACGAACCGTTTCCAAATCAACTGATACAGCCTGTACTGATCTCTGCTCAGAGACTCCTTTATGGATATGGGGGTCCTGGCCACATCAGAGGGCCTGATAGCCTCGTGGGCATCCTGAATCTTCTTACCGCTCTTCTTCTCCTGCTGCAGGCCGGAGACATACTCCTTCCCATACTGCTGCTCCACATATCCCCTGGCAGCTGCATCAGCCTCCTCAGAGATACGCGTTGAGTCTGTTCTCAGATAGGTGATCAGACCAACCGTGCCGTTTCCTTTGATGTCAATTCCTTCGTACAGCTGCTGCGCAATCCGCATGGTTTTTTGTGTGGAAAAGTTCAGCACCTTGGAAGCCTCCTGCTGAAGAGTACTGGTGGTAAAAGGAACCGGAGCCTTTTTCGTCCGTTCTCCCTTTTTCACCTCCGCAACCTGGTAAGAGGCATCCTTTAAATCATCTAATATCTTATCCAGTTCCTCCCTGGAACGAATCGTAACTTTTTTCTTTTCTGTACCATAAAATTTAGCGATCAGGGGCTTCTTCTCCCCCTTCACCGCAAAGCTGGCATCCAGAGTCCAGTATTCCTCCGGGATGAAAGCGTTGATCTCTTCCTCCCTGTCTGCAATAATGCGCAGCGCCACGGACTGCACCCGCCCTGCGCTCAGCCCCCTCTTTACCTTAGCCCACAATAGCGGACTGATGGAGTATCCCACCATGCGGTCCAAGATTCGCCTTGCCTGCTGGGCATCCACCAAATCCATGTCAATACTCCGAGGCTTCTTTAAAGACTCCTTTACCGCATTTTTGGTTATCTCGTTAAAGGTGATCCTGTGGATATTTTTGTCATCCAGCTTGAGAGCTGTGGCCAGGTGCCAGGATATGGCCTCCCCCTCCCGGTCAGGGTCCGTTGCCAGAAAGATTTTATCAGACTTCTTGGCTGACTTTCTCAGGGCTGCAAGAATGTCCCCCTTGCCGCGGATGGTAATATATTTCGGTTCATAGTCATGCTGCAGGTCCACACCCATCTGGCTCTTGGGCAGGTCCCGCACATGTCCGTTGGAAGCTGCAACCTCATAGTTGGCCCCCAAAAACTTCTTTATGGTTTTTACTTTGGTCGGTGATTCTACTATCACTAAATACTTTGCCATGTATATACCCCCATGCATATGCATCAGTTTAATCTTGTATAATAATTTTTCATTGGTTCTTCGATCAGGCCCTTCATTTCTAACGAGGTGAGGACCGCCATAACCTCCTGGGGAGGCAGGCCTGCCTTCGCCGTTAACTCATGAAGGCTTTTGGGTACGAAATCCACACAACTATACAACAAAATTTCTTTCGTTTCAAGTAGAATCTCACTTTTTTTGTTTTTCTTTTTCTTTTTCAGACGCAGATTAAGGCTCTCCAGCAGCTCTTCACAATTCAAAAAAATCCCTGCCCCCTGGCTGATCAGGCGGTTACAGCCCACGCTTAAAGGGTCATCTGTTTTCCCGGGAACCGCAATGACATCCACGCCCTGTTCCAGGGCCAAATCTGCTGTGATCAGGGAGCCGCTGCGCTCTCGAGCCTCCACAACCACCAGGCAGTCCGCCATACCGCTGATCAGACGGTTTCGCATAGGAAAGTGCAAGGCCAGAGGCTCTCTCCCCGGCGGGTATTCTGAAAGTACCCCTCCCTGGGCACAGAGGCTCTCGTACAATTGCCGGTTTCTGGCCGGATAGCAGACATCCACACCGCACCCCAGCACGCCAAAGCTCTGTCCTCCTGCCCTTACGGCCGCCCACTGGGCATAACCGTCAATCCCCATGGCCATTCCGCTGACTATCTGAGCCCCAGCCATGGCTAAGACCTCACCGATGGCCTCAGCCTGATGTTTTCCATAAGAGCTGCACCTGCGTGCCCCCACCACAGCAACCGTGGTTTGATCTTCATCGGGAAGTGCTCCTTTTAGAAAAATACCAAAGGGGAAATCACAGATATTTTTTAGTCTCTTTGGATAATCCGGGTGCTCACAGCTGATAAATCTTATTCCGGCTTTCCCCAGTTCATGAACGCTTTTCTCATAATCAAAGAATCTCCTGCTCCTGAGCAGTGCGGATTTCTGACTCTCATTGAGTCCCCGGCATTCCCAAATCTCCCTCTCAGTCCCTTCAAAGACTGCTTTCGGATTGCCGAACACCTGTATGAGAACTCCCAGATGGGGCCGGTAAATCTCCTTATTTTGGCAGAGCCAAAGCCAATAGGGCTCCATTATATTTTCCATTTTTCTCCTCCTACTGCCAGTATTTTTGCTCCGCCGAGCGGTAGCACACAGCTTCCCCCAGATGATGTGCCTGTATGCGCTCAGAGGCCTCCAGATCCGCAATGGTCCTGGCTACCTTCAGAATCCTGTGGCAGGCTCTTGCACTCATCCCAAACTTCGCGTAAGCGCTCTCCAGCAGCCGGTCCTCATCTAAACCCAAGCTGCAGTATCTGCGAATCCCCTCCGCATCCAGATCCCTGTTGAACTGATACCCTGTTTCCCGATATCTCTCCTGCTGGATTTCCTGCGCCTGTACCACCCTGTCTCGAATCATCCGGGAGGACTCCTCCTTCCCAGTGTTCCGCAGTTCTTTGTATGCGATGGGGGACGCCTCTATGCTGATATCCATGCGGTCTACTAAGGGACGGCTGATCTTGCGCAGATACCGGTGGATCTCCGCCTCCGTACACGTACACCGCAGCAGATCCGGATAGTAGCCGCACTTACACGGGTTCATCGGGACAATGATATTGATACAATGTAACGATGCTCTTTAATTTGCACCCCCTTTGCACCCCCCTAAAAGAGGAAAATGCACCCCCCCTATTTAATATGAAAGAAAGCAGCCAACTCTATTAAAAGTTGACTGCTCTGCATTTTTATACAGTATTCAATTTTTTCTTTAGTTGACGCATCTTTTCCTCAATTGCCTGAATCGTTTTTTCAAATTCTTCGTCAGATTTTCCAGATGGGTCATCCAGTCCCCAGTTCTCTGCATACTGGCTCGGAACATTTGGGCAACTCACATTACAACCCATAAAAATTACCACATCCGGTGATGGGATATCCTCAATCAGTTTATTGTGCTGCGTTTCTTCCATATTAATTCCATACATCTTTTTCATCATTCTGACAGCATCCGGATTAATATGATCCTTCAATTCTGTTCCAGCAGAATAACTCTCGAAAACATCGGATGCCAGTTTCTTTCCAAGTGCTTCTGCTATCTGGCTTCTACATGAATTATGAACGCAAACAAAGGCTACCTTCGGCTTTCCCTCGCATTCTATTTCTGGTTTATAGGAATCAAAATCATAATCAATATCCAAAGTACCATCATCTCCAAAGTAATGAATCGCACCTACTGGGCACTTCTTCTCACAGCCGTGACAGCCGTGTACACATCCCGTTCCATATACAACCTTTGGTTTTCCAATTTCATCATTTGGCTTATATACACCATGCCTGCACATATCATTGCAAGCCATGCACCCTACACACTTATCATAATCAATCTCAGGATACCATCCTTTACTCATTTTCACTTCCTCCGTGAACAAATGAACTTTTTGTCTTATTCGCTATTTTTACTAAAGTCAGCATGACCGGAACTTCAGTCAAGACACCTACTGTTGTTGCCAATGCGGCCGGACTTGTCGTTCCAAATAGCGCAATGGCCACTGCCACAGATAATTCAAAGAAATTAGATGCACCAATCATACCTGCCGGTGCTGCTACATCATGCGGCAATTTCAAAACTTTACCTGCAAAGTATGCGATAAAGAAAATCAGGAATGTCTGAATTGTAAGTGGAATTGCAATCAAAACAATGTGAAGCGGATTGGATAGAATCACTTCGGTCTGTGATGCAAAGATCAGTACCAATGTTAACAGCAGTCCAACTGTGGTCACATTATCAAATTTGTGCAGAAACTTCTGTTCAAAATATTCCTGCCCTTTCTTCTTGATCATATTCATCCTGGTCAGCACACCACCCAAAAGAGGGATCACAACAAAAAGCACAACACTTATAATCAATGTGCTGTAAGGCACCGTGACATTGGATACACCCAAAAGAAATTTGACAATAGGTACAAAGGCAATCAAGATAATCAGATCATTGGTTGCCACCTGTACAACTGTATATGCCGGATTTCCTTTTGTCAGTGTACTCCAAACAAATACCATCGCTGTGCATGGTGCCGCTCCAAGAAGAACTGCTCCTGCCAAATACTGTGTTGCCAGTTCCGGTGTAATAAGCGTTTTGAAAACTACAAACAAGAAGAAACTTGCAATTCCATACATGGTAAACGGCTTAATCAGCCAGTTTACCACCCATGTTACAATCAGTCCTTTTGGATTCTTTCCTACCTGTTTTACACTCTGAAAATCAACTTTCATCATCATTGGATAAATCATAACCCAGATAAGGATAGCAATAGGAATTGAAATTTCGGCAATATTTAATTTATTAAGAAATGATGGGATGGTAGGCAGAAGTTTTCCAATCAGCACACCTGCCACCATACACAAGAACACCCATACTGTCAGATATCGGTTAAAAAAACTAATGTCACTTTTCTGTCTGCTCATATGCCTTAATGCTCCTTTTATTAAAATCCCAGTTTGTGAAGTAATTTCTCTACATCAGCAGTTTTTAGCGTTTTTCCCATAGAAACCACTTTTTCATTTACGACTAAAGCAGGCGTACTCATCACACCATAGCTTACTACTTTTTCCATATCTGTCACATATTCTACTTCCACTGAAATACCCATGTTACTTACTGCTTTCTGTGCATTTTCATACAGTTCATGGCATGATTTACAACCAGAGCCAAGTACCTTCATACAGCAGATTCCATTCTTAGCCTCTTCACAGCAAGCACTGATTCCTTCTGCATTACCACATCCACATCCTTCTGACATATTCTCTGCTTCCATCTCTGGCGCATTTCCGTTACAAGCACACGCTGGTGCTGCCTTTTCCTCTTTCTTTTTTCCAAATAATCCCATGATTCTTTTCCTCCTATAATTTGTTTGAATTTGTTATATAAATAAGAATTGGAAGATATTAAAGCCATATCCTACAATAATTATTCCTAATGTACAGATTGCAATAAAAGTTCCTAACAGTTTCGGCTTCACGGCTTTACGAAGCATAATCATAGACGGAAGCGACAACGTAGTTACTGCCATCATGAATGAAAGCACTGTACCAAGCTGTGCCCCCTTTGCAAGCAATGCTTCTGCAACAGGTATTGTGCCAAAAATATCTGCGTACATAGGAACACCCAAAGCCGTTGCTAAAATAACGCCAAATGGATTATTTGAACCAAGTACCATTTCAATCCATTCTTCCGGTATCCAGTTGTGAATGACTGCGCCAATACCTACTCCGACTAAAATATATGGGAACACTTTTTTAAATGTAGATATCACTTGGTCTTTTGCATAAACCAGTCTATCATGAATAGTAAGTTCATCTGCTTCCAAATCAATGCTTGATGCATTTCTGATAAATTCCTCCACTTGATTTTCCATGTGAAGTTTTTCAATAATTGTTCCACCAATGACAGCTACGAATAGTCCGACTATCACATAGATCACTGCTATCTTCCAGCCAAAAATACTCATAAGAAGAACCAGTGACCCCAAATCCACCATAGGCGAAGATATCAAGAACGAAAAAGTAACTCCTAATGGTAATCCGGCACTTGTAAATCCGATAAATAAGGGGATTGATGAACATGAGCAGAATGGAGTTACTGTTCCAAGCAATGCTCCTATAATATTAGCTCCTACTCCATGAAATCTTCCCATGATTTTTTTACTTCTTTCAGGCGGAAAGAAACTTTGAATATAGGATATAAGATAAATCAAAAAGCATAATAATATCGTAATTTTCACTACATCATAAATAAAGAACTGTATGCTCCCACCTAATCTGCCCGACACATCAAGTCCAGTGGCATCCAAAAGATTTCCTATCAATTCATTCAGCCATTTCATTCCCAGGATCTGATTCTGGATAAATTCTCCTACTGCTTTTAATACTTCCATAATATCCTCCTCGATTCATTTATACATTTATATGTATCTATGTTTAGTCTTATGATATAGGCAATCCGAAGATTGCCCTATATTTTATTCCGTTCTGCAGGAATCACATTTTTTGTAGTTTTTGTAATCTGCTTCACCAATGGAATATCTCTCTACCATTTCACGAAGTGTATTGCTGCCTTCTAAAGAAAGTGAATAGTGCATCCACTTCCCATCCTTACAGCTATCAACAATGCCTGTATCACAAAGTATTTTCATATGGTGTGATAATGTTGGTTGCGTGATACGGAGTTCCTCTAACAAAACACATCCGCATTTTTCTCCACCTTGTAGAAGTTCCAGAATAGCAAGTCTGTTTTCATCTGCTAAGGCTTTTATCAATCTCACATCGTCTTTATAGCTCATTCTTTATCACACTTCCTCTCTTAACTGTAGAAATTATATCACACGCATAGATAGTTGTCAATATTTAGATGTATTATTTTGATTTCCCATTGCGAAATCAGAAAACGGCCAACTGATATTCTCGTTGACCGTCTTTTAATTCCTGTTCTTTCTATATTATACAGTAATTTCGATTCCCCCTCGGAACACTACTGTTACTGTTTTCTCATTCTCTGCCCGGATATGGTCTACCAGTCCGCCCCAAAGTTCCTCTCGAAATTCCGTCTGCTCTCCATCAAGTCCCTGCAGGCTCTTGATGAAGTTCATCAGAATTTCCCTTGTATCGTTCTTCTCCTGGATGGCTGATTCCAGTTCTTCAAACCTCGAATGCTTCTCCCCATAAAGAATCCGGAGTTTCTCTTCTTTCTTTGCGTACTCCTCCTGGTCCTGTGCGACCCTGGCATTTTCTCGGATGAGGTTTTCGATGTGCTCTGCCATCATGATAAGTTCCTGTTCGATGCCGTCACGTTCCAAGGCAAGGCTGCCTGTATCGCATACCGTGTCAATCAGTTCCAGTAAATTGGCTATGGCTTCATCCTTCTCCCCGATTAAGGTGTTCAGTGCCTTAAGGAAGATTTCTTTTATCTGATCTTCCGTAAAGTGTGGACTGCTACATGGCTCGATACCTTTGCCGTACTTCCTGTTGCAGCGGTAAATGACCTTTCGGTACTTATCCCTCGAATGCCATACCTTTGAGCCATACCATCCACCGCAGCATCCGCATTTGATCTTGTTGGAGAAAATGCTCACTCCGCTGTACTTCCCATCCTTATCCCTGCGGGCAATCTCTGCCTGGACAAAATCGAATTGTTCCGGCGGTATGATTGCCTCGTGATGTTCTTCCACATAATACTGTGGGATTTCCCCGTGGTTCTTTTTTCTGGTCTTTTCCAGGAAGTCGGCAGTGTATTCTTTCTGAAGAAGTGCATCCCCTCGGTACTTTTCATTCGTGAGAATGGAGCGAACCGTGCTAATGTGCCACTTATCTCCGCCTGCCGGAGCCTTGATATTCCGTTCTCCCAGTTCCTTCGTGATGGCATAAAAGGAAAGTCCGCTGACAAAAAGTTTATAAATCAGCTTGACGGTGTTTGCCTGTTCCAGGTTGATTTTGAAATCCTTATCATACCCAAGAAAACATTTGAAGCCCACACTGCCTTTGCCATCTGCAAATTGTTTTCTCTTTCCCCAGGTGGTGTTCTCTGAAATGCTCCGGCTCTCTTCCTGTGCAAGGGAACTCATGATGGTAATCATCAACTCGCCCTTGGCATCAAGGGTCCAAATATTCTCCTTCTCAAAATAAATCTCCACGCCCTTTTCACGCAGCTTTCTGACATTGGAAAGGGAATCCACCGTGTTTCGTGCAAATCGGCTGACCGACTTGGTGATGATGAGGTCAATCTTCCTGGCAAGGGCATCCTCAATCATCTGATTAAATCCATCACGGTGCTTGGTGTTCGTTGCGGAAATACCCTCATCAGAGTACATCCCTACGAACTCCCAGTCCTCTCGGCTTTCAATGTAATTCTTATAATATGACATCTGAGCCTCATAGCTGGTTGCCTGTTCCTCGTGATCTGTCGATACACGGGCATATCCGGCAACCCTTCTTTTTCTGACCTCTGCCACGGGTTCAGAATTGAATCTGTTCAACGTGGCCGGTATCGCTCTTACTTTCTTTGCCATGTTTTTACCGTCCCATCTTTAAATATAAAACCCAGTCTATCATCGTAAATCATGACCGACTCTATATGCTGTACTACTTTGCCCTCGAAGTTATCTCCAAGGATATGTTCTGCTGCCTGGAGCAGTTCCGGCTCTGCCAACCGTCTCAACTGGCATCCTGTCCGTGGCTGTGAGCAAGACCAGACTTTCTTGTTGCCCCAGTTGTCACGTTCACATTTTTCTCCGCAGATACCGCATCTTACCTTATTGGTAAAAGCGTTCTGTCCTCTGCTGCCACTGTAGGTTCGGTTGACCTCGCGAGTTCGTCCATTTTCAAAGGCGAACATGATGCAGTCACCGTGAATGGTTATCCGCTTAACTTCCTTTTTGAATTTCTCCTCATCAAGGATTCTGTCTCCCATAACCTTCATAGTTGCATCGATCAGTTCCTGTTCATCAATTGGTCTGCATTCACAAATATCCATGCCTTTTCGTTCCCTGGTGTTGCAGACCCAGCGTTTTTTCTTTCCCGAAGTCCTCCGGCTGAAACCGCATCCGCAGTTGCCGCATTTGACTCTGCCGGAAAAAGGTGTGAGGACTGGATTCTTGTTCGGCATTTCATCGGCTCTCTGCTGCCGGATGACCTGTGCCTGTTCAAAATCTGCTTCTGTGACCAGTGGCTCGTACATCTCTTCAACCAGGTACATTGGCAACTCGCCCTTGTTCTGTTTCCGCACCTTGTTTTCGGTAAAAAAGTTCTTCTGCAGCACCATTGTTCCTGTGTAGGAACGGTTGGAAAGAATCTCCTTCACTGTGGTCTGCTCGATTGGCCGTCCCATCTGCCCGGTAAAACCACATTCTGCAAGAACCTTTGCAATGCTATAAGCAGGTTCTCCGGCAAGGTATCTCTGATAGATTTCTTTTACGACCTCGCCCTGTTCTGAAATAATGCGGAACATCTCGCCATCCCACTCATAACCGTATGGTGCTTTGTGGCCATTTGGGATACCTTTTTCAAACCGCTTTCGGATTCCCCATTTCACATTTTCTGAAATGCTCCGGCTCTCTTCCTGTGCAAAAGATGCCAACAGGGTCAAAAGCAACTCTCCATCATCGGATAGGGAATTGATTTTCTCTCTTTCAAAATAGACCGCAATCCCCAGTTCTTTTAAGTGCCTGGTAGTATTCAGGCAGTCCACGGTATCTCTTGCAAATCGGCTGATGCTCTTAACAATCACCATGTCGATTTTTCCATTTTCGCAATCTGCCAGCAGTCGGTTGAATTCATCACGGTGTATGGTGCTTGTTCCCGTGATGCCCTCATCCGCATAGATTCCGGCAAAACTCCATTCCGGATTTTTCTGAATCAATGAACTGTAGTAACTGACCTGTGCCGAAAGAGAATGATGCAGCATCTCTGTTTCCATTGAAACACGGGCATAGGCTGCGACCCTCAGCTTTGGCTTTATCCTCGGCAGACTCGGTGCGATTTGTGTAATTCTTGGCATAACACCGCCTCCTTTCGCAGTACCATATTCCCGTAATAACCGCACTATAGCAAGTCAATATTGGAGAATAAAGTGCCGATTATAGGTCGGTATTTTGCCCGCATATTTGTATCAAATTGCACGTACTCTTCCCTGGAAATCAGCCCTTTTTCGAGCATCTGCCTGGCAGCACTCATGGTCATCTGATAGACGATTTCTCTTCTTCCTTCTTGTTTCATCATCGTCTGCCACCCCCGAATCTATCCTCGATGTAGCATTCGTGGCTGCAGTATTTTCGATTGGCATTCCCATATGAGGTAAATGGTTTTTTACAGACTGGGCAGATAAAATCATAGTTAGCTTTTCGCTGTACCTTGTCGAGATGGCTGTTCCACCACTTCATCCGGCACTGGTCAGAGCAGAACTTCTTCGGCTTTCTGCCTGGATTCTGCTTGATGGCTTTCCCACAGCATTGGCACTGTGACTCACTGCCAGTAACCGGAACAACTGCTCCGCTTATGTTCTTTCGCTGACAGAAACTCTTTACCGTATTGGTGGATACGCCAAGTATCTGTGCTATTTTCTTATATCCGTTTCCTTCCTCACGAAGGGAAATAATCTGCATCTTCTGTTCATCTGTCATTGGGGTGTCCTCCTTATCGTTGAAGGGTCATTCCTTCTGACAGCTATGTATTTGAAAACAGTAAACCTCCCAATTTGACACAGAAATATTATATAGTTCTTTTAGAACTAGTTATGGTTCTATTGACTTCTGTATGATTTTTATCCTTTCCGATATACTACTTTTAGAATTACAAGTCGTTCTAAAAGGAGGTGTTACGGTGGACACAAAATCCATAGGTGCAAGAATAAAAGCAGCACGAGAAGCAAAAAATTTAACACAGGAAGACCTGGCTGCCATCATCGATTTAAGTACAACTCACATAAGCGTTATTGAACGTGGCATAAAAGCACCAAAACTGGAAACTTTCGTATCCATTGCTAATGCACTGGAGGTATCCGCAGACGCTCTCCTGCTTGATGTTGTAGATCACTCCATAGAGGGTATGGCAAATGATATTTCTTCAAAAATTTTAGCAATGCCGCAGAAAGAACAGCAACGCATATTAAAAGCACTGGATGCACTCATCGAATAATCAGAAAGAAAGGTTGCAAAATACCTTTCTTTTTTTTTGCGTTCGACAAAAAACCTCTTTTTTTCGACATTATGGATATGGTATGGTAGTTCTAAAGGAATTAGTTATCGTTCCATAAATACACGGAGGTATTCAGATGAAAAGATTTAATGATGTACTAAATGTAATTGCCAGACAGAACAACACCACACCCGAAAATATATTAAGGGATATGCAGATAGCCATAGATGCTGGATATAACAATCCCGATCCGGATGTTCAGGCCAAATGGAGTACCATACCGCATAAAGGTGAGCGGCCAACAGCGGAAGAAGTGATTAACCATCTTGCTCTTACACTTTCGAATTCGAGACATAAGGCGAGTTAATCAAGAATAATACTGTAACTGTTCATTGATTTCGATAAGGATGACCATGAAAAAAGCTAAATACATACTATGCACACTGGCATTTCTTTTACTCTGCCAGGGATGCGGAAATAACCATAAGACAGGAACACCGGATGCCGTAAGCAGCATTTCCACCAATCAAGATGTAACTTTGACCATTGTTGCAAACAGAGATAGCATTGATGATCCAGCGGATTTTGCTGACGAACTGCTGACTATGTGCCAAGAGAACACGTTCCAAACCATCAAGATGTCCTATGACAACGGATATCCAACCAGTCTGACCATGCGTGTTTATAATTGGAAAGATGAAATAGAAGGAAATTCTCCACTAATGGTGATTGATTATCAGCCAAGTGACTATACCAAAGGCTATAACATCATCGACAATCCAGAAGAATTTGAATTGACCATAGATGGGGAAGATATAAAAGGGTAAAAAAATAAGGCTCTGCACTACGAAATCAATCGTAATGCAGAGCCTTTATATTACACTCTCTTACAGTAATCCAGGGAAATCCACCCTGCACCACTCTTCAGCTTGCCCCATTTTGACGCACCCTGTCCGGCACTCTCTTCCACAATGGTAAAGGAGCCAATGCCAGTGTAACGTCCGGTCTTAGCATAATTTGTGCCGGGACCACGGCGAATATTAAGGTCGGGAATTGCGACCTTTACCATGTAGGATGATGCCGTTGTAGGAACGGATACCGGATAAATCTGTTTTCCCGCATCATCAAATACAAAATAACCCGGATTCTTATCTGCACAGGTCTTCGCATTTGAAAGATCTTTGAATGCACCAATCTGCCCCTTACTGTCTGCCCATGTCTTACGCACACGATACCATGTGCTATTGGAAGTCGGGGCCTGTGCCGTACCGCCAAGTGCTGCCGTAACCTTTGCCGCCAGATCACCAAGTCTTGCATACAGCCAGTTACCCGGACAGCTTTTATTGGCAAACCACCGATGCACGGTCAATACCATCTCATCAGACTTCGGTGCGTAGTTTAAGGACTTGTTCTTATCCCCAAACCACAAGAGTTTCTTCTTGCCATTTCTCCTGCAAATGTCTGTGCAGAGTTTGATGAGTGTATCATAAACTGTACCGTTCAGCGCATACGGTTCTGTCCTGTCACTGGCACATTCGATTGTGACGGCTCTCTGGTCATTGGCACTGCTTGAAGAACACCAGGAGCGGTTCTTCTCCTCCACGCACAGGGACACTCGTCCGTCTGTGCCGATACCATAATTGCAGCTTGCCTCTCTGCCTGCCGGAAAGCAAGCACAGATGGTCTCTGCGGATAACTGACCGACCACGCAATGAGGTGTGATGCGGTCAATGGAATGGGTTCTCTGCCCGGAATGGTTCGGGCTTAACCCTGTGTAAGATACTAATGGACTGTTTGTATAACTCATAATTATTCTTCCTCCTTTTCTTCTGCTCGATCATGTAACTGTTCCAATACTGCTTTCAGCTTCACTGGGATAGGCAGACCAAGGTGTCCTGCATTTTCCAGAAGGGATACACCCTCATTGGAGATGTAAAAGAAAATGATTGCTGTACGCAGTACACTGCCGGTCCCAACCACCTGGACATCCAGGATGTTCGCAATCCCTACCAAAACGAAAATCAGTACCTTGCGACAGATGCCACGGAAGCCCACCTCGCTCGATAAGGTCTTGTCAGAGATGGCGCACATCACCCCGGTAAGGTAATCTGCCACCACAAAAGCAAGCAGTGCATAGAGCAGGCCATCACAACCGCCCAGGAAATACCCAAGCCAGCCCCCGATGCCTGCAAAGACAAATTGAATTGTGTTCCAGAATTCTTTCATGTAAAATTCCTCTCTTTCTTTGATTTTTGTATGAAAAAAGCGGCCACCCATTATTAGGCAGTCGCTTGATTCCGAATATGAAATTGTTATTGTTCCTGAATGATATAGGTAATCTTCATGGTCTTGTCCGCAGTCTTCGTGACGGGTTCAGACAGGTTGTTGATGGTTGCCAAATAGTTCGCCATCACAAAGAATCCTGCTGTTGACCAGTTTCCACCACTGCAATAAAAAAGCATCGGTTCATTAATAACTGGTGTATAACAGTAATAATTACCACCATTGTAGATGCGACACGTTTCAGAACGCAAAAGTTCATCCGTGGATGCATTTGCAATGTACATATCATAATAATTGCTATTTCCTTGGGAATCCTCATAGTAGATTCTCCCATTGATAGCCATCTGCGGTAATCCAGGAATCGTAGACATTCCAGAACGTTTCAGTTTCGTTACATTCGCTGCATTCCCAATCTCAAACTTATAAACATCATAGGGACTGCTATAATTTTTCAGATAGACAAAACCTTGATGGGCAAAGGCAAATCGCATACCATTCGTAGATATATTTACATCCGTGGTATTGGTCATAGAAAACTGATGCACTGCCCATGTGTTGAAATCAATCTTTGTAACCATGAAGGTTTCATTTGGTTTGATATAATGGGCGCTACTTGTAAACACATAAAGAGCGTTATCTGCGGTATCAAAATTATAAGCAATGTAGTTTGTTGCCAGTGCTGTTCCGATTGATACATCTGTTTCCTCGATCAGTGCCTTTTGGTTATATGGATTTTCCAATACCGACACGCTCTGCAAATAGGCTCTCCGCTTAATAATGCGAACAGTTGTAGCATTATCGATACAGAAGTAATAGGCAATGTCTCGCTCCCGGTCAATAGCAAATAGGCACTGCGTAGTGCCGATGCTCATGCCAGAATACTTGTCTCCAGTCGTTGCCCCTGTGTAATTGGTGTATACATACTGCAGCTGTCCATCATCCACACGAAGGGCAAGGGGATAACTGTTAGTGAACACAGCATCCTCACTGCCATAGGAAGTGAAACCTCCATTCAGATGCGTCAGGCAGACACAGGCAATCGTGCCATTCGCCTGGGAAGTCGCAAAATCATAAACATACTTCATATAACGGTTCTGCAAATTCAGTTCACTCTCCGTCTGGTTGTAGCCACCCCTGTATGTTCCGGTGGTATTATTCTGCAAGCCATAAGTCCCACAGCCGATCAGCTTTGCACTTGCCGGTGGATACAGATTGGCTGCATTCTCTTCAATATTGGTATCAAAGAGCAGGATACCGCCGAGCAGTTTCTGATAATACGGTGCCCAGTTATTCATGGCATTGCTTGGGGATTTCACAAGACCTAACGGCTTGAAAATCTCACGCAGAGCATTGGTCACCATGTTGTGTTCCAGGACGGTCTGCGTTTCTCCGGTATGCACATCCGTCAGTTCTATTTTCATCGTTCCTTTAATCATGAAATCCCTCCTAATTCTGATAGGTTATTTTGAAGTGTGTGATGGTCGCATTATCATGAAGGATAAACTGCAAAATCAGTGTTTTATCCTCATGCAGGCTTTCCCATAACTCCTGTGGGTCCGTATTCAGCCAGTCCGCCAGTGGCATCTCCTCGGAAAAAGACTCACCGTTATCCAGAGAAAACAGTAGTCCCACATCACCGGAATACTGGGCCGTCATAAGGACAATCCCAAGAATAGAAATATGGCTCATGTCCACCACAGATGTGATGGTCTGCGGGTAAGGATATGCCTTGACGGTATCCTTTAACAGTTTCTGCTCTCCTCCGGCTTTCCAAGAATAGATATGTGGATTCGCAATGGAAGTCAGTAGTTCCTTTGACGGCAGCACTTCACATCCATACTTTAAGAACATAGCAGCTGTCAAAGTTTCAATCGGTACAGGCACAAGTGCATCATTTGCAATCGTGTACCAGATATCTTCTGCTTTCATCAGATAGGCAAAAGAAAAATAATCAATGGTTTCATACATGGCATACACCACGTTCCATGTACGTCCTTCCTCATCCAGATGATAAAAACTTATCATTGTCCCACCTCCACTGCCATCTGTAAGAGTCAGAGCCGTTGTAGTATTGTTGCAGATCATATCCGAAGTTCCCGTGTTTCCACTGGTCGGAGTCTGTATCACATTGAGGAACATATCGTTATTGGACAGCAGAAATAACTCAAAAATCAGTCGATTGGCATCAACCCGGTTGTTATAGACCGTATATCCTTCAAAACGGATTTTGAGGAATTGCAGTCCATTTTCTGTTTCTCCTAACTGACGATAGATTTCTGTGGAGCATCCGTCCCTCCGGCAGATACGCAACTGTTCGCCATTTGTGCCAAAACCGAACCAGTGATTGCTTGAGATATACATAGGATTGGCGAGGATGCCATTGAACATAAACCCGTCCAATCCATCGGTTTGATAAGTATTGTCATCACTATATCCGCTATGAATGGATTCCATATTCTCTGTAGTATTTAGGAACGGCAACAGAACTGTCTTTTCTTCTCCGATCTCTGCAATGATAGAAATCTGTGTTAGCCCCACATACTTCACTCCAGCTTCTGCATCTGATGTAAGGTTCAAAATCAGACGGTCGCAGGAAAACGGCTGCTCCGGTTCAAGGTCACATCGGCTTTTCGATACAGCGGGGAATTCCCCGGAAAGCAGTGGTTCTGTCATTTCTTCATCCACATAGACCTCTACCGTTTTTGTGAGATGGATATTTCCTGTCGGCTTATTGACTAACTCAATCCGATATATTTTTAAGGGCTTATCAAACACCCATGTAAACTTGGCATTCGTTACTCCTTCTGCACCTTCCCAATGGGTATCCTCCTTTTCATCAAGGGCGTGGTAAGGGGAATAATCAGCTCCTTCCACCTCATGGATAGAGTTAGCAGAAACTTCGCCCCATGTGCTGTTATCTTCAAAGACAGGCTGCTGCCATTTCTTCCAGATATATTTGCTTTCATCGACTAACACTCTGCCACCTCCTGACTTTCTACTCTTTCAAATGGTGTAGTATCCACAGCAAGGTGCTGCATCTGACCACTGTTGATTTCTTCCTCTGCCGATACATAGGTGTAATCGCAGATCATACGGAAGATGCCTTCTTCTGTGATTTCAATCACTGTCACATCATACTGACCTGGACGTTTCGCATCCATCGTGAATGTCTTGATAACCTCTACTGCGGTCACCCTTTCATTCAATGCATCAAAGGTAAATCCACTGTTCGGAATCGGAACGAAGGTAAACCGTTCGATAATATCCGGCAGAATAATTCTAGGGAATACAACAGCCACTGAATCAGCAAAACTGTTATAGCCAAAGTCTGCGGTATTAAGAGGAATCGGGTCAAAGGAATCCGTCACACTGATGCGACCATTCCAATCTCCGATGCCGGCCACAAGTCCCTGTCCACTGATTGTGGCACGAAGCTGTGTTTCTCCGATACTTGCTCTTCCGCCAGTCATTTTCAGATACATAGAAAAGGTGTTCTCACTGTTAGCTTCAACACTGCTGATGGGAAAGAACAGGGTAAGGATATGCTTTCCATCATGGCAGATATCTGTTGGATAGAAGTTTTCAATTTCCTCTCCGTTTTGCTTATATGTTACCTGCAGGATTGGATGCGTTTTATCTGTGAAACTATAGACAACCGCTTTTTCCACCTGTTCCGTTGTGATACTTCCATCTTCTGTTTGTGACTCCTCCTCATAGGCTGCTGTGCCAGATATCTTTCTCTGTTCCTCATCAGCGGTAATATCAAGCAGAACTTCTGCCAGGAACATGGCACTGGTACTTTCCTTTGCAACAAAGGTAATGGTTAGAACCTCGGTAGGGGAATTGCCGATTTCATAGGGCGAAACATTCACAAAATCATATACAACGGTCTTGTTCTCTTCCACCTGGTTCAACAATCCCGTGATGTTTTTATCATTCTTACTCTTGGCTTCTGCCAGTTTTGGATTCTTTCCCACACATTTCAGTGTGTGCTTTCCGTTGATTTTATAGGTAATGCTCGTAATACAGGACACCTTTGTGGCATCTGCATGACCGCCGGAAAAGGTAAGGCAGTCCATCGGATCAAGAGCCGGATTACCAATGGTGTTACTATCAAAGGGTACATATTCCACCACGGAGATAGCATTCAGGATATTATTGATCAGTCTTGCCCTGGTTGTCTTCAAACCAAACTGTAAAAGCGGATTTACGCCAAGGTTCATGGTCAGCCCATCATCCACAGTCAATGCATAATACTCAGACTCTTCTGTAATTTTATTGGTAGAGGACACGGCCGTATATCTTGTTACAAAATCTGAATAGGTGCTGTCATAGCGATGCACTTGCTTGATTTCTTCTGCCGATGTCTTTCCATACGGAATCAGCACCAGTTTTCCTAGCCTATCGATCTGGCACACACAGCCTAAGACCTGTCCAACATAAAACAAAAGGTCACGGAAGGTTTCGATATCATTATCAGAATAGATACCTAGCGTTTCCTTTCCATTTGGCAGAGCATCAATCTCTGCCTGTGTCTGTCCCATCTCCACTTTGCAAGCGGTGCATATGGTGTAGAGAAAATTATAGGGCGTACCACTGGAAGACTCGATGTTCAAAGGTTTGTCGAACCGCAGCATATAATCATAGGCTTTCAGTTCCAGACATTTGGCAGAGCGGTTTGCTTCGCTGACCTCAAATACTCCCATAGGAATCGTCTCTACCGTTTCATCCGGCAGAACCAAGTGAAAGAATAATCTAATTTCCGCTCCTTCCAGGGTATAACGGTCAATCGCAGACAGCAGTGTGATTCCAAGTTCAGCTGCATACACCGAGCCTAGTTCTATCTCACTGCTGCCACAGGCAGAACGATTGATATAACCGCTGCCTTTCACGATATCTTCGTTTCCAAAGTTATAGGTCACATGGTTCTTGGTCACGATAGAACCCGTCCAGTAATATTTTCTTGCATTGCTTTCGATTGCTGTTAGAAATTCATCCGATACCGGATACATCGTGATCCACCTCCCTAAAATTCATGCAGTGTAAAGGAAACCGTCCACAATCCCTTGTAAGAGGTGTCCTTCTGCAGCTTTGCTTTAAAGCCGTTCACATACATTTCTGTTTCTTTTGTTTCCAGTGTTTCCGTATCAAAATACTGCACTGCCAGCTTATCCTGTTTGGAATAGACTGTCAGTTTTTTCAGCCAGACAGGGGATACCGCAAATTCAACCGAAATCGATACGACTCCCTGTCTGATGACATCCCTCTGCGTTGTGCCTGCCTCCGTTTCCCCGGAGGTGTCTGCTTCTACCGCAGACAGTTCACAGTCATAGTTAGTTGGCAGAGGAAGTGCCTCGCCATTAAGTCTTAAATACTGTATAAAGGCCATGCTTATCTCCCTCCACTTCTTAAATTAGTTCTCTGCTGTGCAGTGACAATTACTTCATCAAGCATTGTGCCACCAAGGTATACCGGAATCACAATATCTCCGCCCTGGTTCGTCATACCGCTGACTGCCTCACGGATAGCACCAACGATGCTTGTTCCGGTATCGGCAGAAAGACTGTCTGCACTACCTGCTCCGGCAAAATCAACAGCCCCTACTTTTGGAGTCAGCATCATATCCGCAGCCACACCGTTCACAGCTTTTTCTACCAGACCACGGCTCTGCTCGATTCCCTTTGCCAATCCTCCCATAAAGTCAGGCATCCAGGATTCATAGTCTGTCAAAGGTCCCTCATCCGGCACGGAAAAGTGCAGGAAGGACTTGATGGTATCTGCCACGTTGCAGACTGCATCCTTGATTTTTCCGATGCAGCTCTTGATACCATTGACGATTCCATTGATGATATCAGCACCCCAGTTAAAGGCTGAGGATGCCAGGTTCTTGATGAAATTCACAGCATTGTCAAATCCGGTCTTGATGGTGTTATAGATTCCAGACACCGTTGTCTTGATTCCATTCCACATAGCACTAAATGCAGTGGACACCGCAGACTTGATACCATTGACCACCGATGTAATCGTGGACTTGATGCCGTTCCATACACTGGTAATCGTAGATTTGATACCGTTGACCACTGTGGTAATGACCGACTTAATAGCATTCCAAATGGTAGTGAATACCGTCTGAATTGCCGTCAGAACTGTTGAAATCACAGTCTTTATGGTATTCCATGCCGTAGTAAGGAATGTCTGGATTGCTGTTACAATCGTTGTGATAAAGGTGGAAATTGCTGTCCACACCGTAGTAATAACCGTCTGGATTGCCGTCAATACTGTGGTAATTACTGTGCAGATTGTGTTCCAAGCTGTCGTGATAAAGGTCTGAATCGCCGTAACCACTGTCGTGACAATCGTGGAAATTGCTGTCCATACTGTCTGGAAGAAGGTCTGAATTGCCGTGAATACCGTTGTGATGGTTGTGGTAATGGCTGTCCATGCTGTTGAAAGGAATGTGCCGATGGCTGTTACCACCGTAGTAAAGACCAGCTTGATTCCTTCCCACAATCCGGTAAAGAATGATACCAGTCCATTCCAGATAGTCGTTGCTGTAGTCACGATAGCCTGCCATGCCGCTGCAAAGAACTCTTTCAGAGCCTCCCACACAGCAACAGCAACCTCTTTGATATTGTTCCAGAGGTCAATCCAGAACTGCCGGAAGTCCTCATTGGTATTCCACAGATAGATAAAGGCAGCTACCAATGCGGCAATCGCTGCTATGATAAGTATAATTGGATTTGCAAGCATCGTAGCATTAAGGGCAGCAAATGCACCTTTTACCACATTGATTACCCCTGCAATCTTTGGAACAACCGTCATGATCGTACCAACTGCCGAGATGACCTTTCCTACAACAATCAAAACGGGACCAAGGGCGGCGGCTAGAAGTGCAACTGTAACGACCACCTTCTTTGTTCCATCATCCATACCGTTAAGCCAGTCCACAAATTTCTGAATCCAACCAACGATCTGTTTGATTGCTGGCATCAGAAGTTCACCAAAAGATATGGCAAGTCCCTCCAAAGCGGATTTTAAGATGGTCAACTGACCCTGGAGGTTATCCAACTGTGTATCTGCCATCTGCTGTGCCGCTCCACCGCTGTCTGCAATGGATGTTTGCAAACCATCCCACGTCTCTCCCGTATTCGCAAGCAAGGAGTTGACTGCTGCAAGATCCGTTTTATTAAAAATAGTAGAGATGATATTGGACTTTTCTGCCGCCGTCATGCCATCCATACTCTTATTTAAATCACCCAGGATGTCATTCATGCTCCGCATATTGCCTTCGGAATCATAGGTCTGAACTCCCAGTTCGTTCATCGTATCTGCGGCCTTGTCCATTGGATTTTGTAATGCAAGGATGATATTACGAAGATGCGTACCACCCTCTGCACCCTTGATACCATTATTGGCAAGAATACCAAGAGCCGTGTTCAGTTCTGCTGTACCACCTTTGACAGATTTGGCTGTTGCACCAATGGTAAGGATACCTTCGCCAAGCTGTGCTACGGAGGTGTTGGTGGTAGATGCAGTCTTTGCCATCTGGTCTACCATTGTTCCGGCTTCACTGACTCCCATACCTAAAGCAGACATGGCATCCGTAACCATATCCGATGCAGAAGCCAACTCAATATCACCGGCCGCTGCCAGGTTCAGAACTGTAGGCAGTGTATCGCACATTTCCTGTGTGTCATATCCGGCAAGTGCCAGGTAATTCAAAGCCTCAGCACACTCACTTGCAGAGAAGGCTGTTTCTGAACCCATCTTTTTTGCAAGTTTCCCAAGCGTGTCCATCGTATTCACAGATTCTCCGTTTACCGTGGACATGGAATCTTTGGTAATTCCCATCGTTGCCTGCACCTGGGACATAGATGATTCAAAGTTCGCTGCTGTGGTTACCGCAGCAGTTCCCAGTGCTGTTACTCCTGCCGTAACCGGAAGAAGTTTTTCTCCAGCACTTGAGATATTATTTCCAACAGTCTTCAGTTTTTCGCCACTGGCTGCAATCTTCTGTACAGCCGTTGCGGACTGGTTGGCCTGTGTCTCCAGTTTTTTCAGGTCATTTTCTGTTTCGATGATTTCACGCTGAAGGGCATCATACTGCTCCTGGGAAATTTCTCCGTTGGCAAGTGCTGCATTGGCCTGTTCTGCTGCCGTTTTCAGAGTGGTCAGCTTGCCCTTGGTTTCTTCCACTGCCTGTCCGAGAAGTTTATGCTTTTGTGCAAGGAGTTCTGTATTGCCGGGGTCCAGTTTCAGAAGTTTCTCCACATCCTTCAGCTGTGCCTGCGTATTCTTGATTTCTCCATTGACACCCTTTAAGGCAGTCTGAAGTTTGGTGGTATCACCGCCAATTTCTATAGTGATACCCTTGATTCTGTTTGCCATCCAAAGCACCTCCTCCCGGCAAATGAACATAAAAACAGCCCGGATTTCTCCGAGCAAATGAAAAGCACCAATCATTTCTGACTGATGCTCCTTCTGAATACTATAAATTAATCTTTTACCTTAACAACCTAAAGAGGGCATCGTAGGCCGCACCAGATAAAGCCGTTTCTGCTAAAGCAACCACTTCTGGTGTCCAATATCGAGGATGTCCTTTTTTGTCTTTATTAAAATATTTCAGATTCAAAATTCTAATCAATGTATCTAATTCAATCTGATATTCCAGTTGACGGTCTTCCGACAATCCCAGAAACTGTTCATGGGAAATATCACTTAATGCAAGTGTGTCTCTAAGATGCTTCTGTTGATTGATTTGATTTAACCCTAATTCATCCTCGGTGTATGGATGTCTCTCTATGTTCATCCAGTTTTTATAAATCATGGGATTATCAATTTTAAGGATTTCCAGAAGTTCGTCCGAAACAGATAGCCATACTGGACTTACATTTAATCGCTTACCCAGTCTGTCCAACACTTTTGGGTCAATTTTTCCAGTTTCCTTGGCTCGCCGTAATGTACGTTCATTAACTCTTATAATCGGATCATTATTAAGCTTTCTGAAACTAGTTCCCGCATAGGCCATTGCCTCATCTAATCGTTTTGCATTTATCTTTCCTGCATTCTCTTTTCTTCCCATATGTGAGTTTCTTCCTTTCAGTGCGGACAAAAATAACTTATATCTCGCAATTGATTATATCAAAAACACGTTATATAATCAATACAAATCAATTATCAACCGCTTATTATGCGGACAAAAAGAAGGGAATGACATATGAATACTTTAATTGAAAAAATTGCAGATTTAGGACCCAACGCTCTTCTATTTGTTTCTGTAGCAGGTGTTGGAACAACATTTTTATTTACACACATTTTTAATGGGGTGCATCAGGAACTAAATCAGAGGGGAATCTCTGATGAAATGATTAGCAACCATTTCGCTCCTCTTCAAGCTCTGACGAAAGAAATTAGTTCCCAGATTACCCCTGCGGCACAAAGACTGAATTAATCTGCAATTAGAAATTATCGAAGTCTTTCTGTGTTGCAACTTCTCTGTACTTATACTCATCATTCCTGCTCTCTGCGAACATATCATTGACCATGCCAATCGTAAGCAAATCTAAATCACGGATGGAAAGACCAAGCTGTACGCAGCGGAGCAGAAATAATGGGGTTGTCATTTCCCGCTCAGTTGAGCGAAGTTTTTTTTAGACTGGACATCCGTCTGAGTATTCAGTCCCCAAAGCTGAATCAGCTGAGGCAATACCTGGTAGATAGAAAATGTATTAAAACCATCCAACCAGTCCTCCGGGGAATCCGGGATAGTCGGGTCAGCGTGTTTCGCCATGATATAGGCGATATTCTCGAACATCTCAAGGGAGAACATATCCAGATTGGAACTTTCCTCACTACCATCACCGACCGATTGTTCCAGGGAACGCAGGTCTTTATAGATATCACGATGGAACTTCATTCTGTAGATACGGGGAATGGCTGCAGATGCCTTAAACGACACCTGCTTACCATCGATTTCAATATTCTGTTTCATGCTCATGGCTTACCCCTCCTTCACAGCTGCGGTCTTGGCAGATGTGCTTGCTTTCACAGCAGTTGATGTGGATTGCACGACAGGTTCAGCAGGCTGTGTTTCTTCCGCACTAGGCATATATACTGCACTGTACCAGTTCTGATATACCGTATCTGTGGTATCGTCCCCAGTTTTAGCTTTGACATATCCGTTGGCAAGTGGAGTCGCAGTCAGAGCAAGTGTTTCAGTCTGTACTTCGATTTCGTCCTCATTGGTCTGGGACTCAATGCTTGGACGGCTTGCTGCACAGTTATACAGCACATGACGGATTTTCTTCACATCACCATCAAACTCAAAGAGCAATGCAAAGTTGGCTGTTTCCACATTGGCATTCTCCACCAGTACCTTATTGCCATCCAGTTCCTCTTTCAGAATCTCAGTACGGAATTTCTCCGGTACCATTGCGAGTTCCAGATCACCTTCATAACCCATGTTGTTGGAAATGGTGTAGTACGCATATCCATCCGCATAAAAGTTAGATGGCTCACCATTGGCATCCAGTGCCAGGGAAACTGCACCAGGCATGGCAAACGGTGTTCCAAAGGATACCGTCCCATCCTCAGTAATTGTCTGCAAGGCATAATGCACATTGCAGATATTGAATTTTACTTTATTTTTCTTAGGCATGATTCAAACCCTCCTGTTCAAATTGATAAAGGACCTCATACAGCTTTTCGCTGTCGATCCAGGTTTCGGACTTGTTATAAAAGACTTCATGTGCATCAAGCACATCTTCCAGTTTCTGTTCCACCGCTAAGTCCTTCGAATCGGTGTACAGTTCTATCCGCACATCATTTATCTTGAAATACACTCTCCCATCTGCAGCAAAGTTATCACTACCTGGAAGAAGGTAACAGATAAAAGGTGGGGCAGGCGATTCCCCCTCTGCGAAGTGGTCATAAGCAAAGGGGATACCTGTTTCTTTGATGATAGTAAGCAGTTCTTCCATTCCTAACCTCCCAGTTTCCTTGTGATTTCCTGCTCCAGTTCGGATACTGCTTTTTTTTCTGCCGGAGCAATATGGCTTTTCCCGGAAACCCTGCCACCGCCACGCTTGGCATGACCGAATTCTAAAAGATGTGCCAGCTGATAGCGAGTTCTCGAATATACGGTAATTTCCAGGGTATTGGATGTTTCCTTCGTATTCTTCACAGACCAGCTCTTTGCATAAGTTCCGGTATCGCTCGGTGCATTTGCCTGGATTTCTTTCCTGGCGGTCGTACCGGCCTTCTTGACTGCAGCTTTCAGATCATCGGTCGCAAGATCTGCATATTCTGTCAGACCTTCCATAATGGCAGCTGCCATCCCATCAATCCTCACTCTGTCACTGCTCATGGCTATCTCCTCACTTTCTGACACTTGAATTTCAAAGCATTCTTTTTGTAGTTCAGATGGTCAATCGACAGAATATTGTAGATTTCTCCACCAAACAGCACCCGGTATCCCTCGGTGGTAATCCCCGAAGCAGCTCTGCAATACCGGACGGTAAAAGCCAGGTCTGCATTGTCCACCGTGGTTCCGGCTGTCTGTGTCTCTGTCCCGCCTTCGCCGCTGACGGTTGCATAACAGGAATATTCATCTGTCCATTCATTCTTGTGATTGCCAATGGCATCCACGGTCACGGTATTCTTCTGAAAAGTGACCCTTACATTCAGTAAAGCTACCTCCATTAGAATCCCTCCTTCCGGATGCCGAACAGCAAAGACCGCAGAGAAAGCACCAGTGCATGATGATCTGCATCTTCCCGGTGTTCGTACTGATACGCCACCGCATACATCACTGCTATCCTGGCGTTTTTTTCTTCTGCGAATTTATCTTTATCATCCATCCTGGCAATGTCCATGCACAGATTTTCTCCGGCTTCTATCAAGTGCTCCAGAAGGGCATCATCATCGTCAAAATCCACACGGAGATATTGCTTCATCTCCTCAAGGGATACAATCATATCTGTCACCACCTCACTCAAAATATTAGGCGATGCCGTTTCGACAAAAAACGACACCGCCGGATGCTTACTCAGATTTCATTTTCATGATCTGCACTGCTTCAGGAAGAATCAGCTTGCCATCCACACGCTCTTTCGCAACATAACCGATCATACCGTTGCCTGCGAAGAGTTCACGCAGTTCGGAGAAAGAACGGCTGCCACGGTCACCGATGTTGTAGTAGCTGTAGTCACCGAAGGAAATCGCATCGGTCGGTGCATATGCAGAAGTGTGTACCGCATAGCCAAGCAGACGGTCAGGCTCTCCTGCCTGGTAAGAAGGCTGCCAGATATAAGCACCATTGTTATCCTTCAGCTTACGAAGGGAAGAAAGGGTCTGGTCATTCATGATGAAGGACGCACTCTTACGATAAGGACGCTTAAGGGCATACACCAGATCCAGAACATCATCGGATTTGATTGCCGCAGTAAGAGTCTGTGCAATGGTACCGCCACCAGTAGCTGCGAACAGACCGAGAGGCTTGCCAGTGCCATCGCCGTTTAAGAACGCATCCTCTTCTGCATTGGCCAGAGCCTTACCGAACTGGGTAAGGATGTAGTTCTCCAGATTGAATGCATTGTCATACAGAAGCTCCTCGGTCACTTTGATAGCAACATGGAGTTTGTGTGCATCCAAAAGGATCTGACTGAAGGTCGCATCACCGAAAGTGAGCGCACCGCCCTCTTCAATCCATGCAGCGGCCGGCTTGGTAGCTGCGATGTTGATTTTGTGTTCACCACTTGTGGTAATGGTAGTTGCAAGGGAACGCATGATGTTCTCCTCGGAAAGAGTGTCAATCAGACGATGGTCATATTCCTCTGGTACGAGGTAGCCACCATCGGCATCCACACCTTCCTGCAGAACATTGCTCACGCGTTTGAAGTTGGAACGGAACGCATCGACCATTGCCTTGCGGTATTCGTCAGATGCACGTCCGGTCTTTTTCTCCGGCTCATTGCCGTTTGCAGAAGGCTTGGAAGTCAGCGGAGTATTCACAGGCATATTCAGTTCTGCCTCCATCTGCTCCTGACGCTCCATGCGGGCGATTTCTTTGCCGAGGTCATTGATGTCCTGCTCCATCTTGGTGTAAGTAGCATCGTCCTCGGCAGAAAGCGTACCTTTCTCGGTACGGTGGGAATCCAGGAATGCCTTTGCTGCATTCCATGCTTTGTTACGCTTTTCTCTCATTTCTAAAATAGTCATAATTTAATACCTCCATTAAATGTGTTGTTTGATAAGGTCAAGACGCTCCATGAGCGAATCAACACTTCTTTCATTGATTTCTGGTTTCTCTGGCTTGGACTGGATATGACACTTTTTCGCAATCTTATCCATCAGTGAATTGGTCACTGCGGCCTTGTCGAACATCATGGCAATCTGTGGCTGTTCGTTATCTTCTGTCTCGCCGGGGCGATGCAGGATATCATCAGCAAAGCCAAGTTCCACAGCTTTGTTCGCATTCATCCAGCTCTCCGCATCCATGAGATGGGACAGCTTGACGCGGTTCATTCCGGTCTTGATCTCATAGGCATTGATGATGGATTCCTTGACTTCGGAAAGCATATCAATGGCTTTCTGCATCTCAGCAGAATCACCCCATGCCATCGTTGCCGGATTATGGATCATCATCATGGATACCGGACTCATCAGCACTTTCGTGCCTGCCATTGCAATCACGGATGCTGCCGAAGCTGCAATACCGTCAATCTTGATGGTGATGTTGCCTTTGTAATCCATCAGCATATTGTAGATTTGTGCTGCCGCCACACAGTCACCGCCTGGGCTGTTGATCCAGATTGTGACATCACCACTTTCTGCAAACAGTTCATCCTTGAACAGCTGCGGAGTGACATCATCATCAAACCAACTGTCCTCTGCGATTGTGCCGTTTAGAAACAGCGTCCTCTCCGGCACCTGTTCCTGTGTCTCCTGATTCAGAACCATCTGGTTCTTCCACTTCCAAAACTTCTTCATTGGATTCTTCCTCCTTTCCGCTTGCTGCAAAGATGCCCGCATCCGCCAGCTTGGTCATGTTTCCATTGATGAGATATAAATCACCGCCTTGCTCGGCAGGGATACGGTCTAAGTTTTCAAGTTCCCGGATGTCGTTTGCACTCATCCAGCCGTTCTGTCTTCCGATGGAGTAGCCATTCATACGGCTCTGATAATCTCCACGGAGAAGCCCGTCCACATTAAACTTGACGAAGTATTGTGTCTTTTCCTCCTGGGAAAGCAGGGAACGCATCATAGCCTGTTCCCATCTGGACACCCAAGGGTCCAGTGTGTATTTCACGAATTCCAGGGACTGCTGCTCAATATTAGAAAAGCTCGACTTCTCCAGATCACCGACCATATGCGGTGGTACTCGGAAAATTCGAGCGATTTCATTGATTTGAAATTTTCGTGTTTCCAAAAACTGTGCCTGTTCCGGGGAGATGGAAATCGGTGTGTACTTCATTCCTTCTTCCAGGATGGCTACCTTGTTGGCATTGGAACTGCCTCCGAAGCCTTTATTCCAACTCTCTCGGACACGCTCCGGGTCTTTTACTGCACCCGGATATTCCAGGATGCCGCCAGGAGTCGCACCATTTGCAAAGAACTTGGCTCCATATTCCTCACAGGCGATTGCCATACCGATGGCATTCTTTGCCATAGCGATTGGCGAATATCCCACAAGGCCATCAAAGCCAAGACCGGGAACATGGAGGACATCGGTCGGCTTTAGTCGAACCGTGCCACCTTTCGTGGTCTTGGCTTCATCGGAAGAAGTCTGATATTCGTAATACAGATGTCCCTTATCATCCCGGTCAACCGTCATGCGGTTCGGCATCAGCGGATAAAGAGCCACCACCTCGCCCTTGCCATTACGGATAATCTGTGCGTAGGCATTACCCCACAACAGCAGATGGGTCATAAGGGTTTCCCGAAAGACAAAGGATGTCATTTCCGGATTTGGCTCATCATGCAAAAGAAAATACAGCGGATGGTCGATTGCCTTCTCCTTGATGCCGTCCTCCGTATATCGGTAGAACTGCAATGGCAGTCCTGCTACTGCCTCCGCTAAGATACGGACGCAGGAATACACCGCCGTCATCTGCATAGAGGAACGCTCCGTTACCATCTTGCCGGATGTGCTGCCACCAAATAAAAATCGGTAAGCACTGCCCGTGGTGCTGTCGGTAGGCTTATCCCTTGACCGAAACAATCCACTTAAAATACTCATATACCTTCACGCTCCTTCCTAAATAAACAAAATGCCCCGGTCATCATAGACCGAAGCTCCTGCATCGTTACCGCAGCGAATGGCTCTGTCCAGACCCATGATCGTTGCAATGGCACCGTCAATCTTCTCTGTTGATTTTTCTTTGTCTGCCTTGATGTTCCCGGCAGGATCAGTACGGATGAAGATGTTATCCATCATCCACCGAAGAACCGGATGCCCGCCGTGTGCCAGTCTTTCTTCCAGGGTCAGTTTCATGAGTTCCTTTGTCGGTGGGGACATATCCTTAAATCCCTGTCCGAAAGGAACAACGGTAAATCCCATCCCCTCCAGGTTCTGCACCATCTGCACAGCACCCCAACGGTCGAATGCAATCTCACGGATGTTGTACCGCTCACCCAGGCTCTCGATGAACTTTTCGATGTAACCGTAATGCACTACATTTCCTTCCGTGGTCTGCAAAAAACCCTGCCGCTCCCACACATCATAGGGGACATGATCCCGCTTGACTCGTAAATCCAAGGTATCCTCCGGCACCCAGAAGAATGGAAGGATGCTGTATTTATCATCCTCATCTTCCGGCGGGAACACCAAAACGAATGCTGTGATATCCGTTGTGGATGAAAGGTCAAGTCCGCCATAGCAGACCCGTCCTTCCAAATCCTCTGCACGGGCGGGAAACGCACATTTATCCCACTTGTCCATTGGCATCCATCGGATAGCCTGCTTAACCCACTGATTGAGCCTTAATTGCCGGAAGGAGTTCTCCTCTCCTGGGTTCTGTTTTGCTGACTCACAGGCCGCTTCGACCTTATCAATCCCCACTGTAATATCCAAGGATGGATTTGCTTTCTTCCACACTTTTGGGTCAGTCCAATCATCTGATTCATTCGCTCCATAAATCACAGGATAAAATGTTGAGTCATGTTTCCGACCTTCCAGGATGTCCTTGGCTTTCTGGTGTGTTTCATAGCAGATGCTGTTGGTATCCGTCCCGGCTGTTGTGATAAGGAAATACAGCGGCTGCATTCGTGCATCACCGGAGCCCTTGGTCATAACATCAAACAGTTTCCGGTTCGGCTGGGTATGCAGTTCATCAAACACCACTCCGTGGATATTGAAGCCGTGTTTGGAATAAGCCTCCGCCGACAGCACCTGGTAGAAGCTGTTGGTCGGCTGATAGATGATCCTCTTTTGCGAAGCCAGGATTTTGACTCTCTTGTTTAGCGCCGGACACATACGCACCATATCGGCAGCCACATCAAATACGATGGTTGCCTGTTGGCGGTCAGCGGCACAGCCGTATACTTCAGCACGTTCTTCTCCATCCCCACAGGTCAGAAGAAGGGCTACCGCAGCGGCAAGTTCTGATTTGCCCTGTTTCTTTGGAATTTCTATATAAGCGGTATTGAACTGGCGATATCCATTCGGTTTGATTGTCCCGAAGATGTCACGGATGATCTGCTCCTGCCAATCGATCAGTTCAAATGGCTTTCCTGCCCATGTACCCTTGGTGTGGCATAGAGCCTCAATAAAATCCACAGCATAGTCCGCCATTTCTTCACTATAGACCGAGTCCTTCGCCTTGAATTTTGTCGGTTTGTATTTCTTCAGTTTCCTCATTCTCTGCCACCTCCGTTTCTGTATCTGTTTCTCCAAGCCACGAAGGATCAGGAACCATCGCATCATAGGGAAGTCGCTGTCTTTCTTTCAAACGCTCATCCATGTTCTCACCTCCAAATGGCATAAAAAATAGCCGCTGTGATAGCGACTGTACGAGGAACAGCCCCTTCCGGGACCGTCCTTTGCGGTATTGTTTTCTTAGTTGTGACTTTTCAGAAGGATGGCAAGTGCAAGTCCTGCTGCCTCGCAGGTCGGTTCAATGTCCCAACCCCTATCGTAGTTACAGATAACCTCGCCTCCTGCCTTAAGCATCAGCTTGGAAATCTTGCCCCCGTTGATGCCGTATTCTTCACTCGGCTCTTCGTAATGCTTGACCCAGTAATGAACCGCCGTGTATTTCTTATCCGCTGCCGGAATTCCAATCGTTCCTTCGCTCCACATAATCTTTGCCTCCGTTTGTGTTGTTTTCCCTTTCGGTATGTACATATTCGCTCTAAAAGCACATAATAGCAACTCATTTAGGAACATATACTGCACAATCATTTGCGAAGGAATCTATGCATTTTATGACTGCATGGAACGGTGAATGGTATTAAGGATTTCTTCCTGTTCGGAAGGCTGTACTCCAATACTATCCAAGGCTTCTCTGGTCCCGCAGTCCGGGCAGATAAGGGTTCTGTTGTCTGCCCTCGAAAGGGCAGGCGAACCATGATAGGCTTTCCCACAGCGTGGGCAGATTCTAATTTCAGCGACTTCTCTTTTTTCCATGTGCGAATGCCTCCTCTGATTTAATCTGTGCTTCTGCAAGGAAATGTTCATCAAAGCCAAAGCTGATGTATCCCTCCAGGCAGATGCTCACATAAGCGTAGGAAGGAATGCCGATGCTTCGCTCCTCGTGCATGATGTACACGAAGCAGTCTCTGACTCTCGTCTTTCCTGACTTGATGCCCTTAATCGGCAGCCGCATTTCCTTCTTGTAGTAGAAGGTGGGGAATCCCTCGTAGCGGTCAAGTGCCTCTTCATCCTCAGCGGTCACTGACCAGACGGCCACGGGAACCCTTGCCCCCGCCTTTGGTTCGATGGTAAGGTAAGCACCTGTCTGACTTCCTTTGAAAAGCAATTCATAATCCTTGATTTCCGCTGTTCCGATGATTCGTGCCGATGAGCATCGCATCCGCATCTGCCGGATGTTCAGATTGCTGCCGTAGGCTAGGTAGTATCTTTTATTCATAATGGTATCCATCCTTTCCGAAGGGATCACCCTTCTACCACCTTAAGACCGCCGAAGCGGTCGGGGAAAGGTGGCAGGAGGCTAACCCCTGCGTGGCCTTCAAGCGGCTCTGCCGTTTCTAAAGGCTGTATCTCCTTCCAGTCTCTTGGTAAGGATTTCTCTTGCCGTCTTGAATTCCTCTCCAATGAAGCCAAGTCGGAGGAGCCAAGTCCTCATGGCATATTTCGGATTCTCATTCTGCTGTGGCTTTGGGCTGGCACTCTTTACCGTCTTTGCCATCTGGCTCAGTGCAAGGCAAAGTTGAATGTAGCTTTTCAGCTGCCCGGCATGAAGTCCGTTCAGCTTGCCGTCTGCCGGAGCATCGAATTGGAAAAGCCGAAACTCGATGGTCCCTTTTGTGAAGGTCGCATGGTAGTTTAGCATATGGTAGCGGCTGTCATTGTAATGGTGGCTTCTGCCGTAGTTGGCTCCGTTGGAGGTGTACCAAATGTCCGCAAGGGCTGCCATCGTCTTTGGCTTTTTCTTGTTGACCTGCTCTAAAAATCTTGGGTCTACCGTCCGGCAGTAACGGTGCATCCTGTCTCTGTCAAGGGCAAGGGCATCGGCTATGAGGCTTTCGTGGCTTGCCATGATGTTGGCTAGGTTTCTCATAGTCTGTGGGGTATGTCCGTTCGCCCCGATGTGGATATGGACTCCGCATCCTCTTGTGGCATCGCTCTTTGCTCCTGCGTGGCGAAGTTTCCGGATAAGTTCCTGCAATGTCTCAATGTCATTGTAGTGAAGAATCGGGGTGACCAGTTCGCATTTCTCGCTGTCGCATCCTGCGATGCTGACATCCTTCTGGAATTTCCATTCTCTTCCGTCCCTGTCCCAAGCTGACCAGGTGCAGTAGCCGTTTCGTCCGGCTGTGTTTTCGTATCTTCCTGTTCCGAAGTAGGTAGCTGCAATTCTCGCTGCCTTATCCCTTGTGATGCTGTTCATCTCGACCTCAACGCCGATGGTCTGTTTCTTCATTTCTTCGATTTGGCTTGTGATTTTCTCGTTCATCCGTGTTTTCCTCCGTTTGGCTTAATGTGTTTTCCCTTTCGGTAGTACACATATTACCTCTGAGTGCGGACTATATCCACTCAATTCGGAGCATAATCTACACAAAGATTTTAAAGAAATTTGTGTATTTTATGACGCTCCTTTCAAGATGAAATCAGCATATTCATCCGTGTGATTATCAAGAAAATCCACCAGTTCCAGCAGTTCCATGTTCTCAGCAATGCAGCGTACCTGCTGAAAATCAAACATATTGGTAAGGGAAGTATCCCGCACCTTGAAAATCTGCTGTTTAATCTGTTCTGTCATGTTCTTCCTCCTCATCTGTGCATACTGCTTTTCCCATCACAAGTTCCGCATAGATTTTAGTGTAGCGGTCGCACTCGCTGCCTTCGGAGCCCATGATCGCCCGAAGGAAAAATTCCCTCGCTTCGTTCCGGCTGTCCCACACATCCTTTTTTCCATAGCAGATGGTAGTGACTGTATCCAGTTTCCGGCAGACATCCTCGCCATAGACTACATTGAGGTGTGAACCGTTGTCCCACTTGACCATGATGGAGGCGGTATCATCCACCCCGATCACGGTGCCTTTTGTCCCCATCGGCGGTGCCTGCAAATCATCCATCTGCACCAGTTCTACTCTTGCTCCGGCAGGGTACTGACTGCGTACCCGCTCGACAATCTCTTTACTCGGAAACTTCATCGTCAGCTACCTCCTTCTTCGCACCGCTCTTGAATGCACTGCTGCCTGTCAGATTCTTCAGCAGGATTTTTCTATCTGCCTTGTACTCCGCTCCCACAAATCCCAGTCGAAGGAGCAGGCATCGGAATGCGTACTTTTCATTTTCCACAGGTTTTTCCATGTTGGAGATACGCTTCTGTTCCTTGCTCATTTTGCACAGGGCTGCAATGAAATCGGTGTAGGCTTTGACTGCATCGGCATCCAATCCATCCGCAAACCAGTGGAAGGAAATCTGCTCCTCCGTGATTTCAATCGGCAGTTCGCTGATTCCCAGTGCCTTTTTGATAAGGCTGCCCTTTGCTTCTAAAAGATTGGTAAGGTTGCCGACTGCCACCTTGTCGAGCGGCATTGCCACCGTAAGCCCCACTGTTTCGCTGTGTCCGGTTTCTTCCGGCACTCCGTAGGCGGGTGGGCAGTCTTCCAAAGGTTCCTCGCAGTCGATATCCGGCTGTGGCTCATCATACTCTGCACTTTCAGAATGAAAACCCTTCTGCTCAAGTTTCTCAAGCAGTCCTTCGATTTCCTCGCTGTCTGCCATGTCGTTAAAGGAAAGTGTGCCGAATCGGTCAATGATAAAGTAATCGACCTCGTATGCACAACTTGGGACTCCCTTGTAGGTGGCTGTTGCCCCTGTGATTTCTGCAATGGCAGTAACCAGTGCCTTGCGTTCTTTTCCTGTTACATTAAATTTGACTTCCATGTGAAGTACCTCCTTTTCTTTCGGTACTACATATATCACTCTAAAGCCAATTTATAGCAAGTCATTTGCTGTAGAATAGTCACCGAATTATTCTGTAGGAAACTGTGAGTAATACACAATGCCGGACAACACAAAATATACGCATGGCAGAGCCACGCCATTGCCCCACATCTTATATTCAGCAGCATCCGAATGGGGATTCATCAGCCACTTCCTGATCTGTTTTTCTGTCTTCGGCTTGGTGGAATTGCCCACAATCTTCCTGTGAGTTTCAAAGACGTCACTCCAAAAAGCAATGTCATCCTCGATAGGTTCTTCCACACCAAGATCACTGCACCACCAGTCCGGGAATCCCTGCAGCCTTGCACATTCCGTTGGGGTCAGCCTGCGGACGATGTACTCCATTCCCTCATCTGTATCATTAACAAGCGGAGGGTCTTTATAATCCGTTGCAACCAGGGTGTTTGCCAGTTCTTCCTCTGCGGATGTAAAGAACGATGCCTTACTGCTGCTGAAAGTCGGATGGGCAACTGCCCCTGGACCTTTTGCTACCATAGTAGGCTCGACTTCCTCTTCCACCGCAAACCCAAACTTGGCATTCTTTCCCTGATTGAAAGCCGCACGATCAATCCCATAGGCAACCGCATGGTGGTCAACTGTATTCAGAGTAAAGGAAACATCTTCATTGATGCCGTCTCCCTGTGGGCCATTCTTATCGGCTCTGCCGATCATCGAACCCTGTAATGCGACCACCGCAATCCCACCCTGGTTGCAGGCGGGATTGCCGCCATTTCCATCCAGACATCTTGAAGTATCTGCTTCATAGAATCCGCTGTTCGGATTATCCGACTTCATGGAATTGCTGTCTTTGGAGCAGATGCCATATGCTTTTGGCACGAATAAGGTCTGGTCATTGTTGCAGGACAGGGTTGCTGATTTGTTATCCTGGATCAGCGCACCTTTACCTCCGCCCTCACATCCACTGCGGATTTTGAGGGTCTTTGGTGTTTCCAGTACGAACGGCTGATTGTTACCGCCGGTCCCAAACGTGGCAAGCACCGTCTGTGCTGTATCCTGTGGCCCCGTATATCTGGCATCCTGTGAATGATTCTCAAACACAAGAGGCGGATGATGGCTTTCTGCACGGAGGGTACAAGTGATGTCTTCCGTCACATCCATGCGGTTGCCGCCTTGGTCGTTCAGGCAGATTGTGCCTGTTTCTCCAGTGCCACCTTCAGCATGGCAGGCAGTTCCTTGCCACGAGCGGAAGCTCTCCGCAGAATACCCAGACAAGCCCTCTGACTCAAATAGTATTTTTCCGGCACTCCCGCCTGCAAAATCTGCGACAAGATAGATGCGTTTTCTTCGTTGGGGCACTCCCCAAAACTGTGCATCGAACACTCGCCATGCAAGTGAAAATCCATCTGCCATGATTTCTCCTGCGTTTGCCCATTTTCCAGACTGAGGAACTGAAATGCTCTCGTCTTTGACTTTGCAGATTTCTTCGAGGACTGCCCGGAAGTCTTCGCCCTTGTTACTGGAGAATGCTCCGGGGACATTTTCCCACACGATGTATCTTGGATAGTTGCCATTAGTTGCACACCTCATTTCTTTTATGATTCGGATTGCCTGATAGAACAGAACGGACTGTCTGCCATCAAGGCCGGCTCTCTTTCCTGCCACCGACATATCGGTGCATGGAGAACCAAAGGTAATGATATCCACCGGAGCAATGTCAGCACCGCTCACTTTGGAAATGTCACCCAGGTGCTGTACCTGGGGAAATCGCTTTGTTGTAACACGGATTGGGAACGGCTCGATTTCCGATGCCCACAAAGGAGTGATGCCGGAAAGCAGTCCGCCCAATGGAAAACCCCCGGAACCATCAAAAAGACTGCCGAGGGTAAGGTTCATTTCTTTATTCATTTTCTCCCTCCACCTGTTTCACCAGGTCGGAGTACATGAGTTTCTCTCCGTTTCGTTCCACATACACATCATCGGGATTTCCTCCGTCCTCTACATATCTGCGGAGGATAACAGATGCATATTTTTCATCCAGTTCCATCGTGCAGCAGATGCGGTTGCTCTGCTCACACGCCATAAGGGTCGAACCACTCCCGCCGAATGTATCAATTACGATGGCATTGGCCTGGGTGGAATTACTGATTGGATAAGCCAGAAGGTCAAGCGGCTTGGAAGTCGGATGATTCTTATTGCGTTTCGGCTTATCAAAATTCCAGATGGTGGTCTGCTTGCGGTCGGAGTACCACGGATGCTTGCCATTCTGCAAAAATCCGTACAGTACAGGTTCGTGCTGCCACTGGTAATCACTGCGACCCAATACCAGGGAATTCTTGACCCAGATACAGCATCCGGCAAGATGAAATCCGGCATCCACAAATGCCTTACGGAAATTCAGTCCTTCCGTATCTGCATGGAACACATAAGCCGCACCACCGTTTTCAAGGACAGCAGCCATATTCTGCATAGCAGATAGCAGGAACTGATAAAACTCCTCACCCTTAATGGAATCGTTCTGAATGGAAAGTCCGTCTGAACTCTGGAAGGACACGCCATACGGAGGGTCCGTCAGAACCAGATTTGCTTTTCTGCCATCCATCAATTTTGATACGTCATCAGCGGAAGTCGCATCACCACACATAAGTCGATGTCTGCCTACCGTCCACACATCTCCCTTTTCCACAAAGGCTGCTTTCTCCAAAGCTGCGGACAGATCATAATCATCGTCCTGGACTTCTTTGTCATTTCCATCCTTGAACAAGTCCGCAATCTCATCTGCTTCAAATCCGGTAAGAGAAATATCAAAGTCCTCTCCCTGGAGAGATTCGATTTCGATACGCAGAAGCTCCTCATCCCATCCGGCATCCTGAGCGAATCGGTTGTCTGCAATGATGTAGGCTTTCTTCTGTGCCTCGGTCAGATAGTCCACCAGGACACAGGGTACTTCATCAATGCCTTCCTCTTTTGCCGCAAGCACTCTGCCGTGTCCGGCAATGATGCCATAGTCCTTGTCCACGATGACCGGATTGACAAACCCGAACTCACGAAGGCTGGAGCGGAGTTTGTTGACCTGCTCTGCCGAATGAGTCCGGGCATTATTCACATACGGTATTAACTTGTCGATGGAGACCATCTCCATCTGCGTAGTTGTTCTCGCCATCAGCCGTTCCTCCTTTTCACAACCTTATGCAGGTCTTTTCTGGTATCAAGCAGTTTCCCCTTGGGAAAGACCTGCCTGTTATTCTTTTTCTGATTTGGATACTTTTTCTTCGCCATATTACATTCCTTTCCTTGCACGGAGCAGACGCTCCATCACATCATCCTGCGGAGCTGCATCCGAGTATTCCGTGCTGCAATTTTCCTTCACGATCTGGAATATCTCATTCCACAACCGAACCGCCTGGTTCATATAGTTGATTCCGATATTGATGAAAGGGGAAGGGATAGGCTTCTGCGTGGTCGGATGCTTGGAGAGGAATCCCAGTTTGCTGGTCATCTCCTCACACTGAATCCAACGGGCAGATGCCATCGCATACCGCTCAAGCAGCTGACTGGATACCTTTGAACTGCATCCTACTCTTTTCAGCCACTCCCATGTTTCCTTGTAGATATCAGCGGCCTGTAGCTCACTGCCGTCACGCTGTTCGGCTGACAGGAAGTCATGTGGCTTTGGCATATCCACACCTTCGATTTCTGGAATGTCCAGGACTTCTAATGGTCTGCCGCCTGGATTTCCGTTGTCGGCCTTTTCCTTTACGGCGGTTCTCTTTCGTCCGGCACCCGGTCTGGCACCGCCTCTACCGCCTGTGTTATTCGATTTTGTAGGCATGATTTTATGACCCTCCTTTATTACCCTTTTGAAATCGCCCTTTTTGCGCGTATGACCCCACGCCCGTTCCACGGGGACTTTACTGTAGAGAAGTGAACCGCCCCTACCGGGTGTCACGACTTCCACTCGCACAAAAAATATAAATAGTTTCTTCCGTGACCTTCACGACTTCCACCATCAATGGTTGTGCCATCGGTCACCGCTTTTGGCATGGATCCTTGCATGACACTCCTTGCACAAAGCAATGAGGTTACTCCTGTCATGAGTTCCACCCTGGGACAAAGGTTTCTTGTGGTGTACCTCTTCGGTCTCCACCAGGATTCCCTTGTTGTAGCACTGCTCACAGAACGGGTGCTGTGCTACATAGCTGTCACGGATTCTCTTCCATGCCCGTCCATACCTACGGCGTACAGCAGGATCTCTGTCGTACTTCTCGTAGCGTTTGTTCTCTTGTTTCTGATGCTCCTCACAGAACCGTCCGTCAGTTAGGTTGGGACAGCCGGGGAAGGAACACGGTCGTTTTGGTTTTCTTGGCACCACTGCACCTCCTTTGCGACAAAAGGAAAGCCCCACAGGATTTCTCCCATGAGGCTGTGACCTTTATTTCATTTTCGCATCTTAACAATATCACATAGGGCACCGTTGCATTTAGTTGCAAACCGCTGCATCTTTTAAATCAATGGCATTTTCCGGCAGTTTGATTTTACTGATTGCTTTGTTGTGCCAACGCTGCACGGTACCACGGTCTGCATTCAGCATCTCGCCAATCATGGGCCATGTGTAATTGTGGATGTAGCGGTACTTCAATACCGACTGCTGCTCCGGCTTATCCACCTGCCTCACAACGTCCTGAATCTGGCCTTTCAGATTTACCAGCTGTGCCAGCTCCGTCATGACCTGCTCTTCCATGTCCCACAGCTTTTCCAAAGTATGAATGTACGGTGCGTCCGTATTCTTGCTTGCGTTGAAATGTTCCTCAAAGCCTGGACTTGATATGCTCTGAGCCATCTGCCGCAATTCCTCACACTCCAGGGTGTCTGACTTGATACGCTGGTCTAATAGATATGCCTGTCCTAAATATTCTTTAACTGTCATGTTCTACCTCCGCATCGAGTTTCCGGATAAGGAACTCCGGTTCAACCTCGGTAAGGGCGGTAAACCACTTAGACCGAAAGAACCGCTGGCATTCGTCTTTCATCTGCTGTGCCGCCGCATTCTTTCTGCCTCTTGCCAGTTTCTTGTTCGCATCCCTATAATCCTTGACAGCCTGCAGGATGATGCCATTGGCCAGACTGTCATATGGGTCCAAATAATTGTTCATATAGAGTTCCTCCGAAAAATGGTTTATAGGTTCCCGGATTGACTCTGATTGTCTCTGATTTACAGTTCTGCTCTGACCGCATCGATTAAAGCCGTCTGCGTGGAGTCCTTTTTCTCCAATGCCTTCATGACTCTTTCGTCAATGCTGTCTTTTGCAATAATGTGCTGTACCACAACGGTTCCTGCCTTCTGTCCCTGTCTGAATAGACGGGCGTTGGTCTGCTGGTATAATTCCAAAGACCAGGTAAGTCCGAACCAAACGAGATGATCGCCACCGGCCTGTAAGTTCAAGCCGTGTCCTGCGGATGCCGGATGGATAAGACCCACGGCGAACTCTCCCTTATTCCACATCTCAATACTTCCGGGAGAAGAAATCCTTGCATATTCGACCTTCAGTTTCTCAAGCAGCTTCGTGATGCGTTCCACATCATGCTTGTACCTGTAAGCCACAAGGATCGGTCTGCCATTTGCTGATTCTATGATATCTTCCAAGGCATCTAACTTCCTGTCATGAATATGCACCACGGATTCATCGTCTGCATACACCGCTCCATTTGCCATCTGTGACAACTTGTTGGAAAGCGATGCGGCATTGGCAGCAGTGATGTCATGTTCTGGCAATGCCAGGATGAGATCTTTTTTCATATCCTCATATCGCTGCCGTTCCTTTTCATCCAAGGTAACTGTGTATTCGGTACTGATCAGTTCCGGCATTTTCAAATGGTCGACTGCTTTCATGGAAATCGTGATATCGCCAATGCGGTCATAGATTGCTTTTTCCGCACCGGGAAGTGCTTTATAGGAATACACGATATTTCCATTGCAGCGGTCTGGTCGAAAGAATGTGGTGCGGTACTGCCCGATGAACCGGAACAGTCGCTCTCCCATATCCAGACAACGGAACTCATAGAATAAATCCATCAAGCCATTACTGCTTGGCGTTCCGGTAAGACCTACCACTCTTTTCAGCCGGGGACGAAGTTTCATGAAAGCCTTTGTCCTCTGGGAATTTGCCTTGAAGGATGACAGCTCATCCAGAACTGCCATATCAAAGTTCAGATATTTTCTGTCCTGGTTCATGAGCCACACCAGGTTCTCACGATTGATGATATAAATGTCTGCATCCGTTCTCAGAGCCGACAGCCTTTCTGCCGGAGTGCCAATGACTACGGAATGGCTGAGTGCTGACAGATGATCCCACTTTTTCAGTTCATCCGGCCACGTGGTTCTTGCCACACGAAGCGGTGCAACCACCAGGACTTTTCTGACTTCAAAATGGTCATTTATCAATCTGTCGATTGCGGTAAGGGTCACTATAGTTTTGTCAACCCAAGCCCATATCCAACAGCAGACATGAAATCGGATTACTTTCGATAAATTCTGTAGCAAATTTCTGATAGTCGTGTGGAATGAACTTCATAGGGCATCACCTCCTTCCATTTCCAGTTTTTCAAGTTCTTTTATGAACCAGTTGAATTCCGCATGGAATTTTGCATGATCACTCTGTGATGCAAACACACGGATATTTGCAGAATTGTTGTTTCTCTTATCTCCATCAATATGGTGAACCACCTCTCCTGGCAATAATGGTCTGCCAAGCATCTGTTCTGCTACCACACGGTGTTCATGTCTGCCATATAATTTCGCATAAGTTTTTCCTTCGCCTGTATTCAGCCGTGCCTGCCTTAACTTTTCCCTAACTGCAGGTGTCATTCTGGTTTTGTTTAATTCCTTGTTCTGTTTTGAAAGTGTTGCTGCGATATTTGTAAAATCCTTCAACGTATTATAACCTTCTGGATTTTTGGTTTTGTTGCTAAAATCGGCAAGGCACTGTCTGCAACAGAAATTGTGGGGACGTATCCTTGCCGGAATCTTATAAAATTCCTTACCGCACCAATCACATCTGACTTGCAATTCCATCAAGAATACCTCCAATCTGTCCGGGACGATCCAGGACGAATACCGGATAGCCCAATGCTCTCAGCTGCTCGTGCCTGTGTATCTGCAAGGGTCTGGGTTCTTTGCCTGGAGCCTTTACTTCCACAAAGCCGAACTTTCCATCAGGCAATAAGATAATGCGGTCGGGCCACCCCGCTGTGCCAGAGTTCCACTTCTCACACAGACCGCCACGGCTTTTCACTGCCCTCGTTAACTGCTGTTCAATGTATTTTTCTCTCATGCGAGTCCTCCATCATTCTTAAATGGTGGATGTCGTGACTCTCATTTCTTAAAACCCCTATATAAAGATTTTTATATATTTTTCTGTCGATAGGACTTTTATATAGAGAGGTTCACGACTTCCACTTTTATGATTATTTTTGTAGAACAGTTTATGGAAATGACCTCAACGACCGTCACTCCATACACTTTTCCTGTAATAGTTTCAATGTTTGACTTCCACGACCTACACCTTACTCCAGGAAGTCCTGACCGTCCTTCAGTTGAAGTCCACTGATACGATTGCCCTTATTGGTCTTTCTGCGAACGTACCCAGCCTTCTCCAATGCTCCGTAGAAATCAGAAGTGCTTCTCACGAACTCGCCGTTCTGCACACACTGAAAGCGATACTGCTGATACAACTCGCCAGACTTCTCGGAATAGGAAGGGTCAACATCGCAGCGTTCCTCAATGAACTGTCCGAGCCAGTCACTGGACTCACGGTACTTGTCGATTGCATCCTGCACGATTTTCGGAAGGTCTGTGTGGAAATTGGCATCGATGGCTTTCTTCGCTCCATTGATGATCCATGACATGATGTAAGGGCCGGCCTTCTCAAACAGGTAATCTGCATAGTTCTTGATGTCGGATTTTCCCGTAATCTTGGCATTGAAGGGGATAACGATAAGACGTCTCCAGATACCATCATCATTGGCACCGACCTTCGGCAGGTGGTTGGTATACAGCACCAGTGTATGTGACGGCACGAAATGGAACGGGTCCTTGTACTTCTTCTCCGCCTGGATTTCATCTGTGGAACAGAGCTGCTTTACCATTGCGGTATTCAGTCTCATGCCTTCTTCCATCTCGGATGCAATGATGAGACGCTTGCCTTTAAGTTCGGCAGCCTCCGGGCGGGTGTTGTGCTTGCAGTTCATGGTCAATGTGTCCGCAGAAATCTTCCCGGCATAAGAGCCAAGGACTCTGAAGATGGTATTCCAGAAGGTGGACTTACCATTGGCACCACCGCCATAAGCGATGATCATGTGTTCCTGGTAGACCTTTCCGATAGCTGCCATGCCGACCGTTTCCTGCACATAGTCAATCAGTTTCTGGTCACCGCAGAAAAAGGTATTAAGGGCATCCTCCCAGATATCCTTTCCGGCATCTCCTGGGGCAACATTCGTAATCTTTGTAATAAGGTCAGCCGGGTCATGCGGCTGTTCGCCTGTGATTCCCTGCGACAGGTCATAAGTTGCATATGGAGTATTCAAAAGATCAGGGTCAAGGTCGAGCATGGACACATCAAGAGCCACCATCGGCTTGACCGTATTCTGGACATTGATGATGTTGCGGTAATTGCGGTATTTCATGACGAATTTCAGATAGGTATCTGCTCCCATCAATTTGTAATACAGACCCATCATGGCAGCACAGGCTTTCTCCAGGTTCTTGCCCCGGCCTTTGACCGTGGCTTCATCCAGTCCGGCGGATAACAGATTCTCTTCGGCTGCTTCTACTGCATCCTTTGCATCCTGCAGCTGTAAATCCATAAAATCCAGGGATGCTCCAAGTGCCATCTGCTTGTCCTCCCGCCAGCACTCCCCGTCATAACGAAGAAGGTCAGTCGCACTGGTGTATTTCAGTTCATTGCCAAATTCCCTGGCGAGAACCTTCGCTTCTCCCAAATCGGAATAATCCTCTGGCTTGAGTCCTTCTCCATCAAAATCGGAATTGAACTGTTCCGGGGGAATGTAACCATCCTGGCTCTGTACCTTTTTTGCAAACTTTACGGCACTATTCCAGATTGTATTAAGTTCGCTTGCATCAAGAGGTGGGTCGCACTGCTCCGCTCTCTGCAGGAATACCTGGTGTGCTTTGTCGCATACACCATATTTCTTCAAGACTCTCCCGGCAAAACGGCTCATGGTATTGTTGCGGCTGCCTTCTAAAATGGGACCGCCGGAAGGATTTAACTGTTCTGCCTTATCGACCTCTGATTCCAGATAATCTGACTCATCCAATGTTTCATCAATAGAAAGGAAACCCTCGTGCCAGGAAATATCATCCGGCTCACAGGCTGAACCAAAGAAGAAACGTGCTGCATCCAGGGCATTGTCATCAAAAAACTCATACTTTTTCTGGATGGCTGTTTTCACTGCTGCATACATCGCCGCATCGGAACAGTTCTGAATAGGAAACAGAATGTGATAACGGGGCCTTGCAGCCTTCCCATTTTTTTCGAGCATATGGTGTCGGCTTGGAATGGTGATATGGTCAACATCCGAGAAAACATCTTCCAGTGCAGATGCGCTGAGCCATTCATCCGGATTCTCCGAATGGTCATTATCACAATCCATTGGAATCACATCGGATTCCAGGAAATTACTGATATTGCGGTAGCTGTTCTTATATCTTGCGAAGACCTGGTCACGGGCTACCGCTTTTACCAGTTCTTCCTTATTTGAGATTTCTGCCTTATTCGGGTACACACAGTTTTTTGCATCCCCGGTACAGTCGGCAGTGTACAAAGTTAGCTTCATTTCTTATTCCTCCGTGATTTCTTTGCAGTCTTCCGCAAAATAGCGGATGGTCATGTTCTTCCTTTTTGCCTTTGCTATCTCTGCTGCCATGCCGGATGTGATGGTTGTTCCAAATACCCACACTTCTTCGCATTTACTCATCAGCACCATATCCATAAACAACGCAAGATCACGTTCGTTCTTCTCTGACATGAACTGTGGCAGGAGCAGATGTGCTGCCAGTGGTATCGCACCACGGTCTACTGCAAATCGGCTGTAATGCCTGGCTTTCTGTGTGTTGGCTTCGATATCCCCGGAATACGCAGAACAGATGTAGACCAGAGGTCTCCACTTCTTCAGTTCCTTTTCTACATTTCGGACTGCTTCGTGTGCAGTCGGGTCAGCGTAGCCTTCGCTGTTATACTTACTGATTCCCATAGGTCGCTCTCCTTTCGTTAGAAGGTAAAGGTTGGTATGCCTTTCCAAGGGTTATGTATTGAGAGAACACCAAACTCCCAATTTCAGCCTCGGTATTTCAAATTTCTTTTTTCTTCCTTATAAAGGCGAAAATCCCTCTCCTGGTCAGAAACATCATCTGCCCGGAAGAGGGATTTTATTTTTTATGAAATTGGGAGTTTTGACTGCCGCCAGTACATAGCTGTTGTCAAGGGAACAGGCAAAAACAAAATTTCAAAAAGTTTTATTGAAATTGGGATTTATGCCGGATTCCATTACATAGCTCTCAGGAAGGACAAAGAACCTTTCGGAAATGGAGGTGCTGCAGATGCAGAAAGCGATGTGTGTAAACACAAAACCCTTGGAAGATGAAGCCCTGGATGAGGAACTCATCGATACGCTGATTGCCATCAGTGTCGTGTCCAAGCGGATTGCAACAAAACTCAGAAAAATAAAAGACGAAGGAGACAAACAGAATGAACCACATGAATGAAATTACCCAGCTGCTCGACAACATCATCACCTGTGGAGAAAGCATGGCGAAGATTGGAAAACTCCTCAAAGAGTTCATCCCGGAATTTGCCGATGCCATTCCTCAGAAGACCAAGGCAGAACAGATTGCCAAACCCGATGCTGCTCCTGCTGCATTGCCGGAGAAAAAGGAAGAACCCGCTGCTAAGACTTATGCTTTCGCAGATGTCAGAAAAGCATTCTCCGCAAAATCCCATGAAGGCTATACCGACCAGGTAAAAGCACTCATCACCAAATATGGTGCAGAGAAGTTATCCGAAGTAAAGGAAACTGACTATCCGGCACTGATGGCTGACCTGGAGGTGATTGGATGAGCAAACATGCCTATCTCTCGCCATCCGCATCGCACCGATGGCTGAACTGTCCGCCCAGTGCAAAACTGTGTGCCGCAGTACCAGAGCAGTCCAGTTCCTATGCACAGCAGGGGACAGATGCCCACAGCTTGTGTGCTTACCTTGTAGAAAAGGAACTCGGCCGTGAAAGCACTGACCCGACAGAGAACCTGGAATATTACGATTCCGAAATGCAGTCCTGTGCCGAAGGCTATGCAGCCTTTGTTATGGAGGAATATGAAAAGGCAAAACAGACCTGTCCTGACACCGATGTTCTGATTGAACAGAAGGTGGACTTCTCCAAATGGGTGGAAGGTGGTACCGGAACAGCCGACTGTATCCTTCTTTCCGATGGAACGGCGGAGGTCATTGACTACAAGCATGGTCTTGGAATCATGGTCAGCTCTGAATCAGAAGAATTTGGTGGCAATCCACAGTTGATGTGCTACTGCCTGGGAGTTCTTGAAATGTTCGATGGCATTTATGATATCGACACCATCAAGATGGCAATCTTCCAGCCCCGCCGGGAAAACGTCAGCATCTATACCATGAGCAAGTCTGACCTTATCAAATGGGCAGATGAAGTTCTTGCTCCCACTGCTCTTCTGGCAATGGAAGGCAAAGGCGATTTTAATGCCGGAAGCCACTGCCAGTTCTGCAAAGTAAAAGCCACCTGCAGGAAACGAGCTGAATACAATCTGGAACTTGCAAAGTACGATTTCGAGATGCCTGCCACACTGGAGGAACACGAAATTGATGCCATCCTCATGAAAGTGGACCAGCTGACTTCCTGGGCATCCGATGTAAAGGAATACGCACTGAACCAGGCTCTGCAAGGCACTGACTACGGTCACTTCAAAGTGGTCGAAGGCCGCAGCAACCGCAAATACACAAACGAGGACGATGTCGCAAAGACTGTCACCGAAGCCGGATACGATCCATATGAGAAATCCATTCTCGGTATCACGGCAATGTCCAAACTCCTCGGCAAGAAGAAGTTCGATGAGCTGCTTGGCAGCCTCACCTTCAAACCGCCGGGAAAACCAACACTTGTTTCAAAGTCGGACAAACGTCCGGTTATGAAAAATACAGCACAAGAAGATTTCAAAGAATAAGGAGAAAAATATCATGACAAAGTTTACGAATCCAACCAAAGTTATCACAGGCCCTACTACTATTTTCAGCTACCTCAACTGCTGGGATGCCAAAGCCATCCAGGGAGGTACACCTAAGTTTTCTGTTTCCCTCATCATTCCGAAGTCCGATACCAAGACTATCGACAAGATCAATGCAGCAGTTCAGGCTGCCTATGAAGAGGGTCAGTCCAAACTGAAAGGCAACGGCAAGTCCGTACCTGCACTTTCCACTCTTAAGACTCCTCTGCGTGACGGCGATATGGAACGTCCGGACGATGAGGCTTACAAGAACAGCTACTTCATCAATGCCAATTCCGGCACTGCACCTGGTGTGGTTGATGCCGACCGTAACCCGATCATCGACCGTTCTGAAATGTACTCTGGTGTAAAAGGCCGTGCATCCATCAACCTTTACGCTTACAACGTGAATGGCAACCGTGGGATTGCGTGTGGCTTGAATAACCTTCAGAAGATTTCTGATGGCACACCTCTTGGCGGCAAGTCCCGTGCAGAGGATGACTTCGCAACCGAGGACGAAGAGGACTTCCTGGACTAATCACATAAACCATATCGGGGCGGCGGCGTAACACCGCTGCCCCACATTTGAAAAGGAGACAAAATATGGAAACATTCTTTAATTATGAAACAATGAAACACACCCTGGTACTCACCGCATATATGCTTTTGATTATGTTTGACTGTTGGTGGATCAGTTATCTGGTATGCACCTTCGTAAAATGGGTGGTAACGAAAAGCAAAAGATTGATTGCGAAGATCAAAAAGAAAGACGAAAGCAAGGAGGAAACTACCAATGAGTAAGATTTATACATCAGAACAGGTATCCCGTGGCCATGTAGATAAAATCTGTGACCAGATTGCAGATGCCATCGTAACTGACTGCCTGGCACATGATAAGGACAGCCGTGTTGCTGTTGAATGCCTTATCAAGAACAGCACCGTTATCATTGCAGGAGAAATTACCAGTTCCTATGAACCGGATTATGCCACCCTGGTATATGAGGTGCTTGACCGTATCGGCATCGACAAACTTGGCTACGACTGCATCGATGTCAGAGGAATGATTACGTCGCAGTCTGCCGACATTGCACTTGGTGTCGATAAGGGCGGTGCCGGAGATCAAGGCATCATGTTCGGCTATGCCACAAACGAAACACCGGAGCTGCTGCCGATTCCTTTTGCAGTGGCCACCCGCTTCATCGAGCATCTCGAATCGTTGAACTGCCCTATGCTCCTGGCAGATGCCAAGGCGCAGGTGTCCTACGATTATGACAGTGGACGCATCACTACCTTCCTCTGTTCTGTACAGCATAGGGAAGAAACCACCGTGGAAGAAATCCGCTCCATCATCGAACCTTTGATGGCATTGACTGCTGCGGAATATGGTCTGAATACAGACTTTGAGAAGCTCATCAATCCTACTGGCAGATTCGTCATCGGCGGTTCAAAAGCCGACTGCGGTGTCACCGGAAGAAAACTCGCCTGTGATACCTATGGTGGTATCGGCAGAATCGGCGGCGGTGCATTATCCGGTAAGGACCCATCCAAGGTTGACCGCTCGGCTGCCTACATGGCCCGAAAAATTGCCATCGACCTCGTAAAAGCCGGGTACTGTGACAAATGCGAAGTGCAGATTGGTTATGCCATCGGTAAGGCTGATCCGGTATCCGTTGTGGTGGAAACCTTCGGAACGAGTGCTGTATGCAGTCCTGTTCTCCAGAAATACATCCACGACAACTATAATCTGACTCCCAAAGGCATCATCGAATATCTGCATCTTTTGGATGTGAATTACAATGACGTATCTGCAGGTGGTCACTTCGGAAAGAAATGGCTGCCGTGGGAAATGGACGATGAAATGGCAAATGACCTGTATGGTAATGAAGAATAACTGAAACTTCCGGGGTGTGGATGTTACTGTCCCGCCCCGGTTTTTTGATTGGAGGCAAACATGGAAAAAGAAATATGGAAAGACATTCCCGGCTATGAAGGTAGGTATCAAGCGAGTAACCAAGGCCGCATCAAAAGTCTGGAACGTAAAGTAAGAAGTATCAATTGGTACACAAATAAACCCTTTTTACGAACTGTTCCTGAACGAATTCTAAAACCTGGACGTTTTTGTAAATCAGGACATCTTTCAGTTGTACTACGCAAGGGTGCGGCAGGCAGTCCCGTTCACCAATTGATATTGAGAACATTTATAGGCGAGCCACCAGACAATATGGAGGTCTTGCATAATAATGGTGATCCAACGGATAACCGATTGTGTAATCTACGATATGGATCAAGAACCGATAATATCCTCGATGTTTACAGACAAGGTAAGAAATGGAGAAAATTAGATATTGAGGATGTTCAGGAAATACGCTTTGCACTCTCATGCGGATATTCAGGAGTTGAATTATCAAAAATGTATGGTGTATCCCAAACTATAATAAGTGGAATAAAATGCGGGAGGATTTATACATGGTTAAAATAATGTCTTTATCTCTGGATTTAGAAACATATAGCGATGTTGACCTTAAGAAAAGCGGTGTCTATCGCTATGCGGAATCACCGAATTTTGAAATCCTGTTGTTCGCATATTCTGTTGATAACGGTCCTGTCATCGTGGTCGATATTGCACAGGGGGAGTGTGTGCCAGATGATATCCTTGCGGCACTCTCCGATGATACAATAACCAAATGGGCATATAATTCTCAATTTGAACGAGTCTGCCTGTCCTACTGGCTGAAAAAGAATTATCCAGAACACTTCTACAGTTACAGCATCCCGGAAGATACGGTCAGCAATTATCTCGACCCGGCATCCTGGAAATGCTCTCGCATCTGGGGTGCCTACATGGGACTGCCACTCAGCCTGGAAGGTATCGGTGCTGTGCTGAAGCTGTCCGACCAGAAGATGAAAGAAGGCAAAGACCTCATCAAATACTTCTGTACTCCTTGCAAAGCCACAAAAGTAAACGGTGGCCGCACCAGAAATCTGCCGAAGCATGACCTAGAAAAATGGGCAACCTTCAAATCCTATAATAAGCGTGATGTGGAAGTGGAACTTGCTATCAAAGAACGACTGACCAAATACCCCGTGCCGGACTTCATCTGGGAGGAATATCATCTCGACCAGGAAATCAATGACCGTGGAATCGGTGTTGATATGCAGCTTGTAGCCAATGCCATTGATATCGATGCGAAGACCAAGCAGGCACTCCTTCATCAGATGCAAAAGAAAACTGGACTGGAAAACCCAAACAGTGTACAGCAGATGAAGACTTGGCTTTCTGAACGTGGCATTGAGACGGAGTCCCTAGATAAAAAGGCTGTGAAGGGTCTGCTCCCGGATGCTGATAAAGATGTAGCCGAAGTCCTCTCCTGCCGCCAGCAGCTTGCCAAATCATCGGTAAGCAAATATGCCGCCATGTCTAATATGGTATGTGCCGACAGCCGTGCCAGGGGATGCTTCATGTTCTATGGTGCCAACCGCTCCGGCAGATGGGCCGGCCGTGGCATTCAGCTGCAGAACCTTCCGCAAAATCACATGGACGATCTGGAGGAAGCCCGCAACCTGGTGCGTGACGGAAACTTCGATGCCTTGGAACTTCTCTATGACAATGTGCCGGAAGTCCTCTCAGAACTGATCCGCACGGCATTCGTGCCAAAGCCTGGATACAAATACATTGTCAGCGACTTCTCAGCTATTGAAGCCAGGGTGCTTTCATTCCTTGCCGGAGAACAGTGGCGTATGGAAGTATTCAAAGAGGGGAAAGACATCTACTGTGCCAGTGCCAGTCAGATGTTCAAAGTTCCCGTGGAAAAGCATGGTATCAATGGGCATCTCCGTCAGAAGGGAAAGATTGCAGAACTCGCACTCGGCTACGGCGGCTCGGTCGGTGCCTTAAAATCAATGGGTGCCCTTGATATGGGATTGGAAGAATCAGAATTACAGCCATTGGTAGACGCATGGCGGACTTCCAACCAGTGCATCACTAGCTTCTGGTGGGCGATAGATGCTGCTGTCAAGCAGGCAGTAATCTATAAGACAAGCACCGAAACACACGGTTTTCATATCTACTACCAGGGCGGTATGCTCTTTATCGATCTTCCATCCGGCAGACGGCTCTGCTATGTAAAGCCTCGCATGGGCGTTAACCAATTCGGTTCAGACAGTGTTACCTATGAAGGTATCAACACAGGGAAGTGGACTCGTATTGAAAGTTATGGCCCCAAATTCGTGGAGAACATCGTTCAGGCGGTCAGCCGTGACATCCTGGCTTATGCGATGCGGACACTCTCCCATTGCCAGATAGTTGGCCATGTCCATGATGAACTTATTATTGAGTGCAGTCCTGGGGTATCCCTGGAAGAACTCTGTAAACAAATGGGACGGACTCCACCGTGGATAAATGGTTTGCTCCTGCGGGCAGACGGATATGAATGCAGCTTTTATAAAAAAGATTAAAAAATGGCACTGCCCGGATGCGTCCTTCCAGGTAGTGCCATTCATATTATCTATACATTTTTACGATTTCATCAAGCAACTTGTATGCCTCTGCTCTGTATTCTTCTTCATATTGATTTTTGTAACCCTTGAGGTCACTTACGTTGATATTTGCAAGTCCTCCGCGAAGAATACTTTGAGCCTGCTGCTGTAACAGATTTGCCGGATTGCGGGACAGCTTCATTCTTCCATAGAATTCCTCTCCCTTAACCCCTGTGTGCATGAGCAATACTGCATACCCGACCTTCGCTGATTTATCAATCAGTGTCTGCATCAATTCAACAAAAGTCTTCAGAGTTTCCTTCATATCTTCCTCTTCCATCACGGTATCTTCCACAGATGGGGTTCTGCCAAGTTCCAATTCATAATCATCCATCAAGCCGTCCATTGATACTGAATTAGGTACATCATAATGACCCAGGGCTTCGTTCTGTACCAGATTGAATGCTGACTTTGCATCCTTCTCCCACGCCTGTGGTACTGCCTTATAAATGACCTTGAAATTTCTGCCACCCATCTTCACGGTCTTAATGCATTCTGTGTTTGTGCAGTTTTCTGCATCTCCATCCGTGTACTCGAAGGGAATCATCACCTCATCCGGTCTGATTGCCTCTCCATTGTAATTCGCTGTAAAACCTTTTTTGACCTTCTTTGTCATGTTTTCCACCTTTCTGACCGCTTGGTCTGAAGGCAGAAAACTGACAAATACCAGTGGGGCAATACCCCTTGACCGAAAATGAACGCACAAAGTCAGGGGTACCAATCCCACTCCTCACTAAAGCCTGTTGGCTATCATGATTTGTGGTATGTAGTATCCTGCCTTCGGACGTCACTCCGGCCGTATACAATTTTTTTTGAGTGTTTGGCACTCAGATGGAAACACAGATACTATGCTTCCATCTCGGTGTCGAACTTTGATAATTTATTTCTCTGATATTTGTTTCTATCTATTACTTCTCCGTTTTGATTTTGTTTTTTGATAAAATTCTCAAATGCTGGTAGAAAAATAATTGGGTTAAGTGTTTTTGAAAAAAAAAGAGTCAAAGAGCAACGATTATCGTTACTCTTTGACTCCTCTTAGTCGTTATCGGATACCACTTTATCCGACCTTCTTTTTCTTTTTTTGCACTTCATAAACAATCCATTCGCCATTTTTATCTTGCTTGACTTCTGCATTGTTACCACGGGCAGAGATACTCTTTACCTCTGCAACCATTTTTGAATCTTTATCATCCATCCAATACCCTCCTCATCGGTCTTTCATCTTAAAGAAATCCGCCAAATTTGTTGTTTTAGCTTTTTTCTCAATATCTTGACATACTTCTGGATTTGCTATTAAAAACTCATAGATTCGCTGATACCAGATAGTGTATTCTGATGCAATCGAATCATGTTCACAAGCATCATCTGCACTTTCTGCTTCAAATACCTCCTTCGCCATTGCATATGTTTCAATATTATGCCTTACACGTTCCTTAGCATTTTCAGCAAACAATTCCAGCATCTGGTTCAAAATTTCAAAATAATCGTTTTGAGTGCAGACTGAGTCCAACAACTCTTCCACCGTTTTTCCATGAACATCAATACGATTTTTCTTACCTTTCAATCCATAAAAACGCCTTCCATTCCCGTTGTTTACAATAACATCACCAAATCCCACATTAGAATCTAGCGCAAGGGAATTATTACGAAATCGTTCCAGATTGTTTTTCAATTCCAAGGTTTTCTTTGCTGTATTAAAATTAATTGCAGCTGCAACTGTATTCAGCCATTCATCAACAGTTACATCATCAACACCATCCGAAAACTCCGGTTCTCTAATTAATGGCTGCAACTGTGCATATAGCAGAATGGATTTAAGCGAATCGTCAGTGTCAACATTTCCGTTAAACCATTCATAAACTAAATTATCCTCTTCGGCATCATTTACTGCTTCGATCAGTAAGTTTCGGATAATAGGGGCATCACATATTGGTATCATATTTTTAGGAAAATTACCCGAAGCGTCCACAAATTCTTTAGAATTACAGAGAACAAGATGCTTCTGAAGAAACGCATACTTCTTCCTCAATAGACGCTTTTTCGAATTCTCGTACTTCTCCCACCCATAATGTTTGATGATAGAATCGTATACTGTATTGATACTTGTCATATTTGTTGCCTCTTCCATTAGAACAACCTCCTTTTGAAAATCTATGCCTTTATGATATCACATCAATTTTTTCCTATCGAGGAACTCAAATCATGCAAATCAAATCCTCGGGTTATTACACAATTACGCTTTTGTGCGAATGTTTTTCGTAAAAAATATAACTCCTGCTTTATGATCAGCAAGAGTTACATAAGTTGACACTCTTCAAGTCTGATTTTAACTGATTGTTTAGATACATCATAGAAATCGGCCAACTGACAGATTGCTTTCCAGTTATCCTTTCCATATCCAATATTCAACTGTGTCGCAGCCTCAACAAAAGGTGTTTTAGGCATTAATATTCTAGGTGCAATCGCAACAGCCTGGCTTTCCATAATATTTTCTTCCTCTGTTGCATATGGTAATTGCTCTACACCACATTTACAATATTTTGCTTGTCGTGGCAGTGTAAAATGCTGCATCTTAAAATAAAGACGATGCTTGTACCAGTGAACACATTCATGTGCTATAGTATTATTCCGACAACCTATATTCGTTTTCTTAACCGCCTCTGGATCTATCAGAACCGTTTTCCTTTTAAAGATCTTCGAGTCATACAGTCCTTCTTCTGGATCATATATCTCAACTGACCCTTCTGAAAAAATTGTCATTCCGTAAATATCTAATTCCTCGGAAAGACACACGTACTGAATGTCAAGACCAAGTTCCTCTTTAGCAATACGTTCAATTGGAACTGGCGTTGGTTTGACAAGTGCCTCCGGATAATATAATCCCAAAAAATCCTCTGCAACCTTATCATATTCGGATGCAGGAATATATGGAATCAAGTTGCTCATATTATAGTCCATCAGTTGCCTCCGTTTCGTTTGTCAATAATCTGGTTTACCTCCTGCCAGAAGTCATCTCCAAGACCACCATTCTTTGCTCTTCGTAAAGCAACTCTTGCACTTGGAATATTTTCATCCATAATGTACTCTGGTAAATCTGGGGACACCTGGCTTCTCTCTCTTCCTGCCAAATCGAACATTTCATTACGTTCATTCTCGTCTAAATCTAAAGATACAGCTAATGCATCTAATCCTTCTTTGTCCGGCGGATTGCGGCGTCCTTTAATAATATCTGAAAGATATGTTACTGAAACTCCAAGTTTTTCTGCTATTGGTTTTAATTTTACGTCTTTCTCAATTCTCTTTCGAGCGATATATGCTCCAAATTCTCCTGCCATGATTATTCCTCCTTACGCTTTTACGCTTTATTGCGTACTTTTATTATATTACGCAAATGTGCGAATGTCAATGTTATTATAGAAATTTCTTCAAAAAAATAAAGTCTCATCTTTTGATTTTAGGCATTGCAAAATCAAGTCTTTTATGGTAAGATATACGCTGTACGATTATGATTGAGAGAGGAGTTTATGTATGCCTAAGCACGGAGGAAAAAGAGAGGGATCCGGACGAACACCGCTTCCTGAAGACCAGAAAAAAATGGCAACTACAATTTATATCACTCCTACCCAGCATGATGAAATTGAGCAATATGCCCAGGGAAACAGTTTCTCTGAAAAATGTATAGACCTAATTAGCGCACAAATAGATCGGCGAAAACGCACTGCTAATAAGGAAGTTAAATTCATCGATTTATTCGCAGGTCTGGGCGGCATACGTCTTGGCTTTGAAACAGCATTCAAAAAGCATGGTTTCGACCCCAAATGCGTATTTAGTAGTGAAATAAAAGATTATGCCATCAAAGCATATAAAAAGTATTATAACGAAGAAAGTGTTGCAGGAGATATTACCCAAGTAAAAGCCAAAGACATTCCAGATTTTGACTTTCTTCTAGCAGGTTTCCCTTGCCAACCATTCTCGGCAGCCGGACTTGGGCTTGGTTTCGAGGATACACGAGGTACCTTATTTTTTGAAATAGAGCGTATTTTAGAGGAAAAGAAGCCATATGGTTTTCTTTTGGAAAATGTTGAAGGTTTAGTCAATCATGATGGAGGACGAACCTTAAAGATTATCGTTACCCACCTTCAGAAACTTGGATACTATGTATCTTACCGTTTAATTGACAGTCAATATCATGGACTTGCACAATCCAGAAAACGTGTGTACATTGTTGGTACCAGAGAAGTTCATATCTCCCTCGACAACTTTGCAGAGAAGCGTGTTGTATTAGGTGATATTTTGGAACACAACTTGCCAACTGTAGATTCACCTTTCACTCAAAAATTGTTTGCCCACTTTACACCGGAACAAGTAATCGGTAAGGCAATCAAAGATAAGCGCGGCGGCGAGGATAATATCCATAGTTGGGAACTTGGTCTTAAAGGTGAGACAACAGAGGAACAGGCTGCTTTTTTAAACCTCTTATTAAGAGAGCGCCGTAAACGCCACTGGGCAGAAGACATCGGCATAGATTGGATGGATGGAATGCCTCTGACAGTGAAACAAATTTCAACCTTCTTCGAACATAAGGATCTCAAAAAGTTTTTAGATGAACTAGTAAAAATGGGATATTTAACTTTAGAATACCCACGAAAGCTCAATGAAAAAAAGAGACGTGTTCCGGATGAAAGTAAACCAAAAGGATACAATATTGTTGCTGGTAAATTATCCTTTGAATTTACTAAAATTCTAAATCCAGATGATCTTGCTCCCACACTGGTTGCAATGGATGTCTCCCATCTAGGCATTGTTGATAATGGTGGCCTTCGCCGCTTATCTATTAGAGAGGGGCAACGCTTATGTGGATTCCCAGAGGATTATGATTTATCATTCTTAAAAGAAAGTGAAGCCTTTGACCTATTAGGCAATACTGTCTGCGTCCCGGTAATTGAGGCAATAGCAGAACGATTAGCTGATATGTATAGCAACTAATACTTTTATAATACAGGGTATAGTTTATAAGACTATGCCCTGTATTTTTATATTCTTTGTATTTTATAAGAAGCTGCATTTACTAGCCAATGTTCATCCGAAAAAATAACCTCATATGGATTTTGAATGTATTCCGGCTGATATCCCGGCTCACCTATTCTATTATAATCAACTAGGCACAAAAAGTATTTATCGCCTTTAATTTGAGCCACATCACTCTCATTTTCAGACCAGTAGAAATGCGGACTTCCAATATAGCATTTCACCTCAATGAAACGATCATATACCTGACTTTGTTCACCTTGGAAAGAAACGATATCATACCCCGCAGCTACATCAAAATCTGATATCCGTTTGATTTTAGTAACTTTGCCTGGCAGTCTGTTACGTTCTAAATTCAAGACATACTCTTCGGCTTCCAAACCACGTCTGCTCTGGTCTTCCTGCCGCTTTAATAATTGTTCTAATGTGAATTTCTTTCTTCTTGAGCGAATCTGTGCTGTGAAATCATTTTCGTAATAATCAGAAACACATATTTCCCCATGTTCCTCTTTATCTAATGCCCCTGCAACTGTCATGAAATTTCTTATAGCTGCGTATGCCAAAGGAAAAGCCGAACGTTTTATACTAAGGTGTCCTTTTTCTGCATCAAAACCAGTCGCATCTGCATCAAATATACCATCCTCAATCAAATGCTTCATACAAAGTTTCACGAGTTCCTTTAAAATATGTTCCCGTTCTTTTTCCGACAAATCATTTAGCATTTCAGAAGGAATCACATTTTCTTCGCTCGTTTCCACCAAACCTAAATATTCTAAAAACGCAACAGCTCCTGGACAGTTGACGGATATTCCATTCTCCAGTGCACACCGATTGCGGATCTCAGTTCTGCTGATTTTTTCCTTTTTCGTAATGATCGAGATGAGAAACAGCAGACCATCAATATTACCTATAGAATTACATCTTCTTAGTTCTATTAACATATTCTGCTATCAAGGCCTTAATATCATCATCTCCGGTCTCCAAATCAGCATTGTCAAACAGCGGAATTGGCATACTTTCAATAATTTCTCGAAGCCTTCTCTCCTTTGCATTTAATCTCTCATTGATGACACTATCGACAGAATCTTCCGACAAAAGATAATAATAATTGGTTTCCACACCTGGCTTTAATCCATAACGATGAATTCTATCTTTGGATTGAATAAAGTGGGCCGCATTAAAACTTCTCTCTATATAAATGGCATTATGACAAACCTTATGGAGCGATATAGATTCAGATACGGCAAATGGATTGGCAATAATTACATTGAAGGAAGAATCCGGTTTATGAAACTCTTCAATAATTTTTTCACGAGTTTCAACTTCATCGTCATCATCATCACCAGTAGCTACCGGGGTTGCACCATACAGCGTCTTGCATGAAATTCCACATGAGTTGAGATACTCTTCAAAATCCAGAATATTTTTGACATAAATTGCCCATACAACAACCTTGCCCCCGTTAGAAATGATACCTTCAATTATCTCCTTTGCCTTTACAAATTTAGCTGGTGTTTCTGTCGCTGAATACTGTAAAATATCGTGTATCAAAGAAGTGTCTTCTGTAACGACATCTGCATCAAAATCTTCAAAAGATGCAAAATTTCTTAACGGTACACTAAGTAAATTAGGATTGGTTGCAGCTTGCATCATTCGTAATAATCGAGCTTTAACAAGATCCTGTCTAAAACTACTATCCCTATTACTCACGATATCACTCATATATTTCTTTTCGATAACATCATATATTCTTCGTTGAGTTTCGCCCATAGGCACAATAATAGGCTCATGCTCTGTTGCAGGCGGAATTCCAAGATCACTCTTTCTGACTCTTATAAAGAACGGCTCGATAGCATGAAGCAATGTATCTACACGTGCATCCGACTCCGCTTTGCTCATATCTTTGAGCTGATATACTTCAAAAGGAATTACTTTCTTGGTCGGCCAGATAAATTTGTAGAGGTTGTAAAGATCCTCGTATCCATTAGGTGCCGGTGTACCTGTCAAAACAACTCGCGCTGAACAATAACTTGCAATATCCAGCACTCCATTTGCAGTAATACCGCCATTCGTATTCTTTATCTTGTGTGCCTCATCTAAAACAACCATAACTTGGTTGTTTTTCAGGAAGTATATTAATTCTTCACGCAGTGATGGTACAGAAGCATACGATAGTAATGTGATTTTCGCAGGGTCAAGTGAATAAAGATACTGCTTTTTGTCCTCAACAGACACCTTTCCATTCAATCGCTTAGTCGATGGCTTTTGACCAAAACACTCTTCATATTCCAATTCCCACGGACCAAAAGCACTCAGTGGGGAAATAATCAAAAGTTTATCGACATATTTCTTATCGTCTTTTGGGAGACTTGATAAATACGCAAACGCACCATAAACAACACTAGTCTTTCCCGCACCTGGTACGGAAAAATTACAGGCATTTTGTGAAAAAGCAAGGTGATACGCGGATAAAAGCTGCAACTCATATAAACTTCGATTTGACAAGTTTTCACTGACCGAATTAACAAAATCGGTAAAATCTTTTTTATCGCAGTGATTATCCCTGATTAGTCTTGCTTTTTCCGCAAATTCTAAAAACTTCTCCTCTTCTAAAGCGTAGTTATTTACAGCTTCAGAAACACGCCCTGAGAAGACAAGTTCTGCTGATATGTATTCACATATCTTTTTAACACGATCGATGCATTTGTTGATATCATCACAAGTTTCTATGATTATACTATCATCGATCAAGCTAAATTGTAGATTGTCTTTCAGGTAACGCGATGCCCGTCTATTGCTGAAGATAGATGCTATGTCCCCAGTCACGGTAAAAATTGTACTATTTTCATTTGATTCAAGACATAGTTTCTTCATACAGTGGCGCTTCCTTTACATATTTAATATTCCTTTAAACCTTGCTACCAGTTCATCCAAAGATTCCACGCAGCCACGAACACTGGCATCGCTGATAAAGCTTGGCTGATTCACATCTACTACCTCCAATGCCTGGCAAGCCTTAATTAACTGCTGTAATGGCTTTGCCGCATTGGCATGATTGTTAAGTTTATCTAAACTCTGAACATAGTTATCATCAAATTCATCACAAACTTTCTGCTGCCACTTCTGATCACGTGCTTTTAGGGCGCGACCTAAGTCCGGTGGATTAGTATCCATGATGGCTTGCACGGTATCTTCCTGAACATCATCAGTGGCTGCAAAATGTGCATCCTTAAATGCCTTCCACACTTCTTCCTTTGCAAAGAAGCTGGCCGCAGGCTTTTTAGCGGTTGGGACCGAAATGATATTTCTGAATAGAGTCTGTTCAAAATTTGCTCGGATATAATCAAAGGCAATAAGCTTCAAATCAGAAACATCTGCATCTGGATCGTACGGCCACATTGATGCTACCCCAGCTTTATATTTTCTCAAGGCAGGATCTAGTTTTAAGAATTGATCCTCACGTTTATCCAACTGTGTATACATACCGGAATAATCATACTCATCCAAATATTCGTCCATTAATTTCAATGCGGATAACATTGTTCTGATTTCTCCTGGCTTGCTATCCATCATCCCAGCAATATCATCATCCGTAAATCCTGCATCCTTCAAGTCTTTACATTTCAAGTACTTCTCGATAGGATTGTAATCAACTTTGGCGTCTTCACCCATCTGATAGGTTGTCTCAAGTGCCAGAATTTCCTTTTTATCTGCATCTTCCGGGAGAATGATTGCAATAAAGAACTGGCAATGACTCTTTTCGTTAAACGGAATGTTAGTGTCAGCCATAATATTATTCAGCAAACTTGCACGGCGATTACCATCAATAATCATACCATCAGCAGTCACAATACCATGTTTCTGCTGATGTTCTTTCAATAAACGATCTTTCGTTTTCTTATTGGCATCCGGCTTAGATTCCCACAAAAATTTTTCAATCAGAATCTTATCCGCTGCATCTTCCGGATCGAGCGTATGGTTCTGACGTTCATAGGACTTAACCACGCTACCAATTCGTCCATTATACGGATTATAAACAAGGTAATCCAGCGGAATGGCATACGCATTCAATGTAATAATCTGCCCATGATATGTGATAGGAATGCCTGTACGACAGGCATTCTCGGGATGATCGGTAAATTCTTTCAGTTTCGCTTTTCTTTCAGCAACGTTCATATTAGTTGTCCTCCATCTTTATATTTCGTCAATGTGTGTATCAATGATATCTTCCAACAAACCGATATTCTGGAAATTAAGAACATAATCCGAACACCTGTGAATTTCCTTCATGTCCGATTGACGACCAATCCAGCCGGCACCATCTAAGAAGTTGATATACACAATATTACGTCCGGATGCTTTTTCACTGTTAAGTACCTCGACCGTTTTTCGAGCTGCCTCTTTTTTACTGCCCTGGCTGCTTGAAGTAGTAACACTGTACGATACATCTATTATTACTCGTGGATTCGTAGGAGATTCCAGTACGAAACTTACGGCACGATCAAGTAATGGCACCCTTACATTATTTTGGAACTCAAGTCCATGCTTCGCACATACACGCTTAAGTTCTTTTTCAATATCACTCAGAACTGCATCGCCAATACCATTACTATATTTACCTTCCAAACCGCGTTTAACAAGTCTGCGTACTGTATTCTCATCCTGCAACATGCTTAAAGTAACAGGATCCATTGCCATATTTTCCAAGTAAAAAGCAGGAATACAAGACTGCATTTTTTCATCATTTCTGCCATCCCAAAGAAGATTCAGAATGCTTTCCATCATAGCTGGGCTGTCCATCATGGCTGTTCTGATTTTGCTAAGCCCCCACTCTGTGCCAAACACAAATCCACGATCTTTACGAATCATTGAAACCATGCGTTTAAAACGTTCTACAGAAATCTCTGCTATTGATGTAAGATTGTCCAGAGCATCTTTATGGTCAATAATATACTGCTTAAGACTTTCTTTATCTTTAATAGTTCGTAGGCCGACAGAAATGTCAGCCGTCTTCGCTTCGACAACTTTCCCTATTTCGGCTTCATAATCGGGGTTCATGTAAAACATTGTGGTCGAATTGAACAGTTCATCATAACTAAGTTTTGTTGCTTTAATATCTGGCATTTCAAGCCCTCCTATCTTATTCATGTACACATTATAACACTTGGGTGTGCAAATGGCAATATGTAAATTACACTTTTTTGCGGATTTTTTAGAGAACCGTAAAAAATGAATTTCAGATAATCTCGGGGCCTCATAATACGCTTTTACGCTTTTTAGCGAATATATTGATATAAAAATATCCCCTCCATTAAAGAATGGGGATATGATTTTATTCAAGAACACATTCGTTCTTGAGTGTGATGGTTAATTTACCGCCTTCACAATGTACATCCATCTTTTCTTCAGGTACAAAGCCAAGTTCCTTGAGCCACTGTCCTTTCAGCATTATTGTTGGAGTCGGTTTATAATCCCGTCCACTCATTTCATAAACCTTCAATTCTCTTTTTTCTTTAAATGCCATATGTATAATCCTTTCTCACTTCAATAATTTAACGATTATAAATTATAACGATACCAAGGCAGTATCGTTAATGGGGTATGCAATTTTTAATATTTTCAGCCGAACTCATACGGAACAATCCGCTCACTAACATAACCAAATTTATCCACGGTAACTTAAAAAGCCTTATAGTAAGCGTTCTACGCAACCATTGGCCTATTCCGTTGTATCAATAAGCGTGTCCCTTCGTTCATGGCAGCCACCAGCATACATCTGGCCGGGAAACTATAGTTGCCGCTTGCCCTGGAAATGCGCACCATCCCCTCCTCAGCAGGCTGGCGCAAAACTTCCAGCGCGGAATTGCTAAATTCCGGCAGTTCATCCAAAAACAGAACACCCCGGTGGGCCAGACTGATCTCCCCGGGCCTTGGAATCCTTCCCCCTCCGGCAAGGGCCTGCGCTGTGATTGTGTGGTGCGGCGCCCTGAAAGGCCGGGATAAGATCAGAGGCCTGTCATTGTCCAAAAGACCTGCCACGCTGTATATTTCTGATATTTCCATACTCTCCTCCAAGGTCAGTTTGGGTAAAATCCCGGGAATACAGCTGGCAACCATGGACTTTCCGGTGCCCGGCGGACCAACCAGAAGCAGATTGTGCATACCAGCCGCCGCCACCTCAGCCGCACGCTTGACAGCCTGCTGTCCCATGATGTTTTGAAAGTCTTCCGCCCCCTCGCAGGATCTCCTCTCAATTTCTTCTATATTAGTGACTGCCGCCGCAATATCACACCGCCCTGTAAGAAAATTTAGCACCTCTGACAGACTCTCTGCTCCAACCACCCTGACCCCCTCAATGAGTCCGCCTTCCTTCTCATTGGCCCCTGGAACCAGGCAGAGACGGCATCCCAAAAGAGCGGCCTGCCTGGCCGCCGGTAAGACTCCAGGAACCCCTTTCAGCTCTCCGTTTAAGCTCAGTTCTCCCACAGCCAGCACTCCTTTTAGCTGCTCCTTTGGCAGATATCCGTACGCTGAGAGAACTGCAAGCGCGATGGGCAGGTCAAAGGCGGTCCCATCCTTTCTCAGATCCGCTGGGGAAAGGTTTACTGTAATCCTTTTTGGCCTCAGGCTGATCCCGCTGTTTTTCATAGCAGTCCTCACTCTCTCCTGAGCCTCCCTCACCTGTGAGCCCAGATATCCTACCATGGCAAATCCCGGCAGCCCATCGCTGACATCTGCCTCCACCTGGACTTCCCGGCATTCCATACCGCAGATTACTGCGGATAACACACTGCTGAACATGAACGTTCCTCCTGTGATCAAAGACAGAGGTGTAAAAATCCTCACTTGTCTGGTTAAATAAAACTTTTTGTGAATAATGGCTGAAACGCCTGATGGTTCAAGAATGCCGGAACACTCTTGAATATAGATCAAAGATATTAGATCTCTTTTTGATTTTAATTATATCTTATTATTTATTATTTTTCAAGTAATTTCCCATATTTCTATTTTTCTGACAGGCCAGTACTCCCGCTCTCCGCAGACAGCCATCCCAAAGTTCTCCCGAAGACTCATCTGGAAATGACAGCCCTGCATTTGAAAATGCTTCTCGCAGCACCCTGACAGATCGTATTCCCTCAAATCGCTGCGTATGCCTGTCCCCAGATATTTCAGATAGCTCTCCTTTGCAGTCCATATGAGTGTCATCATCTCATCCTTATTCTGCGCAGACTCCAGCAGCTTAAGCTCGCCCGGATGGCAGATGCGTCTGGCCAGGCGTTCCCGGTAGGGAATGATGCGCTCAATATCCACCCCTATCTCCATGCTGTCGATCCCACAGAGGATTCCCTGCCTGCTGTGGCTGTAATTAAAGTGGATATCCGCATAATCCCTTAAAAAGGGCTTGCCCCCCTCCTTCCGGCAGATGCAAACCTCCCCTGAAATAGCGTACTCCTGCGCAAGGCCGAAAAACAGGAGCTGTCTTGCCAACTCCCGCTGCCTGTTTGGATCTGGATGTTCCAGCAAATACAGCATGTCCCTTCTCCTTTCGCCGCTTCCTTATTCTCTGCTTTGTCTCCATTATACAAGACCGGAAGCGGCAAGGCAATCCCCAAAGCCGCTTACCTGCTGCTCAGGGCTTACCTTGTAACTGTTCTCTCCGTGATCAGCAACCTCTTCTCATTTCTCTTTCTTTTCAAACTTTTTTCTGATCTTCTCCAGCATTTTCTTCTCAATCCTGCCCACATACTCTCCTGTCAGATAGAGCAAAAAAATAATTAACTTAAATTAAGCGAATTATCTTCCAGCATAGTCAAATAACTATCCAGCCTTTCATTCACATATCCTGCAAATAACTTCTAACACTTCCAAATTGTGTTTTACATAATATTCGTCAAAAGTATTATAATAGGCAATCCGATCTGTAAATTTAATATCAATTGGCGGATATCCTGCTTTCATCAATTCCAGATTCACCAGCAGCCGTCCCGTCCGGCCATTTCCGTCAGGCAATACCACATTGAGACCCTGCAAGAAATCGGTAATTGATTTCTACTTTTTGTTTTCGTACTTTGCCTGTCCCCTCGGCTTGATATACATAGATACTATCAATCAATTCAGCCAGCATAGAACAGTTTATGGCATTGTTACGTCCGAAACGGGACATATCCTTTACCATAATTCCGCTAGGCTCTGTATCTGCCATAGCGTCCTCAATCACTCGGTTTAGGTCGGGGCGGTTGAATGTTGTCCCCGAAAAACCGTCGTCCACATATTCCCCAATCACTTCAAAGCCTTTTTCCTTTGCATGATACCTTAACATCTGTAACTGAGAGAGCATTTGTCAAGGGTATTTTCTTCTGTTTTAGAAATTTTGTCATTTATAATGACAAAAGGTGGCCACATAAAAAATGTAGCTTCTGAAAAAGGGCTGCGGTGTTTGAAAGATTCTGTTGCTTAATGCTTGCTACTGTCAAATCGGTATCCCACGCCGCGTATGGTATTGATATATTGCGGCGCTCCCGGTACACTTTCTAATTGGCGCCGCAGCTTTCGTATTTGACAATTCAACGGCGCATTAGAGCAGCTTATATAATCTTCTCCCCATATATTCCGATAAAGCTGTTTATGCGTAAATACCCATCCCTCATGAGAGGCCATCAGATTGATCAAGTCATACGGTTTGCGGGGCAGTATAATTTCCTTTTCCAAAACGTAGACCCTCCTGCACCGGGAGTCAATCATTAAACTGCCCTCCCTGGAGAGCACAGCGAGCGCGTCTTGCTGACTGTCATAGACAAAACGACGCAGGAGCGCCGCTATATGGACACGGCAAACCTCTATGGCATAGGGTTTTGGCGATAATCGTTAGCAATGGCAAGAGCTTGTACAATATGATCGCTTTCACTGTTGGTTGAAATAGCTAAAATTGGTATGGCTGAAAGCTCTCTTACTTTTCTCAGTGCCCGGAATTCATCATTTTTCCCTGAAGATACGTCAATAATGACAAGCTGATAGTGAAACTGCACAAGGTGCCTTATTCCTTCCGTGACAGAAAGCGTATAATAGGCTCTTATTATATCGTTTTGTAAGGCATACTTTAACTGTTTAGCACTGTCTAAATCAGGATGAATAATTATTATTTGAATATGCATAATGTTCACCTTATCTAAACCTTTCCGCAGAAAAGCAAAGAGCCGTTGTCCAATAAATGGATAACGGCTCTTGCCAAAATAGTAATTAAGTTTTTATAACAAGGCCTTAATAATTTTACATCAAATATCTCTTTCTCTTTTTACACATTTAATGCTTGAAATTCATCATCCCGCAATACTTTTGCAACATTCAAGCACAGGACGATTTTTTCCTTTAAACCATCTTCCGACACCCGCGCAATACCCGTCAAATACCTGTTGACACCATCGTCGCCCATTTTGGGCGGTGACGAAATCACCTCACCCGGAATATCAATCACTGCGTCCACTTCATCCACAATAAACCCCATTTGCTCGTTGTCCACGCGGTTGATGATAATACAGGTATGATCGGTATATTGCATTTCCGCCTTGCCCATACGCACCCGTAAATCAATGACGGGAATAATCGCCCCGCGCAGGTTGATAATCCCCTTCGCAAATAGGGGGTACTCTGGAACTTCGGTCACTGGCTGCATACTGACGATTTGCTCCACATTGGTGATGGAAACTCCAAAGAGCTGCTTATCCAGAAAAAAAGTCAGCCACTTCAATTCTGAATTTTCCTTGTTTTCCTCTAACACAGAAACAGCCTGTTCTATTTTGTTTTCCAAGAAACAGTCCCCCAAACTTTAATATTTTACATCGCTTAGGAACGAAGCGGTAGCCTCTGGCAAAGCACTCCGTTCCGTTTGGTAGCCTACACCTATGGAATGCATCGTAGAAAGTTTGAATTGACTGACAAGATTTTTTAACATCTGAGCCTGACCCGACAGCTCCTCGCTGGCGGCGGCACTCTCCTCGGCGGTCGCGGAATTTGTCTGCACCACACTCGAAATCTGATCAATGCCTTGCGTTACCTGTGTGATAGAATTGGCCTGTTGCTGTGCGGCTGAAGCAATCTTTTCCACGGAAGCGATCGCTTCTTTCGTACCTTCCACAACCGAAAGAAGCGATTCTGCTGTGGCATTGGCGATTCCCGTACCCTTTTCCACAGCTTGTACGGTGCCTTCAATCAGGGCTGCGGTACTTTTGGACGCTTCAGAGGATTTGCTGGCAAGACTGCGTACCTCATCGGCAACCACGGCGAAGCCTTTGCCAGCCACGCCAGCGCGTGCCGCTTCCACGGCAGCGTTCAGTGCCAAAATGTTTGTCTGGAACGCAATATCCTCTATTGTTTTAATAATTTTGCTGATTTGGCCGGATTTCTCACTGATTTCCTGCATGGAAGAAATCATTTCCTGCATTTGCTGGTTGCTGGACGCCACCTGTTCTCCCGTCAGGTCAGTTCTATTACGGGCTTCATTGGCATTCTCCGCAGTTTCTTTTACCTGGGAAGAAATTTCATTGATCGTGGCCGCAAGTTCTTCCACCGAGCTTGCCTGCTCTGTCGCACCCTGAGAGAGTGCCTGAGCACCGCTGGAAACTTGATCGGAGCCGCTGGAAACCTGGTCGGCGGATTGATTAATCTGATTGAGGGTATTCGACAGGCTTTCACTGATATTTGTGATGGCATTTTTGATGGAAACGTAATCCCCTATGTATTCTGCTTGAGGGGAGACAGTAAAATCACCTCGACCCATAGCACCGAGCTGTAAGTCAACGTCTTTAACCACAGACTTCAATACCATGCTCATTTCTCGGAACGCCTGAGCCAAAGACCCCAATTCATCCTTTGCTTGGTATGCAACTTCAATATCCAAGGTTCCGGCAGCAAGTTTTCCCGCGGCTTCCGTTATTTGAGATACCGGGCGGCTGATAGATCTGGAAAGTGTCGTGGCAATGACAACGCAAAGAAGAACCATCGCCACGAGTAAGACAATCAGCAAAATGGTCGCGCTTTTTAATGTTGCGCTGGCACTGTTATTAAACTCCGAAGCCCTATTTAACGCAAAGTCTACGATACCCTGAGATGATTGCAGCCCGAATTCTAAGGTGTCCTTAAACTCATAGGTCAGCTTATCAGTTGCTTCATCAATTTTCCCATCAGCTACAAGCTGTTTCACCTCTTTTGCTATGTTCTCAATTTTGTCCAGGGTCTGTTTCACATCCGCGACCATCTGCTTATCACCGAGAAACCACTTTTCCACAACAGCAAGGTTCTCTCTGGCTCTGCTTACAGAGGACAATGTTGAATCGCCGTAGGAGGTATCCTTGTACACCACCATCCCCCGGATTTCCCGTCCCATACACTGCAATTCACTTTGCAGCATAATGCTCTGCGTCGATACAGTAAAAGGGCTTTGATAGAGCGTATTCGTCAGTGTTCCCACGCTTTGCAGGTTCACAATTGCAACGATCATCATAATCGCGGATAATACCAACATAGTACCAAACCCAAAGATTAGCTTTGCTGCCATCTTCAAATTCTTTAACATTTCCTCATTCTCCTCTTTCTTTTTACTATTGCGAAATAAATGATAGTGCGTCAAATTCCTTTGAAACCATTCCTCCAATGAATCATTTGCGTGGTTTAAGAAACTCCTCGATTATTTGATAAAATGCTTTTACGTCAACCGGCTTTGTGATGTGTCCATTCATTCCAGAAACAAGAGCGGCATCGATGTCCTCTGTAAAGGTATTGGCAGTCATCGCAATGATTGGTATGGTTTTCGCGTCAGGGTGGCCGCTGGCACGAATTTTTCTTGTCGCGGTATAGCCATCCATTACCGGCATTTGCACGTCCATCAAAATTGCGTCATAGAATCCGGCAGGAGAAGACTCAAACTTTTCCTGCGCTTCCTGCCCGTTGACAGCACTTTCTATTGATGCCCCAGTCATATGAAGCAATTCAACAGCTATCTCCATATTCAGCGCATTATCCTCTACTATAAGAAACCTCCTTCCCGTGTAATCATTTTGCGGAATTTCTGACTTTTGGGGAGAAGGCTTTGTGCCAAATACTGAAACCAAAAGGTTATAAAGAGAGGATTCAAACAATGGCTTTGCAATAAATGCGTTGACACCCGCCCGGCGCGCTTCTTCCTCGATCTCGCTCCAGTCATAGGCCGAGATCACAATAACCAAAGTATCCGGCCCCAGCTTCTCACGGATTTTCTTCGTTACTTCCACACCATCCATGTCCAGCATCCGCCAGTCAATAATGCACACATCGTAGCCTGTGTCCGCTTCGTGCGCCTCCAGAACAGCCCTTACTGCCTCGTGTCCAGACATTGCGCATTGTGCGATAATACCCATCCGTTTCAACAAAAGGCTTGTGTGGGTACAAGCATCTTCTTCGTCATCAACGATCAACACACTAAGTGCATCCAACTGCCACGTTTTGTGTTTCGGAACACCTTGAGGGAGATCAAACGGCAATTCCACCGTAAAGGTGGTTCCTTCGCCCAGTTTACTTTCAACATGAATGTTTCCACCAAGCAAATCCACCAGATTATATGTAATAGCCATACCCAAGCCGGTTCCGCCATACTTTTGTGAAATCTGCGTGTCGGCTTGTTCAAAGGGGAGATAAATCCTCTTCATAAATTCTTCGCTCATACCGATTCCTGTATCACTGACAACAAATTGGAGAAAAGTTTTACTGTTTCGATTTTCCATCTGCCGGATTCTTAACTGGATGCTCCCTCCCTTGGGGGTAAACTTGACCGCGTTGGATAGAAGATTCAGCAAGACTTGATTAACCCGCAAGTAGTCTCCGATGAAGCTATCTTGTTTTACACCCGAAACATCACATGTAAAGATTTTCTCCTGCGCCTTTGCTTGGGAATAGACAACCGAAATCACAGAATCTGTCAACTGTTGTATTTGAAACAGATCATGATGGACTGTTAATTTCCCCGCATCAATTTTTGACATATCTAAGACATCATTGATGAGCGAGAGCAAATGGCGGGAAGAAAACGCAATTTTAGTAAGACAGTCCTCCAGCCTGCTGCGGTCATCCAGGTGGGCGCCTGCAATCGTGGCCATACCAATGATTGCGTTCATTGGTGTGCGAATCTCGTGAGACATGCGGGAAAGAAAATCCTTTTTCGCATTGTTGGCTTTTTGTGCAAGCAGTAGTGCGTCCTGCAACTCGTATTCCCGCGTTTTCAATTTCTTTATATTCTTCCGTTCAACCATGTTTGAGTAAACCGTTAGAAGTATAATAATGATCGTAAGCACGAGTGAGGTTCCGATAGAAACCATCGCTGTATGCGTGGAGGTTTTAGTCAGGTTGTATATTCTCTGATCTGATGAAACGATTATTATTTCCAGACTCTCATTGACCGCATCATAGTATGGAAAAACACGCGCTTCAATGAAATCCAGGATTTCCCCCTCCGTATGCTGCTGGCCGACAAACTGTAATGCTTCATCTTGAATCGCTATTAAATCATCCATCGCCTCACGGAGAGCCGTTACATCTTCCTGCGTGCCCAAATAGCATTCCTTGATGCAATCAATCGCTTCATTCTGCATCTTATAGCGTTCTTCAAAAAGTTCGCGGGCATTTTCCTCGTTATCAAAACCTGTTGTCAGGAATATGCTAACGAATCGTTTCATATCAAGTAAACGTGAACGCATCCCTCTGGCCGTATTTGTCACCGTATAGGGATGCTCGTACATGCTTTGAGCAGTTGCTCTCATGCTGTTTGCGGAATAAATGCTGGCTACTGCAAACAAAATCGCTATCAAGCAAATAACGATTGTAGCCTTTGACAGCTTCTTCTGTAGCGTCACATCGCAAGACCTCCTTTGTCCAATATAAATTCGTTCATGAAATTTTGAAGTAGACGTTTGCTTTCAAAAGGCAGAATTCTCAAGCTTTCTTATGTAATGTCAATAGACCTATCAGTATTTTCTACTTTCTGTTTTCCTTTTGAAATCGCTCGTTTGGATATGACAACAATGCTAAACAACACGCAGATGATTGCAAGGAAAACCAGCAGGAGCATGGAAATTCGTTGCGTTGCATGAATCGAAGCAAATGCATTATTTCCCATAGCATCCGTTGACTCAATCAACAGTTCCAATTCCCCCCGTGCTTCTTTTATAACAGGCATATTGTTGTTCTCCATATACTCAACGGCGTCGCCATGATTACGTTGGACAGCCAAATTTAAAACATGATCTCGCATTGGAGCTAACTCTGCCAAATTGTTTTCCAGCCTCGCTACAATGATTGAATCTCCAGAAAAGTTATGTTTAATTAGGGAGATCTGCTCTTGAAGGATAGTTGCATTCTCTTTGACATTTGCAATTTCTTGATTGGCGGCGTCCTGGGAATCAATTACAGCAACCGAAAAAATCGACTTCTGAATTTCTTCAAAGGCTGCATTCATTGAGTGAGCTGCATGATTGACAGTATACGTCTCATTATAGAGAATCTCCATTTGCTTGTTCATGATTTTTAAACTAACTATGCCAATAATGATTCCTACCACCAGAAACAGCAAAACGACAATATGCAGCCGAAATAATTTAATACTATCTTTGAAATTTTTCATCACGCTGATTCTACCTCTTTTCAATACAATTTATCATAAAAAGTATTTGTGAAGCTGATGTTTGTCTATCTACTACTTCATACCTCCCCCTAAAAATTTCTTATTTCATTTTAAATAGGAAGAATTTCGTTTATCAATATTGATAAACGAATGGAGGAGGTACCTCCTCCATTCGCCTCTCTCTGGTTGCACGCCTCTATTGGGTCATATCTATAGCTTGGGCAATATAACCAATTTTTACATGCATATACTGTTCGTATTGTTGATAATATAGACTGCATAATAATGACAGTATGTCATGTTGTATAAACTCAGCATGTTCACTTTCGCCATGTTCACTTTCGCCATGTTCACTTTCGCCATGTTCATAAACATCTTCATTATAAACTGTATTTGCAAAAAAAACAATACTTTCTAGCAATTTTCCAAGATAAATGATATAATAGACACAAAAATAAAATTTAGAAAGTAAGGGACATTGAAATGCGGCATGAACAGCTTTTGCCGGACTTGATATATGAATATTTTGTGATGCATTTTCATTCCCGGTTTTACAGATATGGGGATATGCTACCCACGATTGAACAATTAAGCCAGGGTTGTTTTGTCTCGCTTGACACCGTGAAAACCGTTTTAAAGCGTCTGCGCAACGAAGGATATGTTATCACACAAGGTAGGAAAGGTATTCAGGTTGCCTTTTCACAGAGCGAGGAGGAACGTAACGCATATGTTGAACGGTTTTTTTTCCAGCGCCATTCTACATTGCCTGACCTAAACAAATCAGCTCCGCCGATTATGGTTTCGCTGATAACAGAGGGACTTTGTCGGATAGATGACAAGGATTTCGCATACCTATCCAGCCTGATTAATCAGATAAAGCTTGGCAATTATACACAGTTTTACTCTGCTATTTTAAGAAAACTTAATAATCCTCTGGCAATGAATCTATTCTGGGAAATTATTTTGTTTCAAGGCACCTCCATGCTCTGCCAGGAAAGTGATTGTCAAAATCTTGCGCCGGATGTCGTCCGGCAAGGTTTACGGGAAATCCTACTGGCTGGAAAGCAAAGAGACAGAAAACGTATACCACAATTAATATATACATCCGGCGAGGAAGTTTTAAAAACTTTTGCAAATTACAAGAGACCACGCAATTTATTTTTTCCAAGGGAAGAGTCTCAGTTTCCCTTTGTCTGGCGCATTTACCGGGAGCGCCCCCAACTCTGTTACGATTTGGTACCATGGTTTTTACATGAGATTTTAAGGGGCAAATACCAAGATGAAGAATTTCTTCCTTCCTATAAGAAACTGGCGGATTCCTTCCAGGTATCCCTTATGACGATTCGGCGGACGGTGGATTTGCTTCATCGCCTCGGCATGGTAAAACCGATCAACGGAACGGGCGTTCGTATTTTACCAAAAGGAGCCCCCGATGTAACGGCACAATTTGGAGAATCGGACATCAGGCGAAATTTCACGCTATATTTTCATGCTTTTGAAATCCTTGCCTATACCTGCGAAGCGGTCACACACGCGATTTTTCCACTCTTTTCGGAAGAGGCTGAAAAGGAATTCATCTCGACACTGAAACAGGATTTAAAAACCGGGGATTGCGGTTGCGTTATATTGTGTTATCTGTTTCATATCTACAAGCATTGTCCGCTTATGGCGATCCGGGAGATTTATGGGAGGATGTATGCTCTCTTTCTGTGGGGGTACCCTCTTAAGGTCTCCGCGAAAAATGCGGTGGAGTTTGATCGTAGGGCCTATATCTTCACACAAAAAATTGTACGGTTTTTGGAAAAAAAGGACTATGAAAGTTTTGCTGACGTGACAAAGAATTTTATCGTAGACGAACTGGCAAAAACGGAGCAATGCCTATATCAGCTTGGGCTGAGGCCGGATGAATTACATCCAACATCTTCTATTAGGCCGGTAATGGCCCCAAGAAATAACCAAGGCGGAGAAGGTATTAGCCTGCCGAGCGGGGAAAAGCGGGAATAGCTCGGAAACGGAATGGGGTTCTAGGAATAGCGGCAAGCAGGGGCTGGCGATATCCTTTTCGGATATGCCAGCCTGCTTGTTGGGACACCCAAACCCGTAGAACGCACCTGGCGGTGCGGCTTTCGCTCCCTTCGGTCGCTGGCCCCGGCGCTTCGCGCGGGGCAGTAAAAAGCCCCGTGGCACGCGGCACAGAGCGGATAGAACGGCGGTCAGCGTTCCGTTTCCCGGCGCGTTTCCTGGGGCGGCTGGATACTTAGCAGACGGTCAATATTCTGCTTCGCCGTCTGGTACTCAAGCATCTCTTTACGGGCGGCCTTGTAGGTTTCGTACAGCTCCTTTTTCTCTGCCAGCAGGCCGGAAAATTCCTTCTGTATCTGCGCCACCGTTGGAATTTTCGTGCCGCCCAATTTGTCAAACGCTTTCTTCGCCGCCTCGTGCATGGCAAGTTCACTTTCATGCGCCAGACGGTATTCTTTTTTGTCCTTTGTCTTACGGAACGCGGCGTAAACGGCGCGCGTTTTGGAATAGCTGGTGATATGCGTCCGCAGTTCGGACAGCTCGGACAAACGCGCTTCAATCTGCTTTATACGGGCGGAAGCGGCGTCAAATTTCTGTCCGGCTTCCTCGGCCCGCGCCGCCAGTTCATCGTAGTCAGTCAGGCCGTTGTCGGTGAGAAAATTTAACGTCTTTGCAGCTTCCTTGAGGTTAAAAACTTTAGCCCACTTTTCATATCCAACGCCCTTTCCAGCCTGCAACTTCGCCTGAATATCAATGAGCAGATTCACCTTGCTGCTGTGGTTCTGCGGTGCTGTTTTTCCTGCCGCAGAACGCCCGCGCGGGCCGCTCAGACGCTCCCGCAGAGCTTCCGGCGTATACTCCGGCCCCAAGGTTTTCGAGCGCGTGAAACGCTCCTGGCCGGGGGCGCGAAAGGAGATGTTTTTGCCCAGCTTCACCTCATACCCCTCGGAGCGCATACGGGCAAGAAAGTCGCCAAAATCCCGGCTGTCCGGCAGCACGCGGTCAATGGCTTCCTGTAACTTGCCCTTCCAGCTTTGGCCCTTGCGCCGCTCGTCCCATTCCTTGTAGGATTTGCCTTTCTGCTTCGGGTTCTCCACAACGGATAGCCCATGCTCCCGGCACAGCCGGTCGCTGATTCTCGCAACGTCCCGCCCGCATTGATGCGGATTGGCAAATTTCCGCTCACAGTCCAGTGTGGTGGAATTAAAAATGATGTGCGAGTGAATATGCTGTTTGTCCGTATGTGTCGCTACGATAAATTGATGTTCGCCCTTTGTAAACTCCATCGCCAGAGCATAGCCGATTTCGTTGGCTTGCTCCGGCGTAACCTCATCGGGCTTGAACGACTGGCGTATCATGTAAGCGAGAACGTCCTGTGACGGCGGACGCTCCTTTCCGGTCAATGCTCCGTAAAGATATTTGCTCATGGCAAATTCGTCCGCCGCTGTGTTCGGCAGGCACTCATAGGAGCTGACGAGCCGCCCGCCCTGTGTCTTGTCTGGATTTTTCGCATAGTCAATCCTGTCATGGAGCGTTTGGTCGATGGTCTGCCCCTTATGCCCATGCAGGGATATAATCCGTGTGGTTGCCAAAGTTTGCACCTCCCATAGTTCATGATTTCGGTTCGCAGCGTGGCGGAACTATTTGCCGCCACGTTCAAATGTAATCCCAAAATCAAATGGGCATTTTGCCCATTTGATTCCGTTGTGGTCAGCGTCATTTTGTCGGTCACCAGATTCCAAAAATCAGCAGATATTATGTGAAGCACATTTTGCACCTCACGTTATACCTTTTGTGGTGGCTGACGTGAATTGCATTTTGCATCTCACGTGGACGACATTGTGTCGTTCACGTTGATTATTGTTGTAAAAACGAAGCGGCTTCGGTTTTACAAAGCTTTCCCAATCAAAACGACTTTTTGTCGGTTTGATTTCGGGTGGCCGAATTTTTTCGTTCACCACGTCAAGGCCATTGCGCTTAAAAACGTCAAATTGACGTTTTTGGAAAGGGATTCATCAAAACGACATTTTGACGTTCTGATTTTGGGAATAATCTGATACGCTGTCCGGCAAACCCGGCCCGCTGAATGGGTAAGCCGATTCGCTGTTCTACATGGTTTTCACAGTAGTCCTCACGCGACAGAATCGCCGTCAGCCATGCCCTGTTCATCGAGGCTGTTTTGCGGTTTCGCTGTTCTGCATGAAGTATCGCGGGGCGGTGAAAAAACCAGCGGAGCAGCGCGCCGGGTACGCTGACGGGTACGGCACTGTCCGGCGAAGAACCGGCATAGATAGCCGCGATTCTTCGCTTTGCCGACGTGATGGGCAAATTGTCCGCCACGTTGAGCTAGATTGTGGTAAATGAGGATACTTCAGTTAGCACATGACCTGAATCAGAAGTGCAAAATGCACTTCTGATTTTGGACGAAACCGTAAATCAAATTTGCAAAATGCAGTTGTGATTTTCCAAAAACAGCTTTAACGTGGAGGAATTGGGCTCCCTCACGTTGTTTGTGTTACCAGCGGAAGGATAAGCTGTCTGCCGTCAAATCTGTTTGTCTAAGCTGTTTGCTTTCTCGAAATCAAATGACCATTTCTGCCGTCTGATTTTCTGGACGCGCTATCTTCGGTGGTGATGGCTGCTATCGAAGATTCCTAAAACAGAAACGGTTTCCGTTTTATCATCGTGGCTTACCAGAAGTCCTTCAGCAGCAGGTCGCGCCTGCGCAGAAATTCCATGAACACCGTGCGTGACCAGGCAAAGGTGTTGCGCACCTCGGACAAGTCCTTACCCTTGATATCCTCCCTAAACTCTATAACCGCCAGCGAATCCAGGTCGGCCAGCAGACGCCGGTTCTCCGGCTTGTCATCATGGCGCAGGGACAGAATCACCTCGACCAGCAAATCCACAAAGGCAAGCCTGTCCGGTAACTCCTGCTCAAAATAATCGTATTCGATTGCTTCCTTCAATTCCTCCCGCTCCGCGCCGGTTTGCGCGCCCGCGCGCGGATAGATAGAGTGAGGATAGTTATAAAAATCTTTATAGTTATCTAAGTATAGTTCGGGTGTATCTGGTACACCAGGGTGGTGTATGTCGTACACCGGGGGTAGTGTATCAGATACACCACCCTGGTCCGTATCACACACCATCCCCTCCGAATCGGTGACTTCTTTGGCAGTTGCGGGAAGGTTATCCACAGACTTTTCCACAGTCTCCGATTGTTCTGAAGGAAACGGCTCGTTGGAGGGTTCCTCTTTCTGCATGGTCACGGCGGTTTTGATGGTATAGAGATTGCTGGTGCTGTCACCGGCCTTGCTGGACTGGTTCTGTTTTTCAATGAAGCCCAGTTCCTCCAGCCGGGCGATGGCGCGGATAGCCGTGCTGCGGCAGCACCCGGCCCGGCGTGCCAGGGTGGAGTAGGACGGGAAGCAGCTCCTGTCCGTGTTGCTGGCGTAGGCGCACAGCGTCACATAGACGGCGATCTCATAGGCGGTCAGCAGACCGCTCATGATTACGTCGTAATTCACCATAATAAAGCGTTTTCCAAACCGCACGGAAAAGTGATCCTGATTCATGTTGGTTCCTCTTTCAAAACACAAAAAAGGCGGATACCCTCGCCGCGTCATTGATACGCGGCGGGAGTATCCGCCTTTTGGGTTGATTTTAAATTGTCGCCCGTCTCAAAATCAGAATGAAACAACTTCGTTCTGATTTTTACCAGCGGGAAAGAGGCTGGCAGGGCGCAAAAAAGGCCCGTGAAAAATCACGGGCCACCTGGCATTTGTTCATTATGCGATTTATGTTTCAGCTTCCTATCCGGCGGCCAGCTTCTTTTGCCGCTCCCGCTCTTTCTTCCGCAGATACTTCCGGTGGTTAGCCTCCCGGCGCTTGCGCCGCCGTTCTTCCTCTGCCAGTTCCTCCGGCGTCGGCTCCGGCATCGGCACGTCAAACCTGCCGATGAATTTCAGGTGAATCTCCACCTCCTGTACGCGCTCCCCGCTGGAGCGGTCCGGCGCGTGGACAAGAATTTTTTCAATAAACTCATGGAGCATCGGCGTGGTAAGCTCGGTAAAATCCGTATACTTCCTCGCCAGCGCGAGGAACTGTTCTGCCCGCGCGGTGTCCTCATTAAAAGCGTCCAGTTCTACCTGCGCCTGCTCAATGGCAACGTCCAGCTCTGCCTGTTCCCGCTCATACTCGGCGGACAGCAGCTCGAACCGCTTCTCCGTGAGCTTGCCGGTGGCAAAGGCTTCATAGAGCTTTTTAATGAGGCCGTCCAGCTCCGCGCTGCGTTTCCTGTCGCGGTTCAACTTCCGCTTGCGGTCTTTTGCAGCCTCCGCCTGCCGGAGCTGGGACGCTTCCCGCACCCGTTTTGTAAACTCCGTCTCATTGGAGATTGCATAACGGCTCACCATGCGGATGGTTTCCAGTATCAAGGCCCGCAGCGCCTTTGTGCTGATATGATGAGAAAAGCACTTGTTTGTCATGTTCTGGAACGTCAGGGTATAGGTGGAGCAGTCGTAGCTGTCGGCGGGGTAAAGGCCGGTGGCGGGGTCTGGCCCCTTGTCCGGGTACTTTTTGCGCCCGCCCCGGTGGTTATACATCTTCGCGCCGCAGTCCGCGCAGAACACCAGCCCCGTGAGGGGATTGGCCTCGCCGGTGGTGTCCGTGCGCCGCACCGTCCTTTTCACCTGCTGGGCAAGCCGCCACGTTTCCGGGTCTACAATCGCCTCGTGGGTGTTCTCAAATACCAGCCAATCCTCCGGCGGGTGGCGCACCGCCCTTTTGTCCTTATAGGATTCCTTGTGGGAACGGAAATTGACCGTGTGCCCCATATATTCCGGTTTGGAGAGAATCGTACAGACGGTGTTGCCGTACCAGTTATATGGCTCCGCTTTCTCTAACGCTTTCTTCCAGCGCCCATAGCCTTTCGCGGCCATGTAATAGGAAGGACACTCCACCTGCTCCTCACGAAGAATTTTGGCAATCTCGTAACCGCCATGCCCCTCGATACTCAGCCGGAAGATGCGCCGCACAATAGCGGCGGCTTCCTCGTCGAGGAGCCAGTGGTGCTTGTCCGACCGGTCTTTTTTGTATCCGTAAATCACGCTGTTGGTGGTAGGCTTGCCGGACTTGCCACGCACCTGATAGGCCGCTTTCTGTTTCCGGCTGCAATCACGCAGATACCACTCGTTCATGATGTTCAAAAACGGGGCAAACTCGCCGCTGTTCTGGTCGGCGCTGTCCACGCCGTTGCCGATGGCGATGAAACGCACACCCCGCTGGCGGAACAAGACCTCCGTATAGAAACCGGTCTGGAGATAGTTGCGTCCTACCCGGCTCATATCGCAGGCGATGACGCAGCCTACTCTGCCCGCCTCGATGTCGGCGATCAGCCGTTTCCAGTCGGGCCGTTCAAAGTTTCCGCCCGAAAATCCGTCGTCCGTATAGTGGCGGGGATTGGCAAAACCGTTCTGCCTTGCGTAGTCCTCCAACCGTTTTTTCTGATTCACAATGGAGTTACTGTCCCCCGAAAGCTCGTCGTCGCGGGACAGGCGCTCATAAAGCGCTGTAATAAGTTCTGTTTCCGTCTGTCTGGCTGCCATTAGGCGCTCCTTTCAGACCGACGGCTCATTTGTGGCGCTTTTATTGTACCACAGTCCGGGCCGTTTGTCAGCGCCTCATTTTGAATCATCCGCATGATTTTGTCCTCCATCGTTTCCCCGTCCGCGCTGAAGCAGACCTTCACCTTGTAGACGGTGGACCCAATCCGGCGGGTCAGATATGTAAATCCCTTTTCTGTCAAGTGTGCCTCTCTTTCTTGCGTTATGGCCGCAACCCCTGTATAATGTTGGTAAAAGCGTTCCGCTGGCTGTAAGCTGTTAAAGCCTTTCTCTTGTGTGGGCGATGAATCAAGCATAGCGATCAGTCCCCCTATGAGGTTTCAGAGGGGAGTAACCTATTAAAACAACAAACAGATTACTTCCCTCACTAATAGGAGAAAAACAGGGGGTATAGCGGAACGGTTTTTCAGGGAAATGCAAAAAAAATTTGGAAGGCGGTGAAACGGTGGCAAAAGAGAAGCTGAAAAGGGAACTGGAGCGTGAGGCGCTGGCCCGTATTGAAGACGCCGCCAGGACGCCGGAAGATTTTGAGAATGTGACAAAGTGGTGGGACAGGCTGGACGCGAACCGGGAGAGAAAAGAACGCTACTATGAAATCGGGTGTGAGATTAAAGACGAACCACAGGAGTGGGAAGACCCCCAGGCGGGTGCGATTTTCCCCCGGCTGTATATGAACCCCTTCCGACGGCTGGCGATGATGGGGGACTTCATTGATACCCTCTTTAACTGCCCCTATGAGATGCACGAGCTGGTCGAGGACGCCGACTTGTCGGAGTTAATACATAAGCTGTCCGAGAACCACAAGGAAGTCTTGTTTTATAGTGCTGTCCATCTGTACGACTGCGCCTGGATTGCGGCACTCCGGGGACAGAGCGACCGCAATATCCGCAAGGTGCGCGCTCTGCTGGTATATAATCTGCAACGGAAGCTGCTGGAACGGCTCAACCTGCGGGAGCAAAGGAGCCTATCCCTAACAACCACCGAGAGGGCGTTTCTAGAAGCGCGAAAAAAGTCCGCCCTTGACGAAAGCAAGGGCGGATGATATGGTAGTAATATAAATTAGATAATATTAGGTTACAGAATGGAGCGTATAGCATGAAGAACCTGTTTCAAAATTCCAGCTCCCATTGGGTGCGGTACAGTGAATATGAGTTGAAGGAAGGGGCGGATGGTGTCCGATACGTTATACCAGCGGCAAAGGCGACGCCGAAGATTTACGACCCGCTGAAGGAAGCGGAACAGATGGTGCTGGACGCGCTAAACGTGGGGATGCTCGCTATGAACAGGGCCGGTGAGGACGCGGTGCAGAGGGGCGTCATGGATTTTGTGTCCCGTTATGGGCTCCTGGGCTTTATGACGGCGCTTCCCACCACGCCGCAGTTCATGGATTATGAGGCGGTGTATCTGCCGACCAATCATTTTATCAAGGAAGAATCCATGTCCACGGACGAGTACACGGCCCTGTTCTATCCGTTTCAGAAGCTGGATATGAACAACCGGAGGAAGGAATCCCGGTGGGGCACCACCGACCGCACAATGATGGCGCTAATGATGACCATGCAGGACAAGCCGATGGCGGTGGGCATGGGCTTTCAGCGGGAGTACGCAGAGCGGTACGACTGGCTGGCGCGGCAGTTCAAGGACTGGGCGTTCACTTTCTGCTCCAGCTTCCTCTATTATGAGGACTACGATAAAATAGACGAAACCACCCGCGACCTGTACCGGCAGGGCATGGCGGCCTTCGGCGGCGTCGCGCCCACCTACCACATCGCGCTACTGGACAGGCCGACCATCGTGTGGGATTTCCATTCCCTGATGTTGGCCGTCCAGATGATGTTCAGCTTCCTGCTGACGGACGACAAGACCACCCTGCGCTGCTGTAAGCACTGTAACAAGGCGTTTATCGCCTCCCGGCCCAGCGCCGTCTTTTGTAGCCCACAATGCAAGAACAAGCACAACGTCTACAAGAGCCGGGCGAAGGATTGAACATAACGGAATCCACAAAAACGGGCGCAGCCATCTTTTACAATGACTGCGCCCATTTTTGTGGATTCATTATCGTGTATAGACCAGCTCGTCCAGAACCATTTCCTCAGCGCGGTTTCTTATGCTGTTCATGCGGCCCACCCATTCCATCTGGTTTGACGCTTTCAGGGCTTCCGTCACGCCTTCCCGCGCCGCCATAGCGCGGATAAGGCTGTCCAGCCGCTCGCTACATGCCGCGTCTATCTCCGCCAGGTGCGTCCAAAGCGTTTCCGACAAGAGCATGTGGGAGTAGACGCCGGGGTGGTGTTCCTTTAGGTAGCGTTGCCGCATCCGGCTATATCTGCCAAGCTGGTAGTCCTCCGTATCGTTCAGGGCGATGTCGGGGATATAATAATCTCCGCATTTTCTATAAGTCAGTTCCATATCTGGCTCCTTCCTTTGTGGTAAAATAGCAGTTACGACAGGGTTTGCTAACATTCTGCTCCTTTCCCATAACTGCCTTTTCATTCGCCACAAATGAGCCGCCAGTCATGTTGTATTTGGTGGGGTAATCCACCCTTTACAACATAACTCTTGGTTACTGATACTGTTGCTTTCCTTATCAGTATCCCCATCATCTTTGGATAAACGTGCATATAATCTTACTGGCAATTTTGTCTGCTGTCTTAACATTTCTGCTCCTTTCCAACAGCAAACAAATCTCTTTTTACTATATACAGATACCAGTCGTCACAATAATCGTTATGAAATTGCAGGGGGAGAGCGTGAAAGCCGGCCCGTCATTGCTGATTAGGGTAAATTTGTCCCGATCGGTATGCATGAGCTGTCCCAAATTCAGAAGCAGTATGACCGCCACGAACAAGAGCAGGAGTGAACCGCAACAGAAACGGTACACAATGGACTTGTCGCTGGCTCTGATTCGCTTTCCTTTATATTTGTAAAACGCCATAAATCGTCCTTTCTGGGTATAAAAAAGCAGTCAATCATATAGACTAACTGCTTGTAGTTTGCTTGTGGTATTGAATATAGAGTTATAGACAAACTGAAATTTAATAAATCCCCTTAGTCCATTATGACATAACTTTTACTTTTCGCTTTTTATCAGGATAAAAGTCTAGAAACAACTTGATGTAATCTGGTATTCTTGCAAGGTCAGGAGAAAAGAACCAAAAAGCAAAACCGTCACAGAATTCATACTGTTGATTGTGAACCGTATAGCTTTTTCTATGATTGCATGTCCCATCCTCTTTCATATTATGGCAATGCTTACAAGCTCCATACTCACCAGTAAATGCCTGCTGAATATAGTCAGGAGCTTGTTCAATTGCCTGCTTATGTTTTTCTACATTGCTGAAATACATACGGAGAATCAGGTCACTATCACGTAAATAAATTCGAGCATATGATTTTTTGCTTTTTACACCTGCTTTTGTGTAAATAATCATTTTCCTTCCCCAACAATATCCCTCTCCTATTGTTTGGTTACAAGTATAGCCTAACTTTAACATTTCAGAATCGAAAGCCACTATAAACTGCTTATCCTTAGAATTAACGAAATTGTATTCTTCGCTTCTTAATAAATCATTCATCAAATTTATCCCTCCTATAAAAATTTCTTATACAAAATCTAATTTTTAATCAATACTGCAAACTGGAATTTGTAGAGTTTCTAGCCTATGTTTCATTTGTACTTCCAATTTCAAGCAAATTCCCCTCTGGGTCAGCTACATAAAAATTGCGGATACCGAAAGGATAAGTGATAGGTTCTCCCGTAGGAAACTGCACACCCAGCTTTGACAGACGCTCATACTCCAAATCTACCTCAGCAAAATTGGATAGCCAAAGGGCAATTTCAAATGTCTGATTGATACCCTTTGGAAGTACATAGTCTTCTCCTATTGCCTTTACAAATTCTTTCCTGCTATACATAAATAAGGACAGTTCCCCACTTGCAGTTTCAAAATCCGCAAAAGGTCCACCACTCCATTGAGTTTGAAAGCCTAGTGTATCTCTATAAAATCGAACCATATTTTCTATGTCACCGACCAGCAGACTCACACCGATACGTACATCTTTTCCGTTCATTATCAATACCTCCTCTACATATTCTAATTTATAGGGATAGTATACAGCTATTCAACACCACTAGCAACTCAAAACAGTAGTTTATTTCTTGCCTTGTGTCTGCTGGTTGTTATGGTTCTGTGGGTTTCCTGCTGTCTGTGTAGGGCTGCCTTTCAAGACAATATCATCTGCCTTGATGAACCAGTCAACGTCTGCCCCTTGTCTTCTTTAGAATTTTAGTTTAATTGTATCTCTTATATAAAAAAATCAACACGTAATTCAACTCTTTCAAAAAACATTTTACTTTTCCATTTTTTTATGGTAGATTTCTATATAGCTTTTGATATTATAACAATTGTGGATTGAAATTTTAGATTTTTCGTTTATGAAAAAAGCTGTCATTTTAATGATTAAAAATCATTTAAAACAGCAGCTTTTTTTATTCTCTATAACACAAATCTGGTGATCCGCCAACCTTGGAATCACCCATTCTCCTCAGACGTAATTCAAATTTTCCAGTTATCCATTTTTCTCAAACTCCTCCCGCAATTTCTCCAGTGTCTTCTTCTCAATCCTGCTCACATAGGATCTGGAAATTCCCAGTTCTCTCGCGATCTCCCTCTGGGTGGTCTCATTCTCTCCAAACAGACCATAGCGCAGCTTCAGCACCTCCCGCTCCCTCTCTGTGAGCGCCATCTGCAGAATCTCATAGAGCCGCCTGGTATCTGCCTCCAGATCCATGATTTCTGCGATATCCACATTGGCTCCCTCAATAATATCCAGAAGACTGATCTCATTTCCTTCTTTATCCATACCGATGGGTTCATAAAGAGAGACCTCCTTGGAGGTCTTTTTCCGCATTCTGAGCATCATCAACAGCTCATTGTCAATACATCTGGCTGCGTAAGTGGCAAGCCTGTTGTTTTTTGAATGGTCAAAGGTGGAAACCGCTTTTATCAGCCCTATTGTTCCTATGGAAATCAAATCATCCGAATCCTCGTCAGGACCCTGATATTTCTTTGCCACATGAGCTACCAGCCTTAGATTGCGCTCTATGAGTATCCTGCGCGCTTCCATGTCGCCTTCTTTGTACCTCTTCAAATATAGCTTTTCTTCCTCGGCTGTAAGCGGCTTGGGAAATGTCTTCAAAAAAGCACCTCTAAGTATCTTTCTTCATTTTATGAGAGAAGGTGCCCATTAGTGCCTTTCCAACTCAGAATACTTTTATTTTTTTCATTTCCTATGTATGTCCGGCCCACCCTGTTCATATAGTGTAATAATATTGTACATCCTATTGAGGTATCCAATGCTTGCTTTTCTTGAGTCTTTTAATACCTTCCTGTGGAGCGGCCCGGTACTGCTCCTGCTCTCCGGAACCCATCTGCTGTTTACTCTTCGCCTTCATTTTCCGCAGCGCCTCACCTTCCGCGCCATCCGCCTTTCAGTCACCCCTGAGGACGCCTCTGGGTCCGAAAAGGGACTGAGCGGATTTGCCACCCTGGCCACCACCCTGGCCGCCACGCTGGGAACCGGCAATATTGTCGGTGTCTCCACTGCCATTGCCCTTGGCGGGCCAGGTGCCCTCTTTTGGTGCTGGGTGACAGGCATCTTCGGAATGGCCACCTCCTACGCGGAGTGTTATTTAAGCGGACTGTACAAAAAAGTCCGCCCCGACGGTACCACTGTGGGCGGACCCATGTACGTGCTGGAGCATGGACTGGGAAAGAAGTCACTGGCAGTGGTCTATGCCTTCTGTACCCTCTTTGCCGCTTTTGGAGTGGGGTGCACTACCCAGGCAAATGCCATTGCCGAGGCTGCGGCCTCCTGCTGGCATCTCTCCCCCCATATCGTGGGCATCGCGGCAGCTACCTTTGCAGGAATTGTGGTAGTGGGAGGAATCCGATCCATCGGAAATTTCTGCGTGAAAATTGTCCCTGTTTTAGGATTTTTCTACATAGGCTGCTGTATCCTTCTGCTTTTTCTGAACCGAAATGCCCTGCCTGCCGCCATCAGCCTGATCTTAGACAGAGCCTTTCACCCCGGAGCTGCCATCGGCGGCTTTGTGGGCAGTACCCTTCAGAGCACTCTGCGCTTTGGAATCGCCAGAGGCCTTTTTACCAATGAGTCCGGAATCGGTACCGCCGCCATCGCAGCCGCTGCCAGCAACTCCTCCCCCAGACGCCAGGGTCTCATCTCCATGACCGCCGTTTTCTGGGATACCGTGGTCATGTGCGCCCTGAGCGGTATTGTGGTAGTTGCAAACATTATCAATCGTCCCGCCTCCGTCCAGGGTGTAACTGCCGGCAACCTTACTCTGGCCGCCTTTGGGGTGCTTCCCGGCGGCGAGATGCTGCTCTCCATTGCCTTGGCCGCCTTTGCCCTCACCACTATGATCGGATGGTGTTATTTTGGAGAAAAGGGTGCAGAGTACCTCTTCGGAGGAAGAGGTATCCCTGTATATCATTTCCTGTACATTGTCATGGCCTATCTGGGCGCTGTGATTCCCATGGGTCTGGTGTGGGGATTTACAGACTTGATCAATGGAATTATGGTATTCCCCAATATTATTGCTCTGTTCCTGCTTCGAAGACAGATTCATCCGCCCTCTTGATTTCAAGCACGTCTTGACGTTTATGCGGCGAAGCGCGTGTTAGGATTTGTAATCAAAATCAGGGATTTTTTTCCATCTGCTTTTTAGATAGTAGGCTGCCATCTTAGGCTTTCTATCCCTGGTAAAGATGCCCTTGTGGTTCCCCTGAACACGCAGCAGACTCTGACTGGTGGCAAAATCTGCAAAATTCCACACCTGCTCTCCAACAACGCAGGAGTGCTCGTCAAACACTTTATGATTCATCTTATAATAGGCAATCTGGTACTCCTCTGAGTACAGGGTGGGAAGGGTATCACGCATACCTAGGATGGTATCCGCCCCGTACTCCGTAAACATTACGGGTTTTCCTGTGCTCTGCCAGAAATCCAGCTCCCCTTTCAGTACCTCCTCAGCCTGCTCAAGATCTCCACCTGCCATGTACCAACCATAGTACCGGTTCAGGCAGATCACGTCTGAGAGCTTCAGACTGCAGTCCTCGCGGAAGTTGGGATTCATCATACTCACCAGGGTACAGGGACGCTTCTGCGGGTCCAGTTCCCTTGCCAGATCAAAGAGGGGCTTAAAATAATCGTGAGCAGTGGGAACGCAGGAGTCTGGCTCATTGGCTATGCTCCACATTACCACACAGGCATGGTTTTTATCCCTGTCAATCATATCCCGGATAACCTCCCTGTGGTGCTCCCCTGTCTGTATTCCCTTCTTGGGATCATAGGTATCCACCTTTTCTCCTCCCTGGAACTGGGCGCCTCCTCCGAAGTTCAGATGAATGCCCACTGCAGGAGTCTCATCAATCACCACAATCCCCTCCCTGTCACACAGACGCATCATCTCCTCACTGTAAGGATAGTGGCTAGTGCGGAAGCTGTTTGCATGCTGCCACTTCAGGAGGGAGAGATCCTTGACATTCATTGGCATATTCAACCCCCTGCCTGCCGGAAAGGTGTCCTCGTGCTTGCCGTAGCCTTTGAAATAAAAGGGTTTGCCGTTGATTAAGAACTGCTGCCCCTTAACCTCCACGCTGCGGATTCCGTACGGAACCTCATAACAGTCCTCGCCATAAGTTACCCTGACCCGGTAGAGATAGGCATTCATCGGTTGCCAGAGATGGACATCCTTTATAAGAATTTCCCCAGCTTTTCCGTCACTGCTGCCAACCTTCTCCCCCGTCTCATCAAAGATCTCTATCTGCGCCTCACCTGCGCCCTCTGTATCTACCTGATATCTGAGAATAGCATCTTTTCTCTTTATCTCTGTTGTGAGGGTAATATCTTTTATATACGCTGTGGGCGTTGTATAAATCTTTACGGGCCTGGTGATTCCGCAGTAATTAAAAAAGTCGAAGTTTGGGTTATTCTTAGGCTCTTTGCGGTTTCCTCCGCCAAATGCACCTCCCATGATAAAGTCCCCTCCCTTCTCCGGCGGATTCCCCACCGGAAGGGTGCTGTAGTCAATCCGATTGTCCACTCCCACGGTCAGCAGATTGTCCCCGTCTCTCAGTTTGTCTGAAATTTCAATTTCAAAGGGCAGAAAACCTCCCTTATGGGAACCGATTTCACTCCCGTTCAGCCACACCCTGGCGCTATGGGTCACTGCCGCAAACCGCAGAACTACCCGCTGTCCCCTGGCATGTTCGGGCAGTGAAAAACACCTCTGGTAAAATACCCATCCGTAGTGATCCCTCAGGGCAGCGGACTCACTCAGGTCATTATAAGAAGATGGAACTGGCATGTACATGGGGTTTTCCAATTTTTTGGCATACCATCCCTCCTTGATTCCGTTTCCATTGTCTGTTTTAAAGTCCCAAACCCCGTCTAAATTCACCAGCAATCTGGACTCTGTCAAAATTGGATAAAGCATTGTCATTTCCTCCTTTAAAATCCATTACATTATCGGTTTGCTATTCAATCAGCTGATCTTATCATCTATCTTAACAGTCTTTTCTTTGGGAAGCCCGGTGTCAATGTTCCATAAAAACAGAAAGCTGATAAATGCAATTACCATCCCCAGCGCCGGAAATCCCAGGGTCAAAAACTTGATGCCAAACAGCGTACCTGTGCTCTGGGCCGCTCCTGCCTGATACCCAATCACACTCAGTCCCACTCCTGAGATGAACCCTGCCAAAGCCTGGCCAATCTTACGGATAAAGCTGTAGGAACCGTAAATAATCCCCTCCTGCCTCTGTCCGTTCATCTGCTGATTGTAGTCTATACACTCTGAAACCATTCCCCAGATCAGGGTCATGGGCACGTTCAAAAACACATTGGCAATCAGAGTACCCACAATGTAGATTCCCACAGTGGATGGGAGCACCAGCACCACTCCAAAAGCAGCGGCTGACAACAGGGAACTGATGGAAACCACCTTTTTAAGCGAATAGCGCTTTACCAGCCTGGAAAGAAACGGAGCGATCAGCAGCGCCGGAATCAGACCCAGCACAGAGGCAATCCCCATAGCCGCCAGATTATTCAGGTTCTCTTCAAAGTAATAGACCATCATGGCCATACTTGTCATATTTCCCAGCAGCATCCCCAGGGAGGCCAGACATACGCTGATAAAGGGCTTGTTCTTGCCCAGCACTCTCAGATAACTTCCGCCACCCTTTTCCGCCGTGTGCAGTGACTCATCACGAATATTTTCCTGGACCGTAAAGTAAGTGATCACATACCCCACCAAGCCTAAGATTCCCATCAATACCATGGCGCTCAGATATCCCTTCGCCGCCTGATCCGTTCCAAAATAGGTGAGTACCATGGGTACCAGGATTCGCGGCAGAATATTACCTACCGTCCCCCCAATCCCCCTGGCAACGGACAGGGAGGCCCTCTCTCCCGGATCTTTTGTCATCACTGCCGCCAGGGAGCCATAAGGAATGTTCACAAAAGTGTAGCACATTCCCCAGAGAATATAGGTGATGTAGGCCCACAGCAAACGCTGCCATCCACTCAGTCCGGAAGGCATAAAGAACATGAGTATCGCCGCCGCTACCACTAGCCAGGACCCTGTCAGCAAAAAAGGCTTAAATTTGTCCACGGTCCTGCCCTTATGCTTCTTCATTCTGGCGGCAAACATCTTATCTGTCAAACCACCCATCAGGGGATCATTCACCGCATCCCAGATCCTTGCCACCAAAAACAGGGTTCCGGCCGCCGCTGCTGTGATGCCCGCCACATCCGTGTAGAATTTCAGCAAAAATCCGGATGACATTGCAAAGGTCATACAGTTTGCGAAATCCCCCAGGAAATAGCCAAACTTATTTTTAAATGTTATCTGTTTCACATGTCTTACCTCCTGAAGCTTTTCTGGTAGTATTGCCAGATCCTGTTTTTTTATGTTATACTTTCTGAATACGAAAGGAAGTGTTGACACAATGGCTGCATTACTGCTGGCTCCGATTTATCTGATCATCAATTTTTATGTACTGCGCTGGACTCTGCACTGGATGGGCGCCTGCCACCGCTGTTTTAAATCCAGATATTTCCGGATTGGTTTTGTAGTACTGTTTTTTCTCATCTCCACCACGCCGCTCTCTGCCTTTCTCATAAAAGCAGAGCCTCTGCACCGCTTTTTAAAGGTGGTCAGCAATGTCTGGTTTGGCGTGTTTCTTTACGCTATATTATGCATTGCTGCTGTGGATCTGATTCGGCTGATCGTAAAATGCGCAAAACTTTTAAAGAAAGAAATTTATGAGTCCAGACGTCTTCTTGTGGTCTGTGGCATATTTACAGTGACTGCTGTCATTTCACTGAGCGCCTACGGCATTGTCCATGCCAGACATTTGTACACCACCTCCTATGAGGTAAAGGTGGATAAACCCGGTGGGGACAGAGCTTCCATGAAGGTGGTGCTGGCAGCAGATCTGCATCTTGGCTACAGTATTGGGGAATGGTCCATGAAAAATATGGTAGAAAAGATCAATGCGGAAGATCCGGACCTGGTGGTCCTGGCGGGAGATGTGTTTGATAATGAATTTAGCGCAGTAAAAAACCCCGGCAAAATTGCCGGGATTCTAAAAAGTATAAAAAGCACTTACGGTGTCTATGCCTGTTACGGGAATCATGACCTGGACGAACCCATTCTTGCCGGATTCACCTTCTCCTCCCAGGAAAAGGAAAACGATGACTCCCGGATGACTCATTTTTTTGAGGAGGCAGGCATCACTCTTTTGCAGGATGAGGCAGTTCTCATAGACAACCTCTTTTACCTGGCAGGCCGTAAGGACTATTCCAGAGCAAAAAAAGTGGATAATGGGCGTCTCACCCCTGCAGAACTTCTGGGCAGTCTGGATCAGACCAAGCCCATATTTGTGATTGACCACCAGCCCAGGGATTATCAGGCGCTGGATGAGGCTGGAGCGGACATAGATTTTTCAGGCCACACTCACGATGGTCAGCTCTTTCCCGGAAATCTGGTGACTGCGCTGATATGGGATAATTCTTACGGATACCAAAAAGAGGGCGGGCTTCACACCTTTGTCACCTCGGGTGTGGGTGTCTGGGGTCCGAATATGAGGGTGTGCACAAAAAGCGAAATCGCCTCCGTCACCGTGAAGTTTTCCGCCGCGGATTAGCTTTCCATCTCTTTTCTTCTCAGAATATCATACTGCTCCATCTCAATTCCCAGGTCAATATAGAGCACCTGCTTGGGATGGGGCGCGCTCTCTTGCTCCTGCCCCTCCTCATCTGTGATACATTTCACACGGACTTCCAGATTGCGTCCATCCGGTTTCATCACCTCAATGGTCTCCCCCACGAAAAATTTATTTCTCTGCTCAATCCGGTACAGGCCACGGGCATTTTTTTCACCAACTATCCCCAGATAAGTGTACTCCTTCACATACGTATTGCTGTCATAAATCTGCGTATGCTCATCCGGCCTTCCAAAAAAGAAGCCTGTGGTAAACTGCCGGTAAGTACAGTTGGAAATTTGCTCACGATACCACAACAGATTCTTCCTGTAAAGCTCCGGGTCCTTTTGGTAATCGTCAATGGCTCTGCGGTAGGTGCGGGCCACAGTGGCCACATAGAGGGCTGTCTTCATCCTTCCCTCCACCTTCAGACTGTCTATTCCGGCGTCCAAAAGCTCCGGAATATGTTCAATCATGCACAGATCCTTGGAATTAAATATAAAGGTGCCTCTCTCATTCTCATAGACCGGCATGTACTCTCCCGGCCTGGTCTCCTCAACAACTGAATATTTCCACCGGCAGGGATGCGTACAGGCCCCCCTGTTGGCGTCTCTCCCGGTAAAATAGTTGCTCAGCAGGCATCTTCCGGAGTAAGAAATGCACATGGCTCCGTGTACAAAAGTTTCGATCTCCATGTCTTCCGGAATCTTGTCCCGGATTTCCCGGATCTCAGCCAGGGACAGCTCCCTGGCTGAGACCACCCGCTTAGCCCCCTGCTCATACCAGAAACGGTAGGTTGCATAATTGGTGTTGTTGGCCTGAGTGCTGATGTGGCGCTCAATTTCCGGACATACGCTCTTCGCTATTGCAAATACCCCCGGGTCTGCAATGATCAGTGCGTCCGGCTTCATTTCCTGAAGCTCCTTAAAATACACCTCCACACCCTCCAGATCATGGTTGTGTGCCAGGATATTGGCAGTCACATAGACCTTTACCCCGTGTTTATGGGCAAAGTCAATGCCCTCCTGCATATCCTCTTTGGTAAAATTCTTCGCCTTAGCACGCAGCCCAAATGCCTCCCCACCGATGTATACGGCATCCGCGCCGAATATCACGGCCGTTTTCAGCACCTCCAGGCTGCTGGCTGGTATCAGTAATTCCGGTGTTCTCATTTTAGTGCCTTTCTATTTCCTGCGTACGCTGACCGTCGCCCCGTCTCCGATGGGCACAATACTAGTGGTCAGTCTGTCATCGTGTTTCAGTTCATACAGATATTCCCGCATACGCTTATATATGGTGCGGTTTCTGCGCTCCACTGCATAGTGGGATTCTATAATGTCACCGTCCTGGAGCACATTGTCTGAGATGAGCACGCCGCCCACCTCCAAAAGACGCATGATATGGGGCAGAAAATGAATGTACTGCCCTTTAGCCGCGTCCATAAAAATAAAATCATAGGACCCGTCCAGTTTTGCCAGTATCTGCGCGGCATCTCCCTCCAGAAGACAAATCTGGTTCTCTCTGCCCGCGCGTCTGAAATTTTCCCTTGCCACCGGAATCCGCTTTTCGTACTTCTCAATGGTGGTAATCCTGACATCCCAAGGGGCATACTCACAAAACAGCAGTGTCGAAAAACCCACTGCTGTCCCTACCTCCAATATGTTCACAGGCTGCCTCATAGCCAACATCACCTTTAGAAAGCTCTGCATCTCCCGGCGTATGATGGGTACATAATCCCGCCTGGCCTCCCGCTCTATCTCATCCAACAGAGGAGTATTGCCCATATCCAAAGAATTGATATAGGCAATCATCCGTTCATTTACAATCAAACCATAACCTCTCATTCTACTCTGAAGTCTCAGACTCAGTCTCCTGCTCCCCGGAAAGGACAGCCAGCATCTCCTCCGCTGTCTGGGAGGTATTTAAAATATAACTGCCTTTTTTGAGCTTACCCTTATACCCGGAAAGCAAATACTGTACCTGGAATACCTTAGCATCTCTGATCAGGCCCTTGTCCTCCAACAATTCCCCCAGTTCTCCGGAGGAGGTGTCATCCTCGATGGTCACTGCCACATTCTTGCCCGGAGGCTTAGAAACTGCCTCCTCCGCAAAGACTTTATAGCCAAATGAGTACGCCTTCTTCCCCACAGAAACCAGGGCCACAATCACAAGTACAAAGACCACTACTTTCAGCAGCGCAAATAAAAGGGTTTTTGCCATACTCTTTTGTCTCATCCGGGTCCTCCTGTCACTTACCACTCAATAATTTCCGCAAAGTCCTGGATCTCCAGATCTACGGAAGCAGCCACCGCCTCATTGATTCTTTGAAGCATCCTGCACATCTGTAGCTCCGTCCGCAGAAAATCGGATACCAGGGGATTTCTGCGGAGCTCTTCGTGCTCCCGCTCAAAATTCTCCATTTCCAGAAACCAGTCAATGTCATCCTTTCGGCTCTGCATCTCGTAGTTTTTCCTGCGGAACTGGTTCACCTGCCTATACAGCTCCGGATGTTCCTTCAGCCTCTCTTTAGCCTCATCAAACTGTACATAAGCCCTGCATGTCTGGATCGCCGCCGTCAGTTCTTCTGTGCATCTATTCACTTTGTCCATACTGCATCATCCTTATCTTTCATTACACGTAACCGCTTTGTACCTTCACAGCTATAATCGTTACTGTTCACATGTCCCCAGTAACATGCAATCACACTGCCTATACTTCCATGATGATCGGCAGGATCATCGGATTGCGCTTTGTCTTCTTCCACAGGAAGTCGCTGAGCGCATCCTTTGTTACATTCTTAATCTTGCCCCAGTCCGTGATGTGTTTATCCATACAGTTGTCTAATGCATTTTCCACCACTCTGCGAGCCTCGTCCATAAGTCCCTCGGACTCACGCACGTACACAAACCCTCTGGAAACAATATCCGGTCCTGCCAGCAGCTGGTTGCTGAAACGCTCCAGAGTGAGCACCACGATCAAAATGCCATCCTCCGCCAAATGCTGGCGGTCCCTAAGCACGATATTTCCCACATCGCCCACTCCAAGTCCATCCACCAGAATCGCCCCTGTGTGTACATGGTCAACCACCTTGGCCTGCTGGTCATCCAGCTCCAGCACGTCCCCGGATTGAAGGATATAGATATTGTCCTTCGGTATCCCGAGGCTTTTGGCAATCCCTGCGTTGGCTTTCAGATGGCGGTATTCCCCGTGGACAGGTATCGCGTATTTGGGATGCACCAGAGAGTAGATCAGCTTCAGTTCCTCCTGGCAGGCATGGCCCGACACATGCGCATCCTGGAAAATCACATCTGCCCCCTTAGCGGAGAGTTCATTGATCACCTTGGATACCGCTTTCTCATTGCCGGGAATGGGGTTGGAGCTGAAGATCACCGTGTCACCCGGCTTTATGGAAATCCTTCTGTGCATGTTTGCCGCCATTCTGGACAGGGCAGCCATGGACTCTCCCTGGCTTCCTGTTGTGATCAGCACCATCTGCTCATCCGGATAGTTTTTCATCTGTTCAATATCAATCAGGGTGTTCTCAGGTATGTTCAGATACCCAAGCTCCGACGCCGTGGAGATAACTGTCACCATACTGCGTCCCTCCACCACTACCTTGCGTCCAAACTTGTATGCAGAGTTGATAATCTGCTGTACACGGTCTACATTTGAGGCAAAGGTAGCAATGATAATCCTGGTGTCCCTGTGCTCTGAAAAAATATTGTCAAAGGTCTTTCCCACTGTGCGCTCGGACATGGTAAATCCCACGCGCTCCGCGTTGGTGCTGTCGCTCATAAGGGCCAGTACGCCCTTTTTTCCGATCTCAGCAAACCGCTGCAGATCAATGGCATCCCCAAATACAGGCGTGTAATCCACTTTAAAGTCACCTGTGTGGATGACGGTTCCGGCCGGTGAGTAAATGGCCAGAGCTGCCGCATCCTGGATACTGTGGTTGGTCTTGATAAACTCAATGCGGAAAGCCCCCAGATTGATGGACTGTCCATGGCGCACGACTTTTCTCTTGCACGCCTTCATCAGATTGTGCTCTTTCAGCTTATTTTCAATAAGGCCCATGGTCAGCTTGGTAGCGTAGATCGGCGCTGCCAGTTCCTTTAGGATATAAGGCAGGGCCCCAATGTGGTCCTCATGTCCGTGGGTGATGACAAACCCTTTGACTTTCTCCACATTATTTTTCAAGTACGTGATATCCGGTATCACCAGATCGATTCCCAGCATGTCGTCCTCCGGGAAAGACAGGCCGCAGTCCACCACGACAATACTGTTTTCAAATTCAAAAGCAGTAATGTTCAGTCCAATCTGCTCCAAACCTCCCAGGGGAATAATTTTCAGTTTTGAGTTATTTGCATTTTTCAAAAAAATAGCACCTCCATAATTTTATTTGTCCGTCCTTGTATTCCTTTGTTTCTCCCATTCTGCACACAATTAGAAAAGCAGATGTCATCCTCTGCTTTTTCCGCCTCTGCCAAAACGATTTTCTACTGTTGTTTACAGCGTAATATCCACATCCTCCAGCATTTCCGAAAAAATCCTGGACACTGCTTCCAATTCCTCGTCGCTCTCCACAATCTCGTAGAGTGCTTCCTGTTCTCCGTCCTTTGACAAATCTTTAAGAATCAACGCTTCGGCATCTTCCTCCTCGGACTCTGTCACCAGGATATAGCTGATCCCGCCGATTCTGGTCTGTTCCAGCACAAAAAACTCCACTGTCTCTTCCGTATCTGCAAATGTAAATTTAATCTTTTCCATTTTTCATGCCCTCGCAATCTAGATATCCCTGAAGGATATATACGGCCGCCAATTTATCAACGTAATCTTTTCTGTTCTCACGGCGCACTTTTCCCTCAATCAGGGTCCGGTTTGCCTCTACTGTAGTCAGCCGTTCATCCCACATCACAACAGGCAGGCCTGTCCGTCTCTCCAGCATCTCTTTAAATGCCAGCGACTTCTCAGCCCTGTCACCGATGGTATTATTCATATTTTTGGGAAACCCAAGGACTATAGTTCCCACTTCATACTCTTGAACCAAGGCTTCTATCCGTGCCAATGTCTGGCGAAGCTTATTTTCAGACGTTCTTCTGATAATTTCCACTCCCTGGGCAGTAAGACCAAGGCCGTCACTGACGGCCACGCCAACTGTCTTGGAGCCATAATCAAGTCCCATAACCCGCATGCTCATACCTACTGCCAAGCCTTATTTTTGATGTATTCCTTGAGAAGTTCCTCCACCAGCTCGTCCCTCTCCACCTTCATAATCATACTTCTGGCATTTTTGTGGCTGGTGATGTAGGTGGGATCTCCGGACATAATATACCCTACGATCTGATTGACAGGGTTGTACCCCTTCTCTGTCATAGCATTGTATACAGTGTCTAAGATTTCCTTTACACTTACCTCTGTCTCTGAATTCACTCTAAAATACTGTGTATTACTTATGTTACCCATTTTATCACGTCCTTAATTAAACTTTGTCTCTATTCTAATATAAATTTTCACAAAATACAATCAATTTTTTGTATCATTTTTTTACTGCACAACAAAATGTTGTGTTTACGGGCTTTTTCCACCTTTACCGACACGATTTTATTTCCATAATCCGCGTCCGCAGGCATTGCCATCCGGATATATTCCCTGGTATGGCCCGTATAGTATTCTTCCCCGTCCAGCTTACATCTTTCCTCAAAGAGTACCTCATCCTCTCTGTCCTGCCTCCGGTTTTCAAACCTTTTTTTCATATTTTCGTTCAAAGCCAGCAGTATATTGCTTCTCCTGGTCTTGATCTCATCTAAAACCTGATGCTCCATCCCGGCAGCCTTTGTTCCCTTTCTGCGGGAATATTTAAAAATATGCGTCTCATAAAATTCAATTTTTTCCAAAAATTTCCTTGTCTCTTCAAACTCTTCGTCCGTCTCCCCGGGAAATCCCACGATCACATCCGTGGTTAGGGCGGGATCATTATACACCTGCCTAAGAAGGCAGCATTTCTCATAGTATTCCTCAGGGCTGTAACGGCGGTTCATCCGTTTTAAGGTCTCCCCGCATCCGCTCTGCAGAGACAGGTGGAAATGGGGGCACACTTTATTAAGCCCTGCCAGTGTGTGTGCAAACTCCTCCGTGATGATCCTGGGTTCCAGGGACCCCAGGCGGATTCTCCTGATTCCCTCAACCTGATAAACGGCTTTGATCAGCTCCAGCAGGTTGGTGTCCAGGTCTACCCCGTAGGAGCTCAGATGAATGCCAGTGAGCACTACCTCCTGATACCCATTTGCAGCCAGGCTGTGCACCTCATCCAGCACATCCGGCATCCGGCGGCTCCTCACCCTCCCTCTGGCATAGGGAATGATACAGTAGCTGCAGAATTGATTACATCCATCCTGCACCTTGATATAAGCTCTGGTGTGCTCTGCCGTGCGGCTGATGGTCAGGGACTCATACTCGCTGGTGTGGTTCACGTCAATGACAAACTCCTCATCCCGGGTCTTTTCATACTCTTCCAGTATCTTCACCAGGTCCTTTTTCTTATTGTTGCCAATCACAATGTCAATTGCCTCGTCCACCTCCAGGTCTTCCTTTGCTGCCTGGACATAACATCCGGCGGCCACCACCAGTGCATGAGGGTTCATCTTCTTCGCCCTGTGGAGCATCTGTCTGGACTTTCTGTCCGCGATATTGGTCACAGTACACGTGTTGATCACATACACATCCGCGCCCGGTCCAAAGGGTACGATTTCATATCCGGCCTGCTCCAGCATCTGCTGCATCGCTTCCGTCTCATATGCATTTACCTTGCATCCTAAGTTGTGAAGGGCGGCTTTTCTCTTGTTCATGGGCTATTCCTTTCCATTCTGCACAATCTTTTTGCTTTTCTTTCGCAATTAGACCGTTAATTTTATAACTTTTGACGAATAACGCCTGATAACTTTGTAAATTTTCGCCTTGACTTTTTAAGCCCTCATAGGTAAGATGAGAGTATAAAAAATAAGGGAGGTTTTTCCAATGAAAACAGTAAAGATTTCTTTAAATTCTATTGATAAAGTAAAGTCTTTCGTAAATGATATTACGAAATTTGATTATGACTTTGACTTAGTATCCGGCAGATACGTAATTGATGCAAAGTCCATTATGGGTATTTTCAGCCTGGATCTCTCCAAGCCGATTGACTTAAATATCCATGCCAACAACGATGTTGACGAAATTCTTAACGTTCTTCAGCCGTACATCATTGACTGATATTTGCTCAAAGGCAAATCCACTGCATGCAGCTGGATTTGTTTTTTTTTAAGTATAGTTACTTTTCTAAACATATTTGAGAGTCCGGTTTTCCGGACTCTTTTTGTGCGCTTATTCCACCCAGATCGTCTCTGTAGTCTCAATGGCTGTTTTCATCAGTTCATCGATCTTTTCCTCCAAGTGGGTCTCACTTCGCTTTATGATGTTGATATTCGGCTTTGTCACAGGGTGCTTTGCCACAAAGATGGTACAGCAGTCCTCAAAGGGCAGGATTGAAGTCTCATAAGTTCCGATCTTCAGTGCAATGTCCACAATATCCTGCTTGTCAAACCCAATAACCGGGCGGAACACCGGCATGGTACACACCTCGTTTGTAGCTGCCAGGCTCTGCATGGTCTGGCTGGCCACCTGCCCGATGCTCTCCCCTGTAATCAGCCCCAGGCTGCCGGTCTCACGGGCAAAATGTTCCGCAATGCGCATCATGTACCTTCGCATAATAATGGTCAGCTCATCGTGGGGACACTTATCGTAAATATATAGCTGAATGTCCGTAAAATTCACCACGTGCAGATTGACAGGCCCCGAATAGCGGGCTACCAGATGGGCGAGATCCATCACCTTCTGCTTTGCGCGCTCACTTGTGTAGGGCGGCGCATGAAAATAAACGGCGTCAATCTTAACCCCCCTCTTTGCAATCATATATCCGGCCACAGGGCTGTCAATTCCTCCGGATAGCAGCAGCATGGCCTTTCCGTTTGTTCCCACTGGCATACCTCCCGGACCCGGAATGATCTGGGAATAGATATAGATCTGCTCCCTGATTTCCACATTCAGCATAATGTCCGGGTGGTGCACATCCACTTTCATATTTTGAAATGCCTCCAGAATCCGCTCTCCCAGGTCACAGTTGATCTCCATGGAGGTCTTGGGATAATTCTTTCTGGCCCTCCTGGCATTTACCTTAAAGGTCATCTCGCGTTCCCCGTAAACGCTCTTAAAGTAGGCAATCACAGTGTCTGCCAGGGCCTCGAAGCCCTCATCCTCCGTCTGGATCATGGGACAGATTCCCACAATGCCGAATACCCTCTGCAGGGCCTCCACAGTCTCCTCATAGTCAAACAGGCTCCTGGCCTCCACAAAGATACGCCCCTGCTCCTTTCGCACCAGAAATTCCCCGTCTATGGGCCTCAGGGCATGGCGGATCTGCTTCATCAGCGCATCCTCAAACAGATGCCTGTTTTTTCCCTTTATACCGATCTCTCCGTACTTTATCAAAAATGCTTTAAACATATTTTTCTCCTTTTCTATATCCCGCAAGGTAACTGTTCAGTACCTTTGCAGTTACAATACCGTCATGCATAGACCTTCTCCATTACTTCCGGCCTGTCAATGCCTGGAATACCGCCTGAGCAAAGGCAGCAGTTCTTTTAATGTATCCACACAGTAATCCAGTTCCCCCTCTGTAGTAAAGGTGCTGAAACTGAACCGCAGGGTTGCATCCAGCAGGCTCTGCTTAAGCCCGATCTCTTTAAGCACAGGACTCACTGGAAGCTTTTTGTTGGAGGAACACGCGGAACCGGAGGAAACACTGATGTCCCGATCCTCCAGCGCGTGCAGGAGCACTTCGCTGCGCACTCCGCAAAAGCTCACACTCACTATATGGGGCGCTCCCAGATCCCATGGCAGACTGTTTACCACAATGTCCGGGATCTCCTCCAATTGCTTCAGGAAATGCGCCTTCAATGCACTTAGGTGTTCCCTCTTTCCCTCAAAACTCTGATACGCCTCCATGGCCGCCACACCCAGTCCTGCGATTCCAGGTACATTATCTGTTCCGGAACGCATTCCCCTCTGCTGGCCGCCGCCCAAAATCAGCGGATGGATCTTCACCCGCTCATTCACATAGAGAAATCCCACGCCCTTTGGCCCGTGAATTTTATGCCCGCTCACTGAGAGCATATCTATCCCGCATTTTGAAGGGTATATCCTGTATTTTCCGTAAGCCTGAATAGCATCCACATGGTACAGGATCTGGGGATGCTCTTCCTTTAAGTATCTTCCGATATTCTCTACAGGCTCCACTGCCCCAATCTCGTTATTTACATACATAGTGGACACGAGTATCGTGTCTTCACAGACCGCTTCCCTCAGCTCTTCCATGTCAATCCTGCCATATCGATCCACCGGCAGATAGGTGATCCGGAAGCCATGTTCCTCCAGGTAGAGCATGGGCTGTATCACTGCCGGATGTTCAATAGCAGTGGTGATCACATGCATCCCGGCTCTGCGGTTTGCCATGGCTGCACCGATCAAGGCCCAGTTGTTGGACTCCGTCCCCCCTGAGGTGAAATAGATTTCCTTCTCATTTACTTTCAGGGTTTTGGCAATCCTTTCCCTTGCCTCTTTTATATATCTCTCAGCCTCCACCCCTTTTCTGTGTCTGGATGAGGGGTTCCCAAAATCCTCCATCATGGTTTTCACCACAATATCCCTCACTCTCTCCAGACATCTGGTTGTGGCTGAATTGTCTAAATATGCTTCCATTTCTCCTCCAGGTCATCAAATCATCCGTTTTTGTAACTATTCAACAAGTCTGTGCATTTACTGCACATTCTGAACAGTTACATGTTTTCCAGGTTAAACATCAAAACTGACAGTACCGCCAGGCCAGCCGTCTCCGTGCGCAGAATGCGTCTGCCCAGTGAGACAGGCTCTATCCCGTTCTCCCTGGCCAGGTCGATCTCTTCCTCCGCAAAGCCCCCCTCCGGCCCAATAAAGACTGCCACTGACTGGCCCGGAACAATGGACTGGAAAAGCTTCCTTGTCGCCTCCATGCCCTCCTGCAGCTCGTAGGGGATAAGTTTCACATCCATGCCGGAGGCATACGCCACCGCCTCTTCAAATCGCATAACCCCTGTCACTCTTGGAATCACGTTCCGTTTGGACTGCTTAGCCGCGCTCTCAGAGATGGCGTTCCACCTCTTTTGCTTATTCTGTTCCTTCTTTGCATCCAGCTTTACCACAGCTCTCCTGGTGGCCACAGGTATGATCTCATAGGCCCCAAGCTCCACTGCCTTTTGGATGACCAATTCCATTTTATCGCCCTTGGGAAGTCCCTGAAACAGGTAAATTTTGGAGGGCAGCTCCATGCCGGCCTCCTCCACCCACATAATCTTTGCAGTAATCCAGCATTCTTCCAGCTCTTCCAATTCACATCGGTACTCTTTGTTATCCCGGCCGCTGCTGATGCAGACCTGTTCCCCGGGCAGCATGCGGAGCACATTTTTGATGTGATTTACATCCGGCCCCTCTATCCTTATCCTCTTCTCCCCGATCTGCTCCGGGGACACAAAAAAATGATGCATAATATATGCTCCTAATTCTTCCTTGCAGTCACAGATACCCACTCACCCTGATGAGTAACCTCCAGGACCTGCAGACCTGCAGCCTTTACCGCTGCAACCACAGTCTCTTCCTTTTTATCAATAATTCCTGATGTGATATAGATTCCGCCCTCTCTCAACTGGTTCACAATCACTGGTGTCAGCGGCACAAGCACATCTGCCAGAATATTTGCTGCCACGATATCGTATCTGCCATACCCCACCTTGTCCTGAACCTGGGTATCATCAATAATGTTTCCGATCATCACATCCATTTTATTGTCCGGAATACCATTTGCCTCCATATTCTCCCTGGTTGCAGAGATGGCGCAGGGGTCCAGATCCGTCCCCACAGCATGCTTTGCCCCCATCTTCAGAGCCACGATGGAGAGTATTCCGCTGCCCGTGCCCACATCCAAAAGCTCCGTGTCCGGCGTAACATACTTCTTCAGCTGGCGCATACACAGCTGAGTCGTCTCATGCATCCCAGTGCCAAAGGCGGTCCCCGGGTCAATATGGATGATCATCTTACCCTTATCCTCAGGCTTCACTTCCTCCCAGGAGGGAATGATCAGGATGTCATCCACATAAAATTGATGAAAATACTGTTTCCAATTGTTTATCCAGTCTTTATCCTCTGTCTGGGATTCCGTGATGGTTCCCTCCCCGATATCCACAAACATCCGCAGCTCCTCAAGCTCCTCTTTCACCCTGGACAACAGCTCCTCCTTATCCGCATCCTCCTCCAGATAAAAATTCAGGTAGGCAATCCCGTCATCCGCTGGTCCATCCGGAAGGATGTCCACAAACATCTGCTGTTTGTCCTCCTCAGTCAAAGGCACCTTATCCTCTATCTCCACCCCTTCGACTCCAGCCTCCGCCAAAGTGGAGATCACGATATCCTCCACCTCAGATCTGGTCTTTAGCGTAAATTTATTCCATCTCATAGGGTTATCCCTCACTTTCTTCACCATTTCCGTTCTCAGGGCACAAAAACCCACTATCTGATAGTTTAACATAGTTCCTGACTGTCTGCAATACGGTATAAAATGAAAATACTGCCGCATCGGCAATCTTGTGCAACAGTCCAGACGGGGCAGGTCTGTTACGTGCGTTACCAACCGGACGTCACCCGGGCGTTGGCGGCTCTCACGCAAACACGTGCAACGCTCTGGGGAACTAACCGTTAACTACAACTAAGACGCTCAGGAAAACCTTCGCGTCCAAGTTTCCGTAAACGGTGGATTTCCCCGCCGCTAAAAACGCACGTTAAATGTTTACTTAGAGAGCCGCCAACGCCCAAGTGACTGTATTCTGTAACCTATACTTTCCCCAAAGCTTGTTTAAAAATCGTCTGGGTAGTGCCATCTTCCGGCAAAAAACCAGCTTCCTCCGGCACAGGAAGCGTCCCCTTAGCCAGTAACGGACCAGACCTCGTGGATATCTATTCTGTGACAACGAATTCTGCAATGTTCTCATATTTATTTATGTCCTCAGTTTCGTCTAACGTATAAAACTGTGTGCGGGCCCGATAAGTTCCGGGGAACAGTACAATGACCACACGTCCATCGAAAAGTGATGCATCGATGCCATTTTTAATAACCAGCTTTTCATCATATGGAGTGAAAAAGTCTCCGTCCTGCATTTTATCTGTAGTAAAGGCATACGTTTCCTTTACCGTTTCTCCCGGCCAAACACCAGTTTCCCCTTCAAGGGTATTTCCAGTTTCTCCCCAGAAATACCAGGTACCATCTATAAGCCGGTCAATTTGTATTTCGTTTTCATAGCTAAGTGCTTCTCTGCCTGTATTCTCATATTGAACAGTGATTTCATCCGCAGCAGAAGTAAGGGGTAATACTGTATACAGCAAAGAAGTGGAAGGCGTACCTAAATCTTCAGATACCTTCAAGCCAGAAGTATCTGTTCCATCTTTTTTTACAATGTACTCATAATACGAAAAACACTGCCGCACCGGCAATCTTTCCATCACCGGTGCGGCAGTTTACACTCATATAACAATTATTCTGTTTATTTCATTTATGCCCTGCGTCTTCTTTTTAAAGTATATCCCGCGAGAAGAAGCCCAGACCCTGCAAATACCACGCCCAGCGGCAGAATCGGTGCGTTATCTGCTGTCTTTGCCGCCGTGTTATTCTTGCCAGAACCGGAACCGTTGGTACCTGATCCGTTGGTACCCGACCCATTGGTGCCTGATCCTGTTCCGTTAACCCCGGACGTAGCGGTTTTAAAGGAAACTTTTTTATAGGAGGTCATGTTGACATCCACCCAACTGCTGCCTTCATATTTCTGCTTTTTAAAAGTAACCTGAAGTGTATGGGAGCCAGTGGTATTTATCGTAAAGGACGCCTCGTACTTTCCACTCACGAAGCTGTGTTCTTCCGTCACCTTCCAACTTGTGGGAAGGTATCTCTCATCCCCTTCATTCGGGCTGGTATTGTCCATACCTGCTCCAATTGCCTTAAAGCTAAGCGTTGAACCATTTTTGTATGTAGTTCCTTCTACTATGCCTGTTATCTTATTATCTGTGGAAGTAACTTGATCCGGTTTATCCAAAGTCTTAACCTTGGTACTAGTCAACTTTGTACCAGCATTATGATTTTCATCTTCCCCATAACGCGTCCATACTGTATAGGTGGTATTTTCTGTTGCCCCTGAAGCCTTTATCGTACCTGTTGTTGTACGTGTATCATTTTTCCATTCAGACTCTTTCGGCTTACTTGTTCCTGACTTAATACAATACTGCTGCCCTTTTAAGGCTTTATATTGAAATGAACTATAGGTAATTTCAGATACAGACGGTTTTTTTGGAGATTTCTCATAATCTGCTTTCAAAATTTTGACATTATCTGTCTCTTCCCAACTATCTTTCGTAAGCTTATAGTTTACAGAAGTCGCTTCATCCAACGTAACCTTAATTTCTACTTTGTCAGCTTCTGCAACATTTGCGCTATTATAGGTAATCTCCAACAGCTTTTCCTTAGGTGTGTCTCCCTCTACAGCTCCTTCGAAGATTACTTTTCCAGATCCGTCTTGTGATCCGTCATATTTTTTTTCATCAAGTTCTACAACAGGAGTAAGGTTTGCTTTTTCTACAGTACAGCTTACTTTTGATTCAAAAAATAAATTATCACCATAACTAACTTTTATAGTAGCCATATGCGTCCCCGCCGTAGCTTTCTTTGCAGGCTGAACTTTAAATGATTCATTTATGCCATCTTTTCCACCAGTCCTGCCTGAAACAATAAAGCTACTGCTATCTGTTGGTTTTGTCAATACAAAACTATCGGCATCACTTCCTGATAACTGTATATCGAATTTCACGCTGCTCTCCGAGGGATTTGTAATAGTAATAGCCTTTGCATCTGCTGGGGATCCATATGTTGCAGAAGAAAAACTTATATCTGCAGCTCTAAGTTCTACTTTTTCAGTCTGCTTATTCACAAGTATATTACTTCCGGATTCTTTAACTTCACCCGAATACACTAACTTGCTTGCCGTTACCTCCATTTGTCCTCTTGGAAGATAGAGATAAATCTTTTTATCTTCATCTGAAAAAACACCTGTATTACCATATGAAAAGGTGGTCCCATCTTTTTTTACAGCTAAATCTGTAATCTCCGTAGATCCACTGTCTACAACTATCGTCGCAGGATAAACATTTACATTATCTTTTCCTTTGATCTCTAGCTTATTTGCCGGTGAAATAGCACCTAAATTTACGCTTCCACCTGTAACCGAGACCTGTGCGCCCACTGTTGTACTGGTGGTAGCTTTTAGAACAATGCCAGATTTAGCAACCACCGTTCCACTTTCAATTTTTAATTTTCCAGATTTCATTCCAAGAGTTATATCCTTACCTGTTCCTTTTCCTGAAACTGTCAATTTTCCACTACCGGCAATTGTTAATTCTGCTTCATTAGGAATGTTCACTGCTGAAGTATCATCAAAATCTGTTACAAAGCTGTTGCTTCCATTAAGTGTCAGTGATAGCTTTTTACCATTCAAATTTAATGCTATGCCATCTTCTGTCTTTATTCTTACATCAGACAGTGTAATGTTTGCATCGCTTTCAAGCACAAGTTTTGTATTACTCAGACTACTATTGCCGTCTATAAGAATCTTTTTGTCAGATTTAATTGAAAGAATTTTGGTACTTTCACTATATGTATAGTCAACTCCGCTTGTTAAATCTTCTTCACATTTTAATGTTAAGCCACCTATGATCAAATCTGACGCTTTTGCTACTTTTTCTTTAGTATCATTTTCATCATTTTCTTTCTGACTATCCGTTGAATCGTTCTGCTGCCTTGAATTCTTTTCAGAGTCCGTCTGACTCTCTTTGGCCTTCGTTTTATCTTTCTTTTGAGACTTTTTTTTCTCTGCAGTTTTCTGAGTATCATCCTGCTTCGTCTCACCTTCCCCAGACTTCCCACTCTCTGACTGTCTTTCCCCGGAAGCGGCTTGCGTCTGCGGCTCCCCTGCGGCTGCTATCACAGGAACGGGCGCCATAGTCAGTGTCATACTGCATGTCAATCCCATAATCATAAGTTTTCTCAATACTTTGTTCTTCATAGCTGTCCTCATTTTCCTTGTTTCAATCTACACTCGGTAATTTCACAGAGTACGACTACATCTTATTATTTTATTGATGCGTTGATTTACCTTATGTCAGTGGATGATACCAGTTTCTCTGTACCCGCCACTGCCGTTAATTATGTATATAATAGTATTATTTTAATTCCTTTCGCTTTTTATGTCAACGCCTATTCCCTTAAGAAATATTAAGATTGTCCAGGTCTTGTAAATAAGTTGTAAAACGCGAAAACGACGAAAATCAGCAGACAAAATAGTTTCTTTCGCTGCAACTTCCGCCGTTTCTCTTAATTCCTATTAATTATCCTCAAAAGTCTCTTTCAGTTTATCCATAAATCCCTTTTTCTTGGGTTTTTCCGCCCCCTCTTTGCTCTGTCCGAGAGAGCCGCCGTTTGCTGCGTCAAACTTGCGCAGAGCCTCCTTTGCCTCTTCATTTAGCTTAGTGGGCACCTGCACCACAAGGGTCACATAGTGGTCGCCACGCACAGACTTGTTGCGCAGTGACGGCACTCCCTTGCCTTTCAGACGCACTTTTGTGTCCGTCTGTGTTCCCGGTTTTACGTCGTAGAGCACATCTCCATCCACAGTGCTGATGCGCACTTCACCCCCCAGAGCTGCCTGGGCAAAGCTGATGGGCGCGGTGGAGAAGATATTCATATCCTGTCTCTGGAAGATAGGATGACGCATTACATTCACTTCCACTAGGAGATCGCCCCTGGGTCCGCCGTTGCTTCCCGGCTCCCCTTTGTCCCTTATCCGAATGCTCTGTCCATCATCAATTCCCGCCGGGATCGTGACAGCAATCTTCTTTTTGCTGGATGTGTATCCGGTTCCGTGGCAAGCAGTACATTTATCCTTAATCACCTTGCCAGTTCCGTTACATTCCGGACAAGTCTGGACATTTCTCACCACACCAAAGAGGGACTGCTGGGTAAACACCACCTGTCCCTTACCACCGCACTTCTGACAGGTTTCGGGACTTGTACCAGGTTTTGCACCTGATCCGTGGCAGGTGGTGCACTCATCCTTTAAGTTCAGCTCCAACTCTTTTTCACAGCCAAATACAGCCTCCTCAAAGGTAACCCGCACGCTGGTCCGGATGTTGGCCCCCTTCATGGGGCCATTGTTAGCCCTCCTGCGGCTCCCACCTCCAAATAGGTCGCCAAAAATATCACCGAAAATGTCACCCATATCTCCGCCGAAGTCAAAGCCGCTAAAGCCGCCGCCCGGGCCGCCCTGTTCAAACGCAGCATGGCCGAACTGGTCGTACTGCGCTCTCTTCTCTTTATCGCTCAGCACGGCATATGCCTCAGACGCCTCTTTAAAACGCTTCTCAGCCTCCGTGTCTCCGGGGTTCATATCCGGGTGATACTTCTTGGCCAGCTGTCTGTATGCTTTTTTTATGGTGGCATCATCAGCGTTTCGGTCAACGCCCAAGACCTCATAATAATCACGTTTACTCTCTGCCATTATGTTCACCTTTTCCTAAATTTATCAAAACGCAGTTTAAGGGGGCATGTGCCGGGGACCGGACTTGCGGCCCCCCTGTCTGTCCCCTGCGCTGTTATTTATCTTATACCTCTTTGTAATCCCCGTCAACTACATCGTCAGCCTGATAGGAAGTATCTGCTCCTGCCTGAGGATCTTCCCCTGCTGCACCCTGGGAAGCCTGCGCCTGCTCATACACTTTCGCAAATACTTTCTGAGCACTCTCCATCAATTTCTCTTTCGCAGCTTTGATCTCCGCTACCTGAGCCTCTGTCATCTCCTCCGGATTTGATTTTGCAATCAGATCCTTCAGCGCAGTCAGATCTGCCTCCACCGCTGTCTTGTCATTGGCATCCACTTTATCGCCCACTTCCTCCAGAGCCTTTTCCGTCTGGAATACCATGGAGTCCGCATCATTGCGGGTGTCAATGGCCTCTTTTCTCTTCTTATCCTGAGACTCGAACTCAGCAGCCTCTTTCACTGCCTTCTCGATATCACTGTCAGACATGTTGGAACCTGAGGTGATGGTGATATGCTGCTCTTTTCCGGTTCCCAAATCTTTTGCAGATACATTCACGATACCGTTGGCATCAATGTCAAAAGTAACTTCGATCTGAGGAACGCCTCTTCTTGCAGGAGGAATTCCATCCAGGCGGAACTGTCCTAAGGACTTGTTGTCCTTTGCGAACTGTCTCTCGCCCTGTACTACGTGGATGTCAACCGCGGTCTGGTTGTCTGCTGCTGTTGAGAAAATCTGGCTCTTCTTTGTGGGAATGGTCGTGTTTCTCTCAATCAGCCTGGTTGCTACACCGCCCATAGTCTCTATGGACAGCGACAGTGGAGTGACATCCAGCAGAAGGATATCTCCTGCACCTGCATCGCCTGCCAGCTTACCGCCCTGTACGGAAGCTCCCAGTGCAACACACTCATCCGGGTTTAAGCTCTTGCTGGGCTCATGACCGGTCAGAGCTTTCACCTTATCCTGTACAGCCGGGATACGTGTGGAACCACCTACCAGCAGAACCTTGGAGATCTCGCTTGCTGTCAGCCCTGCATCCTTCAGAGCTGTGGTCACAGGTGTAGCGGTTCTCTCCACCAGATCATGTGTCAGCTCATCAAATTTCGCTCTTGTCAGGTTCATATCAAAGTGCTTCGGTCCATCTGCCGTTGCAGTGATGAACGGAAGGTTGATGTTGGTTGTAGTGGCGCTGGAGAGCTCTTTTTTGGCCTTCTCCGCTGCCTCTTTTAATCTCTGAAGTGCCATCTTATCGCCTGATAAGTCTACACCCTCATTCTTTTTAAACTCAGACAGCATGTAGTCCGTGATCTTCTGGTCAAAATCATCGCCGCCCAGTCTGTTGTCGCCTGCTGTGGAGAGCACTTCGATAACGCCCTCTCCGATCTCGATAATGGAAACATCGAAGGTACCGCCGCCCAAGTCATAAACCATGATCTTCTGCTCTTTTTCATTATCCAGTCCGTATGCCAGAGCTGCTGCTGTAGGCTCGTTGATGATTCGCTTAACATCCAGTCCTGCGATCTTTCCGGCATCCTTGGTGGCCTGGCGCTGAGCGTCATTGAAATATGCGGGCACTGTGATTACAGCCTCCGTCACTTTCTCGCCCAGATAGTTTTCTGCATCGCCTTTCATCTTCTGCAGAATCATGGCTGAAATCTCCTGGGGAGAGTACTTCTTTCCATCAATATCCACTTTGTAGTCTGTACCCATATGTCTCTTAATGGAAGAGATCGTCTTATCCGCGTTGGTTACTGCCTGGCGCTTTGCAGGCTCGCCTACAAGTCTCTCACCTGTCTTTGTGAAAGCCACTACGGACGGTGTTGTTCTGGCTCCCTCTGCATTTGCGATAACGGTGGGTTTTCCACCTTCCATAACTGCCACACAGCTGTTTGTTGTTCCTAAATCGATTCCTATGATTTTACCCATTGTCATTTCCTCCTCATTGCAATGTTTTCATTTTATTGTAATGTCTGCGTTGGCAGACGTGTCCGTTTAATTGGCTACTTTTACCATACTGTGCCTTACCACGGTATCCCGGTAAGTGTAACCCTTCTGGAACTCCTCGGCAATGATATTCTCACCCAGTTCCTCATCCTCCACATGCATCACTGCATTGTGAAAATTGGGGTCAAATTCCTGACCCACAGCCTCAATCGGCTTTACTTCCAATTCCTCCAAAGTAGACATCAGCTGTTTGTAGATCTTATCCATGCCCTCCACAAAGGGATCATTCCTGCTCTCATCCGGAACCTGCGCCAAGCCTCTCTCAAAATTGTCAACCACAGGGAGCATCTTTTCGATCACACTCTTTGCGCCGACCTCATACATGGAGGCCTTCTCCTTCTCCGTCCTCTTGCGGAAGTTATCAAACTCTGCCATCTGGCGTTTCAGCCTGTCAGTAAGATCTTCGATCTGCTGATCCTTCTTGTCTTTCTTATCCTTCTTCTTACCAAAGAAGCCTTTCTTCTCTCCCGGACCGCTTCCCTCAGGCTCCTTTCCCTTGGATTCCTGACCGCTGCCATCCTCATTCTCAGAGGCTTCCCCGGCATTTTCCTCATCCTGTGAATCTTCCTCCACAGCTTCTGTATCCGTTTCCTCCTCGGTCACTTCCCCAACCGTCTCACCAGTCTCATTTTCCGCATCGGAAACAGCGTCCTTGTTCTCATCTATCTCCATATCCTTTTGCAGCTTTTCCTCAGACACGCTCTCTACCGCCCTTCTTCATCCTTTTTCGTTACTCTTGTTTTTGGTGATTCCTCTCTCTGCCTACCGAGACGGAAGAGTCCTCACTCGTCTTGTTAAATATCTTATCCAACTGCGTTGTCAAAGTTTTCAGTGTGCTGACTACTTTGTCGTAATCCATCCTTTTCGGCCCGATAATTCCTATCGTTCCCTTCATTCCCTCACCTAATTCATAGGTTGCTGTCACCACACTGCAATCCCGCATGGTCTGTACCGGAGATTCATTTCCTATATAGACCTGAATGCCCGTGTTCTCCTCCGCTGTCATAGTCTCTGCCACCAGATTTGCCAACTGCTGTTTCTCCTCAAATGCACTGATCAACTCACTGGCCTTTTCACTGTCGCTCAACTCCGGATATTTGAAAATATTGGTTGTGCCGCTGGTATAGATCTCTAAGTCCTCATCATCCATCTGAATGGCCTCTGCTACCGCATCCAATACACTGTTGACCACCTCACTGTGTATCCCTGCCTGCTCCTTGAGCTTCGCGATGGTAACCAGATTGATCTGTTCCATGGTCAGGCCGTTTAAGCTGGTGTTCAGCAGAATATTCAGTTTCAGAATCGTCTCATTGTCCAGCTGATGGTCAATGCGGAGCATCTTGTTCTTAACCACATTCCCCTCTGTCACTACAACCGCCAGCAGCTGGTTTTCCGCAATGACCGAGAGCTGTATAAATTTCAGCTTTGTCCGGTGATACTGAGGAGAGGTGATCATGGTTGCATAGTTGGTATTGTTGGCCAGCACCTTTGCCACCTGCTTCAGAACCAGATCCATCTTATCCTGCTTCTGGATCATCAGCTCCTTCATCTCCGTGACTTCTTTTTCCTTCTCCTCCATGAGATGGTCCACATAAAAACGGTATCCCATATCAGAGGGAATCCTTCCGGCTGAGGTGTGGGGTTGGAGGATATAACCCATATCTTCCAGATCAGACATCTCATTGCGGATTGTAGCGGAACTCAGATTTAAATCCGCATACTTGGATATGGTTCTGGAGCCAACCGGTTCCCCGGTTTCCAGATAAGTTTTAATGATAGCGTACAAGATTTTCGTCTTGCGTTCATCCAACTGCATCTTTAAATCCTCCCTCCCTTTTTTGTTATTAGCACTCATCTTGGTAGAGTGCTAACATCTATGTTCCTAAGATAGCACTCTTAATTTTCTTTGTCAATAGTATTTATGTATTTTTTAGAAATTATTTTTCATTTATAGGTTCATTAGATTGATACCAGTTCCTCACTTTAAAGGGCTATTTGGACAAAACCATGGAAATTCAAGGAAATCTACCGTTGACATGGTTTTTTAATGATGCTATATTTTAAAAAAATGAGCAAGTTTGATCTAATTAAAAGAGATACCGGCGCTTTTCCCGGGTCCGAAAAAACGGGGATTCAGAAAAAACAGGAGGGAAACATGAATAATAAGAACAAGTTAAATCGGGTTTTACTTTTTCTTTCGGCAATTGTACTGCTGGGCTTCGCAAAAACAGATGTTTGCGCGGCAAAGTCTTATGATTCGGTAAAAATATCTGCAAAGGACCCGGTGGTGGTCATCAGAACCTCTTATGCCACCGATAAATTTGAGGATGGAGGGTTGGGTGGCGTCTATTCTGCGGTTCCTGTCAAAGATACGGACTGCTATCTATTATACGATGTAATTATCTGGGAAGATCGCATAAGTCTCTATAAATTTGACAATAATCTGGACGATAAATGGAGTGAATATGCCCAAAAAAACAATGTGGACAGCATGACAGAAAGCCAATACCTAAAGGCAGGATTGGACTTTCGAGAGTCTTATCTCATAAAATCTGTCAAGTGTAAGAACCTGGAAGGAGATGTGGAGAAAGATAGCAGTAAGCGTTTAGCCGCATACAAAGCTTTTTTCAATATAATCCATAAGCGCTCTCCCTCCCGGCACATCGTCATCAAGTATTCTGGCCATGGAGGAGGAAGCTCCTTCTGCGGCTGCTTAAATTTGAGTGATACCAAAAAGGTTATGAATTATGGACTGAAGGTATTTGGGCAGAAATTTGCGATCATTGATTACGGAACAAACTGTGTCTCAGGAACGACCAGCGTACTGAATTTTTACAAATCTTATACAGATTATATGGTTGTATCACAATTGGATTTTGGCGGATGGGAGTGGGATAAATGGAATTATGACATTTACCGCAAGGTGGACAGCGATGAGGTTTATTCCAGGATGTTCCGAAAGGGAGAAACCATTCGGAAAGCCGCCCTGCGGCTGGGAGGCCAGCACAAAAAAATGTGGCCCTACGGGAAAAAATATATGAAAAAAAATAAGATTCCCCAATCCTCCACTGTGGTAAAGATGAAAGAATATACAAATCTAATGAAAAGTCTGAAAAAGACGGGGGCAACACGATATCATTGGGATCTCTACACCATGGTTAAAAAATATGGCGGGAGCAGTCTTCTCAAAAAGTATAAAAAAGCAATCATCTATTATTCCAATAATCAGGCATATTTACGCGGAAAATGGACGTATGGAAGAGGCGTTAATTTTGAAGGCTTTCATTAAAACAAAGGAAAACCTTCTGTCTGTACAACGAAGAGCTGGCATTGACATTTCAATAAAATGTGATATGATAGCCGTAAAATATTCTGAAGCTAAGCTTTAGGAAAGGATAACTTATCGGTAGAGAGTGATGAAAAAAGGATCAACAATTATGCTCGTCCTGGCCTTTGCAGCGATTGTCTGCCTGCTTGGACTTGCCGGTTACCTGACAGTCTATATAAATGAGGACTCTGCCTCCCCCAAATCTGCTGCTGTCCAGACAGACGCTGCTCTGGTGGAACTGGAGCCATCTGACACCACCAAGAGCAATTCCTCTCCCAGTTACGGACAGGATGGATATGTGGAGCTGGAGCATTCTTATATTTTCGTGGGTGATTCACGAACAGTAGGAATGCGGGATGCGGTACAGGAATATGATCCGGCTGATACCTGCACCTATATCGCAAAGGAAGGGGAGGGATTTCACTGGCTTTACAATGACGGAATCGTACAGCTGGAAGCTGCACTGAAAGAAAACCCGGATGCCACCGTTATTTTTAATCTGGGGGTCAATGATTTAAAGGAGGTAGACAAGTATATTTCATTTTATCAGGAGCTGTTTCAAACTTATCATGATCCCGCTTTCTATATCATGTCTGTGAACCCTGTGAATGATGAGCTTTGTAAGGGAGCCAGCAATGCAGAAATACAGGCTTTTAACCAGGCAATGCAGGAGGCTTTTCCGGATCAATATATGGACTGCTTCAATTATCTGCTGTCTGAGGATTGGTCCACCGTTGACGGTCTGCACTACACCAAGAACACCTACCGCAGAATTCATCATTTTGCTGTAATGATCCTGACAGCATAGCATTTATAAACCACTTAAAAATGAGACAGACACCCTGCATATATCTGCAGAGTCCTGCCTCATTTTTGCTTCTACTTCCATCTAACATATACTAGCAGACCGCCGCCTGCTTCGCTGTCAGTTCCCGAATCTCCCTCACCATAAAATACCCACAGACAATCGCAGCCGCCCCGTCCGCTATGGGACCTGCGTACATCACACCGTCAATTCCCATAATCAAGGGGAAGATAATGATGAGGGGCAGCAGGAAGAGGATCTGTCTGGTGAGTGACATGAAGATACCCAGTCTAGACTTTCCTATGGATGTAAAGAAATTTGAGGTTACCGGCTGGATACCGTTTATGATAGTCAAAAACAGAAATATCTTGAAATACCGCTCAGAAAACGTAAAGTAAAGTTCACTTCCCTGACCAAATATAGAGATAATCTGCCGCGGAAATACCTGGAAGCAGACAAACGCAGCAAAGGACAGAACCGATGCAGTCCCCACAGCCTGCAGATAAGTCTTCTTTACCCTTCCGTATTTCTGAGCGCCGTAGTTAAATCCAACGATTGGCTGCGTACCCTGGGATATTCCAATAATCACTGCCATAAATACCATGTTTACTTTTGTAATAATCCCAGCGCAGGCGAGCGGTATCTCCCCTCCATACACGGATCTGGCGCCATAGTAAGAGAGGGTATTGTTCATTACAATCTGTACAATGGTCATAGCTATCTGATTGAAACATGCACTGGCGCCAAGGGCAAAGATATTCTTTACAAATATCCCATCCAGACAAAAGCACTCCCTGTTCAGCACAATGTGCTTGAAATGGAAGAGATATCTGAGACTAATACAAAAGGAGATGATCTGACCAATGATCGTGGCCAGTGCAGCCCCTGCCATACCCATGTGAAAACCAAAAATGAAAATAGGGTCCAGAATGGTGTTGATCACAGCTCCCACCAGCATAGACATCATAGAATATTTGGGACTTCCATCCGCCAGTATTTGCTTGCTGATTGCTGTGTTGGCAATCAAAAACGGAAAACCAATTGCAGTGATTCGTGTATACATCTGGGCAAAGGGAAGCACCTCCTCGGTGGCCCCAAACCCTCTCAGCATTGGCGTCAAAAAGATTTCTGTTACCGCAAAGAGACAAATCCCGAAAATCAGGATGAGTGTCAGGGCATTGCCTGAATATTTAGCTGCCTCCCTCTCCTCACCTGCCCCCAGCTTCAGTGAAAAATTGGATGCTCCTCCGATTCCCAAAAGAAGGGCAATCGCGGTACAGGTGGTGGAGAGCGGAAATGCAATGTTTGTGGCCGCATTTCCCAGCATTCCCACCCCCTGACCGATAAAGATCTGATCCACTATATTGTAAAGCGCTGTCACCAGCATGGAAATAATACAGGGAATCGCAAAATTAATCAGCAATTTTGATTCCTTCTCATACCCCAGCGGGTTTTCTGTGTCCTGTTGCACTGGTTTCATCTAACCTTCCTCCACTTATACCTGTTCAGTACCTTCATAGTTACATGCAAAAATCCTTATAAAATTACCTTCGGTGATGGGATTTTTGCACTCCTGAATCATTTTCTTACGGTTAGCGCAGTAAATGCGCAGACCTGTTGAATCGTTACACTCACTTCTTTTTTCATTATGTTTTTCTTCATTCTTCTTTTGGTTAAGCTCAAAAGCAGTGAGCTCTGCTGTCAGCGTCACAGCAAAAACTCTGAGAGCACGTAATTACTCACATCAATCCCTTTCTCCGTCAGGGACAGCCACCCCTCCCTCTCCTGCAGCAGCCCTTCCCTTGTCAGCTTTGCGGATACTTTTCCATAGACATCCCAAATAGAGCATCCGAATTGTATATTAAACTCCTTAATACTGACCCCTCTGGTCAGACGCAGCCCCAAAAACATGGTCTCCTCCATTCGGGCCTGCAAGCTGAGACGTTCCTGGTCAAGTCTTGGGAAGCTCCCCCTCAAATACTCCTGCAAATCCTCCGTTCCATGATAACGTGTCTCGTCCATCAGGGAAGCTGCCCCGAGTCCGAATCCCCTGTAACTTTTTCTGGTCCAGTAACCGCAGTTGTGGCGGCATTCGAATCCCTCCCTGGCATAGTTGGAAATTTCATACCTGCGATATCCCGCCTGCCTTAGAATACGGGCCGTATCCGCGTACATACTGCGCTCTTCTTCTTCTGATGGAAGCTGGGCACACTCCCCATCCTTCTGTCTGTCCCTCTCATCGCATGCATACTTCTCATAAAAGGGAGTCCCCTCCTCTATGATAAGACTGTAGGCTGAGATATGCTCAGGCTCGAGCGCCGTTACCTGTTTTAGAGTATCCCTAAAGCTCTCGGGAGTCTGCGCCGGGAGCGCGGACATCAGGTCCACGTTAATGTTCCTAAATCCCGCTTTCCTGGCCATATGATAGCTCTCCACAAAGTCTTCCCAGGTATGGATACGCCCCAATTCCCTCAACTCCCCATTGTGGGCAGACTGAAGCCCAAGGCTCAGCCGGTTGATACCAGCCTGCCTAAGAGCCTTCAGTTTTCCCTGGTCAAGGGTTCCCGGGTTAGCCTCCAGAGTGATTTCCGCCTCCTTTGAAAAGCTGAATTTTTCCCGGCAGGTATCCAGTATCCCCTGCATCTGCTGTCCTGAAAGGATGGAAGGGGTACCACCACCCAAGAATACGGAAGTGACCTTCTCCTCCCTCTTTTCCGCCTCCCGAATTTCCTTAATCAGCATCTGCACATACACATCCATGGTCTCCTGTCCTGCCGGAAAGGAAAGAAAATCGCAGTAGTTACATTTTTTCCTGCAGAAAGGAATATGAATATATAACTCCATCTCTCTGTCTGTTTCCACTAATCCTTACTCCTTATATACCTAGTACATCGTCTACTAAATAAGCATCCCATATACTTGCCTGAATATTCATACCGCATATATGCAGCACTTATTTAGTTTACGATGCACTACCCCTGGGATATCCCTTCTTTATTCTTGATATCCCGGGGTTGTCCTTTACATTAATTTTTAAATCAAATTTTATTTTATCACCCTCTCAGTTAAATTGCTACCCACGAAAGGCAGGTATTTTATGAACAATCTCACCCTCAGCAACTGGTCACTTCTGGCACTTCCAGTGCTGCTTCTCTGTTACATTCTAAACTTTACAGTACCAAAGAAATACTATGTACTCCCCAAATGTGCCGGAAGCCTGATCTGCCTCTGCACAGCCGCCATCCCCCTTTTCAGCTCACAGCAGGATCTCTCTTACATCTCCATTGCCCTGGCACTGTCCTTTTTCCTGGCAGGGGATTTTCTCATCGTCTATCACCCGCTGGCAGGAGGTGCCGCCTTCGCTGCCGGTCAGGCGGTGCTGCTCTTCTGGCTGCTTAACCAGGTGTCTTTTTTTCCAGCCGTTCTTCTTCTCTGGGCGCTGGATTTGCTGGCTGTCTTTCTTCTTTTTCAGCCCGAATTGTCTTTCGCGAAAGAGCTATTGTTTCCGTTGTCCCTATATGCAGCTTTGCTGACTATAAACGTCTCCGGGGCGGCAGTGCTGGCATTCACCAAAGGTTCCCCCTATTGGCCCCTTTTTCTGGGATTCCTCAGCTTTCAGGCCTCTGACCTTCTACTGGGCAAAAATACCCTGGGTACACCAACGCACCGGCGCCGAAAGATACTGATGGCACTCTATTATTTAGCTCTCTATAGTATGGCCTCCTTTGTCTGGACTGCCTCTTGACAACAGCTGTCGGTTATAGTATTATTGTGATATCAAATTAATATCATTCCACAACATTCAAAGGGGGATAACACTATGAAACTAAAAAATCAGATCGACGAAGAAAAAGTTCTGAATCCGCTGAATGGATTCGCGGCACTCTTCCTCTGTATCTTCGGGCTGGCAGCAGGCGTCATTCTTTTCATCCTTGGGGTTGCCTTATTCGAGGGTGTGGTGACCGGAGTATTTGTAACCGCAGGCATTGTGGTCTTTACTGCGGCCTGCATCGGTTTCGGTGGCCTGAAAGTCATTGACCCAAACGAAGCTTTGGTGCTGGCTCTTTTTGGAAACTACTACGGTACACTGAAAAGACCGGGCTATTTCTTCGTAAACCCCTTCTGTACCGGGATCAATCCCACTGCCAAGTCCTTTGTCCAGGCTTCCCCTTCCTCAGGGGGCACTAACCTGAAGCTGGGCGGCGAGACCAGCAAGAAGGTTTCCTTAAAGACCATGACTCTGAACAATGAAAAACAAAAAGTAAATGATGAGCTTGGAAATCCCATCGAAATCGGGACTGTTGTGATTTGGAAGGTGGAGAATCCCACAAAGGCAGTGCTGAATGTGGAGAATTACAAGAGGTATCTCTCCATACAGTGTGACGCCATCACAAGAAATGCTGCCAGGCTCCACCCCTATGACACCAGCGAAGGAGGAGACGAGCGCTCTCTTCGCGGCAGCAGCCAGGAGGTTGCTGACATCATGAAGGGAGAACTCCAGGAAAAGGTAGCGGATGCAGGCATTCGCATCCTGGAGGTGCGCATCACCCATCTCTCCTACGCGCCTGAGATTGCCTCCGCGATGCTTCAGCGCCAGCAGGCTGCTGCGATCATAGATGCACGGCAGAAAATTGTGGAGGGCGCAGTCAGCATGGTAGAAATGGCTTTGGAAAAGCTCAGTGAAAATGATATTGTAGAGCTGGACGAGGAGCGGAAAGCAGCCATGGTCAGCAACCTTCTGGTTGTACTGTGCGGTAATAAAGACGCACAGCCCATTGTAAACAGCGGCACCCTCTACTAAAACAGATAGAAAGGACTGAGGCCTGTGGCCAATACGCCGAAAGACAAGAGTAAAAAGCAGGTTCCTCTGCGGCTGTCAGCCAGCCTCTGGAATGAACTGGCCCAATGGGCAGAGGATGACTTCCGATCCATCAACGGACAAATAGAATATCTTTTGACCGAGTGCGTAAAGTATCGGAAAAAGAAGCAGGACCAAAACCTGTGATATAAGAGAATCCCGCTTTCTTATGTTTATCACAACGAGGCCGCCGCATCAAACCATGCGGCGGCCTCTCCTCTGTTCTTATTTATCATCCAGCTTTAATACACTCATAAACGCCTTCTGTGGAATCTCTACATTTCCGATCTGGCGCATCCGCTTTTTGCCTTCCTTCTGCTTTTCCAAAAGCTTACGCTTGCGGCTGATATCGCCGCCGTAGCATTTGGCAAGCACATCCTTTCTCATAGCCTTAACCGTCTCCCTGGCTATGATCTTGCTGCCGATAGCTGCCTGAATGGGAATCTCAAACAGCTGCCTCGGAATCTCTTCCTTCAGCTTCTCACACATCTTTCTTCCCCGCTCATAGGCTGTCCCTGCGTGAACGATAAAGGAAAGGGCGTCTACTTCCTCCCTATTTACCAAAATATCCAGCTTCACAAGCTCTGATCTGGCATATCCCTTCATCTCATAGTCAAAGGAGGCGTATCCCCTGGACCTGGACTTTAAAGCATCAAAGAAGTCATAGATAATCTCATTCAGCGGAAGATCGTATTTCAGAAGCGCTCTGGTCTCCTCCATGTACTCCATACCCAGATAGATGCCCCTGCGCTCCTCGCAGAGCTGCATAATAGACCCGATAAACTCTGTGGTCACCATGATCTCAGCGCTCACCATGGGCTCCTCCATATACTCAATCTCTGAGGGGTCCGGTAAGTTTGAGGGATTGGTCAGCTCTATGACCTCCTCATTTGTCTTGTACACTTTATAGATTACACCAGGAGCTGTGGTCACCAGATCCAGGTTGTACTCCCTCTCCAGACGCTCCTGGATAATTTCCAGGTGAAGCAGCCCCAAGAAGCCGCAGCGGAAACCAAAACCCAGGGCAATGGAGGTTTCCGGCTCAAATTGCAGGGATGCGTCATTGAGCTGAAGTTTCTCAAGTGCATCCCTCAAATCCGGATACTTTGCACCGTCCGCGGGATACATGCCGCAGTACACCATTGGATTTACCTTTTTATATCCCGGAAGCGGGGCCTTACAGGGCTCCTCCGCATTGGTGATGGTATCTCCCACCCTGGTATCCTTCACATTTTTCAGGCTGGCAGTGATATATCCCACCATGCCTGCGCTCAGTTCATCGCAGGGAATAAATTGACCGGCGCCAAAGTATCCCACCTCCACCACCTCCGCCGACGCCTCCGTGGCCATCATGCGGATAGGGGTTCCCTTTTTTACAGTTCCCTCCATAATTCTGCTAAAGACAATAACTCCTTTATAAGAATCGTAGAGAGAGTCAAAGATTAATGCCTGCAGGGGTGCGTTCGGGTCGCCGCCCGGTGCGGGAATCTTCTCAATAATCTGCTCCAGCACCTGCTCTACATTCATTCCCGTCTTTGCGGAAATCTGGGGCGCGTCCTGAGCTTCCAGCCCGATCACATCCTCTATCTCGCTGATCACCCGCTCCGGTTCGGCACTGGGAAGATCAATTTTATTAATCACCGGCATAACATCCAGGTCGTGATCCAGCGCCAGGTACACGTTCGCCAGGGTCTGCGCCTCAATGCCCTGGGCAGCATCCACCACCAGAATGGCCCCGTCACAGGCAGCCAGACTTCTGGACACCTCATAGTTAAAGTCCACATGCCCCGGGGTATCAATCAGATTGAAGATGTACTCCTCCCCATTTTGGGCTTTGTACACTGTACGCACAGCCTGGGACTTGATGGTAATCCCACGCTCTCTCTCCAGCTCCATATTATCCAGCACCTGAGCCTGCATCTCCCGGCTGGTGAGCAGACCGGTCATCTCAATGATCCGGTCCGCAAGGGTTGATTTTCCATGATCTATATGTGCAATGATGCAGAAATTTCTGATTTTGCTTTGGTCCATTGCTGCCACTTCCTATTCCTCCTGACATTTCTCCCAATTACTTCCGGAACAGTGTACCACACTTTTCACTCCCCACGCAATACCTGATTGAGAATATCCGCCAGAGGCTCCATGGCATTAAGCTCCTCCTGCACGGTATTTAACTGAGTGCCGGATTCAATCAGCAGGGCTTTGGGCCTCAGGTGGAGATTATATCTCAGGCTCTGGAGGTAAATATTCCTGGTCCATCCAGGATAATACTGGGCTGCCTTTAGCTGCAGCTGGAAGGAAAATGCCAGATTATCCTCTATGTAGGGATTGGGTAGATAATCAATCGCACCGTTCCTGGCTGTGCGGCTGAGGCCGTTAAAGAACATGATTTGGGCAGTGGGTTTTCCATTGATATCTTTCACGAATTTCTGTCCGTCCACCCCATCCCTGTGCAGGTCTATCACAACCTCTATGGAGGGATTCTCATCCAGGATCTGCTGGATATCCGGCGCCGCAAGTGTGTATGCCTTATTTCGGTCTAACTCCCCGTCAATCATGTCATAAACCTGTGTGTGATGAATCACATTAAATCCATAGGTGTCTCTTAAAATTTCTGTGAGACGGTCTCCCACACCCACAATGGTGGTACTCACGTCCCCCTCCACAGAGTCCGCAAAAGCCTCCTGGGAATGTGTGTGGTAAATCAGAATCTGCGGCTTTGAGCTGTCAGAGCTCAATTTCATATCTTTAGACATGAGAGTATCCACGTTGATCTGACTGCTGTCCGCTGTTGTGGATGGGTCTACTGCATAGAAATTTCCCAGAAGGTAATTAAAGTCCTGCAGCTTTTCCATAGATATTTCCTGTACCGGCTCCCTGGCTGCTGCCTGGGCAGCCTGCGTCTCCTGATGTTTCGTCTCCGCCTCGGTCTGGGTCTCCTCCTGGGCAGCCGTCTCTGTCTCCGTCTCGGGTGTCTCTGTCTGCATCTCGGTCTGTGACTGGGATTCCTTTTCTGCCTCCACTAAGAGCTCGTACTCCAGACTGCTCTCAATTTTGGGCATTTCATCCGCCTCAGACTGGGCATAGCCGTAGAGCGGAAAACTCTCACCGATCACATAGTGCATCCATCCCTGGTTCTGGCTTGTCTCCTCTTTTTGGTACGTCAACCCCGGCATGTAGGCATCCACAGCTGAGTTCTCCAGATTCCGCCAAATCCCTGAAACCACCGGAATCTTCTGCAGAAATCCATTATCCCCCGCAATAGCAAGACCTCTATATAAAATATAGAGGCCCAGCATAAAAATCAGAATCCACAGTACCGTCTGTATCCATTTCTGCAAATGATTCAAATGCCCTCACCCCATATCTTCCATCCTGTCCGGAACCCCGTATAAGGTTCTTAAGTTATTATATGAGGCTGGATATAGATTTATGATAAATCCAGGGCAATGTTGATTCCCTCAGAGATGGTATAGCTGATCCGTTTCACGGTCTCGTCAATATCTTTAGGGGTGACAAACATGGTATTTAAATGCGGGGAGATGAGCTCCCGGATCATTTGGTGCTTCTCACTCTTACTCAGAGTTCCCAGAGCTCCGCCTAAGTTGCGGATATGCTCTGTGGAGTCCATGGTTTCAATCAGGCTCTCCATGGTATCATTGACAATAGTGGCCGCATCCACCACAGTGGGAACACCAATGGCAATGACAGGGATTCCCAGCATTTTTTCATTGATCCCGTTTCTGTGGTTTCCCACCCCGGACCCGGGATTGATCCCTGTGTCTGTGATCTGAATGGTCCGGTTCAGCCTTCTGGTGCTCCTGGCCGCCAGTGCGTCAATGGCAATGACCAAGTCCGGTTTTGTCTCCTCCACTACACCCCGGATAATTTCCAGGGTCTCCATTCCTGTCTGGGCCATCACTCCCGGTACAATGGCGCTGATCAGATTCACCCTGTCACAGCCCATAGAAGCTTTTCCGTACTCCTTTACGACATGGCGGGTGATGTTCGCATTATTCACCACATTGGGTCCCAGCGCATCCGGCGTCACCTCCCGGTTGCCCAAGCCGACTATCAGCACAGACTGCTCCTCCTCACCCATCAGGCGTCTCAAATGGCCTGCCAGCGCTTTGGAAATCTCCCTGTGATAGTCCTCATCCGGTACGGACATGTTGGGTGCTTCCATTGTGATATAAGTTCCCACCGGCTTCCCCATAGCTTTCGCCCCGTTTTCCGTTTCAATGACAACCGTTGTGGTGGTGATCTCATTCTCCTGATCCTCCTCCTCATCAATCCGCACACCGCGGATCTCTACGTTGTCCTCTTCATAACTCTCTTTCGCCTCCAGGGCAAGATCCGTCCGGATATTAAATTTACCCAGCATAATTTCCTCCTTCTATGCCACTTTTTTATAGTTACTGTGAACAATAACTTTTTGTACTATTTTTTACATTTTTTTCTGAATTATGTATTGACATAGGGAGAATGTTAGTCTAAAATATATGAGTATGTTTACATTGAGCACGTCCGTGTCCGGCATCAATGCAGCATCATAATGAAATAACAAACATGATCATGATAAAATATTTTGGAGGTGTACAGATTGGCTAACATCAAATCTGCAAAAAAACGTATTTTAGTAAACAGAACAAAGGCAGAGCGCAACAAAGCGATCAGATCCAGTGTAAAGACTGCTGTCAAAAAGGTTGAGGCTGCTGTTGCTGCAAAAGATAAAGAAGCTGCGGCTGCTGCTTTATTGAATGCAACATCTGTAATTGACAAAGCGACCACAAAGGGTGTTTATCACAAAAACACATCCGCCAGAAAAGTTTCCCGTTTGTCAAAAGCGGTAAACAGCATCGCTTAATCGACTGAAGATCTTAAACATAACCCCCCGCCGGTTCCGTCATTCCGGCGGGGTTTTTATGTCAAATATGACCGGGTCATTTTCGGAAATGACCCGGTCATATTTGACACCCCGGGTTATCCGCTGTACTTGACAATCAGCAGTTCCACGCTCATCACATCATTCATTCTCCCGGTCTTCACTGCCTCCTCCGTGTCCACACACTCTTTCACCGCACTTTTCAGCTCCTCAAGAGAAAATTTACCGGTCTGCCTCAGATAGTTGCGAATGATGAAGCTCTGCATCTTCATTTTCCCTGCTATGGTATTCTGATCAAATCCCTGGTTCTGAAGATCTTTCACCTGCATCAGCAAATTGAACTGTCTGGTGATCAGATAGAGTATTCTCATGGGAGGCTCCTTCAAAGCCAGCAGGTCATAGTATAAATCCAATGCCTTTTTCTGTCTCTTCTCTGCAATGGCATTGATCATCTCAAAAATCTTATTTTCGGTCTGCTCCGTGCATATGGCCTTCACATCCTCTGAGGTGATCACATCTCTGCCCATGGTATAGCAGAGCAGCTTTTCCAGTTCCTTTGAAATATTTTCCATGTCATTTCCCGTCCTGGTGAGAAAGAGCTCCATGGTGGATGAGGTAATATTTTTCTTTTCTCTGCGCAGCGCTGTCAGGACCCAGTTCATCAGCGCCTTCTCATTCTGTCTGCCCATCTCCACCACCCTGCCGGAGGATTTTACCGCCTTGTAAAGCTTTCCTCTCTTGTCCACCTCATCTTCCACAAATACCATGCACGTCTCGGATGGAATCTGTGGAATATACTCCGCCAGCTCAGGAGATGCATTTTTAAAAAAGCCGCTGTTTTCTATTAAAATAAGGCGTTTATCCGCAAAAAATGGCATGGTTTCAGCCTGGTCGATCACTTCTTTTACGTTGATTCCCTTTCCCCCATAGATATTCAGATTCATAGTATCCTCGGTATCCATTATGGCTGACTTCAGTTTATTTTTATACAAGGTCTTCAGATAAGCCTCCTCCCCATAGAGAAGGTAGACGCTCTTAAACTGCTTGCTGCTGATATCTTCAATCAAACTCTTCATACTATCTCATGCCCCTCCTTACTTTATAAACGTCTCAGCATACTTATCCTTTGACGTCTGACACTGGTAAGTACCTTGACAATTACGATTATTCTACCATCCACAAGGCCTTTTTTCAAGTACGGCCGCTTTAAAGTCGAATAATACATCCTTGACAGACACAGTTTATTCTGCTATCATGATTACATACCAAACGTCGGTTTCAAAAATATGTCTACCGTTATCACATAATTTAGGCTGTTTAAATACAGCCATTTTTCTTATTGTTTTACATACCGAAAGTAGGTTTTAGAAAGGATTATAAATATGACAACACAAAAAGCTGTAAACGCGATTCATTTAACAAAATGTTTTGAAACGAACGCAGTACTTAATGACTGTACCATACAGATTCAGCAAGGTAGCATCTATGGGCTTCTTGGCGAAAATGGAGCTGGCAAGACTACGCTGTTTAAATTATTGACGGGACTATTAACCCCTGAATGCGGCAGCATTGAAATTTTAGGATCTGATATAACGAAAAATCGCAACCGCATTCTCTCCCAAATAGGGAGCCTAATCGAAGTTCCTTCCTTTTATGAACATCTTTCTGCACGAAAAAATTTGGAACTTCATCTTGCTTATATGAATACCTCTGGTATCGGTATTGAGAAAGCCTTACAGATGGTTGGTTTATCCTATACAGGTGAAAAAGCGGTTTCAACATTTTCCTTAGGAATGCGTCAGCGCTTAGGTATTGCGAGAGCTATCGTCCATGGTCCTAAGTTGCTTATTTTAGATGAGCCAATTAACGGACTCGACCCAATTGGAATCAAACAAATTCGTGAATTGTTTCTATATCTTGTTCGGGAGAGTCATATGACCATTGTGCTATCCAGCCATATTTTGAGTGAAATAGAACATGTAGCAGACACCGTCGGTATCCTTTCACAAGGAAAAATTTTACATGAAGCTGATTTATATCAAATAAAGGAAAATTACCCGGGGAGTTTAGAGGATTATTTTTTTATGTTAATGAGTGGAGGAAAACAGCTATGATAAAACTGATGAAGCTGGAATTACAGCGTGTGAACCTGCGAACCTACTTAATTGCAGACCTTATTTTGAGCTGCTTCATCCTGTTATTCACTTATTTTGTGGCGAATGTAGCACAAATTGAAAATGAAGCCGAGTTTATGAATTATGGGAACATTTATCAGTTCTCTTGTGTGATAGGGCTTCTACTTTTTGGGACTTTATCGGCCGTGATGTCCAATAACCTGGTAATAAAAGAATATTCCGGCAAGCGGTTAGCTCTGCTCTTTTCCTATCCTGTCAGCCGCAGGAAAATATTCATGGGAAAAGTATGGATTATTCTCCTGTTTTCTTTTCTGTCAACACTGTTCTGTACCTCAATACCGATTGCAATCTTCTCAGTTACTGAAACTGTTTTACCGATTGTCTCAGACACCATCTCCGCCGACTTATTAACAGAGACAATTCAAATGATTATTTTTTCCGCTTTATCTGTCAGCGCAGCCGGACTGCTCGCTATGGGAATGGGGTTTATCAGAAAATCTATTACGGTCACCTTGATCAGCGTTATTGTTTTCTTATGTATCTATGGAAATCTTGTCATAGGCACAAGCGGCCATATACCAACTATGTTATCTGTTGTGGGTGTTTCGCTCATTGCAGTAGTAGTCGTTCTTATTTTGTTGTCAAATAAAATCAATCAGATGGAAGCAAAATAGAACGTAAATAAAAACTAAGATGCTGAAAGAATGGTGACTTCTACATTCTTTCAGCATCTCTTTTCTTTATGATATTTCCTGAATGGCCTCGTCTTTTAGCTTCCTTTTACGCTTTGTCATAAGGCCTCCGATTCTTCCCGTTTCTTTTGCTGAGAGGGATCTCCAGCCGTTTTCCAATACCTGGTCCAACAGCCCCAGCTCCTCCGCAATTTCATATTTCAATTCTTCCTCTGGTGTCAGATTGTCTAAATCAATTTTCTTTTCCTTCTTAGCCATAAACAAGCCATACCCCTTTCTGTTCTTTGTCTGGAGTATGGCCTGTTTTTTAAGTTTTATACGTAACTATTCAGTACCTTCACAGTTACATGCAATAATCCATTTAAAATCACCTCCGGTGAAGGGATTTTTGCTCTTTCCTGCACGTATTACCTGCACAGGTCAATCATACTCATAGGGGATGATGATCGCTGCCACCAGATAGATGATAAATCCGGTAGTAGTGCATCCCAGCAGGACCATCAAGAGCCGAACCAAAGTGGGATCTATCCCTAAATATTCACCGATCCCTCCACACACGCCACAAATCATTCTGTTTTGTCTGGACTTATATAATTTTTTCATGTTATCCTTCCTCCTACTATTATTCAAAAGTTACCTCAACTTTTCCGATTCCACAGTTAATATCCATCTCTCTATCCGCATCATTGTCGATCTCCTGCGTACGTGACAAGCCAGAATAACTGCTTCCCCCAATCCGTACCTCGCCGATTCCACATTCCACTTCGTAATCAAAGTCCTCCTCCTGGTTTGTGAGCACCAGGCTTACTTCTCCTATCCCACATTCAATGTTACAGTTCCCCTGTATCTGCCCGCTGATATAGGTCCTTCCAACGCCGCATTCAATCACAACGTCCTCGCAGAGAAAGTCATAGGCCTCCAAACTGCCAACCCCCACTTCAATGTCCGCACTCTTAAATACCGTTCCCTTGGGAACCTCCAGTGTCACATACGCTGTCTTATCCCGCCTGAACAGCCCCTTCCGGTAATATTCATTTTCAATGCGGAGTGTTCCGTTCTCATCCTCACACAGGAAGGAACTGCCAATGTTCTGCGCATAGACTTTGAACTCATCCCCCTCTGCAGCTTTCACCACCATCTCCGTGTTTCCAAGATCCAGATACAGAGAGTCAATATCCCTGTAGGATTTTTCAAAATCATTCTTTTTTCCGTCCCTGGTGACAAAGGTATGGTCACCGTCGTCCCAGTAGACCATGTCTTGAAACTGTTCCAGTGTAGCGCCGCTGACAGCCCCTGCAATGGATAAGGATATTCCCAGCACAGCCAGTACGGCTGCGATGATCAGACATACTTTTGTAAACTTTTTCATGCGCTGCGCCCTCCTCTTCGAAATAGCCTTCCGCACAGGTCCGCGATCCCGCGAACTGCCCAGGGAATAAATCTACCGATAATTAAGATACATGCCAACAAAAACAGTATCCCTACTGCAAGACTCAGCATCCCAAGCCCTATCATCAATAGGCCAAGAGCCGGTCCTGCGAACATCTGGGCGATCCCAACCCCGATCAGCACTACACCTGCTACCACTCCTGCAAAAGTCAGGCCTGCGGCTGTAATACCGATACCAAAAATTGCTGCAATCAAGGACACGATTACTCCAAACAATGCTCCTATAATCGGAATCCCTACTGGAATTGCAAAAATACAGAGAATGACAATCAATATCACTGCCCCTGCGCTCCTGGGAGTCTCCTCCCGTCCCATTCTGTCCCTAAAATGGTCTTTTGCGTCATCATAGGTGCTCCTGTCTTTATAGGAATCTCTGGGCTGAGGTACTTTATTGTACTCACTGAACCGTTCGTCCCGGTAGCCGGATTCCGTATATTCACCGGCATCCGGATTTCCCCCGGCCAATCCCTCTTTAATCATGGCAGCCACCTTCTCGGGGCTTCCAAGTGTTGCGGCAACCTGCCGCTCCTGACCCTCTCCGGCCTCCTCAAAGTAATCCTCATAATAGGCCAGCGCTTCCTCCCTCTCATTCTCAGGAATGTCCTGAAGCAGAAAGCTTAGCTGTTTCATATATTCCTCACGGCTCATTACTCTGTCCCTCCCGTAAATATCTTGGTAATTCTAGATGAATACTCTTTCCACTCTGTCATATACAGGTTTAGCTGTATATGTCCTTTTTCCGTAATCTTATAGTACCGTCTGTTTCTTCCGCCGAACTCCCTGTCATAGACCTCCAGACAGTCATCCTTCTGCAGTCTGCGAAGCACCGGATAGAGCGTAGACTCCGATACCTCCAGGGCCATGCGCACATCCTGCGTTATACGATACCCGTAGGTCCCCTCCTCTTCCTTGGAGACAACGGCAAGTACGATTGCATCCAGCAGGGCCGCGCCTGTGTTAAATACCATCTTATCAACTCCTCTTAAAATATAATATTATTTTTTAGTTTATATTGTTTTGTTGTTAATATTATATGATGTATAATATGATTTGTCAACCACTATTTCTATTTCTTTTCAAAAGTTAGGGAATCCGTTACAATTCATTCGACTCTGCGCATTCACGGCGCAAAATTGTGAGAGGCGGTTCATTGATAAAAACTTGTAACGGTTCAGTACACAGTTACATGCAAAAATCACCTTCTGTGATAGGATCACTCCTGAATCATTTTCTTACGTTCTGCGCAGTAAACGCGCAGACCTGTTGAATAGTTGCAAAAGCTTAATAAAAAATGTAAAATTCGCTTGACATTTATTGTAAAGTGTACTATACTTCTATTGTAAAGTTAACTTAACAAAATTCATTTCAGAAAGGAGAGATCATTTGGTGACAAAAATACAGGAACTCCGCAAGGCCGTGAAAGTAACCCAAAATGAATTAGCGGATGCGGTGGGTGTAACCAGACAGACAATTATTTCACTTGAGAATGGGAAATATAAAGCTTCTCTGATTTTAGCCCACAAAATCGCACAGTTTTTTCAAGTAACTATTGAAGATATTTTTATTTTTGATCTGGAGGAGGAAAACATATGAGGGGACTCTTATGCACCACAAACGCAAAAACCAACGATGAATACAGAAAAACGATTAAAGCAAGAATGAATCTTATGATGATGGTCTTTCTGCTGGGCCTTTGCACGATTATCATTACTCTTTTGATGGAATATGTCTGGAAAGTGAATGTCAATTCCCATATGATGGGTTTTTACTGCGGGATTGGCACCGGACTGTCGGTGGCTGGGGCATTCATTTGGATTAAACACCGTTTACTCTTAAATAATGAAGAGAAGCTGAAAGAAAGCCGTCTTTCCAATTCAGATGAGCGTCTGCAGGAAATCAGCCGTAAATCCTTGGGATACGCCGGCATTATCCTATTGGTTGGACTATATCTGTCCTGTCTGATCGGCGGCTTTTTTTATCCGGAGCTGATCAAACTGCTGGCCGGGCTTGCATGGGTGTATGTGCTGGGTTATTTTATCTCTTATAAAGTTTTAGAACACAGAATGTGAATCCATAAATCTATAAACCAATACAAATTCAGGGGACACCACACGGGCTAAAAATATTTAGCCGGGCGGTGTCCCCAATTCATGTCTGCTATTTTACTTTCACTTTCTTTACATTGCTGTAATCTGTGTACACTTCTTTCCCATCAAAAGTCTTAAAGGCTCTCATGCGTACAAAGTATTTTTTACCGCTTTTCAGCTTCTTTAAGCTCTTTGCCGTCACATTTTTCACTGTTATAGTCTTTTTGCCTTTGAAGCTGGGCTTTAAAGCATACTGGATCTGATACCCTTGTGCGCCTGCTACTCTCTTCCAGGTAATTTTTGCCTTTCTCTTCTCAGCGCCGACGGCATTCCTCAGTACAGCCCTGCGAGCCTCAAATGCAGATTTTTCAGCCTCTCTCTGAGCTTTTTGTGCTGCCATTCTGGCTTCCTGCGCTTCCTTCAGAGCCTTTTCGGGTGCAACTCGGGCCTCCTGTGCTGCCTTCCTGGCCTTTTCGGCTGCAGCTGCCCTTTCCTCCGCTATCTTCTGAGCTGCCTGGGCTTCTGAGCGGGCTTTTTCCGCATCCTCTTTGGCGGCAATCGCTGCTATTTTGGCCGCTTCTGCCAGTTTTGCTTGTGCCTTTGCAGACTCTGCTGATTTCTCCGGGGCTTCCTTATAGCTCTTGGCTGTATCCTTTGCCTGTACTGCCGCGTCCCTGGCTGTCTCTGCTGCCCCCTGGGCTTTCACTGCATCATCCTTTGCTCTCTCGGCTGCTTTCTGAGCGTCTGTGGCTCCGGCCTGAGCATCCTCCGCCGCCTTTTTCGCAATCTCTGCAGCTCCCTGGGCATTCTGGGCTAAGTTCTTGGCACTTACCGCCTCTGTCTGAGCCTGTTCGGCTGCTGTCCGGGCATCCTCAGCCAGTTTCTGGGCATTCTTCGCTTCTGTCCAAGCATCCTCGGCAGCCTTCTGGGCTAATTTAGCCGCTTCACTGTGCTCACCGGATTCATTCCTGGCTGCCTCTGCAGCTGTTTGGGCATTCTTCGCCTCTGTCTTGGCATCCTCTGCCCTTTTCTGGGCCTTTTCTGCTTCCGTTTGAGCATCCTGCGCTGCTCCCTGAGCATCCTCGGCAACCTTCTTGGCATCCTCGGCAGCCTTTCTTGCTGTCTCTGCCGCTTTTGCTGCCTCTGCAGCCACTTTTGCCTCACTTTCCACTTTAGCATAGGTGTAAGGCGTCAGGGTTACCTCTCCAATCACTCCAAAGCTGTAGGTATTGCCGTCATTTTTCCCGTATTTTACATTGGACATATTGCTGGATACTTCTACTTCAATCTTATTAACGCCTGCAACTAGATACGCTCCCACATCCGTCCGCAGGGAAAGCTGATTCATGGGCACCTCCACTCCATTTACAGACAAACGTCCCACATCCGATACGCGGGTGAACTCTAAATATGCCCCCTGTCCTTCCTCCCACCCCTTTTCCAGGTCAAAGGTGGTTGTATATTTTGCAACACCTGCCACATTCGTCAGGTCAGTGCTGATTTCATACCACGGCACAAGTCCTGTCTGTGACAAATCAAATTCCTCTGTAGGCACTACTTTTGTCTCAAACACACTGGCCCCCTCAGTCCACTGTTTCAAAATCATGGTCCAGTCTGTCAGCCTGATCGTATCCTGGGCCTTGTCCAGGGTTAAGCTTCTGGATGAGCCATCTGCAAATTTCACATCCACGTTTCCTCCCTTGGCGGACTGCACTGCCAGGCTGTAATCTGATGTTTCATCATACACTGCACGGTCCGCATTTGTCCCGGCAACAGCCTTTTTGACGGTTTTACTGCTCCATCCCTCCCCGGCAACAGCTACCACCATGGCATCCTGGGCTTCCAGATCCATCCGGACGGTCACGGAACTGCCGTCTGTGGTATACTCCGCAATAGGGGTAATCTCACCGCTCCAGGGGTCCAGAAGATAGGGTACTCCCTGACCTTTCAGTGTCAGACTCTGGGCACAGTCCTCTGTCCCGTCATTGTAGATATAGTACAGGTCAGCATTTCCCGTATCCCTGTGCTGGAAGTAAACCTGTGCAGCCTTCTGGGGCCGGGCATCGGGTGCAACCCCAAGCTCTCTCAAAGCCTCCACTGCCTCGGTGCGGTTGGCCACGCTCTTAACACTGTCAAGTTTCCCCAGCTGATCCATATACTCAGCCAACTGCGCGTCCTCATTGGAAACCAATGCATTCCCGTCCGCCTCCGCGCTGGGATACGTATTGGCTCTGCTGGGAGCATCCCCGATGATCACAACCGGCAGTCCTGCCTTTGCAGCATCCAATACCTTTTTCGCTGTATCCAGAGGCATGGGCGGCACGGTTCCGTCATTCATTGGTTCAATGACAAGCGCCTTGTAGGAAGGTCCATCCGCTGCCAGAACCACCTGTCCATCCTGCTCTCCCACCACCGCATTTTCCAGATTCAGAACCGTGGGCGTCACATAATCATAGGTATATCCTGCTTTTTCAATGTCCGTCATTTGGGAGCGTACATTCCCCTTCCCATAAAAGGGAACGGTAAACCGCCAGGTCAATATCTCCCTGCCCCTGCTGAAGCACCATCTGATACCGTGCCAGCGCATCTGTCATAATATCCACATTCTCCCACATGGGAGTCTTATCATCCCACTCATTTCCGTAGCTCAGGGCTGACATAGCCGAATACCCCGGCCAGGTCTGGGTTACCGGAAAATACGTATTTTCCGTATCGCTGAACTTATAGGTGGAACCGTGGAACACCAGCTTATTTACACCTCCCGCAAACAACCGGTTTGCATAGTACATAAGGCCCATATGGCGTCTGTCTCCGCCATTTTTAAGCTGGGTGTCTGTCCAGGTTTCACGCCAGTCATCCTGCCCTATCTCCGCAGCCTCCGCGGAATAGATGGAATCCTTTTTCATGTGCACAATGCCGCTGAGCTGACGGTAGGAATCCGGGACCGTACCGCTCATGGCATAGGATTCCGCCTCAACGATGTCAATATTTAAGGCCGGATACGTCAACTCAAACATACTGCTGCCGGCGCTGCTGTACGCCTGGTATCTCACAGTCATATTGTGGGTCTTCGCCCATGTCTGCAGAGCGCCCATGTGATTCTCAGACATCAATTCTGTCATGGTGGTGTACAGGTCATCGCGTACCCTATCCCCTACAGCGCCGAGATTATTATTAATTGCCGGAAGATAAGGAGTCAGGTCATACCCCCTGCGGGTCTTAAATTCCTCTAGCATCTTAGGCGTCCATAGGCTGCTTCTCAATTCAAAGGAATCCCCGAAAATACTGCCGCCGTTTTGCTCATAGAGGGATTTCAGTTCCGGATCACTGTCCATAGCCTTCTCCCAATTGTCAATCACAGCCTGCGTGCCTTCAGCGCTCATATGGTCAATCACATATTGCTCCATGCCATAGCCCAGGGTATGGTTCGCAGTCTGACTATAGAAATAAAAGATCTTCCAAGCCCCCTCCGACGGAGCCGTCCAGCTTATCTCCCCCGTGGACGCATCAAATTCCGTATTTGCATCAGCTAATACATCCACTACGCTGTCAGGATCATAGCTTTTGTCCTCCAGCACCTTTGCCGCCGTGATACCGATCAACGAATACGCACGCTTAGAGTCAAAGCCCGGACGCCATGCACTGCCAGACGCCGGGAGTGCCAACGATTCGCTCGTATAAATCATGGAGCTTCCCTCCTGACCGGATGCTTCAAAGTCCACACCGGCCTCCCAGATCTGCTGTTCCGCGCGGGGATCGTCTGCATCCGTAATCTCCGGCGTTGCCACCGGCCACATCTGGCCCACGGTAAAATCCACCTGAACCCCAAAGTCCAAGCCTGCCTGTAAGATCCATTTCATGGTTTGATTCCAGGTTGCGTCATTAATGACACAATTTTTTGCCAGCTCCAGGCACTGCAATTCCACTCCTGCATAGCCCCCGTCAGCAAAATTCTTTACCTCCCTGCGCACTTCCTCCTCAGTCATACGCCCTGGAGCAATCCACCAGCGCATAAAGGGCTTTGCATCCGTATCCGGCTCCAAAAAAGCCTGTTCAAACTCTGTAAGCCCTGCGTTTTCCCCCGGTGCCGCGCCCTGAACCGTGCTTCCCAAAACCGTTGCCGCAAGCATGGCTGAGGCCAACATCACTGAAGCAATCTTCTTTCGTTTCATAAATTGAATCTCCCTTCTTTCCTTTAATAGTATAATTATAAATTTCACCCATTGAAGTATTGTTAAAAGTTCATTGAACGATTGTTGGGGTTAGTTTTTTAACTCCCTCAAAGATTTTTCCGCACATGCAAAAAGCTGCTGTAAGACCAGTTGTCTTCATCTGGTCTTGCAACAGCTTTTACATGATAAAGGAAAGCATATCCCAAAAAGAATGGAAAATAGCTCCGGTCCATATGGATTTACTTTTTCTGAAAGCCCATCCAAATATCAAACTAAGCCCAAACATGGGTATGCTAGTACTTATAATAGCCCTAATATCCTGGCCATGATAAATCCATGAAGGGTAATGAATCAAGACAAACATTGCGGATGAAATAAGATTTGCCCTGCGCTCACTTGTAAAACGGGCAATCGCATTTAAAAACCACCCTCTGAATACACTCTCTTCAAAAATCCCCACAGTCAGTACTGTAATAATAAAATCATATGGTTTCATTTCCAATTCAAAGCCCTGACTGTCAAAGAAAAATATGCCGATATGGTATATGACAGCAAATAGGAGAAGCGGCAATAACATTTTCAGGTCTGGCTTTGTGTTTGTCATCTCCTTCCACGAAACCTTTAGAGCTTTATTATATCTTTTAATAAAAAACACAGCATACAGAGGCCACCATGCCGCTTGAATGAGAAATCCTATTGTCCAGGACAGATACTCATTCATATGCGCCAAATCTATAAATACCACGCGAAAAGTCCATCCACACAAAAAGATTATGTAAGTTAATACAATTGTTCCCCTTTTTAACTTTCTCATGATCCTCATATCCTCCGAAATTCCTGAGATTCGTCTGCAGTCCCCATTAATCATGCTCAGGATTGCTTATATATAAATTAGTACTCATTTTTTTCTAAAGGTTACCGTTATTTTGTGTTTTAGTAGAACTTTTAAGACATCGTCTTCCATTTCACACACCTTATCATTTAGGACGTCAATATCCTCTCTGTTGTGACTGACTAAAAGAATCGTTTTCCTTTCTATTTTCATCTGCAGGAATAACTCTCTCATCTCCCGAACTCCCTTTTTGTCCAAGCCATTCAATGGCTCGTCTAAAATCAAAATATCAGGCTCTTCCATAATTGCCTGAGCGATGGCCATCCTTTGTCTCATTCCCAAAGAATACTTACACACAGCTCTTTTGGGATAAGAATTTAGACCTACTTTCTCTAAAACATAACAGAGGAATGCGGGTACCATAAGTGCAAAAGAGCGCATAAAAAAGAACACATAGCTTAGCAATACCCCTCTTTTTCCTTTCAGTACGAATCATGCAGTACATATTGCTGAGCTACATAAATGGAATATCGGCATTCACATAAATAGCACCCAAAAAGAACATTAGCGTCAAATATCATTCTCAGAACACCAGGAGGCAACCGTTTGGTTACTGATCCTGCATTCCTGGATTCGGCTGAGTATTCCGGGCGATTCTGAACCGTCATTCCGGAAGCACAGTACCGTGAATCCGCTTTGATGGATACCGCAATTCTGGGCATTGAATACTGTGATTCCGGTCAAATGATACCGATTTTCTTTATAATGTATCCATACGCTTTGAAGCGTAAATACATTACAAAGGAGGTCATCGTTTATGACCAAGTATCGCCAGATCATCCGGCTATCCGGATTAGGTCTTAGTCAAACTAACATTGCCCTCAGCTGCAATGCATCCAAAACAACAGTTAACAAGGTGCTCAAGGCAGCAAGGGAGCAGAAGCTTTCATGGCCGCTGGATCCTAAGCTAACAGATCCCGTCCTTGGTAAGTTGCTTTTTCCTGATTCGAAAGCAAAACCTGCCACATCAAAGCGGATGCCTGATTACGAGCATATCCGCAAGGAACTTCTCCGCAATGGAGTAAATAAAAAGCTTCTCTGGACAGAGTACCTTGAGGAATGCCGCCTCTCCGGAGATGAGCCGCTTATGTATTCTCAGTTCTGCTATTACATCCAGCAGGATGAGCAGAAGCGCCGTGCCACTATGCATATCCATCGAAAACCTGCGGAACAGGTTGAAGTAGATTGGGCCGGAGATCCGGCACACATCATAGATCCGGACACCGGCGAAACCCTGGATGCTTACATTTTCGTAGGAGTCATGACCTACAGCCAGTATCCATATGTAGAGGCATTCATGGATGAAAAGCAGCCGTCATGGATCACTGCTCATGTTCATATGTACGAGTACTTTGGCGGTGTCGCCAGGATTCTCGTGCCGGACAACTGCCGTACTGCTGTAGATCACAATAAGGGATGGAAAGATCAGCGCATCAATGCCGTCTATCAGGAGATGGCAGAGCACTATGGCACTGCGATTATCCCAGCCCGCGTCCGGGCTCCAAAGGACAAACCCAATGCCGAGGGCAGTGTAGGTAATATTTCCACATGGATCACCGCAGCCCTGCGTAATGAGCAGTTCTTCTCCCTTAGTGAGTTAAACCAGGCAATCCGACAGAAACTGGAAGATTTCAGTCGTCGCCCTTTCCAAAAGAAAGAGGGCAGCCATGCGCTTACAAGAGGCGCAGATTACTACAGGAGGTAAGGAACTATGAGTACACAAAGCACTATAGATAAACTCATTGAAATGCGCCTGACTTCCATGTCAGATGCATTCCGCACCCAGATGGAGGATCCCAAGATGAAGGGGATTCCTTTTGAGGACCGTTTTGGGATGCTGGTGGACATCGAATACAGCAATCGTAAAAGCAACAGTCTGAAACGCCTGATCCGCAATGCCGGGTTCGACCAGCCGGATGCATACATTGGAGATATTAATTATACTTCAGGGCGCAAGCTGAACCGTTCTTTGATTAAGCGGCTTGCAACCTGTGAATATATCACAGAGCACAGGAATCTCTTTATCACCGGGGCTACCGGAAGTGGAAAGACTTATCTGGCCTGTGCGTTCGGGATGGAAGCATGTAAGCAGCGTTACAAGACAAAATATGTCCGGCTTCCGGATCTGCTCCTTGAACTGGAGATGGCACGTAATGACGGTACATATAAGAAAGTCCAAGGGAAATATGCCAATCCAGTCCTGCTGATCATCGATGAATGGCTTCTGTTAAAGCCCACCGAATCCGAACAGCATGACATTCTGGAGCTTCTCCATAGGAGACGCAGGAAGTCATCTACCATCTTCTGCTCCCAGTATGATTCCAATGGCTGGTATGATCAGCTTGGTGGTGATAATATTCCCCTCTCAGAAGCAATCCTGGACCGCATCAAGCATGATGCATACAAGATCAACATCATCTCGACTGATCCTGCGAATTACAGATCCATGCGGGAAGTATATGGATTAGATCCTGCATTAAGCGTGTAAACTCGCAAGTAGCAATCACTTAAGTGAGGTATCCCTGTTCCGGACTCGCAGTATCTTAGTCCCGGACTTACGGTATCCGTTCCTCCGGCACAGGGGTACATTTTCACCGTAATATACAACAGTGTGACCCGTCTGCTCATAAAGCGGTATAAATTGCAGGAAGAGAGCAAATGCGGCAGTGTTATCGGTGTTGATGATTTTGCATTCAAAAAGCGCTATACCTTAAACCAGTTGCCATATTAGACGGACGGGATGGCAGCACCCTGAAGGAATGGCTTGCTAAAAACAAGCATGTAAAAACTGTGACACGTGGCCGTGCCAGTGCTTATGCATCGGCAATACAGGAAATACTCCCGGATGCCATACAGGTAGCTGACAGGTTCCATCTGCATCAGAATCTTCTGGAAGCAATTAAAAACACGGTAAACTCCTTAGTGCCAGTGGACATAAAAATCCCAAAAGATTATGATAAAGACTGCCAGAAAGCAGAACCCCAGAGAAATAACGAGAGTAAAAAAATACCATGTGGTGTGGATAACTTTGCTGAATAAAACGAAAAAAGTGTACAGTTATACAATGCCATCCATGAATATGATGATGCTGGATACAGTAAAAGGGCAATAGCTAAAATGGTGCATTGCGGAAAGAACACAGTCACAAAGTATCTGAATGGAGATTATGAATCACTGTGCCGTAAAGATTTCCGTAGTGGGATGGACCAATTTTATAATCATATCATCAGTGAACTATCTGCCGGCACCAGTAGAAAAGACGTATACCGCGATCTGCTCACGAAAGGCTATCAGGGCGGACAGACAACGGCATATGACTACATGAATAAAATAATAGAACGGCTCCATATAGATGTTGCAGTTTATAAAAGCACTTCGGCAGAATCAGTCCAGAAGAAAAAGCAACTCCAAGGGTATGATCATCTGTCAAAGAGCGGAGTGTTCCGTTTCCTATGGATGAATACAGAGATTACGGCAAAGCACAAAGCATATTTAATGGATAACTACCCTCAACTAAATGAAATGCTCGCCTGTATACGTGAATTCCGGAAAATATATCAACGCAAAAGTATGCCACCGCTCTATCTTTTCATTGAGAAATACAAAAACTCAAACTTAAAAGAGATTGCCCGTTTTGCAAAAGGTCTGGAAAAGGATCTTTCCGCTGTAGAGAATTCAGTAGCCAGTCCATTATCAAACGGGTTTGTTGAAGGTACAAATAGTAAATTAAAAATGGTAAAGCGAACCATGTATGGGCGTTGTAACAAGCCCTTGTTAGGAGTGTGTGAAGAAAAGTCTGTAAATACAGTTCTTCTATGATAAGTTTGAGCTGGTAAGTTAAGGAATTAGCTTCCAGCTCTTGTTTTATATATACTTTAGATATCCTTGCATGTCAAGAGAAGGCGAGTGATTCCCGCCTTTTTCAGGACTGTACTTCTTATTCTGGCAGTCGGTCCGAATACATGATACTCAGTTCCCCATAGACCTGAGCCCAGTTCCGAATTGTTGTTGTCCAACGCTTCGTGGCTTCAAATGTGGACAGATAAAGTGCTTTTAACAGAGCGGTATCGCTCGGAAATACACTTCTCTGACGATTCAGCTTGCGATAGGTGCCGTTCAGGCTTTCAATCGCATTCGTCGTGTAAATGACCTTTCTAACCTGTGAAGAAAACTTAAAAATCGGGGATATGGCCTCCAAGTTATCACTCCAGCGTTTCATGGAATTGGGATATTTAGGTGTCCATTTTTCGCTGACCCGTTCCTGGGCTTCCAGCGCTTTCTTCTCATCTGGTGCATGGTAGATGGTTTTAAGGTCTGTTGCAAATGCTTTACGGTCTTTGTCAGGTACGTATTTTAGAGTATTTCTAACCTGATGGACAATGCAACGCTGGTATTCTGTTTTAGGGAATGCAGCAGCAATAGCTTCTTTGATTCCGCTAAGCCCATCGGCACAGATGATGAGGATATCTTTTACTCCACGATTTTTTAGTTCATTCAGCACAGAGAGCCAATACTTAGAACTTTCATTATCTCCGACATTGATTGTCAGAACTTCCTTCTTTCCTTCTGTGTTGATCCCAAGAATAACGTATGCGGCTAATTTTCGAATCACGCCATTATCCCGGACAGAATAATGAATGGCATCTATGTACAGGATTGGATAAATCTCATCCAATGGACGGTTCTGCCAGTCTTCAATCTGTGGAAGAATCTTATCTGTTACATCTGAAATAAATCCTTCTGATGCTTCAAAACCATAAATATCCTCCATCGTTTCAGATATTTGTCGGGTAGTCATTCCTTTTGCATACATGGAGATGATTTTCTGATCAATATCAGAGATATCCTTCTGGCGTTTTCTTACAACCTGAGGTTCAAAGGTTGACTTACGATCCTGAGGAACATCGATATCCATGCAGCCATAGCTGCTGTTAACACGTTTGGATTTGTAGCCATTACGATAATCATCACTGTCTGAACGCTCGGATTTTTCGTATCCAAGGTGGTCATCCATTTCAGCTTCCATCATTTCCTTGATGGTTCCGCCAAGTAAATCTTTGAGTGCATCCTGAATATCCTGTGCAGACTCAATGTCATACTCCTCCAAGAGCTGATGGATGATGTTGCGTTTTCCTTCTGTCATTTGTACTCTGTGTACTGGTTTCTTTTCTCTTTTTGCCATAATAAAAGGCCTCCTCATATAATCAAGTGTTTTTTATTGAAAGCTCAAGGTCTTTCAACCTTTCATATCTCAGTGAATAAGCCACAGTCATGGATATTTCGATGTATCAGGTACTGAAATAGCGGTTATTGGGTACACGAAATAGAACGTCCTCTTTTCTGCTCTACATGGCCTTGTGTATACCCATCCCTCTATGGCAGCTAACCTCCTATGTCCACCAGGATCATCTCTGTCTCCAGAGTTCCTCACTTCCTTCGTTCTGCCTATCCATAACCAGGGTGTCAGCTTTGCTCCTATCCGGGGTCATGCCCCATGGACTGAATTCCTGCCGACTACTGGCTCATTCTTTGTAGTTCTGATTACTGACCTGCTTCCTGTATCAGCACTGCTTCCAGTGGACGTTGTCTGCTACATTCTGCCTTTTCTGTGGCTGTCCTTATGACAGCCTGCTGTATAGTTACTTGATATTTCTTATGCAGCCTGCATATATCCTGTTGGTCGTTTAATGTCTACAAGCATCTTTACTGGATCATACTCCACGCCCTTTGTCAGCATGGCATAAAAGACTCGGATCAGTTTTGCTGCAACTGCCATCAGCGACTGCATCTTCTTTAATGGATTGATTTTTCTGGTTGTGTAATAGTGATGCAATTCTCTAAACTCCGGATTCTTTCCTACAAGGGACATTGCAACCTCGAATAACAGATACCTCAGCCTTTTCCGGCCACGCCTGCTGATTGTTGTCTGCCCTTTATGCTTTCCGGAACTATTCTCAACCAATGCCAATCCTGCAAGTTTCTGCAGTTCCTTTGGATTGCTGAAGCGGCTGATATCACCTACTTCAGCCAGGAATCCCGACACTGTCTTGATTCCTACACCCTTGATCTCCATCAGCTTTTCAGCCATTGGGATCTGTTTTACCAGTTCCTCGATCAAGGTCATTACTTCCTGAAGACGATGATTTCTGGATTCATAATCCTCCAGCAGCATACGGATTTCCAGCCTTGCGGCGGTTGCTCCTTCTTTCGTTCCGACACTGTGCCTTGCAGCTTCCATCAGGGTCTGTACCCTCTTTTTCCCGACTGCTCTTATTTTGGCATCCCGCCAGATCTGGTTCACTCCCTCGACACCCAACGTCAGGATGTCTTCCGGCAGTGGCGCTTGTTTCAGGATCATCATTCCGCTTATTGCGTCCGGTTTCCCATACACTGTTTTGTATTCAGGAAAATATATATGGAACCAACGACTGATCCGATTCTGAACTCTCGTAAGTTCCGACTGGATCTGAAACCGCATATTGGATGCTGTTCTCAGATCTGCGTAAATACCGTCCGGCAGGTATGGGATCATATATCGCCCCTCTTTTACCAATCCTGCAATGACTTTGGGATCCTTACGGTCATTTTTCGTTGGATTATTGTCGTCGAGTTCTTTTGATTTCTTTACATGATGAGGATTTACCAGTACCGGCTTCATCTCATTATCCTGAAGGAATTTCCCAAGATTAAACCAATAATGCCCGGTGGGTTCCATTCCCGGAACTACCTTGTCCTTCTCATGCTTTTCTTTGATATCCAGTATCCATGCCTTGAACATTTCAAAGCCTGCTTCACTGTTGCTGAATTTAAACGGCTTCTTAGAAAACTCAATACCTCTGTAATCAAAAGCTCTTGCATAGTGTGTTTCACTTCCGACATCAATTCCGATTACCAAAGTTTTTTCTGTTATTGCTTCAATTTTTTTGTTCTGTGTGTTAGACTTCATTGTAGATACCTCTCTGTTCAATAAGATTTTTACTAACCTGCCAGTCAGTAGTCTTATTGTACTCTGAGGTATTTTCAATTTTCAACGTCCACATTTTAAATTATACAGGAAGCTCCTATGATTTTATTTTATCATAGAAGACCCTTAGTATCTTTATTTACAGAAAAACTTTCACAGACTCCTTGTTAGCAGCAAAACTGATGTACTCAAGAGGATAGGATAACGGAAAAGTGCGGAAGAACCCCGTTCCTCCGGAACAGGGGTACATTTTCACCGTAATATACAATTCACGAGCGGCTTCCATCACATCTATAATAACTCGCATTATTTACCCCACATTATAACCCGACAATTGGTCAATTTTAATCAAAATCGTCTATCGTTCGCCGCGTAGAGGCTGTCAGGATGAACGACTACCACCTTTTCAGGTGGCTATCTTTAAGCAAATCTTCTTATAAGAAAATTCACAATTTTTTGTTCTATTATAGCAATTGGAGATAATATAAGTAAAACCCAAACTAATATTAGAACGGATATTTTGGGCCAGTACGCGATTCTTTGCACCGTAGAATTTCCTATAAAGAAAATAGCGTGCAAAAACCATAATTCTAAACTATATTTTCCCATAAAACCAAGAATCTTATTAAATACAGAAAATTCATATTTTCTAATAACACTCCAAATAGAAAATATGACAGCTGGTGCGTATAAACAATCGAAATTAATGAATCCGATATTTTTCAAAGCACCTCTACCTAAAAAGCATAATACAAAAATAAAAAAACACAAACCATTCTGATACACAAGTTTTAAATTTTTAATTTTATCTGCCAATCTTGTAAACATTTGCTTTTCTGCAATCCAATAGCCAACAACAACAACTGAAATGTAATTCAGATATTCACTTGCAAAATATTCGATTTTATCTGGAAGATAATTGGACGCTTCGCCTAAAATACAAATAAACACCAACAAAGCAATTAAAGCAATTAAATTTGTCTTATCAAACCTAAACAAGCTTATAAGGTATCTATAACATATTACTATTATAGGAAAAGTTAGTACCAGTTCAAAATAAAAACGTACATACCAAGCTATCTTACAAAATGTTGTCATATATCCAGTAAAATTCCCAATTAAGGATGATGCACTAATTATTGCATCTCTCCCCCACACAATAGCAATTACAGGAAGAAATACTGTAATCAATATTATCCAATATGTCGTATAGAAACTAGGCAGTTTTTTCAATGTATGCTGATACGCATTAATTAGTTTTTTGTTGGAGTATGTATAGAACATTGCCATCCCAGTTAGCAAAGCAAACATTGCAACACATATTTTTGAAAAACCTCCCCAATACGCTGCTAATGTCTTAGTCCCCAATGAAACACTAATATATTGATTTTCTGGATAAATCCACTCTGCAATTGGGTACAGGTGATTACACACCATTAAAATTATAGCGATTCCCTTAATCAAAGTAGTATCTCTTTTGCTAAATCTCAAAATCTCTTCTGTTACCACTATACCTTTCCTTCCTTTTTAAACACTTTGCTTTTTATGATATTTAAGCCAATCACTATATTTTGATCTTTGCAACATCCTAATAAAAACAAATACACGACTACACCAATCATTACTTGATAAAAATTTGTAGCCGGAGTAGGAAGTTTAGTATTGGTTAACAAGTATATGCTTCCAGCCATAATAGCCCCACATATAAAATATTTAATAACCATTACACTAAATTTATTTAGAACTAATTGCTTTCTGATATAAATATATTGAACAATGGCACATATTAAACTACTAGCAACAGTTGCGATACCTGCACCATAGAAACCATAGTTTGGAATTAAAAACGCATTTATGATAATATTAACAACTACCGCGCTTAATTGAGACTTTAATAAAATCTGAACTTGGTTTGTTGCAGTAAAATATTGTGTTCCGAATACACCTGATATGGTATTCAATACAACAATCGGCGAAATTACAATAATCGCCGCAACAGTTGGAATAAAATTGTTTCCTAAATACCACGGAATAAGTTTAGACGCCACAGACATCAATCCAAACATCATTGGAAACGCAAAAAACAAACCAATTGACAATGTTTTATTTACTAATGCATTCACCTCATTCTTGTTCTTTTTAGCGTATTCATTGGCTAATCTTGGCATAACAACAGCATTTAATACAGTAATAAATGTCAACGGGATTGTAACAATTTTTTCTGAATAGTCGTAATATGATACTTGGGATGTTTCACCTGTTATCATCTCAATCATAACCTTATCACATTGAAGATATACTGTTGCCGCTAAACTTGGCAAAAACAAATATGCTGAACCTTTGATATTATTTATAAGATTTGATATTATAAATCGTGGCTTATCAACATATCTAAACAGCTGTGAATATGCTAGTATATTGGAAATCAATACAGAACATCCTAACAATAATACATATTTTGATGTATCATCTGGGGTTTTCACAAATATGAAAATACCGACAACGCTCAAGACCTTTGTTATAAAATTTTTAATAACAGCCCACTTCATATCTTCTACACCCACATATAGCCATGTGCAATCTAAAAAATATGCAAGTACATAAGTGTAGTATATAAAAAAATAGCTCACATATCGACCAGATATTAGGATTAAAGCAATATAAAATATTGTTCCCAATATACCTAGAACTAAACGTGTCGTCATTATAGACCAAAAAGTATTTGATAATTGTTGTCTTGAATCTCTTACATACGCAACTTGTCTATTACCATAATTATATATTCCTAGCATTACAACCGTTGTAATCAACACTGCTGTTGAATTAACATAGCTGTATATACCCGTTCCAGTTGCCCCTAAAGTTCTAGTTAAATATGGCGCAGTAATAAGAGGTACAATTATTGAAAACAATTGATATGCAAGATTATAAGAATAGTTCTTAAACAATTTACTCATTGATTCTAAGCACCTCTCTTTCTAACAAACTGATTATAAATACTGTTCAAAATCAGCGGAATAAAAACACCTATTATAGATGCAATTATTATAATCACTGCTATCGGCAACTCTAATTTTAATAACAAAAAGACAACTCCACTTACAAGAAATGGCTGATGTATTAAATAAATCGAAAATGAATTCTTCCCAATATAATCCAGAATACATGTTTTCATATTTGAAAAACAAGAAAATATGCTAATCAAAAATGCAGAAGATACAACACCAATAATTAACTTAATAACAAAAATTGCCAGTCCATGATTTCTAAAAAAATCAAAACAAACTACCAACATAATTTCCAAAACAGCAAATGCGACACCAGATATTAATACTACGCATCTATTCCATTTTACTGCTGCAACGCCATATTTTCCTGCACAATAAAAGAATAAATAGTAGAATACAAAATAAAGCACATGATAAGAACTTTCATCTATTTTGGGATTAATCGTTTTCATAAGAATTACCACTATTAAGCCTAAAAACATCAAAATATCTGTATTTAATCTTACTTTTCTTGCTATTGCAACGACCACGGATACTACAAATAGTACATATAAAAACCATAAGTGTTTATCGATCAGCCCTTTACAAAAAACAAGGTCAGCAATATACGATGTTAAATATATCTCTGAACTTTGAGTTGCTGCAGATAGTAGTTTACTTAAATAAGGAACAATCGAAGTAATAAGAAATATAGCATATACACCTGTTAGATATATTGCATAAGGAAGCATTAATCGATGAGCTCTTCTAACAATTTGAAGAGATAACTTCTTTTTTTCATCCTTGTTTAATTCAATCATACCAGATAATACAAAAAATACTGGCATGTTAAATGAATTTATTACTAAATAAATAACTTCTGCAAATCCACTTAACTGACATAATGCTGGGGTACAACTATGTCCCAAAACAACCAATATAATCATAATACCCTTGATTCGATCAACCCAGGTTATTCGACCACTCATCCACTTCCTCCTCTGTCCTATGCATATTTAGGTATGCGCTTACAACAATCCATATGACCATCGTAAACTGTTCAAAAAAATTACCTGTGATAAAAATAAGCATTACACTAATGCATATACCGTATGCAATTATCTGATTTGGATAAGAACATCGAATCAATCTGTTGAAAACAAATAAAGTGGAAAAAACAAGGATTCCTAACCCAATTATACCGAATTGTCCAACAATTGTATTTAATGTACCATCAAAAATTCGAGCATCAGCTGTCTGAAAATTGACAGCTGCATTTGTTCCTACACCTAAACCATTGCCGAATAATAAAGGTAATAATTTTTGATTCAATAATAAATCCACTGTATCTAGTCGTCCAACAGCTGAGTCTCCAAAGCTACCACGATTTGTTCTCTCCAAAATATAGCTTACTGCAAACGGAGCCGAAAAACCAATCATGCCAAGTGTAAAGCCGAAAATATGCTTTTTACCTATTTTAGCGACATCAAACATAATATTTGAAAATGCAATAGCAACAAACATAAGTACTATCAACTGAGCGCTTCTCATTCCTGATGCAAATGATAGCATTGTAACACATATCATTTGCACAATAGTCATTATTTTTCCGATTGATTTTTGCGCGCAGTACTGGACACAAATAAATATAGCTGCACTTATAGTGTAACACCCCAAAGTACCAGAATTTGCAAAAGCCCCTGGGATTCTCATACCTCCAGATCCAAAGTTTGTGATTGAACCGCTTCTTAAAATAAATAACAGAGATACAACAAACTGAATAAGCAATACTAAATTATGAATTTTTAATGCCGCACTATTTAATTTATGTTCCGATTCTTCGACTGTGAAATATCTATCGCAAAATGACATCGAAACAACAAAGAAGATATACCCTCTTATACCGGATATCAGATACTGTATCATTCCGTTCATAGAATAACCTTTAGCTATTGAACTGAAAATCAAAATAAACGTTCCCCAAGCAATCAGAGAAAAGAAGTGTAGATATATATTATTTCGTCTATATGGATAACAATATGGCAGAACAATAAATAACAACATACAGCTAATATCTTTAATATATGGAATTATACTGCCTAATCCTCCTCCTGTTCTAGTTGCTCCATCATAGGTCCACAAAACATATTGCCCACTAAATATTACTGAAATTGCTTGATAAATATACGGTAAGCTAGATGATATAAGTAGGGTGAAAAAAAGAATATTTGCTATTTGTTTTTTAGATACTTGCATCTTTCTTTCTCCTTGTAATGAATTCAAAGGCGCCGCCTATTCCCTCATAATATTTGTCCCATGTATAAATTTGAGATGTCTCATATGCCTTTGCACGCATATTATACAACGATTCCCTATTATTTAAGCACCAATTTAATTTATCCTCGATAGCTTCAACACTACATGCTGGAATATGGAATCCATTATCTCCCTCAATAATAGTATCATTTCCCCCAGCATTTTCTGAACATATTACAGGTACACCGCATGCCATTGCTTCCAATACCACCAAGCCAAAGCCCTCACATAGTGTTGGGAAAACAAATACATCTGCTTCGTTATATATCTCTGATAATCTGTCTTTAGTTACAAACCCAAGAAATTCAACATTTTCCATTTCAGATCCACATTTATATAAGTCTGATGTAGAATCATATCCGCCAACCAATTTTAAGGAAATATCTCCGACATCAAATTTCTTCATTGCACTAAATAAATGCATAATTCCTTTTCTATAATCCACCTGTCCTACAAATACCATTTTTAATGGGGCATTTTTTATAGATTCTTTACTCTTTTCTACATACTTAAAAGTAGAAGTATCTACACCATATGGAACTTTAATAATTTGTTCGTTTTTGATTCCGCAATAAAGCAAACTTTTTCTAACAAATTCCGATGCAACAACAAAATAATCAGTCAATTCCAATTCACGGTTTAAGTATTCAATAGTACCTTTTTTCCACAAATACCCCTGTACAGTTTTGAAATCATCTCTACCTGTGAGTTCCATATCATATTCATATATTTTTTTAGCGTATGCCCTAGTGCATGTGGACATATCTAACACTCTCGTGCAAGATGGCAGTTTCTTACTCAATACTTCGAAGCATTTCGTTGCAGTGGAATCATACATAACAATAATATCAACATTTTCCTTTATAGCATAGTTTGCTATTTTTTTACCAAACACCTTATAAAGTGATCGCTGAAAAACACGAACTGCATTTGGAAAACTTGAAAGCCTATTCGTAGCAAGAACTCCCAACCCTCTTAACTCTGCAAATATATGAATTTTTTCATCTGGAATTTTGGAACATTTTCTGCTATTAGCTTTTTTTAAATTTGATCCTTTTAGCATTTTTTTAGCACTAAATACAACTGTTCCAGGTTTATCATATACTGTTGTACAATATGCATATAACATCTCTTTTTTTTCTAATGCAGTTGCTAGCTCAAACGAATGTTGCTTAAATGGATGACCAACAATAATTTTCATTATATTATTCCTTTCTAAATTGATCTAAGAAAACTTTTATATTTTCGTTTGGCAATTTAATTTTCGTAGAAAACTCAGATGCAATTATATTCTCTAACTGAACAATGTCCTCTTGTAAAACAACCGGAATACCAAAATCCTTATGAAGCTCAGCAGCACGGTTATCAACACCAATAATTATAGTTCTTCTCATTTTTTGCAAAGCACGCATACCACCATGAAGTCTCGTACCAACATAGTCCGTGTCATTCTCATCTAGGTATTTATTATAAGCATCTAATGTTGGAGATAATTCTTCAATATCTTTACTTTCCATTAAACTACGAAAATACTTTTCATCTCCATTACCTTGTGCCCAAAAATAAACCTTTTCATAACTATTATTCAATATTTTAAGAAATAAATTGTCTCTAGAAGCATTTTCTTTATAGTCCGTCAACGTACAAATGCAATATTTTGCCTTTGCTGCTGGAATATGCCTACAATGATCTTCAGTTAATCCCCACATTGTTGGACACGCAGTGTTCATTACATTTGAAATTCCAATTTCTTTTAATGCTCGTTCAGTATAACTATCTCTAACTGAATGAATTATGTCTTTTCTAAATAAAAACTTATATACCATTCTTGTAATCCAATTGATTTTCTGATTATACTGCTGTGATCCCACGCCAACCAGAACCAAAGGACCATACCACGGCAAAGAAAGCGCAGGTACTGCCCACTGTCTCAAATGAACCAAATCATAAACCTTTCCTACTATTATATTGCTTCCACATACAAATTTATAATTCGATTTATATTTTTCCAAATATCTCAGATATCTCCAATTTGCAGGGGTGTGCGTAGGCAACTCAACAACAAAAGCTTTTGATACTATATTATTAAGTGCAGTTTTTACGCCATCAACAATAATCTGATCCCCTAAATTATCAGAACCCATTGAGGGTTCGTATAATACAATTTTACTCATTATTAAAACTCCAATTTTTCGTATAATTCTACATATTTTTCATAATTTTCCGTAGCATCACAATTAAACAGTCTTTCCTTTGCCGGAAGTTTTAAGCATTGTGAGATGATTGCGCTGACCATTTCTTCTACATTCCCTTGTTTGACAACCTTACCGTATCCCGATTCTAAAACAGCTTCGATGCTACCACCCGTTTTGTAAGTAATAACTGGTGTACCGCACGCTAAAGCTTCAAGATTTGTTGTTGGATAATTATCTTCATATGTTGGATTAACAAAAACAGATGCAGCAGTATAAATCTCAGCCAACTCCTGAACACTATCTGTACGAGCAATTCCTAATATATTATCAGGCAACTGTTTTATTTGCTCCTGCGTAAGTCCAACTAGAACAACTTGATAGTCACTTCCTAACTGATTGGCGATCTTATAAAAATCGTAAATACCTTTTGAAGGTACCCATGTAGATGAAACTCCGAGAATAATCTTTTTGTTTGCAATATTAAATTTATCAAAATACTTTCCAAAAGTCGGTTTAAAGACATTTAAATCAATGCCATTATTGATAATTTCAACCTGGAGATTTTTCAGAAAAGATTCTTTGACAAGTCCACTCAACCAAACTGAAGGAGTTACAATTGTCATATTAGAATAGTTTCCATAGAGTTCCATCTTTTTCTCCCAATTCCACTTTGACGAATCGAGCCCCCAACTTGTTGGATGATGTCTTTTTTGAGTGCAATGATGACACCCATTTTTCCATTTATTGCAAGCAACTAAATCAAAATACGGACAATGCCCAGTAAAAGCCCAGCAATCATGAAAAGTCCATACTACTGGAATATTCTTTTTTTTTATGTATTTAAAGAGGATTTCTATATTAATATAGTATCCATGCATAATATGCATTTGAATTATATCTGGATTGTACTTTTCTATCTCTAAAATAAATTTCTCTGTTGCTTTTTTCGATGCCAATCCACATCTATCAGTAACACGAGTAAAAAGACCGTGAATATTTTGATCAATTTTGGAACCTATTTTAATTGTTTTTACATTCTCAGGTGCGGTATTCGTTCTTCCCCATGCGATGGCGCACTCATGACCTTTTTTCACTAATGCATCATGAATTCCAACTGCGATTCTTCCAGTACAACCCCATCCGCTAAAAGCAGTAATTTGTAATACTCTCATATATCCTCCCTAGGCTTTTAAATCCTCCTGCGGTTTCATCTTTATTCCCTTTTTTTCACATTCATATATCTTCGCATCAACGAGAAAACGATACCAATACGCCTGTAAAAAATGGAATATCTTTCCTTCTGGGCCGTCTAAGAAACCCAACTTAATATAATATCGATAGAAAAAATATAAATGCGCCCTAAAAAATTTCGGCAGACGATAATATCCTCCATTTTTGACTATTCTTTTCATCTTTGCTTGGCCGGAAGACTTTCCGTTTTGCTCTAAGCTTTCATCCATCTCATTTTCCAGCGTTATTTGATGGTCCAAAACTTCTCGATTACTATACCAGTTATGCTTTGCAGTCCACCATTCCAAATCTTTCTGATTATTATCAATGAAATCATGTTTAAACTCCACTGTAGTTCCTTCTGTAAGAATCATGTGTTCATCCATAATTTTCATTTCACAAGTCGCCATGCCGGTTCTAAAAATACGAAGTAATAACTCTGGATATCTACCTCCATGTTTAATCCAACGCCCCATAAAATACACACGTCTTCTAAGAATAACTCCATTAACTGAGCTTTCAATTTTAGGTAGTTTTTCTTCTATTTCATTGGCAAGTTCTTCCATAATCTCTTCGTCTGCATCCATTCGCATAGACCAAGTAGTTGTTATATTTGTATTTTTTAGCCCCCAATTCAGTTGATCTGCATAAGAGATCCATTTATTCTGATAGAATTCTAGACTGGAGCCAATTTCATTAAGCTCTTTATTTAGTTCCGCACACAATTTCTCTGTCCCGTCTGTGCTAAAACTATCCACAATAACAAATCTTTTTGCTATACCTCGAAATGACTCAATACATTTTCGAAGATTCTTTTCTTCATTTTTTGTTAAAATTACGACTGTTAAATCTGTCATTTTTTCTTTCCTCAATTATTATATGTAATATTCCTGCCACTACAAGCGTAATAATTATAAATTTCCCAATAGGTAGCACTCCTGGCTTTATAATATTCAACGTAAATGCATGAACAAGATAAATTTCATATGATAGTGTTCCTATTATTTTCAACATTTTATTTTCAAAAAATATTCTATATTGTTTTCCAAACACAATAATCCCGACTGCCATTGGTAAACAAGTTGGTAATGCCATTATGTTTGAGAATAAATACGGCAAACTTTTTACAATACCTAATTGTGTTATTGCCATGAAGAGTATACATAATGTCCCCCCCCCGAATAGAGTTATTATACTCATATTTCTTAGTTTTGATAGCATATATTCTATTCTGCTCTTATTCAATGCCAACGCTACACCACATGGAAATGACAACATTTGTCTTGCTCGGAGAGCAGGCATATCTGGGTTTGCAAAACAGACAGAATCTATCACAAACCATACAATAAAAACAGCAAATAAAGCCAACATTTGTATTTTTTCGTCTCTAATAATTCTTTTCACTGCAAAAAAAATCAAATAACATATGATAATGTAACCGATAAACCAACCATAACTAGTTGCTGGTTTTAAGAAAAAGCTATCAAGTAAATATGTCTTGATTGAAAACTTCTCTGTAATTAAAATTCCTACAAGTTCTACTACCCAAAAAGGCATACAAACTCCGAGTAAACGTTTTTTCCAGAATTCTTTAAGGCCATTACGTTCATAGGATATTTCCAACCCATATCCAGAACATATTAAAAATAATGCTACACCAATACCAGCTATAAACTGAATGCCACCAACTCCAAGCATTCCCCCCACATGAGCCCATACAACAGTCAAAATTGAAAAGCCTTTAATTGCCGTTGTATAGTTTTTATCCAACCACTTACTCTCATCAGATTTTTTCATAAAACCCAATAAATAAAAAGCAAAGACAATAATGGTAAGAAATAAAAAATATTTCATCATACACCTCACAATTTCTTAATAACTTTTGCCGGATTTCCAACAATCACACAGTTATATTCAAACTTCCCTGCAACAACAGCTCCAGCACCAACAACACATCCGTCTCCTAAGACTGTTCCTTTCAATATAATACTATTACAACCAATAAAACAATTTTTACCAATGCGAATTTCACGAGTAGGAATCAAATCGCTGTCTCCACCATGAATATCACTAAGTAGCTTAATACGATTTTCCATATCAATTGGGTGAAAGTCATTATCCAGTATCTTGCAGTTACCGCCGATACAGGTATTCTCTCCAATATAGATACCCTTTCTTGCATAAATGGTCGCACCTGAAATACCGACGTTATCACCAATCTCAACCACAGCACCTGGAGCTCGGGTCACAATAATTGTCCTACTATACAAACCTACTAAATTACTCAAAAAACTACTCTTGACAGTAACGTTATCACCAATCTTCAGCTTTGCTCCACCTTTATTAAAGATGACCGGCATTCCCTTCAGAAGAAGATCCTTGCCATATTCTACTTTAGTCATCTTCATCAGAATCTTAAACCAGTTACTATTCATCATCTCTCCTCCTTACAGTTTTAATATCTCTTCTGCATATTTTTTCACGGATACATCACGAGTCAGATTCTGAACCAGATTTTCTCTGCTTCTTTTACCCATCGCTACCACTTCACCAGTGCCTGCATTTTCAATAAACCACTTAAGATTCCGTGCTACAGATTCATAATCTCCTGGTTCAGAGCACAAACCACCATTTGTTTCTTCAATTATGCAACGAATTTCACTATCTTTTTCCAAAACTGCTAAACTACTCTTCCCAACTGCTGCAATACCATAATATTTTGAAAGGCATGAAACTCCCTTTATTCCCTTTGCATTCACACACCAGTGAACATCACCAGCATTGAGGCTATAAATCAAATCAGCCTTATCCTGATAAGGAATGAAAACTACATTATCCATGTGTTTTTCTTCCTTATAGTTCACCAATTTATCTAGTACAGATCCCGCTCCAACAAATGCAAATGCAACTTCTCTACCATCTGCAGTTTTTGTTCCAGGCTTGACCTGTTCAACAACCTTCATCAGGTTCTCAAGATCGTAATAAAGACCAATATTACCGGAATACATAATGACGAACTTATCCTTCAGGCCATACTTCTCTTTGAACGCCACAACTTTTGAATTGTCTGCTTCTACTGGATATATTTCCTTTTCATCAATCCAGTTATTAATCATCACCGTCTTCGGAACTTTTTTTCCTTTAAAACGCTTATATACAGTTTGAACAAGATCGCGGCCAACTGTGATAATTAGATTACTCTGACGGCAACTAAACTTATCAAAAAACATCATTGCTCCAGTAATCAGTTTATTCTTACTGAAATTGACAGCAAGTACTTGCTCTGGATTAAAGTCCTGTATATTATAAATGAATTTTGCTCTCTTCATCCACTTACCCCAAACACCCAAAAGTCCTCCAAGAATCGGCGGCTGGGAAATAGAAAATACATAATCCTGCTTACCAACCTTAAAGGTTGCAATCATCGCACCATAGAAATAGGTTAAAATGTTCTTAATTCGGCTCATAGTGTTGGCCTTACTAAATTCTGGTACACGAATGCGAAGAATATCAACACCATTGATGTTCTCACGATAGAACATCTGAGATTTGTATTTATCTTCCACAGTCCCTAAGTAACTAGGAACAACGCAAATAACTGTGATATCAAATTCATTTAGCATCCCCTCTGCCAGCTCCCTCAGGATCTGTCCTGTGGATGCCGTATCAGGGATATAATAATGAGCGTAAATTAACAAATTTTTCTTCATATTATTTTTGCCCATTCTTTTATGTCCTCCTGATTATTCTTGTTTAAGACAATTACTTACCAATTTTAATTATTTCTATATATTCAAAACCCCGACACGCGGGCTGCAAACATAGCGCCCTTGCCCCGGAGTAAACTTTCTATCCTAATATAAATGTATCTCAACCATGTGATTTCTTCCCCAAATCTTAGTCTGTCAATCAATAAGCGGAAACATCACAAATGTAGTTTTAATCTATATGTAGATACATAAGTTTACAAAACAATATCATTTATTTACATAAATCCGTACATTTCTTTCCCATTAAACGGGCTTTTTCGCCCATGTATTATGAGCTATGTAGTGGCTCTCCAAAACTAATTCTGTTTTGTAAACATTCGATGGGCAACTTACGCCTTTAATGCCTTTTGCGTTCGCACACCACTGAACATCGCCGGCGTTCAGGCTATAAATCAGGTCAGCTTCATCCTGATACGGAATGAAAACAACATTGTCGATATGATGCTCTTTCATATAGTTCTTCAGCTTCTCCAGTACGGAACCAGCACCAACGAAAGCAAATATAACCTCTCGACCATCTGTAGTATTAGTACCTGGTTTGAACCGTTCTACTACTTCAATCAATTTTTCAAGATCGTAGTACAGACCGATATTACCGGAATACATGATGACAAACTTTCCATCCAGTCTGTACTTTTTCTTGAAAGCAACCACTTTCTCGTTATTCTGATCCAGCGGGTAGATCTAGTTCTCATTAATCCAGTTGTTGATCATGACGGTTTTCGGAACTTTCTTACCTTTAAATCTTTCTTCGACCGTCTCTACCAGATCGCGGCCGACTGTGATTACAAGGTCACTACGCTTGCAGCTGAACTTGTCATACCACATCATAGCGTCCGTGATCAGCTTGCTCTTAGTGTAGCCAACGGCAAGCACCTGCTCCGGGTTAAAATCCTGAATGTTGTAGATGTATTTAGCGTGTTTTACCCACTTGCCCCATACGCCCAGCAGACCACCGAGAATCAGAGGCTGAGAAATGGAGAGCACATAATCCATATTGCCAACCTTAAAGGTCGCACCCATTACCCCGAAGAAATAGGAAACAATGTTCTTCACACGGCTCTTCCTGTTGGTCTTGCTGAACTCCGGAACTCTTATCCTTAAAACTTTTACTCCATTGATTTCTTCTTCGTAATACTTCTGTGTCTTATATTTATCTTCAATGGTTCCCTAGTAGCTTGGAACCACACAAATTACTGTAATATCAAACTGATCCAACATGCCTTCTGCCAGTTCACGGAGAATCTGGCCTGTGGATGTAGTATCAGGTATGTAGTAATGTGCATAAATCAGCAATTTCTTTTTTGCCATCCTGCATCTCCCCTCTATGTACTTCTTTCTCTGCTTACTCTTTAGTCACGCTGGAAAATGTCGCGTGTATAAACCTTATCCTTCACGTCATCAAGCTCTCTACTATACCGATTCCCAATAATGGCGTTACCCATTTCCTTGAACTTAGCCAGATCATTGACAACGACAGAGCCAAAGAAAGTGTCACCGTCTTTCAGGGGCGGCTCGTAGATGACCACAGTGACACCCTTGGCCTTGATGCGCTTCATAACACCCTGAATAGAGCTCTGGCGGAAATTATCGGAATTAGACTTCATGGTCAAACGATATACACCGATTGTAACCGACTTCTCCTGTGCCTTGTCATATTCGTTGTCCTCGTCATAGCCGTAGTAACCGGCCAGTTTCAAAACACGGTCAGCGATAAAGCCTTTGCGAGTGCGGTTAGATTCCACAATTGCTTCAATCAGGTTCTCTGGCACATCTGAATAGTTAGCCAGCTGCTGCTTGGTATCCTTGGGCAGGCAATATCCGCCGTAGACAAAGGACGGGTTGTTGTAATAGCTGCCAATACGAGGATCAAGGCAAACGCCGTCAATGATCTGTTGGGTGTTCAGACCCTTGCTTTCTGCGTAAGTGTCCAGCTCGTTGAAGTTAGCCACACGCAGAGCCAGATATGTATTGGCGAACAACTTGACTGCCTCTGCCTCAGTGAAGCCCATGAACAAAGTATCGATGTTCTCCTTGATGGCACCTTCCTGCAGCAGACCAGCAAACTCATGTGCTGCCTCAACCAAACGCTCATTGCTCAGGTCAGTACCAACAATGATCCGGGAAGGATACAGGTTATCATGCAGAGCCTTGCTTTCTCTTAAAAATTCCGGGCTGAAGATGATGTTTTTGCTGTTGAACTTCTGACGCACGGATGCAGTGTAGCCTACAGGGATCGTGGACTTGATGACCATGATGACGTTCGGGTTATACTCCATGACCAGCTTAATCACAGCCTCGACTGCGTTTGTGTCGAAGTGCTGCGTGTGGCTGTCGTATTTTGTAGGAGCCGCAATTACATCAAAGTCCGCATCAGAGTATGCAGCCTTGCATCCAGTGTTGCGGTCAGGTTCAGTTCTTTCTCAGCCAGATATTTTTCGATATAGTCATCCTGAATTGGGGACTTACGGTTGTTAATCAAGTCCACCTTTTCCGGGATGATATCCACAGCCGTCACCTGATGATGCTGGGAGAGCAGAGTGGCAATCGACAAACCAACATAACCAGTACCCGCAACCGTAATTTTATAGTCCTTTTTCATAAACCTATATCCTCCATTTGTATCTTTTATGTAAGGCTCATATTGAGCCGATCATGCTATATAAAACAGTGTGGTCATCACAACTGTAGTTATCATTTTTTTCACAGTGGTCATCCTTGCAGTTCTATTCCAGCCGCTTTTCGACTACTACTGAAACTTTGAGGTATACACCTTATGGACAACATCTCATCAAAGTGTTAGGTCTTATTGTCATACCTCGTAGTCCCGCATCCCTATTTTTCAAAGTGCTGACTCTTATTGTCATTACCTCTCGCCCAGCACATTTTGTTAAAACTGTACAAGTTCATGTCTCTCGCTTATTGCAATATGAACAATCATCTGCCACTCTCTACCTCTAATTCCCCCAAAAAATGCAGTTATCATGTCCAGCTCTCGTCTGCAATAAACTTTTCCAGAAAAATAGATTTCCACGGTTTTCAACATTTTTCACCGCACCTCTAATTCGCCGGAAAAATGTAAGTATCATCATCAACAGTAGCTCTACAATAAAGCATGATTGTAATGGGGAAATTTAAATGATAATTTGACTCCACTCTCAGCCATTACACCGCCACTGAAAGTTTGAGGTAGACATTCCCCTACCCTAAATTCATAATTAAAACAGCCAAATCAACGCATAGCTAATTTCCAAGAAAGTAACCGTATGTAGCTACATTCTAATGGTGTAATGAGCTTCTTCGTTCTTTGCAGACAAACGAAAAGACCACTGACTAAATATCAGCGGTCGAAATAGATTCTTTTCTTAAAATGTACATTCATAGAAATTCCGTTGTAGATAAGCAAATAATAATAACATCCAAAAAAGCGTTATATAATAAGGAAAATACTCAGAAACAAAGGCAAAAAGAGAAGCCCCGAAGGTCACTATCCTGCTTCACAAATCATCGTGAAGTGGGTGGCAACCATCGGAGCCAGAATCAATTCTCATTCTTGTCCCTATATAACTCGTTCATAGCAGAAATAAAACTATACAATCTACATCTGTTTTGTCTCATTATTTCATAGAACTGAAGTAAACTCATATTTCTCAAATCAATTGTTAATCTTCAGTTACCAATCTTTTACATTATCGCGCTCTGGTTTACCCCATAAATACTCGTTTCCCTCTTCTCCATATTCTAGAATGCCAATATTAGATCAAATCTCCGTATAAAATAGTGTACGCTCTGAAAAATCCACAAATTTTTTCACTCCGTAACAACTATACCCGATTGTTATACATCCTGTCACTATCCTTAATTTCCTTCCGCGTATAGCACACCCCCCTATTGCTGACCTTCCAAATTTCATCCAGGAATTCCACTGTGCCATCTGGTTGCGCCCTGCGGAAGCCCAGGAAGCTTCCCAGCGTCCGTCTATTTCCCTTACTCGTAAATCTTACCCCAAAGTTCGTCGTATACTCCACCTCATCTCCTTTAACCAATCCACTCTTGATGAAAGCAATATAAATTCCCTTTTCAAAATTCAGGTAATCAGGTGCCGCTTTAATCTTTTCCTCCGTAATCCGAATATGTCCGCTCTTCGCACTGCTCCTTTTCCCGGCCTTTGCTTTTCCCTCGATATCTCTGAACAGGCTGCCTTCCACATCCAGGCCGTTGACGTTCATTTTCATGCCGGCGTGGTTCTCCTCGGGCAGTTGTCTCAGACAGCGCAGGAAGAAATCAAAATTCTTGCGCATGGCCGTGGTCGCCCCCTGCTCCGCTTCTAAAGCAGCCCGCTCTTTTTTTAGCTCCTCCATACGCTTTCGGATATCCTCCGCCAAATTTGCATAGATCGCAGCCTCGCTACCTTCCTCTGCCTCTTCAGAAGTCCTTTGAGTTTCAAGACTGGCGGCTAAAATGTCGTTATGCAGTTCAACCTCGATCTCGTTCATTGTGATCTTCTCATCCTCAATGCTCTGTTTCAGGAGCTCATCCTTTTCTATTGCCGCGTACCGCAGAGCATACGCCTGTTTTCCCACTGTCTTGTGCAGGTTTTCTTCCAGCTCTTCGATCTGCAGCTCCAGCATTTCTAGCCGCTGTACCGAATAAAGGTTACCACTGGTAAGGCGATCTACACGCTCACAGGCTTTCCGGAAAAGCCGCGTCAGCTGGCTGGCGTCACCGTTGGCATCATGATCGCGCTTGAGTTTGTACAGCATCTCCATAAAGCTTTGCTCCAGCACGGCTTCGTAGATGGAGCCGGAGGCGCATCTTCCCTTTGGGTGGTTCTTTGTCTTCTGTGCGTTCCTCGTACATCTCCATACTGGATAGTAAAAATAATACCGCTCCTTATACATTGCCGGGTCCAGCCCCTCTGCCGCCGCTGACCGGCTGTCTGTATAGGTGTGGAGAGGTGTATTGTACCCCAGCCGGAACATTTTCTCCCCGCAGCCGTCCACACTGCAGATCAGATTCGTGAATGGAGAGGCATTGTTGCCTCTGCGCTGCTTCGGCTTTGCCCCCCTCTCGTTGGAGCGGCTGCAACGGTTAAGGAGCATGGCCTGCACCTTGTCCCAGGTCAGGCGGTCAATAATACCCACATGGTGGTCTGCCACATAATATTTAGGCGCTTCTCCGTTGTTGATACTTGCCTCATGGGTCAGGAAGTTCTTCGTCACTGTCTTCTGGCTCTCGCAATCCCCCACATATTTCTCATTCCGCAGAATGTACAGCACCGCATCCGCCCTCCAGATGCTTCCCCTGGCTGTTTTCTTTCCCATCGCGTTCAGCTCCTTTGCGATGGAGTTACTGGAAACGCCGCAGACAAACCGCTCGAATATGTACCGCACGATTTCGGCCTGCACTGGGTTGATTAACCATTCCCCATCAGGTCCTTTATCATAACCCAGCATCCGGTTTAAGTCCACCATCGCCTCGCCGCGCTGGAATTTTTTTTGAATGGACCAGCGGATATTGTCGGAAATGGAACGTGACTCGTCCTGCGCCAGCGCGGATAAGATTGTGAGTATCAGCTCACCGGTGGCATCCAGTGTATCAATGTTCTCCTTCTCAAAGAAAATGCCCACTGGCGGGTTCAACTGGCGGAGTTGCCTTACACAGTTCAGCGTATCCACCGTATTCCGGGCGAACCGGCTGATGGATTTAGTCACAATGTAATCCATCTTCCCTGCCTGGGCATCGTCCATCATGCGGTTGAAGCCCTTTCTTTTCGCCCTGGAGGTTCCGGAAATGGCCTCGTCTGCATAGATATCAGCCAGCGTCCATTCCATATGCCCGGTGATCATCCTTGTGTAAAATGCTTTCTGCGTTGTATAGGAAGTCTGCTGACTCTCATCCTCCGTGGAGACACGGCAGTACGCCGCAACCCGCAGGGATTTCTGTTTCTTGATCTGACCGCCGCCCTCTGCGGAGCGTTTTGTTGCCGGAATGACGCATACTTCCGGTTTCCTTGCGTATACCCTTTGTACTTTCTGCTCCGCCGACGCGGTAGATACCATCTGGCTCCTTGATACCGCTGGCGCTGTTTGTACCGTCTGTGTCATAATTTCCTCTCTTTCTACGGCCCACAGCCGTCTTACTAATATCTGATTTTTTCATAGCTTTCTTCTTTTTGAATATGCCTCGGCGTATTTGCGGCAGAGCGCGCGTCATCCACAAGACGCCTTCTGTGTACTATGCATAATATAATTCATCTGCGCGCTTCTGCCATCTGCCGGACACATATTACACTTAGCGAGGTGTTTTCAAGCTTAATGTATTAGTGCACACCGTAGGCTTTATCTTCTTTCAAGATAAAAAAGACAGCCTCCATCAGCTGCCTCACGTTTTCCTTTTGCATTTCTGCCGCATCCGATGCCCATCAAAATAATCCGAGGTATATCGGTAATCTACTAAATTGGAGTACATCTCCACATTTGTTTTCGTATCGTCAAACCAGTGTACCGTATAATGGAAGGGGTCGTGGACGGTGATCGATAAGGCAAATGCCTTCACATACTCGCTGGTAAGTCCATTTAAAAACGACACTGTCCCTTCCTGCCCTCTTGGCAGTGTCTTTATCCACGCCAGAGCCCGTTCCCTCTCCTCATAGTCATATTCTACCTGCTCCCAGTACCTTTCCAGGTAAGCCAGCCGCTCCTCCAGATGCCTTTTTTCCTCCTGTACTTCTGTAAGATGGGTGCACTCAGCTTCCAGCCTCTTAGTGCAAGAAAGGAGGTCCTCCTCCTTCACGGAACTGTCAGTTTGCAGTCTCCTACGGGTTTCCAGCGCATTTTTCTGCATCCGCAACATCCTTGCTCTGCAGATGGATTCTGTCATGGCAGCCTCCCGCGCATCCATCTGCCGTTTCAGGAACCCACGGTCACGCTCCATGAAGTCCGTCTTTTGGATATTTTCCAGCCGCTGGCTAATCTGCGATACAAAATCATCCGCCCGGGGGGAAAACTGGCAGAACTGCTCTTCATCCTCCCCATAGCGTCCGCTCATGATGTCTGCTACCTTCACATCATCCATCACCACCTGGGCAAGCAGCCGGAACCGGTCAATAAACGCCTTACGGAACATCCGCACGATCTGTTCTTCATATATCTTCTCCGCGTGGCAAATAGATTTCCCATTGTTCAGCGCCATGGTCGGGCAGAACCAGATCGGATAGCGGCCGGTGTTCCTGACATTGTAATTTCTGCCGCAGTGCGGGCAGGACAGCCTGCCGGAAAAAGCCCTTTTTCTGCGCTCCCCGCCTCTGGTTCCGCATCTTGCCGCGTTAATCTTCCTTGCAATCTGCACGCTCTCAAACAGTTCCCGGTCAATGATTGCCGGATGATGGTCCCGCACCATGTACTGTGGCTTCTCTCCTTTATTTTTCCTGCTCTTATGGGTCAGGAAATCCGGCGTGTAGGTTTTCTGCAGGAGCGCATCCCCACAGTAGCGTTCCAGAGAAACCATACGTGAGATCATATCCACCGTCCAGCCGGTCTCCACGCCCGGCTTAACCGTACTCCTCCCCTGTATTTTCTTTGGCGGCTTCCCGTGGTTAGGGGCCTTGATATGCTCAAAGTTTAGCATACGGGCGACATCCGCGTAAGACATGCCATCATCCACAGCATGGAAAATACGCCGGACCACCTTCGCTTCCTTCTCCACAACCTCCACGCGGTGAATCTGGTAGCCGTCCTCCAGCGTTTCCATCGCCCCCTCGCCTTTTGCAAACCGATAGCCGTAGATACCATAATTCCGAACCTGCCCTTTCGGATAACGCTTCTGTATCCCCCAGAGGATATTGCTGGAGATAGAGCGTGACTCTTCCTGGGCGATGGCAGCCAGCGTCGTGAGGATAAAATCGCTGGTGGAGTCTGCGGTGTCCAAGCCTTCCTTTTCAAACAGGATGGTCACATGTGACTCATGCAGGATATCCAGCGCAGCTATGAAGTCACTGGTGTTCCTGGCGAATCTGGAAATGGATTTGCATACGATCCGGTCAATCTTGCCCTCCAGACAATGCCGGAGGATACGCTGATAACCGGTACGTTTCTGTTTGCTGGTGCCAGAAATACCGTAGTCCGAGTAAACCCCGGCGCAAACCCATTTCGGGTTGAGCGATAACAGCTGTTTGAAGTATTTATCCTGGGTTTCATAGGAATTCTCCTGATCGGCGGAGTCTGTGGAAACCCGGATGTAAGCCGCCACACGGAGCGAACCGTTTTTAGATACTGTGCGATTCATTTCAGCGATGGAGACAAAATCTCCTGGATTCCGTTGAGGACACAGGTGAGATAATACCGGTGCCGTGTCAATAGACGTTGTGCCAAAGGCTTTGGCAAATTCGCTCCGCTGATGTGCCACACGCTCCACAATGGCGTTCTGACTTTCCAGCGCCTTCTTTGCCGCCATCGCTTTCTCAATTAAGGCGCTGACCGCGACCGTCTTCTGCAAACCCGCCAGATATTCTTGTGCGTTTTCTGTCATATCTTAGCTCCCCTTTCTTTTTATGGTAGTGTCCATTTACTGTCTTATTTTATTGTTAAACTTTGTTTTTATGGGAGTTTGCAAAAAAATGAGGAATGACCACCTTTTTGTATAATCTTGATTTCCAAACCATCTTTATACAAAAGTAGACATTACTCATAGACATTATACTTTATTTACCAGGAAGCATTCAATACATTTTACAATTGGCTTGATTGCTGTTGGATTTTATCGTTACTGTTCACACGCTCACAGCAACATTTCATCTTTTCTGTTCAGACCGTGCAATGGCCGCACAAGAATATGATGACGATGCTAATTTGCTTTTTCTAAGGTCTTGTTCAGTGTTACTTTGAATTCTATTACGTTAAAATCAGGGCCTCAGATTCTCGCTGGAAAATGCTACGTTTTGCGCGTAAAATGGAAGATATCTTCACTGGTAAAACATATTGGCTTTCGATCTTTATGCTTGCATCCTCTTTTTCTTACCGAACTTTTTACAGTAGTGTATAAGAGCCGGCGGTGCGCTGTACTGTATGATCCAAATGACAGGGTTCACTTCTTTGCTTAATAGCATAGAGAATGACCTCCTTTCTATCGAAGTAATTTAAACACTTCTTCAGTATAGAAAGAAAGTCATTGTTCTGACTTCTGTATTCTTGCTCTTATGAAACGGGAATACAGAAGTCCATTACAACTCTTTGATTGTCCCGGTCAATGTAGCGATAGATATTTGATCCACATCACATTATCTAAACCGCAATCCTGGTCTGCCTTCAAGCAGAAATCGCAAATGCATTGTGATAAGTCTGTGATTGTTTTTGCCGGGTTTAATTTTATATCTATAGCACTTTGATCGACTTTACAGCTAAATGCCGCATAATGTAATCAATGCTTTGATTGACAAGCTCTTTCCTATCCATATATCCCGACTCCTGTTTTTCTTTTATGCTGTCAGCATAAAGCCATGCCGGTCACATCATGGTGTCATCCCGCAGGGCATCCGTCAAGCTTATCCTGGCCACCCTTTTCCAGCTAATGCCATAAGCCAATGCCACAAACCCAAAAACAGCCAGAAAAAAGATAAATATGGGCATCACAGGCGCCTCCCTGATAAAGATCATAGGGTCCAGATAACTTGCCTTTATCATTATTCCAACCGCAGTCACAGTCAGCGGCAATGTTATGAGCACCGGGCGCCCTGCAAGTACTAAAGCTTCTATACAGAACATTTTTTTCATATCTCCCGGAGTCAGCCCCACGGACATATACCGGGCAAATTCCCGTCTTCTCTGGCGTACAAATCCCAAGGTATTGGAGAATACATTGCCAATTCCAATAACAGCAAGCAGCACGCAAAAGCCTCCTATGATCAGCATCATTCCCTGTATCATTTGGTCATTTGATTTTTTATCCTGGATACGGTTCTCACTTTCCACTTCATACTTCCCATCAACTATCTTTCCAACCTCTTCCTGTAATGCGGTCAGTTCCTCCAATGTCACATTTTCATCCGCCAAAATCCGGATATAGGAATCTTCCTGCTCACCACCTATCTGCCCTTTTATTTCCTTCCACACAGACAACGGCAGAAAATGAACCAGTTCATAGTAATCCAATGTAGCGTATTCCTCCCGCAGCAGCGGGACTTCACGGGTGTAAGATATCACCGGTATCTCAGCCGTAATCTCCTCCTGCCCGGATTGCCGCAGGACACTTGTACTTTGGTTTTCCTTTACATATGAAAAATACTCGGTATTGCGGAAATCAGGGTTCGTACTATCCCGAATTTGATTTAAGATTACCGCCCCGTCCAGCCGTGGCGTCACGCCGATCTGCTCACAATATGCCTGAAAACTGGCATCGTCCAGTATGACAATCGGAGCACTCACCAACCACTCGTCCCCCAAATCCGTCACATACTTTTCTGGAGCATTCCGCATACCGTTTAAGGCTGTTAAATCTTCACTTATCTCCTCCTGCGTGAGAATCCTTTTCGCCTTTGCCCTCTGGTATACAACACCGCTTTGCACTCCTGTAAGCCTTTGCAATTCGTCTGTTTCTTCAAAGGATTCGATCTGCGTATCCTTCAGTGTCACCATGATATCCCAGGCATCCTGGTACTTTTCATAATAGGTCATTCTCTGGCTGATTTTAGAAAGGGTAAAAAAGCATTGCATGAGGGTAAACGCCAGAAAAGAAAACAGCAGAGACAGTGTAGCTGTCCGCAAAGCCTTTTTCTGTGCCTTCAATGCGTTTCCGGCAAGCTCGCCCTTTGTGCCAAACAGTAAATTTAATATTGGGGAACTTTTCTTTCTTTTTAGTTGAAGTTCACCTGTATTTTTTATTGCTTCCAGCGGGGTGAGTCTGCTCATCTTCCTTGCCGGCAGCCAGGCGGAAATCCATACAGTAATAATGGTGATGGCAAGGGTAAACACGAAAACCAGCGGATGATACACCCAGACAGCCTCATGGCGCCCGTCTACATCTTTTGCTATCGTGTTTGTCAGTTCCATAACCCCCATGCTGAGTGCAATGCCGAGTAGATTGCCTGCTGCAATCGGTATTGCACATAGCGAAGCTGCCTCCTGCAGCAGGCAGGTCCGTATCTGCCTTGGTGTTGCTCCCACACTGGAGAAAATACCAAATTGATGAATCCGCGCATTCATACTTACCGCAAAGGAATTGTGGATAATCATAACCAGAGAGAAACATGCCATGATCGTTATTCCTAAATTTAAAGGGAAAATCATCCGTGGTGCAGGGTCATCGGGGTCACGGATCAGATACATGTTCAAGAGTGTGTAATGGTATGTAATTGCGTCCGGCTCCAAACCCACATTTTCAGCAATCTGCGGCATATCATCAAAAATCGTCCTCATATTTTTAAAATAAATATCTACCACCGTTGCCTCTTTAACGGACAGTTCTTCGTTGACGAGAGCCTGGTCCACATTGGCGAAATTCTGTATTAAGGCCATATCTTTTGCATCCATCTCTCCTGTAATTCTGGCCTGCCAGGCGCCTTCCTTTAATTTGAACCCCTCAATATCATAGTGCCAAAAGTTGTAAAACAAGCTGCACAGCAAAGACAGAAGTAAAGCAGAGATAAAGGCTGCCACGGTCACGGACAGGCTGGAAGCACGGTTATTCTTTATATAACTCCAGGAATAATCTTTCCACATACAAATCACCCCCGCTGCCTTTGATCACTGATAATACGGCCATCTTCAATTGTTATGATACGCTCTGCCTCCAGAGCAATCTTTTCATCGTGCGTGATCAGTATAATGGTCTGGTTCAGATTGCGGTTGGACAATTTCAGCATATCAATGATTTCCCTGGAATTCTTTTGGTCCAAATTACCGGTTGGTTCATCTGCTAAAAGCAGAGCCGGGCGGTAAATTAAAGACCTGGCAATTGCCACCCTCTGCTGCTGTCCTCCGGAAAGCTGGCTTGGCAAAGCCTCCAGCTTATCCCCAATGCCGAGAGAGTCTATTACCTGATCAAAATATTCCTTATTTACTGCCTTTTTATCCAAAAAAAGCGGCATAAGTATATTTTTCTGCACTGTAAGCGTAGGGATCAGATTATAGAACTGATAAATCAAGCCCACCTTTCTGCGCCGGAAGATTGCTGCCTGCGTTTGATTTAACGTGGAGATATCTTTCCCCTCTATCAAAACTTTCCCTGAGGAGGGTTTGTCCACACTTCCAAGAATATGAAGCAATGTGGATTTTCCCGAACCCGAAGCCCCCACAATTGCTGCAAATTCACCTTTACTGACAGAGAGATCAATGCCGTCCAATGCCGTCACTTGATTGTCTCCTAATCCGTATACCTTCCTGACACCTTCACATTTTAAAATGTCCATATCTTTTTCTCCTTTCCCATTACAATGAAAATGGTATTTCCATATGTACGAATACATTTATTGGTACATTTTTATTATAACAGGCTAAAGTTACATCTCAGTGACTGTACATACGGACTTCAAAATAAGCGCCGCCTTCGTTCAGATTTCCGGCTCTGATGATTCCATTCTGCATCTCAATTATTGCCTTTGAAAGAGATAGGCCAATCCCGATGCCTCCTCTGACAGCATTTTGCCCCCGGTAGAACCGTTCAAACAAATGAGGAATATCTTCTTTTTCAAAACCAGGCCCCTCATCCCACATCCGTATCTGGACATACAGGGGATTTTGGCTGTAAGAGCAGTGTACGGTTGTCCCTGCCGGGCTGTGCTCCATACAATTTTTGAGCAGGTTCATGATGGCTTCCATTGTCCATTCCATATCAGCCAGTACTCGTACAGAGCTATCTCCCGCTGGGCTCACCTCTGGAATATCGATCGCCACACCGGAGCGCACAAAATGCTCCTGCAAATGATCTGCCGCCAGTTCCAACAGCGTAAACACATCTATGCTTGTCTTTTCAAAAGGGAGTGTGCCGGCGTCGATGCGTGATAGCAGCAACAGCGCCTCCTCTAAATGCGTCAGCCGTGCCACTTGCTTTTGTATCTGCCTTGGATACTCCGAAACAAACTTTTCCTCCATCATCTGGGCTGACAGTGAAATCGCAGTGATGGGTGTCTTCAGCTGATGGGCTATATTGTACAGATTATCTGCAAAATTGCTCTTTGCCGTAAGCGCGGCATCCCTGGTGTGATACAGGGTGGTGACGGTTTTGTAAATTTCATCCTGCAGCCTGGAGTGATCGTCCTCCTCTGCTTCAAGTAAAATTTCCTGTCCCCCCATATTGACTCTCTCCAAGTAATCCGTCAAACCCTGAATGCGTTCACTTTCCTTCTTTTTCCAATACCTAAAGGACCACAGAAATACCAGGATGCCCACGCAAAAGCATATTGCGGCTATCAGATATACAAGCTCCCATCGGTTGTCTGTAAAATCTGAGGACTTATATCCGTAACTCTCCAGAAAGTTTTTTGCGGAGGATACCTGTACCCTATCCCTGTTACCCTTGACTGCTTTTAAAAGTGCATCTGTGTCAACGGCGTCTGCCTCTGTCAACATTTGGCAGATCCCGCCAATCATTTGAAACTGGATATCTTCATGGTATTTTGACATGAAAAGCACAGTCAGTGTGGTTGTAATCAAGCTTACAGCAACAACCAACAAAATGGTAACCGTGCTATTTTTTCTGCCGCTCATTCCGTCTCCTCCATACGGTAGCCAAAGCTGCGGATGGTTTTCAGGCACAACGGCTGATGCAGTTTTTCACGCAGACGTTTCATGGTCACAGTCAGCGTGTTATCATTTACGTAACTGCCACTGCTGTCCCAGACCTCCTGCAAAAGCTTTTCTCTCCTGACTGTTTTTCCCTTATTGCGCAGCAGGATCAAAAGCAGCTGGTATTCGGCCTGGCTCACAACAATCTCATCATCCCCGCAGAATACCGCCATTCTGCTCTCGTTGATGGAGATGCTGCCGCAGGAAAGAACCTGGTCCGAAACATTCCCGGCACGGCGGAGCAACGCCAGAATCCTGGAATATAATACCTCCAGTTCAAAGGGCTTTACCACATAATCATCCGCCCCATATTGAAAACCAGCTACAATATCGGCTGCGTCTCCACGCACTGTCAGGAAGATCACCGGCAGATCACTCCACCTGGAACGGATAAAACGGCAGAGCATGTCGCCCTGACCATCCGGCATATTCCAGTCAACCAGGCACATATCTGGTTTTTGCTTTTGCAAACCCCGCCGGGCCTGGGCGATTGTAGAAAAGATAGTAACAGAGAACGCTCTTTGTTCCAGATATTCAGCGACAATCTGCGCAATATTCTGGTCATCTTCAATATAGTATATATCTCTCAATTTTCTGCCCCTCACTCCAAATTTTTATCTTAGGATACCCTCTTAACGTATATAAGTCAACCGAAAAAAGAGGCCGGTGGATTTGTATATTTGCGCAAATTACTCATGTCTTGTACCTGTATGTTCTCTATACTTTAGATATCCCAAAAAGTTAGGAGTGAATCAAATGTCAATACTATTGCAGGTTACAGAGATAAGCAAGCTGTATAAAAACCAAACCAGGCCAGGGCTGGACCACGTATCCTTCAGCGTAAAAAAAGGCGAATTTCTGGGAATTATGGGAGCGTCCGGTTCCGGGAAAACTACCCTCTTAAACGTGCTGTCCACCATTGATGCGCCCACCCATGGAAATATTTCCATGGGTAATATCCAGATTCAGAAGCTGAGACAGACAGCGGCTGCCGATTTCAGGAAAAATAATCTGGGCTTTATCTTTCAGGAATATTTTCTGCTGGACAGCCTGACGGTACAGGAAAATATAGCCGTGCCCCTGACTCTGTTAAACAGGCCTGCCCCTGAAATAGAAAAGAATGTAAAAGAATTGGCTGATCTGTTCGGCATTGGCTCACAGCTGGGCAAATATCCATGTGAATTGTCCGGGGGCCAGCGCCAGCGCGTTGCCGCAGCCCGCGCTATTGTAAAACGTCCGCCTCTCATCTTTGCGGATGAACCGACCGGTGCGCTGGACTCCAGTTCTACCACAGAGCTGCTCTTGGCACTCTCAGAAGCCAACCGTACCCTTGGCACAACCATACTCATGGTCACCCACGATCCTTATGCTGCGAGCTATACAGACCGTATTCTTTATTTTAAGGATGGTCGGATTATCTCAGAGCTAGAGGCCAGCCGCTGTTCAGGCACCCGGCGGGATTTTTATGAGGAGATCTTAAAGGAGACCTCACGTCAGAACAAAAAACGGGAGGATTCACGATGAAATTATACACGATCGCCTGGAAAAACCTAAAACAAAACTATTCTTTTTACACCCTCTATCTCTTTTCCGTCTCCTTTGTCCTGATGGTTTTTTTCTGCTTTCTCTCGTTCTCTATGAATGAGGTTATCATGGAAAAAATTTCATCTGATGGCAGGGTGGAAACCATGAGTAAAACCGTGTCTCTCTTTATTATGGCTTTTGTAATCTTCTATATGTCATATTCCAACAAGTTTTTTATGCTGCGCCGCACGAGAGAACTGGGCATCTATGCTCTTCTGGGATATCGCAAAGCTGCAATGCTGAAGCTTTTGACCATTGAAAATATACTGGTCAGTACAGGCGGCTTATTTGTGGGGATCTTGACCGGAAGTCTGCTTCATAAGGGGTTAACTGCTGGTATCACAGCACTTTTAGATCTAAGCGTTGACCAAACCCGGATTCCCCTGGTCAATCCCAGTGCAGTGAAATTCAGCGCAGTATTTGTCCTTGTCATTCTGCTGTCGCTTGCGTTCTCCAATGCAAAGCTGCTTTGGAAGACCTCGCTGTTTGATATGGTACGCCTGGAGAAGAATGCGGAAAAACCCATACGGTTACATTGGTGTACCGCCATTTTGGGAGCTGTCCTTTTGCTGCTTGGCTATGGCCTTGCCCTGGATATAACGCGAGGAAAAAGTTCCCTGTGGAATACCATCGGTTTTTCTCCTATTGCACTCCTCACACTCTTTTGTGTGGTGGTGGGCACTCTATTTTTTATTTATTCTTTTCTGCCCTGTGCCTGCAAAAGGATGAAACAAAGGAGTGGATTTCTTTACCGCGAGAATACAATCATTGTAGTTCCAAAATTCATGCACCGGATTCGCTCCAACGCCAAGTCATTGATTCTGCTCATCCTGCTGTCCGCGGCAACACTGTCCATCTTAGGGTCTTCCACCCTCTCTGTCTGGTATCCTATGGCAGCCCTTAAGCGGGTCATTCCGTCCGCGCTCGAGTTTAGGGTGACCAAGGCCTGGCAAAAGCAGGCGTCACTGAATGCATTGAACCAGGCCGTTGGCGCTGATGCATACGCAAGCCACGAGACCGTGCTCTTAAAAGTCTCTGCCCAGTCAGACCGTCTTCCGCCAGAATATAATATCAGTGCAGAAAAAGGACGCGTTCCCGGATTTGAGTGTATCCGCCAGTCAGATTACAACACACTGACAGCGATGCAGGGCGCTGTTTCCCGGCTTTCCCCACTGGACATAGACGAATGTGTTTTGGTCAAGTACCGGCCGGATTCTTCCGTGAGTGACGTGGGAGCTGTATATAATCTGTCCTCAGGAGAATCCCTGGTCGAAAGTGTTACAGTAAAAGACGTTACCTTGCACAATCCCATTGGTTTTGGCAACAGCGTCGGCACATTGGTGATATCGGACAGTCTGTATCAAAGGCTGAGTAAACTGCAGCCTGAAACGATTCAGGTCATCAGTATTGACGGAGAGGGGATGCGGCAAAGTGAGACTGCATACCGCGCGCTAAAAGAGATCATGCCGGACAATCCCTATCTGGTTTCCGCATGGTACCGCTGGGATGAGATGCTCACACTAAACAGCCCGACAATGCTGCTGGTCTGCTTTGCCACTGTCATCTTTCTGATCGCGACCGGAAGCATTCTCTACTTTCAGAATATCTCTGCCGCACACTATGATAAACCAGACTATGAGATTATGAGCAGGATGGGATACAGCAGTAAAATGATAAAGCGGGCTGTGCGCCGGCAGATCCAGATTTATTTCCTGCTCCCTTATTTACTTGGAATGCTGCACAGTACCTTTGCCATCATCTGCTACAAGTCTGCGCTGATGGACGATTTACTTGGAAAGGGAAGTGCGGTCTTTGCTCCCATCCTGTTCGCAATGGCAATGTTTTCTCTGATATACTTTATTTATTATCAGTTGACAAAGAGGTCCTGTTATAAAATTACTGGGAATTGAGAGGGGAATCCCTGCACTTGCGCTTACGGATAGAGAGGGGTACAATATATTTGATTTTAAATGGATTTTTGCATGTAGCTGTGAAGTTCCTGAACAGTTACGTACCTAGTATATACAAAGTTGAGGTTGAAGAAAACTTATGAAGCATAACTATTTTTCAAGACAGATACTACTACTGATCCATCAGCTGTCAGTCATTGCATATTTGTTTGCCCTGCATTTTTGCAAAACTGTAATTTTGCCGGAACACTATGCGCATCTGATCATTGTATCGCTCTTCTTTACGGACGCGGCCTATATCTCATACAAAAACATACAGAACAATCAGACTCTGAACCATTTTACATTTTTACTGTTACTTTCAGGCTGGCAGTTTCTGCTCTCAGCGTTTCACCCGTTTCCGGCTGCTGATGCGCTTTCTGTTCTGCTGCTCCCCGTATGTCTGTGTCAGACGGTTTATTTCGTCCAGATGTTTCTGTTTCAGGCATCCGCGTACCGGTACCGGAGTGCACTGCTGTACCTGACCAGACTTTTCGGTATTGGCGCGCTGATATGCTATTTTATATCGCCCCGCGCATTTGCCTTTGCCTACCTGGGTCAAGCCCTTATTTCGCTGGTCCTTGTACTCCTTGTAGGTCTGGTCCACCGGCGGCGTATCTGGTTTGTACTGAAAAACCACCGCAGTGAATTGCTGCTTTCTCTCATCTTTGTAGCATTACCTTTTGCCTGCTATACAGCCGCCTTTTTTAAATATCCTGGATATATGGAAAATATGGGAAGCTGTCTTTTGTTTTTGCCGGCATTTTTCAGCATTCATGTGATTGTCTGCAAAAGCCATCCAAAACAGGCAAGTTCTCTGGAGCTCACAGGCACAAACGCCATCTTTTTAGCCTCAGTCGGACTCCTCTTAGCTGTCCCTGTAATTTTTGTTTTTCGCATTCCTTTTGCCGGGATTCTCTTGCTATATCAATGTGCCATACTTCTGGCAATGCTGTCCAATCTGCTCTTGTACAGGCAGGTCTGCAGACAAACGGAAAATCCCTGCGGTCCCATTGACAGGCAGCATTTCTATGAGTATTCGCTGCAGCAGATTAAGCGGGAGGAGGATTTGAGAAAGGATTTTTCCAACTATCTGCACGATGATGTCCTGCAGGATCTTCTCTCTGTGAAAAATTTATTAAAAAAGGCTGACCAGCCACAGGTGCAGCAGCTATTGCAGGAAACGCTTTCTAAACGATGTGACTCCATCCGCCAGGAGATGCAGTCCTGCCATCCCACTCTGCCCCAGAGCCTGACTTTAAAGGAAAATCTCCGCAATCTGCTGGATACGCTGTCAGAACATTCCTCCACGTCAATATCTCTGGACTGTGACGACTCTCTCTTTTTGGTAGAACCCTATACAATGCTCCTCTACCGGATGATAAAAGAGCTGGTTACGAATGCAGGAAAACATTCATGCGCGGACAACATCCAGGTGACACTTCTTCAAAAAAACGGGCAAATTTTCTTGGAAGTTTCGGACAATGGACATGGATTTGAGGCTTATTCCTGTAATCACTCCGAGCACAGGGGACTGAACTCCATACAGGAGCAGGTCCGGCTGCTGGGTGGACGCTTCACGATCTGTTCCACACCGGAAACCGGAACCAGGATTACCGTGTCCATGCCAATGAAAGGAGAAAATTCCTATGAAAATTTTATTGCTCGATGACCATACCCTATTTGCATCAAGCCTATCCATCGCGCTGTCAGACTTTCCTGAGATTGAACGTTTTTACAGCACTAAGGATGTGGAGCACCTGAATGCTCTGCTTTTAACACAGCCGCCGGACATCCTGCTGGTGGATATCAATCTGGGCCGTCTTACCCAGGAAGATGGGCTGGTACTGGCAAAACGGCTTCTGGGACAGTTTCCGGATCTGAAAATCGTCATCCTGTCTGGTTATGACCTTCCTGCTTACCGCAAGGAAGCCAGAAAAATCGGTGCCCGGGGATTCATCAGCAAGGAGGTGGAACCGGAGGAACTTGTCCGTCTCCTGCTGGCCGTACAAAGAGGAAGCACCTGCTTTCCCGCAGATCCTGGTGTCATCGAGGATCTGACAGAAACGGAAAAGCAAGTGCTCACATTGGTAGCTGCGGGGATCAGGAGAAAGGAGATTGCCGCCCGTCTTTATATGAGCGAACGCACCGTATCCAATCATCTGCAGCATATTTTTGAGAAATTACAGGTCAATTCTGCCGTGGAGGCTGTCACAAAAGGGCTTCAGTCAGGCTATATACCGCCCCTATAATACCTTTTTGATACATTCTAATGTGATTTCCAGTTCTTCCCTGGTATGTGCAGCCGAGAGGAACATTGCCTCGAACTGAGCCGGAGCCAAATAGATTCCCTGCTCCAGCATCTTTCTGAAATAAGAGGCATATTTTCCTGTGTCGGATGTCTTGGCAGAGGCATAGTTTGTGACAGGAAGCTCTGTAAAGAATATACATCCCAGGGAACCAACATGATTTACCTGCCATCTCAGCCCCTTTTCCCTCAGCTGGTTTTTTATCTGTTCGAAAAACCAATCCCCAGCTGCATTCAGCTCTCTGTATATTTCCGGCTGATCCCTCAGAATCTGAAGCTGGGTCAGGCCTGCCGCCATAGCCACCGGGTTCCCGCTGAGGGTTCCTGCCTGGTAAACGGTTCCCACCGGTGCAACCATCTCCATAATCTCGCGTCTGCCTCCATAAGCGCCCACCGGCATTCCTGCTCCTATGATTTTCCCAAATGTGGTCAGGTCAGCCTTCACTCCAAAGTATCCCTGTGCCCCATCGATTCCCAAACGGAACCCGGTGATCACCTCGTCGAAAATCAATACGCTCTTATATTGGTCGCAGATGGAGCGAAGGCCTTCCAGAAAGCCCTTTTCGGGGGGCACCACGCCCATGTTCGCTCCCACAGGCTCCACGATCACTGCGGCGATCTCCCCGCCGAACTGTTGAAACAGACTCTCCACGCTGGACAGGTCGTTGTACACTGCCGAGAGGGTATCCTGAGTGCATCCTGCAGGAACGCCCGCGCTGTCGGGCACTCCTGCAGTCATAACTCCTGATCCTGCTTTCACCAGCATGGCATCAGAATGTCCATGATAGCATCCCATAAATTTTACAATTTTGCTTCTCCCCGTGTACCCCCTCGCCGCCCGGACAGCGCTCATCACAGCCTCTGTCCCGGAGTTGACCATGCGGACCATCTCAACGGAAGGTACAATCTGGCAGATCAGCTTTGCCATCTCCACTTCCCGCTCTGTGGCAGCTCCGAAGCTCAGCCCATTTTTGCAGGCCTCTGCCACACTCTGCCTCACTGCTGGATGGTTATGTCCCAAAATCATGGGACCCCAGGAGCCAATAAAATCAATATACTCCCTTCCATCTGCGTCAAAGATATGGGAGCCATCGGCCCGTTCGATAAAGCGTGGCGTCTCCCCCACGCTTCCAAAAGCCCGCACCGGGCTGTTGACTCCTCCCGGAATGTACTGAACTGCCTCCTGAAAAAGTGTCTCTGATCTGGTCATTATCCGATTCTCCCTTCCCTCATAAATCCTGCAAGCTCTTTTGCGAAATAGGTGATGTAGATGTCCGTGCCGGCCCGGTACGCGCTCGCTGCCATCTCACAGATGATGCGGTCTTCCTCAATCCATCCCATCTTTGCCCCTGCTTTCACCATCGCGTACTCACCGCTCACACTGTATGCAGCTACAGGTGTGTGAACCGTGTCCGCCACCTCCCGGATCACATCCAGATATGACAGAGCTGGCTTCACCATAATGATATCAGCCCCCTCTTCCACATCCAGCAGGGCTTCCTTGATGCCCTCCCTTCGGTTGTGGAAATCCATCTGATAAGTCTTTCGGTCTCCAAAGGCAGGGGCAGACCCCGCTGCATCTCTAAAGGGACCGTAGAATGCGGATGCATATTTGACCGCATAGGACATGATGGGCGTCTCCTTGTGCCCTGCCTGATCCAGGCACTGACGGATGGCTTTCACCCGGCCGTCCATCATATCAGAGGGCGCCACCATATCCGCTCCGGCCTCCACATGGGAGAGAGCCGTCTTTGCCAAAAGCTTCAGGGTCTCATCATTTTCCACATCGCAGCCTGTGAGCACCCCGCAGTGTCCGTGTGAGGTGTACTCACACATACATACATCTGTAACCAGATACATCTGTGGAAAGTTCTTTTTTGCCTCTTTAAGCGCCCGCTGCACAATTCCGTCCTCTGCATAGGCTCCGCTGCCTGCCTCATCCTTGTGCTCAGGGATTCCAAAGAGCATCACACTGCTGACTCCCGCCTTTTCCAGGCGCTCCAGCTCAAACCCCATCCGATCCACACTGTAGCGGTACTGTCCTTCCATGGAGGGAATCTCCTCCTCCACATTGCTGCCCTCGCGCACAAACATGGGATAGATCAGAGAAGACTTGTCCACTCTGGTCTCCCGCACCATCCTGCGCAGCACCTCACTGCCTCTGATCCTTCTGGGTCTGATTAACATATCCATTGTCCGTCACCTTCCTGTTCAACTTTATTTTTTCTGTCCCCGCACAGAGACTCCACACACGCTGCTACGCTGTCCATGGTAGCCTGTCTGGCCATGTAAGTTTCCATCCCCAGAGCATCTGCTGCGGCTTTCGTCTGTTTTCCAATGCACACTGCCTTCACCTTGCTGTAATCAAGGCCCTCTACTGCCCGGGCAAATCCTTTTACCGTGGATGCGCTGGTAAACACCGCGTAATCAATCCTGCCCTGCTCAAACTCCATACGCTCATCAATCAGCTCCTGGGACTCGTAACAAGTGTCATAGGTGGCGATATCCTCCACCTCCAAATGCTCCACTTTACTCAGTTCCTCCGTCAGCTCCCGGTTTCCGATGGCTGCCCGGGGGATCAGTATCCGCTCTCCCGGCCTGCACACCTGTGCAAGGGCTCGTCCCAACGCCTCCCCATCATAGATATCCGGTATCAGATCCGCAAACAGGCCTCTGGCCTCCAGCGCCTTCCCGGTTCCGCTGCCGATGGCTGCCAGCTTTGCCCCTGCCAGCACGCGGATATCCCTTCCCGCCTGTTTCAATGCGTCAAAAAATATATTAACTCCCGTCGGACTGGTAAAGACTACCCAGTGATATCTGCCCAGCTTCTCAAAACATGCCTCCAATGCAGGATTCGGACGGATTGGTATTGTACGGATTGCGGGAAGCTCCAGCACCTCCGCCCCCTTTTCCCTTAGCTTTGCCGCCATGGAAGAAATCAACTCCCTGGGTCTTGTCACCAGAATCTTTTTCCCTGCCAGAGGCAGATGTTCATACCATGCGAACTTGTCCGCCAGGGCGCACACTTTTCCGACTACAATAATGGCCGGCGTCTCCACCCCCTGGCGGTCTGACTCCTCTTTCAGGGTGGCCACAGTAGCAACCACCCGTTTCTGGTCCGCGGTAGTCCCTTTCTGCAATATTGCAGCAGGCATATCCGGGTCCATCCCATTGGCAATCAGGCCGTCACAGATATCTCTGAGTGCGGTAACTCCCATCAAAAATACCAGGGTCCCCTCTGTGCGGACCAGGGCCTCAAAATCAATGTCATAGCACTCCCCCTGCTTCTTATGTCCGGTGATGATGTGCAGGGAAGAACAAAAATCCCTGTGCGTTACCGGAATCCCGTTGTATGCGGGAACTGCCAGGGCAGAGGTCACGCCCGGGATTACTTCAAAGGGAATCTGCTCCTGTGTCAGCAGCTCCAGCTCTTCCCCTCCCCGTCCAAACAGAAAGGGGTCGCCCCCTTTTAAACGTACCACCCGCTTTCCCTCCTTGGCCTTGTCAACCAGCACTCGGTTGATCTCCTCCTGGGGCATGGTGTGGCGGCTGGCCCGTTTTCCCACATCAATGAGCTGGGCACCCTCCGGAATCATATTCAATACCCCCTGGCCTACCAGGGCATCATAAACAACCACTTGCGCTTCGCTTAGTACCTTCTTTCCCTTTAATGTAAAAAGACCGGGATCTGAAGGCCCTGCCCCTATCAGCCATACTTTTCCTGTCATGCTTTTCCTTCCTTTCTCGATTCAGACACCGCACTATTTTCCCCCTTGTTTTCTTCTCCAAAACAAGGGGGACTGTATTTTCTATATATTATTATAAACGCTGCCGCCTATTTGGGAAAGTCATTTTCATAATTTTCTATAAAAAGCTCCATGATGTAGTTTTTTAACGAAAAGAGCTCTCTCGAAAGCTTCAGCTCCTCCCCCCTTGGCACTTCAATCTCCTGAAGAATACCTCTGGGGCAGGGTCCCATCACGTAAATACGGTCAGCCAGAAGAAGGGCCTCCTCAATGTCGTGCGTCACAAGCAGGATGGTCTGGGACAATTCCCTGCGGATCTCTGCCACCAGCTTCTGCATACTGTGCCGCAGAACCACATCCAGCGCGGAAAATGGCTCATCCATCAGCAAAATCTGGGGTTGTAGCACAAGGACCCTGGCCATGGATGCGCGCTGCTGCATCCCGCCTGAGAGCTGATCCCCATAGTAGTTTTCATACCCCTCAAGATGCATCAGCCTGAGATATCTGCGGATTCTCTTTTCCCGTTCCTCCTTGGGTATCCTGTTCTCTCTGAGTCCAAAGGCAATGTTCTCCTCCACCGTCAGCCACGGAAACAGAACTGCATTTTGGAAAACCACTCCTCTCTGGCTGGACGGTCCTTGCACAGGTTTCTCCTCCAGGAGGACTTCGCCCTGGTCCGCTTTCTCAAATCCCGCTATGATATTCAGCAGGGTGCTCTTTCCACAGCCGCTTGGCCCCAGTATGGCAATGAGTTCCCCCCTCCCTACGTTCAGATCCACGTGTTCAAGCACCTGAAGGGTTTTGCTGCCGGGAGAGAGAAAACGCTTTCCCACATTTTTAAGTTCCAGCAGACATTCTGCTCTCTTCACCATAATCTCCCCTCCTATCCTTTGATACCCGTTCTCTTCGGCCCCGGATAGGCCAGTTCATACACTTTGAGCAGCAGATAATCCGTCAGTTTCCCTGCAGCTGCGATGACGATCATTCCGGTCATGACCAGCTCCACATTTCCCAGCATTCTTCCATTCATCATCACTGCTCCGATGCCCTTGGACACACCGGTCATCTCCCCCAGCACCAGATAAGCCCAGGCCACTCCCAGACCCAGTCTCAGCCCCACAAATACCTGGGGAACCGCTGCCGGAAGGATGACATGCCAAAACAGGGAGGCCTTTCTTGCTCCCAGCATCCTTCCGCTTCTCAAATAATCCTCCGGAATAGAGGCAGCCCCCTCCTGGGTATTTAAGTAGATCGGAAAAAAAGCAGCCAGTGTGATCAGAAACAGGGTGTTTTTCTCTCCCACGCCGAACCATACAATAGAAATCGGCAGAAAGCCTATCCCCGGGATTGCCCTCACTGCCTGAACCAGCGGATCGGTCATTCTCCTGAAAAAAGGAAGTCTGCCCGTCAGAAAACCCATAGTGATTCCCAGACCTCCTGCCAGCAAAAAACCCTTGAGTACCCGAAATGCGCTTCTGCCCAAATGCTCCGGCAGCTGTCCTGAATAGGGGGTCAGCTCCAAAGTTCCCGTCAAAAAATCATATACCACCAGTAACAGCTGTCTGGGTGAGGGGAGCGCATAGCTCTCCTTCCCCCCTGCCTCAGCGGCCAGTATCCATACCGCGCACAGGAGGGCCGGCAGCAGCCAGCTCACCCAATATTTTAAACTATTTTTCATCTTGCTCTGCCTTCTCTAAAAATGACAGGTCAAACATCGCGTCTACATCCGGTACCTCCCGGATAATTCCCAGCTCCTTCATCTTTTTTGCAAGAGCCTTTGTATGGGTAATAAAGTCCTGGTCAATGTCCCACCCCAGTTCCATATTTTCTTTCGCGATATCCATAACCTCCTTTGAAGTTCCGAACTTATAGGCAGCGTCCAGCCACTTTTGTTCATCCTCCTGAAGGGCCCTGGTGGCCTTTACATGGGCGTTGACCAGGGCCTGTACTTTTCCAGGCTCCTCCCGGATGGTCTCTTCCCTGACAATCATGGCTGCATTAATGGTTCCTATGCTGTCGTCAAAATATGGATACTCTAATATCTCTCCATATCCGTCCAAAAGCGCCTCCGAGGGGTATGGCTCCCCGCTCAGAAAGGCATCGATGCTGCCCTCCCTCAATGCCTGGCCCATGTCAAAGAAGTCAATCTGAAGCAGCTCCACATCCTTATCAGCATCCAATCCGGCTCTCTTAAGCACCTCCAGCAGAAGGGCATGGTGCATGGTTCCGGGAACATAGGCAATGTGCTTTCCTTTTAAATCCTCCGGCTTTTTTATGCCGGAATCCTTTTTTACCACCAGGGCTGAACACTTATTACACAGTCCGGCGACGATCCGGATGGGTTCCCCCTTTTCGGCAGCGGTAATGGCAGTTACCATCGTAGTTCCTGTCATGTCCAGTTCCCCAGCCAGCAGGGCAGTCTTCTGATCACCCGGATTGGTAAAAGGCAGTACCTCAACCTCGTAACCGTCCTCCAGGTACTCCCCATAGAAAAATGGCTGAATCGTCTGTGCTGTCTGCCAGGACCCCACAGCTGCACTTGTGTCTTCCTTCTTCCCGCATGCTGCAATTCCTAAGGTCAATATCGCAGTTGCCAGTAAAACAGTTAAAAATCGCTTCATACGCTCCTCCTAATCCTCTGCCATGCTGCACACCTTAAATCCCTCTGTCTGAAACCAACCCGCCGCCTGTTCCACATCAAAGCTGTTCCATTTTTCTTTAGGGAAACAGCACCTGTCCCTTGGCACGGAACCTGTCTCCACCACAACCACATTGGCGCCCCAGGCCACCGCTGTCTCACTGGCCGGGTGAACACATATATCTTTTACCTGCCATCCGCAAGCCAGTCGGATCACAGCAATGATCTGGGCAAGCCTCTTTTGGCTGATCTGCGGATATCTGCCCAGAGGTGTTCCGGGAACCGGAACCCTGGCCATAGCACCGGACACGATGGCACCATAGTCAATGGTCATCTGGCAGATGTCCGCAATCTCCTCATTTGTGTGTTCCACACCAATGGGTTCTACCAAAAAGACCAGCTTCAGAGGTGAATTCTTCACCGCGTTTAGCGTGTTTTTTCTCACCTGGGGATCAAAGAGAGTATCCTTTCCCTCACCCAGCCTCAGCGAGTGATAGATAAATTGCACCCCCCTCTCATAGAGCTTTACAGCTTTCTTTTCGTCAAATTCACCCACGTTGAGCCCTATCTCGTATGCTCCTGGAACGGCGTTTCGAATCCGCCCAATCAGCTCCTCCAACTGGTCTAAGCTGTAAAACTCTGTTGTCCGAAGTACGATCCAGCGCACTTTGTTTTTTGCATACCACCGTACATTTTCTATGATTTCCTCCATAGAGAATTCTTTTTCCTGCTGTACAATTCCCCACTTTTCCCCCAGGGAGCAAAAATCGCAGTTCATAGGACAGGTCTTATAATCGATCCCCATGGCTCCCCAGAGGTAGGCCCTGTTTCCGGAGACTATCTTTGCTACTTCCCCTGCAGCGTGTCCCAGCGCTTTGCACTCCTCAGACTCCGGGTCCAATGCCAGCAGCTCTAATACAGCTTCCCTCTCCAGCTTCCTTCCTGCCAAAATTTCTTCTTTCCACTTATGAATTTTCTCTTTCATCCCTAAAGACCTCTCTTTGACAAATTTTACTAGACTAAATCTAATAAAATTATATCACTATGTTTATTTTGTATTGGAAAAAATCTATAGATTTTTTGTAACTTTTTAAGATCTCCTTTGATAGTACAAAAAAATTCCGAAAAGAAGACAACCCTTTTCGGAATTTTTATATTCTACTTTCTAATGTGATCCGCCCTCACTGGTATATTCTTCTCTCAGCTCCCTGGCCAGCCTGCGGCCCAGTTCCTCCGCATTTTCCACACAGTCCTCTGCGCTGCCCCGAAGCCATCCCTGGTCTGCTTCATTGTAGTACAGCCCGATCAGCTTTATCCTGTCACCATGAATGCGGGCGTGGGCGGCAACCGGAGAACTGCAGCCTCCGTTCAGCTCCGCCACAAAAGCCCTCTCACACACAGCCGCCAGAGAAGCCTCCCGATCCCGGTATCCCTCCAGGTAATCATAGTCCCCGCCAGCCCGGCCCTGTACTGCCAGTATCCCCTGTCCGGCAGATGGGATCATTTCCTCAGGCTCAAAATATCTGGAGATCCTCTCCTCCAGTCCCAGGCGCTTCAAACCAGCTGCCGCCAATATCAGCGCACTGTACTCTCCCGCATCCAGCTTTGCCAAACGGGTGATCACATTCCCCCTGACAGGCTTAAATTCCGCCTCCGGAAGCAGCTCCTTTAGCTGAATCATCCTTCTTAAGCTGGAGCACCCGATGGGTTTCCCGGGTGACCATTCGCCACACCCCTCTGGAAGTACCAGTACATCCCTCGGGTCCTCCCGCCTGGAAAATGCCACAATCGGAAGCTCTTTCGGCACCTCCATGGGCATATCCTTCAGGCTGTGTACCGACAAATCACTTCTTCTGTCCATGAGTGCCCGGTCCAGCTCCTTCACAAAAAGTCCCTTGCCGCCCACCTTATCGAGAGTGCGGTCCAAAATCAGATCCCCGGTTGTCTTCATGGTGAGCAGTTCAAGCTCCGTCTCCGGACAGTTCTCTCTGATAAAGTCCATGACCATCTCAGACTGGATCACCGCCAGCCTGCTCTCCCTGCTGCCTATACATATCTTATTTTTCATAAACCTTCTCTAATCCTTCCACACATTCTCGAAATGCCTTCCGGCTGATTGTATCCCGAAGGCCGAACATCATTTTGTTGACCACCTTGCTGGCCGCAGTCTCTATACTCTGCTGCAACGCTTTCTGCTGCTGTTCCTCCATTGGAAGATCCCTGATGATCTTTTGAATTCTCAGATCCAGATCCACCACCGCGTTCTTTTTGATCCCCTGAATCTTTGGAATCATATCTCTGCACTCATACCACACATAGAATTCCTCCATCTGCTCCTTTAGGATATTTTCTGCGCACTCAATACTTTTCTTCAGCTTTTCGTTCTCTACATCTGCATGGAAATAATCAATATCATACAGCTTCACAAACGGCAGCCGGCCCGCCAGGGGATCGATGTCTCTGGGCACTGCCAAATCCACCAGGACAATAGGGTGGGTGAGCCCTGCCTCCCGGACGCAGTGCTCCTTTAAGGTATAGTTGGGACTCGCCGTGGCGCTGATTACAAAGTCACATCTTGGAAACAGCGTCATCCGCTCCCCGTAATCGATTCTCTTACAGTTCCTTGGAATATCCACAATACCACTGCGGTACTGTCGCACCGTCACCGTAACGTCCGCTCCAGCCTGCTGGAGCACCGTTGCCGCCAGTTTTCCCATCTCTCCGTTTCCGATCACCATGCAGGTCCTGCCCTCCACCTGGTACCCCTCCTGGGCAAGCGTAGCAAGGGCCTGGTGTATCACAGACCGGTTAGCAATGGAGAGCACCACCTCTGTCTTGACCTTCTTGGCAGCCGTGACTGCCGTGCGGAATAGAGTTTCCAGCACATTGTCGGCGGCATAGTGCTCCCTGGCCAGTGTAAGGGCATCCTTCACCTGGGTAAGGATCTGATCCTCACCCAGTATTCTGGACTTCAGTCCGCTGGCCAGGTGGAAAAGGTGGCTCACCGCCTCCTCTTCCTCCCGGTACACAAAATAGTTCCGATAGAGTTCAGAATTTAGCTCCCTTATGCTGCAGACCAGCTCATAGAGGGACCCCTGATACTCCTCCTCACAACTCACATAGAGCTCCATCCGGTTGCAGGTGGACAGGAGCACACAGCCGTTTATCCGCTCCTTACGGCTGATCTGCTCCACAGCATCCGCACACTTCGTCTTTGTAAAAGAGAAAATTGTTCTTATATCAATCTCAGCGGTGCTGTGATCAATACCTATCATTCGAATACTCATATCTGGTGTCTGTCCTTTCCCCCGTATACTCTGTTTTATCATAGCACATCACTTGTCAAAATCAAGGGATTTTTGTAAAAAACCGCCGGCCTTCATTGACATTCCTAAACCCCGGTGATAGAATAAAACAAAACTAAATTGCCTCAGGTGCCTCTTGTCTTGGAGGGGAGAATAGGAAAGCCGGGTGAGATGCCCGCACGGTCACGCCGCTGTAATGAGCCGCGCCGTTTTACAAGTCACTGCGAAAGCGGGAAGACAAAACGGTGTGTGATGGCTCAAAGTCAGAAGACCTGCCTGACGCTTGGAAATTCACATAGTTACGAACGATGACTAGGTGCTGTATTTCTCTATTGGGAAAATTACGTGCCTGTCTTAATAAAAAAGCAGGCATTTTTTAATTTCAGGAAAATAACTCCTGTGAATCAAAAAATGCTCCGAGGGGAGAGCATTGTAGTGGTAAGTTCTCCTGAAAGGAATGCATTATGATTATCATAGACAAACTCTGTTATAATTCCAAACTCCGCTACGTGAACGCGGAGACGAAGTGTGCGTTTAGTATCCTGACCCTGATTTTCTGTATTGCGGACAGGTCCATTGTGCTCTCCCTGCTGGTATTGGGAATTATGGGCTATGTCACGGTCTGTAGGGGAGGCATCCCTTTTTCCAGGTATCTGTATCTGATGCGGCTGCCTTTAATCTTCCTGTTTCTGAGCACCCTGGCCATTATCGCAAACTTTTCAAAAACTCCCATGGATGCCTTTGCCATTCCCATAGGCGGGATCTATATTACAAGTACCAAAGCCTCCCTTCTGCGGGCGGCCCAGCTGATTTTGACGGCGCTGGCCAGTGTGTCCTGCCTGTATTTTTTATCGCTGTCCACCCCCATCACAGATATTCTGAGTGTCTTTAAGAGAATACACTGCCCGGATCTTTTAATCGAGCTGATGCTTCTGATCTACCGGTTTATCTTCGTGCTCTTTGATATTGCGGATTCACTGAGCACTGCCCAGCATTCCAGGCTCGGCAACGTAAACTTTAAGACCTCCTGCCAGTCCTTTGGAAGTCTGGCGTCCGCCCTTTTTGTGCGGTCCTTTAAAAAGTCCAATATTCTCTACGATGCGATGGAGTCCCGGTGCTACGACGGAAAGCTGAGGGTTCTGAATGAGAGTTTTACATATAAGAAGCGGCATATTATATATATCATTGCTTTGGAGGCAGCTTTGATCTCTATCTCTATTCTACTTAGAAGCTTTGGAATACATTACTGATTCGTAACTGTTCAGTCCCTTCACAGTTACATGTAAAATTCCATTTCAAATCTCCCTCGGTGATGGGATTTTTGCACTCCTGAGTCATTTTCTTACGATCCGCGCAGTAAATGCGCAGACCTGCTAAATAGTTACACTGATGCATCCTATGAGGAGGAACTATGAACGATATCATTATCCAGGCGCAAAACTTACACTTTGCCTATGAGGATGGGACAAAGGCACTTCACGGAATTGACCTTTCCATCCGCAAGGGGCGCAAAATTGCATTTATGGGGGCCAACGGCTCCGGAAAGTCCACCTTTTTTCTCTGTCTGAACGGAATCCACAAGCCCCAGGAGGGCACTCTTTATTACAACGGAGAACCCTACGATTACAGCAGAAAAGGTCTTTTGAAGCTTCGCAGCAAGATTGGAATTGTATTCCAGGACCCGGATAATCAGCTCTTTTCCGCCAGCGTCTATCAGGAGATCTCCTTTGGTATCCTGAATCTGGGAGCCTCTGAAGAAAAGGCCAGAAATGAGGTGGAGAAGGTGATCTCTCAGCTGGAGATCACCCCCTTTCGCAGCAAACCTACCCACGCCTTAAGCGGCGGGCAGAAAAAACAGGTCTCCATCGCGGATATCCTGGTGATGAACCCGGATGTAATCATCTTCGATGAACCGGCTGCGGCACTGGACCCCAAACATACCACACTGGTAAACCGTCTGATTGACACTTTGACAGATGCCGGCATCACTGTGATCATTTCTACCCACGATGTAGATTTTGCACTTCGCTGGGCTGATGATGTGGTCCTCTTTAAGGACGGGAAGATTCTGGCAGAGGGCTCCCCGGAGGATATCTTTGTAAACAAAAGCATTCTGTCCCAGACAAACCTGGAGCCCCCTGCCGTTGTCCTTCTCTTTGAGGACCTGTGCAAAAAAGAAATCCTAAACCCTTCCCTTGCACTCCCGCGCACACTGGGAATGCTGGAAAAGTACATAGAAGGAATACAGATCAAAAAATACTATGGAGGAAGTAACACTATGCCCAAAACATCCAAAAAGGCAATCCTGGCTGTCAGCTTCGGCACCAGCTATGCCGAGACCAGAGAGAAGAATATTGACCGGATTGAGGAGGACATCCGTAAAGCCTGCTCCGACCACACTCTTTACCGGGCCTGGACCAGCAAGATGATCTTAAAAAAACTGAAGAGGCGTGACAACCTCCATATCAACAATGTCAGGGAGGCTATGGAGGAAATGATCTCAGATGGGGTCACAGAAGTGATTGTACAGCCCACCCATGTAATCAATGGTATTGAGAATGATCTGATGAAAGAGGACGTACTCTCTTACGCGGACCGCTTCACCACAATCTCCTTTGGCACTCCCCTTCTCACTTCCGAGCAGGACAGTGAGGAGACCATCTTAGCGCTGATGGAAGAGTGGGGGGCCCTGCCCGGCGATGAAGTGCTTGTGCTCATGGGACATGGAACCACCCACTATGCAAATGCGGTCTATGCTGCCCTTGATTACAAGTTTAAGGATATGGGCTACAGCAATGTCTTCCTGGGAACCGTGGAGGCCTACCCTACCATGGCTTCCCTGCTCCGCCAGATAAAGGAATACGGGCCCCAAAAAGTACATCTGGCCCCCTTCATGATCGTGGCTGGTGATCACGCCCACAATGATATGGCTGGAAAAGAGGAAGATTCCTGGGTAAACCAATTCAGAGAGTCCGGATTTGAGGTGGAATGCCATCTCAAGGGCTTAGGCGAATACCCAGGCGTGCGCAAAATTTTTCTGCGGCATATTCAGGAAAGCTGCTGATCAATCTAACGTTTTGTATAAAAATAGGGGGTGCCGCAAAATCATCAAAACAGATGATTGAGTGACACCCCATCAACTTCAGTTTTCTCAGCTTGTCTTTCTTACGCCTCGCCGTGGAGCTTCATCTGTTTTTTGCGCTCTACGAACCTGCCCATGAAAAAGGCGATGATTCCGACTCCGATTCCCGTCTGGATGCAGAAGATCAGGCTCTCCACCTCTCCCGGCAGTTCTCCGTCCAGCATCGTCTCCAGCACTGGTGTGAACCAGGGCTCATACTCACCGCTGATCTCCTCCACCATCACGCTTCCCGCATCGTCCGATCCGCCAAACTCCGCTCCCTTCATCGCAAACAGAGGTACGATTGCGATTACGAGAACGAGAACAAGCAGTACAATTACCGTCTTTGTATTCTTTGTCATATTATTTTGCCTCCTTTACAAAACCGATGGATTTCAGCTCCGGCATAGCGAAGGATTCCAGTCCGATGATAATCACTACGGTTAAGATGCCCTCAATGACTGCCAGGGGAAGCTGTGTCGGTGCAAACACGCCCAGGAACTTCACAATGGAGGCGCCCACGCCGCCCTCCGCGGAGGGGTTTGCCATAGCAAGCTGCACACTTGTCACACAGTAAGTAAACAGGTCTCCGAGCGCTGCTGCCAGAAAGATGTTTACCTTTCGGTTAATCTTTGTCTTAGAGAGCAGCTTGTAGATTCCAAAGGACACCAGAGGCCCTGCGACCGCCATGGAAAAAGTGTTTGCCCCAAGGGTGGTCAATCCGCCGTGTGCCAGCAAAATAGCCTGGAATAACAATACGATAATACCCAGGATACTGACTGCAGCGGGACCAAAAAGGATAGCTCCAAGTCCTGTGCCGGTCATATGGGAACAGCTTCCAGTAACGGACGGAATCTTCAGTGAAGAAATCACAAAAATGAAAGCGCCTGACATGGCAATCAGGGTAATCGCCTTACGGTTTTCCTTTAAGGTCTTTTTGATGGATAAAAATCCGGCTGCTAAAAACGGGATGCAGACAACTCCCCATCCTACGCAGAACGCAGGCGGAAGATATCCCTCCATGATGTGCATCGCGTTGGCCACCGGCGCAACGGAAAATATGCAGGCAAATGCGATTGCAATTTTCAAAAGTTTTTTCTCTGTCTTTGACATTCTTGATCCCCTTCCTTATTTTTATATATGGTTATTAGAATTACAAAACCTTTGTACTCCTCTCCCACCCCCTCTTTTCAGGGCATTCAAAGAACATAGAAAACAAAAAGGCGCTCCTTCCGGGAACACCTTCCATCCTAGTCAAGTTCAATAGAATGAATATTTCTTCAGCCCAGAAATATAATTCTCCATCTCTCTGCACCAAGTATCCTGGCTCTGCTTCCTCCTCCTAAGCGCCTTCCCAGCTTTCGCCAGTGGCATTTGCTTATTCGTCCGCAATACAGTAGTGGTGACTGCCCGGTTTCTCCGTGTTCCTTGTGCGATATTTCGTAACTGTTCAGTACCTTCACAATTACATGCAAAAATCCATTTAAAATCACCTTCGGTGATGGGATTTTTGCACTCCTGAATCATTTTCATACGGTCTGCGCAGCAAATACGCAGACCTGCTGAATAGTTACGGTATTTCTATCTATGCAGATATGGTTTTCAAAAATTATTATACCTTTTCTTCCATATTTCGTCAATCATAATCTATCGTTATTGATCATATAAAGTAGAGCATTACAGATACACGCCGCAATGTTGCTGCCCCCTTTACGCCCTCTGGCTACAATACAGGGAACGTCTGTCTGTATGATCAGCTCCTTGGACTGCACCACATTGACAAATCCAACAGGGACCCCAATGATCAGTTCCGGCTGCAGATTTTTTTCCTTTACCAGCTCATACAGGCGCACAAGCGCAGTAGGTGCATTTCCAATTGCAAAAATCAGAGGCTTATTAAGCTGCACAGCTTTCTCCATACTCACAGCAGCCCTGGTGATCCCTCGACTCTTTGCCTCCGCGGCCACATCCTCATCAGATATAAAGCAGAACACCTCTCCTTTGTATCTGGCTAAGGCCCTTTTGTTGATTCCGGCTTTTGCCATCTGTGTGTCTGTGACAATACAAGCCCCGTTCCTGATCGCAGCCACAGCCTGTTCTACAGCCCCCTTTGAAAAATATAGGTTATCCGCATAGTCAAAGTCTGCGCTGGTGTGAATGCACCTCTTGATGATCGGCTCCTGATCCCCAGGCAACTCTCTGCCCAGTTCCCGGGAGATGATCTCAAAGCTTCTCTTTTCTATATCCATTGGTTTTACATTTTCCAGTTCTATCTTCATGACCCCTCCACTCCGTTCTCCAGGATCTCATAGATCCTTTTCATATCCAAATGCTCTCTCAGCTCTTTCGCCAAAATATTGTACTGGGTCTCCTTAAACTCCCTAAAATCAACTGAGGCAATGTCACTGGCGTCAATCCCCTTTCTGCGTCCAAGTGCCATGACAACTTCCCTGGCCACTCCCTCTTTGTCAAACACGCCGTGCACATAGGTGCCGTAGACATTGTCCCTGCTGGCTCCATCTGCCTTTGCTCCCTCTCTTTTTACAAAGTCCTCAATGCTGGTGAGCGCAGCCGCCCCCTCCTTTAGAGCACTGGCTCCCATGTGGATCTCATAACCCTCCAGTTCAATTCCATTCAATCCCCGCAGAGCGCCAGCCGCACCGCTGAACCGGCCCCTTACCCGGGTTCTCGTCTTGCTTCCCTCAAACACAGTGTCTATGGGCAGCAGCCCCATGCCTTTGATCTGGCCTCCGGCCTCAACGCCCTGGGGATCACTTAGCGTATCCCCCAGCATCTGAAACCCACCGCACACCCCGAAGATCACCGTTCCGGCTGACGCTGCCTTTAAGACCGCGGCCTCCAGGCCATTTTGACGCATCCAGAGCAGATCTTCCATGGTATTTTTGGTTCCGGGAAGTATGATCATATCCGGATTTTTTAGTTCTCCCGCATGACGGATATAGCGCAGGGATACTCCGTCCATGCTCTCAAAGGGGTTAAAGTCCGTAAAGTTGGAGATCCGTGGTACCCGTATCACCGCAATGTCGATCACTCCCACTTCCCCCTGCCCTTCAAAGCGTGTGGTGAGGCTGTCCTCATCCTCCACCTCAATGTTTAAATAGGGAGCTACTCCCACCACCGGTACCCCAGATCTTACTTCCAACTGCTCCAGTCCCGGCTCCAGAATGGTCTTGTCCCCCCGGAATTTATTCACAATCAGGCCTTTGACCAAAGCCCTCTCGTCCTCCTCAAGCAGCATCACAGTCCCGATCAACTGCGCAAAGACACCGCCCCTGTCAATATCACCCACCAGCAAAACCGGCGCCTTTACCCGCTTGGCAAGCCCCATGTTGACAATATCCTCCTGTCGCAGATTGATCTCAGCAGGGCTGCCCGCGCCCTCGATGACTATGATGTCATACTCCTGATTCAGCGTCTCAAAGGCCTCCATCACCTGTGGTACCAGCTTTTTCTTGTATGCAAAATACTCTCTTGCACTCATATTTCCCAAGACTTCACCGTTTACGATCACCTGGGAGCCCGTGTCATTAGTGGGCTTTAAAAGTATGGGGTTCATCTCCACCCTGGGCTTTATTCCCGCTGCCTCAGCCTGCATCACCTGGGCCCTTCCCATTTCCAGCCCATCCTCTGTGATAAACGAATTCAGAGCCATATTCTGGGACTTAAAGGGCGCCGTCTTATAGCCGTCCTGGTGAAAGATCCTACACAGCCCTGCTGCGATCAGGCTCTTTCCCGCATTGGACATGGTTCCCTGTATCATAATTACTTTTGCCATCTGCTTTCTCCTCCGTTTCACTGCCGGCTTCCCAAATAATCTCCCTTAAGGCTGCTGCAAAGGCCGCGTTCTCCTCCCTGGTCCGAACCGCAATCCGATAGTACCCCGCGCACAGGTTCCGATAGTTCCCGCAGTCGCGTATCAGGTAGCCTTTTCTCTGACATGCCTCAGCAAGCCCCAAAGGTCCCTTGAAAAATATGTAGTTTGCAGCAGGTCTCCAGACAGAACATCCCATATTTTTCAATTCCCCGGCCAGATACTGCTTTTCCTCCGAGATCAGGGCTCTGGCCGTCTGTACATAGACATCCTCCGAGAGCGCGGCCACACCTGCTCTCTGGGCCGGCAGGGAAACACTCCACGGCTGCATCACCCGCCGCATTTTTTCCAGCACCTGAGGGTCTGAACAGATTCCATAGCCCAGGCGCAGCCCGGGCATGGCATAGATCTTCGTAAATGCATTCAGCAGAAAAAGACTGGGGTACCGGCCTGTCCAGTCTTTCAGCGTGTACTCCCGCGGCTCATCCAGAAAGCCGTTGAAGCACTCATCCACCACCATAGTAACCCGGCACTGCGTACACTTCTCTGCAATCTGAAGCAACAGTTTCCGATCCGTGAGGCTGCCCGTGGGATTGTTTGGATTGCACAGAAACAGCATGTCCACATCCGATGAGATATACTCCAGGTAGTCCGCTTGGATCACAAAGTCCTTATCCCCCCGCAGGAGGTAATACTCCACCTGGCACCCTGCTGCCAAGAGCGCCTCCTCATACTCCGCAAACCCGGGAGCTGCCAAAAGCGCCTTCTTTGGCTTCAACCCCAGAGCCAGCGCAAAAATCAGCTCTGCTGCCCCATTTCCGAAAATCAACTGTTCCGGCTCTGTTCCTGTCTTATTGACCAATGTCTTTTTTAATTCCCGATGCTCCACATCCGGATAGTTTGCAATCCTCCCCGCGCTCTCCTGCACTGCTTTTAAAACACCCGGGGGGGGCCCCAGGGGATTGATATTCGCAGAATAGTCGGCTATATACTTCTGTGAATACACATCTCCCCCGTGTTTATGTTTTGCCATGCCTTCTGTCCTCTCTTCCCTTATGCTAAACTAAACCACTCCCTATCCAGAGCACAGCAAGTACTTTTGCCACCCCCAGAATCACCATGGACAGAACTGCTGTCCCGTAAAGCAGCCTGTTTGCTCTTCGAATATCCTCAAACTCTACCGGCCGCACTGCATCTCCGATTGTCTTTTTCTTATAAAGAGTACCAAAATACCACGCATCCCCGGCAAGCTGTATCCCCAGAGCTCCTGCCATCACTGCCTCTGTCTGCGCGGAATTGGGACTGGCATGATTAAATCTGTCCCGTTTCCAGACAGCGAAGGCCCGCTTGCGGTCCAAACCGGTGAAACTGCAGGCCAGTATCATGAACAGCCCCGAGAGTCTGGCCGGAAGATAGTTCACCGCATCATCCAGCTTGGCTGCTGCCCTTCCAAAATAGAGGTACTTCTCATTTTTATACCCCACCATGGAATCCATGGTGTTGATGGCCTTATAGAAATATCCCAGGGCAGGACCTCCGATGGCCAAAAAGATCATGGGGGCAATCACTCCGTCGGACGCATTCTCCGCCACCGTCTCCACAGCCGCCTTGGTCACGCCAGCTTCATCCAGCACCTGGGTATCCCTTCCCACAATCATAGAGACCGCAAAGCGGCTCCCCTTAAGATCCCCTTCCTTCAGACGCTCATACACCTTCATGCTCTCATCCCTCAGAGCCTTTGTGGCCAGCAGCTGATAGCACATCACTGTCTCAAGAACAAACCGAAATCCCCATCCCAGCTTTCCAGCCCCATATAACAGCAGCGCCGGAACTGATGTGGTAATGGCCGTCACAGCCACCACCAGAAAAATCCCGGCTGCCAGCTCCCCGCGCTTTGTCCCAGGGAACACACGGCGCAGGGCTTTTTCCGCCGCTCCAATCAGATTTCCCACCAGGCGGATAGGATGGTAGAGGAAATGGGGATCTCCGATGACCAGATCCAACAGAAAACCAAGTATAAGCGCTCCCAGTGAAAGCATCATTCCGTCTCTCCTCCTGATTCTTCTGCAAACTTTACACATTCCTTTAAAAAGTCAGCGGCAAGCCTTGGGTCTGCATGGTAATACAGATGAGGAAATCCCATCAGAGTCCTATCGCTTGCATGTATGCACTTCCAGCTCCGGCTGCGAAGGGGTTTCTTTGCCGTAAAGCTCTCCCCGCAGCTGGTGCTGTCAAAATAGTGGAACTCATGGCCCTTCAGAGCTGTACAGCCGCTGCCCAGGATTCCTTCCCGGTTGGCTTTCAGACCGATATACCCAAACCTGGTGAGTTTTCCTGTATAGTAAGCACTTCCTTCCACAGCTCCCACACCTGCAAACTTTCTGCCCTCCATATCCTCCATGGTCTCATGAAGGTACATAAACCCTCCGCACTCTGCCATCACCGGCATCTTACTCTTAACCGCTCTGAGGATCTCCTGCCGCATGGAAGTATTCTTCTCCAACTGTTCTGCGAACAGCTCCGGGTACCCGCCGCTAAGCAGCAAACCCTGACTGCCCTCCGGCAGACTACTGTCACACAGCGGCGAGAAATAGGCGATCCTGGCTCCCAGGTCTTCCAACAGCTTTAGATTGTCTTCATAGATAAAGCAGAAAGCATCATCCTTTGCCACGGCAACCACCGGCGCTGCCGCCCTTATCCCGTCTGTCTTGGCCTCCTTGTACAGGGAGTCAAGGCAGACGGGTCTTTCACAGCACAGATCAGGAGCGCTCTCAGCCACGTTAACTATGCCCTCCAGATCCAACGTCTCCTCAAAAATGGCGGCAAGCCTTTTCAGCCTCCCTTTCAGGTCCTCCACCTCATCTGGAAGCACCAGCCCCAGGTGGCGGCTCTCGATGGCCATATCCGGCACTCTCGGCACATATCCAAGGGGACGGATACCCAGTTCCTCTTTGACCATTTCTGCCAGTTCCCGGTACATCCCCTGACTTGTCTGATTGAAGATCACGCCCTCTATCCCGCTGTCACTTTGGTAGGTCAGAAATCCTTTAAGAAGTGCCAGCGCAGATACGCTCATCCCTCTTGCGTCCGCGATCAAAATCACCGGTGTCTTTGTCACTCTGGCCAAGTCATAGGCGCTTCCCCTGGTGCTGATACCGCCCAGGCCGTCATAGAAGCCCATGACCCCCTCCATCACTGAGAGTTCTCCCTCCTGTGCCCCTCTGGCGAAGAGATATCTGGTCATCACCTCATCCGTAAAAAAAGTGTCCAGGTTTCTGGAGGTTGTTCCCAGCACCCTTGCGTGAAACATGGGATCAATATAGTCAGGACCGCATTTAAATGCCACAGGCCTTCTTCCCCGTTCCAGTAAAGCCTGCAGAATCCCACAGGTGATCATAGTCTTTCCACTGCCGCTTGAGGCGGCGCTGAGCATAAATCTGGGTGACTGCATTAGTCCTCACCTCCAGTAAATGAAAGGATATAGACAGGATTCATCCCCATCATCATGTGATAATCGCCCACCTCCCTGGCCCTGGCAGAGGAAACGCACACAATATCCCGCTCCCTTACCCCCAGCTCTCTCATGCAGGCAGCCGTCTCTGCCACTGTCTCAAGTGCAATGGCGTTTACCACCACCCTGGTCAGGGGATTTTTAGCAAAAACCACATCTAAGATCCGTCTCATATTACCCGAAGATCCACCGATGAACACATGGGTGGGCGCGGGCAGTCCCTCCAAAGCCTCCGGCGCCAGCCCCTCCACCACAGTTAGGTTGTCCGCCCGGAACTTTACCTGGTTTTTCCGGATCAGCTCCACGGCCTCCGGCTTTTTCTCCACCGCGTACACCTGTCCTTCACAGGCCACAAGAGCCATCTCAACAGCCACAGACCCAGTTCCGGCTCCCACGTCATAGACGACCGAATCCCTTTTAAGTCCAAGCTTTGAGATGGAAATGCTGCGCACCTCGCTCTTGGTCATAGGCACCTTTCCCCGCAGAAATTCCTCATCCGCGAGGCCGTGGGCAACTCTTTTATGAGGACTTTTATTCTCAATGAGCACCACACACAGGGCCTCAAACTCCTGGTTTTGCAGTTCCTCCGCCGTACCCCGCACGATACTCTCATTCTGGTAGGATAGATTCTGCCCCACGAAAAGGGTTACCTTGCCCAAACCGTAGCCGCACAGCTTTCTGCAAAGCATACCCACTCCGCCTTTTTGCCCCACCAATGCAAATACCTTGCCATGGCAGTCCACAGCCCGGACGATATTCTGTTTCCGCCCGTGGAGACTCAATAGCTTTACGTCCTCCCAGGACATGCCCAGCTTTGCGCAGAGATAAACCACAGAGGAAATTCCACAGAACAGGCTTACCTCCTCCCTTGGAAACAGCTCCAACAGTTTTTTGGCTCCGCTGTAAAATCCCACATCCCCTGAGAGCAGTATTGCGATGCGCTCGTATTCCGGATGGCTTTCAATATACTCTTTGATCTCATCCGGCTTGTAAGAGATAAACGTTGGCTTCCCAAGCTCCTGTACAGTTTCCAGCATACGCCGGGCTCCGATGAGAACCTGGGCCTGTATGCAGGCTTTCCTGGCCTCCATAGTCATATTTTCATGCCTGCCCATGCCAATGCCCACCAGGCTGATCTGCCGATTTGGCTTAATACACAGGCGGCCCCGCAGCAGGTTTCGAATCTCCTCCTGGCTCATGGCCCCTGCGATCTGGGGAGGCCGCCCGATCAGCACCACCCGGGCTCCAACATCCCGGGCAGCATAAAGCTTTTCCTCAAACCCGCCACTTTTTCCGGATTCTTTGGTCACCAGCCAGTTGATCCCATACTGCCTCATCATGGCTATGTTCATCTCTTTTGTAAAAGGTCCCTGCATACAGATCAGATGCCTGCCGCTAAATCCCATCTCTGTGCAGGACTGAACCGCCTCCGGCGAGGGCAGCACTCTGGCATAGACCCGTTCACGAAAATCTTCTATACAGGTAAATGCAGACAACTCCTTGCTTCCTGTGGTGACCAGAATATTTCCCCTGGTCCCCCTCAGAAAATCCGCTGCTTCCTTTACATTTTCCACACAGTGGATATCTTTTTCCTCTGTTTTGCATCCGCACTTTTCATCTGTATCATATCCCACATCCCGAAGCAGACGCAGATACTCTGCGCCTGTATTTTGACATGCTCTTAAAATGTTTTTTGTGACCTCTGTGGCATAGGGATGCGTGGCGTCCACAGTAAGAGTTATCTTTTCTCTTTCCATAAGCGCTTCCATTTCCCGCTCTGTAAGCCTGCCCGTGTGCAGTTTCACAAGAGGTCCTTCCTCCATCAGCTGCTGCCCGTACTCCGTAGCAACACAAACCTGGGACGCTATGTTGTGGTCCCTCAAATATTCAGCCAAGCTTCGTCCCTCTGTGGTACCGGCAAATATTAAAATCCTATCCATGCAGATATCCTCTCGGTGTAACCATCCTGCCACTGATCTCTTTTGTCTGGGAATTTCCGATAAACACTGTGGTAAACATGTCCACCTCTGTCTTTTCGAGCTCTTTAAGAGTGAGCACCGTCATCTGCTCCCCCTCCCTGCCGATGTTCCACACAATACCGCAGACAGTTTCCGGACTCTTATATTTCATCACAAGGCCGCAGGCTCTCTGCAGGTAATCATGGCGTTTCCTGCTTGAAGGGTTGTACAGGCAGATCACGAAGTCCGCCTCTGATGCGCAAAGCAGCCTCCTCTCAATTTTCTCCCAGGGAGTCAGGAGGTCGCTCAAGCTGATGAGGGCAAAGTCGTGAATCAGAGGCGCTCCAAGCACCGCGCCTCCTCCTGTGGCGGCTGTGACTCCCGGCACGATTTCCACCTGTATTTCAGGGTATCTCTGGCCAATCTCCAGCATAAGCCCAGCCATCCCGTAAACACCCGCGTCACCGCTGCAGATCATTGCCACGGTCTTCTCCTTACCCGCCTCCTCAAAGGCCATAATGCACCGGTCCACCTCCTTCTTCATGGGGGTAGTCATAAACTCTTTATCCGCAAAATGCGCTTTAACCAGATCCACATAGACCGTGTAGCCAATGATCACATCACACTCTCTCAGCACATTTGCCGCCTTAATGGTCATCTGTTCATATTCTCCGGGTCCAATTCCTACTACAAAGATTTTACCCAAAATCAACACTCCTATCTCTGATGGCTATGGCCACAGTCACACCGCCGCCTGCCCTTTTTTTCTGTATCAGCCGCCCGTTCGCACTGCCCAGCACTGCACTGCGCCCGCACACATTGTCCACACCTGTCACCTGCTCTACAAATGCAGAGGATTCAAAATCCCCCGGAACGTCCTTTAGCTCCTGGGCTGTATAGGTGCATAAAGGAAGGCTAAATTTTCCGCATAGCTCTGTTATGGCTCTCTCATCCTTCTTTAGCTCAATGCTGGCCACCTGTTCCACGCTGTAAATGGAGAGATGATTGGCTGCAAGCGCTTTTAAGACGGACTCCTCCAAAGCTTCTGCAGGCGTCCCTCTTCTGCATCCCACTCCTACTGTCACACATCTGGGGATCAGATGAAGTGTTTTTAAAAAGGGGCTTCTCTCCTCATTGAGCGAAATGACGATCCCGCACTCCCCCTCAAAAGGCTCTGTGTGGGAAACCTGTACAAGTTCCTCGGGCACCTTTCCGGCAATAGGGAGCTCACACACCAGCCCCACGGGCTTCTCATCCAGGATATCCGCAGTCACCTCTTTGGCATATTCCATACTGCTGATATGCAGTTTGTTTTTCTTTGCAAACACATCCACCGCAAAGCGTCCGTTTACATCCGTAGCTGTTGTGATCACCGGTATGGCCCCCGTCAGGTTTGCCAGCATACCAGCCAGCTCATTTGCACCCCCCAGATGGCCGGACAACAGGGAAATCGCAAAAATCCCCCTCTCATCCATCACCACCACAGCGGGATCTCTCTTTTTGTCCCGCACCCACGGCGCTATGGCCCGCACCGCTATCCCGGAAGCGCCAATGAACACAAGGGCGTCTTTGCGCTCAAACATTTCTCCTGTCCACTCGCTCAGGGGATTATCAATCTCTTCCAGACCGTATTTCCCCGCATACTTTTTGACTCCATAGCCCTCACAGTCCCATCCCCGGTCCGTCAGCAGCCCTGTCAGCCTGGCGCAGAGACTGCTCCCGTTGTCCGTAAAGCTAATCATAGCCAGCCTCATCTATTCGCTTGCCTCCCGAAACTCTGTGGCAAAGGCCGGATTGTAGAGATCGGACCGGCGGTAGTGGCTGTGGCTCACCACATCCCCGATGATCATCAAGGCGGTTTTTGTGATGTGGTTCTCTCTGGCGGTCTTGGCCAGTGTACCCACAGTGCACACAAAAGCCTTCTCATCCTCCCAGGTAGCCTTGTACACAATCGCAGCGGGAGTATCCTCTTTATATCCCCCTGCAATAAGCCTATCTGAGAGTTTTTCCAGCATACCGGTACTCAAAAACACCACCATAGTAGCCTGATGCGCCGCAAAGGATGCGATCTCCTCCTTTTCCGGAACTGGTGTCCTCCCGGCCATGCGGGTGATGATCACACTCTGGGATACATCCGGCAGCGTGTATTCCAGGTTCAGCGCAGAGGCTGCCCCTGAAAAGGAACTTACCCCAGGGCAGTAGTCATAGGCGATCCCTCTCTCATCCAGCACGTCCATCTGTTCACGAATGGCCCCGTAAAGGCAGGGATCTCCGGTATGCAGGCGGACGGTGTTCAGCCCTTTTGCCTCACTGTCAAACATGACCTGAAGCACCTCCTCCAGCGTCATCTTCGCGCTGTTGTACACCTGGCATCCTTCCCTTTTATAGTCCAAAAGCTGGGGATTCACCAGTGAGCCTGCATAGATTATGATATCTGCATTTTCCAGCAGCCTCTTCCCTCTCAGTGTAATCAAGTCCGGCGCTCCCGAACCTGCTCCTACGAAATGTACCATTTAGCTCTCCTTTACAATGATCAGTGAATAGTAACCCGCATCCTCCGGAATCTCCTCCAGGGAGGTATAGATCTTCTCCCCCGGCATCCCGCAGTTCTCGATCATCACGGCAGAGGCCCCTGCCTCCCTGAGCATGGCCTTTACCCTTCCCATCTTTTTTCCCGCTTTCATTAAAACCTTGGTACCGGGCATTTTCAGCGCTTCCTCAATCTGGTAGGAGGCCGGTATCACGTGGAGTTCCTCCGATCGCTCCACAAGTCCCATATTCAGTCTGGCCGCAACTGCACAAAAAGAGGTGATGCCGCTCACAATCTCCGCCTCGTATCCTCTATCCAAAATCCGTTTATGTACATATAAATAGGTAGAATACACGCTGGGGTCCCCCAATGTGAGAAACACTACATTTTTCCCTTCTTTAAGGTATGTCTCCAACCGGTCTGCCGCCTGTTCATGGCTGGTATTCAAAAGCAGTGGGTCCTTTGTCATGGGCATCGGGATGGGAATCAGCTCCTTCCCCGCAAGTTCCGGCACTGCCTGTACGGCAATGCGGAAGGCCACTGTATCCTCAGCCTGTACCCCCGGCAGGGCAATCACCTGGTTTTCCCGGATCAGGCGCACTGCCTTCAGCGTCAGCAGCTCCGGATCTCCGGGACCGATTCCAAGTCCGTATAATTTTCCGCTCATCTCGTTTCTCCTTTGTCATGTATTGTAAGTGTCTATTCCTTGACAGGCGCTCTTTTTGTGAGCCGTGCCATCAGCTTCCGGGCGCCCTGTGTCTCCCCCAGATATCCCAGGCTGTTGGAAAACAGCACTGCTTCTGTCTCCATGGTACCCTGGCATCGGTTTTGGAGATAAAAATGCACTTTCGCACAAACCTCCCCCACAGTCTGTTCCAGCATTTTCTCATCCTTTAAAAGCTTCACCGCCTCCTCGGTTGTCACCGTACCCAGAATCCGCCCGGCCAGCCCTGCATCCGCACCTGCCCGAAGCGCTGCGGCTGCCATCAGCTCCGCCCTGCAGTCCGCGCTTCTGGAGTGGGTGTTCATGATCCCGCCGGACACTTTGATAAACTTTCCTATGTGAGCTACAAACAGGATTCCCCGAATCCCCATACCGGCAGCCATGTCCAGAGTCTCCCCCACATAGTTGCTGCACTTCATGGAATTTTCCAGATCCAGCTTCATATTTTCCCTCACAAACTCCTCCCCGTAATTTCCGGGGGTGATCAAAAGGTATTCTCTTCCCTGTGCATGGTGCATCTCCATCTCCAGGCGTATGCTGGCAATCAATGCCTCCTCACTCATGGGCACAACGATTCCGCTGGTTCCCAGGACAGAGAGCCCTCCCTCAATCCCCAGCCTCGGGTTAAAGGTCTTTTGAGCCCTCTCCTCCCCTCCGGGTATGGAGATAACCACCTCAACGCCTCCCTGATATCCGTGCTCTTGGCAGACCTCCTCCACTGACTCACGGATCATCTGTCTAGGCACACGGTTGATGGCAGCAGCTCCCACAGGCTGTTCCAGCCCCTTTCTGGTAACACGTCCCACGCCCGCTCCACCGTCAATGGAGATACCTGTACCTTGGGACTTTTTTACGGATGCATACACGAGCATTCCGTGGGTGGCGTCCGGGTCGTCCCCTCCGTCCTTTCGGATAGCGCAGGATACTTGTCCCTGCTCCCTCCTGATGTCCTCTACCTCCAGGTGCAGTAGTATTCCTCTGGGAGTCATTAGGTCCGCCTGCCGTATATCCTGACCTGTAAACAGCATCACTGCCGCCGCCTTCGCAGCCCCTGCAGCGCAGGACCCTGTTGTATACCCAAAATACAGTTTTTTATTATCTTTGATAATGTAGTGATTTTCTAACCCGTTTTTCATTAAAGTTTTCCCTTTAGCAGCCATCTTCCACTCCGCCGCTGTGCGATCCCGCCCGGAGGGCTTTTTATATCATAGGGAATTCCAAAGGACTTTCCTATGATATGATATAAAAAACCGCTGTCTTTAAAAGACAACGGACTTTTCCCCTAAGAGAATACCGGTTGCCGCAGTATCCACCTTGTTTCAAAGCATAAGCAGGTATCTGACTCTCACAGTAACGGACTTGTGCAGGATTTCCACCTGGCTTCCCTCTGACTGCCTATTGGCAGTACTTATGCTTTTTATATTCACTGTTGTAACTGTTCAGTACCTTCGGTGATGGGATTTTTGCACTCCTGAATCATTTACTCACGGTCTGCGCAGTAAATGCGCAGACCTGCTGAATAGTTACTCACTGTTACTTATTATATTCTTCTTCCATGTTCCTGTCAACTGCTGCCCTGTCTTTTCAAACAAGAAAGTTTTCTGTATATATTGACGAAATTTTGTCGACAGTTTATACTAATTGGTATAAATTGGTATATGTTTAAACTTAATTACGTTTCACAGATCTGGGGGTAATATGAGACAATCAACAGACAGCGGCGGCATTTCCAATGTTTACGTCGTGGATTCCCAATATAGAATCGTATTTTTCAACGATCGAATGAAAAAGGATTTCCCTGACCTGCTGCCGGGAGATCTCTGTTACCAGACCCTTTTCAAAGAAGCGTCTCCCTGCTCCAGATGCCCTCTAAAGAGCGTGGATACGTCTGAATTTCTTATTTACCAGCCCTCTTTGAAGAATTGGCTGAACATTACCTGGGGAGAAATCGAATGGCCAGGCGCAGGTCATTGCTACATCCTGGTATCCAACAAGGCAAGCTTTAAAAACAGCTCTCTTATCCCAACTGAATGTACTGCTGCTTCAAACGGTGCTCCGCCTTGCTCTGACAAGGATATGCCCACTGCGGAGAGACCTCAGCAGCCCTTTGTACATGTGCAGTCTGAGATAAATGAGATGACAGGGCTGTACAACAGACAAGCGTTTTTCACACACGCTGCCCAAATGCTCTACTCCAGTCCGAACCGCCAGTTCTGTGTCATGTCCATTGATATCGAACATTTCAAGATTTTTAATGAGTGGTATGGACAGTCCGTGGGCGACCAGTTTTTGAGAAACATTGCTGACCGTTTAACGGCTGCTGAGGAACAATATGACTGCGTGGCCGGATATATGGGACAAGATGATTTTGTGATTTTGCTTCCCAATAATCTCAGTGTACTCACGCAGCTGCAGGATGAGATTATGCAGTATACCAGACAGCACGGAAACAATGCTGGCTTCCTTCCTGCCTTTGGTATCTACCCTGTCACGGATATTGAGGTAAACATACGTCAGATGTATGACCGCGCGACCATAGCTATGTCCTCTGTCAAGGGTAACTATGCCCGCCGTTTTGCCTGGTATGACTCTGCCATGAAGGAGCGGATGGAGGAGGATCAGGTTCTTCTCTCCGAAGTACAGAGAGCCCTTGAGAACAGGGAGTTTGTCTTTTATGCACAGCCTAAGTGCAATATGATTTCCGGTAAAATAATCGGCCTGGAATCCCTGGTGCGTTGGCGTCATCCCGTACGTGGGATCGTATCTCCCGGTGAGTTTATCCCCCTGTTGGAGCGAAATGGGTTCATCACCAGTCTGGATCTGTACGTGTGGGAAATGGTCTGTCAGTGCGTACGCAGCTGGATTGATCGGGGAAACCGCCCGATTCCCATCTCCGTAAATGTGTCCAGAGTGGATATCTACGCTTTAAATGTAGTGGAAATCTTTACGCAGCTGACGGACAAATATTCTCTGGATACCAATCTCATTGAGATTGAGATCACGGAGAGTGCCTACGTAAAGGATTACAATATCATCTCTGACGTAGTGGACAAGCTTCGAAAAGCCGGCTTCACTGTGCTGATGGATGACTTTGGCAGCGGCTACTCCTCCCTCAATATGCTGAAAAATGTCAATGTAGATATTTTAAAAATTGATACTAAGTTCTTAGATCTGGATGAGAATAGTATCCAGAGAGGGTCTCAGATTCTGGAATCCGTTGTCCATATGAGCCGCCTGATGGGACTTCGTGTGATTGCGGAGGGTGTGGAGACACAGGAGCAGGTTGATTTTCTGCTGAGCATCGGCTGTATCTATGCCCAGGGGTACCATTTTTATCGCCCTATGCCCATCCATGTCTTTGAGCCTCTGCTGGCCAATGAGGAGAATTTGGATTACCGGGGTATCTGTTCCGAGCGGATTGAACAGCTAAAGCTTCAGGATCTGTTTCAAAATAACCTCACCAGCGAGGCCATGCTGGGCAATATGCTGGGCGGGGTGGCCTTCTATGATTTCCATGATGACATCCTGGAGCTTTCCAGCGTCAATGAGCAGTACTATCGAGTGACCGGGGACAACCCTGTGGATTTGGAGGCATACCGCAGCCGGATTTTGGAATTGATCCATCCTGAGGACCGAAAAAGCGCGATGGAACTCTTTCATAAATCCAGAAACCTTCCCATATCCGGGGCCCACGGTATACTGCGCCGATTTCGGTTGGATAAGACGATGCTCTGGCTGCATCTGCATGTCTTTTTTTTGCGTGAGCAGGATGGGCATCAGCTGTACTATGGTGCAATCCGGAATGTGACGGATCAGAAAATGAAAGAGCAGCAGCTGGCTGCATCCCAGGAATCCCTCAATGCTATTGTGGGAATTTCTGCCCATGATCCGGGCTTTATGAAGCTGACAGAAGAGAACAGAAAGACGGCTGCGTCTATATTCTCCCAGATGACGCCCGGAGGAATGATTGGCGGTTACTGTGAGGAAGGTTTTCCGCTCTACTTTGCCAATAATGAGATGGTCTCCCTCCTGGGATATGACTCCTATGAGGAATTATCTGAAGGCATTCATGGAATGGTTGCCAACACGATCCATCCTGAGGACCTTGACCGTGTGAAAATGGAACTTAGCAATCACTACTATCCCGGTATGGAATACACCGTCAGCTACCGCATGCCCAAAAAGGATGGCACCTGGTTCTGGACCCTGGACAAAGGAAGGGTTATTGAGACTGACGATGGACGTCTTGCCATCGTCAGCGCCTGTACAGATATAACGGAAATCATCAAATCCCTGGAACAGCTCAGGGCATCCAATGAGACTTTGCTACGGAAGAATGAGGAGCTCCATTTCCTGAACAACAATATGCCGGGTGGCTACCACCGCTGTGCCAGGACTCCGGATTTTGACCTTCTCTACATGAGCAACCGTTTTTTGGAAATCTTCGGCTTTACCCGTGAAGAAATCCGCGATAAATTTGATGACAAATTTATCAACATGGTACATCCCGAGGACCGCTGCGTACTTTTAGATACCATATTTTACACAGGCAAAAGTTCCTCTGTCTTCAACCTGCAGTACCGTATGCTCTCCTCCAGGGGGTATATCTGGGTCGTAGACCAGACCAAACCTATGAGCCTCGGAAGCAATGAATTTTTCCACGGTGTAATCCTGGATATTACGGAGACCGTTACTCTGAAAAATGAACTCAAGCATATTTTGGACAACATTCCGGAGGAAATCCTGCTTCTTCACTGTGGTCCCGGTCATTTTTATTACCGTGTCATAGCCAACAGACTTTTGCAGAACCTTGGGTATTCTTCCCAGCAGTATGAAAAATACCTAAATGACGGAGCATTTTTCAATCTGATCCATGAGGAAGACCGTTCCCGAATCCGTCCTCTGATTTCATCCGCTTTAAAGAGGCGGGATCATGTTTCCGAACTTTTCCGCCTGGCTCTCCCTAACGGGAAAGCACTCTGGATTGATTTTAAGGCTACCTTTTTGGAGGAAAACAGCGATGAAATCACCTACCTCTTTGTCTATAATGACGTGGACTCACTGAAACGGCAGGAGGAACAACTCTGGATTTCCGGCAAGAAGATGGAGAGTATACTGCGCCAGGCAGGGCTGACACTCTGGGACTGGGATATTGCATCCCATACACTGACACTCTCCAATGTGAGAAAGGACAGTTTTTTCCAAAAGCTGCTCCCCGGTTCTCCAAAATCGGAATATATATTGAGAGACTATCCCGAGTGCATACTTAAAGGTACTGTTTCCGCGGTTCCAAAGAGTTATCACCGTGTACTCAAAAGTTTTCTGGAGAAGGCCAAAAGCAGCAGTACTGCTGCCTGTCAACTGCCCATCTCCGTTAAGGAACAGGAAGTCTTCTGGGTGAATGCCTCCTGTGAAACCATTTTTGACCACTCTCATACCCCTTTGAAAGCGGTTGGGTATCTGGAGGACATCACTCTCTACAAAATGCATGAGCGGCAGAATCTGGAGAACTCCAAAGCTTTGGAGATTCTCAGAAACCAGGCTATCTGCGATTTTATGGTAAATCTTTCTCAGGATGCCATCAAGCATACTAACAGCAAAGAGGCATGGCCCCAGAACTTAATGTCTGTGGAGGGTTCCTCCTACACGAAATTTTTGAACACCTCCTGCAGTCAGATGGTTTTACCGGAATATCAAAGCGCAGTTCTTCGCTTTATGGACCGGGAACGTTTAATTGCCTGCTATAAAAAAGGTGTTCTTACGGATTCTTTAGAATACAATCGCAGACACCATGGGGATGAGCGCTGGATTAAGCTGGTGGTCCACCTGGTATCTTATGAAGAAGATCCGGATGTCTATGCCTACGTCTTCATGATGGATATCACTGCCCAAAAACACAGGGAACAGACACTGCGTCAGAGGGCGGAGACGGATGATCTCACCGGACTTTACAACCGCCATACAGCCATTCCCATGATAAGGGACTATCTGCAGACCGCTGTCCAGCCAAGAGGCGCATTGATTATGTTTGATTTAGATAACTTCAAGCAGGTCAATGATGTCTTTGGCCATGTATACGGTGACAGGGTGATCGTTGAAAATGCCAAAAAGCTGCAGAATTCCTTCCGTGAAAAGGATATTGTATGCCGGATCGGCGGTGATGAGTTTATGGTCTTCTGCCGAAATATCACCCCTGAGATCATTCAGAAAAAGCTGGAGAGGATAGTAAAGAATATGCAGACTGTCTTTTGCTCCAAAGACAGAGAGATGGCCTTTTCCGTCTCCGCCGGCTGCGCTGTAGTGCCGATTCACGGTACGGATTTTGAAGAGCTCTATCACAAAGCGGATGTGGCTCTCTTTCAAGCCAAATTAAACGGCAAAAAGTCCTATATGATATATGATGACTCCATGAAATCTGTCCGCTATGAAATGCTGAGAGACACCCACAAATAAGCCTAACAACAAACTTAGGACTGGATACTTATGACACTATACAGGAGGATATCTATTACTGACAGATATCCTCCTTCTTTTAGCACTCTCTGCATACCCATGCCTCATAAGCTGGCACGCTTTCTTTCAGGCGCTTCAGCCCATCTTCCACCTGTTTTCTGGGGCAGGCAAGGTTCATGCGCAGAAACCCTTCTCCATTCCGGTACTCGTTTCCGTCAGAAAGGTAAAGACCACTGTGGCTGCGAACAAAACGGCAAAATTCTGTCCCATTTCCAATTATATTCCTGCAGTCAAGCCAAAGCAGATAAGTAGCTTTAGCGGGAACAGCAGATATTCCTTTGATTTCCCTTCTGATATAATCCTCTGCAAATCTCCTGTTTTCCCATAGATATTCCCGCAGGGCATCCAGCCATTCTCCGCCGCAGGTAAATGCGGCGATTGGTGCGATAGCAGCAAATACATTTGGCTCTGCCACCTCATCTGTGTTCAGCCCCCTGCTGACCTTGTACCGCAGGTTATTGTCCGGGACGATTACCGCAGCTGACTGGATTCCAGCCAGATTAAATGCTTTTGTCGGTGACACACAGGTAATGCTGTTTTTTCTGCAGTTTTCGGAAACACTGGCAAAGGGCGTATATTCGCATCCCGGTTCTGTCAGATCACAATGGATTTCATCCGATAGTACCAGTACGTGGTATTTCCTGCATAAATCCCCAATTCTCTCTAATGTTTCTCTGTCCCATATCTTACCGATTGGATTATGGGGATTGCATAAAATTAAAAGGGTAGTCTGGATATTTGACAGCTTCTCTTCCAAATCGTCAAAGTCAATATGATACTCCTTTCCATCGTATTCCAGCCCGCTTTCCAGCACATGTCTCCCGTTGTTTAATATAGAATTAAAAAATATATTGTACACAGGTGTCATAACCACAACATTTTCTCCCACTGCGGTCATCTTCCTGACAACACTGGAGATGGCAGGCACAACCCCGGTACAGAAAACCAGCCAGTCTTTTTGAATCTCAAAACCATGGCGTTTCCCCAGCCATGTCTGATAAGCCTGATACCATTCATCCGATACCTGCGTATACCCAAACACACCATGTTTTGCCCTTTCAATCATACATGACCTGATTTGCGGGGCCGTCTGAAAGTCCATGTCCGCCACCCACATGGGCAGTTCGTTTGGCTTCACATCCCATTTCATAGAACCTGTATTTCTCCGGTCAATAATGTTATCAAATTGAAATTCCATTGTGTCCCCTCCTATTCTCCTGCCTCAAAGGTTATTTCCACAGTTCCTCCTGGCAGTACACTTACAAACGCCTCTTCCTCTTCGATATGGCCAATTCGGGTATAATTGAATGAAGTGGTGAAATCCTCGAAGAACAGAACAAGGCAATCCGAACCAAACAGCATAATATCCCCAGCCTCGATATTTCCTACATTTTCAGAATTGGCGGGCAGTCCCTCTTTCAGATAATGGAATTTCTCGTTTCCGTTCAATTCCTCCATCTCAAATGTCATAGGAAGTCTCTCCTGAAGCGCACGTACTGTTTCATTATCATATAAGGACGCCTGAAATTTCTGCCCGCCTACTTCCACTGTCATTTCCTGCATCTGTGCCCCTCGTGTTTCTTCCTCAATTGATGGACGAACCGATTGATTTTCGTCTGCACTGTTTCCACAGGCAGACAGTACTATTACAGAAAAAAGTACCGGCAACACGCTGCAATATCTTTTTTTCATGATAGTTCACCCTCTTTGTTTAATTTAGAAAACTCCGAACCAAAATCACCGTTCCAAATAGAATTAATATGAGCCCAAATATCCGGTTCACAACAGGCAGGTAATCCTTTTTTGATTTTTTCTTGAACATGACCGCTGCACCGGAAAGAGTTCCCCACCAGATGTACGTTCCAATAAAAACGCCGCAAACCAAACCGATTCCTTCTGCCAAACCTGTCTGCCCATAAATCCCAAACCAGGAAAATGCAAACACGAAGGTGAGAATCGCTGCCGGGTTGGTAATTCCCACCGCAAAGGAAGAAACGAACATCCGGATTCCCTCGGTGGAATCCTGTGTATCTTTCGCTTTACTGCTTTTCATCATAAGCATCCGGATTCCCATGCCCAGAATCAGGCAGCCCCCGGCCAGATTGACGATGTTTTGGTACTTTAGCAGAAAATCGGAAATAAGAGTGAGTCCAAAGGCTCCGATACAGGCATATAGGCAATCAGCAACAGACGAACCCAGACCGGTTAACAGGCCGGCTTTCACACCGTAATTCAAGGTTCTCTGTGCGGTCATTGCTCCAACTGCCCCGGCAGGTACGCCGAAGAGAAGGCCGATAAGGATTCCCTTTATTAAAAACAAGCCCAACTGATATTCTCCTTCTGCTCCCTATTTATCTGTTGTATCATACGCACCATTCTTTCATTCTTTTTCACTTACCTCCTCTATCCGTATTTCACCAGTCAGCGTTTCAATCTGTTCTGTCCCCGACACCGACTCTCCAAGTGCGTACAGACCACTTTCGCCTCCAGTTTCTGTATCCTGTCTCCTGTCTTGGATTGCCGCTGCATGCTGAAAGAGAAAGCAGGAGTATCATACTAAGGATAAGAGATGGTATTTTTTTCATGAAACGCCTCCTATCCCGCCATTTTTTCTGTACTGCCGCCCATTTGACAGGTGATAACTGTCTTATCAGGGTCTACCTTGTCTTTTTCGATAATCAATTCTTCAATGTAGTCTGCCTGAATCGTTCCTCCGGACGGATTCATTACACTGTCAATCTTACCCTTAATCTCCGCATCTACTGTGGAATATTCAAAAGCAAGTGTGGTGTTCAGCAAACGGCAGTTTTTCATGACAAGGTTCTCAATATAGCACATTCCCTGCAGGCTCTCGATGGTACAGTTGATCAGTGTCAGATTCTTTGCATTCCAGCCAAGGTATTCACCGGATATAAAAGAATCATATACCGTCACGTTCTCACTGTTCCAGAAGGCATCTTTGGAAAGCATCTTTGCATTCCGGATTTCTATATTTTTCACTCCGTCAAAGGAGTAATTCCCCACCAGTTCAAAATCCTTCAGCTTCATATCCCGGCTGTTCATGGCAAAGTAATCACCTTTTGCTGTCACCTGCTCCATAATTACCCCATCGCAGTTCCAGAGTGTTTCTGCGGCATTGGAAAAATGAACATTCTGAAGTGTGACGCTATGACACCGCCGGAAATTCTTTGGCGCTTCAATGACTGCATTTTTTACTGTAATGTTATCTGTATACCACACTCCGGCACGACCCATCTCAAACCAGGTACAGTCGCAGGCCAAAATGTTTTTTGCGTACCACAGCGGATATTTCCATTTAAACATGCTGCCATACAGTTCAACATTGCTGCTTTCTTTCAGCGGAGATTCTCCTTCTGCAAATATGGTATCATATATTTTTAAGTTTTCTCCTTTGAAAAGCGGGCGCTCCCCTGTTAAATATTCCTGTCTGATATCTTTCATTTCACTCATAATTAATCTCCTTTTTTATGATTTATATTTTTCTACTTCTGTGTCGGTTTCTTTATGTTCGTTCTCAAATTGTCAGCGATTGCCCAGATGCGTTTTCCATCCTGATGGAAATGTGTAAGCTACGCTACGCTGGCTCCTTCAAAAATCGAGAAGTTCAATGAATATACTTTATGGTTGGGCAATCTGCACGATTTTGTTGCCCCATCCTTCTAAAACCGGGTTCTCCTCTACCGCTGTCACAAATTCTTCTGTTGCATCAAAGGTTCCTATTTTGGTATATTCCCCGGTAATCTCTGCATCGTGGTAGAAGAGCACGATACGGTTCGGGTCTGAATAGTATACTTCCCCTGCCCTTTCAGATGTTACTGTTTCAGGGTTAGAGGGAATGTCATATCTGCTGGATACATCATAATACTGCATTACATCATAGTCTGCATCCGCATCATTTTCATAAATCGGCAGCCTCCAGTCTGAGGTTCCCACATGGCGGGCAATCGCTGCTGCTGTCTCATTATCAAGAAGCTGCATCATGAAAGGTTCCCCATCATCCCCGAACCGTACCTCCAGTTCGGATACATTGCTTACTGCCTGACTGACTGCCATGGTTTCCGATTCTGTGCCGGATTCTTCCTCTGTATCCTCTCCTGCATCTATAGCACTCTGGCTTACGTCTCCTGTAGTCTGGGGTTCTTCCTCCTGCCCACAGCCTGCAAGGATTGCTGCGGATACCATAATAACGGCTGCCATTCCTTTTACTTTTTTTACTGTTTTGTACTTCATAATTTGTCCTTTCTGCGCTTTTTGCGCAATGCGAAAATTGTAAATACACTAGTCTGCCGTCAATATCGTCATGTCCGACTTCTTCATCCTGCCCGCCGAGAGATACGAAAATCCAAGGAACAGGAAGACGACTGCCAGCCCGGGGATAAGTATGTGAACGGTATCGGGGCGGGATGAAAAATTACTGATTCCCGCAAGCCGCATGACAGCGGATACTATGGGGTCTGTAATCATAGCTGCCAAAGCCGTTCCCACCGCGGCCCCTATAGCTGCAACAATCCCGAATCGGAGGGAAAAGGAGATACGAAGCATCCTCGCAGAACATCCAATGGATTTGTAGATGCCTAGGTCTTTTTGCTCCGCCGTCAGAATCCGGCTTCCGGTCATGACGGTTACAATCAGGATAAATACTGCAATAATCCCATACATAAATGCAATCAGTCCGTGCATTGCCGAGATGATTCCAAAAAGTCCCGGCCAGGTATTTTCATGTACATGCACATCACCTCCGTAAGTTCCTTCCAGTGCTTCTGTAATCGCCGCTTTCGCAGACGTGTCTGCAAGGAAATAGTGATGGCACCAGATCTGCGGATCATCCTTTCCTATGGTAAGATACCCCTCCCGGTTCATCCCCAGATTGGCTCCCATGTCATTGGCGCAGTGGTATATTCCGGAAACGGTAAATTCACTGCTCCCCATATCGCCCCGGATGGTTACTTTATCACCCATGGATACCCCTAAATCGAAGCTTACTGTTTCGGTCAAGACAACCTCATCTGCCCTTAAGCTGGTCTTCCCTTTGCTGATATGGAACCTTTCCGGCTCTGTAATTACATTTGCCGTATAATTGCTTCCGTTTACCGATACGCTGGGCATGGCAAGGAGATATTCGTCCGTAATGTCTGTATAAGACCGCACCGTTTCCTCTAATTCTCCGGCTTCCAGTTCTCCCAGAGACTGTACGCCGATGTCCAGATCTGCCGGATTAAACGCATCCATCATTCCCTTGCCCTGTGGTCCCAACCAGACATTCATCCTTCCTGCCAGCGATGCGAAGAATACAAGCAGAACCGTAATCAGGAATGCGCTTGCATACCATTTCTTCCCGGACAGGAACTGGCGCACCGCCAACCGTAAAGGAAGCGCTTCAGCCTTCATTTGAAATATTCTGCCCGGTTTCCATGTCACGTCTGCAGCTTCACCCCGGATTGCCCACATGGGTGTAACTGAGAGGATGTTTCTTAGTTTCATAACCGTAAATCCTATCAATAAAAGTAAGATTACCGCGAAAGACGCTAAGCATGGGAGAACTGGTATAACAGCCGGGAGGAGGACTCCTGTGGCGGTAACGGTCATCTTTCCAACCGTCCTGACTGCTGGAAATGCCGCTGCCAGTCCAAGCAGGATTCCAGCCGCCATGCTTAGGCCGTATTGCACAAGCGTAAGCCGGATTAGCTGGCTTCCTGTAAGCCCTACCGTCTTGAGAATCCCCAGGTTCTTATATTCCTGTTCCATCATACCTGTAATACTGTGCCCCAGTACTGCCATGGACGCTGCCAGAAGAATCAACACAAAGGCCGCCAGAAGCGCACAGAAGGCATTTTGCAGAATACTCATAAAGCCCAGGATAGCTTCCTTACTATGTATAAAGTCCGTATATTGGGAAATCGGGGTGTTTTCATTCAGGAGCCTGCTGATGCCGGATACGCTGTCACTGCTGTCATCCGTAAAAATATGGATCATAGCGCCATCTCTTACCAGGCTGTCCATGCCCGCTCCCCGAGCAGTCTGAAGGATTTCCTCATAATCCTCCTCCGAAATCAGGAACCCTTTCATGCCAATCATGGAACTTCCCATGAAAGGATCCTCATAATATCCGGCAACGGTAAACTGCCTGCTGATCCTGCCCCTTGCCACCGGAAATGTGATGGTGTCCCCTATTTCAAGCCCCATAACAGAAACCATGGAGGGGGAGGCATAAACGGTTCCGGCAGCAATTGCTTCCGGAGGTTCCTCATAGCCTGATAAGCTGTCCTGAAAGAAGCGGTAAGTTTCCTCCCGGCTCATCCAGGGAATCAGCTGACCCTCGCTGTCCGACTCCACACCGTTTGCTTCATATTCGGAAAATATAATATTCTGGACTTCTGTTTTCTCAACACCCTCCTGCCATTCAATACTGTCTGTAAGTGCGTCCATATCCGGAACATCGGATACCCATGCGGTAAGGTTCCCGAACCCTGCCCGCTCCATTTCCTGACGGATATCGTTTCCGCCTCCCAGATAGATGGTGAGAACAGAAGCCAGGGAGAGGGCAGCCAGAAATAGGAGTACGGAAATGCCCAAAAGGCTTCCTTTATGGCGTTTTACCCCCGCCAAACATATGATTTTGTTTACCATATCTCTCTCCTCCTACCACTGTAATTCAGAAAGCCAGTTCTGAAGCTTGTTTTCCCGTTCCTGCACTCCCTGGTAGCGGGGCAGCTTCAGTTCATCTACGATTTTCCCATCCTCCAGATATAGAATCCGGTTCCCCCGGACAGCGGCCTTTAAATCATGAGTCACCATCAGGATGCTCTGCCCGGAATCATTGATCGCCGTCAGCAGGTTTAAGACCTCTTCCGTATGCGACCGGTTTAAAGCTCCGGTGGGTTCGTCCGCGAACAATAGACCAGGGATGCCTATCATTGCCCTTGCGATGGCTGCGCGCTGTGCCTCTCCTCCTGAAACTTCGGAAGGCAGGCGGTTCTTTGCCTTCTCAATTCCCATCTGGGAAACCATGTGCTTGGCCCGGTCCTGTATTTCTCCGGTATTCCCCTTTTTGCTTACAAAGCCTGCAACCACTATATTCTCAAAAAGCGTCAGATTGCTGACCAGATGGGTCTGCTGGAATACAAAGCCAAATTCTTCTGCCCGTATCCTTGCCATCTCTTTTTCTTTCAGACGGCTGATTTCTTTCTCTTTATAGATTACCGTTCCGTCCGTAACGGCATCCATTCCGCTGAGTGTATATAAAAGTGTGGATTTTCCCGCCCCGGAAGACCCCATAATGATCGTAAAGTCTTTCTCGTAAATGTCCACATCCACTTGGCTTAATACTTCATTTTTCATTGAACCCTTAGCAAATACCTTGCTCACCTTTCTACCCTGCAATAACACTTTTTTCATCCCGCACTGCCTCCTTTTTCTGAAGGATTAAGGGTTTCTTGCCTGTCCTTGGATCTGGAAGAATCTCCGGCACGAAGATTAGATAGAACTGTACATAGTTTAATTTTTTTTCGGCAAGTATTTTTTTCATCTGTCCCATCATCTCTGTCCGTATGTGCGTTTCATCGGCATTTTCCGAAGTTTCTGCATACATTTCAAATGCGTCTTTCGCAATCTGCCGGAACTGGTAATCTAAAAGTCCTTTGATACAAAAGCCTTCAATAGCAAGAGGGTGCAAAAACTCCCGTGTCCCGTCAAAATCTTCAAACCAGAGGATATCTTCATTTCTTCCCAAAAGCCCGCAGGCTGTCGAAAAGGGACACGGGCTGTTTTCTCCTGCCGCCTTTAAGGTCAGGCTGTCGGAAATGCGGTAACGGATTAACGGCTGTGCAAAATTATACAGGCAGGTCAGGTACATTGCGCCGCTTTCCACCTCAATCAGGTTCATGTCGTCGAAGAGAATCATTCCATCCTCCGGATTCATCTCTACCCCCATGGTCAGGGATTCGCTGGCGCCATAGAAATTGACCAATTCTGTCCGAAAGCTCTTTTCCAGATAGTTTCGGAGAGACGCTCCAAGTGGTTCCCCACAGGAAATGACCCGGACTGCATGTACTTCCAGACTTCCCTTTTCCACAAGTTCAGCAAGGATCTTTATCGCTGACGGATAACCGATGATGATATTAGGCTGGAATTCTTTAATCTGTCTTATCCACTCTTTAAGCGGCGTCTTAATATCCAGATAAATCTGCTTCGCCCCCACTCCATCAATGCCATCCCCCACTGCCATGGCTCCGCCGTATCTTCCGTCTGTTGCGGCAATATACACAATTCTTGGACGTTTTGCCAGAAGGGTCAGTATCTGCAGCATGGACATATCCCAGAGGGCTGCCCGGAGCATACCAAGGAGCATGTCAGACCATGCTGCTTCGTCATAGACAAAGTATCCCGGCTTTCCGGTGCTTCCGGAGGAATGTACTACATGGTATTTTCCTTTATATGGCCTGCGGTCCGGGGATTCCTTGGCATCGAATTCACATAGTTCCCTCTGGCGCAGGTCCTTCGGCACCACCAGCTCATCAAAATGCTCTAAAAGCTCTCTTTTGTCTATTGTCGGGAAACAGGAAAGCGGCAGCTCATCCAACTGTTTCTCTGTAATTCCTGCTGCTTCGAAGGTTCTCCTATAATAAGCAGAATGTTCCCATGCATAGTGCAGCATTTTCCTCAATTTTTTCTCCTGCAGGGCGCACATCTGTTTTGCAGTGAACTTTGCCTGTCTCTTCAAGCAGTATAAATCTATCAACATTTTAAAATACTTCATTGTTTTCTCCCTTCCTTCCCTACTCAAAAGGAATGGTATATCCCTGTCCATAATTTTCTCTGTGGTAATACGTCAGTTCCTTTGTCTCCTGGTTCATGACAATGCTCCATTCCGTAGATTCAAATTCATCGAAGTTATCCTTACTCACACTGTCCAGTGCGTCCCTTACGTCTGCCTCAGTCATGGTTTCCTTTTCTGCCAGCGTCTTATTCAGAATGTCGAATCTTTCATGGGACTGGGAACTTCCGATTCCGTTTTTATCCCCCTCTGCCAGATAGAAATTTGTGACAACAGGGGTGTCTGTAACAATCATTTCATTGTCAACATATTCCACAACAACGCTGTTTCCAGCCGCATCGGAAAGGGCCAGATGGATCATCATTCCCATGGATGCATGAAAGTCGTATTGCTCCAGCAGACTCAATGCTTCCTCCACATTTGCCGCCTGATCCAGAAGCAGGCGGATGGCTGTAGTGGTGGTAATGTCGGGCTTTTCTGTATCCTGCTCTATAGTGTCGGTGTCTTCAATCATATTGACGGATACCGCGAATCCCTCTTCGTTCATGCCGTCCAGCGGCGCGTACATCCCGATGACCGTCTGCGCTGTGTCCGGGAGCCTGGAAATATCCAAGCCGCCTGCCTGTATAAAGTCCATGTTGACTGTAGAAACAGAGGCATATCCGTTGTCCGGCCGGGCACTGATAATCAGTCCGTTACAGGTATTCCAGTCAAAGTTCCTTCCAAACAGGTTCCCTCCTTCTGAATTTGCCACAGACAGGGTGCTGCATCCGAAGGGATTGCCCCCAAAAAGAAGTTCCGGTATATTAGAGGACAACTGGCCTGCCACATACTCTACCACTCCTTCATCGGAGGATGCGCCGCCCTGCCGAAGGAACTCGTCAAATCCGTAGTTTCCTTCATAGCGGACAACAGATAAGCCATCCTCCAGTTCTGTAATCTTGGTATCTGGTGTGATGATATTCTTCGCCATGTTTTCTCCCTCTGCTGTTTTTGTTTGTACCATATTTTCAAGTGTATTTCTATTTTGTGCACACCCGGTTAAAGTACTAAACACCAGAGACATCATGCATACCATGTATAGTTTTCTCTTCATTTTTTGCACTCCTTTCATCTGTTAATACTGTAAGCCCCAGGAATAACATGCCGCTAACAAAAAGATAAACTATTTCTAAACTGATTCTTTCGTATTCTTTAACTGCTTTTATCATAATCCAGAAAAATAACGTCATAGTGATCCCATTTACAAGCTAATTCTTCAGGTAATTCACCACCCCCTGATCCGTCTGCTGTCGGTGGACTGCTGTGATGCAGAACGCCTTTTCCCCGTGGTAAAATGTATTTTTAATGACAGAGACTTCATGCCTGCTGGCAGTCAGTGTCTTTGCCGTATCAATGGCATCCCCGGCCACCGACCGGGCAGCCTGCATATCCTCTTCCGACAGGTTCGTATAAATCAGTTTTTCATTTTTGGTAATCATAAACTGGTATCCCATTTTGGACAGTTTGTTTTCCAGATGGTACATTTCATCACTTCTCTTGATTTCTTTTGATGCATCCGCATGTTTCCCCTGCCCCCAGTTGTTCTCCCACAGCTCCTGCTGGTATGTATAGATCATGCTCTGGGCAAACTGTATACTATTCTCATCACTGTACATAGCTTCCAATGTGTACCAGAAACTGCCAAGGGATGTGTGCAGGCAGACATTGATTACGATTGCTGTAAATATAATTGGTATCAGAACCATCATAATATTGGACAGCCTGATTTTTTTCTTGATTGTCAATGCAGTACTCTCCTCTATCCCGTATTTTTACTGAATCCGGTATCCTGTCTCAAGCAGTATATAAACTTTTTCCCAGTATTCTTCTTATGTTTTTGCTTCTATCATATTAAATCCCTGTTTTGGTTTCAGTAACAGAACCTTCCGTGTCACATAAGCCATAGAATCCAGTTTTTCTCCATAGGCCACGCCCCTCCGCTCGTTTTCTACTAGGGTTTAACCTCATCAAGCAAACTGTAAAGCGCATTATGAATACCCGCTTTCACTCAGACTGACAGATTAGCATATGTGGATAAAGGATTTCTCACAAAAAGATAAACAATTAATAAACTAATGGCTGTATATCATAGGGAAATCGTATTTTTAAAGAAACGCACCATTGCAGACCTGCAGCACCTGTCCACGGACAGCTCTGCCCAAATTCCCTGAGTTCATTTACTTCTCCTCTGATTTGTTCTGTTGCTTACATAAATGCGCCCTTTTCGCAGACTGGTTGATATGATTAAAATATTTCTTCTCCTCATTTTTTAATTTGGTATACTAAATAGTCCAGACAGTAAATCTTTTTCTCTTCTCTATGCACGTTGCTCAGAAGCAGTCTCCTGTGTTTTTCCAACAGTTCCAGTTGTTTCTCTTTCTGATTTTCATCCAGGTATAAAAGAAAATCCTGAATGGTTTCTATCCCGCACCCGGCATCCTTCAGATTTTGGACGACCTCTTCTTTGGATCCTAAATTCATCATCGATTGTGCAGCACCTCCCATATTATTTCTGCTCTGTGTATAGTATAATTCCGACGCCAAATAATAACAAATACTTATATTTAATCGTTGTGTATAGTTGAAACCTATTTGTTTTTATGTTAAACTTAACCTAAACGGATATGAAGAGTCATAACAATATTATATAAAATTAAGGGGACGTCATATGGAATTACGGGTACTTCAGTATTTTTTGGCAATTGCCAGGGAGCAGAGCATTGTGCGGGCAGCAGAATCACTGCACCTTTCCCAACCCACTCTTTCAACCCAGATTAAAAATATGGAAAAAGAATTAGGAAAACAGCTCTTGATTCGCGGAACCAAAGGATCACGGAAAGTTACACTGACTGAAGAGGGAATGATTCTGCGGAAACGCGCAGAAGAAATATTGGATCTGGTTAAAAAGACAGAGAAAGAAATAACCATCGCCGACGATATCACTGTAGGTGATATCTATATCGGAGCCGGCGAGACAGATGCAATACGCCTGATTGCCAAAACTGCAAAAAAATTACAACAATCCTATCCCGGCATCCATTATCATATATCAAGCGGAAATTCTGAATTTGTCACAGAACGTCTGGAAAAAGGACTGATTGATTTTGGTCTGGTATTTACCAACATAGATTTAACAAGATTTGATGCACTGAAAATGCCTGACAGAGATGTTTGGGGTGTTCTCATGCGGAAAGATTCAGCTCTGGCACAGAAAGAATCCATTACTCCAAAGGATTTATGGGACAAGCCTTTGATTTTTTCACAGCAGGAGGATAAAGGGGGAAGTGTCACACAGTGGATAAAACGAAAAGCCTCTGATTTAAACATTGTAGCCACTTATAATCTTATATTTAATGCCTCCTTAATGGTGGATGAAGGTCTGGGGTATGCAATTACCTTTGACAGAATTATCAATACGACTGGTGACAGCAATCTTTGTTTCCGTCCACTAAACCCACAGCTTGAAAATGAGATGAGCATTATCTGGAAGAAATATCAGGTACTGCCAAAGCCTGCTGAAAAATTCATTGAGGCACTGCAGGAACAACTATACTTAGACAGTAATTAGATATTGTTGCAGAATCTACACTCTCCCCAAGGTGGGCTGCTTCTCTTGCAGCCCATTGGTATTCCTGCGAACGTGGAGATACTTTAGACATAAAAAAAGACAGCTGCCGCAATCAAGCGATATCTGTCTTCTCACTCTTCCCAAACTTTGTGGACAAGACCTGTCTTGGCCTTTCCGCCTGATCTTTATCCCAAGGCAGCACATCTCCAGGTTCCCGCAAATACTCCAGAATCTCCCATATACCGTCCCCTGTGTAGGAGCTGACCCGAAAGACCTTCTCACACCCGGCCAGCCTGAGCCACCGCTCCGCCTGGTCAGGGTTCCCCCTGGGCGAATCTATCTGGGTCACTATACCCACCACAGGTCTGCAGGAACTGGCAGTCACACATGGCGGATACAGGGAATAGGGTTCCTCTGAGCTGATCAAAAGCCCCACCACATCTGCCTCATAGGAGTAGAGGGCAAGGGCCCTGCCCAGCCGGTTTGTCTCCGCATACTCTCCCGGGGTGTCAATGACTACATCAAAATGATTGATATACTGGGTCTTGTGATAATGGATGGTATCCCCCTTCAAAGCTTGGCGCAGGGTAGTTTTCCCGCATTCACTGCGCCCCATCAAAATAATTTTCTTCATAGCACACCTACGTTCTGGTTACAGGACAGATGGTAAAGTCCAGCTTTTCCTCCAGATAGCGGTTGATCACCTGGATCGCTGCCTCCACCTCCGCTACCCTTCCGGTAAAAATCAAAGTTCCGCTGAAGCGGTCGATAAATCCCAAGTCAATATTTGCGCTCTTTACCGCCATATCTCCGGCTATGACGGATATCTCCGCCGGACTCATGCTCAGTATGCCAATGGCTGCCCTCTGATAATCCAACTGGGGGTCCAGTCCCAGCTTTCTGTACACAATAGGGTCTGGACTGGCAATGATATGGGCCAGCGTCACCTGTTTTCCTGGCACCAGCTCCTGGACAATGCGCATCTTCTGCTCACCGGACATGTTTAAATCATTCAGATTCATATGGTTTCTGCTCCTTATCTAAGGGGAAATACATCTGCTTATATTTCTCTATTTTCTTCCTTGCAAAGGTTCGTCTATGTATATACCATAATAATACAACAAAACCCCACATAATACAAGATCAAATTCATTTGTTTTTCTTCTAATGTGTTACTTCTATTCACAGTAACTCTATTCCTCTTTCGCCCATTCAAACGAGCAAGCCACCGCCCTTCTCCAGCCCTTTTGGAGCTTTCGGCGGTACTCCTCCTCCATCTCAGGCACAAATGTGCGCTCCAATGCCCAGTTTTGCTTCACATCCTCCTTGTTCTTCCAGTACCCCACAGCCAAGCCTGCCAGATAGGCCGCTCCCATAGCCGTGGTCTCAATACATCTGGGGCGCTCCACTCTGGTGTTCAGCAGATCTGCCTGAAACTGCATCAGGAAGTCGTTGGCGCAGGCTCCGCCGTCCACCTTCAACCCTCTCAGAGGAATTCCTGAATCCTGTTCCATGGCTGCAGTCAGGTCCCATACCTGATAAGCCAAAGATTCTACCGTGGCGCGGATCAGATGCTCCTTGCTGGTCCCTCTGGTAATGCCCACCACTGCCCCTCTCGCGTACTGGTCCCAGTAGGGAGCCCCAAGTCCGGTAAATGCTGGCACCACATAGACACCTCCCGTGTCCTCAACTGCCCGGCAGTATTCCTCACTCTGAGCCGCTGTCTTAAGCATGCGCAGCTCATCCCGAAGCCACTGGATAGCAGCTCCAGCCACAAAGACGCTTCCCTCCAGGGCGTACTGGACCTGCTCTTCCACACTGGCGGCAATGGTGGTAAGCAGTCCGTTTTCCGAACGCACCGCCTTTTCTCCGGTATTCATCAGTAGAAAGCAGCCTGTCCCGTAAGTATTTTTTACCTCTCCCGCCTCAAAACAGCACTGGCCGAACAGAGCTGCCTGCTGGTCCCCGGCAGCGCCGGCTATGGGAATTCCATGCCCCAGCATACTCTCCTCCGTGTATCCATAAATACAGCTGGAGGGAACCACCTTTGGCAACATCTGTACCGGAATGTCCAGCTTTTCCAGAATTTCCTCATCCCACCTGAGACGATGGATATCATACATCATGGTGCGGGAGGCATTGGTATAGTCAGTGACATGGACTTTTTTGCTGGTCAGATTCCAAATCAGCCAGGTATCCACAGTTCCAAAGAGCAGTTCTCCTCTTCTGGCCCTCTCTCTGGCCCCCTCCACGTGATCCAGAATCCATTTCAGCTTGCTTCCCGAAAAATAGGCGTCCGGAATCAGACCTGTCTTCTCTCTGATGACCTGGTCAAATCCCTCTGCCTTGAGTTTGTCTATAATGTCGGATGTACGCCTGCACTGCCACACTATGGCATTGTACACAGGTCTTCCTGTGGCCTTCTCCCACACAATCGTGGTCTCCCTCTGATTCGTGATTCCAATGGCCGCGATCTCCTCGGACGAGGCCCCGATCTTGCTCATGGCCTCCGTGGCCACACCGATTTGGGATGCCCATATTTCCATGGGATCATGCTCCACCCAGCCTGGTTTTGGGAAAATCTGCTCAAATTCCCTCTGAACCACACTGCGGATTCCTCCCTCTTTGTCAAACAAAATGCATCTGGAGCTGGTGGTTCCCTGATCCAGTGCCATCACGTATTTTCCCATACTTATCCTCCATTTTTTCCGTTCAATTTAAGCACGCTCCGTCGTACCTTTCTTAAATATGCTTTTTGTAGCCACCACCGGTACGCCTGTGCCAGCCGCATTTTCAAGCAAAACCTCTCCTTCTGCCACCGGCGCCTGTGCGGTTGCCCCCCTTAGGGCCAGCATGATCTCCCTGATTTTTCCCTTTGGGATATCTTCTGCCGTCTTCACCGAGACCACCGGCAGAGTCCCGTCTTTCACCCGGACCGTGGAGGTCACCACGCGGGTAGGATTCGTGCACTCTTTCTTTCCATACTCCTCGCCCTTTTTACAGGTATTCCCCTCCACTTTCCTCACATGGCCGCCCTCCAATGTCACGGTCAGGCTGCAGCCCAGCGGACAGCCAATACAGGTCAGTTCTCGTTTTTCCATTTTCACGCCTCCTCCACGCAGATTGTGATCTCTGTAAGTTCCGGATGCTTTAGCAGCTCCTCCCGCTTCAGCACTACCTGCTCCATCTCGCCTGGGGTCATGATCCTCCTCTTTCTGGAGAGCACCTGCTCTTTTTTATAATATACACCAAGACGGCAGTTCTTGTAAACATCTCCCACCCGAAAGCGGACCGTCAAATTTTCCTCCATGCGCTCCGGATGTATCCAGGCCGGAACCGTGTAGCGCACGCCATTCCCCGCAATCACCTCTATGACACGCCCGCCGTCTTTTCCCTCAGCTACGTATTGTGCAGCGCCCCTTCCCGCCGCACAAGCCTCCTGGGTTACAAAATCCACCAGGTCGTGTACGTGCAGCACGTTGCCGCAGGCAAAGACTCCCGGCACACTGGTTTCCATATTCTCACTGACCAAAGGCCCCTGGGAGGCATCGGACATGGCCAGATCCAGGCTCTGGGAGAGCTCATTCTCCGGAATCAGTCCCACAGACAGCAGCAGTGTGTCACAGGGAATATACTCCTCTGTCCCGGGAATGGGCTTTTTCTCATTATCTACTCGGGCCAGAGTCACTCCCGTTAGCCTTTTCTGTCCATGGATCTCCACAACCGTATGACTGAGTTTCAGAGGAATTTCATAATCCTCCAGACACTGGACAATGTTTCTCTTGAGGCCGCCTGAGTAAGGCATGAGCTCTGCCACCGCGTGAACCTTTGCCCCCTCCAGGGTCATCCTTCTGGCCATGATCAGCCCAATGTCCCCGGACCCTAAAATCACCGCTTCCCTTCCGGGCATTATCCCCTCAATATTCACCATCCTCTGGGCTGTTCCCGCTGAATAAATCCCAGCCGGCCGATATCCCGGAATGTTCAGGGCCCCCCTGGGCCGCTCCCGGCAGCCCATAGCCAGGATAACCGCCCTAGCCAGTACGGTAAAGATCCCCATGCGTTTATTGATCGCAGTCACCCTCTTGTATGTCTCAGAAGAGGAATCCTCTCCGTTCTTTTTACACGCGCCAATATCCAGCACCATGGTCTCCAGGAGAAAGGGAATCTTCTCCTCCAGAACCTCCTTTGTAAACCTGCCCGCATACTCCGGCCCGGTAAGCTCCTCTCCAAAGGTGTGCAGCCCGAAGCCACTGTGAATGCACTGATTTAATATCCCGCCCAATTCCCTCTCCCGCTCCAAAATCAGGATCTCTTCACACCCTGTTCTCCTGGCCGTAAGGGCTGCCGCCATTCCGGCTGGACCTCCCCCGATCACCACAATATCATAAATCCTGTCTTTATCCATGCCTATCCCTCCAATGCTTCCTTGTCATACCCGGTAACCAGTTGAGATCCCGGCCCGCATTTCGTAATCTCCGTGATGGGAACTCCAAGCTCCCTGGCCAGGATCTCCATGACCTTGGGGGAGCAAAAGCCCGCCTGGCACCTGCCCATTCCAGCCCTGGTTCTGCGCTTAATGCCGTCCAGGGATCTGGCTCCCAGGGGTCTTTGTATAGCATCCAGAATCTCCCCCTCTGTCACGGTCTCGCACCTGCAGACCACATTTCCATAGGCGGGATTTTTCTGAATCATTCTCTGCACTGTTTCCGGGTCCGCATCCCAAACCCGGACAATATCTTTTCTGACAGCAGTAAAGTCCTCCTTCTTTTCCGCCTTCAGTCTCTTAGCAATCATTCCGGCCAGCATCTCTCCCACTGCCGGGGCGCTGGTCAGTCCGGGGGATTCGATTCCGGCTGCATTGAAAAATCCGGGAACATCCTCTGCCTCCCCGATCACAAAGTCGTCCCCATCCTCGTGGGCCCGCAGTCCTGCAAAGGAGGTGATGGTCTGCTTAACCGGCACCTTTCCCACACTGTGGGCAGCTTTCCTGATTACCTCCTCCATTCCGCTGGCAGTTGTATCCGTCCCCTCCCGGTCCTCAATATCATTCGCCGTGGGTCCCACCATCAGGTTACCATGGACGGTGGGGGTTACCAAAACCCCCTTTCCAAGCGATGTGGGCAATTGAAATACTGTCTTATCCACCAAATGCCCAGCCTTTTTATCCAGCAGTACATATTCCCCTTTTCTGGGTGTAATATGAAGCTTTCGGCTGCTGACCATGTTATTGAATACATCCGCATATACACCCGCTGCATTGACTACCGCCCGCGTCCGAAAGGTTCCCCTGTCGGTGTTCAGAATAAATCCTGCCTTCTCTGCTGTTCCCTCCTTCCCCGCCTCTATCCCTCCTGTCCTGCAAATCTCATTGACGCAGGTGTCAAAGAAAAAACTCGTACCATTCACACAAGCGTTTTCCGCCAATGCGATATTCAGCTTAAAGGGGCATACGATCCCCCCGGAAGGTGCGTAAAGCATGGCTTTTGCCTCCCTGGAAATTCCCGGCTCAATCCGCCTCATCTCATCACCCCGGAGGATGCGAAGCCCCTCAACCCCATTTTTCATCCCCTGTCTGCGCAGGCCCTCCAGTCTGGGTATCTCCTCCTCATGAAAGCACAGCACCACAGATCCGTTTCTGCGAAATGGGAAATCCAGTTCCCGTGAAAGGGATTCCATCATCCGGTTTCCTCTCACATTCAGCTTGGCCTTCAGAGAGCCCGGGGTTGCGTCATGGCCTGCGTGGACAATGCCGCTGTTGGCCTTTGAAGTGCCGCAGCAGACATCCTCCTCCCTCTCCAAAACTGCCGTGTCCAGCTCATACCTGGACAACTCCCTGGCAATAGCACTCCCGATCACTCCCGCACCGATAATTACCACATCATACATCTTGCTCCTCCTCTCTGTGTTAAAAATTCAAATACGCCTACGTGTATTTGCAGCAAATCGCGCGTCATGCTACGCATAACAAAAATCATCTGCGCGCTTCTGCCCTCCGCCGGAGGCTTTATCTTTTTTTAAAGATAAAAAGATAAGCAAACAGCGCATGCCTCTGCACACGTCCCTTGCTTATCTCTTCTCTCCAGCAGCTCTATTCTGTTTTAACTATAGCAGCCATACAATCTCATTGGTGGTGGATATGGAAACCGCTCCGGCTCCCAAAGCTGCCATAATGTCCTCCTTGTCGGAAACCAGACCACCCGCAATCACAGGTCTTTTGGAAATCCGGCAGATCTTTGATATAATCTTCGGCGGCAGTACCCCGGGCATCAACTCCACCGCGTCCGGGTGAACAGCCTGTACCTGACGCTCAATCTGATCATAAGCCTTAGAATCAATGACAAAGAACCTCAAAACCGTGTAGAGTCCCAGTTCCCCGGCCCTCTTTACTATGGACGGCTTTGTGGTGAGAATTCCATCTGCAGCAGTATTTTGCTTTATATAGTCCACAGCCGCCTCTTTTCCACTCAGCCCTGCAATTAGGTCAATATGGACAAATACCAATTTCCCGGCTTCCCTGGCCCTGCGTACAATACCAGGAATGGAACAGACATCCCCGAACAGCACAAATACAATGCTGTTGTCCAGGGTCAGGCACTGTTCCAGCCCTCTTTCCTCTTTGACTGCCGTGATAATCGGACAGTCCTCCAGTATTTCCAATAATCTGCTCTTCATATCCGGTACCTTCTATGGATTTATTCTACCACCTTTGCGGCAAATTCACAATGGAATTTTGCAGTTCTTATATATGAGACTCCTCTAAATAAGCGACAGGGTGCGAAGCAGAAAAAGCCATCCGGTGAGCGTAAATGCGCTGAAAAGTGTGGTGAGCATCACTGTACTGGAGGTTAATGTTCCCTCATGCCCCATATTTTTCGCCATAACATAACAGCTCACAGTGGTTGCGGACCCCAACATGACCAGTATTGCCACCAGTTTTTCATTGGTGAATCCCATCTTTACCGCTATGGGAAGAAAGATGGCTGCCAAGGCCACCAGCTTAATAGTACTGGCTGCCGCCGCAGGTCCCAGCTTGGAGGTGGCCTGCTTCCATTCGAAGGAAGCCCCCATTGCCATCAAGCCCAAGGGGGTTGCCAAGACAGCCACGTATCCCACCGTTTTCTCCAGAGCATGGGGCATGGGCAGCTTCAGCAAGGACCAGATCATACCTGCCGCTATTCCCAATATAATGGGATTGGTTGCAATCCCTCTCAGCGTGTCTGTCAGGAGAGCTACACTCATCCTCTCCCTCCCGGGCTTCGCCACAGAGAGTACCACCACCGCCATCACATTGTAGAGCGGTACCGTAGCAATGATCATCAAAGGAGCCATCCCGGCATCCCCATATATATTTTGGATAAAAGCAATTCCCAGTATGGCCGCACTGCTGCGGTAGGAGGCCTGAATAAATTCTCCCTGATCCCCTTTGTCCCTGAGGAGAAAGGAAACTGCCGTGACAGCCAGAATACTCACCAGGGTGGCAGTAAAACAAAAGATAACAAATCTAGTATCCCATACCTGAAAAAAGTCCGCAGTGGCTAAATCCTGAAACACCAGCGCGGGAAGCGCTGCCTGAAAGACAAACCGGTTCATTTTTTTTACAAATACCGCGTCCATCAGCCCCACTTTTCGAAAAAGCCACCCCAAAATCATGATAAAGAAGATGGGAAGCGTGGCATTCAGGCTAAAAATCAAATTTTCCATAACTAAACTCCTTAGATTGATCGTTGTTACTGTTCACCCCAATTTCCGGCCATCCCTCCACCAACGTGTACATATCTGGGGGCATGGGTGCCTGTATCTGAAGCACCTTCCCTGTAAAAGGCTGGTGCAGCTTAGCTCTCCAGGCATGCAGTGCCGTTCTGCCAATCTCCGCTGAAGCCTCACCGTAAAGTTTGTCCCCCAAAAGCGGATGGCCCATCCAAGCCATATGTACCCGAATCTGATGGGTGCGTCCTGTAGCGATCCGAAGCCTTACCAGAGCCTTTTGATCCCTCTGCGCAACCACCTGGTACTTAGTAAGTGCCCTCTTCCCCTCCTGGCACACCTGCATTTTTATCAGGCTGTCTTCCTGCTTTCCGATGGACTGTTCAATCACTCCCTGTGTTTTCGAAAAACTGCCCTTGCAGACTGCCAGATATTCCTTGTAAAACAAACCTTCCGCCCTCTGCTGTGCCAGACGGGCCGCAGCCACCCGGTTTCTTGCAAAAAGTACCACCCCGGAGGTGTCCAGATCCAGCCTGCCCACAGACCGCACGACTCCTTCTACACCTCTGCTCTGGTAATAGGTATGTATCAAGTTTGCCAGTGTATCCCGGTAATGCCCGTGTGACGGATGTACCGGCATACCTGCAGGCTTATTTACAGCGCACAGATCCTCATCCTGATACAGAATCACAGGTTCTCCTTCCAGTGGAAGCAGATGCCTGGAGTCACTGCCAGCCTCCTCAAGGATTACTTCAATGCAGTCGTCCCCCTTCACCCTACTGTCAATCCGTCTGCGGACCTGATTGACACAGATTCCATTTTCACGGAATTTTGCCCTGCTGATCTCCCTGGCCGACAACCCCATCTCTTTTCTCAGCACATCCCTCAGGGTCATTTCTCCGCAGTCTTTCCCAATCTGAAAAAATATCTTTTTCTCCATCAGCCCCGCATTTTCTCCCGTATGGTCTCACCGTCCAAAGCCGCATAGACCAGGCTATCCCCCTGATATTGAAGCTTCAGTGAGAAGAAAGGGCGCTGCTGCTCCAGCAGCTCAAAAAATATCCGGTCCCCCTCCCACAGATTTAACGTTCCGATATCCCTCTTGGCAACCCACTCAAGAGTCCCCTCCCTGCATTCTGTCAGCTCTCCCTCATAGCCGTCTGCTGTGTAGAGAAAGATATACTCCGTCTCCCAGCCGTCGCAGAGGAAGGTAAGTATCCCTCTCATCCTGTAAGAGGTCAGTTTTAGCCCCGTCTCCTCAAATGCCTCCCGAACCAGGCATTCCTCCGGACTCTCATTTGCCTCTAACTTTCCGCCGATGCCGATCCATTTGTCTTTATTTACATCTACCTTTTTTTTAACGCGGTGAAGCATCAGATAGCTGTCATCCTTTTCTATGTAGCAAAGTGTAGTCAATACCATTATGTGTCTCCTCTTTCTTCTCTATTTCGTAACGGTTCAGTGCCTTCACAGTTACTATATTTCTTACTTTCCCTATTATAACGGAAATCGTATAAAATCACAAGAAAAGCTGCCGTACCACTCTCCTGATACGGCAGATTCGGTTGCTGTGCACACCCTTTTTATTCTTTCATCTTAGGTTTGAATATCAAACTGGCCAGGTATGAGAACACCAGGGCCGCGGATATTCCCACCGCGCTAGCGGTAAATCCCCCCATAAAGATTCCAATGAAACCGTCCGTCTCTATGGCCTTTTTTACGCCCTTCCACAGCGTATTGCCAAATCCCAGCAGCGGTACACTGGCTCCCGCTCCCGCAAACTCCTGAAATGGTCCGTAAAGATTGACTGCACCCAATAAAGCCCCTGCGCAGACCAAAATCACCATGACTCTTCCCGGCATCAGCTTTGTCTTTTCCAACAGTATCTGTACCAGGGCACAGATCAGCCCGCCTACCCAAAATGCATTGATATAGTCCATATTTGCCTCCTGCTCTTTTTCCTTCTGATCTCTTTTTTAACGCCCTCAGCAGTGCTCAATGACTACTCCGTGGGCGATTCCCGGAATGCTCTGTCCCTCGTTAAAACTGATGGTGGACAGCAGGGCCCCTGTGGGTACAAACAGAACCCTTCTGTAGCTCCCCTTTTCCAGTTTCGGCAAAATACTGGCCGCCAAAGTCACCGCAGAGCAGGCGCATCCGCTGCCGCCCGCATGTGTATCCTGGGTCTTCTGATCAAAAATTTCCATCCCACAGTCCATGTGGACCTTACTGATGTCAAATCCCTTCTCTTTGAGCAAATCTATCAGGATATTCTTTCCCACGTACCCCAGGTCCCCGGTAATGATCTTATCGTAATCCTCCGGCTGGCGGTTAAAGTCCATCAGATTCTGGTAAATGGTATCACAGGCCGCCGGAGCCATGCAGGCTCCCATATTCATGGAATCCTTCACTCCGAAATCTACGATTTTACCCGGGGTAACACCTGTAATGCGGGCGTGTCCTCCCTTGGGGGCAAGTACAAAGGCACCACTTCCTGTGACTGTCCAGGTAGCTGCAAGGGGACGCTGGTTTCCATATCCCAGGGGAAAGCGAAACTGTTTCTCCGCACTGGCAAAATGGCTGGAGGTGAGAGCCATAGTATAGTCCGCATACCCGGCGCTGACCGCCATGGCCCCCAATGCCAGGGATTCCCCACAGGTGGAACAGGCCCCGTAGAGGCCAAACAAGGGAATATTGAAGTCTGTGACTCCAAAAGATGTGGCGATCAGTTGTCCCAGCAGGTCCCCGCCGAACAGATACCGGATCTGGGTGGGAAGTAATTTGGCCTTTCCCAAAGCGGTCTGGGCTGCCTCTTTCTGCAGGGTGCTCTCAGCCTCCTCCCAGGTCTTTTCTCCAAGCATGGGCTCCTCACACACCAGGTCAAAGTGATTGCCAAGGGGGCCCTCCCCCTCCTTCTTTCCTACTATGGATGCATAACTGACAATGTGGGGGGCTTTTTCAAACTGTATACTCTGTTGTCCCATCATCTGATTCATCGCGTTTCCTCACTTCACTGATTTTTACAGTTAGTGTCCCTCACTTGCACAAAACTATGCAGATTTCCTTTAAGTATTTTCTTCCCCCCCTTGCATTCCCCAAAAGGTGGAATGGGTCAACCCATGCAAAAATATACTTATAACAATAATACAATCTACGGTGGATCTATGATTCCAAAACCCAACCTAAAAAAATGGACAGCGGCCGCCCTCATCCTTCTGGCTGCCTTCCTGGCCGGCCGCTTCCTTGCAAAGGCAGTGGAAACCTACCGCCCCGCCTCTGCCACTGTGCAGAACTCAGACGGAAACTGGGGCCTTAGCTTTCCGGAGGAGGGGAAACCTCCTGTAGCCAATGCCACCTTTGAAGAATTAAAGCAGTACGATGCCTACTATGCCAAAGATACTGAGGAGAAGGTGATCTATCTCACCTTTGACTGCGGATTTGAAAATGGAAATACCCCAGCCATCCTGGATGCTCTTAAAAAACATCAGGTACCTGCCACCTTTTTCGTAGTGGGAAATTATTTGGACACCAGTCCGGACTTGGTTAAACGCATGGTGGAAGAAGGACACATCGTGGGCAACCACACCTTCCACCACCCGGACATGTCCCAAATCTCCTCCTCGGACGCTTTTTCCAAAGAGATGAAGGATGTGGAGACTCTTTATAAAGAGATCACAGGCAAAGATATGGTCAAATACTACCGCCCTCCACAGGGAAAGTACAGCACGGAAAATCTGCAGATGGCCAAGGATCTGGGGTATAAGACCTTTTTCTGGAGTCTTGCCTATGTAGACTGGTATCAGGACCAGCAGCCCACCAAAGAGGAAGCCTTCAAAAAACTGTTGGGCAGAATCCACCCCGGCGCTATTGTACTCCTTCACAATACCTCCAGCACTAACGCTGCAATTTTAGATGAACTGCTGACAAAATGGGAAGAAATGGGATATACCTTCCAGTCCCTGGACCAGCTTGTATAGGAGTCGACAGGGCCGCTGCATAATGCAGCGGCCCCTTTTCTACTGAAAGGTTACGAGCTCCTCCAAAGGCCTGCGAAGATCTTCGTGCCTGTCCGGAGAGGCCGGCTCCCCCTGAGCGTATCCGATTGCCAGCAGGTTTACAGGCACCATTCCATCCGGGATGGAAAACTCTTGACGAATGACATCCTCCTTGAACCAGCACACCCAGAGACTACCCAGTCCCAGATCCGTGGCCTCCAGCATCATGTGGTCTGTCACAATACTAGCGTCAATATCTGTCAGTTTTTTGCCGTCATAGGGTCTTGTCCATGTCTTCTCAGGCTGGCTGCACACAATAATCACCACCGGTGCCCCATACGTCCTGGCTGCCTTGTCCAGCTTTTTCCTTCCCTGTTGACTTGTCACCACAATCAGGTGCTGGGGCTGTTTATTGGCGCCTGTAGGCGCCACCCGCCCTGCTTCCAGAATCTTTCGAAGCTTTTCCTCCTCCACAGGCTGATCCTTATATGCCCGCACAGAATACCTTTTTTTTGCCAATGTCAGGAAATCCATCTCTCATCCTCCTTGTTTCAAGTTTATACAAGCTAAATTTCAAAAGTATCCCCTGTTGATATGTACTGAATCTGCTCACCCATGGCCTCTCTCAGCCCCCGGTAAGCCTCCTCCCCGGTACAATGACAGGTAAAATAGTTGGTGGGGCGTTTTTTTAGCTCCACCGACAGCTGCAGGATTCTATCCCGGGGCTCTGTCTGTCCGGATCTTGGGGCATAGAGATGAAAGCCGGAAATCACAGCATCCATGTATGTCCCAGCCAGCTCCTCCGCCCTGTTTAACAGATTTAAAATCCCTCCGTGGGCACATCCGCCCACCAGCACCCATTTTCCATCCACATGAAGTATCATGCTCTGCTCATGTGCAAAGTCATCGGGTACCATCCTCTCCCCAGCCTGCGTCATCAGACGGCCGTTGAAAAGCGGTGCCAGTTCACTACCGCAGGGACTGGTAAAGAGCAGCATCTCCTCATCAATACGCATAAGCGGCGGAGTAAGCACCACTCTTGGATTCCCTCTCAGCTTCTTTGGCACACCGATAAAATGCGATTTATTCTGGTCTATGGAAAAATGCGGTTGAAAAACATCCGGTCTCATATACACCCTGGCCTGTTTGTTTTTTTCGAGAAACGCCTCCATTCCCCCGCCGTGGTCCGAGTGGCCGTGGGAAAGGATTCCAATGTCCGCCTCCCTCAAATCAATCCCAAGAGCCTCTGCATTTTGCTCCAGCACTGCCCCATCCGGGCCAAAATCAAACAGGATACGGTGTCTTCCTGTGTCCACCATCAGGCTCAGACCATGCTTTGCCGCAAGCTCCTGTCCAGGTGACGTATTTTCAACAATAACGGTTACTCTCACAGATTATCCCTCCCCCTTCTCTCGCTTCCCCTACACTTTATCATATTCAGAAAAATCTTGCAAACCTTTAAACCACCCCGGTTACCTTTAAAATCCAATAGATAAAGCCCAGGACCCAGCTGGAAAATATGCCGTAGAGAATGACAGGTCCTGCAATGGTAAAGATCTTGCATCCGATGCCAAACACCTGCCCCTCCTTCTGGAACTCAATGGCCGGGGCTGCCACAGAGTTTGCAAACCCGGTAATCGGAACCAGCGTCCCGGCACCAGCAAATTTTGCAAGCTTAGGGTAGATATTGAAGCCTGTGAGAATCACGCTTAAAAGCACCAAGATCATAGAGCACCAGCCCCCTGAGGTATCCTTGTCCAGACCCAGTTTTTCACAGTAGTTGAGAATAAACTGTCCAATCACACAGATGATTCCTCCCACCAAAAATGCCTTTGCCATATTCAGGGGCAGACTGTGGGTTGGTGTCATCTGCTTTACATACTCGTTATACTTTTGATTTTTTTGCTCTTTTAATACATCTGCCATATTTGTTCTCTCCTTTTCGATTCCCGCGAGCAACGAGCCAAGCAGTCATGCTTGCACGGCTATTTGGCGACTGCCGCGAGGGTCAGACTGTAGACAAACTACATTTTTGTGCTGGGTGCTCCAGCCATGAATTTCACAGAGCGGCGACTTTGCCGACACTCTGCCCCCACCCTTACCAGCGCAGGTAAAAATGCACAAGACTGCCCACTACTTTTCCCACAGCCACACAGATCACCACAAAGCTCATGCCTTTGACAATGCCGGCCCTCCTTGAAAATACAGGAAAAATATTAACAATCTCTGCGAGAGCCAGTATCCAGCTTCCCACGAAAATGCCGGAAAAAATTCCCATAACGGCCAGTCCGATACTGCCAAGGGGTACGGTGATGCGGTTAATGGTCAGAAGATTTCCGAAAACACCTCCCAGGAGGACACAGTCCTCATAGAGCCACACCCGCTTTCCCGTATGGGTAATTCCTGCGTAGCGGGTGATTATTCCCAGTCCTATAATTAAGGCGATCACACCACCCGCCACAATAAATCCGCTGCTGATTCCAATCACACCCAGTAATATATGTGCTGCCATCCTCTCATCCTCACTGTTTTTTCTTATTCTTTTTGTAACTGTTCAGTACATCCCTGTAGAATAGTTACTTCTTTTTCTTCTTCGGGTCCCGGCTGCTGGACTCGATCAGGGTGGTGTTCACATCATCCTCGTAGAGCCGCATCTCCACCTCCATGGGAGTGGGGTCAGACGTAATCTTGCGCCCGGCAAAGTGGTTGAAAAAGAGCAGGATTCCTATTCCCACGCCAATGGAGTAGGTCAGCTCCAGAATCGTAAATCCGTCAGATGTGTTCCCTGTCAGCTGCTCATAGAGCTGGGAAAACAGTTTGGGAAGATCCACATCATTGTTGAATGTCATGATGGTAAAGGCTGCGCCGAAAAACGCCAGCAGACAAACAAAAATCGTCTTAATCCATGCCCAGGTCTGGCTAGGCTGGGTGGTCTTCTCATAAGTAATAATAAAGTCAGACTCCCCAATATTGTTGACCTCCAGACTGGGATATTCCTTGTGTATCTCCATGATCACTTCCATCACTGAGACTACATGGCGCCCCGGCTTGTTCTCCGTGGCATTCGGAAGCCGCAGAGTCTTCACTCTGTTCTCAATCTCTTTGTTGCTGCACTCCAGCTGTGCAATGTCGCCCAATGTAACCCGCTCATCGTGCACCTGCACATTCTGGTCTATCTTCAGATATAATGTGTCATTGGTCATAGTCTACCGTGTCCTTTCCTCACAGACAGTATTCCTTTACGTCCTGTGAAAATGCCTTCACAAAAGTCCCGTCCATCCTGGGCTGATTGTCCTTAATGTGGGACATATAGAAAAAAATCCCCGCCAGCGCAGCGACCATAACTACCAATGTCAGACAGGTAAGAATTCTCTTTTTGTACATAGCAATCACCTTCCCTTTCTATGCAGGTATTTTGAGGTTCTAATACCAGTATCTTATTTTCAGGCAAAAATATACGGAGAAGTCAAAAAAATCTTCCCCGCAATTTGTTTAATATTTTTTTTTCAAATCTGGAAACCTGTACCTGGGACATGCCCATCACCTGCGCCACCTGTACCTGAGTCTTGTCCTCAAAATAGCGCATTCGGATCAGAGTTCTCTCCTCCTCCGTGAGACCGCCGATAAGCTCGTTGAGCACCATATGGTTCAGCAGATCCTCATGGGGATTCTGCTTTTCCACCAGCTTATCCATCAGAAAGATCGCGTTTCCATCCCCCTGGTATATCGTCTTGTAGAGTGATTCCACCTCCGCCGATGACTCCATAGCCAGGATAATATCCTCCCTGGTGGCTCCGATCTCTGCGGAGATCTCCTCCAGCGTAGGCTCCCTTCCGTGCTTTTTTTCCAAAGCCTCCCTGGTCATGTATGCCTTTGTGGCCGTCTCCTTCAGCGTTCGGCTGACCTTTATCATGCCGTCATCCCGCAAAAAACGCTTGATCTCTCCGGCGATCATAGGGACCGCATAGGTGGAAAACCTGACATCAAAGGAGGTATCGAACTTGTCAATGGCTTTGATCAGGCCAATGCTCCCGATCTGCACCAAATCCTCCATCTCATGTCCCCGCCCTGCAAAACGCTTCACAATGGTATAGACCAGACCCATATTTTCTTCTACCAGTGTCTCTCTTGCCTCTTTATCCCCCTCGTGAGCCCGTTTAATTAACTCCAGGGTACGCTCCATAGGCTATTCCTTTCACCGGTCGAATTTATTGACAGTCTGTCCGATCTTTTTCCTCATAAAAACCTTGGTTCCCTCTCCTGGTCTGGATTCCACCTGAATCTCATCCATAAAGGCCTCCATAAAGGCAAATCCCATCCCCGAGCGCTCTGAATCCGGCTTGGTGGTGAAGAGCGGCTCCATTGCCTTCTCCACATTTTCGATTCCGCAGCCGTGATCAATCACTTCTATAAAGAGCTCATCCCCCTCAATGCGGCATTTTACTATGATTTTCTGAATTTCCCCCTCATATCCGTGAACCACGCAGTTGGTTACTGCCTCAGACAAAGCGGTTTTTACATCCGCCACCTCCTCAAGGGTGGGATTGAGCTGCGTCATAAAAGACGCAACCGCTACCCTGGCAAATCCCTCATTGCAGGATCTGCTGTCAAACTCCAGCTTCATTTCATTAGAACTGCTCATCATGCTCCCCCTCTATATCAATTTGGACTGTTTGGGCAGCCCCTCGTATATGTCAATTACCTTGTAAACCCCTGACAGGGTGAGAATCCTGCGGATACGCTCATTTACCCTCACGGCAATCACCGTGCCCCCGGTAAAACGGATATTTTTATATCTCCCCATGATCATTCCGATGCCTGAGCTGTCCATAAAGCTTGTCTTTCCAAAGTCAAACACAATGCTCCTTATATTTTTACTCTGCAGTATTTTGTCCGCTGCCTGCCTGATATACTCCGCATTGTGATGATCCAACTCCCTGGGCACCACAATTGTCAGATTTGTCCCGCTGATTTTAAAACACTCCTCCATCTCATATCTCCTTTCTATTCCAAGTTTACCCTAACATGCCTATGGCATGCCCTTTCCTGTGATACAATGAAGGGACGTGTGCAGTTATCTGCACACGTCCCCGAATCAGAGGTTTCTCTCTACTGTGTAAGTCCCAAACGGTCCGGCCCGGAAATCCCGCCGCTCTCCCGGTCTGTACTTCCCCCGGATGGGTTATCGCCGGAAGTGCCGCCATTCCCCGTCTCATCTGGATTGCCTGTGTTTTCATCCTGACTGTCACTTTCAGAACTTCCCTGGGGATTTTCACCGGGGGCACCGCTTTCACCAGTACCGCCGCTGTTTCCTGCGTTTCCCTGCCGGGTACCGCCTCCGTTGCCGCTTATGTACGCCTGTACCTCAGCTGCCCTGGCCGGGAACTTTTGAATAAACTCATTCAAAACCCTGTCCGCATTGGTGGTGTCTTTGATCTGATAATAGGAGATACCCAGATACTGCAACGCATGGGCATCATCTGGCTTCGCCTCCACTGCTTTCTCGTAGTGTTCTATCGCAGCCCTGTAATCTCCGGACATGTAAGCCGTATCTCCTGCACCTACCGCATCGCTGTATACATAGTCGCTGATTGCCTCCATAAGGTGATCATACAAATCTTTTGCAGATCCGCTAAGGCTGCCCGCGTCAATCTCCGCCAGGGCCTCCGCTGCCTGGGCCTGACTGTTGGGATTGGTCACAAACAAATCCGCTGCTCCCAGAAGCTCCTCGTAGGAATCGGCCTTGGCATTGGCCTCCTCCATGGTTGCATTGGCCTCCTCCACTTTCGCCTTGTAGTCCTCGATCTCCTGCTCCAGTCCCTGTACTCTAGAGACCTCCGAAGCCATCTTGGTGTTGGCGTCCGTCACCTGTTTGTTGGCTTCCTGATAGATATTCTGCTTGGTTCCGGGAACCACCAGGAACCACACGATCGCACCGCCCAGAATCAAACCCAGACAGATATTGATAAAGGTGGCCACCGCTGAGCTGTCCCGAAAGGTGGTGGGCTGGATGATCATCTCATTCCCACTCATATAGGTGGTGGTGCCGGTGAGCTTGTTCACCTTTTCTTTGGCATACCTTTTCTTGCGCTTCACATCCAGACTGGTGCTGATCCCGGTGGCCAGCTCCACCTCCTGCAGGTAGCGCAGGGTCGTGGTGTTGGTAGCGTCAATAAACGCCGCCTTCTTTAACAGCTTCCTAGCCTTCTCATACTCTTGCCGCTTCAGATACAGCAGGGAGAGCAGATGGTATGCTTTGATCAACCTGGGATTTTGTATCAGCACCTTTTTCAGCTGGATAATTGCCATATCCTCATTGTCCTGCCTGCAGTACAGGAGGGCCTGATTATACTTTCGGATGGTCTGATTGATCACATCCAGCTTGTTCTTGTTGGCCTGCAGTTTGTCAATGTACCCGTCCGCAGGATTGCCCTGCACATTCATATTTTTGCTGATTACCCACTCGCTCAGGGCTGAGACCACCTCCCCGGTCTCAAAATACACCAGCCCCAAAAGGTTTCTGGCATCTATGTTTTCCTTATTAAATTTCAGACTCCTCTTCAGACAGACGATTGCCCCTGACAGATCGCGCACCGTGGCCTTTTCCAGGCCCTGATTGTACAGCAGGTTTGATATGCGGATGATTCTCTTTTGAAGAGTGATATCCGCCCCGCAGCCAGTGCAGTAATCAATCGCCGACAGAGGTGTGCCACAATAAATACAGTTCATATTATCCCCTTATTGACTCTCTCATTTTGCGTTTCTCTTTTTCGTCCATCATCAGCTCTTTTAAAATATCCGTTACATCCGTCAGATCCCTATTGTAAATGGCATCCTCCGCCTCATTAACATCCAGGCTGGGATGAAACTTCTTTAACTCTTCATCGTAGTTGATCATCCATGTTTCTCCTTTACTATGCTCTTTAACTCCCCTATCAGATACAGAGAACCGACACAGAACAAGAGTCCGTCCTCTTTTTCTACAAGCGCTTCCTCAAACGCCTCTGCGATCTTCGGTATTGCTGTCACCGGAGCATCTGTATACTTCCGAAAAATCCCCGCCAGATCCCCGGCCGAAACAATCCGGTCATTGTGAATCTCTGTCACCACCACCCCATCCAGTCTGGTCTGACGGCAGATGGTTTCAATCATCTGTTCAAAGTTCTTCTCCACCACTGCAGAAAACAGAAGCACAATCCTGTGATCTCTCTGCACCCGCTGCACGGTCTTCACAAATTCCCTGACACCGTCCGCATTGTGTGCTCCGTCAAAGACCACGCCGGGCAGCACGGTCTCCATTCGCCCCTGCCACTTTGTATCCCCTATGGCCTGCACCCGCAGTTCCACCGGTATCTCTCTATTTCTGTCAATTACATCCATAGCTAACAGCGCCAGTGCACTGTTGTTTACCTGATACTGGGCCAGGTATGGCACCGTCACTTTAGTATGTTCATAATACCCACAATTCAGGGAAAAATCAATGCTTTTCTCCGTATTTACCAAAATTTCATACATTGAAGGCTTTAACGGGTAAGCCGGTGAGCCAAGCTCTTCAGCCCTCTTTTGAATCACCCTCTCAGCCTTCTCACAGTGTCCGTCATAGATCACAGGCACTCCTGGCTTAATGATACCCGCCTTCTCCCAGGCTATCTTTTCAATGGTATCTCCCAGTATCTCCGTGTGGTCCAGGCTGATGGATGTCAGAATGGTGACAATGGGACGCTCCACCATATTTGTAGCGTCCAGCCTGCCCCCAAGCCCTGTCTCCAGCACCACATACTCCACCTTCTTCTCTCTGAATAAGACCATGGAAAGCGCAAAGAGCAGCTCAAAATAAGTGGGATGGGGAAATCCATCTCTCTGCATGGAGTCTATGGCCTCCTGCACCTTTATGTATGCTCTCAGAAATACTTCGTCCTCCACAGGCTCATTGTTTATCTGAAACCGCTCATTGATCCGGACCAGATGGGGGGAGGTAAACAGCCCTGTCTGCTTCCCTGCAGCCACCAGAATAGCTGAAAGGAAAGCACATACAGACCCCTTCCCGTTGGTGCCCGCCACATGGATAATCTTCATTTCCCGCTCCGGCCTTCCCAAGCGCTCCATTAGCTCCACTGTATTTTCCACTTTATTTTTTTTTGTAAACTTAGGTACACTCAGTATGTATTCCACTGCTTCTGTATAGTTCATCTCATTCACCGCTTTGCTTTTGTTTTGGCCATCAAGGCCTTTGTACCTTATTTTTGCATGTAGCTGTGAAGGTACTGAACAGCTACCTAACTTATTATAATATAGCAGGCATAATATGCAAGCAAATTTTTTCGCAAAATTCGGTTGAAAAGGACAAATCGTTACTGAGAACGTGTGAACAGTAACGCCAAATCCGGGCAAAAGAAACGAATGGGGGCTGCACTTTATCCCAGTACAGCCCCCATTCGCTATATCCTCTCAATAAGAGTAAATGTATTCTCCCGTCTCATCCATTCCGTAAAAATCTGCGTAACCGATGGAAAAAATATCCTTTTTGGCAAGAAGCGCGGTGAGATCCACCTCGTTTTTAATCAGATACTGCCAGAATCCACTGCCTGAGATCTCTCCCTGGAGCTGAATCCCCTTTAAAACGCCGTCTTTTACGATCGCCTTTTGGTAGGTATCCCTGCTCTCCCTGGTGTAGATTTGGCATCCCTCCTCCTTCGGTTCGATCCACCCCACTGAGAGCATGGAAAGTCCAAAGAAATTAATGGTATTTTTGATACAGAACCGGTCCGTATAGGCCACCTGCATGCCTGCCATATTCATAGCAGCCTTCCTTCCCTGGTCCATGGCATTGGGCCAGATTCCGGAGAGTCCGGTCACATCCCCCGCCCCATAGATATTCTGGTCTGAGGTCTGCAGGTATTCATTTACTGTAAGCGCCCGTTCCATCTCAAGGCCGCTGTCCTTCAAAAATTCAATATTGGGCCGTACACCTGCTGCCACCACCACAAAATCACAGGCAATCTTCTCCCCATTTGAGAGAATTACATGGGTGATCTCATTGTTCTCATCTACCTCAGAACCGCTGGCACCGATTCCCAGCTTAAACCTGGCCCCCGCCCGCTCAAACAGCTCCTGGTAGGCAGCGGCGCTGGTCTCATCTGTCTGCAGGGGCAGGATGCGCTTTGCCATCTCGGCAATAGTGACACCGATTCCCTGTTCCAGAAGGGCATAGGCCACATCCAGCCCCACCAGTCCGGAACCTACGATAAAGACATGCTTAGCCCTCTTTTGTACAATAGCCTCCCTGATCTTCCTGGCATCGCTTAAATCCCGAAATCCGAATACATTCCCGGCTGTGCGGAAATTCGGAATAGGCGGAACCCCGTACACGGCTCCTGTGGCGATTAAGAGCTTATCATAAGGCATAGAACCCTGAGTAAACAACACCTTCTTTTTCTCTGAATCTACACCTGTCACCTGCATTCCAGACGCCCAGGTAATCCTGTTTTTCTCGAAAAAATCTGTATCACGAAAAGCAATCCCCTCTTCGCTGCGCTCTTTGCTCAGATACTTGTGGAGCATACAACGGGAATGGGAGTGCTCATCCGATGACACCATTGTGATGGAGGCATCCGGCTTTACTGACCGCAGTCTCTCGGCTGCTGCCATCCCCGCAGCCCCGCATCCGATAATGATATACTGTTCCATGCCTACACCTCCTCTACGTAGATGGCATTCTTGGGACAGGCCGCCACACAGGCGGGGCCCTCCTCCCTGTCATTGCAGAAATCACACTTTATAATTCTGGTTCGCCCTGGATCTACCTTGGGTATTCCATAGGGACAGTTCATCACGCACATAAAGCAGGCTCCGCACTTTTCTTCCTGGTATCGGATATGTCCGCTCTCTTCATCCCGGTAGAGCGCTCCGCTCATACAGCTGGCTTCACACTTGGGATCACTGCAGTGACGGCAGAACATGGGAAGGTATCCCCCGCACCCGTCGTTCACAATCTCATTCCTGGCTATATTTTCAATGTCCAGCAGATCCAGTGTAATGATATCCTCTCCTCCGTCTGTGCGGTGGCTGTTCATGCACGCCAGGGTACAGCTCTTGCAGCCGTCACATTTGGAGGCTTCAATCTTTATCCTTTTCATGGCAATCCTCCCTGTTAGATATTCAGTCCCGCTCTTTTTTCCGCAATAACCGCCTCCAGCTTCTCGGCCGCTTTTACGGGGTCCAGTTCAACAATCACCTGTCCACCGGTGATCCCCTTCATATCTTCTGTCAGCAGTTTCACTGCCAGTTCACTGCCCGCAATAAAGGGCTGCTGACCCAGATGCAGAGGAAGACCCAGAGCCAGTCCAAAACAGCCGTCTGCCAGTGCCTGCTCCTCCAGCCACTGAGGAGCGGACAGAACAAGCGGAAGCTGCGGCAGATCAATGCCAATGGCCTCAGCCAGCTCCGTAGCCACAATCTCCAGACGTCCGATAGCCAGACAGGGACCAAAATTCAACACAGGGGGGATACCCAGGGATTTACACACCTCTTTTAAATTATCTCCTGCCAGTTCTGCTGCCTCCGGAGTCATGAGACCACAGTTCTCGATCCCTCCTGAAGAACATCCGGCGGAGAGCACAAGAATATCCCTCTTAATCAATTCCTTGGTGAGCTCCACGGTACAGACATCATGTCCCAAAGCTGTCAGGTTGGAACAGCCTACCACCCCGGCCACCCCCTTGATCTTACCGGATACAATCAGGTCGATCAGGGGCTTCCAGTTTCCGCCCAGGAACTCCTTGAGAGAACCTTCACTTACGCCTGTAAGGGTGTTTTTGTTCCCATGCTTCGGCAACAGATTCATGGGTACTGTACCCCTACGCTCCTGGTAAGCCCCAAGAATCTTATCGATGATCTCCTCTGTCTGCTCCACTCTGGTTTCGTAAGCATACTCCATCAGCTCCGCATTTGCCTTTTTGGCAACGTCATCCAGACAGATCTGTTTGATCTTCAGTTCATCGCAGATGGGCTCAATCCCCGGCAGTGTGCAGTTAAACTCAGAGAGCACAGCGTCAATGGCTCCTGTGGCCAAAACCGCTTCACTTGTATAGTTGTTCCCAGCGTGTCCGTCGAAGATCTCCGTATAGTGGGCACCTCTCAACTGCAGATCCTGTCCCACACAGGTACATCCCACCAGCTTAAAGCCCTTAGCCCCCACTGCTTTCGCCTTGGCAACTACATCCTCCTGGGTCAGACGCTCCTGAATATGGACAAACAGAGAGTGCTGATGTCCCGTGATCATGATATTAATATAATCCGGATCAATCACGTTCAGTCCAACCGGCGCCATACGAAGCTTGGGCTGTCCCAAAAGCACGTCGTTTAAAAGGTTGGTGAGTGTAAGACCGTAAAGTCCTGTGGAGATACCCAGCTTTAAGCAGTTCACGAACATATCCGCTGGATCTGAATTTAAGTTTGTGGAGCATTTCACCACACCTGCAAACACTTCCGACTTTGCCCCGCCCGGAAGAATCCCCAACTCTTTCCATTTCTCATACCTGGGCTTGTAGGCCAGCTTTTCCACCAGCTCCATCTTTTCATACTCTGGCTTATACAGGTCTCTCAGCACAGCGTCCGCCACCTGATAAGCTGTGTCATAGACATCCTCCCCCTGAATGCCAAAGGCATCCGCCAGCTTTTCCAGAGCCTTCTCACTCTTGAGCGGTGTCCGGTCTTTGGCTGCGTTCTTTAAATTCAGGGCTGTATTTTCTACCACGTGGATATAGCAGCCGCTCCCGGCAGCTACTGCCCGCAAAAAGTTTCTGGCAACGATCACATCCGCGGTGGCTCCACAGATTCCTCTGGGGCTGGTGGGTGTAATCCGGCAGGGCCCGTTGGAACAGAGCCGGCAGCAGACTCCCTTCAGCCCAAATCCACATTTCGTGCTCTGCCCCTCCACTCTGTGATGGGAAGTCTCCACAGGCAGGTTTGCAATGTAGCCCTCCAGGCATTTATCAGCGCTTTTGCAAGTGTTGCAGCTGTAACACTGGTTCATGATTTTATCCTCCTTATTGTTAATAATAATTATCATTACTGTTTGTTATTATTTTAACAGAAATATGTCGAAAAAGCAAGAAGGAATTTTACCAATCTTCCCCATTTAAGAAAACCACTCTTGGCGTATTTGCGGCAAAGCGTGTGTCATCCACTGGACGCCTACGGTGTGCTATGTATGACATAAATTATCTGCTAATTGCGGCTATGGATTTAGCAGGAAATATAATCCTTCTTGTAATCTCCTAAGGTTGACTTTATAATGAACTAGAAATATAGCATTCAGGGAGAAGGGTTCAATGCAGTACAAAATATTAATTGTAGAAGATGAGACAGATATAAACGGACTTCTTGTCAAACTATTGAGTGGGGCTGACTATCAGACGACTCAGGCCTTTTCAGGGACAGAAGCAAAACTACTCTTAGAAAGAGAAATACCGGATCTTATTTTACTTGACCTCATGCTTCCGGGCATCCCCGGGGAAAAACTGCTGCGGGAGATACGGTATAATAAACAGTGCAATGTGCCGGTGCTGGTCATTTCCGCTAAAAATTCTCTTGACGATAAAGTAAGCCTTCTAAAAAACGGGGCTGATGATTATATTACAAAACCATTCGAACCGGAGGAAGTGCTCGCGAGAGTACAGGCAGCAATCCGGCGCAGCGGAAAGAAAAATGGCACTGCTCAAACGTTCACTCACAAAAACCTGAGGCTTTATCCAGATTCCCGAACCGTAATGCTTTATGGGAAAGAACTACTGTTGACAGCACATGAATTTGATATCCTGTCCCTGCTTATGAAAAATCCCGAAAGAGTATACTCCAGGGAATCTATATATGAGCAGATCTGGAATGGAGGGTATTACGGCGAAAATAATACGGTAAATGTTCATGTGAGCAATTTAAGAAAGAAATTAAAAGAGGCAGATCCGAAAGAGGAATATATTCAGACTGTCTATGGAATCGGATTCAAGCTCCTATAAAATCTTTATAACTTCTTTAAAAGTTCTTTATGACTTATTAATAGCCTAAGCTGTACAATACGTTTGCCAGTAGGGGAAACCTTATTCCGGCAGACGTATTTTAGAAAACGGAGGAAATGAGATGAATGATTATGTCATAGAGACAAAGCAGGTTACAAAAGCTTATGGCTCTTTTTTTGCCTTAGATCATGTGGATATTCATGTGAGAAAAGGAGCCATCTATGGCCTTGTGGGCGATAACGGCGCTGGAAAAAGCACATTATTAAAATTATTGGCTGGCCATAGTTTTGCAACCGAGGGGGAGATCCGCCTTCTGGGTAAATTCGGCCAGAGAGAATTAGAAAACGCCCGTAGAAAAATAGGCTGTATGGTTGAACAGCCGGGATTTTTTCCAAATATGACCGTAGAGCAGACATTAAAATACTACTGTATCCAAAAGGGAGTTCCCGACACAAAAAAAGTTGCGGATTTGCTGGATTTGACAGGCATTGCTGAAAAGTCAAAATGCAAATGCAGTAGTCTCTCCCTTGGTCAAAAACAACGACTGGGACTTGCAATTGCCATGCTGGGAGAACCTCAGCTTTTAATACTGGATGAGCCGATCAATGGTCTTGACCCCAGTGGAATTATCGAATTTCGCAATCTGTTCCATCGCTTAAACGAAGAAAAAAACATTACAATTCTGCTCTCCAGCCACATCCTGCCGGAGCTTCAGCAGATTGCTGCCGTGTATGGTTTCCTGAGCAAAGGTATCCTGATTGAGGAGATTACAGCAAATACTCTCTGTGAGAAATGCTCTGACTGTATCGAAATCACAGTATCTGATATTGCAAAGTATTCCGCTCTTTTGGAAAAAGAATGCCCAAAAGAGACTTATAAGGTTCTGCATGAAAACAATGTACGCATATATAAGCCCCTGGCTGCTGCTGATACATTTGGTAAATTAGCTTCTGATAATGGAATTTATATTACCGGTATGCAGACCATCCAAACTTCGCTGGAAGATTATTATATGGAATTGAAGAAAAGAGGTGTTCGTAAATGATGAATTATATAAAAAGTGAGCTTTACCGGGTATCACATACGCATGGAGTGTATTCTTTCACGGGCATCTTAATATTCATTGCAGTTTTATTGAATACAGGAATTCATTTTTGGGGTAACCAATATGCCATCACCTCGTTCTCCTATTCAAATTTTGTTGCCAACCCGATTATCTTTGTTATAATGGGAACAGTGACAGCTTACCTTCTGTATGAAGGAAACCGTAAAAATGGCAATTTAAAAAACACAGTAGCAAGCGGTATACCCCGGACGAAAATATTCATCGGAGAATGTATTGTAAGCATTCTCACAGCTACGTTTATTATGATATTGGCTTTGGGTGCTTGGATTATCAGCGCAGAGCTTCTCCTGGAAAGAACGGGTCCGGTGGCATTAAAAGATTTACTCTTAGAAGTTCCTGCCGTGTATTTGATCGCCCTGGCTGGTTTGATTTCGGGTATTTTTTTCCTGGAACGCTTTGAAAAAAATACCGTGGGAATCCTTGCCTGGATTTTCATTTGGTTTCTGTTTCCAAACTTTCTAATGTATCTGGGTATGCGCTTTGATGCAGTTTATAAAATTGCCATGTGGCTTCCGAATAACTTCTTTGGAACTATCAACGGTTTAAATGTAAATATGAGCAAATGTATCACAATATGGGATACCGCAGACGGATGGATAAAATGCATTGTTTCCGGCACAATAGGAGTTGTTGTTTTCCTCTTAGCCGGTCTAGTGTCATTGAGAAAAAGGGATTTGTGATTGATAAAACCGGCAGATTGGAGGCTGTAGAAATGGTGTGTATCGTATTATTGATTGTAGCTGTAACTGCAGGCGGATATTTTGCTTTTCGCTATCTTTCGCTTATACATGCAATAAAAAAAGTAACAAAAGATTTAAACGATATACAGCAGGACCTCACCCAGAATCAAATTTTGCACTTACCGCTTCCAAACACACATTTAAAAAAACTGCTGTGCGCTATGAATGGAACATTGAATAAAATCCAGAGTGAACGCAAAGAGTATGCGGCCAGGGAAAAGGCGTTTCAAAGACAGATAGAGAACATAAGCCACGATCTCCGCACGCCTTTAACCGTCATTTTAGGATATTTGAAAATTTTCAAAAAATCTGCAGGGGAGCAGATTTCACAGAATAAGGAGTTGTCAGAAACCATAAATATCGTTGAACATAAAGCGGAGATAATGAACCACTTAGTGACACAGTTTTATGATTATTCCCGCTTAAAAGCCTGCGACTATGAACTGCGGTTGGGCAGGGTGGATGCCGCAAGAACATTAAGGGAATCTCTTATGGGGAATTATCAAATTCTGGAGCAGGCCCGCTTAGAGATAAATACAGATATTCCGGATCACCCCGTATGGGTATTGGGAGAAGAGGCCTCCCTGGAGCGAATCTTCTTCAACCTTTTTCAAAATGCTGGCAGGTATGCGGATGTATATCTTTCTATTTCAATCAAAGAATGTTCAAATAGGATTGTTATTACATTTGTCAACGATACACAGTTACTCTCAGAAGACGATATCCCCCATTTGCTTGAACGATTCTATATGCAGGACGATTCCCGCAGCCGGGGCGGGACTGGTTTAGGTCTGACCGTCGCTAAACTATTGGCAGAGGAGATGGGAGCAGAGCTCCATACAAAAAGGATGGATAAAAACTCCTCCGCGAATCAATTCAATGTCTGTTTTGAACTGCAATTGAAACGCGTTTGAATACCGGTTTTAAGAATTTAATTAGATTTGCTGAAAAAGCCCTGTGCAATAAAACATAGCACAGGGCTTTTCGTTCCACATCTTATATCACCTTGCTCAGGAAATTCTGCAGTCTCTCCGTCTGAGGGTTCTCAAACAATTCCTTTGGAGTATTCTCTTCCACAATCTTGCCTTCCGCCATAAAGATCACCCGGTCTGCCACTTCCTTTGCAAATCCCATCTCATGGGTTACCACTGCCATTGTCATGTGTTCCTTTGCCAGATCTCCCATAACGCTCAGCACCTCTCCAACCATCTCCGGGTCCAGGGCTGAGGTGGGTTCATCAAAAAGCATCACCTCCGGCTTCATACAAAGGGCGCGGACAATGGCGATCCTCTGCTTTTGTCCGCCCGAGAGCTGACTTGGGAATGCTTCTGCCCTGTCCGCCAGCCCCACTCTCTCCAAAAGGACTCTGGCATCCCTCTCTGCCTCTTCCTTACTCTTGCCCTGCAGTTTGATGGGAGCTATGGTCATATTCTTTAAAATCGTCATATGGGGAAACAGGTTAAAATGCTGAAATACCATACCCATCTTCTGACGGTGCTTGTCAATATTTGTCTTACGATCCATCAGGTCCACGCCGTCAAAAATGATGTGCCCGCCTGTCGGGTCCTCCAAACGGTTTAGACATCTCAAAAAAGTACTCTTGCCGGAGCCGGAAGGGCCAATGATACAGACCACTTCTCCTCTGTGAATGTCTGTGGTGACTCCGTTTAGCGCATGAACCTGTCCCCCGAAGGTCTTTACCAGATCCTGCACCTGAATCAAAGCTTCACTACCGCTCACTGTTTCGCAGCCTCCTCTCCAGTAACTCTACCAGTTTTGTAAACAGCATTACCATAGCCAGATAGATCAGGGCTACAGCAATCAATGGCATAAAAGCATCGTAGGTACGGCTACGGATAATGTCTCCGCCCTTTGTCAGGTCCTGCAGTGCGATATAGCCTGCCACAGAGGTTTCCTTCAGAAGAACGATAAATTCATTTGCCAGGGCGGGCAGAACATTCTTCAGCGCCTGGGGGAGAATGATGTAGCGCATGGTCTGAATGTAGTTAAAACCCAGACTGCGCCCTGCCTCAAACTGTCCGTCATCAATGGACATGATACCGCTTCGTATGATCTCCGCCACATAGGCACCGGAATTGATACCAAAGGCCAGGAAGGCCACAATCACCTTATCGATATCAAAAGATCCGAAGATAACAAAGTAGATAATCAACAGCTGTACAACCACAGGCGTTCCGCGGATTACAGTCAGATAAACATTACATATGAAATTTAAAACCTTCAGTTTATGTGTCTTGTCGTAGGTAGAACGCACGATTGCCACCAGAAAGCCCAGGACAATGCCGATGAGCACTGCCACAATCGTAACCTTGAGCGTCACGCCCAGACCGTCTGTGATATATCTCCACCTGTCGTCTTTGATAAAATTATTATAGAATCTCTCTGCCATGGCCTGACATTCCCCTCGAATTATTCTGCGCTGATATACTTATCAATGATCTCCTGAAGTTTTCCGGACTCCTTCAAACTTGCCAGAGACGCATTGATCTTATCCAAAAGCTCTGTGTTGTCCTTTGCCACAGCAATCGCATACTCCTCTACCTCGTATGCATCGTCAATTGTGGTAAGTCCCTCATTCTCAGATACGAAAACCTTGGCCGGCTCATTGTCAATGATCACTGCGTCCAGCTTATCCTGTGTCAGGGCCTGAACTGCCTCAAATCCTTTATTGTAACGCTCTACTTCCCCATCTTCGATGTCATCTGCCAGGATATCTCCTGTTGTTCCCAACTGAACACCCACTTTTTTGCCGGTGAGGTCGTCTGCGGACTTAATCTCGCTGCCTTCTTTTACAATAATAACCTGCTTTGCCTGGGCATAGGTATCGGAAAATGCAACATTTGCAAGACGGTCTTCTGTCACAGTCATACCGGCTACGCCGATGTCAGCCTTACCTGCCTGAACGGCTGCAATGATGGAGTCAAATGCCATATCCTCAATTTTCAGCTCCATACCCATATCCGCTGCCACGGCTCCAGCTATCTCTGCGTCAATGCCGATCACCTGGTCGCCCTCATAGTACTCATAGGGAGGGAACTCCGCGTTGGTGGCCATTACCAGAGTGCCGCCTGCTGCCTCAGCCCCTTCCTCTGTATCCGTCACTTCCAGCTCACCTGTTGCTTCTGTCTGAGCTGCCTCGGTAGCTGCACCTGACTCTGCAGGCGCCTCGGTTGAGGAACTGGGCTTACTTCCACATGCACTTAAAGAAAATACCATCGTCGCTGTCAATGCAGCTGCAATTAACTTTTTCATCTTTTATCCTCCTGATAAACTTAGTATTCCTGCTAAATTTATCATCTATTTTACAGATTGTCAACTGCAGTTCTGCATAAAACAGCAATTCTTTTCATAAAAATACAGGAAAATTATCCGGAATATCTCAGGGCCTCTATGGGATGCTTTTTGGCTGCCTTATTTGCCGGATAAATTCCAAATAGAACTCCGATCAGGACGGAAAATCCTACGGATACCCAGACCACATTCATGGACAGCTGGAAGGTCATATCTTCCACCACAGCGGTGGCTATTTTGAGAATTCCCCAGGACAACCCAATTCCCAGCATACACCCCAGCAGACTTACCATCAGCGCTTCGATCAGAAACTGCATCATAATGCTTCCCCTGCCCGCTCCAATTGCCTTGCGGATACCGATTTCCTTTGTCCTCTCTGTGACAGACACCAGCATAATGTTCATGATACCAATGCCTCCCACAATCAGGGATATCCCTGCGATTCCCCCCAGCATCAGGGCAAGTGTGTCCGTGACGCTGCTCATGGTATCCATTAATGCGGACTGGTTAATAATGCTAAAGGCATCCTCATCCTGCTGGAACCTCTCCATCATCATATTTTTAAGCGCACTCTCCGCCTCATCCATGCTCTCCTCATTGGTTGAGGAGGCATAAAAAGTAGTTACATTCGATATATTGTCCGCCATGCGCATAATGGTGCTATAGGGGATATAGGCCTCCAGCACTTCTGACTTCATAGAGGAGGTGAGGGATTCCTCCTCCGCCATCAACCCGATCACCAGGAAACTCTTTCCGTTTAGAGAGATGCTCTTCCCCACCACATCCGTTGTCTCGAAAATCTCCTCCGCTGCGGTCTGATTGATCACAGCCACATAGGTATGGTTGTCAACATCCGTCTTTTTGATAAACCGTCCCTCTGCCAAGGACAGCCCTTGTATATTATAGTAGGAACCCGTTGTGCCGTACACAGTTATGGACTCGCTGTTGTAACCATTTTTAGCAGTCAAACTGGTCTGCGCATAGGGGGCAACCTCATCGATTTCCTCATCCTCAGCAAATTTGGACATTTCAGAAAGCCTCAATGGATTTTCCTTATCGTCCACAACACTGACCGTCAGCGTATTGGTTCCGATGCTGTTAATCTGATCGGTCACAGAGTTCGTGGCCCCGCTTACAATGGAGACCAGTACAACCAGGGATACAACACCGATTATGATTCCCAACATCGTTAAAAAGGAACGCATTTTGTTGGATATTATGGCACTCCAGGCCATTTTCAGAGATTGAAAAATCATTCTTTTACCTCCTCTACATGACCGTCCAGGATACGAATCCTTCTCTTGGCCTGAAGCGCCACCTTCTCGTCATGGGTAATCAGTACAATGGTGTTGCCGCTCTCGTGCAGCTCGTGAAACAGGCTCATAATCTCGTTCCCTGTCTTAGTATCCAGGTTTCCGGTGGGTTCATCCGCCAAAAACAGGGAAGGCTGCGTAACGATGGCCCTTGCGATTGCCACACGCTGCTGCTGGCCCCCTGATAGCTCCGTGGGCCTGTGGTGCCTCCGTTTTATAAGCTCTACCCGCTCCAGGGCTTCCGTTACACGGCGCTTTCTCTCATGTGCCTTGATTCCCTGGTAAATCAATGGAAGTTCCACATTTTCCTCTGCCGTCATCTTGGCGATAAGATTAAAATTCTGGAATATAAATCCTATTTTCCGGTTGCGGATTTTGGTCAGCTCCCCCTCTGAATACTGTTCAATGGACTGGCCGTCCAGTACATACTCCCCCTCGTCTGCCACATCCAGACAGCCTATAATATTCATCATGGTCGATTTTCCGCTGCCGGAAGGGCCGATAATACTCACAAACTCTCCCTGGGAGATATGCATATTGGCATGATCCAAAGCCCTCACTTCCTCACCGCCAATGCTGTATACCTTTGATACATCCTGAAATCTAATCATTTTCCGTCACCTCACTGACCACCTGGGAAGCCGCTTGGGCGCTCACCGCCTCCGCCGCCTTTCTGTCCTTCAAATCCTCCGGAGGGCATATCCGGCATCTGGCCGCCCATCATCGGTCCACCCATCATCATGTCTTCCATGGTGCTGCTGTCCTCGCTGACCACCGGGTTGTAATAGACGGTCTGCCCATCACTCAATCCGCTGGTGATCTCCACCTTGCTTCCGTCAGAGATTCCCGTCTCTATCTCCACTTCACCGGAGAGAGTCCCCTCCTCGCTGTCCTGTTCAGTATAGACAAATTGCTTATCTCCCCGCTCCTGAATCGCATCTGCGGGAAGCAGAATCACATTTTCTTTGCTCTCAATGGTGATGGTTGCAGAGGCATTCATACCTGTCATCATCGATTCCTCTTTCGGTATCGTGATCTCCACACTGTACTTTGACACTCCGCCGCTGTTGCTGGCGGTGTCAGAAATCCCAGTCAATTCCCCTTCAAACTCCTGCCCCTCCAGGGCGTCCAGAGTTATAACTGCCTTCTGCCCCTTTTGAATAGACAGAATGTCTAATTCATCGATGTTAACGGAGAGAATCATATTCTCGTCCTCTGTTACCGTGAAGGCTGTCACATAATTTGAGTCCTCACTGGTCTCTGTAGAGGAAGTACTGCTGTCAGAGGATGTGCCCGTTGAGGCTGTGGTATTCCCCCCTGATGCTCCGGAAATGCCTGCTCCTCCGGATACGCCTGATATACCTGAACTGCCGCCTGCGTTTCCTGTTGTTCCTGGTGAACTACTTCCCGCCGGGTTTCCTGCTGTTTTTTTATCCGTGCCCTTTGTCCCCCCCTGTGTCTCGGACTGGGGCTGGGTTTCAGATTGAGGCTGGGTTTCGGACTGAGGCTGCGTCTCGGACTGAGGCTGGGTTTCAGACTGAGGCTGCGTCTCCGATTGTCCTGTGGTTTCACTCTCAGACTCTGGCTGCTGTGTTGCAGGAAAAACCAGGGTAAGCTTCAGCGTATTGGCCTCACAGTTCTCGGCCACTTCCCATGCTGTCTGACTGGCTCCTGCGTAGACGGCATTTGTCTGATCTGAAATCAAAAATTGATAACCCGCTTTTGCCCTCAGCTCCACTACTGCCGTATACACAGTGGCAGGAGAAAAAGTACTGTCTGCCGGTGACCAGGAAATGGCTCCCGAATACCCCTCCTTTGCTTCAATATTAGTCTGGGGAATGTTGCCTGTAACAGGAACGGTCACCTTTAATTCCTGAAGAATCTGTCCCAGATCGGAAATATTGATAACAGAGGCTTCTGTTTTTGTATCCTTCTTTTCCGTCTTAGTGCTGGCAAATGTAAACCCAGAAGTCTGCTTTACGGCAGTACTTGTGCTTACCATCTGAACGTTCTGTGTATTTACATTCGCTGCCGCACTCACCCCCATTGCATTTCCTGAACTGCTTCCGGCTGTACTTCCGTTGGCGGTGCTGTTCTTTACCGTGCTGTCACTTGTCACATTGACGCTGGACACGGTTCCATTGAACTCTGCTGTGACCGCATTGGTAAGGGACAGATTTGTCAGTTCCTGCAGCTCATTGGTCAACTGTCCCCTCTCTGCCATGAGCTGCTGGTACTCTGCAGATGCAGGCACATCCTTTAACTTAATCAGGGACTGACCTGCGCTGACACTCTCATTTTCCTCCACTTTAATGCTGGACACGGTTCCGCCTGCTCCTGTAATTGGAAGCTGCTGATGGATATAAAGCTGGCCGCTTCCCAATTTCTTTCCCTCTGCATCCGCTACGGTAACTTTCTCTTCATATTCCGGCCCCTTGTCACTCATGGTAATAATGCAGCCGTCCGAATCCACACTCTCAATCGTTCCATCCACAGTATCCCCGTCTGTCAGAGTGACCGTTACCTCGTCCCCCGCTGCCACATTGGAGACGCTCTCAAGCTTTACCGCCATCTTTCCGTCAATGGAGAGCAAAATCAGCGCTCCCTTTTCTCCCATGGTCGCGGCTACTGCTGTGTCCTCCTGGGCATAGATCTTTTTAACGCGGCCCGCTACCTGGGTTTTTACGTATTTCGATGAGGAGTCATCCTTCGCCTCATTGATTTCCTCATCCAGATCCGCAATCTCCTCCTGCACCTGGGCCATCTGCCGGGCCAGGGAGGCCTCATCCAGGGTAGCCAGCACGTCTCCCTGTTTTACTTTGTCGCCGCTCTCCACCAGAACTTCTTTGATTTTGATCCCCTCAGGAATTTCTATATCCTCTGCCGTATCACTCTGCAGCGTCCCTGTGCCTACCACAGTGGTAGAAATATTTCCTGTTTCAGCCGCCGTGGAGACTGCTTGTGCTGGGGCCATAGCCATGGCCTTTGCACGCCTTCCCCTGAATACAAAAAAGAATATCCCTGCTGCGAGCAAAACCACCACGGCAATGCCCAGGATTATAATTTTGCCCCTTTTTCCTCTTTTCTTCCGCTTCATATTTGTTCCTCCTCACACCTATACTGTCATTTTATCGTAACTATTCAACAGGTCTTTGCATTTACTGCGCTGACTGTAAGAATATAATTCATGGGCGCAAAAATTCCATCACCGAAGGTAATTTTAATAGAATTTTGCATGTACCCGTGAAGGTACTGAACAGCTACGTATTATCTTTTTTATCATAGATAACCTTTGTGTTCATTCTGTGTAAAAAGGCACGAATTTCCATGATCTTTGTGTGATAAAACCCCAAATTTTTTTAAGGTTTCTTAATAAAAGCAGAGAAGCCACACGCTTATGTCTCTATGACATAAAAGCATGTGGCTTCTCAAATTGATTCCCGCGAGTAACAAGCCAAGGGTCCGTGCCTGTATGGCGATCCGGCGGCTGCCGCGAGTGTTATATCCCCCCGCTGTGAGCGGTTCGTCAGCTTTGTTGGCTGTTATACCTCTGGCTGCCCCGGTAAACCCTTTCCCATTTTCATTATGGTAATAGAAGTGACCGTATCCCCATCCATCACAACTCTCAGAATACTGTCAGCCTCAATGTCCGCAAGAGAGCCTTCTGTGCTCTCCCCCCTTTCATCCACAGTATAGGCTGTTTCATCGGAAACAGTAATGGTCTGTTCCTCACCTGTCAGATTAAGCCCTCCCGGCATTTCCGGCGGAGCTTCCCCGTCTCCGTTTTGGGGCGGTTCCATTCCCTCTATACCGTTTTCATCTCCGGTCATCTTCTCCGGCATCTCTCCATCCGGCATTTCTCCATCCGGCATCTCTCCATCCGGCATTTCTCCGCCCGGTGCCTGGCCTCCCGGACCTTCCATTGTTCCCAGCGCTAAAGTAATCTCATTTCCCTCAACCGCTGTCACCTGTCCTACAATACTGCCATCCTCCTCCCAACCAGAGGCACTCTCACCTGTCTCTGAGGAGGCCGCCTGGGATGTATCAGAACTTCCCACTGTGGATGTATTGTTCCCGCTGCTCTGACACCCTATCACACTCACTGCTGTTATCACTATGCATATAACTGTAATAACCTTTTTTCGAACCATATCCCATTTCCTTTCTAAACAGGCATGTCTAAGGACGCAGACATTACCATATTTCGTACATGTAACTGTTCAATACTTTCACAGTTACTCGTTAAATTTACTTTACAATGGAAATATGTTCTTTTTATGGTTGATCTGTGAAAACCCTGTGTCAGTTGACTGAAACTTTTTTGGCTTTTACAGTCGTTCCAGTTTCTCCAAAATATTCTGCTGATTTTTTTCAAATAGAAGACGTTCGTTATACCGGTAATACCTGGGGCAGTCATAGCTCTGCAGAAACTTCACACAGTAATAATTTGCCGTCAGCTCTGTGACAAAAACCACCATCTCCTGACTGTCCCCAAAGGCTGCTTCCATAAAGTCAAAGGCATGTTCCAGGGCCCTCCCAGCTTTACAAATAAGCTCTTCATAAGTGTCCTGATCCCGTACAAACAGACTTTTCAGTTTCCCAAATGCCTCCTCTTTATCCTGCAAATGCTCTCCCGCAAACGCCCTCTCATAGGTTTCCAGGAGCGCGCCAGCACGCCTGAATGTCTCCCTCTCCGTCCTGGTTAAGAGCTCAGCCTCCCGCTTCCGTTCACATTCATACGCAAGCTTGTCCGATTCTTCCTTCAGACATACAGCCATATCGGAAGCAGCCCCCGAAAACAAGCGCTCCTTTCCCTCCTTCAGACACGCGAACACCTTTTCCAGCGTCTCCTCCTGCCTGCAGACTTGCCGGAAATGTTCCACACAGCGCGCAGTCAGAAGGCCGATCACACTCAGCTTTTCATCAAAGGAGGCGTGTGCTGTCTTTTTCAGCAGAATCTCGTCAATTTTTCCACCCAGCACTGCATCAATCTGATAGTCTGTCTGGTATTTATAATAAAGCTCCAGATAATTTGCAAAATCTTTGGCTGCCTTGGGATACTGGATATACTGTATGGTCACTTCACGATCCACCTGCTTTCCCAACTTCTCATAAACGCTGATCAGACGGGACAAATCCTCCCATCCTCTGGGTGTGGCAAAGAACTTGCCGTCAACCGTACTCTCCATACGGTAAAAATACCTGGGTTTTGTGTTCAGGTAGGAAATCACCGCAGGGTGGATCTCCTCCTGATAGGCGTACTCCTTCCACACCTCATAGTCCGGCTCCACCTCTATCCTTTTTACCCGGTCCATTGTCACCACGTCAAACTCCCGCACAGACTTGTTGTACTCCGGAGGATTCCCAGCTGCCACAATGATCCATCCCTCCGGAACCGCATGGTTCCCAAACGTTTTACACTGCAGAAACTGCAGCATGGCCGGAGCCAGGGTCTCAGATACACAGTTGATCTCATCGATGAACAGTATTCCCTCCTTAAGCCCTGTCTTCTCTATCTTTTCATACACAGAGGCTACAATCTCACTCATGGTATATTCCGTCACCGCGCAGGTTCTGCCGCCAAACTCCTTCTGTGAGATAAAGGGAAGCCCGATGGCGCTTTGCCTGGTGTGGTGGGTGATGGTATACGCCACCAGTCCAACCCCGCACTCCTTTGCAATCTGTTCCATAATCTGCGTTTTTCCGATTCCCGGCGCTCCGATCAGAAGCACGGGTCTTTGCCGGAAAGACGGTATCTGGTATTCCCCGTACGCATCCCTGGCAAGATAAGCCTCTATGGCGTCTTTGATTTCCTGTTTTGCTCTCTTGATGTTCATTTTGTTCTCCTCATTCTATCGTTCCCTGCTGAAAAAGGTTCCTCTTCACTGGGATCTAAAATTAGCTTCATGGCCCAAGGAGGTACATCCACATCCCTGTACTCCCCTCTCATAAAGACAAAGGCTGTCTCATAGGAAGGCTTCTTCCCAGGGAAGATGCCGTACCCGTCCGTAAAATAGATCAAACCCCTCAGTCTCCCAAAAGCCCCGTTTGCCAGCAACTCCTCCACATAGGCAAAGGCGGGCCTGAAGTCTGTACCTCCCTGGCCCCTCACCGTAAAGCTTCCCATATACTCCTTTAACTGCTCCCTGCCCGTAATCTTCGTATCCGACTGAATCTGGTCATCGCACTGAATGATATGGATATTGAGTTTTCGAAAAAAGCTCTCGGACTCACTCAGCACACTGTACGTCTCCTCCAGAAAACGCTTTACCAGCTCTCCCTTGCAGGACATGGAAGTGTCGATGACAATGACAAAATCCTCCACTCTGGGCACTTCCCTGGTCTCCTGGGGTTCGATCAGCGGCATATTCCCATATAGTTCCATTCCATAGTTGTAGAAAATATAATCAAAGGTGTCCATATCCACCTGCATCTCTTCCTTGAGCACTGCAAATTTTCTTAAAAAATCCCGGTAGTCATACCGCTGTCTGTTTTCCACCTGAACGTGCTCCAGCAGACTTCTGGAGTCCTCCGCCGCCTCCCTGCCAAAGGTCTCCATCTCCGTCTGCATCTTTTCCCGGATATCCTCCCAACGGTTTGGCATCTGCTGCTGACTCTTTGGGGCTTCTGACTGCCACCGGCTGTGGTCATCCGCCAAAAATTCCCTCTCCATCTGCTCCAACCTGGCAGGCGGCATACTCTGTGAACACAGCCAGTGGTATACAGCCTGGGCGGTCACCACCTTAAGATCCTCTTTCATCTTCCGGCAGCACTCCCTACGCAGGTGAGAACCCGGCGCATGGACACAGCTCTGATACAGGCCATCTATCACATATTCTGCCGCAATATCACAGGCCAGATTCCAGTAACGCACATCCCGTTCTTTTCTCCGGTACATGTGGCCGAAAAGGCAGTGAATTACCATGTGCAGATAAGCTCTGTTCACATTCCTCCTCCCTCTGCTGTACAGCTGTGCCAGGGAATCCGGCTTAAAATACAGACAGGTCCCGTCTGTCCCTAGTCCGCAAATATCCCAGTCCGGCGTAAGCCTAAGCTGACTGAGCGCCACATCCAGAAAACGCATTGAGAGATAAAGTTCATTCCTGGCATTTGTAAGAATCTCCTCCCCGATCCGGGCAAATTCCTGCTCCCGTTCCTGCTGTGTGTATACTACATTCTTTTCCATATTTCGTTCCTTCCTACAGCTCGAATACCTTTCTCTGCCTCCTGCCTGTTCTGCGGTGCAGCTCCATCAGAAAACTCATCATCTCCAGCATTCCTGCTCTGTTTGCCTCCTCCAGTATCACTTCCAGATGTTTAGGCGTTGACTCTCCCTCCAGTCCTTTCCACTCTCCGGCCAGCCACTTAAGAGACTCCTCCTCCCGTCTTCTGACCAACTCCTGCACAATCGGTTTAAAGTGCTCTTCCAGATACTGATCATACTCCCTCCTGGCTGTGTCCGCCAGCTTATATGGGAACATTCGCCTTCCCAGCGCCAGATCTGCCAGAAAAGCCCCGCTCTCCACAGGTTTGGCATCCCGAAAGCGCCTGTCATACTCCGCGAAGTTAAAATTCTTCTGATCAAAACAATTCCGGTAGTACAGACCGCTTCCATGTACCCGGGTCATCAGGATACGGGCAGGGGTATTCTCCACTCCCTCCTCAAAATATTCTGGAAACAGGAGTCTGGCATATCCCCCTTCATCCCGGTAAGTTACCAGCAATTGTTCATGGAGTTCAGAAAGCACCTCTTTCATACAAGAAACCTGCCCCGGCATAATCCGGTAGTCCAGCTCCCGTACCCTGTGGCATCCGGTAAACGCCCCTTGGCCCCAGTCCCGCACACTTCCTGTAAATCCCAAAAGCCTTAAGTTACTGCAGTTGTAGAAACAGTAAGCCCCCACTTTTTCCACAGAGGGCGGCAGAATCACTTCCTCCACCTCTTCTCCTTCAAGCGGCATGTCTCCACCAAAACTCCCCTGTGCAATCCGGATACGCCCCCTGGCTTGGCCCAGTTTAAAGGCAGCTTCATCAAAATGTACGGAAAATGCGTAATCTCCAATCTCCCGGACTATAAGTCCCTCTAACCGCTCAGGAATTTCCACTCTCTTGTCACAGGAAAAACAGCGCAATATCCTTGCGCCGTTTTCGGTTGTTTCATATGCAAATGTCTGCACCTTTTTCCACTCCTTCTCTAGCCAAGTGCCACATCTAAAATCATCATAAGCACAAATCCAACGGCAACCCCGATGGTACCTATATTGGAATGTGCGCCCGCCTGAGACTCAGGTATCAGTTCCTCCACTACCACGTAGATCATTGCGCCGGCTGCAAAAGACAGCAGGTAGGGAAGCGCCGGTGTGATAATCCCGGTGAGTAAGATGGTGAGCAGAGCGGCAATGGGCTCCACAATTCCAGATGCCGTTCCGTATAAAAAGGACCTGAACCGCCCCATGCCCTCGCTCTTTAGGGGCATAGAAATAATCGCGCCCTCCGGAAAATTTTGGATTGCGATGCCAATGGACAAAGCCAGGGCTCCCGCTCCAGAAATAAGGGCGTTCTCAGATAAAAGCCCTGCAAAAACCACACCCACAGCCATTCCCTCAGGGATATTGTGCAGTGTAACAGCCAGCACCAGCATAGTTGATTTTTTTAAGCTGGACTGAATGCCTTCTGGCTTTGCGCTGTCCAGATGAAGGTGGGGAATCAGGCTGTCCAGCCCCAGCAGGAAGAAGATTCCCAAAACAAAACCGACTGCCGCCGGAAGCCATGGAATGACCCCCTGTTCCTCAGCCATATCTATAGACGGCACGATCAAAGACCACACGGAGGCCGCAATCATCACTCCTGATGCAAATCCCAGCAGAGACTTCTGAAGCCTGGTGCCCATCTCATTTTTCATAAAAAATACCATAGCGGCCCCAAGTATGGTGCCTGCAAATGGAATCAAAATTCCAATTATTATGTTTGTATTCACAGTAGTTTGCTCCTTTCTCTTCATATGGATAGAGTATACCATTTTTGTATGTTTTCTACAACAACTCCGTGAATTATGGTATAATATGATTCGGTGTTACTGTTCACAGTAACACCGAATCAAAAAGTCATGCGTTTCAGAATGGTACGAAAACGCATGACTTGGACGCTAAATATTAATGTGATGTTGAGTGCAAAAGGTATTTTGCCTCCTGAATCATTTACTCACAGTCTGGGCAGTAAATGCTCAGACCTGTTGAATAGTTACCATGAAAGGACAATTACTATGAATCCAATGAATCTGTTACAACTCAAATCTTCCTGGGAAAAATTCCAGCGCAATCATCCGAAATTCCCTCTGTTTCTCAATGCGGTTTCCAGGGAGGGACTTGATACGGGGAGCATCGTGGAAATAAAGGTTACCACTGCCCAGGGCAAAACCTTCACATCCAATCTCAAAGTCCGCCCCGAAGATGAGGAGTTAATCCGGGAGTTAAAAGACCTTTCGGAATAGACGGGATGCGCAGTAAATGCGCACACCTGCCTGATCTGTAATCAATTGTCTTCTTCCAAAGCCTTCTTCATCTTCCTTCGCATCATTCCCATGAAAAAAGCGATCACCAGATCCGAAATACCTTCATACAAAAGGACAATTCCTATAAAAGCAATGGTAACCTCCGCTGCCTCAAAAGGATTCCACAGCATCACCGCACCCAGGACAGCCATCAGCACTGCCGCCACAAGGGCCGCCCACCATCTACGGAAGCCAAAATTTTTCATCTCAAAGGCCCGCTTTATATTTACACAGCCATCTACCATGATGAAGATACCCAGAACCAAGGGGATGATCATCACCACTACCTCGGCCTGAAGCAGCATGAAGATTCCCGCCCCGCACAGAATCAGGCCTATAATCAAATCATAGCGAAAGAAAAACTCCGCCTCTTTGCTCTTATAATATCGCACAACATCCGTCACCCCGTGGATCAAAATCATGGCGCCTACAAAATAACAGATGAGCTTGCTGGTTATACCAGGATACAAAAGCAGGACGATTCCCAACAGAATGGACACAACCGAGGACAATACAAAACTCTTTTTCACACTTTTCCAAAAATTCATCATATGCAGACTCCCTCTCCCAGTGCTTTTTTCCATTTTACTACAATATTTCGTTGTGGTCAAAAGGTATTTTACACTTCACTCCCCTGTTCGTGCCAGGAGAGCAGACGAATGGCAGCAAACCCCGCCGCTGCTCCCAGAGCACACCAGAGGATCTGCGGCTGGTCTGGAAAGCCGGGGAATACCTGGCCTAATGATCCCAGAATAAAGCCCAGAATAACCAGATATACCGGCATGGGATGGCGGCTCATGGCTGTCTCCAGGATCTTTGCAGTCAGCACTGTCCCCAGCAGCAGTCCTCCTCCAAGGGGCAGCAAATAGAGAATCTGAACCCTGGCAATGGCTTCCATGATGCGCCCATACATTCCAAGCAGTAAAAACATGTAAGAGACGCTGATTCCGGGCAGCACCAATGCCACTGCTGCCAGCAGACCCGCTAAAAAAAGAACCACTCCCCCACCGCTCTGACCCCCGCCCAGTATTCCCGCCGGAAGGGCTCCCAGCAAAATCACAGCGGCTGCCCCAACCAGCGGATAAAGAATAAGCCGCCAGTCCATCTGCTTAACCCCGGACTTTTGGTAGATCATTGGGATTCCCCCTGCAACCGCCCCTATAAAAAAATACATCATCGGCATCGGGTAGGCTTCCAGGAGAGCGGAAACCGGCCCTGCGAACAGCATCATCCCCAGGATACCGCCCATGCCAAATACAGAAAGATAGACAAAATTCGCCTTCTTGTTTTTCGTAAAAGAGCTCACAGAAGAAATAAGTCTGTCGTAGCATCCCAGCAGCATGGCCATAGACCCGCCGCTCACTCCCGGAACCAGCATAGTACCTCCCACACATACTCCCTTGAACGCTGTACGAATCATTGAATCTGCCATCCCTAACCTCCCGGTTTCACTCTCATACCAGCTTATTCCCCAGAAGGGTCTGACATACCGAAAAACCCTCAGAATCTATCGACTTTTTTCAACTTTCGTGATATAGTAATGATGTTTTGACGTAAATGCGCAGACCTGCTGAATTGTTACGTTTTGACTTCATATAAAAATGGAAAGGGTAGGATTTGTATCTATGAATCAGGAAAGGGAAATAAAAAACCAAATCACAGAAGGCGTGATATGGAAACAACTGCTGCTCTTTTTCTTTCCCATTGTGTTGGGTACTTTTTTTCAGCAGTTTTACAATACAATTGACGCAGTCATCGTCGGGCGCTTTGTGGGAAAAGAAGCTCTGGCAAGCGTAGGCGGATCTGCCGGGCAGATCATTGCTTTGGTGGTAGGTTTTTTCACCGGGCTGGCTGCCGGCGCCTCTGTTGTCATCTCCCAGTTTTATGGAGCGCGCGATAAAAGAGGACTGAACTACAGCATACATACCTCCTATGCTTTTTCCATTGCCGGGAGCGTAATCATCACTGTGCTGGGCATTGCGCTCTCCCCCATGTTTCTTCGCATGATGAACACAGCACCGGAACTCATGGCAGATTCCACACTCTATCTGCGCATCTACTTCGGAGGTATTCTCTTTGTTTTCATATACAACATGGGAGCCAGCATCCTGAGAGCCGCGGGAGATTCTAAGCGGCCGCTCTACTATCTGATCGTTTGCTGTGTGGTAAACATTATTCTGGATATTGTTATGGTTGTTTTTCTGGACATGGGTGTTGCAGGGGCGGCTATTGCCACTTTGATTGCTCAGGCAGCCAGCGCCATCCTAGTCACGCGCGCCCTGATAAAATCAGATGAAATGCTGCGCCTCAATATAAAAGAAATCCGTTTTTACCCCCAGGTGCTCCGCTCCCAGCTGCGTATCGGGTTTCCGGGAGGACTGCAGTCCGTAATGTACAGTTTTTCCAACATTGTAATACAGGCAGCCCTGAACTCCTATGGGACAGATACCGTGGCAGCCTGGGCGGCCTACGGCAAGCTGGATGCTATCTACTGGATGATCAGCGGTGCCTTCGGGATCGCCATCACAACCTTTGTGGGACAAAACTACGGGGCTGGGAAAACAGACAGAATCAAGCGCAGTGTCAAGATATGTCTGGGCATGGATCTGGTAGCTGCCGCAGCGCTGATCCTCTTTTTGATCCTGGCACGCGTCCCGCTGTTTCGGATCTTCACCGCGGATACTAGTGTGATCCGTGCGGGAACCCGCATGCTAGAGATGATCACTCCCTGCTACATATTCTTCGTATTTATAGAGATCCTCTCCGGCGCGCTCAGAGGCATAGGCGATGTGCTGATCCCCATGCTGCTGACCATGTGCGGTGTTTGTCTGCTGCGAATTGCCTGGGTGTTCTTTATTGTTCCTCTCAGCCCCTCAGTAGCTACGATTATCTACAGCTATCCGGTCACCTGGATTTTATCTGCAGTGCTCTTTATCCTGTATTATTGGTACCGCCAGAAGAGTCTGTCGGTCAATGTCAAATCTTAACTATGAAAAAGCCAGTAGAAGATAAAGATTATTGCCCTCATATCCCCATAGCTTCAAAAAGTTCCAAAAGCCTCAGTGCATCCTCCATAGTATTGTGCCATCCAAAACGCCCAAGATCCACATTCTCCTCACTGTCCACAATCACACCCTCTGACTCCAAAAGCCGCCTCTGCAGCCCTGAAACGGCAAAGGCGGCGGCTCCGCTCAAATGGCCTTTGGCATTGACCACCCGGTACGCCGGGGCTTCCTCTCCGCTGGGCATATGTCCCAGGGCATATCCGGCCTGTCTGGCATTTTTCGGTTTCCCGCAGAGCAGGGCTATCTGTCCGTAGGTTGCCACCTTTCCTCTCGGAACGGACCTGCACACTTCATATACGCGTCTGTTAAAATCCATCTGTTATCCTGCACCGTATGGGTTCACATGAACCATACAGTGTTTTACCTCCGTAAACTCTTTTTCTATCGCTCCGTGAACATTCTCCGCAATTTTGTGTGCTTCTATGAGAGTAATGTTTTCATCCGCTGCGATCTCAATATCCACATACACTTTTGCTCCAAACATCCTGGTCTTCATATTGTCGATCTCCTTGACGCCCTCCCGGCTTAGCACTACATTTCTCATCCGCTGAATCGTCTGGTCATCACATGCCTTATCCACCATCTTATCCATGGCATCCTTAAACACATCCAGAGCTGCCTTTTCAATAAAAATGCAGATTACTACACTGGCGGCCGGGTCCAGCACCGGAAACCCCAGTCTGGCCCCCAGGATACCCGCAAATGCCCCGATGGAGGAGAGTGCATCAGAACGATGATGCCACGCGTCAGCCATCAATGCCCCAGAGTTGATCTTTTTTGCAGCGGCTCTGGTATACCAGTACATCCACTCCTTGGTCACAATGGAAATCACAGCAGCAGCCAGCGCCAGCATTCCCGGAATCTCCATGGTCTTGAATTCTCCCCCTGCTATCTTTTGAATCCCTTCCACCCCAATTCCGATTCCCGTGGCTGCCAGGACAACTGCAAGTATAATGGATGCCACGCACTCCATGCGCTCATGCCCGTAGGGGTGTTCTTTATCGGACTTTTTGTTTGCCATGGTTACCCCAATCATCACAATAAATGTGCTGAACACATCTGACGCGGAGTGTACTGCATCAGAGATCATAGCCCCGGAATGGGCCACCACACCTGCCACCAGCTTAAAAAGTGATAAGACCAGGTTGACTGCCACACTGATTTTAGACACTTCCATAGCAATATTCTTATCTTCTGCGGACTGGATCATACGCTCTTTTCCCTTCATAAAAAATCACCTCCACATTTTTCAATTGAACTCTAAAGAAATTTCCATGTAACAAAAAACACCTGCGGAACAATACGAGTAATCTACTGTCCCGCAGATGTTAGCTTTTCATCTGCTGCCACCATAAGGTAACCCGGCACATGGACGATGTGTCCACTGCCTGCTCAGTTTGTACTGTAGATATAGATGCAGTGCAAAGAGTGTTACTTTATAATATGCAAATCTATTTCATTTGTCAATACTAATCTTCATAGAACTTATATTTCACTTTCCTGTCCCCAAAACGCCCGGACGCAGTTGGCTGCCGGAAAATCCTTTTTCCCCATACCGTAACCTGTCTTTTCTATAGTCATCCTGGGAAGAACGGTATAGTCCTGCACAAAATATTTAAGCAGTGCAGCCCCTGTGGGAGTGCAAAGTTCCCCTCTGATCTCCCCCGCGTAGCAGGGGATGCCCTGGAGTATCCGCGCTGTGGCCGGAGCCGGGACCGGCAGAATGCCGTGAGCACACTGCACCTGACCATACCCCGTATTGACTGCTGAAGCTGCCACCCGGTCAGGGCCAAGCTCATCAAACAGCAATGCACAACCAACAATATCCGCTACTGCATCCATGGTACCCACCTCATGAAAATGAATGTCTGCCACCGCTCTGCCGTGCACCTGCCCCTCAGCGTCCGCTATGATTTTATAGATATTCTTAGCATCATCGCGCACTTTTTCCGGTACGGACAGTCCGTCAATGATCTGAAAAATATCTTCCAGTCCCCTATGCAGGTCTGCGTGTGAAGCACCGTGAGAATGGCCATGCCCGCGGCTATGCTCTGCTGCGTGGAGATCCTCATGCTGTCCCTGGTGTTCCTTGCTCTCTTCCTCCCGGCCCCGGATCTTTACAGACACATGGGTACCGGCTATCCCGCATTTCACTGCCTGTTCACAGCCAATATGTACATCCAAAAGCCCCATTCCATTCATCTGCCGGATGAAAGCCTCCTTATCCGGCAGCAGCTCCAAAAGGGCGCCCATTAGCATATCGCCCGCAATTCCCATATTACATTCCAAATACAACAGCTTCATTCTCTTACGCCCTCCATATGGTTGATCATACTTGCAAGATAACCGGCGCCAAATCCATTGTCAATGTTGACCACACTGACCCCGCTGGCACAGGAATTCAGCATGGACAAAAGGGCTGCAAGGCCTCCAAAGCTGGCTCCGTATCCCACGCTTGTGGGAACTGCGATCACCGGACATTCCGCCATCCCTCCAATGACGCTTGCCAGGGCTCCCTCCATTCCCGCAATGGCAATGATTACCCTTGCGCTCATGATCTCTTTTGCATGGCTCATCAGTCTGTGCATACCCGCCACGCCCACGTCGTACAGCCTTACCACCTCATTGCCGTAGACCTCGGCTGTCTGGGCTGCCTCCTCTGCAACTGGCATATCGCTGGTTCCTCCAGTGGCCACAACGATTTTGCCGATACCATCAGGCCTGGGCTTCTCCCCCACGATTCCAATCCTGGACAGGGCGTCATACCGGAGGTCCAATCTTTTGGACACATAGTCTGCCGCCTCCTGGGACATCCTTGTAATCAGCACCGTCTTTTCGTGCTCCTCCACCATTGCTGCCGCAATCTGGCAAATCTGTTCCCTGGTCTTTCCTGCTCCGTAGATTACTTCTGCCATCCCCTGCCGGATGCCCCGGTGTGTATCCAGCTTCGCAAACCCCATCTCCCGGTAGGGCTCTGTCTTTATCTGAAGCAGCGCCTCATCCGGTTTCACTTCGCCCTGGGCAACCTGTGTGAGCAGCTGCTGCAATTCTCTTTTATCCACCTCTTCATCTCCTTAAGTCTTTTTCTTCGCTTTAGATTTTATACACACATCATAAGCCCTGGAGTGAACTCAAAGTCAACACTTTTCTCCAATTTGATTTATTCTACAGGTCATCGATCAAAGCGCTGCTCTTTGCATAGGCGGTACTTCTGGCCTCAAAAAAATCGGTTTTTATCATATTTGCGTTGGAAAACTGGCTCACCCAGTTCATAGATGCCGGCTCCTGCCTATGCCCCTCATAGATTGGCGCAAAGCCCAGATTCTGGCACCGGAGATTTCCCAGGTACTGAATGTAATCGGAGATCATCGCTTTGGTCAGCCCCTGCACCTCATCCCCGACTGCATACTGTCCCCAGAGTATCTCCTGCTCACAGCCCTCCCTTATCATTTCACGGTATATCTCTATAGAATCCCGGTCAAACAGGTCCGGCTCCTCCTGCTTCAGCTCCAGAAGAATATTCCGAAAGAGCCAGAGATGGGTATTCTCATCCCGGTTGATGTACCGGATCTCCTGCACGGAACCAGGCATGCGGCGGTTTCTTCCCAGATTATAAAAAAACATGAAACCGCTGTAGAAATAGATACCCTCCAGGATATAATTGGCCACCAGTGTCTTAACCAGCATTTGAGAATCCTTCTTTTGCTGAAACTCATTGTAGAGGTTTCCGATAAACTCGTTTCTCTTCAGCAGGTGCGCGTCCTCCTTCCACTGGTAGAGCACCTGATTGCGCTCCTGGGGTTCACAGATGGTATCCAGCATATAGCTGTAGCTCTGACTGTGCACCGCTTCCTGAAACCCCTGGATAGAGAGGCACAGATTCACCTCATTTGCAGTAATGTATTCACTGATATTGGGCAGATTAGCAGTCTGGATGCTGTCCAGGAAAATCAGGAAGGAGAGAATTTTGTCATAGGCTCTCCGTTCCGCCTCCGGCAGGTTCCGGTAGTCCCGCACATCCACACCCAGGTTGATCTCCTCAGGTATCCAGAAGTTATTCATGGCCTGCCTGTACCAGCTGCTGACCCAGCCATATTTCATATTGTTAAAATCATTAAGATTGGTGGTGTTTCCCCCAATCATCCTGCGTCTTTGCACCTCTGTGTCTCCCCCGGGATTAAACAGAGGGCGCTTCATTAGTTCTGACATATCTCTTCCTTTCTTTCTAAGCGGAACAAACCTCACACTCCTCCACCTCTAGGCTCCTGGAGCGGATATAATAGATGGTCTTTACCCCCTCCTCCCATGCCAGAAGATACAGATCCAGCACCTTTCGGAAGGTATATTCATTGGTAATGTACAGGTTCATGCTCTGTGCCTGGTCAATATGCCTCTGGCGGACGCCGCACGCCCGCACAGACCAGGTCTGGTCAATGGAATGGGCATTTTTATAGTACCAAAAATTCTCCATGGTAAGTTCCGGAGCGACCCTGGGGATCAACCCATTTTTCTTCTCCTCCAGAAAATACCGGTTCATCACCGGGTCCAGGCCAGCGGAGGTTCCGGCTATGATACTGGTGCTGCTGGTAGGCGCCACAGCCAGCAGGTAACCGTTGCGCAGTCCCTGCGCCTGTACCTGTCTTTGCAGCTGCTCCCAGCGGCCTGTGGTCAGCCCGCGTTCCTCAAAATAGGCTCCGCTCTGCCATGTGCTCCCCCCAAAATAAGTATAGCTCCCCTTCTCCGCTGCAATCCTGCTGCTGGCCTGAATAGCGCTGTAGTGAATTTGAGAGAAGACCTTCTCTGTAAACTCCAGATGTGCCTCACTCTCCCAGGCAATCTTCCGCTTTGCCAGCATATGATGGTAACCGCTGACTCCCAACCCAATGGGACGGTAATTTTTATTGTTTATCTCAGCATACGGAAGAGGAAAGAAGTTTAAATCGATCACATTGTCCAGGGCTCTGATGGCGCTCTCTGTCACATAGGCCACTTCCTTCTGATCCTCCAGACAAATATTTCCAAGGCAGAGGCTGGCCAGATTGCAGACTACAAACTCTCCCGGTTTGGTTACATTGACCACCACGTTTTCCCCGTGAATCTGCTCTATTCTCTGCTCCACCTCCTGGATACCGCTCATATTCTGGGCAATCTCCGTGCAGAGATTACTGCAGTAGATCATCCCCCGATGTTTGTTGGGATTTGCCCGGTTTACATGGTCACGATTGAAGATAAAAGGCGTGCCGGTTTCCACTGCGCTTTTGATAATAAGCCGGATGATGTCCTTTATGGGCAGCACTCTCTTGGCAATGTCCACATCCTTCACACATTCCAGATACTTGTCCTTCCACTCATCTCCCCAACAATCCTCCAGAGCATATCCTTTTTTTGTCAAAATTTCGTGGGGACACATCAGATACCAATTCCCCTCTATATTGTCCCTGGCCTGCTCCCAGAAATAATCCGGAAAACATACTCCCGGAAACACATCATGGGCTTTCATGCGGTCATCCCCATTGTTGGTGCGCAGGTTCAAAAACTCCGGCAGATCCCTGTGCCACACATCCAGGTACACAGCCACAGCTCCCTGGCGCATCCCCAGCTGGTCTACAGCCACTGCCGTATCGTTTGCCAGACGTATCCACCGGATAACGCCCCCCGCGGCTCCCTCAAATCCCCGAATCGCGCTCCCGCTTGCCCTTACCTTTCCAAAGTACATGCCCATACCGCCCCCGTACTTGCTGACCTTCGCAAAGTTGTCAAGGCTGCGGTAAATGCCGTCCAGGCTGTCCGGAACCGTGTCAATAAAGCAGGAGGACAGCTGATGGTAAGGCTTGCGGGCATTGGACAGGGTGGGAGTCGCCATAGTGACCTTCAAAAGACTCAGCATATCATAAAAACGCCTCACCCACTCATCCCTGTTCTCCTTTTCCTGCATGGCTAAATGCATAGCAATCCCCATAAACATTTCCTGGGGTGTCTCCATAGGTACTCCCTGTCTGGTCTTAATCACATAGCGTTCCAAGAGAAGGGAAAGTCCTGCGTAGTGAAAAAGCTCATTCCTGCTCCCATCTATCCATGACTCATACCGGTCAATCTCAGCCTTTGAATAGTGTTCCAGGATATATTTCCCGTAGAGTTCTTCACCGGTCAGGTATGTTAGCTTATCATAAAAACTGTGGATTTGATATTTCTCCATATTCAGTGCCAGCTTGTACTCAAATTCAGCCATGGACAGCCTGGCTGCTATCCTCTCCCACTGGGGCGCCTCCTGCGTCGTCAGCTCTGCGGCTGCCCGGATGAGCGGTCCAAAAAGTTCCTCCCGACTTTCCCCGGATTTAACAAAATCCGAGAACTTTGTATATAGGATGCCTGGTTCATATTCCCTCTGGGGAAAATCTCTCTCTATTTTCTCAAGTACACAGCCCATTCCCGGAATCTCAAGAAGTTTTTCCGGGCAGCCTGTGTACTCTATCCTGCTGCTTTCCATCTCTCATCTGCCCTTTCTACAATTTATGGTGTCCGTTATCCAGAATACCACAATATATAGTTTTATTCAAGACTCTTTCCTCTCCGAAATCCTTGGTATACACATTGGAAAGATTCCCATCTCCGAGAGGCGTTTTGTCAGCCGGTCCAGGTTCTCAACCGTATTGTATCCCACAAAATGTTCCAGTTTTTCCACTTCCTCCAACTCATTGTCCGTGTGATTCAACGCACACAAAAAACGGTGAAGCACATCATGGCGGTAGAGAAGGTAGTTCCCAGCCTGCCGCCCTTTCTCTGTGAGGGAAATTTCCCCATACTTTCTGGAGATGAGATAGCCGTTTCTGTCAAGCTGCTGAATCATCTTTGTCACAGAAGATGGCTTTACATGCAGCATTCTGGACAAGTCACCCACTCTCACCTCGTTCCCCTCCCTTCCAAGCCGCATGATCATCTCCAGGTAGTCTTCCATGGCACTGGACATCTCAGAACTCTTGTTCATTTGATACCCCTTCATTGTATAAAATCCTTCTGTTTTGCCCATTCACACCCCATAACCGGCATTCCGAGGTAACCAATTGTCAATCCCCTGAATACCTTAATGATATAAAGTTTCCTTATCCTAAAATCTATTCGGAAGGAGTTTCCCTTATGAAAAAGCAATTTTCATTGAAGGATATTCAGCCCGGTCAGTGTGCGTCTGTCCGCGCACTGTACTCTACCGGAAGTATGCGCCGCCGCCTGCTGGACATTGGCCTTGTGGAGCATACGCCTGTCAGATGTCTTGGCAGAAGTCCCGGCGGCGATCCCAGTGCATATTTGATCCGGGGTGCCGTCATAGCCATACGTTCGGAGGATTGTGAGAATATTATTGTTGATCCTGTCAGGGAGGTGTCAGAATGGGCCTGACCAACCGTTCCGTGGGAATCCATGCTGCGGATTCCGGTCTGGAGCTGAAAAAGCATTCTGAAAGTGATCTGGTCGTTGCCATCGCAGGAAACCCGAATGTGGGAAAAAGCACGGTCTTTAACGGCCTCACCGGAATGAATCAGCACACAGGGAACTGGCCTGGCAAAACGGTGGCCAGTGCCCAGGGATACTGCCAGACCAAAGGACATTCCTATGTGATGGTGGATATTCCTGGCACTTATTCTCTTCTGGCACACTCCGCAGAGGAAGAAGTAGCCAGAAATTTTATCTGCTTCGGGCAGCCGGATGCCGTTGTGGTGGTCTGTGACGCCACATGTCTGGAGCGCAGCCTGAATCTGGTTCTGCAAACCCTGGAGATCTCCTCAAAAGTCGTGGTGTGTATAAACCTGATGGATGAGGCCAAACGCAAGGGCATTCATGTCAATCTGCCTCTGCTGGAAAAGAGGCTGGATGTACCTGTGGTGGGTACAACTGCCAGAAAGAAAAAAAGTCTTTCCAATCTCATGGATACCTTAGACCACACCGTGGAGGAAGCGCAGTCTTCCCCCACCTTTGAAGTACACTATCCTCAAGTTCTGGAAAACGCAGTGGCTATGGTAGAGCCAGTAATACAAACCATAGGCTTCCGAGACCTTGACAGCCGTTGGCTGAGCCTGCGGCTGCTGGATGCGGACCCCTCCCTCCTCACCGAAGTAAAAGCGTACCTGGGGGAGGCATTCTTAAACCAGGAGGAGTTAAGATCGGCGCTGGAGACCGCAAAGGCATATCTGGCCGGTGAGGGAATTGACCAGGACCGCTTAAAGGATCTGGTAGTAACTTCCCTTGTAAATACCGCGGAGACAGTTTGCCGTGGAGCTGTTACATATGAGAAGAAAGGGTACCGTCATCTGGATCTCAAGGTGGACCGAATATTGACCAGCCGGCGCACTGGCTACCCGGTTATGCTGCTCTTGCTGGCCCTGGTATTCTGGCTGACCATGACCGGTGCCAACTATCCCTCCCAGCTTCTCTCCGGTTTCCTTTTTGATATCCAGGACCGGCTGACTGCGCTTTTTCAATATCTGCATGCTCCCTCCTGGCTTCACGGTATACTGGTACTTGGAATCTACCGGGTATTGGCTTGGGTTGTTTCCGTAATGCTCCCCCCAATGGCCATTTTTTTCCCGCTGTTTACCCTCCTGGAAGATACAGGATACCTTCCCCGAATTGCCTACAACCTGGATAAACCCTTTAAGCGGTGCTGTGCCTGCGGCAAACAGGCCCTCACCATGTGCATGGGTTTTGGCTGCAACGCGGCAGGCGTTGTGGGCTGCCGTATTATTGATTCCCCGCGGGAACGCCTGCTGGCAATTTTGACAAACAGCTTTGTTCCCTGTAATGGTAGGTTTCCCACATTGATCGCGATTATCACGATGTTTTTTATCGGAACCGCCGGAGGAATGCTTTCCTCCATAGCCTCAGCCCTACTGTTGACAGGCGTAATACTACTTGGAGTTGTACTAACATTTACAGTCACAAAGCTGCTCTCCAAAACTGTCCTAAAGGGGGTTCCATCCTCCTTCACTTTGGAACTGCCGCCCTACCGCAGGCCACAGATTGGAAAAGTGATTATGAGGTCTGTTTTTGACCGAACCCTGTTTGTGCTGGGAAGGGCCGCCGTGGTGGCAGCTCCCGCCGGTATGATCATCTGGCTGATGGCCAATATCACTGTGGGCGGAGCAAACATATTAACCCATTGTGCCGCCTTTTTAGACCCCTTTGCCAGACTGATGGGGCTGGATGGCGTAATATTAATAGCCTTCATTTTAGGTTTCCCGGCAAATGAAATCGTGATACCCATTATCATCATGGCCTATCTGTCTCAGGGCAGTATTTTGGAACTCCAGGATATGGCACAGATGAAACAGCTGTTTGTGTCAAACGGATGGACCTGGATTACCGCCGCCTGTACCATGCTGTTCTCCCTGTTCCACTGGCCCTGTTCCACTACGCTGCTGACCATCAAAAAAGAGACCGGAAGCCTCAAATGGACTGCTCTGGCGGCCGCGCTTCCCACTGTCATCGGAATGGCTTCCTGCATTCTCTTTGCAGGCGCTGCCCGGTTTGTCAGCTTTTTGTTCAGATAGACAAAAGCTTATGCCGGTAAACTGCTCTTAAATAGATGCACTTTACCGGCATAAGCCTAAATCCTCTTACTGTGAAAGTCCCGGACAGCGGACATGTCCTTTAATCATAACATAGTTTGTGAGAAAAACACCGCTTCTCTCCACCTGCTGCTCTCGCACCACCTGATAACCCCTGCGCTCAAAGAATGTCTTAGCTGTTATGGATGCATGGACCGTTATCTGTTTTTTCCCTGCCCAGCTCTCCAGTTCACCGCAGAGCAGCGTGGCAATCCCCTGCCCCTGATACTCCCGGTGCACATAGAGTCGGTCCAAATAGCCTGTAAAATCCATGTCCCCAAAGCCTGTGATCACTCCATCCCTCCATGCCACCAGACTATAATGTTCCCTCAGCGATTGATCCCATATAACTGGATCAGGGTGTGCTCCGGCCCAGGCATTTAGCTGACGGGAGTTGTAATCCCTTCTGTTGACGGTATGCACTGTATTGTAAAACAGCTCCATAATCTCCTCAAGGTCGTCTGTCCGATATTTTCTGATCTCCGTTTTCGCCATGTTCTGCTCTCCCCTTTATTGCTTTAGTGCTTTCCTATCCGGTTAGAAACCCAGCAGCGCACTGTACAGCCTCCAGTCGCAGTCCTTAAACACATTAAAGACAATCCTCTTAAAATTGCTGTGCTCCAGATATTCTTCCACTGTGTCCACAGCTATCCGAGCTGCCAAATCATTTGGAAAATGGAACTCTCCTGTAGAGATACAGCAGATAGCTCAAGCGCTCCTCCTGGGTATTCGGCTCCCCGTCCACTCCACAATTTTGTTCATCTTCTCTCATCTTTCACACCTCTTTTTGATTCTCTGTTGTTTGCATGTTACCTGCCTGGTTCACAGTAACCTAAAAACTGCCTCAATATCCTCATCAATACAGATTGACTGTTTCTCGATGTCTTTTGGACAATAGGCTTCCCCTTTGTTGATACAGGCATACATTGCCCGCGGATTTTCCGCCGTCATTTTCCAAAAAGGATATTTTATGATCCCCGGCGTGTTCATGCCCGTGCCCAAATCAAGGAACAGCGTCTTTTGCCTCTTATGCTGCTCAAGAAATTCCGAATACCGTTCTGCCGCCTGATGCCATCCCTCATCCTCCACAAAAGTGTGATCCATTCTGAGGTTCATACTCATTGGCCTGCCGCAGACCGGACAGTAAAAGCCGCCGGGAAGCCTTATTTATGGAAAACTTTAAAAAAATCCCTGACTGTCCGGTTGAAATGACCCTGCAGCATATTGGGGATAAATGGAAGGTACTCATTATCCGTGACCTGCTTAAGAGAAAGTTCCCCTCTTTAGCTCCGAAAGCATATAAGTGGGGAACTCTCTATTTGTATTATAGATCTGTTTTCAAAAAGAAAAAGTACGCACCTTGCAGTGGTATAAGCACGAAAAAGTGCCCTGGTATACTACTTCTCTGGAATGCATGCCTGGCTCAAAAATTTTATTATCACCTCTGCCGCTTTTTCCGCATTGGATACAATTGCGGGATGAAAGCCGCTGTCAAACATACAAATTTCTCCTCCCGTCTCTTTGGAAATTGCTTCATATTCTTCCATCAGGTCCCCTCTTGACATCTCATCCTGTCTGCTTCCCATGAGCAGCAGAGGCACCTTTAATTCCCGGAAGGTTCGAAAGAACAGCGGCCATTTCTCCCGTGCGCAGCGAACCAGCGACTCTGTATCCAAATCAACCACTGATTCCCAATCCTCTCCCTGGCACCATTCATAAAACATAAGCGCCTGCTCATCTGTCCTGGCTTCTTTTCGCTCCTTTAGCAGTTTCTCTGCAAAATCATCTTCCAGAGTCCTGCCGTCAAAGCTGTCCGCCACAACAGCCGCGGTCAGATCAGGCCGGACAAGCCCCACGTTGACAGCCACATAGGCTCCGCCGCTGGTCCCGATAAGCGCAGCAGGACCGTAATTCAAATACTCTAGAAGTGCGATTGTCTGCCTGGCTTCCTCCAGCCACAGATCCGGTGGAAACCACTTCAGCCTGTCCGATTTTCCATGGCCCAGGAAATCAATGCGAATAACCTTATAGTGTCTCTCATACAGAGGCATCAACAGTTCAAACATTTTTGATGATGCCGTGTTTCCATGCAGTAGTACAACTGGCTTGCCTGTCCCAGTTTCCTCATAATATATTTTTTTATTTTGATAGCTAAAATATGCCATATAAGCCTCCTAATCGTTCTGTATTTATCTGCTCGTAAGTACCATTGATTTTAAATATATCGGTGCTAATTATCAGCGGTACAGTACACTAGTGATTAGCAAGGCCTCTGGAAATTTCAAAAGCCCTGCCCTTAACGCATTTTTATCCAAATCCCCATACTTCTCAACCTCCTCTTCTTTTGCTATATTCCAGTATATCATATATATTTATGAATACTACTTAATTTTTGTGGTGAATACTTTTCTTTTTCGATTACGATATATTATTTAAACTGTCTCATTGCATAATTTGCATCAATATATTATGCTGTAGGTAAATCTTAACTGAATAATTATTCGACCCCTGCACGCCTCAGCTGAGCAGTAACTCTACACACCTGATAAATAGTTATCTAAAACCTATATGCGAAGAAGGAGATATTGAGCTATGGAAAATGAAGATAAGAAAGACTTTAACGCTATGTTGCACAAAGATACCGGAATGCCAAAGATTCAGATTATTACGGACCCGGCCAGCATTCAGAAATATGGGGGTGAAAAAATGTACTTTGCTCCCCCCATCGCTTATGATGAGGTAATGAAGTGCGTTCCTTATGGGCAGTTGATTACCGTTGGAATGATCCGGGAATATTTTGCCAGGAATAATAATGCAGATTTTACAGACCCGATCACTGCTGGTATTTTTACATCCATTGCAGCCTGGGCAAGCTATCAGAGAACAATGGAGAAAACCCCTTACTGGCGGACTCTGAAGGTTCATGGAGAACTGAACCCGAAATACCCCGGCGGGGTTGGGGAACAGAGAAGATTGCTGGAGTCAGAAGGGCATGTGATTGTCTGCAGGGGTAGGAAAAACTTTCGGTATTATGTAAAAGATTACGAAGATGCACTCTATACGCTGTAGTGGTAAGACATTTGTCCCGTGAGCATCGGGCGGTGATATTGGTGTTGAAATATCCCTAGATTTTTTTCACAGAATAGAAATGCCAAAAGGATGGGGCTTTGAATGATAAATAAAAGCAGTTTAATGCATATATCTGAAAATAGAGAACTACTTATTCACGATGAAAATTTTGCCTACTTGCTTCCGTGTGAAAAGCTGAAAAATATTATATCGAATTTTACAATTACATTTCCTAACAGTACAATTATCTCAGATGATTACACCATTATGCCTCATGGCAGCGTAACACTTGTATTATTCTATTATAACACTGAACTTCACAGTCTATTGTTTGGACCAACCACAAAATCAGTCAAAGTAGGAAATATTGCGAATAAATGTAATACCATATTCATTATCGAATTTCAGCCTGCAGGATTTTACCCTTTAAAAAAAATCACACAAAATGATTTGACTGATAAGATCATCCCCTTTTCAATGATTGACCATTCCTTGAATACAGCAATGGAAGAGATTTTTAAAACTTCTTTATCTGTAGATGAGTTATTGTTTCAATTTGAAGAAGTCATTCTTCAAAGCATTCTGTTCCAATATCCTAAGGAGCTTGCTCTTGCCATTAAAACAATCATTCAAATGGAGGGCGTTATTACTTCTGCTGACCTTTCAGAAAAGACTTTTTACTGTCCAAGACATTTAAACAGACTGTTTAATCTGCATATTGGCATGAGTATAAAATCTTTTTCCAGATTGGTAAGAATAAATAAATCTTTTCAACTTCTAAATGAAAATGCTAATACACTGGATATGGTATGTGAAAAGCTAGGGTATTATGATGTCTCACACTTTGTAAAGGATTTTAAAATTGTATGTAATATTACACCTCAACAATATAGAACCCACATGTCCGATTTTTACAGTGAAATAGCAAAATTCTAAAGCTATAATACCTCTGTAATGATAAAACAGAAGGAGAGGTTAATAGAGATGAAATTCAATGAAACAACCATTCGTGTTTTAGTGCGCAGAGATTATGGAGAATGCTTTGATTTTTATACAGAGAAGCTTGGCTTAACTGTAGTTTGGGGTGACAGAAACGGACCTTACACTTCTTTTGCTGTAAGTGAAAATACAACACCTTGCTTTGCTATTTTTACAGGAGAGGCCATGCCTATGTTTCGGGGATATAAACAGCCAAATGTTACCACACAGCCTGATACTATTGTGGCGGTTATCCCCACGCTAGACTTAGATGCAGACTATTCCCGTCTGAAAAAAGCGGGCGTGATTTTTCTGGGAGAGCCCCAATACATTGAAGCATGGGGTATGCGTTGCACCTATTTTAGAGACCCGGAAGGTAATCTTTTTGAATTAAATGATGCCGGTAATGTATAATTTAACCGTGCCGGACTGCCAACCAGAGCCCTGTTTCCGGTTGGCAAGTGTACTGTACCATTGACCTTTCGTGTATCTGTGCTGAATATGGCGTTATTCTGCAAAGCCGACAAAAGAGACGTAGCGGTCGCTGCGTCGATTGATGACAACGCATCAGATAACGTCATAGGCAGTTCAGATATGCGAATTGTCAACGGTACAGCACACTGGTTTGGACAGTTATTTAATATTAACTTATTTTAAGTTGAAAGAAATATTCCATAAGCGCATTACTTGTTCTGCTGTGTCCGCCATATTGTTTTGTGCATTTTGCGGGTTCATGGCCTCCTGTAAAGTTACTATTTTTCTGAGGATGGGAAAAAATGCATCGATGCCGTTTTGATTGCACGCTCCTGCATCCTGTGTAACACTGCCCGCAAATGCGATAACTGGTTTCCCATATTTTTTCGCCATTTTTGCCACGCCAACCGGGGCTTTTCCCATGGCAGTCTGTCCATCCAGACGCCCTTCACCGGTGATGACCACATCTGCGCTTTGAATATAGGATTCCAGCTTCGTCTCTTCTAAAATGATTTGAATCCCTGACTCGAGTACTGCGTTTGTAAAAGTGAGAAACGCAAATCCCAGGCCTCCTGCTGCGCCTGCACCCGGATATTCGGGATCAGCTTTATCATATTGTTTCTTGGCAAGATTCGCGTAATTGTGCAGCCACCCGTCCATCTCCCGGATCATGGAAGGGGTTGCTCCTTTCTGCGGTCCGTATACCGCGCTGCACCCTGCGGGACCGCAAAGGGGATTGGTTACGTCACATGCAATTTTAAATACACACTCTTTTAATTCCGGCAGTACATTTTCATCTGTAATGCTGTATAACTCCTCCAGTCCTATGGCTCCGGGGGATACCGCCCTGCCTTCTGCATTTCGAAATTCATATCCCAATGCCTGCAGCATTCCGACTCCTCCATCGTTTGTGGCACTTCCGCCGATTCCTACAATAAAGGTTCTGCATCCATTTGTAATGGCATCTCTTATCACTTCCCCCACTCCATAGGTGGTGGTATACAGTGGATTTCTGTCCTTTTCCGCAACCAAGGTGATTCCTGCTGCCCCGGACATTTCGATAACCGCCGTGTTACTCGTTTCGATTATTCCGTATTCACATTCAACAGGGTGCCCCAGCGGCCCCGTCACTGTAAGCCTCCTCTTTCTCCCGTTCATACCGCTTACCAGCGCGTCAACAGTGCCTTCTCCACCATCAGCCAGAGGCCTAACCTGAATATCCGCTTCCGGATCTACACGCCGGATTCCTCTTGAAACTGCTTCTCCAGCCTGTAAAGATGTCAGACTTCCTTTTAATGAATCAATCGCTATGACTACTCTCATTTCCTTCCCTACCTTTCCTTTTTCTTTAAATATAATGTATCTGACATCAAAAAGAAATGTTCTCTTTACTATTAATTATTGCTAATTGTTATTTTTTATAGTACTTATACTCTTTTTCTGGTATACTTAAAAAGAGAAGCTAAACTTAACGCACGCTGATCGGCAAGAACGATGAGTCATTCTTGTGCACTATAAAGGAGGGCCTCTTGAAATTTCATATAGACAAAAAACTTGGCCAGCAGATCGTTTATACCGTAAAAGATGTCTGCGGCCAGAATGTTAATTTTATAGACTGTTCCGGGATTATTTTTGCAAGCACAGATGAAAAAAGGATTGGCGGTTTTCATGAGATTGGAAAAAAGGCGGCCATGGAGAGACGTACTATAGAGGTAAAAGAAAACGACTGTTTTGCGGGAACACAGCAGGGAGTAAATTTGCCTGTCTACTATCATGACTCTGTCATTGCAGTCATTGGTATCACAGGTGCACCCGAAGCAGTTCGAAAATATGCCCATCTGGCTGAGAGGATAACGCTCCTGCTGATACGTGAGAAGGAACTGAATGCCTTCCGCCGTACCCAGGAGGAAGAACGCCACTACCTGATACATAACCTCCTCACCCCAGGCGCCTTGGATACCAAGCACCTGGAAGACCTGCAGAGCCGCTGGGGAATCGCCCCTGCTCTGAGATACCGGGTCGTTCTCATCCACCTGATTGGTCAAAACTATCTGACAGATATGTCTGCCTTACGTCCCCAGATCCTTCAAATGTTCGGACGGGCGGATATCAAGCTGCACACTTACGACTATCCGGATGAGCACCTGGCCATAGTGGATGAACAGTGTTTTATAGAATCCGAATATCTTTTAAAACAGTTTGCCTCCTCCCACAGCGGTCATGTGAAGATCGCAGTGGGAAAAAGCACCTATCTCCCCCAACTTGCTGATTCCTATGCCTCCTCTGAAAGGGCTCTAAAAAGTCTGTCGGATTCTGAGGAGAACTATAGCGTTTTCGACAAATTGGCCCTGGAAGTGATTCTCTCCTGTGTAGATGCAGGAAGCCGGGATACTTTTTTGGAGAAAATGCTCTCCTCGCTCACCGAAGAAGAAGTCACTCTGCTGTTAACCTACTTTGAGGAGGATGCATCTTTGCTTGGAACTTGTAAAAAACTCTTTCTCCACAAGAATACGGTTCAAAATAAGCTTGACCGGATATACCGGAAGTCTGGGTTCAATCCCAGAAAGTTCCGGGACGGCGTGCTTTTGTATCTGGCGGTAAAGCTGCGCCGGTAGTTTCAGCAAAAGCTTACCTTTTCTTTACCACCAGATCATAGCTCTCCCCAATCATCCTCCTGATCTCCTCATCCGGGATGGTTCCATCCAGGATGATGGAGTTCCAGTGCTCTTTATTCTGGTGGTATCCAGGCAGCACCGAGGCGTACGCTTCCCTCCAGAAGTCTCTCCACTGGGGATCAACCTTCACATTCACCCAAATGTGTCCTTCCCGCTCATAGGTCCAGACAAATGCCTTTTTATTTTTCCTGGACCGTATAAGTACCCAGTTGTCGTCATGAAAGGGAGTATCCAAGTATACATCTTTAAAAGTCAATCCATACTCCAGCACTTCTTCTCTCTTAACCATAAGCTCTCTCCCTGCCAACTAGTCTTTCCGTCTATGTATAATCGGATACTGGTCCAGTATCTCCTGAAAACGGAAGCAGTCCTTAAAGTGATCATTGATGATACCGCAGGCCTGAAGGTGCGAGTATACAGTCACAGAACCCAGGTATTTAAATCCACGCTTTTTCAGATCCTTGCTGACCCTGTCCGAAAATACGTTGCTGGAGGGCATATGCCCCCTATGATGTGCAGCATAGATGATGGGTTTCCCTTTGGAAAATCCCCACAGATATTCGCTGAAACTTCCAAACTCCCTGCGGACTTCCTGAAAACATTTTGCATTGTGGATCACTGCCTCAATTTTGCGGCGCGACCTTATCATCCCCTCTGTCTCCAGAATGCGCACAATGTCCTCCTCCCCGTAGTCTGCCACCAGGTCAAAGGCAAATCCGTCGAAACAGCTGCGGAAAATTTCCTTCTTTTGTATCATCATGTTCCAATTTAAACCGCACTGCATAACCTCCATCATCAGAAATTCGAACTGTTTGCGGTCGTCAAAAAGAGGAACTCCCCACTCCTCATCATGGTATTTCTTCATCTTCTCATTGCAAAGACACCATTCACAACGGTTTCTTGTATCTTGCTGTTCCATCTGTATTTCCTCCTCTGCTGTACTAAGTTCGCCTATCTGTATTTTTTCTTCATGAAAATAGCAGCTCCCAGTGCAATCATACCAGGAATCAAAAACTCTATGCCTCTGGCCAGCGCAAAGACATAAAAAGGTGCAGAGTAGGCCCTTTCATCATAGACAACGTAATCTGCCAGTAATCCTATCGCAAACCCCACAGCAAATAAAATACTCACCCCGTAAAATAATTTGTAATAATTTTCTTTTTTCATCTGTCCCCCTTATGATATGCTGTTTCAGTCCACGCTCGGTAATTTAACCGAGTGCGACTACATCTTTCGATGCGTTGAGAATCCTCCCTTATTCTGGTTAAACATATAAATAGTCTACCTGATGCATATAATTAGTATAATTAAAGCAATGGAGGTTGCTCTCACATGCGCAGTTCGAAAAAGGTATTTATTATTTCCATATTAATTCCATTGGCAGTAGGTGCTCTGTCTGCTTTACTGGGTATGAATGGCATGGCTCAATATACAGAGCTTGCAAAACCGCCCCTATCCCCTCCGGGATTTGTTTTCGGTATTGTGTGGCCTATTTTGTATGTGCTCATGGGTATCAGCTCTGCACTCATCTACCAATCCAAGGATGCACGAAAGGAGGATGCCTTAAAAATCTATGCTGCTCAGCTTGCAGTTAACTTTTTCTGGACCATTTTCTTCTTCGGGTTGGATTGGAGACTGTTCTCTTTCTTTTGGATTCTTCTGCTGATTGTACTGGTTCTTCTGATGATCCGCCAATTTAGCAGCATCAATCCCCTTGCAGGCTACCTGCAGATTCCTTACCTGCTTTGGCTGATATTTGCCGCTTACCTTAATCTGGGCGTTTGGTTTCTGAACCGATAACATCTCTCGATGCGTTGATTGACTTCTTGTCAGTGGGGGATACCGATTTCTCTCCGCCCCCACTGCCACATCGTCATTTAATTCGATTCCCCCAGCATCTCTCTTTTCAGATACTCCAGCTTCCCCTCTGCATCCTCAAGGGAACTTCCTTTCACGCCAAAATAAAACTTAATCTTAGGCTCTGTTCCCGACGGCCTTACACAGCACCATGCATTGTCTTCCAGTTCAAAATAGAGTACATTTGACTTTGGAAGCCCTGTGGGGCGTGTCTCGCCAGATACCAGGTCTTTTCTGACATCGTCCTGATAATCACGGAACGCAAGTACTTTAAAACCTCCCAGCTCTATGGGTGGATTGCTCCTCTTATCCGCCATCATCTCCTGAATCTGCCGTGCGCCGTCAATCCCCTTAAGGGTCAGGGTTGCCAGCCCCTCCTTATAGTATCCGTACTTATTGTACATGTCCAGCATGGCATCCCAGAGGGTCTTTCCCTGCATCCGATAGTAAGCGGCAGCCTCGCAGAGCATCATGACAGCTACGCAGGCATCCTTGTCCCGGGCATAGGTCCCAGCCAGGCATCCGTAGCTCTCCTCCAACCCAAACACATACTGGCCGGAGCCGCTCTGCTCAAAGAGCTTGATCTGCTCCCCGATATACTTAAATCCGGTGAGTACCTCTCTCAACTGCGTATGGTACTCCCTGGCAATGGCTTTTGCCATATCCGTGGTCACGATGGTCTCCACCAGCACCGGATTTTGCGGCATAGTTCCGGTTTTTGTTCTCTCCCGCAAAATATACTCAGCAATCAGCATACCTGACATATTTCCGGTAAAGCTTATATATTCTCCGCTCTTTGCATCTTTTACGTAAACCCCCAGACGGTCCGCATCCGGGTCTGTGGCCAGAACCAAATCCGCCTCCACCTCCCTGGCCAGCTTCAGCGCACATGTCCACGCTTTCTCATCCTCCGGGTTTGGGTAAGCCACTGTTGGAAAATTTCCATCCGGCAGCTTCTGCTCCTCCACAACATAAACATGCTCAAACCCAAGTTCCCTCAGGACTCTCCGCACCGGAATATTTCCTGTTCCGTGGAGGGGTGTATAGACTATTTTCATATCCCTGGCAGCCTCTTTTATCATCTCCGGGTGAATGCTCTGTGCTTTGAGCTGCTCCAGATACTTTCTGTCAAAATCAGTTCCAATTATCCCAAACCGTCCTTGTACACGCGCCTCGTCCTCAGACATGGTCTTTACCTGATGAAAGTCTGTCACCTTTTCCACCTCTGCCAGGATATTTTTATCATGGGGCGGCGTAATCTGAGCGCCGTCCTCCCAATAAACCTTATATCCATTATACTCCCTGGGATTGTGGCTGGCTGTGATCACAATCCCGGCAATGCACCCCAGTTCCCTGACCGCAAAGGACAATTCCGGTGTGGGTCGTAAAGTCTCAAACAAAAAAGTCCTGATTCCGTTTGCATTCAGGCAGAGCGCTGCCTCCCTGGCAAATTCCGGTGACATTCTTCTGGAATCGTATGCAATTGCAACACCTTTCTCCTGTCCATTTTGGGAAAGGATATAGTTTGCCAGCCCCTGGGTAGCCTTGCGCACGGTATAGATGTTCATGCGGTTGGTTCCGGCGCCGATGATCCCTCTTAAGCCCCCTGTTCCAAACTCCAGCTGGCGGTAGAAACGGTCCTCAATCTCCTTTTCATTTCCCTCCAGTGCTCTCAGCTCTGCCTGTGTGTCTTTATCAAAATAAGAATCTGTACACCACTTTTTATAAACTTCCATGTACCCCATTGTATTCCTCCTCATATAGATGTGTCGTTTGACCTGATGTCAGTGAGGGATACTGATTTCTCTGTGCCCGACACTGCTGTTTTTCTTGTTAAATTTAACATTATTTTAACGAAAAATCAACGTCTGCAGAACCATTTTCATCCGGATAAATGAAATTTTAAGTAAGACGGGAAAAGTCAGCCATCCGGCTGACTTTTCCCTATCCCATCAGGACATTATTCGGAAGTCAACGATTTCCTTCCTCATTCCAAACATGGGCCAGTATATCTTTTAAAACTAAAAGTGCATCCATCTGGCTGTACCCGTACTCCCTTTTTAGACGATCCAGCAGTTCCCGCAGTCTGCCAGCGAAATCACTGACTTTTACCTCCTTCTGGTAAGTTGTCAGGACCGGATATTTCTTCCCCCAGACCTTTGTCCAATCAATATTTTTCTGCTTCTCTTCACTGGTATTTTCTATGACCCGCTCGATCTCTTTTAAGTCCACGTCAAAATCGATCAGCTCATCCAAAGACACGTGATACAAAACCGCTAATTTTTTGGACTGGCGTATATCAGGAAGTGTCTCATCCGTCTCCCACTTGGAAATCGTCTGTCTGCTCACCCCCAGTTTCTCCGCAACCTCCTCCTGTGACAATCCACTCTTTTTTCTTGCATTAAATAAACTGTTTCCCAGATCCATAGGTTCCACCTCCAAATTAAGTATGATACCAGTATAGCTGCAAAGAGAAAAAGAATCTACCAATTCTATCTTGCAATTATGCACTTTATCCTAACATTATTTGGTGTGGAAGTCTGGTACAAATCATAACAATTTCTGAAACATTCCATGTTTGTTGCAGAATGCATAGAGAATCCCATGCCCTTTTTTTCTGAATCTCACGGAAATATCCTGTTCCGGATATAATTTTGCCAGCTCAAGAGAGCCGGATGTCACATATGCGATAAACGATATATAATGTCCCTTCTCCATTGGGTGCTGTATTGTCACGGAATACTCGTCATCCACTGTCTCTACGCCAATCAAGTGATTTCCACTACATTTTTCCGCCTCCTGCTCAGGCAGAGTAATCCCGCAGCAGGAAAAACTGCCCTGCCCCACAGCAGTGATAATATTCCCGCAGATGGGGCAGATATAAAAATGTGTTTTTTTCATGTTTGCCGACTGGTTCTCATTTGCTCTCAGGTCACCGGTCAATAATTCTGCAATCGACACTCCCAGGGCTCTTGCTAATTCGTCTATCATACTGATATCAGGAAGCCCCTTGCCGGTTTCCCATTTCGAAACCGTCTTATCACTCACATGAATGGTGTCTGCCAGCTCCCTCTGCGTGATCTTCTTCTTTTCCCGCAAAATCTTTACTGTGTCTCCTGTCACATATCCCATAACATATACCTCTTTTCTTGTTGATGAGTATATCTTATTTGCTTTCGCATCTTTCATCAACCTACGAAGCGTAGAATATTTCCTGACAGGCCAGAATATTTCATTAATTGCGCAGAATTTTCTCCATTTTCCTGCCTTTTGCCAACTCCTCAATCAACTTATCCAGGTATCTTATTTCTTGCATCAGAGGTTCCTCAATATCCTCAATGCGTACCCCACAGATAAGACCTTTAATCAATTTTCTATTCGGATTCAACTCAGGTGCATTCTGAAAAAAATCTTTATAACTGACCGCATTACTTATTGCCTTCTCGATTTCTTCCACACTGTAACCTGTCAGCCAGCATATGACTTCGTTTACCTCATTCACAGTACGCCCTTTTCTCACTGCCTTGTTCAACAAAAGAGGATAGATTTTTGCGAAACTCATAAGATAGACTTTTTCATTTTCCATTATTCAATACCCTTCTAAAATCATCTATTGACCAGTGTCTTTTTCTTCTGTTATTAAGTATAGCAAGGAACGGTAATTATATCAACATCCCATGCCCCATTGATTAACTTTATAATGTACAATTGTTACTGTGAACGTGTGAACAGTAACGTACAATTCCCCCTGCTTTTAGCAGGAGGGAACTGTACACACTTGAATATAAAATTAGTCATAGGCATGATTTATTTTTTAATCGGAAACCACACCTCAGTTATCAATTCCTGCGGATTACTGATTTCCTGGGGATTGTTGATATAAATGTCAAACGGGGCAAAAGCAAGATGATACTGATTTTCCTCGATCCATTTGAGAACCGCAGCATATGCCTTACCAAGTTTGGAGTATTCGCCAACATAGGTGCACATTGCACAAAGACCTGGATTGATCGTCTTTACCCCATTGATTCCCTCCGTTTTTCCGCCGGGCGCAATCGGTATACACACTTCTATATTGGAATGCTCATGCTGGAATTCCTCATCCAAATAAAACGTCATAACCGGGCCCTGGGGCTTAAAACCATTTTTGAAAATTTCTTCAAATACACTGCCAATTACGGTACTGATCTGATTGATTTCAATTGTTGCCTTTTTGCTCATAACACAAACTGGCTCAAAATTCTTCACCTCTACTGCTAAATTTGTCATTTCTTTCATCACTGTTCCTCCTAACTGGATTTCCTGCACTTTTCTTTCAATGCATTGCCGTAACCGAATATTTTCCTGTATCTGGACATTCAACTGCCCGATACGCTCTTTGAGGAAATGTTCCAAAAGGGATTTATCGTTGCTTTCCATAACCGCTTTAATCTGTTCCAGGCGCAGATCAAAGGTTTTCAGTTCTGAAATATATAATATTTCATCAACCTGTTCTTCTGCGTAATATCGGTAACGATTGTCTTTATCTACACTGGCCGGGTGCAAAAGACCAATCTCATCATAGTAACGCAACGTTTTTGTTGAAACACTTCCAATCTTTGAGAATTCTCCTATTGAATACATGGTTCCCTCCCTTCGTATTCCACTATACACGTTCCAGTTAGGGGTAATGTCAAGAACAAATTTAAAAATTTTATAAGAGCTGATACTTACAGAACAAGCACCCATTTTAAGTCCTTCCTGCAAGAAATAAAAATGCCGCCCTGCATAACTGCAATGTTACAAGGCGGCATAAGGTTCTGAATATAGTGCGCTCGGATTATTATCTATTTAGAGGTCACACATCTTTATCTGGTTACGATATCAACTGGTACATTAAATATTTTGGCAACCTTAAGAATTGTGTCGATATGTCTGCCTGTCGCTGCAGCAAAGTGATGTGTCGGCCCGCATTCACTCCACCGGTTCACAAACTCTCTTGCTCCGCAGGTAAAACGGGTTCTCATATTGGTATCACCAAAGGAAAGGATCGTTCCCTCTTCATTAACGCCCTCAGCTACAATGAATTTAAAGTGTCCGTCACCATCCTGTGTAATGGCAAGATAGGTAACCGGTCCTGTGTGCGGATAAAACTGTGTCAAATAACCGCCGCCCGTTTTTCCGTGAAATACCTTTACAATCTTCATGGTTGGTTTCTTATCAGAGATATCCGCATCACCGGAACCACTGTGTCCAATAATTGCAATATCATCGTTAAAATCTATAGAATACATTTCAGCAAGCTGCCCTGTTCCTGAGATTGTCTTTAATATGCTCATTGCCATGGCAACTTTGATATCACCCTCTACCGCGCATGCTGTCCCCTGTTTGATTAACATTGAGAATGCAGGAATAAGCATACTGTCAAGTACACCAGCCTTACCTGTTGCAAATCCGTCATAATGAGAAGCAACCAAACCAAGTTTTTCACTGATAACCCACTGCTCGAAAGCGACAACGTATTTCGCCATCTCCCAGACTTCTTCAATACTTCCTCCGCCCTCTATATCGAACGTATCAAGAATATCCTGTGCCTTGGTACGAATTGCTTCTTCATCCGTAATATCATCGGCAATCGCCCACATTTTCTCCCAGTCAAATTGCTTGGTATACAGGTGCATTCTTCTGTACAGATTCGATTCATCAATATAAAGGTCCATCATACCAGGGTATGGCCTTCCAATCTGGGCAATATTGGTATCACGGAATCTTCTTCTGGTCTGGGCTGCACGGCACCATTGATCTATTTCCGTCTGGACACCGGGATCGCCGCCTTCAACGACACCGGTAATTACAGCATGCCGTTTGCCGTAACGCTCAAGGTCAGCTACCATTTCCCCAACAGCACCGCAGGCATAGCCCTCACCGAGCCATGACGCGATATCTGTATGATCATAATCAAGCGCTTTCAGTTTCTGAAGATTAACAAGAACTACCGGAACATCCAGATCCTTCACAGCCGGAATCATATTGTAGGATGTGGCATACGTCAGAAGCTGCAGAAAAACCAGGTCAACGTCTGCGGAACGGAACAAATCCCCGGCAACCTGAGCTTGTTCTTTCGTGGTTACCATTCCGCCATCAATAATTTCCACCGTGTCGGGAAGTGTCTTTTTAAACGCATCATACTGAGCCTCAAATTCAGGAACCAGTGATGGGAACTGCGGCAGATATGCCCCCAATGCAATGGAAAACACACCTATCTTTGCTTTTGTATCAACTAACATAATTTCTACTCCTTTCAAAAATGTACTGTATGATTTTTCTGTTACTAAATAAATCTAACTATTTCATAGAATTTGACTTTCTTACCAGGCTATAGTAGTTACATTATAATACATGAACCTTACTCTAAGTCAAGCTATTTATAAAAACAGTAAATGCTCACCAACTCCAGCTGTGTACATATAAAAAAGATGTTAAGCCACAGGTTTTAAGCTGTATCCTAACACCATTTTTACATTTCCAAAATATTTAATTCATTCCGCGCTCTGCCACATTTAAGGGCATAAAACCGGACCTCCTTAATCCTATTTTATTTATTCTCTTCTTTTACATCGTACTCTGCCGCAGCCTTATCTGTCACCACATGCAGCAATACCTGATTTCCATGCGTCAATGTGTACTCTGCTCCACAGGCGATGTCTTCCCGTATTTTCCTTGTCATCTTCCCCCTGTCCGGAGCTTTCAGCACACTTCCGCCAGGCTCAAAGAAGCGCACACGGAGCCGGTATCGCCCCTGGCGGATCAGCACTTCCCGGTCTCCCATCCTTGTAACGGAAGCGCCCAGATACGTTGCGAAGCGGTACTCTCTGTTCTCTGTGAAGAGTAAACCTATGGTTCCCGTAAAGCGCATCCCCGCCAGCGGGATCGTCGCCGCCGCAAGCATGATTGATCCTTCCTCCAGAAAATGCTGGGTCCAGATATAGCGTTCGGGAAAGGAAGTTCCACTGTCGCCCTCCATATATCCCGCTCCGTCTTTAAATGATATTTTCCCATTGTCCAGTCTCAGTTCACCGTTCACTGTATGTTTCATACTGTAGACCGCATGTCTGCATTCCATTCCGGGAATATATGAAAACGGGCCCATAATATCATACTTAGGTTCTGAAAATTCTCCAAAGCGCAGAATCCCGCTGACCGTCACGCTCTTTTTCCTACAGTCTCCGCCACCGTCTCTCTGTCCGCTGTCACTGGACTCCCCTGCCCTGAACGCTTCCAGCCGCAGGCGGATTCCTTTCCTGGAAAACAAGTTCTCCCCGATCTGCATAATTCCTTTAAGCCGGTTGATCCGAAACTGGGAGACCGGAAACTCTCTGTACAGACTTCCGCCCTGTGTGATCACCTGAATAGAGCAGGAACATTTTCCTGAAGACAGATGCACTGCTGAGATCACTGCGGCACTCCCTTGTTGTCCCTGGCACCGAAAGTACCACCCATAGAAATAATCACTCATACCTTATTCCCTCCTGTGCTGGTCCGTCTATCAGGTTTCCCTCACAGTCAAACCGGGAGCCATGGCAAGGGCAGTCCCAGGAGCGCTCATCCGGGTTCCATGACAGTTCGCATCCCAGGTGCGGACAAACGATATCTACCTGACAGATCCTATCCTCCTCTGTCTTAAATACACCTGCTTTCCCCTGGGGCGTCTCGACGATTGCCCCATGTCCCCGCGCAAGTCCGGTTATTGTCTCATCCGGAATATGGAAGAACCGTTTCGCCAGTCCTTTTACAGCCTCCCCGCCCTCCTTCATAAGCTGAGGGATCTCCTCCGCCGAGAACCTGGACGGGGCAAATACTTCTGCATAAGGGTTCTCGATTCCACAGATCATGTCCCTGAGCAGCATCGCGGAAACCATTGAGGAACTCATACCCCACTTCTGAAACCCCGTTGCCACAAGCCAGTCCGGATGGTCAGACGCGTACTGTCCAATAAAAGGAATCTTGTCTGTTGTGATACAGTCCTGTGCGGACCAACAGGCTGCTACACGGCTTTGAGGATACAGTTCTTTGGCCGATTCTTTTAGTTTCTCATAGCATCCGCCCTCCCGGTTCTCCCCTGTTCTGTGTTCCTGTCCGCCAAGCAGGATATACTTTTCATACTGCCGGAAAGAGAGCGTATTTTTTCCGTCTCCTATATACATTCCGTCCAGTCTTCCCGCATTCTCAAGTGCCAGCACGTAGGAACGCTCCTGATGCATTCTTGTAAAGTACATACCAGGGAAATTAACAAAAGGGTAATGTGTGGCAAAAATGATCTTACCGGCTCCCACCGTTCCACAAGCTGTTTTGACCAGATTATCTTCCACTTCCGTTACCTGCGTATCCTCATATATTGTCAACTGCTCTGCCAGTGCATTGATAAATTTCAGAGGGTGAAATTCAGCCTGGCAGGGAAAACGCACCGCACCGGCACAGGAGATTGGAATCTCGATCTGTCTCTCATAGGAGGCATTGATCCCCAGTCTCCGCGCTGCCTCTGTCTCCTGTTTTAACTTCTCCCCGTCTGCGGAGTAGACGTAAGCGTCACTCTGTGTCAGATCGCAGTCGATGCACTCCTTTCGAATGATTTTTCTGTACTCCTCCACTGCAGCCTGATTGGCCTGCACATATTTTCTCGCCGTTTCCTCTCCCTTTTTCTCAATAAATGAGTGGCAAAACATCCCATGCTGTGCTGTGATCTTAGCAGTAGTGTTCTTCGTCTGTCCTCCACCGATCTGATCAGCCTCCAGGACAACAGCGTGTACTCCGGCTTGCTCAAGCTGCCATGCGGTCAAGATTCCTGCCATACCTCCTCCAATAACCGCCGCATCTGCCTCAATATGACGATCCAGAGCTGGGCTTTTCTTTCTGTGGCACGTTTTACTCCATATAGATTCCATTTTCCGCCTCCCATGTCCTTTTATATATAACATTTCCCACTGGAGACGGTTTATACCAGTTCTTTCTTCTTACTTATATTCATTGTTCTGTGGCATCCGTTTTTAAGAATTCCAGATCTCATACCCCTGCCGTCTGGCCGAATCATAAACTGGCTGCATATTCTTTTGCAGGATATGAAAGAACTCCTCCCTGCTGTTTCCCTTACGGTACAACTCCTGTCCTGCCCACAGGGAATGAAGATTGTCCTTATAACATCGCTCATACAGTTTTCGAATGCCTGCTTTTTCATGAATCAATCCATACAAAATAAATTGGTTCCCTGCAAACCGATGAAAATACGGCTCCCAATAGGGAAGGCGGTTGTTTTTAGAAGAATTGAGGGAAGAATCCATTGGCATCAGATTCCAGAGTTCATCGTTCATCACAAATGACCATGGAATAAAATGATCCACATCGTACTGCCTGGGCACAACCGGCTCCTGTGTAAATACATCTCTTACCTCCTGAAGTTCCAGTATCCCCTCCCAGAGCTTCCTCACATGATTCAGCTTGCGCATCTTTTCATCCATGGGCGCCAGCTTGTACACCAGCCCCGGCACTTCCGGGTTATTGTTCTGCAGCCACTTCACTTTTTCAAACTGTATCCAGCCTAAAATGGATACGGTGTTATCCTGTATCATTTTGATCCAATCAGGCTGGAAATACATTTCCTTCGCCAGCTTGCCCCCGCTCCCCAATGTATAGGGAAGCAAGACCACATCTCGGTTAATCTTCTCAATATATGCCGTCATTCGCTTTACGCTGTTCCACTCAGCTTTCGTATCTGCTTTCGAAAAGAACCCCGCCAGGGCACGATAGGGAACCATATTTGTCAGCTGTTCTTTTGCTGCCTTCAACTCCAAACCGTGTTCCCGAATCGCATTTTTGATTTCCACCTTAGAAGCATTGGCTGACAGACCACTCAGCTCTGTGAGACGTATCACAGCCCGCTCCAGTCCATCTCTTACTTCACCGCTTGCGGGAAGCCCGCTCAGATGAATATGAAATTCCCGGACCGAGTACCATGCATTACAGATCATTTCATCAATGACAGCATCAAAGGTGGTCTCCCTCACTCCCTCGGAAATTAGCTGTACAATGGCTTCCAGCCAATAGAACTTGTAGCAGTAGGACGGGTCCTTCATCATGTGGGAAAATCCCTCAATATCCAATGTATTATAATACTTCCCGTCAATGTTTAAGGAGTATCCAATATTTCCAGAGTCCATCACTTCCACATACTCCCTTCTTCCTCTAAGTAGGCCTTAAGCTTTTTCAGTTTTCCTTCAGTTATCACCTCGGAGTAATGAAGTCCCTCATAGGTTGAATGCAGGACCGGATAACGCTCCTTGGTCTTTAAGATCAAATGCTCTGAAATCATCCATTCAATAATCGACTGCACGGTATCATAATGCAGCTCCTTTAACGCTCCAAATTCCGGTATCTTATGCAGATTGTTGTCCAACACGCGCTTGGTATTTGTGCCCATGAGAATATCCATCAGCATTCTTACTCCGTAAAATCTCACACGACTCACATTCTGAAGCGCCTTCACTACCGTAAAAATCAATTCATTGAGATCAAACTCATTATACCAAACTGGTTTCAAATCTGCTCTCTGAATCTGAATATAATCATCTTCCTGTCTCTCAGCAGCAAAATCAGGCTTCTCCCTTCCCTCCCGTTTCACTGGCTGCTGCTTTACCACAGACGGTTTTTCTTTCTCTTCCAACTCATATCCCATCAAATCATAATAATATTTCTTTCCAATTGTTTTTTGGCAGCCGGTTCCATTTGGTTTATAATTGGTACAGCCCAAAAAGTATCCATCAGGCTTGCCAGGTTTCACAATGAGATATCCGTCACGGCAGCTGTCACACTTTTGAATGGACAGCTTTCCCGCTTGGCAATAGTTCGTCATAAACCCACATACCTCAGGCTCATTGGTACAGATATATAGCCTTAATCCATATGCTCTTTTATATTTCAGCTGCATGGGATAGCCACATATTGGACAAACTTTTTTCGCTTTGCCCTCACTTTCCTGCTCATTCCAGCTTCCATGCAGCAGGACATTCTTGTAGTCATGCTTCAGCTCCAGCAAAAACTCTGATGGGTTCTGCTCCGGGGCAATAAAGAATACCCTGTTCTTTGTTCTTGTCATAGCCACATAGAAAAGCCTTCTCTCCTCTGCATAATCAATGGAGCGGTCCCCCTTAATAACAAAGGCCAGAACAGGGTCATCCTCTATCTTGGAAGGAAAACCGTAGGTTTCATTTTTTCCATTTACAATAATGACGTCATCATATCCAAGGCCCTTAGAAGAATGTGCTGTCATAAATGTGATATCAAGGCTTGGAAACTTAACACTTTTCAGTTTGTTTCCCCGATTGATATATTCGAAGAGTCCGGACCGCTCCAGTTTGTCCCCGTCAAATCCAAAGCGACCAAGAAGAAGTATGCTTCCCGGTTTCTTGCCTTCCTTTTTCTTATACTCCAGAAGCTGCGCTAAAGCTGTTTCTACAGCGTGCGCTATAGCATAGTTTTCACCACTTCTTCTATTGCCGTTCTTACCCTTTGAGGTACTGTCATAAGTATAGATAATCACAGGATCTTCAATATGCTTCGGGGATATCAATCTCTTACTTATCTGCTCCGTGTTTTTCTGAATAAAATTCCCTGCTATGTCAATGACATCCTGGGAGTTCCGATAGGTCTTTACAATCTTCAGCAGTCTGGCATAACCCATCTTCTCCTCAAACTTTGTAAACAACGTAATATCAGAGCCGCTGAAAGCATAAATGGACTGCCAGTCATCGCCTACCGCAATAATCTTTGCGTCCGTCACTTCAGATAGCGCTTTCGTCAGATCAAATCTCTGTCTGGAAATATCCTGATACTCATCCACAATAATATATTTGAAATCCAGCTTCTGCTTCATTTCTTTGACTTCGCGAAGAATTCTGGCAGATTCATTAATCATATCTTCAAAGTCGACCGCTTTATTTTCATTTAGCCAGCGCTCATACTCCAGATAACAGTCATTACAGATATCCAAAAACAGTTTACTTCGAACATTCTGTGTGGAATGATACATTCTGCTGAATTCTTCTGCTGTATATCCATTCACCTTGAAGTTTGAGATAAATCTGCAGATGAGGTTAATTAGCTTTCTTATGTACCTGTTCTCCTCACCTGCCACCAGCATTTCCATCACTTCTTTATTGGATCTTGGATAAAGCGCAAAACCCTTGGACTCTAATTCCTCCCGCAGATGCGTTAACAATGGTTTGCGGTCTTTATACCTGGAAAAGGTATAGATAAGAGTCGTACCATGCTGCTTATGCAGACGAACCTTATCATTCACAGCCTGTTTATATCTGCTTAACTCATCCTGGCTGTATCTGTCGTTTTCCCCGTTTTCAGATATCCCAAAATGCTCAATATAGGCAATTTTCCCGTTCTGAGAAATAATAAAATCAGGAGTGTATGGTTTCCTGGCATAGAGTATATTGTACGGATAAATCGGTTCATACTCATAGTCAATATTGTTCAAATATAGGAAGTTAGCAATCTCCACCTCCTGATGTGACCTTAGTACTTCATTCTGGATCGTTACGGACTTCTTGGTTCTGGCATCAATCACTTCCCTCTTAAAGTCCTCCAGATCACTTCGCATTGTGGAATAATTTGCCTTTGCAATATCGTTGAAAAATCCATTCAGATCATCGCCCTCATACGGCGCATCAAAGTATGATGCAAAGAACATAATCAATTTATTTACCACGCTCTCATTCTGCAAAATAGAACCCCTGAAATAATCCCTTATCACAAAATAAAGGCTTGCATTGTCCACAATCTTCCGTTTTTCCTCCGGCGAATGTTTGTGAAGAATTGCATTGCCCGTAGAATGAAATGTGGCAATCGGGCATTCTATCCCCAAAGAGCCCTGTATTTTTTCTTTCAATTCCTTTACTGCCTTATTCGTAAAGGATACCACCAGAATCTGGGAGGGTTTCACCCCCTTTTTGTCCACTAAATATTTCACCTTGGCCGCAACCGTCGTTGTCTTTCCGGCCCCAGCGCCAGCTATCACAAGACAATAGTCTTCATCTGTGAGTACTACTTTGCGCTGGTCTTCATCAAGAACAACAGCAGGGTCTACCGCCTTTAATACATGATCCAGGTATTCCTTCTCATTTTCCATTGCCTGCGCTATATACTCTTCATTATGCTTTTCCATGTATGCATCCGCATTTGTATATAAATCCATAGCAAAATGGACATCTCTTTCTGAGATGCCGTTACGTGTACAGAAATCTTCGGTCATACCAGTGCTCTTCAGTGCGTCAAAGACCTCAAGTACGGGGGCATATTTCTGTATTTTATCCACATAGTCGCTTTTTGCTATGTATCTGTTCTCCTTTATATAGTCTTCCATCATTTGCTTAAATTCCAGAAGTTTTACAACATTCTTGTTTGGAGATGCTGCCTGCATTTCCGATTTGGCAGAATTCACCGACTCCACACTCTCGCTCGTTTTTCTAAGACCAAATATCCGTTGAAGAAATCCCACTTGCCATGGCCTCCTTATGATTATGTTATATCACTTGTAATTATTCAGTACCTTCATAATTACATTCGAAAATCCATGAAAAAGAATCCTGCGCGCGGGATTCTCCGCCTTCGGCGATGTGATTTTCTCACGTTCTGCGCATTGAATGCGCAGACCTGCTGAACAGTTACCATCACTTTTATATTTTTGTATTCCCAGATACGCATGACCATATTTTACCATAGCATACCGCTTTTTTCTATCTATAAAAAGACATATTTCTGCAAAGAAAAGCACCCGTCATTGCTGACAGATGCTTATTATAGAATATTCCTTATACTAAAAAATCATCTTAACTACACTGCAAAATCAACCATATATTATCAAAATTTTGATTTTTTAGATCCTGTTTTCGTATCCAAAAATAGATATGTCCACAGTCCCCAAACATAATCTCTCCATCGTCACTTTCAACTGTTCCCATTTGGAACAGCAATATCCACTCTTTACTTTTCTCTTTTATTTCTTCCAATACGCTCCCCGGAACCGCCGCTAAGTCTTCAGGGGAGCCCTGACGATACCCCCTTGATAATGATTCACATTCTTCTTCCATGGATGACTGAACCGTGTCAGGATACCCGAGGAGTTTCGTTACCTCGCCCCATTCATCACAAGAGTAGCCGCATTCCTCACGACATTCCTCGTAGTCATCCCATTCAAAATCCATATCCGTAACCCCATCCGGAAAATCTTCCACCGCCGGAATACTGATATGTTTTTCAAACGTAACGTCAAGTTCTGGCACAATCGCTTCTTCATCCATATCATCTGGAATATCCATTGGGACCAGACCCTCTGTCCCTGGAAAATAATACACCTTTGCTGAACCGTTATCTTCAGGAGCAAAACCCCATGGCATACTGACCGTTTCATAAAAGAAACTTAATATTCCAGTCTTGGGTAAAAGCTTTTCCGTATCATAGTGTTTCACATCTTCAAGATTAACCTGGGCCATAAAGGATAAGGGACGTTCTTTTGTAATGTTATCATAGGACTCGCCCAAATATCTGGGCCACACAAAATCATGCGGTACTGCCGGCTTGCCGCCAATTTTACTTTTACAGACAGGAAGTGGTTCGTCTGCCATTTCATAAGTAATACGAATTTCATTTTTTGCCAGCATTATCAATAATTTTTTTAGTTTCTCTCTCTTATATTTACTCATGTCACTCTCCCTAACATCTTTGTATGTCACATACCTGCTATTTTTCTTACTGTATTTGCTGTTCGAATTGTAATCTTGTCACTCACCTTCGAGTTGGCAGTCTTTGACCACCAATTTGTCTTTCGGTAATCCTTCCGGCTGAATGACCAGAAAATAGTGTTCTTATAGTGGTGCACCTTCTCATATTCCCCTTTCGGATCGCCGATCTCATTACAAAACTCCTCATAAGATAAAGAAGGCATCATAAAGATAAGATTATCATATATTTCTTTATTGTCATCTCCCCATCCGCAAGGAGCATTGTTTAATATATCTTTTAAATCATCCTGCGAGACAACCAAAACCGGTATGTCCAAATCAAAGCTGTCTTTTATAAACAATTCTATTTTATTCGAAAGAACGTTTCTATCATCAATGGCACTTAAAAAGACTACATTGCCACTGTTCAAATAGGTTGCAGCCCCTGGAAAGCCTAATTTTGCAAAGCCCATTTTTAATTCAGACATAGATATCTTGTTTTTTCCGCTTATGTTTATTCCCCTTAACAAGGCAATATATTTTTTCATACAATCGTTTCCTCCCTGGTCTGACTTGGTGAACAGGTGTATACTCCATTTCGATGCCTCTCTCGCTTAATGCTTCGTAAAAGTCCATACTTTATCTATCAATTTCTTTTTCAATAAAATAGTTCGCAATTTCGAAAGCTTTTACCCGTCTCTTTGCCAATGTGATTTGCGACTTATATCTCTCTGCATTTTCTTTTGATTCAAAAGTCTTTATTGTTTCCTGCAGCTTATGCAATGTTGAATCAATTTGTCTTTTCGCTTCTGCTAATTCATCTTGTGAAATTTCCATCTTTACCCCATTTCCACTATTGAAATATTGACGCCTGGTCAGGCAAACTCCTATACGCCATAATTATATCCCATAAGTTCTGCTATGTACACTCTCTATATCTGTTATTTCTATCATACACCGCGATCCGTATGTATTCTCCCCTACACCGGGAAGAAAGCGAAAAATATGGCTGTAAACAATCCTATTTTGTCTCCAAGCCTCTGGAAAAGAATGTCTAGGACTACCTATTTCCGTCAGCATCAGAGTAAAACTAAGAATTTATAATATCTCCCTTCTCAACTGTTTTAATATTGCTAAATATTTTCTTGCTTGTTTCTTTCCTTGGATTCTTGCTGCAAATTCTTTCTCCTTTAATCTGCAATGCTCGACAGCGCCTATTTGCTACTGTATACCCGTCATTTCTGTTTTCAGCAACGAATACATCTTCATATCAATAACTTCGCCGTTCTTTACAGCGTTACTTCTTAATGTACCTTCGTATTGAAAACCTGCTTTTTCAAGTACACGGCAAGATGCGACATTGTACGCAAATGGTTCTGCATAGATACGGATAATATCGCTCTTGTCAAAAACATACCTGCAGATTTGTTTTACGGCTTCCGTCATAATACCTTTGCCCCAATATTCTTCTGCGATGTAATACCCCAATTCGGCAGTCTGCCTATGAATGTTACCCTGGCGAAAAATTCCGATACTGCCAATCACTTTATCTTCTACTGTAATAGCAAAAGCAAAAGTTTCATTTTCATCCGCAGAAAGCATCGCAGAGATATAATCTTTTCCGTCCTGCTCAGTGTAAGGGTACGGCAATCCATCCCGAAGATTATCTTGTACTTTTTTATTGGAAAGAGTCGTTGGTAAATATATTGCATCCGACCACTCCCATTTTCTTATTTTACAAATCACTTTCCCACCTCCATGATAAATTTTGAAAATGCATTAATCGATAATAATTTTAATAGAGGAACACTTTCCACTATTGCATTTGCTTTCTGAAACACTACAAGCGGCTACTCCCAATACAAGATCTATCAATGCTTTTAATATAATTTTATCCCCTGCTTTGGAAAGCGGTTCTTCTACTGAAATACTACCGTTCGTGTTAATTTTCGTGTGCATAAATAAGTTGACCGGTGTGATAATTGCACGCTGTTCTCTAAGCACCTTATTAATATTTTCAAAGCAGTTCGGGTGTTTTTCGCCGTTATGGTAGAAGAACTCATACATTTCCGGCCGGCAGCATGGGTGGAGCAAATCATGTTCTCCAACATCATCAGAAAGCACCTTCATCATGGGCCGGTATAGGTTTGTAAAAATAGTATCACCAATATTTAATTTCAAAGACTCGTTACAGTCAATCGTAACACCGGTTGAAAGAAATTCATTTGTATTTCCCTTCACTTCGGCAAAAAAATCCACCACTTGACCGCCTTCAATATCAATCACTGTAATGCTTTGACCTTGCTTAACATCAATTTTCGTTCCCGAACACGCCGGAATTATATATTCTTTACTCATTATATTCACCTCCCGATTTTCAATTTTATACAAACAAAGCCAGCTGTTTCCCTACCAGTATAGCAGGAAACAGCCGGACAATCAAAGGTAATATATTTCGCTTTAACGGGTTTTTTATTACACACAAGGCATAATAGCCACATTTACGCACTAAGTAAATACCCTCTCATTCGTGGTGCAAATTAAATTTCCATGACATAAATCTCATTACTTGTATCAAAGAAAAATCCGCAGGATAATAGTGTATTACAAGAAGCCTTATTTTCCTGCTCAGGCTGCACAATGATGCGTTTAGCGTTATACTGCAATTTTATTTCTTGAATCAGCAATTGTACAATTCCTTTGCCATATCCCTTACCAATATATTTTGTATCACCAATCAGATAGTCTATGCTGTAAGTACCGTCTATATCCGTATCACCATGCCACTCCTCTCCACTGTGATAGTATTCATAATACTGGCAGAAGCCAATAGGCTTACCCTCTGATTCTACAATAAAGTGATGTAAAAATGAAAATTTATCTTTCCTTTGTTTGACTTCATCCATCCAATCCAGTGGGTCGTGATACCATTGGGCTACATGGGGCATATATAGCCATTTCTCAAATAGAGCAACGTCCTCATTGCGAAACAGTCGAAGTTTTAATTTATCCAAGCGACCTTCTCCTTTCTAAACATGAATAATATTTCATATTTTTATTATAACATTGTTGATTTTTTTGTCAATATGAATAATACTTCACATTCATTGACTAATGGAAGGTTATACTATATACTTGATCTTATGAGAGGTGGTGTATGATTTGAGTAATTTATCTATCCGTAAACCAATGCAAAAACGCTCCATTGAAAAAAAAATAAAAATAATAAAAGCTGGCTTAGATTTGTTTTGTAAAAAAGGGTTTTACAATACAAACACTGTTGAAATTGCAAAGACAGCAGGTGTTTCCACCGGAACAGTATACAGTTATTTCAAAGACAAAGAAGATATTTACATTGCTTCTTTTAAATATTTCCTCGATAGTTACCTTAGACCATTACTAAATGAATTAGAATCCCTCCCGAAACCCGTTGATACGCATGTACTTGTTGATAAGTGTATTGACTTATTTATCAATCTCTATGTAAATTCTAGGCAAACCGTAAATGAGTTAGGCCTTATGCAACAATCAAACCCGGAAATTATGCAACAGTTTGCAGCATATGAGGATATGATTTTATCGGCACTTGTAAAAGCCTGTGACAACCCTAATGTGGCTAAGAAAAATCTATCTGAAAAGATGTATCTACTCTATACTTTGGCAGATATTTTAGGACAAGAGCACGCTTTCCATTATCATAAAAACATAGATTTAGAGGTGTTGCGCCGACAAATAACAACCATGATTACTTATCTGTTTACAGAAAACCAGTAATAAAAAATATTCTAATGCATATAGTTTTTAATCTCTTTATTTCGGATTTTATCGACCTCACTTGTAAACACTATATGCTTGAAAAAGTGCCTAAAATTAAGGATTTCTACATAATTTGTCGTTGTAGCAACACACAAGTCTCTATATGGCTTGAGCGGCGTAGAAAATGCCTGTATTTCAGTAAATAGGTCAAAGGCGATTTATCGCTTTTTCACGGTTTTGGACGTTCTCCCTTTGGTAATTGGTCAACAGCACTTTCAAAGTACAGGTCTGTTCATGGGGGAACAGGCAACGGGTTTTATTCCCATAAATATCTTAGCAAACTGGAGATTCTGACTGTCTCTCATACTAATTAAGTCATATATGACAGTTACATAGGTTTTAGATTTTTATTGAGCCTATCCACCATCCAGGCAATACGCTTGTCCCGTCCGGCATCTGTCTTTGCATCAAGATATGCCCGTGTATAAGTTTTCTTTACGGACAAAGACATGGCTTGAAAATTTGTATAAGCGGGTTCATACCCTTCCAGCAGTGCGGACAGGTGGGCAATCTGCTCCTCTGTAATGGCTGCCAAAGGATTTGAAACATACCACTGTCCGTTCTTCTTGGCCTCATCTATCTTCTTCCTGCCAAAATCAGTCATAAGTCCTCTTTCCTCAAGATTTTTTACCAATGCCTTATTCTTCTCTGACCATTTGCTATTCTTTCTGCGCAGAGAAAAATACTTCTTATAAGTCTTATCATCTATCTTTTCCATCTGTCCGTCAATCCAGCCAAAACAGAGTGCTTCTTCCAAGGCTTCTCCCGCTTTTATAGTTTTTGGCCCACCAGCCTTGCCGAACAAAAGCCAAATCCCATCCTTTGATACACAATGCTCGCAGAGCCATTCACGAAATTCTTCTCTGTTGGGGAATTCCATTATTTCACTCATAATATATCTCTCCTTATCGTTTACTTCATTTATTAAAAGAGTACTATTTTAAATTTTTCAAATCCTATAAACCAGACGTTTCATCATCCATCTTCTCTTGACACTCGCTGCATTCCCTGTCATGAATAGAAATAATGCCGCCACATTTTGAACAGATATATTTTTCTTCCTGCTGTTCCATAAATGCATCCAACCCATATTGACGAACAAACTCACTATTTTTCATAAGGCTTGCTTGATATCTCTTATTATAACTTTTTTCAAGACTCTTTATCAGCTTGCATGGATAATCAGAACACTCGAAACAATAAGACAATCCTTTGTCTTTAATACAGTCTTTTAACTTGCATTTACGACAATGTTCCGGCTTGCCTTTGTCACTGTTCAAACACCCTGCACATGGCGTTTTATGATAGCAATGTTTATAGCAGACCTTGCAATTCATTTCACAAGGGGCAAACATGATAGTATCCATATTTTCTGTTGGCATTTTCATAGCTCATTGACCCTTTCCATTTTTAACTCCCTGATAAACTGGAAACTGTAATTATCTTTCTTTTTTTATTATGTAAGATTGCAGGCTTTTCTGGCTGCCATTCTTTTCATAAAATGCTTCTATTCCCGGCTGTGCGCCAAAATATAACATGGTTGGGGTATTGTCCCTTGCCAGTTGAAGAAGTTTACTTCCAATCCCTTGATTTTGATTTTCTGGAAGAACGAGCAATTCTGTAATTGTCCCAAAATAATAACCATCTGAAAGAATACGCAAACAGCCTACAAGTACGTTACCGTCATAAGCAGTAATCTTTATTGTTTTGGATAACGCAATCTGCGTTTTTCCATGCCATAATCGCCTTGCCATATCTGATTAACAAAACGGATAAAAAATGAAGCACTAATTTTTTATCGTCTACTTAATATTCTATCATTTGTATCTCCGTAACTACTGATTTATTAAAAATCACATTGCAACTATTTTTTTCAAAGGACGGCTGTTCTAATTGTAATCATTTCACCAATTCCTGCGCTTGCTGTTTTTTTCCACCAGTTTGCTTTCGCATATTTCTTTCTGTCAAAAGACCAGAAAATTGCATTCTTACAGATACATATCTGTTCCAGTTCTTTTGTTGGCTTGCCTATTTTCTCAGCTATTATTTCAGCGATAGCAGAAAACATAACAAAAATCAGATTATCATATATTTCTTTGTTATCATTTCCCCACCAAACAGGGGCTTCACTTAATAAATCCTTCAATTCTTCTTGTGAAATAACAAAGGCTGGAATATCCAATTCAAACCGTTCTTGTATCATTACCTTGTTTTTATCTGTAAGAACAATTCCACTTCGTTCGTCAGCCGAAAAATAACATTTCCGCTACCCTGATATGTAAAAACATCTATACAGCCAAGTTCTATAAAACATGATTTCAACTCTGCCATAGGAATTTTATTTTTCCCACTTATATTGATACCTCTTAATAAAGCAATATATCTTTTCAAAATTAGTCTCCGCTTCTATTGCTACTGATATTTTCCAATGCTTGTGCATTATTCGAAGTTATCGTTGCAAGCCTGTCGCATTGATTCATTTTATCACAATCCCCACAAGTAGTTAACTTCCTGCACACAGCACATTTTCTAATAGGACATATAGCATCACAAAATGGTGTTTTCGCTCCGTCTACTCGGCATCCAACACAATTAATCATTTCTGCTGTAATCTTAGCTCCGTTTAGTTTTGTCCACAGTTCAGCCGTTTTTTCTCGCAAATCATTATCATTATTAAGTGTTGCAATACGGGCATCACATTTTTCACAATCCAGTCCACAATACGCAATTAACTCATTCATTCGATTTCCTCCGTTTAATTTCTATTTTCATTGATACCAAAAAGTTTTTCAAAAAATTTAAAATCTTTCTGATAATAAAATATTGGGAAATTCCGAATCATTCATTGAAGCGGTTATTCCAATTTTTAGAATGGCTTATTTAGGCTATTTTCTTTTTGTTTCATAAGCTTTATGCTATCCAAATAGTCCCTCTTGCCACTTCACGATTCCCCTCTTTTAGAACCCGTCGGAATTTCTGACAGGTTGAATTTTAATCAAACACACCTTCGCTTTAAATATATGTTTCACAACATTGGTATGAAATGTTCGAGATAAATCTACCTTCTACTACCGTGGCACACCGCCTGTATTTATTATCGCCAGATCCTTTTTTACTCCTCATCATAAATCGTTCCTGCCAATTCGATATATTCAGCATTTTCAGACTGTACACTAATATATACGCCTATATCACGATACATTAAAATCAGTTCCTCATTCACTTTGCGGTACGCACGTTCTTTGGCAGACTCGATAATATCGACAATCTTTTCAAATTGCTCACCGTAAGATATCAAATCACTCATAATATAGTTCCTTTCCAAATAATCACCTACTTTTTAGGATTGATTTTGCCTTTAGTCACAACTACAATCGCAAAACTTGCAACTGCACCAGCTACACCCACTGTTGCCTTCAATCCATTTTTTACACTCTGCACTTGTTCATTTCTGCAGGATTCGCATTTTTTATGCTTATATCCGTCTGAAAGTGGTTTTTGACACTTCTTATATACCTTATTCTCCATCGTCATCACCTTCTAAGAAAGACACATTTTCTATGCAGGGAAGTGCCTGTATTTTTATATTGATATCCGGTAGTGTTTTAGACCAGTAATTTTCAGGTGCTGGGTCAATCAAATCCAATCTCTGTATCAAGCCGTCAGTAGATAAGTATGCCTTCTGTAAGTATCCCGCATAATATTGAAGGCTTTGACGCGCTGCCGCACTTTCTCCCAATTCCTGATATGCTATCGCCTCTGCCAATGAAACCATATTCACAGCGGACAAACTTTCTCGGATTTCATTCATCCTTTGACTTATCTTTTCAGGATTTGCACCAGATATGAGTTTGCCCCAGAAAGACTCCGGTTGTTCCTTTATAAAGGTCAAATTAGCATTTTGACTTTGCATCAAAAATATTCTGCTATCTTCCGCATCAGAAGCAATTCTCATAAGTGCTATTGCTATCAATTCAGGATTTTTAATCTGCGTGGCTTGCAATAGTTTTTGCTGACAGCTATATGCTATTGCCAATCTGTCGTATTCTTGTCCCTGCCTTACTTCTTCAATTGCAAGTTGAACCGTATGAATTTCTTCTGCAATCTGAGCCATCTGCATTTGAGCTGCATAACTGGACATTGCTTCAGTTAATGCAAGCGATAGGTCAATACTCTTAAGAGAAATTGTTGATACAATTTTATTCGTTTCCGTGTTTACCAAAATTGCCATTAACGTGCCATCTTTTTTTGTCATGAGCTTTAAGGCCCCATTGGCTATCTGTGTTTTCTGTTCATCAGTCAAAATTGCTTGGAAAGCCTGCTCCGGAACACTGACTTTTACCAAATTGATAAAAGCTGGTGCTTTGTATAACATCTCCTCAATTTTCTTAAATGCGGTTTTAGCACCTTTTAACAGTGGTTTTGCCACTTCGGGCGTATCAGAAAAATGTTCAACAACTTCATAACTGTAATCTTCATCAGCAATTATTTCAATGTATTCTGGTGATATATCAATTGTTTCTTCCATTAAGCGTGCTCTTTTCTGCTGTTCTCTATAACTACACTTGTAAATTTTGTGAAGAAATCACCTCGCCAAATTGTTAAGGAAACAATCGGAGTTGTTGTAAACGAAAAAGCAGTTTTAGCTTGCAAGTAACTGCCCTTTTGTTTACATCAATTTCGATTTTTCCTTAGTGAACAAAGTCGCGTCCCTTTAGCCAGTAACATGGGGATTCAATATTTGTTCTTTCCCTTAAGTTTAACATATCACATATTTTAAGAATAGCTTATTTCTGCTAAAAGTCATTTTTGAGTATGACAAATAAACTTTCATAGTGGAAGCTTTTTAAAATATTTCGTTACAGATTTTAACATCTCATATGTACTGATGCAGGAGGGGCACACGTATCTGGCCGGGATGATACCATTTTCCCACCAATTAAATTCCTACATTGCGTCATTTTTTTACTCTTGTTCCGGCAGTATAACAAACCATAGTGACGGATTCTGACGAACCGTTTGGTCGGTACATGCATCAAAAAGCGACGTATGAATTCGTCATCGGGAATCGTTTCGTCTTTCCAGTGTCCTTCATTCTTATGGTCCTTCACTGCATATGTTACAGTTGTTTCCGTCATGGATTTGATTCTGTGATTACTAATTGCTATCCTATGCGTGTATTTCCCAAGATAGTTCATAACGTACTGCGCCCCGGTGAAGGTCTCTTTGCAGTAAGTGAACCAGTTCTTTTTATAGCAGTCATGCAGAAGTTCCCTAAATAAATATCGGTTTTGATACTTTTCTGCTGTTCCGTGAAACTCCAGCTTTGAATCATTCCATAGACTTTTCAATTCCTCCAGATATTTACCTCAGAATACTTTTGATATGACACCGTATGGAAGGAAGAACTTTCCACCTGTATCTTTCCATTTATTCTTATTATCAAGACCTCCACCAAGGACAACGGTATGAATATGGGGATGATAATTCATCGCTGAGCCCCAGGTATGAAGAATACAAATATATCCTATATTGGCTCCAAGATACTTTAAATCCTTTGACAGTTTATTCAGGGTTGCGGATGCAGCATGATATAGCACATCATACAGAAGTTTCTGATTACTGTAGATAATAGAATTCAATTCCTCCGGCACAGTAAACACAACATGATAATAAGGTGCATCCAGAACATTCTCTTTTTGTGCATCAATCCACTTTTCTTTTGGAAACTCCTGGCACATGGGAAGCAGCGGCTTCTGCATGAATTATTGTGAACACAGATACATCCGCAGTCCTCACAGACACTGATATTTACACCAAAAGCTCCTGTTTTACAGTTCATGATGTGAAAGGCCGCTTTTCTGTTATGGGCAGGAAGGATGTGCGCTTTTTCATAAGCAGGATAAAAGCGGTCAAACACATCTTGTACCGTACATGATTTTTCCACCATCATTCACCACCCATCTCGTCAAATGGGCTTTTAATGCCAAATAAGGTTTTATTGCTTACATGAAGATAAATCTCGATTGACCTTGGACCGCGATGTCCCAAAAGGGCCTGGATATATCTTACATCACACCCTGATTCAAACAGATGGCTTGCAAAACTGTGGCGTAAGCAGTGTGTGGAGACATGCTTTTGAATCCCTGCTCTTTTGGCACTTTCGCGAAAAAATTGAATGACACTGTCCCTTACGAGATAATCACCAGTCCAAGAACTTGGGAACAGGATTCCCCTGGGTTTGCCGCAGTCAAACCAGTATTCCGTCAGAATTTCAAGGGTTCGGTCAGTGAGCAGGGTATAACTGTCAAAGCGGCTCTTGCCATCACTGATGTGTATTGTTTTATTCGTGCGTGAAATATCATCATAATGAAGGTGTATAACCTCTGACACACGCAAGCCGCCTGAATACATGGCAGCAATCATGGCTTTGTGCTTGAGATTTTGCGTTGCATCAAGAATGGCTGATATTTCTGTTTTTGTAAGCACAGTTGGTAATCTGCGGTCTCTTTTCATGCGTGGGATATCATCATCCCAGTTCATCTTCAAGACTTTCTTGTAAAAGAAGCGAATACCGGAATGATAGTGATTGTAGGTCTCAGGAAAAACCCGGAAAGTCTCTTTTCAGTCAGGACGACATCAACATCATCTGTATTTAGAGAATCCACTGTCTTACCAGTATAGTTCAAAAAGTGGGCAACGCTCGTACAGTATGCATGGAGGTACATTTGCATCAAAAAAGTGCTTGTAAAACAAGCGAATAGATAGTATTATTTTCATAGGCAGTGACCGGGACAAGCCCGTATTTGAAGATTGTTTTTGGTCGTACTTAAACAATACTATCTTGGGACATTCCTGTCACTGCTTTTTTAGAAGAAAAAGAAACTGCAGGAGTATCCCAAAAAGGACCTGTTGACAAACTAAAGAAAAATGACCTTCTGTATGGTATAATTATCATATCAATTGCGGGAGGTCATTTTTATGATGGAAAAACAGACTGGGCAAATTCAGATGGTAATTTTTAACATAGATTCTATGATTCCAGAGACCCATCTCCTGAGACAGATTAAAAACTGTGTAAACTTTGATTTCATATATGAAAAGACAGCCCCCTATTATTCTAAGGTTGGAAGAAAATCTATTGATCCGGTTATCCTGATAAAAATGCTGCTCATTGGCTATCTTTATGGAATCAAATCAGAACGAAGGCTTGAAGAGGAAGTGTCGCTTAACCCTGCCTACCACTGGTTTTGTGGGCTTGATCTCATGCATAGGGTACCGGATCATTCGACTTTTAGTCAGAATAGAAGACGGCGTTTCAAAGATGCCAGTATATTTCGGGAAATTTTTAATGAGATTGTTTTGAAGTGCATCCAGCTTGGGATCGTATCTGGAGAAACAGGTGTTACGGATGGTTCGTTTCTTCCATCCAATGTATCGTGGAACAGCCGTTACGAAACAGTTGAGCTAATTAATCGTTCCACCATAAAATATATGGAGGAATTGGAGACCGAACTTTCTTCCATGCCGGGTTATAAGAAACCAGAAAATGTGGAAATAGAGAAAGACTCCATAAAGAGCCACACAGATCCGGAATGCGGTTATTTCCAGCGAACCAACGGGAAAGTGATATTATCCTGAATTATTTGAAAAGACAGCCTTGCGAGTATCAGGAAATTGGCTTAGACGGAGGATATGATATAGGAGCAGTACACAGAGGGCTGGAGTTTCAGAAACTGATCTACAAAAAATCAACGCAAAACTATTACCGTTTAAATAGCCGTTCAAAAAACAATGTAAAAAATGACCATGGTTTGTCGCCTGTGCAACCGATATGGGTACCGTGATGATCAATGCCAGCGCCTATTACCCATCTTTTTATCGGAATAATCAGAAAGTGAGAACCAGTGATTATCTGAGAATCATGCGGCTAAGACAGATATGGGTGGAAGGGACATTTACTGTTCTAAAGCGAGAACACAAACGGAATAAGATACAGAAAAGGGGCCTTCAAAAAGCGAGGAAGAATGCCTCTTATCGGCAACAGCATGAAACCTTAAAAGACTGGTAAAAGCGGTGTGGAGTGTGTGAAGAAAAGTCTGTAAATACAGTTCTTCTATGATAAGTTTGAGCTGGTAAGTTAAGGAATTAGCTTCCAGCTCTTGTTATATATATACTTTAGATATCCTTGCATGTCAAGAGAAGGCGAGTGATTCCCGCCTTTTTCAGGACTGTACTTCTTATTCTGGCAGTCGGTCCGAATACATGATACTCAGTTCCCCATAGACCTGAGCCCAGTTCCGAATTGTTGTTGTCCAACCCTTCGTGGCTTCAAATGTGGACAGATAAAGTGCTTTTAACAGAGCGGTATCGCTCGGAAATACACTTCTCTGACGATTCAGCTTGCGATAGGTGCCGTTCAGGCTTTCAATCGCATTCGTCGTGTAAATGACCTTTCTAACCTGTGAAGAAAACTTAAAAATCGGGGATATGGCCTCCCAGTTATCACTCCAGCGTTTCATGGAATTGGGATATTTAGGTGTCCATTTTTCGCTGACCCGTTCCTGGGCTTCCAGCGCTTTCTTCTCATCTGGTGCATGGTAGATGGTTTTAAGGTCTGTTGCAAATGCTTTACGGTCTTTGTCAGGTACGTATTTTAGAGTATTTCTAACCTGATGGACAATGCAACGCTGGTATTCTGTTTTAGGGAATGCAGCAGCAATAGCTTCTTTGATTCCGCTAAGCCCATCGGCACAGATGATGAGGATATCTTTTACTCCACGATTTTTTAGTTCATTCAGCACAGAGAGCCAATACTTAGAACTTTCATTATCTCCGACATTGATTGTCAGAACTTCCTTCTTTCCTTCTGTGTTGATCCCAAGAATAACGTATGCGGCTAATTTTCGAATCACGCCATTATCCCGGACAGAATAATGAATGGCATCTATGTACAGGATTGGATAAATCTCATCCAATGGACGGTTCTGCCAGTCTTCAATCTGTGGAAGAATCTTATCTGTTACATCTGAAATAAATCCTTCTGATGCTTCAAAACCATAAATATCCTCCATCGTTTCAGATATTTGTCGGGTAGTCATTCCTTTTGCATACATGGAGATGATTTTCTGATCAATATCAGAGATATCCTTCTGGCGTTTTCTTACAACCTGAGGTTCAAAGGTTGACTTACGATCCTGAGGAACATCGATATCCATGCAGCCATAGCTGCTGTTAACACGTTTGGATTTGTAGCCATTACGATAATCATCACTGTCTGAACGCTCGGATTTTTCGTATCCAAGGTGGTCATCCATTTCAGCTTCCATCATTTCCTTGATGGTTCCGCCAAGTAAATCTTTGAGTGCATCCTGAATATCCTGTGCAGACTCAATGTCATACTCCTCCAAGAGCTGATGGATGATGTTGCGTTTTCCTTCTGTCATTTGTACTCTGTGTACTGGTTTCTTTTCTCTTTTTGCCATAATAAAAGGCCTCCTATGATTTTATTTTATCATAGAAGACCCTTAGAATCTTTATTTACAGAAAAACTTTCACAGACTCGCGGTGTGAGTAACCCAGATTTACCAGTCTTTCTATTTCGTTCCGGGAGAGAAAGCCTACAAAAATCCCTCAAAAAATGGATTTGTCAACAGGTCCACTTTGAAACGGTCTCATATCATTATAAATCATTACGCATTAGAATTAATCTTGTATTCTTCATCAGAAATATTATCAATAACATCAGTAATCCCTTAATCGTATACGCTGTGAATAATTCGGGCGTTCAATAACTATATCGTCTGATGCAAGTAATTCAATCCACCTAATTTGATTTGATAAAAGCTTTTTGATATCTTTCCTATATGGTCTGGGATCTTCTACAATAGCTTTATGAAGTAGTGACGAAAGTTCACCATAATATATTTCACCACCGTGTTCTCTTAAGACTTTTCGCAACCATACATTACAACGACACCACTTAAAAGTTTCAACAATAACCTCTCTCTTTGTTTCTACCGGCAAGCCAAGAAAACGATACACACTGTTTCCATTTACATCATCTTCATCCGGAAAATCATATGAAAAAAGTGTAGTTATATCTGGAGTTATGAGTCCTTCAATATCTCTGCTCCATTTTTTTTGTACTAAATCCAAATTGCAACTATCTGATATGGAATAATACTGTTGTTGTAACTTTTCAAACAGTTCATCTTCTATTTCAACTGCCTCCCAAAACAGCATATCTATTTTGCGCTTATCACTGTCACTTATATCAATAAGTGTAGCAATTTCAAGGTTTCCATTTCTACCAAATGACAACCCTCTACCAGTTGCATTAGCACTTCCAATAATTCCACGCTTTTTATCAATTATGTAAGTCTTTGCATGCAAATCCAATCTAATATAAACTTTCCAATTCTTCTGACGGCATCGTTCCACAACCTCAAAATCTGTACTTCCATTAATTAAATCATCCAATCTAAAACGTAATAACAATTTCTTTGAGGTTACACTTAATGGGATATGCTTTAAAAGTTCATCAAATGCATTATATTTACAGAAAGCAGAAATAATATGAATGGACTGCGTGGCAGATTCTAATTCTTCAAAAACTATCCGTTTTATTTCATCCGACATAAGTAAACTCATATATCACACCAATCAACGCTTTCTTGGATTTAACTGTTCATTAATATATTGAAGTAATCTCTGTTGCCATAATGTAACCAATCTATCATTCTCTTCTTTCTGATAGCGATTAGTTTTATTTATTGCCTGCACAAAAGAAGCAATAAGTAGTTCAAAAGATGTCTTTACTTCTCCACTATCAAATATCTCACTCAAAAACTCAGTATAGAACTTATGATCGGTATTAATTGTAAGCATAACGCATGAAAGTTCGAAGTTAAAATCAAATAATGGACCAAATTGCCCTATTTGTGCATACTTTATGTTCACAAAGTTATTAATAAAACGTTGAGCATCTTCGTCTGTAGGATTGGCTATTCCTTGCTGCTTTAACTCATCTTTTCCCTTTTCAATCAGCTCCTGCTCATTAGCCATTGAGCGCACTTCTTTTGTTACAGATGGCTCTTCATCATCAGAATCCTGCTCTACATTATTAATAATATCAACTGCTGCTGTTTCAATATCATTTGTAGACCTGGTCATTTTTCGAATAGCTTTATTCCTAGCATACATGCTTTTTATTGTGTCATATACCGTTCCATAGAGCTGATACCAAATAGGTTTAACATCATCGTCGGGATCAACATCATTCTGATCTATTCTCTTTAGTTCTACATATTGCTTATTATTTGACACACCAAATAACTCATCAAGTTCAGGCTGAAAGATTATTTCACATCCCCACCAACGGTGTTCAGGCTCATTAATATTCTCATAAAAATCAAACTGTCTGAAATCTATTTCTCGGTTAGCTCTTACAACAGAGATACCTTCTAATTTTTTTGCATACTTACCAAAAGGTTGTTGCCCTGGATTAGATTTACAAGCTGTTTCATCATAAAACTCCTGTCTTACAATTGAGAATCTGACAATTACTATAGATTCAGCAACTTCTCCTGTTTTATCATAGTATTTAACTGGAACCTCAATCGTGCCATTATTAATCTGATGGTCTTTTCCATTATAAGACTCAAACACAGGAACATATGGTGCACCATGTTTTCTTTTATTTAATTCTGTAGGGTGTGAGGGATCGCCAAGAACAAGATTATTTTCCATAAGGAAAAGTGGGTCATTCGGGCATACGTCAATAGCACTCTCTTGGTTTTCATCCGGAATAATGCGGATTGACGATATTCCTTTACTTATAAAATACCTAAATTTTTGCCCTAAAGCAAATTCAAGTCGCTCCGATAGGGGCCCACAAGTTTTGGGTTGAATTCTATCACAATGTTTCCAAATAACCAGTGTTCCACTTTTCGAAAAATCATATGTTCTCCCTGGTGTGATATAGCTAATGTATTTAATATATTTCTCCGGCAATGCTTCAGCAATAGGATCCTCAATTTCTTTCTGAATACCTTCTTTCACTTTTTCAATGTTAAGGAACACCTTTTGTACACTATCCACACCTGACTGCCAAGAAAACACCTCTACTTCTGGGCAAGCGTATAAAGATGATTGGGGTAATCCTACACCAAATCTACCCATTCCTCGACGCTGTGCCCTTGTTGTAGAGCCAAGCCCTAGACAACTCCCCAGGATTTGTGAAGTCATTCCATAACCGTTGTCTAAGAACCCTATTTCACTAACTTGTTTTCTTCCCGTGCTAAGATTTAATTCCTCACTGATAATCACAAAAATATCATCTGCATCTGCTTCTACTGCATTATCAATAATTTCGGCAACTGCACTTTCAATATTCTTATATCCGGTATTCCTTAATGCATCTCCTATATGACGAACATCTACTATACTATGACTCATTGTCATCCTCCTTAATTCCAATAATCATCAAAATGTTGAAAAGCTTCTTCACTATCAAATGCTTCAATATTATCTTTTACATCTATGAGAAGGCATTCCTTATTACCACCCATCATTGGTCCACGAAGTCCTCTTCCTATCATCTGACTATACAATACAACTGATTTTGTAGGTCTGGTAATAAATACACATCCAATATTGGTTGAATCAAAACCCGTAGTAAGAACATCATAATTGATAATGATATTAACTTTAGATGTTCTATCCTTAAAATTATCTATTGCCGCTTTCCGCTTTACTGGATCCATATCTCCAAGCACTAAACTATTTGGTATATCATCTACTGTAAGCATTGCTGCAAGCATTTTGGCATGCAAAACATTACAGGCAAATACAATGGTTGGCATTTGTTCATGATTTAATATGCGCAATCGTTTTAATATCCCTAAATTTCTGTTTTTGTTATTAGCAAGTACTTCCAATTGCTTTGCAGAAAAATCGGTATCGCTATTTCTAATATAAGCCAATTCCCTTTTTATTTTTTTTATTTCTTCTTCTGTATAATTTTTTTCATATTCTAATCGTTCCACGGTTAATTTCGATAGAATTTGTCTCTGTTGAAAATATTTAATAATATTAGTCTCAGCAATAGTATTTAATGCCTGGAGTCTTCCCAAATTAACTTGGTTTAAGATATTTGCGTCTATTCTAATCAATCTATTACCGAACATATGAACAAGAAGATCATTATCATAGGAAAACTCTGTTGTTCTTCCTGGTGTTGCTGACAAACCTATCAAATGCCTATCTGGATAACCGACTTTCATCTGCATCAGCTCTTCGATAACTTTTTTAGTTTCATTAGCTGCCGCTTTGTGCGCTTCATCAAAAACTATGAGACGGCAATTAAGTTTCAATTTTTCCATCATAACAGGATTGTTTTTTGCTATTGACATAAGCTTCTGTAATCCACAAAAGACAATGCCATCTGATATCTCATCATCCTCTGAATTTAAACTCCCCCAAAACTTATATGCGTTAATTTCTCCATCCCCTAAGTGCCCCCATATTTCCTCAAATGTCGAAAACGCCTGAAGAAGTAGTTCTTTCGTGTGTGCAACCCATATAACAATGCCACTCTTATGTAAATGAAAATTGATATAATCCACAATAATGTGCATTGAAGTTTTTGTTTTCCCGGTACCTGTAGGCATATGAACCAGCATTCTTTGCAATATATTCCCAGAGGTCAATACATTCATTGCCTGTTGTTTAATGAAATATTGGTAATCTAATAATTCATAAAACCTCTCCCCAGCAGTTAAAGAATTCTTAAAGATATCATCGCCTTTTTCAGATTCAAGAATATCTACTGGTAAATTCCATAGTTTTATCAAATATACAGTAACTTTATTTTGCCCCCATGGCTTTTTGGATATAACCTCAACCAATTCTCTCGGTGATGCACCATATCTCTCGGACTTGGTGAGACATTGAATGCTAATGTCCTCTATTTCTTTTTCCGTCCCGGCCAAAAGTAAATCTTTCCTAAAATTATCTTTCTTGAATATTTCAAGTCCATGTATTTTGTCGATATATGAAATTAGGCGTGCTTTTGTTAGGAGTAACTTTCCAGAAGGCATCCATTCCACCAAAGTGTTAATTACTTCCGTTCCTAAATAATCTCTTAATTGCTGTTCACTGAAATTAAACATCACATCTTTATAATCTGACATTGCTCCCCCTATTGCCTATGCTACATTATGTATTAAGTTCTCAACATTCTGTAGTTCATCTTGTGTATGTTACAAAACTATGCTGGTATATTCTGCCTAAAGATTATCCTGAATATAATCTAGAGCTTTTCGTAATTCCTCATAGTCCTTCTCAGACGTAAAGTAATTTACACTTAACCTTATTGTTCCAGCTGGAAATGTTCCCAAAAATTCATGTGCTAAAGGAGCACACTGTAAACCTGTTCGAACAGCAATACCACACCTATTAAAAATCACACCTGCGCTATCACTACTAATTCCATCTATCAAACAAGAAACAATGCCCACATAATTTCTTTTTTCGTTATTTCCAATAATCTTTATAAAATCATATTCTGTCAGCAATCCCAGCAACTGTTTTCTGTTTTCTTTTTCCTTCGCAACAATTTTTGTAAGTCCTGTTTCTTCAATCCAGGACAAAGCAGCATACAATCCAGCCACTCCAATAATATTAGTAGTTCCCATTTCATATCTCTCTGGAATACTATCTGGCATATTCTGATTTGCTGATTCATACCCTGTTCCTCCGAAAATAACAGCCGGAAGTTTTATCTCTGGATTCATTACAAAACCGGCAATTCCTGTTGGCCCGTATAAGGTCTTATGACCAGCAAAAACAGAAAAATCAAATGTAGAAAGTCCAACATTACAATCAATAAGACCAGCAGTTTGCGCCATATCCACCACCGTTATGGATCCATACTCTTTAGCTAGGAAAAAGATTTCTTCTACTGGAGCCACCAAACCACAAACATTACTAGCATGACTAACAATCACAATGTCAGGTGAAACTAAATCGAATTGATAGTGTATCCTTTGCAAATCATATTCCATACCTGTGGATACTTGAAGCTGATGTACTTTTATTACATTCTCTTGTTCATAATGATGCAGAATTCTTGTTACAGCATTATGTTCAAATGGACTAATGTATATATTGCAACATCCTGATTTAATCAATCCCTGAATAATAATATTTAATGCAACTGTTGCTGTCGGGGTAAACACAACCTGTTTTGCTGAACAATGCAACAATTTCTGTACTTTAATTCGAGTATCTGAAATCAAACTGCTTGCACTCTGCGAGAGCTGATATTGCCCCCGGCCCGCATTGGCTCCTTTTTGTTTATAAAATTCATTCATGAATGTATAGACACTTTCCGGTTTCGGAAATGTCGTTGCTGCATTGTCAAAATACCCCATGCTTCCCCCCCTAAAGTAATCTTTTCAACAAATCCATTAGAATTTGTCTCTTTTCCTGCTCCGTAATAGATTGACCCATGCCTTCGAGTGTAGAGGATAGGGAGTTATAGAGTAATTTGCCTCGCGGACTTGTTTCCACAGGATTAAAACGCTTTGTTACGGTACCATTTTTTTCATCTACAAAGCTAACTTGGAACCCTGTCGTCTCTGATTTATCAATACTATTTACTTTATCAAAGTGATACTCCTCGGCAGTAACTTTGTACATCTTGATATTTTCATCAAATTTCGTTCGAGTATCGTTATCCCAATCCTCCATGCGCAAATCGGTAGCGAGCTTTGCTAACCGTTCAATGAAAGCACCTTCATCATTACTAATCGTTTGAAATAATCCAAGCATTCTCTCTGTTCCATCACTAAATATCTGTTCAAAAGCACCCGGTTCTAAGGATTCACACCAATCATTTATTATAGATGCAAGTGACATTTTTTTTATATTTTCCCTACTTGTTTCTGAAACAAATAACATTTTTACTTCTTTTATTAACTCTTTTTTTAATTCATCAAGTATATTATCATAATACTTTTTTGCACTAGCTATTTCATCAACAACTCCAATATAGACTTCATCTAAATCAAATGCTTTTGGTAAACTCTTAAATAGTAATTCGTTGCCACTAACATTTCTTTTAAGTACTCTCAAAAAAGGAGTATAACGTTTATTTTTAGATGTATTTATCTCTTTAGTATACTTAGGGAGTGACATAAACCAACGTCGAATTGCAGAAACAACAAATTCATACGAGCTAGCACTTTTCTCCGCTGGAATAATGAAATCCTCAAACACCTTGCTAAGCCCTTCTATATATTGTTCCTTTTCTGGATTCCAATCCAAATAATGAAGTGTATAACCTTCTGGATTTGCATTAATTTGAAGGAGTGCATCCGTTGTAGTAGAAATCTGTCCAAATCTATCATATATAATGATTTCGTGCTTATAGGTATGAAATACAACTGCGATATATAATGGAATTAATCCTCTTCTCAGTCCAATGCTATTTTCTGGAGAAGTAAGTACCTCATAAATCTTTGCAAAATTCACACTGCCATCTCTTTTTGCCTGCATAACAAAACTTTCAATTTTCGTAAGCATATTTCTTATCAGTTCATCTTCTGGGTGCATATTAATATGCACCATATCATTGTCTTCCACAACTATACCAGTACGTACTAAAGTGTTCCTCATAATAGAAACTTCCTGACTAGTACCCGCAAACCCTAAATTCGGCTCTAATTCCGTCCTAAGTAGTGCTGTGGTAATCTTATTGCGGCTGTTTACAGCAGCAACTGTAGGTTCATTCTTGTTAAGAGCTTCGTTATTGATTACTGGTGTGTCTGGAAATATCTCATCACAAATCAATGATATCTGACTTGTCAATGCTGCTTTCCTTGTTATTGGTAAGATTTCCCCACGGTAAATGTATGATGACTTCATTTCCTCGGGATGCGTATATGCACTAATAAACTTACTTAAAACTTCTCGTAAATCCTCATAAACAACATCATATTCTTCAAAAAGAATCTTGTCATCCACAGATAAATCACGTAATGTTACCACAGCATTAAACTCACGCACAATATTTTCAATTTCTGTATAATATTTCGGGATAATAAACATAAGTCGTAAAATATCCCTATTAACTCCTAGAAGCTTCTCACTTAACCTGATTATATCTTCTTCATCTTTAGGTATGATTCCATAAATGATGCCATCCGCATCAACAGCTTCACTCTTTACATTCCAATCGATATCATCAACTATCTCTGAGGACTCAATAAATTCAAAAGAAAAATATCTTATCATTTCTTTATCATCATTATAACGGTATGGATAAATATAATTATCAAAATTTACAGAGTTCAGCGTATCCCTTAGCGTTACTGTCCTCTGCTGAATTTCCATCAAATTACTAATCTTCTCCCTAATATCCACCCCGGATGTCTGTTTCAAACGCAGATAATCATTACTGCGTTTCAAATAAATCACATACTTCTTCTCAATTAGATTATTGATTGCCTCTTTAATAACACCCACCGGATAACTTATCTTAAACATATCAGCAATCTCACCAACAGTAGGTTTAAGTTTATCAAACTGCTCAAGTATATAGATCAAACCCAAAGCTTTAATAATTTTTGATTCCAAGGATTCTGGCTCAAGCTTTTCCAGTATTGTGCTTGCCAAAATGTAATTTTTATGAAGATCACCAGAGTAAACCTCCTTTATAAAAAGGGGTTCAAAATAATCGTAAATCATATCTGGAGTAATTACATCAAAGGATTCATCCTCATACTTTTGCAAAAATGCTGGCAATGTAGATTTTCCCTCAGCAGAAAGAAACGTAAATAATGTACGTTCATTCTGAGCTACGCGTTCTGATAATCTTGGTAAAATAAATGTAGACACCAAATGCAGCGGATAACAACCTTGGCTTATTTTATCCAAGTCTTCATCCGCAACATCTGAAAAAAGGGCATGCTTTGTATATGTCGCCTTTAAGCTTTCAAATTCTGCACTTTTACTCTTGCAAAACGATTGCCAAATATTAGTATCTTTCTGAATAACTGATGCTATTATTTCATACGTTTGTGCAAAATTATTATTCATATGGACATGGGTAAACCTCTCCGAAACTCCACGCCAACCATCAACCTTCTGTTTTGGCAGCTTATCTATATAATTGGCAATTTCCTTATGTGAAATCAACAGAAGATGCATTTGCTTATCATTACTTCGATTACACTTTTCTGCAAAGTCCTGAAGCATCTTTGTGTCACTAACTGATGCAGCAGTAATATTTGCCTCAAGAAATTTACTAAATTCATCGTATACAACATAAACACCTGAATATCCTCGTGGTCTGATTGCCTCAACCACACTCTCATATAGATCTATAATATCAAATCCTATAAATGGATTAAACACACTTCCAGATGTTAATTGGGGATAAACCCGTTCAAAACGCTCATATGTTTCAATCTTATAATCCTCTAGTTCACAAATAAACGATTCAACCGAAATTCCAATGCTATCACAAAATTTCTTATATGTATCAGGAAATTCCTTCTCCCAACGTTTTATAGTAGCAATGGCTGCTTTATAGTTTGTCTCAGGCATCACATCGATAAGATTATTCTCTGCAAGCGTTCTCTGCAAGGCTAATAGAAATGCCTGGGGTAAGCTTGTGTTACTACCTGTAATAATTACTGGCAATAGTTTTGTGTCACTATCATAATAGTTCAAAAGCAGCTGATATAATTGAGAGTTTTCTTGAACCTTAGGAAGCAATTTTGCAAATAGATTCAAATCTTTCTTTATTAATATAGAAAGTATCGTTAAGACAATATGTGACTTCCCCTTGCCATATGCACCAACCAGTACCCGTGAGCGATTCGTAGAAGCTGGAATGGTACTCAACAAAACATCCTCTAACAGGTCTAATGCCGATTTAGTTGGTATAAAATTCTTTAATTTATCATCACTGTTCAGGTCGTAAGCAATATTCACAGAATATTGAAACCCAGAAGCGACGGAAATCATTTTGCTCATCCTTGCTTCTCCTCGTCCTATTTTTGTATACTTTGATAATATTTTTTAACACATTGCTCAAATGACATTTGTTCCTTTATCTGTATAATATCCAAACCAGCTGTTCTGATTATCTTTATCATTCCTGTCTTTTCAACTCTGTGTAATATGTCTAACATACTAATCGCATCAAGGTTAAACACCTTCCCAATATTAGATGGTGTTGTAAGTAAATCATTGAGTGGAACCTCTGTATTTCCATTAGCCCTGTCAAAAATAACCGCCAAAATTACCCAAGGATCAAATGAATTAACAGAAGGCTTAGATTTTCGATATATCTTCTTATTTTTATTCATAAAATCTATCAGCCCAAGTTCACCAAAAGGACAATCTATGTTATTCTCTGGAGAAACTTTATTCGGATTTGATTTAAACCGCGGAAGATACGTATTTATAATACACGCAAAATCATCTTCTATTGAACGAGATGCAACGGTCTCTCCTATCTTCGAGAGATAGCTATTAACGGCAATAACAAAATCTTCTTTGGTAATTTCTGTCATATTAAATTCGTTAAAAAAAATATACCATGCAGTGGCAAATTTCTCATTTGAAACCATTTTATAATGAAGTAAATACAAGGTTCCTATTTCCTCAATAAATTTGTCGTTATCAAAAACCAACTGACCAAACTCCGTAAAGCTTTGTGTTCTAGTACCGCTAGGTGGTTCTTCGGTTAACCCCACCGCCTGCAGCCAGTATCGTAAGGCTTTTACCATATTTGCACCAATTCCTAGAACATCCATAGGGTTCTCTGTGCGATCTACAAACACGTTCGGCTTATGGTCCACATGTTTCATCCCCTTATTTAGCCAACCCTTTCTTATAAAAAATGTGTCATGGGCTCGAAACTTCACAGCCATATTTCATTACCTCATTTCGTTCTTAAATATTTATCCATCATGCAACCGCCTTCAAGATATTTCGCTGTTACACACATCTTACAGTGTACGCATTTTTCGGGATTAATGTAATAACTACCACCAACTATAGAAATAGCCCCTGACCGGCATAGAGACTCGCATTTCAAGCACTTTCTACAAGCATTAAACTTACGAATCTGATAACCAATCATTCGTTGCAAATCATCATGGTCAACTACATTCATCGTCCTAATTTTTACGGCGTAATCGTAATCTTCTTGTCCAAATGGCTGGACAGATATAATCGGCACACTCGTTCTAGTATCTAAAACGATGGTCTCGTTCAATAATTTACTTCCTAGCTCTGGTGCTAACTTTCCAAACGGCACAAGCATCCCAACAAGCTCATCATCAAACGGTCTAGCCAAGCGATAAATCTTCGCATGGTTCTCTGCTGTGCAGTTTGCAAATTTTATTTTAACATCATTTGCAGCCTTCAAACCATTTCCACCTTGTCGTGCTTTCCACCATCCTTCATCCACATAGACTTCCGGATCCGGTTTACCAATTTTGTTTGCAAACGCTATAAGAAAACTGCGCCATTTTGTAGCTTTCTCTGGCATATAAAGCCTTGCAAGGAATTGTGCTCTTTGATTGTTGTTGGGACAACACCAACACCCTACTCTTTCATATCCCAAACGATAGGCATCATTAAAATCAATCTTTGTAGATAGCAAGTAAAGCCATATATCAATATCTCGCCAAAAGAAAATGGGAGAAGCTACTGCCTGCTGCTGTATTTTTACTGATTCAGCAGCATCCTCAAATCTATTATACTTACTCCGGCTAACAGATTCAGCTTTTCTTATCCCATAAAAGGTCAATATTTGTTCATTTCCGTAAAGGCTATTGATTACTCTTGTAATCGGCCCCGTCTTGAACATTGAACAGCACCACCGCATCATTCGTGCGGGAGGTCCGATATCTTCACAAACTTCCTCAAAATTTTGCTCATAATTTCGAGCTATCTGAAAAATAGCATAGGGATGTTCTTGCCGATATCTTTCTGCATATTCCATCGTCAGTGGAAACTCCAATGTGGTATCACCAAAGATATGAACTAAGCTTGAATCACTTAATGCTCTAATTACCACCTCTGCTGTTACTGTAGAATCCTTTCCACCAGAAAATGAAATCACCAAATTTTCTCTCTTGAATTCTACTGCTTTAGAGCGGACAAACTGTCCAGCCTCATCTATCAAATAATTCAAACGATTCTTATTTGCTTCCACAAACCTCATAATATATGTATTAAACGTAGCATAGGAGTTTTCATCCCTATGTTTTGCCATTACCGCTCGCACCCTGTCAACATCTGCAAACCGAAAAAGTTTGTTTGAAAGTACAATTGATTTTCCATTAACATAATACCTATTATTTGCTGCCCATACCGAACAATTCATATATTCAAAAGGCCCTTTTTCTGACAAAATTTCCACCAGTAAACGTTCTTCTGGGAATACCGGCCGCAAGTCTTTAGACATATATTTTGTCTCACTCTCACAAATAGGACATATACCCTTATCTGCTTGATTCACCTCGTTAATTATTGGTACTTTACAATGACTACACCAATAGACCTCCACCGGCTTATCCTCAACTGTAGAATCGCCACAGACAGGGCAGATATCTTCATTTGTTTTGATGTTGCAACGAGTACACCAATGCTCTTTCACTGGTGAGTCCTCTACAGTATGGGCTCCGCAAATCGGACAAATTTTTTCTTTTATCTCAATATCACAATCTCTGCACCACATAATGCTTCATCCACACCTACCTTTTATCTTAATTACACACAGCAACTGTAAAAAGCATACCGCATTAATTATATCACTTATCAACTTCTTCTCGTTCAGAAATAAATTCCATTATATCACTGGGTGAACACTCAAGGGCACAACAAATTCTTTCCAAAACATCAGTAGTCACATTTCGCCCATGGTTTAACTTATTCATAGTATAATGGCTTATCTGTGCTCTTTCCTCCAAGTCTTTCTTTTTCCATACTTTATCAATCAGTAATTTCCAGAGTTTTTTATAACTCGAAGCCATGTGCTCACCTCCCTGTCAAGTAGCTATCCTATTACGGAATATCTTTTTTAGTATAACTCTAGCGTCGAAAAAAGTCAAACAAGCAAGTTTGAGAACGATACCTTTTTGTTCATATCTCATAATTAATCTTCTGTTTAATATATGCTCATTTAGAATACACTAAGAAACTAAACTCACATGTAAGACTAGATGCCACTTTGTAATTTGAAAAGCCATCTTTGTAATTGACAATTGAATATTTGTAAACGAAACGCCACTTTTGTAATCGATATGCTTGTTTTGTGAACCAGAAGCCACTTTTGTAAGCGAAATGCAGTTTGATTTTTTACTTTTATTGTCGTATGATAATAATATAAAGTATGCCAAAGGGAGGTCGACTCCCTCTCGATTTTTTTCTAATCGGAGAATCCACCCCTAATTCCTTAGACAGATTAGACGTTGGCGACACACTAATGTATTATTTTTTGAGAAGGGCTGGTTTTAACAGGATGTCTCTGGCGGCTACCAGATCACATCCAAGTTTTTGTAAAACCTCTTCTCCATGATAAAAGCTGAAGGTTTCGTAGAGGCTACGATTGTTCAGCTTTTTTCTTTTGTATGAATTAATGTGATTCATCATCAGGCTGATGTCTGCCTGTGTAAGGCCTTGAAAGCTTGTCCCTTTTGGAAGGATTCTGCGTATCAGCTCATGGTTTACCTCAATCGCTCCTTTTTGGTATGGACTTGCGGCATCACAGTAAAACACTTTGGTCCTTAGGCTTGTAAAACGCTCTGGCCCGTACTCAATTGCTTTAGGATTTGAGAATTCACTTCCGTTGTCAGTCAAAATCACTGGACACAACTTTTTAAACATCTCATGTCCAAGTGTTTGATGCAGTCTTTCAAATATATCAGTTACTGATTTTGAAGTATTCGCATCTCGTAAAAAAGCAAGCATGAAACTGCATTCCACAAAGTGAATGGCAAGAAGGCATTTGCTCCTTTTTCTCCAATAACTGAATCCATCTGCACAATGTTTGTGTCAGAATTCTTTTCGAGGAACTCACAGAAATTTTTGTAATTGCGATTTATACGGCAGCCTTTATCAACTTTGAATTCTGGCTTTTTGTACCGTTCCCGGAATTTTACTTTGCGAGGCAGGTCAATATTTCTGATGTCAAACAAACATGTATCAATGTAATTATAGAGGGTCTTTTCACTGCACATCAGTTCATCCTGATGATTGATATAAATCTGATTTACGGACTGCCCCTGTTCCACAAGAGGCGAAATGATTTGATTGAGTCTGCTGACTTCCTCCTCTGAAACACAAAGACCGCTCCTTGATACAGAAATCTTTTCATGTGCATGGAGGTGGGCTTGTTCCGCATTATAAATGTTTTTCAGAAGCGTGCACTTACCAATGGTTTCGCAACCATTGCAAACATAAGGCACTCGAAATCTTGCCATGCATATTTCTTCCAGAAATTCTATACAGTTTGAATTACAGGATTGGCAAAGCTTACAATAGAATCTGATTTACGGGTACACTCTTTTCCACAGACCTTTTTCTTCCTGCAGTCAAATCTGCTTTTACAGGCATTGAAAGTGAAACCTGGATAACCCGTGGCAATGAGCGAGCTATAGTTACGAACTTCTCTGGAGATGGTAGTTGGATTTTTATCTATGCGGCGCGCAATCTCCTTAAATGACAAAGAAGCCTTTAGATATTTTTGCAGGCTGTGCCTGTCTTCGTAAGTAAAAAATTTAGACATCCGATATCCTCCGTTCGGCCGCCAACTCTTATAGGATAAAGGAATCGATAGTGCTATGGGAACGGAAAAGACTGGTAATCTCATTAAGTAATGAAACTATACCAATCTTTTTTGTAAGCCAGAATGCAACCTTCTGGCATCTATATTTATTTTTAGATTTTAACTCAATCTGGAATTGGAAGGGTTGCATTTCGATTTACAATTGAGGTGATGAGATATTATAAGCTTTTTGATTTACTCTCACGCCGTGACATGAAGAAAACTGATTTATTAGTAGTGATTTCTGCTCCCACACTTGCAAAGTTGTCAAAAGGAGAAAGTGTGACAACGGATGTGCTTTGTAAAATTTGTGCATTTTTAAATTGTCAGCCAGGAGATATCATGGAATACATCAAATAAAAAATCCGGTAATGTAGGAATACAGTTATCCTACATCACCGGATTTTTATTTACAAAACACTTTTCTACGCAAAACCTTTGAGTCCATTAGAAATTTCAACCTATTACATTTAATCAAATCATCTTAAAATGCCTCAATGCATCTTCAATCGCTTTTTCCTTATCCAATGGCACTTGCGGAACTTTAGATTTCCCATCGCCAACATTATAATTAATCCGTTCAATTAAACCATGCTTTCTTTTAACCTGTGCCACATATAATTGTGACACCTTCATCCCTGTATGTTCAAGCACATATTGCTTTATTTCATCATAGGTTGCCTTACTCTCTGCCGATGTCAAATCCATCTCATCAAGCTCAATTTTAACCTCAATAGATTTGGCCGACTTTAGTTTGGACAAAAGGACAACCGTTTCCACATGCGGCGTCCCAGGAAACATATCAACACACCCACCCTTCACCACCCGGTACCCGCCTTCCTGCAACACCGCTAAGTCTCTTACCAAACTTGTAGGCTTACAAGAAATATACACCATTTTCTCCACCCCAAATCCAATGATCTTTTCCAAAGCCCTGGGATGTATCCCATCCCTGGGTGGATCGAGCACAATCAGATCCGGCTGCTCCTCCACCAGATCAATGGCCTTCAGTACATCTCCTGCTATAAATTCGCAGTTCTCCAGCCCATTCATTGCAGCATTCTCCCTGGCTGCTTCCACCGCCTCCTCCACGATCTCAATACCCACCACTTTTCTGGCAACAGGGGCCAGCATCTGTGCTATGGTTCCGGTTCCGCTGTACAAGTCAAAGATCACTTTATCCTTTGTCTCTCCCACATAGGAGCGGGCCAGCTCGTAGAGCACCTCTGCCCCCAAGGAATTTGTCTGAAAAAAGGAGAATGGCGAAATCTTAAACTTCAGTCCCAACAGCTCCTCGTAAAAAAAGTCCTGTCCGTAGAGGATGTCTGTGCAGTCATTTTGTACTATGTCTGCCAGACTGTCATTATAGGTATGCAGTATCCCTGTAATCTTCCCGGTCAGGGCAAGTCCAAGAAGACCGTCTGCCAGTTTTTTAAATGAGTGCTCCTGCTGCGTGCTGGTCACAATATCCACCAGAATTTCGCCGGTTTTAGCGCCTTTTCGAACCAACAGATGGCGCAGGTACCCCTCGTGGCTCAGCTTGCGGTAGTAGGTAAGTCCCTCCTCCTTACAGTATTCCAGCACACAGGTCAGGATTTTTCCAAAATCATCGTCCACAATACGGCAGCCCGGTACATTTACGATATCATAAAAGCTTCCTCTCTTATGCATCCCCAGTGCAAGAGGACCGTCCTTAACCTCATCCCCAAAGGAAAACTCCATCTTATTGCGGTAGGCCTCCGGCCTTGGGCTTCCTTTAATTTCCTCGAACTCGAAGTCTGTACACACGCTATTAAGCAGCTCTTTAACCTGGTTCTCTTTCATGCGCAGCTGGTCTTCATACGATAAATTCTGGTAGGTACAACCCCCGCATTCCCCGAAATGGATACAGGCCGGCTCCACCTCTCCAGGTGCCTTTTCAAGTACTTCCAGAAGACGTCCCTCACCTTTTCCCTTCCGGATCTTGTTGATGGAAAAACGCACTTTCTGACCAGCAATGCCATTTTTTACAATGACCTGTTTTTCTTCTCCCTCTACCTTCACAATCCCTTTGTTTGGAAAAATTACTTTCTGAATCTGCCCTTCCAGAATTTGTCCTTTTTTCATATTCCTCTCCTCTGCCTTTGTAATTTTCTATAAGAGTGAAAGAAGGCAGGTGTCTGCTGACATCTGCCCTTTTAAAGCCTCAGTATTTGTTTCAATCTACGCTCATCCATTTCACAGAGTATGACTTTTATCTAGTACATTTTCCGCTAAATAAATACCCCATATACTTGTCTGAATATCCGAGACCACTGCCCTTCCTCTTGTTTTGGGGAATTCCTCTGTACCCATGACGGTGGGAGGATCTCCGCTTATCTTATTGAAAGGCTGCCCATGGCAGGCTTTCCGCATCACTGCTTTACATCTCTCCTACACAAAACTTTGTTAGCTGCAGACCTGATTCCTTACTCTGCATCTCCACTTTCATCTGCATCCTCGTCCGCATCGTCAAAGTAATCGTCAAAATCATCATCGAAATCATCCTCAAAGTCTTCCAGATAATCCGGTGTAAAATAACGATATACCCCATATGCTATGGCTGCCACTGCTGCTACTGCACCTATGATTGCTAACACCCAGAGTACCGTATTTTTCTGTTTCTCTTCGTCCTTTTTTTGTAAAGTAGCTAAGAGATCTTCAAACTTATTCATATTCTACACGTCCTTTCTGTAATACCATCTTAATATTTAATACTTTTTAATAGTATATCACTATTCGGTCAAGATTACTATAGAAATAATTTTTAAATTTTTTTAAGTTTCGCAAAGGCGGCAAACATCTTCTTCACACCCGCCTTTTCAAAGTTCACGGTGACCTCATAGTCCTTTCCGCCCTCTACTATCTTTTCCACAATGCCCACTCCGAACTTGATGTGTTTGACGGTATCGCCCACTTCATAGTCCAGGGAGTCGGATTTTGTGACCTTAAAGTCCTTGGGTTCAAAGGCTTTTGCTTTAAAGGCATTTTTTGCCTGTATGTACGCGGTCTGCTTGGGTAGCTCCTTGACCTTGGGCTCCAGAGGAATCCCTATACTCACCAGGTCCCTGGGGATCTCCTGTATGAACCGTGAAACCCGATTGTACTGTGTCTCCCCGCGGATCATGCGCTGCCTTGCACTGGTCAGTGTCAGGTGCTGCATGGCTCTTGTGATCCCCACATAGCAGAGCCTGCGCTCCTCCTCTATATCAGTAGGATCATCCGACATGATGGTCATATAGCTGGGAAAAACTCCGTCCTCCAAACCTGCCAGATACACATTGGGAAATTCCAGCCCCTTCGCGCTGTGGAGGGTCATCAGCACCACATGGTTGCTCTCCTCCTCCAGGCTGTCGATATCAGCGACCAGAGCAACCTCCTCCAAAAATCCGCCAAGCGTTGGCTCCTGTTCTTCCTCCTCATAGCTAACCACCTTGGTAATCAGCTCGTCAATATTCTCGATACGCGCCGTGGCCTCATCCGTGTCCTCCGCCTCCAGCTCTTTGACATAACCTGTCTGCTCTATAATCTCGGAAAGCAGTTCATGAACGGATAAAAATTCAGCCTGGCTGCGCAGAGTCTGGATAAAGGTTACAAACGGCTTTATCTTTGCAGCGCTTCGCCCCAGAGCCGGGATATCATCCGCCCTCTTTAATGCCTCGTAAAAACTGATTCCATTGACCACCGCATAGTCCTGCACCCTAGTGAGCGTAGTTGCCCCGATCCCTCGCTTAGGCACATTGATAATCCTGCGCACTGCCAAATCATCTCTGGCATTGTCTACTGTTTTTAAATAGGACAGCAGATCCTTGATTTCTTTTCTAGCATAGAAGTTGATGCCGCCAATAATTTTGTAAGGAATATTGGACATCAGGAATTTTTCTTCAAAGAGACGCGACTGGGCGTTCGTTCTGTAGAGAATCGCGCAGTCATTGTAAGTGTACTCTCCGCTTCGCACCTTTTTGGAGATATCTCCTACTATGTACTCCGCTTCCTCGTAGGCAGTCAGAAACTGCTGGAATTCAATGGGATCACCCTCTCCGTTGGCTGTCCAGAGTGTCTTTGCCTTTCGCCCCACATTATTCTTAATCACAACATTTGCCGCATCCAGAATGGTCTGGGTGGAGCGGTAGTTCTGCTCCAGCTTGATGGTCCTGGCATCTGGAAATACCTGCTCGAAATTTAGGATATTTCCGATATTGGCGCCTCTGAACTTGTAGATGGACTGGTCATCATCCCCCACTACACAGAGATTTTTATACTTGGATGCCAGAAGACTGATCAGCTTAAACTGTGCCGTGTTTGTGTCCTGGTACTCGTCCACCATGATGTATTTGAACCGCTCCTGGTAGTACTCCAGCACATCCGGACAATTCTGAAACAGCTCTACGGCCTTCACGATCAGATCATCAAAGTCCAGAGCATTGCTGCTCTTTAGCTGCTGCTGATACTCCCGGTAAGCGTCCGCAATCTTCTTCTTTCCAAAATCCCCCATGGTATTCAGAGTATACTCCTCGGGGCTGATCAGTTCATCCTTGGCCGATGAAATTGCCCCCAGGATAGCCTTTTCCTTGTAAACCTTTGTGTCGATCTGGAGACGCTTGCACACATCCTTCATCACTGATTTCTGATCATCGCTGTCATAAATCGTGAAGTTGTTGTCAAATCCAATCCGGTCAATGTAGCGCCTCAGGATGCGCACACAGGTGGAGTGAAAGGTGGATACCCAGATACTCTCTGCCCCGAATCCAACTAAACTGTCCACCCTCTCCCGCATCTCCCCTGCCGCTTTATTCGTAAATGTAATAGCCAGGATATTCCAGGGGTTCACACCCAGCTCATCAATCAGATACGCAATTCTGTGCGTCAATACTCTCGTTTTTCCGGAGCCGGCCCCGGCCAAAATTAAAAGAGGCCCTTCCGTACAGAATACGGCCTCCTGCTGTTTTTCATTTAAGGTATCATAAATACTCATCTGTTTCCCACCTAATCTTTCTGTCTGCTGACTTGGGCATACATGTGTTCCCATTTTCCGCCTGTGGACATTATACTATATCTCGAAAAGGATATCTACCCTGAATTGGATTTTCTCTCTGTACACTAGTTTGAGATTGTATTCTCCTATTTCTGCATGAAAACACTTGCCATCTAGTTTTAAAAACTATATAATGTAATAAGAGGTGAACAAGATGACGATTGATAAAGACAACATGATAGAAAGTATATTGAACAGTCTATCACGTATTGATTATATTAAGTCGGAAGACATTCCCAATATTGATTTATATATGGATCAGGTTACTACCTTCATGGATGCCCATCTATCCGCTTCCAAAAGGTATCCGGATGACAAGATTCTGACAAAGACCATGATAAACAATTATGCAAAGAATGACCTGCTTCCGCCTCCTTTAAAGAAAAAGTATTCCAAGGAGCACCTGCTGGTGATGATTTTTATCTATTATTTTAAAGGGATTCTCTCGATTACTGACATCCAGGCGCTCTTAAACCCAATTACCCAAACGTATTTCCAAGCCAAGTCCGGCTTTGATATGGAGGCACTCTACAATGAAGTTTTCAGTCTAGAGAAAACCCAGGTGGACAAGTTAAAGGAGGATATACTGGAGAAGTATAACACTTCCCGGTCTACGTTTCAGGAACTCCCCCAGGCTGAGCAGGAGTTTTTGCAGACCTTTTCGTTTATCTGTCTGCTGAGTTTTGATGTATATATTAAGAAACAGCTAATTGAAAAACTCGTTGACCAGCTCCCCAATAATTTGGGCACAAAGCCAAAAGATACGAAAGCCTCCGAATAATTGTCTGCCAAATCTTAAAAATATAGGGACTGTGGGAGAAAGGATTCTATATATCATCAATCCTTTGTCTCACAGTTCCTGTTTTTTAATCCCTCTTATCTTACGTCATCTGTTCCCCATATACTGTATATCCGTTTTTTCCATGTTTTTTGGTCTTATACAGAGCTTTGTCCGCCTTCTTATACAGGCTCTCAAAATCATTCCCATCTCTTGGAGCCAGCGAGATACCGATGCTGGCTGTAATATGCCAGCTATCTCCATCACATCCATACTGCCGGTCCAGCGCAACAGACAATTCTTCCGCCTTCTGTTTTATCTGACCATCCTCTAAAATGGGTACAAAGGCTGCAAATTCATCTCCCCCTATGCGCCCCAACAGATCCTCCTTTCGGAAATGCTTCAGGATTGTACTTACAAATTCCATTATCACCTGATCACCAAACGCATGCCCTCTCTGATCATTCACCTGCTTAAAATTGTCAATGTCAAAGATAAAAAAAGCGTAGGCTTGTTCCGGTTCTTTTCTCAGAATACGCTCTATGCCATGCTGTGTCGCAGTCTTTGTAAGGATGCCTGTCATCTCGTCCGTCTGAGCCAGAAACAGCATGCGTTTCTCCTGCCTTTTCTCCGCATCAATATTCTGCCGGTAAACCAGCATATGGATCGATCCATCACCCTCAAATGGAACGATTCGTGCAATGATGCGCATCCAGTAATAGTCTCCACCATTCGCGATCATAAAATCATAGCGCAGGGTCTCTTTTCCCTCTCTGTATGCTTTCAAAACATTCTCCGGGGTAAAGGTCTCAATGTACCCCTGGCGAAATTCCTCTTTGATCTGTTTCTCGGCAACGATATGCAGTGATTTATCATAGGGCGTATCCGGCGGCGCCCCCAGGCTTTCAAAATATTGGGCTGTGACTCTGTCCGCAGGACAGTTGTGCGTGATATCCAGCTCATAGATATTCTCAAACAGTTGTTCCGTGGCCTTCTCAAACATACTTCTGCGATCCTGTTCGATTGACTGAGTCAGCGAGACAATCTGTCGGTTGAAATTTCGTATCACATTTGTTATCACAATTAAAATCACCACAATGATCGCAGCAATCACACCTGTTGTGACAACCATCTGCAGATGAAGTTCTCTCACAAAGGAGTCCGAATCGCGCTCCACCACCAGATGCCAGTCCAGCTCTGGCAGGTACCTGGTCATAATGTAATTATTTTTCCCCCCGCCTTCCAAATCATTGGTCCAAAATCCATGCGCTCTCTCTGCTTCCCGCCAGCCAAGTATTTCACCCATCACCTTATCGCTATATTGGTCCAGAGCCATCAGGTGCACAGCCTCATGGCCTGTGTAGCTGCCGGAAATCTGTATGGTTCCCTGTTCATCAATAAAATAAGCCTGCACTCCATACTCATCCAGATACCCCTTAAGCAGCTGCTGCAGTGTGCCAATCCTAAGTCCCACTCCCACAACTCCCATTATCCGGTCCTCTTTGTCTTTAATCTTACAGTTGACAAACACGGTTATCTGATTCTCTGCGCCCACCACTTCATCATTGTCCACATTCATGGCATATTCCACATCACTTTTTAAAAGATCGTAATACCATGTGTTTTCCTCGTTGTCCGACGTAAGTACACGGTCCAGCCCATTATAATTATAATATCTTTTTGTTGCGTCAGAGACGAGAAAAACGGAATCGTAGTCATACTTTTTTTGATAGCTTCTCAGATATTCTTTTATTGTCTTAATATAGTCCTCATCCTCTTCACGCGCTTCCTCCTGTGAAAGCAGGTCCTTTAGCAGACTATCGTTGGCTATTGTAAGGGATACATTTACCGGCTTAGTAAATGTGGAGGACATCTGATAGTAAATGCCCTCAGAAGTCAAAGTTGACACCTGCTCAATATTTTTAAGAGAAGAACTGTAATTTGCCCGATAGCTCAGTGCAGCAGTCAGTGCAAAACCCACAACAATGATCAAACATATAAGCACATTCGTTCGAAGTAAGATGTTTTTCTTCATAAAATTCTCCCAAGGATATTCTTTCTGTATAATAAAATATGCCCCTCTGTAACGTCAGTTCCTAGTATGGACTGTCTGTTACAAGAGGAGCATATACTGCTTTATAATATCCCTTATTCTTCTTTTGCTTCCATCCTGGTAAACACCATCTCATAGCCGTCATTTCCATAGTTCAAGGATCTGTTTACCCTGCTGATGGTGGCAGTGGATGCTCCGGTTTTTTCCGCTATCTCCAGGTAGGTCTTTTTCTCCCTCAACATCTTAGCTACCTCAAACCTTTGGGAAAGAGAGAGCAATTCATTTACTGTACATACATCCTCAAAGAAAAGATAACATTCCTCTTTATTTTCCAAATTCAGAATCGCCTCAAAAAGATGATCCACCGACTCTGTTCTTATCTTCTTACTCATAAGCTACCCCTTCATACAAGCATATTTAATACCTCTCTATTTTAGCACAGTAAAGTTTTACTGTAAAGAGATAATTACAGGCGCCTGTACCGGTTGGTATACTTCTTATACTCTTCCACAGACCGGTTTACAACCAGTTCCTCCGGAAAATTCATACATTCCAGGAGGGGTTTTAAGAAACAATGGTTTCCCACATCCTCCTGAGTGTGGGCATCGCTTGCCAAAATCACCGGAACCTGATATTTCATACAATATTGCAGCATCACCACATCATTGGGCAGGGGATCTTCTCTGGCGCCTTCCGGGTGCAGAGAGTTGTTGTTGAGCTCCAGAAGCACGTGATGTTCCTTTGCTGCAAGCACCAGTTTTTCATAGTCCACTGGAAATCTGCTGTCATCCGGATGCCCGATAATATTCACATAAGGATTCTGCATTGCCCCAATATAGGCTGCTGTGTTCTGCTCCCTGGTTCCTCTGGCTATGCAGGGGGTATGCAAACTGGCAATCACCACATCCATCTTCTTCAACAGATACTCATCCATATCCAGTTTTCCATCATAATCTATAATATTCGCCTCTACCCCGAACAGCACTTCCACCCCTGACATCTCTCTTTCCAGAATGCGCAGGTTCATAAAATGGTATTCATGGCAGGTACCGGGCATAGCCATAGCGTGATCCGTAATTGCCAAAAGCTCCAGTCCTTTCTCCGCAGCCGCTGCTGCCATCTCATGCATGGTACTGTAGGCATGTCCGCTGGCTATGGTATGGGTGTGCGAATCCAATACGTCTCTCATCTGTGTATCCTTCCTTTCGCCTGTTGTCTCCTATTATACGTTCTTTTGCAAAAAATGTAAAGCGGGCACAAAATAAAGAGTACATCCCACACGGAGACTTGTTATTTCATAAGATCCATTTACCCAAAAAATGAAAACAGCCTGGAGCGCTGCTCCAGGCCAGATTCCATCTATGTCTATTTATTTTCTTCTTTCACATAGCCAATAAAATGATTCCTATAAAGAATCTGAAAATATTTGGTCAGGCGCTCGATCAGAGGTTCCGCCGCATCCCCGAACTTTTCTTTCACAAGCTTTGAAATCTCGTAGATAGACTTCTTTCCGTCCATCTGCTGCCAGATGAAGCTTCCGTACTCATCCAGGCTGATATGGCTGAATCTGGGCCGCTTGAAAAGCTTCTGTGCCAGCCAGTTATAGAATCCTTTGTTTTCCATCTCAATCACTACGATGCCCTTTTTATCCAGCTTCCAGGAAAACTCCGGTGCACAAACTGGTACGTAGTCCAAATAGTTTTCTTTTTTCTTATTCTTCATAGTTTATTTTTCTTTTCTCCAGAGTGTAACTTTTAACAGTGTAAGAGCTAAAAGGACAAAGAAGACCAGTCCGCCGATATTTCCAAGCACACCGTTTCCAATGCCGCCCAGGAAATCGCCCAGAGTGCCTGCTCCCAGTGGAATAAGCGCAAACACGGCCAAAAGGATACCTACAAGGCCTTCACCCGCAATCAAGCCGGAGCAGTAGAGAACACCGTTTTCAACCATTCTCTTCTTCTTTTTCTCTTCCATGTTCTTTCTCTTCTCAAGGAACCAGCGGATCACACCACCAGCCATCATCGGTGTACTCAGATGGATAGGCAGATAGAGACCTACTGCGAAGGGCAGTACCGGAATTCCCAGAACCTCTACAATGATACCAATGAAAGCACCTGCGAATACCAGATTCCAGGGCAGGTTTCCACCCATAACGCCCTCTACGATCATCTTCATCAGAGTAGCCTGCGGTGCGGGAAGCTCCGCGGAGCCATAACCCCATGCCGCGTTCAACAGGTACAGAATGGCACCGATGGCGATTGCAGAAGCGATGACACCGATGATCTCACCGATCTGCTGTTTCATTGGTGTAGCACCCACGATATAACCAGTCTTCAAATCCTGAGAGGTATCACCAGCTATGGCTGCAATGATACAGATAACAGAACCGATAGCGATGGCTGCTGTCATTCCGCCCTGTCCCACCTGACCGGTTGCCTTTAATGCAAAGGTTGAAATCAAAAGGGTTGCAATTGCCATACCGGATACAGGGTTGTTGCTGCTTCCGATCAGGCCAACCATTCTGGAGGAAACCGTTGCAAAGAAGAAACCAAAGATAACGATCAGTACTGCACTGAACAGGTTTACCGGTACAACCGGTACCAGCCATATAATAATAGCCAGTGCCAGAACACTGATCAGGATCACATTCATAGGAAGATCCTTGTCTGTTCTGAGTCCTGTGCTGGCTCCGCCTTTTCCGTATCCCTTCATGGCATCACGGAAAGTTTTGATAATCAGAGGCAGAGACTTAATCAGACTGATCACACCACCGGCTGCCACTGCTCCGGCACCGATGTATTTGATAAAGTTTGTCCAGATAGCGAAGGAGCCTCCGTCCGCATACAATTCTCCTACCGTAACCGTAGCGGGAAAGAGTACGATATCTTTACCAAACAGTAAAATCAAAGGCATAAGTACAAACCAGCCCATGATACCACCTGCAAACAGGTAAGAGGAAATCTTTGTTCCACAGATATAACCTACACCCAGCAGAGCCGGAAGCACGTCCATACCAACGCCGGAGCCTGCATATGCAGGAATCTCCCAGTGTACTTCACTTGGGAACAGTTTGATTCCATCTGCAATAAACTTGTAGCCGGCTGCAAGGCCCAAGCCTTTAAATACGATACCGGCCTTTGCACCGCCCTCTTCTCCTGCCAGAAGCACTTCAGCACATGCCTGTCCTTCCGGATACGGAAGCACACCGTGCTCCTGTACGATGAGAGCTTTACGGAGAGGTACCATAAAGAGTACACCAAGGCATCCGCCGATGGCTGCGATGATCGCGATCTCCACCAGGGAAGGTGCCTCTGTTCCCCACTCAGTTGCCCAGAGGAACAGTGCAGGCATAGTAAAGATAGCGCCTGCTGCAACGGACTCACCGGCTGAACCGATGGTCTGTACCATGTTGTTTTCCAACACGGAATCCTTTTTCAGGATAACGCGTATAACGCCCATGGAAATTACGGCTGCGGGAATGGATGCAGATACCGTCATACCTACACGAAGTCCCAAATACGCGTTTGCTCCGCCAAAGAGAACTGCCAACAGAATACCTAAGATAATCGAGGTGCCTGTAAACTCTGGCATATTCTTCTCTGCCGGAACGAAGGGTTTGAAGTTTTTGTTTTCACTCATTTCTTCTTTCTCCTTACATAATATTTGTCCGTCTTATTATAACATAATGCGCCTATATATGGCAATTGAATTGTGCATTATGTCATCAGAAAATTTTAACATTTTCTTAACTCCCTTTTAAGATCCCCATATACACGGGAGTTTGAAACATCATTTACAGAATCGATTTTTCTAAAAAACAGAATGAACAGATTTATTTTGCACAACAAACAACAAAAAAACACACCGTCCTGTACATAGGAAAAGGCCGCCTCCTCCCGTTTTTTCAACAGGGAAGCGACGGCCTTGTCTTATGATTGCTGATTCAATTTCTCATTAGCCTTATTCGTTAGGGTATGCTTCCTTTACACGGTCTAACTCTTCCTGGGTCAGGCGCAGAATGGTTCCATGACGTTTTTTCAGTTTGTCGAAGGAATACTCACCGCTCTTTAAAATCTTCCAGGAATTGTTGGCATTGTCAGCATCTTCGATATTGGTGGTTACGATAGGAAGATATCCTGCGCCTACGCTGTACTGGTCTGCGAACAGTCCGTATTCCGGTACGTTCGGGTTTGCCCAGTCTTTCTTATTGAGCTGGAAAAATTCCGGTCCCTCAAGAGTGCTGTTGTCCAGCTTGTTGATTCTAAGTCCGCTCAGGTCAAGGTTCAGCTCGTCAAGGTCATATACCTTTTCCCAGCCTGCCGTATCCATAAGATCATCATTCTTCATGATACGGATTCCGCCGTTTTTCTCTGCGTTGTCACCGTCCTTGGACGCGCTGTAATACATATCACCAATCTTAATGATCGTGGTGTCAATGATTTCTCTTCCCTTGTCGCCCTCCAGATTGTCCATCTGGTTATCAATCAGAAGCCTGGTGTCAGAGAAGTTCACGAAATCTCTGGTCGCCACATAGTAAATAGCGTTTGGTTTTGCTTTGTATTTTGTCTCCGGGTTCATGATACTGGATGCAAAGAAAATGATGTACTCCCCAGTCTTGTCGTTGTAAATCATCTCCGGCGCCCATGCCATTCCCGCATTCTCAGGTGCTACCTTGATGTGTTTTGGTGTTCCCCAGTTTACAAGGTCGGCAGACTCCCACAGCACTAAGTAGTGGCTTCCGGTGGTGCTTGGGTCATAGTAGCCCTGCTCGTTTTTCTTCCATCCGCCTCTGTGATAGATACTCAGGTCAGTTGCAATCAGGAAGAATCTGTCTCCTTCCGGTGAACGGTAGAGATATGGGTCTCTCACGCCCAACTCTCCTACGGTACTGTTGAGTACCGGCTTTGCATTGTTCATATCGGTAAAGTTCAGTCTGTCTTCACTTAGTGCGAAGTAAATCTGCTCCTGGTCAGCTCCGCGTTCACCAATGAAGTGTCCAAACAGATATCCGGCATAATCATCTTCCGTGATTTCCTTCGGAGCTGCTTTCACGGTTACACGGATATTTTTTTCTATGCTGATTTCGCCCCTGGTAATGGTTGCTGTTAGGGTAACTCTCTGATCTTTTTCGCCTCTGGTTACCACACCGGCTGCCATGCCGTCTGCTTCTTGATCGGTAACCACTGCAGGGTTGCTGCTCTTCCAGGTAATGGTTGCCCCATCCAGCTCTTCAAGCAATGTGATGTTTCCGCGTACATTGTTTGAGTTTGGAATGGTAAGTTTATTGGCAATCTTCTGTACTTCTTTTTCTGCCAGATGCTCCTCGCTGTTGGGGAACGCTGCCTTCACACGGTCTAACTCTTCCTGGGTCAGACTGAGAATGGTTCCGTGACGTTTCTTCAACAGGTCGAAAGAGTAGTCGTCAGACTTCAGAATCTTCCAGGAGTTGTTGGCATTCTCAACATCTTCAATATTGGTGGTTACGATTGGAAGATATCCTGCGCCTACGCTGTACTGGTCTGCGAACAGTCCGTATTCCGGTACGTTCGGGTCTGCCCAGTCTTTTTGGTTAAACAGGAAGAATTCCGGTCCTTCCAGAGTGCTGTTATCTAGCTTGTTGATTCTAAGTCCGCTCAGGTCAAGGTTCAGCTCGTCAAGGTCATATACCTTTTCCCAGCCTGCCGTATCCATAAGGTCATCGTTCTTCATCACGCGGATTCCGCCGTTAGCTTCCGCATTGTCGCCATCTTTGGATGCGCTGTAATACATATCACCAATCTTAATGATGGTGGTGTCGATGATCTCTCTTCCCTTGTCACCTTCCTGATTGTCCATCTGGTTATCAATCAGAAGCCTGGTGTCAGAGAAGTTCACGAAATCTCTGGTTGCCACATAGTAAATAGCGTTTGGTTTTGCTTTGTATTTTGTCTCCGGATTCATGATACTGGATGCAAAGAAAATGATGTACTCCCCAGTCTTGTCGTTGTAAATCATTTCCGGAGCCCATGCCATTCCTGCGTTCTCAGGCGCTACCTTGATGTGTTTTGGAGTTCCCCAGTTTACAAGGTCGGTAGACTCCCACAGCACTAAGTAGTGGCTTCCCGTGGTACTTGGGTCATAGTAGCCCTGCTCATTCTTCTTCCATCCGCCTCTGTGATAGATACTCAGGTCGGTTGCAATGAGGAAGAATCTGTCGCCTTCCGGTGAACGGTAAATGTACGGGTCTCTCACACCCAACTCGCCTACAGTACTGGTGAGTACCGGCTTTGCGTTGTTCATATCGGTAAAATTCAGTCCGTCTTCACTTAATGCAAAGTAAATCTGTTCCTGGTCAGCTCCGCCTTCACCAATGAAGTGTCCGAACAGATATCCGGCATAAGCTTCCGGAGTAAGCGCCTTCGGAGCTGCTTTTACTGTAATTTGAATGGTCTTGGTTGCTGTCTCTGTTCCCTTTTTCACGGTTGCGGTCAGCGTAATCTTCTGGTCTGCTGTTCCTCTGGTTACCACACCGGCTGCCTTGCCGTTTGCGTCCTTGTCAGTTACAACTGCCGGATTGCTGCTCTTCCATGTAATCGCTGCACCATTTACTTCTGTTGGAAGAGTAATATTTCCGCGAATATCATTGGCATTCGGAATTACAATTGCATTTAAGGTCGCCTGCATATCCGATGATGGTCCTTCAGGTACTACAGGCTCTTCAGGTACTATAGGCTGATCACCGCCTGATGCCTTAGGCCGGACAGTCACTCTGTACACAATCTTGGTTTTCTTCTTACCAATCTTATTGGTTATTGTAAGCTTAGCCTTACCAGCTTTTAAACCCTTAATGGTCACTGCCGCCTTTTGGCCTTTTTTTACCTGTTTGACAATCCTGACAACTTTTGCATTACTGGTGGCAAACGTAGCTTTCGTCTTTTTAGTTGCGTTAGCTACTTTAATTTTTGCTGTTTTTCCCTCCGTTACGGAAATGTTCTTGTTTAGCTTAACTGTTACTTTGCATATAAGCCTGGTCTTTTTTCCACCAGCCTTATATGTAGCGGTGATGCTTGCTTTACCTGGCTTTACACCCTGAATGGTTGCAGAGACATTCTTGCCTTTGCTGACCTTTTTGGTGATTTTCACGACTTTTTTGTTGCTGGTCTTCCAGGTAACCTTTGTGTTTTTCGTTGCACGTTTCAGTTTAATGGTTGTTTTTTTCCCTTCAACTACAGAAACACTTTTCCTGCTCATAGCAAGCGGCGCCTTTTTGGCCGCTGCTGCACCCATCGGCACAGCCGTAAGAGCAAGTACCACTGCTAATGTAATTGCCAGATACCTTTTCAATACCTTCATTCTTTTCCCTCCTTAATACATTATGGTATATGATTATCATAACAAATTTTATTTCTAAATACATATGTTTTCTTTCTCTTTTTGTATGAAATTTTATGTAATTTATAGATTAATTTATTTTTGTTACAAAAGTTTTTTATTCTTACTTTTCATTTATGAATTTAACTCCATAAATAACTTGTTTTTTACAGGAATTTTTGGATAAGTATTACAAATTATTTATTTAATAATATTGCATCCTCAAATTAAATTGTGCAATTTGTCCTTGGTAAATTTTAACATTATCTTAACCCCTTTTAAGATTCCCATGTTCTTGCGGAATTTGTTTGCTTTCTCTTTATATTTTTTTTATTGTCTTCACAAACAATTTAGCCGCCTGCCACATCTTTTTCATATCTATTCCGTATACTAATAGACAGATGAAGCGAAGAGCTTTTTCACATACATTTTTTCTCTTTCCTTTGGACTGGCGACGGCCAGTCCTTTTTTGCACCTTTTTGCAGAAATATCATACAATATACCACTAGCAAAAAGGAGGATGTTTATGAAAAAGTATCTTGTCTGCGCACTGGCTCTCGCCCTCTGCGCCGCCATGCTGGGCGGCTGCAAAAAGGACACTGAGCTGACAAAAGTCACACTCAATGAGGTGGCCCACTCTATTTTCTACGCTCCACAGTATGTAGCCATTGAGGAAGGGTATTTTGCTGAGGAGGGAATTGACCTGGAACTTGTAACCGGATTTGGGGCGGATAAAACTATGACCGCCGTTGTCTCCGGGGATGCTGATATCGGTTTTATGGGTTCCGAGGCTTCCATCTACGCGTACAACGAGGGGGCTGCGGACTATGCGGTAAACTTTGCGCAGCTCACCCAGAGAGCCGGCAACTTCCTGGTTGCCCGTCAGGAAATGCCAGACTTTTCCTGGGATGATCTTCGGGGAAAAAACGTATTGGGAGGACGCAAGGGAGGAATGCCTGAAATGGTGTTTGAGTATATTCTAAAGCAAAACGGGATCGACCCCGCAGCTGATTTGAATATTGACCAGAGCATTGACTTCGGCTCCACTGCTGCTGCCTTCTCAGGAGGCCAGGGGGAATACACGGTAGAGTTTGAGCCAGGCGCCACCTCACTGGAAAAAGAAGGCGCAGGCTATGTGGTGGCTTCCCTGGGTGTGGACTCGGGTTATGTTCCCTACACTGCCTACAGTGCAAAAAACAGCTTTATTAAGAAAAATCCGGAGATTATACAGGGCTTTACCAATGCTCTGCAAAAAGGTATGGACTATGTAAATTCCCACACTCCGGAGGAGATTGCCAAGGTCATCCAGCCTCAGTTTAAGGAGACCGATCTGGACACCATCACCACCATTGTACAGCGTTATTATGAGCAGGATACCTGGAACGACAATCTGGTTTATGAACAGAAGAGCTTTGATCTTCTGCAGGATATCCTGGAAAGCGCAGGGGAACTGACCAAGCGGGCTCCCTATGATAATCTGGTAAACACCACTTTCGCCGAAAAAGCAGCTAAATAACAAGAAAAAGGCAGAACCGTCACCCCTGGTTCTGCCTTTTTCTGTCTTTGTCTTTTTCTCTATGAATCATTTTGGACCAGCGGGAAACACTATACATAAACGTCATAATTTGAGGTGTAATGTGAATCCTGCTGTTAAATATACTTTCATTATCCTTTGTTTTTCCATGTGTCTTATTAAAAATATTAGAAAACTCAGACTTACTTCTGTGCGCTGCCTTTTAGCCGGCTTATTTTTTACCGTTTTAGCTGACTACTTTCTGGTTTTCACATACAATTTTATACCTGGCATTCTCTTATTCTGCATTGTTCAATTTTGCTATTGCCGCATCTTTGACTATTCTCTCCTGTTTTTGGCAGAAAACGGTCTGCTGGGTGCAACCCTTGTATGGATCGTCAGTCTTATCCTGCATTTTCCTTTGGATATCACTGCGCTTCTGGCATTTTTTTATTTTTTCTGCCTGGCTACAAATGTCTTTTTGGCATGGCAGAGATCCGGCGCGTGGCTCTCTCTTGGTCTCACGCTCATGCTTCTGTGTGATATCCATGTGGGACTCTCAGCCCTTCCAGCCTATCTTTCCATCTCCCCTGGGACGCCGCTGGCCCTGTGGTGTAAAATAGCTCCCATTGTCATCTGGGTTTTGTATGTACCGTCTCAGCTGATCATGGCTCTGCAATCGGATTTTCTGAATATTGTACATCCTGTAAGCATACATGCAGGTGCAGGTGAGGGCAGCCGTTAACCGGCTGTCAGGCTTTGGCCAGCTTTTCCCCCAGGTCTCTGCACTGTCTAAGCACATCATCATCCGGTTCCTCATTTGACATGACACCGTCACAGATCAGCTTGCCCCCGTGTGACTTAATACGCTCCTCCCAGTCTCTCATCCATTCGCCATCTCCCCAGCCGTAAGCGCCGAAGAGTCCAACCACTTTTCCCTCCAGACTCTTTTCCAGCTCTTCCATAAAGGGCTCAAAAAGGTCTTCTTCTAACACCTCACTACCCATTGCCGGGCAGCCCAGGGCAACCACTTTGTCCCCTGTCAGGTCCTTCGGGGATACTTCCGTTACCTCATACACCTTCCCCTCGGCACCTGCCTCCTTTATGCCCTCAGCCACCGCCTCAGCCATGGTCTGAGTATTTCCTGTTCCGCTCCAATATACAACCTTAATTTCGCTCATATTTTCCTCCTAAACTATAATCTGCTCCACTGCGAATCCACTCATAAACTCTCTGGCAGCCTTCTCCCGCACGCGGTCATACATGCCAAACACTCTTCTGGCCTCGCCGGGGTTGTGGTATACCTTCCAGTATCCTGTAAAGAGACTGTTTTTTCCTTCGTTTTCAATAAAAGCCTCCACATCCCGGAGTGGGTACTGCAAAAAGATCCCCAGTTCATGTGGGAACCCGCTCTCCCCCATGCTGTAAGCGGCATACCTGCAAGCCAGTCTGCTAAGCACTGGCTCCAAATTAAAAACCGTGTAGCCATACTTTTCCAGGAAGGCCATCACCTCCGCCTTTCCCAGCAAATTGATAAGCCATTTTTCCCGGTACAGCAGTACCACATCGTTCTCCCTCCCGGAAGCCAGACATATCCACCTGATCTTACTGTTTTCCCACTCCCGCTTTAGCTTACTCCAGAACCCTTTAGGGATGGTGATCAGATTGGATGCCTTTACGCCTTTCAGAACAGGGGCACATTGAAACACAACCTGAAACTGCATTTTTCGAAACACACTGCTCTTTGCCAGATAGTCCAATAATATTTCCGCCGGCATGCCTGCCTCCTCTTTTTTCTGCCACTTATCGAAAGCTTTACGCTTTTAAACAATAGTTTCCTAAAATTTCTTTTAACGCGTTTGCACTGCTGGAATGGGAACGCTCTACCGCAATGTTATTTTTGCTGGCTTCCTGAACCGCGCAGTGAACCATTTTGTGCGAAACTGTGGAAGTAAAGAGAATGATCAGATCCGGACATCCGATCTTGCTCCTCAGATCTGCTGCCATCTTTGCAAAGACCTTAGCCTTGCAGTTGTGAGCTTTGCAGATCTGCTTATATTGGCATACCATTCTCTCATTTCCGCCGATTATCACTACACTCATAGTATCCTCCATTCCTGTGTTTTTATTTCGTGTTTTTATAGTTAGTTTAAACTAACTTTTCATTATCATAATCTATTTCCCCCTGAAAAACAAGAGGTTTAAATGAGAAAATCTCGCAGAAGCTGCCAACCTTGGCTAATCACTTCTGCGAGATTGAAACAGGGTCCGGATTCTTTTTTCTCCCGCCTGCAGTCTTTCCTCCACAGCCTGGCTCTCCCCCAGTATCTCCGCAAAGGCCTCCTGCTCATCCAAAATGCCCTGCCCGTGCGGAACCAGGTATGCTCCCGCATCACTTCCCAGAGCCAACACTACCCCCTCTTTAAATGCACATCTGACATTCTCTGAGACAGACCTGTATATTTGCCTAAGCGCTTCCTCGGGATACCTGCCGCATCCCAAAAGGTTGCGTATGGTAGCAAGGGTGGGGACCCAAATTGTGCCATACTCCGCCATTGCCTGTATACAGTCCCTGTCAATATAGTTTCCATGTTCAATGCTGTCCGCCCCGGAGAGAACGGCGTTTCGCACAGCAGAGGCGGTGTTGGCGTGCACCATCACTGCAAATCCTTCCTCATGGGCAATGTGCACCATCTCCTTAATCTCCCTCTGTTCCAGAGGCGTCCCGGTCACTGCCCCGAACTGCTCATACCGCATGATTCCGGAGACCATAATTTTGATAAAGTCGCCCCTCTCCGTTTTCACTCTCTGAACCAGTTTTCGATAACCTCTCATATCCTCAAAGGCAAATCCCACAATCCCCCCGTAGTGGCCCTTCTTGTGTATGGCAAACAGAGGCGTTCGGTAATCTATTCCGAAATCCGGCGCCATATTCCTGGCTGCGGCGGAAACGCCGAGAGCGTCACCTCCATCCCGGACAAAGGTGACGCCTCTCTTTTGGTACTCCCGAAACCATCTGCGGATGTCTTCGGCGCAGACATGGCCCCTGTGAAGCTCCACTGCTTCCATGTAATTATAACCATTCATAAAAATGTGTGCGTGGCACTCTCCGAACATGAAAATCCTCCCCCTAACGTTTCCAGGTAGCAGGTACAAACAGGATCATCATAGGCAGCAGCTCCAGCCTCCCGGCCAGCATGTCAAACATCATCACAAATTTAGAAAGGTCTGAAAAGCTGCTGAAATTCCCGGTTGGCCCCACAATTTCCAGGCCCGGTCCAATGTTGTTCATGGTTGCCGCCACAGCTGTAAAGTTAGTAATCATATCCTTGTTGTCCAGAGAAATCACCAGCAGGGAGGCCGCAAAAATGACCACGTACAGCACGATAAACGCATTGATCGAACGCACCACCCCGTGTTCCAGAGCCCGTCCGTCCATCTTCACCTTCTTGACCGCTCTGGGATGGCAGACCATGGAAATCTCCTTCTTAACTCCTTTAAGCAGAATGATCACTCTGGAGACCTTGATGCCTCCTCCCGTACTTCCCGCACAGGCCCCGACAAACATAATCATCACCAATATAGTCCGGGCAATCTCCGGCCACTGGTTAAAGTCCGCGGTGGCAAACCCCGTTGTGGTAATAATGGACCCCACCTGGAAAAATGCATGCCGCAAGGCCTCCTGCGCATTGGGAAACATAGGCAGAATGCTGATGGTAATCACCAGAGTGGATGCCCCGATGATGCCCAGATATCCCCAGAGCTCTGCGGAGCGCAGCGCCTGCCCTGCCTTCTTCTTCAGCAGCAGGTAGTAGACATTGAAATTCACTCCAAAGAGTATCATAAATATGGTCACCACCACCTGTATAAAGGCGGAATAGTCCCCCAGGCTGCTATTTTTAATGGCAAATCCACCCGTACCAGCAGTTCCAAAGGATATGGTAAGAGCGTCAAACAAGGGCATTCCCCCTGCCAGGAGGATAACGATTTCCAATACAGTCATCCCAAAGTAAATCGAATAAAGGATCAACGCAGTCGTGCGGATGCGCGGAACCAGCTTGCTCACACTTGGGCCCGGGCTCTCCGCCCGCATGATATGCATCCCCGCACCCCCGCCCTTCAACGGCAGAATGGCAAGAATAAAGACCAGAACACCCATTCCTCCCACCCAGTGAGTAAAGCTGCGCCAAAACAGACTAGCGTGGGAAAGCGCCTCCACGTCCGTCAGAATACTGGCTCCTGTGGTTGTAAAACCAGATATCGTCTCAAATAGCGCATCTACTAAGCTGGGAATCTCTCCTGAAATCACAAATGGCAGGGCTCCAAATATACTGAGTACAATCCAGCTCAATGCAACTACTACCAGTCCTTCCCGCACATATATGGTACGGTTCTGAGGTTTCTTTCGGATCATCAAAAATCCAACCAGTGCACAGAGCAGCATCACTGCCAGAAATGCTGTTCCGCTATCCTCTCTGTAGATGAGAGAAACCACCACAGGAAGTGCCAGGAACATGGATTCAAAATAGCACACCCATCCCAGCATATGTATAATCATTCCATAATTCATTTTTCCACACTTTCCCTAATCCTTCAGGATATCACTGATATCATTCAGTCCGGTATTTGTAGTGATCACCACCACAGTGTCGCCAAGCTTTAACATATCCTGCCCTTTTGGGGTAATAATCTTACCGCAGCGGTTGATGCACCCAATCAGCAGATTGTCCTTCAGCCTCAATTCCTGTAAAGGAGTATTCAGCATGGGGGCATTTTCCCGAATACAGAACTCCAGCGCTTCCACTTTGGACTCCACCAGATGATGAAGCGTCTCCACATTACTCCCAATAGAATTTTTCATGGCCCGCACAAAACGAACAATATATTCCGCTGTCACATACTTGGGATAGATGATACTATCCAGGTCCAGCTTATTGATAACCTCATCAAAATCTATGCTGTTGATCTTTGTGATTACCTTCAGATCTGCTTTGTTCCTGGCATACATGGAGAGCAGAATATTTTCTTCGTCCATGTTCGTCAGCGTCACAAAGGAGTCCGTGTGCATCAGACCTTCTTCCATCAGCAGATTCTTGTCAATTCCATCCCCACAAATCAAGGTTGCTCTGGGAAGCAGCTCACTGAGTTCCTCACATCGCTTCTGGTCCCTCTCTATGATTTTCACGTTGATTCCCATGTTCAAAAGCTGGCTGGCCAGGTAAAAGGTCACCTTGCCCCCACCCACGATAATCGTATCTTTAACCTGGTTTGTCTGCACCTTAATCTTCCTGAAAAACTGGCTGGCATCCTTAGGAGGAGCTACTATGGAGACGATATCCCGCTCTTTCAGCACAAAGGTACCGCTGGGAATGACAGCCTCCTCCCCCCGCTCCACTGTGCAGACCAGAACCTGACAGCGCAATTTTGTGCTGATATCCCTGATCTCCATATTGTGCAGCACAGACCCTGGATGGACTTTAAACTTGAGCACCTCCACTCTTCCCTTTGCGAAGGTCTCAATTTTGATGGCAGACGGGAATCTGAGTATCCTGGCAATCTCCGCAGCCGCGGCCATCTCGGGGTTAATCACCATCGCCAGCCCCAGTTCCTCCTTAATATAGCGTATTTCCTTGTGAAACTCCGGATTTCGCACGCGTGCGATGGTCTGGCAGTTACCGGCCTTTTTGGCGATCAGACAGCAGAGCAGATTCAGCTCATCGGACCCCGTAACGGCAATCAGCAGGTCCGATTGCTCGACACCTGCATCCTCCAATACACTGTGGTTTGTTCCGCTGCCCACAATGCCCATAATATCCAATTTATTTGACAATCCCTGAACCACCGTGAAACGGCGGTCTATGACTGTGATGTCGTTTCCTTCCCTGCTCAGCTGTTCTGCAAGAGTGGCGCCGACTTTTCCACAGCCAACTATGATAATTTTCATTATTTCCTCCAGTAGTATCTTTTCTGTGTCATTTTTCAATAACCAAATGATAACTGTTCAGTACTTTCACAGTTACACCAAATGATTCTATAGCACATTGTACTCAAAGACTGTGAAATAATCAATACCTATTTTCATGAATTCCAACAATAGTTACTGTTCACATGCTCACAGTTACATGCATAAATCCATGCAAAATCGCCTTCGGCGATGGGATTTATGCACCCCTGAATCATTTTCTCACGGTCTGCGCAGTAAATGCTCAGACCTGAGTGAACAGTAATCAACAATATCTTTTATGGCTTCCCCTGCCATGATCAACCCCGCCACAGAGGGCACAAAGGCAATGCTGCCAGGAATCGCACGCCGATGCTCCTCAGTCACAGTTTTGAGGGGTTTTTTGACCTCCTCTTTGGAATAGACCACCTTTAGTCTCTTGATCCCCCTTGCTTTTAATTCCCTGCGCATCACCTTCGCCAGGGGACAAACCGAGGTCTTGTACACATCAGCCACCTCAAACCGGGTGGGGTCCAGCTTATTGCCAGCGCCCATACAACTAATAACAGGCACCCTGGCCTTGGCGCAGCGCACTGCCAGCTCCAGCTTAGCGCTCACCGTATCCACGGCATCCAGCACATAGTCATACTGTGTAAAGTCAAACGAATCTGCATTTTCAGGCAAAAAAAAGCACTCATAAGTATTTACCACCGTGTCCGGGCTGATGTCCCCAATCCGTTCCATCATCACCTGGGTCTTTGGCCTGCCCACAGTGGAATGCAGAGCGATAATCTGGCGGTTTATATTGCTTACGGACACCACGTCCTTGTCAATCAGGTCAAGGGTTCCCACTCCGCTTCTGGCCAGTGCTTCGGCGGCATAGCCGCCCACACCGCCTATGCCAAACACAGCAACCCTGGCGCTTCTCAATCTTTGGACCGCTTCCCCGCCAAGAAGCATCTCTGTCCGTTCCAGCTGTTCCCGCTCCATGCTACAGTCCCAGCACTTCTTCCGCAATCCTGGCCGCATCCTCTATGCAGCCGTCACAGGTGCGGATCATTTTCTTCGTCTCCACGCCTTTTAGCTCCTTGCAGATTACTGTCCCGTTTTTTTCCTTAAAATCCTGCACTATTTTTTTTGCATAGGTATACGTCTTACCCTTGGTAGTGGGATTGGTTACATCTCCGCTGCTGTTCTTCATGCCGGCCACCAGCACCGCCCCGGAGACAGCACCGCAGGTACACTGCATCCCGCCCATTCCGGCTCCGAATCCCTCGCCCAGCTTGAAAATTGTGTTTTCGTCCACATCCATCACGTCCGCGAACGCACAGGCTACCGCCTGACAGCAGTTCATTCCTTTTTTGTGATTTTCCAGTGCTTTTTGTATTCTCTCTGACATTTTACATTCCCCTTCTCACATGGACTTTCTCTCAGCAATCTCAGCCATCTTTGCATCGTTCAGCCTGGTATCCCCGTGTACACGGCTGTAGGAAAGATAGCCATTCATCCGGTCAATCTTGGTCAGGTTTTGGGACCCGCATTTGGGACACACATCCATCTCCAGCTCCTGGTGTCCGCAGTCGTCACAGTAGGCCAGGGATAAGTTGACACCCTCATAGTACCCCAGACGCATAGCCCTGCGTATCAGGCTTTTTATGGCTTCGGTATTGTAGTCAATGGGATATCGCACGTACTGAATCTTCCCCCCATTGCACAGCTCCCAGAACCTTCCTTCCAAATCCTGTTTCTCTATGGGTGTAATGTCCTCTGTTACATGGCAGTGAAAACTGTTGCTCACATAGGGCCTGTCAGAGACATTCTCCACAATTCCGTACATCTTTCTGAACTGTTCCACCTGAAGGCCGCAGAGGCTCTCCGCCGGCGTTCCGTAAATTGCATACAGCCAGCCGTCCTCCTCTTTAAACTGAGTCACCTTTTTATTAATATACTCCAGAACCTCCAGGGCAAAGGCTCCATCCTCGGCAATGGACTTTCCGTTGTAAAGCTCCTGCAGTTCGTTCAGAGCCGTAATGCCGAAGGAGGAGGTCATGGGCTTTAACAATGGTTTGATTTTATCCTGGGGGCGCAGATGCCCGCCATAAAATCCACCCTCACAGTAGCCCAGGGGATTAGTGGAGGCCTTCATATTTCCCAGGTACTCGTACGTACGCCTGTGAAGCCCCCTGATCATCTCCAGATAATAATCAAGTACCTCGTAAAAATCCCTGCTCTCGGATCTGGACTTTGCCAAAATCATGGGCAGATGCAGGCTCACAGCCCCCACATTGAACCTTCCCACAAACACAGGCTTGTCATCCTTGTCCGCGGGATGCATTCCTCCGCGCTCGTACCAGGGGCTTAAAAATGCCCGGCATCCCATGGGGCTGATCACCCTTCCATACTGCTTGTACATGCTGGATATATACCCCTTCCCGGTCATGGACAGCCAATCTGGATACATGGTTTTTGCGGAGCACGCAATACCCTCCTCAAACACATCCTCACACTCTTTTCCCGGTCCATGGATGTTTTCGTCATAGAGAAATACAATCTTGGGAAAGAGAACCGGCTTGCGGCTCCCCGGCTTCCCCTGTCCTTTGCGGTGAACCTGAAGCAGTGAAATGCTTGCCAGCTTTTCAAAGGGCTCTGTACCCAGCCCCAGCGTTACGGTTACAAATGGATAATCTCCCCTGGATGAACCCACGGTGTTGAGCTTATACTCAATTCCCTGCCATCCCTGTTCAAAATCTCTTTTCACCTTGTCCAGGGCATATCTCTTGGCCTTTTCCCCGTATCCATCCCAGGACGGGTCCCCGTAGCGCAAAAACTCCTCTTTGTATTTCTGATAGCTCTTCTGTGCGTAGGGTGCAAGCACCTTATCCACCTCCGGGACAGTAAAGCCGCCGTACTGCTGCGCCGCAGTGCTTAAAATGATATCCCCCATCACGTCAAAGGCGGTATCCAGGGTTTTTGGCTCATTGTACCACACATTTCCCATCTCAAATCCACTTTTTAACACAGTAGCCACATCAAAGAGACAGCAGTTCATGGTATCCAGTCTGGCTGACTGGTCGTGTATATAGATATATCCGTCCTTACAGGCCTGAAGCTCACTGCGGTTCATAAAGAACTTCCGGTACAGCTCCTTGTTCAGCTCATTAAATATCAGACTTCTCTTTGTGGCTACCAGAGCGCTGTCCGTGTTGGCGTTGCTCTTGTCGCCAATATATCGTATGGACTGGCTCTTTGTATAGACGTCATCCATCATATGGATAAAGTCCTGTTTATAATTGCGATAATCCCGGTAACTCTTAGCCACTGCAGGATTCACCTTTTCAAGGGCTCCCTCCACGATATTGTGCATATCCTGAATGGTGATCTCTTCCTTATTTAGAGAATCGGCCCGCTCTCTGGCAAACTGGCAGATAAATCCGATCTCTTCCTCCGTAAACTGGTACATGATCCGGCCCGCAGATTTGTTGACTGCCGCGATAATCTTGTCTACATGAAACTCTTCTCTGGTCCCGTCTTTCTTTATCACATACATGAATCGCATCCTCCTCACCATATCTAGTGCTTCATATGGTCATTTGTCTCATTTATTAACAACATCTTGTTTCTCAAGTATATACCAAAATCCACTCTCCGTAAAGGGGTATTTTAACGGGTGATGTTTTTGATCCACTTGTAAGTGTGATACCGCCAGAAAGACAGAGGGATTTTAACCGCCTCATCGCAGGTGAGAATAATGTACACAATCGTGGGCGGCAGCTTCCACACAAACGCGGCCAAAGCGCCAAACACGATGGACACTGCCCACAGGCTTCCCACATCCACAAGCAGCCCGAACCTGGTATCTCCTCCTGCCCGGAATACTCCCACAATCATGGGACAATTGTAGGACTGAAACATTACATAGAATGCCATTACCACCAGCATCATCTCCAAATAAGACTGTGCCTGTGCCGTCAGTGTAAGATTGGCCTTCACAATGGGTGAGATCAAAAGAATGAGTCCTGCCCCCAAAATCCCCACCACAATGGAGAGCCGGATCAGTCTCTTGCTGTAAACTCTGGCATAGTCCTCTTTCCCCTCACCAATGGCCTTGCCGATAATAATGGCCGTTGCGTTGGACACGCCGAAGGTGACCACCATAGCCAACTGACGCACTACCTGTGCCACGGAGTTTCCCGCCACCATCGTACTTCCCATGTGACCGATAATGGCAGTCACTGTGGATATCCCCAACCCCCACATCATCTCATTGAGCAGGACCGGCACCGCATACAAGCAAAAATCCCGCATCATCATCTTATCCCGGACAAATATATTTTTGATGCGCAGGCACACCTGTCTGTTCATTTTCCCGGCATAGATCACTACAATGACAAACTCCGTGATCCTGGCGATCAGCGTGGCCAGAGCAGCGCCCTTGATCCCCATAGCCGGAAAGCCCAGCAGTCCAAAGATAAAAATCGCATTCAGGACTACATTCACACAGAGGGAAACCAGGTAGACCACCGTAGAGATGATTACTCTCTCCACACTGCGCATTATGTTCAAATACACAACCGTGATGCCGATAAAAACATAGGAAAATCCCACAATACGCAGGTAGGCAATCCCCTCCGCAATCACCGGCTCCTCACTGGTAAACAGGTACATGATCTGTCGTGGGAATGCCATCACAGCTACGGTAAACACAGCGGCCACAATCAGCGCGATCCGCATGGAAATGCCAAGCACCTTCTCAATTGCCCCGATGTCCTTTTTCCCCCAGTACTGTGCCGTGAGCACTGCAGCCCCGGAGGTCAGACCAAAGAGCACCAGTGTCAGGATAAAGAGTACCTGCCCTGCCAGTGATGACGCGGAAAGGACCGTCTCCCCCACCTTTCCCAGCATAATCACATCCGCAGATGTCACTGCCACATTTATGAGATTCTGGGCTGCCATAGGCAGGACAAGCGAGACTACTAACATATAAAATTGCTTTTTTTCAGCCCTGGTGTTCAACTGCGTCATCTTTCTCCTCCTTAGAATAGGTCATATTATATAATTACCGGTCTTTTATTATATCGAAAGCGCCGGAAAAACACAAGGGAATAATTTGAACTGTGAAGGTACTGAACAGTTCAGACGGGGTAGGTCTGTTACTTGTGTTACCACCCGGACGTCACTCGGGCGTTGGCAACTCTCACGCAAACACGTGCAGCGCTCTGGGGAACTAACCGTTAACTACAACTAGTACGCTCAGGAAAACCTTCACGTCCAAGTTTCCGTAAACGGTGGATTTCCCCGCCGCTAAAAACGCACGTAAATTGTTTGCTTAGAGAACTGCCAACGCCCGAGTGACTGCATTCTGGAATCGAGAGTTTGTAAATTGCCTGGCTGATACCATTTTCCGGCTAAAAGAAACAGCTTCCTCCGGCGCAGGGCTATGCTTCGTGGACAATTGGCGTGCGTTTTTAATGAAGATGAAATCCTCTGGTTACGGAAACTTAGACGCGAAGGCCAATGTCATCAACTTTAGATATTACGCACCTTGACAACTAAATAATGCACAAATAACGAATGATATTTTTGTTGGTATCAGTTCAGCATAACTCCTTACGACGGACGCGGCAGAGGAGCGTGTCATAACTCCCGTCGGCGAGGACAACGTTCCGGCAAGCTAAGCACTAACTCCAACTACAGAAAACCTGCCACTGGCAGCTTTTCTGCATACTGAGGCATAAGACGCTCGAGAATGCTCTCGCGTCTAAGTTTACGTAAGTGCTGGATCTCGCCTCCACTAAGATCGTCCTCTGATTGTCGACTGGAGTTATGACACGCTCCTCTGCCGCTGGCTTTTTAATGAGGGAGGGAGAAAACAGCGGAACCAGCAATGAAAAAAATGATTGTAAAAGTACTGAAATTATAGGAGTGTGTGGCATCTGGTTATCCACCGGATTGTTTTATATCCGTGTTAATGGGGATCCTTGTTCCATATAAACATGCCTTGTGGATAGAAAAGCTGGAATCATTCTGACGAACAGCCAGACCTGGCAGCTTCGCATTTCCCCCGTATTTATGATATGCTTTTATAGCAAAAATGTGGAAGGAGTCCGGTGGATATAGCGGGAAATTACGAAAAAAGTATGTACAACCAGTTGATGGATGTTATGTCCCGTCTGGATTCCTTTGAAGAAAAATACAAACAGGGCACAGCTGAACGAAAGGAAGAAATCAAGGTTCTGAAAAAGGAAAACCGCAGTGATGTTGTTTATGGTGAAAATGTCAAAGTTCTAGCCACAATGCTGTATAGCGAAGGTGTAATGTCCAACGACCGGATTGCAGACTTTTTAAATGCCGCAGGCAATGGTGAACGAAATCTTTCCACTGGAAGCGTTGACCAGTTCTGAAAAGCACTTGCAGGCAACGCAAAACGCAGTATTGAACATTTGGAAGAAGAACTGCTTAACCAAAGAATAGCTGCTGCAGATGCAGCCGTTATAACGAATAATGGAGTGCGTGCTATATTCGCATTTTCAGCATAACAGGAGCCGTTTCCCGGAAAAATTCACGGGAACACGAATCCATGACTATGAGACTGCGGTGTATCATTATTAAAAAAACAAAACAAAAATATGCAAAATCAGATAAACTGTCTTTACGGAACAGAATGGACAAGTACCGTTACAACCATCTGCGGTTCTTAGAAACATTAAAAATAAGAAAATGGTCAATGCTTAAAAACAACAAGAGATTATTTTCAGGCACACCAGCTATTTTTAGCTGGTGTACAGTCAGTTGGTTCAGCCGAAGGCTGAACTGTAACCCTTTTTAGTTACAGTTCAGCTATTTTCTCCCTCCCTCATTAGAAAGCCAGCGGCGGAGGAGCGTGTTATAACTCCTGTCGACAATCAGAGGACGTTCTTAGTGGAGGCGAGATCCAGCACTTACGTAAACTTAGGCGCGAGAGAATTCTCGAGCGTCTTATGCCTCAGTATTCAGAAAAGCTGCCAGTGGCAGGTTTTCTGTAGTTGCAGTTAGTGCTTAGCTCGCCGGAACGTTGTCCTCGTCGACGGGAGTTATGACACGCTCCTCTGCTGCGTCCGTCGTAACGAATTATGCCAAACGGTTACCAACAAAAATATCATTTGTTATTTGTGCATTATTTAGTTGTCAAGGTGCGTACTATCTAAAGTTGATGACATTGAACGCGAAGGCTTTCCTGAGCGGCTTATGCCTCAGTATGCAGAAAAGCTGCCAGTGGCAGGTTTTCTGTAGTTGTAGTTAGCAGATAGCTCATCGGAATGTTGCACGCGTCCACGAAGCATAGCCCTGCGCCGGGGGATGCGTCCCCCTCAGCCAGCCGCGTCCCATCTGAACTGTTACCAGTTACAATAATTTTATTTCAGAATCTCCTCCAGTATCCTGTTGACTGAGGCCGGGTCCGCCTTTCCTTGCATGGCCTTCATAGTCTGCCCCACCAGGAATCCAATAGCCTTTTTCTTTCCGCTCCTGTAATCCTGCACGGACTGGGGATTCGCTTCCACGACCTTTTCTGCCACACTGCGCAGAGCCCCCTCGTCGCTCACGGTCCTCAGCCCGTTTTCCTCCACATACTTCTCCGGGTCCAGATCGTGTTCAAAGATCTGTTCAAAGACCTCCTTTGCCACCGTACTGTTTATGATCCCATCCTCTGTCATCGTGACCAGCCTGGCCAGGTTTTTGGGTGAGAAGCTAAGATCCTCCGGCTCCATCCCCCTCTCCTTCAGCAAACGCAGGGTCTCCACCATCAGCCAGTTGGACACCTTCTTTGGGCTGTGGCAGAGCGCTGTGGCTGCCTCAAACAGGTCCGCCAGCTTTTTGGAGCCTGTGAGTATCCCGGCATCATACTCCGGTATATCAAACTCCCTTTTGTACCGCTCCAGCTTCTCTGTGCGCAGCTCAGGCTGGCGTCTGCGGACACTGTCAATCCACTCGCCGCTGATCACCACGGGCACAAGATCGGGGTCCGGGAAATAACGGTAATCCTGGGCATCCTCCTTGGAGCGCATAGCATACGAAGATTCCTTGTTGTCATCCCATCTGCGCGTCTCCTGTATGACCCTTCTGCCCTCCTCCAAAAGCTCTATCTGCCTTGTCCGCTCCCCCTCAATGGCTCTGGCGATGGCTTTAAAGGAATTCAGGTTTTTCATCTCCGTCCTGGTGCCAAGCTGCAAAGAGCCCGCTTCCCTCACGGACAGATTCACGTCCGCCCGCATGGAGCCCTCCTGTAGCTTGCAGTCCGAGGCTCCCAGATACTGAATGATGGTTCGAAGCTTATCCAGGTAGGAAATGACCTCCTCTGCACTTCTCATATCCGGCTCGGAGACAATCTCAATCAGGGGCACGCCGCTGCGGTTGTAGTCCACCAAAGAGCAGTCCTCCCACTGGTCGTGGATGAGCTTTCCGGCATCCTCCTCCATGTGAATTTCATGTATCCCCACAACCTTCTTTCCGGCCCCTGTCTCAATCTCTATGCTGCCGTCATGACAGATGGGCAAATACAGCTGGGAAATCTGATAGTTCTGGGGATTGTCCGGATAAAAATAGTTCTTTCGGTCAAACTTGCAGTACTGGTTGATCTGACAGTTTGTGGCAAGTCCCACTGCCAGGGCATACTCCACCACCTGTCTGTTCAGCACAGGCAGGGCTCCCGGCATCCCGGTGCACACCGGGCAGGTATGCGTATTTGGAGCGCCCCCGAACTCTGTGGAACACCCGCAGAAGATCTTTGTCTTTGTGGCCAGCTCCACATGGACCTCCAGGCCGATTACGGTTTCATATTGTCTGTTCATCCTATTTTCCCCCTCCTCTCACCGCCATCCCCGGCGCTTCATACGCTTTGGTACACTCATAGCTGTAGGCTGCCTGCAGGATCTTTTTCTCCTGAAAGCAGTCCCCGATCAGCTGCAGGCCGATGGGCAATCCCCCGGAGTCCTTTCCGCAGGGCAGAACCATTCCCGGCAGCCCTGCCAGGTTTACGGAAACGGTATAGATATCGCCCAGATACATTTTCAGCGGATCGTTTAAGGACTCTCCCAGCCTTGGAGCGGTCGTGGGCGCCGCAGGCCCCAGGATTACGTCGTATTTTGCAAACGCCCTTTCAAATGCCTTCTTAATCAACGCTTTTGTGCGGAGGGCCTTCAGATAGTAGGCATCGTAATAGCCGGAGCTGAGCACAAAGGAACCCAGCATAATCCTGCGCTTCACCTCAGCCCCAAAGCCCTCGGAGCGGCTCTTTTTGTACATGCTGTGAAGTCCCTCGCAGTCCCCGGCCCGGTAGCCGTACTTGACGCCGTCAAACCTGGAGAGGTTGGAGCTGGCCTCAGCAGATGCAATGACATAGTATGCGGGGATAGCGTATTCCACTAGGCTCAGGTCAAACTCCTCCACGCAGGCTCCCTTTTCCTCCAGAACCTTTGCCGCCTCCAGCACAGCGGCCCTTACCTCAGGGTCAAGCCCCTCCCCCAGATAGTCACGGGGAATTCCGATCCTCATCCCCCTTACATCCTCCTTTAATGCCTCAGTAAAGCGGCAGTCCTCCCTTGCCAGGGATGTACTGTCCTTTTTATCATAAGAGGAAATCACTTCCAATGCGGCCGCACAGTCCGCCACGTCCCTGGCCACAGGCCCGATCTGATCCAGGGAGGAACCGTACGCGATCAGGCCGTACCTGGACACCGTGCCATAGGTGGGTTTCAGCCCTGTCACCCCGCAGAATGAGCTGGGCTGCCGGATGGAACCGCCCGTGTCAGACCCCAGGGCATAAAAGCACTCCCCTGCCGCCACAGCCGCGCAGGAGCCCCCGGAGGAGCCCCCGGGCACATGCTCTGTATTCCACGGATTCCGGGTTACTCCACAGGCGGATGTCTCGGTGGTACTTCCCATGGCAAATTCATCCATGTTGGTTTTTCCCAGGATGACCGCTCCGGCTTTCTCCAGGTTCCGGACAGCCTCCGCAGTGTAAGTAGGTTTAAAATCACTCAAAATCTTGGAGCTGCAGGTGGTCAAAAGGCCTTCTGTACACATATTGTCTTTGATCGCAACGGGAACTCCCGCCAGCGGGCCCTCAAGTTCCCCTGACATAATCCGCTGCTGCACAGCCTTTGCTCTCTTTAAGGCTCCCTCCTCGTCCACGGTCACAAATGCGTGGATTTGGCCTTCCACAGCCTGAATCTGCTCCAGAACCTCTTTTGTGGCCTCCACTGCTGAAACCTCCCCAGCCCTGATCTTTTTTCCCAGCTCTGTGGCTGTCATTTCTATTATATTCATGCTAAGTTCCTCCTCACTCTACCGTTTTCGGAACCTTGTAGGAACCGTTTTTGCACTCCGGCGCATTTTTCAGCATGTTTTCTCTGTCCTCTTTACAGGTCACCACATCCTCCCGAAACACATTGGTTACCGGAAAAATGTGGGACATTGGCTCCACGCCGCTTGTATCCAGCTCACCAAGTTTGTCAATATAGTCCAGCATCTTTCCCATATCCCGCTTTGCCTGCTCCTTTTCCTCCCCGGATAGTTCCAGCTTCGCAAGGATTCCCACATACTCTATTATCTCATCACTTATGATATTTGCCATCTCAACATTCTCCTCTCATTTTTATGGTTCCAGTCTTCCCAGATCTCTCGGGAACAGGGTAGTTTCCCTCACATTCTCCTCCCCCAACAGCTTCATCGTCAGGCGTTCCAGACCAATGCCCAGACCTCCGTGGGGCGGCATGCCGTATTTAAAGGCATCCAGATATTGCTCCATCCTCTCCTCGGTCATGCCCCTGGCTGCGATTTTGTCAAGCAGCAGGTGATAATCATGGATGCGCTGTCCCCCTGTGGTGATCTCCATTCCACGAAACAGCAGGTCAAAGCTCAAGGTAAACCGGCTGTCTTCGGGGTCATCCATTGCATAGAAGGGGCGCTTTTTGGCGGGGTAATGTGTCACAAACACAAAGTCTGCCCCATAGTCCTCCTGAAACAGCCGACTGATCAAGACCTCCTCCTCCGGCTCCAGATCGTAGGGGTTCTTTATCTTTCTCTTATATTTCTCAGCTGCCATCTCTTTGGCCTGGTCAAAGCGGACCGCCGGAATCTCCTCTGTCTTTGGAAGTTCCACCTTCAGTATGCTCAGTTCCTTTGCATACTCCTTTCTCAGAAGCTCCATTGTGTACTGGAGGAATCCCGTCTCCATCCCCATAATATCCTCAAATCCATCGATATACCCCATCTCAAAGTCCAGACTGGTGTATTCGTTCAGATGTCTTTTGGTATTGTGCTTCTCCGCCCGGAACACGGGTGCGGTCTCAAACACCCTGTCAAAGACCCCCACCATCATCTGTTTGTAAAACTGGGGACTCTGGGCCAGGACAGCCGGGCGGTGGAAATAGTCCAGTTTAAAGACATTGGAGCCTCCCTCCGCCCCCTTAGCCCCGATCTTCGGCGTGCGTATTTCCGTAAATCCTTTTTGATAAAGAAAGTCCCGGAATCCTCTGACAATGCCCTCCTGAACCTTAAACTTAGCCCTCTCCCTGATGTTTCTAAGAGCAATGGATCGCATGTTCAGCTTTGCCTCCAGGGAGGTGTTCAGCCTCCACTTGGAGACTGCCAGTGGCAGAGGCTCTGCTGACCGGCTGAGTACACGTATCTTCTCCATACGCACCTCCACGCCGTGGGGCGCCCGCTCTTCCGGTTTTACAACCCCCGTTACCTCTATGGTATCCGCTTCCTGCAGCTCTTTCAAGTCAAATTTTGTAATGCCCTCCTCAAACACACACTGCAGCAGGCCTTCCCGCTTTCTCAATACCACAAAAGCCACCTCTCCCATATCCCGAATGGTGTGGACCGCACCGTTTACCCTCACGGTCTTGCCAGCCATATGCGGCTCTGCCAGTTCACAGATTTCCCTTGTCTCTTTTTCGATTACGCCTTTTAAAACATCCATGGTTCTTCTCCTCTCATCATCATTTTTCCAATATTGTTGCAACAGATATGAGTAAAAAAACCGCCACAAAGAGCTGACGAAGACAGACGTATCCCTACATCTTCTTCCGCGCCTTTGCGGCAGTTTTGATTCCGGAGACTTTTTTGTGCACAAAAAGTCCCGGAATATTTACTATTCCGGGACGGATCATTTATCATATCCGCGGTACCACCCGCATTGCAGAAACCGAAAGTCCCTGCCTCTCATTACACTTAACGCGTGCTACGTACTGACCTACTCCTGTTTTCAGCCAGTCTGCTCCGGAGTGTTCCCTGTCTGCCCCTTCCCTTAAACAGCGCTCTCAGTCGGTGACGCCGTATTCCTGTCAAGTTTCAAAGCAAGAGTCTCCTTCACTGCATTTTCTTTTATGTAGCACATACTAGCACAGTTATTTTTCAATTGCAAGGGTTTTTTATTTTCTTTTTGCACAATCCCTGAAAATGATGTTATACTAGACATTGAATCTTTTATATGGATTTTTGCATGTAACTGTAAAGGTACTGAACAGTTACGAATCTTTAAGCCCAAGCAAGAAAAGGAGTTTATTATGGAACATTTGATTATCCCTGAGCAATATAAGTCGGAGTTGAATCTACACGATACTCAGGTTGCCATTAAGACCGTGAAGGACTTTTTTCAAAAGACCCTGGCAGAGCGCCTGAACCTGCTGCGTGTATCCGCCCCCCTGTTTGTCACGCCCCAGTCCGGGCTAAACGACAATTTAAACGGAGTGGAACGCCCCGTAAGTTTTGGGATCAAAGAGCAGGGGGACGCTCCTGCGGAGATCGTCCACTCTCTGGCTAAGTGGAAACGTTTTGCTCTGAAAAAATACGGTTTTTCCTACGGTGAGGGGCTTTACACAGACATGAGCGCCATCCGCAGGGACGAGGATACGGACAATATCCACTCCATTTATGTGGATCAGTGGGACTGGGAGAAAATCATTAAAAAAGAGGAGCGCACCATGGAGACGCTTCAAAGTGTGGTCCGCACAGTCTACAAGGCACTGAAAAAGACTGAGAAATATATGTCCATAGAATATGACTACATTGAGGAGATCCTGCCAAAGGAAATCTTTTTTATAACGACCCAGGAGCTGGAGGATCTATACCCGAACTGCACACCCAAGGAGAGGGAGTACAACATCGCCAAACTCAAAGGCGCCGTGTTCATCATGCAGATCGGAGGAACCCTGGCATCCGGAGAAAAACACGACGGACGCGCCCCGGACTACGATGACTGGGCCTTAAACGGAGATATTATAGTATATTACCCTGTCCTGGATATCGCCCTGGAGCTTTCCTCCATGGGAATCCGCGTAGATGAAGATGCCCTTTTACGCCAGCTGGCCGCTGCAGGCTGTCCGGAACGGGCTGACCTGCCTTTCCAAAAGGCAATCCTGAACCAGGAAGTGCCCTATACCATAGGAGGCGGCATCGGTCAGTCACGTATCTGCATGTTCTATCTCCGGAAAGCCCATATCGGTGAAGTGCAGGCCTCCCTCTGGCCCGACCACATAGCAGAAAAAGCGATGGCCAGTGGAATCCAGCTTCTCTAAATTTAAATCTGTTTAGATTTTATATCAGTTTGGACCGGGTCATTTTTGAAAAATGACCCGGTCCAAACTGAACATTTAGAGCTTTTTGATTCGTTCGATGGCTGCTGCTGTGTTTTCCCGGCTTCCAAACGCAGTGAGTCTGAAATACCCCTCTCCGCTGGGTCCAAAGCCTGAGCCTGGTGTCCCCACCACATTGGCATTCTCCAGAAGATAGTCGAAAAATTCCCAGGAGGTCATCTTATCCGGTGTCTTCAGCCAAATATAGGGGGCATTCACACCTCCAAACACGGTGTATCCCGCATCCTTCAAGCCATTAAAGATCACTTTGGCATTGTCCATGTAGTATGCCACCTGCTTCCTCAGCTGGGCTTTCCCAGCCTCTGAGTACACTGCCTCACCGGCTCTCTGTATAATGTAGGGCGCCCCGTTGTACTTGGTGCCATGCCGTCTGGCCCAGAGGGAGTGAAGCATAACATCCCCGCATTTTAAATCCTTAGGAACCACGGTAAAACCCAGACGCGTCCCGGTAAAGCCCGCGTTTTTGGAAAAGCTGCGAAGCTCTATGGCACATGTTCTGGCGCCCTCGCACTCGTAGACGGAGTGAGGTACGTCTTTTTCTGAGATATAAGCCTCATAAGCCGCATCGTAGATGATCACAGCCCCCACCTTATTGGCATAGTCCACCCAAACCTGAAGCTGATCCTTTGTGATCGTGGTACCCGTTGGGTTATTGGGAAAGCACAGATAGATAATGTCCGGCGTCTCCCCCGGCAGCTCCGGCACAAATTGATTTTCCGCAGTGCAGGGCATGTAGATCACATCACTCCAGGTCTCGCTTAAAGAGTCATACGTTCCCGTCCGCCCTGCCATCACATTCGTATCCACATAGACAGGGTAAACCGGATCGCACACTGCAATCTTATTGTCCACGCTGAAAATCTCCTGGATATTTCCGGAGTCGCACTTTGCGCCGTCGGAGATAAATATCTCGTCCGCCCCTATCTCACATTCTCTGTCCGCATAGTCATTCCTGGCAATGACGCTGCGCAAAAATTCATATCCCAGATCCGGCGCGTATCCGCGGAAAGTCTCGGCCCTGGACATCTCATCCACCGCTGTGTGCAGGGATTCAATGATAGCGGGAGCCAAAGGCTGTGTCACGTCGCCGATACCCAGACGGATAATCTCTCTGTCAGGATTTGCCTCTGTGTAGGCGGCAACCTTTTTTGCTATATTGGAAAACAGATAGCTTCCCGGTAGTTTCAGATAATTATCATTGATCTTAAACATCTCTTCCTCCTTAACTCTCTTACAGGCTAATCTCACCGTCAAATACTACCTGGGCAGGTCCGGTCATATAGACCGTATTCTCTTCCCGGTCCCATTCAATCTGCAAATCCCCTCCCAGCAGCTTTACCGTCACTTCCCCCTTTACATACCCGTTCAATATGGAAGCCACAGCCACCGCGCAGGCGCCTGTACCGCAGGCCAGGGTTTCCCCGGACCCCCTCTCCCAGACGCGCATCTCCACAGTGTGCTCATCCATCACGCGGACAAATTCTGTGTTGACCCGGTCCGGAAACCTGGGATGGTTTTCAAATGCAGGGCCGATCTTTTCAATCTCCAGCCCTCTCACATCCTCTATATAGACCACAGCGTGGGGATTCCCCATAGATACGCCGGTCATCCGGTATTCTGTCCCCGCTGCCACAATCGGCTCGTTTATGACCTTCTCCTTTTCAGAGACAATGGGGATCTGTGCCGCCTCAAGGACAGGAGAGCCCATATTTACTCTCACCAGGGACACCTTGCCGTTTTGCACGGTCAGATCCACATATTTTATGCCGCTCTTTGTCTCAATGCTGATCCTGGTCTGATCCGTTAACCCGTAATCATAGACATACTTGGCCACGCAGCGGATGCCGTTTCCGCACATGGCTCCCTCTGAGCCATCCGCGTTGTACATCTCCATCTTAAAATCTGCCTTCAGAGAGGGCTTAATCAGAATGAGGCCGTCCGAACCAACTCCAAAATGCCGGTCACTGACCAGAGCGGAAACTTTCCCCGGATGCTTCACATCCTCCTCAAAACAGTTGACATATACATAATCATTTCCGATTCCCTGCATTTTCGTAAACTTCATAATATCCTCCAATCGCCTAAATTATCCATATGATACCATACACCCCCGGAAAAGAAAACCTAAAATTTCATCAGGCTGAACACCATTCGGGCGGTCTCCACCATATTGTTGCCACTGTCCATACTGCACTTTTGAATATATCGGTGCGCCTCCTCCTCCGTCATATTGTTCCGCTCGATCAGCAGCTTCTTGGCCTCCTCAATGATCTTTTTTTCCTCCCCGTTTCGCGCCCTCGGCTTGGCATTTTGCCTCCTTCTGCGCCGCATCAAAGAGCCGGCCATCATCTCCAGTGTGTTAATCAGGTCATGTACCTTCAGAGGCAGGGACAGACAGACAATATCATTGTCTCTGCATTCTGACAGGATGTGGGGAGAAGCTGCCAGGAGCATCTGAAACTGCGGTGGCAGACACTCGTAAAGCTGTGAATAGATCATATCATTAAACTTATACCCGCACAGCACAATCCCCTCCCCCAGGCGGTCCATCGTCTGAATAGCCTGGGCGCCGCTGGTACAAGTTCCAGCCACCTCATAGCCGTGGCGCACCAGCAGATTCTTTATATTCTGTGCATCCTCCGTTCTGGGAAAGACCACAATCACGTTTGTCACAGAACCACCTCCTGTCTTGTCAATAAGCTTCCTTAGATTCAAATACGCCTCCGCGTATTTGCGGCGAAGCGCGTGTCATGCTACGCATGGCATAAATTACCTGCGCGCTTCTGCCATCCGCCGGAGGCTTTATCTTGGAAGGGGATTGGACTCCCACCAAGACGGATTTCTTTTTACCCACCCCCTATAGAGGTGAGAGTCTTATCTTCTTTTAAAAAAGAATCCTGCGCGCAGGGCGATCCCGCCCGGAGGGCTTTTTATATCATAGGGAATCCCGAAGGACTTTCCTATGATGCAAGATAAAACAGAAATCATATCTTATAGAGATACTGCTCAATCTCCCAGCTGGATACATGCCGGCAGTACTGGGCCCATTCCTGCTTTTTCGCGCGGATATAGCGCTGGCTCACATGCTCTCCCAGTACATTTTGGATAAACGGGTCATTTTCCAGGGCGTGAATTGCCTCCAGAAGATTGTTGGGCAGGGAGTCGATCCCCTCCTCTTCCTTCTGGGCCGCTGTCATCTCAAAAATATTTTTATCCACACTGGCCGGAGGCATGATCTGATTTTTGATTCCATCCATTCCCGCAGCCAGGCACACGGCAAGCACCAGATAAGGGTTCGCGGAGGCGTCCGGGCAGCGCAGCTCTACGCGTGTGCCCTCCCCACGGGCAGCCGGAATCCGTATCAGCGGGCTGCGGTTGGTGGATGACCACGCAATGTACACCGGAGCCTCAAATCCAGGCACAAGACGTTTATAGGAATTTACCAGGGGATTGGTGATCGCAGTCATTCCCTTGATATGTCTCATCAAACCACCGATAAAATAATAGGCATCCCTGCTCAGGCCCAAGGGGTCGTTTACATCTGAGAATGCGTTTTTTCCATCCTTGGTAAGAGACATGTTTGTGTGCATCCCTGATCCATTGATCCCTTCTTTAGGTTTGGGCATAAAGCTAGCGTGCAGTCCGTGGCGTTTGGCAATGGTCTTGACCGCCAGCTTAAAGGTCATGATATTGTCCGCAGTTGCCAGCGCCTCATCGTAGCGGAAATCAATCTCATGCTGGGCCGGCGCGACCTCGTGGTGGGAAGCCTCTATCTCAAACCCCATATCCTCCAGTGTGAGCACCATGTCCCTGCGGGCATTTTCCCCTAAGTCCACAGGTCCTAAGTCAAAATACCCAGCCTTTTCGTGGGTAATGGTCGTGGGCTGTCCGTTGTCATCCGTGTGATACAGAAAGAATTCACACTCTGGCCCCACGTCAAATCCATATCCCATCCGTTTTGCTTCCCCTAAAACCTTTTTTAAAATATATCTGGGATCTCCCTCAAAGGGTTCCCCGCCCGGGCGGTGCACATCGCAGATCAGTCTGGCCACCTTTCCCTGCTGAGGACGCCACGGAAAAATTGCCAGAGTATTCAAATCCGGGTAGAGATACATGTCAGACTCTTCAATCCGGACAAATCCCTCAATGGAGGAACCGTCAAACATGCACTGGTTGTCAAGGGCCTTCTCCAGCTGACTGGAGGTGATAGCCACGTTTTTCAAAGTGCCGAACATATCCGTAAACTGAAGGCGGATAAACTCCACATCCTCCTCCTGCACAAGCCTCATTACATCCTGTTTTGTATACTTCATAGTCATTTCTCCTTTTCAATTAAATATTCTCGACTTTTGTCATAATATAAAAAGGCGCTCTTAACCCACTAAGAACGCCTTTGCTCTAAACAAAATAATAGCAGTGAGTTTTTCTTTTGTCAACAAAAAACTCACTGCCTATTCTTCTTTTATGTAATAGTTGTTACTGTTCACCCTTTTTATTTCAATGACAAAGGACTTCTCACATATTTAAAGCCTGCAGACCACGCCTCGCCTACCACTACCCCGTTCTTGCTGGAGGAACAGTGAGCCACTGCAAGGCTTCCGTCCTCGTTCTTGCCGATCACCACGCCTACATGGTTCTGATCCCCTGCTGCGGGTGAATTGTAGAATACCAGGTCGCCGGGCTGTGCCTTGTCGCTGTCCACCATCTCAGTGGAATTCCACTGTGTGGTGGTGTGGTTTCCTATGCCGCCGTCTGTGCCGCCCAGTCCATTGTAATAAGACCAGCACACAAAACCGCTGCAGTCCAGTCCATACCCTCTGCTGGTGCCTGTGGACTGACTCCCCGCTGCTGTCACCTGCATCGGAGACCCCCACATAGAGTCCCATCCTATGGTGTAGGATTTTCCTCCCCAGAAGTAGCCTACCTTCCCCACCAGGCTGCAGGCCGCTGCTACAATCGCAATACGCTCCTCAGAGATACCTTCTCCCACTTCCTCGCGCACAAAGCCCTTGGCTGCGGTCACAATGGCACAGAGCTGCTTACACTCCTCGGAAGTGTATTTCTCCAGAACTTCCGTTTCCTCCCTGCCCAGATTGCGGAGCTGTGCATAATCCTCAACCGTCAGGGCGCAGTTCTCATTCTCCAGGTCAATCTCTTTGGCGAGCTTATTTGCTATACTGGAGGAACTGCGGATGTTCATCAGGAAAAAGACCTTTTCCAGTTCCTCCTTAGCATTCTTATCCATAGTGATCTTTCCGGACCCATATTCCGTCTGGTGGCGAAGCACATAAACTGCCAGAACCTCCTGCCAATTGGTTGCCAAAAAGTCCTCCGGAGTATCCAGCCACTCTTTGTAATCCGCCTCGATCTCCTCCATCACTTCCTCAAAACCATCTGCAAATTTCAATCCATATGTACTGGAGAGCTTCTCCAGATAAACCTCATTTCCTGCAATAATATTGGTAGTCAGGTTCGCATTGGCATCTGAGTGATCTTCCGGTTCTTTATCTTCTTTGCCCTTCTTAATATTCTCATTTGGATGCAGCTCTTCCTCATCCAGTTTATCCTTATCCGGCTCTTCAATCTGCAGCTCCGTATCTGTCTGCGTATCTGTCTCAGATTCCGAGTCTGTCTGGGTACTGCTCTCCGAAGCTGTCTGAGTCTCGCTCTCCGTCTGGGTTTCACTCCCAGACTCGGACTGGCTCTCCGACTGTGACTCTGTCTGGGATTCCCCCTGTGTTTCCGACTGACTCTCAGTCTGAGCCTCCGTCGCCTTTTCAGTGGCGGATTCCTGGGGCTCCCTTGCGCTTTCCTTCTCGCTGGTGCTCTGTACTTCCGGCTTCGACTGAGCGGCAAATGCCATCTGCGGGAGGGACATCACCATGGCTGATGTGAGCATCAGACATCCCATAATCTTTCTTAATTTCTTTAAGCTCATTTATTACTCCTTACTGTATGTCCTGCAGCTAATGCTGGTTGTCTTCACTTTCCCTTCCATTATAGCAGTTCTTCCAGAATTTGCAAGGCAGGCCACAAACTTTTCACAGGAGTTGTAACAGTTCAGCCAAGCTGCCCTGTTACCAGGAGTTAACGATTGTCATTACTTCCGGTCACGCCCGCGACTGCATTACAGATGGATGCGATTGCCCCGAAGAGAACGCCGGCAATAGGCCAGATAATCCATGTAGATCCCCATTTCATAGTCAGAAAACTCCACAGCAGATAAATACAGGTCACAACAGACCAGTATACCCCACCAATGGCTCCGATTACCTTTTCAGCCTTCTTTTCACGCTCTTTTTGCACTTTTTTTTCCCGATTATACTCTCCCTTCTGAAGTAAAACAGAGTAGGCGCTCTTCCTGATTCCCCCAAAGATGAATAAGAACACGCCGATGCTGACCACAAACAGGAGAATTCCGATGGCCACAGCCGCAGCCAGTTCACTTCCCCCAAAAAGCACTTCCACAGCGAATATGGGCATCACACTGATGATGCACAGAACCACTCCAACAGTAATGCAGGCTGTAAAGACTCCCTGAAATTCTTCCTCCTCTGTCCGCACATAATTTTCCGCCTCATAGTCCAGACTGAAAAGTTCTTCCTGTAAATATTTAAACTTTTCTGATTTCATTCCATTGTAGATAAAAATAGCCACTGCGGGGGCAACCATCAGAAACAATATCAAAAGTCCCACCCCACCTGCCACGTCTTCTATAGGTGTGCCGTCCGCAATACCTCCCAGAATGATCAACACAATAGGCGACCATATGCACAGCGCGACGCCTATGCCAATCCTGGTGCCAAAGGCATACTGGCCATCCAGATAGCGCCTGGCCTCCTCAATGCCTATCCGTCTGGCTTCTCCGGGCTCCTCTCTCTCTCCCTGTCTCTCCTTATGCACATAGGAAGATATCCCCAGACTCTCAGCCACCTCTTCCAGATTGCCGAACTCAGAAATCACGATCCCAATGGCTTCATTTTCCGTTCTGCCGGACGCTTTCAGTTCATTGTATTTGTCTTCCATCATCTGGAACAGCTCCTCTTTTGCACGCTCCACCTCCGGCGTCCTCGGCAGATTCATAAACATATTTTCTAGATAAATTTTGATTGTCTCCATACTTCTCCTCCTTTTACTCTGCTGGCTGCCCGCCCTCCCGGCGGCAGGCTTCCCGGCCAGCTATCATTTCAGAATGAAATGCTCCACCACTTCTTTTGTGAGCTGCCATTCTTCACATTTTTCCCTGTAGTACTCTCTGCCCTTCTCTGTGAGACGGTAGTAAGTCCGTCTTTTTCCATTTGTCTCATTTCCAAAAAGGGACTCAATAAAGCCGTTTTTCTCCAGCCTGGTAAACGCGGAGTACAGGGTGGTTTCCTTGATGACATATTTTTCCGCTGTCATCTCCCTGATCTTCTTGGATATCTCATAGCCATAGGACGGGCCGCCTATAAGAAGACAGAGGATGATGGTATCATTATAACCCCGCATTACATCACTACTGATCAACGTATCTCCCCTTCCTTCCGCTATTTTCCGACAGAACAGATGCGCAGTAAATCTAAACTTACTGAATACCTTTCCAGTATTACGTCTGTCGTACTATGTCTGTCGTAGTAATCATACTATAGCACGATTACTACGACAGGTCAAGTAATTTATGTTCCGGAATCCCATTTGTTGTAGCAGTTCAGCTTGGCTGAACTGTTACCGTTTGTTTCTCTCTCATCCAAAATCTGCTTTCCGGTATGATCCATGTGATAGTTTTCCTTATAGATCAACTGGGAGATTGGGACCAGTTCATATCCCTTTTCCCGCAGTGTTATTATGACAGTCTCCAGTGCCTTGGCCGTGTATTTGGCCCCATTATGCATCAAAATGATAGCCCCTCCGTCCAGGGCCTCATTCTCACACACGGTCTGAATGATACTCTCCACCCCGTAATCTTTCCAGTCCAGACTGTCCACAGACCACTGAATTGGATAATATCCATTTTCCCTGGCGTTTAAAACCACCGCATTGTCATAGTCCCCGTAGGGCGGGCGGAAAAGCTCCATCTCCACGCCAGTCAATGCCTTTACCTTCTCATGTACCCCCATGATCTCCTCCGTTTTTTCCTGGTCACTGAGCTGGCTCATATTTTTATGGTTCTGGCTGTGGTTACCCAGATCATGTCCTGCGGCATAGATCCGCTTTACATCCTCCGGATAGCTGTCCACCCAGCCTCCGGTCATAAAAAATGTGGCTTTTACCTGATTTTTTTCTAAAATATCCAAAATAGCCTGTGTATCCTCGTTTCCCCAGGCCGCGTCAAAGGAGAGCGCTACCTGCTTTTTGGGCGTATCCACACAGTAAATGGGAAGTTCACGTTCCCCGGCACGACTGCTGGCTGGTATACTCCCTGTGCCAAACCTCCAAAGGCCGGCTGCAAATAAAAGCGCAGCCAAACAGAGGACGCCCATACCCCTAAGGTAATACGTCCTCTGTTCCGGTTCCTGATTCTGTTTTCTTTTTTCCATAGCTCCCATTCCGTTCCCGTTTTATGGTTTCTATAGTATATGCAGAGAAGGCTGCTTCTTGCCCTCCTGTTTTGTTTTCATTGGCATCTGATCCATGGATACTGCCACCTACGTTTTCGCCATTCTACAGTTTTAGGTCATTGCAGCTCCATCCACGGAGAGAATCTCTCCTGTCACATAGGATGCCATATCGCTTGCCAAGAACAGAAACGCGTTAGCGACATCCTCCGGCTCTCCCACCCTTCCCAACGGGATAGTGGCAATCAATGGCTTGATAATCTCATCCGGAAGGGCTGCCACCATGTCGGTCCTTATTACACCCGGTGCAACTGCGTTTACACGAATATGATCTCTTCCCAGCTCCTTTGCCAAGGACTTCGTCAAACCGTTTACCGCAAACTTAGAGGCAGGATAGGCGCTTCCCGCTGACTGACCATACAGGCTCACCACAGAACTGGTGTTTAAAATCACGCCTCCCCCCTGCTCCCTCATGATCCTGGCTGCTGCCTGCGCGCATATAAACACTGCATTGATATTCAGGTCAATAGTCCGCTCAAAGTCTTCCACCCGGTAATCATACACACTGTCTCTGGCGGAGACGCCTGCATTATTCACCAGAATATCCACTCTTCCCCACTGCTGCCTCACCTGTTCAAATGCCTCCCTCACTTCCTGTTCGTTCAGCAGATTCGGATGCATTCCTATGACCTTTCCCTGTGCCGCCTCTTCCTTTAACTGCTCCAAAGCCTGATCCACAGTCTCTTTTCTGGAGCCAAACAGCGCCACTCTGGCTCCCTGCTCTATATATTTTTTTACAACGGCATAACCGATTCCCCTTGTTCCTCCTGTCACCACCGCAACTTTACCTCTCAGCATAGTCTTTCCTCCTTTTACTTATAATACTAGTAATTGTTACTATTATTATATCACACTTTTTCTTTTTGTCAATACCAACCAGGCAAGGAATATCTATCCACTCTTGAATCGTAACAGCTCAGACGGGTCCGGTCCGTTACAGGCTAAGGCGGACGCTTCCTCCGGCGCAGGGCTATGCTTCGTCTGAACTGTCACTTACCCACACAACTCCATCTGCCACCGGCACTCCTCCATCCAAAAGCGCAGGATAAATTCCCTGAGCCTTCCTCCTATTTCGGCCTCACACCGGTATTCTCTAGCGGGGATGCCACAGTATCGCCTTTCCTGGGTATAGATTACCCTAATATCCCAAATCTGGCGGATAATTCCCTCCTCGTCGCAGTACTTCAGAAAACGTGGAATCATTTTTCCTCCGCTGGTAAACCAGCAGTCACAGGCCACATCTCTTTGCTCCCTTTTTAATTTTCCCTCATCCGCTTCTTTTAACCCATATTCTATGCGAAACCCCAAAGTCACCTCCTCCTTTCCGCTATCTGGCCTGTCTGGGAACCCCTCCGCTCATATGGTCAATAGCAGTGTATTCCAAAAAGACGGCCCGCTGCAGTGCATCTCTCCCAAACCTGTCCCTAATGTTGTCTGCTGCCCGGTCTGCCATCTCCTCCTTTTCATAATTCCATTCCTCAAACAACCCCCTCTGGCGTATACCGTCCTGTTCACTGATCTTCCCAGTATGAATCCCCAGATGACGTATGGGGCTTCCATCCCACACCTCCTGAAACAGTTGAAACGCTGCCCTGCAGATCTCGTTTGTGATATCTGTGGCGTGTTCCAACACTCTCTGGTGGGAGATGACATGAAACTCCCAGTCTTTCACAGAAACGCTCACCACCTTGGCCTTCACCCCATCCCTGCGCAGCCTGGTGCCCAGAGTCTCTGACAGGGCCATCAAGACAATCTGCGCTGTCCTTTCGTCCCTCACATCAAAGGGGATGGTGGTGCTGTTTCCATATCCCTTGTTCCTGGGTGGTACTGGTTCCACCAGTGAGAAGTCCCTTCCGTTGGCAAACTGCCAGATGATCTCCCCCTGTTTTTTCAAGTGAGCCTTCAAAATCTGCGGATCTGCCTCTGCCAGCTCTCCGATGGTGCGTATTCCCAGTTGAAACAGTTTCCTGCGCGCTGCCCTGCCCACAAAAAATAACTCCCCCACAGGCAGCCTCCACATTTTTTCCTGCATCTCTTCCGGGAACAGGGTGTGCACCTGATCCGGCTTGCGAAAGTCCGAGGCCATCTTTGCAAGCAGCTTATTGGAAGAAATCCCGATATTCACTGTGAATCCCAGCTCCTCCCTGATCCTTCTCTTTACTTCTTCCGCAGCCTTCTCCGGTTTTTCTCCCAAGCCTGCTACCCCTGTCATATCCATATAGGCTTCATCCACAGAGTACTGCTCCACTGCCGGGGAGTATTCTCTCAGAATTGCCATCATGGCTTTGGAGCATCTCTCATACAGCTGATATCTGGGGGGAACCAGCACCAGACCGGGGCACTTCTGTCTGGCCTCCCCAATGCTCTCCCCTGTCTTTATCCCGTACCGCTTTGCGGGGATAGACTTTGCCAAAATAATTCCCCTTCTCATGGCCACATCCCCGGAGACTGCCGATGGAATCTGTCTCAAATCACGGAGCTCCCCCATCCTCTCCAAACGAAAAACCGCCTCCCAGGAAAGGAAGGCGGAATTGACATCCACATGAAATACAATATTTTCAAACATATGTTCTTCCTCCATATTTTTATTATAGAACACACGTTCTCGTTTTCAACCGGTAAAATCTGGTTATCTGCCCGCTCCTACAGAAACGGCAGTGTCTGCTGGACAAATCCGGAAACTCTCTGAAGAGGTGCCGGAACCTTGTGCAGCAAAAATTTCAGGCTCCCCTCATCCAAAAGCCAGGGCGAAACTTCCCCTTCCTCCAGCACCAGAGGCATCCGGTCATGCACATCAGAAACGGAATCATTTGCCTGGGTGGTCAGTATGACAAAACAGTCCTCCTCTCCGTAACAGTTCCAAATTCCACCCATGTAGAGCAGCTGTCCGTCTCTTCGTTCATAGCTCACCTTATTCTTTGCCCTGTCCCACTCGTAAAATCCTCTGGCCGGCACAATGCACCGCCTGTTTCTTGCACTCTCCTGAAACATTCTCTTTTCCAGAACTCCCTCAGAACGGGCGTTAAAGATGACTCCCTTTTTCTGAAACCCCGGAAATCCCCACTTCATGCTTTGAACCTCACATTTTCCCTCCCTGGCTCTTATCACCGTCCCTCTCTGAGCAGGATACACATCCGCCTTTGGTGAGGGAGACAGTTCCGGAAGCCTGGTATCTAAGCCCCTTACAATTCTTTCCATCTCTCTGGCTGTCTCATCATCAATATAATATCTGCCGCACATCTTCTCTGGCACACCCTTTCTTCTTCGTGGCTATTCTACATTCTCCATGTTTGGTTTAGTCCACACACGTCATAATATGTAGTATTTCCCTGTCTGTCTCCCGCATACCATCTCTGCCCAGGCGGCCAATATTTTTAATGGTATTCTCCACGCCCTTTGAGACCACGCCGTCTCCTCCGTAGAACTGCTGCCCCTCCAGATACATATCATATCCCAAGATCCCGGCGTCCACTGCGGTGGCGATCTTGGCCGCACAGGAAGCCTTGGCCCCGTCACAGATGATACCAGATGTAATTGCCAGTGTATTTACAATGGTGTGGGCGATCTCCCTGTACCTTCCGCCTCTCAGATAGGCAATCCCAGCTCCTGCTCCGGCTCCCGCGCTGACCGCTCCGCAGTAGGCGGAGAGTGACCCGATCCCTGTTTTCTGGTGAATGGCAGTCAGATTAGAGATAATCAGAGCGCGCAGAATGTCCTCCTGGCTGCTGCCCAGCTCTTTTGCAAACTCCAGTACGGGAAGGGAAACTGTCATCCCCTGGTTGCCGCTGCCGGAGTTGATCACCACTGGCAGCTCGCAGCCATTCATCCTGGCATCTGACCCGGCGGCTGCCCGGGCCTTTGCGCGGTTTTTCACACTGTCACCGTAGGATTTCAGCAGGACTGACCCAATATTCGCTCCGTAGTCCCCCTGAAATCCCTCCTCCGAGATGGCCGTATTGTAGGAGATCTGGCGTTCCAGAATCTCCCTCACGTCCTCCAGATCAGCACACTGTGCAAAAGCGCAGATATCCTCCACATTCAGCAGGCTGTAATCCGGTTCCCCACATCTTTTCTCCCTCTGTGACATCTCTCCTTCTGCAGCTTCCTCCCTTTTATCAGTGCTTTCCGCTTCTCTGTCCAACAGCACTTCTCCGTTTTTTTCCACCCGGATAATATTGGTATGCTTTCCCGCAATGCGCACAGAGGCCTTTGCCTCCGCCCCATATACGCGGACCTGAATATCCAGCAGGTACCCGCTCTGTGCAGGCTCCACCTGAATCTTTACCTGATTCAGATAGGCCGGCAGCTGTTCCTTTTTCTCCCGTGTCACAGACGAGAGCACTTCCAGCTCTTTTGCGGCATCCCCCGCCAGGATTCCAATCCCCACAGCGGCCTCGATTCCTCTCTGGCCTCCGGTGTTGGGTACCACTACACTCTTGACATTTTTAATAATATTTCCGCTGGCCTCCACCTCTATGCGCCCTGGCAGCTCTCCCAGGACTTCCCTGGCCTTTGCCGCACAGTAGGCCAGAGCGATGGGTTCTGTACAGCCCATGGCCGGAACCAATTCCTTCTTTAAGATCTCCACATAGGTTTGGTATTTCAGACTATTTTTCTCCATTGCGCCTCTCCCCTTTTTTCTTTCAGAATATCACAATCCCCCATTCAGTTCAATCCGCTAGTATAACGCAAAGTAAATCATCCTCACCGAACTGTATGATTATTTACCGGGAGTTATACTAGTATCCTCCTGCCTCTTCCTGCTCTCAAAATAAGCGAACCGCTCCACAGCTTCAAAAATGTCCTGGAATTCCTGCCTGGGTGCCAGCTCAATGTACCTCTTTAAAATCTCCTGCTCCCGTTTTCGGAATGGACCATAGAAGATATCAAAAAGATTATGCCCTCTCATGTATCTTTTGATCTCTTCCATATGCTCCCTCACCTGGTTCTCTGTCTGCAACTGAAATCCCAGCATTTCCGTCAAATGGCGGCCGCTGCGTATCCGGTACAGATATTCCTTCCACTTCTCCAAAAAGATATGGTAAAAATCATCCTCCTTTTCCAGGACCCCCACCTTCACCATAATTTCAGGATTCAAAAAGTAATTTTCAAAGGAGTAGTACTTTAAAATCAGCACATTCTTTCCCGTCACCCGGGGCAGGCGGTCCACATCCTCCAGACTTCGCTCCTCATAGTATTTGCACAGCCTTGCAGCCAGCTCCCCGGGGTCCTCCCCATCTCCGTCCCGGATCATAAGAAACTGGTCTCTCAGATAAATCTGGTTCATATATTTCAGGTTCGCATAGGTTTTGATATTCGTGCAGCTATTGGTGGTGATGATGGCAATCCGGGACAGCTTTCCCCTGCCATCATACATTTCAGAGTAGTTCTTCTCCAGAAGAAGCGGCAGACGGCTCTTATCCTGTTTTCCCTCCACAATAAACACAAAACTGACATTCATCAGGTCACTGGCGTTAAACCCTAAATCGTCCAGGATCTCATCCATGTCCACCTTCTCCCGCACAGTGGTGTAGTACTGTTCATCCAGCACCACCTGCCGGATCTGCCGGCTGCTAAAGTTAAAGATCATATTAGGAGAGTGAGTGGAAAACATGACCTGGTTCTTTTTTGAGAGGCGGTACAGGATGTCCTCCGCATTTTTCTGCAACTGGGGATGCAGAAACGTCTCAGGGTCTTCCACCAGGATTACGCTGGGCACCCGGTCCTCCCCCTCCGCGTAGGTCTCAAGAAGGGAAAGCATATAGATACTTCTCATGCCTTTTCCCATGCGCTCTATGGGCGTGGCAGTGTTTCTCTCCTGGTTAAATGCCTCCGCCTTCACGGTGCAGGCTTTCCCCATGTCGCAGCGCATCTCATAATGAATCTCGTCAAAACCCCCATTCCTTCTAAAGCTGCGGTTCAGGCGGGCTGAAAACTCTCTCAAATTCAATTGGGCCAGCTTGTATTCCAGCAGCTTGGCCGTCTCCACCGCACTCATCTGGGCAGGACTCTTTTGATTGATCAGGCCAACACACTGAAAGCATCTGTTGCACCGCTTTCCCTGCTCAAACATACAGGTATCTGAGCGGATCTGTTTTAGCTGTCTGTCCTCCTCAAAGGAGAGCAGATTCTCCTGAAGCTGCTTAAGCTTGCGGTCTGTACTGATAAAGTAGATCTTTGGAAGCACCTTTGGTATGTACGGGTTGTTTTTCTTGATTCCGTCGCTGTAGCGGACCTTCCCCTGGGCATTTGCCATATAGGTAAACTGCAGTTCCCCGTCATGGCAGGAGGGCAGCTTACGGCAGAAGTCCTCATACCACGCTTCATAGCGCTTATACTGGCTTACAATCCCATAGCGGTGCATTCGCAGAAGATCCTCCTCTGTCACAGACAGGGTTACATCGATCTCCACTTTCTGTCTCTTTTCATTAAAATCCTCTTCCCTGAACTTGTATGCACCGGCAACCGCCCGCACTGCCTCCAGCACAGCCGTCTTTCCAGTGTTGTTCTTTCCCACGAGAATCAGTGCATTTTCAATATCCGAAATCCTCATATCCCGGATATATTTAAAGTTTTTGATATGAAGGCTGGTAAACTGCATAAATGCTCCTCTTTGGCAAACGTGCTGCTGCCCTGTTGCTGGCTGTTTCATAGGACCTGTCTTTTCTTTCATTCATTTTAGTTTCATTATACTCTACTGTCAAGTGCCGCCATTTATGCAGACAGCTTTTCGTTACTGTTCACAGTAACAGCTTTTCCCCGGCAGCCATCTTCCATTCCGCCGCAATGCGATCCCGCCCGGAGGGCTTTTTATATCATAGGATTAGGGTGTCAAAAGGTCAGTGACCTTTTGACACCCTAATCCTATGATATAAAAAAGCGCTGCCGGGACTGTTCTTTCCTCTGTCCCGGCAGCGCATACACAGCTGCTTATTCTCTATACCAAATCCTCTGCCAGTTGGTCGGCCATTGCCTGGAGTTCACCCAACTGCTCTTCCCTCAGGGAGGACTTCAGAGTGATCTCATTTTCCAAAATCTCCACATTTTTCATTCCGGAAAGGATCTCTTTCATCTGCTTTCCAGCAGACGCAGCCCAGGTCCCGTTCTGGATCAAAGCGACCTTGCGGTTTTGGAGATTGTGCGCCTTTAAATCAAGCAGTACGGTCTCCATGTTTGGAAACAGCCCTGCATTGTAGGTAGGGCAGGCAAATACCAGATGGCTGCACCGGAAGGCTTCCGACACCAGCACTGAGGGATGGGTGTTGGACACATCATACATCACAATCCCCTTTATTCCCTTATCTGCCAGTTTACCTGCCAGGATTTCCGCCGCATTTTCCGTATTCCCGTAGATGGAGGCGTAGGCAATCATCACAGTCTTATCCTCCGGAGTGTAGCTGCTCCACCTCTGATATTTTTCCACGAACCAGCCAATGTTTTCTCTCCATACAGGTCCGTGCAGAGGGCAGAGCATGGCGATCTCAATGGTAGCTGCTTTTTTGAGCAGGTTCTGGACCTGCATGCCGTATTTCCCCACAATATTGGTAAAATATCTCCTGGCGTCCTCCAGCCATTGCCCCTCAAAATCCAGCTCATCTGCAAAGATATTTCCGTTTAAGGCCCCAAAGGTGCCGAACGCATCTGCAGAGAACAAAATCTTATCTGTAGTATCATAACTCACCATAACCTCAGGCCAGTGAACCATCGGCGCAAACACGAAGGTAAAGGTATGCCTTCCGGTACAGAGTGTATCCATCTCCTTTACCAGAACTACCCTGGAATCAATGTCAAAGCGGAAAAACTGTTTGATCATCCCCGCAATTTTGGCATTGCACACGATCTGTACACCCGGGTGTCTGCGCACCACCTCCTCGATCATGGCACAGTGATCCGGCTCCATATGGTTGATAATCATATAATCCAGAGCCCGTCCATCCAGTGCATATTCCAGATTTTCAAAAAACTGACCGCTCACAGAGTGGTCCACCGTGTCCAAAAGCACGGTCTTATCATCCATCATTAGGTAGGCATTGTAGGAAACGCCTCTGGGAATAGGGTAAATATTTTCAAAGAGGGCAAGCCTTCTGTCATTGCCTCCAATCCAGAACAAATCTTCTGTTATCTTTCTTACACACTGCATAATCCGTATGCTCCTTCCTCACTTCAAATGGTATTTAAAAGCTAGTATATCTAAATCACCGCTATTATATCAGAGTTTATTTCTGTGGTCAATTATTCGCCGCAGCCTGCTCCAGCTGAGATGTACAGTGAGGGCATCTCACAGCCTCCACGGAAATCTCACTTCTGCAGTATGGGCAGGTCTTTGTGGCAGGAGCAATGGGCTCCTCCTCATTCTTTTTCGCCAGCTTTGCCGCCGCTGCATTCAGCGCCTTGATCAAGGCAAAAATAATCACTGCCATAATCAGGAAGTTAATTACTGCAGTAATAAATTTTCCGTAATTCAGAGTCACCTCCCCCATAAGGTTCACGCTAAGCTGGTCAAAGTTTAAGCCTCCGAACAGCCCCAGAAGCGGAGAGATAATGTCATCCACCAGGGAGGACACAATGGCGGAGAACGCCCCGCCGATGATGACGCCCACGGCCATATCCATCACGTTTCCACGGCCGATGAATTCTCTGAATTCCCTCATAAATTTCTTCAAAATACATACCCTCTCTCTTTTGTATTTGGCTTTCTGCCGTCATTCCTATTATACAAAAGAGAAGGGTATTCTTCAATCCTTTTCTTACCCTAACATTCTATCTACCATTCCATCAGCGCAGCGCCCCAGGTAAGTCCTGCCCCAAAGCCGGCAAACACCAACTTATCTCCCCTCTCCAGCTTTCCTCCCCGGTTCAGCTCGTCTAAAAGCAGGGGGACGGAGGCAGCGGAGGTGTTTCCGTACTTTTGGATGTTCATTGGAATCCGGTCCAGCGAAACCTTCATGCGCCTGGCTATGGCCTCAAAAATCCTGTAATTTGCCTGGTGCATAATAAAGTATTTGATCTCTTCCGTCTCTGTCTTGCTCTCCTCCAAAAGCTGCCGGATACACTCCGGAACCTTTTTTACCGCAAACTTGAAGATCTCCTGGCCGTCCATGGTCATATAACCCACCTCAGGTTTTTTGCCGGTCAGAAAATTCTCGGCAGTCCTTGCCCCGCACTCCAGAGCCGGCCCCTTGCACCCGTCGGATCTCATAATCGTGTGCAAAATCCCGTGTTCCTGTGCCTGGACAACCGCAGCGCCAGCCCCGTCCCCAAAGAGCACACAGGTCCCCCTGTCGGACCAGTCGATTAGCTTGCTTAGGGTATCTGCTCCGATAATCAGCCCTGTCTTATAAATTCCGGCTTGAAAGAAGCTGTGTACAGTATTCATGGCAAAAATAAATCCGGAGCAAGCGGCACTGATATCAAAAGCCACTGCATTGACTGCGCCTATGGCTGCCTGCACCTCACAGGCCCCGCTGGGAAAGCACTTATCCGGCGAGGAAGTGGCAAGGATGATAATATCCAGATCCTCCGCAACAGTCCCGGAACTCTCAAGAGCCCTTAGTGCCGCCATCACCGCCACCTGGGATGTTCCCATCCCTTCTGCAATCCTTCTGCTCTCGATCCCTGTGCGTGTCCTGATCCACTCATCGCTTGTATCCACAATTTTGCTCAGGTCTTCATTGGTCACTATCTTCTCCGGCACATAGGAACCGGTCCCTATTATTCTCGTTGTCATATACTTTTCCTATCTAATATTTATTTTGTCTTGCAATTATTTTGATATTCAAAATAATTTTATTAAAAACCCCTCCCTTTGTCAAGAAAATATTCTCATATTTTTTTCTTTATAGTGCATACTAGTTGTAACTGCTCAGATCCTCACAGTTACATGCAAAAATCCAATCATTTTCTCACGGTCAGCGCAGTAATTGTGCAGATCTGTTGAATAGTTACTACTTATTACAAATATACAGGTATCAAAGGAGGCAACCCATGAAAAAAAGAATTGTTACATTTGGAGAGATTATGCTGAGGCTGGCACCGGATGGATATGAACGGTTTGTACAGTCTGAGTGCTTTCATGCCTCCTACGGCGGAGGCGAGGCAAATGTGGCGGTATCCCTGGCCAACTATGGTATGGACGCCCGTTTTGTCACCAGACTCCCGGAACACGAAATCGGACAGTCCGCCATCAATGCCCTGCGCCGGTACGGAGTGGACACCTCCTTCATCGCAAGAGGCGGCAGCCGCGTGGGAATCTATTTTCTGGAAAAGGGAGCCAGCCAGCGTCCCTCAAAGGTCATCTACGACCGAAGCGCATCCTCCATCGCCACAGCATCGGAGACAGACTTTGACTGGGATGCAATCTTTGAGGGAGCTTCCTGGTTTCACTTTACAGGGATTACCCCTGCCCTGGGCGGTGAGATGGCTGATATTTGCCTGACTGCCTGCAAAAAGGCAAAAGAAAAACAGCTGACGGTCAGCTGTGATTTAAATTACCGAAAAAAGCTCTGGTCCAGGGAAGAGGCCAGCCAGGTGATGGGACGGCTCTGCCAATATGTGGACGTGTGCATTGCGAATGAGGAGGACGCACAGGATGTGTTCGGCATTCACGCGTCAAATACAGACGTAAATGCAGGCCAGGTCAGCCACGAGGGCTACAAAGAGGTGGCATCCCAGCTGGCAGAGCGTTTCGGCTTTCGCATGGTAGCCATCACCCTCAGGGAATCTCTCTCCGCCAGTGACAACCTCTGGGCAGCTATGCTCTACGACGGAAATGAATATTACTTCAGCCAAAAATACTCCATGCACATCGTGGACAGGGTGGGAGGAGGCGACTCCTTTGGCGGAGGCCTGATCTTCTCCCTTCTGGAAAATGTTCCACCCCAGGAAGCTGTGGATTACGCAGTGGCGGCCAGCTGCCTGAAACACACCATTGAGGGAGACTTCAATCTGGTATCCCCGGATGAGGTGCGCAGTCTGGCAGCGGGCAATGCATCCGGCCGCGTACAGCGTTGACTAGTACAGCATAAACGAAACACGATGTACTAGATGTACTCCTGACGTTCAAAATAGCGGATCAAGATATCCGCACAGTTCTCCACCCCAAGCCTGGAGGTGTCCAGAATCATGTGATAGTTATTCACATCCCCCCAGGCTTTTCCGGTGTGTTCAAAATAATAATCCGCTCTCTTTTCATCCGTCCTGGTCACCTTTTCCTCCGCTTCGTCGTAGGAAAGATTCTCCAGATTCATGATGCGTTTAATCCGGTCCTCCTTATCTGCACACACATAGATATTGAAGGCATTTCTCTGGTCCTTCAGGATTTCCGAGGCACAGCGTCCAAGGATGATGCACGGCTTTTCAGCCAGCTTGCGGATAGCCTCCGCTTCTGAATCAAAGGCATTGTCATGGATCTGTTCCTCAATAAATGCCTTGTCGTAGACCGGCACCTGGAGCTTCTCAGAAAGCCCTTTTGCAATAATGCTGGCGCCTGTTCCAAACCTCCGGCTTATGGTAATCACTAAATTCATATGCACTCCTCCTTGGTATTTCCTCCGCGTTTGCGGTTGATTGTCGGTTGATAGCTTACATTATAACACCAAGTATCCAATAATCCTAGTGGATTCCAAAGGGAATGGAATAAAAACGCCATCTAAACGTTACTGTTCACTCAGGTCTGAGCATTTACTGCGCAGACCGTGAGAAAATGATTCAAGGGTGTATAAATCCCATCGCCAAAGGCGATTTTGCATAGATTTATGCATGTTACTGTGAACAGTAACATCTAAACTGCTTCCATCAGCCTGCGCACCCCGTCCTCCCCCAGCATTACCACGGTCTCTTCATGGACAAAATCCGTGATATTGGAGTCAAACAGGATATTGGCCTGCGCCGGGAACTCTTCGTCACCATCCCAGAAGAGGAAGCGCACCGGCAGGCATGGAAATGCCATTGCCTCAAATCCCGCATCTGAGAAAGGAATTCTCCGAAATCCCAACTGTTCCCCAGCCCTTATAAGTGCTTCCTTCCTTCCGTCAAAACAGCGGGCGAATGGGCCCAGCGCTCTGTTTTGAAAAGCTGCGGCAAAGGGATAGGCCCGCTTCACTTCCCGCAGGGGCACCCAGATACCGGAGAGGGCAGGCGCTGTCCTTGAATAATATAACAGGGAATAGATGTTCATAGCTGTGGTAAACTGGGCCTCCCGCTCTGGGTGCCCGGCCTCATAGATTCTGCCGTCCCGGGGATTCCACTCATACATCACCCCATAGCAGGCAAGCCGGGGATTCTCTCCAGCATATTCGGGGAGGCCCAGTTCTCCCCACTTTTTTCTCAAATCCCAGGTCCTGGACTTTTCTCTCCACTCATCCAGCACCCTTTCATAGTTGCCCTGAAACTCCGGTTGTTTTCCCATCTTCCATTCCTCCTGTCTGCGTATGATACAGATCCGCATACTTTCCCTTCCTCTTCATCAGCTGTTCATGACTCCCCATCTCCGCAATCCGGCCATCCTCCAGCAGAATGATTACATCCGAATCCCGGATCGTGGACAATCTGTGAGCAATGATAAACGAAGTCCGCCCCTCTGTCAGTTTCAGCATGGCCTTTCGAATCCTCTGCTCGGTCACAGTATCCACAGAGCTGGTTGCCTCATCCAGGATCATGATGGGCGAATCTCCCAAGATCGCCCTGGCTATGGTAAGCAGCTGCCGCTCTCCCTGGCTGAGCGCGCTTCCCTCCGGTCCCAGCACAGTGTCATACCCCCTGGGGAGCCGTTTGATAAAGCTGTCCGCTCCCGCCGCTTGGGCCGCGGCTCTTACCTGCTCCTCTGAAGCCTCCGGATAGCCGTAGCGGATGTTTTCCAATACGCTCACCCCAAACAGAGATGGGTCCTGCAGGACAATTCCAAATGCATTTCTTAAATCCCTCTTTTGATACTGCTTTAAATCCCGCCCGTCCAGAAGAATGCTTCCCTCCCAGATATCATAAAACCGCGGAAGCAGATTTATAATCGTTGTCTTTCCGGCTCCCGTCGGTCCTACAATTGCCGCCTTGGTTCCGGCCGGAATCGCAAAGCTGAGATCTCTTAAAATCGGCCTGCCCGCTTCATATCCGAAGCTCACATGCTCAAAGCGGATCTCTCCCCTGGGTGACACAAGCGGCTGAGCCGCTCTTACGTCCTCCGGCTCTCCGGTCTCATCAAAGATCTCAAAAATACGCTCTGCCCCCGCCACTGCGGTCTGAAAGGTATTGTAGATATTGGCGATCTCCATAAAGGGGCGTCCCAGCTGTCTGGAATAGAGTACAAAACTGGAGATTACCCCCACAGGGATCATTCCCCTGGCCGCCATGACACCGCTGATGGTGGCCACTGCCAGGAAACTTAAATTGTTGATGACATTCATAATCGGCATCAGGTATCCGGACCAGATGAGCGCCTGGGTTCCCACCTTCTGAAGCCTTAGGTTTTCCTCCTCAAACTGCACAAACATTGCCGCTTCTCTTCCGAACGCCTTGACCATGGCAAGCCCGGCTATCCCTTCCTCAATCTGCCCGTTCAGTCTTCCCAGAATCTGCTGCTGTTCTTTAAACAATTTACTGGTATGGCCTGTAATTACCTTTGTCAGTAGAAATACCAGCACCACAGAGATCAGAGAAACCCCAGTCAAAAAAGGATTCAGCGACAGCATGATTCCCAGCACCCCCACAATGGTAAATCCCAGCATCATCAACTGGGTCAGGGAATCAGAAATGGTGATGCTGATATTGTCCACATCATTTGTGAGGCGGCTCATCAGATCCCCATGGCTGCTCTGGTCAAAAAAAGCCAGGGGCAGCTTCCTCATAGCAGAAAAAATTTCTTTTCTCAGATGACCCACAACTCTCTGTCCCACGGCTGCCATGAGAAACTGCTGCAAAAATCTGCTGAGCCAGTCGCATACATATACTCCTGCCAACAGCGCTGGGAAAAGCCATCCCAGGCTGCCTGTGTCAATACTGTTCACTGTCTTTCCTATCAAATACGGAGACAAAACCGCAGAGCAAGAGGCCAGAGCTGAGAAAAAAAAGATCCACGCCAATCCCTGCCGCTGCCCCTTTGTGAGCACCCACAGGCGGCGAAGGGTCCCCCTCATGTTCCTGGGCTTTACCACAATCATACCCTGCTGTCTGCGCCCTATTTTTCCCGGCGGCGGAAGAGGTCTCTGAGTATCCGGCATCCTATTCACCCCCCGATCTGGGAGCTGTAGATATCCCTGTATAGCGCACAACGCTCCATCAGCTCCTCATGCGTGCCAAATCCCACACTCTGCCCGTTGTCCATGCACAGGATGCGGTCCGCCCTTCGCACAGTGGATATCCTCTGGCTGATGAGCATAACCGTCATCCCGGCCACCTCCTGCCTCAGCCCGCTCAGTACTCTGGCCTCCGTGTTGGCGTCCAGCGCGCTGGTACAGTCATCCAGGATTAGGATCTCAGGATTTCGAAGCAGAGCTCTCGCCAGACAGAGGCGCTGCTTCTGACCTCCGGAGAGATTGACCCCCTCCTGGCCCAGCATGGTCTCATACTTCTGCGGGAGCTGTTCAACAAATTCGTCTGCACAGGCAATCCTGGCAGCCCATCGGATCTCTTCCTGCGAGGCATTCTCTTTCCCCCAGCTTAAATTATACTCTATGGTTCCGGAGAAAAGCAGAGCCTTCTGGGGGACAATGGCTATCCTGCTTCTCAGATAAGCCTCATCAAACTCCTTCACATCCCTTCCCCCTGCCAGCATCCGCCCTCCTGTCACATCATAGAAGCGGGGAATCATATTGACCAAAGTGGTTTTTCCAGACCCGGTAGGGCCGATTATCCCAATGGTCTCTCCCGCCTCCACCTTCACACTGATATCCTTGAGAGCCTCCCTGGGCGAACCAGCATAGGAAAAGGATACATGTTCAAACTCTATGCTCCCGTCAATCCCCTCACGCTGAGGACAGACAGCCTTCTTTTGCGCGGGAACTTCATCCATAATCTCCTGCACCCTCCCCGCTGAGGCACTGGCCCGCACCGCCATATTCAGGATGCCGGAAACCATCCCCAATGCAAACAGCACCTGGGTCATATAATTCACGGAAGCCATCAGCTTCCCAATGGCAACCTCGCCCTGATAACCGGAAAGCCAGAGCAGCACCACTATTCCCATGTTCACCGTCAGGTTAATCAAAGGCGAAAAGACAGCCATCACCTGCATAGCAGAGGTACCAGCGGCAGCAAGCTCATCCGCCGCCTCAGCAAACTTTCCCTCCTCCTGCTCCTCTGCCCCGAAAGCCTTAACCACCCGCACAGAGACCAGAAACTCCTGACTTACCTGGTTTAGGCGGTCCAGCTTTTTCTGGAGTCTCCCGAATCTGGGATACCCAAGCCTCATGTTGCCCAGAATCAGTCCCCCGGCGATCACAAGAATCACCGCCATAATGGGTACCTGGGCCGGGGTCTGGATGATAATCAATGCAATGGCTCCCACACAGGTGACAGGCGCTTTTACCATAATCCGCATACACCCATTGATAAAGTTTTGTATCTGTGTCACATCATTGGTAATCCGGATAATCAGGGAGGAGGGCTTGAGACGGTCAATATTTTCAAAGGAAAGGCTCTGAACTTTTTCGTAAAGTTCACTGCGCAGCTCCCTGCCAATCATCTGGGAAGTCCTGCTGGCATACCGGTTTCTCATGACAGCTCCAAACGCACCCACCCCCGCCACCAAAAGCATGAACCCTCCATACATCCAGATTCTCCGGGTATCCTGATATTTAACGCCCTCATCCACAATCCTAGACATCAAGGCCGGCTGCATCAGATCCGCCATGGCCTCCACTGCCAAAAAACAGATACCTGCCATAAACATTCCCAGATGGCGGCGTATCAGACCCACAATAAACTTCATACATTACCTCTAAAGCAGATTCTGTTCCAGCTTTTTCATCTTTTCCTCAGTGGCTAAAAAGACCTTGACCATTGCCACAGCATCCTTTGGCAATGGTCCCTCCAGCATACAGACTGCCGCTGCCCTACTCTTGCCATCCCACACTTGAGAATCCAGGCTTTCCAGAATTAGATCCCCCTCTTCCTCCCAGCGCCGGCACTCAGGCTCAAGCCGAAGTGTTACTGTAAAGGGGGAAATGCCGCCCTCCATGTTTCTTTTGTGTATCCTGGCCTTTTCAAGTGTCTCCTCCTCAAAGGGATAATCCTTTAGCTGCTCCGCCAATGCATTCAAATCCACATATCCACAGTAATAACTGCTGCTCTTTTGCTGTGCATTCTTTAATCTCAGTTTCATCCTTCTCCTCCTTGTCTTTGCTCATCGTTTCCTCTTTGCCTTATTTTGGTATGTTCAGCTCCTGCTCTGCGAACAGGTCATTTACAGCCTTTTCATAGGCCAGGAGCCGCTCGGCCTTTCGGATCTTTTTCCCATATTTTTCCCAATTGTGAAAAAGGCCAGCCATATAGACCCAGACTTCCTTCATTTTAAAAAGCACATTTTTTGCCCCTGGCATCACCCGCTGATAGTCCTCATAGAGCCGGTCGTGAAATGCCCTCAGCCGTTCTTTGTCCAGACCGCTTTCCCCATTGATCTGTTCTGCCAGGCCTGGATTTTTAAGAAGCCCTCTTCCCATCATGACTGCCGTTGTATTCGGAAATCCCCTGACCAGATTGTGATAATCCTGGGGGGTACAGATATCCCCGTTATAGCACACCGGATTTTTACTCATCTGAAGTCCCTGTCCATACTTTTCCAGGTTGGGTTTGTTTCGGTAATAGTCCTGCTGAGTCCTGGGGTGAATGATCAGTTCACTGACCGGATACTGATTAAAGATTTCCATCAGCCTCTCGAACTCCCCGGGATCATCCCTGCCGATTCTGGTTTTTATGGAGACTGCCATCCCCACCTCTGAAAAAATGCTGTCCAAAAACAGATCCAGCTTTTCCGGCAGCGCCAGAAAACCAGATCCTCTGTACTTAGTGACCACCGTCCTGGAGGGACAGCCCAGGTTTAGATTGAGCTCCTGGTATCCCATATCAGCCAGTTTTCGGGCCGTTTTCACAAAATCCTCCGCGCAGTTTGTCAGGATCTGTGGAACCACACGTATCCCCTCATTGTGCCGAGGATCCATATCCTGCTTCTCCCTGGCATTGAAATGCCCTTTTTGGTTGGGCAGGATAAAGGGGGTAAAGTACTTATCTACACTGTGAAAAAAGGTATGATGGGCATTCCGGTAAATATATCCCGTGATTCCCTCCATGGGTGCAAAATAAAGCTTCATCTCCGCTTTTCCCCCTCTGTGGTTTTCAACACGCTAAGCAGCTTCTCCGCCTGGATAATGCGCTCCTCAAACTCTGCGTAAAATTCCTTTTCCCCTGAATAAGATTTTATGAAAAACTGCTCCAAAAGATACATATTCAGGTCCCTTTTCAACTGTTCATCCCCCGCCTCTTCAAACAAAGACTCCACCTTGTCCAGAAAATAATGCCATCTGTTTATATACCCCTCATACTGCTTCAGGTTTGGCATATCCAGCCACTTGCTCACTTTGACCTTAGACTTATTGGCTTTTGGGCACTCCCCCCTCTGCAGGAAGTAACGGAATCCCTCTTTCTCATAATACCTCCCCAGAGGGAAAAGCCGGCACAGTCCCGGCCGGAATGAATGGATAGAACACCGGCCCCCCGCATCTAAAAACGTGCAAGCCTCCCTCTCCACATCCATCTTTAAGTTGGGCAGAATCACTCCATCCACCACATTCAATTCTATCTGCCCGTCCAGCAGCTCTTCAAAGGAAACATTCAGGTTCTTACGCAGGCGGTAAACATCAAAAGGATCTAAAATAATCGACTCTCCCATTCCCTGGCAGCAGTCGGAACATCCGGGACATCCCTGGCAGTCCGCTTTCACCATATCGTTGGAGCTGTACAATTTTTTTAGATCCTCTAATGAAACTTCTCTCTTCATAGTTTCTTCCCATTCCTCCTGTGCAAATAGTTCCTTTTATTTTAACACAGGCAAACAGGACATACAATGTATTTTCGTAACTGTTTAGACGGGGTTGGGCTGTTACTTGCATAGCTATCCGGACCTCACCCGGGCGTTGGCAGCTCTCACGCAAACACGTGCAATGCTCTGGGGAACTGACCGTTAACTGCAACTACAAAAAACCTGCCACTGGAAGCTTTTCTGCATACTGAGGCATAATAGCTCATGAAAGCCTTCGCGTCCAAGTTTCCGTAAACGTTTATTTCCCCGCCGCTAAAAACGCACGTAAATTGTTTGCTTAGAGAGCTGCCAACGCCGGAGGAAGCGTCCCCCCTTAAATCGCTACACATTTTCTTCTCAGTGGCAATGCCCCCCGCAATGTTTGCAGTCCCCGCCGCACTGAATGGATTTCCCCTGTTTTTTATCACGGACCATTCCCCGCACAATAAAGACAACTGCTGCACTCAGGATGAGTCCTACAATCCACGTTCCCATATATACCTCCTGTATCCAGAGCCTGCGCAATTGTGCAGGCTCTCAAATTAACGTCTATTTTGCACCAACAATTCCTTTTGCATCTACTTTCAAAGTATTACTTACCCTGTAAGGCCTAAACAGCAGGTAGAGTAAACCAATGACTGCCACCAGTGAGGCCACTGTGCCGATTCCAAATGCCCCGGCTGTGATCAGAGAGCCAATCTGATAGATGCACATGGAGACGATGTACGCCAGGATGGTCTGATATCCGATCGCAAACCAAAACCACTTGGCATTGTTCATCTCTCTCTTGATTGCTCCCATTGCAGCAAAGCATGGCGCGCACAAGAGGTTGAATACCAGGAATGAATACGCGGCAATCGTGGTCATACTGCCCGCAAGGCTTCCCCAGATCTCCGTTCCGTCCTCAGCCACCTCGGCAAAGCCATAGAGAATACCGAAGGTACCCACCACGTTCTCCTTTGCAACCAATCCCGTGATAGCCGCCACGGCTGACCTCCAGTCGCCCCAGCCAAGCGGGATGAAAATCCAGCTGATTGCATTTCCGATTGCCGCCAGGATACTGTGATCCAGCTCCATATCCTCCAGCATTCTGAACTGTCCGTCCACCCATCCGAAGTAAGATGTAAACCAAACCAGGATTGTGGAGAGGAGGATAATGGTACCGGCTTTTTTGATGAAGGACCAGCCCCTCTCCCACATGCTTCTCAGTACATTTCCCACAGTGGGCATATGATAAGCGGGAAGTTCCATGACAAAAGGCGCAGGGTCTCCCGCGAACATCTTTGTTTTTTTCAAAATAATACCGGAGCAGATGATGGCCGCAATTCCCACAAAGTATGCGCTGGGCGCCACCCACCACGCGCCACCGAACAAGGCCCCTGCAATCAGGGCGATAATGGGAAGCTTGGCCCCGCAGGGAATAAAGGTGGTGGTCATGATGGTCATCTTTCGGTCCCTGTCGTTCTCAATGGTTCTGGACGCCATGATTCCCGGAACGCCGCAGCCGCTTCCGATCAGCATGGGGATAAAGGACTTACCCGAGAGTCCGAACTTTCGGAAAATACGGTCCATGATAAAGGCGATTCTAGCCATATATCCGCAGGATTCCAGGAAAGCCAGGAAGATAAAGAGTACCAGCATCTGAGGGACAAATCCCAGAACCGCGCCCACACCGGCTACAATACCATCCAAAATCAGCCCCTGCAGCCATCCCGCGCACCCGATTGCCGTCAGACCGGACTCAATCAGCACCGGAATGCCCGGAACGTCCAAACCGAACAGGCTCCATCCGTCCCCGAACAGGCCGTCATTGGCCCAGTCCGTAGCCCAGGTTCCTACTGTGGTAACTGAGACATAGTAGACAATAAACATCACAACCGCAAAGATAGGCAGGGCCAGGAAACGGTTTGTAACAATCCGGTCAATCTTATCAGAGGTTGTCATAGTCCTCTGTTTATTCTTTGTACAGCACTGCCCGATAATGGAGGAGATATACATATACCGCTCATTAGTGATAATACTCTCTGTGTCATCGTCCATTGCCTTTTCAATGTGGCTGATCTCCTCCGATATATCCGGAACGCTCTTCATCAGTTGGGGAATCTTGTCATCCTTTTCCAGCAGTTTGATGGCAAAGAATCTTCTCTGTTCCTGGGGGATATCGCTGCCCAGCTTTCTCTCCACCGCGTCCAGCACACTTTCCACTTCAGACGCAAAGGTATGAACCGGTAAAGAGAGCGCTTTCCCGCTGGCCGCAGCCACTGCTTTTTCAGCAGCTTTCTGCACTCCCGTGCCTTTCAGGGCTGAAATCTCCACCACCTGACACCCCAATTTTTTGCTCAGCTTTTCAATATGTATCCTGTCTCCGCTTTTCTCCACAATATCCATCATGTTCACTGCCATGATAACCGGAATTCCCAGCTCCATCAACTGTGTGGACAGATAAAGGTTGCGCTCAATGTTGGTTCCGTCCACAATATTCAGGATGGCATCCGGCCTCTCATTAATCAGATAGTTCCTCGCCACCACTTCCTCCAGAGTGTAGGGGGAGAGTGAGTAAATACCCGGAAGATCCATGATGACAACATCTTTGTGCCCTTTCAGTTTCCCCTCCTTTTTCTCTACCGTAACACCGGGCCAGTTTCCCACAAACTGATTTGATCCCGTCAGGGCATTGAACAGCGTGGTCTTTCCACTGTTTGGATTCCCTGCTAATGCAATTTTTATTGACATCTCTTACCTCTTTCTGCCAAACGGCAATTTTATTCGGTTGTTTCCATCTTTTCTGCAAATAAAATTAGTTTCAGGCTCTACCTTCAATTAGTTTTGTCTAACCGCAAATCAAAAAAAATTATTCCACCATGATCATTTCCGCATCCTGCTTACGGAGGGACAACTCATATCCTCGGACAGTCACCTCAACCGGATCTCCAAAAGGAGCCACCTTGCGCACAAAAATATCCACACCTTTTGTAATTCCCATGTCCATGATGCGCCTCTTAACGGGTCCCTCACCGCTCAGTTTTTTCACTTTTACAGTCAGCCCGCATGGAATCTCTCGCAATGTCTTCATTTTATCCTCCTCTTTATCCCACTATGATTTTATTTGCCATATCTTTTCCTATGGCAACCCTGGAATCCTTTATATTCACAATCATGTTACCGCCCATCTGGGCCACTACGGTGACGGTTCCGCCGGTTACAAAGCCCAGATTCTCCAGAAATCGTCTGACTTCCTCCCTGCCTCCAATCCTGTGAATTACATTCTTTTCTCCTGTTCGCGCCATTGTCAAAGGCATCACACTCATCCTCTTTTCTTTATTATTGACTTTCATTTTTCATTAATGTTAGTATATTCTAACTTCCATAAGTTGTCAATAACCATTTTACAAAATTTTCGTAACTATTCAACAAGTCTGAGCAGTTACAAATTTTCTCTGCTAAACGCCTTCACAGTCAAAAGCGGGAATAAAACTCTCCTGTGCGGCGCTGCCCTCCTGGATAAACCCATTGGCAATCCCAAGCTCTAAGGCATAGCTTACCACCCTCTCATATTCACGTCTGGTCACCCTTCGGGACAACTCCTGATCTTCTCCAATCCACTTCATGGGAGTGTACTGGTTCATTATACTGATATAAATCCTGTCCCCATAGGTCTCGTAAAGATAGCGCAGCACATCCATAGAATCTTTGGTATGTCCCGGCAGAATCAGATGACGTACGATCACACCGCGCACCATCATTCCCTCCCGGTCAAATATCGGCTCCCCTGTCTGCCTCACCATCTCCTCCAATGCCTCTGTTGCCCATCGGCTGTAATCCGGCGCGCCGGAATATCTTTCGGCCAGTTCCACATCCATATACTTAAAGTCCGGAAGATAGACGTCAACCAGACCCTCCAGCATCCGAAGAGTCTCTCGTTTTTCATAGCCGCTTGAATTGTACACCACAGTAAGATGCATTCCCTGCTGCTTTGCCAGGCTCAGGGACTGCACAATCTGTGGGACAAAATGTCCTGCTGTCACCAGATTAATATTTTTCGCTCCCTTGTGCTGAAGCTCCAAAAAAATCTCTGCCAACCGCTCCACAGAAACTTCTTTTCCCACCTCCCCGGAGGCAATGGGTCTGTTCTGGCAGTAGACGCACCCCAGGGCACAGCCTGTAAAAAATACGGTCCCCGAGCCAGAATCCCCCGAAATACATGGTTCCTCCCACATATGGAGGGCTGCTCTGGCAACACGAACCTGTTCCGTCCCATGGCAGACGCCTGCCCGGCCTTCTCCTCTGAGGGCATGGCACTGCCTGGGACAGAGCACGCAGCCGCCTTTGCTGTCCTGTGTTTTTATTTTTTCTATTTCATGAAACTTTTCTTGGTCCATCCTTGGCAACTCCTCTCTTACTCATTCCCTCTTCAAGAGGGCGTATCCTCCCTCAGCAGTCTTTTCACAGTAAACAGCATGGTCACAAAGCTCGCGGTTCCTCCCACAAAATTAGAGATGGGTTCTGCCAGAAAGACGCCGTTAACTCCCAGTCCCGCTATTCCGGGAAACAGCAGGGTCAAAGGCACCACAATAATCACTTTGCGAAAAATTGAAAAGAAGACCGCCTGCTTTGACTGCCCCAGACCTACGAATGTGGATTGTCCGGAAAACTGGAGAGCCATCATAAAAAAGCCAAAAAAGTAAATATGCATGGCAGGCGCTCCCTTTGCTAAAAGCTGGGGATCGGAATTAAAAATACGGATCAGTGCTTCGGGAAACAAAAAGACTGCCAGCCAGGCCAGAGAAGTATAGACAATGCAGGTCACAGTGGTAAAGGAAATTCCCTTCCTGATTCTGTCAAACCGCTTAGCGCCGTAGTTAAATCCCAGGACTGGCTGGGCTGCCTGGGTAATGCCCTGTGTTGGCAGCATGATCACATCCCGCACAGAATTTAGCACAGTCATAATTCCCACGTAGAGGTCGCCCCCGTGATCCCTCAGGGTGGCATTGCACGCGATCTGCACCGCCCCATTTGTGGCTGACATGATAAAACCTGCCATTCCAAGGCCTGTAATCTCCTTTAAAAGCCCCGCCTCCGGACGCATATACTTTTTCTTCACGTGCAGAAGCGTCTTCTTTCCTGTCAAAAAGCGCATAACCCACACAGCGGAAAGAAGCTGTGACAGAATGGTGGCGGCAGCAGCCCCCGCCACACCCATATGAAATACAAAGATAAATACAGGGTCCAGCGCAATATTGGTGACAGCGCCCAAAAGAATGGTCATCATTCCCACCCGGGCAAAGCCCTGGGAATTGATAAATCCATTCATCCCTGTTCCAATCATCACAAAAGGGGTACCGATCAGATAAATTCTCAGATACTGCCGGGCAAACGGAAAGGTGACATCACTTGCCCCAAACAGATAGAGAATGGGTTTCATAAAAAGATAACCGCAGGCCACCATCAAAGCGCTGGTGACCAGGAGCATGAAAAACGTATTTCCCATAATTCGCTCTGCCCTCTCGCTGTCATTCTTTCCCCTGGCAATGGAGCACAGAGGCGCTCCTCCCATTCCGAACAGATTTGTAAAAGCCACAATCAGGGTAATCACCGGAAAGGTCAGCCCAAGACCTGTGAGCGCCAGGGAAGAAGTCCCTGGCAGATGTCCTATGTAAATCCGGTCAACAATATTGTATAAAACCTGCACCAACTGCGCCACTGTCATAGGCACTGCCAGCGACGCGATGTGCCTCCACACACTTCCTGTGGAGAAATCATTTTTATTTTCTACCTGCGTCATTTTCCATTCCTTTTTACATATATACGGATGCCAGGGTCAAAATATCTTTTCTCCCCAACTTCTATATACTATATATATTATGAAAGTCCCAAACTGTGTCTGTGAAGAAGTACAAAGCTGCCTGCACAGACATCACCTGTATATTATTTTAACGCAGTTTATGTAAAAAGAGAAGGTTGATTTCTCAACATTTTGTCTGGCTGCAGCTACAGGGCTTTACCGAAATAGACGCCACCTTCTGTCCGTCCAAAAAGCCGCAGGCTCCCAGCCCCGCCTGAACCACCAGGTTCCAGGTCTTAGCGGAGAGGTGGAAGGTGGTATTGTCCTCCAGCACCACGGTACATGCGTCTTCCATAATGCAGTGCTCAGAGCAGGCAATCCGATACATGTTTTTCCTGCTGATGGCGCCGATCTCTTCCAGTGTATTAATCATTCGATAAACAGTGGCGGCTCCGATACCGCTGTTTTCCCCGGAGACTCTGTAAAAAATCTCTTTGCAGCTGGAACACTGGTTTTCCAGTATGGTATCCAAAATCAAAAGACGCTGTCTGGTAATCCTGCATCCCTTCTCCCTGAGTCGCTTAATTATCATCTCCTTCTGCATTTTTGTCCTCTCATAATGAGCGGACGAAAGAGGGTTTTTATTCTCTTTTATCTTAATATCTTCTGACATGAGACATCATCCTTTACTAAATTGATGAAAAGTATTTTCATTTTACAAGTTAGTATAAGCTAACTATCGTAAGTTGTCAATAGCTACTATTTTTGTTTGATGTTCCCTCAGATGTATGCTATACTTTTGATAAATGTTGGGGGCAAAACGTATTTGGGTCCTGGCATCTTGATATAATAAAGGAAAATAAGGTGGTACTATATATGCACGTAAATGAATCTGCTGAAAATTATTTGGAGACGATCTTAATTTTGGGCAAATCACATCCCGTGGTGCGCTCTGTGGATATTGCGGAAGAGCTGGGATTCAAAAAGTCCAGTGTCAGCGTGGCTATGAAAAACCTTCGCGAGAAAGGTCACATCACAGTGACAAAGGAAGGCTACATCTACCTGACGGAAACCGGAAAGGAGATCGCAGAGATGATCTATGAGCGCCATCAGCTCCTGACTACCTGGCTGATCCGACTGGGTGTGGACCAGAAGATTGCCTCTGAGGATGCCTGTAAAATTGAACATGTCATCAGCAAGGAAAGCTTTGAGGCGTTGAAAAAACATATCCGGTAAATTTTAATAGCAGGTGCTGACTCCTCATTTTACTTTCTGCGAAAGTCCCTGGTTTCTGGTGGAAATCCGGGTCTGTAACTGCAGTTAAGGTATGTATGAGCGAAAACCTAAAAGGAGCCCGATACCTCTCCTCAAAAATCAGACACAGGGTATCGGGCTGCCCATCATAGCGCTGAGTGCACAAATAGATTATAAAACATAAGCAGTCTATTGTTCAGACACTTCCACCATCCCATTCTCTCCAACAGCAATGGTCATATCGTCCTTCACATATTCCAAAAACTCCTCTCCCAGAGAGTCCACCACCGGCATGGAGACATCCTCAAGCCACACATCAGCCAATATAGCGCCTGCGGCCGCCAGAGAGTCAATTGGTTCAGAAAACAGCATACATGCGGGCTGCCGCTTCATGGAACAGGCGCAGTACAGTACCAGCCCACCCGTGGTGGAACCGATGGTCCTGGGAAGGCAGAGCGCTTTTCCCGCCATCTGTTTTCCATACAGATCCGTGTTATTCTGGTCCCCGCAGGTTGCTTTCTTATCCCCAAACTGCAGTGCTTTTTGAAAAGAGGCCAATGTATTTAAGCCCTCATGTGATACCAGCGCCTGGGCAGTAATACTCCCCGGTGTGACAACTCTTCCCTGAAAATGCTTCATCATCGTTCCCCTCCCTTTGTAATCTGTTCCAAAATCTCCTCATCTGTATAATATCTCGCACTTGTATAAGTGCGCAGCTTATTGCTGGATGTGATGACCGGCATGCTGGAGCTGAGTGGATTATTCATATACATCAGCGGACAGATATAGGATAGAATCACACCTGTCTTAGCAAGCCGCGCGGCGTAGGGTGTGCCCTCAAACTTCTTCTGAACTGCCGGAGCAGCTGTAAATACGGTGGGGATCACAACCTGATCATTGCCTGCATTTTTTAAGCCCTGCTCCACCTTTTTCGTCCAGTCAACAAGCTGATTCAGGCTCATGTGGGGGCATCCCATAAAGCATAGTTTGGGCCTGGCGTTTTTGTTTTTCCAAATAACAGGATAGCTGTCATAGACACGCTTCAACTCCGCATCATCAATGACGTATCTCTTTGCATCCGCCCTCAGCAGAGATCTCCCCTGCTGTACAGCCTCCGGCGTAATCCCTTCTACATGGTAGAGTCCAACCGCACCGTTGGAGGCAGTCGCTGCGCCAAAATCCTTCAGATAGGTTTTGGCTTCCTCATCCATTGTTCCAAGCCATCTGTCCAGACCGGCAATATACGGTACATCTTCCATTACCTTCATACCCACAGCGGAACCAAGTAACTGAGCCTCCGGCTTTCCGGAGGTCTTAATCTCCACAATCCAGCTGGCTTTTCTCCCTTCGTCTGTCAATAGACCGAAGTAAGGGACATAACCCACGATTGATCCCATCAGGTCTATAATACCCGAATTTCGGTTACACCTTGCCCCAAGCACGGAGTTTGCGTATACCACGGCAGAGGACTCCGACCACGAAAGAACCTCTCCCTGTCCCGGTGTGTTTCCCACTTCATCCAGATAACAGGTGCAGGTAAATGCATCCCTGTCCAGCAGCCCCAGCTTATCCAGCTGGTTTTCATAGTAATCCTGTTTGCTGTACATAAAATGCCGGAATACCATATTCTGTATAAAAGAACTCGGCACATTTTTGTCCAAAGGTCTTGGATCTGCCGTAAATTTTTGAACAGAAGTGCATCCCGTGTCAATCAGCTTCTCCATCAGGTCATAGACCGGTCCCAGCGCCTTTAGCCCAAAGGAAGTCACCAGATGATTACATTTACTTGTAATCGGAACCATTGACTCTGCTCCAAACAGCTCGCCGTAACGAATCATGGTCTCCATCACCTTTGCCATAACCTGACCCTTGCTGCCGTTTAAGATCTCTTCCTGTTCAGTTGACAGCATCATCCTATCCTTTACCATCTTTTCACCCCCTGTCAGATTTTCATAGCAGCTTCATATGCACTCCAGATAACGGATCTTAAATTCCCTACCTGCAGACAGTCGCCAACCAGATATACGCCTCTCTTTTTCTCCGACAGCGGCGTGGAAATATAACCGGCGGAGCTGATCACTGTATCACATGGAATCTCCACATCTCTGCCCTCCCTGGTCCGGCAGAGAATGGAATTTCCCCTAACCTCTTTTAGGGTAGTCTCCAGATACACCGGAACATGATGAAGTTCAAACCATTCCCGCAGATAAGAACTGTTGGCCAGACAGACACCCTTTTGGGAAATCAAATCATCTTTCATCTCTACAATGACCGGCTTCTTTCCTTTCAGTGCCAGTTCATATGCGATCTCACACCCAGTCAGTCCGCCGCCGACCACAGCGACCACATCCCCAACTTCTGCGCCGTTTAAGTATTCACACGCCTCAATCATCCGCCCATACCCCGGCACATTCAATAAAACTCTCGGGGCCGCTCCTGTGGCGATAATGACATGTTCCCCTCCAAACGCAGAGATGTCCTTGACTTCTTGGTTTAGACACACTTCTATATTTAGAACTTCCATCTGCCGTCTGTACCATGCCAGCAGATCGCGCAGCTTCTCTTTATAGGATTCTGCGCTTGCGGGAATAAAGGTGCCCCCCAATATACCGCGCTTTTCATGGATTACCGGCTCATGGCCTCTCAATTTCAGAATCCTGGCCGCTTCCATACCACCGATGCCGCCCCCCACAATATGTACTCGCTTCGGTGACGCTGTCTTTTCGATATAGTGCTTATCCCACTGCATCGTTTCCGCATTTACCGCACACCGTGCCAAATGCAGGCTGTCCGAGAGGTCCTGATCATTTGGTACGCCCTTATAATGGCACATGTTGAAACAGCCGTTGTGGCATAGAATACATGGGCGTATGTCCTCTTCTCTTCCCTCCCTCATCTTGGTGACCCATGCCTGATCCGCCAGAAACTGACGGGCAAATCCAGCACCGTCTATTTTTCCCGCTGCGATGGAATCCGCCGCTATCCTGGGGTCCATACGTCCGGCACACACAACTGGAATATCTACAAACTGCCTGATATGCTCCACATCCTGCAGATTACAGTTTTCCGGCATATAGATTGGGGGATGTGCCCAATACCACGCATCATAGGTACCATTGTCGCAGTTTAACATGTCATAACCAGCATCCTGTAGATACTTCGCAGCCTTTTCGGACTCCTTCATATCCCTTCCTGCCTCCGCAAAATCTTCCCCCGGCAGAGCTCCCTTTCGGAATCCCTTTGTCATGGACCGGACGCTGTATCTTAGGGAAACCGGAAACTCTTTCCCGCACTCCCGCTTAATTGCCTGCACAATCTCTACCGCAAAGCGATAGCGGTTTTCAAATGAGCCGCCATACTGGTCTGTGCGCTGATTGACATAGGGCAGGGTAAACTGATCCAGCAGATATCCCTCGTGAACCGCATGGATTTCAACACCGTCTACCCCTGCATCCTGAAGCAGTTTCGCACATTTCGCAAAGGCCTCCACGAATTCGTGTATTTCTTCCACTGTCATCTCTCTGGAAGGAACCTTATCGGACCAGCGGTTAGGAGAAGGGCTTGCAGAGGCTGTGATTTTATCCAGATTCATAAAAGGTTTGGAAACCACTCTCAAAAACTTGTTTGTGTAAAGATTCTCCATCATCTCACTGATAGTGAAAGACCGCCCAAACCCTGCCGTCAGCTGAACAAACAATTTCGCTCCCGTCCTGTGAAAGGAGGGAAGCCAACTCTTTAAATCCTCATACATCTTCTTATTCTTGTAGAGCCACTGGCCAAACATAGGATTATAGACCGGCTGGCACCCCGGCAGCACAAGCCCTGCATGATTCTTTGCCACCTCCATAATAAAACGAGCTCCCTCTTTGTCAAAATGGTTCTTCTCCATCCATCCTAAAAGATTCGTTCCTCCCATGGATGTCAGCACAATACGATTCTTAATTTTGCAGTTTCCGATGGTCCATGGCGTGAATAATGGTTCTAACCTTGCATCCATCCTCATTCCCCCTTTTCCGCTTTGATTGGTGTAATTTCTCATTACCTGATACTATAATATATTTTATCATATGCTGCTCTTATACGCCAATCATTCCGGTGAAAGGTTTCCATGTAAGCAAAAAGCGGATAGCCCTTTGCCTTCCGCTTTTATCACTGTACAATATTTTACTACTTACGACTGCAAGCCTTTGCTGGATTTTACTTATTTATGGGTTTCACAGCTCTTAGCTCTATATACCCACGTTCCCCTAAAGGTTCAAGCTGAATACGCGGATTGCTGTCGTCCCACTCATATCTTATGATGGAGGGATCGTAACGGTCCATCGCGTTCTGCACTGCAAGAATCGCCTCACAGTAGTCTTCCTCTTTAAATGGCTCCCCCTGCCCCATAAGATATTCTGCTTCCGGCAGTTGGATGATATCAAATCCCTCCGGGATTTCACCATGAAACGCATTATCAACCTCCACTCCTTGAACGTAAGCAGAGGTATTAGGCTTTTTATACCGTTTGGGCAACCACAGACAAACTGGCTCACCGCACAGGGAATCCATGCTCAGAAGCATCCCCCACACATCACATCCAACCTGCTCACAGTACGAAAAATAATCATCTGCGTTTTCCGCCCGTTTGACAATCACTTTTCGTTCCGGTTTCCGAATAATCTGTAAAAAAACATTTTGTAAATTTTCCATATCCACCTTATCCTTTCTGAGTTCTCTGAATTTCACACCGTAAGGGACGAAAAGCGTAATGGGAACAGGCTGTCTCATATACTCGCTGGGATTGCATCCGAACTCCCGGTTAAAAGCCCTGGTATAACCGTCTGCACTTCCAAACCCAAGATCAATTGCCACATCTATAACGCGGCAGTTTTCCTTCTTCAGCCGAAGAGCCGATCGTGACAGGCGCAGTCTGCGGATGTATTCTGCAGGCGTCAGTCCAATGTATTCCCGAAACAACCTATAGGAATACCAAGGTGAAAAAAAGGATACCTTGGACAAATCTGACAGTGTAATCTCGCTTTCCAGATGTTTTTCGATGTAATCCTGCATTCTCTGGACAGCCAATGTTTGCTCTTTCATACCGTTCCCCCCTTACACGTATCATTCTATCTCAAATGAAAAAATGCTTCTCGACTTTCTTTGCTATTTCTGGAACTGTTGGTTTGTATGATTGTTGTTGTCTGCGTAGGCAGGTATATCCGTTTACCTTATATTGCTTGTTTTCAATAATTATTGTCAGGTCATTATATAAAAATACCGTTTCTATACAATCTATCATTTATTAACTGTATATTGACTTGAAAGGCTTGTAACACATTTTTTATTTACCTGTTAGGTTTGTATTCTCTAGGACTTGGCTAAAAGAAAAAGCATCTGTTAGCCTGGCTACAAATGCTCTTATTGGATAATAGTTATTGCTAAAAAAATATCTTTAAATCACATGTATAAGCAACAACTATTTTCGTGATGAAAAACGTTAAAGTTGTCTCTGAGTTTAATTTGTACTTCCTGCGAAGGAAGTGACCTATCTGGCGGAAAAATGGGCGGCATCTATAAAAGTTTAAATCCACACTTCCTGCAAAGGAAGTGACACAGCAGTGATGTGGGCCGAGGAAGCCTGAATATATTTCAATCCACACTTCCCGCGAAGGAAGTGACCCGGAATGGTTTAACAAAGAAGTGCATGAAAAAATTTCAATCCACACTTCCCGCGAAGGAAGTGACTTCTATAGTTGATTCTGCTTTTAAATAACTAGTATTTCAATCCACACTTCCCGCAAAGGAAGTGACGGCGAAGGCCGCTAGTCATAATTGTATTATGATGATTTCAATCCACACTTCCCGCGAAGGAAGTGACAAGGATGAAGATAAATGGTTTCGTTACTTTAATAATTTCAATCCACACTTCCCGCGAAGGAAGTGACGATTTTGTAGCCCTCATACATGCGGAGGTATCGATTTCAATCCACACTTCCCGCGAAGGAAGTGACTGTTCCAGTTCCACATAGCCCTGGGCCAAAAGAATTTCAATCCACACTTCCCGCGAAGGAAGTGACTGCAGGGTTGTTTCATAGTGAAGATATGGAAATTATTTCAATCCACACTTCCCGCGAAGGAAGTGACCAAATCAATCTGGCGTTGTGACAGATGCGGCGGAATTTCAATCCACACTTCCCGCGAAGGAAGTGACCGCTGGGAGGATCGGGAACACAGAAGCCGGAACCTATTTCAATCCACACTTCCCGCGAAGGAAGTGACGAAGCTAAAGAACAAACTCCACTTACTAAAGATATTTCAATCCACACTTCCCGCGAAGGAAGTGACAGAATTTTCAGAATTATGCGGCGTTCCGGTTGAATTTCAATCCACACTTCCCGCGAAGGAAGTGACGAAAGCGGAAGTGGAGTACTGGGATACTGTGCGGATTTCAATCCACACTTCCCGCGAAGGAAGTGACTGAGAAGCATTTTTGGGAGCAGCTTTCCAAGACAGTATTTCAATCCACACTTCCCGCGAAGGAAGTGACTTTAGGGATACGATTTTTTCTTTCGTCCAGTAGAAATTTCAATCCACACTTCCCGCGAAGGAAGTGACTTTTTCCGGCAAAGAGTAACAAGCCACTAGTTAATTTCAATCCACACTTCCCGCGAAGGAAGTGACTCATTCAAAAGTATGCAAGCGAGAATAATTATGGATTTCAATCCACACTTCCCGCGAAGGAAGTGACTTCCCGTGAACACGCCTTGGCGTGTTGATTACCCGGATTTCAATCCACACTTCCCGCGAAGGAAGTGACGTATTCCGGCGCAGGACACCACATATTCCGACATATTTCAATCCACACTTCCCGCGAAGGAAGTGACTTGGTTTCTTTTCGTTCTCTTTTCTATGGGGGCATTTCAATCCACACTTCCCGCGAAGGAAGTGACGGAAGGAACAAAAAACAATAAAAGAATTAGAAAATTTCAATCCACACTTCCCGCGAAGGAAGTGACAGCGCTCTTTTGTTGCGATTGGTGGGAATGGCTTATTTCAATCCACACTTCCCGCGAAGGAAGTGACTTTATGACGGGGATGGAGTCCGCCCATCAGATGATTTCAATCCACACTTCCCGCGAAGGAAGTGACACTTAGGCGTAGAAGAAAATTATATAATTGATAGTATTTCAATCCACACTTCCCGCGAAGGAAGTGACTTAGATGAAAAAAGATACCAGGAAGGACTTAAAGCATTTCAATCCACACTTCCCGCGAAGGAAGTGACTTCGGGATCGCAAAATACTGCTGCATGGACCGGTAATTTCAATCCACACTTCCCGCGAAGGAAGTGACATTCTCCATCATGCGAAAAAGCTTTAAAAGTAGCATTTCAATCCACACTTCCCGCGAAGGAAGTGACTTTGTATCTGTATAGTTGCCGCCTGATTTAACCGATTTCAATCCACACTTCCCGCGAAGGAAGTGACTGCTGAATAGGAGGAAAAGTAAATGAACATTAATATTTCAATCCACACTTCCCGCGAAGGAAGTGACAAACTGCTGCCAGATCCAGGCCGCCGATGCCAGAATTTCAATCCACACTTCCCGCGAAGGAAGTGACTTTGTATCTGTATAGTTGCCGCCTGATTTAACCGATTTCAATCCACACTTCCCGCGAAGGAAGTGACTGCTGCCCAACAGGAAATGAATGCCTATAAGGCTATTTCAATCCACACTTCCCGCGAAGGAAGTGACGATTGTCTTATATAGCGGTACGCCCGGATCGGGGATTTCAATCCACACTTCCCGCGAAGGAAGTGACCCGTGTGGTATACTGGCAATAATCAACATAGTATATTTCAATCCACACTTCCCGCGAAGGAAGTGACCATTTGTGTCTGCGTATATAACATCCACTTTCGCATTTCAATCCACACTTCCCGCGAAGGAAGTGACACCGCCATAATATTTCTCCTACTCCCGGAGGTCGATTTCAATCCACACTTCCCGCGAAGGAAGTGACCAAAGCAGGGCCTTAAAGACGCTGCGGAACTCGGATTTCAATCCACACTTCCCGCGAAGGAAGTGACACAGCGGGCAACTCCGGCGGCAAAGCAGTATAAGATTTCAATCCACACTTCCCGCGAAGGAAGTGACTGCCCAAATAGATATTATAAAATCACAGACAACATTTCAATCCACACTTCCCGCGAAGGAAGTGACCATTGCAGATTATCTGAATGTGGGAACCGATACAATTTCAATCCACACTTCCCGCGAAGGAAGTGACCCTATATTCCGGATTGCCTTGTACCACACGATCCGATTTCAATCCACACTTCCCGCGAAGGAAGTGACATGGCCTGGTGCCCGCCCCTGGTATAAATGGGCTATTTCAATCCACACTTCCCGCGAAGGAAGTGACACCGGACTTAAAAAGGACGTACAAGGACTTAATATTTCAATCCACACTTCCCGCGAAGGAAGTGACTCTCTATCCCATCACAACCAGCAAACAACCCGTGGAAATTTCAATCCACACTTCCCGCGAAGGAAGTGACGATATTATGGAACGATATGACTTTGTTCTGAGAGATTTCAATCCACACTTCCCGCGAAGGAAGTGACTCTGGTAGGATTTGATGAGATATTGTGAGATTTCATTTCAATCCACACTTCCCGCGAAGGAAGTGACTCTACCAATACTGTCAGTCACAGGCACATGCAGTATTTCAATCCACACTTCCCGCGAAGGAAGTGACTTAAACATTATCATAGAGAGTAGAGTAACAAAAAATTTCAATCCACACTTCCCGCGAAGGAAGTGACCCTGGTTAAAAACAAGCTCAATGTTACTGCTTAATTTCAATCCACACTTCCCGCGAAGGAAGTGACTGCTGGAAAGGGCGCGAAAAATGACCAAAACACAAATTTCAATCCACACTTCCCGCGAAGGAAGTGACAATTGTATTGTATAACGACCTTTCCGACTAAAACGATTTCAATCCACACTTCCCGCGAAGGAAGTGACGGGATACATTCCCCGAATTTCCAGATGCCGTGCCATTTCAATCCACACTTCCCGCGAAGGAAGTGACCATCTCTACACCTCCTCTCCCAAAAAGTAAAAAATTTCAATCCACACTTCCCGCGAAGGAAGTGACTTAAAAGTGGTGGTCACCACCCTGGACGGAACAATTTCAATCCACACTTCCCGCGAAGGAAGTGACAAAGGCCTACGAAACCATAGAGGTCAACACCGATATTTCAATCCACACTTCCCGCGAAGGAAGTGACATATAATCCATTTTTTGCATTGCCAGCAAAGGAATTTCAATCCACACTTCCCGCGAAGGAAGTGACAGCAAAATTATACAATATTCTATAAATAAATTGTATATTTCAACTAAATTTTAACTTATTCCCTCTCCAAAATCAACCCCCATTTATAAAACACTAAAAAGTTATCCTAAACACTATAACTTTACAGGTGCGAATCTCTCGGATAATTTATGTTCACCTCATATTCGCACCTGACTTTTATACTTTCTTCTTAACTAATTTGTATAATGCTTTCCCATTCTCCAGCTTCTTATTCACATCTTCTTCTGCCACTGGTAGAAGTTTGTCAAAAACAGGGTTAAAATTATTTGTCCCTTTATTTAATGTAAACCATTGATGTGCAGCCTCTTCATTTTCCCCCTTATTCGTCTTATCTTCTCCCCTGGGATAATCCACATTTGACGGCCTTTTTTCCCAATTAGCCATTATTTTTAGTGACTCTGGAATCTCGCTCAGAAGACTCCCTGAGTCTTTAAAAAAGTCTTCAAAATTTATTTTTTCCTTTTCCCCTATCGTTTTAATCTTCCAGCATCCAGTTTTTTCATCAATGTCCCGTATATGCAGCTTGTCAACTATAATCTGGACACTTCCGAATCCCAGTGGTTTCCCTCTTCCGATTTTGTGGGCACATTCTGGACTACCAAAATCAAAAGCCCATTTTAATTGTTCCAATTGCTTTTTTCCCAACTGTTCATAATACACACGAAACTGAAACATTGGCTGTGGGTCTGACTCCCCATTAGGTTTCATAGGCCGTATTCTTTGTCGCATAGGGCTAACTTTATTATCCTTAAATTCACTCATTTCCACTTCTTTATGCCAATAATATTTTCGTCCCCGAATTTGGGGCAGATTATTATTCAATGCCTCTCTATTTTTGTTCTTGTTCCCCCACTTATCTTTATATGTGTACTTATAATCGTAGGTCCAATACCCTTGCTTTTTACTTCCCCCCTTATTTTCCTTTGGACCGTAAGGAGAATCTGTATAAAACTCAACCGCACTCGGTTGCGGTTCGCCCAACTCTGGTAATACAACAGGTTCCTCAAACAGTGTACGGCTATTCTCTACCTGGTCTCTCAGTAAAGCATCTGTTATCCGTATCTTAGATCCATATGCATTCGTTCCAGACTCCTCAGCCTTTTCCATCATACCAAATATCTGGCATGATGGACACAGCTTTATATTACTGCAAGGCTGATACCCACCGTTATTTTTTAGTAAATTTCCAATTGTTTTCTTAAATGCCTCTCTCCCGATACAAGCTGGACATATATATTTACGCCTAGCGGAATCCTCCGCGTAATATACCAAAATCGGAGCATGCTCTTTTGATATATTAAGTTCTGAGTACCATCCATTCTCCTGCAACTTACAATTTTTTTTATCGTCATTATATTCCTTCAGCACTCTTTTTAAAAGCTCAATATCCTCATCAAAAACTATGTTACCCTTAGGAGCTATCTTATAAAACACAGCTTCATAATTTTTTCTATCTATGTGCTCCCCCTTATGAAGATATCCTTTACTGTATATATTACTACCTTCAAATTTCCTTTTATTTGCATCTGTGACTACTTCGTACTTGTCTACAATCTTCATCTTATCAGCCTTAACCCATATTTCCTGTCCTTCCTTCCATTGGTCATATTTTTTCCTGCGCACCAATTCCCCTTTTTTACTAAAATCTGTCGTCCCGTCTCTCTGCTCTACTAACAGCCTTGCTTTCTCACATGGATGCAGATACCATTTATTACTCCTGCTATTCCACTTTAAAACCCCAGGCTTCTTCACCTCTCCACACTTTCTGGATAACGCCCTGTCCATATCTACGGTTGACATGCATCCATTAAAAGCCGCCTCATACACGCTTCTGACTGCACCTCTGATTTCACTTCCAGGGATTACAGGATTGCAGGGCGGTGCCGGTGACTGATCTATATAGGGCTGTGCCTCTGACAAATCCTCATATGAAAAGAAGTCATATCCGATATATTTCTTTTTTTCTCTCTCCCCCTCTTCCCACTCCTTCTGTTCAATTAATCTTACAGATGAGGAGGTATTTGGGATAAACAGTGGCGTCAGCAATCTCATGCTGCATTCAAAATAACCCGTATAACTATCTTCTTCACTTATTACGGGAACCTCTCTTTTACACTTTTTTCTAAGGGGTATAAAATTATAAGGGTTTACAAATCTTTCATCCGTTTCTTTTATAATTGTCGTTTTATCCTTATTCATACTGCCCTCCTTTTTCGCCCTCCTCTTTCCAAGGACAAATCTCCACCATACGTATATCAGTCTGATACACCAGCTCAAGATGTTCTTCTTTGGGAATGCGCATAAACTTTCTCACTAAGATGGATGCTCCCTGATTCTCCTCTATTTTTATTGGGACCCATATTCTTGTACCCCTGCCAGAAGTCAGCAGACTCCAGTCCTGTATATTCATGTTCTCAACATTTTGAGCGCTTCCCCAAAGTTTTTGATATTCGTCTATAAAATATTCTTCCTCTATTCGCTCACCATCCTCCAAACCAGATTTTTCTCCCCGGTATCTTCCTACCCACTTTTCATTTCGTTTATTCAGGCGTATCTCCCCTTTACTGTTGAAAACTCTAAGCTCCTGCAAATAGTCCCACTCCAATGGTACAAGTTCCTTTTTTTCTCCCACTCTGACAAAAAAGCAGTTATTTTCATAAACTCCGAATCCAACTGCGTAATCCAGCACTGCATAAATCCAGGCCTTATCTTGATTAAAATATTTATTCACTTGTTTTAGTACATCATCTACCGATTCCTTATCTTTTTGTTTATATTTTTCATACGTCTCCATTTCCCGCTCTCCCATCCTTTCCCCCCTTACACCACAACGCTGCTTTCTGCATATAGTCTTTTACCTTCTTCTCATCCAGCGCATCTCCATCCAACTGAATCTTTGCCTCCAGCCTATTATTGGGCTTACAGAAGATTCCTCTGCCCACTGCAGTCTCCCCTCCGATTGGCAAAATCCCAGACTGTAGATCTGCGATTGCCCAGAGGAGCATTCCGCAAATTTCGTCGCTTTGCCCACCGCAGTCTTTTTTCCACCGTATACCCAGGAGTGCTGTTCCCCCGACCCAGGGTCTTCCTTCAAAGAGTGCTCCTTCCACTGTTCCTCCTGTAAATCGGTCTATCGCGTTGCGGACTGTGGGCAATCCGTGTCCTCCGTTCACCACCACTTCCTCAAATATTACTTTCGAGGAGCATAAATCTTCTCTCCCCTTTTTCCCGTCTGTCCAAGTACCGAAGAATGGCTCCAGCTTCCTTTGCGCTTCCTCCCAGCTTTGCAGGTGTGCTAATCTCTTCACAATCTTGGCAATGTGACTGCGGAAGGCCCCTGCGAAACTGCTGCCAGGTATCACAGCCGCCTCCCCTCTTCCGCCTACGGTCAGCTGTCCATAATCGGGGATTTCCTCACCTTTTCGAAAAGCCTCACTGTAAGTCCTCACCATCAAAGTATAGGGAATCTGTAATGGAACCTCCAAGACATGCTCTGTCCGTGGATTCACATTTTCTGTATCACTCCTTATGTCTATACATTCTGCCTTCTTAAATGCATCTTTATCCTCCCAGGACCAGTCCAGCCACTTGAGATAATCTTCTCTCAGTTCCATATTAAATTTTTTAACTCTGGCGCTTTCTATCTTCAGCTTTCCAAATCCTCTGCTGGTCTTGGCACCCATACGAAGTTCCCCTACTGAAAATCCCAGAAGCCACTGCCGAATCCAGGACTCCTCTATCTCCCAGACTTGATCAATGCTTTTCCACCTATCCACGCAGTCTTTTCGTTCTATAATTTCAATGCGCATCCGAAAAGTTGCTCCCCGTTCAATAATCTGCATCTCATATTTAGATCCCTGTTCCGGGGTTTTATGCTCGCCCAGCTTGACGCCATCACGAATACCCAGCACCACATTTTCCAGCCTTGTGTCATAACAAAAAATTCTGCTCTGTCTGTCGCTGCCAGATCCAAGAGTCTCCCCTTCCGGAGTGCCAAAGAGCTGATCCGCCTCTTTTCCCAGCCCCAATTCTTTACTGTAAGAGCGCAATACGCCCGCTAATGCACTGCCCGGAATAAAAGGCGTACCGCTGGCATCCAGGATGACATCTGCATCCGTATCCTCCTGCTCCCCAGACCCAATGGACAGGGGAGATGCCAGGTATCCTTCTACTTCCACACACAGTCTCCCGCATATTTTATTAAATGACACTGCACTATTATCATTCATTCTTACCCCTGCACCTCGCTTTCCATTTCGCATTTTCCAGATAGAGTTTCATAAACGTATAAGTTTTATCTTCACATGGCTTTAATAGTTCTAAAAGCCTGTCTCTCTTTTCTTTTTTATGAATATAGGCTACCTCATTTTTGATTCGTTCATAAAAATCTTTTTCATGTGAGTAGTTTCGCAACAGCTGTGCTGCCATTGAGATTGCGGAAGAAGGCGGAAGTTTCTCTTTATCAATTTTGTCTACGTTCTCTATAGTCACCTTCTCACACTCTATTTGCTCATTCCGATAGTGAAGCAGACTCTCGACAACACAGTGATTATTGGATTTTGTACCATCCTCCTCTACTGTATCTAAGATGATTTTTCCTTCTTCTTTCTCCTCCAAAAGTCTGACTGCCACCTGGCCACAGCCTCTTCCCGTCAACTCTCCCCATCTGTTTCCTTCAATCTCCCACGCGGAAACCTCCCTGTTTGTTTCCAGATAAAAGGAACTGCCCGCTGCCATTGCCGGACAGGAAACGGACGGCAGCCTCCATCTGCTGTTATATCCACTATAGGTGGTGTAACCGCATGCAATTTTATTTAACTGAACTTCACTACAGCACAGCCTCTTCTTTAACTGCTCCTTAAAGCCTTCGTCTTTCAGTACATACTCCCCAGTCTCCTCGTCGCAGATAACCATGGGAGACAGCAGCCACAGCAGCCATTTTTTTCCTCTTAAAGTTGTTTTCTGTACCTTTTCCTTCAGAGACACCTCTCTAATCCTAACCGTACAATTTCCATACTCGGCAGTCCTTGACCTGCCAAGCCTCAGCCTATAGTCATGATCCTGCAGACATTCCGTCAAGAGCCTGATATCCTTTGCTTTTCCACTCCACATACCTGCATAGGTCTGCCCCTTTGACAGTGCCGTATACTGGAAAAATTCTCCGGTGGGAACACTTATATCCATGGCAGCGTCATTTAAGGCATGACCGATCCCCCGGTCAGCAGGACGGGAATGATGAAAATGAATTTCCTTCTGTGCAGACAGTACATGCAGCTCCTTGCCTTCCCAGAATACCTGTCCATGAATCTCTTTTCTTTTTCGTTCTTCTTGCCCCGCTATACAGAACCATTTGCCCTTATCTTCTTTCACTTCAGCAATTCCTTTTGGACAAGGATAATAAACCTTCTCCTGATTTTTCAGAAACCCATTTCCAAACTGTACACCGTTCTGTAAAAATATTCTGCGGAAATTTTCATCTTTATGTGCATCTAATCCTAACGAAAACTTTCGGATATACATCCCTGCCAATGCTCCCAGCAAGGTACTGGCCGGCAGACATTCCCCTTTCCCGTCAATAACGACCGGGGATTTTAGATTGATTTCATAGGATAAGATCACTTCCTCTTGCGGACTACAACTACTGAGCAGCTCTGCATCTTTGCCTGAAATCCCCTCTGAATATGCAGCTCTCAGTTTCCTTGCAGCTGCTGCTTCTAAGGTACATTGAATCTCGCCCAAACCTCTGGTAACACCCATTCCCATATGGCGAAGTCCCTTGGCACATAGCTGCAGGGCTTCCACCTCTTCTTCCCTTAACTCACCTTCAATAATGCTCATAAACTGAATTCCCGCAGGAACCACCTGCATAGTACGCAGAGAATGTTCCTTTGCTGTCTGATTCCCAGCACTGATTGCTGTGCGGGTACGCCTCCTGGTGAAAAAATCCTCAAAAAAAGCCTTTTCCTCTTCCTGGCATCCCTGTATTTCCTTTTGAAATTGCTCATAGTTTTCTATTTTTATGGATTCTCCCTTTTCTCCTCCATAAAGAAACCTAGGAAAAGAGTATAGACTCGCATCACCTACACACATCCCCTCTGTCTTTTGAGATCCTGTTTTTCCAAAAAGCTGATTTAATATCTCCTGCTTAATCAGCCCATTATCCCTCATCTCTCTGCCGGCTTCCAACAGACACCCTTTGATACGCTTTGCCGGTATATAGGGAATCCCATGTTCCAGCGCAGTCTTTATATTGGTTATACCTGGCGCGTCCTCTCCAGTGGCAGTACAAAGGTCACTTTTTAATTTTATTATCAACTTCCATGTATTCATTACCCTGCTTCTCCTGCATATTTAAAAGCTTTGTCATTAGTTTCACATTGCACAATCCCCGTATTTCCAGCGCATCATATAGCAGAGAATCCTTCCATTTGTCCGTCTGCGCCAACTTTTTTATCGAGTAGCTGCGGGATGAAAATTCACTATTCAAAAGCGTTACCTGCTCCTCCCCTGCCAGCATGGCGCGCTGTATTTTGTGAAGTCTGTTGGACGGCCATTCCTCTTCCATTCTCTTTATCGTTTCATATAAGTGCATCAGAGAATCGGGTCTGGATTCCTCATCCTGGGCGCCTACGAAATAGGGACGAACCTGCCAGTCCTCGTGTCTTTGAATACCCCCCACTTCGCTCCCCTTTATCACCTGAAAATCAAGAAAACCGTTCTCCAGTCTGCCATTCCCTCTTTCCTCATACCATTTTCCTTTTGCTCTGGCACAGGACTCTTCCGCTATGTTATAAGCTTCATAAAAAGGAAAATGGCTGTGAACAAACGCAATGCCTGCACATGCTGTAATCATCTTTGCCTTTCCTTTTTGACTTTTCGTAAGCTCTGACAAAAAGCCTGCTGTCATGGGGATCGCCAGATCAGCAGTACACAAAAAGGTGAAGTCATCTCCGTCCAATACAATTGGCCTAATACGAAAAACTGTCTTTTTCTTGCCTTTGTCCAAGAACTCTATATTCTCAACCATTTTTAAAAGCAGAGCTTTATATGTATTTCGAAACATGCTGGATATTTCTTTTGACTTTTCTCTGAGCAAGGGAGCTGCTTTTTCGTACTCTTCATCAGTATGCATGATCTCCCTAATCTGCTCTCCCATCCCGTTTCCATCAATGTGAACCACTGCAATATAGCTGTTTTCTCCAGGTTCCCGGCAGAGGTCCTCCATCTCTACCGGGTAATCATAATCTTTCAATTCTTCAATATCCGGATATAATTTCATATCCTTTCTTTTTTTAATCTCATTTTTTCCATGTTCATTTTTTACTGCTCTATCCAGCTTTAACTCCTTGTAAGCCATCCACTTTTGATATTTCATCTCTGTCATGTTTTCCACTTCATGAGAAGATGGGGAAAGCTTATCTTCACCCATCTTATAACAATAACAGCGAGTTATGGGCTGGTGATTGGAGTTATCTTGTTCTACTACTGGGAATGGAGAATAAATGGGCTGACGAACCATATTTGCTTTTTTTTCTGCCATTTTTTTGTCTAACTCATCAACATCTCTTCTAAAGCTCTGTAACTGAGTGTCCGCAACATATGCAACAGCCAGATAAAGCCCTTGACAGCTTTGTGCTACCCTTATCCCCAGATTTTGGCACACACTTTGGAAAACCTCTTTGTCTCGTAATATTACCATAGCATTTCCGCCGCCAATATAGACAATCTCTGCTTCAATCTGCTCATCATCCAATATTCTCAGTTTATTTTCTTTTTCCCATTCCAGGATCGTTCTCTTGTGTGAATCTGTTGCTTCCTCAATCGCTAACGGGAGGTACTCCTCTAATATTTTCGTCACCTGTGAAGAAGCTCCCACATTTTCTTTCAGCCGGTTCGTGGCAAAGATATATTGCTGGATACCGCTCACATCAAACTTTGCCAGAATATAGGTATTCCTTTTACTTTCCATCTTTTTCGCTCTCCTTATGTTCTCTCAAAATTTTATCAAAACATCTCGCATAGGCCCGATGGGGGAAGAGCATGGGGTTGTTTAAGATCATAAGTAGCTGGTTTAGCTGAAAAATCAGTGAGAGTAGAACGTTTTCTTCTATTTCTCCTTTATCATTCTGCTGTTCGACCTTCAGTTCCTGTAGAATGTTTCCCCGCTGTTCAGATGATATCTTTGCTTTCATCTTACTTCTTTTCTCTTTCTCTTCTTTGATAATTGGATCACTGCCAGTATCATTTTCCAGCGCATGGTTAAGCGAGTTATTCCATTCTTCCAGAGAATTCTCCTCTCCCCTTATGTATTTATGTAATTTTTTATTCTTTTCGTCTACGGATAGTATAATGTCAAAATCCTTTTTCAAGTCCGACTCTCTATTAATTTTTTTAGCATTTGGTTTTATTGCACAGAAGATCATAACTGGCCTGGTCGCAGTCTGTGTTACAGGCTTTCCTCCAATTTCATAATTATCCACCATAGATTGAGCCATACGCGCCACCGAATCCATAGAGGTAACTAATGTCTCTATGGACTTTCTCCACTCTGAAACATTCTCATACGTTACCTCCTTGCTTTTACACTGAACCACCGCCGCCACCGCTTCAATCGGTATAAACTTTATCTCCCCATAATTAAAAATATAAGGCGTATACATTTCATCAAAAATCACCAGATCAACTTCCCTGGACTTATGTCCGTAAGAATCTATAATAAATACACCCTGATCAATACAGTATTTTTTTGGCACAATCATCTCAAACAAAGACTTCCATACATTTTCTCTGTAAGATCCCTGTGTCGGATAATGATTCGATACGTTCAATAATATCTGATTTACGATAGACTGTTCAATCTTTCTATAATTATCACCGAGCATCTTGATAATCTTTTCATAGCTAACTGATTCTGACATATCTCTTGTCCTCCCTGTTATTTATCATAAAAAACTTCATAGTGCCCAAATCCTATGGTAGCGTCCTTTCCAACCCTCAGATATTTCCCCACCTCCAAAATTGGCACAAACCTCGATATATCCCCTTCATACAGAACCCACCCTGCCCTGGCCGGAAGGTTTAGCTTTCCCTTCTCCTGATTCATGGAATACCTGGAAAACGGAATTTCTCTCCAAGATTCATTCCGTGTTCTGACTTCTCCGGCCTGATTCAGCAATTCTTCCTCATCCCACTCCAGTTGAAACTCCGTATAGGCTTTTGTGAGCAGAGATATCCTACGGATTAGAAACTGCATGAGCATACGAAAAGACAACTCCTCAAACAGTTTACCTCCGGAGACAATCCTAAGGGGCGTGTTAAAAAACAGGCTGGCATAAGAGGCTTTCCTCTCTGTTATCTGCAGTGGCCTTGGTGATAGATTTCGAATCCAGCTTTTCCCTCCTGCATAAATGAGCTTTCCAGAATCCGGATCAATCACCTGCATCAGGCGAAAGGATAGCCTTTCTGCCCCCCATCCTTTATGTTCTGCTGCCTGCAGTGCATCCAAGTATGCCCCTGCTCTTTCTGTGCCTGTTCCAAGTACAGTAATATCAAAGACGCAGATATCTCCCTTATTCCATCTCTCTCTGCCCTCTCCATGAACATACAGCACATAGGGGTTGACTGCTCCGGCCTCCCCGCCAGTGTTACTGAAGCATTGAACATAGAGGCATGTGCTCTTCCTCTCACATCGAAAGCATCTTTGGGAAGGATATGAGCAGCAAAACTCCCGGATGCAGTGTCCCAATACTCCTCTTATGGTAGAACCCAAATAAGAAGGAAGTCTGCCTCCCTCCTGACATTCATATGTTGCACGCAGTGTCAAAATCTTTATAAACTCAAACATAAATCCTCCTGGTCTAAATACAAATGATTTTCTTACATTATATCCCATTTTTTACCATATTCAAACCCTAATTTTGCAGGTTTTTCATACATTTCACCTTCATCCATCAAATAATTTAGGACTTTCCATAACTTTATCCACATATTTCATCTATTTTCCCCCTTTTTATTGTCAAATTATGATAAAATAAAATCACCACATATATTAAATTTGGAGGGAATGTATTTTGAATAGTATGGATATCAGAACTTTATGCAATGAAAAGGGAATCCGGATGATTGATTTTAAAATGACGGATTTAGATGGAAGGTGGCGTCACATTACCATTCCGGTAGAGAGGTTCAATGACGATATTTTTGTCTACGGGATCGGATTTGACGGTTCTAATTATGGATATGCCCCGGTTGAGAAAAGTGATATGGTATTTATCCCTGACCCGGCTACCGCAGTGATTGACCCTTTTACAGAGATTCCCACATTGACCATGTGCGGAAATGTGTGTGTGATCGGGAAAGAAAACACCCCCTTTGACCAGTATCCCAGGAATGTTAGCCTGCGTGCAGTGGAATACATGAGATCTGAGGGAATCGCGGATGAGATGCTCATTGGACCGGAATTTGAGTTCCACCTATTTGACAATGTGAGCTATATGGTGGAACCTCAGAAAACGGGTTTTACCGTAGATACAAGGCAGGCTTCCTGGAACAGCGGGAAGGAGCGTCCTGACAATACCGGCTTCCAGGTGCCCAAGGGAGGCGGATACCACGTAGCGGCGCCCCATGATGTGGCTTACAACCTGAGAAGTAAAATGTGCATGTACATGGAGGACTGGGGTGTGGATGTCAAGTATCACCATCATGAAGTGGGAGGCTCCGGTCAGATGGAGATTGAAGTGGAGCTGGGTGATATGGTAGATATGGCTGATAAGACTATGATTATCAAATATATTATCAAAAACACCGCTGTGCAGGATGGCAGGACAGCCACTTTTATGCCAAAGCCAATCTATGGGGAAGCAGGGAACGGAATGCATGTACATATGCTGCTCATGAAGGGCGGGGAACCTATATTTTACGACGAAGAGGGATACTCCGGACTCAGCCAGACTGCCCATTACTTTATCGGCGGGCTGCTGAAGCACGTAGCATCCCTGTGCGCCTTTACAAATCCCTCCACCAACTCCTTCAAACGGCTGGTTCCGGGATATGAAGCACCTGTAACCATCGGGTATGCAACCTCCAACCGAAGCGCTGTCATCCGAATCCCCGCCTATGCAAAATCACCGAAAGCCAAACGCTTTGAGCTGAGAAACCCGGATGCCACCGCAAACCCCTATTATGCCTACGCCGCGATTCTGATGGCGGGATTAGACGGCATAAAGAACAAGATCGATCCTGTGGCTAATGGCTGGGGACCTTACGACTGTAATCTGTATGATCTTTCGGATACGGAAAAAGAGAAAATCCAGTCCCTGCCCAAGACTCTGGATGAGGCTCTGGATGCACTGGAAGCAGACCATGATTATCTGATGGCCGGCGAAGTCTTCCCCAAACGCCTGATTGAGATCTGGCTGAAGCGTAAACGCAGAGAAAGCCTGGAGATTTCACAGATACCACATCCTGCGGAATTTCAGAAGTATTATGACTTGTAAAATCTAAATACTATTGACATGGCATAAAAAGATGAATTAAAAAAATAGAGTGTGTAGTTCTTTCGTTGTTGTGAGCTACACACTCTATTTTTATGAAGAATATGGATATACATCGATTTAAATTACAATTTATGGATAAGCCCCTATTACTTCAATATATGACCTACCGTATTTTATTCATAGCAGTGCTCCGTCTCTCAGCCTGAGTGCTACATCCGCCATTTCAGCGACTTCCAGGTCGTGCGTAACTAAGATAACACAATACCCTTTCTTATGTGCAAGGCCGCTCAGTATTTCAACAATGTTTTGTGTATTGGCACCGTCAAGGCTGCCGGTTGGCTCGTCCGCTAGTATTATTTTTGCATTGGATGCTAAGCTTCTCGCGATCGCAACGCGCTGCTGCTCCCCTCCGGAAAGTTTGGATGGAAAACGGTTCATTTGTTCTTTTGTAATTCCCACGCTTTCAAGCAGTTCCGCAGCTTTGGGCTTGGCTGCTTTGGGGCTGACCCCACACAGCTCCATTGGAAAACAGACATTTTCTATGACCGTCAGCAAAGGGAAAAGATGAAACGCCTGGAAGATCATGGAAATACATTCGCGGCGGTAATAATCAAGATCAATCTCACTCAAACTATCACCGTTTAAGGCAATTTCCCCTTCTGTAGGTAAATCCAGGCCTGCCAGTAAGGAAAGCAGGGTGGACTTTCCCGATCCGGATGGACCCACAATTGCATAAACCTGGCCCGCTTCAAACATAAAGGAAATCCCTGAAACGGCGGGTTTCTTAGCATTTTTATACGTATACATTACCTTATCCAAAGTTAAACACGCCATAATTCTACTCCTTTACCTGTAAAAGTTCTAATGCTCTGCGTCTGGTAACCAATATGGACGCCCCTAGTGCACCACAGACACACCCCAGCAAATACAAGACACCGCAGACAGCAAGTGTATCAGCACTTCTTATTAGCCGCTCATGATCGTACAGGGCAAGTCCACCTGACACAACAGCAATTCCAACAGCGCACAGCACAATCTGCTCAAATACCAACATACAGCGAACACGTTTTTTTGTGACACCAAGGATGCGCAGGTATGCAGCCTCACGTGCTGATTGCATAATCAGTAAACCTGGCCCCAGCACTCCAATCAATACCGCTGCTGTCACGGCAACTGGGAAAAGCAGGTTCAGCAGATCACGGACCCGCCTGATATTTTCCAGACCCGCGGAATTAAGGTAGAAGGACGCCATTGGTGCATCTTTTTTATCTGATACTTTCTGATCATTGAGCAAGTCACTTAACTCATCCAGCTTTTCGTTATCAGAGAGCGTAAATTCGCTGTACTCAATGGGAAAAGGCTGTCCATTTGCGGCCTCAGCATCACTGTTTACTGCCGCAAAGATTCCATTATTGATGCTCTCCTGGTCAGAGAGTATAATACCTGCAACTTCGTACATGGACGTTGCCTGCTCCACAGCCGCCTGAAGGGTATCTGAATTGTCGTTTGTCCGTGTAAGTACAAGATACAAATCATATGGCAGCACAGAAATCTCGTCACCCGGACGCACACCGAAAATTTCCGCCGCTTTCTGACCGAGCAGACACACCTGCCCACTGCCAGTGAATAAGGTATCATCAAATCCATTTGCATACGTGACTGTGTAATCTTCTGACAAATAACGCTCAAGATTGTTTGTAACTGTGATACTATAATTGAGCTCCTGTCCATTTATAAGCATCATAACATTGCCATAACAGTAAAAGTTATCCATTAATTTTGACTTTGAAAAGTTAATTATAGAAGAAGATGAAAACTCCAGCGCCTTTCCATTTACCTCTGTCTCCCTAAAAGCATCCTGATACGTAAGTCTTGCCAAGACAAAAAGTCCGATACCTGCGGTCAACACAATCGTCAAAATCAGGGATATTGACGTTTTTCCGGTTCCACGCCTTATATGACGCAGGATGTATGCGGTTACTTGGCGCAATGCACCATATTTACCGCGCTGGGCTGTTTCGCTCCTATCATAAACTTCCATGTTTGCCCGCGTTTCCAAAACGGATTTTGATCTTGTAGGAGTTGGCGGCGCCTTTGAATCTGCACCTGCCTTTACTACATTATCCTGCAGAAGTTCCAGCAGTGGCATCCGCACTACTCTCATCAAGAAAATCAGTGTAATAAATGTGATGAAAAGCAGTTCACTAAATAAGCTTAAAAGGACTACTTCAATGGGTAATGACTTATTCAGGGTATAGCCCTGGACTGTATCCGCCGTCACGGCTGCTATACTCTCTAGGGCCTCCATGGTCGTGGTTGACGCATGAAGAATTCCCGCCACACCACCTACAATTATAGCTGGTACTGCCAGTACACCCAGCGGCAGCGCAATCGTACAACATGCTTTAACCGCAGGAACTCCCTGTGACCGCATTATAGCATACACCTTTTTATTCCGGCTGATATAAAGATATACTGCCAATAACAGAGCCAACACCGCCCCAGCCAAATAAAGTATAGTGGTTAGCAGCATTGTCCGTGCTCCTGCTCCAAAGCTGTCCTTCACAGACAACCATCCACCATCGGAAAAGCGCAGGGCTACATCCATTTCCTGTGCCAGAGGTTCTGCGGCTGCATAAAATGCTTCAATGTCATATGCATTCTCAATAAAGACACTAAATTCCCCCTGTGGACTTTCATAATCATCAGGGACTTCAACCGGCAAAAGTGAGACCGGCACGAAAATTGTACTTGACGTGTAGCTCCATCTATCCTCCAACATACGCATGGAAGGAGTGTCGGTAAACTGGTACACACCGATGATTTCCAGTTCTACGGTATCAACAAAATTTGAAATTTTCTCTGCGTCCCGGGGTTTTGCACCAGATCTCCCATTTTGCCTGAATAACCGGTCACCGAGTTGAATACTAACCTTATCCCCCAAAGTCAGATTGTATGTTTCCATAAAAAGTTTACTTACTACACAGCCCTCTGTATCCCCTGTCATCAGCGGACGACCTTCTGCTAAAACCATATTGCGCTCATTAAAACGCGGAATGGCGCGAGTGTCCTTTGTATACACAATGTCAAAGGTATCTACACTCTGGTTAATTGCCTGGAGCACTCCTTTATGAAAAGCGAATGCCTCTGTTTCAAGATATCCATCCGGTAATCCGTCTATAACACGCAAAGCCTCTTTTCCACTCTGATCATCCAGTTTAAGCTCATCTCCAGACAATGCATTATAGTTTCCTAAAACAAGGCATCTGCTTCCTTTATCCAATTGTTCAAAAAATGAAGGTTTAAAAGGAGTTTCAAAAAAAGTGGTATCTTCTATCGCTAATGCACTTATTATCGTAGGCTTTTCAAGATCAAGGTCAATGTCACCAGCAAGCAGTGTAATGTCCTCAAATTTTAAATTGATAAAATCTTCACTGTATTCATCTTTGTCATATCCCGCATAAGTTCCTTCAAATAGACAGCGGTTCGTTTCTTGTCCAGACCCTTCCTCTGCTAAACGTCTGTAATCCTCTACCAATCCGGCTGTCATATATCTTGTATCTGCCAGCGTAACACCTGGCAGGGACGAGAACTTTTCTAATTGCTCTTTCGTGGGCCATGGTTTATCTTCGGTATCATAAATGACACCATAAGATATTGCAGATCCATTATCCTCATCCAAGGTAACATCCGGCACTGCATTATCCAGTGCAGCAACGCCACTATAGAAACTTTCTGCTCGCGCTGTTTCCCGCACTGTAACGGCGTAGCCTATGACGCGGGAAAACAGTGCAAATGAAGCAGCAGCTATAAACGCAAAAGTCAGTATCGTTTTCAGCGGAGAACGCAGAATTGTTTTTAAAGCAATGGACTTGCGCACACCTTCACCCCCTAGTTTAGTATTTTTCAGTCAACATCCTTGCAATAATCTCTGACAACCCGTTTAAGCTATAAAACTCCGGTTCATCGTACTCCTTCATATTAAATTGAATATCATACCGCATTTCAAGCATGTATGTCAAATAGGTTAACTCACGCGGTCCTAGCACACCGTGCAGACCAAAGAAGTTATAATCTTTATCATTAAATTCGATATTATCAAAATAGCCAAAATAGACATGTAATAAGTTTACTATTTCTTTTCTAATTTCTTCTGGGGCAGTAACTTCGTTTTTCTCAACATTCATAGCATCACCTCAATAAAATTTCAAATAACAAATTGGACATCTTTTGGGCTCAGTTTTTCTATTATATTATCAAACATTCTATCACAGTCAGTCGAATCCAACATATTAAAAACAGGGATAGAGCTTGCAGTTAAGCCTCTGATAGCATCCGAAACTGTCTCTCTATAAATACTGTTGGTAATGACATGATTAAACTGCTGAGAATCAATGATATCAACAAAAAGGTTGGACATATGAAAAGCATCTACTGATGCTCCAAATCTATATTTACACGATAGGGCCAGATCCTCCAAAATCTTTAGTGAATCTGGCATATAAAAAGTGCACAATAAAAGAACGTCTGGAGTTATGGCCTGAAAAACCTGATGGTGTAGCAGACCAGATCCTCTCGTAAACTGCTCATTGAAGTCCTGCGTTGCTCCAGGTATGGTAAGTAGTATCAGGTCTGGCTGTTCTTCCTTAACCCTCTTAAGAATCCAACGGTTGAAGTAGAAAATCTTATCAGTAGCATCCACATCTCGCCGAAGCATAAATCCAGGGAAAGAGTGAAACCCTAGCATCTCACAGCCATCACGCGATCCAATCTGAAGCAGTCGATAGCCATTCTCTATAAACCGCTCCCGCAGTGCTAAAGAAACCTCAAATTTATCAGTCTTTTCCCAGCACCCAGCCACAACTACCATTGGAACATTTGGCATATGCAAAGAGGGATATTTCTCACTAGGTGCTACAAGTGCGTATGCTTCCGGCCCATCATGCTTAGTTAAATCTTTAAAAACGCATGTCGGATCAGCGTTGCTACAAGCTTCTTCAAGTTTTTTGCGATTTGTATCAGTCACCCTAGCAGTACATATAACAAAATCCAAAAGCGGAATTATCTTAATTATTTCATCTATTAGACGATTTTCTACCACCTCATTTGACACCTCAAAAGCAGGGATAAAAAGACTATCAAACTCTTCGGGCACCTTTTTAATCGAATCATATACAGGTAAAACAACTTCATTACGACCTAATGTTACGTTCTTCCCATCCAGTCCCCATCCTCCCGGAGAGACTATGGCCGCAATTTCATAGCAAGGATCTAGCAGATTAGCGTGTCGGATAATGGGTTCACAATCATGTCCATAGGGAAATACAAGCATTCGCATAACATCAAACCTCCTGACTGGCCTCATATGAGACGCCAAATTCTCTCATCCAAAGATAGTCTTTAAATGTATCTTCTACCTGAGCACGGACCCCATCACATTGAGAACGCCTCAGTTCCGCGGACAACTCTCCACAATTATCACTATGTTGGCAACAAAGCATGCAATGCCGAAATGCCCAGCAATTTTTACAATCTTCAGCCGTAGTTTGAGCAACATTTAAAATCCTGTCAACCTTTTCAAAGTCAAAACCGTCCCATATATTTCCTATATTCATAATCTCTGAAGTCTCGCTAACCCGCTCGCACGGATACAGATTGCCGTCTGCATTGATAAACAAACGCCGCTCTCCTGAAACACATGGACCGCCAGGCGCTATTTCGTCAGGGAGTGTCAATGCTGGTTTCATACTGGATTCAAAACGAGAAAACTCCCCTGACACCGATACGTATGCTACACGAGAAACACTATCCCGATCATATACTCCCCGAAGGGCTAAGTAGCTTTTAAAAATATGGCGAGTGTTCTGCTGCATATACACCTCACTAGGCACCGTCTTTTCTACTGAAAATTTATCGTCGATAAGAGTAGACATGATCTGCGCATCACGAAAAAACTCTTCCTTACTGAACATGTGGTGCAGCGAATCACAAGGAAATCTCGGATCGATCACGATGTTGAAATTGCATTTAAAATTAGGGCATTGTTCTATTGCAGCTTTCAAGTTATCTCTAATCACAGCAAAACTGCCCTGTCCATTGCTTGCGAAGCGTCGTGATCGATCATGAGTCTCTGGAGTTCCATCTAAACTGACAGTTATCATAAAATCATGTTCAACTAAAAATCGAGCAATATCTGGTGTAAGCAGGGAAGCATTGGTCGTAATAGTAAACTTCAAACTTTTTCCTATAAACTTCTCTTCTGCATAAGCTGTCACTTTTTTTATCAGTGGAAATTCCATTAATGGCTCCCCACCGTAAAAACCGATAGTTGGCTGCTCCTGATTACCACAGCGTTGAGCAAAAAAGTCAATGCCCGCCAGTGCTGTTTCTAAAGACATTCTCTTGGAAGAGTGACTCCTCTGAAAATCAAAATCATTCGCACAATAAGCGCAGTAAGCACATCTAAAGTTACATTGCTGAGTGACTTGCAATGCCATCTGCATAATATTCTCATTCAGATGGTAGGCTATAAGATCACTATGACTGTGACGAATCTTTTGGGGATGTTTTGTGGACAAAAATCCTTGATTATGCAGGATTTCAATATTCTTCTTTACCCGTACATCAGTTGGGGGGATCAAAATTTCATCCTGTTGTTCAGTTTCTTTAAGATATTTATATGTATCCTCATCCACAGCTGCAAAAGAGTTTGTATTTACATCGTATATATAATTGCGCAATGGAGTTTTGAGCGCATGAATAAAAGGTTTTTCTATTCCCATTACTACACTCCCTCCCTCAGTTCAAAAAATGGATGTTCAACAGTTTCTGTTAAATCATGCGGGCTTATAAAGATAAAATTCCATTGCATCTGTTTTAGCTCAGGATCACGGATCTGTTCACGGAAGACCCGCGCTACCTCTTCCTCCCAGCCAGAAAATGCCGGTTTAACACCCAGAATAACATCAATGCATTCACGGCTAGTCTGCCTGAAACGAATATGTGCCAAACAACGTGACACTTCTTCATGTGTAAACTCCGCCAAACTTATTAGCACGAAAGTGCTAATTTTTCGGCCGGACGTGGTGATTACAAAATCCCGTTTTCTTGCCTTTGTCAGTCGGAGTACAGGTGCCGACTGACCGCAAGGACATGTCTCTTCTAGTAGCATTCCCCGGTCACCGGTTTCCAGACGAATTAGCGGCATAGCTGTATTATTTAGAGGAGTAATAATAATATCTCCCTCCTCATCCAAGACTTGCTTACCATCGCGCATAATTTCAACTAACACATTTTCCGAAATAACATGCAGATGCCCGTATGGGCATGAAACAGCCACAGTACCTGCCGCTGCTGTTGAGTATACATTGGCTGTCCGAGCATGAAAAACATTCTGGATTAATTCTTCAGTTTGTTCATCATATGTCTCACCGTACAACTCAATATAATGCAGACTTGGCGGTGTCGGTTTACCACTCGTTGTAACAATCTCGGCCATCAATTGTGCAACACTAGGCGGTAGTTGCAACCACACCGGATCAAACTCAAGCATAGCATCCATATACTCCTGCAACTGCTCTTGTGATTGGTTAGAAATGAGAAACGATAATGTTTTCTCATTCCAACTCAAACGGATTGGCATATAGTCTAAAATCTTATTGCCCTCATATTCCGCAGTACGAAATACACAACGTTTATCATTTACATTAACGCCGTACCGCTCTTTTCTAATAGCCCACATCCTTTCCTCTGAGCGTTTATTATCACGGCTATCCCAATAAATTTCCAACGGAACACCTGCGGAACCAAAGCTACGTTTAATAAGCAGGTAGTCAATGTCCGGATAACGTTGATACCGATTATTGAGAAAACGACTATGTTCCTTTTGAACACTTTGCCGAGTCAGTAACGGGAAACTAGATAATTGGGGAACTGATTTTGTTTGTTGTTTATGTGAGTGCAAAAATACTCTATAATAGTCTACCTCCTGAGCGGCATATACCAACTTCTCCCTAAGTCCAATGTCCGTCTGCTGTCCTAGAATGTACATCAAATCACCTAATCTTTCTATAAGTCTCAGAATTATTTTTTCTCAAGCAAGTTTAACTCCTCAATGATGAAACTGTGGCCAAGTTTCACCATTGGGGATTAGGAATTTACTTAACCGCGAATGTCTTTATGTAAGTTTGTTGTATTGATACTTTTTCTACCCTTGTTCTCTGACTCGGTAAGGGATCCGCCACCGCTACAAATCCTACAGTCGCATGAACAATAACAATTACAAGCCATTGCCTCAAGCGTATTCATCCGGCTCGACCGTGTCTTGGTTAATTTTTTGTTATTCATTGGATTTTCTCCTTTCTAACAAATTTTACACAAATTCATTTTATGGGAAACTATGCTAAACACACATGTGTCCTGTGGCCACCCATGAACACTAGTATGCTTTTGCCAACGTAATCTCTATTTTCTTTTTATTAAAGCTTCAATTAGCGTATATTTAAATGTTACTTTCTGTGAGCATAGGTTACATTCTGGAATAGTTAAGTTAAAATGAGTGTAATGCAACGGGCTATGCCTACTGAATATAAGTTAATAAAGCTCAAAGTGAATTACATCAGTCAAGGAAATGCCTTTCCAAACACACTTTAGAAAATTCTGATTCTGCAATCTAAACGCTCTCATTGCCCATCCGCTTGTTAATGCTTCATAATTATGTTTAGAAACTCGTAAAATCTCAGACTATTTCGCAGCTTATAAATGAAGTACCATAACTAATGTTGCATGTGCAATAACAAATGTCATTGAATCAAGTGTGTTTTAACGTTTTGTCTAAGTCCTACTAAATCCTTTTTAATAGATCTTTTACTTTCTATACAAACGAAACTTGTATCTTCTTTACTATAAATTCTCATAGTGAATATCTATAAAACATTCATGTCATCACAGCTTTCATAAGCTCATACACCCTGATAGCGGACAATCCTGATACACGTAATACCTGACCAGCAATTAATCTATCTATTATTGGGGTGCTAATACTTTCTTCACCATATATCCAAAGACTGACATTTTTGTACTTGTCAGGCAGTATGAAAGATGTAATGCCTAACAGAATAATTTCACAAGAAAAATACCAAGACATGCGCGCTATAAAAGAATCTATATCAACTCCTTCTTGAAAGCTTGTTTCATACCAAGGACGAGGTCCAGGCAAGTTCGTAGCTACTCGTGCATTGTAGTCATCCTGCTGCAAATATTTCATCAGCAATGTAAGCAGATATGACAACCGATTATTCGAAAATCCAGTCAACACTACCACAGGTATCTCAACAAGTGGGTAGGAACATGTTAAAACACTATTTTGGAAAACACAACCTGAAGCATTGTTTTTAAGTAATCTCAGTATCTCATTTTTATTTGCTTTTTGATTACTTCTAAGAATCGTAAGTATTTTTGCTGTAATCAATGGTGCTGCATAGCTATTGGATATTGGGGTGTCTATTTCATGCCCCCCTAACACTATTTTATGTCTGGATGAAGCTTGAAAGTCAATTCTTGTTAATAAATCTTGGCAATATATATATGCATCATCTATAAGTTCCTGACGATACTCTACACCTATGACATCTGGTAAATAGGCAGGATATGTGACTGTCCCACGATTGCCAGTAGCAGCTACCAGAATTCTGTCTGAATCCAATAAATAGCGCACAGCCTCTTCTATTCTTGCAAAGTCTTCATACGCATAAGTCCCGGCACTAAGGTTAATTAGCCTAATGTCCAAAGAGACGCACAATTCAAACGCCTTTAAAAGTCCTTCGATACTTCCCCTCCAGGTTTCCTTCTCCAAAATTTGTATGCTAAATACATCTACATTATTAAAATCTGTATATAGCCGTACAATGCGAGCGCACATAGTTCCATGGCTATATGGTGTAACCGTGTTCTTTTTCAAAGTCCTAACATGTAATTTCTCATCGATCAAATAGTTTCCTGCTAGAGTACATACTTCTGGATGAACGCCATCATCTAAAATCGCCATACGAATATGTTTATCAGACATGTTAAATCTTAATCCTTCCTGTTATAAATGCTTCAGTGAACTACCAAGTACAATTATATTTATCAGCCTGTAAGCGATACATATAAGCATATACGCCATTTGCCTTTATCAATTCCTCATGCGATCCCTTCTCGACCAAATGACCATTTTTGATGACAATAATTAGATCACACATGTGTATATTTGACAAGCGGTGTGATATGAGTACAGCACCTTTTCCGTCATATAAGGTTTCAAACATGTGAAACACTTCATCTTCTGACTGTGCATCTAAAGAGGCGGAGGGTTCGTCTAATATATAAATATCAGCCTCTCGAAAAAAGCCACGAGCAATTGCTATTTTCTGCCACTGTCCAACTGACAGTTCCTGCCCACTCTCATCGTATCTTCTTGTCAGATAGGTATTAAGTCCTTGGGGGAATTGCTCTGTAAAAGAATTCGCCCCACTTTGTACCAAAGCAGCAATGACTCTCCTATCATCATCTGCTTGGCTAATGTCTGACAGCGTAACTGATTCCTTTATATTAAAAGCATAATTGCAATAGTCCTGAAAAACAGTACTAAAATGGCTACGAATGCTTTGCAGTGTATACTCCCTAATATCCTTACCGTCCATCAGGATCTGCCCCTCTACCGGATCATAAAATCGAAGTAAAAGTTTTACAATAGTTGTCTTACCGCTTCCATTCGCTCCAACTAAAGCAATTTTTTCCTGACTGTAAAAAGAAAAACTAACGTTTTTCAAAACCCAAGGCAACTCGTCATCATATCTGAAACTGACATTTTTAAACTCAATAGTAAAACAAGTTTTATTAAGTGATTGAGATCCCTCTTCACGCATACTATTGTTAAGCTCTATAAAATTCATAAAATTTAGGATGCGCATCTTCCCGTCTATCAACTGTGAATAACTGGAAATCAACATATAAACACTCCCCAAAATTTGTGTCATTATCCCTTGTAAAAAAGTATAGTCACCGATCGTACGTATACCTTGAATAACTGACAATCCTAATAAAACAAGGAACGTTGCTGCAACAATTTCAGGCATTGTTGAGAGTGCCAGCAGAAGTTTTGTATACCGAAGAGATATCTTTCTTTTTTTTGAAAACAGTACTTTCCATGTATTTAGGAACTTTTGACTGATAAATGAGTAGATATTATATAGCCTTACATCTTTGGCAAATTCTCGTGACAATAGCACATCAGCAGCATATTGCATTTTTCGTTCTTCTTTCAAATGATGTCTCTGGAAACCATATACCGCCTCCACTTGCTTAAGTTCAGCAATTGTACATGGAATAACCGAAATCACAAAAATAATCGGCAAAATAAAATCAAACTGAAAAAGGTAACCAAAAGCTATAATAAACTGAACAATATACTGAATAATATCCAATGCTTGAAAGGCGGACTGCGTAATAAGATAGCTGTTTGAATTTGCATCGCACATCTCATTGTAAAATTCAGTCGAATCAAAAAACGACAAATCCAGTTCTGCAGCCTTTTTCATGATTAGATGTTTCGTGGTGGTATTCATCGTTTCCCGATATAATCCGGCATAATACTCATTTACCGTTTCAACTACTTTTTTGAGTACATTCAGACTAAGCAATAATAATGACAGTATTAAAAATGTTTGTATAATTGTATCTGTCACCTTCACATCCGTATTATAATTCACAAGAAGATTCATAAGCGACCTGGTAACTAAAATAATAATAAAAGGGACTGCTAATGAAATAATATTTAAAGTATTTCTTATAATAAAATACTTTTTGGAAGTCACCCATAATGTCTTAAAACAATAAAGTAATATTTTATAAAATTCTATTATACTATTCATTCTTTTCCTTAATATGCTCAATACCATTCTTTAGATAACCTCATTCCCTATTCAACATATTTTGTTTTTTCTCTTTGTTAGTACAGGCATTGTAAAAGTAATTTATCCTTATTTTAATCACCAGGAACAATTAGTATCTCAGCTATTTGCATCCTTTGGAACTGATCTTAGTCTGACCCTAGTGCTTGCCTGAACTACGGGTAACAAGACCATTTATCTGTATTGACAAGCATTGTATATGTTATTGTTTTCTCCGTAACTAGGTCGGTTTTTCATTTTATGCATTAACAATTAATGTATGAAACACTGACACAGCAATAGCAATTAAAATATTTTTTATTATAAACCCTACTTGCTTAATACCCAATAGTTGTATCACTGTTAATAAGATAAATTTCCTTCCCATTTCCATCATAGTTTTCAATATTTTCTATTAATTCGTATTTTAAAATTTTATATTCTAAATATATAATATACCTGTTTTTAATTCAGTACAATACTTTATAAATTTTTCGTTAATATATCTATATAATACTATATAATACTTAGCAATTTTACATTAAAATGTGAAAAAATAATTTTATATATAATTAAAAATGTAATATTAATAATTTGTGATACCAAATATTGTTAAGGCAAAAGATATATTTATTGTATAGTTTTTTAATATATTCCTGTACGCTTTCTCATCAGTCATAGTGTTACTGATTTCATGAGCTGTCATTGAACTGATTTCTTACACTGTCATTGACCTGCTCAAGTTTTTGTCATTGCTGATATTTCTCGGGCGGTATAACCGCCCGAAGGATTAATCATATATTTATGTACTTTGATAATTCAACAAGTGCATATGCCACACTGCATGCATCTACCTTTTTTAGTTTTGTATTGCTTAGCCGCTCAAGATTCCAAAAAATATCAGAGAAAAATGACAGCTCAATCCCGATGTCCCAGTTCGGAATACAGATATAATTTCCATAGGCATGATGCCCTACAAGAAGATGAAAATAGCTTCCTCTGGCGGTTACTTCTATTTCATAGGGTTCTGAATCCAGGCGTATGGGGATGATCTCCCCCGGCCATGATGTTTTAGATCCTGCCGGGAGTTTTGCCTGAAAGGTTATGTTCATGAATCTGCACCTCCTTTCAGCATCTTGGTCTACCACGTAGCGGACCATATGCTCATCAATCAGACGCTTGTTTTGCTGGAAGGCATACATTAAACATTTTTCGCTGATACGGTTGATGCTTCTTGGGATCCCTGCTGATTCCCGGTAAATATCATCTAATGCCTTAGCAGTAAAAAGATCCTGGCGGCCATCCGCATACTTTAAGTGGGATTGAATATACCGCTCCGTTTCAGAACGATCCAGATGCGGAAGGACGCAGTTGATGTCGATGCGTTGGCGTACTGCCGCATATCGCTGCAGCTTCAGCTTGTCCCAGAGCTCCGTCTGGCCCACGAGAACCAGTGTCATGGGGCTCAAAGAGTCGAATTTATAATTCAAAAGGAAGCGAAATTCTTCAATCGTTTCACGCTCCAGAAGATGGGCTTCATCCAGAATACAGACCACTTTTTTATTCTGCACACCACGGATGATCTCAATCTGGTTCTGGAGCTGGCGTTTTGCATCTCCACGGTAAAACTTTGATTCAATCCCAAACTGGTCAAGCAGCCCCTTATAAAACCATCTTGGTGTCAGCTTCGAGTCTGACAGATACAGAAATATATATCTGTCCTTTGGAAGGGATCCACAAACCTTCGGATCAGCGTGGACTTCCCACAGCCTGCATCCGCAGTGACCACGGCAAAAAGCTGGCGGTCAGCGGCATAAGCAAGACGCCCGATGGCATCTGCAACATAAGGGGATTCATAAAGCAATTCCGGTGGGATGTCTCTGGTAAAAGGGGTATGCGCCATTTCAAAAAAGGCTTCATACATGGCCAGCATCCCCCTTTCCATAGCTGCTGAAAGAAAGGGCATTTGCCTGCATCTTCAGTGACTGTTCACGCCGGCGTTTGAGCCCTTCCAGGAAGCGTGAGGATTCAGGATCCGCCGGAAGCATGCTTACCGGTATTTCCGGTTTTGGATCACAGTATTCGTTAATCTGAAGCGGTTTTGCCAGAAATGGCTTTATTCCGTCATAGGAAACGGTAATGATTTCTGGTTTCAGCGGATCATAGGAAATCTTTACTTTTTCGCCAATCAGTGATGTGCTGGTTTCATATATTTGATCAGCAACACGGATGCATCCGCCTTTATCTACTTCGCGATCTTCATGGTGCAGGAAGACATTTCCTACAACATCTGCATCCAGAAATATAAGCGGATGGGAATCCCGGTTCCATTCCTGGAGCGGACTGATCCCACCTGCTGGAACGGGAGAACGAAGACTTTTGTAGTATTCCCCAATCCCTTCGTGTGGTTTGTTGTGATAATACTCCTCCAGCCAGATGTCCCAGAACTGGTTCAATTCCTCCAGTGTCTTGATTTTCTGGGCAGAAGTTTCCGCCAGAAATGCATTGACAAAGCGGTTGAATACTTCCACACCGCCTTTGGACTGTGGGGAGTATGGCTTTGCTTTCAGTACGCGAATACCAAGCATGGAAAGCGACTGGATCAGCTGTCTGGATACGAACTGCTTCCCATTATCGTGGTAGCAGGAACGATTTTTTCCATGCTTTAGAATCGCTCTATGATAGCAGTCTTCCACAATACTTTCGCGTTTATGGTCGTACCACTTGGCTTCCAGAACATACCGGGAATGATTATCAATGATCACCACGAGATAAGTCTGGACTCTGGAGCCTTTCGGTCCGATGGGAAGTTTTAACCCATACTTGATATCGGATTCGACCAGCATCATGCGGTGGGGCTTACAGAAGCGTTTGGATGAGCTTTTTCTTGCATCCGTGTATTTCTTCATCTGCTTCTTGCCAAAGCCGCTTTTATAAAGGTAACGCTGCATCGTAGAACGTTTTAAGATCCCGGGCGGCACCAGACCTTCCATCTCCAGTATCAGGATGATCTGGGCAACGGATCTGGATGGGACTTCTCTTTTCAGCTGGATTGCTTCGTTTACCAGTTCGTCAAAGTTTTCTGGCAGCGATTGTGTCCTGTGTGATTCTCTGTTCCTTGGTTTTAACCCGGAAAATCCATTCTCACGGTAGTAGTTCTCATACCGGTAGAGACTTCTGGTGGAAACCTGATACTGCTGGGAAATCTGCTCTCTGAGTTCTACGCGCTTTGCCTGGTCAAGGGATTCGTCAAGCAGTGGGGAGATCATCTGGAACCTTGCCAGTGCCTGGTCTTCCTGCCATGCTTTTGCTGCCTGTCCTTCCGTTTTTAATTCGTTTGTTGTCATACTGATTACCTCCTATGAGACGATCATACATGGAAACAGATTGACAGTACAACGAAAGACGGAGCACGATGCGCAGCCAGTCACAGTTGCTCTCACGTAGTTTATCAAGCAGTAAAACGCTGGTTGTCAGGAGCTTCTCAGAAAAGCCAAGAAGCTGATATCCTTTGGATCGTAAAGTCCCTTCCATCGTATCTTTGTTAAGCCCAAACCAGTGATGCCACTGATGTATGGTCTCCTCGCTTGGATGATCCTCAAAGCCTTTCGTATCAGGGGTGATTAGTTCATCCAAAACACCGGAAATGATATCTATTTCGAAATGCTTATGTGGAGCCAGCATATCCGGGAGTTCACGGTGTATGGAGTGACAGGATCCATTGGTGCAAACCAGGCGGTGGATACGGAGCCACCGGACTTTACCCTCTTTGCCTTTCATGATGCGTTTTACGTAGTCATGGTGTTTCAGGGGATGGCCGCAGACCGGGCAGATGGAATTTTCACTGCTTTCAATTAAAAATATGTTCTTCCTCATTGTAGGAGACCGTGTAATCTGTTATAATAACCATGGTTTTATACCAATGGTCTCAGTGATCACACAACTTGCAGGAGGGTGTCACTGGGACCTCTTTCTTTTTATACTTTATTGACAGTATAAAGGTCTAATCAGTGACAAGCAAAAAATTTAAAAACACGTCAATTTAGGCGGGCAATAACAGTCATAGAATAGAATTAGCCTCAGTAGTATGACTTAATTATCAAATCGTGTCCTTACTGAAGAATTAAAAAAAATAGAGTGTGTGGTTCTTTCATTGTGAACCTACACACTCTATTTTTATGAAGGATATGGATTTCATCAATTTAAATTACACATTACGGCCCCCTTATTATTTCAATATATGACCTGCCATGTATTACTCATAGCAGTTCCCCGTCTCTCAGCCCGAGTGCTACATCCGCCATTTCAGCGACTTCCAGGTCGTGCGTAACTAAAATAACACAATACCCTTTCTTATGTGCAAGGCCGCTCAGTATTTCAACAATGTTTTGTGTATTGGCACCGTCAAGGCTGCCGGTTGGCTCGTCCGCTAGTATTATTTTTGCATTGCATGCTAAGCTTCTCGCGATCGCAACGCGCTGCTGCTCCCCTCCGGAAAGTTTGGATGGAAAACGGTTCATTTGTTCTTTTGTAATTCCCACGCTTTCAAGCAGTTCCGCAGCTTTGGGCTTGGCTGCTTTGGGGCTGACCCCACATAGCTCCATTGGAAAACAGACATTTTCTATGACTGTCAGCAAAGGGAGAAGATGAAACGCCTGGAAGATCATGGAGATACATTCGCGGCGATAATAATCAAGATCAATCTCACTCAAACTATCACCGTTTAAGGCGATTTCCCCTTCTGTAGGCAAATCCAGGCCTGCCAGTAAGGAAAGCAGGGTGGACTTTCCCGATCCGGATGGACCCACAATTGCATAAACCTGGCCCGCTTCAAACATAAAGGAAATCCCTGAAACGGCGGGTTTCTTAGCATTTTTATACGTATACGTTACCTTATCCAAAGTTAAACACGCCATAATTCTACTCCTTTACCTGTAAAAGTTCCAATGCTTTTCGTCTGGTTACCAGGACCGATGCCCCGGTCGCCCCACACAAGCTTCCGGTCAGATACAACAGCCCACAAACGACAAGTGTGCTGGTACTTCGGATCATCAACTCTAAATTATATAGAAGCAGTCCCTCAGTCACAATAAATAATCCTGCGAAGCATAGTACAACCTGCTCAAACACTAATATGCATCTTACGCGTTTTTTTGTAACGCCAAGGATGCGCATGAATGCCGCTTCTCTGGACAATTGAATGATCATCAGACCCTGCCCAAATGCCCCGATCAGTACCGCTGCAATCAAAGCTACTGGGAAAAGCAGGTTCAGCAGATCACGAACACGCCCGACATTTTCCAGGCCTCCGGAATCAATATAAAATGACGCCATGGGGGCGTTATCCTCTTCAGCCCTCTTCTGAGTATCCAGTAAGCGGTTTAAATCGTCAAGTCTTTCATTATCTGCCAGTGTGAATTCACTATACTCAAAAGGAAAAGCCTGGCCATATGCGTCCTCGGTTTCACTGTTTGCCGCAGCAAAAATACCATTGCGGATACTTTCATCTTCTGACTCTATAAGCCCAGCCACCTTGTACTTCGTAGTTGCCTGCTCCACAGCTGCCTTAAGCTTTTCCTCACTATTGATCGCATGGGACAGGGAACGATACAAATCATATGGAACCACAGATATTTCATCTCCCGGACGAACACCGTACGTTTCTGCTGCAATCTCGCCAAGCAGGCACACCTGACCGCTGCTTGTGAAGAGGGAATCGTCATATCCTGATGCATACGAAACTGTGAAATCATTTTGCAGACAACGCTTAAGATCGTTTGTAACCGTGATGGTTTGATTATGTTCCTGATCGTTTATAAGCATCTGTATATTGCCGTAGCAATAGAAGTCCGTTATCAAACTAGATTTTGCCAGTTTGATTATGGAAGCGGACGAAAACTCCAGCGCCCTGCCATTCACATTCGTCTCACGAAAAGCGTCCTGATACGTAAGTCTGGCCAACGCAAACAGTCCAACACCGGCAGTCATTACAACCGTTAGTATCAGAGATATTGCAGTTTTTCCTGTTCCTCTTCGCATATGGCGCAGGATATAAGCTGTTACTTGACGCAGAGCACCGTATTTTCCCCTCAAAGGCAGTTCGCCAGAGACAGAAGTTTTGGTATTTTCTTGACTTACTGGAATAGATTCTGATCTTGCAAAATCCGATCCCACTTTTGTATCTGCCCCGGCACGCACCACGTTATCCTGCAGTAACTCCAACAGTGGCATCCGTCCTATTTTTCGCAGAAGAACCACAATGATGAGCGTGATAAACAGTAGTTCGCAGAACAGAGTCAGTAATACCAGGCCCATTGGGATCGATGCATCCAAGGTATAGTCCTGGATTGTCCCAGCAGTACTGGCAACTATATTGTCAAGCGTCTCCGCTGTCGTGGCAGACGCATGAAAAATCCCTGTCATGCCCCCACCTATTATTGCCGGCACCGCCAAAACCCCTAATGGCAGTACAACAGCACTGCGCGCTTTCCCGGTGGATACTCCTTGCGTACGCATAATCGCATAGGTCTTTTTATCGCGGCTGATGTAAAGATACACTGCAAGCAATAGTGCCAGCGCCGTTCCGGAGATGTACAGTACCGTGGTCAGAAACGAGGTCCGTGAACCTGCTTCAAAACTGTCCTTCATAGACAGCCAGCCCCTGTCTGAGAAACGCAATGCTAAATCCATTTCCCGGGCAAGCGGTTCAGCAGCTTCATAAAATGCTTCAATGTCACGGGCATTCTCTATAAATACGCTGAATTCACCTTTGGTACTTTCATAATCGTCAGGGACTTCGACAGGAAGCAGGGAACTCGGCACAAAAATTGTACTTGACGAGTAACTCCATTGCTCCTCCGCCATGCGCATCGAAGGGATGTCGGTAAATCGGTATGCACCAATGATTTCCAAATCAACGTTATCCACAAACTTTGACATGCGCTCCCCATCCCTTGCCTTTGCGCCGTCTATCCCATCTTGCCGAAACAACTTGTCACCCAGCTGGACACTGATCTTATCTCCCAGGGATAGGTTATGCGTCTCCATAAACAGGGAACTTACTACGCACCCCTCTGTATCCCCGGAAACCAGCGGACGTCCTTCGTCCATTACTATATTGCGTTCATTGAAGCGCGGGATAGTGCGCATGTCTGACGTATACACAATATCATAGGTATAAACCGCCTGATTGACCGCATCGATCACTCCCTTATAAAATGCAAATGCCTCCGTTTCAAGGTATTCGTCCGTTGCATCGTCCAAAACCCGGAAGGCTTCTCTGCCAGTGGCATTATCCAATTGCAGCTCGCCGCCGGTCAATGCATTATAAGTTCCCAGAATAAGACATCTGCTTCCCCCTTCCAACTGTTTAAAGTAAGATGCCTGAAAAGGTGTTTCCACTAACTCTTGCTCTTCAGCCGCCCAAGCTTTTATAACAGTCGGTTCCTGTTGATCAAACTCAAGATCACCGGCAAGCGGTCTCACTTCATCAAACTTTAAATCTAACATACCATCAAAAACTTCATCCTTGTCATACCCAATGTAGGTTCCCTCGATTATAAAGCGGTTCATACCATATCCGGAGCTATCGTCTACCAGCCGCATATAATCCTCCACCAGACCGGCTGTCATATATCTTGTGTCGGCCACAGTCACACCAGGCAGGGATGAAAACTCTTCAATCTGTTTATCCGTCGGCCAGGGTTTATCCTCTGTACCATAAATACTGCCAATAGTTACTCCCTCCTCAATCTGCACACTCGTTGTAATATCCGGCACAGAATTGTCAAGTGCTGCAACGCCGCAGTAGTAACTTTCGGCACGCCCCATCTCCCGCTCTGTAACGGCATAGCCGATAACACGGGAAAATAATGCAAACGAGGCAGCAGCTATTAATGTAAAGGTTAGAATGGTCTTCAGTGGCGATCGCAATAATGTTTTTATAGAAATGGATTTGCGCATGGTTTCACCCCCCTGCGTTGGACTTTTCTACCAGCTTCCCCCATCCTCCTGGGGAGACAAGAGCCACTGTGTGAAAAAACAACAGTATAGTTATTATTTCAATAAATTATATCAAAAGCATTATTTTTTTCAATATACTTGTCGTGAGTTACTTATTCAAGACGCAGATAGCATATTACAATTGCTTATTGGAACTTTAATCCAGATAAGTAATGTTGAAAAAAAGATAAACCAATGCAAAATAAACTATTATATATTGCAGCGTGAAAACCATAATCATAAATATCTCTGTCATTCTCATCTACAATTTCAGTTGTACAAGAATAGAAAATTCATTATTATCGTGCTTAAACATTACGTAACCACCAGTTTTTTCGGCAATTGCTTTAATTTGCCTTGTACCGATTCCATGTACTCCTGCGTTTCTTTTAGTAGATTTTAAACTTTCGATTGTCTCAAAGGACTTTACATCTCCATTCTCCTTTGTTGCATTTTTGCATGCTATCACCCAATATGAGTTAATGATACGAGTATTTAGCTCTATAAAGCGTAATTCTCTTACTTTCTCATTCGATTCAAAAGCGTTATCCAAGATGTTGCCAACCAAGATACATAAATCTACATCACTGATTGGTAAAACCTCAGGTAATTCTATATTAGCTATAAAATCTATCCGCTTTTTCCTGGCAGTCTTGGCTCTGGTACTAATAAGTACATCTAATACCGGATGCTTCACAACACCAGAAATCATCATGTCCTCATCAGCCAGATCATCAACGTAGTTTTCTAATTCAATATACTCCTTTGCTTTAATATATCCCGCGATAGCAATAATCTGATTATGCCAATCGTGATAAATTGCAGATATTCGGGAATTAATTTCTTTAATTTCCCCAATATGCTCCTTAACCATTTCAGCCGTGCGTAACTGCAATTTTGAATTTGTAAGTTCCTTTATATTTGCCGTAATTCTGTTATAAAAAGCCACAAAACTTGCAGCTATTACTGTGAGTGCAAGACTGCCGACGGTCATAACCGACTTAGCCATGTTTACTGGTAATAAGTCGCAACATTGGAATAATACCTCCAACATCGCCCAACACCCCACAGATATAAGCAACAAAAAAATACAATCCTTCCATTTTGGATTAATACTCTTATCAATGTTTATAGTTATCAAATAGTAGATCACTAATAATAGGATTCGTGTAAATATGATAAACAGCATCCTATCAATCCCTGGCAATACTGTCTGCATTGTAGAAGTATTAGTAATGAACAAATACAAACCTGTTACTAAAGAATCAACAACACCATCCAATACAATAGCAATAACACTCCAGGTCAAATGCATTCTAAATTTTCCGCTGAAAACAAAATGTGCATATATTAAACAGGCAGCAATTGAGAAATATGGACGAAATCCAAAGTTAACTATATAGTAAGCAACTCGAACACATACAAAAATAATTCCAGCAAATATTTGCTTTTTCTTATCCATTTTCGTTTCCAATGTACGATAAAGAAAAAACATGCTTAGTAGTATTGATGTAACTTGACCTAATCTTTCGACAATAATCTCTAATGTATTCATATTATTCTCCCGAATACATCATTGGAGTATTCCTCTAATAACTTGCTTATGTGTTTCCTACTTACATTTAAGTTTACTATTTCTGCTCCCTTTAAAAGATTTACAGAATATGGATATGTTGTTTTGATATTATAAATTTTTTCTTTTGCAATAACATAAGATCTATGAATTTGAATAAAATGGCTACTATCCCATAGACTGAGCAGTTCACTGAGAGTCCCCCTACTCTCTACTTTGGAATCTACTGTATGATATATAAGCGTGTGATTAATAACTTCAACGTAAATAATGTCACGCAGCCTTAATTTCATAATCTCATTTCCCATATATATAGTTACGCTTTTTTCAGCTTTTTGGTTGTCTATTATCCTATCTAAAAATAAGGACATTCTATTGATGTCAATGGGTTTACTTAAAAAACCCATTGCCTCTACTATATATCCATCAACTGCTCTGATAGAGTCAACCGTCACAAATATTATTGGAACGTTAGCCCCCATCTTTCTTATGTATTTAGCTGCATCTACGCCATCGACTTTATCTTTCCCGAAAGATATGTCGAGAAATACAACATCTATATTTGTTTCCCCTCTTACAATATATTGAATTAATGCTTGTGGCAAAGAAAATTTGTGACATTTATACTCAACTTTTCGTGTTGTTGCCCATTGTCTAACGGATTCTTGCAAAGCTTTTACCCAGTATACATCATCATCACATATTGCAATATTCATAACGCTCTTCCCCCCTAATTTCTCAACTTTGACAAAAAATTGATCCCAAGAATTTACTATTATAGAAAGACTTACTCAGAACAGAAAAAAATTAGTTTCATTGTTTAATTAGATACCATATATAAAATACGTATTAATACAACTTTACAGTTTATTTTGTAATATTTTTATTTGGCAATATCCATAAATTTGCTATCTACGTCCTGAACATGCATTTCACGTTTACCCCCTTGTTATTTCTAAATTTTTAATTAAAATTATTATTATACGAGGAGGTACAATATATGAAATTTAATCCTACCAAACTTATTTCTACCACCGTACATAAAATCGCTAAGAAATCATCCAGCGCTGTTTGTGATTGGAGAGTATTTCAACCCAAAGTTCCAAAGCAACTCCGCAGTAAGTAATAATTTCTTTGCACAGGGTATCTTTGAATAATACAGGCCCAGTCCACTAAATTTACCTGTTGCAGCCATACGTATAAGCTCTAGGCAAAATAATGCTTTTATTTTTCCTTCATACTCTATTTTAAAGATTTTCAATAAAAGAACAAGTTGTATTCTTTTGTTTTATATATATTTTTTTATGAAAAATACACTTTCATTATTTTTTGTAAGAAATTTTATGAAATAATGGAGATTTTTTATGTAGCTAATGAAAATAAGATGAGAAGTGAACTTTTATAAAAATTAATTAGAAAAGATAGCGATGAAATTTTGTTTATGATGTATTCATTAAGATAAAAGATTTTAATTCTGAAGGTATCACTCCAAAAAAGGACAAATAGTGCGTCAATTAACATGAAATTTAACATGGTTATTTATACTAAAACAACTAGTCTTCAAAAACAGAGGCAGATAAAGAAGCATTGGCTATAATCTTTAGCAAAATTCCCCCCTGTAAATAATATATTTACAAAGGGGTTTGTTCTCTCAAAATGCACTATATCTTTGCTAGTTTTTAATCATTACTCACTTCGCCTTACTCCATGTCTAGAAACAGTCATATATCCGGAGGCTCATGCTATAAATAAAAGTATAACACAAGACAACCAAAACAATAATCAGATTTCAAATTTTATTAGAAGATTTTTTACAGTCTTTCACAGGCTATATCCACACAAACTTGTATAGCGTAAGTCCTTCTAAGAAGCCCTGCAAATGATGTATTCGTACCATTTATAAAGGTTCAACTGACTTTTAAAGTTCCACATAATAATAAAATCATAAAGTTCATACCAATCTTTTTTCATCTCTACCTCTACTTAAGAAACTTGATGTTTTTTAAATCCCAATCTTGCCAACGGCAGCATCATTACGGTTAACACAGAATATAGGACTGCTCTCATCGAGAGCGCATCAAAAACGAATCCACCAAATTGGTATGATATATACTTGCCAAATTCCGGCACAGTGGAACGATAGGGCAGCAAAAATAATATTAAATTATATGCTCCCGTCGTTCCGTTTGGAGCCAGAAACATGGGAATAAAGAGTACAGGGACAAGGATCATTAATACCAGATAAGGACTTTTCATTTTCGAAGACAAAAAGAGGGTCAGCCCAATCATGGCGAGCAGTACCAGATAAATAATGCCGATATTGATAAGCGTGGCCTGCAGGAATGTATATGGGTATGGTATTTTCGTGTTTGCAATCTGAATGGGTAAATTCCAGCCGTCTGTACCAAAGGCTAAAAACGGTATCCCGCAGGCAACAACCATATGAAGTACAAATGCAACTGTTCCAAATAAAAATGATGCTGCTATTTTGGCGGTTATCAGTTTTGTTTTTCCGTATTTACCTGAAAGAATCACCGCATCCGTTCCTGCCTGATATTCACCGGAAAATACAGGGGCAATCACGATGCAGACAGCCAGTATCGCAAACATCAGAAGCTCAAAGCTGCTGATAATCACTTCCCATCCTTCGTAATATCCATATTGCAGCGGAGTAACTACACGGTCTGCCTTGCTGCTCCAATACTCTTTCTGCTCCTGGGATAAACTGCGGGACGGTGTGTTTAGCAGGGTTCCCATTCTCTCCTTCATCGTCGGGTAGAAGGAAGCGCCGTTTGTTACGTCTAAGCCTGGGAGACTATTATAACCGGAATATTCTTCTGGTTTGCCGTAAGTGGTGGCGATCAGATTCAGCAGCTTCTCCCTGGGAGCAATTTCATTCCAATAGGCATCCCCAATCAAAAATTGTTCATTTCCGTCATTCCCCACATTTTCCGGATTCTTAAAAAGCTCCTGCACTTCCCGGATCGTGCTTTGTATATATTCCTCTGTCAATGGAACAGAGAAACGCGCATACTGTTCCTTTTCATAGGCAATCCCCTCCGCTCCCTTTATGATGCCATCCTGATTATAGGTTTGGAACTGTAGAATGGGCAGTCCGAAAAAGAATCCGGTAACAAGCAAACTGACTGCCATAATGATTAACGTAGACTTTTTTCGCAGTATCTTTAAGAATTCAAATCTTACCAGCATATCACATTTCCCCCTGTTCTTCTGTTTCTTCTCCAAAATGGTACAAAAATAAATCTTCCAGCCCCGGCTCCACTGCAACTGCATCTTCTGTGGGTGCTGTTGCATGTATTATTCTCAGCCTGACTTTACCGTTTTCATGATGCAGGTTGACAACAGAATACTTCCGGCTATATGCGTCTGCATCCCGTGTATCAGCCGATATCTCCCACACCATCCCTTTGATGCTGTCTGTTATCGTGACCATTGGCTCCTGCATCAAAAAACTCCCCTCCTTCATCATTAAGATTGTGTCTGCAATGTAAGAGACGTCGGAAACGATATGAGTGGACAGAATCACAATCTTCTCCTTTGCAAAATCGGAAATGAGGTTGCGGAAACGCACACGTTCTTTTGGGTCAAGCCCGGCAGTCGGTTCATCTAATATCAGAATAGAAGGATCATTCAGTTCTGCCTGTGCAATCCCTAAACGCTGCTTCATTCCCCCGGAATAGGACTTTATTTTTTTATCTGCCGCATCAGACAGGTTTACCAGATGAAGTAAGTCCCCGGTCCGCCTTTTTGCCAGATTCTTTTCAAGCCCTTTTACGGCCGCCATATACAGCATAAATTCACGGGCAGTAAAATTGGGATAAAAACCGAAATCCTGGGGCATGTAACCCAAATGGGTATAATACTGTTCACCAAGCTCCTCCGCCGTTTTTCCATTGATACGGATATGGCCGGAAGTTGGTTTCAGGACACCGCAGATCATTCTCATCAGTGTTGTCTTTCCTGCACCGTTTGCCCCGAGCAGCCCATATACTCCGGGCACGAAATTAGCGTTCACATTTTTAACTGCAGATTTTGTGCCATATTGTTTGCTTAAACCCTGTAATTGTAAATTCATACAGAAAACCTCCTGCTCTGTTTTTATGGATATTTCACAGCTGCTCAAAAAAAGATGATCTATGCTTGCTTATAGCATAAATCATCTATCTTAGGCGTGGCTTTTCTGTATCTTAATTTGACCTTAATTTATTTTGTAAGCGGCAGGGAAATCGTAAATGCCGTCCCCTCATTTTTTTTACTCTTAACTTCAATGGTTCCGCCGTGGAGTGTAATGATCTGCTTTGCAATCGCAAGGCCGAGACCACTGCCCTCCGGCTTTTCCTTTGTGCTTTTGCCTCTGTAATATCTCTCAAACAGCTCCGAAAATTCCGCTTCGCTCAAACCTCTTCCGTTATCCTTCACAATGATTAGCACCTCATCTCTCCTGTCCAGGTCGACCCGGATCGCTACCCTTGTTTCCGGCGGGTTATGTGTCAATGCATTGATGATAATATTTCCCAACGCACGGCGGAATAGATTGACATCAAGAGAGACGGACATATCCTCTATTGTACTCTCAAACTCTATTTCACGGTTTGAAAAAGCGGGGTCATTGATAATTTCTATGACAAATTCCCTGATATAGCGTACAATCGGTATTTCCTGCAGAGACAAAGGGATAACGCCGGCCTCAAACTGATAAGTCATTTTCAGATCATTGATCAGCTCTTCCGTATATTCTGCATTTTTTAAAATGATTTCTCCATATTCCTTTACCGTCTTGCTTTCCGGGATTGGATTTTTGGCGAGCAGTTCCGCAAATCCTTTAATAGGTGACAGGGGCGTTTTCACATCATGGGTTATATTTGTAATCCACTCCCTGCGCACCCTCTCGGTATCTTTTTGCAGTTTATCACTGTTGCGGATTTCTCTATCCATTTCGTTCAGAGCAGTATAGATATTGCTGAATAATCCCTTCCCTGCCAGCGGTGTATAGGCACGTAAACGGATGTCTCTGATACTTTTTGTAATCCTTCCAAGATGTTTTGAAAGCCAGAATCCGTAAACAAAAGTAAATATAAAGACAGCGCCCAACAGGAGCACAATACCTTTACGGAATACAGGCGAAAGCCTGCTGACATTTTCTCCGTTATAATAGAGCATGTGCTTACCAATCGCATATGGGAAACCAACCAGATAGCCAAATGCATGTCCTGAGTCTTCATATGTTCCTGTAAAAACGGTATTTCCATTCTCATAATTGCTTGTATTCAATGCCATTAGCTCCGCAGCTGAGTAGACCATAGGATAAGCGTCCGGTTTACGATAAGAATAAACCTCCCGTCCATTTCCGTCAACAACCTGCAGCCACAGGCCATATTCATCCAGATTTTGAACCCCTTTTTCTTTTACTTTGATTTCTCCATTCTCGTATTCTAACCAGGCAGAAAAATTCTCTGTAAATGTGTCTGGCCAGGAAGCTAAACTAAGTCCTTCCGGTTCCGGAATCGCAAAAACATAATAAAAGAATCCAATCCCTGCTACAAATGCCACTATAATTAAAGCAATTACGATACGAAGCATGCAGAAAAATGGATTTAAGTCGCTTTTATTTCTCATACGGATTCACCAGTTTATATCCTAGACCCTTCATTGTAATAATATATTGAGGAGCTGAAGGATTGTCCTCCAGCTTTTCACGAAGATGCCGGATATGAACCATTATGGTATTATTACACCCGTAACTGTCTTCCCTCCAAATTGTCTCATATAGGCGTTCCCGGCTGATGACCCGGCCTTGATTTTCTGCCAGATGCTGTAGTATTTCAAACTCCCGCGCTGTTAGCTCAACGGTTCTTGCACCCTTCATCACCCTGCATCCCTCTGTATCGATCTTTAGCTCCCCTATTTCAATCGGTTTATTTCCAGATGGACTTTGCCCATACGTGGCCCGGCGTAATTGGGCCTTCACTCTGTATGCAATTTCTTTCGGACTGAATGGCTTTGTCACATAGTCATCCCCTCCTACAGACAGACCCAGTATCTTATCCAGTTCATCATTTTTAGAAGATAGAAACAGGATTGGGCAATGCGAAAACATACGAATTTTTTTACAGACTTCAAACCCATCTATATCCGGGAGCATAACATCCAAAATAATCACATCTGGCTGCACTTTTTGGCAGACTTCAACTGCTGAAAGTCCATTATCAATTTTGAGGATATTATCAAATCCTTCTATCTTTAAAGCCTTTTCAAGCAATCTCAATATATCCGGCTCGTCATCCACAATCATTATTTTATATTCCTTCACAAATTGACCTCACCTTCTTTCAAGTCTTACATAGCATCCCGCCACTCTATGTCAACGCCTCCCACCTCCCTGAAGCTGGTACTTACATTTGCTTTACCATAATGTCGTAGCATAAAAAATCATTATGATATGTGGGAAGGAGCTTGAATTCTATTTCTTTGTATCCTCGCTTATGATATATCCCTTTTGCTGGCAGGGAAGCATCTATTATGATTTCTGAATGCTGATGTGCAATGATTTTTTCAGCATAATCCAGCATTTCTGTACCATATCCCTTCCCCTGATATGTTGGTAAGACAAATAGCCGGCAGATCTCTTTATCCTTTATAGTAACTGTACCTACGATATTCTGTTCGGTGTCGGAGCAAAGAAAAACTCTGTTTTGTTTGATATCATTGACTATATTCGTGTTACTGTGATGTTCAAGGAAAAATTCTACAGCTCCCTTAGGGTAATAATGTGGATATACTTCAGATATTGTGATCTCTGAAATACTTTTCACTATATTTAGATCCGATAAAACAGCACGCTTTATACTCATTCTTATGTCTCCTTAAATTTTAAACATTATCAAATATGCCTTCTCCGCTAAAAATACAGGCTGAAAGGTTATAATTAATTCATTTCAACAATAATGGACCCCTTCATTGTGTTTATATCTTCCATTGAACTGCTGTACAGGCTTTTCGATACTGTTTCAAAACTCAGGTTTTTATCGTCTGTTAACACAATGAAACAGCTGTCTTTTTCAGCGTTAGGCATTCTCCCGCTTAACTCCAGCCTATACCTGTATATGATATTATCACATTTCCATGTGCCATCCTTCATTTCATAGTATGTCCTCATCACTCCGTTGTTCTCTGATTGGTCGTAGGTTTTCATAACCTCATTTTCTCTGCAGCCAATGAAAAACATCAGGCAAATGGCTGCTATTGCAAATAGTTTTTTCTTCATTGCAGTCCTCCTGAATCTATTGGATTTGAACAAGTCCCTATCGTAACCAAAACCCTCATTTTTTCTACTCAACAATGATTTTTAAGTAGCCTATTATATTCTCAAACGCTATGTCTTTCCTATCATAAAAATGACCTTTATAATACAAAACAAGGTGACTCATTTGCTCTTCTTTGACATTAATGATACAACACTCTGGTAAAACAATTTCTTTCCCTTTGGTGTAAGTGATCTTATCATCATGTAAAATTCCAAAATAGTCTAATGCTTCAATTAGCTTTGAGAAAGAACACTGCCATGCTTTTGCATGCATAATATCTACTACTTCATCTACACTAAGACCTGTTAACATAGCAATACATATTTGACCACAATATCCAGCTTTTGGATAAGTAATATCTTGGATATCGTCAATTTTTCGTATCGGATTTTCCTTTGAATATGGACTATCATGATTTATTCGGGTTAAGCCGTTCTTGATCTGAAAGGAAATATTTATCTCATCGTCACAATTTATCTGATTTACGTTCTTCTTTGTAATTGGTATGTAATAAATCCCCTCTCCTTTTGGAATGAGTCTGCATTCAAATGTACAGTTTTTTATGGAAACCTGTACTGGAACTAATCCTTTTTGACCGCATTCTTCCCAAACATTAAAGGGTATTTTGACAAAATACCGATTTCCCTGTTTAAATATTTTTTCTTCAAATGTATATGTCATTATACTTTATCTCCTTTTCGTCCCAACTTACATTCACTTTTGTACTAACAAATTTAATTATCCTTGTAATTATGCTCGGTCGGCGTTGCCGTGAAAATGCCGTTGCCTCCGGAGAGGGAGCCATGCTTTACCCCCTTACCTTGACTACTCATCAAATGAGAAGCTGAAATACTACAAATTATTTTGATATACTTTCAAGAAGTAAAATATCGTGCTTATCCTTATCTCTTAAATCATAGCCTGAATGAAAGATTTTTTGCCCCTTTACAGTTATACAGCCCTGTGAACTCTTGTTTGTTTTCCTGCCAATAGATCAACGCCCCAACCGCCGTTAAATCCTCTTTTGTTGTAATCTCTTTTCTGCTCATGCGATTTCTCCCTTACAAGTTCCGATTTCCCGCTTTATATTTTTATTTTACCACATTTCCGAGAGCGTGGAAATAGCGCGTTTATGAGCGGTATTTCCAACCGTATGTATCAGGACTTAATGCTCAAACAGGCTGAGAAGATCAATGTTTCAAGCGATGGTATCTTCTAGTGCATTATGGAAGAAATTGGACTCTCCGCCGTCTAAAGCGTAAACCGATATGAAGGCGTCTTTATGTGTTCAGTTACCTAGTGTAGTCCCTGGTAAACTCTACTTTACAGAGGCATAAAACTTACCGATGCCCTGCTGAAGCCTGAAGTTTTCGAGTAGACTTCCCAACTGGTATACAAAACGCTGCACCCCGCATAAACAGTGCGGTTGCAGCGTTTTGTCTGAACTGTTAACGAGTATCTTTCTTAAAACTGTCCGGATTCTTTCTCTGGCAAATGGCCTGTCTCTATTTCTTTACAACCATTGTCTTAGGCGGATTTCCTTTCTTTAGGATTTTCTTATATGCTGTTACCTTCTTTTTGGGCACTTTAAACACTACTTTTTTGTGAACGCCTGTAAATGCATTTTTACCCACAGATTTTAGATACATGCTTTTAATGGTAACTTTCTTTAATTTCCCGCAATTAGCAAAAGCTTGCTTATCAATTTTCTTAAGGTATTTTGCTTTAATCATTACACTAGTCAATGCTTTACAGCTATAAAATGCTGTTTTACCGATTGACGTCACATTTTTGCCGATTGATGCTGTTTTTGCTTTGCATTTTTTAAAAGCATTATTTCCTATCGCAGTAATTTTAAAATTCTGTCCTTTGATTTTAACCGTATCCTTAACAACAATGGACTTTGCCGTTTTCTTCACAATACCTGTGACAGAAACCTGCGCTTTCGAAATACTTGTAACTTTATACCTGTAATTACCTACCGTATAGGTTTTTCCAAGCACTGGTTTTTCTACCGGAGGTTTATCCACTGGCGGTTTCTCTACTGGAGGCTTCTCTACTGGAGGCTTATCCACTGGCGGTTTTGGCTCCCCGGTTAACGTAAATGTATACATCCCAAAAGCAGCTTTCCCATTATCCTTTCTAACAGCAGTCACCTTAACAACATAATTTGTTTTTTCGTCTGCTTCAGGCTCTGGCGCGGTATAGGTTGCAGAAGACGAACCAACCTTTTCCCCATCGATTGTACTTAAATGCCATTCATAGGAATAAGTATACTCCGATGACGGATTATCCACCTCTACTGTCATGGTAGTGTTGTTTACACTTCCGGTTAGTTTCGGGGACACTGCCGGAATTGCCCGCCACTTGGCAAAAAGTGTTACAGCCTCATTAGCACTGTAGGCTGCTCCTGCTTGGTAGTCCGTTCCCGAACCGTCTGCTGAGGTATTCCATCCCTCAAAAATGTAACCTTTTCGAACTGGCTGTTCCTCTGTAAGAATCAAATCGTTTCCATGGACTTTTTCCTGTTTCTCCGGCGCAGAGCTGCCTCCATTTGCATCATAACGCACCTCATATGTTTTTACTGCCGGAACAGAGACTACAATATTGTCAAATGAAACATCAATCACTGAGTCCGCATTATTTTTATATGTGGCTATCCTCAGCGTTCCATTGGAACCTAATTCCTTCGGCAATTCCTGATACAACTGCCATTCCAGCGGCTCACGTCCATTCTTATCCCATAGCTTCACAAAATAATCACCACGAAGAATCATAATTTTTACATGATACCATACATTCTTGTCAATTTTTTGGTTTACAGAGTTTCCGTTCATATGAACTCCCTCTTCCCCAGTGTTAAAATGATATGTATGCTGATTTGATTCATTCAGGTAGCTTCCGGCAAACAGGCTCTCTTTTTGTGACAGCTGTTCCTCTCCGCCTTTCGTTGAGGCAAATCCTTGTATGGAAACAGATTCCCAATCGTGTGTAAAGTTGTGGTCAGTATTATACTTCAAATCCATCTCGATCACAGCTTCGCTGTATTCCACATCTTTTAAGTAAAAACCATGGTGTCGGCTTTCACCGTCTACAGCGTGTACCCTAAGCACCTTATTGCCGTCTTCCTCTTCTACGTATGCACCCCCATACTTAAAAGTACCAAGCTGCGTATCCTCCTGCGCCACTTCACCGATTGGTTTGTCTTCCAAATCAACCGCCGCATATTCTTCCAGGTCTTTGGGCTCTTCTGTTCTGTTTTTACCTGTAGCCTTAACCTGTTTTTGCAGTTCTTCGATGCCGTCCATCCACTCAGGTTCGATCCCTGCTCCCGCCGGAATATTTTCAGGTTTCTTTAAGTTACTTTCATTTATAGAGGGCACATCCTCCTCCCATTGACGCCAACCGGTAGAAGCATCTCCCCGTTTTGTGACAAATGAATGGGACGCATTCCACGAATTATTGCCATACCACAGTTCATCATAAGAACGGTTTTGATTTCGGGCGTCAATATCATTATAGTATAGTTCAAAATATGCAGTCCCCTCATCCGTATAGATACTCCGTACGCCGTGCACATTGTTGTAGGCGAGTACGGAATCCTCTTGCTGCCCCAAAAGATACAAAGCACCTCCGTCCTTTGGCAACACTTGATTCGTTTTGTCTATATCATTGTAGACAATTGTGTTTTTCCTGGCAGTTTTTGAAGGATAATCCGGATAATGTGTACCCGAGAACTCTTGTCTGTCATCCTGATTCTGCCATCCCCATCCGAAATTGATGCCAGAATAGGGGACGTTGGTAATTCGGTTATGGGAAAACTCCACATTTTCAACAAAAAGAGCGGTCAATGCATCAGCCTGTGTAAACATTGTACAAGTATTTTCGATATAATTGTTGGTGACGATAATATTCTTGCATACACCTTCTATTCCTACCGGATATTTATTGTCCTTTGTTGTTTCCGGCGGCCCTTCTTCCCCGATATGTACATGTTGTGTATGTCCGATTGTCGCCGCATTTCCTGCTGTATTCATAAATACATTTCCTGATATCTCTGAATTTACCACGTCATTAATATAACCAATGCAGGTACCGCTGGATAAAGTGGTGAATACGTTGCCGCTAAATACAATACCGCTGGCATTTTCCACATCAACCGTTCCTTTTGGTATATCCGTATTATTATATAACCAAGAATGCCAATCGCCATTACTGATATATTTAGTGTAGGCTGCCATGTTTTGAACACTTGCAAATCCTTCCGATTGTTCTACCACTTCCAGCCCTTTATCATCATATGTGAACTTGATACCGCTAAACTGCAGGTTCTGTACCCGGTCGGAGCTGCTGTTTCCCTTAATGCGTATTAACCCTTCACTCTGGGGGACAACGATTTCTGACTCAAAAATATCCTTATCCGGTTCCGGGTAATAATATAATTTTTTAGCTGCTCTGTCAAAATAAAATTCACCCGGATTTTTCAAGAGTTCCAAAGAATTCCGGATTTCAAATGTTTTGTACTCCGCATTCTCAATGGGGTCGCCCACGAAATTCACATATCCAAAATATGGCTCGAAGTTGCATTGCCAAGCGAGACATGCCGCAATTGCACCATACGGCTGCTGTAAAACAAATGCGGTATCGCCTTCTTGCTGACGGCCGGCATATTTCTCTGCTATCGCATCAAGTGCCTCCCGGTTTCTCTGCTCTTTCGAGGGATCTGTATTGATATTTACTGCTTTTGCGGGCGGCGCACCGCCGTCATCTCCAGGTGAGACACTCTTGATCTCACTTAAGCCAATCGTAACGACATTCCAGATCTTTTTCTGGACAATTTCAATATCCTCCGGATTTGTCAGTTTTTCCGGTTGGTCAACGGTAAACCCTAATTCATCCCATTTCAGCAGCACTCCGGCTGTTTCCGTTCCGCCATCTAATGCCCATGCTTCATCTCCGCTAATCGTTACCGAACCATAAGGTCCGCAGGTATTCCCACTTGTAGATGTCAGTTTCGCCTCCTGACCATCCACAAACAGATTGCGCAGTTTTATATCGCGATCCAAATCCGTTACATATACCTCAGGATTCTTGTCCCACTTTTTCCAATTTTCAACCTTTGTACCTCCATTTATATTTGGAACCTCTCCGGGCACCGCCTGATAAATAATGGAATAGCCATTGCTTCCTGAGTCTTTTGTTCCGAATTGAATGGGCTCTTTAACTGAATATTCCCCACCTGCCAGCCACACCAGCAGATCTCCTGTCATGTCTTTATTCCACTCATTCTTTACAATTGCCGACTTTGCGTCCTGGATCGACTGAAACGGTGCCGCTTTTGAGCCATCCCCGCCCTTTGCTGCCGTTGGTGATACATAGACTTCACGCTGCACATCACGTACTGTAACCTGTATCTGTGCCTTGACCTGATTGGGATTGGTAACTGGCACTATCGTCTTTGTCACACCATCTCTTGTGGATTTTCCAAGGCTTATATCCAGTTCCCCTGTTATGGTCTGAGGCTGATCCAGTAAATTGGGATCAAAGCCCGATGTATCCCAATTTACCGAAACCTTTGTCTTGTTTGATGGTGTTGGCTGGGTAATGTTTGAAAATTCTTTTTCTAATGTCACATCAATGTTGAATGGAAGCACTAACTTATCAGCCGCTGTTCCCTTTGGTACACTGAATTCCCCTGCATCGGCTGATATAATGGAATTTGTCTCAGGTTCTTTGACTACTATGTTATACTTTTCTAGCAAATACTTATGCACCTTTTCAGACTCTTCTGCGCTAAGCGCCCGGTCATACACCAAAACCTCTGCGATTTTACCTGTGAAATAGCTATATTGTCCTGCTGATTTTCCTCTCCCGATGTACATATTTTCACTGATACCGGATGTCTTTTCTCTTTTTCCTGTTTCGCTGAGAACTTCTTCCCCATCCACCAAGAGAGTATGCGTACCCTTATTTTTTATTGCTGTACTGACTGACAGTTCCGCAGTCCCCAATCTGTTATATCTCGATACACCTGCTGAACTTCCAATGCCAAAGCGCATCAATACCTGCTCTTTAAATGGCGCCAGACTCATAGAGCCCCAGTCGCCACTCTCTTCCCAGAACAGAGCAGTACTGACATCCGCATTGGAATCTTTACGCGGATCTACACCTTCATATTCCCCTACTGTAATGATCGTAATTCCCTCTTTATCATTATAGTTGCCGGCGATCCCTTTCAGTGCCTCCGTCCCGTCAAACTTTAGATATTTGTAGCCTGTTTCCCCGTCCACATTTACAGTAATTCCAGCTGTATCATTTACAGGCAAAAATTCACTGGAATCCACCTGGTTTTTCCACGAAGAAACCACACCGTTTGACTCTGTTACCCCGTCATCTGCCTTTAACCATAATTTTAAATTATCCTGTGCAATATCCTCGGAACTATCTGTTCCACTTGCCAATACGGATACCGAATTCATGCTAAGCATCATAACAGTAATCATAATAAGTGCAAGCACTCTTTTTATCTTTCCCCTAAAAAATGTCGTGTGTTTCACAAAATACCTCTCCATGTTTTCCTCACTTTCTCTCATAAGATTTATGCTGCATTGGATGTCCATAAAACCTTTCAACAATGCTCTTATTTATCTCTTATATTTAGCCTTTTTACTGCCCCCCTTCTTTAACAGGTTCTGATACTTTTTCAGTAACTTTTTGGGATTTTTCGGTACCCGAACCTCAATATTTTTTGCAGTCTTTCCAAAAGCATTTTTCCCGACCGTTTTAAGCTTCGTTGAATAGATTCTCACACTCTTTAGCTTCGTACACCCGTAGAACGCATAGGAATCTATTTTTACTATATTCTTTCCTACTTTAATACTGGTCAGCCCTCTATTCTTATAGAATGCTTTTTTCCCGATTGCAGTGATCTTAAAAGTATAGCCTTTTATCTTTACCGTTGACTTAATGTTGATGCTCTTATAATTCTTATTCTTTGCTTTTACAACGGTGACCGTACCATTTTTCACATCTGATCTGGTAACCTGATACCAAAGGTTTCCTACTAAGAATTTCGCACCTTTCCTGGGCAGTGCAGTTATTTTTTGGTATGCTTCCTTGGCTGATGTCAATACACTGTAATTTTTAACAAGCTTTTTCTGGTCAGCCGTCAGTGCATTGTAGGCTTTCTCCGCCGCATCAATTTTTGCTTTGCTGCCTGCGCTCACTGTTCCAATTCCACTGATCAGGCTGCTTACTCTGTCAGCCGCCTCCTGATCTGCCGCTCTTTTTTCTGCATCAGCTTTCAGAGCGTCGTAGTTTGCACGGGCGCTTTTTAGTGCGTCATAATTTGATACCAATGCCTGCTGCTGTGGTGTGAGTTTTTTATAAGCATTTTCTGCAGCTTCAATTTTAGCTTTTGTTGTATTATTGTAAGCTACCGCTCCAATCTGACCAATCAGACCCTCCACATTTGTCACTTCCGGATCAACAGCACTGCGTACAGTAACCGTAAATGCTGCGGTTTTCTCCACTCCTTTTTCCGTATAGCTGATTGTGATCGTCTGTTCTCCCGGCACGTCTTTATCGTATCCTGTTACCGTGTAGCCTTCCGTAATATCCTTCTTACTGCCGTCTGTATACCTGGCGGTTACTTCCATTCCGGTCAGTTCCAATTCCTCGCCCACTGTATAAGCAGTTTTGGCCGGTGGCGTTACCATTATAGACTCTAAAACTTCCGGCTCCACGGCACTGCGTACGGTAACCGTAAATGTTGCGGTTTTCTCTAATCCTTGTTCCGTATAGCTGATTGTGATCGTCTGTTCTCCCGGCCTATCTTTATCGTATCCTGTTACCTTGAACCCTTCGGTAACCGCTTTGGTACTTCCATCCGTATACCTGGCGGTTACTTCCATTCCGGTCAGTTCCAGTTCCTCTCCCACTGTGTAATCCGTTTTGGCTGGAGGCGTTACTGATATGGACTCTAAGACTTCCGGTTCCACAGCACTGCTTACGGTTACCTCAAATGTTGCGGTTTTCTCCACTCCTTTTTCCGTGTAGCTAATTGTGATCGTCTGTTCTCCCGGCACATCTTTATCGTATCCTGTTACCGTGTATCCTTCGGTAATCACCTTTGTACTGCCGTCTGTATAACCAGCGGTTACTTCCATTCCGGTCAGTTCCAGTTCCTCTCCCACTGTGTAATCCGTTTTGGCTGGAGGCGTTACTGATATGGACTCTAAGACTTCCGGTTCCACAGCACTGCTTACGGTTACCTCAAATGTTGCGGTTTTCTCCACTCCTTTTTCCGTGTAGCTGATTGTGATCGTCTGTTCTCCCGGCACATCTTTATCGTATCCTGTTACCATATATCCTTCGGTAATCTCCTTTGTACTGCCATCCGTATACCTGGCGGTTACTTCCATTCCGGTCAGATCCAACTCTTCTCCCACTGTATAATCCGTTTTGGTTGGCGGCGTTACTGAAAGGGTCTCTAAGGCAAGCCGTTCCGAAATCTGATATTTTTCTTCCAAATAGGAATTGATCTGCTGAATCTCCGTCAGAGTAAGTGCCCGGTTATAAATCAAAACTTCTGCCACGTCGCTTTGATTATACCAGTACGCTCTATCACTTCCTGTCGGGAATCTGCCCAGATAGCCAATATCATCCTTGACATTTTTAATGGTTGACTGTGCATTCGTGACTCTCATCACTTCCTGATCACCCACATAAATTGCTTCTTCCGAACCATTTTTCCAGACTACCGATGCACTCAGCTTGTTTCCGATGCTCTCGGGATAAGTATATTTTTTATATCCGCCATTATCACTTCCCTGACCACTGCCGATTCTGGCATTCACTTCATCCTGAGTCGGTGTGATGATAAATTTTCCCCAGCCGCCGTTTTCATCAAAACATAACAGAGGCCTGTTATCTCCACTTCCTACCACATTGGTTTTAACCTGATTTGCGCTCACCAGTACCACGGTAACCTCGCTTTGCTCATTCAGGTTTGCAAACGGGAACTGCATACCGTCCGATGAGCCATTGAATCGTACTGCCGGTTTGCCATTGTACAGATTTTCAATTACCTTAGGAGATGTAACTGTTTCGTTTGGCTGAGCATTTTGTGCTTTTACCGCATTGCGGCCTTGGCCGGAATAGTCATTCCATAAGCTTACTCCCCCTTCATCATCCAGGATAATACCTTCATCCGCTTTCAGCCATAAACCGAGTCCTTCTGATGGTACTGATGTAACAGGAGGAATCAATGCATTCACGTTAACCTTAAATGTTGCGATTTTCTCCACTCCATTTTCCGTGTAGCTGATTGTGACCGTCTGTTCTCCTTGCACAGCTTTATCATATCCTGTTACCGTGTAACCTTCGGTAATCTCCTTTGTACTGCCATCCGCATACCCAGCGGTTACTTCCATTCCGGTCAGATCCAACTCTTCTCCCACTGTATAAGATGTTTTGGTTGGAGGCGTTACTGAAAGGGTCTCTAATACTTCCGGTGCGTTTACTGCCGGAACAGAGACTACAATATTATCAAATGAAATATCAATCACGGAGCCTGCATTGTGTTTATATGTTTCTATTCTCAATGTTCCATTGGAACCTAATTCTTTAGGCAATCCCTGATGCAGCTGCCATTCCTGCGGCTCAGATCCATTCTTTTTCCACATCTTCACAAAATAATCACCATGAAGAATCATAAGCTTTATATGATACCATTCATTTTTGTCAATCAGCTGGTTTACAGAGCTTCCATTTACATGAGCCCCCTCTTCCCCAATATTATAATGATATGTATGCTGATTTGCTTTATCCAGGAAGCTTCCGGCAAACAAGCTTTCTTTTTGTGACAACTGCGCCTCTCCGCCTTTCGTAGAGGCAAATCCCTGAATAGAAACGGATTCCCAATCGTGCGTAAAGTTATTGTCATTATTGTACTTCATATCCATTTCAACCACAGCTTCGCTGTATTCCACATCTTTTAGATAAAAACCATAGTGGCGGCTCTCACCGTCTACAGCGCGTACTCTCAGCACCTTATTTCCATCTTCATTCTCTACAGATGCACCACCATACTTAAAAATGCCAAGCTGCGTATCGTCCTGCGTCACTTCACCGACTTGTCTGTCTTCCAAATCAAGGGCCACACATTCTTCCAGATTTTTTGGTTCTTCGTTTTCACCTGTCTCTTGTCTCAATTCATACTTCTTTAACAGATAATTGTGCACCTTTTCAGACTCTTCTGCACTAAGCGCCCGGTCATACACCAAAACCTCTGCAATTTTACCTGAGAAATAGTTATTTTGTCCTGCAGATTTTCCCATCCCAATGTACATATTTTCGCTGATACCGGATGTCGTTTCTCTTTTTCCTGCTTCACTAAGGACTTCTGCCCCATTTACCAAGAGAGTATGCGTACCCTTATTTTTTATTGCTGTACTGACTGACAGTTCCGCTGTCTCAACTCTGTTATATCTCGATACACCTGCCGAGCTTCCAACACCAAAGCGCATCAATACTTGCTCTTTAAATGGCGCCAGACTCATAGAGCCCCAGTCGCCACTCTCTTCCCAGAACAGCGCAGTATTGACATCCGCGTAGGAATCTTTGCGTGGATCTGTACCCTCGTATTCCCCAACAACAATGATTGTAATTTCCTCTTTATCATTATAGTTGCCGGCGATCCCTTTCAGTGCCTCCGTCCCGTCAAACTTTAAATATTTGTAACCTGTTTCCCCGTCCGCATTTAAAGTAACTCCAGCCGTATCATTTACAGGCAAAAATTCACTGGAATCCACCTGGTTCTTCCACGAAGAAACCACACCGTTTGACTCTGTTACCCCGTCATCTGCCTTTAACCATAATTTTAAATTATCCTGTGCAATATCCTCGGAACTATCTGTTCCACTTGCCAATACGGATACCGAATTCATGCTAAACATCATAACAGTAATCATAATAAGTGCAAGCACTCTTTTTATCTTTCCCCTAAAAAATGTCGTGTGTTTCACAAAATACCTCTCCATGTTTTCCTCACTTTCTCTCATAAGATTTATGCTGCATTGGATGTCTGTAAAACATTTCAACAATGCTCTTATTTATCTATTATATTTAGCCTTTTTACTGCCCCCCTTCTTTAACAGGTTCTGATACTTTTTCAGTAATTTTTTGGGATTTTTCGGTACCCGAACCTCAATATTTTTTGCAGTCTTTCCAAAAGCCTTTTTGCCTACCGTTTTAAGCTTCGTTGAATAGATTCTCACACTCTTTAGCTTCGTACACCCGTAGAACGCATAGGAATCTATTTTTACTATATTCTTTCCTACTTTAATACTGGTCAGCCCTCTATTCTTATAGAATGCTTTTTTCCCGATTGCAGTGATCTTAAAAGTATGGCCTTTTATCTTTACCGTTGACTTAATGTTGATGCTCTTATAATTCTTATTCTTTGCTTTTACAACGGTGACCGTACCATTTTTCACATCTGATTTGGTAACCTGATACCAAAGGTTTCCTACTAAGAATTTCGCACCTTTCCTGGGCAGTGCAGTTATTTTTTGGTATGCTTCCTTGGCTGATGTCAATACACTGTAATTTTTAACAAGCTTTTTCTGGTCAGCCGTCAGTGCATTGTAGGCTTTCTCCGCCGCATCGATCTTCGCCTTGCTGCTTTTACTCACCTTTCCGATCTGGCGAATCAGGTTCTCCACATATGTCACTTCCGAGTCATCAGCGCTGCGTACGGCTAACGTAAATGTATACACCCCAAAAGCCAATTCCCCATTATCCTTTCGGACAGCAGTCACCTTAGCAATATAATCTATTTTTTCGCCCGCTTTAGGCTCTGGTGCTGTATAAGATGCGGAAGACGAACCAACTTTTTCTCCATTGACTGAACCGCGATGCCATTCATAGGTATAAGTATACTCCGCTGAAAGATTATCCACCGTTATTGTCATGGTTGTGTTGTTTATACATCCGCTTAGTTTCGGGGACACTGCCGGAACCGCCCGCCACTTGGCATAAAGTGTAATATCTTCATCTGCACTATAAACTGCTCCTGCCTGATAGTTCGTTCCCAAGCCGTCTTTTGATGTATTCCACCCCTCAAAAATGTAACCATTCCGAACCGCCTGATTCTCTGTAAGCGTTAAATCGCTCCCATGGACTTTTTGCTGATTCTCCGGCGCATAACTGCCTCCGTTTGCATGATAACGTACTTCATATTTCTTTGCTGCCGGTACCGAGACTACAATATTGTCAAATGAAACATCTATCACCGAGTCCTGATTATGTTTGTAAGTGATTACCCTCAGTGTTCCATCCGCACCTAATTCCTTCGGCAATTCCTGATACAACTGCCATTCTTCCGGCTCACTTCCATTCTTTTCCCACAATTTAACAAAATAATCACCGCCACGGATCATGATTTTCATATGGTACCATACATTCTTGTTAATCTGCTGAGGTAAAAAGCTTCCATTTGTATGAGCCCCCTCGTTTCCTATGTTATAGTGGCAGGTATGCTGATTTCTTCTATCCAGATAGCTGCCGGCAAACAAGCTCTCTTTTTGTGACAGTTGTTCTTTTCCGCCTTGCGTCGATGCAAATCCTTGTACGGAGACGGATTCCCAATCGTGTGTAAAGTTATTGTCAGCATTAAACTTCATATCAAGATTTATCACAGCTTCGCTGTATTCCGCATCTTTTAAGTAGAAACCGTGATGTCCGGTTCCACCATCCGCAGCGCGTACTCTCAACACCTTATTGCCATCTTCCGCCTCTACATACACACCTCCATTCTTAAAAGTACCAAGTTGCGCATCATCCTGCGTCACTTCACCAATTGGTTTGTCTTCCAAGTCAACCGACATATATTCTTCCAGGTCTTTTGGCTCTTCTGAATTATCTGTTTCTACTATTATCTGACCAGATGACGGAGCTGATATTTTACTACCATTAACAATATACACTTTATATATTCCTTCCGCATCAGGTACCTTAACTTTACCATTTACCACTTTAACAATCGTATCACTCTCAACAAAGTTTTCGGTATTCTCTGGTGCCAGCCAGATCTCACCTTCAATATTATCAGCGGCTGTACCCCAATCCAGTTCCTGTCCTGTGGCACGAATTTTATTTGGCAGCAGTCTGTCCTGCAGACCAAACATTGACTCCGGGATGATGGAATAGTAATCACTTTGAATACCGGCATTTTTCACTATATCAAATACATCCGTTCCCCATATGCCATCTAAGCTGGTATGGGCGTTGGTTGCCACAGTTCCCTCCTCCCATGTTTCATTGATACTATAGCTCGATGAGGTTGCATAGTTATTGTCCCAGGTGTTGTAACCGTTTTTCCCCCAGCTTGAACAATCAATACAGGTGAACCAGGATGAGATTTCAATGACATTTTTCTCTCCATATACGTGCCTGGTTCCTTCATCAGGATGAATTCCTCTGATATGATAAGAAGGGTCAACTCCCGGCGTCCCAATACTCCAGATATAGTTCTCACTGATCACGGTTCCCGGCATGTCACCAAGGGTGTAAATTGCTCCGGTATCGCCGAGCTTTGTAATGGTATTTTTGAAGGTGTTATACATAATTGTATTGTTTTTTGTGGTTTCCATCGGTACACCCGGCACCACCGCTTCGGCGCTTCCGTCCATATTCCACCAGCCCCAGCCAATGCTGATTCCTGAATACGGCGTATTCTGCAGATGATTGTATTTCATCTCAAACTCTTCTGCCAGGAACACCATCACGCCGGAATCTCCCCAGAACATCAGACATGTGTCTGAAATAAAATTATTCGTCAGTTTGATACGCTTACATGCGCCTTCCACACCGACATCATATTTTTCTTTTTCACTGAGCAGGCCGTAATCACTGCCCTTATCGCCTATGTATACATGCTGGGGATGTCCCAATAGGAAACCAGAACCGGCAGTATCATAGATCAGGTTTCCGGAGGCGGCGGAATCCACCACATCATTTACAAAGGATAGTCCGTCATTGCCGGTGTGGCAGATCGTGTTTCCATAAAATGCGATGTGCTGTGCGGAATTGACCATTACAGCACCCGGTCCCACATCATATGCACGGTAAATCGACGGGTGCCAGTTGCCGTCGGCAAAATAGATAAGGCCTGCAGCGCCCTGTACGGTCACCCGTCCATAGGAGCCTTCCAGTTCATAGAGATTCCAGTCCGAATGGGCAAACTCCAGACCTGAAAATGTGATATATCCGATTCTGGATGTCGTACTGCTTCCGCTCAGATCCACCAGGGTTTCCAGTTTTGGAGCGATCACTTCCAGATTCGACATATCCTCGCCGTCTCTGGGACAGTAATATAATCTCTTTGCGGTTTTATCAAAATAGAAGTGCCCTTTTGCGCCCGGCAGCCATTCAAATACATTATACATCATCTGCCAGCCATCGGATTTGTAATTGTTATTCCAACTTGGCTGCTGCGCTACCGCTCCATAGGGCATCTGGTAATTGGCGCTGATGCGTCCGTTCCCGATATCCTGCAGATTATCTACACATACGATAGCGGTATTCCAGGTGGTCTGTGTCATCAGTTCAATGTCATCCTGATTACGGGTATCCAGAGGAATTGCACCGGCATCCAGTTGTGTACCTGCTGCTGTTGTTCCGGAGATCCAGGCCCAGTCAGCTTTGCCATCGACCGTGTAAGAACCATAATTACCTCTGCCCTGACTTTCTTTTTGTGTCATATAAGCACGTTCACCATTTACATAAAGAGAACGCAGCTTGATATCACGCTCATAAGGAATGCTGTAGGTCCCGTTTCCTTCATCCTTCCAATCTCCCGTCACCTTCTCACCGCCGCTGATCACAGGTTTTTCCACATCCATTGCTTCATAATAGATGGTACAGTCTTCATTCCCTGAATCTGCCTCTGTAAACACAATCGTGTTGTCCAGATAATAAGTACCGCCTGCTATTTTTACTACAATATCACCTTTTGTCTTATCCAAAGTGCGGACAGCATCCCGCGCCTGCTCAATAGTTTGAAACGGATTCTGTTCCGTTCCATCCCCATTATCCCTTCCGTCCGTACTTACATACAACGTATGGGCCGCCTTTCTCTGCACGCCAGAGGTCTCGGTTCCCTGCGCAAAGGCAGCAGCCGGAATACCGCTGCAAAGCAAAACCACCGCCAACAATACACTACACAGTTTCTTCATAAATCCCCTTTCCATTTACAGGAAAAGGAGTACCGCTTGCAATGCGATATTCTGTTTCCCAGTACAAACTAACACTGAAAACTATACGAACATCAACAAGCGGTTCCCCCTTCACCTTACTTATCTCTTATATTTTGCCGTTTTACTGATTCCCTTTTTCTTTAACAGATTCTGATACTTTTTCAGTAATTTTTTCGGGCTTTTCGGTACTCGGACCTCAATTTTCTTTGCGGTCTTTCCAAAAGCATTTTTCCCGACCGTTTTAAGCTTCGTTGAATAGATTCTCACACTCTTTAGCTTTGTACACCCATAGAACGCATAGGAATCTATTTTTACTATATTCTTTCCTACTTTAATACTGGTCAGCCCTTTATTCTTATAAAATGCTTTTTTCCCGATTGCAGTGATCTTAAAAGTATAGCCTTTTATTTTTACGGTTGACTTAATGTTGATGCTCTTTCGTTTCTTACTCTTTTCTTTTATAACTGAAACCGTACCATTTTTCGCATCTGATTTGGTAACCTGATACCAGAGGCCTCCTACTAAGAATTTCTCACCTTTCTTTGGCAGCGCGGTTATTTTTTGATAGGCTGCTTTGGCTGATGTCAATACACTATAATTCTTAACAAGCTTTTTCTGATCAGCCGTCAGTGCATTATAGGCTTTCTCTGCCGAATCGATTTTAGCCTTGCTGCCTGCGCTCACTGTTCCAATTCCACTGATCAGGCTGCTTACTCTATTAGCCGCTTCCTGATCTGCCGCTCTTTTTTCTGCGTCAGCTTTCAGAGCGTCGTATTTTGCACGGGCATTTTTTAGTACGTCATAATTGGATACCGATGCCTGCTGCTGTGGTGTGAGTTTTTTGTAAGCATTTTCTGCAGCTTCAATTTGGGCTTTTGATGTATTGTTGTAAGCTACCGCTCCAATCTGACTAATCAGACCCTCCACATTTGTCACTTCCGGATCAACAGTACTGCGTACGGTAACTGTAAACGCTGCGGTTTTCTCCACTCCTTGTTCCGTATAGCTGATTGTGATCGTCTGTTCTCCCGGCACGTCTTTATCGTATCCTGTTACCGTGTAGCCTTTGGTAATCACCTTTGTACTGCCGTCTGTATACCTGGCGGTTACTTCCATTCCGGTCAGCTCCAATTCCTCGCCCACTATATAAGCAGTTTTGGCCGGTGGCGTTACCGTTATGGACTCTAAAACTTCCGGCTCCACGGCACTGCGTACAGTAACCGTAAATGTTGCGGTTTTCTCTAATCCTTGTTCCGTATAGCTGATTGTGATCGTCTGTTCTCCCGGCCTATCTTTATCGTATCCTGTTACCTTGAACCCTTCGGTAATCGCTTTGATACTTCCATCCGTATACCTGGCGGTTACTTCCATTCCGGTCAAATCCAATTCCTCACCCACTGTGTAAACGGTATTGGCAGGAGGCGTTACCGTTATGGACTCTAAGACAACCTGTGCAGAAATCTGATATTTGTCCTCTAAATAGGAATTGATCTGCTGAATCTCCGCCAGAGTAAGTGCCCGGTTATAAATCAAAACTTCTGCCACATCACTCTGATTATACCAGTACGCACTATCCCCTCCTGTCGGGAATCTGCCCAGATATCCAATATCATCCTTGACATTTTTAATGGTTGACTGTGCATCCGTGACTCTCATCACTTCCTGATCACCCACATATATTGTTTCTTCGGAACCATTTTTCCAGACTACGGAGGCACTCAGTCTGTTTCCGATGCTCTCGGGATAAGTGTATTTTTTATATCCGCCTTTATCACTTTCCTGGCCGCTGCCGATTCTGGCATTCACTTCATCCTGGGTCGGTGTGATGATAAATTTTCCCCAGCCGCCGCTTTCATCAAAACATAACAGCGGTCTGTTATCTCCAGTTCCTACTACATCGGTTTTAACCTGATTTGCACTCACCAGGACGACGGTAGCCTCGCTTTGGTTATTTAAGCCAGCAAACGGGAACTGCATACCGTCTGACGAACCGTTGAATCGTACTGCCGGTTTGCCATTGTACAGATCTTCAATCACCTTAGGAGATGTAACTGTTTCATTTGGCTGCGCATTTTGTGCTTTTACTGCATTGCGGCCCAGGCCGGAATAGTCATTCCATACACTTACTCCGCCATCCTCATCCAGTGTGATGCCTTCATCCGCTTTCAGCCACAGAGCAAGACCTTCCGATGGTACTGTTGTAACTGGAGGAACCAATGCATTGATCGCATTCGTCAGCTTATTGGTCCACTCTGCTGCTGCCGCTTCCGGATTTTCGATCGCTGTTGTGAAATTTGCTGCAAATTCCATCGCCCCATTATAAACGTGTTTCAAATTGTTCCTGGAAGCTTCACTATACTTTGTCTCTGCATCCGGATCAGCAAATACTTCCTCTGCTGCTTCCATCTGTGCTTCTAAGCTCTTCAGATACTGTTTGCGGCTTGTATAGTTGTAGATCTTCTCAATCTCGTCATCCGACAGGCTTCTGTCATAGATTAATATTTCTGATACTTCAATATTTGCATACGAATCTTTATTACTAGCTTTCGTAACCCCAACCATCATAGATTTTTGGAGATTGTTGGTCTGTTCATATCTGTCAGTATTTGTATAGACTTTTTCTCCATCATCATACATGTATTCCGTTTTGCCGTCTTTCACCATTGCCGCGGTTGTAAAGCGGCTGGTTGCTGCAGGTCTCATATATTTGTTATAGTTGTTTGACTGACCGCTTCCGAATCGGGATACCATAAAACCGGCATAGTTCGACATATATAAAGATCCCCAGCTTCCGGATTCCGGAAAGAATACCGTCGTTTTTTCATCACCATAGGTGCCGGTAGGCGGATCTGTTTCTTTATAAGCACTGAGTGTAATGATTGTAAGATTGCTTTTCTGGTTCAAGTCAATCTCCTGATCCTCTTTTAGCTGCAGATAATCATCGGATCCGTCAAATGAAAGGTATGCCATATCATTCTCTGTGTTCTGAATAATTGGCTGTCTGCCGGCTTCCGTCTGAACTAAACTGTACTGCTTGGTGCTATCCTGCCATTCAGAAACAGCCTTTCCGTCTCCGTTTTCAATGTCTTCTGCATCAAATCGGGCCAACAATCCATCCGTTATAGGCAAACCTCCCATAAATACGGTCAGCACCGCATCTGAGGGCTCACTTATCACGTCATCCATCACAAGATACATTTGGTAATTGCCAACTGCCCTGGGTGCTGCGATCTCCGATGCACCAGATTCCGCTTTGGTCATCTGTTCGCTTTCCGTCAGCTGTGAAACCTTATTGATCTCCATGCCTTCCGGCACAAACCATGCCGTTTCTCCATCCATTCCGGTCGTATCCAGTCTTACGCTGTTCCCGGGCTTTGACTGTATATTCTTTGAAAATACCTGGTCCACAAGATTTTCATACACTTCAAAGCTCACTTCAGCTTTCAAATTATTCAGGTCTTTTGCCTGCAGAATATAACTTCCCGCTTCTGTTATCTTGTAACCATCTGTAACATTTTCGCCCGGGATATCCGGAGCTTCTGCCTTCCGCAACACAAAATCTTTATAATATTTTGTATTCAATTCCAATGCAAACGGCTTCTGTGTGCTTGTTTTCTTACGCTCCCCTTCCGCTGCATTTCGTATGGGTGCGCCCGCTTCTACAATTATCTGCCCGGATGACGGAGCCGAAACCTCTGTGCCATTTACAATATATAACTTATAAATCCCGTTCACGTCAGGTACCACCACTTTGCCATCCTTTACCTGGACAACAGCATCACTCTCAACAAATTCTTCGGTACCTTCCGGTGCCAGCCAGATCTCACCCTTAATGTTTTGTGCTGCCGTTCCCCAGTCCAGTTCCTGCCTTGCAGCATAAATTTTATTTGGCAGCAGTCTGTCCTGCAGACCAAACATTGACTCCGGAATAATGGAATAGTAATCACTTTGAATGCCCACATTTTTCAGGATGTCAAATACTTCCGTCCCCCAAATCCCCTCTAAGCTGGTATGGGCATTGGTTACCACGGTCCCCGGCTCCCATGTTCCTGTGGTCGTATAGCTCTCCGTTGTTGCATAGTTGTTATCCCAGGTGTTATTGCCCTTCCATCCCCAGTTTCCACAGTCCACGCAGGTTAGCTTGGGCAGGATCTCAATGACATTTTTCTCTCCGTATACGTGCTTGGTCCCTTCGTCAACATGAATCCCTCTGATATGATAAGGATCAATTCCCGGTGTGCCAATACTCCAGATATAGTTTTCGCTGATCTTTGTCCCCGGCATGTCACCAAGTGTATAGATCGCTCCGGCATCACCCAGCTTTGTAATGGTATTTTTGAAGGTATTATACATGATTGTATTATTTTTTGTGGTTTCCATCGGTACACCCGGCACCACCGCACCATTGCTTCCGTCCATATTCCACCAGCCCCAGCCCAGGCTGAGTCCTGAATATGGTGTATTCTGCAGATGATTGTATTTCATCTCAAATTCTTCTGCCAGGAACACCATCACGCCGGCATCGCCCCAGAACATCAGGCTTGTATCTGAAATAAAATTATTCGTCAGTTTGATGCGCTTGCAAGCGCCTTCGACACCAACATCATATTTTTCTTTTTCACTGAAGGCTCCATAATTACTGCCTTTATCTCCTATGTATACATGCTGCGGATGTCCCAGCAAGAATGCGGAACCGGCGGTATCATAGATCAGGTTGCCGGAGACGGTGGAGTCCACCACATCATTTACAAAGGATAGTCCGTCATTGCCGGTGTGGCAGATCGTGTTTCCATAAAATGCGATGTGCTGTGCGGAATTGACCATTACAGCACCCGGTCCCACATCATATGCACGGTAAATCGACGGATGCCAGTTGCCGTCGGCAAAATAGATAAGGCCTGCAGCCCCCTGTACGGTTACCCGTCCGTAGGAGCCTTCCAGTTCATAGAGATTCCAGTCCGAATGGGCAAACTCCAGGCCTGAAAAGGTGATGTACCCAATTCTGGATGTCGTACTGCTTCCACTCAGATCTATGAGAGTCTCCAATTTGGGAGCTATCACTTCAAGATCATTCATATCCTCCCCATCTCTGGGACAGTAGTACAATCTCTTTTCCGTTTTATCAAAATAGAAGTGCCCCTTTGCGCCCGGCAGCCATTCAAATACATTATACATCATCTGCCAGCCTCCGGATTTGTAATTGTTATTCCAGCTTGGCTGCTGCGCTACCGCTCCATAGGGCATCTGGTAATTGGCGCTGATGCGTCCGTTCCCGATATCCTGCAGCTTGTCTACACACACGATAGCGGTATTCCAGGTGGTCTGTGTCATTAGTTCGATGTCATCCTGATTGCGGGTATCCAGAGGAATCGCACCGGCATCCAGCTGTGTTCCGGCTGCTCTTGTTCCGGAAATCCAGGCCCAGTCTTTTGAGCTGTCGACGGTATAAGAACCATAGTCACCTCTGCCCTGACTGTCCCTTTGTGTCATATAGGCACGTTCCCCATTTACATAAAGGGAACGCAGCTTGATGTCCCGCTCATAAGGAATGCTGTAGGTCCCGTCACCTTCATCACGCCAGTCTCCCGTCACCTTCTCGCCGCCGCTGATCACAGGTCTTTCCCCATCCACTGCTTCATAATAGATGGTGCAGTTTTCATTGCCTGAATCTGCCTCTGTAAACGCAATCGTGTTGTCTAGATAATAGGTGCCGCCTGCTATTTTTACTACAATATCACCTTTTGTCTTATCCAAAGTGCGGACAGCATTTCGCGCCCGCTCAATGGTCCGAAATGGATTCTGTTCCGTTCCATCCCCATTATCCCTTCCGTCCGTACTTACATACAACGTATGGGCAACCTTTCTCTGCGCACCAGATGTCCCGGTTCCCTGCGCAAAGGTAACAGTCGGAATACCGCTGCAAAGCAAAACCACCGCCAACAATACACTACACAGTCTCTTCATAAAATCCCTTCTCCTTCCCAAAGCCTGGTTCTCTGTTTCACACAAATCCGCTTTCCGGTGTAAGTAAACTCCTGATCCCTCCTATTATCTACCCATAAGACACAGCGTCTGCCCCGGATACTCTGTAAAAAATCATGATCGGATTCATGTATTACAAATTCTTTTGTCTTTTCTTCCCATTTCATCAGAATCTGGTTGTACCTGCCCTGCTCATACCCATATCCCTCCCCATCGTCCTCATACAGAGTAAATTCTGCATCCTTCCCTGAGTAGATGTGAATTTCAAAGGGTGTTTCCACTTCCTGCCGGGCATACATAAGCCCGTTTTCCATGGGCAGGATGGAGCCCGCTTTGACAAACAACGGAATCCGTTGTAACGGGCATGTGACCGCAATTTCCTGCCCGCCCTCATAACAGTCAGATGTATAAAAATCATACCACCTGTCTCCCGCCGGCAGATAACATGCGGTGGTTTTCACTTCATCGTCCATATTTCCTGCCTGATCAAGATACATCGGTTCTGTCACCGGACAAACCAATATGGATGTACCGAACATGAACTGGCTGTCAAGAGCAGCGGCGCGGGAATCCTGCTGATAATCAAATAACAGGCTTCGCATCATCGTCTGGTTCTCAAAATATACTTTTGCCGCCCAGGTATAAATATAGGGAAGCAGACGATACCGCAGCTGTATTGCAGCTACAAGAGCATCATAGCACATATCGCCGGGATTTCCAAACTGCCAGACCTCTCTTGGCGTATCTGTTCCATGGGAACGGAATACCGGCAGGAAAACTCCATATTGGAACCATCTCACATACAGTTCACGATAGCGGCAGTCCGCCACTCCGTCCTCATAGCCCCCCTTCCAGAACCATTTCGGGGTCGGATCATCGCTGCAAAAACATCCCCGATTCTGCCATTTCCTATGCACAGTAAAAAATCCACCGATATCCAATGTCCAGTACGGCATTCCGCTCATACACATGTTGAGTCCCTCGGTAATCTGCTTTTTTAAAGTATCCCATGTGGCGGTAATATCACCTGACCACAGAATCGTTCCATATGCCTGACTTTTCGCATAGCCGGACCGGGTCAGATTCACTACCCTTTTATCCGGCGCCGAACGTCTCTGATTCTCATAGATCCCTCTTGCATGTGCAACCGCATAGAGATTCGCCCTGTCCGGATTCAAAAATTTCTTGTGTTCATTGCCAACCAATAAAAAGCGCTCCCAAGGTTCTCTCATATGAGCACCGTTCCAGTCAGGACCGGAAAACGGTTCGGTGGAGTCACACCACCATGCATCATATCCACCTGAAAATAACTCTTCCTCTATCTGCTCCCAGTAACAGGCCCGGGCTGGTTCTGAAAAAGCATCATAGGTAGTATCATCCTTTAATAAAAATCCCTTTTCAGACATCTGATTGTAGTTTTTCGTACCTGCATTCATGTTCGGCCATATAGATATCATCGTATGTATATTCATCTCATGAAGCTCCCGGTTCATGGCTGCCAAATCCGGATACCTGGATTTATCTACGATTTTGTTGCCCCAGCAATCCGCTTCCCAGGTGTCCCAGTCCTGAACCAGACAGTCAATGGGAATGTTTTTTTCTCTGTACCTCCTTGCCGTCTCCAAAAACTCATCCTGATCATGATAAACTTCTTTTGACTGGATATAGCCAAATGCCCATTTCGGCAGCATCACCGCTTTTCCTGTCAGTTCCCGATAACCGTCGATAATTTTATCCAACCGGTCTCCGGTGATCACGTAATAATCCAACTGCTCACAGCTGTCAATATAAATATAGGACCCTCTTTCGTCATCCCCCCAGGTCATCAAAGAACCGTTATCGATCAGGATTCCGTATCCTCTTGTAGACAGGAAAAACGGGATCGGGATTCTCATATTATGCTGATACAGATACTGCACATGTCCTCTGTAATCATAAATCCCCTCTTCCCCCTGGCCCAGTCCGTGAATCTGCTCTTCATCCTGAAAACGAAAAGCCAGTTTCCCCCGATAAGCCATATGGTCCTCTACGGGTTTTAAATTCTCTATAAAGTTTCGTTCCCCATCAACCGTCTTAACCCGGTGAATGATCGGCCGCTCACCATCGATTTTGTGTTTGATAAAAGGCTGCTGCGTCAACTCTTTCGGTTCTTCTTGTAGCAGCAGCTTGTCAGTCTCTTTTTCTTTCCAAATAAATCTTCCGTCCTCTTTTATAATCTGCAGTACCAGCTTTGAGGAAGATATGGTACACAATTCCTGGGTCTCTTTCACTTCTAATTCCACCAATGCATCTGTATGAATACCAAGCGGGGAATATTTTGCGTCGATCTTACGCTGACTGTAAACACAGCGGAATATATTTTCCCGGATTCCCATCAGTCTATAGGTTCCGTCTTGTGTATTAAATGTTATCGTTTTATTATTCACCATAGTTCTATCCCTTAACAGCTCCGGCAGTCATTCCTGATACAATATACTTTTGTCCCAGCAGGTAAACGATGATTACCGGCAGGCTTGTCAGCAGAATGTCCGCACACACCAGATTCCAGTCTTTATAGTACATACCAAAGAAATTATAAACGGAAAGAGGCATCGGCCATTTCTCCGAACTGCTCAAAAAGTAAAGAGGTGAAACAAATTCATTCCAGGTATTTAAAAAAGTCAGAACTACAACTGTCGCCAGTGCCGGCTTTAGCAGCGGCATAATAATGGTAAAGAACAGCCTCGCCGGACCACATCCGTCTATCACTGCAGCTTCATCCAGGTCCGTGGGAATTCTCGCTACAAATCCATGCAGCAGAAATACAGAAAACGGAAGCTGCATCGCGGTATATAAAAGGATAATACCAAGCTTTGTATTATTCAGGTGCAAAAATACCATCACCTTGGTGAGTGCTACATAATTGATCGGCATCGTAATACCCAGTACCAGGAACATGTAAAGTATCCCGTTCAGTTTGCTGGCATTTCTGGACAACACATAAGCTGCCAGTGACGCGAAGATTACACATAAAAATACGCTTCCTACGGAATACGTCAGGCTGTTTAAAAAGGAAGTCATTAACTTGCCTTTTTCAATTACCGTTGTAAAATTTTCCCAAGCCAATGGAAAGTCCGGCAGTTTTAAATTCATATCGGATGCTGCCAGTTTATCTTTTACGGAATTGAAGATGATCAGAAGCAACGGAATCAAACAAATAGCCGATATGATCCAGGCAATGGCATTTGAAAATATCGCTCTTATTGTCTGTTTTGCTTTCATTATTCCTTCACCTCATTTCTGGTCATAACACGTATCATGAAAAATCCGATAATCACCATAAACACAAACATAACCGATGACAGTGCGGTTCCAATTGCATACTGGCCGGTACCAAACTTTTTAAATACTGCCGTATAAAGCACTTCTGTTGTGGCTTTTCCGGGACCTCCATTTGTCATTGCATAGATCATGTCAAATACCTTAAGCCCATAAATGACGTTAAGGACGGTTGTGGTTGCAAGAGTTGGCAACAGCAGAGGAAATGTAATATACCGGAACTTTTGCCATCCCGTCGCCCCGTCAATACTGGCCGCCTCATAGTATTCTGAAGAAATGGATAGAATCCCGGCAATCAGGATCGTCATGATATACCCACCCCCCCGCCAGATATCCACTCCCATGACCGTTCCAAATGCATACTTAGGACTGGTAAGCCATGGAAGTGCCAGACCATCCAGTCCGATGAAACGGAAAAACGAATTTACAATACCGGATGCCGGGTCCAGAATAGAGGTGAATACCATACCGATAATCAGTGTGGAAAGTACCGATGGCATAAACATAATACCTCTGTGAAGGTTCAGTAGTTTAATGGATTTTGTAAGCAATACCGCTAAGGCAAGCCCAATCACATTTTTTAAAACAGTTGTCACAAAGGTAAACTGCAATGTATTTCCAATGATCTTCGTATAGTTTTCATCTGCGGAAAATATGGCCTTGAAATTATCCAAACCTACAAACTTGATCTCATCGGTGTATGCCGACCAGTTGGTAAAGGAATACCCGATTCCGATGATGCTTGGAACTACAAAGAGCACGGTATAAATAATCAGCGCCCCACCCGCAAACCACAAGGGGTATAATTTTTTCTTATTCATGTCCACTCCTCTTTCTAAAAGCAGCCGACAAAATTCTGCCGGCCGCTGGTATCATTTAATTATTTCCATGCCTCGTCTGAAGCTGCCTGGGCCTGTTCCGCACGTAATTTGTCAATATCTGCGAGAACATCTTTTGGTTCAATGTCACCTACCAGCATTGCAGACAGGTCGGCTCCTATTTCCCCCCACTGCGGATTGACATACTTAACAGCAGTCTGATATACCGTTGATTCTTCCGTGTACGCATCGTAGAATTCCTTAACGGATCCTTCATATGTATCAGGTGCATTTTTATATGGCAGTTTATTGAATTTCGGAACATTTTCGGTCAGGTATTTCAGACTTTCTTCTGATGCCAGATATTCCAGGAATTGTTTTGCCTCTTCCGGATGTTGGGAACCTGAAAAGACAAATCTGGACGGTCCGGCCGGGTTTACATTTTTAACCTGATTATCTGCCAAGGGCATTACGAAGTATCCGATGTCGTCTTTTTTCAGATCTCCGCCAACTGCTTCTACTTCCTCACCGAATCCCTGGTTTACAATTGCCATTGCATATTCACCGGAGGCGATGTTCTTAGCTGCATTTGCATACTCGTTTGACATATAATTCTCACCCCAGTAACCTTTGTCAGCCATCTCTTTAATCTGCTCTAAAATTGTTGTCATTGTTTCGTTTTCTGCAAAAACCGCTTCATTGTTGTTTAGCTTTTCTGCCAAACCAGGCTCTGCCTTTTCCGCTGCAATACATGTTTCGGGGAACCACAGAGTATGATGCCATCCATCTGATACCGCTTCGTAAATTGGTGTCACCCCAGAGTCTTTAATTTTTTGGCAGACATCCATAAAGCTTGCATAGTCCGCGGGTACTTCGAGATTTAAATCTGCAAATATCTTTTTATTGTAACCCACTGCCCATACGGCTGACACATCCTGAATCGGCTGCCCATAGAGCTTACCGTCTACGGTTAATTCTGCTGCTGCCAATTCTTCCACATTTGCCGCCCAGCTCTCACCGCTTAAGTCCATGGCATTCTTTTCGACATTGAATTGTGCTACAATGTCAAACTTGCCGCTCTGCGCTGCAAAGATGTCCGTTGCTTCACCCGTGTTAAGCTTGGTTGTCAGCAGATTCACATACTGATCGGAAGGTACGATTTGATAATCCACCTTAATCCCGGTCTCTTCCGTAAATTTCTCTGCCAGCTCCATCTCCGCTTCCTGAATCCAGTCCTGACTTGCCATGAAGGAGATCGTCACATCTTTTTTCTCCTGGCTCCCTGTACCCTCTTCATCAGCAGATGCTGTTGCAGCAGCCGTATTTTCCTCTTCTTCGGCAGATGCTTTTGCTGTAGTCGTATCCTCCCCTTCTTCGGCAGATGCTTTTGTTGTAGTGTCTGTCCCCTCACTGCTGTTACCACACCCTGCTATTGATGCTGCCATGGCAGCGCACATGAATAGCGCAACTAATTTTTTTCTCATGTTTTCCTCCTTCTTTAATCTCTATTGACTAATTAATTTGATAGCTATATAATACAGGTAAATCTGACAGAATTGAATGGGTAAAACACGCCGCCTTAATGTCTGTTTTTAACCTGTCGGAAAGGACTTTAGTATGGCTAGACAATCCCGCAGGACACTTATGTCCACACTTTTCATCCCATATAGCATCCTATTTATCCTCTCTTTCATCGTATTGATTGTCTTTTTTGTATCTGATCAGAGCCGAAAAATACGATTGAATTCGGTTGCATCCATTGAAAACACACTGAGCAGTACCATCGAACGTCTGGATCAGATGGTTACTTCGCTGGAGACCGTTTCACAAAATGTCATTTACTCCAATCTTATCAAAGATCATTTCTACACCTATGTACATACGGAACCGGAAACATCACCTAAAAATCAGTATAGCAGTCTGCAAAATATCAGTACCCTGTACGACCTGATTACGACCATGATTGGGCCGAACGCACCGGTTGATCAGATTAACCTGTACGGTCTTGATACTGGAACATTTAGTGTGGGACTGAACAATAAGACCAACTACGAAAGTGTGAAATCAAAGCCCTGGTATCAGAAGCTCAATGACAATAACAGTGAAAAGTATATTTTCTTAGATCAGGATGAGGATCTGGCTCCTTTTTTTTCATACAAAGAGGGACGCTACTTTTTGTCACTTGTCCGTAAGTATTACAATAGTCCGGTCAATGCTCCTCAAGGGATAATTGAGGTCAAGAAGTCCATGAATGATTTTATTAACATGATCCATTCAACCAACTATTCCTATGGGGAGAAATTATATGTATTAAGCCAGGAGGGGGATGTGATCTATCCGTTTGAGCATAATGCAGTTGCCCACAAATACTTAAGGGTTATTAAGGATGACCGGACTGCTTCATCATTGTCTGAGGATGTTCCAAATAATTATTCGGATGGCCAGTATATCTTTCATCAGACTTCTTCTTACAGCGGTTTCACTGTAATCGCGGCGGTTGATAAATCCAATTTCATGCGGCCGATTTATGATTACGTCGAAACACATCTTTTCATTTTGCTTTTTGTATGTTTTGCCATCATAGGAGTGAGTTATATTATCTCTAAGCGCATCAGTACACCGCTTGGTGAAATGTATACCAACGTGAGTCAATTTAAGCTGGAGTCCAAAGATCTTGCACCACTTCCGGAGATTCAGACTCCTATTCTGGAGCTGGATGCACTATATCAAGCGCTCATTGCCATGCAGACAGCTGCAAAGCATTCTATGAACAACGAGCTGCAGCTTCAAAAAAGAGAGATGCAGTCCCGTATGTTAGCACTGCAGGCACAGATGAATCCACATTTTTTATATAATTCCCTGTCCACCCTGCAGGCCATGGCAGAGGAGGGTATGAATGATGAGATTCAGATGATGTGTCAGAATATGTCCGATATCCTAAGGTATATTTCATCCGATTCCCAGCAGCTGGTAAGTTTAAAAGAGGAAATCAAACATACCAGAGCATATCTGGATACCATGCAGGTACGCTATGACGGACAGCTATTCTATAACATCTCGCTTCCCGAAGAATTAAATGAGATAAAGCTTCCCAAATTATGCATCCAATTAATCGTGGAGAATGCCATTAAATTTACCACCCAAAAAAGAAGTCCCTGGAACATATCCATTACCGGTAATAAAAAAACCACCCACTGGGAGGTTCAGATAAAGGATAACGGCCCCGGATTTTCCGCTGAGGATTTAAACTATTTAGAGGATAAAATCAGAGAAATCGATCAGACCGAAGTACTGCCCAACCTGGAGATCAATGGGATGGGACTGATGAATATCTATATCCGTTTTAAATTGCTCTATAACGGCAGACATATATTTCGTCTAAGCAATGCCGTTCCAAACGGTGCGATTGTTACAATAGGAGGTACGACTGTATGAAATATCAGGTAATCGTCGTGGACGACGAAAGTTTAATTGCGAAAAATATCGCAAAGAATATCGAACGGGTCAACCCAGCCTTTGAAGTAATAAAGACGTTCTCTTATGGAACCGAGGCTTTAGAGTACATCCGTACCGCTCCGCCTCATCTGGTGTTTACAGACATCCGGATGCCGGAAATGGATGGCATTGTACTTACAAAACATCTGTTCGAAGAATTCCCTTTTATTGAATGTGTGATTGTCAGCGGATACAGCGACTTTAGTTATGCAAAATCTGCACTAAAATACAGGGTTAAGGATTATTTGTTAAAGCCTATTGATAAAGAAGAACTGCGCATCTGTCTGGCTGCCATCGAAACCCGGCTAAATGCCAATCACAACGATTTAGTAAATCTGAACGAACAAGATAAGGATGGGCGGAAGCCGGAAGAGATTGTAGAGCTTACAAAGGAGTATATCCACCAACACTACAAAGATGCTTTGAATCTTACGGAACTGGCAGATAAATTTGGATTCTCTTCTGCTTATCTCAGCAAAATTTTCTTGAAATATGTTGATATTACACCATCAAAATACATAAAGGATTACCGGATCAAGATGGCGAAACAACTCCTTCTGAATCCGGATGTCACAATCGCAGCAGTAAGCCAGGAGACAGGCTTTACAGACCCTTTTCATTTTAGCAAGACGTTTAAAACTGTAACTGGATTTACTCCCACGGAATATCGTGGAATTCATATTGAAAAGCTGTAATATGTTTTCTTTTAAATAATTTATAGGATAGATATCGCTCATGTGAGTAATATCTATCCTATTTCTTTATCACCTATATTATTTGGGCAACATCATGCCATCCGATTTTTTAATGTCTATTTTTTAGCTACCCCATGAAAAGCCTGACTCGATACTTTATCAACTGCTAATTCCAGATCCAACTCTCTATTCGGTTGCCTTATACACACTAATACCGGAAGACTGTATATTTACTAATTCCCTTTTTCCTTAACAAACTCTTATATTTTTTCAGCAATTTCTTTGTTTTTTTTGGTACCTGGACAACAATATTTTTTTCAGTCTTTCCAAAAGCCTTTTTACCGACCGTTTTAAGCTTCGTTGAATAGATTTTGACACTCTTAAGCTTTGTACACCCATAGAACGCATAGGAATCAATTTTTACTATATTCTTTCCTACTTTAATACTGGTCAGGCCTTTATTCTTATAAAATGCTTTTTTCCCGATTGCAGTGATCTTAAAAGTATAGCCTTTTATTTTTACGGTTGACTTAATGTTGATGCTCTTTCGTTCCTTACTCTTTTCTTTTATAACTGAAACCGTACCATTTTTCGCATCTGATTTGGTAACCTGATACCAGAGGCTTCCTACTAAGAATTTCTCACCTTTCTTTGGGAGCGCGGTTATTTTTTGATAGGCTGCTTTGGCTGATGTCAATACACTATAATTCTTAACAAGCTTTTTCTGATCAGCCGTTAGTGCATTGTAGGCTTTCTCTGCCGCATCGATTTTAGACTTGCTGCCTGTACCTACTGTTCCAATTCCACTGATCACGCTGCTTACTCTATTAGCCGCTTCCTGATCTGCCGCTTTTTTTTCTGCGTCAGCTTTCAGAGCGTCGTATTTTGCACGGGCATTTTTTAGTACGTCATAATTGGATACCGATGCCTGCTGCTGTGGTGTGAGTTTCTTGTAAGCATTTTCTGCAGCTTCAATTTTGGCTTCTGATGTATTATTGTAAGCTACCACGCCAATGCGACCAATCAGGTCCTCCACATTTGTCACTTTTAGGTCAACAGCACTGCGTACGGTTACTGTAAATGCTGCAGTTTTTACCACTCCTTTTTCCGTATAACTGATCGTGATCGTCTGTTCTCCCAACCGGTCTTTATCGTATCCGGTAACAGTGTAACCTTCAGCAATCACTTTGGTCCTTCCATTCTTATACCTGGCGGTTACTTTCATTTCGGTCAGTTCCAATTCCTCTCCCACTGTATAAACCGTTTTGGCCGGAAGCTTTACTGATATGGACTCTAAAGACGCCTGTTGTTTAAGTCTTGTATAATCGTAGATTTTCTCAATCTCTTCATCCGACAGGGTTCTGTCATATATCAATATTTCTGATATATCTATATTTGCATAAGAATGCTGATCAATTTGTTTCGTTATTCCAACCATCATAGACTTTTGGAGACTGCCGGTCTGTTCGTATCTGTTTGTATTTGTATAGACCTTTTTTCCATCATCGTACAGATATTCCATTTTACCATCCTTCACCATCGCGGCGGTTGTAAAGCGGCTGGTTGATGCAGGTCTCATATATTTGTTATAGTTGCCTGACTGACCGCTTCCGAATCGCGATACCATAAATCCGGCATAGTTTGACATATATAGTGATCCCCAGTCTCCGTCCTGAGCAAAGAATACCGTTGTCCTTTCATCACCATAGGTTCCGGTAGGAGGATCTGATCCTTTATATGCACTGAGTGTAATAATGGTCAGATTGCTTTTCCGATTCAAATCAATCTCCTGATCCTCTCTTAGCTGCAGATAATCATCGGATCCATCAAATGAAAGGTATGCCATATTATTCTCTGTCTTACGAATAGCTGGTCGTCTTCCGGCTTCTGTTTGAACCAAACTGTACTGTTTAGTGGTATCCTGCCATTCAGAAACAGCTGTTCCGGTTCCACTTTCAATATCTTCTGCATCAAACCGCACCAGTAAACCATCGGTTATCGGCAAGTCTCCTTCAAATACCGTTAACAGTGCATCTGAAGCCTCACTTACCAAGTCATCTTTGACGAGATATAGCCGGTAATTGCCGGCCTCCGCAGGAGCTGTGATCTTTGATGCATCCGATTCTGCCTTGGTCATCTTTTCACTTTCTATCAGCTGTGAAACATTATGGATCGCCATGCCTTCCGGTACAAACCAAGCAGTTTCCCCATCCATTCCGTTCGTATCCAGTCTTACGCTGTTCCCCGGCTTTAATTGAATATTCTTTGGAAATACGTTATCTGCAAGATTTACATACACATGAAAGTTCACCTTGACTTCCGTATTATTTAAATCTTTTGCCTGCAGAATAAAACTACCCGCTTCTGTTATTTTATGACCATCTGAAATTTTTTCACCCGGGACATCCGGAGTTTCAGCATTCCGTAACTCAAAATCTTTATGATATCTTGTCTCCAGCTCTATTGCAAACGGCTTCTGGCTGCTTGTTTTCTTGCGCTCGCCTTCTACCACATTCCGTATCGGACCGCAGGCTTCTACAATTACCTGCCCGGATGACGGGGCTGAAACCTCTTTGCCATTTACAATGTATAAATTATATATGCCACTCACAGCAGGTACCGTGACCTTGCCGTCCTTTACCTGAACAACAACATCGCTCGCAACAAATTCTTCGGTACCTTCCGGTGCCAGCCAGATCTCACCTTCAATGTTTTCTACAGCTGCGCCCCAGTCCAGTTCCTGCCTTGCAGCATAGATTTTATTTGGCAGCAGCCTGTCCTGCAGACCAAACATTGACTCCGGGATGATGGAATAGTAATCACTTTGAATGCCGGCATTTTTCACTATATCAAATACATCCGTTCCCCATATGCCATCTAAGCTGGTATGGGCGTTGGTTACCACAGTTCCCTCCTCCCATGTTTCATTGATACTATAGCTTGATGAGGTTGCATAGTTATTGTCCCAGGTGTTGTAGCCGTTTTTCCCCCAGCTTGAACAATCAATACAGGTGAACCAGGACGAGATTTCAATGACATTTTTCTCTCCATATACGTGCCTGGTTCCTTCATCGGGATGAATTCCTCTGATATGATAAGAAGGGTCAACTCCCGGCGTCCCAATACTCCAGATATAGTTCTCGCTGATCACGGTCCCCGGCATGTTACCAATCGTGTAAATCGCCCCGGTATCGCCGAGCTTTGTAATGGTGTTTTTGAAGGTGTTATACATAATTGTATTATTTTTTGTGGTTTCCGTCGGTACACCCGGCACCACCGATTCGGGGCTTCCGTCCATATTCCACCAGCTCCAGCCGATGCTGACTCCTGAATACGGTGTATTCTGCAGATGATTGTATTTCATCTCAAACTCTTCTGCCATAAACACCATCACGCCGGAATCTCCCCAGAACATCAGGCATGTGTCTGAAATAAAATTATTCGTCAGTTTGATACGCTTACAAGCGCCTTCCACACCGACATCATATTTTTCTTTTTCACTGAGCAGGCCGTAATCACTGCCCTTATCGCCTATGTATACATGCTGGGGATGTCCCAATAGGAAACCAGCGCCGGCGATATCATAAATCAGGTTTCCGGAGGCTATGGAATCTACTACGTCATTTACAAAGGATAGCCCGTCATTGCCGGTGTGGCAGATCGTATTTCCATAAAAAGCAATATGCTGTGCGGAGTTGACCATCACGGCACCCGGTCCCACATCATATGCCCGGTAAATCGACGGATGCCAGTCTCCATCGGCAAAATAGATCATACCTGCAGCACCTTGTACGGTTGCCCTTCCATAGGAGCCTGCCAGTTCATAGAGATTCCAGTCTGAATGGGCAAACTCCAGACCTGAAAATGTGATATAGCCGATTCTGGATGTCGTACTACTTCCGCTCAGATCCACCAGGGTTTCCAGTTTTGGAACGATCACCTCCAGATCCGTCATATCCTCGCCGTCTCTGGGACAGTAATACAATCTCTTAGTGGTTTTATCAAAATAGAAGTGCCCTTTTGAATCCGGCAGCCATTCAAATACATTATACATCGTCTGCCAGCCGCCTGATTTGTAATAGTTATCCCATTTCGGCTGTTGCGCTACCGCTCCATAGGGCATCTGGTAATTGGCGCTGATGCATCCGTTCCCGATATCCTGCAGATTATCTACACATACGATAGCGGTATTCCAGGTCGTCTGTGTCATTAGTTCAATGTCATCCTGATTACGGGTATCCAGAGGAATCGCACCGTTATCCAGCTGGGTCCCTGCTGCTGTTGTCCCCGGAATCCAGGCCCAGTCTTTTGAGGTATCGACCGTATAAGAACCATAGTTACCTCTGCCCTGACTTTCTTTTTGGGTCATATAAGCACGTTCGCCATTTACATAAAGGGAACGCAGCTTGGTGTCACGGTTATATGGAATGCTGTAGGTCCCGTTTCCCTCCTCCCGCCAATCTCCCGTCACTCTCTCGCCGCCGCTGATCACCGGATTTTCGCCATCCGCTGCTTCATAATAGATGGTACAGTTTTCATTTCCTGAATCTGCTTCTGTAAATGCAATCGTGCTGTCTAAATAGTAGGTGCCGCCTGCTATTTTTACTACGATATCACCGTTTGTCTTGTCTAAATCCCGAACCGCATCCCTCGCTTGCTCAATGGTACGAAATGGATTCTGTTCCGTTCCATGGCCGTCATCCCTTCCGTCCGTACTTACATACAACGTATAAGCAGCATTTCTATGCACGCCTTGTGTCTCAGTTCCCTGCGCATAGGCCGCTGCCGGGATCGCACTGCAGATCATAATAACCACCAACAATACACTAATCCGTTTTTTCATGAATTACTTCCCCTTTCTACTGCATTCCGTATCGGTGCACCCGCTTCGACAATTTTAATGTGCATACAATATATACCTTGCCACTCCCCGCCGTACCGGTGATGAAAAGGTTGCTATACTCCATAATGTACTTACTTTACTCTGATTTTCCGGACCTTACTATACCTGCCATATACTTTCTCATCGGTAGAATCCATCTTATAGGCCCTTACCTTAAAATAATACGTCCGATGTTTTTTCAATTTTTTAATGGTACTTTTTAAGGTCGACACCGTAACTTGTCTTTTACTCTTTTTTATTCTTTTGTCAGGAGAATAGACAATGTGATATCCTTTTGCTCCTGTAACCTTTTTCATTCTTACGACTACCTGTCCGCGTTTCTTACTGGTGATTTTGGAAATAACCGAGCGCGGTACCGACACCTTCTTCCATTCAGCGGTCAAAGTAATATCTCTCGCCACTGCTTTTGTAAAATCATAATATTCACTGCCGCTCTTCCAGCCGGTAAACATATACCCTGTTCGAGCCGGATCGTCCGGCCGTATCACCCTACCGCCTGCGCGGATTACCTGCTGCATAACCGAGGTGCCACCGGACGAATCAAAGCGGACGAAATAAGACTGCTGAGGAGTCACCATCCATTCCGCGGTTAGCGTGACTGTTTCCGCTGGCATCGTATACACAGTTCCCGGCTGGTATATCGCTGTTCCGTCGTTCCAACCGGAAAATATGCAGCCCGTCCTTGATAAAGCACACCCCGGAAGGGTCATAGCACTGCCAGCTTCTCCGGTCATCTCATCCGGCAATGCTCCGGTTCCGCCGCCGGCGCGGAAAACAATCCGATAAGTATCCGTCGCTGTCCACTGTGCCTTAAAGGTAACGTCAGATGGCGGCATCACATAGGTATCTCCCGCAGCGTATAGCTTTGGTCCATGCAGCCAGCCCGCAAATACATAACCATCTCTTCTCAGGCTGCATTCCGGAAGCGTGATCGTCTCTCCGAGCTCCCCCACCATATCCGCCGGAAGATCTCCAGTACCGCCCCCATCGGTAAAGCTTATGGTGTAACGATCGGCTGCCCATTGCGCCGTAAATACAACTGCACTATCCGGCATTAGATAATCTGCTCCTGCCGGATAAGTAGTTGTCCCATCGTTCCAACCGGCAAACGTATGATTTTCTTTCGTTAAATTGCTTTCAGGCAGCTTAAATGTGGTTCCGGATTCCTGGTAGCTCTCTTCCGGAAGTGAGCCGCCACCGCCCCCATTTGCAAAGCTTACCAGGTAATCATTTATGCCTCTCAGATTCGCAATCGCTTCCTCCAGTTTAGCCCTTTCCGCATAAACACTCATCGCCGTATTATAACTTCCATTCACTGCAGCTTCTGCCGCCTGAACAGCATTCTGTAAAGCCTGATAGCTCTCCGTGGTATAGTCTGCCGAGGAATACCTTTTAGCCTTGGAAATGAAATCCCTGAAATCTGAAAGCGCGGCCTCAACATCTCCTTTTCTGATGATGATATAGGAAACGATCGGATCCCAATTGCCATTCTGATTCTTTGAGAATTCCAGAGTCACTTCTGTTCCCGGCGCCACGAATTCAGCGTTCACTACTTCTACCTCGTTTTGGGGAATATTTAACGTATTGATACCAGTAGCAATTCTCTTTGTGCTGTGGCCATTTGTTACGGTGATATCCACAACCCGGGGACTGCCATAATTGGGGTAGTGTGGAATACCTATTTCTATTTCATAGATCCCGGCCGGTAATTCAAATTTATATATTACATTTCTGTCAGTCCTGCCGCACCGAAAGCTTTGTTTCTTGTCCATTCCGTCAACATATTCACTCAATGCGGTAGCTTCGGTCTGCGCTCCATTCACCCCCCACAGCTTACCAGTTATCGGGTCAGGTCCGTAGTCCTGATCGGTAACACTGTTATAGACGCCAAGTTTGTCTCCCGCATTTACCGTAAGTGGATTTTGGTCCCCTGCATCGACAAAATATGCGATCGCAGCATCGGTTTGCTTATCGTTTGCCAAGACCCCCATGGGTATCATGCCAAATAGTAATGAAATAACAATCAGCATTGAAACAACTTTTCTTCTCACAAAAAACAACTCCTTCCTCTGGGTTATCTGCGTTTTTATTTCATTCTGATCTTCTTTGGTTTACTGTAAATGCCGTATACCTTATACCCAAGCGAATCCCGTTTGTAAGACCTCACTTTAAAGTAATAGGTTTTACCCTTTTTTAGTCTCTTAATAATCTTGATACAACTTTGCGTTACGACTTGTTTCTTACCTTTTTTGAACTTACGGTCCAGAGCATATTGAATTTGATAACCTTCTGCCTTTGCTATTTTTTTTATCTTCACCTGGGCCCGGCCGTTCTTTTTGTTGCTTATTTTTAAAATAGCCGCTTTTGCTACCTTTACTTTCTCCCATACCGCGCTCAATTTAAGATCGCCGGCTACCTTTGAGGAAAAATCATATTGACTACTGCCGTTTTTCCAGCCGGTAAAAACATATCCCTTTTTAGCCGGATCGGCTGGTTTTGCCACTTTACCGCCTTCGGCAATCTGCTGATTCGCAATTTTCGTCCCGCCGTTTGTGTCAAACTGAACCGTAAATGACCTCGCCCCGACTTCCTGCCACTGCGCCGTCAGCAAAACATCCCTTTTCGGCATCACAAAGTGAGCTTGTGCCTGATACACCCTTAATCCGTCACTCCATCCGGCAAACGAAAAACCACTCCTGCTCAGGGTACTGTCCGGTAAGTTTATTCTGGTTCCTGCTTTTGCTGTGATATTACCCGGCAATGATCCGCTTCCACCGCCATTTGCAAATGTGACCCGAAATGTTTCCGGCTCCGATGCCAGATATGCCAGATGAGCGATCGCTGTTTTTAAATCATTCTCCACTTTATCAAGTTCTTCCTGAGTAAATGAGACCTTCTCATAGATATCTCTGGCATTTGTCAATACCTGCTGCAGATGGTTCCATGACTTCGTATCATATACTGCCTGAACCTTTCGCCCTGCTGAATCAATTGCCTGCTTCAGTCCGCGTTTTTCAGGAACAGAAGGTGCGGGCTGCGGAGTGCCTGTTTCTGTATAGTCCTCCTTGACACCGGCATTTTTTATAATTTGCTGTGCCTCCCAGTTGGAATTATCCGGGTTAACATGATTTGAGTCCACTGTATTGGATCCGGTCTGATTAAAGCCTATCCAGGTTTGATTTCCTGTAATTACATTATTACGTATCGTGTAGCCCTGTGTACCCTCGTCAAAATACATCGCATTGTTCCCATAATCCTTCCATGCCGGTTCAATAACATCATGTATATAATTGCCCATACAGTAAGAGCCCGGCTGCCTGGAAAGCGTATAGATCGCACCGGCGTCACACATGATCTGGCTGTTATGGTGGATTTCATTACGCAAAATCTGGTTGCCGCTCATTGCATTCGGCTCATTCCTCCATCCAAAACCTACCGAAATGCCGCTATATGGCACATATGCTACCGTGTTGTCGGCAATCATGACATTCTTTGGTAACCCCGCTCCGATTGCAACAGCACCTTCATAATCGGTTCCGATCCAGCATACATAGTTGTTAAGGATCTTATCGTCCGTACAAATATCCCGGACATCTTCCGGATTGTATAGTTCATGGTAATCTGCATCGGTATCATTAATCGCAAACTTGCCTACGGAAATTCCATTACCGGAAATATCCTTAACCGTATTGTTGATAAACACCGTATTCTTGGTGCCCCAGTGCAGGTCAAATGCGGTCGCCCCCATATTTCTGAAGGTATTTCCCTCAAAACGAAGATTGTGGGCACCACTGACGCAGACTCCTGCCGGAGGACGCTTTACCACAACATAATTGGTTCGGAATATGGAGCTGACGACATTCTGCTGCGCCTGCCCCCCTACAAGTCCTTCCTGGCTCGGCGCCGTCCAGTTAGAGTGCTGAAAGGTGAGTCCATGAAACTGAATATCCCTCACCGGAGCGTCAAGTGATCCCTCAACACTCAGGAGGGTCTCAAGAGCAGGAGCAATCATTTCAGCCTGTTCCATATCCTTTCCGGCCGGTGCTTTATAGTAAAGCGTTTCTGCCGATTTATCGAGAAACCATTCATTGTCATCGGTGATAAACTCATAGGCATTTTCGAGATGATAGGCAAATTCCCTGGTATGCACATGGCTGTAGAGGTCAATATTGGGATGAGGACGGTTGAATACCCGCTGGGCCTCCGGCTCCATGATCTTCAGAGTCGAGTTAACAGAACCCTTTTCAAGTGAATCAATCCGAAGAATATTTTCAGCCCAGGCCGTAAGAACACATATCTCCACCGGATTGGAAAGGTCATCTATGTTACCGTACTCCGACAATCCCATAACACCTTCATCGCTGTTTTTTATATGTATCTGACCGCTTGTAGCCTGATCCCCGACTCTGCCGTCAGTGGAACTGCCGGTTACCCATTCCGGCATTACCCCTTGTGCATCCAGGCGGTCCGCACCCACAATCCTGGTGCTGTATTCTCCCGGTACACCGGTCTGGGCCCGGATAGCCTTATGACCATCCACATATAGCTGACGAAAGTCAAAATCAATTCCTGATGCTTTGTAGATATTTTTTTCCGAATCGTGAAGCTGCCAGCCATCGATCTGTTTTCCACCGCTGATAACCGGCACCTCGTCCTCAAAAGCTGCATATTTAACTTGAAAACCATTACTGCCGGAATCACGTTCCGTAAACTTTAAGGTTTCATCCAACCAGTATGTTCCGCCGCGCAGATACACATATATGTCACTGCTCATATGGCGATTGTATTTGGAGACCTCTTCTTTTGCCCTTTCTAACGTTTCAAAAGGCTGCCGGAACGAACCGGAATTGCTGTCGCTCCCATCCGGTGACACGAAAAACATGATTTCAGGTACGCTGCTTCCCTTAATGTCATTTGCCAAAACATCGCTGGGTATCATACCACATAGCAATGACAGTATCGTCAGTAATGAAACAATTCTTTTTTTCACAAAAACACTCCTTTCTCTTCCTATTCAAACTTTTAGTTACTTATAAGACTATATTAATCATAACAAGAATAGTATAGCAAATAAATGTACATATTTATTTTAATGTATAAAAATTTTACTGACTCACCCGCCGCTAAATACAGCGTGTCGAAAAAGATGTGCATCTACAAATCACCTGGCTGCTTCTCCGCTTATGATATGAATCGCCGGTCTCGCTACACTAGACATGTCACTTACCTTCTATACTAGACTCTTTTGGTATTTTCCTCAATTACAAAAAATGTATAATCGACTAGAATTTTGTATCAGTTTAAAATATCACAGATTATACTTCTAAAATGTCGTTGGTTCCGGCATTCATCAAAGCGAATCCAACCTTCACCAATATATTTCCGAGAGTTGGGGCATCCCCCATTAGACAATACTTTAGGGCTTGACGGAAAAGCACATCAAACTATTATTATCTAAAATTAAAAAGGGGCTGTCCTGAAAATGTAATTCAGAAACAACCCCGAGTTTAATGCTCATTTAAGTGTGAACCGCTTTGTCCGTAGTGTTCTTCGATAGAAAAGCAAGCACCATGCAACTACTTCTTAACAGTAATCTTATACTTTTTAGACTTACCTCCCGCTTTCACTGTAATGACGGCCTTTCCTGCCTTTAACGCTTTCATGCGGCCTCTCTGATCTACCGATACAATTTTCTTTTTGCTGGATTTAAATGTAACCTTCACACCGGTAGCCTTTAAAGGACTGTACTTACCGGTGATATATTTTACCTTCCCAACCTTCATACTCTTCGGTATTCCTGATGCGCTGACAGCCTTCACCTTGGCACACTTTGCTACTACATCTTGACCGTTGACTGGCTCGGCTGGCTTTGCTATTTACCCAATGATTTATGGAATAGTACAGCATAACAAATGTAGCACTAAACAATATCCCGCCGACAATATCGGTAATCCAATGCACACCTGATAAAACCCTTCCAATGACCATAAACCCTGCATAGATACCACAAAGGGTATTTACGATGTTTCTTAATCTTTTGCTTGAAATCAATCGATGAAATTGCATGATAGCCGTAGGTATAATGCACATCATAAGCATTGTTGTAGAGGACGGATAAGAGGCTTCCAAAACCCCCTTAATCAAAACTGGTCGGTAGTTCACAACAAAAAACTCAAAAAAAAGATATATCAAAAATACAAACACATAGAAACCGCCCAATATCAAAATACTGCTATCTACACCCAATAAGCCTTTTCTTTTTATAAGTTGCACAAGACCTACTATTGTAAAACCCAACATAACAAACAGTATAGGAATACTCAACCAGTCTGTTATGTTATATAACAACATGTTCGTACCAATTAGTGTATGAAAATATTGATTGACCGCTGCAAACCCGACAACCGAACCTTGTGGGCCGATTGGACGCACATCAATAAACATAATCACCACAGTGTAGAGAATGGATAAAACCAGCAGCCCAGCAGTTACACCAAAATCTTTTTGAATTTTTTTCTTTGCTTCTTTCATTTCCTGCTCCTTTGTTTTGTTTTTTGTGTATGGCTTTTGCCTAATCACACTTTAACTTCAGAGGGCAAAAAACAAAAGAATTTGACGGTCACATCTTTGATACGCTCCGTGTCATGGGCGTTTTAGCAGCAAAGCTCCCTTGATAATCAACAGAACAAATGTAAAAAAGGCAGCATAAGCTTGAATGCTTGCGATAAAGATAACAACGTTAATGGTAGTCAATATCATAGATAAGACAGTCTTTGCTTTTATCCAAATAATGCTGGAATAATTTTGCAAAGCTAATGTAGCAATGCCACAAGCAACTGTTAATAAAATAATTGCAAAGTATGCGGCTTTTGTGAACAAGGGTGTTTCTTGTAAGGATAGCAAAGACACTTGACGAATTATCCCGCCCTCTTGCTGTCCAAAAAGAGGGATAAAAAACATCATCCCAACAGAACAATCAATCAAGCCAAACACTAAATCACGCATATGCTGTGTTTTTTTGTGACTATCTTTTTCGGCAATACAAATCAGCTCCCTATTGGATAGCAGTTCATCTATTGTTATCCCGAAATATTCTGCAATAGCTTTTAAGGAATCAATACTTGGATAGCCACGCCCTGATTCCCATTTTGAAATGGCTGTTCGTGAAACAAACAGTACTTCAGAAAGTTCTTCTTGCGTTAATTTTTTTTGTTTTCTAAGTTCTTGCAGCTTCTCGTGAAATTCCATAAGCGTTTACCACCTTGATATTTTTTGTTTTTATTTTACCATAAGGATACAACTTTTTATAGCTGGCCTTTCAAATTACGGAATCGGGGCGGTTGCCTATTAAATTATTGTGTTACTCTACTGCATATGAGCATTTGCTACCGGAGTGTCATTCCCATAACCTTCTAAGAGATTGCCCCCCATGCGGCAGCCGATACTCTCATTTTCTACCATAGGGTATCGGTTTTTCTTTTTCCGTCCAGACCTTATCGTTTCTTTCCTCTGCTTTTTGACAACTTGTAGTGAAGTGCCTAATCAACAGATTACATACTGTTCGATGTCGAAGCGATTTTTTTGTCATTGTCAGACAGGAATCTGTACTGCTTGTCCTTATATATCGCCTTAAGACGGCTCTTGGACTGCTAAATAATAGAAGCTGACATTTCCCTGCTGCGGATACCAGCAATCAGCTTTTCAGACTTTTGTATCTGGCCAATGTTCGCAAATTCATCCAAAGGCATCGGACGTGAATCGGCAGCCCCCCGTCATAAGCATCATCCGCCCGGTCACACAGCAGGTTAAAAAACTACGTGTAAATGATGAATACGACAAAATCAAAGGTGTCATCCGTATCGGAGATAATGACAAACAATGCAGTCTTTCTGTCTCCCAGTAGGTCCAGATCTAGCTCATCGCAAACCGCCAAATCTCTTAACTCCTTAATATCCTGGATTCTTAAACTCTTTATCATTCTCCCTGGCTTTTGATGCGTTACTTTCTTCCTGACCTGTTTTCTTTCAAGGGCAAATACCATATCCGGTATCCACCCGAAATATCACCAGATTATACATCTAAATTTGCCGTAGTTTCCAGCTGCATTTTTGAAACAACGCGTTTTCTTCATTTCTACGGTCTCTCTCCTTATCATTTTTCTAATATTCTCGCAGCAACTTCGGGACTTAACGATAAACTTTATTGATACCCTTACAAGGATCAAAAAACTTCTGTAAATGACGTATATATACCACTTACAAAAGTTTTTTATTATGCAGCATCTGCATTATTCTTTGTTTACCAAATATGAAATTTCACAACTATTATCGATCGCAAAGCAAAGAGTATTTAAAGGCACATTTGAAATATACAGCCAGTTTGAAAGATATCTTCTTGAATAAAGCTATGGATGAGATCATACGGTACGTACTATTATTTAACTCTCATTGTCTTTAAATAACCCGTTGTTTTTTTCATAACCAACTTTTTATATGTTTTCCTTTTTTTCTTTGGGCATATAAAGACTGCTCTTTTATAGATTCCCTTTAAAGCTGACTTTCCGATCTTTTTAATTCTCTCAGACTTTATCATTATTTTTTTTAATTTTTTGCATCCGATAAAAGCTTTCGAACCAATAGACGTCACTTTGTAAGTTTCTCCGTTTGCCTTAACAGATTTAGGAATTGTAAATGTTTTTATATTCTTAGATTCCATTTTATACAAAACTACTTCTTTTCTTGATTTTGACCGCTTTGTAACTTTATAGAATGCCTGCTTAAATTTTATAACACTTCCAACTCTTAATGGTTTTTTTCCATTATCCACAGGATTATTAGGTGCCACTACTTTTCTTACTGTTATAGCCAGCATAGCCGTTACATCAGCATAGGTTATCCGAATACTATTATCTGATGATACAAGCTTTGCTACTTTACTAAAAGTAAATTCTGAATCCCGCTCTTTCGTATAGACAATTTGTTTTTGTGAGCCGTTATTGTAGGAAAGCATCACAACCAGCCCCTCCGGCTGAAAGCTTTCCCCCTCGTAATAGGTTACTTTTACCGGGGATTTTACAATCTGCAGACTGACTGCCTCCAACTTCTTGACAACAATAGACTGCACTACATTCAGCCCTGCATAACCAAGAGTAATTTTTTCATCTGCACAGCTTAAATTCTCTGTTTTACTAAACGAGAATGCATCTTTCATATTCTGGCTATATACTACCTCTTCCGTTTTACCACTGTTATAAGTTACGGCAAAAACCAGGCCTTCCGCTGCAAAGTTATCTCCTTCATAGTATTCTACTTGGGTTGGTGAACGCTTGATCGCCAACTTGATCGCCTTTTCTTCCTCCACTGTAATTCTCTGTTCAATACTAAATCCATCGTAATAGATGGTTATGGTGTTATCCTCTACAGTCAATGGCCTCATTGTATCAAAATAAAACAGGACAGCAGTCTCCTCAGTATAGGCGATCTCTTTGCTGGTTCCATTAGTATAGTTCAATATAACAACCAAACCTTCTGCATCAAAACTTTCTCCCTCATAATAAGATACCTTTGCCGGGAATGTCTTGATTTGCAGCCCTACTGTTTCGACCTCTCTGATTACAATGGGCTGTACAACTTCCAGTCCTTCATAACCTATCGTGATCTCTTTATCCGCACAAGTCAGATTTTCCGTTTTACTAAATGAGAATGCATTCATAATGTCTCTGCTGTAAATGATTTCTCTGGTTTTCCCACTATTGTATGTTATCTTCAAAACCAGACCTTCGGCTGCAAAATCATCTCCCTCGTAATACTCTAACCTCTCCGGTGCCTGCTTGATCTCAATATTGACACATTTTTCCTCTTCTACAATGATTTCCTGTTGTGTATGGAGTCCTCCATAGCCGATCATTATACCTTTATCCCCTGCATGAAGCGGCCCTGTTTTATCAAAGATGAATTGGCCAGCTGTCTCTTCGCTGTAAGCAATCTCCTTTATAGTACCATTATTATAATTCAATACTACTGTCAATCCTTCCGGTTTAAAATAATCTCCTGCGTAATATACCACTTGCGCTGGGGAACTCCCGATCTGTATTCTGACCGCCTCTACTTTATTAACCTTAATGGTTTGGATCGTTTCAAAACCTTCATACCCAATCGTGATTCCTTCATCTGTACATCTCAGATCCTCTGTCTTGTTAAAAGTAAATGCCTCACATATGTCCTGATTATAGGATACTTCCTCGATTTTCCCACTGTTGTAAGTTACCGTCAAAACCAATCCTTCCGCTGAGAAGTCATCTCCCTCATAATATTCTACCTTTGAGGGTGACTGCTTGATCTCCAAAGCAACTGCCTTTTCTTCTTCAACAGTAATACTTTGTTCCACACTAAGTCCACTGCAATATATCATTATAGTATCATCATTTGCTGTCAATGGCTCCATTTTATCAATAGCAAACTGGCCCGCTGTCTCTTCACTGTAGACAATCTCTTTCTGAGAACCATCGCTGTAATATACCGTTATCACTAACCCATCCGGGCAAAATCTTTCCCCCTCAAAATAATGAACCTTTGTGGGTTCCTTTTTAATCTGTATGCCTGTCACTCTTGGAATCTTGATACTTTTATGCTCATAGGAGAGTAACACCTCTTCATATGCTGCATTTACCACATCTTTTCCTTCGCATGTTAAGACAGTTTCCATTAGCACCGAATCCAGAACTTTAAAATGCATTTTTACAAGTGACTGATCCGTAGTAATTCCTTCCATATTTAAAAAAGAAAAAGAAATTTTTCCTTCACTGATATTTTCGTTGGTTACAATATAACCTCCATTGCTTTGAACACTTTCGTCCACCTCCACAGAAGTACAAATGACATGATCAGAATTGTAGTTGATCACAAAATCTCCGGCGGCAATATTGCTTTCACCCTCCGCCTTCGCAACCACACAAAATCCGTTGTCCGATGTTTCTCCCTCTGTCTCCAGCCAAAATCTGGGATATTCCTTTGGGATCTCCTTTTTTGTGACATCCACAAATATTTCTGACTTTGCTGCTTTTATACTATTTAAGTTAATATCCACTAATCCTTCCGGAGAAAAGAGTATGGAAGTGTGCCCCTGAGCACCGGATTTCACCTGAAATTGCAATGTAATATATTCGTTTCCTCCAATGCTGCTTATCGAATTGATATCGGCATAACTAACTTTTACATAACCAGGGGCATCTTTGTTGATCAGACAGAGTGAGCTGGCCGTTTGCAAAGAGCTGCCTGTTTTCACATCCTGCAATTGTAATAACGATGCGTCATAATAAAATATAAAACTACCTCCAGCCATATCTCCACTATCCAGTCCAGACAATGTATAGTTAAGAGAATCTCCTTCCTCCACGGTTCCCTTGTCTATCTGAGCATCAAATATTGCTTCCTTTTTTCCCTCAGAAGGACTCTTCACTTCTAATTGTCCATAAGTTTTTGAAATCTCTAATTTATTAAATTCCGTATCATATGCATCCCCTACTGTGAGCAGAATAGAATATACTCCCGCTTGTACAGTGTCCTTAATTTCAAATACCACTGTCATCAAATCGCCTGTACCGTTCATGCCGTCCAAACATATCATAGATTCTTTCACTTCACCCTCTGTTCCAGGGTTGATGTCCACAATCGCATTTTCTGTCATACTGCCCGCTGAAACACTCCGATATGTCATAATTTGTGGATCATAATACAGAGATACCTCTAACCCTGCCACTTTTTCAAAATCGTGGGCATTTACACCGATTGATACAAGACTTCCTGACACTGCAACAGCACTTGATGCTAAGACTTGCATTTGAGGTTGTGTTACCTCAGATGCATACGCATTCAAAACAGGCATAGCCGTAAATAATACGGCTATGCTTATTAAAATCGCGGTCCATCTCCTCAGTATACTTTTCACTTCTTCTCTTTTTCTCATATCCCTCTCCTATGGCAAAATACTGGTGATCTTACCATTTACATACTGTAAGATTCTAAGGGCTTCTTTTGCGGATAACTCTCCATTCTTATCCAAATCCGCTCTCCTGAACTCTTCCTCTGTCAGATTCAGTCTGTCATTCACTGCCAACAAAACCATCATAGCATCCTTTAACTCGATCACGCCATTGCCATCCACATCGCCCAGAGCATTATCCGAAACTGCAGCCTGCACTACAACTTCAAAAGGCTCCTCAGCAGATCCCTTATATGTTCTTAAACCTCCGTCATCTGCTTCTATATAATACTGGAGTCCTTCCTCTACAATAGATACAGCTGGAATCACTGCTGAGAATTTATCATTGTTTGCATTCATATTCAGACGTTTCCATGTATCATCCCCTTTTACCCGGTAATATAACACAGCTTTGTTTACCGACACATTATCAATAATCACTGCTGAAATGACCAGATTACTTCCTGTAAACGCCTGATATACAGGTGTATGGTAGATATTAGGCGCCATCGTATCCATCGCTGTCACCACGATTTTCCCGGATGGTTCTGATTCCGTCATATCAGATTTGACCACCGTAAAATTGTAATAATATCTCTGTCCCGGTTCTACTCCGTCGTCAAACCACTCCTTCGTATTTGCAGGTATTACGGTTCTGTTTAATTTACTGTAGAATCCATCCTCCTTGGTTGCACGGTAAACGTTATATCCCGCCAAGGTGTCAAAGTCATCCTGCTGCCAGTACAGTTGAATCCCCTCTGCTTTTACATCCGCCTGCATACTCATGGATTGAGCGGATGTAGTGTCAATTTTGAAGGAGAATCTGCCCAGATCTTCATAAAAAGGCAGCGTGCCGTCCGCAGTCGTACCATTTCGTATGGACAAATACTGGGTTCCACCCTCAATCAAGGTGGTTAGCTGTAAAGTTCCTTCCCATCTGGTGGGAGAAACGTAAGCCCCCTCCACAATGTAATCCCCATATGGATAACTGCTACCAAAGGCCACCTGAAGTTTCCCTTCTGTATCCATATCCCGGTTAAATTCCACCACGAAAGTTACGAGATCATTCCCCACTACCTCTGTCTGCTCACCGTCCACCTGCAGATATGCATCCACTACATATGGAAACGTATCGGTTGGTGGGTTCGTAAGGATTTCTCCCTCCCGGATATCTATGAGACTCTGATAGTCATCAAAGTCTACGATCTGCTTATTAATCATCTCACTGCTCTGTGTCCCCCAGTAATTCCCGGAAAGTCCGATAAACTTATAGTTAGCCGAATTCCCTGCATAGAATCTCATCCACCGTTCCAGGGCTTCGGTATGGATTCGGTTTAAGATCACATTTCCGCTGAATGTTGTATGACGCCCCTCCTCATTATAAGTTTCCCAAAGCTTTAAAACTTCATTTCTGTCCCATTTATGCCGTTCGTCTATTTTATCATTGTCTATTATGGTCTCATGAATGACGGGACTCTCTTCTGGCTGGCTGCCTCCCTCGGCTGACTCTGCTACATAAGTAAACTCCAGTACAGCCTCTTCATTTGAAGAAGAAAACTTGCTCATAAGTGCACCCACTGGGATCGTCAAAGTATACGCTTCGCCATTCTTTAACTCTGCTCTGGGTGTAAGAATCATCTTATCCATATCCAGCTCTTTTTTTATCGTAATTATATCACCGTTAGTGTTGGTCAGTGTAATACTACCAAAGTTACTATTCTTTTCTAAGACTTCACTGTAATCCAGTACCAGTGATTTTCCAGATACCCTAATGGTTCCGTTTTCCTGTTCCGTGCCATTGAACCCCTGCAGCACAAGAGGAGCTTCATTTTGCGTCAAGCCAAAATAAACTCTTACCGGTACACTGGAATGATTTGCATCCGCATTGCCCAAGCTATAATCATCACCCTTTCCAGTCGCATAAAAAGCACCGTCACTGGTCTGCACATAGAGATTATTCCCAAAGTCGTAAACCTTCACTGCATTTTGTACTTTCAGCATTGGCAGATAGTATTCTGCAAACTCTGAAAAGATGCCTGTTCCAAGTTGTCCATAGGCATTGGATACACGTAAGCAGTTATCTCTTGCATATACGATTCCTTCTTGAATATAATAATCGTGCCTGTTGTTATGTATTTCTCCGCTTACTGTCTTTAAATATTTTTCACTTATATCTGTATTATTTTCTCGGTGTGAAAATAACATTAAATTTTTTTCATCTTTTTCCATCCACGCTTGATTAAAATTATCAAAGTCTGCCCGAATATCCTTAGCGCCAGATGTTACTAATTCAGGAGATCTCGCATTGCTTACCCATCCCCCCGCAGCATACACATTTCCTGTTTCATCTAACAGCGCAACAGAACAATTGAAGGACACTGCCTTTACAATATCGGCATCCAACTCCATTTGCATTGGGGTGTAAATCTTTTCCTCCTCCATTCCAACGCCTAATTGTCCACATTGGTTATCTCCCCAGGCCCAGACACTTCCATCCTCTGAAATAGCATAAAAACTTCTCCCAACGTTTCCTTCTGCCAGTGCTGTTATATTCTTTAATGGATTAAAATAACCCTCTTCTTCAAATGTTCCTGAAAAACTGCTATCTACCCCATATAGTTTTACCGTACCAGCTGTGTCAAGAATATAAAGACTATTGTTGTTAACTATAGTAAAATCCTTTACTCCCTCTATATTTAATCTGCGTGGTGTCTTATATTGCCCGCCCCAAATCCATAAAGTCCCATTGTCCAGAAGTGCAAAATGATATAAATAGTCATAAGACTGAATGGGATTGTAATTCTGCATTTTCACTATATGAGCTTCAGAAATACCATTTGTCACCGCCACCTGAATATCCGCTTTCAAACCACTGCCTTTCACTTTTGCCCGCAAAGTGGCTATTCCTTCTTTTTCTTTAACTAACTTACCCTCTTCATTTACATAGCAAATTTCAGGGTTGGAAGATTCCCATTCTAATTCCTGTTTCGTTGCATTTTCCGGCATCATCTTAGGATAAAATACTGATTCATCTTCCTGCTCAAAAGTTGTCACATACATTTGCTCCTCAAATGTAATGGACTCCACTGGTATTACGCAATGTACCACGATGCTGTCACTCTTTCCATCCGCACTGACAGCGGTAATCATAACATCACCTTCTGTTAGGGCACTTACTATCCCTCTGTCACTTACGCTGGCTATTTCTGGATCAGAGCTAACGAATGTGACAGCTGTTTGGGTGGTATCAACAGGTACTAACTCCAATGTGATCCTTTTTTGTGTTCCAATACTCAGATCAAAATCCCCCTGCTTAATTTTTAATCCCTGCAGTGGAATCTGTTCCTTTACATTGACGGTAAGATAATTATAAACGGCCAGATCTTCCGAATATACCCGAATATTTACCGTGCCTATTCCCGTTGGTGTTACCATTCCCTTTTCATCTACGATTGCCACAGATTCATCTTCACTCTCATAGATCAAATCTTTTTCAGTATCAACTGCCGGTGAAGTTGTTGCATAAATGGCATACTTAGATTCGATATCCAAGTCTACCACATAATCCTCCAAATAAATCTCTTTCACATAAACCTTTCCAGGTATCTCAATCAAAAAATACTGCCACTCACCATCTCCATCTTTAAACCAAACCTTGTTATTATAAACATAGCCAACTCCTACCTCACCACTATCTTCAATCGAAAGGCTCTTCGATAACTCCTGCCCATCTGTTCCATAATATTTTCCGGTAAATCTGTCTTTGTGCAGGCCACAAAAATATTTCCCATTTAAATTTTCTGAGACATAGGCAAGTTCTTCCTTTGTCTCAAAGTTAGCTAATGCTCCTCCAAAAAGCTTTGCGAAATCATTGTATAACTCACTAGTCTGTGCAACCTTATTTTCTGCTCTGCTCAGAAGCTCCCAACGAGTCTCGTTGGTGTCAAAAACCAGATAGGTTGTTCCTGTATCTTCATTGTAGATTATATCCTTGATTTTCACGTTTCCTTGAGGTTTATTAGATACTTGAAAAGAACTTGCCATTCCCAATTCACTGTCTGAATAGTTATTGTTTCCATAAAAGATACAATCTTTATATATGGTAGAATTATCATATTGGATCGCACTCCCAGTAAACAAACATTTTCTATACTGATTTCCCCCTGCATGAAAATAACTTGTTTCCCCTCCTACTTTATAAAAAGCACAATATTGGGCATTTTTAATAGTCGCTTTGGCTTCGGTATATCTAATAATGATCTGGCCCTGCGATAGTTCACGATAATAAAGCCTTTTTCTATAATTTTGCCGAAATTTACAGTGAATCGCATCGTCAATTATTAGCAGCGGATTAACAACATCTGTATATTCCATATGTACCAGTCCATTACCAGAGCTAGTAATCTGCACTGCGTAAGCCCCCATCCAATCGCTTGGAAATATTTCCACAGGTTCTTCTGCTGTCCCCTTGCAGATAAATCTCCCTTTTACGTCCATATAGACAATTGACGAATCCGTATATACATCCTCAGAATCACTGCACCAGAATTGAATTTTTGTACCGGCTTCGGCAGTAACAGTCGCCCCCTCTGCTATGGTCATAGCATTGGGCAGGATATAATAATTCTCTTTCGTGAGTACCAGATCCTCCGTCACTCTGTTGGGAAGAATAACTCCTTTCCTCACCTGAAATTGAATATAATCACGGCTGCTTACCACACCTTTTTCTTCATCTAAACCATTCTCACTGTTAATTGTTACATTCACGGTTACCGTCATATCATTTGGAGAGTCATCTGCTATTTTCAAATAAAATGGTCGTTCCCAGGCTGTCCATTTATCGTTTTCATATACCTTTCCGCAGTTTGTCTCGGAATAAGTGCCAATATCTCCATAGCTTATATCATTATTTAATATAGAAACATAAGGATTCGCAACTCCTGCATCTGATGTCACATCTAAATGCACTATCGTGTTTTTCCCGATTCCCCACCGGTTCTTTAAGGTAAATCCCAGTGCAACCGTCTCGCCTGCATCAATCACCCCATCCCCATTATTGATTGCTTCACAGCCCGCAGTGATTCCTTCTGTATCCTGCGTATATCCCGGGGTATCAAAAAGATTGTAAGAGCTTACGCCAATACTTGGGACAGGCATCTTTACCAACGCATCATAACAATTTATATATCCTGGTAAATTATGCTTATCCTCACTTACCATATGGCTGTTCTCATTGCAACACTCTACTTCACCATTTGCTGTTCCTATGATCTGTCCGTAAATAAACTTTGTGGAATAAGCATTTGTGTCTGTATAGTAGCTGCGTAACAGCGCAGCCTCAGCTGCTACTACGGGAGCTGCCATAGAGGTCCCGCTCATGGTCATATAATTATCCCCTGGTATGGTGCTTAAGATCCCTTCCCCTGGCGCGTAAACCTCATACTCCACACTGTTATTTAGTTTACAATCCCAGTTTGTATAATTAGATTCCATTCCCGTCCAGTCTATACTCATAACACCAATCACATAACTCAGTGCCGCCGGATAAAAGGGCAGAGCATCGTATAATCTAGTGTTTTCATTTGGATACGCATCATTTCCAGCGCTTGCCACAAGAACACATCTGGAATAAGCCATACTTAAAGCATCCTGTACCGCAATCGTACAGGCACTTCCGCCAAATGACATATTTATCACGTCCGCTCCATGTTCATAGGCATAGATCACTGCTTTTGCAATATTGCTCTGCAGAAAATACCCGGAAGCATCTCCTGCTTTAATAGGCATGATCTTTGTATTATAGGCAATTCCGACAATCCCCTCTTTGTTATTGGATGCCCCTATTATTCCAGCCACATGAGTGCCATGCCCCTGATCATCCATCCCGGAACCCATACCTGCGACAAGATCCACGCCATAATAATCATCCGTATAGCCGTCTCCATCATCGTCTATCCCGTTGTCAGGAATTTCACCGGTATTTGTCCAGATATTGGCTCTTAAATCTTTATGTGTATAATCTACCCCTGTATCTATAACTGCTACTGTCACACCACTGCTGCCGCCCCCCAGCGGTTTTCCATCCATTTCTGCCTTCCAGGTCTTTTGGATTCCACAAGCTTTTAATAGTTTCTGATCTTTCGCCATGGGGTTTTCAATCACTTCATCCCCAACTGCTTCTTCATCATAAACTGCTGTTTCATATTTATAGTTATATTCTGCAAGGATAACGCTTGAAAGATTACGGACTTTTTCCATGGTCTCCTTTATATTTCTATCTTTATAAAGATAAGCCGTATACCAATTAAAATCCTCCATCTCAAATAAAAGTTCTGCTTTCCCGATTCCTGCCTCTTTTAATTGAGCGATTGTCCCTTCTGTTAAGCTTTTCTCTGACTTTATTAGTATCGAATTGGAGGCATATTCCACCGCGTCACTTTCAAAAATCTCGGGATAAACTTCATCAAATGGTTTCAAAAGCTCCCCGTCATCTCCAATATTTTCATTCTCCTGGCTGTCTTCAAAATCATTTTTGTCCATGAAACTCTCTAAAAGTTCTTCGTCTTCTGGCCGTAAATGGCCATCTCCAACTTTTTTACTGGAAATTGCCGCGTTCTCTTCATATCCTTTCGTCGGAATTGTTTGAAAAGCATTCTCCGCCTCCAAGTTTTTCTTGTTCTCTACACTTTTAAACCCCTGTGATCCTGTTCTCTCAGCAGTTTTCTCTTTATTCTTTTGCCCTCCGCTAACGAAAGTTGTCTCGGTGAGAATATCTTCCTGATTTTCGGAAATAAACCCGGTATTGATTTCCGAGTGAACCACTGATTGGTTGTTGCTTTTTGAAGCAGCTTCTTCTTGCATCTCAAAATGAACTCCTAATCTTGTAGATGCTGCCAAAAGTGAAAGTACCAATAAACCTGCTAATACTTTTCTTCTCCATTTCATAGCTCTTCCCTCACATTCACCTTTTTATTTAATAATAAGTTTCTTCCTATTCGGTCTATTCCTGTGTAAGTCATTAATACATTTGCAATAATCTTCAGTAATGTAGATTTTCCCGCCCCTTGGGTCCAACAACCACTATTATATCGCTTAGGATATATGAGAATGAAATATCAGTAAACCACTATGTAAACTCAGGAATACGACTATACAATTAGTTCTTAATCATTACACTCCACCATTTTGTCCTAATTTTATCCAATCAATATATCCTTTTATATTCACATCAAATTCGGGTTCTGTTATATTTTGTTCATCATCAATCATCGTATCTACAAAAAGTGAACATAAGCTTTCTTTTATATGGAATGATTTTCTTACTATTTTTCCAATATCTTTTTTACTTCCTCCTGACACAACTTCTGAAGATAACACTAAAACCCCGTCTTTTATATCATCAAATTTAAGTTTCTCTGTCCACCTATAGGACCTGGAGCTTCCGAAAACTCCGCCCTTCTTTTCTATCGAAAACTCTTTTTCAATTGAATAGTCGTCATTCTTTAGGTAGTTGACCTCACAAAACATTTTAGGGGTTGCTACAATATCCACTCCCCGGGTCTTGAAAGGAAGGTCAAAGATGTTGTACACAATTTGCCCAATGCCATCAACGATTACTACTTGATAGTTATACTCAATATCCGGAGTAGTATTGTTGCTGATCTCAAAGAACATAAGCCCACTGTATTGCCTTTTTAATTCAATATCAATCGTTACGGAGCAACCTGTAGTCTCAGAGTCATAATAACTTATACTGCTATATTCCATATTTTCAATATCTGAATCTTTAATTACCTTACTATTAATATAACCTACTGGTTTTATGCTCGTTAAAGAATCGTTATCCTCATTAACATATGACTTAATCCTTCCTTTTCCCTTCTCCATGCATACAAAAGTAGGTATTTCTAAATTCTGAACCACTGCAACAAATGGATCTGTAGTTTCTGATGTCACTATGCCTTCATATGTATCTAATCTTGCTCCTTCTTCAATTTTTTTCCAATCTCCTATATCAATCCTTTCTACAATCACTTTAGCGTCATTTAATAATATAATTACAGCGATAATAACGATAGCTAGAATAAGCCCTCCGCTAATAAAACCTATTTTCGTAAGTTTACTTATTGCTGGACCATCTTGTTTGCTCCCTTGCGGAATAGAATAACTAATTTCCTTTTCTTTTGATACGTCGCTGCGTTTATTCGTTTCATCAGATGCGTGAAATACATCATTTGCTTCTTTAAGCATCGGATAACCACACTTAGGGCATCTCTTGGCTTTGTCCGAAATCATTCCTCCACACTCTGGACAATTAATCAACGCCATAATCTCTTTCCTCCTTTTTCCAAGCCCCCGTCCTGTCTTTGAGTTTTCTTTTATTCTAACGCGTGTTTTTTGGAATATTTCACTATTTTTTCCTTGTTGCACTTCTTTATTTAGTATAATTTTACCATAATATTCTTTATAAGGCAATAACTTTATAATTTTCACATTCTAAAATCCCATATCAATATTTATATAACGTTAAAATTGACCTAAAGATTGGGACTATATACGAGAAGAAGAGTACAATCATAACTACAAATATCAACTTTGGTGGCTGGGAGGCGATCTTTTATGATCTAGTGGTGACCAATGCAATCCTGGACCGAGTTCTGCATCATGCCATAGTTGTAACCATAACTGGAAAATCATATCGGATCAAGGATCACGCCAAACAGAGTAAATAGAGTGTCCTTTATTATATGATCCAAAGTGGGCACTTTTACTTGACAATTTATACGGATGCCGGAAACCTCGTTATTGAACACATTGGGCACCCCAGACCTGACTGCATTCAGTACAAAAGATGTTACAGACTTCACGTTGTTCCACACCCCGAACCCCACTGACTGGATGGAATTCATCACAGTCTCCTCAATTTCCCGCTGCAGGGCATCATAATGTTTCTGTGAAATTTCTCCTCTAGCATGTGCGTCATTGGCATGCTTTCCCGGCAGTTTCAAGGCATCAAGCTTCTCCATCGTCTCACTGACAGCCTGTGCCAGCAGCTTCTGCTTCTGCGTAATCAGTTCCGCATTCCCGGGGTCAAACTTCAAGAGTTTATTCACGTCCTGCGACTGCGTATCCCAGATTTCCTTATTCACTTTAGACAGAGCGGTGGACAACTTCGTAGTGTCCCCGCCGATTTCAACTGTAATGTCCTGAACCCTGGATGCCACACTCCCCACCGTCTTTCCGACACTAAAAAAGAGCCTTTCTGGCCCCTCAAAGATATAGAAAAAGGCACCTGCCATTTGTGACAAATGCCTACACAACCTCCTTATATTTGTAAATCAATTTACTGTTCTAACAGTCGCTTTCTCAGCCCCTGTACCTTAGATTCAATCTCTTTTGCCGTAGACGCAAAAGTTTCCTCATCCTTCCCTGTAGGGTCTTCTAATCCCCAGTCCTCCCTGTGCTTACATGGAAGAAACGGGCACTGCACGTTACATCCCATGGTCACTGCCACATCCACAGAAGGAATATCCGCAATCAGTTTAGAATACTGGCTCTGTTCCATATCAATGCCATATGCAAACCGTTTTCCCAGAGCCTCCGCCATCTGGCTGCGGCAGGAATTATGTTCACAGATAAAAGCTACTTTTATTTTATTCATCCCCGATTATCCTCTTGCTTTCCGCAAAACAACAACCACTTCCTCTTTCTTCAGGACTTTGCCATAAGACACCACCCTGCCATCCACTACCAGAGCCGGGGTAGTCATCACCCCATAAGCAGCAATCTGCGTAAAGTCCGTCACATGATTAATATCCGTATCCATACCCAATTCTTCCAGAGCAGATTTCACAATCGCCTCCAGCTCATTACATTTAGCACATCCGGAGCCTAGCACCATCACATTTCCTCGGATCTGCTTTGCCGCTTCTGCCTGCGCCATGGTATCCGCATTGCAGTTCCCTCCACAGCAGCAGCCCGATTCTTTTACATCCTTCTTCTTTCCATATAATCCCATGTCATACCTCCGCTAAATAAGCAGAAATTGAAAACCATTAAACAAGTACCCAACAACAATAATGCCCAGCGTACAGATCGCAATAAACAAAGCCAGTAGCTTTGGCTTTACTGCCTTTCTCAGCATAATCATGGAAGGCAGTGACAGCGTAGTAACTGCCATCATAAATGCCAGGATCGTTCCAAGCTGCGCCCCCTTAAAAAGCAGGGCCTCTGCAACCGGAATCGTTCCGAAAATATCCGCATACATGGGAACCCCGATCAGCGTTGCCAGTACAACCCCGAAAGGATTATTGCTTCCAAGAACAGCCTCTATCCAGCTCTCCGGTATCCAGTTGTGGATGACCGCTCCGATGCCGACACCTACCAGAATATAGGGGAACACCTTCTTGAAAGTAGCAGCCACCTGATCTTTCGCATAAACCACCCTATCCTTCCTTGACAATGCAGGAGACTCAATATCCACAGCGCTGGCATTTCGGATAAACTCCTCCACATAGGACTCCATTCGCAGCTTTTCAATCAAAGTCCCGCCAGCCACTGCAATCACAAGCCCAACCGCCACATAAACAACCGCCACCTTCGTACCAAAAATGCTCATCAGCAGGACAAGGCTCCCAAGATCAATCATGGGGGAAGAAATCAGAAAAGAAAAGGTCACCCCAAGGGGCAGTCCCGCACTGGTAAAACCGATAAACAGCGGAATGGAGGAGCAGGAACAAAAAGGCGTCACCGTTCCCAGAAGCGCCGCTATACAGTTTGCCCATATTCCATCAAAGCGCCCCAGAATCTTCTTACTCCGCTCCGGCGGAAAATAACTCTGGATATAAGAAATCACAAAAATCAGAACGCACAAAAGCACCGTAATCTTTATGGCATCATAGAGAAAAAACTGAACACTGCTACCCAGCCGTGAATCCATATCGAGCCCAGCCAAAGAAAACAAATTTCCAATCAAGGCATTCAGCCACTTCATGCCTAAAATCTCATCCTGTATAAAATCCCATATCATTTACAGCCACACTCCCCTTCTTTCCCATTGTTGGTAAGCCCGCCAATAAACTGCTGGAATTCCATGAAAGTCTCGCAATTCAAAGAATAGTGAGACCATTTCCCCTCTTTCCTCGCTTCCACAAGGCCGCATTCACAGAGAATCTTCATATGGTGGGAAAGGGTAGGCTGGGTAATCTCAAATTTCTCCAACAGTTTACAGCCACATTTTTCCCCACCCGAAAGCATCTGTACAATCTGCAGACGGTTGGAATCTCCCAGCGCCTTACAAATCAGCGCCACATCAATCGCATTCATCCAATCACCTCATATAGATATTTGTCTATGTGTTATTATATGATATACATAGATGATTGTCAATGTATTTTTCAATTTTTCCCCGACATCCTACATCCATTTTCAAATTAGGATAATCCATATCCTCCTGCGTCCTAAGCTCACAATAACAGTTCAATCAGCTGCGTTAGGACCTGTATTTTCTTCTCCATAAGTTCCTCCATATGAAACTCTTCCTTGCCCGATATAATCGTAATAACCCTGCAGGCATTTCATTTCCACCATGATACGCACTTCCCTTTTATGCAAATCTGCCGTAATCTCACACAGACGCCGTTCACACAGCGGGCAAAAGATCCTGCACATACGCTTCTCCTTTCGCATTTATTTAGGAAACAATCTGTCCAGCAATATGTATTCCAACACTATTTCTTATTTTCCCTGGTTTTTGATACTGAAACTAAATTTATGCATGAAAAATTGTTCAAAAAAAGAAACAATCAGATTACTATTTCCAACTGTCTCTTCTGATATTACATCATTTTCAATTTTAAATATCATTCCATCATACTCATTCAGATTCTATACTTTGCAATTACCCCCTACTTTTTTCTTGGCCTTGGCAAAGGTTTTTTAATCGGCTGTCCCAATGCCACCGCCCCAACCAACTGAACAGATACTCCCATATAAGCCACTAACTCCGAATATGCAAAACAGGTATTTCCAATCCGGAGTTACCTGAAACGGATGCATGTCCCAGCACCAGTCCCCATCCAGAAAAACACTGTCCGGCAGATTTGTTTTCAGTATCTGGCAGGTACTTGTCTTCTCCACACCCATGATTCCTCCGATGAGATACAGTTTCCTTAATATTCCCTTCCTCCAAAATCAAGTGCGGCTGCCTGTTCTGATAAATAGAATCAGTTTCTTCACATCCTCAAAATCATTATAAGCCCCGCCTATCCCTTCACGGTGATAAACGACTCCCGCCTTCTCATTTGCTTCCAAACAGTCTAAAAGCTGTTCTCACACCAGTTTTTATCCGGACATTCCCCAGAATTACAGCCTGCACAGCTTGTATTTTCTGAACATAAGCAACAGGCAAGCCCGCATCGCGCTTTCTCTAATTCTCTTTTCATCTTTATTCACCCACAATATTTCAGATTCTTTATCTGCATAGCGTGGTCGGCTTCATTTTCTTCCTTCGTTTTTGTCGGGTCATCACGGTCATAACGGCCACATGGCAATTCTACACATTGCCCGCAATGCCCGTATTTTCTTTGATTGACACAGCAATCATAAATATCACAGCAGCTTTCTCCTGTGTATTTCAACCAGAATACTTTGCCTTTTATTTCCCCGCATCCCCGGCACTCCACTGGATAATACTCACAATCCGAGCATATAGTACCGCAACAGCTCATCTTCTTCTCCATGGGCATTTTCTCCTTATCTCATTTTCCACTGGCACTCACTGCATTCTGCATCATGGATAGAAATGATTCCTCCACATTCCGGGCAGGTATATTTTTCTTTTTGCTGTGCCAGAAATCCAGCCATTCCCTGCTCTTTTACTGTATGGCTGTTTTCCTTCAAGCTGGAATGGTAACGGACATTATAGCTTTTTTCCAACCGTTTTATCTGCTTACAGGGATATTCAGGGCATTCAAAACAATATGTAATCTGCCGCTCCGTCACACAATCCTTTATCCTGCACTTCCTACAATGCTCCGGTTTTCCCTGATCACTTTTCAGGCAACCCGCGCATGGCCTTTTATGATAACAATGCTTATAACAAACCAAACAGTTCATCCCACAAGGGGCAAACATGTCCGGCTCTATTCTTTCTGGCATCCTCATTTTCAATCAACTCCTGTCTGCACCTCTCAAACTTTTCCGGGTCATGCTCCCTGTCTTCCTCATAATATACCGCACAACGGAACACATAAAGCTGGCATCGGTCCTCCTGAGCATCGACTCATACCTTTCCCCTAAACCGCTTTGGTTTTCTTATTGTAATACTTTATATATGACAACTATATGTCATGTTTTTCTTTATCCTATTCCAGGAATCCTATCCGCATATAGGGGCTGTAATGGTTCAAACATTCTGGAAGATGCTGTGTTGCCGTGTTAGAACAACACTGGCTTTTTCGCATCCAGTTTCTGTGTAGTAAATCTTTTTTGACTCATAATAAAAATATGACATTGTCTGCTTCCTAATCTTTACTTGTTTTGCTTTCTTGTCCAAATCCCCATATTCCACAACCTCCGTTCGTTTTTCCTAGTATACCATAAAACCAAACATATTCCACCTGTTTTAAAACTGCTTTTGCCAAATAGTAAGGGGTTTGCCAACGCTTGTAGAATCAGGTTTGTAAATTAACAACACCACTGTTTTAACGTGACACGATACCTCGCTTATGATGTCTGGTTATCGGGGTATTCATTGCCCTGAACACTTACTTTATGCTGCATAGCAAACGTATGCAATGGTTTATTTAAGTGGGGTAATGGTTTTATCCCCTTGTCATGCAAAATATTGTCGGTATAATATGTTATCAACAGTTTTCCATTCAAAAGGGTTCGTCTCGTCTTACATGTGAGTTTTGAATTATATTTGCCTCAATTGTAAATCAAAATGCAACCTTTGGCATATTTATAAAATGGGCACCCAATACTCAATGATGCTTTTCCCTTCCTCATCTACTGACTCTCCATACCGCGCAAAATCGTATTTTGCGTTTTCGTTTAACCGGCAGGTGGATTGAGGAAACCATTCCTTGTAGATGTAATCTGCCACTGGCTGAAGGCTGTCCTCATTTTTTGCACGAAAGCTAAAAACAATATACTTTGTGGCAGGAAGTTCCATTGTCTCCATCCCTTTTGGAACTGCTTCAATCTGTTCCACCTCTGATACCGCATAATAGTCAAAGGATGGCTGTGTGTCCGCTTCCAAATCCCATTTTTTATAATCATTCAGCCCTATAAGAAAATTTGTATTTTTCCGGAAAGGAATCTTATTCTTCTTTGCATGTAATTTCCGCCAGCATTGCCCGATTACAAAAAAGCCGAAACGGGTGCTTTTTCTATAACCCACCAATCTGATTTTGTCACTTTCAATCGTTCTGATTTCCATAATCTTATCACCCCTTAATCTTTTTTTGCCATCAACAGTAAATTTTAATTGGAATGGATAGAACTCTCTTTTTTTCCTGAAAGCCTGCGGACTGCATTTGAATAGCGCTTTAAATCCAACCGTGAAGGATTGCTGCGTTTCATAGCCGGAAAAAAACGCAATCTCTAAGATTGGCTTATTTGTAAATACCAATAATCTGGCGGCTTCGGTCAGCCTCCGCCGTTTAATATAATTGTGTAAGGGCAACCCTACAATTCCTAAAAAAATCCGGCTAAGATGATATTTGGAATAACCTGACCTCCTGCAGATGCTGTCCAGATCCAGCCGTTCCTCTAAGTGCCCATCAATATAGTCTACAATCTCGTAGATGACATCTATATTTGTACTCATCAACCAAACCTCCCTAAACCTATTGTAATTTATCGCCGGAAAAAGTTTTCACAATTCTTGCTGATTTTCTTCAGCTATTCTGCTGATAAGTTAAGGTTCCGAACTCGGCATTACCGCAAGTGTAGATGTCTTCTATAATAACATTTTTGCTAAATTTAGTAGTGACCTGAAAAAGCCTGACGCAACCACTGTCATCGGTTCTGATTATCATGAAAAAATTTGGCACTTCCCAGCCGACATGCTGCTCTATGTGGTAAAGCCACATATTCCAAGCTTCTCAAATATGGCATTCAGACAATTGGTGATTTGGCTCAGACAGACCTGTCTTATTTGTAACGGCTCTTAGGAAAGAACGACATTATGCTCTGGTGTTTAGCAAATGGCCTGGACTCAACTCCAGTGAGCCATATTCATTCCCTCCCTGTTATAAAACAATTGGAAACAGCACGACCGCCCCCTGGATCTGATGACAGATACCCTGAAACTTGCAATAGATTCTATCCGCAAAAGGTTTGTACATTTTTCTATCCAAAGGGGAATCATGCTTCTTGATAAAGAGCTTTCCAATCTTGATCCGCTAGCATAGCATTCCATATACCCCGGACTTTTTCTTAAAAATCGTGGATAATCCGCTTCGTAATAGAAATAAGGATAGTAGGCTCTATCATCGGTAACTGTTTATTTCAAAAATGCGGTGTGTATATGTCAGAAAGATTTTACTCAAAAGAGCAATCGCACGATCCAGAACGGGTGCAAATCAGCAAGGTATATATCGCTGTAACTGCCTGTTTTGATTTGGAAGGCGCAATTACCTCTTTAGGAATAGAATGGGAAAATGGTAAAGTATATAAAAGAGATAAGGAGCTAGATGTCAGAAGAGCTACTTCCCTTAAAGCAGGGACCAGGGACTCGTTTCTAGACAAGAGTGGGGGTGCGGACATTTTCTGGACTGCTTAAATTGCCAATCCAAGACTCTGTCTGTACTCCCATGGCCTCATATATCCAAGTGATATTTTAATTCTTTTTCTGTTATACCATATCAGATAATCGTTTAGGGTGTCAATAAATTCCTGAATGCTGACTCCTGTAAAGTCCAGGTTATAGAACATTTCATTCTTTATACAGCCAAATAACCCTTTACAGGCAGAATTTTCGGGAGAACAACCTTTCTTTGACATGGAGCGCTCAAGTCCTGCCTGCTTCATTCGCTCGATCCAGCCGGACCACCTGTAATGACAGCCTCTGTCCGAATGTACAATCGGATGTTCTTCTTCCTTCAAACCAGATACTGCCTGTTCAAGCATACTGTTTACCAAATTAGCATCCGGGCTTGTGCTAATTGTCCAGACAAACAGTATACCATCAAAGCAGTCCAAAATCGAAGACAGGTAGACTTTCCCCGCAGGAATGGCAAATTCGGTGATGTCCGTAAGCCATTTCTTGTTTGGTATTTTCTGCGTCTTTTATTTTTTACCACAAAGTCCTCTTCGTGCATGAGCCTCAGGACTATCTTTTCATAGATAAGAATCCCCTTTCGCTTCAGTAGACCATAGATTCTGCGGTATCCGTAACAGCCCTTGTTTTCATAAAATAATTTCGTAATCTTCTTTCGGATGTCGTTGTACTTGTCTTCCTGTTTGAGAGAGGCTTCCTGATAATAATAACTGCTTTTAGGAAACGAAAGTTTCTCTAGAAGAACGGACAGTGAGTACCTATCTTTCAGGGCTGTCTGGTCGATGCCGGGGTCTTTTTTTAATACGCTGATTGTTTCCTTTAACAGATCGATTTCCAGCTGCATATTCTGCATCTGCGCCCGTAGTTGATTGATTTCAGCAGTCGGTTTTTAGCGTTCCCTTCCTTTACCAATTTTTACGCTCTTTCCTGCTGTCATGATTCGTTTTACGTTCTTCCACAATCTGAACGAACCACTCGACCATCGCCGGGTCATAATGGGAAAAAATGAACTTTCTTTTTTATCAAGGCCCGCTATTTTCTCCATATCTTCCGCACTTAACGTAAAATCAAACACATTGAAATTTTCCATCATACGCTCATAATGCGTAGACTTGGGGATAACGGCCACCCCACGTTCAATATGCCACCGGAGCATTACCTGCGCCGCAGTCTTTTGGTATTTCGCACCAATTTCCAGAAGAGCGGGATCTTCAAATAAACCACCTCTCCCCTCTCCAAAAGGCGCCCATGCTTCTATCTGTACACCATATTTATCCATATACTCCTTTGCAAGAACCTGTTGGTTATAAGGATGCGTTCCCACCTGGTTCACCATTGGGCGGATACGGGCAAAAGATGCAAGGTCTATCAATCTGTCCGGATAAAAATTAGAAATTCCGATTGCACGCAGCTTCCCTGCCTCATATAGTTCCTCCAGCCATTTCATGGCTTGCTGCTTAGTTTCATCGTAATTTTCCTGTGCAGTTTCTTCTGCCTCAAAATATCTGCTGCGGACCTATATTCCAAGTTTCACATTTACCCATGTCAATGATATTTCAGAAACTGCTGAACATAATAGGATACGAAAATCTACTACTGGGAAAGCCCTAATTCTTCCACCCACGTCTGCACATCCTCTTCTGACACTCCGGAGCGGAACCGCTGGCCTTCCTGCCATTCTCCCGTGCCTGCCAGCTCTGCTAACAGTTCCCCGCTTTCTCCCATACCGGACGAGGAGGAAGTGGCAAACGGAATCACGGTCTTTCCTGTAAAATCATTTGCTTCTATAAATCCATCCACCGGCCATGCTGCAATGCCCCACCAGATGGGATACCCGATAAATACGGTGCCGTAAGAATCCCAGTTATCTACCGTCTCTGCCGTAAGTTCCACATTTCTTTCATTCTCATTTTCATGCTCTCTGGTTACACGGCTGTTATCGTCTGTCCAATCCAGGTCATCGTCACTGTAAGGCTGCACCGGTTTCAGTTCAAAAGTATCCCCGCCTACTGCTCCGGCAATCACATTCGCAACAGCTCCTGTATTTCCTGTTGCGGAAAAATATACGACCAGAGTATTACCGCCCGTTCCTGCTGTTTCTGTTCTGGCAGTTTCTTCCTCACTGTCGGAATTTTCCATTTCCGAATCATCCGGTATATCCTCCGGCTCTCTTGCTTCGACCTGTGTTGTCTGTTCTGCCGTTTCTGTCTGATTATTCTTTACAGCCGCACCACACCCGGCAAGCAGGCTCGCCGCAGTTACTGCCGTTAACAGGATCGCTATTATTTTTTTTGCTCTCATTCTGAATGCTCCCTTCTTAATTTACAGTTTTTTGACAACTCCCCCTTCTGTCCGCTGCCATTCCTGCATGTTCCGACACCGACTTCCCTACCGGATGAAATTTGTCGGACTAAATGCTTCTTTCTTTGGAAGACCGTATGCTTCTTTCCCCAGGGCGATGCTCTTCATCAAAAATGTCATATTTCTTGCCAGAGTCCTCATAATCTGCAGTCCTTCCTCATCCTGCGCTGCCTCCCCGGGCTCTCTTCCATGAACGCTGTTCCAATATTGGCTGGAAGCCACCGGCATACCCGCTATTGTGAAAAATTTATTCAGTTCATCAAAGGTTGCGGAACATCCTCCCCGCCTAGCCACTGCTATGGCAGCTCCTACTTTCATGGTTTTGTCAAAATTTGTACTGTAAAACAGCCTTGTCAGAAAAGCAACCAAAGTCGCATTTGCAGATGCATAATATACCGGACTGCCTATTACCAAGCCATCACATTCCTCGAACTTAGGCGCTGCTTCATTTACCAGGTCATCAAATACGCATTTGCCTTTCTCCAAGCAGGAACGGCAGGCAATACAGCCTCTGATATTCTTATTTCCAACATGGATTGTCTCTGTCCGGATACCCTCTTCTGTAAAAATTTTCTCCATCTCTCTTAACGCAATCGCAGTATTCCCGCTACTTTGAGGACTTCCGTTAATCATTAATACTTTCATTTGCACTCACTCCTTATTGATTTTTCTAATAACCTGACTTACAATGAAATTGTAACAACCGATTGTTACTACCGGTCAAGCGATTCACAAAACTTTCACATTTTTATTAGGAGGAACTCCATATGTATACTATGATGCAGGTCTGCCAGGAAACAAATATGACGTACCAGACACTCAAATACTACTGCAATGAAGGGCTTGTTCCCAATGTAAAGCGTGATAAAAATAACCGCCGCGTATTTGATGAGCGGGATATAAAGTGGATCAAGGACCTTACCTGCTTGAAAAAATGCGGCATGAGCATCCAGGAGATGAAAATCTATCTGGATTTATGTCTTCAGGGAGAATCCACAATTCCTGCAAGGCAGGAGATTCTTGTCCGCAAACGGGAAGCTCTCCTGGCTTCTATCACAGAGCTGAATGAATGCATTTCCTTTATTGACTGGAAGCAGTCTTTTTATGACGATGTACTATCCGGCAAACGTCCATATATCAGTAACCTCATCCATGTTAAAGAATGATTTACTTTTCCCCATAGTAGTAAGATGCAGTGGCGCCGCCATCAATCAAAAACGTAGCACCTGAAATAAAGGCCCCCCTGCCGTCCATTAGAAGTTCTGCCACACCGGCAACCTCATCCGCAGTGCCTGGACGGCCGGCAGCACATTGTGCAAACATATTTTTATAAAAATCTCCTCTTGGCCCATGGAACTCATCCACTGCCAGAGGAGTCACAATAATGCCCGGGGCAATCGCATTCAGCCTTGCACCCCGTTTCCCCCACACCACGGACTGCGCCATCACTCTTTTTTCATTACAGCGCTTTGCCAGCTGATAGGCATGGAGTGTGTCCCTGATGTTTTCCGGCTGTAATAAGGAAAGTTCCAGAAGTTCTTCCGTGGGAGTACAAGCAAGAAGCTCATCTTCCTTTGCAGTTAATGCGGGCATACGAAAACCAGACTGGCTGGAAATCGTCACACCAGTTCCTCTATCACTGATCACTTTCCCAACCTCCTCAAGCAATACAGCCGTGCCATATAAGTCCACCTTTAAAATGGTTTCAACCGGCGCCTGGCTTGGCGATACTCCCGCAGCATTGACCAGCATTTTGATATCTCTGTACGGCGTCCTTGCCACGTTCAGCTCATTGCAGATGGGGATCAGTTCCCGCTCGTCCTCCCTGTAAAGCAGATTGTAATGGTTCTGCATGGAAACAAATTTCGTCCATCCATTCTTTTCCGCTGCATACTGCATTTTCATAAACTGGTATCCATACATGGCAGAAGCGCCGATGGCGCGGACTTTCCCTGACTGTACGACCTCATGCAGCGCCTCCAATGTCTCTTCAATTGGTGTATCATAATCAAAGCGGTGGATGATCAGCAAGTCAATATAATCTGTGCCGAGACGCCTGAGAGAACCTTCCACCTCCCGCGGAATGGCTTCCTTAGAAAGTTTACCCTCATTAAAATAAACCTTTGTTGCAAGGACCACCCTGTCTCTCCCTATGCTATTCTTTATCGCCCTGCCAAGGTATTCCTCACTGGTTCCTGCCGAATAGGTATTGGCAGTATCGAAAAAATTAATCCCCAGCCCCAGCGCATGTTTGACGATTTCCCCGCTCTCCTGCGGATCCAGCGTCCATGCGTGCATCTTACTGGCAGGATCGCCAAAGCTCATACAGCCAACGCACAGGCGGGAAACCTGAATATCAGAATTTCCTAATTTTGTATATTCCATTTTTTCATCCTTTCTTCCTAAAACTATCGCTTATCATCTGCATTTATTCCCATACTTCCTTTGCCATATGAAATGCCGCCCATGCTTTCGGCCAGCCCGCATAAAAAGCGGCATGGGTAAGAATCTCTGCGATTTCTTCCTTTGTAACGCCATTCTTCTTCGCATTGGCCAGATGAAACTTTAAGGAACTGTCCAAAATCCCGCTGGCCATCAGTGCAGTAACCGTGACGATACAGCGGTCCCTCGCTGACAATTGCTCTTCTCTCGACCACACCTGGCCAAACAGTACCTCATCATTTAATTCTGCAAACTTCGGGGCAAAGGCTCCCAATTGTTCTTTCCCTGCTGTTACTTTCTCCATGATATCTATCCCTTCCATTCTTTCCTCAAAACCAGTTACTCTATTTCAATTTTCTATATGCCTCGTCAGAAACAGCCTCACACCACTCGTTCCTGCAATTATCCCCAGGAACCTCTACAGCCAGATGCTGGAACCAGGAGTCCGGGGCCGCTCCGTGCCAGTGCTTTACCCCCGCCGGAATGTGTACCACATCCCCGGGGTGCAGTTCCCGGGCTTCGCTCCCCCATTCCTGGTAATATCCCCGCCCGGCAGTCACCAGCAGAAGCTGTCCGCCGCGGGACGTAGCATGGTGTATATGCCAGTTATTGCGGCATCCCGGTTCAAAGGTCACATTTCCAATCACTACCTGCTCAGTGGAGAGCATGTTCAGGTAACTCTGCCCCACAAAATACTCTTTAAAAGCCTCATTAGGTTCTCCAGCCTGGAATACACTCATTTTCTCTGCCTTCATATTTTCACCTTTCCTTCCCTATCCATTTCTCAATATCCTTCTTCGACCTGCCTACACTTCCTCCCCGGATAGAAAGCCCCGTCTCCACCCTCGCGCCGGGGCACAGCTTCCTGATATCACTTATGCTTCCGCCTATTCCGCTCCCCTCGTGGGTGCAGAAGGGACGGATGGTTTTTCCGCTGAAATCAAAATGCTCCAGGAACGTAAAGACCGCCATGGGCATGGTTCCCCAGTAATTGGGATACCCAAGGTACACCACGTCATAAGGCTCAATGTTTTCCGGCCAGGTTTTCAACTCCGGGCGGGCACCCCGTTTCTGGTCTGCCCGGGCCTGGGCGATACACTCGTTATAATCTTTGGAATACGCCTGCACCGGATCAATCCGGAACAGCTCCCCTCCTGTCAACTCCTGAATGATACGGGCAGCTGCCTCCGTATTTCCAATATCCAGCTTTTTCAGCATTCCGTTCACATAGTTCTCATCCCGGCGTGAAAAAAACGCAATTAACTCAGCCATCTCAAAAACCTCTTCTTTTCTTTTTCTTATAGTCTACCGAAATTCTTCTTGAACCGGAATCTCCAAAATGTTATTATAGTATTAACTTTTAGTTTATGTTGGAGGTGCTGCATGTACAATCATATGCTGGATACGTTTATCGCCGTCACCGACTGCGGCAGCTTTACAAAAGCCGCCGAGCGCCTGTACATTTCCCCCACGGCCGTCATGAAACAGATGAATGCGCTGGAAAGCCATCTGGATTTGAAACTGATCGAGCGCACAACCTCCGGTGTCCGCCTGACAGCGGCCGGTACCCTGATCTATCAGGACGCCAAATTTATCATCGATTATTCCCGGAAATCCATTGCAAGCGCCAGGGCCGCCATGCACCTGAATGACACCACCTTCTGCATCGGCACCTCACTGCTGAATCCCGCGAAGCCTTTCATGGACTTATGGTACCGTGTGAATCAGGATTTTTCCGAATATAAACTGCACCTTGTACCCTTTGAGGATAACCATGAAGGGATTTTGGCAGAGATTGAACAGTTGGGAAAGAAATTTGATTTTCTGATTGGAGTATGTGATTCCAGGCAATGGCTCCGCCGCTGCAATTTCCTTGCCCTTGGCACATATAAAAAAATGATTGCAGTGTCGAGGGAGCACCGCCTTGCCGGGAAAAAATCTATTGTGATTGAAGATTTATATGGAGAAACGCTAATGATGGTAGAACAGGGAGATTCCGGCGTCAATGATTTCCTCCGCAATGACCTGGAAAAGCACCATCCCAAAATCCATATAGAGGATACACCGCAGTTTTATGACTTATCGGTTTTCAACCGCTGTGCCGAGACCGGAAATGTCCTTCTCACCCTGGAATGCTGGCAGGAGGTCCATCCTGGCCTGGTGTCAATTCCCGTGGATTGGGATTACAGCATCCCCTATGGCCTGCTGTACAGCCTGGATGCACCAAAAGATGTGCTGAAATTTGTTGAAACGGTTAGTAAGATTGTATAGATTTAAACTATTTTCCCATTCATCTGAAACTCGTCATGTCCTTTAATCTTCTTTATTGCCTGACGTAAATTCCTTGTTTTTCCATGCTGGTGATACGGGTGGGATGCCCTGTGTTTATGGAAAATAACGCAGGCATCCTCCTCCGGATGCTCCGGATTGTGGATATACCAGTAATGTCCCGTATTCTTTGACTGGACCGTCACATCTCCTGCCATACCCTTTAGACACTTGGCCGTATTGGCATCCAGCTTAATCTTCGCCTGCTTGGCCAGTTTTCCCGCATTCTGCCGGTTATGCCCGGCAAGCATCTCATACCCATCTGAATTCTGCCATACAATCACCGGATTCAAAATACCATACTCCCGGATGCTCTCCACCATATCCCCTGCCCCATTCAGCAAATTCACGGCATCATTAAAAATCTTCCGCTTTGTCCCGTTAGCCTTCATACGAAATCAACTCCTTTGCAAATTTCCGGTAAGCCACACCTGCGCTCGTTTTTGGGCTGTACTGCACCACCGGCAGGTTATAATAAATGCTCTTACCGACTTTCACCGTATTAGGAATCTTCGTTTCAAAAACCCGTATCTGTTCCTGGAAATTTTCCTCCACTTCTTCCGTCAGCACCCTGCACAGCTTCGACCTGGTCTCACACATGGTCAGCGTCCCCAGGGACGGACAGGTATCAATTAAAATATAGTCATACTTCTCACGCAATGGCTCCAGGATGCCAGACAGCATCTTCTCTGTTCCCATTTCCAGCCTCAGCTTTGCATCCTCCATCTCCGCCATCATCAGATGCCCGATGGTATTCTCCAACTCCCTCGTATCCTCAATCCCAAAACAGGTAGTCAGGTTCGCCTGGCTGTCAAAATCCACAGCCAGCACCTTTTTCCCCATCTTCTGCAGACAGTACGCAAGATTCAGCGTAGTTGTCGTTTTGGCTGCTCTTCGACCAATATATATAATAAAATGAAACGTGATAATTTTTCCGAGAAGGAACTAATCGAAACAGGAAATGCCTTGGATTGTGACTTTATAGGACAATTTAAAATGAGGGATACCGGAGAAACAATATAAAAATAAGGCCAGTGATACAACCGCATTAACTGTTATATCACTGGATTTTTGATATCCACGTATTCAATTTTTCTTTGCATAAAACCTCATGATATAAAATGTCTATGTATCTTTACAGTTTACTCGTTGGAAATAACATTTTCAAAGTAATCTTTCCCCTGAACGCAAAATGACACACCACCGATTTCTCAATAGTGTGCCATCAACATTCTTATTACGTGTACCCAGTCACTGTCTCTCGCTAACCTTTAAACATCAGGCAAAATCCCCTTAAGCAACCGAGACGGTTTTCAATCCCAATTTAGTCTCAAAATAGTCCCAAATTCCGGCGATTTCTTATGATATTTTACACTAAGTTACGATAGTTTCCAATTGACTTTACACACCCGGTTTCCCTTGAAAAATCAAGGTTTCCGGTATCAAACAGGATAGAGCAGTTTATATTAGTTGCCGCCCATCTGTTTTGCAACCTTTTATTCTCAACCCCTGTAAAATAGCCATCTTTTGAGGTTCCATTTGCATTTTGACGAAAATAATTTTTTCGTACATTTTTCATTTGAATATTACTCTTTCTTTTGTTGACTGATTTTAGTCTTTCGTCAAGCACTTTTTATTTTCGTCAAATCCGGAAATTCTGTTGCACAATCAACAACTGGGGCTGCAAACTTATCAGCTTCTTCAAAGGTAACGCCCATAACATGAGTATAAATATCTATTGTTGTAGAATATCTGGCATGTCCCATAAGAGCTTGTACCACCTTAGGTTTCATCCCGCATTCAAAACAATGCGTACAGAATAAATGTCTTATAGCATATGGGTAAGCATGTTCAAATTCAACAGGTTCTCTGCCTTCACGTACTGAATCAAACGCCTCCTGTAAATTAATAGTCTTTACTATCTTATTTACCTCTTTTTCTCCAATATATCTGGTTATTGGAGAACCCATCGTAGTGGTAAATACCAAATCGTCAAATTGACCCTGACCACGCAGCGATGCTTTAATCGTTTCTTCTCTTTTATCTGTTTTTCCCTTTGTGTTTTGAGTATATCTTCTACACCACCCATAAATGGTATTGTACGATAAGAATTTGGTGTTTTCAATGAAGTAAATCCCATACTCTTTATTCCATCAACATAATTATTTTCTTTCCTCTCCTTTCCTGCAGATATTTCTCCAGTCAAGACCACCGGCTTAGCCGGTGGCTTGCACTGCCCCTATAAGGGGCTATTTCCTGCTTGCACCCGGAAGGCGCACTGAAGGTCTGCCAACTGCACCACATCCCCTTTTATGTCTTTGTAGATTACCTGACGACGATATTTTGGTGAAAATACGATATGATACTTGCATTCCCATTTTGTATGAGCTAAACTATTTACGTCCATTCTTTGGACCTCCTGTGCTTTTTATTTGTGGTTTTGCAGACCCACTTTTATTCTAGCACAGGAGTTCATGCTTATATCTAAAGAACTGCCCTCCCCCTGCATAGCAGGGGGGTATTTTTGCTGTGACACAAAAATACAGGACACCAGATAATTTATCATATCTGATATCCTGTTACCTTTGTAATTAAACTGGAATTGATGTAACAAAGTGTAATTAATTTGGTTCTGCAAATACTTGTGCTTGAAAAAATTTTATACTTATTTTGTAAAACTCATCGGGATTGGTAAGCATAGCAGGATGTCCACCTGTACCAAAAAGGTACATTTTTCCATGCCCTATTTTATTAAGTATTTCTCCATATGTCTTTTCAAAATAAATGGGAGAAATACTACTAACAAATTCATCTTCTTTACTTCCAGTCAAAAGAATATCGGGCTGAAAGTTATTTAGTTCGCTATGAAAGAATTTACCTATTTCCTTTTCGTGCCTGATAATAGCAGAAGTGTCATTGTCAACAACCGGTTCCCAGTCGTCGCCTTGCATATACTGATAAAACAATCTTACATTATCATCGTGTTTGGAAAACTCCCTATCTGCCTTAACATTTTTTGTAAATTCTTTTAAAGGTCTTTCTCCCTCGAAACTATCCGCGATCACTTTTGATACAAGTTGTGGTGCTTCCAGAGCTACATTGATAGCAACTAAAGCACCGCCGCTACTTCCAATAATATTTACATTTGAGTATTGTTTTTCTTTCAGAAAAGCAATAACCTGTTGTGCTTCATAGAACCATAAATCGGCGGGAAATTCACTTAGTCTGTCTGATTTTCCGTGCCCCAAAAAGTCAATCAAAATTACTTTGAAATTATCCTTGTATTTTTCAACAATTTCAAAAAACATCATAGAGGACGCTGTATTTCCGTGAAGAAAAAGCAAAGGTGTACCCATGCCAAACTCATTGTAAAAAACCTTCTTGTTATCGAATAGAAAATAGCTCATAGCCATACCTCCTTAAATTTTCACTGCTCTACAGTCGAGTAGACAAGTGGCTCACGCCGCGAGCCCCTCACAGATCCGTACGTGCGCCTTTCACGCATACGGCTCCTCATAGTAACATTCACTTTTAGAATAAACTAACATATATCTTTGGTTTGGCTAGCAGATATACTTTCAGCATATCTATATATCCATCCCATGTGTAGCTTTCATCTGACTTCGTCTGTTTAATGCTTTGCACAAATATCTCTGCGTGTAGTGGAGAAAAGCAGTTATCTTCTTTCCATTGAACGTAACCCCATAGTAACGATAGTGTCCTATCAGTTTCTTATTCAGCTTTGCAATCCGTTCTTTCACAGGCAGGTCATTATTCTCATACAGCCATTCTATCATGGCTGTTAATTTCTGCATGTTCTTCCCTCTTTTCGCTTGCGATTACTTTCGGCATATCTTCCAAACTCAATCAGACGGCTCTTACTTTCTTCAAGTTCAAGATTAAATTTCCGCAGTCTCTCTTTCAGCATGGCATAGTATCTTTCTGCGTCCGCCTTATATTGGAATCCCGCAATGAAATCATCCGCATAAACAGCCTGCCTGCCGCTCGTCCACCCATCTCCATCTTCTAGTTGATGAAGCGTACTTGTTTCCAAGAAGCAACAGGCTCTCCCCAGTTGACAATTAACCACTGTGTCAAGCATGATTGGCTCTTTGACCCCGCAGTGCCGACCAACTCTCGCCATATCGAGTTACCCGATGTTGCTTTCCGCACCAGTTAAGACGTCAGCCCTCTGAAATTCAACTTTTCGAGGCTCAATCGCATTGCAACCCTACTTGCTCGCTGTCTACGCTTCGCAATAATCATTACTGATTATCACGCAAGACTCGCTACTGATGGTTGGCTAGACCTTAGTCAGACAGGATTTGCACCTGTTAGGTTAATTGCCCTTTGCTGGGCGCACAACTGGAATTTATCGCTCGCCTTTTCTTATTTTGCTGATATTGTAATTCATTAAGTGCCTACCAAAATTACTATACAGAAAGGCTTTAAAGAATGACATTTCTTGATGATGTTTTTTAAGCAAATCGTCCGGACAATCAAAAGCTCCAAAATCTTGGGTAATGCCCTCACTTTGAATATAGGTATTGTTTCGCTCAAAGTCAATAATCGGATTATGAAAGTCCTTTACAGCAACGCCATACCCACAAAAAGCACCCGAACAGGTTTCATTTATTTTTTGTAACTGCTTATCAATCGTAAAACCATGTATTCGACAGGGGATATTTACCCCACCAAGCAATGCCATGAACAAAGTTCCCTTTGTATTACATTGCCCATATCCATCAGCCAAAACCTTTGACGCCGTAATATTATCATCTACATTGTAGCCAAATAGAATTTCATCTCGAACAAAATTGTATATTTGCTTTATACGATTATATTCATCGACTTTTTTCCAAAGTCTATCATTTATCAATCGTTGTATATTTGTAGCCGAATAATTTAACATCGGCGTTTCTCTTAAATATTGTTCCATCTACTGTTTACCTTGCAATTTCTAATTTATTTTATTATACAAGAAGTCAGAACATAAATATGCATTACTATACTATAAAGCAGACTTTGTCTACAGTCTGAAACAGGGAGAGACTTATTACATCGCTCACCGTTTTTTTGCTGCAATCTGAAAGGCTTCGGTACTGACAAAGCGAAAGCCTCATCCACAGTAAGAGAGAAGGGCAAATGCAGTGAAAAAGCCGGGTAAGGGGCAAGTGCACGCTTCCTCCCCATCAAATATGTGATGATATGTCTTTAGCTTCTTTGCCCCTGTTTTTCCCCCGTAACAGCAGGCACCCCGATATCAGAAGAACCGCCACACCGCATCCATAGGTGACCAGTATACTTTGAATAAGTGGAATCGCCCGGACTTGGGTCATCACAACCCAATCCGCCCCATCCACCGGGGAATAGACGATATATTCAAGAGGGCTCTCCAAACTCCAAAAGGAACCACTTTTTTTGTCATTAAAATCCAAAAGAATATTTTCCACCGGACGGCTTGTTTTGTATTCTCCCTCCAACACCTGCGCCACGGACAGACCGAAGCGGTCATTGGTGACACCGCCCATGTACTGCAGCTGACTGCCAACCAGTACATGGGCCGCATAGCGATCATCCTGCAAATATCCGTCGATTTCCTCCCCATAAATGGCAGCAAACAGCGCGCCGGTCACCCGGCTATCCTCCTCGATGGCCACCGCCACCGTGTAGTTGATCGTTTTTCCGTCAGCCCCGGCAAGGAAAGCGTCGGTCACCTGAACCTCTCCTGTTTTGTAGAGCTTCTGCATATAATCGCGGCTGCCTAAATTGGAGACAGACGACTCGGCGTCCTCCCGGTAAACGCCTATTTCTTCGTCCAAGATACGCAGCATCATGTAGCCCAGATTCTCCTGCTGGTTCTTATCCGTGAGGTACGCCGCCTTTTCCTGATAACTGTGTTCCTTTGAGCGGATGTATGGGTCCTCGCTCAGATCCTCCAGAAGGGATATGGTTTCCTGAACACGTTCCTGGACCAATGTGGTCTTCTCTAAGTTTTCCCGGTTTGCAAAATCGCTTACTGTATGAAGGGCAGTCTTACCGGCAAATAGGGTTCCTCCCACAAATAAGGCCGCCAATCCCAAACTTATCAGAAATTTCTTCATACATTCCCTCCTTCCTCATATATCCACCTTCTAATACAGGCACACACTTTTTCAATGTCGATAGGTTTGTACATACACTCATTCATTCCCGCCTGAAGCATCTCATCCTGCTGCTCTTTGAAAGCATTTGCAGTCATGGCAAAAATCAGAATTTTAGCCGCGTCCTCGCGCTCCAAGGCCCGAATCGCTTTCGTGGCCTCAATCCCGTTCATGTTGGGCATCTGAATATCCATCAGGATCACCTGATAGGTTCCCGGAGCAGCCTCTTGAAATGCTTTTACCGCCTCGTTCCCATCGTTGACAAGGGTCACCTCAGCCCCTAAGCTCTCCAAAAGCGCAATTGCGATTTCTGCATTGATCTCATTGTCCTCCGCCAGCAGGACGGAGAGGCCCGTCAGATCATAGGATTCCTTCTGCTGCTCGGGAGAATTCCCCGGCGGCGATGCTACGGGCAGCGGCAGCGTGACTTGAAAGGCGCTGCCCACACCCGGCGCGCTGTCTACTGAAATTGTCCCACCCATCAGCTCCACAAAGCTGCGGACAATGGACAACCCCAGCCCCACGCCGCCTTTGCGCTCCAGGCTTGCCTGCTCAAAGGGCTTAAAAATCGCTTCAATCCGCTCCGGGGCGATGCCCTCGCCGTTGTCCTCCACACGGAAGACGACCTTGGAGCCGTCGTCCTTCTCGGCCTCTCCGATCTCCAGACGGATGGTTCCGCCGGCTGGCGTGTATTTCACCGCGTTGGTGGTCAGATTGGTTAAAATCTGCTTCAGCCGCAGGTAATCCCCTTTGAAATAGCGGTGCTTCAGTGTTTGGGCGTTGGTTTCGGCAGACAGCCCTTTCTCCCGGGCGCTGATTTCCATCTGGAATTTGACTTCCTCCAGCAGCGCGGTCATATCCACCGTTTCTTCCGACAGCCTTTGTTTCCCACTCTCAATTTGCGACATATCCAGCACATCGTTAATCAGTGCCAGCAGATATTGAGCGGAGTCGGCTGCCTTCTCCAAGTGCTCCAGACATTTATCCCGCTTTGCGCAGTCATTTTGGGCAAGGGAAATCATCCCTATCACGCCGTTAAGCGGCGTACGGATTTCATGGGAGACCTTGGCGAGAAAATCCCGCTTCGCAGCATTTGCCTGATTGGCCAGATCTGTGGCGATCTGAAGCTGTTTATTATGGTAGGAAATGCTGCGGTTGCGCTGGAACAAATATACGATTCCAACCAGCCCCATCACCAAGATCACCGCCACCAACATCGCGGAAATGAAAAAATGCTGCTGCGACAGCTCCGTAAGGTCGATGGAGTCAGAGCGGGCGCTGACAAGAAGATACCAGTAGTTTACGCCTAAGGGCACATAGGCCATATAATACTTTTGAGCGTCGCGCTCATAAGAAATGGTTCCGTCCATAGACACACTCATGCGCGTCTTCATTTGCAAAACGGAATCCTGCCCGCTCACATCCATCTGTTCCAAATCTAATAGGCAGTTGCCCGTGCCGTAAGGCAAGTCTTCTCCCTGCCTCCAAATATTGTTCCCATCGCTTTGCGTCACCGCCAAAAAACTGCCTGCGCCGTATCCGTAATCTCCCAGAAACTCCTCCAGACGCTCCAGCTTTACAGCGGAAAAGATGCCGCTTACCGTCTGGCCGCCCACCTGTGTCCGGCAGGGTTTTGCAAACACAAGCATATCCTTACCATCGATGTTTTGCCTTGAAATATTGAGTTTCTCGGAATAGCTGAGCACATCCCGCAGGGATATTTCACTTTCCAGCAGCACCGGCGCTCCGTCAGACAGGCAGTTCTCACCGTTCTCATACATCAATCCGCTGGCATCCATGCTCCAGGTTTCATCGTAGTGTTTTAATTGTTCCAGCAATTCCTCCTGCGTCAGGTGGCCGCTCGTTTCCTCAAACTTGCTGCTTAATTCATTCAAACTGATATCCACTCGTTCAAACATGTCGTGCAGCCGATAGGCGACTTGATTTGCATAGTTCAAGATAATTTTACGATTTCCCTCATCGATGGAATGATTCAGCCGATACGTATTCGCAAAAGCAAAAAACATACAAACCAGAACAACTGCGGCCAATATGTATTTGCCGAAACGAAGTAAGGACTTTTTTGCTTTGGCAATGTTCATATTCATCCTCTCTTTCCCGCAATCAGTGACTGATCTGCATGCATATAAAATGTTTGTATTCTATCGAAGATGCCATCGGACTGGCTCAAAGTCACTATTTACGGCTTTATAACAGACGGCTCCAGAGGGATGAGGGGAGAGTGAGCGCTCATGTACTCGCGCACGGCGTCTATGATGGGGATATCTGTCTCCCGTGCATTCCCAATCTGTCGGATCTCATCGTTAAAGCCTTTCTTGTTGAAGGCCACGGTATAGCCGGCATTTTCGTCAAGCAGTGAGCCGTCCGCCAGCGTAACCGCTTTTACCGTCCCGTCCTCATTCATCTCAGCCGTCAGTCCCGAGGGGATGTAGGGGTAGCCCTCCGCCCCCTCGGCGGCCACCAATCCGGTTTCTAAAAGGCCCCGGACTTCGGCGCCGGACAGTGTCAGCACATAGAGCGGATCCGTACAATAATTTGGCAGCAGCGATATGAGCGCATCCTCATTGATATCCCCCTCGAAGATCTGCCCGCAGGCGCCCCCCATATTCTCCTCGCCGCCGCGTATCACGCCCATCGAGATCATGGCGAAATCCGTCCCTGCCGCAAGCCGGATTGCCTCCGCCTGAAGCTGCACGGTTTCCTCATGGGTAAAATCACAAGCTGCGGTACCTTCAACCGGCATGCCGGTACTGAGATATTCGGCCTGGAGCTGATCGATGCAGGCGAGCACATCGGCTCCGGTACATTTTCCCTGCACCCAGTCACGCACCTTATTCCCGGCTCCTATAATGATGGGCTCATACCCTGCATAGGCAAGGGTAGAGACATATCTCTGCCGTATGACCTGTTCCACCTCATAAAACGGAGAGTCCTCCGGAATCTCACTGTTTTTCAACGGCGGTACATAGTTATCCTTTTTCGACAGAAGCGCTGTCTGCCCCTCCTGCGTGGAGAAAAACTCCATGACACGCAGCGCATCCTCAAGCTTCTGCTCATTGCCCGGCTCCGCCAGTTCCTTTGACAGGCCGAAATATCTATAGGGCTGTTGAATCAGCACCATATTATCCGTCCCCGGGCCATAGAACGGCATAATGCCATATACATCGCCTGTACCGTCTTCGTTTTGGGTATACCTGGGAATGGTGCCGGCATTCAGATACATAGCCGCCCCGCGGTCATAAAAGTAATTGGTTGCCTCACTGCTGCTGCGCTTTGTGTCCTCCGCATCCAGGAATCCACAGTCGATCAGTTCCTGGATCGCTTCCACCGCCGCCGACAGTCCCTCCGCCGCCGTTGCGTCTCCGTTCTTAAAGTCCTGCTCCCACCGGCGGCCTTCCGGCGTGGACAGGAATCCTGTCTTTGCCATTGTAAATACGTCGAAGAAGCCGTTGCCGGGCAGTTTGAACTGGGCCGATACCGGGTCGATTCCAGCCTCCCTGATGACCTCAACTAACGCCTTGAGCTCTTCAAAATTTTGCGGCACCTCCCAGCCGTGCTCCGCAAACATCGTCTTGTTGTAGTATAAACCCATGATTGCGGCGCTGGACGGGAGCATATAAACTGCGCCGTCCAGTGTGACCTGATTGATATCGACCGTATTGTAGTTGTTCAAAAATTCGTATCCCGACAGGTCCAGCAGATACTCCTTCTGCTTATCCTGCATCCCGAATACCGATATCGTATAAATGTCCGGGGGATGCCCTTTGTCCAGCAGATACTGTGAGTAACCGGTGCCGCTGCCGCCGGTATAACTTATAAATTCTATCCGGACACCGGGACAGTTCTCCTCCAACGCCGCCAGGAAGGCCGACCGATCTATATTGAGAGAAAGCAGCGTCAGCGGCTCATGCTCGTCACCGGAAGTGGTTTCGTCAGCGGACCGGCAGCCGGTCAGACCAAGACATAACATTATGATTGCGGCCGTGAGCAGTGCAATCGGCCTTTTTATTTTCATTTCTCAAATCCTCCTGTATTTCCTTTTTATTTTTACTCCTTACACTGGTTATTTGTTCTGGTACGCACTTCAACTAAAGCATGAAGCAGTTCTTCGCGTTCGATTGGCTTTGCCAGATGCCGGTTCATCCCGGCCTCAAGCACAGCCCTCCGGTCCTCGGCGTAGGCATTGGCAGTCATGGCGATGATAGGTATGGTCTTTGCATCGCTCTGATTGCCGGCACGGATGGTTCTCGTAGCTTCCAGACCGTCCATCACAGGCATCATCACGTCCATCAGAATCACATCGAAGCTTCCTTCCGGGCGGTCCTTAAAAATTTCAACGGCCTTCAGGCCGTTCTCCGCAGCCGTTACCTCCATGCCGCACTCCTCCAGAATGTAGCGGGCGATCTCCATGTTCATTTCATTGTCCTCCACCAGAAGCACCCGCAGTCCTTTCAGTAAAAACGTATCATCGTCCGGCGCGTAATCCTGACGGAGTGGGGCTGTCACTGTCACGTTGGGCAGGCGCAGTTTCACGGTAAATTTGCTTCCCTGGCCCGGCGCGCTTTGCAGTTCAATGCTGCCCCCCATCAGATCCAGAAACTGCTTGACAATGGACATGCCTAACCCGGTTCCTTTATAGTGGCTCTTCGGGCCGTCCTCCGCCTGCGTAAAAGGCTCGAAAATCTTTTGCTGGAAGTCTTCGCTCATGCCGATCCCGTTGTCCTGAATGATCAGCGTGAGTTCGGACATTCCGCCGCCCACGTCCTTGCCGCAGGCGGTGAATACAACCTCCCCGTCATCCGGCGTGAATTTGACGGCATTCCCCAGAATGTTGATTATGATCTGCCGCAGGCGCAGCTCGTCACCCGACAGCACCAGTTGTCCAACTCCGGAGAACTCCCTTTTCATCGTGAGGCCGCGTTCCTGTACCTGACCTGCCACCAGACTGTAGCAGGCATCCAGCAGCGCCTCCACATAAAACGGTTTGTGTTCCAGCTTGACTTTTCCGCTCTCAATCCGTGACATATCAAGTACGTCATTCACCAGACTCAAGAGATGCTTGGAGGACATTGTGATTTTCCCCAGGCAATCCGCTACCCGGCCGGTATCGCCAAGGTTGCGCACCGCAATGTCGGTCATGCCCATGATGCCGTTGATCGGAGTGCGGATGTCGTGCGACATGTGCGAGAGAAATACCGTCTTGGCACGGCTGGCCTCCTCCGCGGTCTGCGCCGCCTCCTGCAGAGCGGTATTCATCTCCGCCTGCCGGTGCAGCAGCTGCTGGCTGGTCCGGTAGCGGACAATCAGCAGAATTGCCGTGGATATTGCTGCAAGCACCAGCAAAGCGATGGCGCCCATGCCAAAGAGCGTCATATTCAGAAAATGCTGCATCTGCGCGCTGACCACAGAGGATGGCACCACGCTCAAGATGGACCAATCGTTTATCCCCATGGGCACACTGGTAACATAATAGTGCGTATTCTCTGCATCCGAAAATTCCATACAGCATTTTTCCTTGCTTGCGATGGTTTCCTTCAGCTTCTCATAAGAGCCCCCAAAGCAAAAAGACATCTTCTCCAGAGGCTTGAGCACGTTGTAAACGTCCCCGATCACTTCGCTGTACGATTTGCCCCGATAAACCCGCGTCCCCACGCTGCTCACAAAAAAATTCTCTCCTGAGCCCTCAAAGGAGGGTACCTGAAACTGTTCGTAAAATATATCCATATCCCGCACCACTGCAACGTGTGTGAGAGTCACGCCTTCGGCCTTTAACACGACCGGGGTTTCCATGCGCAGAAGAAACACCATCTCATCGGAATTCTTGGGCGTTGTGGACAGGGTTAGGACCTCCACCTGCCGTTTTGGTGAATCTTCCTGGATTGACATCAGGCTTCCCTGCCACCGTACCCGGATTCCAGCGGCGTCATAATAATTGCCTGCATTGTCAAACACGAGAAAACTCAACTCATCCTGGTCGTGGATCTCGTTCTCAGAGGTAATCCACTCCGTCAGTTCCGCCGTGTCGGATATCTGGGATGCTTTCATGCGGTTTGACAAGAACGCCGCAAGATTCCACTGTGCGTTTGCAACCGTGTCTGTCGTGGAAACCACCTGCGCCGAGATCTCTGTCATGTAAGCGGCCCGCTCCTTGTAGATTTCCCTCTCCAGAGAACGGTAGAACAAAACCGTCAACAGGATAACAATGAAAAAAATCGCGATACAGCCCATAAGCAGCATCGGGAAACGGACCGCTCGGCGCGCTTTATGCTCCTGTCCGGAGTTCATTAAATGATCGTTGTTTTTCATATCAATCTTTTACCCCTTACTGCTTTGGCCGCAGCCAATAGAGGCTGGTATTAACGACATGTTTTCATGTGTCACTCCTCCAGCTCCCGGATCAGCTCCCGAAGCCGGGACTTAATCTTCGTTCGATGGATACCCTTGTATCCCACTTTCTCCGCCAGGCGAAGCAGGTACTCCCGGTATAGTGCCACGATTTCAGGCTGGGAGATCTCAAAGACGGTAAAGGGCTCTGAGGTATGCACCAGAAGAGCTCTGTGATTCTCCTTGACCAAAAGGGAGCTCTCCTGTTCATCAGGCCCTTCCAGAGGGACAAAGTGATAATTTTCATGGGTGTCCAAAATATGCAGGATCTTCTTTAAGTGCAGAACATAGGTCTCCGGGGTGTAGTAAAGGGCGCCGCCCGGCCAGCAGGTGGCGGTGATGGGTACTTTGCCCGCACGGACCTGGTCAGCGCTGTCCAGGTGAACGATATCGATCAGGTTGTACTGGTCCTGCTCCTGTTCCAGCCGCTTCATCTCCTGGAGGTAAATCTCGCCCAGGCGTTTCTGCTCGGGGTCTTCCCTTTTTTCGATGGAGTCCGCAACAAGTTCAAAGGGTGCGGTCACCGCGGACAAGGAGATCTGCTTTTGAATGCGGAAGCCCTGAGGCGATAAGAATTTCATAAAGCACTGGAACAGCTTTTGGGGTTCTGAGTAGGTATTCAGCATAGGCCGGCACAGGGCGAGATAGGCTTGAAACTCCGATTCCGTCGCCCGGAGCACCCCCGGGTCTGTGGTCAGTATCGTGGCGTAGCTGTTGGACTGGCCCGCCATGGAATGGGATGCAATCGCGATTTGTCCGGGCTGCATGATGATGGTGTGCCGGTAAAGGCGGTCGCGGATATGGGGATAAAAATAGGCTTTTACCTTGCCGGTCATATAGAGCGGGATCCAGCGGGCCAGGGATTCCAGAATCTGATCGCCCGAGTAAATCGGCGGTATGATGTGGCAGATCTGAAAGCCCCGACGGATGCAGTCCAGCAGCCAGGCCTGCATTTGGGAGGTAAAATCATAATCTTCCATCAGCCAATCGTCGGTTTCATCGGCAAGGATGCAGATCGTGCCCGGTTCCTGACGGGCCAACAGGTGTTGGTACATGGCACGCACCGCGGCACGCTTCCCCTCATTTCCAAAATGAATAAAATTCCCTTTACGGCTGATTGTTGCGCCCTCCAAGGTGGAGTTGGGCGCAACCCCCTTAATGGTCAGCGATTCAAAGCTGCGCATGAAGCGCTCCACTCCGTCCGCGTCACCGCACAACCAGCAAAATAAAAATTCTGACAGCTGATCCTGCTTGTCCATTAGGACCCGTCTGACCCCCGCCATCTCCGACAGGGCTCTTCTCTGATATTCGCCGGTACAGCGTTCGGCAAGAAAATCCGCCATGCTGCGCAGCGGCTCCAGATTGCGCGGGATCCCTCTCTTTCCGCTGCGGAAGCGGCTGATGATGGAGGGGTCTACCTGCGCTGCCAGAGCCAGCTCCCGGTTCGTTGTTTGAGTCAAATTCATGACAAAAATTAGCTTTTCATAGAACTGCACAGTTTCATCCCCCTTTTTCATACCAGTATACCGTAAAGCGATTAAGTTTGCAACAAAAATCGCATCGTTTGTCATTTAAAATGACACTCAAGTATCATTGTTAAATACAGACATTCTCTTGAACTTTGCCTAAAAATAAGGTATTCTATAGTTTAAGAGTATTTAAATTCATTGTTTGTCATTTAAAATGACAAATATATGTCATTTGCAATTGAAGTTATATACATATAATATATGCATGAATAAAGTAAAGGATTGAGTGTGAGCAATGTTATTCGAGAGAAAAGTTTTAATGGTTGAAGACAATGAGATCAACCGGGCGGCGCTGTGCGCCATCCTGTCTTCTCAATATACGGTTCTGGAGGCAGAAAACGGGGCGCAGGCCCTGTCGCTGCTGGAGAAATACCGAGAGGGAATCTCTCTGATCCTGTTGGATATTGTTATGCCGGTCATGGATGGCTACACCTTCCTAAAGCATCTGAAAGCAGATCACAGGCTGAATTCGATCCCGGTCATTGTCACAACATCCAACAACAGTGAGGCGGATGAGGTGGCTGCACTTTCCAACGGGGCCACGGACTTCATCACCAAGCCCTACCGCGCCCAGGTCATCTTACACCGGGCAGCCGGCATCATCCGCCTGCGGGAGACCTCCGCCCTTATCCATCAGATCCAGTATGACCGGGTCACCGGGGTGTTCAGCAAGGAATATTTCTGCCAGCAGGTCCGGGATATCCTGTTTCGGAATCCGGATGTGAAATATGATATCCTCTGTTCCGACATTGAGGACTTCAAACTGATCAACGACACCTTCGGCATGGACGCGGGCGACCGCCTGCTGCGGCAGGTGGCCAAGCTCTGCACCCAGCGTCTGGGGGATCACGGGATCTGCGGCCGCCTGAGCGCCGACCAGTTCGCCTGTCTTCTGGAGCACCGCGAGGACTATTCGGACGAGATGTTCACCCAGTCGGACAGCAGGATCAACAGCGGCTTCGGCAATCAGAACGTGATCATGAAATACGGCATCTACGCGGTGGAGGACCGGGAGATCTCCGTAGAACAGATGTGTGACCGGGCGCTGCTGGCGGCGCACAGCATCAAGGGAAAGTACGGCAAGCACTTTGCACTCTACGACGATAAGCTGCGGGGCACTCTGCTGCGCAGGCAGGCCATCACGGACGGCATGGAAACGGCCCTGGCCACGGGGCAGTTTGAGGTCTACTTACAGCCCAAGTACCAGCTCCGGGACGGCCGGCTGGCGGGGGCCGAGGCGCTGGTGCGCTGGAACCACCCGGAGTGGGGCCTGCAGCCGCCTGGGGAGTTCATCCCCATTTTTGAGCGCAGCGGCTTTATCACCAAGCTGGACCAATATGTCTGGGAGCGGGTCTGCGCTCTGCTCCAGGAATGGGACCGGAAGGGCTATCCCAGCATCAACATATCTGTCAACGTCTCCCGGATGGATATCTACAACGCGGATCTGGCTGAAGTCCTGACGGGTCTCGTCCGGCGGCACGGACTTTCCCCCTCCCGCCTGCATTTGGAGATCACGGAAAGCGCGTATACAGATACCTCAAGACAGCTCATCGAAACCTTGGGCGCTCTGCGCAAGCTGGGCTTCGTCATTGAAATGGATGATTTTGGAAGCGGATACTCTTCGCTGAATATGCTCACGGAAATGCCCGTCGACGTACTGAAGCTGGATATGAAGTTTCTCCAGACGGATGGCATCAGGCCCGCCGGACAGGGCATCCTGCGCTTTATCGTGGACCTGGCCCGATGGATGAAATTGAGCGTGGTGGCGGAGGGAGTGGAGACCCGGGAGCAGTTGGAGAGGCTTCAAAACGATGGGTGTGACTACGCCCAGGGCTATTATTTTGCCAAACCCATGCCTGTGGATAATTTTGTTTCCGTCTTGACAGCGCAGGCCCCTCACGCAGACATGGAAAACAGCCGGTCTGTCGGTTCTGTGGACCGCATGAACAGGGTTCTGCTGGTGGCCGATGAGGACGAGGAATATCGCACTCAAGTGCAAAGGACCTTCTCCGACTGCTTTAAGGTACTGGAGGCGGACAGCTATGAGGAGACAGTTAAAATCCTGGGAAACCGTCTGTATCAGATGTCGGCTGTGATTCTTAGCTTAACACTCCAAGGCAGCGCTGATATCCTGACTGCGATTCAAAAGGAGCGGGGCGCCTGGGAAACACCGTGCATCGCCACGGGACCGCTTTACATGGAACTGGAGCGCAGTGCCATGGAGTTGGGCGCCGCCGACTATGCGGCTAAGCCCCACAACCAGGAGTCGCTGCGCAGGAGGGTCCTGCGGGCGATGAGCATCCACACTCTTCAGTTACAGATGCGGTCTCTGCAGGATGAGGCATGCAGAGACACCATGACCGGTCTTCTCAACCGCCGGGGGCTGTACACCATCGCCGAATCACTGCGGCATGAGCCATCCTCCGCTGTTTATCTGTTTGAACTGGACGACTTGAAAAAGTTCAACGAGAAGTATGGCTATGTGGAGGGCGATCATTTGATTTTCCACTTCGCCTCTCTTCTGCGTGCCCACACCCGGGTGGACGATGTGCTGGTCCGAATGGGCGGGGATGAATTTCTGGTTGTGATGCGCCGCATAGGCTCCATGGAAGTCGCCCATAAAAAAGAAACGGCTATTCTCCGGGCTTATTATGAGAGCCGTTACGCGGACCCGGATTCGGTGACTTGCTTTGCCGGCATAACGCTCTGGAATGCAGAGGAACCATTGGATGAAATCATACGCCAGGCACGCGAAACCTTGTATGCTGCAAAGGCCGGCGGCAAGGACGAGTGCTTTTCACGGAAGGGGTGATCGCATGATGTGTCAATATACAAATTTAGAAGTGCTATATCTCTCTCCGTCCAGCAAGCTGCTGCGCGGAAAGGACGGCTGCACCGGCAGCCGGGTGGTACTTAAGACCGGAGGCCAGGAACATATGACTCAGGAGGCCACAGCGCGGCTGCGGCGGGAATATCAGATCATGCAGCGGATAGACAGCCCCCATGTGGTAAAGGCTCTTGGCGAAGTCACGCTGGACGGGCGCTGCTATTTGGTGGAGGAATTCTGTCCGGGGATCACGCTGAGCAGGCTGCTGAAACAGGGCGCTCTGGAGATGTCGGATTTCTACCGGATCGCTACACAGCTGGTGATGGCCCTGCGGGACATACACAAGGCAGGCGTCATCCACAAAGATGTGAACCCCTCCAATATCATATATGACGCGGACTCCGGCCGGGTGGTACTGCTGGACTTCGGTATCTCCTCCGTGTTTATGCATGAACAGATATCGAGGATCAGGCTTGAAAATATTGAAGGGACCCTCCGCTACATCGCTCCGGAACAGACTGGACGAATGAACACGGAGCTGGATTACCGTGCAGATTTTTATTCCTTGGGCATAACACTGTATCAGATGCTGACGGGGCGGCATCCATTTGACGCGGAGACCCCCACAGAGCTGGTTTTTTCTCATATTGCGAAGACGCCGCCGGATCTTCGCGTGATTTTACCCAATGTGCCGCCCATGCTTGCCGCCGTCATAGACAAGCTCTTGTCCAAGATGGCGAAAGACCGCTATTTAAGCAGCGAGGGCCTTCTTTATGATCTGACACGGTGCCAGAGGGAAAAGGAATTCGTCCTTGGCGAAAAGGATTTCAGCCGGCGCTTTGAATTCACCCACCGGCTGTATGGGCGGGAAGAAGAAATCTCCCAGTTGAAGAGTGACTTTAAGGAAGTGGCGGCAGGTTCCAGGATTCTTGTCTCCATCAGCGGCTATTCCGGCATTGGAAAGACCTCGCTGGTCAATCAGCTTCAGGAGGAGGCTCTGCGGACCAGCGGCATGTTTTTGCAGGGGAAGTTTGACCAGTATCACGCCAATGTACCCTATTTTGCCTTTTTCGAGGCCATCAAACAATTTTGCAGCATGGTCTTTTTGGAACCAGAGGAGGTCATCCATAAATGGAAGCAGACACTGTCGGAACACTTGGGTGACAATGCGGCTTTGCTGACCGGTAAGGTGGCGGAGCTGGCCCTGCTGACCGGCGATCATCCAACTCCGGAGGACATGGGGCCGCTGGAGGAGCGGACCAGGTTCAAATCGGTGTTGGAAAAGCTCCTGTCCCTGCTGGCTGCGCCGGAGCATCCCCTGACTCTGTTTTTGGACGATGTGCACCGGACGGATATGGGCTCCCTGGAAATGCTGGAAGAGCTGTTCAAAAATGAGGATATCCACGATTTAATGATCGTCATATGCTACCGCGACAACGAAGTAAGCAGCGATCATCCGCTCATCCTCAGCCTGAATAAAATCATACAGCGGGGCGGCCGGGTCACGCAGCTGAATCTGAAAGGGCTGGATCCGGAGAGCACCGAACAAATGCTGGGAGACATATTCAAAACGGAAGCGGGCACGACTTCCGGGCTGGCAGAGATCATCTATAGGAAGACCAAGGGAAATCCATTTTACATCAAGCAGTTTCTGCGCCTGTGCCATTCAAAAGGCTATCTGAAGCTGGATATGGACACAGGAAGCTGGGATTGGGAGGAGGCTGAGATACGGGCCTGCCCCGCCCAAGAGAATGTAGTGGAATTCCTGACAGAAAATTTAAACCAATTTTCGGAAGAGACAATATCCCTGCTGTCCTTTGGCGCCTGCATTGGGCAGAGCTTTTCTGTGGAGGATCTGTCCGCTGTCTGCGGCCTGCCGGAACAGGAAATCAACCGCAGGCTGATCACGGCGGTGGGACAGGAGGCGGTGTATCCCATTGGAAAGGATGGGAAAACCGGCCGGCAAACCATGTATCAGTTTGCCCACGACCGGTTCCAGCAGGTGTTCTATACAGTTTTGTCTGAGAAAGAGCGATCAGATGTCCATTACCGGCTTGGAAAGCGGTATGAGGAATGCTCGCGCGCCGCAGGCGATCTGGACGAACGGGCGTTTGAAATCGCGGACCACTATGCAATGGGGCTTGGGGAGGCGGAGGATCCGGAAGAACGGCGCCGGATTCAGGAGTTCCTGCTGTATACGGCGCACCGATGCGGGCTGGTATCCGCCTTCGACACAGCGGAGCGGTACCTGAACCTCCTGCTCTCCCAGCCGGAGCCTAAGCGCCCGGAAAACCGCCCGTTCCTAACCAAAGTCTACATGGAATATCATGCGGCGCTGTGCAATCTGGTGAAAGAGGAGGAAAGCGACCGGATCTACGGGATGCTCTGTAATCTGGTGACGGAGCCCACCGAGCTGGTAGATAGCTGCCGCCTGCAGATATCCAGCTTCTCCAACCGGGGCCGGTATGAGGACGCCTTTGAGATCGGACTCGCCCTGCTTGGACAACTGGGAGTCACCTTCCCCGGCGAAAATATTAAGCTGACTCTGGAGCGGGAGATCGCATCCTTTTATCGGGAGCGGGAGGCCCTTGGACCGGAAGATATCCTGAATCTCAAAGAAGCCGAAGACCCGATGGAAGCCGGGATCAGCAAATTGCTCTGCCGCCTGTGCGGCCCGACCTTTTTCTTTCATCCCGACTATTCCTACTGGACGGTATTTACGGCTGTGCGGCGCATGTTCCGGCATGGCTATACTCCTCATGCCTTGCAGATGTATTCCAATCTTATGATGCCCCTGGGGGAACTGCGCAGAGATTACCGGACGTCTTACGCGGCCAGCAGGTCGGCGATGCGTCTGGCCGAAAAGCACCAGTACAGGGAGGTGATCCACTCCATCTACTGTATGTTTGCCCTCCATACCGGCCATTGGTTCGAAGATGTGGTCAATGAGATTCCCTATGCAAAGGAGTCCATCAAGGGCAACGCCCAGATGGGAGACTTTGAGTACGCCTGCTACGGCTATTATGGGCTCATGATGGCGGTCCTGGAAAGCGCGGTTCATGTGGAGGAGCTGTGGAACGAGGTACAGGCCGGAGTCAAGTTTGCGGAGAAGACTGGCAGCGACCATGCTTTGGGCAGCTTTTTGAGCTATCAGCAGTTGTGCAGGAGTATCCGCGGGGAGCTCTCCCTCACCGGAAGCTTTGATGGGGACGGATTTTCCGAACAGGCCCATCTTGAGCAGTTTTCCCACAATCTGCAGGCAATCAGCTATTACCATGTCATTCGGGCCCTGTCGGCAGTGATCTACCGGGATTATTCCACGGCCTGCCGGCTGTGCAGGGACGCTGTGCCTCTGCTCCCGTATGTCTCAAGCTTTTACAACGTGGCGCTTCACAATTTCCTGTATTCCCTGTCCATCTGCCAGGTTCTGGAGATTGGGGACTATGAGCCGGAGGCAAAGCCGATACTTCAGCGTACCCTGGAGGATAACCAGGATTGGCTGAAGGAACGCAGCAGCGACGCGTTCTGTAATTACGGCCACCTTTATCTTGTAATCGAGGCGGAGCGGAAAGCAGCAAAGGGCTGTATCGGAGAGGCTCTGCGGCTCTATGAAGAAGCACTGGAAGCCGCGGATAATCATGACCGCAGCCTCCATCACGCCATCCTCAGTGATGTGGCCGCTCTGCGCTATGAGCGGCTGGGAATCAAGTCGGCGGCCAGGCATTACCTGACGGACACCTACCGGCTGTATGGTCATTGGGGGGCGGAGGGTAAGTGCGCCCAGATGCGGCAGGACTACCCGGAGCTGGCGGGCTTATGGAAGAACGATAACCGGCAGGCGCTCCTCTCTGAAGATTCCATCCGCACCACCGCATCGTTGGATATGCGCTCTGTCCTGAAGGCGTCCCAGGCCATTTCGGAGGAATTGGAGCTGGAAGGCATCCTGAAAAAGCTGATCTACAGCCTCCTGGAATGTGCGGGAGCACAGCATATCTATTATTTAAGTCAGACGGATTCCGGCTATGAGATCCAGTCGGAGGGCCATTCCGGGGCCAAGGACGTATGCATCGTATTAAAGCGGCCGGCAAAGGACCGGGATATTCCGTTGAGCATCGTATCGTATGTGGAGAGAACACTGGAGGCCGTAATCCTGGAAGACGGAGAGAACTCCAGAGTCTATGGAAAGGACATCCATATCAAAGAGAACCACTGCAAATCGGTCCTGTGCATGCCCATCCTCAGTAAAGGGGAGCTAAAGGGCATCCTCTACTTGGAAAACAACCTGGCCGCAGGCGTCTTTGACCAGCGAAGAAAAGAAAACCTCATGCCCATCGCGGCACAGCTGGCAATTTCTCTCGAAAACGCCTATTTATATGAGCATCTGCGCTTCCTAGTAGACGAGCGGACGAAGGCACTGCAGGAGGAGATCAAGGTGCGCAAGCGGGCGGAAGAAAAGTTGGCGCATATGGCAAACTACGATGCGCTCACCGGACTTCCCAACCGCAGACTGTTTCATAAAATCCTCTCCCGGCTGCTCCTGGAGGCAGAAGCCAGCGGGCAGCTGCTTGCAGTCCTCTACATGGATTTGGATGGATTCAAAGAGGTCAACGATACCTATGGCCACGAAAAGGGCGACCTGGTATTGGAGGAGACGGCCAGACGGCTGATCCGTGCCGTGCGCGGCAGCGATATCGTGTCCCGTATGGGGGGCGACGAGTTCGTTCTGCTGCTGGGCCGAATCATAGTGGACGAAGAGATCCGGGACGTCTGCGAACGGATTCTCTCTGAGATCAGGCAGCCTTTCCGGCTCTCAGAGGACCTGTTTGTTGAAATGACTGCAAGTATTGGAGTCAGCGTCTATCCCAGAGATGGTCAGGACGAAAAGGAACTTCTCTCCCGCGCCGACCAAGCCATGTACAGGATCAAAAAAAGTGACAAAAACTATTACACGTTTACAAAGCCTCTTTCTGAAGCGAAGGAGAAGCCTTAAAAGAAAATACCATACCCAGCAGCGGCCGGCGTGAGCAAGACCATTGTTGGTCATGGAAAGGATGAGATCGATGGAAAAAACAATGACGGCCTGGGAGACGTTTCAGGCTTTTTGCAGCGCCTGGTTCGAGCGGAGAAACGCAGAGGAGGTCTATGGCTTTTTAGGCGATGAGTTCTGTTTTGTGGGCACCGGGGAGGACGAATTTGCCCACAGCCCCCAGGAGATGAGAGAATACCTGGTCCGGGACATCCGGGAGCTCCCCGAACCCTTCACGGTGGAGCTTACGCTCTTTCAGGAGCAGGAGATCGCCGCAGACATCCGCAACCTGTCCGTGGGAATGGTCCTCAAGAACACCCAGTACCGCTGGCGGCTGCGGGGATTCTTTACTCTGGTCCGGCGGCAAACGTCCTGGCGGCTGCGCACCCTGTGGTTTTCCGAGCCCAGCAGCAGCCAACGGGGCGAAGAGCACTATCCCAAAACCCTGGTGATGGAAAACATGGCCAGGCAGCGGCAGGAGCTGCTGAATGACTCCCTGCCCGGAGGCATGATGGGCGGATATATTGAAGAGGGTTTCCCCTTTTATTTCGTCAACAATCGGATGCTGGAGCATCTGGGCTATGCCAACGAGGCGGATTTTGTGGCCGACATCAGGGGGCTGGTCACCAACTGCATGCACCCGGACGACCGGGCCATGGTGGATGCCGAGGTGGACAGCCAGATGGCCGAGGGCGGCCAATATGTGGTGGAATACCGTATGAAGAAGCAAGACGGCTCCTACATCTGGGTCCATGACATGGGGCGCAGGATCACGGCGGAAGACGGCAAGCCCGCCATTATTTCGGTGTGCATTGACATCACCGCGCAGAAAATGGCCCAGGCAGAGGTCATGCACCTGTACAACAACGTCCCCGGTGCGGTGTTCCGCTGCCGGTATGACGAAGGTTTTTCCGTTGTAAGCGCCAACGACGGCCTTTACAAGTTCCTGGGCTATACCAGGCAGGAGTTCGCCGCTCTGGGAAACCGGATGTCCAAGGTGGTCCACCCGGAGGATCAGGGTTCTGTACAGGCTAAGCTTGAGCTGGATCAGGATCGCGACGGTACAGTTCAGGACGAGCACCGGCTGGTCTGCAGGGACGGAAGCGTTAGATGGGTGTCTCTGAAGGCCCAACGGCTCACAGAGGACGACGGTAATCAATATTTCTATGGCGTCTTTGTGGACATTACAGAGGAAAAGCAGGTTCAGGCGCGGGTCAGGGAACTATACGAGAAGGAGATGTCCTATTTTGCCCAGGCCGCCTCGGCGGAGGGGAGTAATCAGGGTCGGCTCAACATTACGCAGGACTATGTAGAGAGCTACCAGTCCACCGCAGGTCTGGCACTCTTCCGGCGGGGGGATTCCTATGGGTCTGCCGTGGAACGTCTGGCCGAATCCGCTGTGGACCCCGAATATGGCCATCACATTCGCACCGTGCTTGACCGGACATGCGTATTAAACGATTTTTCCAATGGAAAAGCCGATTACCGCTTTGAATTTCTGCGTAAAAGGAGGAACGGCGGCGCATTTGTATGCAGCACCAGCTTTCGCCTGCACACCAACCCGGAAAGCGGCGACGTCATCGCCTTTTTCTATACCCTTGATGTGACCGGGCAGAGAATGCTGGAACGGATGCTGGAGCGGGTTTCCAGCCTGGATTACGACGTCATTACGGAGATCGATCTGGCGAGCGGCGCCTATCGTCTGGTGGTCCGCGGCAACGAGTGGAGCCCTGCCGTCCCTCTGGAGGGGGATTTCCAGGAGGAAATTCGCCGTGTGGCGGCCCGTTGTATGGATGAGGCGGAGCAGCGGGAGTTTTTGGAGAAGCTGGATCCTGAGTACATGCGGCGGGAGCTTGCCCGGCAAAACTCCTACACCTTCGTGCTGGAGCTGCGGCAGGACGGCGAAAAACGGGTCAAACGATTCCAGGTTTTCTACATCGGCGAGGAGCTGGGACGGGTGTGCATGACCCGGGCCGATGTGACGACCATCGTCCGGCAGGAACAACAGCAAAAGGAGGCCCTGGCTGCCGCCCTTGCCGCGGCAGAGCAGGCCAACGCCGCGAAAACGGACTTTCTCTCCCGCATGAGCCATGAGATCCGCACTCCCATGAACGCTATCATCGGCATGAGCGCCATCGCGGCCCAGGCCGTGGGAGACGACGAGCGGGTGGCCGAGTGCATCTCAAAGATCGGCATCTCCTCCCGGTTCCTGCTCTCCCTCATCAACGATATCCTGGACATGAGCCGGATCGAAAGCGGAAAAATGCTGCTCAAAAACGAAAAGATCCCCACAGAGGACTTTATAAACGGTCTCAATACTATTTGTTACAGCCAAGCCGCGGCAAAGGGCGTGGAATACGAGTGTATCGTGGATCCCACCCTGGACGATTTTTATGTCGGGGACGCCATGAAGCTGCAGCAGGTGCTGCTCAACATCTTGTCCAACGCGATTAAATTCACTGGCGAGGGCGGCAAGGTCACCTTCTCTGCAGCACTGCACAGGAAGAGCAAGAACGGCGCCACGCTGCGCTTTATCGTCAACGATACCGGCGTGGGCATCAGTGACGGCTTCCTCCTTCACCTGTTTGAGCCGTTCTCCCAGGAATCCATCGGTACCACCGCCCAGTACGGCGGCACCGGTCTTGGCCTGTCCATCTCAAAAAACATCATTGATATAATGGGCGGCAAAATCACGGTGCGCTCCATCAAAGGCATTGGGTCTGAGTTCACGGTGGATGTGCAGTTGGGCATCACGGAGGAGGAGCTGCTCCGTCACAACAGGAAAAAGGCGCTCCCCAATTTTTCCGCTCTGAAAACTCTGGTGGTGGACGACGACGTGGCGGTATGTGAAAGCGCCGTGGCCACGCTCAAGGAAATGGGGATCACCGCCGAATGGGTGGACAGCGGACGCAAGGCCATCGAACGGGTACAATCGATGTGGGACACAGGAAAGCATTACGACATGATCCTCATCGACTGGAAGATGCCGGATATCGATGGAATCGAGACCGCCCGGCGCATCCGCGCTATCGTGGGGCCGGATGTCACCATCATTATTATGACGGCCTACGACTGGGCTTCCATCGAGCACGAGGCCACGCTGGCGGGCGTCAATCTGCTGATGAGCAAGCCTATGTTCAAGTCCTCTCTGATCTCCGCCTTCTCCAAGGCGCTGGGTGAAAAAGAGGAAATCAGTGCAGGGAATAAGCCCGCAGTCTATGATTTTACCGGGCGCCGGATTCTTCTGGTTGAGGATAACGCCATCAACACCGAGGTGGCGGTGGCCCTGCTTGTGAGCAAGGGCTTTGCCGTGGACACAGCGGAAAACGGGCTGCGGGCAATCGAGCTGTTCAGCAAAACCGAGGCTGGCTTTTATGACGCCATTTTGATGGACATCCGGATGCCGCAGATGGATGGGCTGACGGCAGCCAATAATATCCGCCACATGAGCAACGCCGACGCCAAAACCATCCCCATCATCGCCATGACCGCAAATGCGTTTGACGATGACATGGAAAAGAGTAAAGCGGCCGGCATGAACGCGCATTTGGCCAAACCCATTGAACCGGAGCGGCTGTATCAGGTTCTCTACGATTTTATTTTGGGCCGGGAGGAGGAATAGAAAATGGCAAATCTAAGAGAAGTCTTTCAGAAATACGGTGGGGACTATGAAACCACAATGGCCCGATTTATGGGCAACGAACAGATGTATTTGAGGATACTCTCCATGCTGCCACGGGATGAGAATCTACATAAACTGGGCCAGGCATTACAGGCCGGCGACTACCCCGCTGCTTTTGACGCGGCCCACACATTAAAGGGTATGGCCGGCAACCTCGGTCTTACGCCGCTTTATCAGGCGGTTTGCGCCATCGTAGAGCCTCTGCGCGCCGGGAAAAAGCTGGATTACTCTCCCCTTTATCTATCTGTTCAGGAGGAATATGAACAGGCCGCAGCTTTGTTGGAGCTGCTGAAATAAATGCAGGAAAGAAGTCTGAACAGAGCGTGGATTTGCCGCTTCTGCTAAGGAGGGTTGATGAAAATAGTGATAACCAATGAGATTAAGGATGTTCTGGACTGTATTCCCAGCGGCATGTGTGTTTATCGTGTGGAACAGGGGTGGCTTTATCCGCTGTATCATAACCCCGCCTTTTATAGAGTGCTTGGGTATAACAATACGCATATTACGCAGGTCAAGGAGCAGGTAGCCTTTATCGGCATCCATGAGGATGATCGCGCTACGCTGCTGGAAAAGCTGAACGACCTGCTGAACGGCGGGGAGATGGTGCGGCATACCTGCCGGATCTTCCACGACGGGCTGGGAGAATACCGGTGGATCCAAATAGAGGGTTCCCGGAGGGCACAGCCTGATGGGAACGAGTTCCTGTACGTGGCATACAGTGACGTGACCGAACAGCGCCGATTGGAGCAATACTTTCAAAACACCCTGAAAAACCTCCCCGGCGGCGTGGCGGTGGTTCGCTATGAAACGGATGGGTGCATCATCCCTGAGTATATATCGGAAGGACTTGCGGCGACCACGGAGATGCCGCTGGAAGAAACGTGGAAGCTGTATCGTGAAGATGCCCTGACAGGGGTCCATCCGGAGGACCTGGAGCGTGTCCGGACGGAGCTGGGGAGGTACCTTACCAGCGGGAAAAGCCACTGGGAGATCGAATACCGGCTTTTGAAAGGCTCAGGGGACTATGTATGGGTCAAGAATACGCTCTCCCTCATCGAACATGAGGGCGGAGCGCGGAAAATTTATTCCGTCTTCAACGATATGACAAAGGAGCGGGAGGAGCGCGCCCGTGTCCGGCAGCAGTATAACGACCTCCTTTTACAGCATCATGAAAAGGCAGACCCCAACGTACTGGTAATGGGCCACTGCAATATCACCCGGAATCAAATCATACAGATCAGCGGTATGGCCGGCGCCGGGCTTTTAGAGGCTTTCGGTTCTGACCGGGAGAAATTTTTCATAGGTCTTTCTTCCTTGATTACAGACGATACTGAGCGTCAGGAATTTCTAAACACTTATCTGCGCTCTCCCGCGCTGGCCGCTTTTGCACGGGGAGAGACTAAGCGGGTAAAGAGCTTTTTTGTGCAACTTCTCAATGAGGATATCGGCCGCTATGTTACAATAGAAATGAATTTATTATCTGCGCCTGACAGCGGCGACACCATTGGGGTTCTGACGATCACCGATATCACAGAACAGGTCGTTGCCGAAAAAATTGCCCGTCAGCTGTCTGTCAAGGGATATGAATTTGTAGCAGAGGTAAATCTGAAGCATGACACATATCAGGTACTGTCCCAAAATGAAGATGCCTTTTGGGTTCCACCGCCTCAGGGCGTCCACTCGGCCTGGGTGGAACATATGCTGGAGTCGAGGGTCGTACCCAAGGACCGGGAGCAGTACAGGGATGCGCTGAACGGCCGGCGTATGCTGGCGCGTTTGCAGGATACGCAATCCTATACGTTTGCTTTTTCAATCACAGATGACGCCGGAGGTATTCGGACCAAGAATATGACGGTCTTCCCCATTGATTTGAGGCTGGGCCGGGTGTGCCTGTCCAGAACGGACATCACCGATTCCATACGGGAGCAACAGCGCCTGCTCCGGGTCATCGCATATACCTGTGAACTGGCCGGCTTTATAGATACCGCCACAGGGAGCATTGTCATGTATACCAGACAGATGGTGCTGGAAAATCTCCCCCCACACACCGCCCGGGACTATCTTGCGGCATTGGATAACCTGGTAGGCTACTACGAATCAGCAGCGGAGCGTGAGGAAGTCAGACAGCTATTTCATCTGGAGACTTTGCTCCGCAACTTGAAACAAAAGCCGGGCGGATATGATTTTGTGCTTCCTTATCAAACAGCGGACAGCCTGCGGTACAAGCAGGTCAATGTCTTATGGGGTGACCAGCACCATAAGACGGTCTGCCTGGTACGGGTCGATGTAACTGATATGCTTGCCACAGAGCGGACGGCGAAGGTGGAGTTAGAGCGGGCGCTGGAGCTGTCCCGGGAGGCCAGCCGTGCGAAAAGTGACTTCTTATCGGCCATGAGTCATGATATCCGCACTCCTATGAATGCTATCATGGGAATGACTACGCTGGCGAAGGCCAACATTGGAAACCCCGGCCGAATCCGGGACTGTCTGCAAAAAATAGCCTCTGCCTCCAATCATCTTCTAAACCTGATCAACGATGTTTTGGATATGAACCGGATTGAGAGATCACGGATAAAATTGAACCAGGAGCAGCTCTATCTGCCGGACTTGATCAAGCAGGTCGGAGAGATTATTATGCCCCAGGCGGAGCAGGCGGACTTGCAATACGATATACAAATCGGCGTGATTCCTAATCCCTATTTTTATGGAGACGCTTTGCGCATCAGTCAGATTCTGATCAATCTTTTGGGTAATGCGGTCAAATTTACACCCCGGGGAGGGAGTGTGCATTTAGAGGTGAACGAACTCCCCCCGGCGGAGACGCCCCGGTGGATCCGCTACCAATTTACGATCAGCGATACAGGGATCGGAATGGGTGAAGATACTCTGGCGCATCTCTTCGAGCCCTTTGTACGCGGCAGCGCGGTATCCCGTGTGGAGGGTTCCGGACTGGGTCTGAGCATCGTCAAGGGGTTGGTAGAGCTGATGGAGGGCAAAATATGCGTTCGAAGCAAGCCGGGTGAGGGCACTTCCTTTCAGATAGAATTAAAGGTTAAGGCGGCTTCCGCCGATGTTGGTCAGACTGAATGCGGTCAGTCGCTATTGGCTCCTGTGAACGCAACCCTCTTTTCGGGGCGACGATTCCTTGTGGCCGAGGACAATGGAATCAACGCCGAGATTATTAGCGAGATCCTGCGGATGTATGGGGCCAAGACCGAGGTCCGGGGCAATGGCGCATTGACTGTGCAGGCTTTCCTCTCAGCTGCCCCTGGAACTTTTGACGCCATTCTGATGGATATTCAGATGCCGGAAATGGACGGTTATGAGGCCACTCAGATCATCCGGTCAAACAAAAGGCCCGACGCCAAAACCATTCCTATTATCGCCATGACCGCAAATGCCTTTGAGGAGGATGTTGAGGCCGCACTGGAGGCAGGAATGGATGCCCATATTGCAAAGCCTGTGGATATTGGTATCCTCTGTTCAACGCTGGGCAAGTTGATGGGTACGGAAACGCCGACTCTGAAAACAGAGCGCAATGAGTGTTAATCTGACTTGCTGCGGCCTTCGGGTAGATATAGACGCTGGAAGAGGTTCTCGTTGAGTTAACTAAGAAGTAATACTCTATTTTGAAGATTGCTGGTGGACGGGTTTACCATGCACTTACAGAACGGCGCTTTTTGGATGGAACGCGCCATGTTGTCAGACAGCCGCTATGCTCTTATCAAGCTGGCGGATTTTCACGGAATAGAACCCTCTTTTCAATAAAGCTATCGAAAAGAGGGTTCTATTTTTCATTTCTTTCAGCAGCTCCAACAAAGCTGCTAATATTTTTAAACCGGTACTAAACGGATAAATGAAATCGCTGCGCTTTACCAGATGGAAATTCTTTGATCAGACGGCACATACATCCCATCCCCCGGCTGGATGTCATACGTGTCATAAAATGCCTGGAACTGCTTGAGCACCTCGTTGACACGCAGCTTTTTGGGTGCATGTTCATCGCTGGCCGCCATCATAGCGGTATTGTTCCGGTCGGTTACCAACAGCCAGCTTTTTGCAAAGGCCCGGAAAAAGGCATCGTAATCCGGGTTTTTCGTGCCGGAGAGAACTTCCAGCGCACAGGCCACGCCGCCGATGTCGGCTATATTTTCACTGAGGGTCATCTTCCCGCTGACTATGATGCCGGGCGCCGCCTCGGCGCCATCATAAAAGTCCTGGGCTTTTTGACACAGCTCCCGGAAGCGGGCATAGTCCTTTTCGCTCCACCAGTCCCGCACCACGCCGTCCGCGTCGTACTGAGCGCCCTGGTCATCAAACGTATGGGTGATTTCATGGGCGATAATAGCACCGATTCCGCCCAAATTTTCCTCCAGGGAGACATTCGGATCGTAGAAGGGCGGCTGGAGGATGCCGGCCGGAAACACCAGAGTATTGGACTGGCGATTGGCCGCGGCGTTCACCATAAAGGCCGGGAGACCAAAGGAGTCCCCGCCGGCACTTTGATTCGCCACGCTCTGGAGCAGCCTCTCCCGTTCGATGGCCGCCATATTCTCAAAGTAGCTGCCGCCATCCTCAGGCGCCTTGATCTCTGCGCTGTTTACGGGCCACTCGTCCGGATAGCCAATGTGTACGGTAAGGGTATCCAGCTTGCGCAGCGCCTCCTGCTTGGTGGCTTCTTCCATCCAGTCCAGAGCGGTAATACGCTTCTTAAAAGCTTGAATCAGCTTGTCAACCAGCTCCTCCACCCCGGCTTTGGCTTCGGGTGGAAAATATCGCTGTACATAGAGCTGACCCACTTCATTGGAGAGATAGCTGGATACCTCGTCTAAAGCATCGTCCTTTGTCGTCTCTCCAGTCAGCAGAGACTGTGTGCCGGACAGTAGATTCAGCTTCATCTGCGCCTTTATGCGGGGGAGCTCTTCCTCCGTCATATGGGCCGCCAGGATTTTAAGCCCCTTGATATCATAGGTCTGAAGGTTCATGGAGGGATCAAAGCCAAGCGCAGTCAGAAGCGCTTTGGGGCCCAAGTCCGGCATCAGGTCATCCAGTTCGTCCATCGTGAGAATATTGTTGTAGTTCTTAAGATCGGCGGCTTCTTCGGAAGTCATGCCGTTTTTGAGCTGATCCAGCTCCAGTGCGATGATAGCGTCCGCCAGCTGATTGGCCGCCGCCTCAGTTTCCCCCACTTCTACTAAGTTTTGAATCAGGCCTGCGCGGTACTCCTTGTGCGCTTTGCTTTCCGTATTCTCATAGTCCTCTACGGTCATGGCCATGAACCCGCTGGTGAGGTTCAGTACCTTTTTATCCGCGTCCGTCAGGTCGGCCGACAACGAAAAGGGCAGCAGGCCATTTCCGCTCAGTCCAAGCTTTTCGATCAGCGCCAGCTGCACATCCCGCAGCTCGGGCAGACTTCCGGCCCTGTCGATCTCTTCAAACCAGGATTGCAGGGGCTCTATACCGCCTGGGCGGGGCGCCAGGATGCTGCGGTAGAAATCACGGACTTTCTGCTCGTTGCTGCCGGGAGCATAATCCGCGCCGCTCTCCACGATTTCCCGGATCAAACCGCGCACCTTCTCATTTGTTTTTTCAGCCACAGTGCTGGAGCCGCCCGCCTCGGTCTCTCCCTGGGAGATGGAGGTGTTTTCCAAATCGGTCTTATTGACATTTGCGTAGAAGTCATCCTTCAGATTGGCTCCAAACAAATTCCAAATTCTGCGTACCACAGTCTCCGTCTCGGAGAGGGTGATCCTGTCCGCCATATCTTCGGAAGTTCCCTGATTTCCTTCTTCACCGCCGGCGATGCCATAGCCATCCGCAGCCTCAAATCCTTCTCCCTCAGGAAGCATTATGTTATCATCGGCCTTCTGGTCTTCTGCTCGTTGCCCAGCCCCGTCTTCAGCCGCCCCTTCCGGCATCATTAGATCACCGTAGGCGCTGCCCTCAGTCTGAGATGGTATGCCGGTCAGATCGCTGCCTGTCAGCACACCGCCCCTGTTCAGGTTTTCCAGGTCGGATTTGGCCCAGCCGGGCACACCGCTCAAATCAGCCGCTTCGGGTGACAGTCGGGCATTATTTCCCTTGGGTTCCGGCAGGTCGCCAAAAGCCCGGCTCACCATCACAAGGGCCTGCACCCGGGTCGCCTGGGCGCCCTCGCCGCCCTCCAGACCGTCCAGTAAAGCGGCCCGGTTAATCTTGTTGTAGTCATCCGCGGCGCCCACCAGATAGTCCGCAATCTGTCCCAGATTGGCGGGAGTATCGGTTTTGGCACCGACTTGCGCAGGCGGGGAGGACTCATCTTCTTTCTTGGATGTACAGGCAGTCAGCATGGTTAATAGAGCGAGGCACAGGGCCGCCGCCCGTAAGAAATGTCTATTCTTCATCGGCTCTCTAATCCTTTCCTATTTGGTATGATTTCATTATAACAAATACTGTGTTAGAAGAAGTTTAGATTTCCGGCCAGAGGGCTTTTTATATCATAGTGAATTCCGAAGGACTTTCCTATGATATAAAAATAATCCGCCATTTTTCAGGCGGATTATTTTCCCTATATATTCAGTATGACAGTAGTGCCCACACCTTCCGTACTCTCCAGTACAATGTTTCCGCCCAGACGTTCCACGATATTTTTCACAACAGAGAGCCCCAGGCCGGAACCCGGAATCTCCTGGGAGCGGGAGCGGTCAGCCCTGTAAAAGGGTTCGAAAGCATGGCTGGTATTTTCTTTGGACATTCCAATCCCGGTATCGGTCACCTGGATCCGGGCTCCGCTCTCCCGTTGGGAAACGGTAACCTCCACTCTCCCTCCGGACCGAGTGTATTTGACCGCGTTTTCTATCAGATTGAACAGGGCCCTGTATATCAGCATAGGATCGCCACGCACCGGCAGGCAGTCACCAGAAAGGGTACACAAAACTCCGCCTGCCTCCGCCCTGAGCTTAAGCTCAGAAAATATCAAGTCCAGCAGCGGGCGTATGGCGACATCCTCTGTGGTATCGCCGCCGTCGCCCCATGCGAGGGTCATAAGCGCGTCCACAGTACCGGCCAGCCGGTCTATGCTGGCCTTGGCCGCGGCGGTAAACTCTTGATAATCCTCTCGATCCGGCTCAGCGTCCATCTCCAGTACCTGAAGAGAGGTCTTGAGCACTGCGAGGGGTGTTTTCAATTCATGGGCAGCGTTAGCAGCAAAGTTCTTCTGTATTTCGAAAGAGTTCTCCAGCCGGGCCAGCATTCCATTGAAGGACTCCGTCAGCTCCCGGACCTCTCCGTTGGCCTGCGGCAGTTCCACGCGCTGATGGAGCTGCTCTTGATCAATGGCACGGATGGAACCGGTCAGGCCGGTGAGGGGGCGCAGCAGATGCCCGGTGAGCCAGTAGGTCAGCGTCACGGACAGTAAGACCGCCGCCAACATGACAACGACGCTCTGCATGGAAAACTGCCGGGTGGCGATGGCGTAGGGCGAGGCCCGGCCTGGTACGATTACCTCACCTTCCGGCACATCTTCTATCTGGGTTTCGCCGTCCAGCACACCGTAATATCCCCGGGCTGAATAGATGGAGTTGGCGGTAAGCAGAATGCAGGCTAAGGTGAGTACCAGACCCACCAACAGCGTAATTTGGATGCGCAGGGACCATTTTTTCATTTCTGTCCCTCCCCATCGGCCATCCGGTAGCCCTGACCCCTCACCGTAAGGATCAGGCCGTCGGTTCCGCAGGCCGCTTCCAGTTTTTTGCGCAAAGAAGATATTTGAAACCGGAAAGCATTAGAGAAGATATTTCGCTCGCTGTCCCACACATGTTCGATCAGCTCTTCCGGAGATATCACCTTCCCTTGATGTGTCATCAGATATTCCAAAATGGTGTATTCCTTCTTAGTTAGTTCAACGGGAATCTCTTCCCAATAGACTCGCCTGGCAGCCGTGTCCATCCGGAGGCAGCCGCAAGTCAGATTAACGTCCCGTATCCGAAGCTCCTGCCGCAGCAAAGCGCGGATGCGGGCTTCCAGCTCGGCAAAGTCGAAGGGCTTGGTCAGATAGTCGTTGCTTCCCCCGTCCAGTCCTGCAATCTTGTCCGGAACAGAACTCCGTGCGGAGAGGATCAGAATGCGCAGACCGGCATCCTGCTCCCGTATCCGGCGCAGTACCTCCAGCCCGTCCAGTTTAGGCAGGTTCAGATCTAAAATCATCAGGTCGTATTCATTTAAGCCGTAAAGCTCCAGTGCCTCCTCACCGTCATAAGCGCAGTCCACCGCATAACCGCGTTTTCTCAGCCCCTTGGTCATGGCCGCAGATAAAAGAACTTCATCCTCTACTAGTAGCAGCTTCATTCCTGCCTCCTTACGTTTCATCGTTTTTATAGCAAACAATGCCTGTTTTTTACATTTATAGGGGTCATTATACCATATCATGTGTTAGATAAAGATTAGATAAGCGTTGAAAGCAACAATTCTTTTTATTTTGTCGATCGTTTGGCATAAACGATTGATCCGCCCTTGATTTCGAAGCGCTCTTTCGCCTATGCATAAAAATTCAACTCGCTATTTAGGCCCGTTATCTCGAAAAATTTCTCAGAAGTCTATCTGCTTTGATTTCTCTGCCAGCTATTTCCGCCTTATGGATTTGCACACGATTTCCTTTTGATATAATATCAACACGATATGGTTGATCGCAATCGTATTTTGATATGTAATAAATTGAGAAATTATTGCTGTTTTCAGTACTGACAATTCTCCAATTATGAAAACCATTAGAAACCTGCCAAGTCTTGATATCATTTTCTATTGCTTCCATTTTTATAGCACTGGATACCAAATATTTTTCAAACTCCTTTTGGGTGGTTTTATTTGAATATTCTATCATTATAACCTCCACAACTGTGATCCATCGGGTGAACTCTGCCATATTCCGAATCATCTCGCTACAATATTTTAACAGAGAAAGGTGTACAGATTTTCCTCTGTCATGCACGCCAGTTCATGGACGGCCATTCTACCAGGCGAAGCATCATACACCGTTTTTATATACATATCCGTCCGTTGTCTTAACTATGTCTCCATCCTTCATGAGTTCTTGGAAGTCCTCGGGGGACGCTTCATGCAGCTCACAAAAATCTTCCATACTATAATAAAACTGGTTTGTATGTATCAGAAAATCACGATCCTTTTCTGTCAGTCCCTCCATATCTTCATATTGTGCTTCACAGATATTTTTTAAAGCGATTTCATCACCGATATTTCCAAAGACCAACCGAATCATTCTTTTATTTACATCCATATCTACTCACGCTTTCTATTTTCGTTGTATTCATGTACAGGCTAATATCTATATTTGCCTAAGATGCAGCATGGTCTGAAATGATATAAAATCTGTTTATCTTTTGGACTGCCTCATATTCTTTCCTGAACATTTACAGACCGACAAAAGAACTTTTCAACTTTGTTTTCTATCTGCATCCTCGGCGCAAAATAACAAATCAGAAATACAGTAAAGGATTTCCCGCTCACTGCGTTATCACTTATCTTCCATATAAGTGCATATTTTATAATGTAACTGCTGAATGCTCTTTATGTGATCATCCACGATCTAGGTGATATCCATACTTGCGGCCATTGGCTTCATACACTTAATACAATTAATCTGGCACAGCAGAGCGTCTGACAGCATTTCCGGCTCTTTTTCAGTGAACCAATTCTGATTGTTTTCATTTATCACTGATATCTCCTTTTCAATCCCCTTCCCCCACTATCTGAGGGAAGGAACGTCTTCAACTATTAACTGATATTTTATGCACACTGATCCAGATAATTCTGATAACACTTTGGGCATGTTGTGTACTGTGGGGGGAACTTCCAGCATCCTCCGTACTGCCGCATACCGCAAGGCATCTGACTCTTTTGATAACTTTCTTGTTTCAACTTCATTGCCGCAGACAACGCAGTAGCTGTCAACCGCTACCCATTGTCCGATTTCACTGCAATAGTAGACGCTTCCCTGTTCACAGGCCATCCGCAAGTTTTTCCTTCCATGAAAAAGACCGGGCTGACCTTATCCCATAGATCATCCATCCCCTCCTCGTAATATCTAGCCTCGCATAAATGCACTGTATCAGTATTGATATCCCAATTATTTTATCCATCATATTCCTTATGCGCTCTTGCGCGGCTCCTGCTGCATTTCCTTCATCAGCAGCCGCAGGCGGAAAGCAAATCTTGTATTTCTTTTAGCCGTATTATTGTTATGTATTGCCTGAGCTGTTGCTGCTTTACTGCCTACAATAATAACTTCTTTGATCGCACGGGTGATGCCTGTGTACAGAATATTCCTACGTAGCATACGCTTAAAACAGCCGAGCATCGGTATAATGACAATAGGATAGTCGCTGCCTTGGGCCTTGTGAATAGACGTGGCATAAGCATGCGTCAATGGCTAATAATCTTCGTCGTTATATTCGACAACGCGATTGTCTCTAAAATCCACACGGACGGTCATATCGTTATTCTCACCGCCCCTGTAGATATTAAGGACCTCGCCTATGTCACCGTTCGCAACCTCATCATTGTTTTTTGTCTGCATAACCTTGTCCCCTTCACGAAAAAGTGTCTTCCCATTTCTCGTTTCCTGCAGTCCCCTCCGCTTCGGGTTGACAACCTCTCTCAGCACCTCATTTAAGGCATCAGACCCAGCTGCCGTATCCTTCCGCAATGGGGAAAGGACCTGGACTGCATCCGCATCGTTTCCAAGCATCCGCCACCGCTCTTCATAAATTCTCTTTATGACTCTGGCTGCATCTTCCGGACTTTTAGCCGGATAATATCGGAAAGTATGGTCATATACTAAATCTGTCCGATTATCATTGACCTTACGTGCATTATTAATGATAGTACCATCCTCTTCTTGCCGAAAACATTCTGTCAGGACAGTTACCGGGATTACTCCTGATTCTATCATTTCTCTGAAAACATTTCCTGGTCCTGCGCTTTCAAGCTGATTCTTGTCACCAAGCAGGACTACTCTTGTCCCCAATTTAATGCTGCCAAAAAAGATATTGGCAAGGAACATGTCAATCATGCTGCACTCATCTGCAATGACCAAGTCATCTGGCAGCTGTTCCGGCATATTCCACGCTTCCTCGCCTTCCTGTCCGGTCATCCCAACTGCCTTTTGAATCGTCACGGCAGGATAGCCGGTACTTTCATACATCCTTCTTCTTGCCCTCCCAGTCGGAGCACATAAGAGTATCATGGCCTCCTTATCCAATATCTCCTGTATGCGGATAATGAAACGAATGATCGTGGTTTTCCCGCACCCCGATCCGCCCGTGATAATGGAAAACGGATGAGCGAACACCATACAGATAGCCTCTTTCTGCCGTTTATTCAAAATAATTCTTTCTTCTTTTTGAACACGGTCCAGCAGATGAACTACCTTAACGTGCATCTTTTGCTGCAAGAGAAGTCTGGCGATCACTGCCGCCGCCCCCATCTCAGCATCGAAGCTTCGCTTAGTATAAATACCACCTGCATTTCCTACTAACTGGTGGTCCTTATTTATCATCTCATTCCCAGCATCCTTGATGGCACGTGCTGTGACCTCTTCTGTATCTAAGCCATGATTTAACAGCCTGCTGGCGTTGACTACGATTTCTTCACTGGTTAAATATAGATGGCCATCTTCTTGTGCTTTTTGAAGCACATGTGCGATTGCCGCTTTTATCCGTAACGGAGTATCCAGTCTGAAGCCTTTACTTTTGACAGCAATAGGATCCACGCTGATGAAGCCGAAACCTTTTATCTCACATAAACGGAACGGATCTTCCTTCACGATACTGAGGGCAGCATTCCCGAAATGTTCGTGAATCTTTGCCAGTCTTTTAGGTGTCACACCCATAGGCCCCAAATAGACCATTGATAGTATGAAACCTCATATTGCAGGCCAAACTTTTTGTTGTTTTTCCATTCTCCATCTATTTCTAATTCCAGTCCCTCACCCATAGGAATCTCAATTCCTACTACAGTAAAGCTTCCCCTGATACCTTTGTTTTGACGTTCTACTTGCGGAGGCAGTTCATCTGTCGTCGCATAATAAGCTACCGTGTACCCGTTCCCCGCATTATAATATATCCTGCTGATTGGCTTACAATGTATCATCTGCGCTTTCCCTTTCCCCAAGACATCCACAAGTATTTCCCACTCATATTTGTCCGGATACCATCTTTATTAAGTTCCTCTTCAATGACCCGTATCCTCCGCCGGGGAAAAGAGCACAAAAATCCAACTCTTCGGAATCTGTTGTCTTCCCGAACCGTACAGATGCCTTCAGGAGTTATGGAAAGCGCATATATTCTTTCGGTTTCCAGTTTTTTTATCAGCCCCAGGATGCGTTCCCTTCCTTCCATTTGATACCATGAAAGGGCTGCATAAGATTCCTCATCCAAACTGCTGTTATCCCAATGGCATTAAGTTAAGAAAATCTCACATCACAGAAAATGTGGTGTGAGATTTTTTTGAGAATAAGCATTGACAAATGAGCAAAAAAATGCAGCCGCTTTAGCTACTGAATATTTTTGAAGTAGCTAAAGCGGCCCTTGTAATTAGAAAACATTTTTTTACAAGGAGGATACCGCATGAATAAGACTTCACTGGAACTAAAAAATTTGATTATGGACATTATTAATAAGCAAAAGCAGGATTTAACAGGCCTTGTTTCTAATCCCAAAACAGAATTTTCCAGAAACACAAAAATACCATATGAGAAAATGATTCTTTCGTTATTGACAATGAAAGGAGCATCTTTATCAAATGAACTTTTACGGCAGTTTGGCTATGGCTTAAATACAGCAACATCATCGGCTTTTGTTCAGCAATGTAAGAAATTACTCCCTAAAGCATTTGCGTTGCTTTTCCGTGATTTTATTGCAGCAACTTATAGCAATGATACTTATAAAGGATATAAACTCTTAGCTGTTGATGGTTCAGATATTCAAATCCCAACCAATCTACATGCTAAAGACTCTCTTTTTCAAACAGCAGAAGGTATAAAACCTTATAACCTGCTGCATTTGAATGCTTTATATAATCTGAAATCTCACACTTATGAGGATGCAGTCATTTTCAAACACAAAGAAGCTGGTGAAAATAAAGCACTAATGGAAATGGTTGACAGATCCACTTTGCGGGGAAATGTAATTGTGATTGCAGATCGAGGATATGAGGCATACAACAACATGGCTCATATCCAGGAAAAAGTATGGTTTTATCTAATACGAGTGAAAGATTTTAACCGGTATTCATCTGGTATTCTGCATGGCCTGGAGTTGCCGGATAGTACGTTTTCCAATATCAGAGGATTCTTACGAAGTTGTAGTAACTAATCTGGATACTGATGAATTTCCTGCGGATAGTCTGAAACAACTGTATGGTATGCGATGGGGAATTGAAACTTCATTTAGAGATTTGAAATATACAGTAGGATTACTTCATTTTCACTCAAAGAAGATGGAATACATACTTCAAGAAATTGTAGTCATTGAAAAGAAAGGCAGAAAATATGAATGTAAAGTCAATTCTACTGTCGCAGTACATATATGCCGTGAATTTCTACCTGGTATAAATATTCCACCTGATATTGAATCACTTATTGCAAGATATATAACGCCCATTCGGCCGGGACGTTCGAGACCTCGTGAAATGAAAGTCAAACAAGCAATAAGTTTCATGTATAGAATAGCATAGATTTTTGAATGGATACATCATTTTTTTGACAAGGGAAGGCTCTTGTCCATTTGTGGCGTCCTTAAATCCACAAAAACAATTGATTAGCATAAATCAAAGGAAAAAGAAAAGAGAAGTTAATATCACGAACAATATTAACTTCTCTTTAAATCTCTTAACTTAATGCCATTGGCCTGCATAAATACTGGATTTCTCAGCCCTGTCAAGAACGTTTTCAAAAATCTAGTTGCTTCCCATCTGTTTTGCGAACTTTCCTCTTTTTGTGTTCTGGTCGCATATCCCCGGAACTATGTATTTTACTGGCTTTTCTGTGATTTTTGACTGCTCTAAGCCAGCGGCTTTTCAACCGTATCCCCCAAATTTTATTTTGGGGGAAAATTCATTTTGCTTTCTAAAATTTCCGAATTCTGATTTTTCAAATTTGGGGGATAGCCATTCTCCATTTGGGGGAATTTGGGGGTAAGGTTCTTCCCCCAAATTTACTCAGCAATGGCTCAAAGCTGTGATTTTTACCTTTTTTACATCAAGTCCGGCATATGCCTCCCGTTCCTGCGTTTTCGCCGAACCGAACTTCTGAAGCTCCTCCTCCATTTTCTTATCCAATACATGAGTGTAAATATTCAGAGTGATACTGATACTGGAATGCCCTAACAATGCCTGTACTACTTTTGGCTCCATCTTATTCTCAAAGCAACGGGTGGCAAAGGTGTGTCTTAATGTATGTGGATGAAAGTCCCTGACAACATTTGGTTCCCTCTTTTCCTGCACTGCTGCCACTGCCTCTTTTTCTCTCATCCGCTTGACCGCTTTCTTAATTTCCTTTTGCACGATATATCTACTGCACGGACTTCCCATTCCCGTAGTGAACACTAAATCGTCAAATTCATCTCCGCTCCGCCACCTTGCCCCCAACTCTTTTTTCAGCTTGATTTGCTTTTCTCTCTGTGACTCTAATATTTCTTCCATTTCACCAAGGAAAGGAACCTGTCTGATTGAATTTACTGTCTTAGGACTTACCAAAATTTCTCTTTTCACCCCATTACAGTAGCTACAGCTTAATGACCGATTGATACAGATGACTTTCTTCTCAAAATCAATATCCGACCATTTTAGCCCTCCAAGTTCTCCCACTCGCACTCCGGTTAAGCACATGAAATAAAACATTTCTTTATACCAACTATCCTCCACCTCGTCAAGCAGTGCGTTCTGTTCTTCCTGCGTCAGTGCTATCTCCTCCTTTGATTTCTTATATGTCCAGGGAACTTCCACAATCAAGCACGGATTTGTGGGAATCAACTGACTGCCCACTGCAAACTCCATACATTCCCGAAGCCTGCCTAACGCCTCTCGCATTGCACTGTTAGACATTCCATCTTTTTCCATTGCATTGATTGCCTGCTGTACGTCCATCGGTCTTATATTCTTGATTTTCATTGTACCAATGTAAAATCCAAATGTCCTTTTAAAATTATTTCTCATGGGACTGATACTTGTTTCTTTTACTTTATGCGCTTTCACATCGGTGAACCATTCTTCAAACCATTCATTTAAGGTCATCTGTGTCCTTTTGTAATCAAGGTTGTTCCTCGCCTGCTGTTTCGCCTGTTCAAATTCTTCTTTCAGTTGATTCAGGTCGGAATTATATAAACAGATTTTCACCCCGTTTACCATTGCCCGTGCCTCGTATGTTCCTTTATTTTCCCTTATTCCTCTGGGTAATTTTACCTTTGCCATAATGCCGTCCTCCTTGAAATTGAAATATTTGCTGGCTTCCCCATGAAAATAACATTTTTCATTTAACAAAACAAAGGTACAAAATCAAAATTTGTACCCTTGACATTTCTCTAATTTTTTATCTGGGCAAGAAGCCATTTATCAAGCAGTGTCTTATGCGCATAATTCCGGTTGCCAATTCGGACAACAAATATTTTTTCATTGTCTTTCATTATTTCCCTTGTCTTTGTCTTTCCTATATTTAAGTATGCCGCTGTTTCCTCCACATTCAATAAAATTTTACTATCTTCCATTTATATATCTCCTTGCCTGCTACCGCTACTGATTGTTGTATTTCTTCCTTATATAATAGTCATACCCTTGTCTGACATTACAGAACATACAGGTTTCCTTCAATTTCTGATTTTTATCTTTTCTCTGGATGAAATGCTCTGTGGATTCAAAAAACGGCTTTGCACATACCGGGCAAAGACACATCAAAATTGGCTTATCTAATTTTCTCATCCCTGTGCTGGAACATAATGCTTTCTCAACTTTTAACATCTGCTGCCTGTCCAATACTCCCACATAAGCATCCAAACGCTTTTTATCAATGGTTCTCAACTGCTCCAACAACACTACGGAATCTTTTTCTAATCCTACAATCCCTTTTAGCGGTACATGGGTAGACATCTTATGCTTTGGCCTACTTGTAATCGCAGCGACAACAATCGTTGGGCTATGTTTATTCCCTCTGTTATTCTGAATCACTAATACTGGACGGTATCCTCCCTGCTCACTTCCCACAACAGGATTTAAATTCGCACGATAAATATCTCCACGCCTGATTTCTCTTTCTTCCATAATAAAAATATCCTCCATAATCTTTACTTCCTGAATCCAGTCTGTTTTTTTCTTTTATGGCAAAAATACAAATTTACAAAATACACCTTGTCTGCCGAAAAATAAAATACCTCTCCATTTCAGGTATGTATCAGCCGAACACAAACGCATAGCTTTTTGATTATTCCTCAGAATATTTTCATGCTCCGTGTCCAGCTGCCATTTTTAGCCTTATAAGCCTATTTGTCCTCGACGCCCCAGCTTTCATATCTACCGCTTTCACGGCAAACATAGGGAAGTCACCAAACGACTGGCTGCTGGCCAGTTCCACGGGATTCGCACCCCTCCGGGGATCGCCCGGAGCCGCCCTCATTTGTTGCGACGCTTCTAACGCTCGACTTGTGACTGGACGGGAGTATCATTGTCCCTGCTGCCTGTTATCGCCCTATCAGTAGCAAACTGGTAGTTATAGCCCGGTATTTCCCGCTCCTTAGATGGGGATAGGACAGCCGCAAACCATTTTCTTTCTGTCTGTGCGATTCCGCTGCTTTTATCCCCATCCAGCTCATGGCGTACCTGCTAACGTGGCTTACGCTCATCACGATAACAACAGGAATGTGCTTGGTGAATGGGTATGAAATTTTCATGGTACAAACCCATTCACCGCAAAACGGAAAACAGGCAAGGGATTTTTTATCTCCCTCACCTGTTTCCTCACTTAAACGCAAAAAGTAGCTACCTGATTTTAAATTTTTTTCAATTCTTTTTTCAGACGTTCAACAGCAGCTTCAATAGAACGCTTGACTGGCATTTTCGTACAGCCTTCCTTTTTTGCTATCTGCTCATAGGTCATGCCCTCAAAATAATATAACTGCATCCTGCGACGCTGCATTTCCGGCAATGTTTTCATTGCTGTATGTAATGCTTCAATCTGAATCTTTTTCAGCACGACTTCTTCTATGCTCTCCGGCTTTTCTACTGCCCTCACATTCAAAGTCGCATCCCATACCTCGGACTGCTCAATATGCCTGTCCACTACGTTGAGATACACCAGATCATCTAATTCAAATGAATCAAACGTGTCATACAATGCCCTGCTGATTTCCAGTTTATGTAAAGCTCCTTGTCCGTCTTTAAATGAAATGTAATAATGCTTGTCCTTTTCGTATATATTATAAGGATTATACTTATCCTTTCTTCTTTTTGGGCGGTTACCCTCCATATTCCTTTCCTCCAATCTGAATTTTTTGTTAAACTCCAGATTGGAAGGTGGTGAACGTCCGCCACCAAACGGCAAATACCGCCTTAATAAGACAAGAAAAGGGCGTATCCGCTCTTGGCTGGATACACCCTTTTGAGATTTCATATATTTATTTGTTAGAGTTCGCAGGAATAAAAAAGTATTTGCCGAATATAAAAGCTCTGCATTTGCTCTTGGAAAGACTATAAATCTATATCTACACTGTTTCTTTTTTAATATGTAAATCCCTTTTCGCATTCCTATACTCATATCCTCGTTCTTTACGGGGAATACAAATATCGGCAACACATTCTATAATTCCCTTATTTTTAGGCAATAAAAGAATTATACTGTATGTATTTTGGGAATCACCGGATATCAGACTGGTTTTTGTCAAGGAATATCGCAAGTTTAGACAAAGAAAAACAGCCTGATATAATAATCAGACTGTGTATGTAGATTATATAGACTGAACCTCAAAACAATATCCGATTTTCCTGACACATCGGATTTCAAATGGTGCGTCAGGAAAAGCTTCATATAATTTATCTCTTAAATTGCAGATATGGTATCCAATAGCAGTGCTTTCACCACCTGAAGAAAAGTCTCCCCAAACTTTTTCATAAATCTGCTGATAAGTAAGTACCTGTCCCTTATTTACTACCAACAGCCAAAGCAGTTTATATTCTTTTACTGTTAAATGAATTTGCTTGCTATTACAATATACTTTTCTGCGCTCAGGATAAATTTCAATTCCAGGAAAAGATAATATAGATTCATTTTGCATTTCAAATTTTTGTAAATCTGGATGTTTTTTCAACACTCCCATCACTTCATCAAATGTAGAACTTTCATCATCCCTAAATTCCATAATAAGTAATCGTCCTATATCACCGCCACCTTTCATCCAATAAAAAGGTCATTCCACACAAAACAGATTGACCTTTCTGGGCAATCTGAGGTTGCCTTGTTTGTAATCATTACGCTTTTTGTTTCTTCTCATCCAAAATTTTCAAGAAATAATATCCTCCAAAGACACCCAGCAGCATAATGGCAATGTAATCCATCATAAAAAACAACAACGATTCACTAAAATCAAAAAATACATATTGTGTTTTCAGTAACATATATTCTCCAAGCTGCCTATGTATAAAAGCATAAACGCCATACACCGAAATACAGAAAATTACCATTCTTATAATAATAGCCCCATATCTCGGCAGACTTGGCACACAAAATGCCTTCTTAGCCATTTTCAGTAGCATTCTCCCATGAAGCCCCGTATGAAATGACATCAACACAAATCCCCAATAAGACGAAACAAGATGAATTGTCCGGGCCGCAGTCTGCCTTCCCCTTATCGGGAAAAATGTAAATAAATGTTTTGAGGCCGCAATCCCGCTCATTGCCAAGGCTGCCATGATGATAAGTAACAGAAAATTAACAGCAATACTCAAAACCCTTGTTTTTGAATATTTTCCTTTTGCAAGAGACTTGTACCAATGTCTGTTCAGCAGATGGTGACAAAGAAACAGCAATACCATTGCAATACCAAAATACTCGTGAGCAACCTCGCCAATCAAATTGTAAGCCATGAGCAGCGGAAGAAGCAGTATCATACACAAGTCCACCATGATTTGAATTTTTCTCTTTGTTGTCACTCTATCATCTCCAATCTGCCTGCACGTTTTCTTATTCTACTTAGAAAGCCCTAATCCCTCTACCCATTCAATAATATCCGCCTCGGCATCCTGCACCACATTCCGGGATATGGATAAACCGTCTGTTATCACGTTGGCATCCGGTTCCAAATCTGCAATCGTGCTGATTGTATTGGAAAATCCGCTGCCACCGGAAGTTACAAAAGGCACTATAGTCTTGCCGGATAAATCGTACTGATCTAAGAAGCTGTAAATAATCCTCGGCATATCTGCATACCAGTTGGGGTAGCCTAAAAAGATTGTGTCATACTGCTCTATATTTTCCACTTCCGCAACAATCTCCGGCATGGCATCGTTTCTCTTTTCCTCTGTCGCCACTTCCTCCAACTCTGCATGATTCATAGGATACGGCGTTACCGGTTCAATGCGGAAAATATCTGCCCCCGTATTCTCCTGAATCACATACGCCACATACTGGGTATTTCCCAAAACCTCTCCATCAATTACAACCGTACTGTATTCTTCCTCGGCGTTCATGTTTTCCGGATTCGTAGTTTCCGGCATGGAGAAATAAACCACAAGCGTTTTCCCATCTTCCGTCTGCGGGTTTCCAGCCGCCTCAGAAGATTCCCCGTCCTCCGGTTCCGCAGTTTTTTCCGTTTCCACATTTTCCTCTGGCTGTGCGGAAACAGCAGGTTCCGACTCCGTATTTCCGGCAGGCCTTTCCTCCTGCTTATTACCACATGCCACAAGACCTAATACAAAAAGTACACTTAACATCAGGGTAAAAATTCTCTTTTTCATCTTATTCATCATCCTTTCAATTTTTCATTTATGAAAACCTGCTTTACTTGTCCCTCAAATCAAGAGGCAACAAATACTGTTGCAGTTTTCAATACCAGTCATGCTTTTCATCTTTATTCAACGCGGCAATTTTCTCCATTTCCTCACTTGAAAGCTCAAAATCAAAAATAGAAATATTCTCACAGATATGCTTTTCGTTACTTGATCCCGGAATCACTGCCACCCCTTTTTGCAAATTCCAACGAAGAATAATCTGCGCAGGGGATTTCCTATGTACCGCCCCAATCTCACGAAGCGTTTTATGGTTCAATAAGGCTTCTGTATATCCACGGCCTCCAAGCGGATACCACCCCTGCATGACGATACCAAGGCTCTGTATATGCTTCACCACATTGCTGTCCTGATAATATGGATGTATTTCATTTTGCACCAGAGCAGGTTTTATCATTACCTTCGGCAGAAAAGCATTGATTTCCCGGATATAATAACAGGATACCCCGGCAGACCGAACCTTGCCGTCCTGTATCGCTTTATCGATTGCTTTATAAGCAACCACGTCATTGGAAGCCGGATGGTGCAAAAGCATCATATCAATATAGCCAATATCCAGTTTGCTCAAAGCCTCGTCTATGGCTTTGTCTGCATAGCCATATTGATTCGGATACAGCTTGGTAGTCACAAAGACTTCATCACGGGATATGCCAGACTTGCGGATACCTTCACCGACTTCCCTTTCATTGCCGTAAAAAGAAGCTGTATCAATCAGCCGATAACCATTCTGAACAGCGACAGATACTGAATTAACACAAACGCTGCCACGCAAGCTGTAGGTTCCAAGTCCCGCCACGGGCATATCATATCCGCTGCTTAAAGTGATTACCGGAGCCTTCCCGTTTCTTCCACTTTTCAGATCAATACCACTCATGTTTCTCACCTCTGTCTAATTCCGCAATCTGTCCTGTTTCTTCCTCTGTCAATTCAAAACCGAAAATATCCAGATTCTCTCTGATATGGTCGGGATTACTGGAACCGGGAATAACAACAATGCCCCTTTGCAGATTCCAGCGGAGGATCACCTGCGCCGGTGTAACATTATGCGCCTTTGCAATCGCGGCGATTACTTCATCCCCGAACAGTTCTGCGGTATGTCCCCTGCCGCCAAACGGAAACCAGCCCTCCACGACAATCCCCAAATCCTGAATATATGGGACTACTTCCTGTTCCTGATAGTAGGGATGAATTTCATTCTGGACAACAGCAGGCGTAATTGTAACCTGCGGGAGAAATTCTTCCAATTCCTCAATATACCAGTTTGATAATCCGATAGAGCGAATCTTTCCATCTCGGACAGCCTGCTCCAATGCTTTATAGGCTTCCACGTCTCCCGTTCCTGGATGGTGCAGCAGCATTAAATCAATATACTCTATATCCAATATTTCAAGTGCTTCATCAATAGCCGCCTCCGCATCGGAAAACTGATTCGGATAGAGCTTTGTGGTTACGAAGATTTCTTCCCGTGGTACATTACTGTTCCTTACCGCCTCACCCACACTTTTTTCTGTTCCATAGAAAGAAGCCGTATCAATTAGCCTTCCTCCATTCTCAAACAAAGCTGTCACAGAAGCCACACATTCGTCATGGGATAACGCATAAGTGCCAAGCCCTGCAATCGGCATATCGTATCCGCTGTTTAACCGGACAATCCCGTTTTCCAAATCAAACGCAGCAATATTTTCTGTTTCAGGCTCATTTTCAGATTCCTTTTCTTCCGCAACCTCTGTCTCCGTGATTTGCTCACCGTCCTGCACCTGCGGCTCTCCAGAAGTTTCCGGCTGCCTCTCGTCTCCCTGTGCGCTGCCGCAGGCAATCAGGCACAACACAGCCGTCAATGCCGCCAACAGCAAAGGTACTTTTTTAATCATTCTCATAATCAATCCTCCTGTATCTGTTTATTTCCGTCCCCAAAGCCCTGCTGCCGGAGCATTTCCGAAACCTCCGGGTAATGGTCATACGGCGACTGGTAAAAATCAGCGGCAAGCTGCGACCAGTTACCAACACGGCTATTCCACGGACGCTCTTTCAGATAATGCGCATAAATCTCATCATATTCTGCGATCAGTGGCTCCAAATTCTGTCTATACTGTTCTTCAAAATAAACCGCTTCTTTCGGAAGCCGGGGCTTGATACCGGGATTTTCTGCCGCATAGCCGATACATAAACCAAGCAGAGGAAGCACATACTTAGGGAGGTTTAATTCCCGTACCGCCTCCAAAGCATGAAGCCGTATATCCCCAATCGGTACAGTACCAAGCCCGAAAGATTCCGCAGCGACGACAGCGGTTCCAAGGGCAATTCCGACCTCATTTGCACCTACAATCAGATTATCAATCTGCCTCGCTGTATCCTCAAAGGACTGCCCATTCTTCTGACAGGCTATCCATGTCCGGTAAAAATCAGCACAGAATACCAGAAAGACCGGAGCCTGCGCAATATGCTTCTGTCCTCCGCAAAGCTCGGAAAACTTCTCTCTGCGGGTTTCATCCTTTACCGCAATGATTGAAACGTGCTGGAGGTTTACCCAGTTCGGCGCAGCCTGCACCGCCTTTACAATCTGATCTAAAATTTCTTCCTCCACCGGCCTTTCCTCATATTTACGGATTGACCGGTGGGACAGCAAGGTATTCACCACTTCATTCATCGTTTTTCCTCCTTGTTCTCAAATTTTTTCTTATTGTTCCGTAAGGTTCTGCGCCCATGTATATTTCCGGTAGTACCAGAAAACCACCGGTACTTTGATACATTCATCAAGGCAGAGAATAAAATATACCGTCAAAACCGGCAGATGAAAATAAAACGCTGCCATTGAAGCTGCCGGAATCACAATCAGCCACAACACAATCCCGTCACAAATACAGCCAAATTTTGATTTACCACCTGCGCAGAATATTCCGCCGATTACCATGTTATTGACCGAACCGGCGATAGCATAATAACTGGAAATCAGCAGCATCCCGGAAAGATAAGCAGTAGCTGTTTCTGTCAGGTGTGAAAAATCCAGAATCAGCGGGCGCATCACCACAATAATCAGGCAGGTAACAATCCCAATCATTCCAGCTAAAACCGTAGAGTGCTTCGCATACTTTTTTGCCAGCTCAATCTGGTTTTTGCCAAGTTCATTTCCCACCAGAATTGCTCCCGCCGTTCCCACGCCTTTCGATACACAGCCTAAGATATTTCTCACAATATTAGCGAGGGAATTTGCCGCTACCGCGTCATTTCCCAAATGCCCGATAATGACGGAAAATATAGTCACGCCTCCTCCCCAGAAAAAATAATTTCCCACCACGGGCAACGTATAACGGTTAAAATCCTGCCTGATTTTCTGATCCACTGATACAATATAAGAGAACCTAATCTTTATGCTGTCCCCTTTCTTTGCCTCTGCCAGCGTCCAAACAAACTGAATCGTTGTGGCAAGAACAGTAGCCACTGCTGCCCCTTGAATCCCCATAGCCGGAAAGCCCAAAAATCCAAAAATAAATACCGCATTAAAACATAAATTTAATATCATGGACGAAGAACCAATGACCGTACTTTTTGCTGTTTTCCCGCTATTTTTCATAATGCAGAGATACATCTGCGACAATCCAAACGGCACATAAGAAATTCCGGCTATCCGTAGATACTTGGCTCCACGGATTATCAGTGCAGCCTCATTTGTCAATAAGGACATGATATGTTCTGGAAAAAGCGAGGTTCCTATCAGGAAAGCAACCGTCACCAAAGCCATATACCGCATTGCAAAAGCAAGTATCCTTTCAACCGTATCCCGCTCTCCCTTCCCCCAATACTGTGCTGCCAGCATGGTCGTGCCCTGCACTAAGACCGTCACGCAGAGGTTAAATACAAATGTCACCTGCCCTGCCAACGACACCGCCGACAATGCCTCTTGCTCCAAAAAGCCAAGCATAACAGCATCCGACGCGCTTACCAACGCAGTCATTAAATTCTGAAACGCAATCGGTATTACCATAGCCGACAGAGTATGATAAAATGCTCGTTTTTGTGTAGCTGTATCCTCCATTTTTCAATCCCTTCTCACCATTTATCATAAAATAAAAGCATACCCATTCACAGGAAAATGCGTATAATCCCGCCTTTTCTGCGATAACCCGTATTCCACAATTCTTTAAGATTCAGCCAATAAAACCCTCCATAGGTCACTGCTTTCACATAAAATTCATCTTCAAATTCCTCATATCCGGCCAAATTAAACCAGTGCCATTGAAAATCTTTAAACACATTGTTTTTATGGTATAAAAGCAGGAACGGAACAAGGATTCCACTGTCAATCTGTTCTCTGATCTGCATTGCCGCTTTTTCCCAAGTAACTGCTCCGGGAAGTCCGTCTGCCCGCAAAGCACCCATTCCTGCATTATGCCAATAGGCCGCAATACCTGAAATATAACGCTCTAATGTATCTATCCCCTGCCAGCTCGGATGGAGATACTGCTTCATAATAGCAGAAAAAGCAAGATAATCTGTTTTGTTAAGGGTATCTGTATGGTAGGGATAGAGCGTTTTTACCCCCTTTTCCCTTGCCAGATAAATGCAAAGGTCGCAGGCTGTTACCGCCGCACAGCCCCCATCATACATAGACCAGTCCTGAAACCACTCCTGATTCCATCCTAAAGCATTTCCAATGTAAAAATAATCCAATTCTTTTTTCATATCGTTCTTTTAGGGCTTCCGGCGGCGAAATCATTTCCGCCGCCGGAACCCGCTAAAATAATTACTGTGTTACGCCAATCTTTTTTAACCAGTTGGCAAGCTGCCCTTTTGCTTTTGAACCACCGTCCTCATAAATATTGATGCTGTCAAGAATCTCCGCATCCTTGCAGGCAGCCTGAATGTCAGCTACCGTGTGACCAAGTCCGCCTCCGCCGTTGGTGCAGAATAGCGCAATCCTCTTGCCAGACATATCACTGTCTGCCAGAAAGGAAGCTACGGGCGGAGCCACCGTATTGAACCAGTTCGGCGTTCCCAATAAGACCGTATCGTAAGAAGCCAGATTCGCAGGCATTTCTGCCAAAGGCGGACGATACCCGTCCCTGGTTTCTTTGCGTCCCTGACGCTCAGTGGTGTCATAATCCTCTGAATAGGGAGCAGCAGGTTTAATCTCAAATAAAGTCCCGCCAGTCAGCCCCTGAAGCTGTTGGGCAATCCCTTTTGTATGCCCTGTATAAGAGAAATAAGCAATCAATGTATTCATGAAAAAAACCTCCTTTTTGTTTTTAACGATATGATTTATCAAATATACCTGCACAATCTGCGTCCGTCATCTCGCAGGGATTGGAAAGGAACAGACCGCCCATTGTTTCCCGTGCATTGACAGCCAGCGTCATAGATTCCTCTGGGGTAAAACCGTAATCGCTCATTTTCAGGTCATCCACGCCGCAGTCCTTTTGAAGCTGTACAAGAGCCGTAATAAAATCCTCCGGTTTATCTGCGTCCGGGATTCCCATCACCCGTGCCATCTTGACAAACTGTTCATCACAGGCGTGTCTTTCAATGAAAAACTCTGCAAACGCCTTTGAAATCATAATAAGGCCAGCGCCGTGGGGCAGATTGTGATGATAGGCGCTCATGGCGTGTTCCATTGAGTGCTGGGCGGTGGTATTGGTAAGCTGCATGGTAATACCGGCGATTGTGCTGCCATAGGCCACCTGCTCACGGGCTTCCAGATCATTCCCGTCCCTTACTGCACGGGGCAAATACTTCGCAATGCTTTCAATCGCAGAGAGTGCAATGGTTTCACTCAGGATATTCACGCCATTGGAGATCATAACCTCAGTATTATGGAACAGCGCATCAAATCCTTGATATGCCGTGTACTTTGCAGGAACCGTTTTCATCAGCTCCGGGTCAACAATGGCGAGGACGGGAACCAGTTCGGGATAACCAAAACCGATTTTCTCATTTGTATCGGGATTGGAAACCACGCCCCAGCAGTTAACCTCAGAACCCGTACCTGATGAAGTTGCAATGGTGACAATCGGAAGTCCGGGATTTACAAGGGGCTTCCCTTTTCCCGTTCCGCCATTCACATAGTCCCACAGATCGCCGAGATTTGTTGCCATTGCGGAAACCGCAATCGAAGAATCCAGCACCGCGCCGCCTCCAAGAGCCACGATGAAATCACATCCGTTTTCCTTAGCGAAAGCGGCTCCCTCCATTACAACGCTTTTCAGAGGGTTTTCCATAATCTTGTCGAATACGGCTACCTCCACGCCGGCCTCCTTAAGCTGTGCCATTACCCGGTCAAAGGAGCCGTTGGTTTTTGTGGAATTCCCGTTGGAAATCAGCAGCAGAGCTTTCTTCCCAAGTGTACCAGCTTTACGTCTGGCGGCAATCTGTCCTCCAAGTTCATCCAGTTTCCCATTCCCGAAAATCAGGTTTGTGGGATTGTTAAAGTTAAAAGTCATGTTCATAGCAAACTCCTCCTTGATTGATATAATTTAAGATTTTTATTTGTTCTATTTCTGGATTTGATGAAGCAGATAATCCAGACTGTCAATTTGAGACTGGCATACATGAAGGCTGCTCAACAAATGCCGCTTATGCGTTTTTAATAGCCTAATCTGTCTGGACGTATTTTTTTCATCATCACATTGCAGAAATTCTTCGATTAATATTTCATTACATCCTGCGTCTTTAAGATTCCGCAAAAGCATAAACCGTTCATCTAATCCGTTTTGGGACATTCTGCTTTCCTCCCTTCTGGACACATTATAATTCTGCCGCGCTCAAATAGCAAATATCAATAACCTATTACATGAAATAGCTTATTTGCATTTCATAACATGCTGTGCTATAATAAAACCAAAAGCGGAAACCGAAGGAGGAGCGAATATTGGAAATTCAGGTTTTGAGAAATTTTCTTGCTGTTGCAAGAGAAGGGAATATTACAAATGCTGCAAATCACATCCATATTGCACAGCCAAGTTTGTCAAGACAGATTAAGAATTTAGAGGACGAATTGGGACAGAAACTTTTTACCCGCGGCAGCCACAGTGTTTCTCTCACACCGGAAGGTATGATCCTCCGTAAACGCGCAGAAGATGTGATTGCCATGATTGATAAAATTGAAGATGAATTTTATACAATGGGAGAATCTGTCAGCGGAGATATTCATATAGGCGGTGGCGAAACCTATATTTTTCGTTATATTGTGGATATATTAAAAAATCTGCAAAAGGATTATCCAAACATTCACTACCACCTTTATAGTGGAAATGCAGCCGAAGTTACAGAGCGCCTTGATAAAGGACTTCTTGACTTCGGGCTTTTAATGCAGCCTGCAGATATTACAAAATATAACTACATCAACCTGCCAGAAAAGGATATATGGGGAGTTGTTATGAGAAAAGACAGCTCTCTTGCCAAAAAGGATTCCATTACATGTGAAGATTTGATTGGGCTTCCTCTTATCTTTTCAAGGCAGTCTATTCAGAAAATAGCAGGAAATACATTTACAGACTGGTTTGGTGAAAAACTGGAACAAATGAATATTATTGCAACATTCAGTCTTGTCTATAATGCTATGTTTATGGTTCAACAGGGAATGGGATACATGGTAACAGTTGATAACCTTGCAAATACCACCGTCAATCCTGATCTTTGTTTTCGCCCTCTTTCGCCCATAGTGGAGGCTGGTCTGGCTATTGTGTGGAAAAAATATCAGGTATTTTCTGCACCTGCGGAAAAGCTATTCGAAGAATTTCAAAAATTACTATAAATACCACTTCAAAAACTTTGCTTTTCCATAAAATATGTATTGGGGCTGTCGCACTAACATAAATTATAAGACATAAATTTGTTCAAAAGGTTTACATTGCAAAGCAATGCAAACAAAATGCACAAGAATTATCTTGGGAAGCTAGCTTCCCAGAAAAATTTTGTGCATTCTGTCTTTGCCGCATAAGCGGCAAGACCTTTTGAACAAGTGAATATATTAGTGCGACGGCCCCAAATTTAATACGCCGGAACACCATACCCATATATAGAATCGCTGCCCATATTATAGCTTCTTCTTGCAACTTTATCGCCGCTGTTTCCCTCTATGGTATTCACAACGCCATTCGTCACGCTCTCCACAATCCCCACATGGTCGATTGTCCCGTCATTCCCCCAATCAAAGAAAATAATGTCCCCTGCTGCCGGGACATAGCTTGCGTCCTGGAACTGCCCACGGGCATGGAACCAATCCACACCATCCGAACACAAGGAGAATTTCGGTATCACGCCGCTTTCCAGATAGCCGCACTGCTGGGCACACCACGACACAAAACAGGCGCACCATTCCACCCGGCTTTCAAACCCGTACCAGCTCCAGTAGGTGTCCCCGTTATTGCCTTCCTGCGTCAATGCCACCTGCACGATTGCCTGACTGCCGATTCCGGTGGGGATTCTGCCGAAAATATAATACTGGAGTACATGGGGGACATACTGCTTATCCCCGTAACTGCTCCAGCCCATCCGCTCCGCCATCATATCGGAAAATTCTGCGGCATTGGCGGCGGTGTATCCTCCATAGTTACTCTGCGCCCATGCGATATATCCATTCCCGAAATTATACCCTTGCAACGCCAGCCTGATATGCTCCATATCCACTGGGTTCTCCACCCCTGCGCTTTGCAGGCAGTCTTTCAGTGCCTGAACGCCGCACTCAATGGAATATTCCGGATCGGTGATTCCATTTGGCTCTCTTGGGTATCTGGTATTGTAGCCGCTCTCGGAGCTTTGCATGGGATCGCTGCCCTGCCCGCCGCTTTCCTGCATCATCACCGCCTTAATCAGCTCCACATATTCCTCAATGCCATACTGCTTCGCATAAATGCGGATGACTGGCTCATAGGCTTCCACCTCCGCACTGACCGGGCTTACCGTACTGGAATTGCCGCCGCCCACCATGCAGAGGATTCCGCCGAACAGAAGGACGATGATTAAGATAAGGACGGCCACCCAGCCCCCTGCAGCAATGGCGGATATGAGTGCTTTTGTCCCGGCAATGATCGCTTTTACTGCGCTTGCTGTGGCTTTTGCCGCTGCCCTCACTGCCTGTTCCGCCGCCCTTGCCGCCTGCCTTGCTGCCCGTGCTGTTTTTTCCGCTGTCTTTACGGACGCTTTCGCCGCTGCTTTTGCGGTCTTTGCCGCCTCCTTTGTGGTTTTTACGGTTTTCCCTGCGGTCTGCTCGGCGGTTTTCACGGATTTTGCAGCAGATTTGATTGTCCCTTTCCCGGTGTTCTTCACGGTCTGCCCCGTTTTCCCTGCGGTCTTGACCGTTTTTTCGCCCCGGTCTATGGTCTTGATGGTCTGCTTGGGAAGCTCCCGGATTTGTGCCGCCTGCTGTTTGGCATTTTGCTGTGAGATTCTCTGCTGTGACGCCCTCTGCATGGCTCTCTGCCCTGCGGCTTTCTTCTGTGCCGCCTGTTTTGCCGCCTGCTCCTGCGCCTTTTTCCTCATCTGCTCTTTCGGCTGGTAAGGCTCTCCCCTGCCTGACGGTACGGAAGGCCGGGGAGACTGAGAAGGCTCCCCGTGTGTAGGACTTCTCCCCTCACGGGCTGCCTCTCTGGTTTCTTTCGTTTCTTTGGAAATCCGGTGTTTTTCCTTTGCCTTATCTGCAAGCCTGCCGCCCTGCTTCCTCGCCTGATGTGCGGCTTCATGGACGGCTCGGTCGGCTCCCCGCTCCGTTTTATCCTCGGCATATTCCGTGGGGGAAGCATACCTCTTTTCCTGCGGCTGTGCCTTTTCCACGGTTTCCTTTGTGCGGACATAGGCTTGTTTCACTCGTTCCATGCCCGTCACGGTCTTGTCCAGTGCCTTTACATCCTTATGGACTTGGCGTGTCTTGATTTCTTTGCTCATCGCCCGCCCTCCTTTGGGATAAACCTGCCATTACTCCGCAATCTTTTTCGCCACTACCACAAGCCGCCCGTTTGTCCGGGAATACTCACAGGTGGAAAGCGTAATCAGCTTGTCCCCGTATTCGGCAGTCACTCCCGTATCATAGAGAGATAACGCTTTACACTCATCCACATACGCCTGAAACTCTTCCTCGGTTTCCGCATTGGCGAACAGATAATACTTGAACCCCGTATCGTCGTATACCGTGGTCTTGAATACTGCAATCACTTCATAGTCCGCTGTTTTCGTGAGCGTGTCAAAGCGGATGATTTTGTGTCCCTCGTAAAATTTCCGGCTCTCATAGTCCATCAATCCGGTGAACATTGTCCCGTTCTTCATGTGGTGTCCGTAAATAATCACGTTGTCGCTGGGTTCAAAGGGATTGCAATGCTCCGCAATATAAGGCACCCCGTATGCGCTGTATTCCTTTTCAAAGCTGCGCTTCAGGTAGAAGTCGGGATTGTCCGGCGTGAACATCACCGGATAATTGATGTTTGTCCCGTCAATGGAAATCCACCCCGCCATATCGTTATTCTGGTTGAAAAGCTCCTGATATTTGGCAAGCGGGGACTGGTTTTCTCCCTCTGCTGGCTCCTCCGGCGTTTCTTTGGTTTCCCCGGTTTCTTCCGATTCCTCCGCCTGCTCCACAATCTCCGCCAACTGTGCAAATTCATTGGTTGACTTCCCTGCGCTGGCATAATGGGTGATGACCTGAAACATGGAAATGCAGAAAAGCAGGGTACAGAGCGCCGCCCCTGCGGTATAGATATAAATTTTTTTCTTCATTCAATAATCCTCCATAAAGTCCCGGCAAAACGCTTTCCTTTGACATTTTGCCGGATATTTTCATAAAAATAACAGGCGTTGCGCCTGCGTGTCACTGGTTACCTTGCCTGCTCTCTGGCTGGCTGTATTTTCTGGCTTTCGTTCCTCCCTCTTTTTATCTGCCTTAGCTCCGCTTTCACCGATGGCTTTTTATCCTCTCCCCGGCAAAACTGCTCCATCCGCTTTTGTGCGTTCCCCGCCGCTTTTTCCATTGCGGCGAATGACCTGCCGAAAGACAGAAATGCTTTCTGGATTTTCGCAAGGACGCCTTTATCCCCTTTCGGCTCTGTCGGCTCTTTGGTACGCCTGCCGATCAACGCCCGCCTCGCATTTTTCGTGTGCTGCGCCGCTTTATTCAGCTCTCCTCCGACAATGCCGATTTTCGCCGCATTCCGCTCCATGCTTTCCATGCCGCTGTGCAGGCTTTCTTTTAAAGCAGACAGGGCGGCAGGAATTTTCATGGCGGATACTGCCCTCCGCAATGCGTCCACGCCTTTCTCTTTAAAATCATGCACCGCATTTTTAGCGGAACGGACAAGGTTTGTCTTTACAAGGGCAATCTGGCCGCCAATCTCCTGCACTTTGCCCTCTGCGCTGTCCAGAAGCCGGGCGGCAGTCGCTTTTATCCCCCTGTCCTGAATCTGCTCCAACTGCCCCCGCACCTCTTTTAATTCTTTCATTACCTGCCCGAACTGGCTTTCCATGCCTTCCAGATAATTGACAAGGGTTTCCACTTCCTGCCGCTCTTTTTTCAGCCCGTTCCCTTCCAGAACCTGAAACAGCTCCCGGATTTCCGGCTGTTCCCTTAACGCAACCACCGCTTCCATGCTTAACGCCCTCCCCTCTCTGCACTGTCCGCTCTTGTCTTAACTGCGGGTAAATCCCTGCAATATTCGGGATACCGCATTTTTATGGCTTCGTAAAAATAGGGCGCATAGCCGCAGTCAAAGATTTCATAGGGTGTTGACATCCGCTCGTCCCCCTGCTCCGCATAACCATTCCAGAGGTTGAAGGCAAGGCGGGTAAGCCGCACCGTCCCTCCGGTCTGCCACCCCTCATGCAGTCCCTCCGGCTTGATGCAGTCCTGCTTGAAGTCAAACATCCTGCCCACGTTGTTCCTAGCTGTGTCGGAAATTCCCACGCAGTAGAAAAAGGCTCTGTGGTAGCAGTCATTGACACGGGATTTCGCCATCATCGTGTAAAAAAACTTTTCATGCTCCTTAGATGAAAACCTGATTTCTGACATTCTGATCCCTCCATAGAAAAAGGCGGCTCTATGACAGATATTCCACTGTTTAAAAGCCGCCTGAATATTTTTATCTGCTCCTGTTATAGACTTTTATCTGTCCCGGTTATGAATTTTTACCTGCTCCGGTTTGCACTGTCCTCGCCCGGCTTCGTTGTCATCAGTCTGTAAAGGCGGGTATTCTTCGGGAATTTATTGGTAAACGGCACAAGGGAACTCCCGTATTTTATCAAGCCGCACCCTGCGTCCGCATTGGTGATATAGCTCATCTGCTCGTTTGAGATATTCAGTAAATCCGCAAGTTTCTGTCTGTCGGACGCCGCCTGGTTCAGCATGACGATATACTCGCTGTTGGATAACATCGTGCTGGCAAGGACAGAATCTAACAGATATTCCACGTTCTGCGTGATGGCGTTGGGGAACGCATTTCTTTTCCGGAACCGCCTCCATGCAGAATTGAAAAACGCCCCGGAATACTCGTTCTCAAACACCACATGGAACTCGTCCAGAAAGATATGGGTACGTTTCCCCTTCTTCCAGTTTTCCGTGACACGGTTTAACATGGCGTCCGTGATAACCAAAAGCCCCATTGTTTTCAGCTGCTTCCCTAAGTCCATGATGTCATAGACAATCATGCGGTTATTTACATCCACGTTGCTCTCATGAGCAAATGCGTCCAAACTGCCGCTTGTGAAAAGCTCCAACGCCAGTGCAAGGTCTTTCGCCTCCCTCTCCGGCTGCTCCAGCATTTTCTCCCGGAGCCTGCACAAAGTCGGCACGTTGCCGCCTGCCTGATAATCTTCGTAAACTGCGGCGGTACAGCGGTCAATAATGGACTTCTCCTTTGCGCTGACGCCTTTTTTGTCAAGCTGTTCAAATAAGGACAGCACAAACTCGGACTTGTCAATGACCGGGTTCCCGCCATCGCCATACCCCTCCACCATGTCCATTGCATTGATGTGGTCACGGCTCCCCGCCGCAATGCGGATGACTTCGCCGCCCATCGCTTCAATCAGGGAGCCGTACTCTCGTTCGGGATCGCATATGAGAATATCGTCCCCGGTGGCAAGGGCAAGGAACACAATCAGCATTTTTGCGCTGAAGGATTTGCCGCTCCCCGGCACGCCTAACAAAAAGGAATTAGGATTCAGCAATTTCGCTTTGTTGCACATGATAAGGTTATGGGAGATTGCGTTCTCCCCACAATAAATGCCGCCCTCGTCCATGATTTCCTGTACCCGGAAAGGCATAAGCACCGCAAGGCTTTCCGTGGTGAGGGTTCTGAGCGCATTGATTTTCCGGTGTCCGATGGGCAGGGCGGTATTCAGGCCGTCCATCTGCTGGTATTTCAGGGTGGAAAACTGGCATAAATGCTTTCTTGCCACGGTCAATATGATATCCGTATCTGCGTCAAGCTGTTCTTTCGTGTCGGCGGTATGCACCAGCGTCAAGACTGCAAACATCATCCGCTGGTCACGGGTGGTCAAATCGTCCAGAAACTCCTTGCTTTCCTTCCGCTGCTGCTCCATGTCATAGGGGACGACTGCGGAGAAATTGTTGTTGGCGTTCTGTTTCCTCTGCCAGTTGGTGATGTTGGTTTCCACACCCAAAAGACGGTTTTCCACCTCCCGCACCGCTTCATCCGTGGGGATGGGTATCACGTCAATGCTCATCATCAGGTTGCAGCTCAAATCCGTAAGCTCCGCAATCATGTTGTCTTTGATATAGGACGCATACTCTCTGAGGAAAAGCACACGCCCGTAACGGTTCCCCATGCGGAAATGGTCTTTTTCAAACTCAAGGCTGTCCGGGCAGATAAAGTCCTTAAAGCTATGCCCTTTTTTCATGGTTTCCGGCAAATCAAACCGGAAGCTGGTTTCCTCCCCGGTACGGTAAAAGTCATGCAACGCCCGCAGTTTATCCGTTGCGTCCATCTCCACGCATTTGGAGCCTAACCGTGAAAAATGGCTCACTAAGTCCGTGCCGATACGGGCAAAATACGTCCTCGCCTCCTCGATAGATTTTTTATACACGGATACCGTCACATATTTTTCCTGCACAATGCTGTTGGCTCCCGTGGCTTTCTCTAAGAGCATGGCATTGTACTCTTTCCGGTATAAATCAAGCCCGTCCTCCTGCATGGGGATTAAGATTGCCTTCTCAAAATCCTGCTTGTTCAGGCGGCGGTTGTTGATGGTGATTTTCGTGGTTGCGCCGCTGTCGAAGGAATTGAGAAGCTCGCTGTACTCAAGGAACATGGCTTCCTTGTCCTCCCGGCTCGCCACCGCATAGTTGATGTCCACAAATTTATAGGTTCTGGCAAATTTGTTCCGCCCGATCTGGAATATCCCGTCCGCCCATATTGCCTGGATGGGGATTGCCTGCTGGACGCCTTTGGGGATGACAAATTTCTCCTTGTCCTGCTTGAAAATATTGCTCAATGTCTTAATCATTCCGTTTCCGCTCCTCCCTTTCATGATTCTCAATACATGGCTTCACTGCTTCGTAATAGATGTTTTCCGGGTTAAACAGCAGGCGTTTCGGGATAAGGAACTCCGACTTTATCCACGCCCATAAAAACTGCTCTGCGTTCATCCCGTGGTAGCGGATAAAGCCTAACGCCGCAAAGGGAGCCGCCCCCAAAATGCACATCCAGCTCACGGTTTCCGTTCCCACATAAGGACTGAGTAAAAAATAAAGCCCGACGGCAACGCCGCAGGCTAAGACAGAAAAAACGAACTGCCGCATGGACAGCCCGAAAAACATGGATTCCGTGTAATTACGGATTTCCCGGTTTATTTTTACTTCCAAAATTCAACACCTCCTCCTTATAATCCCATCATTTCACGCACAACCCGGTCTGCCATCTTCACTGCCCCTACAAGCACAAGCATATTGAAAATCAGCTCCCCGATATAACTCCATACCATTGTGACTGCCGCCGCATCCGGATCGACTGCGGGCGGGGACGCCGCAAACAGCGAAAATATGATGCAGGCAAGCACGATAATCGCCCCTTCTAAGCATACCGCCGCATAGGACTTGATAAAGCTCCTGCCCACGTTCTGTGACGGCTCCCCTGCAAAAGTCGATAAGGGAATGGGCGCAATCGCTGTGTAAAGGTACAGACGGAAAAACCGCCCGTACACGCTCATTATCATAATAAAGCTCAACACCGTGATAAACAGCCCGCCGATTAACGTCACCGCCCACAAAGGAATGCTCTCGAAAAAGCCGCAGTCCTCCACCGCCTCCACAATCTCATTTGGCAATACGGTCTGCTGTGCGGCTCCAAAGCCTGCGGTTCGCATAATCGTGCTGACTATCCCCTGCACGATATTGAATAACGCCATCATCAGCTCCAGCCCGTGGGATATGACACCCTTTGCTATGGCAAACCGGACAAACAGCTTTAATGCGTGTTCCGGCTTTTTCACTTCCACAAAGCTGCCGCACGTCTTTACCACGCCGACAACAAAGAACAGCACCAAAAGGGCATAGGCTACCGCCTGCAACGCCCCGTGGATGTTCACAATCGCGCTCCAGATTCCCCCTCCCTTAAACTGTTCCGGGGACTGCGTGAGAAGCTGCCATATCTCCGCCAGTTTCTCATTCCATGTTTCCAGTGCATTGACTAAGTTCTGCACTACCCAGTTATCTGAATCCACTCATTTCACCTCGCTTCTGGATTTTGCAGAGGGGCCTGCCAACGCCTGCCCCTCTGCAGTTGCTCTTTTTACATGGTTTTCCGGCAGCCTCCATCAGCCAGTGATAAGGGTTAAGATTTCCTTTGCAAAAGTAATGATGACGCCGCCCGCAAGGGTTAAGAACCCGTTGGAACGCTGGCTGGGGTCGTGGGACTGCAAGGACAATCCCACCTGCACGATGCCCCACCCTAACAGAATCAATCCGACTGCACGGATTAAGCCGAAAATGAAATCAGACAGGTTGTTGATGACTGCAAGCGGATCGTTTGCGGCATACACAGTCGTTGCCCCGGCTGTCATCATCAGCACCAGTGCGGCATACACTGCCATCGCCCTTTTTGTCTTTCTGCCCATCGGCTGTCTGCTGGTTTCCTTGCTGTTCTCGTTTTTCTTCATCATTGTTCTGTTTCCTCCTTGTTTTGAGATTGGTTTATAATAGCCTCTAAATCCTCCTCGGATAAAAGCTCATAGGAATCGGTTCCCGCCTGCTCCTGCGACACTTCGCCTTCCAGACTGTCCCCCAATGCAATGCTGCCCACCGCCTGCGTCACTTCCCCGTGGCGGTAGGACTTCCCCTTCCCGTCCGTGGACAGTGCCACATTGGGGTGTTTTAAAATATCAAATTTTTCATCCATCACCGGGCGTTCCCCACGGATAAATAAAAGTGCATAGCGGTTGTCCAGCATACGCACTTCATCCGGCGTCAGAAGCTCACGCCCCGATATTTGGTAGTTTGTGGAATAGTTGCCCGAATGCCCGGTTGACTTCCCGTAAGTGTTCATATCAATGGTGGCTTTCCCCAGCAGCTCGCTGACGTACTTATGGTTTCCCTGCTCGTTGCCGCCCAGATATAAAAACTGGTCGCAGTTGCCCACAATGCTTTCCCACTGCTTCTCAAACAGCGCCTTTAGCTGCGCCATGTTTTGCAGGATGATGGATACGCTGACTTCCCTCGACCGCATGACGGACAGGATTTTGTCAAAATCATCAGGCAAACTGACGTTCGCAAATTCATCCATCAAAAAATGCACATGGACGGGGAGCCTGCCGCCGTGCTTATGGTCGGCAAGGTAAAATAGCTGCTGGAATAACTGCGTGTACAGGATGGATACCAGAAAGTTGTAGCTGGTATCGTTGTCGGGTATCAGCGCAAACAACGCCACTTTCTTCTCCCCCAGTGATGACAGGTCTAAATCGTCTGTGGCTGTCAAAGCCGCAAGGCTGGAAAGGTTGAATTTCTCCAACCTCGCCGCAAGCGTGATCTGGATGGATTTCAGTGTTTTCGCACTCCCTGAATGGTAGTCCTTATAATATTTCACTGCGATATGCTCCGGTTCCCGCATTTCCAGACGTTCAAACAGCTCATCCAACGGGGACTGGTATTCATCGTTGTCCTCCCGGACTTCCCCTGCCCGTAACAGCTCCATCACCATCGGGAAATTCTGCTCGTCCTTTGGTGCCTCGTACTTTAAATAAAATATCAGTGCTAAGAGTAACATGGACGCCGCTGTGTCCCAGAAGGGATCGTTTGACTGGCTCCCCTTTGGGGTGGTTGCCTTAAAAAGATTCGTCACAAGCCGCTGCACGTCGTTGTCATCCTTTAAATACATAAACGGATTATAACAATGGCTCTTTTCCATGTTGATTAAGTCAAGCACACGCACTTCATACCCTTTTTCCTCCAGAAGATGCCCGGTGTCCCGCAGGTTCTCTCCCTTAGGATCAAGCACGACAAATGACGTGTTCGCCTGCATAAGATTCGGCTTTGCATAAAACCTTGTCTTTCCGGCTCCGCTCCCACCCACCACAATGGTGAGCAGGTTGCGGCGGTGCCTGCGGCTGTCATAGCTGATACGCACGTTGGACGTCATAATCTTGTTGGCTCCAAAATCTTTCTCGCTGTACTTCTGGTTGACCGCCCGTGCGTTGCCCCATGCGGCAGAGCCGTGTTCCTCGCCCCTCCGGTAGTTCCTGCGTGTGGATACATAAATGCCAATCCCCATCCCGTATATCAGCAGGAAAATGAGGACAGCCCGCAAGCTGTCCCCACATAAGCGGATAGAAAACGGATGGTTCATGGCGTCCGGGAATCCCCGTATGATTTCAGGCAGTCCCCCCGCAAGGTATGGCGCTGTCAAAAGGGCAAGCCAGACAACGGGAAGGATGCCGAAAGCCGCAAATATCCACGCCGCCTGCTTCTCACCGCTCCTCATGGCATTTCCGCCCCCTTTTCTCTTTCTCCGGCGGCTCCTCAATCAGCTCGATGACTTTCAGAAGCACATCGTCCACTGCGTCTGTCGGCCTGCCCTCCTTTATCATCTGGTTGCGCTCGTCTTTCAGGGCATGGAAGATTACGCCATACTCATATTTGTCCAGCTCAAGGGTTTTCTTTTCCCCGCTCAAATTCACCACCTCCGTCTACCTTTCCTGTTCTCTGTTCTTTACCTTATAATCCCGGATTGGCATTTCCCCGTATGCGTCAAGCAGGCGGTCAACTTTCTCCGATTCCGCATAGGTGGTTCCACGGTACAGCGGGTACGTCACGCCCTCCACGCATACTTTTCCGCCTGTCGGCTCAAGGTCAATGCCGCACAGATTTTCTTCCGGGAAAAGGTTAAAGTTATATCCTGCCTTCACTGCCCTCATCTTGCGTCCTCCCGGTTATGCTGCGCCTGCGGTTGCTGCCTCTGGTTCTGGCTCCGGTTCGGCTCCAGCACTTTCGCCATGCGGGAAGATATATCGCCCGCTGCGTCACGGACTTTGGACAGCTCCCCACGGACTTCCTGCGGCTCCATGCCCTCGAAAAATTCCGGCGCATGGGTGAAATCAAACCCCTGCGTGTCCACGCCATATTTTTTGCAGAGCAGGTAGGACGCACAATAGGCATGGAAGGCGTCCTCGTTGCGGTCGTAATTCTTATCCCCGTCCGCAAACCCGGCAAGGGCAAGCTCCGGCGTCACGCTCCGGAAGATTACCTGTGCGCTCATGCCTTTTCGCACATAAATGCAGCTCTCCTCCGGCTCGAACAATGCCCCTTTGTCCTCCGGCATCTGATCCGGCTCCGCCGCAACAATGGCAACGGGCGGGTTGTTCACCACCGCCCGCACAAGCTGTGCGTCCGTGATTTCCGGCTGCGCCTGCTGTAACCTGTCCCTTGCGTTGGTCTGTGAAATGTCATACACCTTTTTCGCATTGTAATAGGTTCCGGTGCTCCCGTCCTCACGCTCATACTCCTTCCCCGGCTCCATAATCAGGATGGGGTTGTTCCGCTCCTGCCTTTTCACATAGGCTCCCTGATCCCGCCAGTAGCCGTAATCGCCAATCTTCTGCGCCTCCGGCTTCTGCGCCATAATCAGCAGGGCATTGTTGGCGGTGTAGCGGTCAAAGCGGCTCTGCACGTCAAGGTACTGTTGAAACGCCTGCCCGTCCGTGGCCACCGCCGCCGTCATCTGCTCCGACATTTCATAACAGCGGCTCCGGTTGTTCCTGCTCTCTGCGATAAATGCCGCCACCCGGTCATCCTGCGGCACGGCGGAGACGTTCAGTAAAGAATCAAGGCTGAAATTGTTGTCCATACATACTTACCTCTCTTTCGATTTTTTCGGTTTTGTTTTTGTCTGCGGCTGTCTATGCTGCAATGGCTTCTGGTTTTTCGCTTTGGTGTCCTTTGCAGGCTCACTCCGGCTCCCTGCCTCCGCTTCTTTCTTCCTCGCTGCCTGAATCTCTTTCAGCTCCTCCCGCACGGACGGTTTCTCCGGCGTGGCTGGCTGGTACAGCTTAGAAGTACCCTCGGCGGTTGTCCTTTGCTTCTTTAAGGTAGGCTCGGACTGACGGGATTTCGCAGTCTTGCCCAAAGAGGGGTTTTTCTGCTGCCCCTCCTCTTTCTGCGTGGGGCTGCCTAAAAGCTCTTCTACCAGCAAATCTTCCTGTGACTTTCCCGGCCTGTCTTTCTCCGGTTCTGGCTGTGCCTGCGGCTTTCCCGGTGACGGTTTCTCCGTTGGTGTTTTTTCCGGTGACGCTTTCTCTTTTGGCGGTTCCTTCGTTTTCTCCTTTCCGGGAGCCGCCTTTTTCTCCTTCGCCTGCGATTTTTCTTCCCTCGACTTCTGGATTTCCGTCTTAATCTGTGCCGCCTCCGTGACGGACGCAAACTTGAAGCGTTCCACGATACGGTTGATGCGGGGCGCATCTTCCTCCTTCACCATAATGTCCACCATCCCGTCGCTGCTCCCCTTCGGATCACGGACGGCGCAGTAGAGGATTCCATACCGCTTCGCCTCCTGCACAAATTTCTTCAGGTCGCTTTCCTTTACGGAAAATACGGTGAGCGGTTTCCCGGAGCGCACTAAGGTTTCCAGCCTTGCCCTGCCTCTGGTCTTTTTCTGCTCCTTTAAGATGGCGTACAACAGCACTGCAAGCTGCTTTGCCCCCTCGCCGGAGATTTTTAAGGCCGCTTCCCCCACTTCCATCGACATACGCACCACCTGGTCAGCGGCTTCGCCTGATGTGTTCATGGATTGTTCCCTCCTTCTCCGTGTGGATGTTCTTTTCCTCCACACTATTTTCCTGCCGCACGGTTTCTAATTTTTCTTTCATTGCGCCGGAACGTGCGGCTATCCCGTCGCAGAGTCCCACCTCCTTCCGCAGTTCCCCGATCTGCTTTGAAAGACCGGAGATTTCTGTTTTTACCTCTGACAGCTTTTCACCGTCTTTGACGCTGCGGATCTGATACCGCAGGTGTTTCCTTTTGTCCGCAAGCTCCGCCATCTTCCCCTGCAACTCTTCTTTCAATGAAAAAAGCTGCTCCGTGGTATCTATGCGATAATGGCAGAGCAGCCTTGTTTCCTTTGAAATCTTATCCAGTTTTATCAAGTCCTCCCGGAACATCATGTGTACCTGCTTCGGGCTTACAGGCGGTCGGTTCTCCGGCAGAATTCCCAACAGGTAACAATAATGCAGGTACAGGCCACGGAGTCCGCCGATTTTCCTTGCCTTTTGTATATTCCCATGCACTTTTATGACATAGGTCTTCTTCTGTGACAGAATAACAGGCGGCGCAGGCTTTTCTATCTTCTGCGTGAGTATCCGCCTGCGGATGGCTTCTAAGGTGTATTCCTCCCCTAAGTTCCTTGCCAGCTTCATCCCCCGCTCCCTGCCCTCCGCCCGTACCGTGACGTCCTTCCCGAATTTGATGGAATAGCCTTTCTCTTTCAGGTAATGGAAAAACTGCTTTTCCGTCCTCGCCTTTGCAATGGCTTCGTCCACGTCCGCCTTTATCATCCCTAAATAGGTTGGCCTGCCCTCCTGCTCTGCCAGCCACTCCCCATAATGCTTTGCTTTCTGCTTTGGGTTCTCTATGACGGACAATCCGTATTCCCGGCATAACCTGTCGGAAGCGTTACGCATATCCCGGTAATCCTGCTTGCTGCGGTGATACCGCAGGCCGTCCGCAAAGGAAACGGAGTTCACCACGAAATGGTTATGCAGGTGGTGCGCCTTATCTAAGTGGGTAGCGACTATCACCTGAAAGCGGCTCCCCCACAATTCCTCCGCCAGCTTCACGCCAATCTCATGCGCCATCGCCGGGGTACATTCCCCCGGCGCAAAGGACTGGTAGCCGTGGAACGCCATAATGCCCTCGTCTTTCCCGTACCTCTTTTTGACCGCCATCATTTCTGACCGGGCGGTGGTCGGGGCGCAGTTGACGCCGGACACATACTGCTCCATGACCTTCTCGTTTTCATCATCTATGACATCCTCCGCTGCCTCTGGTTTCCCCCTCTTTCTGGTCTTTTCCGCATTGACCGCATAGGCGATGACGTCGGACAGCCCCTGCGTTTCTGTTTCCTCCATGCCAGACAGCTTTGCGATTTCAGGATTTTTTGTCTTATCCGGGTTCTGCACATAGATGACGACTTTCCCCAGCCACCCTTTGACGCTCCAGATAGATGTTGCTGCCACGTCACAGCCCACTCCGCTTGCCGCCTTTATCCCTGACGGGCAAAGGCTTACCGCTTTGTGGCTGCTCCTTTTCCCCGCAAATCAGGCTTTGCGGGGTTCCCGATTGTTCCGGCAGGATGACCGCCTCGGTAATCAGCCTGACCGCTTCATCAAACTTCCTCATGTCGCTGTCATACCTCTGCACGTCAATCACGTTCAACGTGTGCGCCTTCTGTGCGATCTGGTTTAAGTTGTTCCCAATCTTATGCAGCTCCCGCATCATGGAATAATAGTCGGGCGGCGGAGCCTCCCTCGGCGTCTTTCCCGTGATTGCCTGACGCACATAGGCTTCCTGGCTGATTCCACTCCGCTTTACCCGCTCCCTGAATGCGTCCGCCTCCTCCTTATTCAAACGGAACAGAAACGGGACGTCCCTCTTTCTCATCTGCCTACCTCCGTATCTCCCCCGTGCAGGCGGTTAATCTGCAACAGGCACATCATCACCACGCCCACAATGCCGCCTACAAAAGTTCCACTTAAAAATGCCAACATACTGCTCCACTCACCTTTCCGTCATGGTGCGCTGTCACCATGCAACTTGTTATATCTGGCGGAACCTCCCGGCTCCGCTAAAAAGGGGTATTAGGGGATTTTCCCCTAACAAGCTGCCTTCGGGTTGCCGCATGGCAATCCAAAGGCGTTGCTTGCTGGTATTGTGTATCACCCCTGCGACTGCGTACCGCCTTTTGTTTTGGTATCATTACCCGCCGAAAACAGATGCTTCCCCGGCTGCTGCTCCTTAATCGGATGGGTGCAGCACGCACATTCCGGACAGCAATGCCCGCACTCTATGCACTCCTGCCCGCAGTCCCCGGACTCCTTCGCCTCACACCTGCCGCACACTTTGCAATGGTTCACACACTCCTGACAGCGGTTTTCCGGATCATCCCGCATACATTTCCCATCCATCGGGCAGGAATACGGGCATCTTGCACATCCCTCCGGGTATGCGTTACAGACGCTTTCTTTTCCGTCCGCCGCTTTCGCAAGGACAGAAACATCCGTCACGTCCCGGTTGGAAAAATCTAAGATATTGGTTTCGCTGTATATCTTTTCCACCATCTGTGCGGCAGCTTCCGCACTCTCCGCAGAGATTTTCACCCTCTTTTCAGAGATGGCAACCAGCGTCATTTCATACTGCCTCATGGCAAACGCCTCCTTTCCTACCGCCCTATGCCTTTGTCCCGGACGCTCTCTTTCGCTTTAAAATCAGCTCCCACAAAATGGTCTGCGTCCAGAATATACTGGCTTCTGTTCCAGTTATCCTCTGCTGTCTGTTCCGCTTCCGCAAGGCTCTCCGCCTCAATGGGTACAGTCATTTGCAGGGTTTCCGTTATTGTTACGTCATACGTTTTCATCTCTCATGGCTCCTTCCGTGATTCTTTTTTACCCGTTCCGTTATCCCGATTCCTAACCGGATACAGAGAAAATCGTTGCAGTCCTTGCCCTTTGGCGGCGGCTTATCCCGTGTCCGGTACTGTTTCGGAAGCACGGCCTTGATCGCCTCTGACGCCAGCCTGCCTGCCCGGTCATTGTCCAGGTGCAGCTCCACTTCCTCAACCTCCGGGTACTCTTTTAAAAACCGTGTGAGCGCTGCCGGAACCTTGCTGCGTTCGATTTCCTTTGCTGGCTGGTACACGCCTGCAAGGGATAAAAGATGTTCCGCCCTCCAGTCCTGGCCGTCCATTTTTTGCAGGGTGGCATAGGACAGCAGGTCGATAGCGGATTCAAACAGGTGGACTTTTACGCTGTTTCCCTCTGCCGGGATAGAGAATGAATAGTTTTTGTCGCTCCCGTTTGCATCCCCGATAAAGTCCGTCCCGATTCCACGCAGGGCGGCATACCGGGGTGTTCCTCCCTTGTCCATGCCCACAAATACAGCGTTGTGGTGGTTCTCGCTCTCAAAAACCATTCCCTTTTGCAGACAGAATCCAATGATGTCCGTGTCAATCCCACGCCTGTTCAGGTAGGAAACAACCTGCGTCTGGTATCGGTTGGGTTTGGGTAAGAGCAGTTTCTTTTCTGTTGTCTTTTCGGCTGGTAGGGAAACAGGCGGCGCAATCGCCGCCTGCCCTGCAATCGTCTGTACCGCCTCCACAAAAGTATAGTCCCTGACTTTTATCAGGTAGTCAACCGCTGACCTGCCCCCGATTCCACGGCTCCACCACATCCATTTCCCGTTGGAAATTTTCAGGCTGTCATGGCTTTTCGTGGTGTAGGTGTTGCCCGAAAAATGCACAAGCTCATAAGGCTCATAGTTTTTCAGGTACGTCAGCAAGTCCATCCGCTTTGCCTCCTGCACGACTTCCGGTGCGATATATGGCATAAATCTCAGCTCCTTTCCTGCCCTTGATTGGATATTTGCTGTCTGTTTTTGAATATCCGGGCATAAAAATAGCCGATTGATTCTCGTTTTGAAAATCAATCGGCTATGTAATAATAGGATTTCTATTTTAAGCGCAAATCCCAATTTATACTTCACTCATCCTAAATAGTCCTATTTTTCAAAGACAGCAAAGATTTCTCTAAGTAATAAATCACATTCTTCCCATTCTTCTAAAATAATTTGCTCCTTACTTCTTTTAACTTTCAATTTAAATTGTTTCAGCACTTCGGATTTAGAAATTATTTCTCCTTGATATGCAGCAACTTTATCAATATAAGACTTCCAACGGATAGGCTCATATTCTCCATTTTGTTTTAAAATATCTTTACCGAGAAACATTTCTATTGAACAGGCACGACCATTAATATTATCTACTGATTTTCCTGCCGGGCCGATGGTTGGATAATTGTAGCACATCTCTAAGTCTGGCAAATGCATAATTCTTACATTTGGTGGAATTGGAATTCTTTTCAAGGACTCTATTTCGCTTAATCCAGCCGAATCATTATCGTATAATGCAATAATTCTATTTTCAATTCCTGCTGCAATAAATGCTTTTAAATAGTGAGTCAAGTAATTTGTACTTCCTTGCACAACATAAGTTGAAAAATCAATGAAAGAATAAAATTTTACCATATGAGGATACAACAACTTCATTGCTTCAGATATAACACTTGCATCTGTACTGCCCTCTGTAAGAATAACTGTTTTAGATACTGAATACTCTTTTTCCTCCGGAACCTCGTCACACCATCCACCTTCAAATAGATTTGTATAGTCAAGTGTAATCTTTTCATCCGATTCAAACGCCTCTAAAATAATTCGTAATACATCCCAAGGCGATCCTATTTCTTCATCTGTATAGCATAAATCAATGCCGAAATAGGTATCATCTTTCCAATGTGGCAACGAATCTAATACCATTTTCTCACACATAGAATTATTCTCACATCTGCATTGCCTTAATAACTTATAATCACCTTCCTCCCAAGTGTCCACTGCTAATATTGCAGAATACTTTACTACTGCTTTAGACCAATTTTCAAAAGTGTACTCTTTTTCAACACTATCAACATCAATTTTTTCGTCTGGATAATCTTTTAGGTTGTCTACATAGTTCTTCTTATGGTATTCAAATACACTTCTTGCCTTCGAAATTGTATGCCCCATTACATCTAAACACATTTTTGCTTTACTGACATTCATAGAAAAATATCGTCTTGTAATACTTTCTTGTAATTCCTCGTCAAATACTTCTTCTATCGTCAAATTTTCTTTACTAAAAATTGACAATAAATCCCCAAAAGTATTTTTAAATGATAAAAAATCATAATTTCCAACACATAGTCCAACAATCTCTCCCATGCTATCTCCTTGTCAATAATTTCTTCCTTAAAAACTCAAATTTGGAATATAACCTTAAATTCTATCTTTGACTATTTACCAAAACTAAACTATCAGCCGTTTTCTTAAATATCCACTTTTTTTCATTCGTTCATAAGTACCTAATGTATCATTTTTATTTACAAGTTCCAATGATTTATCATAATCCATCCCAAGTATAAGCAAATTCATTCTCACAGCATGTAAATAATTCTCATACCATTCCCATGTAGGATTCGTAGATAATTCCCGAATTGTACAACGTGATACTATAGGATTTATTTTATAATCATCTGGTCTGCAAAAACTCTTAACAATATTGATATTGTTTTCCATCACTTTTGTTTGGCCTGCCGAAGAACCACCTATACTATTCCAAGGTGGAAAATGTCCGTATTTTCTCCGAAATGATTCTATTAGAATACCTTCTACTCTTTTTATATCATCTCGTCCTTGCTCACTTAACATATCTTCCACCGGAGAATTCTGTTGCTTTGCAAATTTCTCATACATCCCTCTATTTCTATGCACTAATGGTTGGGATAACGGTGACTGTACAAATATCGTATAACCCAAACGCTCATTTTTCGAAAAATATTCTTCAATTTGTTTTTGCTTTGAACCCTCTTTAACTGGCAGAATCCCATTATGTTGCTTAAATCTCTCTGCCAAGTCGCCCGCTAATCCGATATACAGAATTGCCTCTGCATAGTAATCCCAAAAACAATATATTCCTGCTGAAGCCCACCCACAACTATCTGTTGGCGAACATAAATCATCAATCGCATTTGCCATTTCCTCAATTTCTTCTTTCCTATATGCATCTATAATAACAGTTCCAAACATTACATATCTCCTTGTCCAACTCCAATATATATTAGTATATCATATTTGGGGTTATAACTAAAGCAGCCTTATCTTCGTTTTGAGAACCAGTTGGCTATAAGAAAGACAGTATCATCACTCGATACTGTCTACACGCCATCTACTAAACCACCCCTATTTTCTTCAAATAAGCATACCCGTCCGTATGCCCCCGGAAATAAATCTGCTTTCTCTCAATGTTATCTTTTTTCAGACTAAACCTGAAATACTCCACCAATACCCTGTGTTCTTCCGCTGTTAAAATATATCTCCCTCGCCCTCCGTCACATTCAGTATGAACGGATAGTCCCTTTCCATATCCCCGATCTGCCTGCAAAGTGCCAGATAGCTTTCATCCTGCTTCCGCAAATCCACGATTATATCGTTGTCTATCTCCATAAATCCATGTTCCATACACTTGACTAAATCATTGTATTCCTCTGTTGCTGCGTTCATTTCAATCACCCTTTCGTTTTTATTATAATATACCCATTTTTCACTGCAACAACAAATATGCGAACCGCCCTTCGTTTTGCCCGTCCGCTATGTAGGCGGCACTGGTTTCCCAATACCGCTTTTTTCACCGTTCCCGGTCTTTACTTCCTTTCTCCGGCTCCGTTTCTTCTTCCTCCGGCTCAACGTCCAGCACGATATTTTCTTTCTTGTCCATATCAAGCAGGGCATTTAACTCCCCCAGCCGGGCGGTCTTTTCTGCTAATTCCTGCTCTTTCGGGAACTCCTTGACTGCCTCTATTTTTGCATTTTCAAGCTGCGCTTTTAAAGTTTCCAGATGTTCCTCACACCGGGAGAGGTTATCGCCAAACTTCTCTATCTCATTATCCAGACGGGTGATGTTCCCGTGGATGTCCGTCCCTAGCGTCACATGGTACGCCCGTTTCCCTTGCAGGGTGATGACAAAATCCTTGCTGAAGGTGCTGTAAGAAAGCTCCATCGCAAGCCCACGGTAGGCTCCCAGCGGAACCAGATTAGGGGAAGTCATAGCTTTGCAGGCTGCAATAATCGCCTGTCCCGCCTCCTTTTTCTCCCCATAGGTCACGCCGTTTATCTGCATGGGCGGGAAGGTATCCCGGTCTGGCGGCGTGTGCGCCTTCACCTGCTCAATGTCCTGCTGGTACTCTACAATCCACTGGCTCTGCCTTTTTATCTCCATTGGATAATATTTCGTCACCTTATCCTCCATTTCGTAACGCTGGCTTAAAAAACTCTGCTTTAAGAGTTGCAGCTTCGACACCTGGATGTCTAAGTCCATCTTTTCCTTTATATACGGGTTCCCGGTGGCAAGGGCTTTGATTTCCGCATAGGATAAAGCCACCTCGTCAATGTCCTCGATGGTGCGTGCCGGGCTTTTGGACGTCATGATCTGGCTGATAAATTTCTGCTTGTTCTCAATCATCTGGTACATATAAGCGTCAAATGTCCCCTCGGTCACATACCGCACGATAAATACTTTCTTGTTCTGGTTGCCCTGTCGGATGGTTCGACCGCCCCTTTGTTCCAAATCTCTGGGACGCCACGGGCAGTCTAAATCATGGCTGGCAATGATTAAATTCTGGACGTTTGTGCCTGCGCCCATCTTAAACGTGCTGCCCATTAGGATGCGGACGGCTCCCCTGCGTACCTTTGAAAATAACTCTTTTTTCCTCACCTCCGTGTTGGCGTCATGGATAAATTCAATCTCCTGCGGTGGGATTCCTTTTGCAATCAGCTTATCCCGCACGTCATTGTAGACGCTGAATGTCCCGTCATTCTTCGGCGTGGACAAATCGCAGAACAATAACTGTGTCAATTTCTGCTCCTTCCCCTCCTCCCAAAATTGGTAGACTTCGTTGACGCAGGCATTGACTTTGCTCTCCGGCTCGTCCGGCAGCATTTCATTTGTAAGCCGCTGGTCTAACGCCAGCTTGCGCCCGTCATTGGTAATCAGCAGCATATTGTCCTGCATGGGGTTCACCATGCCGTTTCGCACACGCTCCGCCCGCTCCCCTAACGTCTGTACCATATCCTTTTGTATCTCGCTGGGCTTTACCGCCACCACCTTGTATTCCGCTTCCGGCACGGGCAGGTTCAGCATATCGGCGGTCTGGATGTCCGCAACCTCCCGGAACATCATCATAAGCTCCGGCAGGTTGTAGAACCTTGCAAACCTCGTTTTCATCCGGTAGCCGCTGCCCTCCGGGGCTAATTCTATTGCAGAAACGGTTTCCCCGAAGGTGGACGCCCATGCGTCAAAATGCTGCAAATGGTTCCGCACAAGGGTGTTGTACTGCAAATACCTCTGCATGGTGTAAAGCTCCACCATTGAGTTGCTCACGGGGGTTCCGGTGGCAAATATCACGCCTTTCCCGCCCGTTATCCCGTCCAGATAGCGGCACTTCATGAACATATCAGAGGATTTCTGCGCCTCCGTCTGTGCAATGCCGCCCACGTTCCGCATTTTTGTGTAAAGGTAAAGGTTTTTGTAGCCGTCCGCCTCGTCCACAAACAGGCGGTCAACGCCCAGTTCTTCAAAGAAAACAACGTCATCTTTCCGGCTCTGGTCGTTTAATTTTGACAGTTTGGTTTGCAGGGATTTCTTTGATTTCTCCATCTGCTTGATGGTGAACCTGCTCCCTCCGTTGCGCTTTGCCTCCGCAATCCCATCTATGATTTCATCAATCTGCTCCTCCAGCATACGCTGCTGCCTCTCTGTGCTGAGCGGCACTTTCTCAAATTGGCTGTGGCCAATGATAACTGCGTCAATGTCGCTGGTCGCAATCCTCGCACAGAATTTCTTCCGGTTCTTGGTTTCAAAATCCTTTTTGGTGGCCACAAGCAGGTTGGCGGCAGGGTAAAGCTAGAGCCACTCGGCGGCAAACTGCTCTATGATGTGGTTTGGAACCACAATCATGGATTTGTTGCAGAGTCCCAACCGCTTGCACTCCATCGCCGCCGCAACCATCGTATAGGTTTTCCCGGCTCCCACCACATAGGCAAGCAGGCTGTTCCCTCCGTAAATGATGCGGGCAGCCCCGTTTTTCTGGTGCTGCCTTAACTTAATTTCCGGGTTCATGCCATAGAAATTCAAATGGCTCCCGTCATATTCCCTCGGCCGGATGGCGTTGAAATTCTCATTGTAATACGCCGTCAATCTCTGCCTGCGCTCCGGGTTCTGCCAGATCCAGTCCTGGAACGCCTGCTTGATTAAGTCCTGCTTGCCCTGCGCTATGGCGGTTTCCTCTTTGTTTAAGACTGCCTTTTTCTTCCCGTCCTCGGTGGGGATATAGTCATAGACACGGGTGTCACGCAGGTTTAACGTATCCTCGATAATCTTATAGGCGTTGGCACGGTGCGTCCCGTATGCGTTGTTCGCCTTCGGGTTCCCCTTGTCATTGCTCTTTCCCTCAATGTTCCATTCCCCGGTGAATTTGGAGAAATGGATTTTGATATTCCATCGGTTGTAGTTGGGCGTATCCAGCAGTTGGAACATAAATTCCGACACGTCGCTGATGGGAATCCATGTGGCTCCCAGCCGCACACTGATTTCCGATGCGGTCAAATCCTTCGGCTGTACCTTTTCCAGTGCCTCCACGTTGCTTTGATAGGCTTCGGACGCCAATGCCGCCAGCTTCGCCTCTTTCAGTTTTTCCCGGACATTGCCGGATAAATATTCATCTTCCGAAACAAACTCAGGCTCCCCTCCCGTTACATTGGGCAGACGGAAAATCACGCCGGACAGCTCCCGCTCGATTTCCTCCGCACTTTTCCCGGTCAGGGAACACATATAATCCATGTCCACTCTGGCTTTCTCAGATAAAGATAACGACAACGCTTCGCTGGCGGTATCCACCTTTGTCACCGCCTGATGCGGCTTGATGGTGCGCTTATGGAACATATCGGCTTTCCGTGCGTGTATGCCGTCCTCCGCCACAATCTCTAAAGAGCAGAGCAGCGGATAGCTGTTATCGTCCGAAAAGACCATGCTGTTCGCCCTAGCATTCAGTATCCCGTATTTCTTCTGGAACGCATCGTACAGTTGGTTTAACTTCCTCTGCTGTTCTTCGATGACCGTATCGGCGTACCCTTCCGTCTGGTAAGCAATCAGCTCCCGCACACAGTCACGGATGGCAGCCATGCCTTTTACCCGGTTTGCGGCGGTCACGGACAGCTCCACGGGCTTCATGCGGCTGTTCTCCCGGTAGTAGATTTTCCCGTCATAAACGGTGAAGGAGAAATTGGCAACGGACGGATCGGCGGGGATAGAGTTATCTTCTTCCTCCACTAATTCGTCCGTTTCCTGTTCCGCAATCTCCGCCTGAATGTTTTCCACCGCCCCTGCAAGCAGGGTTTCAAGGCTGGCGTCCTCATACGGGCGGCAGACGCTGTCCATGCCGTATTTCGTACTCTCCATTACCATCTCGCCCAACACCATCTCCGGGTGTTCCACAAAATAGCGGTTCTGCGTAATCCCGTTTTCATCAACATCAAGGTATAACCAGTCCGGCTCCGTTTCCACCATGCGGTCACGCTTCTGCAAAAATAAAATATCAGAGGTTACTTCCGTCCCCGCATTTTTCTTAAACGTATCGTTGGGAAGCCTTATGGCTCCCAAAAGCTCCGCCCGCTGTGCGATATATTTGCGTATCGCCGGGTTCTTCTTGTCCATCGTCCCCGATGACGTGATAAACGCAATCACTCCGCCCGGCCTGACTTTATCCAGCGTCTTTGCAAAAAAATAGTCATGCACAAGGAAGTTGTTTTTGTCATACCGCCTGTCGGATAATTTAAACTGGCCGAATGGGACATTGCCGATTGCCACGTCAAAAAAGCTGTCCGGCAGCTCTGCTTCTTCGTACCCCTGCAAGGCAACCGTGGATTTCTGGTAAAGCTGCCCTGCAATCCTGCCCGACATGCTGTCAATCTCCACCCCGTATATCTTGCAGTCTGATAAGCTCTCCGGCTTCATGCCGATGAAGTTGCCCACCGCACAGGACGGCTCTAAGATGTTGCCGGATTTTAAGCCCATGTTCTCCAATGCCTGATACATGGCACGGATGACAACGGGCGGCGTGTAAAATGCGGTCAAAGTTGACTGCCTTGCGGCGGCGTATTCCTCCTGCGTCAATACGGTTTTCAGTTCCAGGTACTCATATCCCCATGCGGATTTGGTTTCGTCAAATGCGTCCGACAAGCCGCCCCAGCCCACATACTTTGATAAGATTTCCTGCTCATCCGGCGTTGCGTACCTGTCCTCTTCCTCGCACTTCTTCAATAGCTGGATGGCGGCAATGTTCGCCCGGAACTTCTCTTTTGGCGTCCCATGCCCCAGCTCGTCATTGGTAATCCGGTACTGGCTCCGCTGCTCCTTTGGGATTTCCGGGTGCAGGTCAAAGCCCCGTATCCTGCCCGCTGGCTTTTTCTTCTCCCACGCCGGCGCAAGGTCTGCCGGTTCACTGCTTTCTTTTTCCGTGCCGATTGGGACGTCGCTTTCCGATAGCTGCTTTTCCTCTCTGATCGGCAAATATCCCTGTTCCCGGATATTTTTAAACCACTGGCTTGCAAAATCATTTAATTCGTTCTCCAGTGCCTCGTCCACAACGCCATCTATCACTACCTGCTCAAAACGGTTTAAATTGTCCTGCTGGAATGTCCTTGCATTTAAGGTCTTAGCCTCATGGTCGAACACAAACTCCATATCCGGGTCGGCAAGGGAATCCCCGTTCTGCGTGTAATAATGGGAGATTGCAATGCGGTTCTCCCCGATGCTTTCCACGGTAAGCGGCATAAAGGACTGCCCCGCTTCAAACGATTTTGATTCCGTTTCCCCACGCAGCACCTCCGGCGCAAGCTCCATGAGGGCACGGTAATTTTTCTGTGCCACGGTAAGGTTTTCTTCCGGGATTTCCTCTTTTTCCGTCTTTGGTGAAGCGGTTCCCTGCCCGTCCCCTGCGGGAAGGGGTTCCGTGTTTTTCTTTTCGGCTGGTGGTTCCGGCAATGGCCGTTTGGTTTTCAAATGGTCATTTGCCGGGTTTTCACGCAGCTTGCAGTCAAATTCCTCACGGGGCATATCTTTCGTGAACAGCGGGTAGGTGAGGTCATGCAATACTACCATGCTGTCGGTCATGGTAAGGATTTCATATTTCTCCATGCCGATATACACCACGGTTTCCGGCTGAAGGTCATAGGGCTGGTTCATGGCCGGAAGCCCCTGCACTTCCTCAATCAGTCCCGCAAGCTCCTGATACGCCTCCACATCCGGCTCCGTTGCCTGCTGGACGCTGATAAGGTAATCTAAAATCGCCCCAACCTCGTCTGGATTTGAGAGCTGCTTTTCAATCTGCGCTATCGCCTCCTGCTCGGATTCCCCCTGCTCTATATTCGCCTCATATGCCCGCAGGTCGGTTTCCTTATAAAGCTCATTGAGCCTTTTTGCAAGGCTGTCCGGCTCTGCCTTTTTCCCCTCCGGGGGAATGGGCGGCTCCGGTTCCGGCAGGGACGGTGTTTCTGTTTCGGTTGGTATGGGCGAAATCAGACTGAATTTCCCGTCCCGGTAGTCCATAAGGTCACGGTACACCTTCTGCATGAATGGATAACGGTTGTCATAATCTGCGGTATTATTAAGCACTTCCGCCATTACGGTCAAGATTTCTTCCACACGCTCCGGGATGTCAAGCTGCGGCCGGATTGCCTTCACGCCTGCACGGTACTCCGAACCAAACGGATAGGGGCGCGCCACTTCCTCCGGCTGGTTCTTATAAAAATGGTAGATTTCAGCCGTAAGGACGCTTTTTTCATACTCCGGCAGGTACTCCATTTCTTTTTCCGTCATATACCGCCCTGCGGCAATCAGCTCGTCAATGCGCTTTGCAACCTTTCCCCATTTCAGCAGGATTTCCGTTTCACCCTTTATAATCTGCATCCCTTCACTGCTGGCAAGCATATCAATCCCGGTTCCCGTAATTACCGGATAAGCGCCGACAAATCCATAGGCATTTTTGAGATAGTCCGCCTTCTGCTGGTTCGTGCGGTTTTTCAGGAAATAGACATAAATGCCGTATTTCCCCGGCTTCAAATCAGCGCTGGTCTTGATGACGGTATCAATGATTTCCTGGGAAAAAGAAAAAGCAGAGGTCTTTTCCTCTGCTAAATCTTCCATCAGGCTAAGCTGCCCTTCCACGGTCGGGAGCGGGTTCATCTTATCTTTCAGTTCCCCCAAAAGCCGCATACCCTCAAAATACCCTGCGATTTTTCCCCAGTCAAAATAGGACTGTGAAGTGCGGGAAAGATAGCTCCCCTCCCACATATGGAGCACGTTCTGGTAGGTTTTATATCCTACACGCCTGCCGTCCTCCAGCGTGATTTCCGTGTACTCATTGTTGAATATCCCTTTGATATACTCCGTGCGCTCTTTCTTATCCTCATGGCTTTCAAAAAATGCCCGGATTTCCCCTTTGTTCGCTTTCAAATGCGGGGTAGACAAAAGCAGCGATTTGATGTCCTCATCCTCCCCGAAAAAAGGAAAAGAGCTGTCCTCGCTGCTTCTGTCATAAACCGCTAAAACTTCCGCTGGCTTATCTTCTGTGGGCAAGCCACCGTCCGCCTGCGGCTCCGGCTCCCGTGCCTCTGGCATCCCTTCCGCCGACAAACCGCCTTCTGCCTGCGGCTCCGGTTCTTTGGACGTTATGCGTAAACCAGTTCGTTCATCACGATTTCCTCCGCCGCCTGCCGGATGTTGTTCATCATCGAAAGCCACAACATCTGGTCTTTCGCTTTCAGTTCCTCCGTCACCTCCTGCGACTGTGTCATCTGCGACACGATCTGCTCCATCCTGCCCTGCGCCTCCTCCTGCGTTTCCTTCAGGTGCTGGTTCAGCTTCCCTTGCGTCAGCAGGCTTAAGAATATCCCGTAATGCTGCTCCTTCAGGTAATTCCGGCGCAGTGAGCCGTACTTCCCAAGGTGTACTTCCGGTTCGTCCGGTACGGTGATGTCCGGCAGAAGGTAATCGCCCTGTTTGCTGTAAGCTATCTCTCTCATCATCAAAACCCCTTTCCGAAGTGCTGTTTTTGTCTTTCTCGCTTTCATTATACCTGCCTGCATTTTCCCCGGCAAATGTGCGGCTCCTTCTTTTTTCCTCTTTTTGCAGTTTCAGGATGGTGTCGGAGATTTCCCCCAACGCCATTTCCGCCACGTCGCTGGTGGCTGTGCCGAACAGGTTTACAAGCTCCTGCGTGTTGAAATCCGTGATGTTTCGGAAATCATCTGCATCCAGATAGGTTTCCGTGTCTATGCCGCACCGCACCATTACCATGTAGGCTATGCTGCTTGATAAAAGGCTCTTTGCCTGCACCTCCACGCTGTACTCGTCCAGTTCCTCTAAAAAGCTGCCCGTGCGGTAAGCCAAAATATCCTTTAAATAATCTGCGATGTTGTCATCGGCTGCGTTTTCCGCCGCCTCCAGTATGGTTCCCGCAAAATCTAAGCTTTCCCCGGACACGCCGAAGGCATTTGCAAGGGTTTCCTGCACGTCCTGCCTGTATTTCTCCCCTACCTCCCACAAAGGCACGGGGCGCACCAGACGGCGGTAGCGTCCCTCCTGCGTGTCGGAAATGTCAAAGTAGTGCTTTAAGCGCATGGTTTTCGCATTTTTGTCAATGACCACAATCCCTTTGGAATCCCGCTTCACCCAACGCCCAAACTTCCTGTTCCAGTCCTCCATCTGTAAGACTGCGGTAGCGTCCGGACGCTGCACATGGACTAACAACTGCTCGTCAAAGGGCAGGCGGTAATTGCGGCAGGCGGAGTTTAAGAAAGTCATCCAGTTTTCCGGCGTTGCGGCCACTTCCTTTACGGCTTCCGCATACAGCTCCGTGATAATGTCAAATCTCTTTTTTGCCAATGTGTCTGCACCTGCCTTTCCCGCTATACCTCGCCGCCGCCCAAAAATGTGATGACCTTGTTTGCCTTCACCGCTTTCTGAATCCCGTTTATCATCACAATCTCCGCCACGGAAATACCCGGCAGTGCCAGAATATCGTCCATCGTCATGGCAAGGATTGCTTTCTCATCGCTAAATCCCGCCTCCATCAGCTTTGAGAGGGAACGGACATATTTGTTGTTTATCTGCGCCATATAATTACCTACCTTTCCTTATGATTGTGCGTCTTTTTGCACATAGAGGGATACCCGGTGGGTGTTTCCATATTTCTATTTTTCTGCGGCTCTGCCTGCACTGGCTCACAAGTTGCCCCGCTCCGCTCCATGCGCTCGGCAAATTCGCAGATATGGTATAAGTTGCTGCCAATCTCGCTGTGGCACTCGTCAATGAACCTGCAAACCCGCTCATTCTTTTCGCCCCACCCGGTCGTAATGAGAATCTTTTCCCCATCCGGGATGCGGAACAGCTCTTTGTAATGCGGATCAATGAAGCGTATGCCCTGCCTTGCCTTTTTCATATGGCTGTCCAGCCATTCTTTTACATAGCAGAAACAGTAGAAATTATAGTCCCCTTTTACGGGGTTGCACCGTATCAGGTAAGCGTGTTTCTCTGTATCCACCCGGAAGCCGTACTCTGTGCCGCAATTCCCTGAAAATGCACTGTCGGGGTAACTTCCTGCATAACTTCTCATTTTGCTCCGGCTCTCTAAAAGCCCGTATTCTTCAGAACGCAACGCATTGATAACCCCAAATTCCGTCTGAAATTCTTCCGTTTTCAATGACTGCCTGTGGTCGTTCCATGTGGTGTGAAACTCATTCCCCCGGCTCCCAAAATCGCCACGGAGATACCCGATGCTCCCGGTCTGCCCCTGAATCTGCATACTCTGCCTGTAAGTGTATTTCTGTTCTTCCTGCCCCATTGCCCGGATTTCCATATCAGCGTTCCTCCCTTCCGCCTGCCTTTTTCTGTTTATGGGAGACGTCCTTTAAATATTTCCCATAGTCCACTGCGTCACGCAATACGTCCTCCACGGATTTATAGCGGTCATCCCGCAGGTTCTTTTCCACCCATTCATATACCCGGCAATCAGAATGGAACACCGCCTTTGCAACCTCGTTCACCATGCGGAGCGAATTGTCGTCCCGGAACAGCCGCACCAGTGCGTCGGACACTTTATTCCCGCCATTCTGTAACTGCACTTCTATGTCGGAATACGCTTTGAGATATACCTTTTCCGGTGGCTGTGTGATTCCAATGCTCCCCAGCACATCCGCCAATTCCGGCGTTGGGAACTGGATCACCGCACTGCTGTCCCCATATTTTACGAATGCTTCCAGATGATACCCTCTGTCCGGGTTCCTCTGCGCCGCTTTTTCCTCCCTCTGCTCCAGATACAGAATTTCATCCATTGCCCGCTGGCATAAGTCTTTTGTAGCTTTCAGCAGGCTGTCCGTATAATGCCCCCAAAAGTAATCCGTCTGTCCCTTGCACTCCCATGTGACGAAAGAATTGGGGTTCTTCATGTTTACACCCAAAACAAACTCAGCATTTCCCACGAGGATAGATGTTGTGATAACAAACCCCGCATTGGTTCTGAAACTGTCCATTTAGCGCACCTCCATATCCTTATTCTGATTCTGGTTCGGGGCAGCTTTCGCCGCCTCCTGTTTCTGAATTTCGGCAAAGCGTTCCTTTGCCCATTCCGGCAGGCACTCCGGCTTTACCTCGCCCGCAAGGTCATACCGCTCCCACCTCTCATGCTCGCCCGAATAAAGGGTAATGCAATAGCAGGCGCTCCCAAAGGAACGCTCCCTCGCACCGTTCCCGCCTGTCACTAAGATTAACTGGTGTTCCGCAGAACGGTACTCCGGCCTTAACGCCTCCGGCTTGACCGCCATTACTTTTCCTACGATGTCCCCGCACTGAAACGTGGGGATACACCTGTCCGCTGTGATTTTTTCCCTCGGCACGTCCACTTTTTCCTGCTCCCCATGCACCTTTACGCACTGTGCCTTCACCCGGTCGGCAAACAGCTCCATAATCTCGGCGTAATCATCGCCCACCATGCACTCCTGATAGGATTCCATAATGCTGTTGCTGACATAAAAAGCACAGAAATACGGCATTTCTGCCTTTTCATCCACGCCGAATATGACTTCCTTGTCCCCGATCTGGATTCCCTGCGTAATCTCATAGCTTTCTACCATCCGCTTCTCTTTTTCATCGCCCATGCTCCTCATCCTCGCTTTCTTCCATGACTTTCTTTCCGTATTCGGTAAAGGCATACCATGCCGTCCGGTCAAAGCGGCTCCCATTGTGTTCGCCCTGCACCAGAATCCCGGCATTTTTCAGCCTCCCAATCCCACACGTTATCATGCCCCTGCTGAGATAGGGCATATGGACGGTAAACGCCTTTTTGCTGCATCTCATCCATGTGTTCCCCTCATAGCAATGTCTATGGTGGAACTCGTTTTCTTTCACTTCCCTCCAGATATGCTCCAAAAGCAGGGCGGCGGTTATGCCGAACCTCTCTGCCATCCCGGAATTAAATCTCTCTGCCATTCGAAAACCTCCTTTCCTCCGGTATGTAAAGGGCGGCTTACCGCCGCCCCGTAACACTTCCTGCATAGATTTGCCTGAATTACCGCATGGGTTTGTTTTACCCTTTCTTCCTGCGGATTCTCAAGAATACCGCCGTACCCACGATAAACGCCACCAGTGCAATGCTGATTCCTGTCTTCACTTTCATACGCTTAGTCCTCCTGTTCTTCTCTTTTTCTGCTCATTGCCGCCAAAACACTGAACACGCCGATTCCCGCCACGGATAAAGCGGATAAGGCAATCCACAACCCCACGTTGCTCTCATCGCCCGTCTTTGGCGTGGTGATAATCTCCACTGGCTTTTTCTCATTGGTCATGGCCGCTTTCACAACCTGCCCGTCCTCTCTGATTTCAAACGGGAACTCCCTTTCGTCAATCAGGTAGCCTTCCGGTGCGTCATATTCCTGATAGGTGTACTTGCCATAGCGGAGCGTAAAGGTGGCAAGCCCGTCCTTATCAGTCACGCCTGTCGCAACTACATTCCCGTCCTTGTCTTTGATACGGAACTTTGCATTGGGGAGCAGCTTCCCGTCGGATACGTCCGTCTTTGTCAGCTCCAGCTTTCCGGTAATCGGCTTGTTGATGAACCCAACGCCTGCCTCGTTCTCCACGTCCACAATCTTCCCATCCTCGTTTATCTCAAAGAAATAAGCATTTTCATCCAGTACGAACCCTTTTGGTGCAGTCTTTTCTTTTACAAAATAACCTCCATACAATAACCCGTCCGTCTGGTAAATGCCTTCGGAGATTTCCGGGATTTCAGCAACCAGTGCGTCTTTCTTCGGGTTGAATTTCTGGTTTCCGTCTGTGTCCTGATACAGTTCAAAGACTGCGCCTGTCAGCTTGTTTGCCGGGTAGTCTGCGTCAACCTTTGTCAGACGGACGCTGCCGATAATCAGCTTATCCGTGATTTTAATCTCAATCACTTCTTCGTTTACCGTAACAGAAACATAATGCAGTGCTTCGTTCAGCACATACCCCTCCGGTGCCGCAATCTCCCGCACGATATAGGTTCCAAACGGCACGTCCTCAAAGGCAAACGCCCCGTCTGCGTCTGTTACGGACACCAGCAGTGCGGTATCTTCGGTAAATTCCTCCGTGCCTGCCGAAAACAGTCCGATGGTGGCATTTTCCAGCGGCTGATCCTCCGTGTCCACTTTGATTCCCTCGATTCTTCCACGGAGCAGCTCATTTTCAATGGGTTCCCCGTCATTTGCATGAATGCTTACAAGCGCCGCATCCTGCCCCTGATAGGAGAACTCCACCGGGTACTTCTCATCGGAAAGGATATAGTGCTGGTCGGTGCATACCTCTTTCACATAGTAACTGCCAAAAGGCAGGTCGCTGGCAAAAAATGCCATGCTGTCCGTGCTGCAGAACACAATCTCAATGAGTCCGTCTGCCGGGATGACGTCACCATTGGAAGCGGTCAAGTCCTCTGCGGCATACAGCCCAAAGGCTACGTTCTGGATTTCCCCTTTGTTCCCGATGCCAAAGGCTTCGTCCTGCTCCAGCGCTTTTGTTAAGTCAATCGTCACTTTCTGGCGCTCATTGTAAAAGGCGGTGTCGGTTTCCGTCACGGAAACTTCCTGCCCCGCATAGACCAGCTCGATTTCATGGGCTTCGATATTCAGCACACATCCATCGGGCGCAGCCACTTCCACGACTTTATATTTTCCCAGATACAGCTCTTTCGTCTCTGCGTTCCCGTCCTCATCGGTGGTGACGGTGTCCACGACTTCCCCTGCGCCTGCCCGCACAGTTCCGTCCTGCGTCACAATGTCCTCTGCGGCGATGATTTCATATACCGCCCCCGCTTTCCCGGCCACTTCATAGACCGGGGTATAGATGCTGCCGTCCTCGGTTAAATCCCCGTCTTTGTCGATGAAGCCGTCACCGGAAACCTGCACGCCCGCAAACTCCTCGGCGGTCTTTGACACAAGGATTTTTCCTTTCTGCGGCACGTTCTTCTGCTCCGTCACCACAACGGTGACGCCGCTTTCCTCGGTGGAGTTTTCCTGCGCCACGGTGAACGGGATGGGCGTGGAATCCAGCACATAGCCATAGGGAGCCTGCACCTCAACCATTGTGTACTCCCCAAAAGGCAGCTCCTCCGGCGTAATCAGGTATCCATCTGCCCCGGTGTAGAACGTATCCAGCGTTGTCACTTCCGGGTAGGTGTACTTCATGGTGACAAGCTCCCCTGCGCTGTCATAAATCTGGTAGCCTGCGCCTGCAAGGGGGATGGTGTTCCCGGTTTCAGCGTCTTTCTTCACAATCTTGATATAGGACGCAAACGGCCTGTTGTTGATCAGGTAACGGTAAACCTCCCCGTCTTTGCTGACATACACGTCAAAGTCCTTCATCCGCTCGCTGCCTTCCCACCCTTTGGTCTGGTGGACGGTGTAAACGCCATAAGGCAGGTCTTTTGTTTCCGCATAGCCGTACTCATCGCATACCAGTGTGTCCCGCTCGCTCTCTTTTGCATTGTCAAAACTTCCGGAACGCTTCAGATACACCTGAAATTCTGCGCCCTCCTCCGGCGTTTCAATCTGTGTGCTTCCGTCATCGGTGTGCTTGATGATGGAAATGCGCCCTTTGATGACCTGCTCCTGCACGTCATTGGACGTGGTGTTCAGCTCAATGGTGTAATTCTCCGGCTCCGCCCCTACATGGTGTACGGTTTCATCCAAAAGATAACCCTCGGACGGCGTAATCTCCCGGACGCTCCAGTTATTGCCGCAGATATAATACTTTGTAGTAAATTTCCCCTCGCTGTCGGTAGTATAGGTGTCAATCAGGGTGTCCCCGTCATAAATGCCATACACTGCGCCCGCCAGCGTTGCGTCACCCTGCGGCTCCCCGGTTTCCTTATCTGTTTTTGTCACGTTGACACGGAACTTCTTTAAGATGTTGGCCACGGTTGCGCTGGTGACTTCCTTCCACTTGATTGTGACGCTCTGCTTCTCCGGGATGACATAGCGGACTGCGGTGTCCACTTCCTCAAGGGTATATGGTGTGGAGCCGGAAATGAGGATGTTAGAGAACATAGCGACACCGTTTTTGTCGGTCACTGCATACTCATCTACTGTTGCGCCGGAGAGGGAAGTCCCGTATAAATGGAACCTCACGCCCTCCACCAGATTGTCCTCGGAGCCTTTGATTACTTTCAAATCCCCACGCTTTAAGATGTTGGAGAATTCCACCTTTGCGGTCTGCCCGCCTGCAACGGTCACTTTCTGCGATTTCTGCGGTTCATAGCGATCCTCTGTCAGTTCAGTCACGGTGTAGGTTCCCGGATTCAGGTTCTCCACCTTAATCTTTCCGTTCTTCCCCGTAACCACCGTCTTGTTGATTCCGTTGCCCGTAATCAGGAACCTGAAACCCTCCACGATCCCATCCTCGGACGTTTTCACAATCTGCACATGGCCGTAAGGGATTTTCACACTCAGGTACACCGTGATGTCGGCTGCGCTCTCCACGCCCACCACGACATCCTGCAAAGACGCATCGCCATAGGCTACCAGTGTGCCGCTGACTGCCGGGCTTCTCTTGGTTGCGGACAAAAGCACGTCCTCCGTCACCGCCTTTTTTGAAGTGATGGTTAAGGTATTCCCGGACGCACTCACGGACACGCTGCTGTTGGATGAGGTGAAGTTATATTTTGATAAAACCCCGTTCGTATCCGTCAATTTCACAACGTATTTATCCCCGTCCCATGAAAGCTCCTTCATGACTGCGTTCCTGTCGGTAGACGCAAAGCTGGGGATTGTCCCGTGTTCCTGCATACCCGCCACAATCTGGCTGTACGCTGCGGACACACCGCCGTTTGCCCCGTTTGCGCAGATGCTGTTATAAAACTTTCCGTCTGTCTGGTTATACGGGGCATTGGCGTTCCTGCACCCGGTCACAATCTCCCATATGACCATCTGCGTGGCAACCACCTTTTCATCCTCGGAACCGGGAAGGCTCCCCATGCTGCCCTGCGAACCGTACAGAAGCGCAAGGTTCACGGCGTCCCTCTGGCTCCCGCTCAAAGCGTTCCATGTTTCCGACGCATTTGCCTGCAATGTGTTCCCGGTGTGCAGCGACACGCCCGGCTGGATACAGAAGGCAGGCTCCCCGTCCGCATAGATACGGGTTCTTGCCTCCCCCGCCTCTCCGCATACCCTCCCGTCGTGGGTGACGGTCTGCTGGTAACGGATGGCATTGCCTGCCCCGTCATGGCAGTACGCAAAGGTAATCTTCGCTGTTTGCGACGCCGCCAACACGTTCATGGACGGAAGCACGGAAACAATGGATGCCGCCGCCATCATCAGGGCAAGCCCTCTTTTCAATCTTTCTTTTAACTTCTTCAATCTACTTACCTCCATTTTATTTTTTGACTTATATTAGAATCCTGCTCCGGCAGGATTCCCTGCCTGCGGCGGGTTGCGCCAGCAACATAATTCCGCTCCGCCGCAGTGCAATCCCCCGGAGGGTTTTCGTGCAGGGAACGCTGTTTCCTGTACGAAAAAAATCCCTGCAATGTGCAGGGTTGGTAAACTGTTGGTTCTGTTGTGCCAGCCAGAAAAAGGATAGCCACCGGCTCCTTATTGTTTTTTCGGCTGGTATTCGGCTGGTAACGAAAAGGGGTAGGGTGTGGGAAGGGGGAAACGGTGAAAAAGGCTATCCGCAAAAGGGCATAGTTGCCCCACGGTGGAAAGCCTTATTGTCACCGTTCCCTGTCCTTGCTCCGCTCCCGTTTCCGGTACAGCTCCAATGCCTTTACAATCGTATCTTCCATCTGTTTCGCAGGCGTCCCCGGTGAAAAATATTTACTGATACGCTCTTTTGGCATACGAAACTGTTCCTTCTGGTTCCCCTTTTCCTCTGATAAAATAGAGAGGATGACGTCCTCATTCAGCCTCCCCTCGTCTGCAAATTTACGCATTTTAATTGCCTGCGCATGGCTCGGTGTGCAGTCCTCTAACTGCATGGTGTCAAGCAGGATTGTCTGTTGCTCTTTCGGCAGGTAAGACAACTCTACCGCTGGACGTATGGCGATTTTACCGCTGTCAACCATATCCAGTATCGGTGTGATTAGCTCGGTCAAGCGGATATATCGCTGAATTTGACTTCTACTTTCGCCCACTGATTCTCCCAACACTTCAACAGAATATTTTCCTAACTTCTGCCCCACTGGGGTAGAAGTTAAATCAGTACGCTGTCCCTGCCTATTCATAGCCGCTAATTTCATCTTGTAGGCAAACGCTTTCTCTGACGGCAATATCTGCTCCCTTTGCAGGTTTGAATCTACCATAATTATAATGGCTTCATCATCTGTCAAGTTACGGACAATGCAGGGTATCTCTTTTTTCTCTGCAAGCTCACTCGCCATTTTACGCCTGTGTCCGGCTATCATTTCATAACCACCCTCCGGCTTTTCCCTGACAAGGGCAGGCACCAGAACGCCATACTGCTTTACGCTCTCCGCCATATCCGCCATGCTTTCGTCCATCTTCACCTTAAACGGGTGGTTGGGAAAATCGCTGATTTCCTCTAATGGGATTTCCCTGACGGATTCCCGGCTTTCGTTGTCCCGTTCCTCCTGCGTGCTGAACAGGTCAGCGGCTGAGGGAAGCGGCATTTTTATCTCTTTCGCCACTGCGTATCACCTCCCTCGTAAATGCTCCATACGCCTTTGCCGCCGCACCGTTCTTGTCATAGCTGTAAATGCTCTGCCCTGCGGCGCTGGTTTCCGCCGCTTTCACCGCAACGGGGATGACCGTCTGGTACACTTTGATTACCCTCCCGTAATTCTGCCTTAGATTGTCGGCTGTGGCACGGGCAAGGTTTGTCCGCATATCTGCCAGCGTCAATAACACGCCATCTACCTTTAATCCGGGGTTAATCTGCCGCTGTACCTTTCCTATGGTTTTCATAAGCTGTGTCATTCCCTTTAAGGGCAGATAATGCGCCTGCACCGGGACAATCACGCTGTCTGCCGCCGCAAGCGCATTGATGGTGAGCATACCCAGACTCGGCATACAGTCAATCAGGATATAGTCATAATCCTTTTTCAACCCGCTAAGATAGGATTTCATGGTGAACTCCCTGCTCATGGCGTTTACAAGCATGATTTCCATGCCGGACAGCTCGATATTCGCCGGAATCAGGTCTACACCCTCATCATGGTGTAAAATCCCTTCGCCCGCCTCCATCGGTTCATCACGGATAATCTTTTCCATCTGCGTTGCCAGCGTGACAGAAAGATTGTCCTGGTCTGCCCAGCCCAAAGAGGTTGTCAAGTCCCCCTGCGGATCGGCATCCACAAGCAACACTCTCTTTCCTTCTTTTGCAAGCCCTATCCCTAAGTTTACAGCAGTCGTGGTTTTGCCCGTTCCGCCTTTCTGGTTTGCAAGGGCGATTACCTTACATTTAGACATCACGGTTTACCTCCTTTCCTGAAAAATTTAATAGCCACTCTGTATAAAGCAGAATGGCTATGTATGGGTTTTGGGCAATAAAAAAACCGACTGATTCTCGTTTTGAAAATCAATCGGCTATGTAGCTAATTTTCAATTTGTAGTTTTTTCAACCATATATCCTTTTTGATTGCAGTCTGTAATTATTTCATTTGCAATTTTTTCATTACAATTTACCCCAATTATTACTCTTGATACTGACAATCCACAATCTGTATAGCTTATGTTTTGCCCTTTATATCCTAAATCTTCTTTGATATACGGTCTAACAACTCCATTATTAAAACTACTATCTTCATATGGTTCCTTCAATATCCTTACTTCTTTTTCTTCATAAGATTTCATATCACCATTCATTGGATTTTTTGTTACAAAAGGTAATTCTGCCATAGGCGAACCATTTTCCAATAACTCTTGTTTTGGTCTGGAATAGTCATTTATCAAAATTGAAGTATAATCTATCTCATCCTTATTGAAGTATTCAACAGGATACAGCATATCATAATTTTCCACATTAAATACGATACAGATTCCATTTTTATGATTCGCATATGCTTCCCACATATACTCTTCCTTTTTATATGAAAAAGAACATACATCATATATCTCTTTCATTGTTTCAACCATAAACTTTATATTTTCTTCTCTTATTCCAGTTTCTCTTGAAACTTTTTTACTATCATATTTAATCTCAAATTCTGTTTTATCGTTCAAATATATATAATGAGAGAACCATAGCATATCTCTCCTTAAACATTCTAGTTTTCTCAAATTCGATTTTTCATTGTCATCAAATGCTATAAACTTATAAATCTTATTTTTTTCTATAAAAGATTTCAAATAAACAATCTTAAAATCTGAAGCCTTCTTTCTTGAATAATTATAATATTCTCTATAAAATTCCAAGACCATTTCTCTCCCCTCTATACAATAATTCTGTCAAAAATATATACCCCTATTCTCATTACGAACTTTTACCGCAAAAAGTCACAAATTCTATTTATCCGCCTAATACCATCTAGTCCGCAATCACCCATTTTGTCCGCAAAATCCGTACTTTCCAGTACAAAACAGCACCAAATATCATTCATTTTTGCCCTCAAACACTCTAGGACACAAAATACTCTATCGAGTATTCATTTTACCCTTCCTACATTATAAATTATTTCATATTTTTCATCAATCCATATTTTCCATATGATAACTTATAATAATTTAAGGGAAGATACACCATTTTACATTCAAATTTGGAAGATAGTGCTATCCCCCAAAAAGAAACACCAAGCAAACTTCTCCCCTTTTACGAAAAGAACGAGGCAAACTTTCACACACCATTTGGGGGATATCCCTTCCCCCAACTCTTCCCCCAAAAATCCCCCAAATCGGCACTCAAAATACGGTAATTTACGATAAGTTATGAATCTCTCCCAAGAACGCAAAAAACCCCTGAAAATGCCCATTCTATGGGATTTTCAGGGGTTCGTAAATCAATTCTTCTCAGAAGTTTACTGATTCATCTGCTTTGCCACTTCAGCCGCAAAATCCTCTTCCTTCTTCTCAATACCTTCTCCGGTTTCGAAGCGAACGAAGCTCTTTACAGTAATCTTAGCACCAACAGCCTTAGCTACGGAATCCACATACTGCTGTACGCTCTGCTTTCCATCCTCAGCCTTTACATAAACCTGATCCATCAGGCAGATTTCTTTCAGCTCTTTGTTGATACGTCCCATAACCATACCGCTGATGATCTTATCATTTGCATCCGGTTTCTCGTTCTTGGCCTGTACAGTGAGAATTTCTTTCTCTTTCTCAATGTAATCCTGGTCTACCTCACCTCTGTTGGTGTACAGCGGCTTCATAGCTGCAGCCTGCATAGCTACATTCTTTGCCATCCCTTTGACGTCATCATTTACTACATCTGTCTCAACATCTACCAGAACGCCGATTTTTCCGCCTGCATGGATGTAGGAAGCCACAAACCCGTTCTCCTCCACAACCTGCTGGAATCTTCTGATGTTCATATTCTCGCCGATTACCGCGATCTGGGAAGCCAGCTCCTCTTTTACTGTCTTGGAGGTGTCTGCTGCCCACGGCTCTGCCAGGAAAGCGTCGATGTCAGCTGCAGTGGTAACCAATGCCTGCTCTGCAACCTGTTTTACATATCCCTGGAATTTTTCATTCTTTGCAACAAAGTCAGTCTCTGCGTTTACTTCAACGGATACTGCTTTCTTTCCGTCCTCAGAAACCATATTCATAACAATACCTTCTGCTGCGATTCTGTCCGCTTTTCTCTGAGCAGTTGTAAGTCCTTTTTCTCTTAAAAACTCTACAGCCTTGTCCATATCGCCTTCTGTAGCGGTCAGCGCTTTCTTGCAGTCCATCATTCCAGCGCCTGTCATTTCACGTAATTCTTTTACCATTCCTGCTGTGATAGCCATTTTATTTTCCTCCGAAATCGATGATTATTCGTAACTGTTCTGTACCTTCACAGTTACATGCAAAATCCCATTTAAAACCGCCTTCGGCAATTGGATTTTGCACACTTGAATTACTTTCTTACGGTCTGTGCAGTAAATGAACACAGACCTGCTGAATAGTTACGACTATTCTTCTGTTGCTACTTCCTCTTCCCCTACAAACTCTTCCTCAGCAACATCTGCCTCTGCACCCTGGTTTGCCTCGATAACAGCGTCTGCCATCTTGGATACAATCAGTTTAACTGCTCTGATAGCATCATCATTGCCCGGAATTACATAATCCAGCTCCTCGGGATCACAGTTTGTATCTGCAATTCCGATCAGGGGAATACCCAGAGTATGCGCTTCCTGAACACAGATTCTCTCTTTCTTCGGGTCTACTACAAAGATTGCATCCGGAATTCTCTTCATTTCCTTGATACCGCCAAGGTTTTTCTGAAGTTTCTCCAGCTCTTTCTTTAATGCGATTACTTCTTTCTTGGGAAGTACATCGAAAGTGCCGTCCTCCTGCATTGCCTCAATCTCTTTTAAACGTTTAATTCTGCTCTGGATGGTCTTAAAGTTTGTCAGCATACCGCCCAGCCATCTCTCATTTACATAGAACATGTTGCAGCGCTCAGATTCTGTTTTGATTGCATCCTGCGCCTGCTTTTTTGTACCAACAAAAAGAATGGTCCCGCCCTCTGCCACGATGTCAGATACTGCCTTGTAAGCTGTGTCAACCATTCCTACAGATTTCTGTAAGTCGATGATGTAGATGCCATTTCTCTCTGTATAGATATAGGGAGCCATTTTGGGGTTCCATCTTCTTGTCTGATGTCCGAAATGTACACCTGCCTCGAGTAACTGTTTCATTGAAATTACACTCATTGTTTTTCTCCTTTTTGGTTAATTTCTTCCGCATGCTTAAAACTTCCTCTGAGACCAGATTCTGGCACCATCTTTGGAATCCACATGCGTGATTTATTTTTGCCTCTAGCAGTATATCACAGCAAACCGCGGGATGCAAGCATTTTCTGCGATTTCACCGCATTTTACCGCATTTATACAGCAAAATGCAGCACATCCGCCCTCAGGGTTTCTGTGCTGCTCTTCTATACTCTCTTTACTGATCAATCTATAGCTGTATTTACCATTGTACTACGCGTATCTTACTCATGCCGCAATGCATCGATCGGATTCAGATTGGCTGCCTGAATGGAGGGCAGGAGTCCAAATACAATACCAATCAGCATGGAGAAGATTACGGAGATAAAGATCGCCGGAACACTGATCGCCACCGGTATTTCTGCTACTCTGGATATCACCTCCGCCAGGACAATCCCGGCTATCACACCAATGACTCCCCCGAGACTGGTAAGCACCGCTGCCTCTGTTAAAAACTGTCCCAGGATACTCTTCTTTTTCGCTCCAATTGCCTTTTTCAGACCAATCTCGCTGGTACGCTCTGTGACAGTCACAAGCATGATATTCATAACACCAATACCGCCTACCAGAAGTGAAATACTGGCGATCCAGATCAGCTGTACGTTTGTGGACTCGCTGAGCTTCTGCTTGGCAGCCTCGGATTCCAGAGCATTTTTAGATTTGTATTTAATGTCTGTGTTGGATACGCTCAGGGATTCATTTACAATATCCGCACACTTTTTGCCCGCTGCACTCATATCATCTGTGGACGCGGCTTTCACAACCACGTTCTGCGGCTCATCATACTTGTAGACAATCGGCCATGCGGCGGATGGCATATATACAATGCCGCTGGCCTCATCGCCCAGATAAGTATAGTAGTCATCCATGCTGTTGATGACAGGCTCAAACTCCTCACTTTTTTGGGCGATTCCGATCACGGTAAAGGGTTCCCCGCTGATCTCAATTACCTTTCCCAGAGGGTCTTCCTCCTGAAACAGACTGCTGGCTGCCGTCTGGTCCAGAATCACCACCTTATGAAACTTGGTGAAGTCTTCCTCCATGAACTTTCTTCCTGTGCGCACCACATAACCGCAGGTGTCAAAATAGTTGTTGTCCACCCCAAGTACATTGGCTCCCTGGAGATTCACATCCCGGTAATAAACTCCCTCCGCATAGTTCCTGCTGTTGTACAGGGCTACACTCTCTACCTCGTCCAAATCCTCGATCTTCTGACGGACTTCCTCGCTGATCACAGGCACACCCTTGGGCGCTGGCTGGTAATCGGAGATGTCATAAGTCCAATCCCCCTGGTAGAGCTTTACGTCCACTGTATTGTTTCCTGATCCGATCAGGTTCTCTTTAATCTGCTCATTGGTTCCCTGAATCGTAGATACAATGGAGATAATAGACGCAATACCAATAATAATACCCAGCATAGTCAGGAAGGAGCGCATCTTGTGGGACCATATCCCCTGTAGCGACAGGCGTATATTTTCTAACATAGTTTTTCCTCCTATTCCTCCATACCCATTGGGACTGCTCCATCCATATTGATCCCCATATCACCGTCCGGATCAGCTTCGTCATCCTCATCTTGGCTGTCCTCTGAGTCCTCTTCCCCGTGGTTTATAACCCTTGCGCCCTCTTTGACATTTTTGCCGTAAGGAAACGCGATGCGGTCTTCCATGGTCAGTCCTTCCAGAATCTCTGTGGAGGTAGAGTACGCCGTAGCCCCTGTCTTCACATACTGTTTCACCAGGCGATTTGAATCATCTGCTTTATACACATAGCTCTGCCCGTTCTCAGAACGGATATAAGCCTTCTCCAGGTAGATGGAATCTCCACTCAATGCGCTCTCGTCCTGAATAGACAGTTCTACGGACTCATTGTTGCTCAATCCGTCAGATTCCTCTATATAGGCCAAAAACGGATACTGTGAGGAGTTCGTATTGCCATCCCCTCCAAAATAATCTGAGCTGTCAGGATACTCGGAAATCTCTGTGATACTGGCTGTAAAATTGGTGCCGCTTTCATAGGACATCCCAGTCATGGTACTTCCCACCTTTACCTTGCCCAGCTTCAGTTCACTGATGGTTCCCTTCACATAAAGCCCCTCGTTGCTGGTTACAGACAGAAAAGCCTCGTCCCCAACTTGTCCCATCTCAGGATCACCTACACTCTTCACAACTCCGTTGATCGTGGCGATGATCGTAGCTTCATCCAGTTTTCTCTGGGCCTGTGTGACCCTGATGGCTGATTCCCTCTTATCCAGTTTCAGGTCTTTGATATCGTCCTCTTTTTGCTGGATTGCCTCTTTCAGCTCTGTGACGGTATAGACATCATCCCCGAATCCGTCTCCAAAAATATCGTCATCTCCGCCATCGTCATCTTTATCCACGGGTTCACTGACATCCGGTACGTCCTTGGTGACCCCTTCACTTGTAAATGTCCAGGTAACTCCCGGCTCATAAGCTTTGTCTGCCTTCACGGTTCCATTGATGCTGATAGATTTTACAAATCCTCCGGTTATGGAATCTCCCTCACGGATCTCCAGCACTGCATAGCTTCCTGTGCCATCCCCGCGCATTCCCCCATTTTTCTTGGAGGTCCCCGCCTCATTAAAGCCCAGCATTTTGTTCATAAAGGAAGCCTGAATCACTACTCCGTCTTTACAGAAAAACAGATAGGGATCTTCCTTTGTTCCGCTTCCCTGATAGGGTTTGGAATCGTATTTCAGCGTCTTATGGGCTTTAATCTCCGCCAAAGGCGACTCTACCGGCTTGTTGTCCTCCGTATTCTTCTCACTCTCTGTGGAATCCGGCCCCGCATTGGGCTTTTCTGTTACAGGTGTCTCAGGTTCTCCGGAAGCCCCGGTTGTCTCAGACTCACTTTCTGTCCCCGGTACGCTCTCTGAATCCCCATTTCCGTTAACCGCCTGTTCAGAGGACTGGTTTAGCGCCTGTCCCTCCTGGCTTGCCGCTACCATTACAGATGTATTTTGAATGAGTCCGGCTTGTTTTGCGCTTGCCTCATCATCGTCATCATCGTCATCGTCCGGAAAATCAAAGCCGCCTCCGCCGCCGGACGGTCCGCCGTAATTATCGGGAACGGGTGATATTTTCTTTAGCCTTTCCAGCTCCTGTTCCGCCGCCTTTATCTGCAAATCAATGGCCTGTGCATCCAGTTTTTCAGACTCCAAATCCAGCTCCAGCAAGGTTGTGTCGTATGCCAGGAGCTTATCGCCGATTTTGACTTTATCTCCTTCCTTTACAAACACCTTGTCAACCAATTCATCTGAATCCAGGAATACATCCTGAGTGGCATTGGAGGTGATGACTCCATAGGTGGGCATGCTCTCTCCAAACCATCCTGTGCTCAGATTGGACACCGGCATTACCTCCACTGGGTCCGCACTGTTCTGCACCAGCTTATAGATACCAAAGCCTGCTCCTGTCACCACCAACACCACGGCGGCACAGATGCCTGCAATTACTCTTTTTTTCACAGAGACACCTCCTGTTCCTTATGTTCGGAAATTTCTCCATCAAAAATATCTACTATTCTCTTGGCGTTTCCCGCAATAGCCCTGTCATGGGTAATCATGATCACGGTCACCCCATCCTCATTCAGGGATTTAAACAACTCCATAACCTGTTTTCCTGATTTGGAGTCCAGAGCACCCGTGGGCTCGTCGGCAAGCAAAATCTTGGGATGGTTCACCATAGCCCTGGCAATGGCAACTCTCTGCTTTTGTCCTCCTGATAGCTGGTTTGGCACAAATTCCAGACGGTCAGACAGTCCTACACGGTCCAGGGCCTCTGCTGCCTTTTTGTTTCTCTCTTTTTTAGGAATCCCTGCATAAATTAACGGGAGTGCCACATTTTCAAGAGCGCTCTGTCTTGGCAGAAGCTGAAAGGTCTGAAATACAAACCCCAGCTTTCGCAGTCTCACTTCCGCCAAATCCCCGTCTTTCTCCGCCAGAACATCCATTCCATCCAAACTGTATGTGCCCTGGGTGGGGCGGTCCAGACAGCCAATAATATTCATCAGCGTGGATTTTCCGGAACCGGATGGTCCCATGATCGCGACATACTCTCCTTCTTCCACATGCAGCGTCACATCCTTTAATACCGGAACCACCATACTCCCCTGAATATAATCTTTATAAATATGGTCTAATTCAAGTATCACTCTGCGTCCTCCATTCCACTTAGGCTACCGGCAAGTCCTCCGGCTTCTCCTACGCTTCCGTCATCCTCATCCCCATAATCTTCCTCGTCTTCGTAGTTCTCTTCGTCCCCGTAGTCTTCTTCGCCGCCGTACTCTTCGCCGCCTTCATACTCCTGGCCGTCCATTCCTCCCAGCATACCGTCCGTACCGTCAAAGGAGGGGATGGAATTATCACTCATACCGTCCGAAGAGCCGGGCATTCCTCCGCCCGGAACCTGATTTACATTCTTTTCAGCTTTGGCTCCCTCTGTGATTGTCTCATCAGGGAACGCAATGTAGTCATCCTCTGTCAGCCCATCCGTAACCTGATACTTCTGAAGCTCCTCGTCAAATTCTCCAAGAGTAATCTCTCTCTTTTCAATCTTATCTTTAGAGGTGGCCGCCCAGACATAGGCCTTGTCCTCCTCCTGCATGATATAGTAGCTGTCCAGCCAAATGCCTTCCTTCTCCTCACCCTGGCCGTAGTCCATCTCAATGTACACATGCTGCCCCAGCATTAACCCGTCCACAGACTCCAGCTCCACATAAAATGGATAATTGCTGGAATTGGTCGCTGAGGAATCGGAACTGCTGGAAGAAACATAATAGCCCGCGTTCTCATCCTTCTCCGGATTTTCAAGGTCCACTGCTGTCAGTGTGCCCTTCCAGGTTGTGTCATTCACACGGGAATGTACAATGACAGGCTGTCCCTCAACAATGGCTGACATATTCTGCTCATTGACAGTCCCTTTTATTCTGAAGTCTCCAACCGCCAGGATTGTCATAAACGCCTCTGTCTCACCATTCAATCCTCCCGCGCTGGAATCATTATCTGTTGCATTTATTGTTTTCACCACACCATCCATCTCGCTGATGACTGTTGCGTTTGCGATACTGTTTTTCAGCTTATTGATCTCAACTTTTTTGCTCTTTTGTTCATACTCATTTTTCTTGATTGTATTCTCCGCAGAGTTTATCTGAGTTGTATAGCTGAGCTGGGCGTCGGAGGATGCCTCCGCCTTCTCCTTTTTCAACTGGGTAATCTGAGCCTTTGTCTGTTCAATCTCATTTCCCAGACGGTCCAGGTCAATCTCAGCCTGTGCCAGACTCTCCTCCATCTCTTCCGTACTGTATGTAAAGAGTTTGTCACCGGTTTTGACCTCGTCGCCTTCTTTTACTAAGATTTTATCCACCTTTTTGTCCGATGGAAGTTCAATATTCCAGGTTTTCTGTGGCTCTACCACACCGCTGAACCGGTCATTCAAACCGTTTCCGCTTCCAAGACCGCACAACTCGGCCACTGAGTCCACATAGACCGTATTCTCCTTAGTGGTTTCGGAGGAATCTTCTCCCCTTACCAGCCAGATAACCACTCCTGCAATCACGATAACTGCCAATACAATACCTATGATGATCATCCGTTTCTTTTTTATCTTCATTGTCACCCTCCAAATTTCTGTGAACAGTTTTATTCATGTAACAGTATAGCATGTCTGCAAAGTATGTACATACTTAATTTTCTCTTAAAGTGTGAAATTTTCGTCACAAGTCCCCGAATTTGTAAGACAGTTATTTCTATGTTGTAAATCAGAATCCCACAAGAGGGATTCTCCGCCAGCCGAGGACGCTTTCGCATGAAAAAACTGCTGCCGGCCAATTCTATGACGCAGCAGCAGTTGTATTTATACATCCACGATACTCTTTTTAGTTCAGAAACAACTATCAGATCAGAGGATATTTTTCCGTCAGACTCTTAACCAGCTCTTTGGCCTTCTCCTGATTTTTCTCCGGGTCCTGGATCATCATGGCGATCGCATCCGCAATCACATCCATGTCTTCCTCGTTCATCCCTCTGGCTGTCACAGCCGGAGTACCCAGACGTACACCGCTGGTCACGAAAGCGGACTGAGGATCATTAGGAATCGTATTCTTATTGCAGGTAATGTTTACGCTGTCCAGCAGATTCTCCACTTCCTTACCTGTTCTTCCGGTATCCACCAGGTCCACCAGCATCAGGTGATTATCCGTGCCGCCTGAAACGATTTTAATGCCTCTGCTCATCAGCCCCTCGCAGAGCGCCTTGGCATTTTTCACGATATTTTGCTGGTATACCTTGTATTCATCGGAAAGCACCTCCTTGAAGCAAACCGCCTTTGCAGCGATCACGTGCATCAAAGGACCACCCTGGATTCCGGGGAATACCGCTTTGTTGAAATTAAACTTCTTTGCCGTCTCCTGGCTGCAGAGGATCATTCCTCCTCTGGGTCCGCGCAGGGTCTTGTGTGTTGTGGTCGTTGTCACATCCGCGTAGGGAATGGGACTGGGATGCACGCCTGCAGCCACCAGGCCGGCAATATGCGCCATATCCACCATCAGGTATGCGCCCACCTCATCGGCAATCTCTCTGAATCTTTTGAAATCAATGACACGCGCATAGGCACTGGCGCCGGCCACGATCAGTTTCGGCCTGCACTCCAGTGCAAGCTCTCTCACCTTGTCGTAGTCAATCACACCGTCATCATTCACCCCATAGGGTACTATATTAAAATAAGAACCGGAAAAGTTGGCAGGACTGCCGTGCGTCAGATGACCACCATGTGCCAGGTTCATTCCCATCACAGTATCCCCGGGCTTTAACATTGCAAAAAATACCGCCATGTTTGCCTGGGCTCCTGAATGAGGCTGTACATTAGCATAGGTGCAGCCAAAGATCTCCTTTGCACGCTCCATTGCAAGACGTTCCACCTCGTCTACGCACTCGCAGCCGCCGTAGTATCTCTTTCCCGGATATCCTTCCGCATACTTGTTGGTCAGGGGACTTCCCATTGCTGCCATCACAGCCTTGGATACCCAGTTTTCTGAAGCAATCAGCTCAATATGACTGTTCTGTCGTTCCTCTTCATCCACAATCGCCTGGGCTATCTCCGGGTCGACTGCCTTTACTTCATCCAGTGAATACATTGATATAATCCTCCTAAAATAACGATATTGGCACTGATACATTATCACATTACAGTATTAATAATATAGCCGTTTTACCACACAATGTCAAGCAATTTGACAAGATGTTTATTTTCATATAAACTGTAAGAAATTGTTCATTGCAGGTAACTGTGAATGCACTAAACAGTTACCATTGCAGAATCTGGCAAACAGGAGGGGTTCCACATGTACATTCTGGTAATTTATTGGATAATTATCAATTTCATAGGAATACTTTCCATGTGGGCAGATAAGAAAAAAGCCCAGCGAAGAAAGTGGCGCATCCCGGAGCATACTCTGCTTTCAATCGCTATTCTGGGCGGATCAGTGGGTTCCTTTTTAGGAATGCACCTGTTTCATCACAAAACAAAACATTTGAAATTTGCTGCAGGGATTCCTGTCATCTTTATTCTTCAAGTGGCACTTGTCCTTTTTGTGCGCTTCTCCCTGCCTAATTTTCTTGATTGAAGGAGCCTTTATGAGAAAGTACGGTCTTACGATTATTTGCAGCATACTATTGTTCTCTGTCCTCTTTTTGACCGGATGCGGAGATTCCAAGCCTGAGAAGATGGTCCGTTCCGAGCTGGATCAAATCCAAAATCTGGACGAGAACACCATAAAAGCCTTTGTATCCTATGAAGATATGATGCACTCCCAGTCCTCGGGCAGTGATATCGGCAAGGAGACAACGGAGGCGGTTCAGCTGTTCTTTGAGAACTTCAGCTACCGAATCCTCTCTTCCAGCGCCACTGAGCGGACTGCCACAGTAAATGTGGAGATCACAAACTTAGACGCAAAAGCACTGGCAAAGGATTTATGCAAGGAACTCATCCGCCGTTCCATCTCACCGGACAGTACGGATGATTCCCTGCTTTCTATGAACTCTTACTTTACCTTACTTAGGGATATTTTAAATTCCCACGAATACCAGCAGGTGTCCACCTCCGCTCACTTTGAACTGGTAAACACGGACGGTTCCTGGACCATACAGAGCACGGAAAAGCTGGAGGATGAGATTGTAGGAGGCTTTATCTCCTGCCTTCATGATCCCTATCTGATCACGCCGGAGGAGACCGCCGCTTTAGCGTTTGATATGTTCAAGGAACAGAGTCCAAAGGAATGGGTGTCTTACCTTGGCATGAACGATATTTTCTCCACCTACAGCAGTCTCTACCAGGATGTGGACCTGGCTCTGGCCAAACAGATTGCCAAATGCTTTGACTATAAAATAAAAAAAGTGACCCAGGAGGAGGACAATGCCGCCGCCACCGTGGAAATCACCAGCCTGGATATGGAAAGTGTGCTGGATGTATATCTGGATAAGCTGATGGAATATGCCTCCACCACCGAGGCCGTAAGAGCTACGGACACTGAGCTGGCGGACAAAACCTCTGAGCTTTTAATTGACACCTTGAACAACAACACAAAGACCACCTCAAATACCATAAAAATTCACTTTACAAACAACGGGAAAAATTGGGAGATGCAGCTGGGAGATGACTTTACGGACGTTATTCTGGGAAACATGAATGCGGCAGTGGAGACTTTTCAAAGCAAAACAACAGGCTCCTGATTGGAGCATACCGGAGAGGGAGCCGCAAAACAGTCAAATCACAACTGTTTTGCGGCTCCCTCTCTCTTATTTCATATCATATATTGACAATCCTTTTACTCCTGTGCCAACTCCTCTTCCTGCACCTCAATGGCCAGCTCCAGTTCATTGAGCTGTTCCTGGTCTACTGGACCGGGCGCGCCGGTCATCAGACAGGATGCATCCTTAACCTTGGGGAATGCGATAACCTCACGGATGCTGTCCTCCTTTGCCATAAGCATAATAAGGCGGTCCAGGCCATAAGCCAGTCCGGCGTGAGGTGGAACTCCGTACTTAAAGGCATTCAGCAGGAAGCCGAAGCGCTCCTGGGCCTGCTCTTTGGTAAAGCCCAGCACCTCAAACATTTTTGACTGTACATCATTCTGGAAAATTCTGACGCTCCCTCCCCCGATCTCATTTCCATTGAGGGTGATGTCATAAGCCTTGGCGCGAACAGCCCCGGGATCTGTATCCAACTTGTCCAAATCCTCCTCCATGGGCATGGTAAACGGATGATGCATGGCCACAAAGCGCCCCTGCTCCTCAGAGTATTCCAGGAGGGGGAATTCTGTAATCCACAGGAACTTATACTCATCTTTGTTCAACAGTCCCAGATTCTTAGCTATCTCCAGTCTGAGTGCCCCCAGCACATCCCATACCACCTTGTTCTTATCTGCTGCAAAGAGAAGCAGGTCACCCGGTTTTCCTTCCAGTGCATCCACCAGCTCTTTTAAGGTCTCCTCTGTCAAAAATTTCGCAAAGGAAGACTTGTAAGACCCGTCCTCATTGATCACCAGGTAAGCCAGCCCCTTGGCGCCGTAGCCCTTGGCAAACTCTACCAGAGCATCAATCTTTTTCCTGGGCATGTGACCCTGTCCCTGGGCATTGATTCCCCGCACGCTTCCGCCTGCTGCCAGAGCGCCGGTAAACACACCGAATCCGCAGTCCTTCACCTCTTCGGACACATTCTTAAGCTCCATCCCAAACCGGGTATCCGGCTTGTCGGAACCATACCGGTCCATGGCCTCCTGCCAGGTCATCCTGGGAATGGGAAGGGGTACCTCTATTCCAATGGCCTCCTTAAAAATATGAGCCAAAAGTCTCTCATTCACATCAATCACATCATCGATATCCACAAAGGACAGCTCCATATCGATCTGCGTAAATTCAGGCTGCCTGTCCGCTCTCAGATCCTCATCCCGGAAGCACTTCGCAATCTGAAAGTACCGGTCATAGCCGGAGCACATGAGCAGCTGCTTAAAGAGCTGCGGGGACTGGGGTAATGCGTAAAAATTGCCCGGATGGATACGGCTGGGCACCAGATAATCCCTAGCTCCCTCCGGTGTGCTCTTGATCAGGATCGGAGTCTCGATCTCCAGAAACCCTTCCTCCGCCAGGAACTGACGGGCTGAGGTAGCTACCTTGCTGCGCAGCATCAGATTTCTCTGCAGATTTGGACGGCGCAGATCCAGATAGCGGTGTTTCAGGCGCAGCTCATCCTTTGTCTGGATTCCCTCCTCAATAGGGAAAGGAGGTGTCTCCGACTCAGACAGAATGCGAAGCTCTGTGGCGCGGATTTCAATCTCTCCGGTGGCCAGATTCTCATTTACCGCCCCTGCCCTGGGTTCCACTCTCCCCACAACCGCAATGACAAACTCACTCCTGAGTTTTCCCGCCTTCTCAAACCCCTGTGTGCCGATATCCTTTTCGTCAAACACGATCTGCAAAAGACCGGAACGGTCTCTCAAGTCCACAAATATCAGACTTCCCAGATTTCTTCTCTTCTGTACCCATCCCATAACCGTAACCTGGGTGCCCGCATTTTCCTTGCTCAGTTCCGTACATCTGTGGGACCTTTTCAGTCCCTTCATTGATTCTGCCATGAATCCTTCCTCCTACCTATGATCTTCTGAAAAATTCCTTAAACTCTGTGTATCCCTCTGCCATCAGTTGTTCCTTCTGGAATTTCTTGTTTTTCTTCATCACTGCAACACTGACCTGCATTCCCTGGCTGCGCTCCGCTTCCGCCTCCTTAAAGATGGCGAGCAGTTCTTCTCCCGGCATATTTTTTTCCACCAAATATGCCTTTTTGAGGCTCTTTGCGGGAATCTGATAGTCCTTTTCCAAGAGCAGCATCACAATGCGCTCAAATCCGATGGAAAATCCGCAGGCACACGTCTGGTTGCCCGTAAACTTACCCACCATCTCATCATAGCGGCCGCCGCCGCCCACAGAGCCGCCGAACCCGTCAATGCTGATCTCAAAGATGGGGCCCGTATAGTAAGACATTCCCCGCACCAGGGTGGGGTCAAAGACGATTTTAAAGTTCGCGCTCTTCACCGCATCCACGCTCTCAATGATCGTGGCCAGATCAGAAGCAACTTTTTCATCCAGCACCCCTGCCAGTTTATTCCTCAGATAGCAAACTCCCTGCAGATCCTGCGTGACCTCCCGAAACAGATTCAGATAAGTTTCCACGCACTCCTTCGTAAACCCTTCCTTCTCAAGCTCTGCGGCCACACCCTCAGGGCCGATCTTATCCATCTTGTCCAAAATAATGAAAACCAGGTCATAGCTCTCCACCGGGAAACCGCTGTAGGCAGCCATAGCTTTCAAAATCTTCCGGTCATTGATGCGGATAGTAAAGTTTTCAAAGTCCAGCTTTCCCACCAGGGTGGAGGTTGCCAGAATCAGCTCAATCTCCGCCAGGATGGACGGCTCACCCAGGATATCGATGTCGCACTGCATAAACTGGCGGTAACGTCCTCTCTGAGGCCTGTCCGCACGCCATACATTGCCCATCTGGAGCGCTTTAAAGGGAGCCGGAAGGTCATTGGCATTGTTTGCATAATACCTGGTAAGAGGTACGGTCAAGTCATAGCGGAGACCTCCGTCCACCAAATCACTCTCTGTCTGCGCGGTCTCCAGCTTTAGCTTCTCTCCCCTTTTCAGGATTTTAAAAATAAGCTTCTCATTCTCCCCGCCCTGCTTGCTGGACAAATTTTCAATGTGCTCCACACATGGCGTCTCAATGGATGAAAACCCGAAAGACCCGTAGGTCTCCTTGATCAGACGTATCACATAGTCCCGGATCTCCATCTCCCTGGGGGAGATATCCTTCATACCGGTCACCGGCTTTTTCTTCAAGCTCATAACATTTCCTCCTCTAAATCGATTTGCAATTCTTTTTTGTCTAATATATCTTCAATATCCTCCTGGTGGATGACATTTAGAAAAGCCAGAAAGATTTTCATATCAAAATTTTTCACTTCCTCAATCATCAGCTCCACTGCCGTATCCATATCAAAGGACCGGCGGTAGGGACGGTCAGTAGTCAGGGCTGCAAACACGTCACAGACTCTGATGATTCTGGCTCCCAGGGGGATTTCTTCCCCCACCAGATTGGAGGGATATCCCGAGCCGTCAAAGTTTTCATGGTGGTAGAGAATGCTCTCCAGAATGAATTTGGAATACCCCCTCTTGACCAGCATGGTATAGCTTAAGGTGGAGTGGGTTCTCACATATTTCATCTCCTCAATGTGCAGGGTGTCCTCCTCCCTGGCATAGATGTACTTTGCCACCTCCAGCTTACCCAGATCGTGCAGAAGCCCGGCCACTGCCAGCTCATAGCAGACCTCCGGCGGCAATCCCAGTTCCCTTGCCACCCGGCACGCCAGATTGCTGACACAAATGCCGTGAGCCAGCTCTTTTGCCACATTCAGTTCGATGATCTTACAATTGCTCTTATTTTCCATACTTTAAAAATCCCTGTCTTTTCCGTTCTATCATCTCATCGATCCGTTCTATGTAATTTTTTATATCCTTTACATTTTCAATACGGTCGATGCGGTCTGCACGGCGCACCACCTTCGTGGAAGCTCCTGCTCCGAGGGCCAAAATGGACTGTTTTTCCTCCATAATCAGGATATTGTAGATACCTGCCTTTCCCTCTCTGGCGTACCCCACATTTTCCAAATTACCCGCCATATTCTTCTGGCGGTAAAGATAATAGGGAGACATCTGCGTCTGTACGGCATAGGAATAGGCCATATCCATAATTTCCTGGTTGTTGGTAAAGGTCATCTCCTTATACTGATCACGGAACATATTCAGCCTGGCTGCCCGCTTGACCGCCAGAGAATGCACCGTAATGCTGTCCGGATTCAGAGCTGCCACTTCCCTCAGGGTATGCTCCACCTCCGGCTTTTCCTCTCCCGGAAGGCCTACGATCAGATCCATATTTATATTGTCAAATCCCAGACTGCGCGCCAGCAAAAAGGCTTCCCTGGTCTGTTCCACCGTATGCTGGCGTCCGATCACCTCCAGAGTCTTCTGATTCATAGTCTGAGGATTGATGGAAATCCGTGTCACCTTGTGTCTTGCCAGTACCTCAAGCTTCTCCCTGGTAATGCTGTCCGGCCTGCCAGCCTCCACCGTAAACTCCTGAACGTTTTTCATGTCAAAGGAGGACTCCAGGGCGGTGAGCAGCCTATCCAACTGTTCCGGTTCCAGTGTGGTGGGCGTTCCGCCTCCTATATAAACCGTATCCAGTGTTCTGTCCCTGTATTCCCCGGCTCCAAATGAAATCTCCCTGCACAGGGCGTCCAGATAGGCGTCCACCTTGTCACGCCAGACACTGATGGGACTGGAACTGAAGGAGCAGTACAGGCAGATGCTGGGGCAGAAGGGGATTCCCACATAGAGACTGTACCCCTCTTCATAATGGATGTTCTCCAGTATCTTCCTCTCTCTGTTGGCTATGGCTATGGCAAGAGCTGTCTTCTCCCTGCTGGTATAATAAGTTTCCCTCATATAACCGGCAATCTGGACATTGGACATTCCCTCATCCAGCATTGCCATGGGAATCTTGGTTGGACGGATTCCCGTCAGATTTCCCCATGGAAGCGTCTGGCCTGTATAATCGGACAACAGACGGTAGAGCATGGATTTCAGACGGTTTTTCCTCTCTTTTCGCTGCCGGCTGTCCCCTGTCTCGACTCCGTCCTCCCGAATCAGCCTGCCCTCCGGGGATCTCAAAAAAGCGTGTATCTCCTCTTCCCCGTAAATTATATCTATCTTCAGAGAGTACTCTGTCTCCACATTTTCTCCGCAAAAAACAGAAACTTCCACCCCCGGATAGAACGCCCTCACCAGGGAGTGGATATCATACTCAAAATCCCTCTTATTCAGCTGTACTGCTATCATCTTTGTGCACTCCTATGTTTTCTGTCTTGCGGCTCCTTAGTTACTGTTCACAGTAACGCTCCTTACACTGCCGCCTCCTCATCTTTAGAAAATATAAGGATTGTTCCTCTTTTCATGGGCTATGCTGGTCTCCCCCTCATGTCCCGGATACACCGCAGTCTCCTCCGGAAGCTCCTGAAGCAGACCCTGGACGGAATGCACCAGCACAGACATGCTGCCGGTTGGAAAGTCGGAACGCCCCACGCTTTCGCAAAACAGAGTATCCCCGGAAAACAGGGCCTGTTCCTCAGCCACATAGTAGCACACACCCCCTTTTGTGTGTCCTGGTGTAAACAGCACCCGGAAATCAAATCCCGCCATTGAAAGCGTCTCCCCGTCTTCCAGCAGACGGTCTGCTTTCACACTGATTGGGTTTCCGAACTGTATGGAGAGATTCATACCGGCATCTTCCATAATATCCGCTTCCTCCCTGCCCGCACAGATGGGAATTTGGTAGCGGTCCGACAACTCTCTGGCCGCCCCGATATGGTCAAAATGTCCGTGTGTAAGTAAAATACCCGCAGGCCTTGCCCCCAGTGCATCCAGATCCGCAATCAGGACACCCGCGCTGTCTGCGGGGTCAATGATCACCGCCTCCATCGTCTCACGGTTAACCACCAGGTAACAGTTTGTGCGCACCATTCCCAGAACCCGTCTCTCTATCTGCATTCTGTCCATCGTGATCCTTCCTTTCCTCTCTGCGTAAAACTTTACAGCCCTTCTGTCACCCTGTTGTACGTTCAATATCTATCACGCTCTCCACCTGCCGGATCTTTTCAATCAGGCGGTTCAACTCCTCCTTGCTGGGCACATCAAAACTCATGGCAATGGTGGCTGTCCCCTGCTTGCTGGTTCTGGAGTTGACGCTGGTCACATCAATCTTTCTCTCCGTAAAGATCCTGGAAATATCTACTAAAAGCCCGGTCCTGTTGTTTCCGAAAATCTTAATTTCCGCTGTGTAGAGCTCCCGTTCTCCCGGTGAATCCGGCGCCTGCCACTCTGCGTCAATCAATCGAACGCGGTCTTCCTCTGTCAGGTTAATGACATTGACGCAGTCCGTGCGGTGAATGGAAACACCCCTTCCCCTGGTGACAAACCCTACGATCTCATCTCCGGGCACAGGGGAACAGCACTTAGAAAACCGCACAGCCACATCATGGATTCCCTTTACCACAATACCGCCCTTAGATTTGGCAATGCGCACTTTCTCCTTTGCGCCGGCTGCCTCTATGATATTTTCATCCGTAATCTCTTTCTTGTGCTGCTTATCGTACTCCTCTAAAAGCTTGTTGACTACCTGGCCCTCCTTAAGACCTCCATGGCCTATGGCCGCCAGGGCGGACTCCCAATCCCGGAACCCGTATTTGCGCATCACGCTCTCCATGTAGGAGGGCTTTAAGATATCGCTGAGCACAATAGTTTTCGACTTACAGTAGGTGGACAGCATCTCTTTTCCCTTAATGATGTTGTCTTCCTTGCGCTCATTCTTAAACCACTGGTTGATTTTATTCTTCGCCTGGGTACTCTTGACAATCTTCAGCCAGTCCCGGCTGGGTCCCTTGGAGTTCTGGGAAGTGATGATCTCTATCCTATCCCCGTTCTGGATAACATAATCAATGTTTACCAGTTTTCCGTTTACCCTGGCTCCGATCATCTTGTTGCCCACTGCGCTGTGGATGCTGTAGGCAAAGTCAATGGGGGTAGAGCCGTTGGGCAGATTTTTCACATCCCCTGCCGGAGTAAAGCAGTACACGTTCTCTGCAAAGAGATCCAGGTCGCTCTTTAGCAGACTCATGAACTCCTTGTTGTCGGACATATCCCTCTGCCATTCCAGAATCTGGCGCAGCCAGCTGAGCTTCTCCTCCTCCTGCTCTGCCATTGGCTTCTTGCCGTCTGAAGTCTCCTTGTATTTCCAGTGGGCAGCGATGCCGTACTCTGCTGTCCTGTGCATCTCAAAGGTGCGGATCTGGATCTCAAAGGGCTGGCCTGTTGGACCAATCAGTGTGGTGTGCAGAGACTGGTACATGTTCTGCTTTGGCATGGCTATATAGTCTTTGAACCTGCCTGGTATGGGCTTATACATCTCATGAATCACGCCCAAAGCCGCATAACAGTCCTTCACCGTGTCCACAATGATGCGGACCGCAAACAAGTCGTAGATCTGATCCAGGGTCTTCTCCTGGTTCACCATTTTTTTGTAGATACTAAAGAAATGCTTGACTCTGCCGTCAATCTGGGCCTTGATCCCCGCTGCCTCGATGTGCTTGCTCACCTCATCCACAATACTCTGGACAAAGGCCTCCCTGGCGCTCTTGCGCAGCGCGATCTTCTCCACCAGATCATAGTAGACCTCCGGCTCCAGATATTTTAATGAGAGATCATCCAGTTCGATCTTGATCTTGGAGATACCCAGCCGCTGTGCGATAGGCGCATAGATATCCATAGTCTCCCTGGCTTTCTCCTTCTGCTTTTCGGGTCTCATATATTTTAGCGTACGCATATTGTGAAGGCGGTCGGCCAGTTTGATCAAAATTACCCGGATATCCTTTGCCATGGCCAGAAACATCTTCCGGAGATTCTCCGCCTGTACTTCCACTTTATCGGCAGAATAGGACAACTGTCCCAGTTTGGTAACCCCATCCACCAGAAGCGCCACCTCTGCGCCAAACTCCTGGGTAATCTCCTCAGAAGTCATCACCGTGTCCTCCACCACATCGTGCAGAAGTCCAGCCACAATGGTCTCCTTATCCAGCTCCAGATCAGCCAGGATAATACCAACGCAGAGGGGATGAATGATGTAGGGTTCCCCCGACTTACGGCACTGGCCCTCATGCGCTTCATAGGCAATCTTATAGGCCTTCTCAATCATAGAAATATCTGTGGAAGGATGGTACTTTCTCACACTGTCTATCAGTTCCTGATATAAAAGATCCGGGCTCGTAAAGTCAGCCATGTTTTTTACACTGGCATCCGCTTTCTTGATCTCTTCGATTTTGTCCGTCTTTGTCTTATCTCTCATTGGCATACGCATCACCGTCTTTTCTTTATTTTCCTTCGTAACAGATGACTGAATCCACATTGTATCCCTTCAGCTTCTCGCGGCCCTTTAACCCGCCAAGCTCCATCAGGAAAATAATCTTCACAACCTCGCCGCCCAGTTCCTCAATCATCTTTACGCTCGCCTCCACGGTTCCGCCTGTGGCAATCAGATCGTCCACGATGACAACCCTCTGGCCCGGCTTGATGGAATCCTTGTGCATCTCTATGGTCGCACTGCCGTACTCCAGATCATACGTTTTGGATACCGTCTCCCTGGGCAGTTTTCCTTTTTTTCTCACAGGTACAAAGGCCTTATGCATGCTGTATGCAATCGGCACACCAAAAATAAATCCTCTGGACTCCGTACCGGCAATCACGTCAAACTCCGTGTCGCCAATCAATTTTTTCATGGAGTCAATGGCTAACTGCAGTCCGTCGGCATCCTGCAGCACGCTGGTTACATCCCGGAAAATAATACCCGGCTCCGGAAAATCCGGGATACTCAAAACATATTCTTCAATTCTTTTCATCTTTCCTGTACCTCCAAAAAGCTGGAAAACGGTTACTGTTCACAGTAACACTAAACACCCTCTCCGCCTATAATATACCTAACGATTAGTATATCATTCGGTGACGGCCTTTGCAACGGTTTTTCTGATGACAAAATGATACAAAAAAAGTGAAAAAAGCCAGTTTTTTTGGTTTTTTCACTCTATCATTTCTTATATGATGCGGGAGATGGGACTTGAACCCACACGACGTTGCCATCACTAGATCCTTAGTCTAGCCTGTCTGCCAATTCCAGCACTCCCGCAAATTGCTGCGTATCTTGCTGCAACAAAAGGAATTATAACATCTCATTTCCAATTCGTCAATATGAATTTTTAAATTTTTTTGACAAAAAAATTGTTGACAAATTTTAGGATTTCTTGTATTATTATCTTCGTGAGTTATACAGCTCAACAAAATGAGCGGAAATGGCGGAATTGGCAGACGCGCAGGCTTCAGGTGCCTGTGGTAGCAATATCGTGCGGGTTCAAGTCCCGCTTTCCGCACTCTTAAGGACAGGCCATGGGCCTGTTTTTTTATATCATAGGAAAATCCTTCGGAATTCCCTATGATATAAAATGCCCTCCGGGCGGGATCGCACTGCGGCAAAGCGGAAGATGGCTGCCGGGGCAGCCCCGCTGCAGGCGGAGAATCCTGCGCGCAGGATTCTTTTTTATTACACATATTCCCATCACTTGCGCTGCCTCCCCACCTGTGTTAAAATGCAGGAAACAAAAGGAGGTACTTTCATGCAATTTATACACAATAAAAACGAGATCAACGTTTACGATGCTGACAAGAACACTATAGCCCAGGTCACCTTCCCCTGCATTGACGTTTCCACCGTGGATGTAAACCACACTTTTGTGGATGATTCCCTGCGGGGTCAGGGGATCGCAGGAGAGCTGATGAGGGAACTTGCCGCAGAGCTGCGGTTTCAGAATAAAAAGGCAATTCTCACCTGTCCTTACGCAGTCAATTGGTTTGAGAAGCGCAAGGAAGAGTACAGCGATATCCTGGCTCCCTGATGGAGAATCAGGTTTTAAATTTCATTTTTACAAAATTAATATTCTCTTTATCTCTTTAAGAGATTCTTATGTTTGCTATCATACTCCAGACACAATTTTCCAGTATACTGATAACATCAAATGAAGGACAGCGGTTTCATACGGTACAGGCCGTATGATCTGCCGTTGAACTTCGACAAACAACCCTCTATCCCAATGGGATAGTTTACATAGAGTTTTTCATAATCCAAGCCAGCATCCCGCGGGATGCTGGCTCTCCTTTTGCATTCGGCTCTGATGAGGTTGACTAACTATAGAAGGGGATGTTCCGCGCGCGCTTTCAGCCTCTCCCAGCGCCTGTCCACCTCAGCCTGAATCTCGGCTGCCACATTACGATATTCCTCCCTGGCCAGATGCCTTGTCCTTCCCATCATCTCAAGCCAATCTGTGACAGGAATCTTTTTATTTTTCTTCTCAGGGTCATAACTCAGGGCAGTAACTCCGTTCTCGATCTCATAGAGAGGGAAATAGCAGCAGTCCACGGCAGCCCCTATTACCCGACGCTCTGTATTGGGTTTGTCCCCCCAGTTCAGAGGACATGCAGAGAGCGCTTTTACATAAGCTGTCCCGTACTCAGCCGCATAGGTCTTGGCCTTGGCGGCTTTTTTAATGAAATCAGCAGGGTTTGATTCCGCTACAGTGGCCACATAAGGCAGGTTGGTGGCAGCCATAATCAGAGGCATATCCTTGTTTGCAAAGGTTTTCCCGTACTGATCTTTTCCCAAATGGGAGGTGGAACTCTTTGCGCCTCTGGGGGTGGAGTAGGATAGCTGGTACCCGGTATTCATATATCCCCCGTTGTCATACTCAAAAATGATCAGGTGGTCGCCGCGCAGGGCTGTGCCCAGAGCAGATCCCATACCAATATCCAGACCACCGTCTCCGCTGACCATCACAAAGGTGATGTCCTCATCCGGCAGCTCTCCTCTTCTGCGTTTCTGGCGAAACGCCTCCACCACACCCGCCAGCGTAGCTGCGCCGTTCTGAAACAGATTGTGAATGTAAGGAACACGAAAGGCTGTTTTGGGATATGAGGTTGTGACCACCATTCCGCAACCAGTCTGGAACAATAGCACTACGTTCCCCTCAATTCCTTTTAAGAGCAGATTTACGTTCACCGGAATCCCACAGCCCGGACAGGCCCCGTGTCCCGGTGCCAGCCGTTTCGGCATGGCTGTGCTCTGGCTAATCTGCCCTCCGGTTACCTTCACATTCTGCGCCTGCTTATCCACATTGACTGTGATGTAGCCCGGACTTGCCTGCTCCTTGGTGATTGGATCAAAATATTGTTTTACCTCCAGGTCTTTTTCACCTGGATAAATCCCCAGATAGTCAAATTCCTTCGCATTTGGATTCAGGCACTGTTCAAAAAGCTCCTGGGCATCTTTTAAATAGAAGTCCCTGCCTCCCAGTCCATAGATGCGGCTGAGGACTCTGGCCTGGCTATTGTGATCCTTCAGAGCTGCTTTGAGCTCCAGAGTCATATTTCCGCCGCCTGCCCCATAGCTGTCCTGCCTGTCTCCCACCAAAATCGTCTCCGCGCTCTTGCAAAGCGCGGAGAGCTCCTTTGCCGGAAACGGCCGGAGTGTGTGAAGTGTCACAACCCCAGCCCTCACTCCCTGCTCCCTGAGGCGGTCAGCAGCGGTCTTGGCCGTGTGATAGGATGACCCTAAAAGAAACAGTATCACCTGCGCGTCCTGGTTCCGATAACCCTCCGCCAGATTCATGTCCCTGCCCGAAAGTTCGGCATACTCCCGGAACACCTGGGGGATGACCACTCTGGCCTGCTCCATTGCCTGATGCAGCTGGTATTTATTATTTAAGATGTCCGGTTCATTCATGTAGGAGCCGATGGAAACCGGATGTTCCAGGTCCAGGACAGAGTACTTTGTATCCTGTTTACCCAGAAATCCAGTGACCGTCTCATCCTCCTCGAATACATAGCTTTTCTTTTTCTGATGGCTGGTAAAGAATCCGTCAAAGGCCACAATAACCGGAAGCCTCACTGACTCCGCGATCTTCAGAGCACACAGGTTCATATCATAGACTGCTTGGGGCGTGTCCGCAAACAGAATGATCCAGCCTGTATTCAGGGTATACATCACATCGCTGTGATCCCCCTTGATGGACAGGGGACCGGATACGGTGCGGCAGGCAATATTCAGAACCATGGGAAAGCGTGTTCCGGACTGTACCGGAAGCTGTTCCAGGGCATAGAGCAAGCCATTGGCGCTGGTGGCATTAAATACCCTTGCTCCCGCCGCTGAGGCTCCATAGCAGATCCCGGCGGCGCTGTGCTCTCCCTCTGCTGCAATGAGTGAAATCTCATGCTCCCCCTCCGCTTTCATAAGATCCAGAAACTCCGCGATCTGTGTGGAAGGGGTGATGGGGTAATAGCCCATCACATGATAGTTGATCTGTTTTGCCGCGTAGGCGGCCAACTCGTTGCCGCTCTCAAATAAAAGCTTTTGTTTTTCCATCACACCAGCCCTCCGTCAATTCTTCGCTCCTCCAGATAAGATTCGCTTGTCACCCAGGAGTTTGCACCCACGTCCTCAAATTCCAGTTTGTCTACGATCAAATCCTTATTCCTCACAAACCACTTCAGTTCCGGATGCTCCCTCTCCAGTCCCTGTACCAGGGCATTGGTGGGACAGACATCCACGCACCGCAGACAGCCCTTGCAGTGATGGTAATCAAGTCCGGTATTCACCATTGCCTCCCTGCCCTTGTACTCGCCCTTTTTAAACTGGAACACCATATCCGGGCAGGTGGAATCACAGAGCCCGCAGTTTATGCACTTCTCCTGAATAAACAGTGGAATGTACCCTTCTCTGGATGCGGACAGATCATTGGACACCGTGCTTCCAAAACGCGGATTTACCCCGCCTATGGGTGCATTTTCGTATCCCCATGAGGTCTGCGCTTCCTGATACTCCAACGGTTCATATTTGCCGTCCTGCTCAAAATGAACACATTCGGCTGCCTCATATCCTCTTCTCAGCCCTTCCAAGTTCCGCTCCAGCAGGGCAGGGTACTTTCTCCCCACAGTGTTCTCCACCAATTCACAGATCTGTTCAAAGGGTATAAAACCGGCAGCCTTTGTGATTGCTCCCAGCATCACCATATTGACCCTGCTCTTGGATTCCATGGCAATGTGCAGAGCATCCACCACGTACATATCTCCTGCACAGAGTTTCAGCTTATCCCTCAGTACCTGGGGTTTTTCAGGTGAGTTGATTACCAGTTTGGTCTGCTCATCCACCCCCGCCGTCACCGGAAGCTTTCCGGCCAGGGCTTCGTGAAAGAGTCCAAGGATATGGGGATGCTCAATGGGGCTGTTGATCCTTATCTCCCTGTCCGGAGCGCACCAGCGTATAAATGCCTTCACAGGTGATCCCCTTTTCTCCGAGCCATAGCTGGAGAAACTGGCAGCGTTGAGCCCCAGATGGCAGGCCCCCAGATCACCCAGCAGCTTACCGCACAGGTTGGCGCCCAGCCCACCGATACTCTCCAGTCTTATCTCATAGCATCCCTCCTCATTGACAATAGGGAGCTTTATTTCCTTGTGTTTCTCTTTAATCGCTTTATCCATGATCATCTCCTCCTTCAGACTGCCATTACCGGGCCCACAGGTGTGTAAACCCTGGACTTCAGCTCACTGTCCAGAAGATAGAGACTTTTCTGATCCTCCACAAAGAGCCGGTATTTGTCAATAATATCCCGAATGCTCTTCTCCTCCTCCATCTGCTCCTTCACAAACCAGTCTAAAAGCTGCAGGGTACGGAAATCCTTGAGTGTCAGCGCCTTTTCGTAAAGCCTGTGAATACTTCTTGTCACGGACTTTTCATGCTCAGATGCGTAGAGCAGAGCTTCCTGTGCATCCTCAAACTGCTTCTGTGGGGATGCGATCTTATCCAGGCGCACCTCACAGTCATTATCCTGCAGGTAATTCAGAATCACAAAAGCGTGATCCCGTTCTTCCTGCTCCTGTACACGAAACCAACTGGCAAACCCGTCCAGATTCTGTTCCACATAATAATTTGAGACATTCAGATAAAAATAAGCAGAGAAAAACTCCAAGTTAATCTGCCGGTTCAGCAGTTCAATCATTTCTTCTTCCATTTTGTCCTCCTTCTCCGGCCACAGTCGCCATCTGCCGGAATTTCATTATCTATTATCCATAAAACCCAAAAAGTTATACGAATATTTTTCCAAAAAGTTCTTGACAGAATTTTAAATATCTTGTATTATATCACTTGTGAGTCGCGCAGGCGGCTTCACGTGAACGCGGAAATGGCGGAATTGGCAGACGCGCAGGCTTCAGGTGCCTGTGGTAGCAATATCGTGCGGGTTCAAGTCCCGCTTTCCGCATTAGAAAAAGAGATACATCTATAATGCATAGATGTATCTCTTTTTTAATGCGGAAAACTGCTGCTCCTTGGATTTTTCCTATTTGACCTTTATACGTTTGACTGCGCTGTACTTTCCATATACCTTTTTGCCTGCAGAGTCTATTTTGTATGCCCTTACTTTTACATAATAGATCCGCCCTGGCTTCAATCCCCGAATGACAACAGACTGCTTGCCGGCAAGCCTGGTTTTGCCGCCTTTTTTGAGTTTCCTGTCCAGTGCACAGCGGATTTCATACCCTTTGCAGCCGGAAACCTTTTTGATGCGCACCGTCAATTTTTTGCTCCCTGATTTTAAAATTGGGGCTGCTGTTTTTGGAACTTTCATTTTTGACCACTTTGCGTACACCGTGACGCTTTTCTGACTCACACTTGTAATTTTTCTCTTGCATTTCTCATCCGTATACCAGCCTTTGAAGGTATAACCTCTGCGTGAAGGGGACTTAAGCTCAACGGTCCCGTCCATATAGGTTGACGGATTCGCCGGATTATTTTTTCCTTTCTTCAGCACATACTGAATCTTGTACTCCTCTTTGGGAAGAGGCGCAGGCGCAGGGTCCGGCTTGGGTGCAGGTTCCGGATCTGGCTTGGGACTAGGCTTAGGGTCTGGAAGGGGTTCTTTTTGGGAGTCCTTTAACTTCTGCAAAGTGGACATAAGCTTTGCCTGAAGCGCATCGCATTTTTTCTGAGAAATCCCTTCCAGGGACAATGCTTTCTCTGCGTCCGCCAACTCCTGCTCCAGTTCTGTCCAGAGCTGTTCTGAATACTCCTCTGCATTCATACCGGACATCTCCCCATGTATACTCTCAATGGTCTCACTGAGCGCTTCCGTATCCGCTTTTTGGGTGATGCCGAGCCATGCCAGAAGAGGGTCTCCGCCGGAAACCTTATCTACACTCACCTGAACCACCCCGTCTTCTTTTAATTCAAACGTATTCTCAAAAATGCTCTGTTTGTCCCAGGAGTTGGTATTCATTGCGGTGGCCTGTGATAGCTGCGTCAGCTTGCCCCCTTCTTCCACCAGCTTTGCGTTGAGCTGCGCCTGGCGGCTTGCAGTCCACCACTCACTAAATCCCGCATAGGCAGTGTATGTTCCCGCCGGAAGCGCAAACCGGTAAGTAATGGATTTGTCTTTCTCCGCCCAATATCCCGTACCAAATAAATCTGCGCCTGAATGGGTTCCCACATCCTCTGAAAGCTTACTCACCAACCCCCACTCTCCGTCATACATCTGGTCTGGTTTGTTGTTGAGCAGTTCAATACCCAATCGTTTGAACCCATCATAGTAATCCGCTGCTACCCCATTACAGTCCACAAAGTAAACCATGGCATCCTGATATTTTGTCACGTTGACAGAAATCTCTTTTCCCAGGAAGTCCTTCATAATACCGGTAAGCTTTTCCTTTCCGATTGCGTATGAGTCAAACAGGTTTTCTTTTCTCCAATCGCAGATTGGTGTCTTCAAGGTGGTTCCGTCACCGCTTATAACCATGACGGTTTTCCCCTCAAGTTCATCCATATTTACCCTGTCTGACACAAGTATCTCCATGTCGGTAAGGTTCATGCGGTCCACCTCGAAGCCGCTTTTTCCCTCCAGCTCGTCCAGTGTCCAGTTGGAATATTCTCTCAGAGTCATCAAATAGTTTTCACCGAACTCAACAGGCAACCAGACATATCTGGAATCCCCCAGTTCTCCACCCATATCCGGCGTCAGCCAGCGGTCCCCCATGTAGATAAATTTGCCCTTTGCAGCATCCACCGGAAAAATACAGGTGCTCTGTGTCTGGAAGGTATTTTTATTAACATCCTCCACACAGGGATCTCCCATAGATGTCCATGGCCCCATGGGCGAGTCTGCTATATAGTACCTGGCCTGATTTGGCTTCCAGCCGGTACATCCGGATGTCATCAGGTAGTATCTGTCTTTGTACCGGAATATGGCCGGCGCTTCCCTGGACTCTCCCACCATGTTTCTGGTAAAATCCCTGCCCTCCACAGCTTCCTCATCCCTGGCCGCGATATCCGTATAGTCCTCATTCAGCCTGGATATGTACATGGTGGCGTTCTCCTCGCTGGCATATAGTATGTACCCCGCACCATCTGCGTCCACAAAGAGGTTCATATCCCTGGCCATCCCTCTGCTCTCCCCCTTGTAATCCCCGGAGGTATTCAGACGGCTGGCTTTTATCAGCTTAAAGGGTCCCTCCGGCTTGTCAGAGACAGCTACCGCAGCCATTGCCTTCCCGTAGGACTGGGCGCCTCCCTGGCCATTCAGAGGCCCATCCGCGTGGTACCACATAACATAGTTTTCATTTTTCTCGTTGTAAATTACCTTTGGCCGCTCCACCACAGCGGTGTTCTTATCAATATGTGTGTAAATCTCATCCTGCTCGGCGGGGCTCAGGCTCCCGTATAGCCCATTGAAATAGGCGTCTTCCTTAAACTGGTCTTTGCTGGTCATGGTCTTTAGTACCAGGCCCTGATCCTCCCAGTTGTAGAGATCCTGTGAAGTGTAGAGATGTACGCCCGTTGGTTTGTACTGGTCTGTTTTATCCTCCCCGTACCAATAGTAAGTGTCACCCCACTTTGTGATCTGGCCTCCGTGCGCCTGAATTAATGCGCCGTCTGTGTCATACATCCGTTCCCCGGCAGATCCCGTTATGCTGGTCTTAGGCTTTCTCACCTCCACCTCAGCGTCCAGTCTAACGGCCAGGGAATCCAGCATCTCCTGGGTTGCCAAAGAGCCCTGGGCCAGAGCAACCCCCGCCTCCTCCAAAATAGCGTCAATGCTCTGAAGGTTCAGGGATGGATTCTGCTCTATAAAGCTCTTTGCCCTTCTAACAGCCTGACTGAGCTTCTCAGTATCTTTTACAAATCCCGGGTTTCTGACCAGATTCAGCTCTGCCGCGGATGCATATTGACTGTCCTCCCCGGCGCTGTTTCCCTTTGTGGTAAACGCAGTCAGCCGGACTGCTATCACCCCGTTTTGTACATCAAAGCTGGCGCTCTTCTCACCCCTTGTGGCATCCCAGACTCCCTCAGCCACATTGACAAACTTTGTTCCATCCCGGCTCACAGAGATTTCAAATTTCTGGATAGTTCCATTCCAGTCCTTATCATTCCTGGGCTTGTACCTCAACTGATACAGTCCGTCCACCGCTTGCTTCAGTGTCAATGTGATTGACTGCGGCAGATCCTGGCGATTGCTCCATGAGGTGTGCCACCAAGTCCCCTCATTTCCATCTATGGCCTTTGCAGCCTCATTGCCAGTCTGATAGCTGTCTGCGGATGCAGACAGTTCAGACTGGCTGATCCGTTCATCCTCCACAGCCCTTGTGTCCATTCCATCGGCCTCCCTCACATATTTAGCCTCTCCGCCCCTCATCTTCTGATTGGAAAGTTCTGCCGCCATAGCCTGCGTAATTGGATACGGTAACGCCAGACTAACCGCTATCGCGCCACTAAGAATTATAGCCCCTGCACTTTTCAACTTCATCTTTTCTGCCTCCTAACTTGCTTCATAGCCTCAAGCATGATGCCTCACAGCTAATAGCAAAATTTCATTAAAATATTCTGAGGGTAATCGCCAAATCCTTCCCCAAACAGGTTCACCCCGCCTGTGCAGGCGGCATCCTCCCGAATTCCTATCTTCACTGAAATGTAGGGCTTCTCCCCCAAATGAAGATCTTTAAGTTTTGTTCCTGACACCATCCTCCCATCCAGTTTCGTTCCCCTTTTATCCACGCTCCAGGTTTTCAGCATACCATACTGAGTGTTTTTCTCCGGCCACCAGTCAGGATTCAATTTCCCCCTCCGTCCGCCAAAATCACTGGGACAGTGCCAGGTTCCAGCCTCCAGCCCATTGATCCAGAGGGTGATGTCAGAGGGATAGTCCAGGTCATAGTCTGCTGTTTCGGAACAAAGCTCCGCGGATACCTCTAACCTCTTAAGCACCCTCTCGTCCAGCCCGGAATTGGGAAAGCGGTATTCCACGTACCCCTTACCGAACCAGATGAGCTGGGCCTGGGTCCGTCTTGGATTGTAAAAGCAACGGGGCTCATCCTCCTCATCGATAGGGCCGTCACTCCCCACAATGCCGCAGGTGGGTTCCACATGGTAATCCACAAAATTCCCCACCGGCATACTAACTGTCTCAGTCCGCTTCCGTTCATCCTTTGGCAGTTCCAAGGAAACAATAAGTCTGCCGGCCGTTTTTTTACAGACCTTCATGGAACCGCGTATGCCGGGCATCAGTATTGTCTCAATCAGCCCCGCCTCCTCCAAAGTCTTTACATGCATTGCAGCTGAAGAGGGCGGGATTTTCATCCGTTCCGCTATCTCATTGATGTTCAGCGGCTCCCTCTCCAAAAGTGCCAGCAACGCCAGGCGCTTTGGAGAGGACAGCCCCTTCCCCACCGCCATCAGCCTCGCCTCATCCCCCAGATTCAGCAATATCGTCTTTTTTGCTTCCATTCTCTCTTTCCAGCCTCCAATCCTCCCGTCAATACAACAGTTTTTTTATTACATTGCAAAATTATTGTTGGTTTCACTATACCACAGATTTAGAGCCGGGAAAAGAGGTGAAAAAAAAGAGAAGCTGTCACCAGCTTCCCTTTCAAATGATCTATACTATGCAATTTTGCTCTTTGCCAACTCTGCTAAGGTTGCAAATCCCTCTGCGTCATTTACTGCCATATCTGCCAGCACTTTTCTGTTCATCTCAACGCCTGCCAGCTTCAGTCCATACATAAATCTGCTGTAGGATAAACCGTTGATGCGCGCTGCAGCGTTAATACGTGCGATCCAGAGCTGTCTGAACTGACGCTTTCTCTCTTTTCTTCCTGAATAAGCGCTTGTGAGAGCTCTCATTACAGACTGTTTTGCCACTCTGTACTGTTTGGAGCGGGCATCTCTATATCCCTTTGCCAGCTTTAATGTTCTGTTATGTTTTTTTCTAGCGTTCATTCCGCCTTTAATTCTTGCCATGTCTTAATCCTCCTTCGCCTGATCTTATAAATACGGTAAAATCTTCTTCATATTCTTGAAGTTACTAGCATCCACAATTGCCGGTTTTCTCAGGTTTCTCTTTCTCTTTGTGGATTTCTTTGTTAAGATATGGCTCTTATAAGCTTTATTTCTCTTTAATTTTCCTGTACCTGTCTTTTTAAAACGTTTTGCAGCTGCTCTGCTTGTTTTGATCTTTGGCATTGTATATGTTCCTCCTTATTTTTCATTTTCTATTTTAACTATCTCAACGTCTTTAGGAACGTTTCTCAGTTAAAAACATCATAATGCTTCTGCCTTCCACTTTTGCAGGCTTATCAACCACTGCGATGTCTTTCAATTGCTCTGCAAAATCATCCAGGATGTGACGGCTTGCATGCATATGGGCCATCTCACGGCCGCGGAAGCGAAGTGTCACCTTCACTTTATTGCCCTTCTGGATAAACTTTCTTGCAGCGCCAACTTTGGTATTCAAATCGTTTGAGTCAATATTTGGGGAAAGGCGGATCTCCTTTACCTCTATGACCTTCTGTTTTTTCTTTGCTTCTTTCTCTTTTCTGGCCAGTTCGTAACGGTACTTACCATAGTCGATAATTTTACAAACCGGGGGTTTTGCTGTGGGAGCGATCTTTACGAGATCCAGTTCTGCCTCCTGGGCGATTTTCATTGCCTCTCTTGTAGACATAATTCCTAGCTGCTCTCCGTTTTCTCCAACCAAACGGATTTCTCTGTCTCTGATCTGCTCGTTAATCATTAATTCACTAATAGCTGTGCACCTCCATAAATGCTTGAAATAACTCACTGTTCCCTCTATAATACCGCTCTGTGCATATGCTGCACACCCGGCAAAAAAAGGTGGATAGTCAGACTATCCACCCATAATATCTCCATAGAAAATATAATATCTACGTATCATATTAACCAATAGTCGCCTGCTTGCGCTATGGTGAGAGTGGATACTCTGCTTTGTTGTCTCAATAACCTTTGTTACTTTACCACAGATTTCAGCCTGCGTCAACTATTATTTTTACTTCCTTTTTCTGTCCTTTGTTCTTCAGCAGCCTCACGTAGTCGCTCCTCTTTCCTTTCGGAACATAAATGACTGCCGTTTTATAGATTCCTTTAAATGCTTTACTCCCAACAATCTTTAATTTCTTAGTCCTCAGAGTCACTGTTTTTAATTTAGAGGCTCCAAAAAACGCCTGCCTGCCAATCCGAGTCACATTACTTCCTACTGTCACCTTTTTAAGTTTTCGGTATTTATAAAATGCTTTTTCTTTCACTGCTGTTACTTTGCATTTTATGTTCATTAATGTCACGGTGGACGGAATATTTACTCTTGTAACACTCTTTTTAGCTGCTCCTACAACAGAAACCGTTTCTTTTCCCTCCCCTATAGTTGTTACTTTATACTTTAAGCCGCCTTTCGTGATTATTTCATTCTTTTTCAATGGGGAATCTGCCGGTTTTTCCACAATCTTTTCCACCACTTTCTCAATTACTTTCTCAATTACCTTTTCTTCCACTACAATCTTTTCCCGGATCTTTTCTCTAAGCCCTGCTGCAGCCAGAATCAGATTTGCGGATGCCTGATTCACTGCGTCTTGGGTTGCATCTTCTTCCCTCAGCAATGCCTCCGCCTTCTGGATGGATTCTATAAGTGGAGAAAGACTTTCCTCTGTATATAATGTGAAATCCAGTCCACCATATTCCTCACAGAGAATCTCCAACATAAAAGTGTCCGCAAATACTTCCTGAACCGCCTTCTCTAAGTTCACCATAGACACTAACATTTCTTTCTGGACCCGCTCAAGTTCTCTGCCCGTTGGTTTCTCATCATTTAAAACCTCTGCTACTGCTTTCATTGCCAGCTGCAGCTTTTCTACACTCTCTTTGGTATATCCGGATAAGTCCATCTGTGTCACAGTTTCATAAAATGCACTAAGAGTTGAGGTATCCGTTGATAATTCTATCAGACCTTTAACTGCCATCTGTAAATTAAATAAGGCTTCCTCAATTTTATTTTGATCGGACACTTTATTTTCCACAATACTTCTGGCTTTCTCCTTCTTAAGCTGAAGCAGATTCCAATCCTCCTCCGTATAGTTGTCCGGTTGATATCCCTCTATTTCTGTAATGCAGTCCCTCAAAGCATTTTTATCCAAATATTTAAAATTCAAACAGTAGAAATAGTTTTTATCTTCTGACGGAGATGGCATATCAAATTCCGCTTCCTGATTTAATTCAGATGAAAAATAGCCTCCAAATAAATATTCTACCTGTTTTCCTGTAGTAAACGGTTTTTCTTTAAAGGAGTGGAACCAGGAGTCTTTTGAGTTTAGATGATAAATACCAGCAATCACGTAAGTACCCTGATTGATCGTCACCGGTTCTTTTAATGTAGCGTAACAATAACCGTTTTGGTCAGATACTGTTCCCTTTGTGACGAATCCCTCCGCCACCATTTCCCCGTTTTCCTGATTCCAAATAGCGATTTGAGACTCCGCATTGCTGAATACACCATCTTTATTCTGATCATAAAATCCCAGTGCTGAAATTGTGATTGGGTTTCTTACCTTGAAATTATATCCCATGACATAACTCCTTTTTAAGGTACTTCCATTCTCAATTGTGGCTTCCTTTAAATCACAGAGTAGTGCGGCGTAACCGTTGGAGTCCACCAAAACCTGCAGGTCCACAGATGCCTTAACAGACTCGTCTGCTTTACTGGTGGCTGTGACTGTTGCTGTTCCATATGAGATCCCTTTGATCATCCCGGAATCCTGCACAGACAGAACGTCCGGATTGCTGCTCTCCCAGATAACTTCTTGATTTGTCACCTGTTCCGGCGTAAAGGTGACAGCTAGTTTTTTCTCTTCCTGTGTCTGAAGTGTACCGTCACCTATACCGGTAATGTATATACTTTCTGGACGTTTTTCTTTTACCAACACTGTAACACTATCTTTTTTCCCTGGTATAAGCAGCGATTCTGCTGTAATCACAGTGCTTCCCTCAGCAACTGCTGTAATCACACCCTTTTGATTTACAGTGGCAATTCCAGGTTCCGAACTGCTCCATTTTATTAGCCCACCGGCTGTTTCCGGCTCTACAATTACTTTTGCCTGAATTGTCCCATTGACATAAAGTTCTTTCTCTTCCAGCTCAATGTGGATTTTTTCTACTTCCCCAAGAGAATGGCTGTTCTCAGTAATCTGGTAGGTTTCTCCTGCAACAGTTTTAAAATGGAATAATAATTCTCCCGTATTTTCTGTCATCTGCATCTCTGCATCCACTGTGTTACCGCTTGAATCTCTGATAACCACCCCATTCTCCCAAGGAGATACCAGATTTACGTCATTTCCTTTTTGACTTGTCAAATTAATATATGACACTTTTTGCGTAGCTGCATTGTATTCAGAAGATACCAGAAAAGCCCCTTTTGCTCTTAGATCCACAAATTTAGCACTAGTATTTTTTGCCCATGACGGAAAGAGTCTCATTTCTTCATTTTCATTTTGCAAAAGCATGGAATTGACAGCCTCGATAGTTCCAAAAGACTCAATTCCGTGAGCGCCGCCATTGTTGCAGGTCAGATTTTCTCTCCATATCGTCTGTATGGTTGTGTCCAGCCTCTGCAAAAGATAGTCTCCATCTAAACCAAGTCTGGCCCCAATCGTAAAAGATTTAGGAAATCCATTGTAGCCTCCGCCCCGATAATATGGATTCAGGGGATTCAGATAGTTAAAGGTATCCTTCGCCAATTTCAGTTCGTCCGAATTGGAAGATAAGCTAATATTTTCAGCAGGGTGTACCAATCCTTCCAGAATTACCGGTTGGTTTCCTTCATAAATATAACTTCCCCAAGGACAGTTAGAGGCTTTGATCTGATCATAATTATCTGAATAATATCCGGAAACCACCACTTCCTTATCATGATCAAATCCCTGTTCTGCTAACATCTGTTTTGCAATAGCTGCATTTTCACTGGTAGGATATGGAGAGAGATTCTCCAGTACCTCCCGGATCTGGGGGATCATGTCCAAATTTTCTCCCAGATATTCGCTCATCTCCTGAAATGCCTTAAAATGGGATTTTACATAACCAATATCAAGTACCGGATTAATATCATAACTACTGCTTGCATTTAGCTCATTATTGGCACTATTTTCAACCCAATACTTCCCGTCCTCCTTTTTTACCAGAAAGTCCAGGTAAAATTCTACAGTTTGTTTGATGGAAGGGTACACATATTTTTTAAGCGTCTCTTCATTCCGCTGGTACATCCACTCCCAAATCAGAGCCTGGGTGTAAAGCATTACATTTGACTTCTGGTCTGTAGGCAGTTTTGACGGATTTTTCGTACCTGCCACCGCTTTTGGACTTTTTTTGTTGTAGTAATGATAAACCGGTGTAATGGAGCGTTCAAACTGAACCCCCTGATATCCTGCGCTGGCTGCCTTGTTCTGGGCATCTGTCAGCCGGGCAACACACTCTTCATAATACGGTTCCATCAATTCTCCACGGTTGGCGGAATAGATCCCGTAATAAGGAGCCTCATAATTATAGTTAGTGTACCCCCGTCCATAGGAACTGCAGGTATCATTCGTTTGCCATACTCCCATCATGGATGCGGGGACATTTGGCTGATCCGCACCTTTACCGGTTTGACGCATGGTACACCCCAGCCCATACAGCGCTCCAAAATAATAACGCTGCAATACATCGTCATCAATATCTACATAGGACTTCTGCCAATAGTTTTTCCACCATGCAAGATGTTCCTCATGCATGGCATCCACATCTGTTTCTTCCACAGACGTAATTCTGGTAAATGCCTGTTCCTTTAGCTCATCCAGGGGCATGACTGCAATTCCATTCCCATCGGTAAATCCGCTGCTGGAATGCGCATAAGTCAAAATCTGGGCTGTCTCCCCCGGATGCAGTGATAAAATCTGACTGTTCTCAACCACTTCACTCTCACCCTTTAGTACGCGAACCACAGTGGCTGTTTTAGATTTATAAGTGTTTCCGCTTTCTCTTGTAAGGTAAATCAAATTCTCTGAGGTTCCAGTTTTGGGACTATAACCTTTTGGAGATGTGAGAAGCAGCTTTAGTTTTAACTGCTCTGCTGCTGTTTCATCCAATGTCACATTCGTGATCAGATAATTTCTGTCATCTGCAACCCAGGATTTAAAAGTAACCCACTCACCATTAAATTCCTGCCTGCTTCTGACCTCTGCATTTAAGATATCCTGTTCATGATAGTATTCCCCTGATTCCCTCTCTGGTACTACCACATTTTTCCCCTTATAGTAGAGGTTGATATCACTGATTCTGGCATTTGTCATATCGTTTTCAAAATGTTTACTTGCTGCGTCCGGATGAACCGGAGTCGTTATGAACATTCTCAGATGCTTAGCAGTTACTGGAGTTTCAAAGGTGAACGCATTTACACTCTCTGTATTTCCGTTCACTTCCTGAATCGAGTTCCAGGTACTCCCATCATCCGATATCTGCAGTTCATAATCGTAAGTGTTGTACATGGTTTCATCCGGAAAGTTCACCCCATTATGTTTAATCTCAATTTTGTCAAATGTAAACGCATCTTCTCTGGAAATAGAAACCCACTTGTCATGCGGAATTGTCTTGCCATCCACACGGATTGCCTGTGTATCGGAGCGCCACATAGTAACTTCATTATCATCAAAAGCCTTCTGTGCAGAACCGTGAAAGCCACTGCCATCTGAGTTGTTATACCGAAAACCAGCCGCCTTCTGTTCTTCCTCATGAATCACTGATTTTCCCTGATATGAAAAATCTACTTCTGAAATTCTGGCCGTGGCCCTGTCATTCTCTACTTTTGCTGTTTCCGCTCCGGGCTGTACTGGTTTTGTAATATAAATCCGAAAATATCTGGATTTCACTGGTTGATCCAAATTGCGGTCCACCTGATAGTCTTCATTATCTGTAATGGTATCAATATCTATCCAGTTCTCCTTGTCCTCACTGATCTGAAGGCTGAAATTCCTTGTGTTATAGCGGACGTTATGTACTCCTTCCTCATTTACGTCCATATATCCCCGGTGCGTGGAACTCCAGCAGTCAATCGTCACATCTTTCCCAAAATCAAATAACAGCCATTTATCCCCCGGCTTATCGCTCTGGGCATTGGTGATCCAATACGTGAGAGGATTCCCGTCGATTACAGCATTTACCCCTTTTGATTCACTTTTTTTCTCGTCATTGGCGGTGATTTTTAATTCTTTCTTTTCTGCTGGTGTAATTTGAAGCTGAGCATTCATAATCTTCTGGTTCTTGCTGCTATCCCATACATCCTGTCCGGACAAATAGAAACTCTGTTCATCTTCACGGGCGTCTGAGACAACCCCAAACTTTCCATTCCCGAGCAGCATTCCGTCAGTAAAAGCATTGGATTCCACCAGATTTTTCTCAGGTGCCTCTGTATAACGCCCTACAATTCCCGACAGAATCTCTTGCACCTCTTCCCAGTTGTCCTTTTCGGGCTGTGATGCCCTCACTTGAATTGCTTCCGTTGAAAGCCCTGAAGCTGTCACTATAACCGTAAGCATTGATGCAATAAACCTCTTTACTTTTTTTCTCAAATACATATCCCTGCTCCCTTCTATTTACGTTCTGCATCATGTGTATCCCCCCAAAATTTTTCAGGGGTCTTTTGCTTATTTTATTATACCAAACAGTCTTTTTTTGATAATGCACAATCATGAACTCTTGTGTGGACTTTTCTGATCTTTCCTATAATTTCACAGATATTAGATATTTGGAGCAAACAGACAAAAGAAAAGGGGCGAAAATCCCACAAGATCCCGCCCTTTTCCATAACTTATGAATATCAAAACCTTTTACTCCATACCATCTGCCTGTTTACTCACGCTATCTTGACCGAAAAAAAGCTGTGCTATAGAGGAATCCGCGGGGAGCACCACCGTCTTATTTCCGCCTGTCATGGATTTTTTAAGCGCATCCAAACTTCTCACATAGGCGTAAAAATCGGTCTTGCTTTCATCTGCATAAGCTTCTGAGAGGATTCGCATATACTGCGCCTCACCTTCAGCCACCAGGATTTCCGCCTTCTTCTCTGCCTCCGAGATCTGGATCGCCACTTCTTTGTCTGTGGTGTTTCGAATCACCTTCGCCTCTGAATTACCTTCCGCGGTGTAGGTGGCTGCTATATTGCTGCGCTCAGAGATCATCCGCTCATACACAGCCGCCTTGTTATCCTCCGGCAGATCCAGCTGTTTTGTGTCAAAACTGATCAGTTCAATTCCGTACTGCCCCAGGTTTCCTCCAATGTTTTCAATCACCTTTTTTGACAATTCCCCATCTCTGCTGGTGATCACCTCATCCTGCCCCATGCTGCTGATCACATTTTTCGTGGCATTATACACAGAGGTATTGATCCTGCTCTCCGCATTGGTGACAGAAGAGTTTAGTGTCTGGGCAAATTTCAGCGGATCGCTGATCTTCCATAGTACATAGCTGTCACTGATCATAGTCTTCTTGTCTTTGGTAATCACATCGGACGGAACCAGATCATAGATCAGAGTCTCCCTGGGCAGGGTATCTGCAGTCTGCAGAAATGGAATCTTGATACTCAGCCCTTCTTTATCTATGACGCGGTTTACCTTTCCAAACTGACGGATTAGTTTATACTCGTTTTTATTGGTCACAACCACTGAGGACAACAGGGTCACCACCGCTGCCGCTGCCGCCAGACATACCACTACCTTTTTTATCTTCATATTTGTACTCTCCTCTCCTACTCCTGTGCATCTGTCTGAGCCTGAGTTTCTCCACCCTGGGCCCCTGCTTTCCCTTCAGTTTCACTCTGTCCTGTCTCTTGTTCCGCATCCGCGTCCTTGCCTTTGCTGTCTTCTTCCGTTCCGTTACCTGCAAACGGTTCCAAAGGCAACATCTTCTGTACGCCATCCCCGCTGTCAATGATCAGTTTAACTCCCGGAAGCACATTCTCCATTGTCTCATAGAACATTCTCTGTTTTGTTACTGCCGGATTTTTCTCGTACTCCGCATACAGTGCATTAAAACGGGCAACCTGGGCCTGCGCCTCATTGATCCTGGTCTGTTTTCTGGCCTCCGCATCCTTGATGATCTGATCCACCTTTGCCTCTGCCTCCGGTAGCTTTTCGTTGCGGTATTTGTTGGCGTTGTTCAGGGCTGTCTCCTTCCCCTGCTTTGCTGTTTCCACCATCTTAAAAGCTTTCATGACCTCTGCTGTGGGCGGCTCTGAGTCCTGAATCGTGATATTCACCAACTGGATTCCAATGTCTTGTTCCTCCAACTTGGCGGTAATCATCTCTTTGATCCTGGCCTGGATCTCACCCTTTCCAGTGGTCAGCACATCATCCACCCCGTAGCTCCCGATGACAGTCCTTATGCTACCCTGAGAAATATTCCTCAGGATATCTTCCGGCTGCCTGGAGGCGTACAGATATTGGACTGGTTCCGCAATCCGGTACTCCACAAAAAAATCCACGTTGATAAAATTGTAATCCTTGGTGATCATGATGCTCTCATCATCGATTGTCTGATTCTCCTCCACAGTATATCCAATGGGAAATCCCTGAATGGTGGTATTCACCTTTTTCACTCTCTGAATCACAGGGATCTTAAAATGCAGTCCTGTACTCTGCACTGCCTTGGGCTGTCCGAAGGTCACAAGCACTGCTTGCTCCTGCTCCTGTATCTGATAAAAGGAATCGTAGATCAGCCCTGCTGCTATGATCACTCCCACTGCAGCCAGCCCTATTTTTTTCATCCTGCCCGACCGCTTCTTTGCCTCTTCGAAATAATCCTCATTACGGTTTCTCCTCAGTTTCCACATAATGGTCCTCCTGTTTTTTCTTCTTACCATGCCTGATTGTATCATTTTGGACCCCATAAAAGTGGCAGTCCTATCCTTGTTTCAGCGAATGTGCACGCTCCGCTCAAGGTTGAAAGAAAAGGATTCTCCGCCTGCGGCGGGGCTGCCCCGGCAGCCATCTTCCACTCCGCCGCAGTGCGATCCCGCCCGGAGGGCTCTTTATATCATAGGGAATTCCGAAGGACTTTCCTATGATATAAAAAAAAGACCTTTACCCCAGTTGCCTGGAATAAAAGTCTTGCTGTTCACTTACATGATGCGGATATCGCTATCGTTCTGACGCCTTCATGTACCATCTCATTAATTAAAAAACGATGGCAGCTACTCCCTTTTCTTTGACAAAATATTATCACACTCTCACTTAAAATGCAAGCAAAATCGTAGAACTTTTACATTTCCTGAATGTTCTTGACATAGTTGGTGATTATAGATGAAGGCTTTCCTGTAGATGCTGCACTGCAGTACAAGAAAAAAATAGGCAAAGACATCTTAAAAGACATCTTTGCCTGTCGCACCCCCACGCGGGGATTTCTGGTGTAAAATAGCATCTGTGCTAAATATTGTAAATAATTTTTACTGTTGATCAAAAGTACCGCACTCTGTCTGCTCACAGTGACAGGCAGCAGCGCCGGTAATGCCGATCTTGTCCGCATGACATTTACAGTCTTCGTTGTACTTACATCTGCATGCTTCGCAGTCTACATCAATGTGCTGGGAAGGAGTTCCCATAGAGCTCTTTGCACCCTCACTGGTACGCTCTTTGAAGCTTGCACAGCAGGTCTCCTGGGGAGTGCTTGCGCTCTCGCCGCCCACCTTGATGTCACCCTTACTGCAGTACATTCCGTCGTTATATACGCATTTCTGCGCGGCACAAACTAATAATGGCATGATACTACCTCCTTTTTATTTAGTCAGGATAGTATCTGCCATTATTGTGAAAACTATTCTTCTGTTTCGATTTTTCTAATTTCTTTTTTTACGATTTCTTCTGTGATGTCCTGTATAAATGCATCTAAAGTTTTCTGACCTTCATCACCCGCAAAACGGCTTCTCACAGACACTAGGCCTTCTTCTTCCTCTTTTGCTCCCACAACCAGCATATAGGGAACCTTTGCAAGTCTGGCTTCGCGGATTTTATATCCAATCTTCTCACTTCGGTTGTCAATCTCTGCACGGATTTTGCTATCCTGCAGCTGCTTCTCTACTTTTTTAGCGTAGTCCATGTATTTCTCGGAAATGGGAAGCACACGCACCTGTTCCGGCGCCAGCCAAGTGGGGAATGCACCGGCAAAGTGTTCAATCAGGATACCAATGAACCGTTCAATGGAGCCAAAGGCCACCCGGTGAATCATGATGGGTCTGTGTTTCTCCCCGTCAGCTCCTGTGTATTCCAGGTTAAACCTCAAGGGCAGCTGGAAATCCAGCTGAATGGTTCCGCACTGCCAGGTCCTTCCAATGGAATCCTCCAGGTGGAAATCAATTTTGGGACCGTAGAAAGCGCCATCCCCTTCATTCACAACATAGTTGAGCCCAAGGTCATCCAGGGCACCCCTGAGCGCCTCTGTGGCCATCTCCCAGTCCTCATCGCTTCCCATGCTGTCCTCAGGTCTGGTGGACAGCTCCACATGATACTTAAAGCCAAAGAGATTGTAAACCTCATCAATCAGGCGTGCCACCCCTTTGATCTCATCGCGGATCTGCTCCGGCATCATAAAAATATGGGCATCGTCTTGGGTAAAGCAGCGAACTCTCATGAGTCCGTGCAGCTGTCCGGACTTCTCATGTCTATGCACCAGACCCAGCTCACCAAGACGCAGCGGCAGATCCCGGTAAGAGCGGGGCTCTGCCTGGTATACCAAGATTCCGCCTGGACAGTTCATGGGCTTGATTGCATAGTCCTGCTCATCGATTACAGTAGTGTACATATTGTCTTTGTAGTGATCCCAGTGGCCGGATGTCTCCCATAGCGTTCTATTTAAAATGATCGGGGAAGCAATCTCCTGGTAACCGTTTTCTCTGTGGATTTCATGCCAGTAATCCAGCAGTGTATTTTTCAGCACCATACCTTTTGGCAAAAAGAATGGGAATCCGGGACCCGCATCGTGCATCATAAACAAACCCAGCTCCCGCCCTAATTTTCTGTGGTCGCGCTTTTTGGCCTCCTCCAGCATCGTCAGGTATTCCTCCAGCTCTGCTTTTTTGCCAAACGCCGTACCATAGATTCTGGTGAGCATCTTGTTGTGTTCATCACCTCTCCAATAAGCCCCCGCCAGGCTTGTGAGTTTGAAAGCTTTTACAGGCTTTGTACTCATAAGGTGGGGACCTGCGCACAGATCAACAAACTCTCCCTGCTGATAAAAGCTGATCTCGGCATCTTCTGGCAGATCCTCGATCAGTTCTACCTTGTACGGCTCCTGACGCTCTTTCATATAGGCAATGGCCTCTTCCCTGGGTTTTGTAAAGCGCTCAATCGGCAGTGCCTCCTTGATGATCTTTTTCATCTCCGCCTCAATCTTCTCCAGATCCTGTGCAGTAAACGGAGTCTCTCGGTCCAGATCATAGTAAAATCCATCCGCAATGGACGGCCCGATCGCCAGCTTTGTATCCGGATACAAGCGCTTTACCGCCTGCGCCATAATATGGGATACCGTATGGCGGTAAGCAGCCAGACCGCTGGGGTCTGAGGCAGTGCAGATATTCAGTCCGCAGTCCTTGTCAATCACAGTGCGCAGATCCACAATTTCCCCGTCCACTTCCCCTGCGCATGCCATGCGCGCAAGTCCCTCACTGATATCCCTGGCTATCTCATACACGGACATAGCCTGGGCATATTCTTTTTTACTTCCATCTTTTAAAGTAATAATCATGCCATTTCTCCTCTTCTCGTGATATTTATAGCTGTTTGGCCCTTTCGGTCGTACACAGTAGAACTCTTTGTACTACAAAAAGCCCCTCTCTGCACAAATGTACAGAAAGGGGCGATATTTACCGCGGTTCCACCCTAGTTTAGCCCTGTTGGGCTTCTCATTGGACGATAACGGAGTCACCGGGCCGGATTGGGGCCACTCAGAGGTAGTCTTCAGATGTTTCCCATATAGGATGCTTCCACCAAACACATCCCTCTCTGGATACTTCCACACCCTACTCGTCTCTTCAGCGTGTTGTCTCTATCTACGCTTGATTATAACACCCAGCCCGGATTTGTCAACACCTCAATTATAATTTCTTTCCCCCACACAGGCAGGTATATCGTTTACATCAAAATTACAGTTGCCATAAATACTGTTTTGATTCTTCATCAGAATCTCAATGGTGTACGGCGCGCGTTCCTGCACTCCGGAACTCATGGACTCAAAGCTCCAGCCATTGTAGTTAGTCACCTTCATCTTGGATAGAATCTCCTGGATGTCCTCTGTTTTGTCAAATCTGTTGCGCGGATCATCCGGATCATAGTTTCCCTGCTCCTCGCTGTACACCAGAATTGCCTCTACCTCACTGACATTAACATTTTTCGTAACCTCGTATCCCAAAACCTCTTTCAGAAAAGCCAACGTTTCCTTAAAACTGCTGCAAACCGGATAACCGCTCTCACCGTAAATGATGCCATCGGCAACTGCATAATCAACACTGAGCGTAGCAACTACTTCTCCTGTAAGTTCTGTGCCCTCTGCATTTCTGAGTTCCTGTGTATAAATTTCCAGGAGTTTATCCCTCTCTTCTTGGGTCATGTCCAGATACTCACTTCCCCGAATGTTATCCAATGCAAAGGATCGAACCTGGTCAGCAGATTTGCTGAGAATTGGGAACAGTTTCTCTCTGTAAGCCTCATCACTCAAGACAGTTTCCATTGTTCTACGGGCAGTCTCAAGGCTTATATAGTAGTTCCTGTATACCTTCTTCCCGCTGTCCATCAGATATTCCACACTGATTGACATCCGTTCCCCCTCTGTGGCCTTATCCGCAAACTCAACTCCCTCCTGGGCCAGCTCATAGAGAGGATCAATATTCTCTGTAAGTGTGGCATTTAGGGCTGTAATTTGATCATAACTGGTTGCAATGCCCTCCTGGGTAACGCGGTATACCATGGCTCCGTTTAAATAGGAATTGTACACCGCCATCTGCTTGATATCCTCTTTTCTGGGGATATAGGAATCATATCCGATCCAGTCAAACCTGAATACACAGGCAATGAGCAGCGTTACCGCACCCACAATCACTATTTGAAGCTTATGGGCGAATATTTCCCTCATGTTTACATGGTAAATAAACTCAATCACAGCACTTAGGACAATCACTCCAACCACAATTCCGCCAAAGAACCAGATCGTACGGTTGTTGGACATCATCATAGACAGGTACAGGCCCACCATCAGAGACAGTGGAATTACCAGGAGTACCTTGATGATTCCCTCAATCTTAGGAAAGGCAATGGCCTTGTCGGCTGCCTCACTCTTTCGGATTCCATGCAGCCACACAGAGATTCCGGTTGCCGCTGCCGTCTCTAAAACCATGATAACGATACCGACGCAGATCCTAAGGCTGAAATTGTCCCCATAATTGGTCAATCCGTCGATATAACCGCACAGGATTGCCGGTGAAAAATAGTAAACCAAAACTTGCAGATTTCTTGTCTCCATGTAAGTAGAGAAAAATGTAGCAGCCATTCCGACAATAGTTAGGACAATAATGCTGCCATATAGAAGAAATACACCTGTACCCAGGATGGATACAATGGTTTTTCCTGTCAGCATCACAGCCAGAATTGCAATACCGTAGATTAAAAGAAAGCACAGAATTCGGTAGAGCATAGCCTTCAGTAGGATAATCATACCCGCCCCGGTCAAAAGTCCATTCAGCCCTCCGATTGCCACACAAATAACTGTGCTGAACAAAAGGGGGAGCGCAAAGATCAAAAGTCCGGACACATACTGAACAAAAAACAGCTTCTTCCTCTTAATAGCCAGGCTGTGATAAAAATCCAGTTTCACCTTAGAGTGAAGATAGGAGTACCCGCTCATTGCACAGATAATGGCAAAGATCATAATCAGTACCAGCAGAACCGCCTGGCCACCTGATCCCATAAAATTCTGATAGAAATTCTGGACATCCCTGAAACTTGCGCTTCCCTCACTCACAGAGGCCATCAGGCCATCGATCTGTATCAGCAGGGCAACCGGCTGAGTCACAAACAGAATCAGAGAGATAATTGCAAACAGCCAGCTTCTCCTCTTAAAATCTTCTTTCATCAATTTAGAAAACGAGATTTTTGACGTCATATCCTGCCACCTCCGTTTCACTGATAAAGATTTCTTCCAGCGTCAGCGGAAGAACCTCTGAAAACAGAGGATTTTTATCTTCAATACTCATCATGATCTCCTGCTTGGTGCCTCTGGCCACAACAGTAAGCAGAGAGCCTCTCTTATCGTGCTGCAGGACATGAAGTTCTGTGAGAAGTTCCTCCTCCTTCACAGGATCCTGAATCACACACTGTACCTTGTGGATATGGAACTTCATATCCTCCAGATCCTTGGAGAGCAGGATGCCTCCCCTGTGCAAAAGTCCCACATGATCACAGATATCTTCCAACTCCCTCAGGCTGTGAGATGCAATGACGGGTGTAAAATCCCGGTTCATCAGCTCTAAAGCAAAGATACTCTTTACCGCCTGGCGCATCACGGGATCTAGTCCATCGAAGGTTTCATCGCAGAGCAGATACTTGGTTCCTGTGCATACACCCAAAAGAACGGATACCTGCTTTTTCATTCCCTTGGAAAATGTGTTGATCTTCCGCTTCATGTCCAGTCCGAACTTTTCTGTCAGTTCCCCAAACCTTTCCTGATTAAAATTAGGATAAACAATGCCGTAATAGTCAGCCATTGTCTTTATGGTTGCGTTTGGAAAAAAATAAGCTGTGTCTGAAAGAAAGCAGACTTTTTCCTTCGCAGAAGGATTTTCATAGATATCTTCACCATCCACCAGGGCCATGCCTGCATCTGCTTTCAAAACGCCGCAGAGCACGCGCAGCAGAGTACTTTTTCCAGCGCCATTGGTCCCCACCAGTCCGAAAATACTCCCATCCTGAATGGTCGCGATGATATTGTCCAGAGCTTTGATATCTCCAAAGGATTTATTCACTCCATTAATCTCTATCATACGTTTGCGCCCTCCTTGTAATATTCATCCGCCTTCTGCAAAAAGATCTCCCTCTTTACATCCAGCTCCTTCCCTTTGTATACCATCTGACGCAATGACTGGAAGAAGGCCTCCTGTTTCTTCATCTTCAGATCACTATTTCCGGATACAAAGTTTCCCCGTCCCTTGACCGGATAGATAAACCCCTCCTGTTCCAAAACGGAATATGCCTTTTGAATGGTATTGGGATTGATCGACAGGTCTACTGCCAGCGACCTGACAGAAGGCATCTGACTATCCGGTTCGATTGCGCCGGTAATGATCAGTGTCTGGAACTTCTCCACGATCTGCTCATAGATCGGCTTTCGATTTTGATAATCAATCACTATCATAGTTCCTCCGTTTCCTACTTTTTCGTGTATTTAGTGTACTATTGGTCGTAGTACGCTATATTTATAGCACAATGTATGGGGTGATTCAAGGTGTTTAAGGGAATGTTAAGAAATGGTAAGAAAAAGATACCCTTTTGCATTGTTAAATAGGCCAAAATATGGTAAATTAATCATAGTAGTATTAGCAGGAAACATTGTAATTATTGAGCCTAAAAAGGAGTTTTGCAATGAATAATGATATTTTATTGACATCCGGATACAATTTCGAAGGGTATTCTATTACAGAATACCTGGGAGTATTTTCTGGAGAATGCGCTCTGGATATAAATTATTCAACTTCTGCGGGTACAAAAATTAATGATTTTTGGAACTCTAAAAAAAATATTTATTGTGACAATTTAAAGATTGCAAAAGATAAAGCTCTTGAGAAATTAATAGTCCAGGTGGGATATGCGGGGGGAAATGCTATTATTGGCACAAATTTTGATTACAATATCTTTTCTAATGAAATCATGATTGTTGTTGCCAATGGGACTGCAGTTAATGTAAAGAAAAACAATAATGATATTCAAACAATGATTGGAAGTAAGAAATTTTTAATTGAAAAAATAAATTGTGGGATATCTTTTCGTCCTGTAGCGTTGATGTTTAACTATAAACCGCCTTTATGCGCTTTTTCACTTGATATTTTTTGTCCGAATCCATGCGATATATCTGCAGTATTAGCTGACATAATAATCAACACTATATTTGATTATACGTATATTATTGATGACATAGAATTTCTCGACTTTGTAGACGGTAAGATTAACCATCTTGTCAGTTCCCAGACTTCCTTTGAAATTCCACTAAAAATAATACGTACCGTAAAAAGCGTGGATTTCAAAGTAAAGAAATATGTTGTTAATAATAATGTAATCGAATTACCCTCAGATGACCTTAAATCACCCCTAGATCCCATGGTAGATGATAATGGAAATGAGTTCCGTTTTTCACTTGACTCTTTTCTAAAAGAAACAGAAACTCTAAAGTCTGTGAAAGAAATCTATGCTTTGATGAATGAATATAACAAAACGCATGCTGAAATATTTGAACCCGCATTGATAGAAGAAGTTAAAAAAATGATTGCAGCAGATCGAACGTATGGCGGCATGAAAGATTCCTGTATTCGCGTGATTCGTAACTTTTTTGAATAATAACAGAATTGAGCAGGCTCTTAAACAGCAGAAGACGCTAATAATGAGGAAACCTACTAATTAGGAGGAAATTATGAAAAAAAATCGAAAGTTCCAGTACCTGGCTATTCTATTAACCCTTGTCCTGTCATTCGGCTATATACGCAACACCCCGGTGCAGAGTCAGGCTGCATCGAAAAAAACACAGGTCAAAAAAATCAAAAGGACATATTCTAAGTTTCTAAAGAGACATGAAAAGCCTTATTTTCGCTTTGCGGTTCTGGATCTAAATAAGGACGGATATCCTGAATTGATCTGTATGGGATCTACTGTGTTAAATAAAGACTGGAGAATTTACACCTACCGAAAGGGAAAAATGCGCCGAGTGTCTATTCCCTCTAAAGGGGACAGTTATACAACCAGCATGGCGTACAATCCCAAGTCCAAGTCAATCTATTTTGATTACTCTGGGGCCTCTGCGTGGATGGGTGATTCTTACCGCCTCAAAGGAAGCAAACTTGTCCATCTTCATAATTTCTTCTGGTATCATGAGCGAAGATTAATTGACAATAAAAAAGTTTCCTATAAAAAAATCAATAAGTGGTATAACCATTACGCCTACAAAATGATTAATTTCCAACAAAACACTAGCGCAAATCGGAAAATATACCTATAACAGACGGTCATGGCTGCTAATGCAACGCAGATATCCTTGTGAAAAAGAATCCCGCCCGGAGGGCTTTTTATATCATAGGATTAGGGTGTCAAAAGGTCAGTGACCTTTGATATAAATTTGTACCTTGAAAATTTAACACGATATATATCGTAAATACCTGATATTTGTTATAATTAAGTTATCAAATATGGAGGTGATGAAATGGCTTTTGTTGCTAATAATAATCAACAATTATCTTTAATGGATAGTACTTTCAATCTTACTGAAAGAGAAAAACGCGTATTGGAAAAATCATGGGCAAAAGCTTTTGCTGAGTATGTTTTTCCTGCTATCGATGAAACTATTTTTTCAGAATTGTATAGCAGTAAAGCGTCACGTCCAAATACTCCGGTAAATGTTATTGTAGGTGCTCTTATTCTAAAAGAAGCTCTTGGAGATACGGATGATGAATTGGTAGAAGCGCTTATGTTTGATGTTCGTTATCAGTATGCACTTCATACAACAAGTTTTGAGGAACAGCCCCTTAGCGATAGAACGCTCAGCCGGTTCAGAGCACGTGTGCTGGCTTATGAAACAGAGCATGATGTTGACCTCATTCATGAATGCACTGTAAAAATGGCGAAGGAACTGTCAGAATTTATGAAAATCACTCCAAATATGCAGCGAATGGACAGTCTTATGATTGCAGCTAATATTAGAAATCTTTCATTACTGGAGCTTTTCTATACTTGCGTTGCAAATTTAGCAAAGATTATGAATCAACGTGAAAAAGAAATCCCTGAGAAACAACATCATTACATCGAAAAAGATGATTATAATCGTTGCATCTACCATAAAAGGGATATGGATGCTGCAGAAAGAACCATTGCTGTAATGCACGATGCCGAAGTGCTTATTCAACTGTGTGATAATACAGGTGACTTTGATGATACAAGTGAGTACCAACTTCTAATTCGCTTGCTAAAAGAAAGAACGATTATCGACGATGATGGTTCCCGCCGCCTTCTTGAAAAAAAAGAGATTAAAAATACTTCTGAAGTTTTGTTAAATCCTTCAGATCCAGAGGCGACGTTTCGCTATAAAGCTGGTGGGAAAAATCTCGGGTATGTTGGTAACGTAGTAGAATCTGTCGGTGAAACAGGCAGTCTTATCACTGATTATTCATATGAAAAAAATGTCTATGCTGACAATCAATTCATGAAAGATTATCTTCACAACCAGCAGACTTTTGAAGAGGAAGCATTTATAGTCGCTGATGGTGCTTACAGTGGTGAAGAGAATTCCAGGCTGGCAAAAGATCATAATCTTAAGCTTGTAACTACAAACTTTACAGGACGCAAACCAGATGAAATCTATGCTGAATTCAAGTTTACGCAGGACGGACAGTATTTGATAGAATGTATAAATAAGTGTGCTCCAGAAGAATGCATATACGATCCGAGTAAGGATCGTTCGGTTGCATATTTTAAAATTGAGACCTGCAACTCATGTCCCTACAAAGAAAAATGTCTGCCCCGCTTCTTAAAAACAAGAGTCCGGAAAGAGGTCTCATGGAAATCGGTTGGAAGAGCAAAACAATTACAGTATATGAAAACGGAAGAATTCAGCCAGTATGCCCGCTTTCGCAATGGTGTAGAAGCAATTCCGTCTCTTCTTAGGAGAAGATACCACGTAGATAAAATACCAACGCATGGAAAGTACAGAACCCGTTTTCATTTTGGGTTCAAAATAGCGGCACTAAATTTTCAAAAGCTATTAAATTACACTAATAGCCTGGCTAACTGTGACCCAAAATTAAAAGTAGTATAAAAAGTCATAGGAAGATACTTCATCAGGTAACCTCTAACTACCATCTTTTATTGTCTAAAACCATTTCGTGTTAAATTTTCAAGGTACAAGTAAATATCGATTATTATTTAAGTGGCTTTTGACACCCTAATCATCATAGGGAATTCCGAAGGACTTTCCTATGACATAAATAAACGCCGCGGAATCTCTCCTGCGGCGTTCTCCATTTAATTTCTCTACTTGTCCCCTTTAAAAATCCTGTGTATTTTCCAATATATTCGGAAAATTAAACTGGTACGGATTGCCTTTACTTCCTTTTCCAGCTCTTGAATTCGCTTTTCCTGTGCACAGAAAAGTTCTCCCATAGACACCAGAATATCCCGGTACATGGTATCCTGGTTAACCTCCCATACCGGCAATTCTTTTACCGGTTCAAAGAACAGCACGCCGTCCTCTCTCCCCAGATATTCCACAGCCACCTTCTGGTTACTCTCCTCATACTTATCCACAAACGCCTTCTGTTCCTCAAAGGTGAACATACTGCTCTTGCCTATTCTGCCTGCCCTGCTCTCGTAGGTGCTTGCATTCAGGATCGGCCTGCACATAAAATCGTACATCTCACGGTATTCCGGTATCTCATTCAGAATCCGCTTAATTTCAATATAATTTCCTTCCAGTCCCACATTTTTGGCCACAGTGTCATGAGTAAACTCATCGTTCAGCTCCAAGCCTATGTTCCCGAAGAAGTCCGAGAAGATGGAGTGATCCTCCCCCTCGAACTGTCCCCGCTCAAAAGGACGCACAATCAAATCCTCTTTATTCACATACTTCGTGATTTCCTCCAACTGTTTGTAATAGTCCAGAGGGAAATAGTCAAAATCATGGTCCTCCAGGGTACTTTTAAAGTCCTTTGTCATTTTCCGGAACATTTTTACAAGTTGGTTCCAGAGGGACTGGATGACCTGATCCTGCCTTCTCAGGTATACGATCACTTTTACTCTGCAGTTGATCCTGCGAAAGTTCTCCAGAAGATCCGGCCAGAAGTTTTCAATCTGGTTGCAGCGGTACCAGATTTGCTCATCCGACAGCACGATGTTGGGATATTTCCGGGCCAATTCTCCCAGGATCGCATACCCCTTGGCGCGCACCTGCGCCTCTTGTTCCTTCTTTTCCTGTTGGCTCCCTTTGGAAGACCGGTTGATCAGAAATTGCGCATTTCTATTTTTATAAATACCGGAAATTCCAAGCCGCATGAGGGGATAGCAGTATCCCTGCTTCTCCATCCTTTTTTCGTTCTCACGCATAAAGCTCTGAAGAGCAGTGGTTCCTGTTTTAGGCGTTCCGATACTGATATAAACGGTTGTCATAGTGTTCTCCTTACAGATACTTTTTTAATCCTTCCAGCAGAATGTCCACGCATTCCTCTATACTGCGCTGTGTGGTGTCTATCTCGATATCCGGATGCTCCGGCGCTTCATAAGGGCTGTTCACACCTGTGAAGTTCTGGATGTTTCCTTTTCTGGCCTCCCGGTAAAGTCCCTTTACATCTCGTCTCTCACATTCTTCAAGGGGTGTGCTCACATACACCTCCACAAAGCTCTCGCCAATGATCTCCCTGGCATTTCTTCTGTCTTGCCTGAAAGGAGAGATAAAGGATGTCATTACAATCAGTCCCGCGTCGTTCATAAGCTTTGATACTTCCGCAATTCTACGAATATTTTCGATCCGGTCATTGTCCTCAAATCCCAGGTTCTTATTCAGGCCCATACGGATATTGTCCCCATCCAGCAGCATGGTGTGTTTTCCCATGGAAAACAACCTCTTCTCCAGCGCATTTGCGAGGGAAGACTTCCCAGAGCCTGACAGTCCTGTCATCCAAATCGTGACTGCCTTCTGTCCCAGCTGGCTCTCTCGCAGCTCTTTGGTGATATCCATGTTGTGCCAAGTAAGGCTCTTTCCCCTTGCCAGAGCTTCAACAACTACGCCGCAGGCAGATGTCATATTAGTAATGCGGTCAATCAAAATCAAAGAACCCAATTCCCGGTTGTTTTCAAACCGGTCAAATACAATGTTTGTTCCCACGGAAATCTCGCAGTAGGCAATCTCATTTTTATAGATAGTATCTGCATAGACCTCTGCACCTGTATTTACATCTACCTTGTATTTGATTTTCATGACAGTTGCGGGAACCTGCTGTGTCCCGATCTTCAGCCAAAAGTTGCGTCCCGCAACCAGGCTGGTGTCATCCATCCAAAGAATAGATGCGGTAAACATGGAGCCTACATTGAGCTGGTAATTTTTTGACAGTACACACCCCCTGGACACATCAATCTCTGTATCCAGCTGAATGGTAACTGCATGTCCCTTTCCGCTCTTTTCTACTTTCCTGTCTCCCTCCAGAATATTGGTCACTCTGGCGCTCTCCCGGCTTGGCATTACGGTGATCACATCTCCCACCGCAACCTGTCCGGAAGCGATTTGTCCCTGGAATCCCCTGAAGCTGTGGTTGGGGCGGCATACTCTCTGTACCGGAAGGGAAAATTCCCGGTCATTTTCCTCCTCCGTAACATCCACGTTTTCCAGATAAGTGAGCAGTGATTCCCCGTGATACCAGGGCATGCTGTCCGATGTGTATGTGATGTTGTCCCCCTCTGTGGCTGAGACTGGAATCACCTTTAAGCTGCGGTAGTCAAACTCCGCCATCAATACCTTAATGTCCTTCTCAATCTTTTTAAATTTCTGACGGTCATAGTGTACTAAATCCATCTTATTCACTGCAAACACGAAATGCTTAATGCCCATAAGGGAACAGATCCTGGAGTGGCGCCTTGTTTGCACCAGTACCCCCTGGCTTGCATCCACTAATATCACGGCCAGAGAAGCAAAGGAGGCCCCCACTGCCATGTTTCTTGTGTACTCTTCATGTCCCGGGGTATCCGCAACAATAAAGCTCCTGTTGTCTGTGGTAAAGTAACGGTACGCCACATCTATGGTAATTCCCTGTTCCCGCTCAGCCATCAGGCCGTCCAGCAGCAGGGAGTAATCAATGTTTCCATCTCTGGAGCCAACCTTGGAGTCCAACTCCAGCGCTCTCTTTTGGTCAGCAAAAAGCAGTTTTGCGTCATAGAGCATATGACCTATCAGGGTAGATTTCCCATCATCCACACTTCCGCATGTTATAAATTTCAATAAATCGTCTCTCATCTCTAGAAATACCCCTCCCGCTTTCTTTTTTCCATACTGGCAGAGCCGCCGTCTGAGTCAATGATGCGGCTGGTCCTCTCCGACTCCACAGCAGCCAGCGTCTCATCCACGATTTCATCTAAAGTTACTGCCTCAGACTCCATTCCCCCTGTAAGAGGATAGCAGCCAAGAGTACGGAAACGCACCTTTTTCATCTCTACTTTCTCTTCCGGTTTGAGCTTCATCCGGTCATCATCCACCATAATGAGCTGACCATTCCGGCAGACCACAGGCCTCTCCTTGGCAAAGTAGAGAGATACGATGGGAATATTTTCCCTCTTGATATATTGCCAGATATCCTTTTCCGTCCAGTTGGACAGCGGAAAGACACGGATACTCTCCCCCTGCTTAATCCTGGTATTGAACAGCTTCCACATTTCAGGCCTCTGATTCTTGGGGTCCCACGCATGTTCCTCGTTTCGGAAGGAGAAGATCCTCTCCTTGGCCCTTGACTTTTCCTCATCCCTTCTGCCGCCTCCAAACGCAGCAGTAAAACCGTATTTGTTCAAAGCCTGCTTTAAGGCCTGGGTCTTCATGATATCCGTATAGGAAGCCCCATGGTCAAAGGGGTTGATGCCCTGGCGCACTCCATCTTCGTTGATGTACTCCAGCATCTCGATCCCCAGCTCCTCTGCTCTTCTGTTCCGAAATTCAATCATTTCTTTAAATTTCCAGGTGGTATTTACATGCAAAAAGGGGAAGGGCGGCTTTTCCGGATAGAATGCTTTCATCGCCAAATGCAGCATTACGGAGGAATCCTTTCCTATCGAATACAACATAACCGGCTTCTCACACTCTGCAGCTACTTCCCGCATAATATAAATCGCTTCTGCTTCTAACTCATCCAAATGATTCATGTATCTCTGTTCCTTTCACATGGTTTATTCACACGATTTTCTGATCCGTTTTTTCATAAAGCTTTCTATTTTTAAGCAGAAAACCTCCTATTTTAACCAGTTGATTATAGCAGTCAAATACGATGAAAATGTGTGAATATTACAATTTTCCCTAAATTACATCCTTATTTTATGGTCTCAAATTACCCACAGCTGATTTAAGCTGATCAAATGCCTGCTTCAGGACACTTCGCGGACAGGCAATGTTGAGTCTCTGAAACTGTTCTCCTCCGCTCCCGAACATGGTTCCCCCATCAAGCCAGAGTCCGGCTTTCTCCACAATAAACTGATCCAGCTCCTCACTTGTCAGGCCAAGGCCCTTGCAGTTAAGCCACACCAGATAGGTTCCCTCCGGTTCCACCAGGTGTATCTGGGGAAGCTGTGTCCTTAAATATTCCCGCACAAAATCCAGATTCTCTTTCAGATATGTCTTGAGCTCATTAAGCCATTGCTCTCCGTACCGGTAAGCTGCTTCACACGCAGCGATGGCCATCAGATTCAGACTGAAATATCCGCATTTCTCCACCTCATCTGCAAACGCCCTCCTTATATTGGCATCTGCAATCCAGATGTTGGAGGCCTGAAGACCTGCCAGGTTGAAGGTCTTGCTGGGGGCTGTGCAAATAATGGAATTGTCCGCAAAATCCTTGCCCAAGGAAGCGAAAATAGTGTGGGTATACCCCGGATATGTGAAGTCACAGTGAATCTCATCCGATACCACCAGCACATGATGCCGCAGACAGATGTCCCCCACCCGTTTCAGCTCCTCCCTGCTCCACACACGCCCTACAGGATTGTGGGGGCTGCACAGTACGAAGAGTTTTACTTGATTTCTAATAATCTTTTGTTCAAAATCCTCAAAATCCATCTGATATCGACCCTCTGTGTAAACCAAAGGACTGACTACCAGATTCCTCTTGTTTTTCCGTACCATTCCTGCAAACGGGTAGTAGACTGGCTGTTGAATCAGCACGCTCTCCCCCTCAGAGGTAAAGGCTCGTATGGCTGCCGCAATCGCAAACACGACGCCGGGTGTCCGTACCAGCCACTCCTGCATGGGCCTCCACCCAAAATGCTTTTCAAGCCATCCCGCAGCTGCCTTATAGTAACTCCCTTTTGCCTCCGTATACCCAAAGATACCGTGTTCTACCACGCTATGCAGGCTGTCCATCACTTCCTGCGGCACACAGAAATCCATATCTGCCACCCACAGCGGCAAAAGACCCTCGGGTTTCCCATTTTCCAGGGCAAAATCATATTTTTCGCAGCCGGTGCCCCTTCTCTCTATAATCTGGTCAAAATCATACATCCCTATTCCTCGCTTACTATAATCTCTCGCACAATGTTTCTCACCTGTTCCATCTCAGAAGTCGTAGTGTACTCTCCGCAGGAATGAACGTGATGCATAGCAGAAGCCAGCACCATTCCTGCGATGCCGTGCTCAGACAGGTGGTGCTGATCGCTTCCCCCAAAAGTAGCTGTCAATACCGGACAAATCCCTGCCCTCTCACAGGCGCGCTCAAATCGTTTGACCACGGGATGTGTGTCCGGAGTCTCATATGCGCAAAAGCAGATCTCTGTCTCATACTCCACACATCCTCCCGCCGCTTCTGCCTCCTGTTCAAACACCTGCCTTATCCTGTCCAGCTCTTTCAGTACATGGGAGTGTACAAATCCCCTCACCTCCCCGGTAACAATGCACTGGTCAGGCACAACGTTTGTGGCACTGCCTCCGTCTATTCTGCCTACATTTACGGTCATCTCATCCCCCACATGTCCCTGCGGAATCCCAAGGACAGCCCTCGAAGCGATGACAATGGCGTGGATGCCCTCCTCCGGTGCAAAGCCGGCGTGGGCGGCCCTTCCAATCACCTTTGCCCGAAAGACGGCCAGGCTTGGAGCTTTATTGGCCGCCGTTCCCACACTGCCGCTCAAATCCAAAACATAGGACTGGCAGGAACGCAGCTTTGAATAATCAAAGACAGCGGAGCCTCTCAGGTGCTGTTCCTCCCCGATTGTAATCAAGGCCTCCAGTTCTCTGCAGGGTTCATTGTCCCTGCGCATACCCTCCAGAGCCTCCAAAAAGGCAGCAACTGCAGACAAATCATCCGCCCCCAGCACCGTATCTCCCTGTGAGGTGATACGCCCGTCCCAATGCACGATTGCCCTCTTGTGCCGGGAAGGCTCCACAGTATCCATATGCATGGAGAACAGAAGGGGATCTCCCCGTCTGCTGCCTTCCCTGTGGGCATAGAGGTTTCCGGCAGTGCCGCCGTAAAAGGCCCCTGCCTGATCCTCCTCCACCACAAACCCAAGCTCCGTCAGCCGGCCTGTCAGATAGTCCGCCATAGCCCGCTCTCCAAAGGACGGGGAGTCAATCTCTACAAGATGGCAGAATTCCTGAATCATTCTATCCGTACTCATTTTGCAATTCCCTCAGAGCAGCTCTTCATCATAATGCGCCCTCTCTCCGCCCACAAACTTCAGCCTGGTTCTGGCGCACACTACATGCGCTTCCCCCACTGTCTTCTGCTGAATGCGGACAGGAACAGCCACCTTTTTTAGGTGCATACCGATCAGAGTATCACCAATATCAATCCCAGCCTGTGCTCTCACCTCTTCTACGGCCACAGGATCCGCAAAGCCATGGTAAGCCGCTGTGCCAAAAGAGCCGCCTGCTTTAGGCTGGGGAACCACATTTACCCTCTCCAGTCCATAGGCCTGCGCAGCCTCTTCCTCCACAATCAGGGTCCTGTTCAGATGCTCACAGCACTGGGCAGCCAGGTAAATCCCCCTCTTTTTCAGTTCCCCATAGATCCCATCAAACACCGCAGCACCGATCTCTACATTCGAGTAGGAACCGATTTTATGGGCTGTGATCTCGCTGGTGGAACATCCCGCAACCAGGATATCCCCTCTCTTCAAATTCGCCTGCTCCAGCAGTTCCCTTGCCGTTTCCGCGGCCTCTTCTCTGATTTTGTCCAACATTTTTTTCACCTTCCTCTCACATGTTCCCTGTCAGCTTTTCCTTTATCACTGCAAAAAATTCCCGCACCAGGAAATGCGGCTGGTAAATCCATTCCGACGGAGCCGCTATTCCACACACATTTGCAAAGCCCTGATGCCTGGCTAAATGCACTGCCCGGTAAATATGAAAATTCTGGGATATCAGCCCGATTCTGGCGCTTTTTCCCGTCAACTTGGCACTGAACTTTAAATTCTCCACCGTGGAGGTGGACTTATCCTCCATCATCAGCCTGTCCTTGGAGATTCCGGCATTTAGCAGACAATCATACATGACCCGGGCTTCCGACAAATCCTCCCCATTTCCCTGTCCTCCTGAGACGACTGCCTTTGTCCTGGGATTATCCTTTAAATACTCCGCTGCCTTGTCTATGCGCTTGCGAAGGGCCTTGCTGGGCTTTGTTCCCCTCACCTGGGCCCCCAGCACGATCACATAGTCCAGGTCCTCCTCCCCCTTTTCTCCCATGCTGCCGGCAATCAGCCCTTCCACTGCCAGAAATAGCAGCAGCAGAACTGCTATGGCAGCAATTCCTGTCACCTTTACTGCAGGGGGCAGATGCTGGCCGTGGGTCCTTAAGTATTTCCACAAGATTCCACCGCCGATGCACACCACTGCCCCAGCCAGCCAGACAAAGGAGAAATCCATCCCAGCCAGCAGCATTACCGCATAATACGCCAAAAACAAGGCGCCCAAAATGACTAATCCAGTGCTCATAGACTTCCCCTTTCTACCCCTATCGTTCACTTAAAACAAGGTGCCTATCCCATGACAGACACCTCATTATTTTATGCATTTTTACCGCAGCACTTCTTATACTTCTTGCCGCTGCCGCAGGGACAGGGATCGTTGCGTCCGATTTTGGGCCCTTTTACGATGGTATTTGCCTTCTTAGCTTCGCGGTACAGCTCTTTTTTCTTTTCTTCGTCAAAGATCTCATCCCACATGGGAAGTTCGTACAGCCAATCCGCTTTGGCGTCTACCATATTTTTGTAAAGCTTTTCTTTATCAAAATTCAGGTTTACCTCAGTGTTCTCATCCATCTCCTCGATGGGATTTTGCACTTTTAAGCTCTCATCAATTCCATCCAGAAAACCTACCATAGTCATCACTGGGATCTCATATCTATCCGCCAGCTCTTTTACGGTTCCCCTGACCACCTCATCCGGGTTAGCCAAAAGTTTCTCGTAAATGCCTTTTTCAATCAAAAAATAGTCTGTCCAGAATTTCTGAAGTACCTTTTTATCTGTTTCCTGAGAGTAAGCCTTATCTCTCCATTCTTGTAATAATCCCATTTTTTTACCATCCTTTGTTTCAAAAATAGTTGTAATAGCTATCATTATATACTACTTGTCCGGATTTTTCAACGATAAGAAATTTGGATCACAAATTTATCACAGGCGGCATTTAAAAAAACAGAAATATTTTAATTTTTTTGTATAAAGTGGTCTCCTTTCGTTCATACTATGATTAATCTAATAGAAAACAAACCGGCAGCAAGCCGGTGCTTCTATCAGATTATGCGTATGCTTGATTATTGGATCCCCCTCCAATAACCGACAAGTACAAAAGATAAATTTAGAATACTTATCCTCCCCTTAGGCATCCCGTTTGCTGCACATGCGTGGCAGGCGGGGTGCTTTTTATATCATAGTAAAGTCCTTCGGAATTCCCTATGATATAAAAAGCCCTCCGGGCGGGATCGCACTGCGGCGAAAATAAATTAAGGACAGCTCGCGGAATCTCTTGTATTACAAGTAATTCTTTGATCTGTCCTTAATTTTACTGCATCGTTCTTTTCATTTCCCAGGAAGTAATACTCCTGAATACTGCCCCACCCGTTTCCGCCACGATCCTATTAAACCGCTATTTTTTGATTATAACCTTCATTCTCTTACTGTATTTTCCATAAACTTTTTTGTTGGTGGAATCCAGCTTATATGCCCTTACCTTAAAGTAATAAGCCTGTCTCTTCTTCAGATTTTTTATCGTTTTTGACGTGCCATTAAATGCCGTCTTCTTTTTCCCTTTTTTAAATTTAGCATCTCTGGCATATAGCACTTCATATTTTACCCCTGTAACCTTTTTAACAACTAATTTCACTGTCTTTGACTTGTAATTCTTAAGGCTCTTGATTTTTGCCTGGGGAACCGTTATCTTTTGCCATTTCGCATATAATGTAATATTCCCGCCGGATGCCACTGTAACTTTATTCTTATAAGAGCTGTCAGAATACCAGCCTGCAAACACATATTTCGCTTTGGTGGGCGATTTAAGGGATACTGAAATACCTGAATGATACGTATCCGGATTGGCCTCGTTGTTTTTGCCGCCGTTTAATTGGTAGGTGATTTTATATTCCTTCTCGGCCTCGGCCACCATTACGATACAGATATCACACATTTCGCTGCCGTCCTGAGTCCGTGCGAAGATTGATGCCGCACCTGCTCCCCGCGCTGTTACAGTTCCATCCTCAGACACGGTTGCTACGGATGGATCTCCTGAAGTCCATGCCACGTCTTTGTCTGTCACATCTGCAGGGCTCAGGACTACACTGAGCTTCTTCTGATCTCCCACCACAAGGTTGAGTTGTTGCGGACTGATTGTGATTCCTGTCGCTGGATTTATGACGGTAACCGTGCAGGTACCTTTTTCCGGATTTGTACTCCCGTCTTGTGCTTCGGCTGTTATAACTGCCGTTCCCGGTGCTTTTGCCCGTACTTTACCATTTGTATCTACTTCTGCCACTGCCGGATCACTTGACGTCCAGACAAATCCGCTGTTAGTGGTATCAGAAGGCATCGCAACTGCATTTAAAACTCTGCTCTGTCCAGCTCTGAGGGCAAGAGTCTCTGGCGTTACACGAACTTCTGCAGCAGGTATGACAACTTCTTTAAACTGCCAATAATCCATCTTAAACAGATCTTCTTCGTTTCCGCCTTTAAACATAAAGAATAAATCATGGACACCCTTGGCATTGTAATCAAGCTCTGTCGTTTCTATCTTCCAATCATTCCATCCGCCTGTAGCAGATACCGAGAGTTCCCCAATCAGCTGTCCATCCAGACTGTCCAGATAAATTTCAACGGTTCCTCCCTTGCTTGCACTTCCGTCACATGAGACAGAGGCCTCAAATACATCTGCTCCACGTTCCCCAAAGTCGACATCTTTTACCTTAATGTAATTCCCGTCTCTGACATTGCGGATATTCATTCCACCCTGGTCACAGACTTCTGTTTTAATATGAGATTTATATGCCGCAGATCCGCTCCCTGGCCTCGTACTGGCAGTCCAGGCAATGGTTTCCGCTTCTGTCCTGACATAGGGATTCAGCGTTGCTACACCTGCAGGACCCTCAGTGGTTTGCTCTGCACCGGGTGGAATGGTTCCGTCTTCATTATAGGTAAATTCATCCAGGCAGACAGAACGTTTAAAACCACCGCCTCCGGGTAATGCATTATTATGGTAAAACAGGAAGGAACGTCCTTTGTAATCAACGATTCCCGGATGGATCGTAAAAGCACCTCCCGGCTCCATAAGCCTGCCACGATATTCCCAAGGCCCGATCGGAGTATTACTTGTTGAGTATCCGAGATGTTCGTTGGGATTCAGAGGGCCAGCGGCGAATATCATATAATATAACCCATTGCGCTTGGTAAACCAAGGGCCTTCCTCATAGGATGTGGGACGGTCAGTATTTTCCCTTTCACCAAAGGCTGAAGTCTTCATCTTGAATGTATAGACTCCTGGCGTAAATCTGTTAGGATCATTGCGGTTAAAGGTATATATATCATATTCCTCATTCAATGCTTTAAATTCCGGGTTTTCCTCCGGTACGATGGAAATCATATCATCGCCTAACACCGCGCATTTTAAGGTGGGATTGCCCCAATACAAATAAGCGGTACCGTCATCATCAACATAAACCGTAGGGTCAATTTCATCCCAGGTTCCCAAATCTACCAGCGGTCGGTCCAGAGGATCCGTGAATGGCCCTTCCGGGCGGTCTGCCACGCCTACACCTATGACCATGCCGCCGTTATTCTTTCTAACAGGAACATACAGGTAAAACTTTCCATCTCTTTCAATGCACTGTGCCGCCCAAGCCCTGGAACCGTCCCAAGGTTTCTCCTCGGTTCCCTTGTGCGACCATGATATGTCATTCAAGTGAAATACCGTACCATGATCCGTCCAGTTTACCATATCCTTTGTTGAATAACATTTCCAGTCAATCATACTAAAAAAACCATATCGTGTCTCATCCGCATCATGGGTAGTATACAGATAAACCGTATCGTTATAAAGCATCGGTGCCGGATCGGCGGTATAACTTGTCTGTATGATTGGATTGTCCGCTAATACTATGAGTGAACTCAACATCATAGTCATGCAGAAAAATGCCAGACCTGTGATCATCTTTATCAAATACCTTGATAATCTATTCATAAATCTTTCCCTCCTTGTATTGGATTTTGTTCATCTACTTTTTAATTTTAGCTGATTTACTCAGCCCTTTTCCATTCAGCAGCTTTTTGTACGCTTTATATTTCGCAGAAGGTACTCTTATAACCGCTTTTTTATAAATACCCTTGAATGTCCTGCTTCCAACTGTTTTCAGTTTTTTACTCTTTCTGAGGTCAACTGTTTTCAATTGCTTATCATTGAAGAATACCTGTTTACCGATTTTTGTAAGAGCCGCCCCGGTAGTAACCTTTTTCAGTTTTTTACAGCCGCTGAATGCGCCGTTTTTAATCTCTTTTACATATTTTCCTATCTTTACCGAACTGGCTGCATTATTGTTCTTAAATGCATTGGCCGCAATACTTTCAACTTTAAAGGTAATACCTAAATATGAAATGGTATCCTTAATTACAATAGTCTTTAATTTCTTATTGCCTGGTGCTGCTGCTACCTGCATTGTACCGCTCTTCTTCGCCGTATCCACCGCTGATACGATATAAGTCAAGCTACCGGATTGGATTTTATCACCTACTTTAACGATTGTCTTAGGTACTGGTACTGGTACTGTTACCGTTACCGTACATTCCGCTCTTTTTGTATTGTCAGCGACTGAGATCGCGGTGATTTTTGCTGTTCCCCCGCCCACTGCGGTCACTCTGCCATTAATTGCGGATGCTACGGATGCATTTGACGTTATCCAGATCAGATCTGTATTCCATGCATTCGCCGGCTCGACAGCCGCCGCTATTGTCCCTGCTTCTCCAATTGCCAGAGAGAGAGTCGATTTATCCATCTTAACTCCGGTTACCAGTACGGTTTCCCTGCTGACCATTACGGTACATTCTGCTTGCTTCGAACCATCAGCAGCCGAGGTCACTGTGACGGTGGCGATTCCTGGTGCCACTGCGGTTACCACCCCGTCGTTTACGGTTGCCACGGATTCATCTGAAGAATCCCAAATCAGATCCTTGTCCGTTGCGTCCTCCGGCGCAACCGATGCTGTCAGTGTCTCGGTCTTTCCTTCGGTCATCCAAATCTCGGTTTTATTCAAGCTGACTCCTGTTACGGCTATCGTTGCCGGTATCACCGTTACGGTACACTGTGCCATCTTCGTATCATCAGCTACTGAGGTTACGGTGATGATAGCACTTCCCGCTGCTACCGGGGTTACCATTCCGTTGTTAACCGTTGCCACAGAGGGGTCCGATGTACTCCATGTCACATTATAAGCGTCATATTTGTTTTATAACAAAACTATATCACTTCTACGACTAAAAAATCATGTTACTGTCTGTACTTTTTTGTGTTTGTATTTTTTTTAAGAAAATTAAATAGTACTTTTTTGTCATAAAAAAAGCACTGTCCTATCAGTGCTCAGACCGTGAACAAACCGATCTCGCCACTTGTCTGACAAAATACGATGGTCCCCTCTTTAAATTTGTCTGCATCTTATCCTCGAAAGTATTTACCAGTTTTTTTCACCCATTGAGCATCTTTTTCTCCATCTCTTTTCCTCCTTGTTAAGATGCTGTTTGAATAATCCTTATGATTTATTTTCTGAGCTGCCTCTCCATTAATAAGGAAAAGCTCCTTTTCACAAAATGAAAAAAAGAGCTAAGGGGCTTGTAAAAATCCGACTTTTAGGATACCAAACAAATTTTTGCATAAAAAAAGTGCCAAAACTAACATTTTGACACTGTCCGGCACTATTCCTCACCGATTGCTTTTATTATTTTTTGATACAAGGTATCCTTGCTTAAATCTCCGCTTTCTTTCTCTTCTTTCATAAAATCCGGGAACTCATTCAAAAACTCAGCCAGTTCTTCCACATCCATTCCCTCCGGCATTTGTTCCCAGAAAAACTTCTCATCGCTCTCAAAGCACAACTTCTGAATTCGAAGAAGCTGCTCTTTTGTTAACTCTTTTTTCTCTTCTTTCATCATCTCACCACCCTTTTGTTTCATTATAGTCATTATAGCGATTATAGTCAACAAGAAAACTATCTTCTATTCTAAACACAGAACAACATTTATAGTATAACTGTGAAGCTGTTAAAAGTTATACACTTTTTATATCCATCCTTCAGTCGGAAAGGAGATGCCTATGATCAAATATGACTCTTTCTGGAATACTCTCAAGCTATCAGATGAAACGACCTATACCCTGATACATAAGTACCATATTTCTGCCGCAACAATAGACAAACTTCGCAAAAACAAACCGCTGAACACCACCACTTTAAATGATCTGTGCCGCATATTGAGCTGCCAGATTCAGGATATAGCGGAGTATGTCCCCTCTGATAGAGATCAAAAACTGTAAAAGGCATATTGCGGGGAGAGGGATATCATCTCCCCGCAATGCTGCATGTCTCAAGGCATCTGAATTACTACGTTTAGTTATACGCTCTTTACATATTTCCCCTGTAAATCTCCATCAGTTTACCTCGGTCTATCTTGCCATTTTTTGTGAGGGGCATTTCCTCCACCCTGCAGAATACATTTGGTACCATATAAGGAGGCAATACTTTTCCAATCTGTTCAATTATCTCCCTGCGCTCAACCGGTCCCCTGTAAAAAGCAATGATTTTATTCTTTCTGTCATCAAAGATGCAGCAGGCTCTGTCAATCTCCTGAATTTGCTCAATGGATGCCTCAATCTCACCCAGTTCAATCCTGTGTCCCATATGCTTGATTTGAAAATCTTTTCTGGAGGAAAAACACAGCTCATGCTTTTCATTATAGTAACCCAGGTCACCCGTGCGGTAGATAGTCTCCATATATCTGGTATTCAAAGGGTTCTGCACAAACGCTCTGGCAGTCTGCTGGGGATTGTTGTAATATCCCAGTGCCAGCGCCGTGCCGGAAACACAGATCTCGCCCAGTTTTTGCGGCTCCTCCACCAGATCGTCCTGATCATCCAGCAAAAAGACCTTTTCATTTGGAAAGGCTCTCCCAATGGGAAGGCTCTCCCCTGGTTCATACATTCTCTCCACTCGATAATAGGTGCAGTTGCAGGTAATCTCGGTGGGACCGTAGAGATTCACAAACTCCGCTTTTGGCAGATACTGCTGCCACTCCCTCAGATGTTTGATTGGCATCACCTCCCCGCTGAACATTACCCGTCTGATCTGCTCAGGCACCTTGTACGCAAAGCCCTTTAAGGTAGTCAGAATACACAGTGCGGAAACTGCCCATACCAGAGTGGTCACCTGCCTCTCGCACAGAAAGTCCAACAGCTTTTTGGGAAAGGAAAAAAACTGCTTAGGAATCAGCTCCACGCAGGCCCCTGTCTTCAGTCCGGAATAGATGTCTTTCACAGATACGTCGAAGTCAAAGGGCGCCTGGTTTCCTATTACATCCTGCTCTGTGATGTCAAACAGGCTGGTGAAGCAGTCTATAAAATCAATCACTGAGCGGTGGCTAACCACCACCCCCTTGGGCACCCCGGTTGAGCCTGAGGTGAATATCCCATAGAGAGGGTCCATGTCCATTGCCTGCTTGCGGATCTGGCCCAGGAGCTCCTCATCTGCCTCCCCTGCCTCCAACTCATCCATAAAAATGACCGTCCCTGCAAATCCCAGTGCATTCAGCTCCCTTTCGTATGTCCAGTCTGCCACCAGCACGCTGGCTTCCAAAGTGTTTAAAATGCTCTGCAGTCGGCTTGTGGGATGTTTAGGGTCCAGAAGCGTATAAAAGCACCCGGCATAAACACTCCCCATAAAAACAACCACAGTCTGTATGCTCTTATCCGCCAAAACTGGTATGGGACTTCTGGGCAGCACTCTTCCTGCAAGAAGGGTTCCTGCACGCCTGGAGCGCCCTCTCAGCTCCTCAAAGGTACAACTGCTGTCTCTATCTCCAAATGCTCTCTTTTGAGGATATACCTCTGCGCTGTGCTCCAGATATTCTAAAATGTTTTTCATTCTACGCCTCCATTGTCTGGTCAGCGGACTCTGAACCGCCTCTCCTCCCCGATGGCGGGAATTTCCTTAATCTCAATGTCTTCAATTTCAATAAAACGCTGCTCATATAACCTGGCTACCATTTGGTCAACCGCTTCCCTCGTACCCTGAAGTTCCATTTCAACGCGTCCGTCCCACAGATTGCTCACCCACCCGGTCAAGCCAAGGCTCTGTGCCAGATAGGTGGCGCGGTAGCGGAAACCAACTCCCTGCACTCTTCCGGTAAAATAAAAATGCTTTCGAGTCATAGATCCATGCTTCCGGTACGGAAACCCTCCAAGTCCAGGGTTATATAACGAAATCCCAGCCCTTTTAAAATTTCTACAATATGTTCTCTCTTTAAGAGAAATTCCTCAAATTTTTCTTTGTCGACTTCTACCCGCACACTCTCCCCGTGAAGCCTTAGACGAACAACTTCAAATCCCAGATCCTGCATCTGCTGTTCCCCCTCCTCCAGCTTTCTGAGTGCAGCAAAATCAAGAGGGGTGTCATAAGGAATTCTTGTTGCCATGCAGGGTGTGGAGGGCCTCTTTGCCACAGAAAGGTTTAACTGGGCAGCCATCCGGCGCACCTCCTCCTTGGTAACTCCCAGCTCCGCCAAAGGGCTTCTCACCCCCAGCTCTTTCACCGCCTTCCATCCGGGCCGGTACATATCCAGATCATCCGCATTGGAGCCCTCCAGTGTAGCGGCTACCCCGTGCAGGCTGCCCCACTTTAAAAGAGATTCAAAGAGGAAACGTTTACACCAATAGCACCGGTCCACGGAATTGTTTAATATCTTTTCATTCTTGCTCTCATCAATGGCCAGAACATGGTGCTCACATCCGCACTCCTGAGCCACCTTTCTTGCTATCTCCATGTCCTTCCAGGGCTGAAGCCTGGTGGAGATGGTGACGGCATATACTTTTGTTCCATTTTCCTCCGCAGCCATACTGGCAGTGCGAAGAAGCAGGCTGCTGTCCACCCCTCCTGAGAAAGCCACACACACGTCATGTTTTGTGATCTCCCTCATCGTGTCCAGCAAACGCTCCAGCATCTGCTGCATATTATCTTACCTCCCTCCAATTTACTATCATTTCGTGATAATCAGATCAGCAGGCTTTTATTTCACTTTTGCTGTCTTGGGCAAGCCTGCTTTTTTAACAGTTTCTTATATCTCTTCACTTTCTTATTGGACACGTCCACAACCGCCCTGCTGTATATTTTTGCAAATGCTTTTGTAGCCATTCCAGAGGATGCTTTTTGGTACAATCACACTCTTCCAGGTCTTCTTCGTTGGTTTCACAACTGCCACAGTTCCGCCTGCGGCAGCCGACTTGGTCACTGGTTTAATCTGTTCCTTTCATCACCTGTGAGGGACGGCTCAGCTCCGTAGGATGCTTGCGCTCCGCCGCCCGCAAATCCAGTTTCCATGTCATCAAAAGTAAATTTGTACTTGTCTGTGCAAAGGCACTGGACGGAATACCAGTGACTGCCAGCGCTGCTGCTGTCACTAGTGTAAGAAACTGCCTTACAATTCTTTTTCATTATTTTTTCTCCTTCCGTTTCCAGGCCCTTGCCGCCTCTTCTTTTACCTGGTCATACACCGCTAAAAACCCAAGCCCACTCTCCCTGCACAGCCTGTTTACACTCTCGTATTCCGGCATGGGGCATATGGTTCCCAGCCGGTCTATGTATTTCACATCTGCTGGTCCTAGGTGGGTCTGGATTGTATGAATCTCCCGTTTCAGAACTGTTCTGCTCACCGGATATTTCCGTATTCCTATGGTGCTGGTGTGCAGAAAAATCAACTCCTCCATCCTGTCCATCCGTTCCCCTGCTGTGAGCACGCTCAAAGTGTAGGCCGGACGTCCTTTTTTCATAAAAACAGGGGTAAAGAACGCATCCCTGGCCCCCTCCTCCATCAGGATGGACACCGCATATCCCAGGGCCTCCCCGGTAGCGTCATCTATATTGGTCTCCAGCATCCAGAGTTCTTCATCCGGCGCTGTATCCCGGATCATCATTGCCCGCAGGATATCCGCATGGGGCAGTTCCATTCCTCCGATCCCAACACCGGTCTTAGATACCTCCCACTGTTCCGGAAGCTGTGTCCGTGTACGTATGGCAGCCGCTATAGCCGCCCCAGTCGGAGTGATCAGGCTCCTGTTTACAGTATCTATGCCAAAATGCCGGATCTGATGAAGCGGCAGGCCACAAGACTGTACGATATTTAAGACCGATGGAACGGGTAGCGGATGAAGACCGGACTGCCCTTTTGTAAATCCCTGTCCCTCCCACAGGCTGGTTATAGTAACCTCTTTTACATTTATGCTCTCCAGACAGAATGCTGTGCTCAATACAGAAACCAGGGACTCCAAAGTCCCCGCTTCACCAGGCCCGGGGGGCTCTGCAAAAGTCCCCATCCGCTTTGTTTCTTCCTCCAGGATCTGATAAACCTTCGCTGCCCGATCTCTGACACCTGCTGCCGCCCTCATTTGTCCAATGACAGAGCGAATCTCTGCATAATTCAGCCGCTCACAACTGCCCCCCGCCACGGTCACCTGAAAACAGCATCCCATCACACCGCAGCTGCTCGCTCTGCCAATTTCCACCTGAAACTCCTTGAGTGGAAGAGTATGAAGCATACGCTGCAACTCCTCCTGATCTGCTCCCAAATCCAACAGGGCGGCAGCTGCCATCTCCCCCCGGATACCGGAACAGCACTCCAAATACAAGCTATGACTGCCCATTCACTCCACCATTTCTCCTTCGCCGTACAGCCGCCCAGGCTGCAACATTTCTTGGTAAATACTGCATTCATTATATTTCATCCTTTTGGTTAAGGCAACTCATTTTTTATCTGAAAGAGAATTAAGGTTTGTGTACTCCTGAATCACTTACTCACGTTCTGTTCATTAAATGCACAGGACTGACTAAACAGTAGCTTGCACAATTTCAATTACTGTGCTATACTGATTTGCGAAAAGAGCAATTGCGAATTATATTCCTATAATTTGCACCTGCTCTTTTTTGTTGTGTTATTTTGCAGTTAACTGTGAAAGAAAAGAACCGTTGTGAGCAAACTATAAAAAAGGAGGATTACTATGATTTCACATTTTAAAAAATTGCCCTTTACAAACATTTTTATGGAGTTTCTGGGAAGCTTTCTGATTGCCATCGGGATTTACAACTTTGCCCTCCACGCCAAGTTTCCCATGACCGGTTTTTCGGGTGTTTCCATAATCCTGTACCGTCTGTTTGATCTTCCCATCGGTATTACCACCATTGTTCTGAATATTCCGGTGGCTATCCTGTGTTACCGCCTGCTGGGACGCATATTTTTCCTGCGCTCCCTGCGCTGTATGGTTATCTCTTCTGTGATGATCGACTATATTGCCCCTCTGCTTCCCGTATACAGCGGAAGCCGCCTGCTCTCCGCTGTGTGTACAGGCGTCATCGCAGGCGCAGGATACTCCATCATCTATATGCAGAACTCCTCCACCGGAGGCACAGACTTTATCATCATGTCCGTCAAAGCATTAAAGCCCCATCTCTCGGTGGGGAAGATCGCTTTTCTCTCCGATGTAGGCATTATTCTGGCCGGCGGCTTGATTTTCAGGGATGTTGACGGCATCATCTACGGTATGATTGTCAACTACCTCTTTGCCCTGGTGGTGGATAAGCTGATGTACGGTGTAAATGCCGGGAAGCTGGCCCTGGTGGTCACGGACCACGCCCACCTGATCACAGACACCATAGAGGAGTGCTGTGGCAGAGGCTCCACTATATTAAGCGGTATGGGAGGATACAAAAAAGATGAGAAATCCGTGGTCATGTGCGCCTGCAACAATAAACAGATGTATTATGTGCAGAAAGCGGTGAAATCCGCTGACCCTGACTCATTTCTCATCATTTTGGAGTCTAATGAAGTTCACGGGGAAGGATTCTCTCCCCTCCAGTTGGGGGAGAAGGTCCAATAACCCGTTTTATGCTATCTTGCGCTGGTACAGATGATGTCCACACACCGCTCAATGCCCAGACGTCCGCTGTCCAGCATCAGATGGTATCCTCCCTTGTCATCCCAGCGTTTTCCTGTGTTGGCGCCGTAAAAGTTATCCCGGCGCCTGTCACAGCGCTTCAGATACCCGTCAATCTTTTCCGGCTGATCTTTGTACACTTCCACAGCGCGTCTCCTGCGGAAATCCCTGTCCGCATGGATAAATACATTAAGCACATCCCTGCGCTCTCTCAGCACCCACCCGGCACAGCGTCCTACGATGATGCAAGGCCCCTGGTTCACCAGATCGTGTATCACCCGGGATTCCTCCAGGTAAAGCTCATTCTCCTCGCTGAGCCCGTCACTCTGGCCGGATACCATTCTCGCTGCCATGGCGATGGAATACAGAAGGCTGCCTGTTGCCGTCTCCTCCATATGGACCAGCTGCTGCGGGGTCGTCCCCCGCTTTCTGGCAACCATTTCCAAAATCTCCTGACCATAGCAGGGGATATTCAGCACCTCCGCAAGTCTGTTTCCGATCTCTGTGCCTCCGCTGGCATATTCCCGCTCAATTGTAATAATATTGTATCTCATCACACTGCCTCCGCTTTCTCAAACTGACTGTTGTACAGGTTCTCGTAGAAGCCTTTGGCTGCCAGCAGCTCCTCGTGGGTTCCCTGTTCAATGATATCTCCATCCTTCATCACCAGAATCAAGTCCGCATCGCGGATCGTGGAAAGCCTGTGAGCAATCACAAAGCTGGTTCTGCCCCTCATCAGGTTATCCATGGCTTTCTGTATCTGTACCTCTGTGCGGGTATCCACAGAGGAGGTGGCCTCATCCAGGATCAGAATCTTATTGTCCGCCAGGATGGCCCGTGCAATGGTCAGCAGCTGTTTCTGTCCCTGGGAAATATTGCTGGTCTCCTCATTGAGGACCATATTGTATCCCCCTGGCTGGGCCATGATAAACCGGTGAGCATGGGCTGCCTTGGCTGCCTGGATTACCTCCTCATCTGTGGCGTCCAGACGCCCGTAACGGATATTCTCCATAATAGTGCCGTGGAACAGCCAGGTATCCTGAAGCACCATGCCGAACAGCTCTCGCAGCTCACTTCGGTTGAACTCTTTGATATTGTGCCCGTCTACCAAAATGGCGCCTGCATTCACATCGTAAAAGCGCATCAGCAGCTTCACCATGGTGGTCTTCCCCGCTCCTGTGGGACCGACAATAGCCACCTTCTGACCGGTTTTTACCTCTGAGGAGAAATCATGGATGATGATCTGCTCCGGATTGTAACCAAAGGCCACGTGGTCAAAGGATACATTTCCTTCGATACTGCTGATATCCACAGGCTTCTCCACCTGCTGCTCCTCCTCTTCCTCCTCTAAAAACTCAAACACACGCTCAGAAGCCGCGGCTGAGGACTGGAGCATATTTGTAACCTGGGCGATCTGCTGGATGGGCTGGGTAAAGTTTCGGATATACTGGAAAAAGGACTGTATATCTCCCACTTCGATGGAACCCTTGATGGTCAGAAAACCGCCTAAAATCGCCACCATCACATAGCCGATGTTTCCCACAAACTGCATAACCGGCATCATGATGCCGGAAAAGAACTGGGATTTCCATGCGGATTCGTACAGCTTCTCATTGGTGTTCTCAAATTCCTCCACAACGGCATCTTCTTTGTTGAACACCTTTACAATATTATGTCCGCCGTAGACCTCCTCCACCTGTCCGTTTACTTCACCCAAGTATCTCTGCTGGGCCTTGAAAAACTTCTGGGAGTGTTTCATTACTGTCCCTATGATCCCCATGGATACCGGTAAAATCAAGAGGGCTGCCAGCGTCATCCACACATTGATGGAAAACATCATGATCAGTACACCCACCAGGGTGGTAACAGAGGTAATCAGCTGGGTCAAGCTCTGGTTCAAGCTCTGCTGCAGAGTGTCCACATCATTGGTCACCCTGGAGAGTACCTCACCGTGGGTCCTGCTCTCATAATATTTCAGCGGTATACGGTTAATCTTTTGGGAGATGTCTTTTCTCAGGGAATAGGTGACATCATTGGATATTCCCGTCATGATAAATCCCTGGATGTAGGTGAAAACTGCGCTCACCAGGTAGAGCCCCAGCACGGTCAGCAGGATCGTGGTGATTTTTTCAAAGTCAATCCCCCCAAGCCCGTTGATCTTGGACACTAGTCCGTTAAACAACTCCGTGGTGGCCTTTCCCAAAATCTTGGGACCTACAATACTGAAAATGGTTCCTCCCACTGCAAACAGAAACATAAAAAACAGCTTTACTTTATATTTTGCCATGTATCGGAACAGCTTGCGCATGGTTCCCTTAAAATCCTTTGCCTTCTCGCCGGGCATCATCTTTCCTCCAGGTCCGTGTCCCATTGGTCCCCTTGGCCTTTTGTTTGTATTACTCATTGGCTAATTCCTCCTCTGACAGCTGAGACATAGCGATTTGCCGATAGACTTCACAGTTTGCAAGCAGTTCCTTATGAGTACCCTGTCCTGCCACACATCCCTCATCCAGCACGATGATATTGTCCGCATGCAGGATGGTGCTGATTCTCTGTGCCACGATCAGGGTGGTGGCCTCCTTTGTCTCCTGCTTTAAGGTTCTTCGCAGCACCACATCCGTTTTGTAGTCCAGTGCAGAAAAGCTGTCGTCAAAGATATAGATCTCCGGTTTCTTGGCAATGGCTCTTGCGATAGAAAGTCTCTGCTTCTGCCCTCCGGACACATTGCTTCCGCCCTGTGCAATGGGCGATGCAAGTCCCTCTTCCTTTTCGCTGATAAAATCCCAGGCCTGGGCAATCTGAGCCGCCTTTTTCACCTCATCCTCTGTGGCTTCCTCATATCCGTACCGGATGTTGGAATCTATGGTTCCGGAGAAAAGCACACCCTTTTGAGGCACATAGCCCAGTCTGTCCCGCAGGTCCTTTAACTTCATGTCGCGCACGTCAATGCCGTCCACCTTGACTTTTCCTTCTGTGACATCAAAAAGCCTCGGGATCAGATTCACCAGCGTACTCTTTCCGCTACCGGTACTTCCGATAAAGGCAACGGTCTGCCCCTTTCTGGCTGTGAAAGAGATATCATCAAGCACTTTCTCCTCCGCTCCCGGATACTGGAAGGAGACATGCTCAAACTCCACCAGGCCCTTGACAGAACCGTCTTCCTGTGCCGGAGATACCGCGTCTCTTATAGAAATCTCTGTGTTTAACACTTCGTTAATTCGCTTTGCGGACACATTTGCTCTTGGGATCATGATGGACATCATGGTAATCATCAGGAAGGACATGATAATCTGCATGGCGTACTGCATAAATGCCATAATATTTCCCACCTGCATATTTCCCGCATCCACAGAGCGAGCGCCTGTGTACACGATCAGCACAGTAATTCCATTCATCACCAGCATCATGGTAGGCATCATCACCGTCATGACCCGGTTGACAAACAGAGTGGTCTTTGTCAGATCCCGGTTGGCATCCTCGAACCGCTCCTCCTCATGCTTTTCCGTGCTGAACGCGCGGATTACCGGGATACCGGTCAAAATCTCCCTTGTCACCAGATTCAGCTTGTCAATCAATGTCTGCAGCAGTGTGAATTTGGGCATCGCCACTTTAAAAAGGGTTCCAACGATCACCATAATCACCACTACTGCCAGGGCCAGTATCCAGGTCATAGACGCCTCTGTCTGAAATACCCGAATCACACCGCCGATTCCCAGAATGGGGGCATAGAGTACCATACGAAAGACCATGGTGGCAAGCATCTGGATCTGCTGAATGTCATTGGTACTCCTGGTAATCAGAGAGGCTGTGGAAAAGTGATTCAACTCCTCTCCGGAAAAGGAGATGACTTTGCGGTACACCCGGTTTCTCAGATTCCTTCCCAGTGTAGCTGCCAGCCGGCAGGAGAGAAAGGTTACACAGACTGCTGCTATCATCACCAACAGCGCCATACCCAGCATCCGCACACCGGATGTCTTGACATAATTGCTCTGAATCGCATCCACATCAAGCCCCATGGCAGCGTATTCCCCCTGCACATAGCTCACAGCTGTCTGCGTTACAATGGACTCCGGCATCTGCTCGAATTTTTCTGACTGCTGTGCAAACATTTCATGCAGCTGTTCCCGTGGAATCTGCTCCAGCACAGCAAACATATCCCCATCCTCGGGCAGACCCATCTTCTGCTTCATGGCTGCAGTCTCCTCGCTGTCCCCGGACAGGCTGGAAACCACCAGCATGGGAACGCCAAAAATGCGGTTCAGCTCCTCCCGTTTCTCTTCCTTGATCTCATTTAGACGATAAATCCCGTCTTTTAAAGTGTAGGCCTCCTTCACCTGCCCCATCTCCCGGTCTTCCATAAACAAAAAGAGTTTATCCATGGACTCCTGGCGGATCTGGTCCGGCACTCCATCCTCCACACCTTTTTGCTGAATGCCCACATTGACAATCTTGGATGTGTAATCGGGAAGGGAAAGGTCGCAGTATGCCTGCAGGAAAAGCAGTGCGATAATCAGTACGATATAGTACCACTTTTCTTTCACATAGCGAAACATTTTTAACATGTCTTTAATTCCTCCAGATTCTTTATGATTTGCAGCAGAAAGCGGCGCATCAGACACTGTTCACTCTCGGTAAAGCCCTGGAACAGTACCTTTTCATTGCGCTTTACAATTGCCTCGATTTCCTGGTTCATCTCCCGGCCTTTGGGACTCAAATAGATTCTGGTGACTCTCTGGTCCTTTTTGTCCGGGCTCTTCTCCAGCAAGCCCGCGCTCTCCATTCTTTTGATTGATACAGCCACTGAGGGTGGCTTTACACGCAGTTTATCGGAGATCTCTCTCTGACTCAGGCCTCCCTCTCTTCCCAGAAGCTTGATCATGGGAAGCTGTCCCGGATGTACACCCAAATTGGACAGTTGTTCAAAACTGTTTCTAAAATATAAATGCGACATCTTAAGCAGCAGTGTTTGGGTGCTGTCGCTGTCAATCGCACCTTCTATCTTCATTTTCTTCACCTCCCATTTAATTAGTCGACTAATCTATATTAGTACCATATTAACAAAAAATCAACTGTATCTTTATTTTTTAAGAATTTGTTTAGAAAAAATAGACAAATTTTTTATTAGTCGTCTAAACATAATTGACTTTTCCCCTGATATCTCCTATAGTCAAGACAAACAGCTTTCATGGGAGGCATTTATGGATCAGACAAATACTCAGGTTTTGCGGGAGGACCGTGCACACGGCAGTCTTGCCTTTCCCTGCGCCCTTTACTGCAACCAGGGTCGTGGAGACAGCTTAACCGTAAAGCATCACTGGCATGAGGAGCTCGAGATCATGCACTTTGAGGAGGGGCATTTTTTTCTGGAGGTAAACATGGAGAGGTTTTCCATAGAGGAAAAATGCCTTTGCTTTTTAAACCAGGGGGATCTGCACAGCATAGTGGCACAGGCTCCCTGTCTGGAAACAGCCATAGTATTCCATCCCCGCATGCTGAGTTTTGATTTCTACGATCATGTGCAGGCAGAGCTGCTGGGTCCACTCTGCTCCGGTGACCTCTCCCTGCCCCTGCTTCTCCCTCATAGCCACCCAGCCTACCAGTTGGTCTACAGGGAGTATCTGGAGATACAGTCTCTGATGTCAAAGATACCCGATGCCAAGGGAGAGAAAACGTTTTTAAGTACCTACCTCCTCTCTTCCCAACTGCGCGTCAAAACCTCCCTGCTTCGGATACTGGCCATCCTCAGCGATTTTGGCCTCCTCTCCCAGTGTGAGCGAAGTCCGGACCACCGTATAGAGTCTATTAAGAAAGTCCTGTCCTATATTCATGAAAATTATACGGAAAAAATCTATGTCCGTGATCTGGCAGAACTGATTAATGTGAATGAGCAGTATTTCTGCCGTTTCTTCAAACAGGCCATAGGCAAGTCCCCCATGGCATACGTCAACGAAGTGCGCATCAAAAAATCCGTCTCCCTTTTGAGGGAAACGGACCGTCCTGTATTGGAAATCTGCCTGGACTGTGGCTTCAACAATTTGGGAAACTTTCTCAGGGCATTTAGAAAATCTACAGACATGACGCCTCTCCAGTACCGTAAAACCCAACATGCCAGAAATGACCGGGTCACTTTTCAGAAATGACCCGGTCAAAATTGACAACTTTTCTTTATCTCTCGTCCAAAGGCACATAGTCAGATTCATCCATCACGCTCTTATATGCCGGTCTGATAATTTTATCCACGTTGATCAGCTCTTCAATGCGGTGTGCACTCCATCCCACGATTCTTGCAATCGCAAAGATTGGTGTGAACAGTTCCTCCGGAATATCCAGCATGCTGTAAACAAATCCGCTGTAGAAGTCCACATTTGCGCTGACGCCTTTGTACATCTTGCGCTCATCGGAGATAATCTTGGGACCAAGTCGCTCCACCATAGAGTACAGTGCAAAGTCTTTCTCCCTGTGCTTCTCCTCAGACAGTTCCTTAACAAATCCCTTGAAAACTTCGGCTCTGGGGTCTGACTTGGAGTAGATAGCGTGTCCCATTCCATAAATCAGTCCCTTTTTGTCGAAAGCTTCCTTGTGAAGCAGCTTTCTCAAATACTCCTCCACCTGAGCTTCGTCTGTCACATCCTTTACATTTTTACGAAGGTCAGCCATCATCTCCACAACCTTAATGTTGGCTCCGCCGTGTTTCGGTCCCTTCAGGGAAGAGAGGGCGGATGCAATGGCTGCGTAAGTATCTGTTCCCGAGGAGGTTACCACGTGGGTAGTAAAGGTGGAGTTATTTCCTCCACCGTGCTCCATGTGCAGAATCAGGCACATATCCAGCACATGCGCCTCCACTGCCGAGTACTTCATGTCCGGTCTGAGAAGCCTCAGGATATTCTCCGCTGTGGACAGTTTGGGGTCCGGACGGTGTATATACATGCTGTCATCTCTCTCGTAGTGATTGTATGCGTGATAGCTGTAAACAGCCAGCACTGGCATTGCACTGATTAAGAACAAGCACTGGCGAAGTACGTTCTCAACAGAAATATCAGAAGCTTCCTTGTCATAGGATGCCAATGTCAAAATACTTTTCGACAGGGAATTCATGATATCCTTGCTGGGGGCCTTCATAATGACGTCCCTCACAAAATTGGTGGGCAGCTTACGGCTGAAAGCCAAAAGCGCCTTAAACTCCTCCAGCTCCTCTTCATTCGGAAGCTTGCCAAACAAAAGCAGATAGGCAACTTCTTCAAATCCAAAACGCTTATCCTTCACAACACCTTTGATCAGATCCTGAATGCTGTACCCGCGGTAAAAAAGTCTGCCGTCACAGGGCTGCTTCTGTCCGTCCACCACCTGAAAGGATTCGATCTTGGAAACCTTTGTCAGGCCTGCCAGAACGCCGTTGCCGTTTTTGTCGCGCAGTCCTCTCTGAACATCGTATTTTGCATAAAGATCCACATCAATCTTTCCAAACGAAACACAGTTGTCCGCCAGTGTTTTTACCTGCTCTGCATACTCTTTCTGTCTCATCATATACACACTTCTCCTTTTCTCTTTATTGAGCCATGTCTTCTTCCACCCTTTCCAGATTTCTTCTCATTTTGCAAAGAACTTGCTTAAAGAGAAGGATCTCCTCCTGGGAAATGTCTCTCATCAGTGCTTCCCAGAACTGTGTATGCCTCGTCTCCAGCTCTCTCAGCACCTGTATGGCCTGGTCTGTAAGTTTCAAATGTAAATATCTCCTGTCTTGCTTGTCTGTCTGAACCACCAGATACTCAATTCTCAAAAGTGCCTCAACAGATTTACATACCAGGGAACGGGACAGAGAACAGCAGCTGGCAATGTCCGCCGCTGTATCAATGTTTGGATGCTTTTTTAAAAAAAGCAGTACATCTATCTCATTTTGGGTCAGCCCATAGGCCTTTCTGGTCTTCATCCACATTTTCTCATAGATTTTTCTGATCTTCTGAGAAGATATGGAAAAAGCCTCACCGGAACTGAACTCCTCGCTAATAGAGTCCCGTCGCCCGTCAACGCCGTCCATTCCATCACCACCTTTTCATTCTGAACTATTCAATATTAAACTATTTATGTTTGAATTATACAGCAATTCTCAACAAAAAACAATTAAAAAAATATGAACTTTTTGATAACATTACAATTATCCTCTTCCAAGCTGTGTCAAATCCTTTGCAAATGTCTCTATATCTTCCTCTCTCGTTGCCCAACTGGTACAGAAGCGGACTGCGCTGTGACACTCATCCACCCTCTCCCAGTAACTGAAGCTGTACGTTTCCTTCAGACGTTCAAGCTCTCGGTCTTCCAAAATCGGGAAAAGCTGATTTGTCTCTGTCTCCACTAAAAAGCCACAGCCATGCTGCAAAAATGCGTTCCGCAAAATCTCTGCCATCCGGTTCCCGCGGGCCCCCAGTTCAAAATAGAGACCGTTGGTAAAGAGTTCATCAAACTGCACCCCCAGAAGCCTACCTTTTGCCAGCATTCCTCCCCGTTGCTTGATCAGATAGCGGAAATCACTCATAAGCGACTTGTCTGTAATCACCACAGCCTCCCCAAACAGGGCTCCAACCTTCGTTCCGCCTATATAAAAGACATGGCAGCAGCGGGCAATATCCTCCAGGGTCAGATCATTTCCCCTCGCCGTCAAACCATATCCCAGACGCGCACCGTCCATATACAGATAGAGACCGCACTCCCGGCAAACATGGCTCAGCGCCTCCAACTCCTTTTTGGAATAGATGGTCCCGATCTCCGTCGGGTTCGATATGTACACCATTTTAGGCTGTACTGTATGTTCCCTGTTGCTATCCTCTGCATGTTCCATCCAGATGCGCTTCACTTCTTCCTCAGTAAGCTTGCCGTCGATTCCCGGTGCCACCAACACCTTGTGTCCCGCTGCCTCAATAGCCCCGCTCTCATGAGTATTGATATGACCACTTTGGGCAGCAATGACTCCCTGGTGAGGCCGCAGCGCAGCAGCAATCACCACCGTATTTGTCTGTGTTCCACCCACTAAAAACTGTACATATGCCTCCGAAGTCCCACATGCCTCCTGTATCCTCCCGCGGGCCATTTCACAGTACACATCTTCCCCATAACCGCATGTCTGCTCCAGATTGGTATCCATCAGCCGCCTCAGAATGCGCTCATGAGTTCCTTCCAGATAATCACTCTCAAATCTTATCATTTTATCCCCCTTCTAATACAGTTACTGTTCTGTAAAACCAAATTTTGAGTAACTGCTCACCTGTAACCAGCAACATTATGACGATTCTTTTGTAACCGTCCAGCCAAGCTGAACGGTTACATTCTTTTACACACTCTAGCATATTTTTATTGCATTTTCCATAAAAAGCTTTTATAATGTAAAAAAGTCATTTGTAACTGCCAAAGCACAAAGTGGTTGCAAAAAAGAAATAGGAGCGTGTCCATGAATAAAAAGCACGATAAACCAAAGCGGATTCTGGCCCTGATAGGCGCTATTCTTCTGCTTTTGCTCTACTTGTCAACCCTGGTATTTGCACTGATGAAAAATGAGCTGGCAGACGACCTTCTAAAGGTTTCTGTTGCATGTACCATCATAATTCCAGTACTTCTCTATGGGTATATACTGATTTACCGGGTACTAAATAAAGACAAGTGAGAAGACTCCCTTTGAGTCCTCCCACTTGTCTTTATATCTTTGTAACTGTTCAGTGCCTTCACAGTTACGTTTCTTTGTCTATTTTATTGCAGTTCCTGTATTAATAAGCAAACAGATAATCTTCTGCAGGTTCCTCCGGAACCTGAATCATACTGCTGATCACATCCGGAAGCTTCGCAGCCTTTTTGTAGGTCACAAGTACCTTGCCATGATCCAGGCAGGATATGAAAAATTCCGGATCTTCAAACAAATGATTTGTGGTTCCCACCGCTCTCTTGATACTCTTAAAGAAGGTTACATATCCTTCCTTCTTGCAGTGAACCATTTCACGCTCATACTCTGTCATATAGCCGGGACTTAAGTGGTTTAAAGTCACCTGCAGATAAAACTCCGCTAACAGAGCCTTCTTGTGGTTCTTCATCCATTCCAGATCCCCCATGAGAATCCGGCTGCACTCCTCCTTTGAGAGCTTCAGGCATCTTTTATAATAAATCCCGCCCTGTATGTATTTCTTTTCCAGATAGATCTGGTTCTCATCCTTATCCCTCAGGCATAAATAGTAATTTGGTATTGCTTTCTGCGAACTGTTTCCTATGAACTGCAGTTTTCTGAGTGTATACTTTTCCAGCTTTTTCTTTGGTTCCTCCGCTAGTATCATCTGTTTAGCCTGCTGGTATCTGTCTGCAGTCAGCGTATTACACTCTTCATAGTAAGTCACGTATCTCATGAACATCCCCCATTCTTCCATCTGCGGCAGGCCTTTGTGGCTTTGCCAAATACAATATATGCACGTTCCCCTCAGTTCATGCATATATTTTAATCTGTTCCAAATTACAATTTTACTATATCAAAGATTTATGAATTTCAGGTGACAAAGTTCTGAAATCTTTCTAAAATATGTAAATAATTGACAAATAGGAAGAAAACGTATTATGATGAAACAGACAAAACTACCAGGAGGTTGTCCTATGATTGACACTATAATTTTTGATATCGGAAGAGTACTTCTGCGCTTTGATTGGCCAGAGTACCTGTCCGGCTTTTCTTTTGATGACAAGACCTACGACGCAGTAGCCAGGGTGGTATTTGCCAGCCCTAACTGGATTGAGTTTGACCGCAGTGCGGTTACGGACCAGGAGGTGCTGTCCCTCTTTATTCAAGAGGCCCCAGAATATGAGAATGAAATCCGCATGGTATTTGATAACTTTCCCAGCTCTCTAAAGATGTTTCCCTACACGATCCCATGGCTGACCAATTTAAAGGACAGGGGATACCGGCTTTTCTATCTCTCCAACTATGCCAAAACCACCCGCGAAAAGTCCGCTTGGGAACTGCGTTTTCTGGATCTTATGGACGGGGGCCTTATGTCCTACGAAATCCACGAGGTCAAACCGGACCCAGCCATATTTGAGGCTCTCTTTGCCCGTTATTCCATTGACCCGAAACACGCGGTCTTTATTGATGACTCCCCCGTGAACAGGGATACTGCCAGGAAACTGGGACTTCACACAGTTCTGTTTGAGGACTATGCCACAGCCTCAGAAAAGTTAGAATCTCTTCTGGGCTGAATATGACAGGCCCTATTGTTTCGATGAAAGTAATGAGAACAGACCTGTACAGCAAACAGGTGAAAATCCATCCTGTGGATCTTCACCTGTTTGATAGTTACTGCTTATCTATAAATAATGTCATCTCTACCCGGACCGTTTGAAACCATGGTGATGGGGAAACCGATCTGCTTCTCCACAAACTCCACATACTTTCTGCAGTTTTCAGGAAGATCTTCATACTTGCCAATTCCGCGGATATCCGCTTTCCAGCCCGGCAGTACCTCCAGTACCGGCTTTGCCTTTTCAAGCATCGCAGTGGTGGGGAAGTCTGTAGTCACGTTTCCGTCGATCTCATATCCCACGCACACGGGGATCTCATCCAGGTATCCCAGCACATCCAGCACAGTAAAGGCCACATCCGTGGTTCCCTGAATCCGGCAGCCATATTTGCTTGCCACACAGTCAAACCATCCCATTCTCCTGGGACGCCCTGTAGTTGCACCGTACTCGCCTCCGTCACCTCCCCGGCGTCTCAGTTCATCTGCCTCTTCTCCAAAGATTTCACTGACAAAGGCACCTGCCCCCACAGCGCTGGAGTAAGCCTTTACAACCGTCACAATCTTCTTGATCTCATAGGGCGGTATTCCTGCGCCGATGGCTCCGTATGCAGCCAGAGTGGAGGAAGAGGTCACCATGGGGTAAATACCGTGATCTGGGTCTTTCAAAGATCCAAGCTGCCCCTCCAAAAGAATGTTCTTTCCCTCCTGAATGGCATTCCAAAGATAAGCGGAGGTGTCACACACAAAGGGCTCTACCATTTCGCGGTATTCTCTAAGCTCTGCCAGCAATTCCTCCGGCTTCAGCAAAGGCTTGTGGTAGAGATGCTCCAAAATAACATTCTTCTGGTCACAGATACGCACCACCTTTTCCTTTAGGAGCTCCTGGTCGAACAGCTCACTCACCTGAAAACCGATCTTAGCGTATTTATCTGAGTAGAATGGGGCGATTCCTGATTTGGTGGAGCCAAAGGATTTTCCACCCAGGCGCTCTTCCTCATACTGATCAAACAGTATATGATAGGACATCACCATCTGGGCCCGGTCGGAAACCAGAATCTTTGGCGCCGGAACCCCTCTGTCCACAATACTCTTGACTTCTTTAAATAAAACAGGAATGTTCAGAGCCACGCCGTTGCCGATGATACTGGTGGTATGGTCATAAAACACACCTGACGGAAGTGTATGCAGTGCAAATTTACCGTAATTATTGACAATCGTATGCCCTGCATTGGCTCCGCCCTGAAACCTTACGATAATATCCGCCTTCTCGGCAAGCATATCCGTAATCTTACCTTTTCCTTCATCTCCCCAGTTTGCTCCAACAACTGCCTGTACCATGTGAATTCCTCCTGTAGTTTTACTCTTTACCTATTGTCTTTTGACAGTATCGCCAAGCGACCCTGCCTTTTCAGTATACACGATAACCGTATATAAGTAAAATTAATATTCATTATATTTTGCATTAGCGCAAGTAATGGTTATGGTTCACTCCTGGATAACCGATATCAGCTGCCTGGCTGCTGCGGACAGGGGATTTTTTTTATCCAGCATCAAATACATAAAACGTTCCGGAATAGGGCAATCAAACACAAGCCGGAACAGCTCTCCGCCGGTGAGACTGGGCATGGCGAAGTCCTCCACCACACTGGCCACACCTAGATTCCGCCTGGCAAACTGCACCAGCATATCGCTGGTCGCCAGCTCAATTTCAGGGTTTAATACTACCTGGTTCTCCCGCAGAAACTCATTTATATAGCGACGGGTGCTGGTGTTTTTCTCCAGGCAGATAATGGGAAGTTCCTCCAACACCCTGAGGGGTAGTATTTTACCCTTAAGCTGCTCAAACTTGCTGCCCGCCACAAACACATCCCGCACCTTTCTCACAGGGCGCAGTTCCATGTCCCCCTTCACCTGCAGAGGTCCTGTGACCACCCCAAAGTCAATCTTCCCCTCCTGCATATACCGGAGTGTCTCCGGAGTCGGTCCGTTTGTCACGGTCAGCCTTACCCGGGGGTACTCTTCATGAAAATGCTGAAGAAAGGGCAGCAGGAAAAACTGAAGCGTCATATCACTGGCCCCGATGCGAATCTCTCCGGACTCGGGATCGGCTATATCTCTCAGCTTCTGCTCCCCCATCCGTATGGATTCATACCCTCTCTTCACATACACATAAAGCATTTCTCCGGCTGCTGTCAGGCGGACTCCTTTGCCTGTTCGCACAAACAGAGAGATTTTCACCGCCTCCTCCAGGTGTTTGATGGCCTGGCTCACAGCAGGCTGGGTGATGGACAGCTCCTCAGCCGCCAAGGTGATGCCGCCCAGCTTTGCCACATAATAAAAAATCTTGTAGTATTCCAGATTGATATTCATACTGCACCTTCCCGCTCTGCTGTGATTTAAAAATCTGCCTGGGTTACAAAAACCGGGCCATAAAATGACCCGGTCAGAATTTATACGTTGATTTCCGCCTTCAATCCCAAAAGGCCTTTGTTTTCCTCCAAGATGGGCTTAACCACCTTGCTCAGAAAGTTCTCCACCTGAAGTGGAGCGCGCCCCACATACTTATTGGGGTCCATGGTTTTTCTTAGCTCATCCAATGTGAGGTTAAAGGCCGGATCTGCCGCGATCAGCTCCAGTAGATTGTTCTCTTTTCCCTCCACCTTTACATTACGCCCTGCCTCCATGGACAGCTCACGGATTCTCTCATGCAGCTCCTGACGGTCGCCCCCTGCCTTTACAGCGTCCATCATAATGTTCTCAGTTGCCATAAACGGCAGCTCGGACATCAGGCGCTTCTCGATAACCTTAGGATACACCACCAGTCCGTCCACCACATTCAGACAGAGATCCAGAATGCCGTCAATGGCCAGGAATCCCTCCGGTATGGAGAGCCTCTTGTTGGCTGAGTCATCCAGAGTCCGCTCAAACCACTGGGTCGCTGAGGTGATCGCCGGGTTTAAAGCATCCACCATCACATATCTGGACAGGGATGCGATGCGCTCGCTTCTCATGGGATTTCTCTTGTAAGCCATGGCGGAAGATCCGATCTGGGTCTTCTCAAAGGGCTCCTCCACCTCTTTCAAATGCTGCAAAAGACGGATATCATTGGAAAACTTGTGGGCGCTGGCCGCAATTCCGGCCAGGACATTTGCAACCCTGGTATCCACCTTGCGGGAGTAGGTCTGTCCGGAAACAGGATAGCACTCCCGGAATCCCATCTTCTCTGCTATCGTAGGATCAATTTTGTCAATGGTCTCCTGGTCCCCGTCAAACAGCTCCAGGAAACTGGCCTGGGTGCCTGTGGTCCCCTTGGAGCCCAGAAGTTTCATATTCGCAAGCACATGGTCCAGATCCTCCAGATCCAGAAGAAACTCCTGCATCCACAGTGTAGCCCTCTTCCCAACTGTTGTGGGCTGTGCCGGCTGGAAATGGGTAAATGCCAGCGTTGGCTGTGCCTTATACTCATCGGCAAAACCGGAAAGCTCTGCAATTACGTTGACCAGCTTTTTCTTCACCAGTTTCAGAGCCTCGGTCATTACGATAATATCCGTGTTGTCCCCCACATAGCAGGAGGTTGCACCCAAATGGATGATCCCCTTTGCCTTCGGGCACTGTACGCCATAGGCGTACACGTGGGACATGACATCGTGGCGGACAATCTTTTCCCGCTCCTTTGCCACATCGTAGTTGATGTCCTCCGCGTGCTCTTTCAGCTCGTCAATCTGCTCCTGGGTAATATTCAGTCCCAGTTCCCTCTCTGTCTCAGCCAGGGCAATCCAAAGCTTTCTCCAGGTACGGAATTTCATGTCCGGAGAAAAAATATACTGCATCTCCTTGCTGGCATAGCGCTCTGACAGAGGACTCTGATATTTATCTGTACTCATCTGTATTCTCCTTATGGTCTGTTTTCATAACTGTGTCGAACCTTCACAGTTACTATTTTTCATAAGCTCCGCGTATATCCTCAGTGGGAGGGTCCATGGGATAAACACCGGTAAAACAGCCCTTACATATGGGCAGTCCGTCCACCAGCTGGCTCAGCCGCTCTGGTTTCAGATATCCCAGTGAATCCGCTCCAATGATTTGACAGATCTCCTCCACGGTCTTATTGTAGGCAATCAGCTGCTCCCTGGCCGGCACATCCGTTCCAAAATAGCATGGCCATAAAAACGGGGGGGAGCTGACGCGCATATGCACTTCCCTGGCCCCAGCCTCCTTAAGCATGCTGACAATCCGGTCGCTGGTGGTTCCCCGGACAATGGAGTCATCGATCATAATCACCCGCTTTCCCTCAACCGCTTCCTTTAAGACATTCAGCTTCACGCGAACGCTGGATTCCCGGCTGCTCTGCTTAGGCTTGATAAAAGTCCTGCCCACATAGCCGTTCTTCACAAAAGCGGTTCCGTAGGGAATGTTCGACTGCTGGGAATATCCAAGTGCAGCCGCATTCCCGGATTCGGGCACGCCCACCACCAGGTCTGCCTCCACCGGGGAGTCCATGGCCAGAAACCTGCCGGCCTGAAGGCGGGAATTGTAAACTCCCACGCCGTCAATCCGGCTGTCTGGCCTTGCGAAATAAATATATTCAAAAATACATCTGGCTTCCTGGTTACCCGGAAGGCACATGCTGGTATCAGATTGGATTCCCTGCCTGGTGATAGTGACAATTTCGCCCGGAAGCACATCCCGCACAAACTCTGCCCCAATGGTGTCCAGAGCGCAAGTCTCTGAGGCTAAAATATAGGCATTGTCCCTCTTTCCGATGCACAGGGGCTTAAACCCATAGGGGTCCCTGGCGCCCATCAGCTTTCTGGGAGACATGACAACCAGAGAGTAGGCACCTTTTATCTTACGCATGGCGCGCGCCACTGCCTCCTCCGCGGTTTTCGCCTGCACACGCTCCCTGGCAATATGATAGGCCATCACCTCAGAGTCAATGGTGGTCTGAAAAATAGCTCCTCCATAGGCCAGCTCTTCCCTAAGCTCAGGTGCGTTGATTAGATTCCCATTGTGCGCCAGCGCCAGGGTTCCCTTGATATAGTTCAAAACCAGCGGCTGCGCGTTCTCTCTGGTACTCTCTCCCGCGGTGGAATAGCGCACATGCCCCACTCCGATATCACCCTTCATGCTCTCAAAGGCATCCTCAGTAAACACTTCGTTTACCAGGCCCATCCCTTTGTATGACCGTACCTTCCCCTTGGGGCCCGCGGTATCGCTTACCGCGATACCGCAGCTCTCCTGACCTCTGTGCTGAAGCGCAAACAGGCCATAGTAGATTGTGGAAGCTACGTCATTCCCGTCAAAGTCATAGATGCCAAAAACGCCGCACTCTTCCCTCAGCTTGTCCGATTCGATACTCTGTTCATGTATTCTATTCTGCATTTACGTTACCTTTCTGTAGGATGATGTCCGTCATTTCCTTCCTGTCCCCATACCCGCAAATGCTATTATAATCCCAGACGCTTAAATACCTCGTTGTATGCTTCTTCTACATTTCCCATATCTCTGCGGAAACGGTCCTTGTCCAATTTCTCATGTGTGGTGGCATCCCACAGTCTGCAGGTGTCCGGTGAAGTCTCGTCCGCCAGGATAATCTGTCCATGGTAGCGGCCAAACTCAATCTTAAAGTCAACCAGCTCAATATTGGCCTTCATAAAGTACTCTTTTAACACCTCATTTACTTTAAAAGCATATTTGGTGATGGTCTCAATCTCTTCTCTGGTAGCCAGGTTCAGAGCTATTGCAAAATAGTCGTTGATAAGCGGGTCGCCCAGATCATCATTTTTATAACTGAATTCGATGGTAGGTGCTGAGAATTTGGTTCCCTCTTCCACACCCAGTCTCTTTGAAAAGCTGCCTGCAGCAACATTTCTGATAATTACTTCCAGCGGAACGATCTCTACCTTTTTCACAGCTGTCTCTCTGTCGCTGAGCTCCTCGATCAAATGGGTGGGAACGCCCTGCTCTTCCAGGATCTTAAAAACGTGGTTTGACATACGGTTGTTTACAACGCCCTTGCCCACAATGGTTCCCTTTTTCTGGCCGTTAAAAGCGGTCGCATCATCTTTGTAATCCACGATCAGCACATCAGGATCTTCCGTTGTGTAGACCTTTTTCGCTTTTCCTTCGTAAAGTAATTCCTTTTTTTCCATCTGAATTCCACCTATCCTTTTCTTAAGTTTTCCCGAAACATTTTTTACGGTCAGCGAAGTAAATACGCAGACCTGTTGATAGTTACACGTTTTTGTAAAACTACGTAAAAAGTATATACCAATGTAATCTATAAAGCAAGTTACAAGTTTCTACATTTTTTTACTTTATTCAAATTTACCTAAAAAGTCTTTCATCCTCTGATTATTTGAGTTAAATAGTTCATCAGGGGTTCCCTGTTCCGCAATGACGCCCTGTTCCATAAAGATGATGTGGTCCGCCACATTTTTAGCGAAGTTCATCTCATGGGTCACGATCACCATGGTCATATGCTCCGCAGCCAGATCCTTAATCACCTTTAAAATCTCCCCTGTCAGCTCTGGGTCCAGAGCGGACGTGGGCTCGTCAAAAAACAGGATTTTAGGATTCATAGCCAAGGCCCTGGCTATGGAAACCCTCTGCTGCTGTCCGCCCGAGAGCTGGAAGGGATAGGCATCTGCCTTGTCCGAGAGCCCCATCTTGGCAAGCAGTTCCAACGCGTGCTTTTCGACCTCTACCCGGTCCCTCTTCTGGATATGCAGGGGGGCATCCATAATATTCTTCAGCACTGAAAAATGTGGGAATAGGTTAAAGTTCTGGAATACCAATCCAAAGTAACCCTGAATCTGCCTCAGCTGTGCAGTTTTTGCATACACAGACCTGCCTTCTTCACTGACCGCCGCCGGTTCTCCCAGGTAGAACAGCTCCCCGTCATCCATAGTCTCCAGGAGAGTAGCGCACCGCAGCAGGGTGGACTTTCCGGAACCGGAAGGGCCAATAATCGCCAGTACCTCCCCCTGGTCCACAGTCAGGGAAATATCCTTGAGCACCTCCAGCTCGTCAAACTGTTTTTTTACATGATTCATTTCCAGTAAATGCATCCTCTTCCCTCCTATCTGTAATAGTTCATCTTATGCTCAATTTTTTCCATACCCCAGGCCACCAGGAAGTTAAACACATAGTAAAAGATACCGGCAGCCACATAGGGAGCCATGCTGGTTGTGGAGGAAGCCAGCGCCTTGGCAATGGTAAACATCTCGGACACCGCAATCACCATAGCCAGGGAGGTATCCTTTACCAGCGTAATTACTTCATTGGTCACGGAGGGGAGTATCCTCTTGATCACCTGCGGAAGAATAATGCGGAAAAATGTCTGTGTCCTGGAATAGCCCAGCAGTTTCGCTGCCTCATACTGTCCCACAGGCATGGACTCAATTCCTCCCCTGTAGATCTCCGCAAAATAGGCTGCATAGTTCAGCACAAATCCAATGATCACCGCAGTAAAGCGGTACGTTGAGGAAATCTGCAGCTTCAGCAGATAATAGGGGCCAAAATATACCACCATAACCTGCAGCATCAGAGGAGTTCCCCGCATGATAGATATGTACACTTTTGAAATACTTCGAATCAATTTATTTTTTGACATCCTGCCAAAGGTGATCACCATACCAAGCGGCATGGAAAACAACAAGGTCAGTCCAAATATTGCAATGGTAGTAAGCATTCCTCCCGATAGTTTTGATAACATCATCCAATATTCCATTTTTCTTCCTCCTTTCCTATGTAACCAAAAACAGGGCCGTTGCCTCCAATGCAACAGCCCTGCCTAACTGTTCTGACTTATTTGCCGATGGTTGTTATGTCCTTGCCAAACCACTTTGTGGAGATCTCCTCCAGTGTTCCGTCAGCTGCCATCTCCTCCAGTGTTGCCTGTACCTTATCTCTCAGCTCCTCATTGCCCTTTTTGAAGCCAATTCCATATTCCTCAGCAGCCAGCGTTTCCTCCAGCACTACGAAATCCGCCTGACGCTGTTCAATCTGATAGCTTGCCACCACATCATCCATGGCAATGGCGTCCACAGCTCCTGACTCCAGATCCATAAATGCGGTGTTGTAGTCAGCCACTGGGATCAGCTGTCCAAAGGAGCCGCTCAGCTCTGCGTCCTCGTTTAAGGCCGCTTCCGCGCTGGAATCTGTCTGAACATCCACTACCTTACCTGCCAAATCCGCCTTTGATGCGATCCCGGAATCTGCCTTCACCACAAATACCTGGCTGTTTTTCATATACGGCTCACTCCAGGTGTAGGAATCCTCACGCCCGGTCATAGTAAAACCGTTCCAGATACAGTCAATGGTTCCGGATTCCAGCTCCATGTCCTTTGCGTCCCAGGCAATAGGCTGGTACTTTACTTCCAGACCCATCCGGCTCGCAGCCTCTGCTGCCAGATCCAGGTCAAACCCGGTAAACTCTCCATCCTCACCTACAAATCCCATGGGCGGGAAGTCCTGGTCAAATCCTACGATAAATGTATTATCCCCATCCGCGCTGCCCTCATCTCCTGCTGCCTCGCTTCCGGTTTCCTTTGTTTCCTCTGTCTGTGCCTCAGACACAGCTGTGGTTTCAGCCTGTCCCGCCTCCGTCGCCGGCGCCTCTGCTGCCTTTGATCCGCACCCGGCTGTCATGGCTGCTACCATGGCTGCCGCTAAAATCATGCTCAGTGCTTTCTTTTTCATATACTTTCCTCCATACATATGCTCTTTTTCGTTCTTCACCAATGGATCACTCTACTATGGTAAATCAGCAAAATCATACTAGCATATTCTGAAGGAACTGTCAACAGGAACCCGAACTCTTGCCATATTTATCCATGGCCTCCTGCAGAAATTCTTCCGGATCAATGCCTGACATCTTTTTTGCCATGGCTTTTTTTACAATTTCCCTGTTCTGCTCCTCAATCCTCCGTATCTGTTCCTTGGGTACGGACAGATCTTTAAGCTTCCTGGCGTACTCTTCCCTGCTCAGGTACAGTGGCAGGAGAGACAGATAACGCTTCCAGGTCTCATTAGAGCGGACGATCCCGTAGGACTGCCACAGGCAGTCCGCAGCTTCCTCAAAGAGAAACAGCTTTGCGTAAGCCACAGCCATATTGTTGAGTATGGAGGCATAGAACTGGATTCCCAGGTTACCCGGATTTCTCTCCTTTAAGATCTGGTAGTACTCATTGACCGCATTGCTGTACATCTCATACTTTACCAGATAGTCCGCTTTCATTTTTCTTCTCAGATCCTCCGGCTGTATCTCGATTTTCATAATCTGATCCTGTATTTCCCTGTACTCCCCGGGCGTCAGATAACTGATCTCTTTAAAGATGGGCATGATAAACTTGACAATGCTCTCGTCCTCCCTCTCCAACTGTTCATGCAGCTTTCGGTACAGCCGTTTCAATCCCAGCTCATCCCGAATCCAAAGGCAAAGCTCCTCATTGACGATGGACTGGTCAATCAGGTATACATTCTGCTGCAGATAGAAGCATAGCTCTTCTATTGTATATATTTTTGTACTGATACTGGTAATGTAGTAGGGGCGCTCTGCCCTCTTCACCTGGCACAGATGATATCGGCCCATATTGGTTCTCCCTTCCATATTTCCTTATAATTCAAGCAAGGCCTCCCACTTTTTCCCGGCTGTAGGATAGAGATCCCCCAGCCCCAGGTCATCCAGCTTCACACTGCACCTGTTCCTGGCAGTAAATTCCAGGCTCATCCGGATTCTGGTAGCCTTGCCCGGCCGTTCGGGCAGGTTTGTCAGCTGCACGGTGTGAATCATCTGCTCTCCCTTCATACTTCTGGAATAAAGCTCTATCTCATGGGTATTGTCCAGGAGAAACTCACATTCATAATGCGCCATGTAGTAGCTGACGCCTGCTGTGATCATATTGTGGTAAGTCTCCTGCCCTCTCACCTGCATGCGCATGCCGATGTTAAACTCAATCATATCTGGACCGTTGTACAAAAACGCACCTATGGGCTGTATCCCTGTCTGGTCCATCACTCCGTAGCAAGCCCCTCTTGTATAAAGGTTTTTCCCCATGAACACATGGCGCTTTCGGCATAGAAAGAGCAGCGATTTCTGCATCCATTCTTTGCTGAAATCATCTCCTATGAGATATACGGATGAATACGGCTCATTTCCCATCATCTTCTGGGCCTGGTTCAGAAACAAGCGGTCCCTGTTTCTGTTCCACTCCTCATTCTCCTGGCCGCCTCTGGCCTTCTTATCCAGATGAAGCCTGGACCTCTTCTCCACATTCACAAACGCCGGTTTTGTACTGTAGTCAATTCGCAATTCATAGGCAGTGATTCCCTCTCTGCCATACTCAAAAAGAGCTACATTGTAATGCCAAAACTCTTTTTTCTGACTCAACGTATAATAAAAAAAGCTCTCCATATGATCCTGAAGGTATACATTCTCCCTGTCTATGTCCAGCATTTCCAAAGCCTGTACAATAGCTCTGGCCCAGACCGGCTTCATTTTCTCCATGGTAACCATGACAATCATCCTCTTTACCGGCCCGATGGAAGACAGCTTTTCAAAAGAATTTTTGAAAAAATTGGAGAGCAGGGCAATTCCCAGCTCCGCCCTCTGCTCAATCAGAGGAAACAGGTCCCTGGGCGTGGGAAACTGATGCTTCTCCTCTCCCGGTACAGAGCTCACAGTCATCGGCTCTGTATTATTCTGATGATAAAAGGTCATCTGTGAAAAATCATAACACAGATCAAACCCTATCAACACCTCATTCAATTCACTGGTCATATATGCCTCCATTGCCTATGTCAAAGTAAACAGACGGTCTACCAGACATTCCTGCTCCAGATAGGTTCTCATCGCAGTTCTGGCCGCCTGCTCCTCTTTTTTCTTCAGATGCTCCGCGATCTGATTGATCAGGTCATAGCGGGTCTTGTCCTGTGTGCTGTTCTTCTCACTCCAGGCACATACCAGCTCTTCCCCGTTCTTTACCACACCGTTCAATTCCTCATCAATATGGTAGACGATTTTCTCACCGTAAAACAGGGTAAACTCCCTTTCAAACACGCCCTCGTAGGCCGGCTTCATGAGTTCTGTCTTCTGAGCCGACTTTTCCCCTTTGCGGTCCTCTTTATAATAGGTAATGCTTACCGCTGCCCTGGGATTTGTGCGGTACTCAATAAAGCTCTTGTCCTGGAGCTGGAAGGCACGTATCAATGCAGGCTCAAATTTTTTGTAGAAGGCAAAGCGCAGCCCCCGGTACAGGAAACCTTCCACCAACTCCTGCGCGTTCTCCTGCTGATATTTTTCCAGCGTCGGACGCCTGGTATACCAAAGCAGCATAGCCAGCAGGCAGATATCCTGGGTGATTTTTCCTTTCTCGTAACCCCGCTCAATGTATTCAAACACCTGGTTCTTCACCGGAATCTCTTTCACAAAATAGTCGTAGGAACGGTAAATCACATAGGCCAGCAGCAATTTCTTTCTGCCCAGCTTTCTCCTGTAGGAGTCAAAAATCTCCTCCGTATCCTGCGCTCCGCATCTCACGAACAGCAGGACCATGAGTATCTTTTCCTCCAGGGCCATGGTGTCCAGTTCAAATTTTCTGCCTGCCTTCCACAAGGTCTTCATGGACTCCACGGGACCGTCATAGTATCTCAGCAGATAGGCCAGCACTGTCTCATCGTATTTCCCCTGTTCAAAGCAGAAATAGCAGATGGACACCAGCATTTCGTCCGCCTCATACTCCCTGCTCAGGATGTTTCTGCTGCACATGCGCACCAGGGATATGGGGCTCACCTTTTCCGGCCCATACTTCGAAACCAGTTCAAAGGCTTCTCTGCACATTCCCTCCGCAGTCAGCAGCTCCACCAGCTTTTTCTTATCCGTGCGGATAAAAATGTCATAGTCAATGTTGTGGAGATATTCGTAGAGGCTTTCGTCTCCCTGGTTGTCATAGTAATAGTCCAGAATATTCCGGCGTACTTCCTCCTTGTAGGTATCCTTTACCTCCTCCATGTCCAGAAGTCTGCCGAACTGCTCCGCATTCGAGCTGTTCACCGGATTCTCCCCATCCGCCATCCCGCAGGTGTAGAGCACCAGACCAGGGCTCTCAGGAGCCAGTTCCCTGCAGTATTCCATAAAATCACTGTTCTCCAGAATCCTGGTCAGGGTAAACGAAATGGAACGGGCATGGCGTATCCCCTCCCCATCCTCCAGAAAGATCTGGTAATCCGGAGTGTACAGCTGAATATAGGCACGCCCCTCTGAGACGGAGGTTCTCTGCTCTTTCTTCAACTGCTTGTGCATCACGATCACGCTGTGGATGTCTCTCTGGTCACACTGCAGTTCATAGGTGAACAATGCCTTTGTGAGGTGCTGCGCCATTTTCCGGTTCAGAACAGATCTTGTGAGAAAGGTCCCGTACAAGAAAGCCAGATCTTTGCTGATCTTACCAGCGGTAAGCTGGTCCACCATAAACTTTTCAATCATTGGACGGTAACTCTGATAGGTCTGGGGATCTCTTTCCCTGTTTTTTACCACATTGGCATATACCTGGGCCTTCTTGCGGTAATCCAGAGCATTATTATAGGAAAAATACATGCGGATCATTTTGGGAAGGGGTTTCCCCTCCTGTCCTCCCAGGGAATCCACATAGTATTCATACAGACCTGTGATGCGCAGATCCGCATCCACACCTCTTTCATACCATGTAAAATACTCGCTGCCGGTTTTGTGTCCCTTGATCAGCAGACTGCAGATCACATGGAGCAGACCATTGGAGGGACGCACCTGGTAACAGGTCCTCAAGATTTCGTAGAGCTCTTTTGAGTACTCCTTATGTCTGCCTGCCAGATCGCTGATCTGCATGATGATCTCCCCGCTTAACAGCTTTTCCCGGCATATAAATTTCAACACCTGTATTTCAAAATCCCCCAGCTTTTTCAAGAGCAGGGGAGACTTCTCTATGGTGTGGTAAGCCTCCAGATACATAATCCGGCTGCGGCAGCCCCGCACATACTGCTGCAAGATCGCCTCCAGCTTCTCTGCGGGATGAACCATGAGATTCTCCTGCAGATACAGTAAAAACCACTGAAGCTTCCAGTTCTCCGGATTCTGTAAAAACAGGCTGGATACCTGCTCCTCCACATAGTCGATATACTCCTTGTCTTTGTGGTAGAAGGTGGTCAGATACAGATAGTATCCCAAAATCTCTGGGGTATTCAGCCGTTCCTTGTGCTGGTCCAGGTTTTCCAAAATCATGCAGGCCGCATCCTGTTTGTCCGCAGCAAAAAAGAGCTGTGCCTGAAACAAGTCCAGCATGGTATGTGTGCCTCCGGCCTGGCGGTATTCTTCCAGAGCCTCCTGGGATCTGGTAATCCAGGCGTTAATATGGATGCGCCTAAGCCTGAAGTCAATGTAGAGTGAGAGGAGATTTGCCACCTGCCTCTGCTGCGCCAGATGTGCGCGTATCACCTGCCCATTTTCTGTGCAATGCACAAGCACCTGGAACTCCAATGTCTGAAACGGTGTTTTTACTGCTATTCTGCCCCAGTTTCTGCCCGGATGAAGCAGCCCGGGATCAATCAGATACTCCATCTGGTAAGTACTGCCTATAAACTCATCCGTAGTGACCAGCGGACGCTCCACTTTGAGAAACGGAGCATCTGAGGAAATCTCCAAGCGCATAAAGCCCCAGGTACTTTTACTCAAAACCAATGACTCCTGCACCTGCTGCTTAACGTCCCTGTAAACCGCTTCCTCTTTGTCCGCCTGCAGCCAGATTGCGCTCTTTTTATTCAGCCCGATCAGAAATTCCTCCAGACTGCTGTAATTGACAGACTGAGCGGTCAGCCCCTCATACAGGGAAATCCACTGTGGGTTTTCCTCATAGACCAGCCGTGAAAACCCAGGTGAAACAAAAATCAGGTACGCTTTCTGAAAATCCTCCTGGGCGAGCTTAATGAAATCCTCCATGTTTCCAATCACGGCTGTAGAGGTCTTTATTGCACTGCGCTCAATCTCTACTCTGTAGGGAATGCGATACTCGCCGGCATCCGTACAGATAGTAAAGACGCCCGAAAGCACCTCCCCTTCCTCCATGCCGGCCGTGTCCACCTCATACACAACCTTCTCACTTATGCCGTAAAATGCATCCGGTTCATAACCGACTCTTGCACTGGAGGAATAGATAAATCCCTTTATCTTCTTCTGAATCGGGCTTTCCACCTGAAAACTTCCACGGTAAATTTCCCCTTTTTTAACAGAGACGCTGATTTCTGTCTCAGATATCTGTATTCCAGGCGCTTCATATTCAAAAATTTCATTTATTAATTGATCAATTCTTCTCTTCAAAACGCTTCACCTTTCAAATATGCCTCTCATAGCTGACGGCATATTTCTTTGATCAGTATATCACCTTGTGCCCTTTTGGTGCAACTATTCCCGACATTTTTCTCCAGCATTTTTCTCCAAAATCAGCGAATAACCGTTACTGTTCGCCTCCTTTGGGTGCGCATATCAGCTGTAAACTGGCCTTTTTTGTATACACAGACATTAAAATACCCCACAGCAAGCTGCGGGGTATTTGACCATTCCATAAACAAGTTTTCCTAATTCAAAATCTTTTTGAGCTCATCCATAAAGGTATTTACATCTTTAAACTCCCGATACACAGAGGCAAACCTCACATAGGCCACTGCCTCCAGATCCTTGAGCTTGTCCATCACTATCTCACCGATCAGTTTGCTGGCAATCTCACGCTCTTCCCGGTTGAACAGTTCTGTCTCCACCTCATCAATCAACTTATTGATCTCCTGAACCGGTATCGGCCGTTTGTAACAGGCCCTCAGCACTCCGGCCTCAATCTTAGAACGATCATACTGCTCCCTGCTCTCATCCTTCTTAATTACGATCAGTGGAATCGTCTCCACCTTTTCATAGGTAGTAAACCGCTTTCCACACTCATCGCACAGTCTCCTTCTTCTGATGGAACTGTTGTCATCCGCTGGCCTGGAATCCACAACTCTTGTATTGTCCTGATTACAAAATGGGCATTTCATACTGCTCCTCCTCTGTTCTTTCCCTGACTGTCTCTGCGTACCTTATTTTCCGGAATTTATGGCAACTATTCAACAGGTCTGCGCATTTACAATTTATGTTAACTAGAGTATAGTCAATCCATCCCCTCCTGTCAAGAATAGATTGTTACAGTACACTAGTTGAAAGAACAGCGGTAACGATTCGGCAAGTCTATGCATATATTATAACAAGCATACTATGCCAAAGGAGCTGTCATGCGCCTGTGTGATTTACGCCAAAAAGAAGTAATCAACATCTGTACCTGCCGGTCTCTGGGTTGTGCCGTGGACGTGGATATTGACCCGCGCACCGGCTGCATCCTCTTCCTTATCGTCCCGGGGCCCGGAAAGCTCTGTTCCTTTCTGGGCAGAGACTCGGAATACGTCATTCCGTGGAAATGTATTACCCAGATCGGCTCAGATATCATACTAGTGGAAATAAACGAGGACGAGTGCAAAAAGAAGTGTGAATAGGCTACACTGCCTCTGTGCCATAGTATACCTTCATCAATTCTTCTAAGTAACACTGATCCAAAGCCCCGGCCGTCTCCATAGCGGAATGCATTGCCAGGATGGGGATACCGATATCCGCACTGTTAGGCAAAAGCCCGGACGCAACCATGGGTCCCACGGTGCTTCCCCCTTTGGAGCCGGACCGGGGATAATTGACTCTGCAGGGTACCCCGGCTATTCCGGCCAGCTGCATAAGCACTCCTGTCATCTCGCCGTCCGTGCAGTAACTCTGCCTTGCAGTGGTCTTGACTGCCACGCCCTCATTAAGACGAATTCCCGTGGTAGGATCTGTCTCATCTCTGTGGTTGGGGTGGTCTGCGTGCGCCACATCCAGGGACAGATAGCAGCCCGAAGCCATACTCTCCAAAAATGCCTGTCTGGTGTATCCCAGGCCGTAAAAAGCTCTCTCCAAAACACTTTCCAGAAGGTTTGAAGCAGCTCCGTTTCTGCTTCTGCTTCCGATCTCCTCGTGATCAAACAGGGCAATCACATCCATCCCCTCTGCACGGCTGCCCTCCGCTAAGCCCGTCAGACAAGCCTGCATGGATGTCAGATTGTCCAGTCTGGGCGCAAGCAGAAGTTCCCCATTCAGGCCTGCTGCGGTTCCCTGTTCCTGGTTGTACAGGCACATTTCATAGCTGAGGATATCCTCCTCCCTCACTTTTAGCCGCCTGGCCATCTCTTTTTGAAAGGCACCTTTTTGATACTCTCCGCATCCGGCTATGGGAATCAGGTCCGTCTGGGGTTTCACTGCAATCCCCTCATTGACCGAACGGTTTAAATGAATCGCCAGATTGGGAATCACAAAGATGGGCTCCTGAAAATCGATCAGGCGGGTATTGGTTTCAAAGGGATTATCTCCCCTCAGAATCACTCTGCCTGCCACAGACAGGGGTCTGTCCATCCAGGTATTCCAGATTCCTCCGCCATACTCTTCCACATTGATCTTCAGATAGTAGTCAGATTCCATATCCTTTCCGGCTTTGATGCGCAGCCCCGGACTGTCAATATGAGCGGAGGAGATCCTCACTGACTGCGTGGAACCTCCCTCCGGGTTGACCCGAAAGGCAATGACCGTGGTACCGAAGGGACAGACATAGTATTTTCCACCCCTTTTCAGGTTCCAGCTCTCCCTCCAGCCCAGTTTTGTGTACCCAGCCTGCTGAAGTTGTGCTTCAGCCTCCCCGGCCGCATGAAACGGGGAGGTTGATTTGGATATGGTATTCATTAAACGCATTACTGTCGTTTCTTTCATCATGGGATACGCTTCCTTTTCTTCCTTTATTATATCTAATCTATTACATCCTCCCCCAATGTCCCTCTGTTATTCATCTTTTTGATAGGATTCCTGCTTATATCTTGTGATATCATGACAGGAAATGAGACATGCCTCTTCTTTTCCCCACCGAATCACACTGGCGTCCGCCATGGTCCAAATGTTCAGGAAAGGATTGTACACCTCCAAAGTCCTGTTGCCCACTCTTTTAATATCCCTTACCGGACAATGTTCACAGGGATGATCTCTATGAAAAAACGCTCCGTGACAGCTCATACCGACCTTTGCATCCGGCACTGTGCGCAGGGTTTTCGCATTGATATAGAGAAGCGCATAGGTGTCAGGATCAATCACATAAATCCAGGAATCCTGATTATCAAGTATCATCCTGAGATTCTCAGCGATGGACACCGCCTGGTCCTGAGCCCGCTTTTTCAGCAGAAAAGTGGATAACAGCTCTGAGACAAAGATCAACGCATCGATTTGGTTCTGTGTCCACCTGCGCAGTACCGTGCAGTCATCAAAGCCCACAAAACCGATGAACCTACCTCCATCGCGCACCGCACACTGAAGCATGGAGCGGACATTCTGTCGGCGGAGCATGGAGCGGTGCTCTTGGGGCAGTGCTGCTATGTCCTGGCAGTAGAAGATCCCATTCTCGTCAAAATTCTCCCGGTATTTTCCACCCATCTTTTTATAGTTCACATTTTGCAGCCGATACATCTGGGAGGGAATTCCCTGATTGCACCACTCAAAGGTATTTCGGGTATGCATGCCGTCCTTTGCATCCTCATAGATATAAACTCTGCTTACATTGTACTTACGCCCCACAATCTCCAGGATTCCATTAATTGCTTTCTCCACATCTTCCGTCTCATACAGCTTTTGAAAAGCCTGAAGCACAAAGCTGTCGACACTGACTCCCTTCACCTCGTCCGATTCTATACGGGTACCTGCTGTAAAAGCCATATCCACATTTCTCCCAAAAGCCCCTGACATTTTCTCTCCATTATAAATTTCGTAACAGTCCTTCCCTCTCTGTTTAGCTTGGTAAAGCGCCCTGTCACATCTCTGAAAAAGATTCTGGAAATCCATTCCGTCCTGGGGACACCTGGAAACCCCAATGCTGCAGGACAGGCTGAACTTCTGCAGCTCATCCATATGTACACTCCGAAAGGCTTTGACCACCTCTGACGCCTTTTTCTCTAGATAATCCTCCCCAAAATTGTACTGGAGAAAGACCAAAAATTCGTCCCCTCCAAACCTGGAGACAATGTCCCACGCCCCAAAGAGCTCTCGGAGACGAAAGGCCGCCTCCGCCAGCACCGCATCCCCAAACATGTGGCCATGCAGGTCATTAACCTGCTTAAAATTGTCCAGATCAATGATCATCATTGCGAGCCTCTCCCCGTCTCTTCTGCGGTCCAGCCTGAGCTGAATCTTCTCACGGGCGGTGTTTTTATTGTACAGCCTGGTCAGCGCATCCTGCTGCGCCATATCCGTAAGGGCCTGAATTCTCTTTTTCTCTTTATCAATGTCCAGAATGACGCCCACCGCTTTTACCGGTTCATTCTCATCATTAAACTGGGTGGTAGCGCGGACCCTGCACCAGCGGTATTTTCCCTGGGCATCCGCAATCCGCAGTTCTGTCTCCCCATAGGGTATCCCGGATGCGATCTCGTCCATCCACTTCCTCAAGCCCTGGATATCCTCCGGAAACAGATGGGAATCCCACTGCAGCCTGGAAAAAATCTTGTTATTTAAAGGCTTATATCCAAATTTCTTCTCCCAATTTGAGGAGTAAAACACCTCACCCGTCCTCAGATCTCCCTCAAAAATGATATCATTTGTCTGATCCTGTATCACCCGGTAGCGCTCCATAGTAAGGCGCAGTTCCTCCTGGACCCGCTTGATCTGGGTGACGTCTGTAAGAACACCGTTCAGGCACTCCACTCCGTCCTTCTCTGTCTCCAAATAACATTTGTCCAGTACCCACACCGTTCTTCCATCCTTAGCAATCAGGCGGTATTCCTGTTCCTGTGTTTTTCCGGCGTTAAATCCCTGACGGAGACGGCTGCGAACAGACATTCTGTCATCCGGGTGGATTATCTCCATATAGCGGTTGTGGAACCTCTCCTCTATCTCTTTGCGCCGGTAACCAAGCAGGGTGAGAAATCCCTCATTCATATACCTGAGCGTCAGCCATTGATCATTGATACATTGACGGACACCGGCAAGTATATTCTGAATGGGAGGAATCCCATCCTCCAATGCCCGGCCAGAATCCGGGGCTTTTTGCCTCCAGATAATCAGCACCTTATGGCGTCTGGGACTGTCTATATCCACCCGCAGCGCTGTGGACTCATACCAGATGTACTCTCCGCTGGTACGGTGGAGAACTCTGTACGAGTAAGTGCGCTTGATGATACCTCTGCTGAAAAATTCTTCTATATAATTCTCTATAGTCTCCAGTACCACCTCACGGTCTTCGGGGTGCACCGCATTTTCCACGAAAGCCTGGTATGATTCCTCAAATGTGCCGCCTGATCTAAGATCCGCAAAGTCTTCATTCTGCTGATAAACCAGATGGTAAATCCCGCTGTCAATATCTACCTCCAAAACAGTGGACTCAATGTAGCGCAGCAATGCAAAATATTTCATCTGCCCGATTTCCGGAATACTTTCCACATGGGACGGCACTGACATGGAAGCTGTTTGTACGATCTCTGCTTTTGGCTGCTGTCCATCCGCATACTCTCTTGTCAGCTCAAAAAAGGATTCCCTTACGTTTTTCAGACACTCCAGCAACTTTGGTGAAAAACTGCCGCACTCACCATTTAAAATCATTGTCAGGGCCCGCTGGGGAGGTATTGCCTTTTTATAAACGCGATCTGTGGTGAGGGCATCATAAGCGTCCGCGATTCCCACTGCCTGGGCACATACCGGGATATTGTCCCCCTTCAGCCTGTCCGGATAACCGCCCCCATCCCAGCGTTCATGATGATAACGGCAGATATTGTAAGCATAGCGAAGATACTCTTTGTCCCCCATCCGGTCAAGGCCTGTCAGAATTTCACACCCTTTTAACGTGTGGGTTTTCATCACTTCAAATTCTTCCTGATTCAGCCTCCCCGGTTTATTGAGTATGGTGTCCGCGATAGAGATCTTTCCAATATCATGCAGCGCGGCAGCCTCCGCAATAACCCCCACTGCTCTCTCGTTTAATTCATACTCCGGACAGTAGCGCATCACATTCTCCAGCAACAGCTTTGTGAACATCCGGATACGCAGGACATGCTGCCCTGTCTCCATGCTGCGGTGTTCAATGACGGAAGAAAGCGTATCCATAATGACATCCCTGGATTCTCTCAGCTTTGCCGCCTGCTCCCCCACCATCTCTTCCAGATGCATTTTATGCCGGTTCAGATCCACGGCATTCTGAACACGCCTTCTCACCACATGGGGCTCAAAGGGCTTAATAATTATATCCGCCGCTCCCAGATCAAAAGCCCGCACCTCATTCTCTATGGAGTTCTCAGAGGTTATGACAATTACTGGTATGTATGCCATGAGACCTGCCCTGGTCATCTCCTCCATAACCTGGTAACCATTTTTTACCGGCATAACCACATCCAGGAGTACTGCCGCCAAGGAGCTTCTGTACTGCTGAATCAGCATGAACGCCTGGGCACCATTCTCAGCCTCCAGCAGATTGTATTCCTGTTCAAAAAGGCTGCGGAGAATCGCACGGTTGACTTCCATATCATCCACCAGAAGAAGGGTATCCCTTTTCTCCATCTCGCTCTCCCCTCCGCCCCCGGTCAGCCTTACCGGGAGCTGCACGCATATGCAGCACCCATTACTCCTCCTTCCAGTTTCCCCTCTTGAAGGCAGTACAATCAGGCCTGTTCTGCGCAAACATTATTGATTTTAGTATATTTCATTGCATACCTTCTGTCAAGCATCCCCCTTTTGGGAGAAAGCATTTCCTTCTATATTTTTCCTGATTTCTCTTTACAAACCACCTAAATATGGTATAATAACTTTATCACATTTTTTATGTTATAAAACAATATTTTTGTTATAAAACATAAAAAAGAACCAATATGGTTACAGTTCACTCAGGTCTGAGCATTTACTGCTCAGGCCCTAAGAAAATGATTCAAGGGTACATAAATCCCATTGCCGCAGGCGATTTTGCATGGATTTATGCATGTTACTGTGAACGTGTGAACAGTAACCCGATATGAACTGCTGACGCAGATCAAAGAAGGGAGAAAAGCTATGATAAATGAGAGTATTAAAAAACTGGTAAGCTATGGTCTGGAAACCGGACTGATTCGGCAGGAGGATGCTGTTTTCACTACCAATGCAATTTTGGAATTGCTCAAGCTGGAGGATTACGAAGAGCCTGCTGAAGAATACATAAACGTCAATTTAGAAGAAACGCTGGCGGAAATTCTGGACTATGCCGCTGCCAACGGACTTTTGCCGGAGGACAGCGTTACCTACCGTGATCTTTTTGACACAAAAGTGATGGGCCTTCTGACTCCCCGCCCCCACGAGGTTATTGAAAAATTCCAGCAGCTTTTTACGCATTCCCCACAGGAGGCCACAGACTACTATTACCGATTCAGCCAGGACACGGATTACATTCGCCGTTACCGCATCTGTAAGGATCAAAAGTGGGTGACGTCCACCCCCTATGGCGATCTGGATATCACAGTCAACCTCTCCAAACCGGAAAAGGACCCAAAGGCTATCGCTGCCGCCAAACTGGCCAAACAGAGCGGCTACCCCAAATGTCAGCTCTGTATTGAGAATGTGGGATATGCAGGGCGCACCAACCACCCAGCAAGACAGAACCACCGTGTGATTCCTGTCACGGTAAACGGCAGCCAGTGGGGATTCCAATATTCTCCCTACGTCTACTACAATGAGCACTGCATTGTGTTTAACTACGAGCATATCCCCATGAAGATTGAGAGGGACACTTTTGCCAAACTGCTGGACTTTGTGCGCCAGTTCCCTCACTATTTCGTGGGTTCCAACGCAGATCTGCCCATAGTGGGAGGCTCCATCTTAAGCCACGACCACTTCCAGGGGGGACACTATGAGTTCGCAATGGCAAAAGCCCCTCTGGAGAGTACTTTTACCATTCCCGGCTATGAGGATGTAAAGTCCGGCATTGTAAAATGGCCTATGTCGGTGATCCGTCTGAAATCCTGTGACCCGGCAAGACTCATTGATCTGGCTGACCACATTCTGACTGTCTGGAGAGAATATACGGATGAGGAGTCTTTTGTCTATGCATACACAGAAGGGGAACCCCACAACACCATCACTCCCATCGCCAGAAGACGGGGAGATGCCTATGAACTGGACCTGGTGCTGCGCAACAATATCACCACAGAGGAACATCCCCTGGGCGTTTATCATCCACATGCAGAGCTGCACCACATTAAGAAGGAAAACATCGGTTTGATAGAAGTTATGGGACTGGCAGTGCTTCCCGCCAGACTGAAATCCGAACTGGAACAGCTTGCAGACTGCCTGGTAACTGGAGCCGATCCCCGCTCCAATGAGGTTCTGGAAAAACATGCAGATTGGGTGGAGGAATTTCTTCCCAAGTACGATGCCGTCACGAAGGACAATGTGATGCAGATCCTTCAACAGGAGGTTGGGACTGTCTTTATGCAGGTTTTGGAGCACGCAGGCGTGTACAAATGTACTGCACAGGGCAGGGAAGGTTTCCTTCGCTTTATAGAAAAACTGTAACTGTGAAGGCACTGAACAGCTGCGAGAAACTGTAAAAACAGATAGAAAGAGAGTGCTCTATGAACTTACAGGCTGGCTACACAAGTTCCGCTCATTTTAAATGTCTGGAAGATCTCCGCAGGGATTATGTGGATCTGTATCTGAGCTACTGCGGTACGGAAAACTGTTTTCCGGGATTTGGCTTTGGGCCTCAGGCACGTACCGAGTATGTACTGCACGTGGTCACCAAGGGAAAGGGGATCTTTCAAACTGGTCAGAAAACCTTTCCCCTGAAAGCCGGACAGGCGTTCCTCATATTCCCCGGAGAGGAAACCTACTATGAGGCGGATAAGCGGGAACCCTGGTCGTACATTTGGGTTGGCTTTAATGGTCTGAAGGCAAACGAATGCGCAGCAGGTGCAGGCTTTACTAAGGAGGCGCCCACGGGCACCTTCTCCTGTACAGAAGCGCTGGTGGGCTATGTGGACCAGATGCTGGAGGCTCATCAGCTCACCTATGCCAATGAGTTGAAGCGAAACAGCTGTATGCTGCTCTTTTTTGCAGCTCTAATTGAAGACCACCAATCCGCTTCCCAGGATGCCTTTAATTACGACTACCCTGGCTCCGTCTACGTGAAGCAGGCGGTCAACTATCTCTCTCTCAACTATTCACAGCGTATAAAGATTAACGACCTTGCAAAGTATATCGGAATCAACCGCAGTTACCTGACGAACAGCTTTAAAAAGGTCATGAAAGTTTCTCCACAGGAATTTCTGGTGAATCTTAGAATGGAAAAGGCTGTTTCCCTCCTATCCCAGACTGATCTTTCGGTGGGCGCCATTGCGTCCCATGTGGGCTATGAGGACCCTTTGGCCTTCTCCAAAATCTTTAAGCAGAAGTACGGTCTCAGTCCCAAAACCTACCGCGAGACACCGGAATTGCTGATCACCGGCACGAAAAAGAGAGAGACTGACGGGATGTGAAATGGTCCCGCATTTCCTCCAGATACAGCTCCACAGGCTGATAGTCGCCCTGCATCTGAGGTAGGAGAATTCCCCCATTCATAAGCGCTGCACCTGTATATACTCTGTCCCCGTTAACGCGGTATCTTTTCTGCCCATCCAGGCCTCTCAGGCAGATGTGGCAGGGCAGCATATTTGCCTTTGGCTCTATCACCGCCCCCTGCACCAGGGCCTCCCCCTTATCCGGAGATACAAATTGCCAGAGCGCAAATCGGGTTTCCCTAAAGGGATCTGTCAGCCGGTAGTAATCCCCCTGATGAATCAACTTCCAGTATTTTTTGCAGGTCTGTATCTGCTGCTTAACTTGGTGCTTCTCCTCCTCAGTGAGCTTATTCAAGTCCAGCTCATAGCCAAAGCTTCCGGCCATAGCCACAACAGCCCTTGTGGAAAGAGGAGTGATTCTCCCCGTCTGATGGTTGGGAACTGCGGAAACATGACTACCCATTGCTGATATGGGATACCCGAAGGAGGTACCATACTGTATCTTAATGCGGTCTATGGCATCCGTGTTGTCGCTGCACCAGATCTGAGGTGAGTAATACAGCATTCCTGCGTCGAACCGCCCTCCCCCGCCGCTGCATCCCTCCAACAAAAGTTCCGGATAACGGTGAATGAGTTTTTCCAAAAATTCATAGATTCCAAGCACATAGCGGTGCGCCGCCTCTCCCTGGCGGCTGGCTGGCAGCTTATCGGAGTATACCTCATTGATACTTCGGTTCATATCCCACTTAATATACTCTATGTTGGCGCTGTCCAATACCAGGCACATCTTTTCAAAAATGTAATCCCGCACCTCTGTCCTGGACATATCCAGAACCAGCTGGCTTCTGGAGCGCACGGGCTCTCTCCCGGGCATTCTTAAAACCCAGTCCGGGTGCCTGCGGTAGAGGTCACTGTCCTCTGATATCATTTCCGGTTCAAACCAAAGTCCAAACTTCATGCCCAGTACATTCACCTTATCTACCAGAGGTTTCAGTCCTCCCTTTAGCTTCCCGATATTGACCTCCCAGTCTCCCAATCCGGTACCGTCGCTGTCCCTCTTTCCAAACCACCCGTCATCTAATACCAGCATTTCTACACCGAGTTCTGCCGCTCCCTGCGCAATCTTGAGAATTTTGTCCTGGTCAAAGTCAAAGTAAGTGGCCTCCCAGTTATTGATCAGTATGGGCCTTCTCATATCCCGGTATTTCCCCCTGCAAAGATGAGTGCGCATGGCTCTGTGCAGGTTCCTGGACATGGCTCCAAACCCGTTGGGACTGTAGGAGAGGATCACCTCAGGAGCAGTGAATTCCTGTCCCCCCTCCAGCACCCAGTTAAACTTCCTGCTATGAATTCCCATCACAACCCTGGCCTGGTTCTGCTGGTCTACTTCCACTTTGGCTTCAAAATTTCCGCTGTACACTAAAGCCATCCCATAACAGTCTCCCCAGTCCTCATTCGCCTTCTGGTCACAGAGTACTATGAAAGGGTTGTGATGGTGGCTGGAGGTTCCTCTCACACTCTCCACAGAAAAAATACCATGCCCCAGAGGCCTTCGCTCTGCCAGGCGCTCCATGGCATGGCGGCCGTAAAAATGCATCAGATTCCATTCCCCCCTGGGAAAATCCAGGCAGATAGAAGCCGCTCTTTGAAGACACACGGATGACTCTCCCCGGTTTATGACTCTTACGGATCGGGTGATGATATCATAATCCTCCCAGACGCTGTATAGCAGCGCTATCTCTATCGCCGCAACCCTATCCCTGAGCACAATCTCCAGTGTGTTTGCATCCTGGCTGTCCCCATACATTGCCGGAAGTCCTTTCAGGGCATATTTCCCAGGCATGATGCGGTATGAGTCATACCGCAGATCCAGCCCTCTGCTTCCGTCCTCATACTCCACCGCAATGCTGGGTATTCTGAAATCCCCATTTTCATCTCCAGTGTATTCCTGGGGCATCACATCCAGGGAAAATTCCCTATTTTCTCCCACATCCCAGGGATTTCCGGAAAATCCAATATCCTGTTCCGTCAGCAGGTATCCCATATCCTGCGCTTCCACTTTCTTCCCATAATACTGATGAATCAGAAACCCATAAGTGTTCACTTTCATCTGATAGGTTCCGTTTCTGGTCTGTAATGTGAATAACCCTTTCGGTTCCTCAACTGCAATTCCCATCTGTGCGTTCCTCCTTTTACAGGTATTTTTCACTATCTCTCTGCCCTAATCCTACCATACATCTCCTTTTAAATACATGGAATTATGGCAGTTAAAACATGGGATTATGTGAAAAATGTCACTGCACAGGTTCGGTCTATTCACTCGCCTGAATCTCCTCCTCGCAGTCCCGCATGGCAAGAATCGTCATTTCAAACAGCTTATTCAGATCCCATCCCAGTCGTTCCGCCCCCTGGCGTATCACATCCCTGGAACATCCGGCTGCGAAACGCTTGTCCTTAAACTTCTTTTTCAGGCTGGAAACCTCCATATCCATCACACTCTTTGAGGGACGCATCCGGGCAGCAGCCCCGATCAGCCCGGTCAGCTCATCCGCAGCGAACATGACCTTTTCCATCTCATGCTCCGGCTCCACCTCGGATACAATCCCATATCCATGGCTGCAGACTGCATGTACCAGTTCCTCCTCTGCCCCGATCTCTGCCAAGAGTTCAGGCGCCTTTACGCAGTGCTGCTCAGGATACTTTTCAAAGTCCACATCGTGAAGCAGTCCTGCCAGCCCCCAAAATTCCTCTTCGTCCGCGTAGCCCAGCTCCCTTGCATACCACCGCATCACCCCCTCCACAGTCAGCGAATGCTGAATGTGAAACGGCTCCTGGTTGTATTTTTTCAGCAAATCCATTGCCTGCTCTCTGGTCACTTTTGTCTCCATGTCTCTCCTCCTCTTACGGTCAGCGCAGTAAATGCGCAGACCTGCCAAATAGTTATTTTCTTTCTATTTTATTCCACTGGCAGAGATTGTCAATACTTCCTTACACTTTCCTTTTCATAGCGCGTATCCGTTCCCTGACAGCTGCATCTACCTGGCGGGACTCTGTGATCTTCTGCAGTGCTTTATTGTAGGTAAAGGTATCCAGATGATTGTCCCTTAAAAATACCAGGGTTCTCTCCGGAAATTTCACATAATACATGGATACTGCCCAGGCCACGGCCATTTTCACATAGTAATCCTCATGGCAGATGCCGTCCAAAAGCGCAAGCGCCTGGCCAATCCACTCTTCACCCACAAAGTAATTGATCAGCATGACCACGCCAAAGCGTATCTCATACGTGCGGCCGCTCACGAAGCACGGCTGCAAAAACTCCCAAATCTTCACCGGCTCCTCTCTTGCCGCCTTCAGTCCTGCACAGAAGCTGTCGCATATGGACCAATTGCCAATTTTCGGCAAAAACCATCTCACCCACTGAAGTCTCTCCTCCAACGGCATTTTAGCACAGCCGATCACCATCCCCTGCAGCATGATCTCCTCAAATGAGTTATCCTCAGCAGTTGTAAGATAGTCACGCCAGTCTTCCCCAGCAATCTTTGCCGCTATCTTTCTGAGCCTTGGAAGCCTCACTCCCAGCATCTCACCCGGACCCAGATCCGGAATCAGACGGCTGGAAAAGTCCCAGAATTCAGGTTCCGCAAAGGATTCCAATTTTGCTCTCAGTTCTCTGTTATCCATCTTGCTCTGCACATTCCTCTCTTTCATTTTTGATGCCCCGTTGCTTGCAGCGGGGTTGTTGACTGGAGTTTGATACAGTAGGCATGTCTGTCTTCAATGAAAAAAGAAAGAAAGCTTCCGAACATATCTCCGAAAACTTTCCTTCTATCCTGTTGTCTCTATCATTTTAGCGGTCCTATTATTAAGCACAGATGTACTGAGCGACATCTGATATCAACTGGCTGCACTCACTGGCGTGAATTTGCATCTCCACATTTTTGGAAGAGCTCAGCGTAAAAGCACTCATCATAGACTTTGCATCCACAACGTAACGCCCACATCTTAAATCCACATCGTAGTCAAACTTACTGACAATATCCACAAAAGCAACGATATCCTCCGGACTTCTAAATTCAACCGGTACACTTACCATGGCTTTCATCACCCCTTTCTTTCTTTGTTATAGACATTATACTCGTCTATCCGTAAAATTCAAATAGGAAATTTTACTTATTTAGGGTAAAATTTTTCGATTTTTGTCTTATTCTGCCGTACAGATGTCTTAGTACGGACGCCACCCGCGTCTTTTCTCATTATCATAGGGACTTTTTTCACTGCTTCTTTTTTAGGATACCGTTTTCTCTGTCTCTGGAATCTTCTCATCCTCCCCGGAGTCATCCGCTTCCTTCAGAAGATATACATCCGCATTCTGTCTGCCGAACAGGACGGCATCCGAATGGTTTACCAGATAGATATCCACATGACCATAGGGGGTTCCACGATCTTCCACTGTGTAAACCTGGTCCCCGATTACCAGCTTGGTGCCAAACTCCACACCTGCCATGGCAACGGTTCTTCCCTGCACAGGATAAACTCCGCCGGCTGCCATGCCCCCAGACCACTTTCCGCAGCAGAGCGGACAACTGCAGTATGCTGTGAGGGTGAAATTGCCAAGGTACTTCATGGTGTCCGCGTCTGCCTCGGTCACAGAGGTGAAGGTATAATAGCAAGATTTATTATCTTTTGGCTCAATCAGCTCGCTGGCCAGTGGAAAGGTTGCCTCTCCCTTCTCCTTCACTGCTTCTTTTGCTTCCCTTCCCTGTATCAGGTACTCGCTTTTTACAAATCCCCGCACATCACCGGACTCCACAAACGTCCATTCCTCATCCCGGTCAGCCAGCACAAAACAGATGCCATCCTTATTCAGCTTGCCCACTATGCGGGATTCTGTGTCCTTTTCCTCTCGCACATTGAGTCCCTCTGTATTGGAAAGAGCATACTCCTTGTCCACCACCGTTGCACCTGTGGTCGTCTTTGTGTAGGTCCAGGCCGGATTCTCCTCAGATTTTACCAGGGCTGCTGCCCTTTTGAAGATCAGCTCTCCCTGGAGGCGAACCCTCTTTTCTGCGATTTCCCCTGTCTCCAGAGAGGAGGTCTTCACAAATCCTCTCACATTTCCGGATTCTATGTAGGACCATCCGCCCTCCTCGTCCTGGAGAATAAAGCAAAGTGCATCCTTGTCCAGTATCCCCACTGCTTTTCCGGTTCCGCCAACATTCCCGTAAACCCTGGTACGATTTTCTTTGGCTATGGCATAGACCTTATCCACAGTTGTAAACCGGAAGGATGTCTCCACCTTTTCCGGCTCTGCAACTTGTGTAAACCGCTCATCCGGGACATAGGGTTCCTGATCCTCCGTATTCTGTACTTTTTTCTTTTTATTCCTCTTTCTGTCTTTGCCGTCATCCGGGTCCTCTGTATCTGCGACCCCCGGCTTTACATCATCCGGATCTTCAATTTCCGCCCCCGGTTCCTCCGTGACGGGTTCTTCTGTATCTGGGGTACTGCTCCCCGGTGCCTCACTTCCCGGTGTCTCGCTCTGCGGCGTATCTGTAGCCGGCTCCTCGGTAGCCGGGGTCTCTGTGGCAGGAGCTTCCGTAGCGGGAGCCTCCGTGTCATCCTGCTCTGTGCTTGTGCTCTCCGCAGACGCAGAGGTGTCGGACTCCTGCTTCTTAACCTCCGTTTTCTGGGCCTGCGCTGCTGTAGACGCTGCCGGTACTGCCAGTGAGAAAATCAGCGCTGCGGTCAGGATTTTGCACAATTTTTTTAGCTGCATATAATTCTCCTTTATTTCTGTCCATAACATCCACGTTTTTCAGATTTAACGATTATTATAGCACAGTTCCCCCAAAGTTTCCATTTTATTTCCAAACTTTCACATTTTTGTCACATCCAGCGTTGCGGTTCACTCTGTCCAGCAACATACATAACTGCGGAACAATAGCAGTCCATATTCCGAGCTACTCCTCCAGCTCCTTTAAGTATGCTTTAAAACCGCTGTCCAGCGCGTTCTGAAATTTGGCATTCTTTTTATCATTGACCACTGCCGTTCTGGAACGGTTAATGGGCTGCTGGGTGCCTGCGCCTGCCACACAGCCGCCCGGACAGGCCATTCCCTCCAGCAGATAGCCATTTAGCTTTCCTGTCCTGGCCATGGTCAGCATTTTACGGCACTCCCGCAGACCCTCTGCGCTCTGCACCTTTACCTCCCTGTTCGGCTCCAGCCTCTGGATGCAGTTTACCACAGCGGAAGCCACCCCTGCACTAACCGCAAACCCCTTTCCGTCACCGCTGGCCTTTGTAAAGAACTCCTCAGACGGCAGGTTCTCAAAATCGATCTCTTTTGCGTTAAACATGCCCATGACTTCCTCAAACGTGAGCACAAAGTCCACATCGCTGCGGATGGTTTTGCGGCTGGCCTCCAGCTTCTTGGCTGCACAGGGACCGATGAATGCAATCTTGCAGTCCGGATGTTCCTTCTTCACCAGACGTCCTGTAAGCACCATAGGTGTAAGTGCCATGGAAATGTAGGGAGAAAACTGTGGAAACAGTTTTTTTGCCATCATTGACCAAGCAGGGCAGCAGGAGGTTGCCATAAACGGCTGTTTCTCAGGCACATCCTTGATAAACTCCTTCGCCTCCTCTATGGTACACAGATCCGCCCCTACAGCCACCTCAAACACATCCGCAAACCCCAGTTCCCTGAATGCCGCCTTGATCTTATCCGGGGTCAGCTTTGGGCCAAACTGCCCTGCCACTGCAGGCGCCACTATGGCATAGACCGGAATCTCGCTCTTAATGGCCTGGATGGTTTGAAAGATTTGACTTTTATCCGCAATAGCCCCAAACGGACAGTTTACAAGGCACATTCCGCATGAGACACATTTATCATAGTCAATATCCGCCCTGCCAAACTCATCGCTGGCAATAGCATCCATTCCGCAGGCTTTTGCGCAGGGCCTCTCCAGCTTCACAATTGCACCGTAGGGACATTCCTGTATACATCTGCCGCACTTAATGCATTTTGTCTCATCAATCACAGAGCGCCCATTTTGGATCTCTATGGCGTCCTTTGGACAGACCTCCTTGCATGGATGAGCCAGGCATCCCTGGCAGGCATCTGTCACATGCACCTTATTGTCCGGACAGGAATGACAGGCAAACTTGATAATATTGATCAGGGGCGGCTCGTAGTACTTCTCAGGCTTGATGCTCTCCCCAATTCCGTCCGATATGGGCGCATGCTCATTTGCCTTGCGCAGTGGCAGCCCCATGGTCAGCCGTATTCTCTCCCCCACAATTGCTCTCTCCAAAAACACGCTGTCCCGGTAGGAGGCGATTTCCCCGGGAATAATCTTATAGGGAATATCCTCAATTCTGGCATAATCCCCACCCTCATATCCAAGCCTGGCCACCTCGGTAAATACCTGGCGTCTGATCTTGTTCACTGACGTATAGATTCCTCTCATACTCTTTTCTCCTTTTCTTCTGACCTTTCTGCTTTCACCACAGAACATCTTTTCAAGCTGCCTGCATACCCATTACCAAAATATTACCATCCCATTCCTCAGAAAACAAGTTTTTCCCGCAGTACACCCCCAAAAACCTATATCTTTCATAAACTTTCTTAAATAAATCCTAACTCTGTTGTCTTTGAAATATCACCATGCTATAATTTACCTGCTTATAGAGTTCAAGTGCGCCCCGGCGTACTTGCTGCGAGCCACACGCCATCCACTGGACGCCTTCGGTGTGCCCTGCATGACATAATACATCTGTGCGGCTCTGCAATACCTCCGGACACAATTTACACTTAGCGAGGTGTTTTCGAGCTTAGTGTAATAGCGCACACCAAGACTAATTTGCTATTTCTCACTACCTGCAGAGGTGGGAGACTTATCTGCTTAAAAGATAAAATAACCGTTCCCGCCCGCTTATGGAGATGAAACCTATGAAGCTATTGAAGAAATATAAACATTTTATTATTGTACCGATCTTTTTTCTATTTTACATGTCGGTATTTTATTATGTAGAAAACCGTACAGGAGTGCACATCCATAAGATCTCCTTTGGTCCTGACCAGTATGTTCCCTTCTGTGAATATTTCATTGTCCCTTACTTTCTGTGGTTCTTCTATATAGCGGCTGCAGTGGTCTATTTTGGAATATTCAGCAAAGACCGCACGGATTACTACTGCCTGATCACCACCCTTGGAATTGGAATGACCTTGTTTTTGATCATTTCCCTTATCTTTCCCAATGGGCTTAATCTGCGCCCTTCCTATTTTGCGCGGGACAACATTTTCGTGGACATGGTCCGATACCTGTACTCCATTGACACCTCCACCAATGTCTTTCCCAGCATACACGTATTTAACTCCGTGGCTGTTGCTATCGCCATCGCAGCACATCCCACGCTGCGCAGGCATCCTCTGATCGTGCATGCCTCCACACTGCTGGCTGTCCTGATCGTGTGCTCAACCGTATTTTTAAAGCAGCACTCCCTCATTGATGTTATGGGAGCCCTGGCCTTAAACTGGATTTGCTACCGACTGATATATCGGCCAAGATACGTTCTGGAGCGAAAACGCGTCATCGAACCCCGCTGATTTCTAAAGGCGTGGAAATGAAGTCTTATCCAAACTTCATCTCCACGCCTTTTGCATGTTCTCAATCGTTGTCACAAAATTTTATCATTGAACCCTCACTGCTAATGTTGTATATTATTCTATATAGAATAATTACTAATGAACCCACATTATAACAAACGGAGGTAAATCATATGCGTAAAACGTCATCTCCCTATGACAAGCTCCTTTACAGCAGCGATTCCCTGGATATTTTCTTGAGCATCAAGTCCAAATTAGACACAAACGGAATTGCATATGAGGAGGGGAGTAAACCCAAAGAAAATTTTCTCTCCTTCCTGTACCGTCTCATCCTCACAGGAGTCGGCAGCCTTGGCCTGTCCTCAGAACATGCGGCTGCTTATACCATCTACGTATCCGATGCTGACTACGAAACCGCCAAACGCTTACTCCTATAACTTCCCATCATCTACTGTCTCAAGTAGCTTTTCATTGTCTTCAGAGCATTTTTCTCCAGTCTGCTCACCTGCGCCTGGGAGATATTGATCTCCCTGGCCACCTCCATCTGGGTCTTGCCCTCATAAAACCGCAGTTCGATGATATTGCGCTCCCTCTCATTCAGCTTGCTGATGGCTTCGTTCAGAGAGATCACCTCCACCCAGTTCTCCTCTTTATTCTTCTTATCACTGATCTGGTCCATTACATAGAGAGTGTCTCCGCCTTCTGTGTAAACCGGGTCATAGAGACTCACCGGAGTCTGTATCGCATCCATGGCAAACACAATATCCTCTTTGGCAATTCCGATCTCCTCAGAAATTTCATTTATGGTGGGCTCTTTAAGATGCTTTTTCATATACCCCTCTTTTGCATAGATCGCCTTGTATGCCGTGTCTCTCAGCGAGCGGCTCACCCGGATGCTGTTGTTGTCCCGCAGATACCTGCGGATCTCCCCTATAATCATGGGTACCGCATAAGTAGAAAACTTCACATTCAGCGTAGAATCAAAATTGTCAATCGCCTTTATCAGCCCAATGCAGCCGATTTGAAACAAATCATCCGCATTCTCATTGCTGCTTCCAAAACGTTTGATTACACTCAGCACAAGGCGCAGGTTCCCTTTAATATAAAGCTCCCTGGCTTCCTGGTCACCCTCTTTGATCCTCGCAAAAAGAGCCTCCTTCTCTTCATTTTTCAAGAGCGGAAGCTTGGAAGTATTGACGCCGCATATTTCAACTTTATTAAGAGCCATAATGTTCATCCTCCTATCGCTTTGTATAGTAAAATGATTCACATTATGGCTCTTGAATATACGACCCGGTTTGAAATTTTAGAAAGTTTTGGCCCTTGACAAAAAATCAGACGCCTACTCTCAGGAATGGAAAATTCTCCAGTAAACACCTATGTACCGCGCTACCGAATAGAGCATAAATGCGGCACAGACCGCAAGCATGGCATTGGCTGCTGTTAAAGGAATCTGAGGAAACACAATCAAAATAATCAACACCACATACAAAACTGCTGTGCAGACTTTTCCATACCACATGGCGCCATTGAGCATTCTGCCGCTTTTTAACAGTATAGCTCCCATAATTCCCATAAACCCTTCTTTGCACACAAACAGCACAATAACCGGCACCATAAGCGGATATCTGGCAGCCAGGCAAAATATCATAGCACACTGGGTCAGCTTGTCAGAGACCGGGTCCAGTATCTTTCCCACTTTTGTTATCAAGTGAAACTTCCTGGCGATCTTTCCATCCAGAAAATCAGATACGCCGGATACAATGATCACCACCGTGGCTCCTGTGTAGCATTCCTTCAGATAAAACCAGACGAAAAAGGGAATCAGGACGATTCTCAGCATGCTGAGCGCATTGGGAATGGTCATCACTCTTTTACTGACGTCCTCATCCTCCTTTAAGGGTATCACAAGTTCTCTTTTCTCATTCATGTTTTTCTTCTGCCTTCCTTCTGAAATCTTCCCTCTCTGTAACAATACTGCAAATTATGTGCTCTCTGCTTTTTCCCATATCACGCTGGCTGCCTCGGGATTTTCATGCGCAAGCGCATAAAAACACCTCGCGCAACAGTGGCTGTGAATAGTAACTATCTTACCATTTTCCGCTAAAAAATGCAAATTTTCTATTGACTTTCACAATTTACTATTGTATAGTGGGGGCATATAGAAAACCTGTGAATGAGAGTAGTACTCTTACTTAAGATGCAATGCAGAGAGCCGCAGGCGGTGGGATTGCGGTATTGCTGGAGCGGAGGAATGGACTCATGAGGGCGAGCTGAATCCGCAGTGCGGAATAGGCAAGACGGAACCTGACCGTTACAGCAGGAAGTGTATGTCAGTACACAGATAAGTGCATTCCCCCGGAATGAATTTAGGTGGCACCGCAGGTATATGATTCCTGTCCTATGAATTTAGGACAGGATTTTTTTATTTAAAAGAAAGGATGATAAAAATGCCAACAGAAAAAATACCTTACAAAATCTATCTGGAAGAGAGCGAGATGCCGAAGCAGTGGTACAACGTGCGTGCAGATATGAAAAACAAGCCCGCTCCTCTCTTAAATCCAGGCACCTTAAAGCCCATGACACTAGATGAACTGCGCCCGGTTTTCTGCGATGAGCTGGCTGCTCAGGAGCTGGACGATACTACACCCTACTTTGATATTCCTGAAGAGATTCGGGATTTTTACAAAATGTACCGCCCGTCACCTCTGGTACGCGCCTACTGCTTGGAAAAGAAGCTGGATACCCCGGCAAAGATATACTATAAATTTGAAGGAAATAATACTTCCGGCAGCCACAAACTGAACTCTGCCATTGCTCAGGCCTATTATGCAAAAAAGCAAGGTCTCAAAGGCGTGACAACAGAGACCGGCGCCGGGCAGTGGGGCACTGCCCTCTCCATGGCCTGCTCCTACTTTGATCTGGACTGCAGGGTTTATATGGTGAAGGTATCCTATGAGCAGAAACCCTTCCGCAGAGAGGTAATGAGGACCTACGGCGCCTCAGTTACCCCCTCCCCCTCAGAAACCACCCAGATCGGAAAGAAGATTCTGGCAGACCATCCGGGTACTTCCGGAAGTCTTGGCTGTGCCATCTCAGAGGCAGTGGAAGCTGCCACCACCACAGAGGGCTACCGCTATGTGCTGGGCTCCGTGCTCTCCCAGGTACTTCTGCATCAGTCAGTCATTGGCCTGGAGACCAAGGCTGCTCTGGACAAGTATAGCATCAAGCCGGATATCATCATCGGATGTGCCGGGGGCGGCTCCAACTTAGGCGGACTGATCTCCCCGTTTGCGGGCGAGATGCTGCGCGGAGAAGCCAATTACCGGATCATCGCCGTGGAGCCTGCCTCCTGTCCCAGCCTTACGAGAGGAAAATATGTATACGATTTCTGCGATACAGGTATGGTTACCCCTCTTGCAAAGATGTACACCCTGGGCAGCGGCTTCATCCCATCCGCAAACCATGCGGGCGGACTGCGCTACCATGGCATGAGTTCTGTGGTTTCCCAGCTGTATCACGATGGCCTGCTGGAGGCAACCTCAGTGGAGCAGACCTCTGTCTTTGAGGCTGCCGAGCAGTTTGCAAGAGTGGAGGGCATCCTCCCCGCACCGGAGAGCAGCCATGCCATCCGTGTAGCCATTGACGAGGCGCTCAAATGCAAAGAAACCGGTGAGGAAAAGACTATTGTGTTCGGCCTGACCGGAACGGGTTATTTTGATATGGTTGCCTATGAAAAATATAATGATGGGGTAATGGCAGATTATATTCCTACGGATGAGGATCTGGCTGTAGGCTTTGCGGGACTTCCTAAGGTAGATTTGTAAGACTGCTGCTTGATGTCTATTTTATGTAAGGTAGGGTACGCTTGCCTTCCAATACTCACACTCACGGTCAGCGCAGTAAATGCGCAGTCCTATTGAATAGTATCTCATCAAGACTAAATTTCGTGCAAATTCCCGAAATTTAGTCTTGATTATTTTTACGGTTTCTTATATAATCTTCTCATGGGGCATTGGCGCAGCTGGGAGCGCGCCACACTGGCAGTGTGGAGGTCACGGGTTCGAATCCCGTATGCTCCATTTTTTGTTGCCGAAAATTTCTGTCAAAAGGCGCTTAAAATCAAGGTTTTAGGGACTTTTCTCATTATAGGAATGAATACTGATTTGTTTACACTTCATGTTGGACCTGTTGACAAACCCTAACTTTGTTTATAGAGGTGATAGGCTCCAAAGCTATTTTGGTGATATTTTAATTATATCATGACTAGTGGTAGATCTTAATCAAAAAATCCAATAAGCGTCTACAACTGGAGGGTCTGAAAGAGCTATAAATGGCCTGCAAATAGCTCTTATTGTATCCCCTTCTTTAAATTTGCTAATGTCCTTATAATATAAACATATTTCGTTTCCGGGATCTCCTAGTGCTTTAAAAGTGGTTGTTTCATTTATTGTTATTCTTAGGTAATCGTTAAGTTTCCCTATAACTGTCCCACTCATATAATAATCTTTAAAGCGAAAAAAAATAAAACCTGATGAGATTAGCAAAACACTTATTAAAACCAATAAAATTATTTTCCACAATTTAATTTTGTGTGTATTCATTTTGACTATACCTCTTTCTTCCAGTAAGGATATCTGCTTATTGTTTCTAATGCCCTGGATGCTTTCGTATAAGCTGTATATGTACCAGTTCCGCCAGTAACCAAACCACAAGGCTTGTCACAGTCGCATATTACGCTGATATCCGGCTCAACGTTATGTTTTTCATTTTCATGAGAAAAACTGCAAATGGAGATATAAATGGTTCACAGTCTCCTCCTTTTTGGGAAATATGATTGCTGATTACATTAAATAACTTTTCAGTGAGGCGCTGATGTTTTGTACTTGGTGGCGCCATGTAATAGAGTTGTCCATCAATAAGTTTAGCTCGTTTCCCTTCCGGTAAATTATGATATCATCAATCGTATAAATCTTTTCTTTTACTAATGCCATTTTATCTCCTCTATTCTATCTATTGTACCTGATTTATTTGGCTTATTCAACGTTTTGTTACTTATGTATATCTAAAAGAGACTCTTTCGTTACTGTACACACATTCAAAGTAACATGCATAAATCCATGCAAAATTGCTTTTGCAATGGGATTTATACACCCCTGAATCATTTTCTCACGTTCTGAGCACTAAATGCTCAAACCTGAGTGAACAGTAACGTAAATACATCTTCAGAAGTAAAAAATTAACACTAATATCCACCATCTTTTTCCTGTTCCATGCTATAATGTAACTGTAGGTACCGCCAATGCAAAATTCTTGGGCGAAACGGATTTTACGTTACAAGCTTTTTTCAATGGCGTCCTAAAGGGTGAAGAGAGGAATCTTAGATTTTCTGTGGAGGAAAAGTGAATGAAGAAAAAACTTTTGGCATTTATTGCATGTATAGCATTGCTCATGCAGCCTTTCAGCATTGTACATGCATCTGAATCATTTAATGAAAACGAGGATATTTCAAGTAATACTATTGAAAATACTATTGTAGACAATACTTCCTTGACATGGAATGATAATAAAAACATTCCGGGAGATGTATATATATTACGTGATTCTACACTCACAATATATGGTAACGTTTCCGTTGAAGGAAATATATATGTTTTTGGGACAGTTGAAATTTATGGTTCTCTAACGGTAAGTGATACTTTAAACTGCCTAAATTGTAAAATAGGCGGAATATTCATGTCTGCTGGTAATTATAATTATGGCTATGTTTACACCTATGGTAGGCTTAAAACACTTAACATGAACGTTAATGATAGTTTCTTAGGCATATCCATTCCGGAAACTGATCCGGATGAGTCATGTGAAAATGGACACTCCTGGCAAGAAGAACTGACGAAAGAGCCTACCTGTACGGAAACAGGTATTATGACATATACGTGTTCAAGGTGTAACAAAACCGAGACAAAAGTAATATACCCATTAGGACACACATGGAATTCAGATTATACCATTGACAAAGAAGCGTCCTATTTCGAGGAAGGTATAAAGTCTATACATTGTAATATTTGTGATGTTGTACAACCCGGCAGTGAAGTAATAATACCTATAATTAGTGACCAACAAGCCGCTGAAGAAGTAATAAAAAAGATCCACGATATAGGAAGTGTTACTTTGGATTCTGAAGAACTCATTGCAGAAGCTAGAAATGCCTTTAATGCTCTGACAGAAAAACAAAAAAATTTAGTTGATTCTGAAGAACAGAATGTGCTAAGCACAGCGGAAGCGCTCTTGGAATACTTAAAAGCTGTTGATCAATCTGATAAAGCTCTGGAGGAGAGTCAGAGAGCCGCAGAAAAAGCTCTGAAAGATAGAGAGCAGGCTCTAAAAGCTGCTGAAAGAGCACTCCAAGAAGCTGAGAGGGCTGCACTAAAAGCTCAGAGGGCCGCAGCTCAAAAAGCCGCGGAAGACACTAACAGAGAACTGGAAAAACTAAAGTTTCAGACACAAAAAGTATCCTTAAAGAAAGCGAAAAGTTTCAAGAAGAAAACCTTTCAGGTGAACTGGAAGAAAGTATCTGCGGCGGATGGATATGTAATACAATACTCTGTAAAATCAAACTTTAAAAATGCAAAATCGGTATCCGTTAAAAAGGGAAACATTACTTCCAAAACCATCAAAAAAGTTAAAAGTCCAAAAAAATATTTTGTACGGATAAAGGCCTATAGGATTATGGACGGTAAAAAAGTATACACAAACTTCAGTACAAAGAAAAGCGTCTTGTTAAAATAATATTAATGTCTGTATTAACGAGACCGTTTCAAAGAGGACCTGTTGACAAACTAAAGAAAAATGACCTTCATTATGGTATAATTATCATATCAATTGCGGGAGGTCATTTTTATGATGGGAAAACAGACTGGGCAGATTCAGATGGTAATTCTTGACATAGATTCTATGATTCCAGAGCCCCATCTCCTGAGACAGATTAAAAACTGTGTAAACTTTGATTTCATATATGAAAAGACAGCCCCCTATTATTCCAAGGTTGGAAGAAAATCTATAGATCCGGTTATCCTGATAAAAATGCTGCTCATTGGCTATCTTTATGGAATCAAATCAGAACGAAGGCTTGCAGAGGAAGTGTCGCTTAACCTTGCCTACCGCTGGTTTTGTGGGCTTGATCTCCTGCATAGGTACCGGTTCATTCGACTTTTAGTCAGAATAGAAGACGGCGTTTTAAAGATGCCAGTATATTTTGGGAAATTTTTAATGAGATTGTTATGAAGTGCATTTGATCTACAAAAAAGCAACGCAAAACTATTACCGTTTAAATAGCCGTTCAAAAAAACAATGTTAAAAATGTCCATGGTTTGCCGCCTGTGCAACCGATATGGGTACCGTGAGGATCAATGCCAGCGCCTATTACCCATCTTTTTATCGGAATAATCAGAAAGTGATAACCAGTGATATCTGATAATCATGCGGCTCAGACAGATATGGGCGGAAGGGACATTTGCTGTTCTAAAACGAAACACAAACGGAATAAGATACAGAAAAGGGGCCTCCAAAAAGCGATGGAAGAATGCCTCTTATCGGCAACAGCATGAAACCTTAAAAGACTGATAAAAGCGGTGTGAGTAACCCGGATTTACCAGTCTTTCTATTTCGTTCCGGGATAGAAAGCATACAAAAATCCCTCAAAAAATGGATTTGTCAACAGGTCCTCTTTGGGATACTCCCTATATAAGATTTTAATAATAAAATCTTATATATAACTCAATCCAAAAAATTCTTTTTTCTTTAGACACAGAAAAAATTTCGCCTTTTCCAAAGCTATTTGGTGATGTTTTAATTATATCATGACTAAAGGTAAATTTTTATCAAAAAATCCAATAGACGTCTACAATCGGAGGATCTGATACTGCTATAGTTGGTCTGGTTATAGCTCTTACCCTATCTCCTTCTTTAAATTTACTTATGTCCTTATAATATAATAATATTCTATCTCCAGACCCATCGATAAGTGAAAAAGTTGATTTGTCTATGTCTACTAACAATTTATCATTAATTTGCATTACTACTATTCCACTTATATAATAGTCCTTAAAACGGAAGAAAACAGCACACGCCGAAACTATAAAAACAATTATTAATATTAATAAAACTACTTTCCATATTTTGAATTTATGTTTACTCACTTTCATCTCATCCTTTCATTTAATACGGATGCACACTTATTGTTTTAGTTTCCCTTGTTGCCTTGGCGTATACAGAAAAGCCTTCCCCAGAACTTTGCACCAACCCGAAAGCATATATCCAAAATTGTTATAGGTATAACTATACCGCCACGATAGTATTCTCGGTTTTTCAGACAAGTATATAGGGCACTAGAAATCTAATATAGAAAAATTAATTTCTAAATCGTCATAAAGATTTACTTTAACTTTGTCACTCATTGTATATTCTTCTATAAACTCATTTTCAAAATAATACACCGTAATTCTATTCTTATCAGGATCTACTATCCAGTATTCCCGGACACCGGCTGAGCGGTACTTAAATAATTTAATTAGATAATCCATACGCCTACTGCCAGGAGATACTACTTCAACAATCCAGTCAGGTGCGCCTGTGCAACCCTTATCTGTAATCTTGTTACAGTCGCATATTACGCTGATATCTGGCTCAACGTAATTTTTATCATTTTCATTGAGAAAAACTGCAAATGGAGATATAAATGGTTCACAGTCTCCTCCTGTTTCGGAAATATGATTGCTGATTACATTAAATAGCTTTCCAGTGATGCGCTGATGTTTTGTACTTGGTGGCGCCATGTAATAGAGCTGTCCATCTATAAGTTCCGCTCGTTTCCCTTCCGGTAAAGTATAGATATCATCAATCGTATAAATCTTTTCTTTTACTAATGCCATTTTATCTCCTCCAATCTATTACTATTGTACCTGATTTATCTGGCATATTCAACGTTTGAGTAAAATAATGTTAATGTCTGTATTAACAAGCAATCCCCCTTGAATAACTCCGTTAGAGTTGTTCAAGGGGGCCTGTTATTCATTATTTCGATTTTCTTATGACGGAATAGGCTCCGTAAAGTGTCTTTTTGTCTGCTTTTTTATATGCCCTTACTTTATAGTAATATCTCTTACCTTTTTTGGCCTTTTTATCAGTATAGGTAACGCTGGATGCTTTTTTCAGGTTCTTGATCTGCTTATAACTTCCCTTCTTTTTCTCAGAACGCCATACCTGGTAGCCGTCCACACCGCTTTGCTTTTTCCATTTCAGCTTGATTGCCGCCTTGCTCTTCGCACGGGTGATCTTCAGATTGGCTGTCTTAGCAGGGTTTACTGTAACCTTACAGGTCTGAGTGACCGTCTTGTCAGCGTTTGCCATGGCTGTGATCACTGCGGTTCCCGGAGCTTTTGCCGTCACATTCCCCTTTGCGTCTACTGCCGCGACTTCTGGTTTGGAGGATGTCCAGGACAAGCTGATATCCTGTGCGTAGGCTGGATAAACCTTTCCTGTAAGCGCTTTTCTTTTTCCCGGCGTCAGAGTCACTTCTTTCCCCGCCAGTTCGATATAAGCAGGACGGATTTCCGTTGGTTTTTCTGTATTTCCATCATTCCGGGGCTTTGTCACAATTACAGTAAATTCTGCTCTGGCCCTGGAGTTGCCTTTTGCCGCTGCGGTGATGACTGCTTTTCCTTCTGAGATGGCGTTCACCTTTCCAGCGCCATCTACGGATGCGACTTCAGTGTTATCCGAGGTATAGATCATTTCCCGGACTGCAGCATTTTCCGGTACGATAGAAGCCTGGATCTGTGTAGACGCGCCCATTTCCAGCACTGCATAGGCTCTGTCCAGTTTTACAGAATCCGGTCGAATCTCCGCCTTTGTATAAGGTACATCCGCCTGATACATGGTCAGGTAATCCAGGTTCACATTGCCTGTAGAATCACTGTCTACACTGTATGTAATCAAGTTGGCGCCCTTTTTCAGGGATAACCGTTTTGAACCGGTAAACCATTCGTTCCAGGTGATGGAGGTTTTGTCCATGTGTATGGTTTCTGCTTTTTTCCCGTTCACGTAGATGTTCATGCTGGCTCTGGCCGGAAGCTGACTTGTGGGTCTGTTCGTGGTCTCCCCATCCTTCTGTACACCGTATGCATAGCGGATTCCTGTTATATAGTCCCCTTCCTCCGGCGCATCTACAATAAAGCTCACTGCCGCCCCTTTTGTGTTAGGCACGTGGATGTAGCCTTCGCCCTGATAGTTACTGTTCTCCTCCTGTTTTACAGCTCCGCCTTCCAAAATAGCGTCCTCTGCCTGATACATGTCCCCCTGTCCGGGATCACCGGAGGGAAGCGCGAATTTTTTGTTTGTGGATGCGGGTGTTCCAAAGTTCGGAGTTCCATCTTCATTCCAGTCAAACTTTTTGATGTTTACCTGACGCCACCAGTTATCGCTTACCTCTTTATATACTCTGGAGTGATACACCATCCAGTCTTCTGTTCCATCCGCTGACTTGACAAAGGAAGCTCTTGCCGGGCCGGATACGCTGCTTGTGGAAGTAAAGACATTTCTCTGGGCATACCATTTTGTTTCATCCAAAAGTTCCTCTTTGGTCTCCCCCGTAAAGCATAAGGTTGATAAGCGATAGCCGTCTGTGGAATACCCTCCCTCAGACATGGTGATAAACAGGTCTCCGTCTGCATTTTTCAATGCTCTGGGTCCTTCTCCGCCGCCGATGGGAAGCATATCCCTGTCTTTTGTAACGCTGTCCGGCGTATCCATCTCTACGATAGCCGGGCCTGCCGGCTGATTTGCTCCGAGCGTCCCCCATACCAGAAACAGTGAACCGTCATACTCCATCATGGTAATATCATTCGCCCCCAGGATCACGCCGTCTTCACCACAGTAGAGAGGTCCAACGTCCTCATACTCTCCCATGGGATCATCTGTTTTCGAGCGGATACAGCAGGCAATGTGCATTTCATCTCCTCTCCGATACTGAGCTGCGGTCTCCGGATAGTCTTTTTCATAATTCAGTACATCCGCACAATAGTATATGTACCAGTGCCCGCCGTCCTTATCGTCTACAAAAAACATCTCCGGTGCAAAGATCCTTCTCTGCTTTCCGGTCATATCCATTACCAGCTTCTTCTCACCCTGGTCTGTCAGGGTTCTGGACTTGGAGACATAGATTTTGCATTCACTGTCATCATTGCTGGATGCGGACATATAATAAAAGCCATCTTTCTGAGCCACAAACGGGTCCTGCCCCTGATAAAGCGGGTTGGAAAATTCTGTGAAATAATCTGACTTCTGGGTTCCCACGCTCAGATACAGCTCTGTCTTTATCTCTGAGAGCTCGGCTGCCGCCTGGTTCATAGCCAGTATGATCTCATCTACCTCTTCCACATCCGAATAGTCCTGATCCCTGACTTCCTTTGCTCTGTGGATTGCATCCTCCAGTTTCGCTTTCACCTGCGCGCTTCCGTCTATATTCTGATATGCTCTTTCGCACTTTTCGATCTCTGCTCCCAGAGCTGCCTTTGCGTCTCTGTAATAGTTTTCCTTGGACTGGAACAGAGCGGACTCAGGGAGTATCTCACGGGCGATCGCGGGGCTCTCCCATTCCATCTTCAGCCAGGCCCCTCCCCAGCCCTGCAGATACTCCACTCTGATATCATGACGCCCTTCTTTCAGCGTGACAGGCTGGCTCTTTTGTTCCAGTTCCCATTTCTGGCACCAAAAGTCGATGATCAGCTCCCCGTCAATGTACAGGCGGAACCCATCGTCTCCCGTCATATAGAAGGTGTATGCCTCTTCCCTGGGGACTTCTAGTTCTCCTGTAAACTGGGCCAGAACAAACTGACTGTCGTCCCCGCTCCCGATTAGATCCGCAATCATAGGACGTAAATTTTCTCCATTCAGATTTCCGGTTCTCACACTTCCCAAAAAGTTACTTTCTTCAAAGGTAAATCTTGTAATATCATTCCTGTCCGAACCGTCCTTTGCCCGATACCAGGCCCCTGTCAGTCCGTGCCCCTCCTGGGTGGGGGCAGCCGCCACCGCTGTTGCCGGAACTGCCCCGGGCAGGAACATGGATGCTGCCAAAACAACTGACATCACTATATTTCTTACTTTTTTAAACATGGTAACCTCCTTATTTTCTGATATTCCTGTCTTAACTTTGCCAACTTCATTATAACGTTGTCCTACTCCCAGGGCTTTACAAAATTTTAACTGGAATTTGTAAATTTATAGGTACCGAATTGCATCGGGGGCAGTGTTTTCCTCAAACACTGCCCCCTGGGGTTAAAATACCTATTTGATTTTTACTGTCTTTGCGATACCGCTCTTTTTCAGAAGCTTGGCATATGCTTTTTTCTTCTTTTGAGGGGTGCGGATGACCGCTTTTTTATAAATCCCTTTCCACGCATTTTTCCCTATCTTTACAAGTTTTTCCGCCCTCACCACAATGGTCTTCAACTTAGCATCTCTGTAAAAGGCCTTGCTGCCTATGGATGTGACATTTTTACCTATGGTGATTTTCTGAAGCCTTTTGTATCTGAAAAACGCATTTTTAGAAATTGCAGTTACCCGGTAGGTGTCACCCTCTATGGTGATGGAGGCGGGAACTGTAATCGCTTTTAAGTTCTTCCTGGACGCCCCGGTTACGCTCACAGTCTTTTCGCTCACACTTGTAACAAGGTACTTCAGGTTTCCGGATGGGTAGATTTCTCCCACCTTCACAGAATTTACCGTCTCCTGCTCCTTTTGCTTTTCCTGAAGGGCTTTTAAGGCTTCCTCTGCCTCCTTTGCGGATGCTTCCGCCGCTCTTCTCAGCCTGTCTGCTTCTTCCCTGGCTTTTTGAGCCTCTTCTCTGGCTTTTTCTATCTCCTCTTTTGCTGCCGTAAGTTCCGCCCGTACAGCTTCCGCCTCCCGGCTTGATACCTCTGCGGCTTCCTCTGCGGCTTTCCTGGCCTTTTCTGCAGCCTGGACGGCTTTCTCTGCCTCTTTTACCAACTTTTCGGCTGCTTCGGCCTGCTTCCTGGCTTCCTCAGCCTCCGCTTGGGCTTTTTCCCGCTCCTCTTTGGAGGCGTCTGCCATCTCTTCTGCTCTCTTCTGTGCTTCCAGCGCTGCCTTCTTCGCAGCCTCTGCCTCCTCCTTTTGCTTTTTGGCCTCTGCCTGGGCCTGTTCTGCCAGCTTCTTTGCCTCCTCAGCAGCTTCTCTGGCCTCCTCAGCCTTCTTTACTGCTTCCTGTAAGTCTTCTTCCGTTACCTGGCCATCCTTTCTCACCAGCTTTCTGGCAGCTTCCACCAATGCCTTTACGGCAAGGTCTACCTGGCTCTGATCTGCATGTTCGTCTTCTAACAGCGTCTTGGCCTGATCCAGTGCTTCCCCGAATGCCTTCCAGCTCTTGGGAGTGTAGTCTGTTTCCTGTTTTCCTTTATGAAGATCATACACTTCCTGCAGCTCTGTCTTGTCCGCCTTGATCTCTTCCTCCAGTTCCATATCCAAATAATCCAGATCCGGCATGGGCTGTCCGTCCATTTTTCTCACATCTATGTTATTCTCCCCTTTTGCCAAGGTGACGCTAAACTCATAACCAATCCAGTTATCCGGACAAAGCCCGCCGCCTGATGCTGCGTTAAAAGGCAGAACATTTTTCTTCACAGACTGTGCTCCATTTACCTGAAGCTCTAGTCCAGCCCCCTCTTCTTTTGTGGCAGCTCCCAGATACAGATGATAAATTCCTGCAGTTTGGGCTTCCACTGTAAAGGATACGCCGTCACCGTCACTGCGAAGACCGGTCACTTTCTTTTTGCCGGAGGAATTGTAGGTTTCTTCCACAGCAGCTCCTCCCAGCAGGGTTCCTTCCTCCGCCTCATAACGGCTTCGCTTAGCAGTTTCCGTTCCGGAAGGCATATTTACTTTTCCATCATAGGCCAAGGCGGTTCCAAAGTGAGGGGTCCCGTCTTCATTCCAGGTAAACATCTGCGTACGCACGCCTCTTCCATTCCAGCCCTGTCCGGCCCCCCTGGTTGCATGATACACAATATAGTCCTCTGTACCATCCGGAGATTTCGTAAAGCAGGCATGTCCTGTGGAGTAAGTGGAGGGAGCGCTCTTGTGGAATACGGACTCTGTCCCTTTCTCCCAGTCCTCCGGATTCATGGGGTTCTCACCGCGCAGAGTCAGCCTGCCCAGACAGTAGTTGTCTGTCCAGCTTCCGCTGGCTGAGTAAATGATATTTACCACACCTTCCGGTGACACTGCGATCTGGGCACCCTCATTGATGGTGGGCGTCCCGTCCAGCTCCCAGCTGTATTCCGGCCTGGAGAGTTCTGCTCGCTCCCCGGTGATAGTCAGGGGATCAGACATTTCTGCTATATAGATTCTCTGGGATACATTTGTGGTGCCCTCCCATCCGGACCACACGGCATAAAGTTTTCCGCCGTACTCCAGAACAGTCTGGTCAATGGCCCAGCGATCCGTCTCCGGAGCCAGCTTTCCTTTAAATTCATACTCTCCAAGGGCATCCCCCGTCTTGCTCTCCAGCACGTACATCCGGTGGTCCGCTCCTGCTCCTGCTGTGTAGTAAATGTACCATTTTCCATTCATGTAATGCATCTCCGGAGCCCACAGCTCGCGGTTCGGTTCTCCGGCAGCCGGAGTATAGACCAACTGAGGCTCGGTTGCCGCGATACGGTTTAGTTCTTTCGCTTTCGATACATAAATGGCCTTATCCTGCAGAACCCGGCAGTAATAGTAATAGCCGTCCTGGTAGGTGACGTAGGGGTCTGCCCCAAAGTTTACGATAGAGCTGTCAAAGGCCCGGTCATCGTAGAACCTCACCTGGTAAGTAAGTGTAAAGGTCTTGTCTTTCTTGTGGGTCAGGGTCACGCTGGCTTCCCTACCCTGGATCACTGTAACTTCAAACTCTTCTGCCGCATCCGGGGATAATTCTGCAGCCACTTTGGGCAACTTCTCTAAATCTTGTACTTTTATCTGATATGTTAAGGTATCCCGTTCAAACCCTTCCAGGGCCTCTCCGTCCAGTGTTATCTTATCCACCTTCGGGTTGCTGGTATAGAAAATGATGTAATCCAGCTCTGAGAAGCTGTTTTCACGACCGGAATGAGTCACGGTAAAGGTATTTTCACCCTTCTTCAGTTCTACCTCCACTGGATACAGAGACCAGTTGTCCCATCCGTTTGGCTGGTAGGTGACAATCTTCGCCTGATCCTTCTGTCCATTTACATAATACATATGGGATGCATTCGGCTGGTCCGCTCCGCTTCCCGTTGCCAGCTCGATCCGGTAGCTTCCGTCTTTTGGAGCCTTGAGAGTATAGGTTACCGTTGCATCCTGGTTATCGATCATCCCTACCTTGTATCCCCCGGACGCATCCCCTCTCTCGACTAATTTAGCTACTCCCGCGAGCTGAGCGTTTTCCGCCTCCAGCTTGACTTTTACCGGAAGTACCTCCGCATTGGTATCCTCCTCCAACTCGTTTTTGCCCACCAGCAGAGAATTCTTGGCCAGGCGCACCTCCATCAGATTCCTGTCCGGTGCACCTGCAACTTCTTTTGCATATGCAATCGCCCAGTTCAGCCGTTCACTGGACTCTTCTGTCATGCCATCCTGAGAAGTCTGCTCTGCATCCTTCAGCACAACTGAGAGTTTTTCCAGCTCCTCCGAAAGATCCGGTTTGTCTCCCGTATGCACCATGACTTCATCAGATACCGTAGTCTCTTCTTTTCCATCCAGAGCGATGAGCTTTAAATAGTATGCCTGATCATTTTCAGGAAGGGTCAGTCCCTGTTTATCAGACCTGGAACCGCTCTTCCAGTGATTTAAATTGTAAACTTCATTTGTATAATTTCCCGGCTCTGTTCCGTAAATGATCTTATAGTTTTTAGAACTGCTGAATTTCGGGAACTTCAGTTGAATCGTTTTGTATGCTCCAAATGTCTCCTCAATATAACGGGACATGCCATCAAATCCGGCTTTATCCGCATCCGTAAGGGAGCGCACGGTTACATTGTCCGCGGTAAATGCCTTGTCATAGGATCGCAAGCCAATCATCCCGCTGGCATATCTGGCATCCACAAACCTGGTTATCATCTGATCATCCAGATACAGTGCAATGCGGTCCCCGTAAACCACTGCCTTTAGAACATACTCCGTTCCCGCCTCAAATGCCGGCAGATTCTTCCGCATGGTCTGATGCCAGTCACCATCCGCATAACCGATGATAAAATATCCGGTACCATCCCGATTGTTTCCGATTCCATAGTAATATCCATTATAGCCGTCAGAACCATTTTCCTCCACACCTGTAACACGATACATTAGGCCTGCATTCTGTTCTCCTTTGGCATCCAGCGCTACCGATACTTCGGCCACATAGTCTTTCCAGTTCTCGTCCCCTGCGACCGCTTTTACATTGTCACTGGAGCCCATGGACAGTTTGCCTGCCTCAAATTTCATTCTGCTCTTGTCCCCGCAGAGACGCCATTTTTCAGCAGATGCAGCCGTATCTTCAAAATCATCTGAAAACTGTGGCACAACTTCTTCCGGCACATTCGGGTCCGTTTTCTGGTCAAACTGCCCCTCCTCCTCAGCGGTTAGCCTGCGCACTTTAAAATAACCGGCTTCAAAGGGTTGGTTCCAGGAGCGTAACCCTACGGAACCATACGGAAATTTATCATCCGTAAACTCATAATACTGCTGGCCGTCCACATAAACTTTAAACTGATTTCCGCAGACCAGAATCTTTAAATCATAAACCTTCCCGGGTTCATATTGGAATGCCCGCACTTTTTCAATATCATTCCAGCCACCGTTGGCATATCCCACGTTCAGGCCGCCTCCGATTGCATCAATCCCCACATAGTATCCGAAATAGCTGTCCGCGCCTTCCTCTGTCACATCCGTGCAGCGGAACATCACTCCGAAGTCTCTCTGAGGATTTTGTGGTCCTTTCAGCTTGGTTTCTACTGCATAGTTCTCCCACTCTTCCTCGCCGGTTCCTGCCATGATTTTCAGGTTTTTGCTGTTGCCTACCTTCAGGCCGCCGTCTGTAAATTCCACGGCTCCATCCGGATCATACACCGTCCATTTTGTCCTGCTGTTTTCGGCGCTTGAAAAATCATCCTCGAACAAATGATTTTCGATTCCAAGCTCCGCGTATTCCTCCTGTGAGATCTCTCTCACCTCAAAAGAGTTGACATCAAAGGATTGGTTCCAGGAACGGACCCCGGCGCTTCCTGACTCATAGAGCGGAACCGGTCTGTCACCGCTTCTCATATTGGAAATCAGCTCATCGTAAAGTTTAACGCCATCCACATAGACTGCCAGGCGCTCACCTGCTATGATGGTCTTCAGTTCGTATGTTTTTCCCTCTTCGTAGGTAATGCCGCCAGGCGCTGCGATTCCGTTCCAGCCTCCGTCTGCATAGCCTATATTCAAACCTTCTGCAATGGCGTTGATTCCCACATAATACCCCTTGTATCCGTCCGAACCATCCCCGATATCGGAGGCCCTCAAGATAATGCCGAAGTCCCGTTCTGCCTTACCAGTGCCTGTCAGCCTGGCTACGACCGCATAGTCTTTCCACTGCTGCTCACCGGTCATAGCCTTTATGTTATCACTGCTGCCCACAGACATTTTGCCCTCTTCAAAGGTGACAACATTTTTCGGGTCATACAAAGTCCACTGCTTTTTGCTCGCAGCAGGGTCACTAAAATCGTCTTTAAAGGAAAGAGGCTGCTCTTTTGCTGCTACAGCCTTGACTTCCTCTGTGACCTTCTCCACTCCATTGACCAGCATTGAAATTTGAAAGTAATAGTCCTCTCCCGGTGTCAGTCCGGTCAGAACCGCTTTTTTATCAAAGAAATTTTCTGCTGTCCTGGTATAATTGCCGCTCTCAGTGCCATAGTGCACGGTATAGAAACCATCGGCGCGGTCAATGTTTGTGTTCAGGGTCACACTGGTTCCGTCTTTGCTAATCACCGCGCTGTAGATCTCCGGCTGAGTAAACAAATCTACCGGAAGAATCTCCAGCTTTGTGATGGTTACGTCCTTTCCAAAAAAGCGGATATTATTGTATTTTCCATATCCAAAGTGGAAATACCTGTTGGTTCCGGGTACGATCTCACAGAGATTCTCCGCAGTCATGGTGCCGCTTCCGTCAAACCGGACAGACTCGCTGTATTTTTGGTTAATGTTCATCTCCATAGAGCCTGAGCCCTCGTAAGAGATACGCAGGGTATAGTCCTCCGCAAAAGGCATCACGATATTGTCAAACTCCGTTACCCTTGTACCATTTTCTTCATAGATTTGTGCATCTTCCAGGGTTCTTTCCGTTACTCCATCAGAACACGGCTCTCCGATCACCGGAATCTGCGTAATGCGGATACGGGTACATCCATAAGGCACCAATTCAATTTCTCTCTGGAGGCTCTCATCCGGTGCGATGGGTGAATAGGGCGGCTCAGGAACCACGTTTCCTTTCAGCTTCCACTGAGGAATGAGCTGGCCTTTCACCTTCATGGTAATCGGCGCATTGTCCAAAATAAAGGGCTGAAGAGAGATTTCATCTTCTGCAGTTATCTCAAATGAGCCCTCCGGATCTGCCTCATTTAACACCAGGCCGTAATTCCAGTCACTGGCAGGATACACTTCCTTGCGGTCAAATTCTCCCACAGGATCATACTGAATCTCTTTGGCTGCATCATCGGTTCCGATTCTCCAGTCCTCTTCCACTTTTACCGCAAAGATAAGAGGTCCATACTCTACCGCCTGGGAATTGTTGAACCAGGTGGAGGTTCTCACCTTCATGGGGAAGGTCACGCTTACCTGGTCTCCCGGTTTCCACTCCCTGTTTAAGACAGCAAATCCCTTTTCCTGCACACTCAGGTCTGCTGTTACTCCGTTTATGGTCACCTCCGGCTTCTCACACCAGGCGGGAAGACGCAGCTTTAACGGGAATTTGGCTGTGTCACCGGAATAGTTTAAGGCTATGGTGTCCTTAAAGGGATAGTCTGTCACTTCCTCAAAGACGGCTGTTTTTCCGTCCGCCACTTTTGCGGTAACTTGATTCGGGCCATAGGCCACCACTGCCAGGCCATTGTCCTTTGTGGCCATCCACATGCTCTGGACAAATTTCGGCCACCCCATATGCATGTTGGGGAAACAGCATTCAAATCCCGTTAGGGCGCCGTAAGCGCTGTCATCTCCGTGATCGCAGTCAAACTCATGGTTTCCATGCGTTCCCAACACCTGGTTTTGTGCCTGGAAATAGTTGTGTCCCGTGTAATCGGGTGCATAACCGGCCGGAAGGTTATTGTAAGCTGTCTGCTCAATCTGGTCTCCCAGCCAGCTCTCCCCCGTGATTCGGATAGACATCTCATTTGACAGAAGGCTCTCCACTACCGAACAGAGCTCTGCTCCCCTGTACGGATAGTTTTCCCTGGCCCCCTCGTCTGCATTGGCCAGGTTGTCCACTCTCCCGTGATCCAGCCCCATGTTGAAGATTCCCTGCTTCAGAGAGTTCACGTCTCCCTCATGACCGGGCAGCTGACTCAGCACAGCCGGTGTCTTCATCGCCTGAGTGGTGTTTACCACGTGTTCACGCACAGTGGTGTCATTAAAAACTGCATTCCAGTCCAGACCACTGTCCTGGGACTTTGTCTGGCTGGCGAGCACAGACGCCAGGTCTATGATCCAGTCCGTTGCTGTGGGATCACTTTCGTCGTACACTCTGTTATAATACCATAACAGCACTTCAATATTGTCACCGCCTCTGGATGCTGCCCAGGAGTTTAGAGGCTTCCCAGGCAGGCGCTGCAGCTGATAACGAAAATACTTTTCAAAAAACGGAAGAACCCGCTCATCCGGTTTTCCCTCCTGCTCCGTAGCCTCATAATAATCCCGGATAACCTGAAGTATGACCATGCGGGGCCACCAGTCCCAGTTGTCAGAACTCCCGTCCCCGTCATTTACAGGTCCCATAAAGCCGTTCTCTCTCTGGCTGTCCAGAATGAAGTCGATCCATTCCATGGCCTTGCCCTTTAGTTCCTCATCCCCCAGAACCCAGGCCAGGGAGGTCAGTCCTCTCAGATAGTAGGCACCCTTTTCCCAGCCGTCTCCTTTACCCCCTCGCCATCCATTATCCGGTCCATAAAGGCTGTACTGGTCATGAATGGCACCTGTAAGGCCGTTTTTCTGTAGGTAAAGCTGTTGCTTTAACCAGTCCTTTGCCTCCACCGCCCCCATCGGCAGTTGGACAAATGCGTTTTCATTCAGCTTTCCCTGATTAGAAAAATAGTTCAGATTGCCTGTTTCCTGCACCTGCTGTACCTGCTGCGTACTGGCGGCAGCATGGACAGGGGGCATAGACGGAAAACAGGCTCCTGCTATCATCGTTATTGACAGCAAGAATGAAATAATCCTTTTCTTCATAAGTCTACCTTCTCCTTTTCCTTGTGGTTTTCTCATACCTATTGTTTCATCGCAACTGTTCAGTACCTTCACAGTTACATGCAAAAATTTATTTAAAATCACCTTCGGTGATGGGATTTTTGCACTCCTGAATCTTTTTCTTACGGTCAGCGCAGTAAATGCGCAGACCTGTTAAACAGTTACGTTTCATCTTCATTATAAGATTTTGCCGGGATGGAATCTTTAGAATAATTTAACGGGAATTTGTAGATTTATAATGTCCCCCAATATTTCCTTCTTCTGTTCCTTCTTCTCACACATCCCCGTTTACCTCACGCAAAAGGCCAGTGCTTCCAAATTGGAAACACCGGCCCGTATATCTTATCATACTTACACTATTTGATTTTTACACCTTTGCCCTGGCCTGCTTTTTTCATCAGCTTGCGGTAGGCTCTGGCCTTACTATTCGGCACATTAATATATGCCTTTTTGCAGATTCCCTTAAATGCATTCTTTCCAACTGTTTTCAGCACATTGGTCTTTACCGCTACGCTCTTTAGACGGCTATTCTTGTAGAACGCGCTGCTTCCTATGGTTTTCACATTCTTTCCTATGGTAACCTTAGACAGCTTCTTACAGCTCTTAAACGCGTTTTTCTCCACTGCTGTCACCTTATAGCTGCTTCCCTCTATCTTCATAGCGGAGGGGATAGTCACAGATGTCACATTTTTCTTTACCGGACCGGAAACGCTCACAGTCCTGGCTTGTACACTGGTCACTTTATAGTTCAGTATACCATCGCTGTAAGTCTGGCCTTTTTCCACCTTCTTAGTGTCCGGCTCCTCCAGGGCTTTCTTGAGGGCTGCTGCTGCATCCTCTGCCCTTTTGGCCGCTGCCGCTGCCTCCTGTCTGGCTTTTTCCGCCTCCTCTTTGGCTCTTTGGGCTTCTTCTCTGGCCTTCTCTATTTCTTCCTTGGCCGCACTTAGCTCCTTCTTAAGCGACTCTGCCTCTGCCATGGATTTGGCTGCCGCCTCCTCCGCTGCCGCTTGGGCTGCTTTTGCTGTATCAACTGCCCTCTGAGCTGCCTCAGCCTGCTTCTGGGCCTCTGCTGCCTTTTCTGCCGCCTCTTTTGCTGCTTTTTCTGCGGCCTCTTTCTCTTCTTTGGAGGCATTCGCCATCTCTTCGGCTTTTTTCTGTGCTGCTTCAGCTGCATCTTTTAAGGCTCTGGCCTCCTCTGCAAGCTTCTCCGCATCCTTCTTGGCCTGCTCTGCCAAAGCTTTTGCATCTTCTGCGGCCTTCTGGGCTGCCTCCGCCTTTTTGATTGCCTCTGCGAGTTCCTCCTGCGTAATCCCACCTGACCCGTTCTCAATCAGAAGATCTAAGGCTTCCTGAAGACCTGCTGCCGCTTTATCAATCTCAGCCTGGTCATATGGATTGATCTCTTTAGCCGCTGCCAGAGCGGTTTCTACTCTCGCATAGGATTTTTCCGTATACTTATCTTTTTCCAGCTTCTCTGCCTGTGATATCAGGTTATCCAGTTTCGCCTTATCCGCCTGCTCCAGTACTTCCCCGTCCACAAATCTGGTATTGATACTCAGGTTGTCAAATACGGAGGTTCCAGCCTGGCTGCAGAATCCCACTTTTCCTTTCTCAAAGGTATCATCCGTGACCGCAAACATTGCCTTTGGGGCATTGTTCAGATAAACCCTCAGGCTGCTGCCCCTGACCTCTGCGGATACCGGATACGCTGTCCCTGTTTCCAGCTTCCATGCGCGCTCAGCAAGAACTGTGTCTGCCCCCTTTTGGGATTTTATTAGCTGTATTTTGTCTTCCTTTACATTCAATACCACTCTGTAACCATCCACACCGTCTGCGCTTTCGGAAGCACGCAATGCAAGTGCCGGACAGGAATCTTCCTCCTCTGCCAAAAGATCAGCGCTTATTCTGAAATCCTTCAGAGCATTGGCATCGATAAAGGCAGAGGATTTCCCGTTTGCCTGATAGCTGCCCTCTTCGTTTTTCCATATGCCGTTTACGTCCCATTCTCCTGTGCCGTGGGCAAAATCGCTGCTGTAGTTTGGAATGCTTGCTATACGGATATTGTCAATGGTGGAATCGCTCTGGAATCCGCGGATGGACGCTCCTCCTTCCGTGTAGGTGGAATCCACAATGTCCACATAGGGCGTCTTCACATCATCTACATATACCTGAATGCGCGATCCAAATACGGCAACCCTAAGCCTGTGGGTAGTTCCCTTTTTCAGCTCCGGTACCTTTACATTGGCCAGTTCCTTCCAGTTATTGTTCATCCTGCCCACCTGTACATAGCCGTTGCCGATTCCCGCATAGTAACCGTCCAGGCCGTCCGAACCCACCAGATAATTGGCAGATCGGAAGGTAAATCCTGCATTTCCGTTGTTGTCATACAGGTTATCCAGGGTAATATCCGCCTCGTAGATACCGTCTGCCATACGCATGTCTCTCATGATCAGCTTATCCCCGGATCTTGCGTGAAGCTTCAGCGCTCCATCCGTAACGTTTGCCGTAATGTCTTTTCCCATTTTTTCATAGCGGTTGTCCAGATCCGTGTCTGAAAAATCATCGGTATAATCCACATCTTTCTGGCCTTCTCCTGCCTCAGCCTGCACTGCCTCATAGGATTCAGGAGCCACTACCACGTCCTCTGCCCCTTTTAGTACTGTCACATCACCGCTAAATCCGCTTCTGTCATATACATTAATGGCAGGCTTGGGATCATTGTCCACATAGACACGGATCTGTTCATCAAACAGGGTGGTTTTTATGTCATATTCCGCTGCAGGCTCTTCCATCTGCGCACTGGCCAGTGTTTCTCCGGTCTTTACATTCATGAGGGTAACACTGTTTCCATCCTCAGATACCTCCACCCGGTATCCGCCCTGGTTGTCATTTCTGACCACGTAGCCTTCTTTTTTCTCCAGTTTTGCTTCTACGCTGTAGTTGTCCTCCTCTGTCCTGATTACTTTATCCTGGTCAATGACGCCGTTTAGTGTCTCGTCAGCAGGGTTCAAAATCAATGTAGGATTCACAGCATAGCGCCCGTATGTGGAGGTATAGATGCGAAGGCCGTTCTGGTTCTCTGCGTCCTCTTTTACCTCATAGGTAACGTTCAGTGCCTGGCCTTCTCCCATAGCCGCCTTGATTTCTTCCAGCTTTTCATCCGAAATATTTAAGTTTACCAGGTATCCGAAATCGCCTGCGCTGGTCTGTCCGTTGTATGGACTGTTCAGTGTCAGGGTCCCCCTCATGTCGCGGGGGTTATCCGGCAGATATACAGTGTCAACCTCCACCCCGTTGATTGAGACAGTCAGATCTGACGCGCGTTCTCTTCCCTCCGCTGTCTGACCCCACTGGGAGGAGAAGGAGGAGAGGAATTTATCTGTTCCAATCTGTGTTTTATAGGAGGAAGCCTCCGCCAGTACACGCATTCCCTTCAAATCCTGTAAGTTGAATCCCTCCGGAAGTGTGTAGCTGTATGTCTGTGCACCCGTTCCCTCCGTGGACATCATCTTCCCATTTCCGACTTTGGCTTTCATTACCACAGAGCCGTCTTTGTTCTGCTGGGTGTATTCCTTGTTTCCTGTGGTTTCATCCGCAACCACTACGTTCGTAAAGTTTTTCGCCAGCTTGGCTCCATTTTCATCTTCCAGCCATACGGTGAGCGTGCCTACGCAGGCCTGAGCCGGGGCTGTGTAGCTGATGGTGGCTGTAGATTTCCGGTAAGGGCTTAGATTGAGCACCTTTTCCCCTGATTTTCCCGTGCTGATGCTGTTGCCATAGATGTCCGTCCCATCAAACCGCCATTTCATTACCACCTTATCCGGAAGCTCATCTGTCCAGCCAATGGCCATGGCCTTTGTTTTCATCTTCTGTCCCGGCGCTACATTTCTGATTGGCTGGTCTACTACACCCACATACACTTCCTGGGTCAGATCCTTCATTGTCATATCCCCGCCGTATGCAATTTCATCATATCCGAAGACCTTCATCTTTCTATCATAAGTCATGATACCATTTCGTTCATACTCAACATCGAAGGGCTCCGTGTAAACAAAACCGCTCTGTTTCTCATAGCGTCTCTGGATATCTGTCATATATTTGAAGCAATAGGATACGTCAAAGTCACCTGCATAAGCTCCCACACCGCCGTATTCACTATTCAGAAGCGGGTCGCCGTCCTGGACCTCCCCGAATTTAAAGTTATCTGTAGATCCCACAAAGGCACTGTTTGTCCAGCGCTCCACGGTGTCTAAGGTTCCCTGATAACTGTCCGGATACATATGGTAGGTATTCAGCTCGGTGGGCTGTACGTGATCTCCGTTGCAGGCGCTCATATCCTCCACCAGCAGGTTGGGATTCAGGGATTTTGTCTTGTGGAAAAGCTCCTCTACCCAATCCTTTGTACTCTTCCCGTCCGCTGCCACCACATCGCGTTTTCCGTCAAAATAGGCTTTCTGAAGTCCCCAGGTTTCATTAAAGAGCATCACGGCCACAATGGAGGGATGGTTGTAGTTCTGCTGCATCATGGCTTCCAGGCACTCTTCATAGTATTGACGTCCCGGAGTCGCATCCCCTGTCTCATCAGGTACCATGGCTGTGGCGTGAGGCATGTCCTGCCAAACCATCATGCCCAGCTTATCACACCAGTAATACTGCAGAGGATCTTCCACCTTCAGATGCTTACGGATCATATTAAAGCCAGCTTCCTTCATCTGAAGAATGTCGTATTTCAATGCCTCCTCCGATGGTGCTGTGTAAATACCGTCCTCCCAGAAGCCCTGATCCAGAAGTCCTGACATGTAAACAGGCTTGTTATTTATATAAATATATTTCACACCCAGATTTTCATCAAAATATTTTTGCTCTACCTTTCTCATACCAAAGTAGGTATCCACCGTATCCAGCACAGCTCCCTGGCTGTCCTTAACTGTCAGTGTTCCGTAATACAGGTTTGGGTCATCGTAGTTCCACAGCTTTGGATTTTCTATAGTGATGGCATTCAAATCCACGGTATTCTCTCCAGCCTCCACCTGAATCTTCTGGGAGCCCTTCATGACAGACCCGGTGGAAACATCTTTCTCGTTCTCCACATCATAGATTTTGCTCTCAAAATCATACTCTACCGTCAGCTCCTGGGCTGTATCGGAAGAAATATCCATGGTGTAGGTTACTGTGGAGTGATCCACATCTGTGGAGGCCTTCGCATGATCCAGGTATGTTGCACTTCTGGCTTCCAATCCCACCGTCTGCCAGATTCCACTGGTATGAATATAACCGCAGGGGGCATTTCTTCCCTGTTTTCCGATCAGGGCGGGATAGCTGTCATCTCCATAGCTTCCCTTGTCCTCTACCCAAAGGGTAATGGTATTTACTTCCCCGGCCTTTAAGTACTCGGTTACGTCAAATTCAAACGCATTGTAGCCGCCGATGTGTTCCCCAACTTCCTGACCATTTACCCACAGTTTACACTTCCAGTCAACGGCGCCGAATTTCAGGAACACCTTCTGTCCGTCCCAGTTCTTATCTACGGTTACCTTTTTCTGATACCAGGCCTGGCCCATATAGTTGGGATCTTCCACCCCGCTCAGGGAAGACTCCCAGCAGAACGGGACGTTGATCATGCGTTCCATCCTGGCATCCGCCTGATACCAGCCGTTCTCCATCCCCTCTTCATTGGGATCAAAGGAAAAATCCCACCATCCGTTCAGATTGACAAATCCGGTTCTCTCCCAATCTGCCCTGGGCCGTTCAGATCTCGTCTGCTCTGTTGCAGATGCCGGCTGTACGACCAGCATTCCTTTGGAGACAATGTTTCTATCCCCAGATACGGCCTTAATTTTGTAGGAGCCCGCCTTCAGGCCGGGCAGATTCAAGCTGACTTCTCCCTTTGAGACGGAGAGCACCTCAGGCATCACAGGGGGATTCATAGGCTGCCCGTTGGCTTTAACCAGCTCAAAGGTGGTATCCTGTGTGAATGCCGCCCCGTTTACCGTGATATGTCCGTCAAACTCCTCTCCCTCGGTCAGGTTGGCGCTACTGATATCAAAGTCTGAAATATATACCTCTGAGTAATCTTCCGGCAGATAGAATGCCGTTGAAGGCACGATTCTCTTTTCCATGCCTTTGTCATTGCTCCAGGACAGTGTTACATGCGATCCGCCCTCAAACTCAAAATAATCGGTCTGGAAAGTATAGTATCTGCCCGCTTCCAGGTAAACCTCTTTGGTTGTCTGCAGCTTATCCCAGGAATTTCCGTCCCAGTAGTTGATCAACTGTTCCCCGTTTATCCAGAGACGGATTCCATTGTCAGCAAACCCGTAAAATGTGTAGTTCCCTGTCTCCGGGACTTTGATACGCCCTGTCCAGCGGACCCCGGCTGCATCTTCCTTCCCTGTTTGTTCCTTTAATTTTCCGTCCATGTCCCCATAGTTGATATTGTAGTCAATGCTTTTGGATTTCAGCTGGTCAAATACTACCCCTGTTCCTGCTCCTTTTGTAGTATAATACTCTGCCGACAGCCCATTATATGCCTCACCCCGGGTTTCTCCGAGTGCAGTGTTCTGGGGCGCCATCTCCTGGTCTTTGGGTACATCCGTGCTATTTGGGTCATCCAATGTCTCTGTCAGTTCTTCCTGTGCATTAGAAGCCATTACCTGCATCCCCGGAGCGATCCCGGTTACTGCCATGCCTGCCGCCAGTGCCATGCTGAGCAGTTGAGCTCTTCTTTTTTTCATGTTCTACCTCCTTGTTTCAATCCACGCACGGTAATTTAATAGAGTACACCTACATCTTTCGTTGCGTAGATTGGCCTCATCTATGTTCGGTTTTATCATAACACTTTGTATATTTATAGTATTTATAGTAATCGGATCTCTTTTTATGTTTTTTTATCCTATATTATTTAAATATAAAAGACTCCGTTCTGTGCCTGAACACAGAACGGAGCCGCTGCCCGCTGTTATTTGATTGTCACGCTGCGGGGCTGTCCCGCCTTCCCTTTCTTCAAGAGTTTTCGATACGCCCTTTCTTTTTTATTTGGTACATCAATGACCGTTTTTCCGTTAATTCCCTTCAGGCAGTACTTTCCAACCTTTTTCAGCTTGCCGGATTTTATGGTGATCCTGCTCAGCTTACGATCTTTGTAAAACGCCTTACTGCCGATCTTTTCAATGTTGCTTCCCAAAGTAACTCCTGTGAGCTTTTTGCAGTTCTGGAACGCCTTTGACGCCACTTCCGTCACACGGTACTTCACACCCTCCACAGTCACGAGTGCGGAAACTTTGACGCTTTTTATGCTCTTATTCTTTGCCCCTACCACAGCCGCTGTCCTTTTCCCGGTATTCAAAATCCGGTATTTTAGTTTGCCGTCTGTAACGATGTTTCCCGCCTTCACCTTCTCTTCGTCTTTCTGTGTCTTATTCTTTTTCAGCAGCTCTTCCAGGTCTTGCAGCGCTTTTTCTGCTCTCTTGGCTGACTCGACTGCTGCTTTTTGGGAGGCCTCCGCCTCCTCTTTGGCTTTCTGTGCTGCTTCCTTCTCCCTTTCCAGTTCCTCCCTGGCCGAATCGCATTCCCCACGCAGGGCTTCTACTTCTTTTCCAGCCAAGTCTGCTGCCTCCTCTGCCCTTCTCTGGGCTTCCAGCGCCGTTTTTACAGCCTGCTGCGCCTTCTCTGCTTTCTGCCCCGCAAGTTCTGCCGCTTTTGCAGCCTCCTCTGCTTTTTTCTGCGCCTCTATCTTCTCTGTCTCTGACGCATTTGCCAGATCCTCCGCCTTCTTCTGGGCCTCCAGAGCAGCCTGCTTTGCCGCTTGTGCTTCCCTTGCCAGGGCTTTTGCCTGGTCTTTTGCCTTCACAGCCTGGTCTCTCAATTCTTCTGCCGCTTTCCAGGCTGCTTCTGCTCTGGCCAGTGCTTCTTTTAGTTCCTCTTCCGTCACTCCTCCCGGCTCATCTGTCTGGGTAAATTCCTCTGAATCCGGGGTGTTCATGGCAATACTCAGCAAGTCTGCTGCTGTTGCAAATTCTATCTGGTTTGCCTCCGTGTATGCATTTACTTTTGATGCGTAGTCTTTCGCCCGCGCCAGCCTTTTTTTGCTTACTGGGGTAAAGCTATTGTCATCAAGTCCTTCCGCTTTTGCTAAAACAGCCGCAAATTTTTTGTATTCCATCTCGGCAGATTCCCGCTCGCCGGTATCTACAGCAATTTCATTGGAATAAGCCACTTCCGTATTACCATTCATTGCAAGTACTTTTACATACCACCGGCCCGGTTTCAGGGTGGAAAATGCTGCTTTATCATGGGTAAAGATGCCGGACCCCTTGTATCCATTAAAATAGATTTCTGTAAACTCATTTGTATAAACGCCGCTCTCCTCACCAAAAAGTATTCGGTAGGAGGTGGCATTGGAAATCCTGGGAAATTTCACCTGTATGCTGTCATTTGCAGAATACCCTGTGATTTCCATCTGCTTTTTCAATTCTTCCAGTTTTACGATAGCTTCCTTGTCCTCGTCGGTCAATCCCCGCACCTGCACCTGGTCCGCCACAAAACTCCTACCATAACCTCTCAGTCCGATCTTGCCTTTTGCGTGGTCTGAGTCCTGGATCAAAGTTATTGCTTCTCCGTCAACGCTGAATAAAAGCTTGTCTTTATATGCAGTTACCTGAAGCTGATGGGATACTGAGGTATCCAGCTTTAGCGCTCCGGTTTCCAGCTGTTTCCATGTATTGCTGGATTTCCCGATTTCATATCCAGCGCCATTGATACCAAAGTAATATCCATAGTAGTTGTCTGCTCCGGATCCTTCCCTTGTGGTTCTCACCAGAAGGCCTGCATTTCCATCTCCCTCTTTTAATGTGATATCTGCTGTGCAGACCATGTCGCTCCAGCCCTCGTTCCCGGCCACAGCCTTGACGTTATTGCTGCGTCCAAGCTGCATCTGCCCGTCTGAAACTCCGATGAGTGCTGTGTCCCCCACTTTGGTCCAGTTGGCATCTGAGTCAAAGGTATCCGCAAAATCAGGTACAATGGCAGGCTCTTCTTCCTGGTTTTCTTCAAATACTGTTAAATCTTCCTGTGCAATATTTTGGATCGTAAAATCATAGACAGAAAATGCTTCATTAATTTTCTGCTGCGGGTCATAGAACTGGAAGTGAGATTTTGTCCCATCCTCCGTTGCCGCAAATCCGGTATATTCCGTCACCTGGTGTGACTTGTGCGGAACCATCTCCTCCGGCTCATCGGGGACCAGTGACTCAAATACCTTTAGATCTTCCTCTGTCACAGGTCTCACTCTCATGTCATGGCCTGTAAATGGTACTTTATAAGAGCGCAGCCCCACGGTTCCCAGTGAAAATTTATCATCCCGGATAACAGCCACAAGCTCCTCGTTTAAATAGATTGCGAACATATTGCTGTATACCACTGCTTTGATGGTATATTTCACCCCGGCCTGAATATCGTCCTTCGGGATAACCTGCAGATCGTGCCAGCCTCCGTCCGCATACCCGATCATAACACCGGGCTTTCCGTTGGCCATGCCCACACCTGCATAATATCCATGGTAAGCATCCGGACCTTCTCCGATATCGGTACACCGGAACATGATTCCTGCATTGTTTCCCTTTACCTCATCCAGAGTAAGGTCTGCCTCCGCTACATAGTCCACCCAGTTTAGTGCTCCCTGGGCATCCAGGACAGCTTTTTGTCCTTCTGAGGTTCCAAACCTGATTTCTGATGCCCTGGTGGTGTTTTCATGAGCTTGAGCCTGTACCACAGCTCCTCCCAGCGCATTCCAAAGACCATCCGGTCCGGTCATGTAATTCAGTGTGCTGAATCCTTCATAAGAAGCAGCCGGCACATTGGGATTTGGCTTTAAACCACCCTGATCCTCAGACACTTCCAGTACAATTTCACGGCTCTCCATCTCTTCCCCGCAGATGGTAGCGACAACTTTTGCATAATAGTTTTTCTCTTTTTCCAGACCCTGAAGAGTAGCGGTTCCGGATGAAAATCCCCGTACCGTTTTCGTATAGATACCTGGTTCTGTACCATACAGTACTTTATAAGGAGTCTCCTGGGCATCCAGATTTGTGAGAATCTTTCCTGTAGAACCGTTTCGGATGGCATTTACCACGGAAATTTCCGTTATTTCCCTGTTCAAGAATTCCACCTTTACTTCTTTTACACGGATGTCTCCGGTAAAACGGATGTTATTGTATTGTCCGTCTTTGAACTGAAAGCCCCCGGATAAGAGATTCTTTAAGCCTGCGATCTCAAAGTCACCCGTCACTTCCTGGCGGTACTTGCTGTTAATGATTACGGTTCCGCTTCCTTCGGCTTTTACCTTCAATTTATAATTTTGAGCTTTTGGCACAACAATATTGTCAAAATCCTGATAGGTAATGCCATTTCTGGTGATAAGGCTGCCTTCTGTGCGCACCACGGCTTCGGTATCTGCTTCATTATTCATGGTGGGGAAATGGGTGATGCGCAGCCTTTGGCATCCGTATGGTACCAGGGTGATTTTCTGCATTTCCTCAGCACTGTAATCTATCGGTCCAAAGGGCTGGGGACCCGCGATGTTCCCATCCAGTGTCCACTCTGGCAAAGCCACGCCGTTTGCAATGATTTCAACCGGAGCGCTGTCAGATGCGAAGGGCTGCAGGGCCACCTCATCGGTCTCCTTTAACTCAAAGGACGCATTTTCATCCGTGACCAGACCGTAATTCCAGGGACTGGCGGGATATACCTCCCTCAGAGGAAGCTCCTCTTTATGCTCCACCTTCAGCTCCCTGGCGTCGTTCTCCTCATAGGTGCGCCAGTCTTCTTCTATTTTCAGGCCGTAAATCAGAGCGCCTTTTTGTACAGCTGTGGAATTGTTGTACCAGGTAGTCAGTTCAATCTCACTTTTAAAGACTACGCATACTTTGTCACCCGATTTCCACGTCCGGTTCACAGTATAGAAAGCGCCTGTTTTAACACCCTTTAGGCTTTCTCCGTTTACCGTAACCTGAGCATCCTTTGCCCACTCCGGTATTCTCAGATCCAGATCAAAGGCAGCGGTATCTCCGCAATACTCCAGATTCACGGTATCTCTAAAAGGATAGTCCGTCTTCTGGACAAATTTGGCGGTCTTCCCATCCGCCACCTTCGCGGTCACCCGGTTTGGCCCGTACGCGGCCAACGCAAGCCCGCCGTTCGCCTTTGCCATCCACATATTCTGGACAAACTTAGCCCATCCCATGTGATTGTTGGCAAAGCAGCAGTCAAATCCCAAGGGCGCACCAAACGCGGAGCTGTCCCCGTGGTCACAGTCAAATTCATGATTGCCCAGAGTGTTCATCACCTGGTTTTGCAGTATGTAATAGGCATGTCCAGAATAATCGGAAGGGTATGCAGCCGGAAGAGCATTGTAGGCCAAAAGCTCCAGACGGTCCCCCATCCAGGCTTCTCCCTGGATCCTCATAGCAATCTCCGTGGAGAGAAGCCCTTCCACCGTACCGCAGGTCTCCGATCCCCTGGTTGAACGATTTTCCCTGGCTGCCTCATCTGAGTTTGGAAGCCCATCGATACGCCCATGGTCTATGCTCATATGGTCCAGTCCGTTTGATAGGGCGCTCCGGTACTGTTCTCCGTCTTTGTACTGAGAATAGACAGCCGGGGTCTTCATGCCTTGGCTGGTGTTTACCACATGGGTGCGAACCGTGGAGTTATTGTAAATATCTTCCCAGTTATTTGTCTGCCTGTATATCAGCTCACCCAGATCCAGCAGCCATGCTGTCCTTTCCGGGTGAGCTTCCTCGTAGATCTGGTTATACAGCCAATATACGATTTCCAGATTGTCTCCTCCTCTGGCATCAGCCCAGTTGGAAAGGGGACGCCTCGGAAGCTCCTCTGCCTGATACCGGAAATAGCGCTCAAAAAAGTCCAGTATTTTTCCCTGGAGGGTTACTTCACGTTCACTTCTCTCCAGTGCCGGCTTCTGCTCCACAGCCTCGTAGAAGTCCCGGATTGCGCAGAGCATGGGCATCCTGGACCACCAGGAATCGTCATTTGCAGGCCCAAAATATCCACTGTCCTGCTGGCTTCCCACTGCCCATTCCAGCCATTGCAGAGTCTCATTGATCAGGTCCTGGTCATTTAAAGCGTAGGCCAATGCCGTCAGTCCCCGGATGAAATACGGGCCATTCTCCCAGGTGTTGGCTCCCGGGCCAGTAGAACCAAGCCATGCGCTTCCCTGGTCATTGTAATCATGAAAATATTTCATATTTCCAGTGATGCCGTTCTTCATCAGCAGAAGCTGATTTTCCAGCCAGCTCTCTGCCCGGACAGCGCCGAGCGGGAGTTGGATGAAAGGATTTTCCTTTAATTCCCCCTGGTTGTTTAGATAGTTTTCTGCCGCTGCAGAATCCGTTTGCAGTCTTGCCGTTTTCGGCACTTCCGGCGCAGCCTGTACCTGATAGCTGTTTAGCGACCCGGCTGTCATACATAGCGCCAGAGCAAGAGCAAACCATTTTTTGATTTTCCTGTTCCTCATAATGATCCCCTTTCCCGCTGTTTAATACGTTTATTCTAGCGCGGGGAATGTGGAATGTATTTACAAATATCGTACATTTATTTATAAATATCAATCATGACAGCACTCATAATTCATTGGACTTTGTATTTTGATTGTGGTATACTACCTATACAAATTTATAGAAGGAGGTGTCTTATGGATCAGGAAGGATTATTAAAAGCCATAGGCGGTTTATTGGAAGAAAAATTAGAACCTATTAATGAATGTCTGAACATGATTGAATGTAGAATGACCTCCATTGAAGGTAAAATGGATTCACTGGAAAACGATGTGGTTTCCTTGGAAGGTAAAGTCGTTTCCTTGGAAGGTAAAGTCGATTCCTTGGAAAGCAATGTCGTTTCCATTGAACTAACTCTTGAAAATGAAACAAACCGTAATATAAAGATCATTGCAGAAGGACATCTTGATTTATCACGCAAATTAAATGAAGCCATTCATATCGCTAGCGATATTAAATCCAGACAAGAAATACAAGACATTTACTTAAATCAGTATGAATCCAAGCTAAAAAGTATTATCTGAAGTGCATAAAAATAAAGCTCTCTGAGTCTTTTTTGATATGATTCCCCTTAAGTAGACATGGTAAATAACCAAAATCTACTTAAGGGGAATTTTTTATGGCTAAATCACCACACACTCCAGAATGGAAAGCCCTGGTTGCACAGGAATATATGAATGGAACAGCCTCATCCAATGACATTGGAATTAAATACGGAGTAGATCCGAAAACTGTTCGATGTTGGGCTCAACGATATAAAGAACAAGGAATATCTGCATTTATTAGAGGGGCAGGAAATACGAAATATACATCTGATTTTAAAACAAAATGTGTTGAAGTATATATTAGCGGAGAAATGTCAGTAGATGAAATCGTTGCAAAATATAATATTTCTGCCCGTTATGTTCTATACAGTTGGATTAAGCGCTATTATGCCAATAGAGAACTTACGGATTATAATCCGAAACGGGAGGTCTATATGGCAGGAGCAAGGAGAAAAACAACGATTGCTGAACGCAAAGAAATCGTAGATTACTGCATCAAACATAATCATAATTATAAAGAAACCGCAAGTCTATAAATGGCTTCATAGAGTAATCCCTGAGGATAAAAAGGAAAATAGGAAACTGGCAGGGCTTATTAAAGAGTATGATGAACAATTTAATCATATCTTAGGTTATCGCAGAATGACCTCATGGATCAACCATTTCAATCATACGAATTATAACCAGAAAAGAGTTCACAGAATTATGAAGAAACTAAATATTCATTCTGTGATCAGAAAGACAAAGAAGAAATACAATCCTTGTACACCTGAAACAGTTGCTGAGAATATGCTGCAAAGAGATTTTTATGCAACAGCTCCTAACCAGAAGTGGGCTACGGATGTAACAGAATTCAAAATACTCGTTGAAAAGAAGAAGCTTTATTTAAGCGCTATACTTGATTTATATGACAGAATCCATGTCAAGAGTTGGTCATTGTATTGACAATGGCCCAACAGAAGGCTTCTGGGGAATTATTAAGACAGAAATGTATCAACTATATAAAATCACAGATGAAGCATCCTTACCCTTGGCAATCAAAGATTATATAAGGTTTTATAGTGAAGAATGTCCTCCGAACCGATACAATTGCAAAACACCTTTAGAAGTCAGAACAGAAGCTCTATTAACAAACATTCCAATAGAGTACCCTATTCCAGAGAACAAGCGAATAAAGAAATACAAAGAGAGATGGTGTGCATAGAAAAACGACCACACAAATGCGTGGTCGTTCATCAGCACTTCATTTTAGATATTTGACCTGTCTACTTGACAGGGGGGCATATCGTTTTCTCAGGAGCTTTATTTTTCATCCGCATACTGAAAACCTGCCACAGGAAGCTTCCCTGCATACAAAGGCATACAAAAACCCTGCTGCCGTTGGTATTAGTAAGCTCTTGTTTTTATCAAATCCTCCGCCACAGACTGGTCATAGATTTTTTCTTCGGTAATAATCCGAAGAGGCATCTCCTTCCCAGCCACCATATCTCTAATCGCCTTCATAAGCGGAGCCCCCAGCAGTGGATTGCACTCTACCGCACAGTTTAATTTTCCATCCACCATGGCCTGGAATGCATCCCTGGTTCCGTCCACGGATACAATCTTCACATCAACACCGGGGGAAATCCCATGGTTCTCCAAAGCCTTTATGGCTCCCAGGGCCATATCATCGTTCTGGGAATAAATCACATCCACGTCCCACTGCTCTGCTTCTAAATATTCCTCTATGATCTCTCTTCCGCCATCGTACGTATAATCACCATAATCAGAGTATACGATCTGATACTCCGGATGCTCCTTCATGACTTCATCGAATCCCAGTCCCCTCTCTTCGGTAGGGGATGCCCCTTTGTTTCCCTTAAGTTCCAGAATGTTCACCCTGCCTTTGCCGGGTTTTACATTGTCCTTAACCCACCGCATGGCTCTGCGGCCTTCCTCAATGAAATCCGCCCCTATGTATGTGGTAGTCAGGTCTTCCTGGTCCGTTTCAATTTTACGGTCTGACATCACCACCGGGATTCCGGCCTCCTTGGCTTCCCCGAGTACCTCGTCCCAACCGGTTTCCACTACCGGTGAGACCACAATGACATCCACATCTTGCTTAATGAAACGCCGGATTGCAGCAATCTGTCTTTCCTGAGACTGATTGGCATCTTCAAAGAGCAGGTCTACATTAAATTCAAGCGCTGCCTCCTGAATGGAGCGTGTATTGGCCAGCCGCCACTGGCTCTCCTGCCCCACCTGGGCATATCCCACAGTAATAGGCTTTCCGTCATCCACGCACTCCCTGTCCAGGCTTTCCAGGTATTGGGCAGCATTATCCTTCGTAATCGTATGACTTCTCAAAATCACCTGCTTGGGAACTCCGCTCTCCTCCTTCAGTATATTCATTGCATACTGAATGGCCTCCCGCCCTCCGGTGGGGCAGGAAATTGTGGCTGCAATTTTTTCTTCCAGAACCAGATCCACCCCTTCGTCCTTCCCGGTAAATCCATCGCTGCCAACAATCTGAATCTTTTGATGCATCCGCATACTCTTCAGTGCCTCATATGCCCCCAAAGCCACATAATCGTTGTTTGCGAAAATGACATCCACATCCCTCAGCTCTCTGCGCATATCCTTTACGGTGTCATAGGCCTGATCTTTCATTTCGGTCTCCAGACGGCATACTCTTTTCTCTATCTTAGGATACCCCTTCAGTACAGATTCAAATCCCGCGCTTCGTTCCTGGCTCTGTATAGACGCCGCACTTCCGCACAGCTCCAGCACCGTGCCTTCCTTGCCATCCAGAAGTTCCACTACGCATTCCCCGGCCTGTTTGCCGATCAGGGTATTGTCCGGTCCGATAAAGAGGCTGTACTCAAATCCCTCAACCCCTCTGTCCATCACGATAACAGGGATGCCGCTCTTATAAACCTCCTCTACCTTCCCGGTCAGCTTTGCAGTATCACAGGGGGAAATAATCAACAGGTCTATTCCAAATTTCAAAAGCTTATCCACATCCTGCTCCTGCTTTTTCACAGTAGATGTGGCATCCGCGGTGATGATACGAATATTCTTATATTTTGCGGCCTCCTCCTCAATCTCATTGATCAGGGCAAGGCGCCATGCCTCCCTCATGTTAGCCTGGGATACGCCAATCACATACTCTATTTCATCCTCGTAGTCCGCAGCCATGCCATTCGTCTGATATATAATACAGCACAGGAAAAAAAACAGACACACCGCAGCAAGAACAGCCAATATTGTCTTCTTTCTCATAACTGTTGCCCTCTTCCGTATTGGTATTCCATCGGCACAGAAATCGTAATAGTTGTGCCTTCATTTTCCACGCTTCTCACCTGGACGCAGTACTGGTCTCCATAGCGGATTCGAAGCCGCTCCTTGATATAAAAGAGACCAAAGCTCTGATTCTCCTCCGGCCTGCTGGGCTCATTGAGTAGGCGCTCAAGCTCCTCTGCCTTCTCCTCTGGCATCCCCTTTCCATCGTCCCGCACTTCCAGGCGCACCCTCTCTTCCCCATCCTTTTCCACGCTCACATTCAGATGACCGTCCCCCCGCTTCATCTTCACCCCGTGGTAAATGGCATTTTCCACCAGAGGCTGAAGGATCAGCTTGGGAACCAGCACCTTTTCGCATTCCGGATCCAGGGTGACCTCATACATTACCTTGGGACCATAACGGATCTTCTGAATATAAAGGTAATTGGAGATATACCGGATCTCTTCTTCTAGGGTGATATAGTCCTTTCCCTTGCTCAGGCTGATGCGGAAAACGTTGGTCAGGGCATCTACCAGATGCACGATATCGTCCGCTGAATGTTCCCTGGCCATCCACCCAATGGTGTCCAGAGTATTGTAGAGAAAGTGAGGCTTAAACTGCTCCTGCACTACCTTCAACTCCGCCTGCCTTTTATTCTCCTGTTCCTGATACACCCGGTCCAATAGTTCCTGGATGCGGATAATCATATGATTGAACTTCCGTCCAAGCTCGCTGACTTCATCCTTGTAGTCCCCCTCAAAGCGGACGGAAAGATCCCCTTTCTCCGTCTGATTCATCAGGTTGCGCAGCTTCACGATCGGTTTGGTGATCGTCTCTGACAGCTTCACTGCCACCACCAACACAAGGATAAGCGTGAGCACCAGTACGGAGCTAAACATAGCAAACATCATGTTCACCCCGCTCATAATCTCTTTATAGGATGACACACTGACAATCTTCCATCCCGTATATTTGGACTGCTGGTAGCGGATCTGATACTTTTCCCCCTTGACCTTGGCGGTAACTGGCTCATTCTGTTCCTGAATCCACTCCGGCCGGATACGGTAGACAATCTCATTGGCGGGGGTGTACACCATGTGGTCATCGCTGTCTAAGACACAGACGAACCCATTATCGCCAATGATGGCCTCCTGGATCGCAGAGGAGATGATATCATGTTTGATATCAAAGAGCAGCACCCCTGTCAGTTTCCCTGTGTCTCTGTCCACCACTGCCTTCACCACAGAAAACACATCGTCAATGCTGTAGGCCGCATCCGTCACAATATTTCTGCCTGTCACATTACTGATGATCTGCATCTCGTCCGGATTTTCCTTTGCCCTTTGATACCATCCCTCCTCAAAGAAAGAATCCCTGGAAATCCTGGACATTCGGGTGCTTGCGTACAGATCATGCTCTGTGGCAAAAAAGATTCCCGCGATCTCATTGTGAGTCTGGGCCACTGCCTGAAAATTGCTGGTCAGTTCCTCCTGGCATTCTCTCCATCTGTCGTCCCCATCGAACCAGAAGTCATCTATCCCCATGGGCTCCATGGTCTGAATCAGCATATTGGCTATCTTCTCAATACTGCTGATATAGACATCCACGGTCTGGCAGACCTGCCCCACCATCTGGGTGGTGTGCTGGGTTACATTTTTTTCCGCTTCCCTGGTGGAAATGATCACGCCCAGCATCCCCACCAGGCAGAAAGGGATGAGCGCAATGAGAATATGAGAATAGATCATCTTACCGCGTATCTTGATATTCATGAATCTTCTCTTTATTTGCTCCATTGCTCTCACCCCTATCTTTATACCTCGGTATGCTGCAAATCTGCTTTTGACAGGCTTACTGTAAATATGAGTATACCGGATTTTTGGCCTGCTTACAACTGGCTTTTATGCCTCTTCCTTTCCTTTTAATTTTTCTGCGCGAATTGCTATGATTCTTTGAATTACAATAAAGAAGCAAAGCAATGCCGCAATTGTCACCTTTGTCCACCAGGTATTCAGATTCTGGTATGTCACGATGGTCTGGATAATTCCCTGAATCATCGCTCCTACCGTGGTTCCCACCACAGTTCCCACTCCTCCTGTGAGCAACGTACCACCGATTACCGCAGAGGACAGGGCGTCCAGTTCCATTCCCATATTCTGCAGGCCATATCCGGCCAGCGTGTAAAAGCTAAATACTACACCGCCTAAAGCCGCGCAGAAGCTGCTAATCGCATAGGCACTGATCTTCGTCCTTGCCACGTTCAGTCCCATAAGATCCGCTGAAGTTTCATTTCCGCCCAGGGCGTAAACGCTCCTTCCAAACTTTGTACACTTCAGCACGTATGCGGAAATCAACAATACTGCCACCAGTATAAATACATAGTAATAAATCTTTCCGTTTAAAGCCTTGGCCTCACCCAACTTAACAGCTACTTTTCCAAGAGCCATGGATTTGAAAAACGGATTGCTGATGGGAATAGACGCCTCACTGATGACCACACACAAGCCTCGCATTAGGAATTGTCCCGCCAGCGTAACAATAAACGGCTGCATTTTGAAGTAGTGGATCAGAGCCCCCTGGGCAGCACCGATGACAATCCCGATTATAAGTACAAGGGCAATTACCACGAAGGCAGGAGCTCCCTTTTCCAGCAAATAGGCAGAAAAAACTCCGGTAAATGCGATGGTGGAGGATATAGAAATATCAATTCCACCGGTAATCAATACAAAGGTAACCCCGATGCCAGCAATCATAAGATATGCATTGTCGTTAAACAGATTCAGGAATGTGGAAACAGACAGGAAATTGTCGTATTTCACAGACCCAAAGATAAACATCAGGATAAACAGCACGATGGTAATCAGCAGGGAGACATTATTAATTTGAAATTTCTTTTTGCTTTTCGTATTACCCATTATTCTCCAACCACCTTTCTCTTCTTTGCCGCTTTTCTGGCTGTGAACATTGCTTTTAATTCTTTGGACTGTGACAGGCAGATCACGATAATCAGAACCGCTTTCAGTACGCGGATGTAAGCTGCCGGAACCCCCAGCGCCAACACGGTTGTGGTGATACTCTGAACAATCAGGGCCCCTGCGATGCTGGCTGGTATAGAAAAGCGTCCACCCATCAGATTTGTACCGCCGATAGCCACTGCCAGGATGGCATCCAGCTCAATATTCAGCCCCGCATTGTTACAGTCCGCCCCTTTGATACCAGAGCTCTCAATCAGTCCGGCCACTGCCGCGAACGCTCCGGAAATTGTGTAAATCACAAGCAGCATCTTGTCTACCTGGATACCCGCAAATTTGGAAGCTTTGGGATTGCACCCCACAGATTCCAAAAACAGGCCGAATGCCGTTTTCCCTACAAAAAGAATCAGCAGTCCTACCAGGAAGATCACGATAAACATCGGGAACGGCAATCCCAGTATGTACCCTCCGTTGAGAAAATAATAAGCATCGGATGTGATGGTGACGATCTTTCCGTTGGTAATCAGCTGCGCAATGCCGCGCCCGGCTACCAGCAGAATCATAGTGGCAACGATGGGCTGGATCTTTACCTTTGCCACCAAAAAGCCATTCCAGATACCGCAGAGCGTTCCCGCCAAAACCGCCAGACAGATCGCCGCCCCCACGTTTCCGTTTAAACCGGGAAGTATATTCCCGTTAATCACGCTGCAGGCAATGGCTCCGCTGATAGCCATGACAGAACCCACGGAGATATCGGTTCCTCCGGTAGCCAATACCATTGTCATACCTGCGGCCAAAATCATCAGTTTGCTTCCATTTCGGAAGATATCAATGATTCTACCATACAAATGCCCGTCTACAAAAGAAAGGCTGAAAAATTCCCCTTTGCTTACAATCCCATTAAACAGCAGAATGGCGAGAAAGATAATCACCGGCCAGAATGCCTGCTTTTGGGATAATTTATTCCACTTTTCTTTCATGACTCCTCACCTCCGGCCATAATGTGCATGATTGCCTCCTCGGAAATTTCTCTTCCGTTCAGCTCTCCCACCTGTTTCATATCTCTAAGTACGATCATCCTCTTACAGCAGCGAAGCATCTCATCAATCTCAGAAGAGATAAACAGCACTGCCATCCCCTGTTTTGCAAGGTCAATCACGATTTTCTGAAGCTCCGCCTTCGTCCCGATATCAATTCCCCTGGTGGGCTCATCCAGCATCAAAAATTCCGGTTCCGTGGCCAGCCATCTGGCCAGGATTACTTTCTGCTGATTTCCACCGCTTAAATTTCGGATCAACTGTTCTGCATCCGGGGTCTTGATCTCCAGCTTTTCAATATACTCATCTGCCAGCTTTTCAGCTTCCTTTCTGGAAATCTTGTTAAACAGGCCTTTTTTCGTCTGAAGAGCGAGAACGATATTTTCCCGGATGGTCAGATCTCCTATGATTCCTTCTGTCTTGCGGTTCTCCGGACAGAATGCAATGCCTTTTCGGATGGCATCCAGAGGGCTTTTAAAATGAACACTTTGCTTTTTCAGCTTCATTTCGCCTTTGCCGATGGAATCCACGCCAAACAGTACGCGGGCTGTCTCAGATCTACCTGAACCCAGAAGGCCTGACAATCCCAAAACCTCACCCTTGCTGACGGTCAGATTAAACTTCTCAATGGTTCCCGGGCTGCTGACATTAATCAGCTCAATCAGCTCTTCCCCTTTCGTCCTTTGTTCCTCTTCCATCTGCCCTGCAACCATAGTCTCATTCAGGCTGGCATAATCCTTACCGATCATCTTGCCAACCAGTTCCACCCTGGGCAGTTCCGCTGTATCGTAAGTGCCCACATAACCACCGTTTCTAAACACAGTGATCCGGTCTGTCACCTCATATACCTGATCCAGGAAATGAGTGACAAAGAGAATACCCATCCCCTCTCCCCGCAGCTTTCTCATGATTTCAAACAGCTTTTCAACCTCAATCGCGGAAAGACTGCTGGTGGGCTCATCCAGGATCAGCACCTTGGCATCAATGTCACAGGCCCTTGCAATGGCAATCATCTGCTGAACAGCCACGGAATAGTTATCCAGGTTTTTCGTTACATTTATATTCAAGTCAAATTTTTTCAACAGTTCTTTCGCATCCGCATTCACTTTTTTCCAGTTGATTTTCCCAAATTTATTTCTCGGCTCACGACCAATATAAATGTTTTCTGCCACCGATAAGTTGGGGCAGAGATTTACTTCCTGATATACAGTGGCAATTCCCTCGTGCTGTGCTTCCTGTGTGGATTTTGGATGAATCTCTTTACCGTTGAGTTCCACGGTTCCACAGTCCCGCTCTTCTACTCCTGTGAGTACCTTAATCAATGTAGATTTTCCTGCCCCATTTTCTCCGAGCAGGGCATGTATTTCACCGCTTCGCAGGTCAAACTGCACATCGTCCAGGGCAATTACCGCTTTTCCAAATGACTTGGATATATGTCTGGCTTTCAATAACTGGTTCTCATTACCCATCAATCATACCTCCTCTTTACCTTCTAAAATCCGCTCCACTTTTCATGGAGCGGATTTTTATTTGATAATTAATATTTGCGGTTTGGAAGTTCTTCTGCCGCTGTGTCAGATGTGTACACGCCGTCAACAGATTTTACCCATTTTTCTACTTCTTCGCCTGCTTTTAATTTGGCTGCTGTCTCAAAGAACAGAGGCCCTAACAGCGGATTGCACTCTACCGTACAGTTTGCTTCCCCTGCTGCCATTGCTTCAAAGATACCCTTTACGCCGTCCACAGAGACAACCTTGATGTCCTCGCCCGGCTTCAAGCCTGCTTCTTTGATGGCCTCGATTGCTCCTAAAGCCATGTCATCGTTGTGAGCGTAAACGCCCTTGATGTCCTCATTTGATTTCAGGAAGGATTCCATAACTTCTTTGCCCTGTGCTCTTGTAAAGTCACCGGTCTGGGATGCCACGATCTCGATGTTCGGATAATTTGCCGCCATCTCCTCGTCAAAGCCAGTCTTTCTGTCTGTAGCTGCGGATGCGCCAACCGTTCCCTCCAGCTCTACGATCTTGCCTTCCTCGCCGATCAATTTTGCCATTTCCTGGGCAGCCATTTTTCCTTCTTCTATGAAGTCTGACCCAATAAAGGTGGTGTAGAGATCCTCGCTCACATCCGCTCTTCTGTCCAGAAGTACCACGGGGATTCCCGCGTCCTGAGCCTCTGCAAATACCTGATCCCATCCGGTCTCAACTACCGGTGCAAGACCGATTACATCCACACCCTGCTCAATAAAACTCTTGATGGCCTTAATCTGGTTTTCCTGCTTTTGCTGTGCATCTGCGAAGTGAAGCTCAATGGTATCTGAATTTTCTTCTGCGTATGTCTGGATGGACATGGTCTCTGCATCTCTCCAGCCGGATTCCTGACCGATCTGCGCAAATCCTACCACCAATTTTCCGCCATCTGCTGTATCCTCTGCCCCATCTGCCTCCGGAGCATCCGTGGCATTATCGTTTGCTTCCGTCTTAGCTTCTGCGGCGTCATCCTTTGCCTCTGTTATAGCCTCTGTCTTAGCCTCTGTTTTCGCCTCTGTGGCATTTGCCTCAGTATTTCCACTGGACGATCCACATCCTGCTGCCATAGCAGCTACCATTGATACACATAACAACGCACTTAAAACCTTTCTTTTCATTTTAAATATCCTCCTTTTTTCGGCTTTCTTATCTTTGTTATGCCTCAATTATATCTGCTCAAAAGACATAAGTCTTTGTAATAATCAGATGGAAAAATACAAAATTTTAGCATCGTACCCGCCTGTCTGGATACGATGCTAAGGAATTGCAAATTCATTTTAAATTATTACAAATTAGTTTGTAATTGTTCAGTACCTTCACAGTTACATTAATTTTTCTTCATCATTTTCCGGTACTCTGCAGGGCTCACTCCCAGATTTTTCTTAAAGACATTGCTGAAATAATGCTGGGTGGCATATCCCACCCGTTCCGCAATTTCATAGATTTTCAGTTCTTCATCCTGAAACAGGTCTATGGATTTCCGAATTCTTACGCTTGTGAGATAATCGATAAAAGTGATGCCCATCTCCTTTCGGAACAGTTTGCTCATATACTGTATGGACAGATTTACATAATCCGAGGCATCCTGGAGGGAGAAATCCTCTTTCCAGTAATTCTCCTCCACAAAAGCTTTCACCTCTTTAATGACATTGGAAACTCCGTTTACTTCTTTTATCCCCTGGACCGCTTCCTGGTATACTGCGGACAGCTCGCCATATCCGGAGCCTGTTTTCTGGACAGACGTACACTTTCCCGGCACATACCCTTCCACCAGCTTGCAGTAGGCTGACAACTGCCGTCTGGCCTCAGGCTCTGGAATCTTTTGGGATAAGACCACCAGATTTCCATAGTCATCCTGACAGCTGTTGGCGTGATCCAGATCATTGAAGATCTCGTTTGCCACATTCCTGGCCACAAAGAAGATCAGATCCTCATTCCATTCCCCTCTGACATCAGAAGCTTTCTGGTATTCCAGCCTGATGACTGTGACGGCAAACTCCTCTGGTATTTCCATCATCAGATATCGGGACCGTTCCTGAATCTCTTCCTCTGTAAAATGGCCTTCCATGGCTTTTTGCAAGAAGTTGGATACCAGATGGTCCCTGTTCTGAAGAAGCGTATTCCTGGCCCACTCCAAATATTTATTTTCACTGCAGTCCTGCAAAAGCTTATTGCGCACATTTTGAATCATCTCGTCAAAGGTATCCTCCATAATAGGCTTCAGCAGATATTCAAAGGTGCCCATCTTCAAAGCTTCCCTGGCATATTCAAACCGGTCATACCCGGTAATCACCACAACAAGCGCCTTGGGCCTCACCTCTTTAAGCTTCTTAATAAACTGCAGTCCATTTAAGAACGGCATATTGATATCTACAAAATACACATCCACGGGAACCTCCATGGCCAGCTCCAATGCCATCTCCCCATCCTCCGCTTCTGCTACCACTTCAAAGTCTTCGTATTTGTTTAGAAAGCTGATAATTCCACGGCGGATCATATACTCATCATCCGCTACCAAAGCTCTAAATCCCATGTACCCTTCCCCCTTTGCGCATTATAACTTATTATACTATCCGCTGTCTGTTTTTCCAATTTAATTTAGAAAAAAATTCCTTTTATAATCATTGTATGTCTGATTTTGGGATATGTCTTTACAATTTTCGGACAAATTATTATATAAATAAGAGGTAACCGTTTTCTGAAATCTCAAAAGGGACCGGGCCATTTCTAAAAATGACCCGATCCCCATATTTTAACCCTTATTCAGTGCTATTCAAACCTTACAATTTCCTTCTTCAATCTCTTCATTATCTTTTTCTCCAACCTGGAAATGTAAGACTGTGATATACCCAAAAGCTCAGCAACCTCCTTCTGCGTCTTCTCCTCCCCATCACGGGTGTTGATGCCAAATCGAAGCTTTACAATAGTCTGCTCCCTGTCTGTGAGCTTGTTAATGGCTTTTGACAAAAGCTTGTGCTCCACCTCTGTCTCCATGTCCTTGTAAATGACATCCTCATCCGTTCCCAGGATATCCGACAGCAGCAGTTCATTGCCATCCCAATCCACATTCAAAGGCTCGTCGATGGACACCTCCATCTTTGTCTTATTGTTCCTTCTAAGATACATCAGAATCTCATTCTCAATGCACCTGGACGCATAGGTAGCCAGTTTAATATTTTTATTCGGATTAAAGGTGTTGATTGCCTTAATCAATCCGATTGTCCCTATGGAAATCAGATCTTCCACTCCCACACCTGTATTGTCAAATTTTTTCGCTATGTATACTACTAATCTTAGGTTGTGTTCAATAAGCATAGATTTTGCATCGCTGTCATATTCTGTTCCCAGGTCACTAATTACCTTTGCCTCCTCGTAAGGCTCCAGCGGTGCGGGGAGCACCTCGCTTCCCCCTATATAATGAATATCGTTTCCCTTCCCCTTAAGCAGGCCGGGCAGTGTGGAAACCACTCGAAATTGAAAACGACGGGGCATCGCCACTTTTATAACCATAATACCTTCCTCCTAATTATCCACCACCAAGGGATGCAGTATCATCTGATATCTGCCCTCCTTGTTAACGGGCTCTTTGCTCACAGCTATCAAGGGATGTTCCACCCTCTGTGAATCTTCTTCTCTTTTTATAATCATGTAGTCTAATGTCATTCCAGGCAGCAGTCCACTGCTCTTTCCGATGGAATGATAGGGAATGTAATACATCTTTACATCCTTATCCAGCAGCTCTTTGACCGCATCATAAAAGATAATGCATACCGGTCGTTTGCTCACCGGATCTGTAAGCTGATTTCCCGTATCCCGCAGGCCACGGACACACAGAGTTTTCCCATGGTATGCGATGGTAACGTCAAATATATTTTGTGTTTTGTATCTCAAACTTTGATATCCCTTAAGAAACAAGGTGAGAACAAGCGCACTTAGAATACCCATCGGTATCACGGGGAGTGTGAACTGTGAGATTAGCGCCTGATATATTCCACCCAGCAAAAAGGTGATCCCCAAAAGAGTGATGATTCCTTTTGCCAGTGTTCGCTTTTGTGAGATACTGTAGCCAATTTTCACCATACATCCGGTCAGCACTCCATACCCAAGAATCAGAGTGACTGCCGCATTTTTTACAGGGCTGATGATGAGTATACAGGCCCCCAGCGCCCCCAGAAAACTGGCCAAAAAGATGCGCCTTGGTGCAATTTTCCGTTTTAGCACTATGCCCGCAAACAAAAGCGCTACATAATCCAATATCATATTTTCCATAAAAAATACATCTATGTAGAACTCATAATACACAAAACACCTCCCGTGCCTATATGGAGCACTTGGACTAAGCACTATCCATTATAGGGGACAAGAGGTGCAAAATTTGTCAAACCGCGTCATGACAATAAAATTTTTTCACAACAAAAAGCCGGATGATTCCTGCCCATCCGACTTTTTTTGCCACTGTATTTACCGTATACTGCGTTTCTTTTACTATTTTCCCTGATATTGAGGAATATCTCAGATCAGTTCCAGTGCTGCCTTCAATCTCTCTGTCGGAATCTGCCCCGGAGCGGAGGCCATCCCCACGCTTCCGAAAGTGATGGCTGACCCAAAGATTTTACCCGTCAGACGGCTGACCAGTCCTAGCTCTCCCATTGCCATGGTTACTACTGGGGTCACTGCATGCAGTTCCTTCATAGTCAAGGTAGCATCCAACAGAGTCAGCACATCTCTCTCCTCCCTGGGCATCACTGCCATTTTGACGATATCCGCTTCCATCTCCTGCATCTTGCAAAGGCGCATGATCATTTCTTCCTTCTTGGGGGTTCTATCAAAATGATGGTTGGATGCAATCACTTTTACACCAGCGCTATGCGCAGCCTCAATTACCACAAAGGCAATATCATCCCCGGCAAAACTCTCTACATCAATCATGTCAATCCGTCCGGTTGCCGCTGCATGTGCATTGATGGCTATATAATCATCTGTCTGGACACTCTGGTACCCACCCTCTTCTCTGGTGCGGACCGTGAACAGAATCGGGACTTCCTGCAAAATTTCCCTGAGCATTCCCAATACCGCTTCCACCTCTTTAGGCTGTCGAATGTGTTCAAAATAATCAGCTCTCCATTCTACCATATCGAATGGGTGCCCCTTCAAAGCCTCAACTGCTTCACGAATACTCTCCTGCGTGGTTCCTAAAACAGGCACACAAATCTTAGGGGCACCTTCTCCGATGACCAGATTTCTTAACTGAACTGTGGCATTCATATATCTTTTCTCCTCTATTTGGCAAAATATCCTTTTTTACGTCACCATTTTATCACATTGAATGATCAAAGTCTATCATACATTGACATTTTTCCCTTTTATGTCGTAAGATAGGTTTAACAATCGTAACTGTTCAGTACCTTCACAGTTACATGCAAAAATTCATTTAGAATCACCTTCGGTGATATAATTTTGCACTCTTGAATCATTATCTCACGCTCTGCACAGTAAATGTGCAGACCTGCTGAATAGTTACTAACAATCTATAATACTCGGAGGTAGCTTATATGTATGCAAAGATTACTGGCCACACCAAGCTCACCGGTCTTTTAGGGAGCCCGGTCTCACACAGCATTTCGCCCCTGATGCACAACAAAGCTTTTGGCATTTTAGGGCTTGATTATGCCTACCTATGCTTTGATGTGGCAGAAAGAGATTTAAAATCTGCCGTGGAAGGTCTGCGTACCTTGGGCGCCAGGGGCTGGAACTGTACAATGCCGGATAAACAAAAGATGTGCGAGCTCTGCGATCATCTCTCTCCTGCCGCAGAGATGATCGGGGCAGTCAACACTGTGGTCAATGACAATGGGCTTCTTACAGGGCACAACACAGATGGAACAGGGTACATGATGGCAGTCCGTGAGGCTGGATTTGATATCACTGGTAAAGCCATGACACTGCTGGGCGCAGGCGGCGCCTCCACTGCCATCGCAGTTCAGGCGGCTTTGGACGGTGTCGCACGCATAAATATCTTTAATCGCAGGGGACGCTCCTGGGCACACGCGTTAAAATTGGCCGATGCCATCAATGCACAAACCGCCTGCCGTGTTTCCCTCTATGATATAGAAGATATGTCTGCACTGAAATCCTGCCTGGATGTGAGTGATATTCTTACAAACGGGACTTCTATTGGAATGTCCCCTCTGGATAAAGAATGTATTCTTCCCTCCTCTTCTATGCTTCATCCTGGATTAATCGTTTCAGATGTCATTTACAATCCCAGAAAAACCAGGCTGATGGAACTTGCACAAGAAGTCGGCTGTAATACTTTTAACGGTCTCTATATGCTGCTTTTTCAGGGTGCTGAGGCATTTCGTCTTTGGACAGGCCAGGAAATGCCTGTGCAGGAGATCAAAAAATTATACTTTTCCTCCTAATGGAGACATATTTGTGGCAAAGGAATTGTCAGCGGGCAGGTGAATAATTCACCTGCCCGCATAGGTTGCTTGATGCTTTTTACTTATTTAATGATTGCCTTTTTTGGAACTTTATTTTTTAATAGTTTCTTGTATGCTGCTTTCTTGGATTTCGGCACTGTGATCTTTGCTTTTACATAGATTTTTCCAAATGCCTGGCTTCCCACTGATTTCAGCTTTGTCGTCTTGATGGATACCGTTCTCAGCTTCTTGGCACCATAGAATGCTCTCTTGCCGATCTTGGTGACATTCGCGCCGATGACTGCCTTTTTCAGCTTCTTAGCGCCCTTAAAGGCATTAGATGCAATCTCTGTCACGCTGCAGGTTACTCCATTCACCTTAACGGTTTTCGCAATGGCGATTGAGGTAACATTTTTAGCTTTTACAGCCGCTGCTGTCTTCTTTACAGGGTCCAGTACCTTATAGGTTACATTCTTATAAACTACCGTGTCACCCTTTTTAAGCATATCTTTATTCTTCAGATCATTCAGCTCTTTTCTCAGCTTCTCAGCCTCCTCCTGAGCTTTTTTGAGCTGCAATTGGGCGGCAGCTTTTTCTGCTTCTGACGCATTTTTCAGTCTTTCCAGTTCAGCTTTTGCTTCCTCTTGCTCTTTCTTGGCGGCATCTAACTGCTTCTGCAGATCGTCGAGCTGCCTCTGCATCTGGTTTCTGATCAGATTCTTCTCTTCTTCCTCAGTTTTATAATAAAACTCTCCAGTTGCATAGACTTCTGCAATTACAGCTGCCTCCAAGTATGCACCAGAAACGCGAATCTGCGCATATCTGCCATTTGCACCCTCAGGAATTTCCACCTTTTCCACTCCACTTTGTGCATATGACTCTACCTGTCTCCGCCCAGTAGTAACGCCATTTTTAATGGTATGTGTATTTTCATCAAATTCCGATCCGAATACACACTCATAATACAGAACAATTCCCTTCAGTCCGTCTGACCTCTCATGGAATACAAGTTTGTTATAATTTGAGAAGTCCTCCCCCTCGGGCAGCTGAACTGTCACAACTGCAGGATTTTCCGTTGAGACCATAAACTGATCCGCATCAACTGCATCCTCAGTTTTGTACTCACTCTGCCAATTTGTACTCAGTTCTCCGTCAATAATATTCGCAACGCTCTCTGCTCCTGTATTTGCCCATGCCTTTTCAAACCGTGCTTCACGTGTCTCTTCTTCCAGCAGGGTAACAGGACAGCTTACTGTCTGTTTCTGCCCATTCACAATAGCTGTCGCTTTGATCAGTGTTGTACCGAAATTATAGAAAAGAACCTTTCCGTCTTCGTCTACAACCGCCACATCTTCATTCTCAGATGACCAGGTAACTTTTCCCAGTTCTACACCAGGTAACGCTTTCACAGACAAATAAATCGGATCTTTTGCAGTCCTTGCGATAACCTTATCCTCAGAGAGTGTAAATCCTGCCTTCTCAATTGTCAGATTATCCAAAATAAAATCTTTGTAGCCGCTGAAATTGATTTGTCCATTATACTTACCATTATATTTAGGATCATCTAAACCAGTAAACTCTTTGAGATCTGCCGCATTACCTGTAGAATATATACCAAACCAGCTCTCTCCTGAAGCACTTCCTGTAACAGTAAACGAGCAGCGTGTCGTCTTTGTGACAGCATCCTCACCCTGTCCTTGTGATGTACCCGGCATATTCAGAGCAGTAACATTATTGTTTTTCCCATCGCCAACGCGAAGCTCATACGTTCCGTCGCTTCCTGCCTGGTAATCAAAGGAAACATTGTATGTTACACCAGGTTCAAAGCGGAAGTTTTGCGGTATGGTCTGATAAATCATACTTCTATTGCCGGTAAGTCCGTTGATCTTCACTGACCAGTTTCCGTCAAGAACATCATCCACTCTCTTATCTTTGTATCCCGCCTTTGTATATTCTCCATTATACTCGGACAGATGAATCCGATTATCTGTCACCCAGCCTTCTGTCTGCTGAGGTCCTGAGATTACAAACGGCCAGATTCCTTGCACGTTATTTTCAAAGTTCTGGTTCAGTTTTGTAATTATACCGTCTGCGTTTGTCTCAACATCTGCATCCATCTCTGTCGGCACTACTCGAATGTCGTCAAAATAAACTGCTCCTTCGTCTCCACCTGCCCTGCGTCCCAGCGTCAGCGTTACCTCGCCGGTCTCGGGTGCAGTAAAGAATACAAACATATTCTGGAAGTAGCTTATTCTTCCCTCCACTCCACCTGAACCTGTGTGATGCTGATCAGAGGAAACCATGTTCGCAATATAAGATGTTCCCGTATAGTTATAAGCAATTCTCTTGCCACCTGATTTTATTTCCATGTATGCATCCGCACTGCTGCGGTTATCCACTCCAACGTAGACTGCATATCTCTGTTTTGGTGTCAGTCCGGTCAATGCTTTACTGGAAACAGCTACCTCACCGTTCAGCTTCAGCATTCTGTTTGCACTGATGTTTTCTGCAATCTCCGCTTTACCTGAACCAGTTGTTGTCCAGTAGTTGGTCAAAACCGCGCTGTCATTGAACCCTGTATCATAGATATACTGGGTGGACTGCCAATCTACTGTCAAGTTTGCCTTCTCGCCCTTATATACTACATACGGAACTTCCGCCTCAGCCTTTAAAGTAATCTTGTTATTTACAACATTTACGGTCTGCTTGTCTGTCTTTCCATCTGCCGTAAGCTTATAAACCACTACATTGCTCAGGCCCTTCCAATCATCCGTAAGTGTCCATGTAGTCGTTCCGCCCTTGGTATTCCAGTGATATAGCTTCTGGTCATTCTGAGACAATTCACTGCCGTCTGTTGCCCAATTCCATGGAATCAGATAAGTCTCATCTCCCTGGAATGCGTTGCCGACAATTCCGTCATCACCGCTCGTCACAGCTCCCTTGGAGATCTCAACACCATTCATGGTTATAGTTCTGCTTCTGTAATCATTTAGATTACTGTGGTCCGTAGATTTTCTTGTTACCACAATCTTCGTATCATCCGCTGCATCCTCTGTATTCTCCAGAGTAATCTCTTTTGTGGGTACCCATGAATGTGTATGAGTATTTTCATTTATTTGATGTGTAAATGAATATGCATCAGATTCTGGTGCATCCTCCCATTTTACCACCTGATAATGCTGTAAAAATTTAGTTATCACATTATGACGGAACATTTTTGTGATGTATTCATCATAATCTGTACGGCTTGACCATCCTTCGAAATCGGTCATCGTCAATCCGCCGAGAAGAGGTGCTTCCGCCTCACCGCCGTAAGACCCATAATCACCAATCCAGGAATCTTTTTGATGGTTGCGCAGGAATCTCATAACCTCACTGTTCTGTCCTTTTGCTGCCGCATTTCCGTACTTAAGGTCAGCAGCCCAGTGCTGCAAGGTCGAATCATACTCCATGGTTGAGCCCCACTCTGTAGTAAAACGCCACCCCAGATCATTAATCTGTTTTGCAATCTGTCTGGACTCCCAGGAATCCTCGCCATTTGTGGTTGTACCATTTCCCCAAACATCCAGGTAAATGTAGTTCAGGCCCGGTGTTTCAGAGGTCAGATTTCCATCCCCCACCTGGTCATGTAAAGATTTCAGACGGCTTGCTCTCGCTCCGCTGCCTAAATCATAATAAGAGTTGATTCCAATTCCCTGATCCAGCCAGTTCCAGCCGTAGTTTCCAGCTGAGAGATCATTGTTAAAGGCTTTCGCCTCAGTGTACATCTCACTTGCATTGATATGTACGCCAAAGATAGCACCTAATTTCTGCCCTTCCGCTATCAAAGTGTTCATGTCATCCGCTCCGCCGATACGTTTACCGATATCACCGTAATCGGGATGTCCTGAGTCATGCCCTTCTGAGCCGTAACCTTTTAAGATAATGGCCTGTCCCAGACCTTCTGTATTTAAGTATACTCTCTTCACGCCATCCAAAGTGCTGAGGAATGGATTTGCCGCCTGGCTTCCAAAGTTCATTGCAATTCTCTGGTTTACAAGTTCCGGAACTTCTTCCGACCCTTGAGGGGTATTCATAATGTCACGAAAAGCAATTGCTCCATCCTGCCAGTTTACCGTATCATCGCCATTCATTTCTCCTGCAAGAGCTACTTTCGCGCTTGGCATATCCGTATGCTCCACCACATAGCTGACAGACTCACCCGTTTTCTGATTAAGGCGGGTTGAGATCTTTCTGTCATAGTACCACTCTGCGCTGGCGAGTCCCAGGGTTTTGGCAGTTCCCTTATCTGTAACGGTTGCCTGTACACGTGTATTTCCGGCTCCTCCCGCTGCTCCTACAGGAGACGCCACATAGGAACCTGTATGCTCAGAGTTACTCCACAGGCCAGCACTCATAGAATCGTTGGATACAAATGCATACACGTAATCCCCTGTTTTAAATGTCATACTGTCTGTTACATCCACGTAGGAATCACCGCTGACTCCGGTATCACTGGAGGTCCTTGCCCCCTTCATATTTGCATTATTCTGAGCACTGTTCACTGAGAGCAGGCTGTGATTCGGGATTTCTATCCTCTGAACCGGATATTTCTCCTGCTTCTTTGTTGACCCGTCAGCCTGTGCAACCTCTTCCGTCTCAGTCAGCTTATTCTCTACTTTCGTGATGTCAAAGGAAGCTGTATTATCTTTTGCCGTAATCACTGCTGTGATTACACAGTCTATCGGATTATCCGCGCTGTCCTTTTTCAGACTCATCACGTAAGTACCTGTCGCTGCGTCAAACGTTGCCTTCAGATTGTCAGAGGTTACTTTGATAGCCTCGCCATTAATTTTAATGGTGTCAATCTTCTCCGTTTGTCCATAGAAGACTTTGTCCTTTAAATCGCCCTTTTTCATCAAGTATTTTACTACACTGGGGAAATCCTCGGCAACAAAGACATCCATTTCGGCCGTAGACAATTTCTGTACTCCTACAGATGATTCCTCCGCAAGACTAATGACAACATTCCCCAGCGGGGCATTCTGGACAGTAATAGACTGTGAAGCCGTCTCATAGCCATCTTTGTACACTTTAACCGTATGTGTTCCAGCTGGCACTTCCAACAGGGTATAAGATCCATCGGCTGCAGTCGTTGCTTTATTTCCATTCAGCTCTACTGTTGCGCCTGCGATTGCAGCACCTGCGGCATCCGTTACCTTTCCTGACACAGCATATGTAGCAACCTCCTTTTGTCCAGTATAATGTATATCAGAGAGCCATACTTCCGTAAGTTGTTTACTGCTTCCGGAACCAAAGCCTGAGCATTTAAAGCCTATCTTATTTGTATAAATAAAATCAGCGCACTCCAGGGCATCAACGATCTTGTTCTCATCCACTGTCACGGTTACCTTTTTATCCGCTGTCCAGGACACTCTCACATGTACAGAGGTATTTTCTTTAGGATAGCTGGTCCCGCTTATGGGAGTATAAGTTCCCGTACCGTCTTTATACTGCTGCCAATACCACTGTGAATAGTCATCATATCCGATAAACATTCCATTTCCCGGATCTTTATATCCCAAAAAGATACCAAATCTATTATTCTTTGGATTCTCTTTTGTGTTTACAGTGAACTCAAAAAATCCTTCCGCCGCAAAATCAAACTCATTCGGATTGACAAATACAGCAGGCCACTCTTCGGAGTTTCCATGATTATTGCCGTTTTGGGCTCCTGCTTTCAGGTATCGGGTGCCGTCAACCAGTTCATTTACAGCCTCATCACCGATTACAGTGTTTTTATCCTGGGTCCAATTATCGATAACCCCATCTTCATACACTGCCCTGCTGGCCCTGTCTATTCTTTCAGAGGGTTCTGACACATTTTGTTCCTCTGCAATCTCTGCAGCTGGTTCCGTTTCTACTGTTGTCTCTTCTGCAACTCCAAGGCCTTCCCCGGGATTTTCATCGTCCGACGTTACAGAAACTTCCGCCGCCAATGCCGTAGCAGGCGCAGCAGAAGTTGCGATCATACTGGCTGCCAAAACAATACTGAGCAGTTTTGTTACACTACGCTTCTTCATAACCTTTACCTCCATAATTTCTAATGCAGAGCAATATTTACACAGATTTTTGCCGGCTATTCTGTGTAAAAGTCCTCACCCTATCTTTATGCATCATAACAACCTTAAGGTATTTTCATTATCTCATATCCGTCAATTTACATCAATATTCCTATCCTATATATACTTTTTCATACAAATTATATACGTATTTGTACAAATCTCTGATACCGGTCATCTCTATGTAACTAGATAAAAACAGAATACCTCAATGCATATGGGGCGTTATGATTTAAAAACCATAACGCCCCATATTGGGACTGTCTGTTTCACTACAGTCCTATTTTAGGTTGTTTGATGCCAAAAATTTATTTTACTACTGCCTTTTTCAGAACTTTGTTCTTCAAAAGCTTCTTGTAAGCTGCTTTCTTAGATTTCGGCACTGTGATCTTTGCTTTTACATAGATTTTTCCAAATGCCTGGCTTCCCACTGATTTCAGCTTTGTCGTCTTGATGGATACCGTTCTCAGCTTCTTGGCACCATAGAATGCTCTCTTGCCGATCTTGGTGACATTCGCGCCGATGACTGCCTTTTTCAGCTTCTTAGCGCCCTTAAAAGCATTAGATGCAATCTCTGTCACGCTGCAAGTTACTCCATTTACCTTAACCGTTCCATAGATGGTGATAGATGCAACATTTTTTGCCTTAACAGCTGCAACTGTCTTTTTATCAGCATCCAGTACTTTGTAAGTTACGTTCTTGTATACAACCGAATCGCCTTTTTGGATGGCATTGTCACCTTTATTCAGCTTATCCAGTTTGTCCTGTGCATCCTGCAGCTGTTTTTTAAGCTGTTCCGCATCAGCCTCGGCTTTCTTAGCAGCTTCTTCTGCCGCTTTCTTCTCAGCCTCTTTCTTTTTCAGCTCTTCTGCCTGAAGTTTCTGCTCTTCTTCTTTCCTCTTCAGAGCTTCTTCCAGAGCTTTCTGCTCCTCTTCTTTCTTCTTTAGAGCCTCTTCCGCTTCTTTTTTAGCTTGTTCTGCTTCTTCCGCCTCTTTCTTAGCGTCCTCTGCATCTTTCTTTGCATCTTCCGCTTCTTTCTTCAGGGACGCTATCTGATCTTTTGCATCCTGAAGTTCCTGTTTCACCTTGTTCAGCTCTTCCTCAAGAGCAGCCTTCTCACCGGTTAGCTTATCTAGCCTCTCCTGTGCCTGCTGAAGCTGCTTATTCAGTTCAGCCTTTTCTCCTTCCGCCTTCTCTAAGTCTGCCTTTGCTTCCTCAAGCTCTTGATACAGGTTCGCGTACTCTGTATACTCTTCCAGTTTTGTTTTCGCTGCCTCCAGCTCAGGAGTTAAGGTACTCAGCTCCTCCTGGGCTTTTTCCTTTTCGGCCTCAGTGGCTTCAGGATTGTCAATAATTGCCTGCAATTCCTCAGCCTTCGCGGTTTGTTCCTTTACCTGTTTTGTCAGTCTGTTTTTCTCCAGGTAAACTTTTTCCTCTGGTGTCTCATAGGATAATGAGTAAGACGCAGTGATCTCTGCCATAGCCGCAAAGCCACCAGATCCTTGCAGTACACGAATCTGTACATATCTGCCCGTAGTTCCCTCAGGAAGTACAACAGGTACAACGGAACCTGCTTTTGCTCCTTCATCAGATACAGTAACTGCACCCGTTGCAGTACCGCCTGTGATCGTATTCTTAGCCTGATCAAATGTGTCTCCAACCACACACTCATACTTCTGAATAATACCATTTTTTCCTGACGGTCTCTGCTGGAAGGTTAAAGTATCATAGTTGGAGATATCATCTCCTTCGCTGAGGGCTACTGTAACAATGGCAGGATTGGACTCTGATACCTCAAATCCTGTACTAGCCCAATTGCTGTGCCAGTAGGTAGCTCCGCTTCCGTCAATAATGGTTTTTGCAACTCCGTTTCCGTTCGGTTCGCCAGACGGTTCTTCTGTGTTAGCCCATACATCTACAAATTTGCCGCTGCTCTGTACCTCTTTTACAAGAGTCACTGTGCATCCTAAGCTCTGTTTCACTCCATTTACGGAAGCCGTTGCTTTAATCATAGTCGTCCCATATCCATAGAATGTTACGATACCATTCTCATCTACTCCAGCTATACTTTCATCGTCAGAAGTCCACTCAATCGGTCCATCTAGTGTCACATCATTTACAACCGTAGCTTTCAGCTCTACCGTATCTTTTGCTGATGTAACACTGATTTCTGTGTCTGAGAGCTCAAAATCTGCTTTTTCAATGACCAGGTTATCCAGAATGAAATCCCTGTAACCACTGAAGTTCTGAGCATCATCCGGTTTCGCTTTGGCATCTTTCATATCCGGAGCCACATCTGTGGAATAAATACCAAACCAGCCCTGCCCTGATTCACCTGCTGTAAATGTGAACCCGTAGCGTGCGGTTTTCGCAACATATTCTCCTGTGCTCTCATCCAGATTGGTCGTTCCCCTCATATTCAGGGTATCTACAATCTCGCTTCCCTCGCCCACCTTTACGGCATAGGCTCCGTCACTTCCTGTCTGATAGTCAAAAGACACATGATAGGTAACGCCTGGCTCAAAGTGAAAGTTCTGAGGAATTGTCTGATAGATCATGCTGTCGCTTGATGACAGTCCGTTAATCTTCACTGACCAGTTTCCATCTAGCACATCATCTACTCTCTTATCTCTATAACCAGCTTTCGTGAATTCGCCATTGTACTCTGACAAATGGATTCTGTTATCTGCCACTGCATAAATCGGTGTTCCTGGTCCCGAAATTACAAACGGCCAGATACCCTGAACGCTGTTCTCAAAATCCTGGTTAAGCCTTGTGATAATGCCATTTTCGTCTTTCTCAACATCTGCATCCATAGCCGTAGGTACAACACGGATGTCATCCAGGTAAGAAGATCCTTTATCGCCGTCTTTGCCAGCCTCGCGTCCCAATACTAACGTGACATTGGACGTATCCTCAGGGGCTGTAAAGAACACGTACATATTCTGGAAATAGCTGTAACCATCTCCTGTTGTTCCACCTTCATTTGACCAGGATGCCCTGTGATGCTGGTCTGTGGCAACAATATTCTGTACAATGGATTTTCCGGTGTAGTTGTAGGCCAGCGTCTTATTCCCAGACTTGATGGACATATAAGCCCTGGCGTCACTTCGGTTGTCTACTCCCACATATACCGCATATTTTTCGCCTGCCTCCAGATTGGTCAGCTTTTCACTGGTAACAGCCACTTCTCCGTCCAGCTTCAGCATTCTGTTTGCATCCATGTTTTCTGCGATCCCTGCAGTACCTGTACCGGTCTTTGTCCAATACTTTGTAAGAGCCGCACTGTCATTGAATCCGGTATCTGTGATATATTTTGTGGACTTCCAGTTCATTTCTGTGTTTGCCTTCTCACCCCTGTAAATTACATACGGTGTCTCAGCTTCAGCTGTAAGAGTGATCTTTTTATCCACAACATTTACGGTCTGTTTGTCTGTCTTTCCATCCTCCGTGAGTCTATAAACGACTACACTTGCCTGATTCTGCCAGTCATCTGTCAGCGTCCATGTAGTTGTTCCGCCCTTTGTATTCCAGTGATACAACTTCTGGTCCGCTTCTGACAATTCCGTGCCGTCTGCAGCCCAGTTCCAGGGAATCAGATAAGTCTCCGTGCCAGGATTGGTATCGTCGCCACTTGTCACAGAGCCCTTGGAGATTTCCACACCGTTCATGGTAATGATTCTGGTTCTGTAATCTGCCAGGTTGCTGTGATCAGTGGTTTTTCTGGTTACAACCAGTTCTGTATCATCACTTGTATCCTCTGTGTTTCTAAGCGTAATCTCCTTTGATGGTAACCAGGTATGCGTATGCACTCCGCCGCCGCTCAAAGTATGATTAAATGTATATCTGTCACTTTCCGGTGCATTTTCCCATTTTACAACCTGATAGTGCTGTAGGAATTTGGTGATAACATTGTGGCGGAACATTTTGGTGATATAATTGTCGTAATCCGTACGTCCAGACCATCCTTCAAAATCCGTCATGGTCAGGCCGCCCAGAAGAGGTGCCTCTGCCTCACCGCCATATGCCTGGTAATCTGCGATCCAGGAGTCTTTTAAATGGTTGCGAAGGAATCTTATGACTTGACTGTTCTGTCCTTTTGCGGACGCATCTCCGTATGTAAGATCCGCTGCCCAATGCTGCAGGGTGGAATCATACTCCATAGTGGAACCCCACTCTGTGGTAAAACGCCAGCCAAGATCATTGATCTGTTTTGCTATCTGTCTGGATTCCCAGGAATCCTCCGGGTTAGTAGTAGTGTTATTGCCCCATACATCCAGATAAATGTAGTTCAGGCCAGGCTCTGTCTTGAAGTCACCTGCTCCCACAGCGTCTTTTAATTCATTCAAACGCGTCCATCTTGCGCCACTGCCCAGATCATAGTAGGAATTGATTCCAATTCCCTGATCCAGCCAGTTCCAGCCGTAATTACCTGCGGAAAGATCGTTGCTAAATGCCTTTGCCTCCGTATACATTTCGCTGGCATTGATATGTACGCCAAACAAAGCGCCTAATTTTTGTCCTTCGGCAATCAGAGTATTCATGTCCTCCACACCGCCGATGCGTTCGCCTACATGTCCATAATCAGGATGCCCCGAGTCATGTCCCTCCGAAGCATACCCCTTCAGGATAATGCTCTGTCCAAGACCGTCGGTATTCAGATTTACTTTCTTTACTCCATCCAGAGTCATCAGGAATGGTTCCGCTGCATGGCTTGCAAAGTTCTCAGCAATACGCTGATTCACCAGATTGGGCACATCCTCAGAGCCTTGCGGTACCTTCATAATATCGCGGTAAGCAATTGCTCCGTCCTGCCAGTCGATGCTCTTATCCCCATTCAGATCTCCCGCAATCGCTACTTTAGCATTGGGCATATCCGTATGCTCTATGACATAGCTTATCTGGTCGCCGGTTTTCTGATTGAGTCTGGTTGTTATCTTTCTGTTATAATACCACTCTGTGCTGGCAAGTCCCAGGGTATTTACATCGCCATTGGATGTGACAGTGGCCATAATGCGTGTATTTCCAGCTCCACCGGCAGCTCTCACAGGTGAGGCCGCATAAGAACCAGTGTGCTCAGAGTTACTCCACAAACCTGCACTTAATTCATCGTTGGAGACAAACGCGTACATATAATCGCCGCTCTTAAATGTCATATCATCTGTCACGTCATAGTATGAGTCACCGCTGACACCTGTGTCACTGGAAGTCACTGCTCCCTTCAGATTCGCATTTGTCTGTGTGCTGTTTACAGAAATCAAACTGTGATTGGGAATCTCAATCTTTTGAACCGGATATTTTTCCTGCTCTATGGAATCACCTGTGGCCTGTGCTACCAGTTCAGTTTCCGTCAAGTTGTTCTTAACTTCTGTAATATCGAAGGATACTGTGTTGTCAACAGCAGTGAGCACAGCTGTGATGACGCAATCCACGGGGTTCGTAGCGTCTTCTTTTTTCAAGTTCATCACATAGGTAGCCGTCTTATTTGTTTTATCTACCACTGCCGTCAGATCTGCCTTATCTATGGAAAAAGAAACTCCATTTACTACAATGGTGTTCAACTCCTCCTGCTGTCCGTAAAATGTTTTACCATCTAAATTTCCCTTCATCTGGTATTTTACAACACTCGGGAAATGTTTTGCAACGTAGACATCCATGTCATTGGTTGACAGTATCTCCGTTTCGATGGGAGCTGTTTCGGTGAGCGTAATGTCCGGAACACTGACTGCTGCTCCACTTACTTCAACATTTGTTGAAGCCGGCTCATAACCATACTTGGTCACCTGGATCGTATAGCTTCCATCTGCTACTTGCGGGAAGGAATAGGCGCCTTCATTGTCAGTAGTAGCGCTGAGATTCCCCAGCTTAACCGCTGCCCCTGCTACTGCGTTACCCTTACTATCTTTTACTTTTCCTGACACAGCATAGGCTGCTGCCTCCTTCTGACCGGTATAGTGTATATCGGAAAGCCATACTTCTGTAATCTCTTTACCGCTTGAAGCGTTAAAGGTAGAGCACTTAAAGCCTATCTTGTTCGTAACGATAAAGTCTGCACAGTCTAAGGCATCAATTATCTTCTGGTCATCTACTGTCACAGACACCTTTTTATCCGCTGTCCAGGATACCTTTACATGTACAGAGGAATTTTCTTTCGGGTAATTCGTTCCGCCGATGGGAGTATATGTTCCGCCGCCATCCTTGTATTGCTGCCAATACCACTTAGAATAGTTGTCGTATCCGATAAACATCCCATTTCCGGGATCACTGTATCCCAAAAAAATTCCAAACCGGTTATGTTCTGGATTTTCTTTGGTGTGTACAGTGAACTCAAAAAATCCTTCCGCTGTAAAATCAAACTCATTGGGATTGACAAAAACAGCCGGCCACTGTGCGGGGTTATTATGCGCATTTCCATTCACGCTTCCTGCTTTCAGATGACGCTTGCCATCCACAAGCTCATTCACTGCATCTTCACCCAATACAGTACCCTCATCCTGTGTCCAATTATCCTTGGCCCCGTCTTCATAGACAGCTCTGCTGGCTCCAACGAGACTTGCAGAGGCCTCTGACAGAGCTGACTCAGCTGCAGTCTCTGTGACGGGCTCAGTTACTTCTGTCTCTTCCGTGGCATCTTCTTCAATTCCAAGGTCTTCCCCGGTAGTCTCCTCATCTGCAGTTACAGAAACTTCTGCTGCTAATGCCGTTGCTGGCACTGCAGAAGTTGCAATCATACTGGCTGCCAAAACGATACTGAGATACTTTGTTACACAACGTTTCTTCATAACTTTTACCTCCATAATCCCTAATGCAGAAATCATAACTGCTGTGACATTTGCCGGCTATGGACAACAAATACCTTCCCGCATTATTTCTTTGCATCATACAACCTTAAGGTTCTTTTATTATCGCACATTTAACTTTTCCCATCAATGTTCCTGGTTAATTTATACATTTTCGTGTAAATTATATACTATTTTGTGCAACTTCTCCCCAAATAAACTCTACGATTATTTACTTTCTTTCCGCTAAATGCACAAGACAAGCCATCATTTTAATCCATTTGTGCTCAAAGCAGAAAAAACAGGAGGATACCCCTCCTCCCTATGGTTTAAAACCACAGTTCTGGGGCATCCTCCCGTTTAAAACTTCGCTATTTTACTCTCACGGGTTTCTTACTGCTATAGCTGGTATAAATCTTCTTACCGTCTATTGTTCTGTAAGCCCTCACGCGGAAGTAATATTTTCCTTTGCTCTTCAGTTTCTTAATTATTCTCTGTGTTGTATCGCCGCCCTTCACAGTGGTTGTCTTTGCTTTCTTAAACTTGGAATTAGCCGCGTACTGGATAACATATCCCTCGGCTCCCTCCACCTTCTTCCAGCTCACTTTCGCCTGTTTTTTCTTCGGGCTCTTTACAGACTTGATGGCTGTTTTGCTGGAGGTGAATTCCTTCTTAGCAAAGAGTTCTTCCATCTGTTTCTGAAGTTCTTCTGCTCTCTGAAGTGCTTTCTTGGCTTCTTCTAACTTAGCATCTGCCTCCTCTTTCGCTTTCTTCAGGATTTCCTCTGCCTTCTTCAGAACTTCTTCTGCTTTCTTCTGTGCCTCTTCTGCCTTCTTCTGGGCTGCTTCTGCTGCTGCCTGAGCTGCCTTGGCGGCCTCTGCGGCTTTCTCAGCTACATCTGCCTGAGCTGCTGCGGAGTCTCTCGCTGCTTCTGCTGCCTGAGCTGCTGCTTCCGCTGCATTTTTAGCTGTCACAGCTTCATTCTTGGCGGTCTCAGCTGCTCCCTTGGCAGTCTCGGCTGCTTTCTGAGCTTTCTGAGCTTCTCCCAGAGCCTTGTTTGCATCCGTAGCTGCTTTTACAGCGTCATCCTTGGCCGTCTCAGCTGCTTTCTGGGCTGCTTTCGCAGCGGTCTCGGCTGCTTTTGCATTTGTTTCAGCTGTCACTGCTGCGTCTTTGGCTGCCTCTGCCTTTGTCTGGGCATCCTTAGCTGCTGTCGCGGCGGTCTCTGCCTTTGCCTGAGCTGCTGCTGCTTCATCTTTTGCAGTTTCCGCCGCGGTCTTCGCTGCCTCAGCTTTTGCCTGGGCATCCTTGGCTTCCTGTGCATTTGCACCTGCTGTATCCTTGGCATCCTCTGCTGCCTTCTGTGCAGTTTCAGCTGCTGTCTGTGCCGCCTCGGCTTTTGCCTGGGCTGCCTCAGCGTCCGCTTTTGCGCTCTCCGCTGCTGTCTTGGCTGCTGTAGCTTCCTCGGCTGCAGTTTCCGCTGTGGTCTGAGCTGCCTCTGCCGCTGCCTGGGCTTTCTCTGCTGCCGCCTGAGCTGCCTTAGCTGCTTCGGCTGCATCGTTTGATACTTCTACCTGAATTTCTCTTAAATCATCCTGGCTGGCTTTCAAGCTTTCCGTGATCTTGTCAAGTTCTGCCTGAGCTGCTGCCCTGTCCTCCTCTGTAATCGCAGCATCTAATTTCTCTTGTGCCGCTGCTTTTTGCTCTGTCTGGATTTTAACGATACCAGTCATAGCATTAAAGAGACCTCTGTTGTTTTCGCTGAGTTCTGCCTGGGCTGCTGCTTTTTCTTCCTCTGTGGTGGCCGCTCCCAGTTTTTCCAAAGCTTCTGCTTTTAACCCTGTATGAACCTCAGCACTTTTTGCATAGACGTCTAAAAGTTCATCATTGAGCTGATTGATCTTATTTTGGGCAGCTGCCTTTTCTTCCTCTGTTGCATCTGCCGAATTCAGAATCTTTTCTGCTGCCTTTTTCTGGTCTTCCTTTGCATCAGCCTGGTTGCTGTACAGGTATGCTCTCTCCTGGGGCGTGTCATACGATGAAATAGTATCGATCAGGATATCTGCAATAGATGCAAAGCCGCCGCTTCCCTGCAGAACTCGAATCTGCAGATAGTGTCCGCTTCCACCCTCCGGCAGTGTTAATGTTTCCAATGACCCACTTTTGTTGTTTTCAGCAACAACCACTCCTGTTGATTTTCCATCTGTTATTGTATGGGTTGACTGATCAAATGTGTCGCCAATAACCAATTCGTATTTTGAAACCAATCCATTGGCCCCTGATCTCTGTCTAAATGCAACATTATCAAATCCTGCGATATCCTCTTTTGTCTTTACCGTGATGATTGCCGGATTGCTTTCCGATACTGCAAATCCTGCTCCAGACCATTGGGAATGCCATATAGTGCCGGAGTTTCTGTCTGCTACATTGATTGCTTTCCCATCTTCGCCAGCAGTTTCCTGGGTGTTTGCCCACACACCGTCAAAGGTGGCTACTTGTTCGTAATCCTTCTCTAATTTCACAGTGCAGCATAAGTATTGTTCTACTCCGTTGAAAGTTGCAGTTGCCGTAATCAGGGCTGTACCGAATCCCACAAAGCTAACGGTTCCGTTCTGATCCACATAGGCTACACTTTCATCTGAAGACTCCCATGTCACCTTGGTGTCTTTATCTTTTTCATTTAAAAACTCTACTGACAGCGGGAATTTATCCTTTGCTGTGGTTGTCTCAATATTCGTTTCGGAAATTTCCATGCCGGCTTCGCTAATTGTCAGGTTATCCAGAATGAAATCCTTATATCCGCTAAAGTTTTTAGGTCCGTCACCAGCACTCGCTAAATCATGAAGATCCGGTGCGGTGCTTGTGGAATAGATTCCTACCCAGCTCTGCCCAGACTCACTTGCTGTAAAGCTGAATGAGTACTTACTTGTCTTCCCGATAGCTGCCGGCATAGCAAATGACTCCACATTTGTCCTTGTTCCATCTCCTACACGGACTTCATAGGTCCCTTCGCTTCCAATGTCATCAACTTAACCAAATTTAAAGAGTACCTTGACAACTAAATAATGTACAAAAAATTTCGAATGACAAATCTAATAATTTAAGGTAAACTTAAAGAGACCAAGCGAAAAATACACAAGGCCTAAATAAAATTCATATTAGCGTGTGGTTTTATTTATGATTAAGAATGTATCTTTTCACTGTTCTTGGTCTCTTGCGCTCAGAATGTCGTCCGGGACGAATCGCTGAGCGCTTATTTTTTAGGACTTCCGACATCTTTTCCAGTATAGGTATCCTGGGGACAGCACCATACAACAGCACTACCATATTTTCACGCATTAGGTTTATCACCGCAGTTATGGATATCTGGTATACCCACTTACTCGCTTTCTTTTTTGTCCTTCTTTTTTCTGCTTCTCTTTTTAGCATTGCAGAAAGGTTTAATAAAAGCAGGCAGACGTAAAAATCCTGGCGTATCCCATCCGGACGGTATCCGGTAAACTTTTCCAGCTCTGTTTTATGTTTGATGTCTAGGTATTTTGTCTCAATACTCCAGCGCAGATGATATAAATGATAGAAGTCTTCCACTGTGTATCTGGGATCGAACAGGTTGGTGGCCAGATACTCTGTTTCCCCGGAGGGGAGATGGATTTTTAGGATTCTTTTTACAATGGAGTGGTTCCTGCTGTCTATAATGATGTTATCGTCTCCTTCCATATCCAGCACTGCCTTGGGGACGGCGCTCTGTAAACGGACTAGATATTGATATCCATGGTTTTTCAGGAACAGGTACATTTCCCTGGATGGGTATCCGCGGTCCAAAAGAATTAATTTTTTGGAACTGGTGAAAGAAGCGTCATCTGTTTTTTCAATCATGTCATAGCAGTCCTTTCGTTCAGAAGAAAACCGCCGTCCGATCACTGCATCTATAACGATATCATTTAAAACATCATAGAAAATAGAGGCAGAAGCAGAGGCATAAGTCTTTTGAGCATTTCCACAGGAGCCAAAGGTATCCCTGTTTTGGGGAGTATCCGGAAGAAGGAGGGAGGTGCCGTCAACAGCAAAAACGCGGTATCCATGCAGGGTGATCAGATCTTTTTCTATGCAGAAGCGTTTTGCCGACTGCCGAAACGCTGCATAAAAAGCCCCTGGATGGATCTTATAACGGGCTTTCGAAAAGGCCTGTGGTGAAAATACAGGTATGTCGCGGGAAGCTTTCATAAGAAAGGAAGACAGTTCTGTATGGAGCGAACGTTTTTGCGAAGAACAGATACAATAGAAAACCGTCTTAAAGTCCAGAATGCGTTTTCTGGAGAAAGCTTTTTCAGAAGTCCGGTTGTCCTTAATGAACTGAGGGTCGTCAAGTAACTGGTCCAATAATCCAAAGGTCTGATTTAAAGTATCAAACATAGGCACACCTCCTAATAGATGGTTATATAAGATGCATTGCACATCTTGGCTGCCATGTCAATACCTAAAGCAGAAATAAAACCAACAAAAATATCACTCGTTATTTGTGCATTATTTAGTTGTCAAGGTGCGTAATATCTAAAGTTGATGACATTGCCCTTCGCTTCCCAGCTGATAGTCAAAGGATACATAGTAGGTCTTTCCTGCTTCAAAGTGGAAGTTCTGCGGTATTGTCTGGTATATCATGGAATTATTCTGGGTCAGTCCGTTGATCTTCACTGACCAGTTTCCATCCAGTACATCATTCACTTGTTTATCTTTGTATCCTGCGTTTGAAAACGGCTCATGTGCCTCTGACAGATGAATCCGGTTGTCGGTAACCCATCCTGCATATCCGTTATTCGGTCCTGAAATTACAAATGGCCAGATACCCTGCACATTATTCTCGAAATCATTGTGGACTGCTGTAATAATTCCGTCCTCATCGGTTGAGAGCACAGCGTCCATATCTGTTTCCACTACACGCACATCGTCAAAGTAGGTTGCACCTGCTCCTGCCTCACGGCTCAGGGTCAGTGTTGTCTCTCCCTCTTCAGGTGCTGTGAAGAATACGTACATATTCTGGAAGTAGCTTGCGTTACTGCCTGATACCGTTGCGCCGCTTCCCATGTGATGCTGGTCAGAGGATACCATATTGTGGACAAAGGACCGCTCTGTATAGTTAGTGCCCAGCACCTTTCCACCGTTTTCGATGGTCATGTGTGCCTTCGCATCGCTTCGGTTATCCACTCCTATATATATTGCATACTTCTTTCCTTTTTCCAGACCAGTCAGTGCCTTACTTGTAACAGACACTTCCCCATCCAGCTTCAGCATTCTGTTTGCACTGGTGTTTTCTGCGATCTCAGCAGTTCCTTCTCCAGCTTTTGTCCAGTAGTTTGACAATACTTCCGGATCATTGAATCCCATATCGTAAATATATTCAGAGGACTGCCAATCTACGGACAACTGGGCTGCTTCTCCTTTATAGATTACGTATGCGGTCTCAGCTTCCACATCTTCCAGTGTAATCTGATTGTCTGTCACATTTACAACCTTCTTATCTGTCTTGCCGTCCTGTGTAAGCTTATAAACTACGACATTTGAAAGATCTGACCACTCTTTGGGAAGTGTCCAGGTGGTAGTTCCGCCCAGTGTGTTCCAGTGGTACAGTTTCATCTCATCGTCTGCCAGTCTCTCTCCAGCAATATCCCAATACCACGGAACCAAGTAAGTCTCATTTCCTTTGATAGAATCGTCACCGCTTGTCACAGAACCTTTCGCAATCTCCACACCATCCATTGTGATCGTTCTGCTTCTGTAGTTAGACAGATCACTGTGGTCTGTAGAGTCCCTGGTGACTACGATCTCGGTATCATCTGTTGCATCCTCTGTATTTTTCAATGTAATCTGTTTTGTCGGCAGCCAGGTATGTGTATGTGTATCTTGATTTATCTTATGGGTAAACTGATACCTGTCAGATTCCGGAGCATCCACCCACTTAACCACCTGGTAGTGCTGCAGGAATTTCGTAACAATGTTGTGACGGAACATCTTTGTGATGTAGCTGTCATAATCTGTACGGCCTGACCAACCCTCAAAGTCTATCATGGTTAAACCACCCAGAAGAGGTGCATCCGCTTCGCCGCCGTAGCTGGCATAATCTCCAATCCATGAATCTTTCTGATGGTTGCGGAGGAATCTCATCACTTCACTGTTCTGACCTTTTGCCGCAGCATGGCCATATTTTAAATCCGCTGCCCAGTGCTGCAAAGTGGAATCATACTCCATAGTGGAACCCCACTCTGTGGTAAAGCGCCATCCAAGATCATTGATCTGTTTTGCTATCTGTCTGGATTCCCAGGAATCCTCTGGGTTTGTAGTAGTGTAATTGCCCCATACATCCAGGTAAATATAGTTCAAGCCTGGTGTCGCAGAGGTAAGATTTCCAGCTCCCACCTGATCATATAACTCCTGCAGACGGTTCGCTCTCGCACCGCTGCCCAAATCATAGTAGGAATTGATACCAATACCCTGATCCAGCCAGTTCCAACCATAGTTTCCTGCGGACAGATCGTAGCTGAATGCTTTTGCCTCCGGATACATTTCACTGGCATTGATATGTACACCGAATTCAGCTCCAAGCTTCTGGCCTTCCGCAATCAAAGTGTTCATGTCATCGGCTCCACCGATACGCTTACCAATATCACCATAGTCCGGATGTCCGGAGTCATGTCCCTCAGAGCCATATCCTTTTAGGATGATAGCCTGTCCCAGTCCATCCGTGCTCAGATATACTTTTTTAACCCCATCCAGGGTTGTCAGGAATGGGTTCGCTGCCTGGCTTCCAAAGTTCATAGCAATACGCTGGTTTACCAACTCCGGAACTTCTTCTGCTCCCTGGGGTGTATGCATAATTTCGCGGAACGCGATTGCTCCGTCCTGCCAGTCAACCATTTGGTCGTCATTCATGTCTGATGCAATGGCTATCTTGGCGCTGGGCATGTCGGTATGTTCCACTACATAGCTGATGGATTGTCCTGTCTTCTGGTTCAGCTTGGTTGTAATCTTCCTGTCATAATACCAAACTGCACTGGACAGTCCTACTGACTTGCTTTCATCCCCAACTGAAACATTTGCAAGAACTCGTGTATTGCCGGCTCCTCCGGCTGCTCCTACCGGTGATGCTGCATAAGAGCCTGTATTCTCTGAATTGCTCCACAGACCTGCACTCATCTCCTCATTGGAAACAAATGCATATACGAAATCTTTGCCTGTGAATGTCATATCCTCTTTTACATCAACATAGGTATCTCCACTCACTCCGGTATCACTGGATGTCAAAGCACCTTTCAGGTTTGCCCCCTTCTGAGCGCTGTTCACTGAGATCAGACTGTGGTTCGGGATCTCGATTGTCTGAACGGGATATTTTTCCTGGGTTTTCGTCGTCCCGTCAGCCTGTGCTACGTCCTCGGTATCTTTCAAATTATTCTCAATTTTTGTAATATCAAAGGAAACTATATTTTTCTCTACTTTCAATACCGCAGTAATGACACAGTCAATATGAGCCACCTCATTTTTTAAGGTCATCTCATAGGTAGCTTTATCCGCTTCGAAAGTAGCCTGCAGATTTTGATCAGTAACCTTTATTGGTTTCCCATTGATCTTAATGATGTTAACGCTCTCCGGCTGTCCGTAGAATATCTTTCCTGCCAGATCTCCCTTCATCTCATACCATGCAACGGATGGGAATTTCTCTGCTATCACAACATCCATCTGATCTGATGAGATTTTCTTTGTGGCAAGCTTCTCCAGTTTTGCTGTGAACGAAGTGACCTTCGTCTCATCGTCATCCACCGTCACTGGAATTTCATTCGTCACATAACCAGATTTGCGTACAGTCACAGTATGGTCTCCGGAAACACCTTCGTACACCATGCTGACTTTTCCGCTGGCATCTGTCTTTGCCGTTGTCCCTTCAAGCGAGACCTGGGCATTTTCCAAAGGATTTCCCTCTGCGTCTGTCACGGTTCCTTCCACTTGAAAGGTTTTGACTTCTTTCTGCCCGGAATAATGGATATTACTCAGGTATACATTTGTCAAATTGCTTCCAAATGCACCACATTTAATCGCAATCCGATTCCCCAGGCTGTCTGCGATGCCGCTGAAATCCTCATTCTCAAATACCGTAATTTGCTCTGAACCGCCGGCAACTGCACCGCTGCCGCTGGTGGCAGCCTGAATCTTCAGTGTGGCTTTATGGTCTGCTGTCCACTCAATCCGAACATTTGTGTAGCTGCTCTGTGCTGGTGCCGCAACTCTGCCACCTGTGTACCAAGCACCACCGCCGCCTGTATATTTCTGCCAGAACCAGCCTGACGCATCATAACCTAAAAACATGCCATTCCCAGGATCTTTATATCCGAGCATGATTCCAAATCTGGTATTTGCCGGAGTTGTTCCAGGGAAAAGTGTAAACTCAAAATATCCCTCTTTCGTAAAGTCAAAGGTTGTTGGATTTACAAACATTGCCGGATATTTTGCAGGGTTATTATGTACATTGTCATTGGAAGAGCCAGCCACTAAATGCAGAAACGTATTACTGTATATTTCGTTAACCGCGTCATCGCTTAAGTTAGTAGCAGGGTCCAGTTCCCATTTGTCATAAATTCCATTTGAAAGAACCCTTGCGGCCCTTCCCTCTGCCTGTGTCGGTACCTCAGGAACACTTACTGTCTGAAGTTCATTAGCCTCGCTCTCTCCTTTAGCCTCTGCCTCCTCAGTATCCAAGAGTTCTTCCTCTTCAACTGCTGCACTGTTTACATCCTGCGTCTCATCCGCAACTGAAATCTCTGCCGCAGAGGCAGTCATAGGGGCCGCGGAAGTTGCAATCATACTGGCCGCCAACACGATACTCAGCAGCTTCGTTACACTACGCTTCTTCATAACCTATACCTCCATTTTTCTAATGCGGGGATCTCTTTTGCCGAGTCATGTGCCGGCGATGACCAGCAAAAAAAAGCCCCACATTATTTACGTGCATCAAACAACCTTAAGGTTCTTTCATTATCGCATAGTTAACATTTTTCATCAATATCGCTGGATAATTTATACATTTCTGTGCAAATTATATATTATTTTGTGCAACACTTTTTCCGCAATGGTTACTTTCTTTATTTTGCAAAATTTATGCATTCCATTTTTATCTGTTTTTTATAAACAAAATAAATTTTTACTCAAGAGGTGCTTCCTAAAAACTGTTTTTTCTCCCAAATTATTTTTACCGACATAAAGCCATTGCCCAACTGTCTCCAGTTAAAGGCAATGGCTATACAAGATCATATCTCTATATTTACAAATTCTTCACCGCAGCAATATCCACCAGGGTCAATTTCTTGATATCCGTATTCTCCAGGCTGGTAATCAGTGCCTTGGCCGTATCCATAGCAGTCAGCACATTCACGCCGGTCTCTATGGCATTTCTGCGGATCAAAAAGCCGTCTTTCGCCCGCTCCACTCCCTGGGAGGGGGTATCGATAACAAGGTCTATCTCATGTCCCAGGATAAGGTCCATGAGGTTCGGGGCCTCCTGCTCGATTTTATTTGTTCGTACCGCATGGACTCCCCCGGCCTGCAGGGCCTTTGCAGTGCTTCGGGTGGCATAGATCCGGTAGCCTATGGCCTCAAAGCGTCTCGCAATCTCCACAGCCTCCGGCTTATCCGCATCCTTTACCGTCATAATCATCTTTTTGTGCCTGGGAAGGTTGATTCCTGCTCCCAAAAATGCCTTGTAGAGGGCCTCATTAAAGGTTTTTGCGATTCCGAGGCATTCGCCTGTGGATTTCATTTCTGGTCCCAGGCTAATGTCCGCGCCGCGTATTTTCTCAAAAGAGAACACCGGCATCTTGATGGCAATGTACTCCGCCTCCGGAGCAAGCCCGGTAGGATACCCCAGTTCCTTTATCTTGTGTCCCAGGATCACCTTGGTGGCCAGGGGCACGATAGGGATTCCGGTAACCTTGCTGATATAGGGAACCGTACGGCTGGATCTTGGATTCACCTCTATCACGTATACCTGGTTGTCGGAGACGATGAACTGGATGTTGATCAGACCGATTACATTCAGTGACCTGGCCAGTTTTCTGGTATAGTCCACTATGGTGGCCTTCACTCCCTCGTTCAGGCTCTGGGCCGGATACACGGAGATACTGTCTCCGGAGTGGATTCCCGCCCGCTCAATGTGCTCCATGATGCCGGGTATGAGTATATCCTCCCCGTCGCAAACTGCATCCACTTCGATTTCCTTGCCCACCAGGTATTTATCCACCAGTATGGGATGCTCCTGCGCAATCCGGTTGATGATTCCGATAAACTCATCCACGTCCTCGTCACTGATCGCGATCTGCATTCCCTGGCCGCCCAGCACATAGGAGGGGCGCACCAGAACAGGGTAGCCCAGCTCATTGGCAGCCTTTTTGGCCTCCTCAGCCGTAAATACCGTATGTCCGGCCGGTCTTGGTATCCCGCATTTTTCCAAAATACCGTCAAACAGCTCCCGGTCCTCCGCCGCGTCCACATTTTCCGCGGAGGTCCCCAGAATGGGCACTCCCATCTTCATCAGAGCCTCCGTCAGCTTGATGGCTGTCTGTCCTCCGAACTGCACCACCGCTCCGTCAGGTTTCTCCAAATTTACGATGCTCTCCACATCCTCCGGGGTCAGCGGCTCAAAATACAGTTTATCCGCTATGTCAAAGTCCGTGGAAACCGTCTCCGGATTGTTGTTCACAATGATGGTTTCATATCCTTCTTTCGCGAAAGCCCAGGTACAGTGCACGGAACAGAAGTCAAACTCGATTCCCTGACCAATCCGTATAGGACCAGACCCCAAGACCAGGACCTTTTTGCGGCCGCTTGTCTGCACTGCCTCGTTCTCACTTCCAAATACGGAATAGTAGTAGGGTGTCTCCGCGGCAAACTCCGCCGCGCAGGTATCTACCATTTTGTAGGCGGCTGTGATGCCGTTTTTATAGCGCATTTCCTTGACGGATTCCTCTGTCTTTCCGGATAGCTTTGCAATGACGCTGTCCGGAAATTCAATGCGCTTGGCCTCCTTTAAAAGCTCAGGAGTTAGCTCCCGGTCCTTTAAATCCTGCTCCATCTCCACCAGAATGGCTATTTTATCGATAAACCACAGGTCAATCTTGGTGATCTCATGGATTTCTTCATAGGAAAGTCCTTTTCTCACAGCTTCTGCGATCACCCAGATCCTCCGGTCATCCACAACCTTCAGCTGCTTGCGCAGTCCATCCCCATCCAGATGCGTAAAGTCATAGGACATCAGGGAGTCCACATGCTGCTCCAGGGAGCGGATCGCTTTCATCAAAGCGCCCTCAAAGTTATCGCAGATACTCATAACCTCGCCGGTGGCCTTCATCTGTGTGGTCAGGGTTCGCTTAGCGCTGATAAATTTATCAAAGGGAAGTCTCGGTATTTTAACTACACAGTAGTCCAGCATGGGCTCAAAGCTGGCATACGTCTTTCCCGTGATGGCATTTTTAATCTCGTCTAAAGTATACCCCAGAGCGATTTTCGCAGCAACCTTGGCAATCGGGTATCCGGTTGCCTTGGATGCCAGGGCCGAGGAACGGCTCACGCGGGGATTCACCTCAATGACACAGTACTCAAAGCTGTCCGGGTTTAATGCATACTGCACGTTGCAGCCCCCGGTAATGTTCAGTTCGCTGATGATATTCAGGGCTGAGGTGCGCAGCATCTGGTATTCCTTGTCCCCCAGTGTCTGAGAGGGCGCCACCACTATGCTGTCCCCGGTGTGCACGCCCACCGGATCAATATTCTCCATGTTGCAGACAGTGATACAGTTTCCATTGCCATCCCTCATCACCTCGTACTCGATCTCTTTCCATCCGGCAATGCAGCGCTCTACAAGCACCTGACCTACCCTGGACAGGCGAAGGCCGTTTTCCAGGATTTCTACCAGCTCCTCATAGCTTTCTGCAATACCCCCGCCGCTTCCGCCCAGCGTATATGCAGGCCTCAGCACCACCGGATAGCCGATCTTTTTGGCAAATTCCACACCATCTTCCACGTTTTCCACTACCAGGGAGGGCGCCACCGGCTCTCCAATCTTCTCCATGGTACTTTTGAACTCTAAGCGGTCCTCGGCCTTCTTGATGGTCTCAGAGGTGGTTCCAATAAGACGCACACCATTCTCCCTTAAAAATCCTGCCTCCTCCAGCTCCATGGCCAGATTCAGCCCTGCCTGGCCTCCCAGGGTGGGAAGCACACTGTCCGGTCTCTCCTTTAAAATCAGCTGTTCCACAACCTCCACAGTCAGAGGCTCAATGTATACCTTATCCGCAATGTCCTTATCTGTCATGATGGTAGCGGGATTGGAGTTCAGCAGAACTACCTCAATGCCCTCCTCCTTCAGGGAGCGGCAGGCCTGGGTTCCAGCATAGTCAAATTCTGCTGCCTGTCCGATCACGATTGGACCTGAGCCAATTACTAGTACTTTTTTGATATCCGGGTTCTTGGGCATTATTTTGTCACCTCCATCATTTTCATAAAGCGGTCAAAGAGATATCCCGAATCCAGAGGCCCAGGACATGCTTCCGGGTGAAACTGTACCGTAAAGATATTCTTTCCAGTGTACTTCAGCCCTTCGTTTGTCCCGTCATTCACATTGACAAAGGCCGGGACAGCTACGGATGGGTCCAGATTCTGAGTATCCACCACATAGCCATGGTTCTGGGATGAGATGTAGACTCTGCTGGTCTCTAGATCCTTTACCGGGTGATTTCCTCCGCGGTGGCCGTATTTCATCTTGTGGGTGTCCGCACCGTTTGCCAGAGCCATGAGCTGATGCCCCAGGCAGATTGCAAATATGGGAATGTCTGTTTGATAGAGTTTCCTAATTTCTTCTATTATAGATGTACACTCCTTTGGATCTCCAGGTCCATTGGAGAGCATGATGCCGTCCGGTTTGGAGGCTATGATCTCTTCTGCTGTGGTGAGTGCGGGATACACGGTCACCTGGCAGCCTCTCTGGTTCAGACTGCGGGCAATATTTTTCTTTGCTCCCAGGTCCAAAAGCGCCACCTTAGGCCCCTCTCCATCCAGCACATATTTCTCTTCACAGGTCACTTTTTCCACCACTTTTCCGGTGGCGTAGGCCTTCAGGCTGGAAAGAACCTCCCTCAGACTGTAGTCTGCGTTTGTGGTGATCATCCCGTTCATGGTTCCCTTCTCACGCAGAATCTTGGTGAGCGCTCTGGTGTCAATCCCGCAGATTCCCGGAATATCGTGCTTAACAAGAAAGTCCTGAATGCTCCCTTGGCTCCTAAAATTGCTGGGGACACGTGAAAGCTCTCTCACAATATAGCCGTCCGGCCATGGCCTTGCAGACTCCATATCCTCATGGCAAATACCATAGTTACCGATGAGCGGATAGGTCATGACAACTGCCTGCCCAGCGTAAGATGGGTCGGTCAGCACCTCCAAATATCCTGTCATGGACGTGTTAAATACGATTTCGCTGATGATTTCTTTCTCTGCTCCAATGCTGGTGCCTGTGAAAACAGTGCCGTCTTCCAATATTAGAAAAGCTTTCATGTGCTGCCTGCTCCTTTCAGTATTTTATAGTAAAGATGGTCGTGTAAAGTAGTATGGTAGGATTTGCGCAAAAAAAAAGAGAACGCCGGTCAGAGGCTACCTATAGGCGCACTTCCGTTTGCCTATTGCTCTCCCTTGACCTATAGGTTCTCAAATTGTTAAGATTCTAACATATCTGAAAGAACTTTTCAAGACTTTTTTCTTAGAATTCTATTTCCTGACTCTCTTTCTGCACGTTTGGTCTTCTCATATCCTTTAATTTTTCTGCATAGACTTTATTATATCTTCTACAATTATAGAGAGGTTTTACATGTTAGATATTAATAAACTCACTTACTCTGATTCAGCCCCCTATCCAGAAATAAAAGTATGCGGACAGAATTACCGCTATGCAGGCTGGATGCTGGACAATGTAGGCGGCTCTAATTCCGAAATGTCTGCCGTCAGCCTTTATCTTTACAACAACCTTATAACAGACTGCCATTTTGAGGATATCGCCGCTATTTTTCACAAGATCAGTATTGTGGAAATGCACCACCTGGAGATTTTTGGAAAGCTGGCACTTGAATTGGGGGAGGACCCCAGACTTTGGACCCGCTGCCGCAGCCGCAAGGTCTACTGGACTCCAGGCTATAACCAATATCCCACTGTACTTTCTCCTCTCGTCCGCAATGCCTTGTCCGGAGAATTAGCTGCCATTGAAAAGTATGAAAACCAGATTCGTTCTATTGATGACCCCTGCATTGTGGAAAATCTAAAGCGCATTGTGGCGGATGAACAGATACATGTAGAACTTTTTAAAGAAATCATTGCTATTTATGATCTTTAGCAGCAACACACTTTAAATTGTTGTTGCATTTTCTCTTCAAAGTGGTATAATATCCTCATGGAAACGGAAGCATAGCTCAGCTGGGATGAGCGTTCGCCTCACACGCGAAAGGTCAGGAGTTCGAGCCTCCTTGCTTCCATCGAGAACCGTGCATGTGGCAGTGTTTTCGCAATATGAGGTTTAAAAAGGTAATCAAGCAATTGGTTACCTTTTTTCATGCTATTTATCTATCTTTTCTGCCACAGAACGGCAAATCTGCATAAGCTCCCTGGCTGATTTTGCCAGAAACTTGTTTTTGTGCCATACGATATAGTTTTCCCGGACAAAGGATTCATCTATTATCTCCCGTGTGGCAACCGTTCCCGCCTGAATATCCTTTCTAACAAGCTGTTCCGGCAAAAATGATATGCCAACTCCCGCACTGACTGCCTGAATAATTGCCTGTGTACTGGTACTCTCCCAGGCAGGCTCCAGTGAAAGGCCATGTACAGCGAATATGTGGTTTAAATAAGACCTGCAAACGCTCCCGTTTTCCCGAAGCAGAAAACGAGAGCGTCTTAAATCATGCAGCCTAAGTGTATCTACCTTGCAGAGAGGGTCGTCCGGTGGCAGAATCAGAACAAGACGGTCCTCAGCGAATTTTTCTTTATGCAGATGTTCCTCAGCTATGCTTCCGTCAATCATAGCCAAATCCAGCTGATTGTTCAGCAGTTTTTGCTTGAGCTGCTCCCCGTTTGAAATAGTGACTTTTATCTTCAGATCAGGATGCTCGTTTTGGAAACTTGCCACTACCTTAGGCATCAGCAGATTTCCCAGCCTGATGCTGGCTCCCACCCTGAGAATGCCAAATTCATCCCAATTGCGAAATTCCATTTCCATTGTATCAAATGAATTTACGAGCTGTAGAGCGTGTGTGTAAAACTGTCTCCCGCTTTCTGTCACATACAGCCTATGTTTAAAGCGCTCGAAGAGATGAATGCCATAATACTGTTCTATTTCCTGTACGGCTCGTGTCACCGTAGGCTGTGTCATGTGCAAAAGTTCAGCCGCGCGGGTAACGCTCTCTTCCTGATAAACAGCTATAAATACTTTTAAATGGCGTAATGTCATATCCCCCTCCAATCATGCCCATATCGGCATCTTCTTAATCCGATAATAGCATTTTACATATCAGATTGCAAGGTGTATTTTTAGAGTAAGGAGGGGTGCACATGAAATCAAAAGAAGGCAAAAAAATCAGTTGGAAAACCCTGCGAAGTTTATTTTTCAGCACTCTTTATATTAGTTCTTTTACTTTCGGTGGGGGATTTGTAATCATTACATTTATGAAACGCAAGTTTGTGGATGAACTGCACTGGATTGATGAACAGGAGATGCTTGATTTGGCCGCATTGGCACAATCCTCCCCAGGGGCTATTGCTGTAAATGCTTCCATCCTGGTTGGCTGGCGCGTAGCCGGATTTAGCGGAATGCTTACTGCAGTTCTGGGAACCATTATTCCGCCCATGGTCATTCTTTCAATCATTTCCTTTTTCTATACAGCCTTTGCCTCAAATACATATGTAGCTCTGGTACTAAAAGGAATGCAGGCAGGAGTAGCTGCTGTTATCTTGAATGTGGTTTCGGATCTTGGATTTAAAGTTATTAACAACCGTTCCGTCATCCACATCGCTGTTATGGTCCTAGCCTTCCTTGCCACTTTCTTTTTGCACTGTAATGTCATCTACATCATTCTGGCTGCTTCTTTCGTAGGGATTGGAACAGAGCTGTGGAAATACAGAAAGGGGGAGAAATTATGATTTATTGGCAGTTGTTTCTCAGCTTCCTTCAGGTTGGTCTCTTCAGTATCGGGGGAGGTTATGCGGCTATGCCTCTGATCCAAAGTCAGGTCGTAGAACAGCATGCCTGGCTTACCATGAATGAATTTACGGATCTGATTACGATTGCGGAGATGACTCCCGGGCCGATTGCAGTAAACTCGGCTACCTTTGTCGGAATCCGCATTGCAGGAGCACCTGGAGCGGTTATAGCCACATTGGGCTGCATTCTGCCGTCCTGTATCATCGTATCTCTTTTGGCATTTATCTATTATCGCTACAAAAATGTCTCAATTATACAGAGCGTGCTTGCCAGCCTTCGTCCCGCTGTGGTTGCTCTGATTGCATCGGCCGGACTGTCGATCCTGCTGCAGGTGGCTTTTCAGGGAACAGCCTTTGGATGGGGTAATCTAAATCGTGTCGGTCTCCTGCTATTTGCCGGAGCTTTCTTTCTCCTGAAAAAATTTAAATGGAATCCCATTCTGGTTATGAGCCTTTGCGGTGCAGCCGGACTTGTCATAAACTTACTTTTCGTTTAAAGGGAGGGAATCATTATGTTATGGTATGTAAAAAAAGGATTGGTAAAAAGTGTACTCTATCATGAAGATCATTTGCCCATGTCCTATATCCGCTGGCACGAAGGAGACTACTTGATCTCCGACGCGGATGGAAAACAGCAGTTCAAAGTCAGCAGACTATCACCTCAATCACTGCATATTCAAGGAAGCGCAAAGGAAGGGACAGCTATAATCGTATATGGAGAAAGTGATTTTCTAATGCGTCCGCCCCGGGCAGAGCAGCTTACTATGTTATGGGAAGATGCTGTTATCACCATAAAACAATCTGAAAAGCGAGATTTCTTACTGTTTTCCGGCGAAACCACTATGGGCAGCATAACAGGTATGTTTAAACACACAGTAAAGATAAGTTTAAATAAAAATTGGCCTCCTGATTTTGCTGCTCTGCTTTATGTGCTGTCCCTGTTTATGTATCACGAAGACGACGTAAACTTAGTCTGAAGCCATCTCATATCAATATGGGTTCAAGAATGCCTCTGAAAGCCATAGGTTTCGCAAGAAAAGATGTTAAAATTCCACGAAGTATTTTGGCATCTTCTCTTGCGTTTATCGTATTTTGGAGTATAATATATTACATGGGTGGATCGTAACTCCTTTAACAGAAATTCAAGCAAGCACTATTACGGGGATATAGCTCAGTTGGGAGAGCGATACGTTCGCAACGTATAGGTCACGAGTTCGAGTCTCGCTATCTCCATTCCACCCAATTACGGCCAGGTCATTTGCAGAAAATGACCTGGTCATTTTTGATGTGCTCAAAAGGTGTAATATCTTTCAAGAAATCCGGGATTCTAAATGTTACAATAGAGAAAATTACAAGGAGGACACGCCATGCTCAACGAACAGGAACAGCGTCACGTCTACTATGACCGTGATCTTCAGATAGAAGCCTACAACTTAAGCGGAATTGTCCAGAAATTTCCCAACCACTTTCACGATTACTATGTCATTGGATTTGTGGAGGGAGGAAGCCGTCATCTCTGGTGCAAGGGCAACGAATACGATCTCACTGTGGGAGACCTGATTCTCTTTAATCCCAGGGATAACCACTACTGTGCCCCGATGAACGGAGAGATTCTGGACTACCGGGCTGTGAACATTAACCCAGATGTCATGTGCCGGGCTGTGAAAGAAATCACCGGCCAGTCCTTCTCCCCCTACTTCTCCCAAAACGTGGTCTATGGAAGCGACATCCCCCAGTCTCTGGGAGACTTGTACAACTCTATTCTCGTGGATGCCCCGAAGCTTGAGAAGGAAGAGCTGCTTTTCTTTCTTTTGGAACAAGTGCTTCGGGAATATGCAACTCCCTTTGAGGAGGCACAGATCTCACAGCCCACTGCCCAGACCCAGGACCTGTGCAGGTACATGGAGGAACATTTTTCCGAAAACATCACCCTGGATGACCTGTTGTCCATGACAGACTTCGGAAAATCCTACCTACTGCGCTCCTTCACAAAGCAAGTGGGCGTCTCTCCCTACCGCTACCTTCAGACCGTGCGCTTAGAAAAAGCCAAGAAATTTCTGGAGCAGGGCATCCCGCCCATTGAAGCCTCAGCCCTGGCTGGCTTTTCCGACCAGAGCCACTTCACCAACTTCTTTAAACAGTTCATCGGCCTGACGCCAAAGCAGTACCAAAAAATATTTCAGACAAAGGAGCTTCCAAATGACGAAGAATAACACGCTCACCGGACATCTGTCCGCTCTTATGACCATACTGATCTGGGGAACCACCTTTATCTCGACTAAGGTACTGCTAAAAAGCTTTTCCCCTATTGAAATCCTGTTTATCCGTTTTCTCATCGGATATGCTGCCCTGTGGATAGTATCCAGAAAGAAGCTCACTCCCCGCTCACGCTCTCATGAAGTATATTTTCTTCTGGCAGGGCTGTGCGGGGTATCCCTGTATTATTTGCTGGAAAATATTGCATTGACCTATACCTTGGCGTCAAACGTGGGAGTGATCATCTCCATCGCCCCCTTTTTTACAGCCCTCTTTGAATGTCTCTTTCTCAAAGGGAAACGACCAGGATTCCGCTTTTTTGCAGGCTTTATTCTGGCGATTACCGGCATCTGCCTGATCAGCTTCGGCAGCGGGGATGCCATTTCCATCAATCCCCTGGGAGATCTGCTGGCTGCCGCTGCGGCAGTGGTGTGGGCTGCCTACTCCACCCTGACTAAAAAGATTAGCTCCTTTGGCTATCCCACCATACATACCACCCGGAGAACCTTTTTCTACGGCCTGGTATTCATGATTCCCACTCTCATCAGCATGGGTTTTCATGTGACTTTAAGCCAGTTTACAGATACCACAAATCTGCTGAACCTCCTGTTTCTGGGACTGGGCGCGTCCGCCCTCTGCTTTGTCACCTGGAACCTGGCCGTGCGCATCCTGGGATCTGTAAAGACCAGCGTGTACATCTACATGGTTCCTGTCATTACAACCGTGACCTCCGCACTCATTCTGCATGAGCATATCACCACCGTGGCTCTGTGCGGCATGGGGCTCACACTGGCAGGCCTGTTTCTGTCAGAGAGCAAACAGAAGAAGGCGCTGTCAGCCAATGAATGTATTGATTAGAGGATTTTGTCTCCCTGCCCCCGCAGGGAGACAAAAACAGCTTGCTGTAAGCTATATTTGTACTCTCACTCTGACTCAGGGATTCAGCTCTGCAATCCGGGTAACCCCCACAAAGATTTCCTGGATCTTATACCAGGTTCGGTAATCTACAACCCCAGTCTGCGGCAGCCCGAATACACTTTGAAATACCCTAACTGCATCCTGCGTCCTCTCCCCATAAATCCCGTCCGCATCAATCTTTGGAATCAGGGGATAGGCATTGGAAATCGCATTCAGCTGTTCCTGAATCTGTTCCACCTTGGCGCCGCTGGCTCCGATATCCAGGCTGTATCCAGGCCAGGAGGACGGAATTCCGGAGATCTCCTCAGCAGTATTGATATACATGCTGTCCCCGTAGTAATATCTTAGTATTTCAATAGCCGCATACCCCTGGTCCCCCAGGCTCTTTGATCCCCACTGGCTCATCCAGTTGGGGCAGGTTACTCTCTGTCCGTCGCAATACTGTGTGAGAATGGGCTGCTTTACATTGGGCCTGGACAGATAGTTGCTGAAGATCTCATCCACCACCTCAGATATGCTTTCAAAGAAATTTCTGCCATGTATCCACTTATGGTCAAAGGCTGTGGAAGAGGTGATTGTAAAGTCAAATCCCTTATTCCGATACCACTCTGTATAAACCCGGTTCAGCGTAAAAGACATAATAGCCAGCACATTGGCCATGATAGTAGCTCTTGGCCATGTTGCATAGATTTCACTGGACGCCACATTTTTAATGTAATCGCGGTAACGGATATAATAGTCTGTGGCTGTGGTGTCATTTGGCGATCCGTCATGCACTACCACAAACTCAGGAATCACCACTCTGCTCAACACGATCTCCCCCATCTGGCTCACAGGCTTGATCTCCGCCTCCGCGATCTTGGGGGGATACTCCCCATACAGGGTGTGGGCGGGTATTACAATGTTCTGATATTCCTCTGGCTGGACCAGCGGACGCAGCTCCACTGTCTGAATGGCTGTCTGTTCCGGCAGAATCTCTGTTCCCGAGATGGTCACCGTCTCATATCCTGGAGCAGTGATCTGCAGGGTATATTCGGAATAGGGCTGGTTTCCGGACGGCTGCATGCTGTACTCCAGGGGCGGCGCTGCCAACTCCAGAATTTCTGTCTGTCCGTTTGCATTTGTATTCACTTCCTCTATGGTACTGTCCGGATCTCCTGTGTAGGCAATATCAACCACCGCGTCCTCCACAGGGACTGCTCTCCCGTAGTTGATCACCTGAACCTGAAGCCTGCCCCGGTCTACCGCCTCCTCCTGCATGGCCCTGACTGTATTATTCTGCATGTCTAACCTCGAATATATTATCGTCACTACCAGTATATGCACAAAACCAGAAAGCGCGCACCATCCGCTTTCCGGTGCCAAAAATGCCAAAAACGACCGGGTCATTTTCGGAAATGACCCGGTCGGCTTTGAAACTTTATTTAAAATAACTTTCTCACATCATTAAACATCACCACAACCATGAGCACCATCAAGGCCATCAAACCGATAAAGTGTACCAGTCCCTCTTTTTCCGGATTGATCCGCTTTCCGCGTATGGCCTCCAAAATCAAAAATACCAGTCTTCCCCCATCCAGCGCCGGAAGTGGGAGCAGATTCATCACTCCCAGGTTGGCAGTCAGCAGAATGGAAATGTTCAACATATTCAGCCAGACATAGAATCCTCCTGACGGAATGCTCTGCTCATAGGTATCGCCGATGATGGACACCACGCCCACCGGACCAGCCATGTCATTGATCCCCACCTTGCCCTGGAAAAGCATTTTCAGGCTCTCCAAGGTAGCACTGATCCAGTACTTGACCTCATAGGCGCTGTACTTGATGGTCTCCCAGGAGCCCACCTTTTCCCTGTAATTGGCATTCATAGAGATGCCGAACACATATCTGCCGCCCTCATTCTGCTTGGGCTCCATCACAACGGTTTTCTCCTGGCCCTCATGTTCATATACCATGGTGACTTCCTGGCCCTGATGGAAGGTCACATAGTTGGAGACCTCCCTGCTTAACCGGATTGGCTTGTTGTTCATCTTCAGTATCTTGTCTCCAGCCTGTAATCCGGCCTCTGCTGCCGGTGATCCTTCGTTCACCTCTATCACCACAGGGCGGTCTACACCAATACTTCCTATGATAAACAGAGACAACAGAAAGGCCAGAATAAAGTTAAAGATCGGACCTGCCGCAATCACTGAGATCCTGGTCCACACTGATTTGCTGGCAAAGGAGCCTTCTTCCATTGTGTTTTCATCCTCACCCAGCATCATACAGGAGCCTCCAAAGGGCAGCAGCTTCAGGGAATACCTGGTTCCTCCCTTTACTGTGCTGATCAGCCTGGGACCCATACCCAGGGAAAACTCCTCCACAACAATGCCTCCCCGCTTTGCCAGAAGGAAATGTCCCAGCTCGTGGATGAGGATTATCAAACTGAATATTATTAAAGCTAAAATTATACTCATACTACCACCTATTCCCAATCAATTCATAAGTCGCCTGCTCTGTGGCTAAAATCTCCTCCACGGTAGGATGGCTGATCACCTTGTGATGTTCCATACACTCCGCTATGATTTCGTAAATATCCAAAAAGCGTATCTGCTTATGTAAAAATCTGCTCACTGCCCGCTCATTGGCAGCGTTGTAAACTGTGGGCATGGTACCTCCCGCCCTTGCCGCCTGAAAAGCCAGGGGAAGACCCAGAAAGGTCTCAATATCCGGATCTTCAAAAGTTATCTGTTTCAAACAGCCAAAGTCCAGCCGTTCCCCTGCCAGATACCGGCGCTGGGGGTGATAAAGTGCATACTGAATGGGCAGTTTCATATCCGGCGTACCAAGCTGGGCCATCACTGCCCCGTCTGCAAACTCCACCATGGAGTGAATCACACTCTGAGGCTGAACCACCACTTGAATCTGATCCAGCTCCACACCAAATAGCCATCTGGCTTCCATCACTTCCAATCCCTTGTTCACCAGGGTGGCCGAGTCAATGGTAATTTTCTGTCCCATAGCCCAGTTAGGGTGCTTCAGGGCATCCTCCACCTGTATGTTTTCCAGATCTGATCTCTTTCTTCCCCGGAAGGGTCCCCCGGATGCGGTGAGCAATAGTTTACTCACCTCCCGTCCCTGCTCCCCGTGCAGGCATTGGAAGACGGCGCTATGTTCACTGTCCACCGGCAGGATGCGTACTTTATGTTCCTTTGCCATGGGCATGATCAGATGCCCTGCGGTCACCAGAGTCTCCTTGTTGGCCAGCGCAATGTCTTTCCCTGCCTTGATGGCCTCTATGGTGGGGAGGATTCCGATCATTCCCACAATGGCGGTCACCAGAATCTCCGGACCTGGCATTGCCGCGATCTCCAGCATCCCGTCCATCCCGGAGAGGATGCGCACATCCAAATCCCGCACCCGGTCTCTCAAATCCGATGCTGCATTTTCATCCCAAAGGGCAGCTGTATGAGGATGAAATTCTCGTATCTGCTCCTCCATAAGCTTTACATTGCTTCCCGCCGCCAGAGCTGCAACGGCGAGATCGCCGTTTGCTCTCACCACATCCAAAGTCTGGGTTCCGATAGAACCCGTTGACCCAAGAATGGCAATCTCTCTTTTATTCTTCATATAAGTCTCCACTTCACCGCTTTATTAGCGGTATTCTATGTCTCTTTTGGCAACTATAAAAGTAGAAGTATTTTATTTGCTTCCTAGATCATGACAAGTGCCAGAAAATAAATCACCGGAGCGGTAAAAATGACACTGTCAAACCGGTCCAGGATTCCTCCATGCCCAGGTATCAGTTTTCCGTAATCCTTGATGCCGTGATTTCTCTTGATTGCCGAAGCAGCCAGGTCTCCCACCATGGAAATCAGGGCTCCCACAGCACAGATCAGGGCATACTGCACCACCGGACTGCTGCCCTGCATGTGAGGGCCTGCCACAGCCGCATAGATTCCCCCCAGAAGAGCAGCTCCCACAACTCCTCCAACTGCGCCCTCTATGGATTTTTTAGGGCTCAATCTGGGTGACATCTTGTGTTTCCCAATGAGCATCCCCACGCAGTAAGCGCAGGTATCGCATCCCCAGGAACACAGAAAGATCAGCCAGACCACAAATGCACCGTCCTGAAGATTCCTGGTCTGGTAAATATAGGAGAGCATCACTGCTACATAGAGAATGCCGAAGAAGGCTGCCATCACCTGCTCACTGCGGTATTTAGGGTAGGAAAAGACGTAAACCGCCATCAGCGCTACCAGGATAAAAATGACATCTATCATAATATATGCATTCAGCTCCAAAATTAATAGGATATAATAGGAAATTACACCTACGTATCCTACAACCGCTAATATGCCCGTGCTCCCTTCCTCTACTTTTACCGCTCTGTACAACTCGCGCACCCCGACAAGGGAGGTGAGCAGCAGGGTTCCGTAAAGTATGGGTCCCCCGGATATGATGGTCACCAGTGCTACCACCACCAGTACGATCCCACTGATCAGCCTGGTCTTAAACATAACTTACTCCTCCTTCACGCCTCCGAATCTGCGTTCCCGTCCATTGTATTTTTCGATTGCCTTCCACATTTCATCCTTTGTAAAAGCAGGCCAGGGAACATCCGTAAAGTAGAATTCTGTGTAGGCCAACTGCCATAGCAGATAGTTGGAGAGCCTTTGCTCTCCGCTTGTACGGATCAGCAGATCCGGGTCCGGGATTTCAGCCGTGTCCAGATAACCGGAAAACAATTCCTCATCAATGGAGTCGGCCTCTATCTTACCCTCGGCACAGTCCGCCGCCACCCTCTGCACCGCCCGGATGATCTCATCCCGGCTTCCGTAGTTGATGGCAATCTGAAAGTTTAGTCCCGTGTTGTCCTTGGAGGAATCCACTAACCGTCTCAGGCTCTCCTGCAGGTCCTTAGCCAAAGCACTGGGATCACCCAGGGTGCGGACTTTCATGTTGTTCTCCGCTGCGGTCTTGATACAGGTTTTGGTGTAGCTGCGAAACAGCTTCATCAGGCCGTCCACCTCGTCCTTGGACCGCTTCCAGTTCTCAGTGGAAAACAGGTATACGGTGAGGTATTTGATACCCATATTGTAGGCGTCCCGGCAGATCACTTCCAGATTCTTGGCGCCTCTCACATGTCCGTAGTTTCTGGGCATCCCTTTGCTCTTTGCCCATCTCCCATTCCCGTCCAATATGATTGCAACATGCTGGGGAATAACCATAGTTTTCTTCCTTTCTTCGCAAGGTAAAAAAGGGGGCCTCCCCGCCCCCTTTTCTCTATTTTTTCATCAGACCTTTAAGATCTCCTGGGATTTCTCTTCCACTGCCTTGTCAATCTCTTTGATGTACTTGTCCGTCATCTTCTGTACCTTTTCTTCCAGCTCTTTGATCTCGTCCTCAGAAACGTCGGAACTCTTGCCAAGCTTCTTAAAGTGGTCGTTTGCATCCCGGCGTATGTTCCGGACAGCCACTTTTGCACTCTCTCCCTTTTTCTTTACATCCTTAACAAGCTCTTTTCTTCTCTCCTCTGTCAGCTCAGGGAATACCAGACGTATCACTTTGCCGTCATTGTTGGGGTTGATTCCCAGGTCGGAAACCTGGATCGCCTTCTCAATGGCCTTCACCAGGGAAGCATCCCAGGGCTGAATCTGAATCATGCGAGGCTCTGGAACAGTCACATTTCCTACCTGCTGGATGGGAGTTGGCGTACCGTAGTAATCTACCACGATTCTGTCCAGCACATGAGGGTTCGCCCGTCCCGCACGGATTGCTCCAAACTCTGCTAACAGATTATCATAAGATTTTGTCATTTTTGTGTCGTAAATCTGAATTCTTTCATCCATGTTTTTTTCCTCCTGCTATTTTTTAAACAGTCACTTTTGTGCCGTTAAAGTTTCCTTTTACAGAATTTACTATACTATTTTCCTCATTCAGCCCAAACACCAGCATGGGCATCTTGTTTTCCATACACAGAATGGAGGCTGCCATATCCACTACGCCCAGCTTCTTGTCAATCACTTCCTGAATAGTGATCTCATCGTACTTCTTGGCATCCGGATTATCCTTGGGATCGCTGTCGTAGACTCCGTCAATGGACTTGGCCAGCAGAATCACATCTGCTTCGATCTCAATAGCCCGCAGCACGGTGGCTGTGTCCGTGGAAAAATAGGGGTGGCCTGTCCCGCCTGCGAAAAAGGATACCACGCCTTTTTCAAAATACTTATTTACCCGGTCCTTCGCAAACAGCTTGGTAAAGGAACCACAGGCAAAGGGAGTCAGGATCTGTGTCATAATACCCACAGAGCGGAAAATCTCAGATACATAGATACAGTTCATCACGGTTGCCAGCATTCCGATCTGGTCTGCCTTGGTGCGGTCAATGTTCTCGCTGGAGCGTCCTCTCCAGAAATTACCCCCGCCGATGACTATCCCCACATCGATCCCATCGTCCACCAGCTGCTTTACCTGCTTTGCAACCATGGTGACAGTCGGTTCGTCAAAACCCATCTTTTTATCTCCGGCCAGCGCTTCCCCGCTCAATTTCAAAAGTACTCTTTTCATGTTTGCACCTCTGCTCGCTTTTATTCATTTTTTGTAACCACTCGGTACTATGGCAGTTACATTTTTTTTAGTATAGCATATCTAAAAATAAACTACAACTTTTTTCAACCTGCATTACAGTAACTTTTCCACTATTGTTACTGTTCCCACGGTCTGCGCAGTTAATGCTCAGACCTGAGTGAGCAGTAACCCACTACTTCAGATTCAGCTTTGACAGCGCATCCGCAAAAGCATTGTTGATGGGTTCCCGGGCCTCTTTTTTCTGCTGGTTTAAATAGTTCTGCACATCCCGCTTGTTTACCCCTGCCCCCTCCTTTTCCCGGCGCGCTTTAAAGCTGGAGAGCTTCTCTTTGTATCCGCAGGGACAGATAAATATCTCCTCCTCCCCCTTAACATACATCTCCATGCGCTTGTGGCATTTGGGACAGCGGGCATTGGTGGTTCTGGAAATGGTCTCCCTGTGGCCGCATTCCCGATCCTGGCATACCAGCATCTTGCTGTTTTTACCGTTCACAGCCAGCATCCGCTTACCGCATTCCGGGCATTTTTTGTTGGTCAGATTATCATGCCGGAAGGTCCCGTCTCCTGTCTTGATCTCCCCCACAATCTCCTGGGTGTAGCTGCGGATGTCCCCCAGAAAGTCCTCTTTTTTGATCTTCCCCTTGGAAATTCCAGCCAGCTTCATCTCCCAGGAGGCAGTCAGCTCCGGCTTTTTCAAGTCTGCGGGAACCAACTCCAGCAGCTGCTTTGCCTTTGAGGTAATGAAGATGTCATTTCCCCTCTTCTCCATCAGGAAGGTGTGGAACAGCTTTTCAATAATGTCCGCTCTGGTGGCCACGGTTCCGAGCCCCCCTGTTTCCCCCAGGGTCTTTGCAGCTGCTGCATCTTTGGACTCCATATATTTCACCGGATTTTCCATAGCGGAGAGCAGGGTGGCCTCATTAAACGGAGCAGGCGGCTTTGTCTTTCCGCTGGTGATGTCCATTCCCAGCACGGAAAGCGTCTCGCCCTTTTTCAGATCCGGAAGGCTCTGCTCCCGCAGATCCGGCTCCGCTGCCTCTTCCTCCTCCGTATCCGCATCCTCCGGATTCTCATAGACTGCCTTCCATCCCTGGCTCTTTACGATCTTTCCTTTTGCGGCAAAGATCTCCCCCGCAGCCCTGCCTTTCAGGGTTGTCTGCTCGTACTCAAAAGGTGGATACAGAACAGCCAGGAAACGACGCACCACCAGATCATAGATTTTCCTCTCCTCCACTGTCATATGGTCCAGCTGTACAAATTGCTCAGTGGGAATGATGGCATGGTGGTCACTCACCTTCTTATTGTCCACAAAGGAACTGTTGGTGCGTATGGGCTTTGACGCCAGAGTTCCGGCCAGCTTCCGGTAAGGCCCCACCGCACATGCCTGCAGCCTCTCCCTTATGGTGTCCGCCACATCTGTGCTCAGATATCTGGAGTCCGTCCTGGGGTAAGTGAGCACCTTATGGTTTTCATAGAGGCGCTGCATGATGTTTAGCGTCTCCTTGGCGGAATAGCCGAACCGCTTATTGGCATCTCTCTGCAGCTCTGTCAGGTCGTAGAGACCGGGAGCGTGCTTTTTCTTTGCCGCCCGCTCCACAGAGACGATCTGCAGTTTCTGCCCCTTCAGTTTTTGATGGATCTGATCAATACGCTCTCTCTGAAAGGTGCGCATGCTGCCGCTCTTGCCGTCCTGCCAGGTCCATTTCACCCCTCCCGCCGTCAGCGTGAGGCCAAAATACGGCTCCGGGCGGAACTTGCGTATCTCCTCCTCCCGCTTTGCAATCATGGCCAGGGTGGGCGTCTGAACGCGGCCGCAGGAGAGCTGCGCGTTATACTTACAGGTCAGCGCCCGTGTGGCGTTGATACCCACCAGCCAGTCCGCCTCCGCCCTGGCCACCGCTGCTGCGTAGAGATTGTTATATTCCCTGCCGTCCTTTAAATTGGCAAAGCCTTCGCGGATGGCCTTGTCCGTCACGGAGGAGATCCACAGCCTTTTGATGGGTTTTCTGCAATCCGATTTCTCCAGAATCCATCTTGCCACCAGCTCCCCCTCACGGCCCGCGTCCGTGGCAATGACCACCTTGTCCACGTCCTTGCGGTAGAGCTGGGTCTTCACATCCTTAAATTGCTTTGCCGTCTGTTTGATCACCACAAGCTGCATTTTCTTTGGCATCATAGGCAGGGTTTCCAGATTCCACTGAATGTATTTTTTATCGTACTCCTCCGGGTCAGCCAGCGTCACCAGATGCCCCAAAGCCCAGGTCACCACATAGTCCTTCCCCTCCATGGCCCCCGGAAGCTTTTTGGAGCAGTGAAGCACACGGGCAATGTCCCTTGCCACAGAGGGCTTTTCTGCGATTACTAAAGACTTCATTTCGATTCTCCTGTTCTATATGTTAATTTTTCAGCATTTTTGCTTCTCTGACGCTCTTTATTATAGCAGGAAATGTTACGGGAGACTATAGAAATTTTGAAACTCTTCAACAGGTCAGTGCATTTACTGCGCTGATCGTAAGTTTAACCATTGCCTCAACCCTTTTCCTGCGCTATACTACCCTTAACCCAAAGAAAGGAAATGAAACTCTTGCACATACTAATCGTAGAAGATGAACCCAGACTGGCCGATGCCCTCGGCCAGCTGATGAGAGAAGCTAAATATATAACAGATATTGTCTATAACGGGGACGACGGGCTGGCTTACGGACTCTGCAGCCTCTATGATGTGATTGTCCTGGATGTGATGCTGCCGGGGAAGGACGGCTTTGAGGTGGTACGCCAGCTCAGGGAGGCCAAAGTCTCCACCCCTGTGCTGATGCTCACCGCCAAGGATGATATCCGGGATAAAATTAATGGTCTGGATGAGGGTGCGGATGATTATATGACTAAGCCCTTTGTACCAGAAGAGCTGCTGGCCCGCATCCGTGCTCTCTCCAGACGCCAGGGAGAAATCATGCTGGAGGAACTCTCCTATGCAGACCTCACGCTGAAGCTCTCCGCCAATGACCTCTGCTGCCTGGACCGGTCTGTCCACCTGGGCTTTAAGGAGTTTGAGATCATGAAAATCCTACTTTCCAGCCCGAGAGCGATCCTTTCCAAGGAAATGCTCATCACAAAAGTCTGGGGCAGCGAGTCCAATGCAGAGGACAACAATGTGGAGGCCTATATCTCCTTTCTCCGCAAAAAGCTGTCGTACTTAAAATCCAACACCAAAATCGTTACCATCCGAAAAGTGGGCTACCGACTGGAGGCAGATCATGTTTCAGAAACTCCGTAGAAAATTTATTTTGATTAATATGTCCATCGTCACACTGGTGCTGGCAAGCGTACTTTTTTTGCTCTGCTTTTCCAGCTACCGCAGATTTTTAACTGAGAGCTTCAATGCCTTGAACCGCTCTCTGGAGATGGGCCCCATACCTCCACCCATAGAACCCGGGCAGAAGGAGAAAAGGGCGCCCTTTGATCTGATTCCTGTGTTTATCACCGTCCTGGATGGGGATAACCATGTCACTCAGATCCTCCAGAGCAGTCAGGAGGTAACCTTAGAGCTGGCGCAGGAGGCGGTGGATGCGGCCCTCGCCTACGGTGAAAATTCCGGGAAACTGAAAAATCTTTCGCTGCGCTATTTAATGGAAGAGAAGGAGGGAACGCTTTGTATCGCTTTTGTGGACACCATCCGGGAGGAGAGTTCTATGCAAAATTTGATTCTTACCTCATGCCTCATTCTACTTGGAAGCATGTGCCTGCTCTTTATCATCAGCTGGTTCCTGGCAGGGTGGGCCCTTGGACCGGCCAGAAAGGCCTGGGAGGAGCAAAACCGCTTTGTGGCCGATGCCTCCCATGAGCTGAAAACCCCGCTCACGGTCATCCTGGCCAATCTGAAAATCCTTCTTTCACACCCTGATGAGACCATAAAAAGCCAGCAGCGCTGGATACAAAATACCCAGGAGGAGGCTTCCCGCATGCAGAAACTGGTGAAAAATCTGCTCTTTCTGGCCCGCTCAGAGGAGGAACCTCTTCCCCAGTCCACCTCCCCTGTAAACTTCAGTGACCTGCTCTGGAGCAGCCTGCTCCCCTTCGAGTCCCTGGCCTTTGAGCAGGGCGTCACCCTCTCAGAAGACATTGCCCCGGACCTGTGGGTTCTGGGGGATGCCCAGCAGCTTCGCCAGCTCGCGCTCATTCTCCTGGACAATGCATGTAAATACGCGGGATTGGAAAAAAAGGTGCGCGCAGTACTCTCCTCCTCCCAGGACAAGGTCTGCCTGAGGGTGAGCAACACCGGGGAGCCGATTCCCCAGGAAGAGCTCCCCCGCCTGTTTGATCGTTTTTACCGGACGGACAAATCCCGCTCCAGAAAAGAGGGCGGTTACGGTCTCGGCCTCTCCATTGCCCTTCGCATAATAAAAGGCCACCACGGAAAAATCCGGGTGACCAGTGATGCTGAAAACGGCACTTGTTTTGCGGTTTATCTGCCGCTCTGTTCAAAAAAGACCTGATGCCAGACCAGAAAAGCATACACAGTCCATATCTTCCTGCTGTTGTCCTCCTGCCCGCTTTTGTGTTCTTCCAAAAGTTTTAAGAGCTGATCGCTGCAGAAATACTGTTGGGCAGCGGAGCTGGTGAACCGCTCCTTTATCTTTTCGTAGCCCTTCTCCTGCCTGATCCACACTCTAATGGGAACCGGGAACCCCAGTTTCCTGCGCTCTGTGTTCTCCTTGGGCAGATGGCGCTCCGCAGCTTTGCGGAACAGATACTTGCTGGTGTAGTGCTTTGTCTTCTCTCTGGAAGGCAGCCTTCTGGCTGTCTCAAAAACATTCCGGTCCAGAAACGGCACGCGCAGTTCCAGGGAGTGGGCCATGCTCATCTTGTCTGCCTTCTGCAGAATATCCCCTGGCAGCCAGCTGGTGAGATCAATATACTGCATCTTATCCATATCACTCAAGCCTGCTGCCTTGCGGTATTTCTTTTCCAATAGCTCTGCGGGCGAGACTGCTTTCCCCGGATGTTTCAATATTTTCTCCCTCTCCTCTTTGGAAAAAATATTGGCATTTCCGATAAACCGCTCCTCCACATCTTTGCTGGCACGGATCAGATAGCTCCGCCCCTTCATATGTCTGGGCATCCGCTCTGCCCATTCTCCCAGTCTGCGTCTCATGCCCCCTGGCAGCCAGCTGATCCAGCGCAGTGCCTGGGGCTCCAGATAAATATTGTAGCCTCCGAAGAGCTCATCCGCACCCTCCCCTGAGGTTACCACCTTCACATGCTTTGCAGCCTCCCCTGCCACAAAGTAGAGTGCCACAGCCGCAGCATCCCCGCTGGGTTCATCCAGATGGTACATCACCTTTGGCACTGCCTCCCAGTATTCATCCTCCTCTATGGTTCTGCTGGTGTGGTTCAGCTTCAACTTTTTCGCCAGGGAATCTGCCTGGTCACACTCTGTATAATGGTCTCCCTCCTTGGGAAATCCCACGGTAAAAGACCTGTCCCCGGTAAAGCAGGCTGCAATCAGGCTGGAATCCACTCCACCGGACAGAAAACTGCCCACTTCCACGTCGCTGACCATATGCTGTTTTATGGAGCCTTGAATCACCTCATCCAGCTCATCAATCAATCTCTCCTCATCCCCTTCCTTCTCAGGGGTGAGCATAGGGTCAAAATAGCTGCGTATTTTTACAATCTGATCCTCATAGGTGAGATAGTGCCCTGGCTGCAGTTTAAAAATCCCCTCAAAGAAAGTTTCCTCCAACGCCGAGTACTGAAAGGATAGATATTGCTCCAAAGCCTCCTCATTTACCTTCTTCTCATACCCCGGAAATGCCAGAATGCTCTTAATCTCAGAGGCAAATACAAAACTTCCGTTTATGATTCCGTAATAAAAAGGCTTGATACCAAAAAAATCCCTGGCTGCAAACAGCTTTTTCCTGTGGCTGTCCCAGATTACAAAGGCAAACATGCCCCTCAACCTGTCCAAAAGCTTTTCTCCGTACTCCTCATATCCATGCAGCAGTACCTCTGAGTCAGAGTGGTTGGCAAACACATGGCCTTTTTTCACCAATTCTTCCCTGAGCTCCTGATAATTATAGATCTCGCCATTAAAAATCAGGACCAGTTCCCCTGTCTCATTGAACATGGGCTGTCCGCCCTCCTGAAGATCAATGATGCTCAGCCTGCAAAACCCCAGCGCCGCCTCCTCTGAAAAGTAGGTTCCCTCAGAATCAGGCCCCCTGTGACGCATGACTTCCATCATTTCTTTTAATATATTTTCTCTGTCTATGATCTCTTTTCCAATAAATCCACTGATTCCGCACATACTTATAGCTCCTTTTTTGCTCTCAGAAACCATTGTACTATGCTCGGATATCAAAAACAGCTCCAACTTGTAACAGAGTTGTAAAAAATCAAAAAATGACGGTTATTGTCGTTCCTTTTCCCTCCTGGGAACGGATCTTCAGGCTCCCCCCCATCACATCCACGATATGCTGGCACAGATAGAGTCCGATTCCGGAGCCTCCTGTGGCCCGGCTTCTCGACTTATCCACCCGGTAAAAGGCCCGTGTTACCTTGTCCAGATGCTCCTTGGGGATGCCGCAGCCGTGGTCTTTTACCTGCAGGCAGGTTCTGCCCTTCTCGTCAGCATAAATATGAATTTCCACCTTGCTTCCGGCCTCGGAATAGGCAATGCTGTTTCTCAGAAAGTTGGAGAGTAGAATGTGTACGATCAGACGGTCCCCCTCGATGACCGGTAGCTCTGTCTGTTCCACCACTGTGATGTTTTTCTCCAGTATTTTGGGCTTCAACTCCTCCTCCACTGCCTCTATGATCTCCTCCGTATCTAAGGATTCTACGAGAAGCATATCCTCCTTGATAGAGTGGATATCCATGAGCTTTCTCTGCATCGCCTGCATCCGGCGGGTCTCCTTCTGGATGTTTTCCAGGGCCTTCGCCCTCTGCTCCTGTGTGCAGTTGGCGTATTGGAGAAATTGGGCATACCCCTGAATGGAGGTTAGGGGAGTATTCATCTCATGGGACATGGATTCAATAAACTGCTGACGGCTGACGGCCTCCCGCTTCAGCTCCTCCTCCCGCTCCTGCACAGCCTGGGACATGGAGTTAAACACTGCTCCCAGCTGCCCCATCTCGTCCGGTCCCTCCTTAAGCCGGAATGCCGCTGCTCCCTGGTTCAGCAGCTTGGCGCTTCGCTCCAGTTCCTCTAAAGGCCTGGTGATCCGCTTTGCGATCCAGGAGCTCATGATACTGAGTGCTGCCACCAGAACCAGCGTGCTGATCAAAAACTGCCGGATATTGTCATTTAAATTAGTAAAGACCCAGTTGATAGAACGCACATATACCAGTGTGTACTCCTCATCAAGTGTCCTTTCTGCCACGGCATAGTGGTTCTCCTCCTTGGCAATGACCACTGCCTTCTCCTTATCCTGGTTTTTTTGCAATGCCTGTGCAATCTTTTCGGGATCAAGGCTCGTCTCCTTATACACACAGGTATTCCCCTTAAAAATGACGAAATGCCCTTTTCCCTTTCTTCCCCCCTTTTGGTCTTTACTGAGTCTGGTTATGGTCTGAAAAATATTCTCTCCGTTTTCAATGGATTCCTTTGCCCTCTGAGCAAGCAGTTCCAGCTCGCTTACACAACGGTCTGACTCCCTCTCCAGGCTGTTCTTATGTGTCCTGCTTATCATTCCAATGCTGAAAGCCAGCATGCCCACAATGGTAATCACAACGGATGAGATAAATATTTTATGCCACAGCTTCATTCCTTTTTCTCCAATCGATATCCGTATTTATACACCGTCTGAATCACATCCTCCCAGTCCAGTTTCTTTCGCAGTCTCTGAATATGAATGTCCACTGTCCGGGATTCTCCATTGTACGTGTAACCCCAGGCTTTCTCCAAAAGCTGTTCCCTGGTAAGCGCGATATTGCAGTGGTGGATCAGCACCTCCAGCAGGGAGAATTCCTGGGCAGTCAGTTCAACCGGCTCTCCATCCCTCAATACGCTCCGCTCCTGCAGTCTCACCTGCACTCCCTTTAGCGTAAACTCTTCTCTCTGTCGGCCGTTCCTGCGAAGCACTGCCTCAATACGTGCCAGAAGCTCCACCGCCTCAAAGGGCTTTGTGATATAGTCATCCGCCCCCAGCTTCAGCCCCTTCACCTTATCCGTAAGAGATGCCTTTGCGGTCAGATAAATCACCGGAATGCCTCTCTCTACAATATATGGCAGCAGCTCAAAGCCATCCATCTCCGGAAGCATGATATCCAGCAGAATCAGATCAAACCTCTGCTTTTCCAGCGCTTCCAGCACCTGACTTCCGCTGTACACCTGCATAGTATTGTGACCTACCATCTGAAGATTCATGGAGATCAGGTCATTTATCATCTCTTCGTCGTCTACGATTAATATATCAGCCATCTTCTGCTCATCCTTCTGCGACCTGCCTGCCGCTCCTTTTCTTATTGTCTCGTTACATTATAGCATACCACGCATTCCTCTGCCTAGAAGGGGTTTTTTTGACTTGTCCAATTATTTTTCCACGCTAAAGCAGCGCAGGGTTGAAATATTTTATAACCTGAAGTATAATATAGCGGTTACAGGTTAATGTTTTTGTTTACAGGAGTGTAAACAGCTGCACCTGCAGCGGGAGGAAAAATATTATGAAATACGACACCCTACAGAACCTGATTAAAACCAGCCGCTTTTTAGTTTGTCTGGAAGGCATTCACATCAGCGAGGACTGTGGATGTATGAACTACCGCGATGAAGCAAACGCTTACAACATTGAAGAAAAGTATTCGTGTTCACCGGAAGAAATCTTTAATGCCGCCTTTTTTAACACACGCCCTGACCAATTCTACACTTTTTTCCGTAACGAGATGCTCTCTTCTCTAGGCGCACCTGATGACTGTATAAAGGTACTTCAAAAAATGGAGTCTGACGGCCTTCTCAGGTGTATCATTACCCGTGAACTTTACTCCCTGGCGAAAAGAGCCGGATGCAGGAATGTAATTGAACTGCACGGTAACGTGTATGAGTATTACTGCCCCCGCTGCCAAAAAGCCTATGGAATCCGGGATATTCTGGGTGCAAAAGGTGTACCCCTTTGCCAGGACTGCCAGACGGTGATCCGGCCAGGAGTCGCCCTTGTGGGGGAGTCCTTAAGTAACCACAAATTGAGTGAGGCAGCGGATCTGATCTCCCATGCGGACACGCTTTTGATCCTTGGCTGTAACATGAAATCGGTTCTGCCCGATATGTCTCTTCAGTTCTTTCACGGGGATAATATAATTCTTATTAATGAACCACCTCATTACGCGGACAGCCTGGCTACCCATATCTACTATGCAAAGCCCCGGGATCTGCTGCCTCAGGTATATCCTCTCCCCCCGAGTTGTTTCTAGCACCAATTCATAAAATGTCAAAAACGACCGGGTCATTTCCGAAAATGACCCGGTCGTCTTTGACTTTTTTACTTTCCTCACTTTGGTTCCTTTTTCGATGGCTTCACCTGAATCTCCACATTCTCACTCACTTCATTGTAGACAGCAGCTGTAATGACCGCTCTCCCAACACGTCTTGCTTTCACCTTTCCGGCTGCGTCCACAGTCAGCACACTTTCTGTTCCCCGGCGCATCTTCCTTTTTCCATCTATCTTAATCCAGGCAGGGCCTTTTTGACTCTTACATTGCAGGTAAGGTTAACATTCTGTTTCTTGTCATAGGCCGTGAGAACTGTCTGACCTACGGCTCTGGCTGTGATCTTTCCGTTGTACACAACTGCTGTCTTTTCGTCTGAACTTTTCCACACAAGGGCCCCCTCTTCCGATAGATGACAGGATTCCCCCACTCCCAGCACCACATTTTCCAGCTTCTTTGTTGAAACTTCATGCGGCAGAGAAACAGCGTCCGTTCCCAGTACCACCTTGCCCGCTATCTTCTGCAATCCCAGAGCTATGCTCTCCTTTAAAATGCCGTCCTTTAACCCAACAGGCGACTGCTGAAATACGGTTGCGTAAAAGACACAGGCTGAGAGATAACTCCCCGCTCTGCTGGGATGTTTACCATCCAGGGAATACAGATCCACACCTGTATCGCTCTGGCTGTATCGCCAGAAGGCAAGCCCTGCCGGTGAGACCAGGGCACTTTTTTTCTTTCCCAGCTTTTTATACGTCCTGGCAATCTTTTTTTGACACTGCCTGCGTGACATTCCCTTATAATGCCCCTGCTTATACTCCATATGCCCCTCCTTCGGGGCCCAGGTCATGAGCAGCACTGGCTGAGCTCCTGCAGCCCGTACATAGGGAATCAGCTTGTTAAGAGACTTTTTCATGGACTTTATTTCCGTCACAGAAGAATAACTCCGCTCCTGCAGCACTACATAATCCCACTTCTTTTTCGTCAATTTCCGGTATACCTGAGCCCCATAGGTATTCTTCCGGTCCGCATACCACGCAAGGGTATACCCGCCCTGGGCAATAGTTTCGATCCTGGGCTTATATCCTGCCTGCTCCGCCATTTTTTTCACCATGTCCGGAAAATCGTTGCTGTAGGTAAAGCTGTTTCCAATAAACAGAATCCGCGGACTTTTCCCGACCGGGACAGCTTTCGCCGCGAAAACGTCCGGGCTGCTGCTCCCCAATACACAGGCTGCGATGAGGAGACAGACTGCCGCTCTCTTTAAAAATTTAATCATACAATTCCTTTCCCTTTTTGGACGGAAGCTGGGCCAGGATAATGGCCACAAACATAACAAGGCACCCTGACAGTTCCCTGGCTGTCAGCTTTTGCCCCAGGATCACCCAGCCCGCCAGTACCGAAATACAGGATTCCAGGCTCAGGATCAACGACGCCACTGTGGGATTCATATTCTTCTGACCCACAATCTGAAGTGTGTAGGCCACTCCACAGGACATAACACCCGCATACAGAATGGGTATCCATGCCAAAAGAATGTCTTCCACCCTGGGTGTCTCAGTCAAGAGCATGGCAATTCCTGAGAGTATCCCGCACACAAAAAACTGTATACAGGACATCTTCACTCCATCTGCCAGGGGAGAATAGTGGTCAATAACCAGTATATGTACGGAAAACAGGATTGCGCTGATAAACACAAGAGAATCCCCATGTCCAAGGGAAAAGGACTCCGTCATACACAGTAAATACAAGCCTGCTGCTGCTAAAAATACCGACACCCAGATGAGCGGACTGCATTTTTTCTTAAAAAAAAGGCTGATAATAGGTACAATCACAATGTAACATGCTGTGATAAATCCGGCTTTTCCCACCGTGGTATAGGAAATCCCAAATTGCTGAAAGTTGCTGGCTGCAAAGAGGAAGATGCCGCAGAGAACTCCTCCTTTAACGAGATTTCTTCTCCCTGTGCTCTGCCTGTTATCTGAAACTTTCCTACCTGCTGGGTTGATTTTACCTAATATCCATATGCACGGAATCAGAAACACTCCTCCTAGGATACTCCTGACAAAATTAAAGGTAAAGGGGCCCACATACTCCATTCCCACACTCTGGGCCACAAAGGCCACTCCCCAGATTGCTGCGGTCAAAAACAGTAGCAATGAGTTTCTAAACTGTAATTTGTTCATGCTTCTTTTCGTCTCTTTCTACCGGGAAAACCCGACTTTCTAGTATAGTCTATTATATAGGGGAATGCTGAGAATTTGCAATACCCAATTCTCTATACTCAAGCTTGCATGAAAAACGAACGTCAAACTAATGTCTCATACTATATCTGCAAAAATTACCTGGTCATTTCCGGAAATGACCAGGTAATTTTTATACCTTATCCCATCCCACTGTAATCTTTCTCTCCAACTCTTCAAAGGACTTCAATCCGCTAAGCCCATCATAGGCCTCCACACAGGAAGCTCCCGTGGCCGTCGCCAGCCTCAGGCACCTATCCCAGGTATATCCCTTAGTCACTGCATACAGAAATGCCGCAATGCTGGTATCCCCCGCTCCTGTGCCGGAGAGTACCTTGTCAGGGCGGTAGCTGGCTTCAAAGTGCCGCTGCTCCTCCCACCCTTCCATCCGTATGCCCAGTCCGCCCCCTATTCTCTGCACAGTCTCTCTGTTTCCCGATGCAAAATACATGCCCGGTGTTCCGCACTTAATCAGGACCACCTTGGTACCCATCTTAATCAACTGCTCTGCCAGAGGCCGGATGTCTTCCTCCGCATGTAGGATGCGCGTCACATCCCCTCCTTCAGCTCTTTTAATCCAATCCTCATACCTCTTTCGGTCTATCATATAGGCCAGCTCTTCCACACTTGGCACAAAGAAATCAACATAGGGCAGCACCTGCTCCAGTATCTTCCCCCAATCAGCCTTTCCGGCCGGCGCATCCTCATCCACGGCAGCCATATCCAGGGAGGTGGCGCATCCGGCAGAATGGACTCTGCGGAACATCTCTGCCAGTTCCTTCCCATGATCCTCATACATCCTCCTCATCAGGGGCGGGTAGCCGAAATGGAACAGCTGCGCCTTCCGCACCATCCCATAGTCCAGGTCTTCGCAGGAAAAGCTGTCATTTGCCCCTGAGTGGTGCAGAAAAATCCGGTCCGTTCCGGGGGGCGCCACCACGATGGAGTATGAGGTATCCTCATCCTCTGATACAATCATACCCTCATCCGCCTGATATGCTGCCAGCTGCATCCTCACAAGCTCCCCAAAAGCATCCTTTCCCACTTTTCCCATGAGTCTCACATCAGCCCCCAAAACCTTCAGTCCCAGTCCCGTGTTTGCCACAGAACCGCCCACGTGCACATCCGCTGCCCCCATTGCCAGAAGATGCCCCGGAACCAGCAGTTTCCCGATGGATTCTGCCTTCTTATTCTGAAATGTAGGCGTAATATCCAGACAAATATGTCCTGCTGCTACGATACCTTCTCTCTCCATGTCTTGTCTCCTTACCTCATCGGACAGATGACCCCCAGCCTGCCTTTGTCCAGCCCGTGTGATCTTCCTACCTGCCCTCTCTCAGATACTTCACTACCTCCCTGGCAATCAGCTCAGCCAGCTGCTCCCGGCCCGGCTTTCTGGGCACCACCCCTGTGCAGCCGAAAAGCTCCAGTTTTCCGATGACAGACTTTTTAATTGCTTCCACTGCCGCAGGTATCAGGTCAATGATTCCTTTATTCATATGTTCGAACGCTTTGAATTCTGCCTCCACTGCTGCGATATTGATATCCGTAAAGATATTCACCTTGCTGATCCCCTCACTGACCGCCCGCTTAAAGTCTGAGTCCGTCAGCCCGGACCCCCCGTGCAGCACCAGCGGTACGTCCACAGTCCGCGCTATGGTACGGATCCGGTCAAAGTCCAGCTTCGGCGGCAGCTTGTAAGCGCCGTGGGCCGTTCCCACCGCGATAGCCAGAGCGTCCACTCCTGTCTTCTCCACAAAGTCCTTTGCCTGCCTGGGGTCTGTGTAAAAGGCTGAGGGGTCCAGCAGACGAGAGCTGCCCTCCGCAGATCCCTCATTATCCCCCACATGCCCCAGTTCCCCCTCAATGGTAGCTCCGTAGGAGTGGGCAATATCTGCCATCTCCTTAACCCGCCTCACATTTTCCTCGTAGGGAGCTGTGGAACAGTCATACATAATTGAGGTAAAACCCAGCTCCAGGGCCTTGATACAGGTCTCCTTTTTCAATCCGTGGTCCAGGTGCACCACCACCGGCACACTTGCTTTTTTCGCCATAGGGATCAGATAGTAGGATACCTCCTCCAGCGGGCCGTAGGGGAGCAGCACCTCCGCTGTCCCCATGATTACCGGCGAACCAGTCTCCTCCGCTCCGGCAATGATTCCCCTGGCCAGTTCCAGGTTCACTGCATTAAAGAGTCCCACTGCATACTTCCCCTTTTTAGCAGAATACAGCACATCATTCATATTTACAAGCATAATTTTCTCCTCCTTTCACTCCTTCAGCCGGATGATCCCCTTTACCACGTTTTCGGCATCCTTAATCACTGTGTCAAAGGCCAGCTTTGCGTCCTCAAAGGCAAATTCGTGTGTGACAATCTGTTCCACATCAATAGTTCCATCCGCTATGGCAGCGATGGCCACAGGGTAGAGGTTCCGGTACCGGAATACGGACTTGATGGTCAGCTCCTTTGCCATCACCTTGGAAAAGTCATAGTCAATTACATCCTGGGGAGCCATTCCCACCAGCACAATGGTTCCGCCTGGTTTGGCAAACAGAGGGGTCTGCTGGATGGTTTTGGCGGCCCCCGCTGTCTCCAGCACTACATCCGCGCCCCGGTCTCCCAGCAGCTCTTTTATTCGTTCCTCTACATTCTCTTCTCTGGCATGAATCACATGGTTTGCCCCCATCCTTTTGGCAAACTCCAGGCGCTTTTCAAACAGGTCCACCACAATCACATTGGCTGCTCCAAATGCCTTACATGCCAGAAGAGTCACCAAGCCGATGCATCCGGCCCCCAGGATCACCACAGAATCTCCCAGCGTCACCCCGCCCTGCTTTGCTGCGTGGAGTCCAACTGCCAGAGGCTCTACCAAAGCCCCTGCCTTTGTGGAGACATTCTCCGGAAGCTTAAAGCACATATCCGCCGGATGAGCCACATAATTCTGAAGCGCTCCCTGCACCGGAGGTGTGGCAAAGAATACCACATCGGGACACAGGTTGTAGAGGCCTTGTTTGCAGTACTCACATTTTCCGCAGGTGATTCCAGGCTCCAGAGCTACCCGGTCCCCGGGCTTTAAGCCCGATACGCCGCTCCCGGTCTGGATGACGGTCCCGGCTGTCTCATGGCCCAGAATAAAGTGCCCGTCCACTATAAAGTCTCCGATCCTTCCATTTTCATAAAAATGGACATCCGATCCGCAGATACCGCAGTACTCAATCTTTACAACCACCTCATCCTCTCTGGGCTTTGGCATATCCACGTCCATAAATTTCATGGAATAAGTCTGGTCCATATATGCTGCTCTGTTTGTCATTCTGCCTCCTCCTTAGCAATGTTGGGATGAACTACAATTTTTAACTGTCCGCGCCCATTTAACATCTGATCCATTGCAGCCGGGAAATCTTCCAGACTGTAGTGGTGGGAAATCAGGTCATCCACTCTCACAATCCCCTCCTTGGTGTGTCCCAGTCTATGGAGGTACTTGGCCGCCATGTAAGATCCGTACACTTCTTCATTTCCTATGCACATCGATCAGATGCTCGCTGTTGCGTATGTCCTCCTGTCTGGTACCGATGAAAATCATTCCCGCGACATGCTGCTCAAACAAAGTCGTAATATATTTTTTCTTCCGCTCAATGCTGTTACGGGTAGTACAGAGCATGGAGGTGTATCCATTCTTTTCCAGAATCTCCTCCGCTCTCTGAATCACTTCGGAATAATATACATTGTTGATGTCCGGCACAATCAATCCCACAATCTGTGTCTGGTTCATGCGCTGCCCTTTGGCAACACGGTTGGGCACATTGGCCTTCCTGGCCACATCCTTAATTGTACTATCCATGGTACACCGCCCCTCTCTTCTAAATACTTTTAATGAAAGGCTCGATATAGTACAGCGCGCTTCCAACCGCAGCAGCCTCCATTGTGTAGTGACATGCCCGCACATAGTCCGCCTTTTCCTCAAACATGTTCTTTTCCTGCAAAAGTCTGCGAAGATGGCCCATGCGAGGTTCAATGTACTGCCCCAGGTATCCCCCCAGCACGATTTCATAGTCAAAGCACATGCGGATATTATGTATAGCTACGGAGAGGTGCTCCAAATACTCCTCCCAGACCACTGCGAACGCCTTTTCTCCGGCATCCAGATGCTCGAAAAACGCAGCCAGATTTCCCCCCGTCTCATCAGAGAGCAGATGGGCCGCACAGTATGCGTCCACGCATCCCTTCTTGCCGCAGTAGCACGGCCTGCCCCCGGGTACCAGAAGCATATGTCCGAATTCTCCGCATCTCTGATTATCCCCAGACACGATCCGGTGTCCGGAGACAACGGCTCCCCCCACTGTGTTGCTCAGGGAGAGATAGATCATACTTCCCTTCTGACGGCTCCTCCACTGCTCCGCAAACCCTCCGGCATTGGAATCGTTACAGATGGCACATGGAAACGGAATATGCGCGGTGATCTTTGCGTGAAAATCCCTGGGGATATCCGCCAATACTACAAAATCGATGTCCTTTCTGTTGGCTGAGACAATTGCCGGAACCGAAATGCCGGCCCCCAGAATCTTTTCCTTTTCTATGCCGCTCTCCAACAAAAGCTCCCGGGCCAAGCCCCCTAGCTTTTCATAGTACTCGTCCGTATCCTCAAAGGGAACCCTCATCCTGCGGTAATGAGTTATATCCCCCTTTAAATTTACCAGCACTGCACTGATATGATTCTTGGTGATATCGATTCCCAGAGCCTTTCTGGCATCTGAATCCACGCAGATCCCCTTTGCCTTGCGTCCTCCGGTGGATTCAAAACTTCCCTTCTCCATCACCAGGCCTTCCTCCATCAATTCTCTTAAATTCTGCGTCACCGTGGGAAAACTGATATCCAGCCGCTTGGCAATTTCCGCCTTTGAAATCCGTTCCTCTGTATATACAAGCTGATAAATATTATTGCGGTTAATTTTCTTTAATTCAATACTACTGCCCTTCACGCTTTCATAACTCCTGTCCTGTAATTTGCCCTACAACATCTGGCTAAACTCTACCTTCTCACCGTTGGGTCCCGATATTGTAAAGAAACGCACGCCCTTCTCCCAGAAAGGAAGCTCTTTGACCTCCCCCTCCAGACTCTTGTATCCAAGCGCCTGTACCTCATCAAACACTTTATCTATATCCGTCACATCCAGGGCAATGTGGTCAATTGCGCCCGGAGCGCCTGCCGTTACCTTCTCCTCATAGACTTCCATCACCAGATTCGCTCTCCTCAGGAAACACACTCTCTGCTGCCTCTCAGCCAAACAAAGTGAGGTCTGAAAGCTCCTCTCAAATCCTAAAGCCTCATAGAAACACAGAGTCTCCTCCAGCTTTTGGGTTGGCAGTCCAATGTGCTGGATTCCTGTTATGTACTCTTTCATACTCCTCTCCTTCTCTTCTTTAAATTCTTTTGCAAATCAATTTTAATAAGTGTATTATACCTTTCCTCCAGCAGAATGTCTATAGAAAATATTCACATTTATGACATCATAATTTTAGTACTTTTTACAGTAACTTCTGGAATCTGATTTCCATAATTGATATAATAACTGGTAATGGAATTTTTTCACTCCTGTATTATTTCCTTCCGGTCAGCGCAATAAATGCACTTACCTATTGAATAGTTATAAATAGACGAAAAGATCTGCCCGTGACAGCTGATGAGCAAGGACCTCATAGTAACGTCCAGTATGTTCCATGACAATACGTGATTCACCTTCAACAGATTTGATTTGTTGCACAAGAGCATTGATATCACTTGAAGTATGCTTGATTTCAAATGATGTGGAAATGATCTCTCCATATGGGCGGAGAATTGCAACCATACTTTTACCTTTAGAAACATCGATACCAACTGCGTTCATACATTTGTCACTCCTTCAGATTATTACAATGGATAAGCACCAGTTTTACTCATTACTTATTCAATCTACTGTGGGATGACACGAACGTACCAAAAGCAGTTCAACCTGCATAAAACGAAGGCTGCGAATGAGGAGCTGGTTATCAGTCTATTTAACGGACGCGAAGTCCAAGAAAGGAGCAGATATACCATTGCTACCATTATTCTAACAGCTTAAGTAACAAGATGGAGAATTCCTTACTGGTTGTAAGGGATATTAACCATAAATATATTGTAGTAGAAAGGATATCCGCCTATGTTTCAGCCAAATGATAAAATTGGTTTGATCTGCTGTTCCAACGGACTCCCAGACGCCCTGAGTTCCCAGATCAATCATCTATTGCAGCTCCTCTCAGAGATGGGCCTGGTACCCGTCTGCAGCCCCTGTCTGTTTGCAGACGAGTTTGGGAACAGTGCTTCCCCCGCACTGCGGGCCCAATCGTTGATGGATTTCTATGCCGATTCCTCCATCAGAGCTATTTTTGACCTCTCCGGAGGAGATCTGGCAAATCAGATTTTAGATGAACTGGACTTTGCCTGTATTCAAAAGAATCGAAAACCTTTCTTTGGCTACAGTGATCTGACTGTTCTGCTAAATGCGCTCTACGCAAAAGCCGGCACTCCCTCCTGTCTGTACCAGCTTCGAAACCTGATTCGCCAGGAATCCTCGTGGCAGAGGAACGCATTCTCAGCCTCCCTGTTTCACAACAGACCTGAACTCTTCCACTTTTCTTATCACTTTCTGAGAGGAGAGAAGATGGAGGGTACGGTTGTGGGTGGAAATATCCGTTGTTTTCTGAAGCTTGCGGGCACCCCTTACCTGCCTGATCTGCAGGATAAGCTCTTATTTCTGGAGAGCCGGAGCGGAAAACCTTCTTTTCTAGCTTCCTGCTTTACACAGCTTCGGCAGATGGGTGCATTCTCCAGGATAAAGGGCGTGCTGCTGGGAACCTTCACCCAGGCGGAATCGGAAGGACTCACCCCCTCTGCAGAGGAATTGCTTTTGGAAGCTCTTCCCTTCCCAGATCTTGCAGTAGCAAAGACCAGACTGATCGGACACGGCCCTGACTCCCGCTGCCTCATCCTCGGCAGAAAGCTGTGCCTTATGAAAAACACTAAAATCTCATCCTGCCAGACAGTCCAGGATTTTTATTGTCCAGGGGACTAAACTGTGCTATACTCTCTTTGGACTATGGATAACAAAGGAGAACATTATGTTAGTAACAGTGGTGATTCCCTGCTACAACTCCCAGGACTCTATCGAAAAGGTAGTAAACCTGACAGCAGCGGAATTCAAAAAACTGCCTCAATATACCTATGAGTTTGTATTGGTCAACGACTATTCCAAGGACGCCACCTTCGCCAAAATCAAAGAATTGGCTGCAAAATACCCCTTTGTCCGTGGCATCAATCTGGCCCGGAACTTCGGACAGCACAACGCCCTGATGGCTGCTCTGAACTATGCTCAGGGAGACTTGATCGTGGGAATGGATGATGATCTTCAGACTCATCCCTCCCAGATGTACAAGCTTTTAGACAAAGCTCAGGAAGGATATGACCTGGTGTACGGTAATTACGCCAAGAGAAAAAATTCCTTTTTAAAAAATCTAACCAGTAAATTCAACAAAGTGACCTCCCGCATTCTGCTGGGACGTCCCAAGGATATTGTATCCAGCAACTACTGGGTGATAACAAAACTGGTACGGGATGAAGTGATTAAATATACCAACTACAATCCCTACATAGACGCGATCTTTTACCGCGTTACCAGCAATATTGCGGATGTCACCATTGAACATCATCAGCGGGAGCAGGGCTCTTCCAATTACACCTTCCGAAAGCTGGTCAAGCTGTGGATGGCATACTGGAACTTCTCTGTCATTCCCCTGCGCATCTCCTCCCTGCTGGGGATACTTTTCTCCGCAGCCGGATTTGTGGGGTTTGTCATTACTTTCATCCGTCAGCTGCTTGACCCCAGCACGCAGACAGGCTGGGCATCTATCATGTGCGCCCTCTTTTTGTTCTTTGGCTTCGTGCTTCTGGTGCTGGGAATCATGGGGGAATACCTTGGGAAAATCATGCTATGCATCAACAACACTCCCCAGTATATTATCCGCGAAACCATAAATGTGGAGAATGGGGAAAAGGAATAGGTTCTTATTATGAAAAAAATACTGATTCTGGGCGCCGGTATCTACCAGGTGCCCTTAATTAAAAAAGCCAGGAGCATGGGTCTGTATACCATCGCTGCCAGCTATGCAGGCAGCTACCCGGGACTCTCCATCGCCCATGAGGTGTGGAATGTGGATACCAGAGATTACCAGCGCCTGATCAGACTCTCCAGGAAGTCCGGCATTGACGGAATCTGTACCTCAGGTACAGATGTTGCTATCCTTTCCCTGGGAGCTGTCTGTGAAAACCTGTCTCTCTGCGGTCTCTCCCTGCCCTGCGCGAAGACCGTCACTGACAAAGCAGCCATGAAGGAAGCTTTTAAACACGGGGGCGTCTCCACCCCGCGGTTTCGCAGGGCATCCACACTGGAAGAGACGCTGGAAGCCTTCCATGCACTCGGCTCTCCCGTGATTGTAAAGGCTGTAGACAGTTCCGGAAGCCGCGGTATTACCAGAGCTGACTCCGAAGAGGCGGTCAGGACTGCATGGAAGGCCGCAGTGAAAGTTACACGGAAAGACTATGTGCTTGTGGAAGAATTTATCACAGCTCATGAGATTGGCGTGGATGGATTTATCGCAGATGGGAGCATTCAGTTTATGCTTCCCCATGACAAGTTTACACTTACCACTGGCGGTACTACCCTTCCGGAGGGACACCATTTTCCCTTTCACTGCAGCGAAGCCCTTCACCGTGAGATTCTTCGCCAGATGGAACTGGTAATCCGCGCAACCGGGATGAACAACTGTGCTGTGAACGCTGATGTGCTTGTATCCGGCAGCAAGGCTTGGATACTGGAAGCAGGCGGAAGGGCAGGGGCCACATGTATCCCGGAACTGATCTCCTGCCACTGCGGATTTAATTACTATGAGCAGATGATCCTACATGCTATGGGCGAAAAGGCCGATTTTACCCCCCACTCAAAAACACCCTGCATGGCGAAACTGCTGTTCAGCAAGAGGCAGGGAACTATAACGCAGATCAAAAAGGATGTCCTGGAGGAACTGGGCGCTGAGGGTATACAGGTGTCATTGGATTATCCGGTAGGGACACAGGTGGAGGCGGTTCAGAATGGAACCAGCCGCATTGGCCAGGTAATTATGGAGACCGATGACGTCAAAAAATTGGATCGCGCCATGTCGAAGGTGCGAAGCGCAGTCCATATCGACCAGGTCAGTTTGGAGACAATATGGAACGAGTAAAGAAGTATCTGCCGCTTCATTTGAATATTATGTTATTTTCTTTCACAGGGATTTTTTCAAAGCTGGCTTCCATCCAGTACAATGAAAACGGCCTCAAGGCGTTGCCGCTGTACCTCTTTCTATTTTTAATGATAGCAAACTGTGGGATCTATGCAATCGTCTGGCAGAAAATAATCAAGAAGTTTTCCCTTTCCACAGCTTACGCCCATCGAAGCGTGTATCTGATCTGGTCCCAAATCTGGGCAGTCCTGATTTTCGGGGAATCCCTGTCCTGGAATAATGTGTTGGGAATGCTGGTGGTATTAATCGGAGTATTGGTGGTGCAGAAATATGAGTAGAATTTTTATGTTGTTGATGTTTGCGGGGACCTTCTTCTCCGCTGCCTCGCAGATTCTTTTGAAACAGAGCGCCGGCAGGGAGTATAAGCATCCCATCTATGAGTATCTGAACTGGCGTGTGATCACAGCGTACGGTATCTTTTTCGGTGTGCTTCTGTTAAACACCTATGCCTACACCAGGGTGCCCTATAAGTATGGTTCCATCATCGACACCTTTACCTATGTGTTTGTCCTGATACTCTCCGCGGTTCTTCTGAAAGAAAAAATATCCCGCGGAAAACTTGTGGGCAACCTGATTATTATTGCAGGGATTCTGATTTACTCTCTGTAGACAGTAGTTCAGGATAGCTTTGCAATTAGCATTCCTGTAAAGTGACGGCCATACCTGCCCTAAATGTCAAAAGCGACCATATCATTTTTTAAAATGACTTGGTCGCTTTTTATAAGAGAACTGCCAGCCCGGCAGTTCTCATTTTCCATCCTTACCCAACTGTCCATGCAGCTTTATATCAGGAAATCCTTCAGTCTCTTACTTCTGGAGGGGTGCCTCAGTTTTCTGAGGGCCTTTGCCTCAATCTGGCGAATACGCTCGCGGGTTACATTGAATTCCTTGCCCACCTCCTCAAGGGTGCGGGCACGTCCGTCCTCCAGTCCGAAGCGCAGGCGTACTACCTGACGCTCCCGGTCCGTCAGGGACTCCAGAGCAGTTCCCAACTCGGCACGCAGCATGGAAAATGCCGCGGAATCCGCTGGTGACAGCGCAGAATCATCCTCGATAAAATCTCCCAAATGGCTGTCATCCTCCTCACCGATGGGCGTATCCAAAGATACCGGATCTCTGGAGATCTTCAGCACTTCCCTGACTCTCGCCACCGGAACCCCCAGCCTGTCAGCCACCTCCTCCGGGGTAGGCTCACGTCCCAGTTCCTGCAGAAGCGTCCTGGTCATGCGTAGTGTCTTGTTTATGGTTTCCACCATATGTACCGGCACACGGATCGTTCTTCCCGTATCCGCGATTCCTCTTGTAATGGCCTGTCTGATCCACCAGGTTGCGTAGGTACTAAACTTGTAGCCTTTGGTGTAGTCAAACTTGTCCACCGCTTTCATAAGCCCCATATTTCCCTCCTGGATCAGGTCCAAAAAGGGCATACCGCGGCCCACATATTTCTTAGCAATACTGACAACGAGTCTTAAATTAGCTTCCGTCAGGGCCTTCTTGGCCTCCTCGTCACCTTCTTCTACTCTCTTTGCCAGAGCTACCTCTTCTTCTGTACTCAGAAGCGGAACATTGCCGATCTCCTTCAAGTACATACGGACAGGGTCCTCTGTACTCACTCCCTCCAGCACGTCCACATCGTCAATAATCTCAACTTCGTCTTCCTCGTCCAGAATAATGTCATCTTCGCTCTCAAGCAGCAGGTCCTCCACATTACTGTCTTCTTTGACACTCCCCTGCAAAATATCCACATTATTCTTTTCCAGGTACTCCAAAACGAGATCCATCTTGTCTTCATCCAGCTCCAGGCCAGCGAACGCATCGTTGACCTCACTGTACTCCAACACGTTTTTCTTGGTCTTTGCCAGGTCTACCAGCCCAAGAAGCGCCTTGGTAAATTGTTCCTGCTGTAATTCATCCATACTCTCTTATCTCCTAAAGATTTTCTCGTACATTGTAGCATACCATTTTTGACAATCCCTGTCAACTTTTGGCACGTGTATTCCATAAAATTACAAAAAATGAACCCAGAAAGATAAAGAGATCCGAAATATTAAAGACAATCCTCCTCAACCTTTCCCATTTTACATTGAAGCTGAAATAGTCCACCACATATCTGCGCACCAGGCGGTCATAGACATTGCTGAACGCGCCTCCCACTACAAAACTAAGTCCCAGTTTTATGAGAATCATTCCCTTTTTTCCAAGGATATACAGATATGCAACGAAAACCGCTGCGGACAACCCCAGGGAAAAACCGGCTACCAGCTCCTGACGTTTTTCCAGAAAGTTCAGCATAGCCCCCTTGTTGTGGGATTTTCTAAGGAGGATCTTCCCACCCAGAATCTCCTCCCGGCATCCCTCATCCTTAGTTTCCTCCACATATCGCTTCAGAAACCAATCAGCACCAAATATAATAATTGGTATCAATATATACAGCATGCTTATCCCTCCAGTGCCGGTATTCCCCGCATCTCAATACGCGGTCCACCCTTGTGCTCAATATACTCTCTTGTGATTGTCACTTTCCCGATATTGTCATCCTTTGGAATCTCATACATGATATCCAGCATAAACTCCTCAATAATGGCCCGCAGCGCTCTGGCGCCTGTCTTTTTTTCCAGGGCCTTCCTTGCAATTGCCCCTAATGCCTCGTCTTCGAACTCCAACTTTACCTCATCCAGGGCCAGCAGCTTCTGGTACTGCTTCAAAATGGCGTTTTTGGGCTCTTTTAAGATCTTAACCAGCATCTCTTCTGAGAGCCCCTGAAGGGTGAATACAATGGGGAGTCGTCCGATAAATTCCGGTATCATTCCAAAGTTCCGTATATCATCCAGGTTCACCTTCTGCAACAGCGTGGGGTCATTGTCATACTTATCCTTCAGGTCTGCCCGAAAGCCAATGGACGCCTGTTTATTGAGCCTCTCTTTTATAATATCCTCAAGTCCCGGGAAGGCACCTCCGCAGATGAAGAGGATATTACGGGTATTTACTGTGACCATGGGAACCATGGCATTCTTGCTGGTGGCCCCCACAGGCACCTCCACATCGCTTCCCTCCAGCAGTTTCAACATCCCCTGCTGGACGGACTCTCCGCTCACATCCCTCTGGTTGGTATTCTTTTTCTTTGCGATCTTGTCTATCTCGTCAATGAAAATGATCCCCTGCTCCGCCTTCTCCACATCATTATCCGCTGCTGCCAAAAGCTTAGATACCACACTCTCGATATCATCTCCTATATACCCTGCCTCTGTCAGTGAGGTGGCATCCGCAATTGCCAAAGGCACATCCAAGAGACGGGCCAGTGTCTTAACCAGATAGGTCTTTCCGCTGCCAGTGGGTCCGATCATCAGCATGTTGGACTTCTCGATCTCTATGTCATCCATGGTTCCTGTAATTACTCTCTTATAGTGGTTGTACACTGCCACGGAAATCACTTTTTTGGCATGCTCCTGACCTATCACATAGTCATCCAGACTTGCCTTAATCTTATGGGGCGCGGGAATGGATTTTATGTCAAAGGCTTTCTCAGGGGTTTCCTCCTTTGGTTTCTTCTTTTTCACCTTCTGCTTCTGAGGAATCTGGTCCGCGAGATCTGACAAGTTGATCATGCTGATATTGGACATGTTGGTCATGTTCATCAGGTCACTGTATGGAATATTTCCATTGTTCATGGAGTCAAAAGCCTTCTGCATGCACTCTGAGCAGATATGGATTTTGTTGGGAAGATTCACCATCTTTCCCGCCTTGCTCTCAGGCCTGCGGCAGATAAAGCAGACATCCTCGTACTCCTCGCTGTCATCCTCCTTCTTGTCGTTTTTGACATCCCCCTCCGCTACTTCCTTCAGAACTTCGTCATCTATATAAGTGTTCTTTTCGTCCGTCATGTTCTTACCTCTCTCTATATATTGCGGTCTGCAAACTCCCTGTACTGTCTCCTATCCCAAGGACAATGTTCTGTAGGAATTCTCAGTGTAACTGCAGACTGCTATGGGTTGATTATATCCCAGAATGCATTCTGACACAAGTGAAGTTTTTCTAAACCCTTATTTACAGGGATGTGCAAAACAACTGCTGTTCCATAACCTATCTCTGTTATGGAACAGCAGCTGTCGTCTGCCGTCTATATCTTGTTAACTAATTAGGGAAAGAAGTCATCCATGCCATTACTGCCATAAGGATTTTCCTGGTCCCATCCAAATCCCTGGCCATTCTGTCCCTCCTGGGGATTGGCTTCCTGATCCTGACTCTGCTGGGACTCAGAGGTTTCACTGCTGCTGTCAGCCGGTCTCTTTCCCAGCGTCACACTGACGGTTCTCTCTTTGTACTCTCCGTTTTCTGCTGCGGATAGTACCACATCGATGGTTTCCCCAGCTTTGTAGTAGTCCATGCGGTTAAACAGTTCCTGCTTAGAGGAAATGGATATACCGTCTATTTTAACAATAATGTCACCCTTTTTGATGCCTGCCTCCTGTGCCGCTGATCCCTCAGACACTTCATACACAAAAGCTCCTGCCGGCATGTTGTATACCTGTCTGGCCTCCTCAGAAACATCTACCGGGGTCAGACCCATATATCCTTTTTTATTTTCGTCTACTTTAGATCTGGTTGTGCGGTTCATAAGATCACTTAAAATGGGCTCCGCTGTCTTCATGGGGATGGCGTATCCCATACCCTCCACACCGGTGGAAGCCGCCTTCACAGAGTTGATACCGATCAGCTCCCCTGAAGTATTCAGAAGCGCTCCTCCGCTGTTGCCAAAGTTGATCGCTGCGTCTGTCTGGATCAGGCTGTTTGTCATATTGTCAACCGTGACCTCCCTATCCAAGGCGCTGATGTATCCAACCGTTACGGACTGTCCGTATCCCAGCGCATTTCCGATTGCCACTACCTGCTGGCCTACCTTCAGGCTTTCGGAATCTCCAATCGGCAATACCTTGATCTTTGCCTTCACATCATCCGGGATATCGGAAAGAGATACTGCCACTACTGCCAGATCATGATCCGGATCTGTTCCCTTAACCTGTGCCTTTACCACCGCATCCTCCGGATTGCTGGTGGTTACTGTAAAGCATACGCTCAACTCCTCTGCCGCATCCACCACGTGATTGTTGGTTGCTATTAAAAGCTCTGAGTCGTTCTGAGAGATAATTACACCGGAACCTGCGCTTTCTGTCTCCTGGGTGTAGGATTGACCAAAGAAAAGCCCCTGTACCTCCTGCACGCCCTTATTTGTAATGGCGACAATCGAAGGCATGGCATTTTCCGCTACCTGGGAAATATCCACTGCAGCCACTGTCTTGACACCGGATTCGCTTCCTGACTTTTCTGCGGAAGGGGTATCCGCGCCGGAAACCGTACCCGCGGTCTCAATCTTGGCCTGTGTCTCCTGGGGTGCCAGCTTATTGCCAATATAGCCTGTCACCTGGAAAGCCGCACTTCCCACCACTCCAAAGACTAGAGCTAAGCCTGCGCACACTGCAAATTTCTTCCACAGCTGGCCTTTTTTCTTATCCCCATGAAGTTTGCGTGGTTTTTCCGGCCCGGGAACAGCTGTCTGCTGATAGCTGTTGGGATTTTGCCCGCTGCCCTGATCTCTGTTATAACTATAGTGGTAAAAACCGGACTGATCCTGTCCTTCCTGGCTGTGCTGAACCACTCCCTGATGACCATACCTATCTTCATGAGGCTGCTCCGCCTGATCTGAGATATGATCTGGCTCTGCCTGGCTTTCCTGGCGATATACGTTCCCTGAATCCGCCAGAGGCTCCTGGCGGTAAACATTTTCTGATTCTGCCTGCGGCTCCTGGGGGTATACGCTGCCTGAATCTGCCTGAGGCGCCTGCCCATATACATTGGTATCAGTCTGGCTTTCTCCGCGGTTTGCATTTTCTGAATCCGCCTGGCTTTCCTGGCGGTATGCTGTCTCTGTGTCGCTCTGATTCTCCCCGCGGTATACGTTCCCGAAACCTTCCCTGTTTTCCGGACGGTATGTGTGATTTGAATCTGGCATACCCTCTGGCTGGTAAGCCGGATTCCCGGATGGGTCCGAACCGTTTGCCGGGCCAAATCCCGTGTTTAGGCTCTCATTTTCTTTATCATCAAATTCATCATACATTGCGAACGACCTCCTCTGTTGTTCTCATCTCTTTTTCCCTATGAGAACAGTTTAACAGCGAATTGTGTTTAATCTGTGATAAATTAATAAAAAAAGGTTGAAACGGTTCCTCTATTCCACCGTCACTGATTTTGCCAGATTGCGAGGTTTATCCACATCACAGCCTTTGCCCAGTGCCACGTAGTATCCAAACAGCTGAAGGGGAATCACGGCCAGGGAATTGGTGAAATACTTGTTTGTCTTTGGGATATATACCACATAGTCCGCGTTTTTTTCCACTTCTGTGTTGTCCGTATTGGTCACTGCAAGGATAAAAGCCCCCCTTGTCTTTACCTCCACCATGTTACTGAGCATTTTTTTGTACAGCGCGTCCTGGGTTGCCACTGCAGCAACCAGGGTTCCCTCCTCGATCAGAGAGATGGTTCCATGCTTCAGTTCCCCTGCTGCGTAGGCCTCGGAGTGAATGTATGAAATTTCCTTCAGTTTGAGCGAGCCCTCCAGGGAGATGGCATAGTCTATGCCCCTTCCAATAAAAAACACGTCCCTGGCAGCCAGATAGCGGTTTGCAAAACGCTGTATCCTCGATTTGTTGTTCAACAGCATCTCTATCTGCTGGGGCAGGCGTTTCAAATCACGGATGTACTCCGCAAGCTGTGCATTGTCTATTTGTCCCCTCACATGGGCAAACTTCAGAGCCAGCAGATATTCAGCGATCAGCTGGGTGCTGTAGGCCTTTGTGGTGGCAACCGCGATCTCAGGCCCTGCCCAGGTGTACATGACATTGTCCGCTTCCCTGGCGATGGAACTCCCCACCACATTGACAATCCCCAGCACCCTCACCCCGTGGGCCTTGGCATCCCTCAGGGCTGCCAGGGAGTCCGCCGTCTCTCCAGACTGGCTGACAATGATGGCCATGGTATTTTCCTCATAAATGGGATCACGGTATCGGAACTCGCTGGCTAAGTCCACCTCCACGGGAATTCTGGCCAGCCCCTCAAACACATACTTGGCTGTGACACCTGTATGATAGGCGGAGCCGCAGGCTACGATATAAATCTTTTTCACTGCCCGGATCTCCTCATCGGTCATCCCCAGCTCCTCAATTTCAATGCGATTGTCCTTGATCCTGGGATTTAAGGTGTCCGCCACTGCCTTGGGCTGCTCATACATTTCCTTGAGCATAAAATGCTCATATCCACCCTTCTCCGCAGCACTGATATCCCACTGTATGGTCACAGATTCCTTCTCAATCTCTTCCTCGTCGATATTGTAAAACTTCATATCCGTTGTTGACAGTTTTACAATCTCCTCATTTTCGATAAAATAAACATCCCTGGTGTATTTTAAGATCGCCGGGACATCTGAGGCGATGAAGTTGCCGTTCTCGCTGTGTCCCACAATCAGCGGGCTGTCTTTGCGCACTGCGTAGACTTCGCCCGGATGGGCTTTAAACATAATTCCCAGGGCATAGGACCCCTCCACCCGGTGCATGATCTTTGTGATCGCCTCCAGGGGATCTCCCTTGTAATAGTAATCTAACAGGTGGGCCACCACCTCTGTGTCTGTCTCTGAGAGGAATTCATATCCCTTAGACTCCAGTTTTTTCTTCAGCTTCAAATAATTTTCAATGATTCCATTGTGCACAACCACAATGGACGCATCCTTGTTAAAATGGGGATGTGCGTTTACATCAGATGGTGAGCCATGGGTCGCCCATCTTGTATGTCCAATACCGATGGTGCCAGGCATGGTTGCTCCCCCATGGGTCAGCTCCGTCAGCACCTTCAATCTTCCGGTAGACTTTTTCATCTCAATGTTTTCACCGTCGTACACTGCGATTCCCGCGGAATCATACCCCCGGTATTCCAGCTTTGACAGTCCGTCCAGCAGGATCGGAGCCGCCTGTTCTGTTCCAATGTAACCAACAATTCCACACATAGTAAACCTCCTCTTATTTCCAGTATGCTCGATTCATAGTCAGTTTCATGATTAGCCATCTCGGCAATTTCTTATATGTTTTTCCCAATCGGTATCCGATCAGTTTAAAACCGCTCTTTACTATTAAGCCTGCAATCAGCCATGGCCTGCGCTTTTTGACCAGATAGGCGGCTGTCTGTTTAACAAGCTTCATGCCCTCACTCTCAGACTTTGCCATGGAGAAAATTTCCGGGTGCTGAGCCTGGGAAACAGCCAGGTCAAAGTTTCTGCGCAGCTGCTCCATATTTCCATAATTGTGAGAGTGGATCACCTGGGCCTCGGCCACGTAGGCAATACTTCCTCCGTCCTGTATGATTTTTCCTGCAAAGATCATGTCCTCGTTAAAAATGGTATGTTTCTCAAAGCCGCCCAGACGGTCATACACACTTTTGCGGTACATGGCGCATACGTTTGAACAGAAAAAAGTCTTAATCCCATAAACAGGCAGATCCTCCTTAGACTTCACACTGCTCCTGTCCGGATAGTTGAATCTTCTGGTGTACTGTTCTACCACGCCGCAGTCTCCATCAGGAAGCTGTCTGGCGTAGGACGCCGCCACATCAGGGTCAGCGAAGGCCGCCACAAGCCGCTCTATCAGATAGGTATCCAAAGGCACTGCATCCTGCGTCATGAACAGTAGAAGCTCTCCATCACAAAGAGAGGCGGCCCTATCTCTAGTGCCGCCATGGTCGAACTCCTCTCTGCTCAGATGACGCACCTCTGCACCAGGCAGTTTCCCGTATCCCTGATCAGGGAATAGAGACTTCTCTGTATTCATGATCAGTATGCGCTCTATAGGGTAAGTTTGCCGCCCGAGCATCTGCATCAGCTTATGAAATTTTTCACCCGGCCCTAAGGTGGGTATTATGACATCGACCTTGTATTCTCTCATATCCTCTACTGTATTCCTGTATTATTGATAATCGTATTGCTTATCTCCTGTACTGTGGCGGAAGGAGTGTAACCGTCGCTTCCGAAAAGCCACTGGTGAAGTTCCAGCACGTTCTGTGACAGGTTCACCGGAACCACACAGTCCCCTGCGCTAATATTAGCCGCCTGAAGTTCAAACGGGAATCCTGTGGTATCCACCAGATTGTAGGAGGCCACGTCCTTGGCAAGTCCTATGAGCTCTGCATTGCTCATACTGGTTAAAATGTTCGGGAATACCTGGTCGATAATGGAGTTCAAAGTGAGCAGATCCATACCCTTGGCCTTCTCCATCATCTTTTCCAATACCGTTCTCTGACGTTCCGTACGCTTGAAATCACTTCCTGTCGTATAGCGGATACGGCAGTAGGACAGTGCCTGAAGACCGTTTAAGGTCTGTGTTCCCGCATACTCCACAGGAACAATATCCTTGCCGGTAACCTGGGACCCCTCCTCCTGATATCCGTTGATCCACTGGATCTCGTCCTCCTGGACATCAATCTCAATACCGCCCAAAAGGTCAATGACATCTGCCACCACATTAAAGTCTACGGTGACAAAGTCCGTAATATTCAAGTCCAGGTTTTTATTCAGCATATTCATAGAGCGCTCCGGTCCTCCGAAATAGTAGCACTCCGTGGCCTTGCGGTACTCTCCATTGGTGTTGTCCAGGTAGGTATCTCTGTATACAGAGACCAGTTTCATGTCCTTTGTCTTATTATTGATGCTGGCAATCATCAGGGCATCGCTGTGAGCCTCGATATCCAGTTTGCCCTCACGGGAATCCACACCGTAAAGTGCAATGTTGGTATATCCGGAGAGCACCTCCTCCTCCGCAGGGTCAATCTCTTTATTGATGATGATATCTCCCTTTGAAATCTCCTGCCGCTGAACCTTATTCAACTTTGCAAACACAAACAGTCCTGCCGCCAGGAGCACCAAAACCAGAATTTCCACGGCAAAAATGATTCTTTTTCTCTTTTTGCGCTTCTGGCTTCTGTTTCTCTTTTTGTTTTCATCCTCATAGTAACCATCCGGACCTCCCTGCCCATAGGGTCCCTGATTGTAAGGCCCCTGGTTATATGGTCCCTGGTTGTATGGGCCTTGCCCATAAGGTCCCTGATTATACGGTCCCTGGTTATATGGATTCTGACGGCCGTCTCTGCCGCCCCTGCTGTTCCTTCTCTCTGACATAGTTTCCTCCTCTCGTGAATCTGCTAATATGCATTTTTATTAATAAATCCCTTGAAAACGGTTAAAAACAAAATTTTAAAGTCAAACCCAATGGTCCAGTTTTCAATATAGTAGAGATCATATTCAATTCGTTTTTTAATGGAGGTATCCCCCCGGTATCCATTCACCTGGGCCCATCCCGTCATTCCCGGGCGCACCTGGTGCTTTACCATATAGCGGGGAATTTCCTCTCTGAACTTTTCTACAAACTGCGGTCTTTCAGGCCTGGGGCCGACCAAACTCATGTCCCCTTTCAGCACATTGAATAGCTGCGGAAGTTCATCTATGCTTGTCTTACGCATAAATTTACCAAAACCCGTGACCCTGGGATCATTCTTCTTGGTCCAGCAGGATTTCTCCTCCGTTTCCTTCTGAACCTCCATGGACCGGAACTTGTACATAAAGAATGAACGGTTGTGCAGCCCCACGCGCTCCTGTTTAAAGATCAGCGGTCCCGGTGAGGTTACCTTGATCATCACCACCGCAAAAAGCATAACAGGAGAGAACAAAATTATGCACAAAAGGGAACCGATCACATCGGTTATACGCTTCACCATCATGTTGAAGGTATTGGTAAGGGGCACATGGCGGATATTGATCACCGGAAGTCCCAGCAAGTCCTCAGTATAGGGTTTGGTTGGTATAATCTTATTATAATCAGGTACAAACTTTGTATGCACTCCGGATTTCTCACACAGGGATACAATATGTTCCAATTTAAAATACTCATTCAGTCCCAATGTAATGACAATCTCATCCAGTCTGTTCTCCGGCAGTATCACCATCAGATTGTCAATCCGGCCGATCACCTTGATATCCTTGTATCTGGTGCCTCTTGCCACATTGTCATCCAGAACACCCCGGATCAAATAGCCCCACTGGGGATTCTCTTTGACACGGTCAATATACTCCTCCGCAGCCCTGCTGTACCCCACCAAAAGCACATGCTTTAAGTTCATGCCCTTTTTGCGCAGATTCATTAAAAATACGCGGATGGCATTGCGCACAACCGTCTCCAGCGCAACATTCAAAGCGGCAAACATACAGATCATGCTTCGGGAAAAATTATCCTGGTGAATATTGTAAAGTATAAAAATAAATACAAGAAGCGCAACCACATTCGCCTTTACAATATTCCCTGCCTCCAGTCTTCTCCCCTGGACGCGCTTTGGAGTGTAAAGGTTAAACGCGTAGTATAAAATCAAGAGGCCTGGTATCAGAAAGACGAGAGCAAACATGTAGGTCTGAAACGGCAGGACACCGATCTCATCATCCACAAACAGCCCAAACTGAATCAGCCACGCCAGCAGATAGGAGACGGCAATGACTGCTGCGTCGATGAACACATGCATTCGGTTCAAAAACTGCTGATTGTCTTTGATCACCCCTATCCCTCCTTCGTACTTTTTCTTTATTTTCGCGGAATTGTTGACTCTATCCGTATAATAATACAATAACTCCCGTTAAAGGGCAACATAATTTTTTCTTAAACTAAGCACATAACGGTTTGTTACTGGTGTTTCCATCCGGACGCCGCCCGGGTGACTGTTTTCTGGAACCTAGGACTTCCCTAAAGCTTGTTAGAAAATCGTCTGGGTAGCACCATCTCCCGCCTACTGGAAACAGCTTCCTCATCGCCATCCCATCCTGCGGAACATATTCACCCAAAGTTCCCACTGAATTTTTGCATAATTTTTCAGATGTTCTCTCCGAAAAGCCACCTTTCTTCCCTGAATGGCCATGCGCACGCCCTTAACCAGTCCTTTTAAGTAAATCCGGGCATATCCCTGTCTCGCAAAAAACAGGGCTTTTGCCAGAAATCCGGCAATCAAAAAGGGACTATTCAATAGTATCTGCAAAAAAGGCATATTCTTGTATATCAGATACACATTATTTCTGGAGGAGAGACGGACTTTAAATTCATTGTACCGTGAGCCTGAGCTTCCGCTGCCCGCATGGTACACTTTGGCCCCCGGCAGGTACCAGTTGCGGTATCCATAGATCTTGGACCGATACCCGATATCGATATCCTCCAGATAGGCAAAATGTTTTTCGTCAAACATTCCGATCTCTTCAAACACCTCCCTGCGGTAGATAGCTGCTCCCGCACAGGAGGCGAAAATCTCCCGCTCTTCATCGCAGGCATCCACAGGTCCGTCCTTGCCCAGGGCAAACGCCCAGCCCAGGGCACAGTAGTAGTCTCCTCCGTCGTCCATCCGCTCTCTGTCATCCATCCGGATCATTTTGGCGGCGCAGGAGAAGCAGGAGGGCTTTTTTTTCATTCCACGCAGCAGCTCTGCCAAACATTCCCTGTCCGCTTCCACGTCGTTATTCAGCAGCACGATATAGGGAGCCCTGGCCGAGCGGATTCCCAGATTCACTGCCCTGCAGAATCCATAGTTTTGATCCAGCTCCAGGATGCGGACCTGGGGGTAATGCTTTCTCACAAAAGCTGTACTTCCATCCTTAGAACCGTTGTCAACCATCAGAATTTCAAAGTTCTGAAAACTTTGATTCTCCAGGGAATCCAGACATGCTTTCAGATAAGCCATACCATTCCAGTTCGGTATCACCACCGATAGTTCTCTCATATCGTTCTCCTCATTTTTTCTTATAGGGCTGGGAATCCATGGAATAGTCGCAGGTCTTCAGGGAGAGATTCGGATTGTAGCAGGGATCTCCCTGTTCGAAAATCTGCTTCCATCGTTTCCGCAGCCGGCACTTTTCCAGCTCAAAGCGCTGTCTCTTTTCTTCCGTATCCTCATACCCTCTTGTCTTTGACTCAAAATGATACATCTCAACCTGGGGATTGTAAACTACCAGCCATCCCTTTTTGCGCACCTTCAGGCAGAAATCCACGTCATTGAAAGCCACTGCAAGGCTCTCCTCCAGCCCTCCCACTGCCTCAAATGCTTCTCTTTTCACCATAAGGCAGGCGGCGGTCACAGCGCTCAGATCCTGCTGCAGCACGGCCTTGTGCATATAGCCGGTTCTTCCCCGTTTCATGCCCACAAACAGGCTTCCCGCACACTCACCGATTCCCACCACGATTCCCGCGTGCTGAATGGTGTCATCCGGAAAGTAGAGCCTGGCTCCCACGATCCCCACCTCTTTGCGCTGGCAGTTGGCCAGCAGTTCCTGAATCCAGTCCGGTGTAATGACCGTCACGTCATTGTTGAGCAAGATTAAATAATCCCCCTCTGCATGGGATACCCCAAAATTATTAATCGCGGAGTAATTAAACGCTCTGTCCCAGTATACCACCCGCACCTTATTTTTTCCGTCAATCGACTTGTAAAAGGCAAAGGTCTGCTCATCTGTACTGTTGTTCTCCACCACCAGTATCTCATAGTTCACATAAGTAGACTTCTCCCGAATGGAGTCCAGACAGCGTTTCAGGGTTTCCGTCTCATCTTTGTTTGGAATCACAATGGACACCAGCGGTTCCCCCTGAACCTGATAGTTGACCCTGTAGAATCCCCGGTCTTTCGTCATAGTCACCAATGCCCGCTCCCCGCACCTGCTCAGATGTGCTTCAATCGCCCGCTTCCCCGCTTCCAGGGCATAGTCCTTTCCAAGAGGATTGTCCGCTGTGGATGCCTTGTGTATCCTCCAGTGATAGAGTACTCTGGGAATATGAACGATTTTCTCCGCCTTCTCCGCACACCGGAAAATCAAGTCATAGTCCTGGGCGCCGTCAAAGGCCTCGTCCTCACCGCCTGCCTGTTCCAGCAGTTTTCTCTTCATGACCAGCAGATGGCAGATATAGTTGTTGCACCGCAGCAGATCCAGGTTGAAATCCGGTTTAAAGTGGGGTTGAAAGTACTCGTTCAAATCTGCGCTCACCTTGTCCTCATCCGTGTATATCATATCCGGTTCTCCCTGTTCCTGTACGGCAAGAGCGATCTCATAGAGGGCATCCTCCGCCAGCAGGTCATCGTGGTCAAAGAGCGCCACATACTCTCCCCTGCACAAAGCAAAGGCCTCATTGGTATTCCTGGCTATACCCAGATTCTCCTTCAGTATCCGCAGCACAATGCGTGCATCTTCCTTCTGGTATGACCGGATTATCTCTGCGGTCTTTCCATCGTCCCCACTCCCATCCACGATACAAAGTTCCCAGTTGGGGTAGGTTTGGGCTAGGACAGAATCCATCATCTGCCGCAGGAAAGGCTCTGGTGTCCGGTACACCGGTACTGCAATGCTGATCAGCGGCGGGTTCTCCCATACTCTTTTTCTCTGGGTTTCACGCTCCTCCTCCGTGAGGGCGGCTTTTTCCAGCCAAACCTGATACTCCACCTCCTGGTCTGCAAACCGCTCGGTTAAACGTACCAGGAAATCTTTTATGCCGTAGCGTTTCAGATAAAGCGCCCCTTTTTTTATATTGTAGAAAGTCAGCCGTTTGGCCAGATCTTTAATATTCATGAACTCTCCTTTTCGCAGACAGCCAGTCCCTATCTTCCTTTATAAAAGGAAGTGATGGCCAAAGTCACCTTCTCCCTGTCCTCTTCTTTCAACCCATAGTACATAGGCAGACGCAGCAGCCGATCGCTCTCTTTTGTGGTATATCGGTCCTCCCCGTGAAATCTTCCAAATTTCTGACCAGCCGGTGCAGAGTGGAGGGGAACATAGTGGAATACCGTGTTGATCTCCTTTTCTTTCAGGTATTGGATCAGGGCAGTCCTGGTCTTAAGATCCGCTGTCTTTATGTAATACATGTGGGCGTTGTGCATGGCATAGGACGGGATAAAGGGCTGCTCAATATATCCCGCCTCCGCCAGAGGTTTAAGCGCCTCCTGATAATAATCAAAGCTCTCCATCCGGTCTGTTTTGATTTTTTGGGCCACTTCCAGCTGGGCCCAGAGATAGGCCGCATTCATATCGCTTGGGAGATAGGAGGAGCCGTAATCCACCCAGCGGTATTTGTCAATCTGTCCCCTAAAAAACTTGCTGCGATTTGTGCCCTTCTCCCTGAGGATCTCAGCTTCATCCACCATCTCATCCCTCTGAAATCCAATGGCGCCTCCCTCTCCCATGGAGTAATTCTTTGTCTCATGAAAGCTGTAGCATCCAAAGTGGCCAATGCTGCCCAGAGGTCTTCCCTTATAGCTGGCTCCCACGCCCTGGGCTGCATCCTCCACCACCTTTAGTTGGTATTTTTCCGCAATTTCCATGATTTCATCCATAGCACAACCAACCCCTGCGTAGTGCACGGGCACAATCACCTTTGTCTTTTCCGTGACTGCGTCCTCGATGAGCCTTTCGTCCATATTCATAGTCTCTGGACGGATATCCACAAAGACCAGTCTGGCTCCCCTCTGAACAAAGGCATCCGCTGTTGAGACAAAGGTGTAGGAGGGCAGAATCACCTCATCGCCGGGTTGTACCTTGCACAACACTGCCGCCATTTCCAGGGCATGCGTACAGGAAGTGGTGAGCAGAACATGCTTAAGCTGCATCTCTCTCTCCAGCCACCGGCTGCACTTTTGGGTAAACATGCCGTCACCGCTGATTTTTCCGCTGTCAATTGCTTCTTTTATATATTCCAGTTCCCTTCCCGTAAAGGGGGGCACATTAAAGTGAATCATTTGTAATGACCTCATTCTTTCTCAAAACGTTTCAATGTAAAATCCTGGCGCTTAAGCGTCAGGTTGGAATTGTAGTAGGGATCACCGTTCCTTAAAATCTCAGGCCACTTTTGCTCAAAGAGAGCGATCTCCCGATGGAACCGCTCCACCTTTTCGGGTGTGTCCTCCGCTCCCCTGGATTTGGACTCGTAGTGATAAAGCTGGGCATAGGGTGTGTAGACCACCAAAAGCCCCATGCTGCGCAGCTTCAGGCAGAGGTCCACATCGTTGAACGCCACCTCCAGCTCTTCATCAAAGCCGCCTGCCCGCTCAAAATCCCTTTTCTTAACCATCATACAGGCCGCTGTCACAGCGCTCAGATCCTGGGTGCAGATAATCCTGCGGCAGTATCCCGTGGCACTGCCCCTCTCTCCCGCAAAGGCATGTCCCGCGATCCCTCCCAGACCCACGATCACACCAGCGTGCTGAATGGTATCATCTCCGTAGTAAAGCCTTGCTCCCACTGCCCCCACCTCCGGGCGGCAGCAGATCCCAAGCATTTCCTCCAGACAATCCTCACTGATCATTTCCGTATCGTTATTTAAAAACAGCAGGTACTCTCCCCTGGCAGACCTTTCCCCAAAATTGTTGATGGATGAGTAGTTGAAATGCCCCTGGTAGGTAACTACCTTTACTTTTGGGTTCCTCTGCATCAGCTCCTGATAGAATGCAAAGGTCTCCTTATCCTGGCTGTTATTTTCTATAATAATATACTCCACATTCCGGTATGTGGACTTTTCCTCCACTGCCCGGATGCACCGCTCAAGATCCTTGGTATGATCCTTGTTGGGAATAATCACGGAAACGAGAGGCCTGCCCTTTACATAATAGAGAGTGCGGTACAGTCCAAGATATGGGCCGTGCGAAACCTTTGCCGGCAAGTTTATCCGGTCACAGTGCGCCTGTATTGCCCGCTTCCCGGCCTCAAAGGCATATTTCTTGCTCTCCTGATTTACAGCAGTGGAGTCCTCATGACATCTCCAGTGGTAGAGCACCCTGGGAATGTGCCGGATACACTTGGCTTTTTCCACACATCGGAACACATAGTCATAGTCCTGTGCCCCGTCAAATTCCGGGTTTAGTTCCCCCACCTGTGTTCCCAGAGTCCTTTTTACCACAAAAAGATGGCAGATATAATTCATGCTGCGCAGCAGATCTGGATTGAAATCCGGCTTTAGCTGAGGGTCAAAGTGCTTTTTGCCATCCATGGAGATCTTATCCTCATCCGTGTAGATCACGTCCGTTTCCGGATGATTTCGGATACAGCGGGCGCACTCATACAAAGCATCCGGCGCAAGCAGATCGTCATGATCCGCGAATACCAGAAAATCCCCTTGAGCCATGTCCATGGCATTGTTGGTATTCTCTGAGATTCCGAGACTGCTCTGGCTTCTTCTATAATGTATTCTGGAATCTGCCTTCAGGATAGGGGAAAGTATTTCCTCCAGCTCTCCCCCCACCCCGCTTCCGTCTGATAAACAGAGTTCCCAGTGGGCATAAGTCTGTGCCTGCACAGAGGCAATCAGTTCCCTCAGATAGTTTTCCGGAGTCCAAAAAAGCGGGACCAGTATGCTAAAAAGCGGCTGTGCGGGAAACACTTCCCCCCTCTGCCGCTCCAATTCCCGCAGATCCGGCTGGTGGATGCGATACCACTTTTCATAGGAGATGGCCCCGGGGCGTATGCCTGTAAGCTTCTCCACTGTCCGCAGGGCCACACCTGCAACCCCGTGTTCTCTATAGTAATTTTTGATTTTACCTACAATTTTTTTCATTTTGTTCCTTACTTTCCGCAGCACATAAATTACTGTTCACACGTTCACAGTAACATGCATAGGTTTACCTATTACACTATAGTCAAAATCAAATTGCATGTCAAGTCACAAGATGCTATAATAGCTCCGATACACGGTCTAGAGTTATTGTTCACTTAATGACCAACAACATGCATAATTCCATTAAATACAGGCTCCAAGGGGCTGCGATATTATTCTAAGGAGATAATATGAATAAATTGAATAAAAATACACGGGCGTTACTGCTGGTCTGGGGTGTAACTCTGGCAAGCTGTCTGATCGTTTTCCACCGTTTCCTGTTTGGAGACGAATTTTTTGTTTTCACCGATGTGGGCTCTGACACACTTCAGCAGTACCTCATGCAGTACAATTCCATCATCAATGCCATGCGCGACAAAAGCCTGTCCCTGTGGGACTTTACAAACGGACTGGGAACCAGCCTGTATGCGCTGAACCTTTTTCATCCTCTATTGTTTTTGCTCTATCTGGCAGGTACTGTGATCGGACCCATGCGCGTGCCCTACCTAATGGTCTATCTGGAGATCGGTCAGATCTTTCTGGCTGTCACTGTATTTTATTTCTATTTAAAGGAGTTTCCGATCACCGTAAAAACCAGGGTAATCTCCGCTTACATGTACGGCTTTAACGGATATCTGCTGGTCTGGGGACAGCATTACCAATTCGGCCTCTATGTCATTTTGCTGCCCTTCCTACTTCTGCTGGTGGAGAAGGCGCTAAAGAAAAAGAAATTCAGCTTTTCCCTGGCTCTGGCTGTGAGCTTTACAGTGCTGGCCAGTGTCTATATGTCTTATATGACACTCTTGACTGTAGGTATCTATCTGCTGATTCGTCTGCTGTCTATGGATGGACCTTTCAAAACAAGAGCGAAGCTGTTTTTCCAGAACTGTGGTTCCATACTGCTGGGCATTGGCATGATTATGGCTGTCTTTCTTCCCTCCGCCTTCTATATCATGAATGTCTCCTCCAGACTGGACAATTCCGGTTCTATACTGACGCATTTCTTAGAAAACCTAGTGCCCTATTCCCCGCGGTTCTATGAGACTGCCTTCTACCGCCTGTTCTCATCCAACCTCAGCGGAATATCGGATAACTATACAGGGGTGATCAATTACTACGAGGCCCCTGTCCTGTTTGTGTCCGTCCTGTTTGTAATACTGTTTGTCCAGTACCTCTTTACCATACATAAGCAGGATACCTCCCGAAAATGGAAGGTTCTGCAGTACGTCAGTATTGTCCTGGCCCTCTTTGTTCTGTTTATAAAGGCCGGAAGCATGGTCTACAATGCCTTTGCCTATGCATTTTCAAGGCATTCCTTTGTGCTTATGCCTTTCGCCGTCCTCCTCATGGCATTTACCCTGGACCAGATTTTTTGCCGGCGCAGGCTCTCCTGGACGGGGCTTTGCATCTCCGGACTGCTTTTTGTAATCCTTTACGTGAAAAATCCCGGGACAGTCCAGTCCTCCACTCTGTTTATCTGCATCCTGGGCGTTCTGATGGCCGCAGTGCTGGTGCTGGGCTGCCGGAAAAAGAAGCTAGTGCCCCCTGTACTGCTCTCTGCTTTCCTGCTCGGCCTGGTGATGGTGAATATGTCTTACGACAGCTATAACACCTGCAATAACCGCGCCACCTTGAAAAAGGATGACGGAAACTACTTTGAACAGCTCTACGGCCAGGACGTAACTGCTGCACTTGAATATCTGCGCTCCATTGACACCTCCTTCTACCGTGTTGAGAAGGACTTTGACGGGGGCAGCTATTGCATGGATGCTCTGACCCAGAATTACTTTGGAGTCAGTACCTACAATTCCGCCCCCAACAAAAACATCCAGGAATTTGTAAATAAGCTGTGGCCGGGCCTATTACGCATGAGCCCGTCCATGTTCAGCTACCGTCAGACTGTGTATGATTCCGGAATGGCATCCCTGCTGAATGTAAAATATCTGCTGTCGCACAATCCCTCACTGGATGTGGACGGCTTCACTCTCCTGGAGCAATTTGGCAGTATCTGCATCTACAAAAACGAAAACACAGATTCCATCGGAAAATTTTACACGAAAACCCTGTCAGAGGACCAGCTCCCGGAGGACACCTCCGGTCTGGATATGGACCGGCTTTTAAGTGATATACTGATCCTGGACTCCAGCCAGAGGAGCACTTCGTCAGAGGCACGGACCGGCACAGAAGAAAATCTTGTCCCCCTCAGAGAATACACCCTTGACAAGCTGGACTACGAAATTGGCAACTATAAGTTCTCAGGTGTGACGGATTTTTCCCTCCTCCTGGACTTGGAAAGGATCTCCGGGTACGAGCGGGTCTATATAGACTTTGACCTGAAATTTCACAATGACGCTGTGGTGTCCATTAAATCAAGTGACTCTTCCATATATTATGTGTCTGGAAAAAGAAAGGAAACCGTGCATGTGCGTCTTCGCCTTCCCAAAGGCTGTGATCAGATCACAGTCACCTCCACCTCCGGAGCCATCAAAGGAGTAATGAAAAACATATATTTCTATGGCTCAAAGGTTCCTCTTTCCCGGAACTCAGAGGCGGATGTGGACTTTGACATGCCGGTCAGAGATACCCATGTGGAGGGAAGAGTCAGCGCCAAATCCGATGGAGTGCTGATGGTCAGCATCCCCTTTGAGGAAGGCTGGAGCGCTTACCTGGACGGGAAGCAGGTTCCCCTTCTCAGGGGGGACTATGGCTTCGCTGCCCTGGATATGCCTGCTGGTGAACATACAGTGTATTTTAAATACCACGCGCCTGGTCTCACTGCCGGACTCTATATCAGTGCACTCTGTATCATTGTGTTTCTCATCCTCCTGGCCTTCCGCCTGATTCATGAGAGCAAAAAGAATGTATAGACAAAAGGACTGACTGGAAAATTTTATTTCCGGACAGTCCCTTTTTAATATTCTTTTATTTCTTCACCATTTTCTTGAGGGTTTCTTTAAAGGGAATATTTGCTTTGGAGATTTTTCTGGCCACTTTGTAGGATGTGGTACCTTTTAGGGCCTCCATTGCAAACTTCAGCCTCTTGTTCTCCTGCTTCAGTCTGTTCAGGGATGCCACCGCCCCTCTCCCGCTCACATTCGGCTCTCCCATTGCCAGTCCCTGGAAGATAAACTCAAAGTCAATTCCTTCCTCTATATGCGTAACCGGATGTCCTGAAATGAGATCCCGGTAAAATTCGCGGTAATCCTCACACATCTCCGGTATTGTCCGCACGTGCATATCTCTGACCACCTTCTGCTTCTCAGCAAGCTCCTCAGGGTGCTCTTTGATATGGCGCAGGAGTCTAAAAAGCTCATCCGGAGTCACATTCACGTCCACTGTCCAGCCTGCGCCCGTCGCCCGTATACGCTCTCCAATGGCTCCGATGTCGGTTCCGATCACCGGTATTCCGGACAGCCACGCCTCGGACACTGTATAGCAAAAAGTCTCTGCCCAGGTTGACATCACGCACACCACATCGATCCGGCTGGTGCTCAGCAGCTCAAAGATGTCATCCTTCTCATAGACATTGCTGAAATACACATTGGGGAGATCACCCAGGGTGTTGAGTCTCTCATCTCCTATAGCCCCCATTATGAACCAGTTGATCTCCTTATTTTCCATTTGAAGAATCTCGTACACCAGCCCGCTCCCCTTTGCCGGAACCATGCCTCCGATAAAGGCCACATTCAGCCTCCCCGGGTCTCCCTGTTCCGCCCGGTAGTTTCCGCTGTAGCTGTGTCCGTCAGTGTAGAAATGGCCCCGCCACTCCAGAATCAGCTTGATCCTGCAGCTTCCCTCAGCCATATCCGGAATAGAAAATACGCTGTGAATTCCACACCAAAGCACCTCCGGCAGTCCCATACTGTTTACCACATCCGGTCTGGCTTTTTTCTGCAGGGGCACATACACCACCTTCCCCCTACTGTCCGTAACTTCCATGTAGAGCTTTACCTGAGCATTGTCAGCCCCCTCCAGATAAGCCCACCCAGTCACATAGTTAAAGCCTCTCCTTGTCCCTGGCACCTGGTCCAAATGGGTGTGAACCCTCCTGGATTTCTCAAAAGGACCTTGCAGCGCGGCGTCAGACCTTCCACTCTTCACCAAATCGGAACCGTGGGGAATCACCACGGTTTTCTCCTCTATAGAAGGAAAGATGGAGACCATCACCTCCCTCGCACTCTCGGAGGGAAAGATCAGCTTGTCACATAGCAGCAGAGCCTTTTCATTCTCCTTCTTCCATTTATCCAAATAGGAAACCTGCAAAGCAAAGCCGCAGCAAGCGTTCAGGCAGGATCTGCAGTTTTTCTCTTCCTTGCCCAGACAGAACTCATTTTGCTCGTTTAAAAGCTTGATAGTGGGACAGGCATAGTAGTAGTCGTGGATAGTGGCCACAATGGGTATGTTAAGCTCATTGGCCACATAGTAAATATCCAGCGTCAGATCCTGGGTGTGGTGCACATGAATCAGATCAATAGCAAATGCCCGAAGCAGCTCTGTGTAAATCTTTTCCATCTTCTCATCATGGAATACAGGGAAATCCTCGGGCTCCCCGATATCAAACTTCAGGGTATTGACGCCCTCCCCTGAGTAAATGGTAACGCGCAAAGTATCCACATCCCTGGCTGCCACAAATACATTGTACTCCCCGGCAAAAGCCTCCACCAAATCCTTTACATGCAGCTGGGTACCGCCAATGTTGTTGAAGGATTCTGTTTGAAAATCCAAATGCAGTAAAAACAATAAATTCTTTTTTCCATTGGCAAGCCTGGTGTACAGATTTATATTATCCCGAATCTCCTGGTCGGGGTTTTCCATACAGTAAAGGTGATTTTTCTTCATCTGCAGAGGATAGCGCTCCTCCAAAATTTTGTTGTGGGCATCGCAGAGCGCCTGTTTTTCAGCGGTGTCAAAGGAGGCTGTTCCCCTGTGATAGATAAAGGTGTCATCACACATCACATGCTGATATCCCATTTGCTCCGCGCGGTTACAGAAGTCATTCTCCTCCCCGTAACCCCGCCCAAAGGTTTCTGCGTCAAAGAAGCCCACTTCCTTGATAACCTGCCTCTTAATATACATACAGAAGCCCACAGCCACAGTGATTCTGGAATAACGCCTCAGGCTGCACCGCTCAATCAGGGCTGCATACTCGTCAATGGTCACATGCTCCGGCACCGGATTGTCCTGGCACATGACGGGTACAGAACAGAGCGTAGCGCTGTTGGACAGAGGCGTCACGGTGGCATTGCGCACTGAGTGGTAGGCGCACGTCTGAATCTTGTCCACCCACCCCTTTGTCACAATAGTATCTGCATTTAAAAGGACCACATCCCGATCCGAGTAGGTCATGCCTTTGTTCACATTGGCGGAAAATCCCTGGTTCACCTCATTGTGTAAGACTATGATGTTCTCCCCTGCCTGTGCGTCCAGATAAGGGGCAATCCGTTCATCCGGGCTGCAGTCGTTGATCAGCAGCACCCGGTGCTTATTCAGATCTGTGTGCCTTCTGATGCTGTCCATGCACAGCTGTATATCTTCATATCCATTGTACACTGGTATGACAATGTCAATGGCATCTCCTTGTCTGTTCATAAGCTACCTCCAGAATTGGTAACAGTTCAGCCAAGCTGAACTGTTACCAAAATTTCAGACGGTGTCTTCCTGTCTGTGACAGGGCGGCATATCTTTGCAGCGCCCAGTCCTTTTCCATCACATCCACCGTTCCCTCTATTCTCAGTTTCTCAGGTTTCATCCCTTTTAATACCACCCTGTAGGAGGGATCTGTAGTCAAAAACAAATCCTTATCCCCCTCTTTTCCCGAGGCATTCTCCGGTATCAGGCGCGCCTCCGGCGCCATGATCCTGCATAGACAAGGCCTACCCTCCAGGGGATCAAAGCGCAGAGCCTTTACCTCCCTAAAGCTTTGCAAGTCAAACTCCAGCTTGAGACTTCCGCCCCTGCGCAGCTCTGTCCTGACCTTCAATGACTCCTCCTCCGAAAATCCCTTTCCAGTGTCAATATAGAGTGTACTGTCCAGATAGCGCTCTTCAAGCCTTCTGGTCCGTATCTCCTCCAGGCGTACTCCCACCTCAGGCACCGCATAGGCTGCCAGACTGTTTGCCCCCACATACTCTTCAGCAAAGTGCGTTGCCCAGCTCCAAAAAACCTCTTCCATGTCAGATGTAATTCCATATTCCCCCATAAAAGAGGCCCTCGCAAGCTGCTTTTCAAACCAGGGACAGTTGGCATAGAGCTCATTGATGGTCCTCCAGATTACAAAGGAGGATGGAATCGGAAAGTCAAAAATCCACTCACCGTCAATAATATAATTCTGTTCTCCATCCGGAAAGATGTTGTCCAAAATCAGATCCACATTGGCCGGGCAGAGACAGTCTGTCCTCTCCTGAACCAAACGTGCCTCTCCAAACACCCGGCAAAACTCCGCCGTTCCGTAGTCCGCCTGGGTGATTGCAGGCTCAATGAGCTGTTCAAACACATGGCTTACCATCCGCTTCACCGCAGATGCGTCCTTTTTCAATATCGCCTGCTCCGCCTGATATCCCAGACTCTTTCCTGCCATCCACGGGTAGTGGATTCCCTCCTGGTCCTGCCGCCCCGGAAGAAGGCAAAAAGCTCCTGCCTGCCCTTTCGCTGCGCCTGACTCCTGCCTCAGTGTCCGGGCCATTCGTTCTATGTGCTCCTGTGCCTCCTCTGTGAGCGGCTTTTTCACAGCCTCCATCTCATCCCGTGCGCATTCAATGGTGGTACAGATCGCAAACTCCCTGTGGCGGTCCATATTCAGCTTTGCATACAGGACTTCCTTCTCCCGCAAAATGGGACGATTGCTCATTTCAATCAAAAAAGAGTTGGCAAACCGGTCCATGATCCCTTCCTTACAGAAGGCGGCGGCCATCTCCTGCTCCGGAAAGAGCTCAAAACGCTCCTCCGTAAAATTCCATGTCTTTCTCCCGTACTTCTGGCTCTTCAGCGTTTCATCCGTAAAGATTTCACATGGAAACTTGTAATCCGGATAAGGGTAATAAAACCGATAATAGCCAAGACCGCAATCCCCCAGCAGTTCCTTCCACTCTTCCTTGGAAAAGGTGCGCACTGACAGGTTTTCCGGATATCCTCTGAGTCCGTCCATATAGGCGTTGGTGTGATCCTCCGGAGCCCCCGCGAAATATTTAAGCCCCAGCCTGTTCTCAATAGCCACCAGCAGAATCCCATCCGGCTTTAAAAAACCTGCCACATAGGACAGGAAGTCCCGGTAGGGATTCTCTCCTTCTGTAAAGCTCATGGCGTACTCAAAGACGCCGTTTAAAACAATGTAGTCAAAGCTCTGGGAAAACTGCATATCATTCAGGTTTCCCACCATAATCTCCAGATTGTCCAGATGCCCGTGCCTTGCAAAATTAATGTCTGCCCTGCGCTTGGACAGTTCCACAGACACCACCTTTTTCATTTTCCGGCAGAGAAGGCCGCTGATGGCCCCGCACCCTGATCCAATCTCCAGACAGCAGGCATCCTGCCGAAAGGGATACCAGTTGAGAATGTTCTCCCGCACTGGGGACAGATGGTAGAGAACGGGGAACTTTGCCTTTTCCAGCTCATCCAGTGAGAGTCCATTACTGGCTATCCTCAGAATCTCCTCTTCAATATCCCCATCCGAATACTGATTATCGCCACTGTAATAGTCCAAATTTAATTTTGCCATCCTGCCTTCCTTTCCCATTCACTCCTGATGACGGCTTTCTCCCAGAGTCACTGCAGAGTTCATGTCAAAATATCCCACGGTATTTTTATCAGAAATGACCGTCAGGCTGCATACATCGTACAGTCTGTGGTACACCTGGAAATCTCCGTCCCGGTATCCGGTACACCCCAGGGAAATCAGATACTCTCCCCCCTGCAGATCCAGCCGCTGCGTGAAGGTGACTTCCTTCGTCTCCCCCGCCTTCATAGGCGGCACATCCACCTTTTCATACATGGTATTTGTCCCTGTCAGCTCAATTCCCTGCAGGTTTTTGATGGTAAACGCAAAGATCGGTTCTTTAATCTCCTCGTGGAATGTGATTTTCATACGGACGGAAAATGTGCTGCCCTTCATAAAGGTATTGGTGATGAGACCATTGTCATCCAAAAGGGCATAGTCCGTGATCTCAGCGCTCTTTTCCCCGTACTCAATGAGCTCAGGGTTAACCTGTATCTTTTCCTTCCACTCTTTGTCTGTGGAGAGCTTTGTGATGTCATTGGCATCCATATCCTGCTCCAGCTCGCTGGGGTCAAACTGTCCCACCAGCACTTTTTTGTAGATGTCCACCGTCTCCTTTGGGGTTCCCTCAAAAATCTTTTCCCCCCGGTTCAGCAGAATGGCCCTGTCACAGTATTTGGTGATGCTCCCCAGATCATGGCTAACAAACAGAATGGTCCTGCCCTGCTTTTTAAATTCCTCAAACTTCCGGTAGCACTTGGCCTGAAAAAACACGTCCCCTACTGAGAGTGCCTCATCCACGATCAAAATCTCCGGGTCAATGTTGATAGCCACCGCAAAAGCCAGACGCACAAACATACCGCTGGAATAGGACTTCACAGGCTGGTGCACAAATTCTCCGATATCCGCAAAATCCAGGATGTCCTGCAGCTTGGCGTCGATCTCACTTTTGGAAAAGCCGATCATACTGCCATTTAAGTACACATTTTCAATGCCTGTGTATTCCATATTGAAGCCTGCTCCCAGCTCCAGAAGCGCAGAGATCCTTCCATCCACCTCAATCTTGCCCTCAGTGGGCGTGAGTACCCCGGTAATCAGCTTGAGCATGGTGGATTTTCCGGACCCGTTGGTACCGATAATCCCCACCGTCTCCCCCTTTTCCACCTCAAAGTTGATGTGGTTCAGAGCATAGTGTTCCTGATAGCATTTTTTTCTGGTGAGGCCCAAGGATTCCTTCAGACGATCCTTGGGTCTGTCATATAGTTTATATATTTTTGTGACATCCGTCACCTGAATCGCCGTTTTACTCATACTGCAGTCCTCTCATCCTTTGCTGTTTTTTAAAGCACATCCGCAAAATGTACCCGCAAACGCTTAAATATCCTGCTCCCCAGAAGGAACATGATAATCGTAAACGCCCAAAAGTAGAGGGTCAGTCCAGGATGCTCCCAGAACCACACCTTGTACACCAAAGCGTCACGGTAACCGTAGACAATATAGTACATGGGATTTAGTTTAAAGACCATCACAAGCAGATTCGGCAGCCCGAGTCCCGGGTCTGTCAGGTTCCACATAATAGGCGTAGCCCAAACTCCCACCTGGAGAATAATATTCACGATCTGCAGCAGGTCCCGAAAGAATACGGCAACCGCACTGGTGACATAGCAAAGTCCCAGGGCAAGCGCAAACATGCAAAAAGAGTAGTAGATGACCTGCAGGGCATAAGGACCCGAAAACTTTCCGTTTATGCAGAACAGGGCAACTGCCACGCACACAAAAAACAGGTGGATAAAGAGCGCGGATATCATCTTGATCATAGGCAGTATCTCAATCTTAAAGACCACCTTTTTCACCAAATAGCTGTACTCCATGAGCACATTGGTCCCCCCCACCATGGCCTCTTGAAAATAAAACCAGGGAACCAGGCCGGCCAGCATCCACAACACAAAAGGACAGCCGTTGAAATCGGCTGTCTGACGCAGTCCCACCTGGAAAACAAACCAGTACACCAGTACGGTCACGATGGGCTGTACCAGCGCCCACACAATTCCCAGGTAAGATCCTGCAAACTTTGTTTTAAAATCATTCTTTGCCAGAGTCCAGATCAGCTTGTGCTCTGTCACTAAATATTTCAGCATGAAAACGCTCCCGTCTATTTTCTAAGCTCTGTGAGGCTTACTGTTCACAGTAACCTGTGAGACCTCCCCATTTCTGGTCCTTCTCAGAGATGATCAGCTCCATTCCCTCCGGTATAGGCCAGTCAACCCCAATGGCCGGATCATTCCACGCCAGGCCGCCCTCGTCATTGGGATGGTAAAAGTCCGTACATTTATAGGCAAACTCCGCAGTGTCAGAGAGGACCAAAAAACCGTGGGCAAAATTCTTAGGAATAAAAAACTGTTTCTTATTCTCCGCTGAGAGAATCACCCCGTACCACTGTCCGTAGGTGGGGGACCCTTCCCTCAAGTCCACTGCCACATCAAACACTTCCCCGGATACCACACGCACCAGCTTATCCTGGGGATAGTTTATCTGGAAATGCAGCCCGCGCAGCACCCCCTTTTTGGACATGGACTGGTTATCCTGCACGAACTCCATGTCAATGCCTGCTTCTCTATAGTCATTATAGTTGTAGGTCTCCATAAAGTAACCGCGCTCATCCCCAAAGACTGCGGGGGTAATGACTCTCAGGCCTTCTATATTGCATGTCTCTACTGTTATCTTTCCCATCTTTTATTGCCTCTTTCTATCTTATATTTAGAACTGTCCGGTTTACGCACTGACCTATGGTACAGTTCCCTTGATTTAATTGTATCTGCCCTGCACCATTGCAGTTACAGGTACACCGGCCATTTTTTATGCTGTCCAGTCTCCTACAGACCGTTGGCGATGTCTGTCAGATACTGCCCATAAGCAGTCTTCATCAGCGGCTCTGCCAGTTTCAGAAGCTGATCCCTGTCAATAAAGCCTCTTCGGTAAGCAATCTCCTCTATACAGGAGATATAAAGCCCCTGTCTTTTCTGGAAAGCAGCCACGAAATCAGCGGCATCCAGAAGCGCATCATGATTTCCGGTGTCCAGCCAGGCAAATCCTCTTCCGAGTGTCTCCACCTGCAGGGTTCCCCTCCTCAAATACTCGTTGTTCACGCTGGTGATTTCTATTTCACCTCTGGCGGACGGCTTCACATTCTTTGCAATCTCCACCACATCATTGTCATAGAAATACAGCCCCGGTACCGCATAGTTAGACTTGGGATGCTCCGGCTTCTCCTCAATGGAAAGCGCCTTCCCGGTATCATCAAACTCCACTACCCCATATTCTCTCGGATCTTTTACATAATATCCAAAAATCGTAGCTCCCTTTTCTCTGGACGCGGTTCTGCGCAAAATCTGTGAAAAACTCTGTCCATAAAAAATATTGTCCCCTAAAACCAGTGCAACTCTGTCATTTCCGATAAACTTCTCACCCACGAGAAATGCGTCCGCCAAGCCTCTGGGACTCTCCTGAACTGCATAGGAGATCTCCATCCCCAACTGTTCCCCGCTTCCCAGCAGATCCTGAAAAACCGGCAGATCCCTCGGTGTGGAAATCACCAGCACCTCTCTGATGTCTGCCAGCATCAGAATCGACAAGGGATAGTAAATCATAGGCTTGTCATACACGGGCATGATCTGTTTGGAAATGGCCTTGGTCAATGGATATAATCTGGTTCCGGAACCGCCTGCTAATATAATACCTTTCATCTCTTCCTCCTATATTTGCACAAGAAAGAAGGCTTATCCGTGTCTAACGCGATAATCCTTCTTTCCCTGTTCTGCTTATTTTTCTCTGTACATATCCTCGTAGTATTTTTGATAATCGCCGCTGGTCACGTTCTTCATCCAATCTTCGTGCTCAAAGAACCACTGGATGGTCATGCGGATGCCGTCCTCAAACTTTGTCTCCGGATACCAGCCCACCTCCGCTTTGATCTTATCCGGGGCAATGGCGTAACGCCTGTCATGGCCTTTCCGGTCCTCCACATAGGTGATCAACTTCTCACTCACCAGCTCTTTTCTGGGATCACCCTCAGGCAGCATGTCCCTTAAGGTATCTAAGATAATATGGATAATCTCTATATTCTGCTTCTCATTGTGGCCACCGATATTGTACGTTTCGAAAAGCCGCCCCTTCTCCTGCACCATATCGATTCCCTTGGCATGGTCCTCCACATAGAGCCAGTCGCGGACATTCTTTCCGTCCCCGTAAACTGGCAGCTTTTTTCCGTGCAGTGCATTGTTTATAATCAGGGGAATCAATTTTTCCGGAAACTGGTAAGGCCCGTAATTGTTGCTGCAGTTGGTAATATTGGCTGGAAAACGGTAGGTATCCATATAAGCCTTCACAAGCATATCAGAGGAAGCCTTGCTGGCCGAGTACGGGCTGTGGGGATCATAGGGGGTTGTCTCATAAAAGAACTCACCTTCCTTCTCCAGTGAGCCATATACCTCGTCCGTGGATACATGGAGAAACTTTTTCCCCTCTTTAAAGCTGCCGTCTGGAAGCTCCCAGGCCGCTTTGGCTGCGTTTAACATATTCAGAGTACCCAGAACATTGGTCTTGACAAACACATCCGGATTTTTAATGCTTCTGTCCACATGGCTCTCCGCAGCAAAGTGAACCACTCTGTCTATCTCATTCTCTTCAAAAATCCTGATTATGGCATCCCCATCGCAGATATCCGCCTTTATAAAGGTGTAGTTCTCACGGTCCTCCACATCTTTAAGGTTCTCCAGATTTCCCGCATAGGTGAGGCAGTCCACATTGATGATGCGGATGTCATTTCCATACTTTTTAAACATATAATGAATGTAGTTGGAGCCAATGAATCCCGCCCCTCCTGTTACCAGATAAGTTCTCATTTCTTCCTCCTGTGCTTTTAAGCATACTTTTGGTTCATTATAGCAAAAAAGCCACGCTACTTCAAGCCGATTTTTCCCCGGGAGCGGTGACAAGCCGGGTTTTTCATGGTATAATATCCAAAAATACACGATGTAAGGAGAAAATTTATGAAAAAAACAGCACTGGTGATCATGGCTGCAGGAATTGGCAGCCGGTTTGGAGGAGGTATCAAGCAGCTGGCCCCGGTTGGCCCCAGTGGGGAGATTATTATGGACTATTCCATCCATGATGCTCTGGAAGCCGGATTCAACAAGATTGTATTCATTATCCGAAGGGATCTGGAAAAAGATTTTAAAGAAGTCATTGGAAACCGTATTGAGAAAATAGCAGATGTATCTTATGCCTATCAGGAACTGGACAACCTGCCGGATGGCTTTGCAAAACCGGAAGAACGCACAAAGCCCTGGGGAACAGGACATGCGATTTTAAGCTGCAAAGGCGTTGTCACAGAACCATTTGCTGTCATCAATGCAGATGACTACTACGGGAAAGAGGGCTTTGCAAAGATCCACGATTATCTGGTAAATACAGACCCAACTCCCGGAAAGCTGAATTTCTGCATGGCAGGGTTTATACTGGGCAATACCCTGAGCGAGAACGGGGCTGTGACAAGGGGTGTCTGCCACGTAAATGAGGATGGATACCTGGTGGATGTGACAGAAACCCACGATATCTACAAACTGCCGGACGGAGCCGGAGTGCCGGACGGCAAAGGCGGCTACACCCGAATTGATCCTGCCAGCCATGTATCCATGAACATGTGGGGCTTCACCCCTGAGCTACTGGATATCCTGGAGAAGGGCTTCGCTGAGTTTCTGTCCTCCCTGGCGGAGGGAGATATCAAATCAGAGTACCTGATTCCTTCGGTAGTAGATAGCCTAATTAAAAATGGGACTGCCCAGGTAACGGTTTTAGAGTCCGCGGACAAATGGTTTGGTGTAACCTACAAAGAGGACAAAGAAGTGGTTGTTGAATCCTTCAAGGAATTGGTTGCCAAAGGAGTGTACCCCAAAAAATTATTTCAATGATTGTAAAGGAGTTCTGCATGAAAAAATGCACTAGTTTAACAAAATGGCTGACCGTCTTCCTTCTGATCTTCACCTTTGCTGCTGCACCCTCTTTCAAAGCACAGGCAGCAGACCTGATTTTAATTGAGGATGACCAGGACGCAGAGCTGCCGATGCAGGAGGAAGATGGTTCCGTGGGTCTGCCTGTCATTGAAGACGATACGGCAGCGCCTGCACTGCCAGAATCCGGCCTCCCGGTTCTGTCGGATTACGAGGATACGTCCGATTCCCCCCGGCTCTCCAGGGGAGTACTCCCATCCTCCTACGATTCCAGGAGTAAGGGATATGTAACCTCTGTGAAAGACCAGGACCCCTGGGGAACCTGCTGGGCATTTGGTGCTCTGGCAGCCGGGGAAAGCAGTCTGATAAAAAATGGGGCTGCAAACAACAGCGTTGATTTGTCGGAAATGCATCTGTCTTACTTTTTCTTTCACTCAGTGGCAGATCCTATGAAATTGACCAGCGGAGACAAGGTAATCAACCAAACAGGAAGTAAGTATCTGGACACCGGTGGGAATAATCTTTTCACCATGTTTGCGCTCTCCAGATGGGTGGGTGCGGCAGCGGAGGAGACCGTTCCTTATGGGGGACATCTTAATTATGTCAATGAATCTCTGGCCTATGCAGATATCGCTCACCTGCAGAATGCCCGCTTCGTCAACACCTGTGACAGAAACAGCGTAAAGGAACTGATCATGCAGTATGGTGCTGTTTCCACCTCGCTGTTTTATCACTCCGGTTTTCAAAGTGACAACGGAGCCTACTATTTCCCGTACCGTTCTTACCTGGATAGTTATGGCAGAGTAACCAATACCACCACAAACCATATTGTTTCGATTGTGGGCTGGGATGACAATTACTCACGCGATAACTTCACAGCTGTCTACAACGGACGGTCAATCAAACCCTCTGCAAACGGCGCCTGGATTGCAAAAAACAGCTATGGTACGGGAGAGGGAGATAACGGATATATCTACATCTCTTACGCAGATGTAACTATGAGCGATAAGAAAACCGATTTCCTGTCTTACGCTTTTGATATGGAATCCGCTGAAAACTATGACCACAACTACCAGTATGATGGTTCTTACGGCTCTACCATCCGTTCGTTGACAAACGGCAGTTCCGTGGCCAGCCGCTACACAGTCAAGGGAATCTCCGGGACAAACGAAAGGCTGGATGCAGTAGGCTTTTCCGTATACACCCCAAATGTAAACTATAGCATTCAGGTGTATAAATCCCCGTCCTCTAAGAATCCTACCAGCGGTATACCCATGTTTTCAACTCCTCAGACTGGGCGCACCACCTACGGCGGGTATTACACAATACCCCTGAATAAAAAGCTGGTGTTTCAAAAGGGAGATGTATTCTCTGTAGTGATCACCCTGTCCGCAGTGAATGACTCCTCCGTGTACTATTTTGTGGACTGTTCCACCAACAATGCCGGTCTCACCTTTATATCCAGCGGTTCCGCAGGACAGAGCTTCTATGAGAGCGGCAGCACCTGGCATGACATGGATTCCTGGAGTGATGGGGCCAGCACCCGGATCAAAGCCTTCACCACAAACACCGGTTCAGCAGCCACAAAAACAGATACCATCACAACATCCATCAAGACGCCATCCATCTCCTCCCTGACATCTGTAGCCTACAATAAGATACAGATTAAGTGGAAAAAGATTGCCAAGGCGAAGAGCTATCAGATATACCGGAGCACCTCCAGATATGGCACCTACAAACGTATTAAAACCACGTCAAAATTGTCATTTACCGACGGGAAACGGGCATCCGGCACCACCTATTACTATAAGATAAGAGCCACCCGGAAGATTGGCGGAAAGACCTGCTATACCTACTTCTCCAATGTCAAGGCCACGACCGCCCGCCCTGCAAAGGCCCTCATTACCAGTGCCAAAGCTGTTGGAAAATACCGCGCAAAGCTGAAATGGAAAAAGGTTTCCGGCGCCAGCGGATATGAGCTCCATCGATCCACCTCCAAGAGCAGAGCTTATAGACGGGTAAAGGTATTGACAAAAGGTTCTATTGTTACTTATACCAACAAGGCTCCTAAAAAGCGGAACTACTACTATAAAGTCCGGGCTTACCGACTGGTAAATGGTAGGAAGGTGTATGGAGACTTCTCCGCTGCAAAGAGGATCCACATAAAATAGTTTGTTCAATCCACGTCAGGCAATTTCTTGTTGAGAAACCGGCAGGTGAGAGATCTGCCGGTTTTTTATGCTGATATTCGCGCTGGCAGACAAGCTCGTTTATTCCCGCGGGGTTGTTGACTTATGAGGCAATCCTCATAATTTCCTTTAATCTGCGTATCTCATTTTCATGTCGGTTAATATTGATCTTCATTAATTCCTCCTCTGTAGTGATTTCAGAAGCTTGGTGGAATCTTCGATATAAATCCACATGATTCTCTGCTACAATCCTAATATTACGATTAGTCTACGTCTCCAGAGTAATCTCCATACTGGTCATCTTGCAGCTCAAACCTTCCAGCCTTCTCTCCATTCCTGCGGCACATTCTTCCAGTGCGTTCAGACTGGAGCGAATCTCCTCATTCCCTCTCTCCAGCCTCTGCTGCTGCAATCTCAACTCCGAAACAGAGCTCTCCACACTGATCAACCGATTTTCCATTCTTGCCACTCCTTCTTCCAGCAAAAGTAGTCTGCTTTCCGTCTTTTCAGCGTTTGATTCTAAGCCACTTACTCTGCCTTCCAGCCGTTCTACACTGCCTTGCAGCGAGTCAAGCTTGTCCTCCAATAAGTTTGTCTTATCCTTCAGCATAGATACATCCTGCTTCAACGTACCTACATCTGACTCTATCATCTTCGTGCTTTTTAAAATCAAATCCAGTTTCTGACTATCCGTCATGTTTTTATGACACCTCCAATGGTATTTTATAAAGCACATTATAAGCCATCAAATGCAATCTGTACATTAGCATTTTGCACATATTTTATTGTTTATAGGATGGTCACATATTGTTTCGCCGCGACTATTCAACAGATCTGCGCACTTACGCGGGCCCGTTAAATCATTACGTTTTTACTTGATATGGAATAGTACTTTACCTGTTCTTTTTAAAAACAGGTAAAATGGAAGTAATATTAAAAAACTGATAACTGCGCCTATGAATACCAAACATCCAATGCGAGCCATCACATTTAAAGAGTTTAGAGGAAGAAACTCTATAGCCAATACCATGAGCGGTTTATGAAGCAGATAAATTCCAAAGCTGCATCTGGCCAGCATACGAATCACTCTGTTTTCCTGCCTCTCTGGTTTATCATACATACGACGGAGCAGCTCAAAAAATAGAAGCCCTGCTATACAGACTCCAAGACTGGTATACCATAACAGTCTGTTTGATTTATAGTAATGGTTGCTATACAAAAAATATTGCCCTGCTGTATTCAAAGCCAGAGCCACACAGATTCCCAGCGTAATCCAGAGTGTATGTACTTTCGCCAACACCTTTCGGTTACCTATAAAATACCCTCCAAAGAGATAAATACCATACGTTCCACCCAAAAATGAGAGGTCCAGCTTAGAATCCAAAGAAAGATTAAGAGGCAGCGCTTCTTTGAGGAATACATTAACCGTAGGTACCACGATACAGGATACTGCTGCCAAGACACCTGGTACAATAAAGCACCTGCCATTTCCAAAGGCACTCGTAAGCTTTGCTAAAAAGGGCAGCGCAACATAAACTCCAATAATCATTGGCATATACCACATATGTGAAAGCTCCGGACTTTTTAAAAAGAGCATCTCTGTAATTAAATCAACAGGCTGAAACAAAACGCCTTGGAAAGCACAGGCAAAAAAATAATTGAATACAATCCAGATCTCTGTGGTAATGACCAGCGGTAAGAGTGACTTTTTATAAAACCGTATGGGGTCTAATTCACGGGATAACATCAGTGCACCTGTAATTGCCAAAAAAAGAGGAACCCCCAATCTCCCCACTGTAAAGAGGGAATTTTCCACAATCCACGGGATAAAGTTTATTGTTTGTTCTCCCCGGACGACTGCTCCATAGTAACTCTCTGTGGCATGACAGAGAACTACGAAGAGAATTGCGTATACCCTGGTGTAGTCGATCCATACGAACCGGCTATTACTACTCGTTTTATCCTTCATTATATATGTCCTTTTATTTTCACTAAAACTACTCATTTGCCTCCGATTTTTTTAGATACCAGATACTTAGGCCTTCCTTTTACCTCTTCATAAATTTTCGAGATATAGTAACCGATTATTCCCAGACTGATCATTACGATGCTTCCTATTATTAATAATAATAGAATAACAGTGGTGAAGCCGACAACAGCATGTCCCATGAAAAACTTTACTAATGTCTGTATGCCCAAGACGAATGCCATAAACAGCATGAACACTCCGGCTACGGTGACTATTTGCATGGGTGCTGCCGAAAAAGCCACAATATTTGTAATTGCGTATTTAACCAAGGACCAAGTTGACCATTTTGATTCTCCAGCTTCTCTCTCCTGCACATCAAACTCCACAGAAATAGTACGATATCCTATCCAGGAGGAAAGTGCTCTGAAAAATGCATTGCGCTCCGGCATCTCTAACAACGCATCTACTGCCTTGCGGTCCATTAACTTAAAATCAGAGGCCCTGGACATGTCTATTTTTACTGCCTTAGATATGATTTTATAAAATAAGCCGGCACTTGCTTTATGCAAGACACTCTCTTTACCTCTGCTCCTTTTTACTCCCTCAACTACTTCATATCCCTTTTTCCAAAGATGATACATCTCCACCAACACCTCCGGCGGATGCTGTAAATCACAGTCCATCACCGCACAGCATTCCCCCCTTGCATTTGCCAAGCCTGCAAATAATGCAGATTCTTTTCCAAAATTTCTAGAAAAGTGAATACCCACTACATGAGGATTATCTGAAGCTATCTTTTCAATTTCTGACCATGTATTGTCTTTAGAGCCGTCATTTACAAAGACAAGTTCATAAGGGATGGCTTGTTCCTCTAAAATACCACTGATTACCTGAGCTGTCTTCCTTATCATTTTTTCTTCATTGTATGCTGGTAAGATAACTGATAGCATATTACCACCCTTTCTTTATGAACCACCTTTTATGACGAAGCATAATGTTCTTGCTGTTCGCTGCAATTATATTAGGTTCAGAATGTACTTTGATCCTTGATACCTATGGTTTTCCCTGCACTTTGTGCCCCTGGCATCATTATATTTCAGTTCCAAACCAATTGACTAAAAGTTCAAACTAGTTTATTATTACTACATTAAGCTGAAATAGATATGGAGAATAGAATGAGACTAATTGATGCACAACACATTAGAAGTTCAAACTTACAATTGACTAAATTTATAGCCGCCATTATGGTAATTATATCTCACTCTTTTGTTCTATGTACAGGCTCTGTTTCAGGGGACTGGATTTATAGAATCAGTGATGGTCAATTAACCATGGGCTATGTGGCAGTGTCAATCTTTTTCCTATGCGGTGGATTTTTAATCGCAAAAAGTGCGGAGCGGCTATCTACTTTTTCTTCTTATTGGAAAACTCGAGCATTACGGATTTTCCCTCCATTATTCTTTACTGTAATTTTGTGTATCGTCATTGGAGGTTTGTTTTTAACGCAATTACCCCCTAAACAATATTGGACAGCTCCGCAAACTTGGCGTTACCTTTTAAATGCACTCCTCATTCCGCAGCACGAACTCCCGGGAGTGTTTGCGAATGCACCATACAATTCCACAGTAAACGGGTCTCTTTGGACACTCCCAGTAGAATTTCTTTGCTATATTGCTTGCTTTATATTTTACAAAACAGGCTTTCTTCGTAAAGGAAAATTCTGTTTGACAATTCCGTTAGCTGTGATAACTACCTTATTTTCCTTTTACGTTAGTGATAAAATACCTACGCTGTTTACAGCATTAAGTCCTTGTCTGTTTTTTTATATTGGTATGACCTATTATGTTTACCACGACAAAATAATACTGAACAAAAAGTACTTCCTCATGTCAGTTTGTTTATTCGTTCTCTTCTCCGTGTTTCATTTGCACCGTTTGGGAATGTTCCTTTGCTTTCCCTATATTATGTTTACATTTTGGTTTGGTGCAAGGCAGCTTCCTAGAAAACTAGCTTACATCGGAAACTTTTCATATGGTATTTATCTTTTGGGATTTCCGGTTCAACAGACAATTATTTATCTTTTTAACAATAAAATATCTCCACTTTACAACGCCCTGTTTAGCATTCCACTTGCAGTCCTAACTGGTGCGCTTCTATACTATATAGCAGAGTACCGCAAGAAGCCAAACTAATTAGTTTTCCTGTTCTTCCTCTTCTCGGATTCTGGACTCTAGCGCTAGAATCTGCGCTAAGCGTCTGACTTTAGCAGTTACTCTGGATAAGGCAACTGTTAAGGAAAAAATAATAAGCAGAGAAAATACAAACCCAAGGAAAAAAACCATATTAACAGGCGAATAGATGCCAAGTGTCTCCGCCAGCCATGTCATCAATCCTGGAACAAAGACAAGTATCAGCAATGCAATATCGCATATCATCCATGCCAAAACATACTTTAACTCTAATTTTCTTTTGCGCACCATATTAATAATCAGTGCCAAAACAAATAATAGTATGATTCCTAAAATACACTGTGCTTTAAAAGACATTTTTCCCTCCTAGCGCAAACGCTCTATGAAAATTGCAAGGCTCACTTTAATCATATAATATGCTGACTTACTCAGTGAAATCGAAGATACCCCTGCGACGCGTTCGTGCATTATGACAGGAATTTCCTCCACTTTATACTTATGGCGCAGTAGTCTGGCCACACTTTCAGGTTCGGGATAATCTCTCGGATACTCTTTCATAAATAATGACATGGTCTTTCGATTACATAATCGCATACCAGAGGTTGCATCTGTAATCCTTTGCCCAAAAAGCAAATGAATTAAAAAGGTAAAATACTTTATCCCTATTCTCCGTATGCCGCTGCTCTGGAATCCTTTGTTTTCAATAAAGCGAGACCCTATAACCATATCCAATTCTTTTTCTACAAGTAAATCAACCATCCGCTCCAAATAGCTGGCATCATGCTGGCCATCGCCATCAAACTGCACAGCCACATCATAATTATGATTAAATGCATATAGATAGCCTGTTTGAACAGCTCCTCCGATTCCTAAATTGACAGGGAGATTAATTACGTTTAAATCATGATACTTGCAAATATCCATTGTATCATCCCTTGAGCAGTCATTAATAATGATATAATCAAAGTCGGGAGCATTTTCCTTTAGATTTCTTATTGTTTCTACTATACTATCTCTTTCATTGTACGCTGGAATAATCGCTATTTTTTTCATACTTTTTCCTTATCTATCGTTTACTACAAGTGTCAGATTTCCGTTAACAATAAACTATTCTGCCAGCTTATTGGATCTCTGACCTTTGGCATACTGCTTATTCAGCAGCTTTGCAATAAACCGGGGCCAGAATTTGCAGTACATAACATATTCTTCCTGACTTCTGGCATTGTCACCAATAATCGCAGAAGTCTCTGATTCCTCATGTATTCGATGATACATCAACGGTTCATTTCTATAAATAAATTCTCCTGTTAATTTTGAAAGCATCTCCCAAGCTTCCCAGTCTTCACAGCTCCGAAAGCCATTTTTAAATATTATCTTAGGAAGATTATTCTTAGCGTATAATACCGAAGGACAACAAATGGGAGATCCAAATGAAAGAATCCGCCGCCTTATCCACACACTCTTCTGAAATATCCTGATCCTTAAAGGCAATAACATGAATCTTTTGACATTCAGCAGTGTATTGGATTTGATAATCTGCCCGTCCCGAAGTTCATTATAATCACTAAAAAATATAAGAGGTTTGTTAGCTCTCTCAATATCCTGAAAAGCCTTTTCCAAATAGTCTTTTCTATAAATATCATCTTGGTGTGCTATGGTTACATACTGTGAATCAGCACAGGCATAACCAAAATTCCAGTCTTGTGTAATTCCACCTTCCCCCTCATTGATATAAAGCGGTATATCATGCTGTTTTGCTTTGTTTTCAATAAAACTATTTGGTGTGGAAGTAACCATGATAATTTTGCTCTGTAAAGTTTGTTTTTTTAGTGACTGAATACATGCATCTAGATATTTGCTTTTCTTATAAGCACATATAACAAAGGTATGATTCTGCATAAGCTCTTTTCCCATTTCGTATTTTTGTAACTATTCAACAGGTCTGCGCATTTACTGCGCTGACCGTAAGAAAATGATTCAAGCGTGCAAAAATCCCATCACCGAAGGTGATTTTAAATGGATTTTAGCATGTAACTGTGAAGGTACTGAACAGTTACTTATTTTTAATGTTTTCAATAAATTGAAGTTTATATTTTCCTTCTCTCAATCGAATGATCTTGTATACATTGCCATTTTTAACACGATCCAAATAATAATTTGTCTCTAGATACTTACTAAAATAATCATCTGTTTTATAAATCCATAAATATTCATAATTTTCAGATTCCAATATCTCTGCAAAATTACTAATACTAGTCTCATGCAAACCTGCTATATCTTTTGGCTCACTGCTGTCTTGAAAATAGTATGGCATTCCATCCCGTTTTAGCTGGGTTCCCATCTCATAATCACCGATAACAACCGGGAAGCCATTCTCATCTTGATTTATCATATAAATCTTTCCATTTCCATGGGTTACATCCAGTAGTTTTTCCTTATAGACCTGAAACTTCTCTCTCAATAAATAGGTGTCGTTGTCCCATAAATACCAAGTAGTAGCGCGTCCCACAAATCCGGAATTTAATGTGATACATATAAAAATAACTAAAAATCCAACCGTATATCTCCTGATCTTTACAGTGCTATGGGATACTTTTCCAAGTCGTTCCCCCATAAAAAACGGAAAAATCAGCGGTACAAATCCCAGCATAATATAATCAGAAAAATATCTGTCAATAGAACCCGTTGAAATGCTGTCCGCATAGCCGAAAATTGTGAGATATGCATAAATTAATACCAGCCAATAAATTCCAAACCCAATACAGTACAGTCTAAAAATAGCTTTACAGGATTGCTGCATTCTATCTTTCAAAAGGTATTTACATATTATAAAACTTATTATAACCGCGAAAACAAAGAAAGTAAAGAAAGAGACCCTTGGAAACACGTCACTCAAATTTACAGACACAAAGATCTTCTGCAGTCCACTCATCAGCGTCAATGCAATTCTATTATCTTGTGCCTTGATAACGCCCCCTCGTATTAATGCATTATCCTTTACAAAGACAGACCAAATGATTGTAGCAAGAAATGGCATTATAAACACCAGCGCTCCATATAAATACTGCTTAATTTTATATGTGGTCCTGAATATCTTGACGCGTTCTTTAAAACTATCCCCCAGATTCATGTATGTGTTGATTCCGATGACGATAACTGCAATTACCGCAAACATTGGGCCAACCATACTTTTAAATAAACTGACATTCCATAGTATAAGTAAAGTCAGAATCGGTGCATATTTACTTTTCTTTCCAAATAACTGCCAGGCAATCAGGCCCCCCGCCCACATTGCACAAGCCTGATCACAATATATATTGTAATAAGGCTGGACAAATAACAAGGTCATTGAAGCAAACATAACAAAGGAATAGATGATAACACGCTTTACATCCTTCCATTTGCACCCACTTAATGGCAGTAAAACAGCCGCAAACCATAAAATAAAGTTTGACACATAGTATTGGCTTTCATCAATTATGCCTGTTACAGTGCTTGTAAGCTTTGCCATAAAATAGTGGAAAAAAGTTGTAGAAGAGATCAATATCTCTGCTCCATCAAAAGAACTGCCGTAAGCCAGTTTGTTATGATCCACCATATAGTTTGCAGCTTTCCCCCACTGCGCCAGCTCATCCCAATTGTGAAGCAAAATTCCGCCAAATGCAACGATAGCATATATACAGACAGCTAAAAATATAATGATTCCCGGTGAGAAAAATTCACGCCTTAACGTATTATTTCTCTCTTTAATCCATATTACTCTACGATTGAATATAAGTTGAATTACACCTAATAGAGCAACAATGTATACAAAGATTAATCCAACTCTGGTATTCCCTGCAAGGCCTGTGATATAAATCAATACCAATATGCTCATAATTGCTGCAGCGATACTTTCCTCCGGCGTAAATCTCATTGATTTGTGAAAAAAGAATGCTACTGCCAGCAGAATCAGTATGGTAACACCTAAAATTATAATATTCATTGCTTATACCTCAGCCTCCGGTTTTTTTAACTGCTTTTTATACAAATACTTTATAATGATTATAAAAGAACCTATCCCGACCACAGTAAATGTAATACAAGACCCATATGCTGCTCCGGTAATCCCATACGCCTTTACAAGATTATAGCTTAGAAACGCACTCAAAAGTACAGTAGCAGTCGATACTACAAAAGCACTCTTCGTCATTTTTAACATTCCTAAGATATTGGCAGATGGAGTTCTTAAACTTGCACTAACCATATAAGATATAGTCAGCAGTCTGAAAATTTGAACTGTCCCCTCATAGGAAGATCCAAACAAGATCCTGATCAAAGGCTCTGCAATGATCAATAAACATATCCCTATTCCAATATTTAATACACCATTTGCTATATAAACCTTTTTCAACTCTCTCTTTAGCCATTCTTTATCATGTTTATTTCTTGAAATATAAGGATACATAAATGTCATAACCGCATTTGGGATCATATTTAAAGCGAATGGAATGACACTTGCCGTTCTATAGGAAGCTATCTCTTCTGCATTTTGCAAAACGTTTCCAATAACAAAAGTGTCAATCGTAAACAATACGGAAATCATTGCATTGACTATGCACATAGTTACGGAGTATTTGACAAAATCAGGTACGATTTCCTTCTCCACACGACTTGCGTGTATTATTTTCTTGCCATCCTCTCTTAGATAATACAACCCAACTATGATGCTAATAAGGTAAGCTAAGTAAATCCCCAAAATAGCAGCATAAATCCCATTTAAATACGCTCCCAGAACTACCAGTACTGCATTTAAAATGGAATGAACATTCATCACAATGGCGTATTCCCGGTTTTTGAGCTGCCATCTTAAATTTGAAATGATCCAGTCCTTTAGCCAATAAGCTATAGGCAAAAAACTAAAGGCAATAATACCTCCGACTACTCCTTCCAAATTAGACCCGTCTATCCCTGAATATCCAAGCAAGATAATGCAAGTGATAACGCTTGTCAGCAGCCCCCCCAAAAAAGCAAACTTACTTAAACTGTATTTCTGTTCCAATTTTCTATTTTCCGTACAATACTGTAAAATACCCAAATTGAGTCCCAAACTACAAAAAAGCAAACCAAAATTCGAAATACTTTGTGTATATGAAAAAAGACCGTATTCGCTTTTGGTCAGTAATCTTACAATAAATATACCATATACAAATGAAATCATGCTGTTGATAATCGTAGCACTAAAAATTTGAAAAAAGCCCTTTGTCTTTAAACGTGATATAGCGGAAAAGATTCCCGTCGTTTTATTCATACTTATTTAACCATTTTTCTTTCTATTCTTTATATTCTGCACTCTTTCATGATTATATATCACATCATTCTATAATTCAAGACTAAGTTCGATGATCCGTTTTGCAATACCGCGATACCGTTTCTGTTCACTCAGGTCTTTTACTCGCGTTACCACCCGGACGTCACCCGGGCGTTGGCATCTCTCACGCAAACACGTGCACCGCTCTGGGGAACCGACTTGCCTGAACTGTTACTCATATAGGTCCGAACTATAATACCTCTTGACGATAATGTTTAACTATAATAAAATGTATTCATATGACTTTCAAACAAAAGGAGTTTAGAATGAATAAATTTAAATATACATGTATCCCTATTATCTTATTGTCTTTTATAACAGTGATGGGGGTTGGATGCTCAACTAAAAAAATGGTCTCATCAATCTCAGAAACCGTTGCCAGTTCGGAAACTGCCGCTCCATCTTCTAACCTACCTCTTAGCATAGAAATAGGATTTCATTTATATTCAGGAATTTATGATGGAGAAATGAAAAATGGTTTACCCGATGGCAGCGGTTCTTTTACAACCTTAGAAGAGGATGAAAATAGGACTTCGTTTACTTATACTGGTTTATTTAAAGAAGGGATGTTCAACGGTAAAGGGCAGATCGAATACACAGATGGCTCCACCTTGACCGGTAAATTTAAGGCAAATCTACCAACTGGTTCCTGTAAATATACAACCAGCGATTCCACTTATTATATTGTAGATTTTTATAAAGGACGTCCTCATGGGTTGTTAAGTAAATATTCTGCAGAAGATGAGCTAATCTCCTATGATTGGTTCTATAAGCAGGAACTTATCTCAGATTTAATGGATATGGCCTCATTGCCAAAATATGCAGAATTTTATCATAATACTGCTGACTTGACAAATAATGTATTTAAAGTGCAGTGTACCGTGTCTCGAATACTTCAAACAAAAACCACTTGTTTACTAGAATTAGTGGACGTAAATAATAACATTTATTTATCAGAGTATAAAAATACCATTACAGCACGATATGACCAGGCAATAATTCCTTCATTAAAAAAGGGAGATACTATTCTTCTTTATGGTTTCTTTATTGGCTTAGATACATTATCAACTACTGATTCAGAAGAAGCGGTGACTCCCATGAGTTACTCTTATCCTAAAATAGAACCTGTCTATGCTGAATTAGCAGATGGTAACAAATTCAGTCTAAAAGATGCAACCTATTCCTATGAAGAGATTGCTCAAAATCCCTATATGTATTCCTGGCAGAATACAAAAATAAGCGGGGTAGTACAGGAGGTTTTACTAATTTCTGATTCTGATACATGTGTACTAAAGATTCGTGAATCAAGCCAGGATACCGTGCTAAATAATAATATATATTTTGTTGGTGTCAGCCTAGATGATGAAAGTACTTTACCCGCGCCAGGTGATCAACTTTCTGTTAAAGGAACTTTGCGGGGAAATTATAAACTCTTTAAAACGGACCGTCCAATAATTGAAAATAAAAGTTCTGCGTATGAGTTTTACCCTTATATTAAGGCCACGGATTTCACTATAGAATAATCAGCCCTTTTTAGAAAATTTCAGGGGAGCCGATGACTTATACAAGTCATCGGCTCCCCTGTTTAGGTCTGTCTATTCCCGACACTCCCATGTAACCGTGATGATAATGAACATAACAATTAATTTTTCATAAACTTTGATATTGCATTTGCAATATACTCCACATCTTCCACATCCATATATGGATGCAAAGGCAACGACAATACTGTGTCACATAAACCAATTGTATTTTTCAGGCTGTTGTCATCATAATTAAACTTTCCAAATGCTTTTTGTTTGTGCATAGGTTTAAAATAATAAACCATACTCGGTATTTCCAGTTCCCTCAAAAATTCCTGTAAACCATCCCGCTGCTCCTTGTTTTCTAAAACAATAGTATATTGAGCCCAGCTTGAATAGAATCCTTCCTTAATCACTGGTACTCTGACAAGCTTTTTCAATTTTTCTGTATACCAAGAAGCTACTTTATTTACATTGTCTAACTCATAGTCCCTGAAGGCCTGCAGTTTGGGCTGCAAAATTGCGGCCTGTAAGGTGTCCAGTCTGGAATTCATGCCAATATGGATATTATCATATTTACTCTTCCCTTTTCCATGAATGCACAGGGAGCGCAGATATTCTGCAGTAGAATCATCGTCTGTGAAAATGGCGCCGCCATCCCCATAGCAACCCAATGGCTTGGCAGGGAAAAATGACGTCGTTGCAATGTCCCCAAAGCTGCATGCTTTTTGTTCTCCGATCCTTCCACCAAATCCCTGTGCGGCGTCCTCCAATATCTTCAGATCGTATTTTTCAGCTATCCTTCTCAGTTGATCATACTCCGCCGGTTGGCCAAACAAATCAACCGCTACGATCACTCTGGGTCGAAGTTTTCCCTCCTCTAATGTTTTCACTATCATTTTTTCCAAACTGTCACAGGATATGTTAAAAGTCGTTGCATCCACATCAACAAATATTGGTTGAGCTCCCAGAAAGGGAACTACCTCCCCTGACGAAAAGAATGTGAAATCCGGAACAAATACAGCGTCTCCGGGGCCTATCTCCCAGGCCATTAAAGCTAATGCAAGAGCGTCTGTGCCATTAGCACAGGTAATGCAATGCTTCACTCCCACATACTCTGCCAATTCTCTCTCCAATTCCCTGACTTGTCTGCCGCTTATAAAACTGCATTCTTCCATTACTTGGCTTATTGCAAGGTCAATATCCTCTTTCAGAGCCACATATTGTGCTTTTAAATCTCTAAACTGCATTTGTTTTCTCCATTGTTTTCTAATCAATCTTCTTTAACTCACCATCATTTTCCATATAGCTTCTTCCACATTTGGAACACTTCATATCCTCTTGCAGCTTTTCCCCGCACTCGCAGACCCATCCAATCTGCCTTGCCGGGGTTCCTGCTACAAGAGCATAGTCCTTCACATCCCGTGTAACGACCGCTCCTGCCGCTATCATACACCAGTTTCCTAAGGTGTTTCCACACACTACCGTTGCATTCGCCCCTATGGTTGCCCCCTCTTTGACCACCGTTTTCTTATACCCTGCGCTTCCTTTTGGATAACTCGCCCGTGGTGTTAAATCATTGGTAAATACCATAGCCGGACCGCAAAAGACATTATCTTCCAGTTCTACCCCTTCATAGATCGATACGTTATTTTGTACTTTAACTCCATTCCCAATTTTTACATTTTGTCCGATATTGACATTTTGTCCAAAAGAACACCTTTCTCCAATAACAGCACCCTTTTGCACATGGGAAAAATGCCATATCTTTGTGTCTTTTCCAATGGTAACCCCATCATCTACAAAGCTGCTTTCATGAACAAAGAAATCTTCCATTAAAATTCCCCCTGCATATCGCTGCTTGCAAAGTCCTCCAGAGGAAACTTTACCGGTTTTCCTTCCTTTTGACTTTTGTAAATTGCCAGGACAAGTTCCAGTGCATTCTTTCCGGCATATGCATCTACGTATGGTTTCCTGTCTGTTTGAATGGCATCAATCATATCAGCATACAGACTAGTATGTCCATTCCCATATACATTACTGGTGGGTTCTTCCAAGCCTTTATTTCTTTGATCTTCATCGCTCTCGTCTGCAAAATTCCAGACATCAATATTATTTGTGGATTTTCCACCCAGTTTCACTGTTCCGTTTTCACCAAATAAATACAGTGTCTCCTCCAGATTCTGAGGATATACATTTGTTGTCCCCTCTACGGTAGCAACTGCTCCGTTTTTGAATTTGACAACCGCCATGCCTATATCCTCTGCCTCCAGATAATGATGGAATTGTTGGCGCGTCACTCCATAAACCTCCTCGATCTCTTCCCCCATCATCCAGCGCAATAAATCAATGCCATGAATACACTGATTCATCAAGGCTCCACCATCCTGCATCCAGGTTCCTCTCCAAGGCGCCTGAGTGTAGTAACCCTGATTTCTGTTCCAACGTACATGAATGGACCCGTGGGACAACTTGCCAAATCTTCCGCTCTCTAATGCATTGCGCATTTCCTGCACAGCAATATTAAACCGGTTTTGATGACATGCACAAACCTTTACGCCCTTTCTTTCCGATCTGCGTATGATTTCATCGGCATCTGCAATACTCATGGCCATAGGTTTTTCGATAATCACATGAATCCCTTTGTCAATGCAGTCTAATGCTATCTGGGCATGTCTTCCGCTCTCTGTTGCTATGCCTACAAGCTCTATCTCATTTTCACTGATCATCTTCTTATAATCAGTATATCGTTTTATGCTCTTATCCTCTTTCACGCCATTTTTTTCCAGAACTGACTCCATGTGTTCCGGAACGAGATCACAAACTGCAACGATTTCCAGTTGATTATTTAATGCTGCCTTTACGTGGTTTGTAGAGATCCTGCCACATCCAATTAATGCATACTTCATATTTTTTCCTTTCTCTAAATAGTTACTAATTTTCAAAGAATCTATGAATTGGTTCCATTACTACTTTAATATCTCCCAATTCTTTGGCATATTCCCGAATCGAGGATGCTATTTCATTTTTGTTTTTACCACCATAAATAGTATCGTAAAATTTAACCAGCCTGTCAATATCTATTGCTGTTTCATCCGAAGGGAACTGGCATATATAGGGATATTTATCGGCGTTAAAAATATCTATGTCTGTGGAGGTGATCATCGGCAGCCCCTTTGCTGCATACTCCCTGCTTTTTAGAGAACTGGACAGCGTCAATCCTTTCCTGTGCAGCCCCAGGCATTCTACCGCTATATCACATTTATCATATATTTTATCCAGCTCTTTGCCAAATTTAGACCTGCACAGAATCACACAATCCTTTATGTTATACTGTTCAACTAAGTCCTGATACCGCTTTAATTCCGTCCCTTCCCCTACCAAATAAAACAGTATCTTTCTCTTTCCTCCATTATTATAGTATCTTCCTAACCCTTCAATTAATCTGTCATACCCATGCCAGGGCGCCAGGTCGGCAACTCCGATTAAAGAGATCGTATCCTTTTGCTGATTAGAATGATCTGCAATACGAACTTCTGAGAAATCTATCCCGTTGCAGGATTGGATCGTTGGAATCCCATATATTGACTTGTCCCTGGAAAAAGTAACGATTTGATCCACATACCTTTTCATCCGGTTACGATACAGTTTGTCCAGCAAAAGTACAATCCTGTTTTCTAATGAATCATGAAATTCCGCATCGTACGGGTACGTTGGGATTTCTATAATGACCTTGGTATTTTTTGCGTGTAATAATTTCAATAATCTGTAGAATTGACCATCAGCAAACACATAACGGATATAAACCCCATCATATTTCTTTTCCTTTAAATATTCCGTTAAATATTTACTCGCTGAAACCTTATATGGCCTTTTCATTCCCGATTTTATAATATGATCCGTGCCATCTCCGGTATCCATCACTAACTCTGTGTCGTTTTTTCGATATACAGCGTCAACTTGGTAACCATAACTTCGCAATGTTTTTATCTGTGTGGATATTTTTTTATTAATGCCCTGACCAGCTATCGTCATGTCCCTTACTGTATAATATAGTATTTTCTTCATTTACTCTTTTACACCTTTCCTGTAAGCATCAAAAGCCGCATAACTATTTCACTGCTTAAATTGGGTCTCCATGGCTTTAGATAGAATGTTTTTCCCAGACTTTTTAGGAAGGAATACTTCTTACTGTCAAATAAAGAGAGGAGTGCCTGGTTACTGCTGCTCAGCTTCTCCTTATACTGTTTTGAAAACTCCATATTTCTATCTTTCACATCACTGTTTCCTTTTATTGCATGGCCAAACCATTTTATTTTCTTTCCTAAAGAAATCTTTGTCACACTGGTATCTAGCCGACGGTACTTAGCGCAAACTTGGTTATTAACATGTACGGTTCCAAAGCCTAACGCAATTGCTCCTGCTAACCAATCATGTGAGTGAACTTGTTGCGGGTTACATCTCAGCATTTCATCCCGAAGTGCTTTATTTATCACCATGGAAAAGCCCACCCCAAAAGTTCCTGTCAGCGCCCTCCGGAAACATAGGCTTCCATTTGGAGGCTTTTGCAGCCCAAGGCTGTTCCCGCTGTCATCCATCATTTCACTCAAACTGTAATATAAAAGCGGTTCTGTCTGCTTTTGCTGCTCCAGCCACTCAACCGCGAGACGCACCTTTTCAGGCAGCCAGATATCGTCCTGATCACAAAAGCTCCAGTATTCTCCCTTATCTGCTAATTTTAATAACTCAAAAAAGCTTCCGCAAAATCCTTTGTTTTCCCCTGTATATAAATAAATTTTTCCCTTTTCTTCATATTCCTTCAGTATATCCATTGTCCGGTCAGTGGAACCGTCATCTCTGATGTGAATCTCAATGTTTGGATAATCTTGTGCTAATAAACTTTCTATCTGTTCACGTATATATTTCTCTCCATTATAGGAAGATAGAATGATATTTACCTTTGGTTGTGTTTTCCTCATTGCATTTCTCCTACGCCATATATTTAAAAAACGGAATCCAACTCAACGATTTTATAACGGTACACATGGGTCTCACCATATGAAAATATGCAACATATATTTTTAGCTTATGGGAGAATGGCGTTTGAATATTATGAAACCCTGGGTGCCACTTATGCTTCGTCCGCATTTCTTTCCAACAAGTTTCAATCCTTGCTGCTTCCGACTTGTTTTCCCTTTTATCTACTGACCAGTAAATTTGTTTCATGGAAGAAAAGTACATTCCAAGAGAAAAATTGTCCAGTTTTAGATTATTCTGATATTTTTGCAGATAATGATAAACATCCTTAAGGCCTAAATAGATATCTTCTGCATTCCTTACAGAGTACGTATTCGAAAGAGATCCTTTTGTATGCACATAGTAGTATAAACTCTCAGGTATAATGACAACCCGGTCCGCGCATGCCAATAATCCTACGCTTGCCACTAAGTCTTCCGCCTGCTTATACTGCTCGGGCATCTTAATGCTAAAGTTCTCAAACAAATCTCTCCTTATAACCTTATAGCACAAGCTGTTTAAAGACATATACGTATAATTGAGCAGCCATTTTAATACCTCTGTACTGGAATATACTTCTTGACTCAGATGAAAACTTGTCTCGTTTATCAGTTGAATACTTTCTTCCTCTATATAAACATTTTTTTCCTGGCAGATAGCAATGGATGCTTTTGTGCGTTCTAAAGCTTCCGTCATCACTTCATACATTCTATCTTCCACAAAATCATCACAATCTACAAATCCTATATACTTACCCCTAGCCGCCTGAACCCCTCTGTTTCTTGCAGCAGCTGATCCAGAATTCATTTGTGAAATTAGGCGGATTCGCTTATCCTGTTCCATCCGTCTCTGTACTACAGCGGCCCCTTGATCGGTAGACCCATCATCTATTACTACTATTTCAATATCTTTTAAGCTTTGGTTCGTTAAACTGTCAAGACATCTGTCAATCGTATGTTCTCCATTATACAAGGGTACGACTATACTCGCTTTACACATACATTTCACCCACCGTTTATCTCATTTTGTATTTCCCAAATATACACTCTCACTGCCTTCATCTTTCGGGATGAGCTTATACAAATCACCATTTTCTATGCTTTTAAGTCCATAGGTGTCTTTTAACTTATGATACTCATCATTTTCTTCTTCTGGATCTATGAACCAAATATATTCATATCCCTCATCCTCTACTAATTTGGGATTTTGTACAACATCCAATATCATTCTGGTTCCACTCTCCTTGTTGTAAACAGTATAACTGTCTTTATCCCACCTATACTGTGTTCCCAACTCATACGTATACATTTTTACCGTATTTTCTTTCAGTTTACCAACTATTAAAATTGGGCCGTCTGTATCTATCAATTTATTTAGCCTATTAATTTCCTTAGATACTTTTGTTCGAAGTTTCCAGCTTGATTCATCCTTACGGTTAATCGTTGTCGCTTTCGATATAAATCCATTCCCAGTCCCAAACATGCAGAACACTAGTATACCTATGCTTACATTTTTCAACAGTTTCCTATTCTTTACCGCAATATTTTTGCAGAATAGCGGCGCTATCAGTGGTACAAGTCCAACCAGCATGTAATAAGACAAATACCGTTCCAATCCAGCCACACTGCGGCTGTCACCCACTCCAAAAATGTTTAAATACGCATAATACATAATAAAGAAATATGCCACAAATCCAAACAAGTACAGACTAAAAACTACCGTCATAACTTTTTTTTGTGATATATTCTTTATCATGCCTCTTAAAAAATAAAACCCTGCTGCAAAAACTGCTGCAAAGATTACATAACTAAAGAAAGGTGCTCCTGCATCCGCGTTTCCCAGAGTCATAAATATTTTCTTAATCATCAAGGACAGAATATTCCCTGGTGATTTCCCGGAAATATTTCCGCCTCTGCTTAGAACATTGTCACGCAGAACAGAGGACCATACAATATTAATGCTAAAAACAGACACGATTCCTGCAATACCTAAGAAAATATAACCTTTATGGGCCATGTTCTTTAATGTCTGAAGCGGCTTTTCCGTAAAACCATTTTCAACGAAGCTTTTGACAGCGGCTACCAGAAATATCATGAGTCCAAATAAAGGTCCCACAAGGCTTTTCATTGATCCAATGCACACAAGGCTGCCAATAAGCAGTATCCAGTTTATTTTTTTTTCACAACGCCATAAAAGCCACGCAATGATACTCCCTGTCCACATTGGCAATACCCAATCCTGTAACAGAGAATAGTACTTTACGTAGCTAAATAAGTTCATTGCAAAAAAGATGCTCACTGCATATAAAAAAACGGTTTTCCAATCCTTCCAGCCAACATCTTTCATCAAAAGCATAATTGGAATGAATATCAGAAGAAAGTTCCCTACAAAACTGTTGCTTTCTACAAATGGAAACAGGCCTATCCAAAAGTACTGAAACATCGTACACGCAGACAACGTTATGGATGCCCCGGTAAATTCATTGCCAAATGGCAGCCTTCCGGATTCCGCCATATATTTCAGGGAATTTCCCCATTGATATACCTCATCAGGATAGGTATACAATCCCTTTCTGAAAAAAATCAATGCATACAGAAAAACACCTGCTATTATGATAAGCGATGGTGAAAAAAAACCTGCCATTCTAGTTTTCAAACACATTCTATTATGCCTTCTTGCCCCCATATTAGCAAGAAAGGCAAAAAGTCCCACAGCGGCAAATATGGCCAATATTATATAAGAATATTTTGCATTTCCAAACAGGCCCGCTCCTAAAACGGAAAGCATAATCAAAACTGCTGTCATCACCATACTCTCCTCAACGGAAATGCCTGCTATCTGGTACCAAAAGGCAACGATTAACAGAAAAAATATGAATATAATCGCCATACCCACCGCATTACTCATGGACTTCTCCTTTACACTCTACAATAATTCGATATTGCATCGTTCTTTCACGTTTTTCATAGCATTCTTGGTATCAAAGATAACCTTTGCATATTTCTGTACCATATCGTAATCAACATTTGTATGTGCTGCTGTTACCATTACTATATCAACACTTTGAAGTAAGCTCTCCGTAAGTTCCTTCTCACTTGTATAGGTCTTCCCATCATAGCGATAACTTTTTACCCACGGATCATAGTAAGAAACCTCTGCGCCTACTTTCTCCAGCTCTTTTACCACTCTCAAAGCAGGGCTCTCCCTATAGTCATCTATATCCTGTTTATACGCTACTCCCAGGACTAAAACCTTTGCTCCGTTTAATGCGGTCTTAAACCGGTTTAGAATCTTTCCTGCCCTGTCAACACAATATTCCGGCATTCGATCATTGATCATCATAGAGCTTTCAATCATTGAAGTGTGGAATCCATATTCTCTTGCCTTCCACGACAGATAGTAAGGATCTAACGGAATACAATGCCCTCCAAGGCCGGGTCCGGGATAAAACGCCTGAAATCCATAGGGCTTTGTCTTGGCGGCATCGATCACTTCCCACATGCTGATTCCCATTTCATTACAAAGCATTGTCAACTCATTCACTAAACCAATATTTATATTACGATAGGTATTTTCCAGAATTTTTTCCATCTCGGCAATAGCCGGGGAGGATACTTCACATACCTCACCCTCTAAAACAGTCCTGTACATAGAAGCGATTACTTCTGTCGCGTCTTTCCCTATAGCCCCGACTACTTTGGGAGTATTCTTAGTCTTATAAATAAGGTTGCCCGGATCAACTCTTTCCGGTGAAAATCCCAGATAAAAATCTTGACTGCATTTTAAACCGGACCCTTCTTCTAATATAGGTTTGATAAGTTCTTCTGTGGTGCCTGGATAAGTGGTTGACTCTAAAACTACCATTGTTCCTTTTGTAAGATATTTTGCAATCTCCATTGCGGAAGACTTAACATAGCTGATATCCGGCTGTTGATGGAGGTCTAACGGTGTGGGAACACAAATTGCAATAAAATCCATATCCCTGACAAAACTGAAATCTATAGTTGCTGATAATTTTCCTTCCTCCACCAGTTTCTTCAAATCACTGTCCACTACATCTCCGATATAATTTTTACCTGCGTTTACCATCTCAACCTTTTGCGGCTGAACATCAAACCCTATTGTTTGGAAGCCTGCCTTTGCTTTTTCAACCGCTAGAGGCAATCCTACATATCCCAAACCAACAACACCAACCTTTATTTCTCTGCTCTCAATCTTTTTCAGCAATTCTTCTTTCATTGCGTCTCCTCCGACTAAATTTGCTTGATAATATAATGGACATTTCTGCTGCATCGTTAACATCTCACCAATTATAGTATACTGAATTAGGAAAGTCAACTTTACTTACCTCCAAATAGATCATTACACACTTACCTATTTTTTATTTCTCCATAGTATAATTTTGCGTGGGATACATGTTATCCATTTGCCTATTTTATAGGATTTACTTTCTCTAATTTGGTTTAGCTCCTCCTCCAAACTCTTTTTCTCTTCTTCTATAGCTCCCATTTTGCTCCTCACTGCCTGAAGCTGCTTATCTTTGTCTTTTTTTAATCTTTCTCTGACCTCAACCCCGTTTAAAAGGATCAGGGAAAACATGGCGCCTTCTTCCTCTCCTAAACTGTCTATAAAGGTATCTGCTTCTTCTTTTAACTCCTTTATACATCGAACACCCATATCACTTAATATTTTTAATCGTGATAGGTAAACCCGCCAAAATTCTTTATTTTTACTTAAATCTTCCTTTTTAGAGTATTTTATAAGCTCACATATAACTTTAAAATACCCATATGCATTTTGTATTCCTTTTTCTTTTGTCATAATGGATCCATCGCGTAGCCTTCGCATATAGTATGCTTTGTTTAAATACATTGTTCGCCTCGCTAAAGCCATGCTCTGGATCGTAAACAAATTGTCCTCATGTATGATTCCTTCCAAAAAGCGAATCTTGTGTTCCTCAATAAACGCTCTCCTCCAAAGCTGAAGACATACGGATGGTTTGAACTCACTATTTTTATGCATTTCTATAAACATAGTTTGTCCGGACAGAACACCTTCATAATTACCTTTTCTCTCATAATACGTATCATAATTTTTTTGCGACTTTTTTAAATCTTCTGAATCGAAAAAGGAAACAGCGGTGAAAAACAACTCATCCAATTGTTCCCCGGATGCACAATTATATAGATTTTCTAAAGCATCTCTCAACAAAAAGTCATCACTATCAATAAAGGAAATATATTCTCCTACTGCCGCTTCCAGTCCGGCATTTCTTGCTGCAGATACCCCCTCATTTTTTTTATCAATAATTTTCAGACGTTCATCCTGCGCGGAATAATTGTTACATATTGTTAAAGTTTGATCTATTGACCCATCGTTAACGCAGATGAGTTCTATCTGGGTCAGACTTTGTCCTAATACGCTTTCTATACACTCCGCTATATAGTTTTCCACATTATACATAGGTACAATCACAGAAACCTTTATCTTCTCTTCCATACTTTTAATACCACACTTTCTCCTCACCCTTTCAGGCTCTTTCTCCCCATCACCTTATTCACCACAAACGCAATCCCAATCAAAGCCAGTTCCGACACCGTCATCCAAAGCCTTGACACAATGGAAATAATCACCGCATACTCCTCGGGCATGATCAGGCTCAATCCCAGCACCAAAATCCCCTCTCTCACTCCAAGTCCCGAGGGTGCAAAGACTGCCAGGATGCCGATGATACAGGACAAGCCGAAGATTCCAGCTGTGTACAGCATCTCCGACATAGGGAGTGGATAGATGGAGCAGGTCAGCATATAAAACCCGATTCCGACAATGATCCAATTCCCGATAAACAACAGCACCACCTTGATCATTTGTGCATAGGTAATCGGGATAACCAGATCTTTCTTCTTTATGAGCTTCTCCAAAAACTTCAGGAAAAAATTTATGATTTTTGGATTGATGCAAATGAAGAACACGATCACCAGCGACACTGTGGCCCACTTGTAGTCCGCCAATATGTCATTTGGAAAGAACAGCAGTGAAACCAGAAATAGAAAGGCTGCTCCCAGCAAGGTGCAGATATTCTCCAGGAAGAAGCAGATCGTCACCTTGCGGATAGGGGCCCCCTCCTCCTCGTAGGCCGGTATTCTGGCCAGAAGCATAAATACTTTTCCGGGAATATATTTCCCCAAAATAGAGTAGAGGTAAGCAGTGATGGCCTTAAAATAACCTATCCCACAATGGTTCAGCTTTGTCATATAATGCCACAGAGAAGCAAGGGTAATCTTATACAGGAAATAAAAAAACACAGCTCCTGCAAATACCCACCAGTTGATATTTACATCCAAATTTTTGTAGGTATCAAAATTCTTATAGAAGTATCTGGCGAGAAAAACGACCACCAAAATCAGGAATCCATACTTGGCAAGCCTCATCCATTTTTTCTTCTTCGACTGCTTTTCTTCTGCTTTCTCTGTAAGGATCTCATTCAGCTCTGCATCCTGTCCAATAACATCCTGTGCTTTTTCCTTGTCGTTGTTTTTCGTATTATTTTTCATATTTTTATTATCCCCTAAAAGCTTAAAAGCACCCGTATGAAGCACATATAATAATAAATCAGCAGATACGGTTTCTTTCTCAGCTTTTCGTAATGCTCCTCTGAATAAGCTTTATTCTTTCTGGCCAGGTAAAATGCCAGCCTGTGGTTCCATTTACACTTGTCGTTTGCTGTCAGCTCCACGCACTTCCCACTTTGCTCAAAGTATTTAAGCTTTGCGGGAGCACAGGTGAATTTAAACACAAGAGCTCTTTTTTGGCTTCGCACCATGTCCTGGTCGCTGATATGAGAATCCACAATCGCCCCCGCATCCACTGCTGACCGGTACATCTCCCATGCCTTTTCATTTCGGATCACGCAGCTGGTATGCTTAATGGGATTTCCCTTCATCTCTTTCAGCCAGATGTCTCCAAAGCTGATATCCGCATCAAAGGCAAAGTGATCCTGGCAGGTCATACAACTGCCTTTTTCAAAGAAGTATGCATTCTTATAAGCACAAATGGTCTTTGTGTAAGAAAAGGTTTTCTCGGTTCCATCCTTGTAAATCACAGAGGAGAGGCCTCTCCAGTGGCCCCTTCGGTAGTAAAGCCGCTTGGCATTCTCCAAGGTAAGCCCCGACTGTTCCAGGGAAAGCAGGGTTGCCTTTTCCGAATGGTTGCCGCTGCAGTAGAGTCCCAGCTTCAGAACAATCTTGCTCTTCAGATCCTGATCCCTATCCATCATCTTTGTCAAGCCCTTTAGCATACAGGGTGTCATCACCACCGCCACTTTTCCGTCAAACTCTTTGACCACATTCACATGCTTTAGCAGGGGCATATTCATATAGATACTGGAGGATGCACTTCTTAACTCTTCCTCCGTGGTTGCGATAAAGGTGTCATATCCCAGCTTTCCATCCCGGATGGCAGATCTTGTAACCCAGGCGCCGTCAATCTGCCTGGTCTTCAAAAGATGGCACAGAAGGGCTGTTACCATGCCCCCGGAGGCCGCATTTTCGCGGATACTCTCGTCAGACGCATATCCTTTTCTGCAGGCCGCATGCGCACCGATATATTTGTCTGGATCTGAATAGTCCAGTATTTTCTTTTTTGCAGAAGGTTTTGACACAATCTCATCGATTACCTGGCTGGCATAGACAATGTTCTGCCTGGAGCTTTCCATCACGGCATCGTAATTTTCTTCAATGTTTTTCAGAATTTCCTTCTCCGCTGACGCAAATTTTACAAACTCCTCATTCAGGGACTGTGCTGTCAGCTCTGAGAAATCAATAGCATACTGACCCAGCTTAAAGAAGTCCAATACCTCCTGATATTTGTGGCTCCAACCAACCAGAAGCACGGGTACCTTCTGTTCCAAGGCCCCGATCATGGCGTGAAAGCGGGATGCTACCAGAAAACGGCATTTTCCCAGAAAGGCCCGGATCTGCTCCGCCTCCATCTCCTCGTGATACCAGCGGACCATATCCTTGCGTTTTACCCCTTCGTAGACAGCGTCGCAGATCATTAGATCATTGTTTCTGGACTTCTGGCTGTTGATTCTGGCCCCATTTGCAATGATCAGCACTTTGTAGCCGGACTCGTTCAGCTTCTCAATGAAGTCAATCATGATCTGTTTATAATCAATCTTCATCTTGGTACACTTCTTCTCCACCACTGAACTGATGGACAGGCCTACCAGCCTGTTGTCGTCCCGGCGTGAACTATAGCATCCCTCATAAAAGGGATCAGCCAGGCATACCTCGTCCACCATGGCATCACACCTGGGACTGTCCGCCATAGTAAACGCACCGTCTGCACAGAGCTTCACATTCTCTTTCACTCCGATAGATTTCAAGTTATCCAGTGTGCCCAGGCCTCTGGCGCAGATCAGCTTCATTTTGGGCAGGATCCATTTTGCCAGGAAACGGTTTGTAAAGGATTTAAAGGTCCCCATTGCCTGAGAGTACTTCATAACCGGAGTCCCCACCAGCATGGGCACGGCCGCGCACACAAAGGCATAGGTGTTCATCACAAACCCTCGGCTGTCCACAAAGGAGATCCCCGCTTCATCCAGAACTGCATCTGTCTGGGAGTACGCCTTCAGTATCTTGTTTTTCAGCAGCAGCTTTTTCACTGGCGGACACCAGGAAAATAACTTGTAAAGGATTGCCAGCGGAAATGCAACAAAAAGCAGTTGTTCCGGTTTACAGGGAACTATTTTAATAAAGTCCCACGGAATCTGCTTTCTGTCTTCAGATGGATAGACTGACATCAGGTTGATGTTCAGCCTTTCTCCATATCGATCATGCAATTGTTTGATTGAGCTTTGAAGCATCGCTGCCGCGCCTTTATTTCCGCTGTAGCTGGCGGCAGTGATGGCTATTACAACATCTCTCATCTATTCTCACCTTTGTTTTCTGTATCAGATGCTACTTTTCCATCGTAATCCAGTTTGCGCACGTGGTATTGGATATCTTCCAGCAGCTTTCGGTTGCCTGCAATCACATCTGCCTGCAGGCCGATGATCACAGTCATAAAGCCCATCATCAGAAGCGTACTGGCAAGAATCAGGGACTGTATATGTCCCGCCCCCGCTCCCAGCGCAAAATAAACGATGAACCGAACTCCCAGCGCTGTTCCCAGAAGCAGGAAAATGCTTCCCACCAATGTAAAGAACCGCAGGGGTTTGTACATCATAAAGGACCGTATAATGGTCACCATGGAACGCTTTACATACCCAAACATACTGGAAAAAAGCCTGGATTTGCGCAGCTCCGGATTTGTACGGATGGGCACAGACTCCATGGCTGTCTTGTTCCTCCCAGCTTGGATGATGGTCTCCAGGGTATATGTGTACTCATTTGTCACATTCAAACGCATAGCCGCATCCCGGCTGTAGGCCCGAAATCCGCTGGGCGCATCCGGAATGTCTGACTTAGATGCCACACGAACGGTCCAGCTGCCGAAATGCTGCAGCCTTTTCTTGAGGGGTGAAAAGTGCTCTGTATCATCAATGGGCCGCTCTCCGATTACAATATCCGCCTTCTCCTCCAGGATAGGGCGCACCAGTTTTTCAATATCCTCACCACAGTACTGGTTGTCCGCATCCGTATTGACTATAATATCCGCCCCGTTTCGCAGACAGGCATCCAGTCCTGCCATAAAGCCCTTGGCCAAACCTCTGTTTTTCTTAAAATTGACAACATAATGGACTCCCCACCTTTTTGCCACTGCAACCGTCTCATCCTTGCTGCCGTCATTGATAATCAGGTACTCGATCTCATCTATTCCTTCAATATGCTTTGGAAGGTCATTCAAAGCAATTTCCAGTGTTTCTGCTTCGTTGTAGCAGGGAATCTGTATTATTAGCTTCATCTCTATCTTTTCTCTCCTGTATCTTTCTTGGCTCAATCTCCGCCGGATATCCCTTGGAGCAAATACATGCAAAAATCCATTTGAGATCACCTTCGGTGATGGGGTTTTTGCAACCCTGAATCATTTTCTCACGGTCAGCGCAGTAAATGCGCAGACCTATCGAATAGTTACAATTTATCTTACTATCAATGCTCTTTAAAGTCAACCTAAAGCTTATTTTCTTACAGGATGAACAGTATCCTTGACGTGCCCATGCTCACCAGATATAATAAATACCATCATAATAGAAAAAAGGAGACCGTTACAATGTCCACCACCCCTAAGAAACGTCTGCTGACAGACTTTTCTATAATCCTTCTCGCCACCTTCCTGCCCAGACTGCTCATGATGTTCTTCTGCGCAGCCCCCCTTCGCACTCCTCTGGATGAGATGTCCACCATAGCCACGGGTGCCTATGCGGTCGGTCTTGACTGGAGTACTGCAGCCAGTTTTGGCGGGCGCTATTACGGTGGGGGATATTCGATTCTATTTGCCCCGCTCTGGAAGCTAATTTCCGATCCAGTGGTCATCTACCAGGTGATGCTCGCAGTCTCTGCCCTGCTTCAAAGCTTGGTTGGCCTGATCGCTTATCACCTCCTATACAAGTACATGAAGGTGGAAAACCGCATTTTTTGTGTCCTTGCTGGAGTTGCCCTATCCTACATGCAGATCATCCGCTCCATGATGGTCTATAATGAACACATGCTGGTATTGATTGTGTGGGTCTGCATACTGCTGCTCTGCCGTCTGATCGCCAACACGGACAACCGGCGTCAGCGCATTTTGGACAGTGTACTTTTGATGCTGTCGCTATCATACTGTCTCACTCTCCACACCCGCTCAAAGGCATTGTGGATTGCTCTGGTTCTGGTGGTAATCGGATACCGCATCTTTTTTAAACGGATGATACTCTCCCTGATTCCCGCTATTATGGCTGGCGGACTGGGCTATTTTGCGGCAGGAAAATTCATCTATTGGGCAAAGACAAGCGTGTGGCTGTGGACAGAGGGGGAATTTTTAAAAAATGCCTCCATATCCCTGAATCTTTCCCTGGACACTCTGAAATCCCCCATTGCCTGGCAGGCGTGGATGTCGACAGCGCTCAGTCAGATACACATAAGTCTGATCTTTACCGGGGGAATCACCGCCATCCTCCTGCCGGCTGCCATTGCCTATTATTGGCGCTGCGGCAGACTATCACTTGGAAAAAGTGTGTCTTACCTCTCCTGTTCCGAAAACGAGCATGAGGTGCGCCCCTATATTCTGGTGACAGGTGTCTTTTCCCTGCTGTTCATCGGAGCCATGATCTTTGCGCAGAGTTTTACCTGGCTTAACCAGACCATACCTGCGCTTGGCAGTTCTCCTTACAATGAAAATCCATATGGCTATAAAGCATTTACCTACATCCGTTACTATGTGATCTGCCTTGGTCCCTTTATTCTGTCCGGTCTTGCTCTCTTGTACCACTGCCGGGAACTGATTAAGGCCCACTGGGGAAAGATCCTGGTTCTTTTTCTGGTACTTCAGACTGTATTTGTCTGCTTTATCCTGCCCCACATCGGAAATGCCCCGGTAGCAGCCTCAGTCTATCTTCCCTTTGGACTTGCCTTAAGTGATCAAGTCCGCACAAGAGTTTACCTGGCCGGAGTCCTGATCTGCTCCCTCTCCTTTTTCCTGATGTACGCCGCATACCTGCGCCAAAAACTCCTCCTGCCCCTGCTGCTTCTCTGCCTTTTGATGCCATACCAGTATTTTTACAATGGTATAATGGTGGACGGAACCACCAGCGCACAGAGTGACTCCCGCACAGACGGAGGAACCCGGATTCTAAATGCCTACTACACAGAAAACCCGGATGGCCCACACACCGTATACATGGCGGATATGGGAAACCGCCCATACACGTACCAGTTCCTGCTTCCATCCATAGAGATTCAGCCAACACTCCCTGAAGATCTGACGGCCCCGGGCATCGTCCTGGCCAAAAGCCGTAAAAATAAAACCTTAAAAAGCGCGGGTTTCCTGTGCGCAAACCTGGATGAGAACGAGTATCTCTATGTAAAGGGGCCGGAACTGGTGCAGGCCTTTGAGGGCGTTGGGGTGACTTTCCTTGGAGATGAATAAAAAATATGTAATCAAGACTTTCGTATATCTGTGCTGAATATGGCGTTATCTGCTGGTTGTCAAGGGTACAGTACACTGTTAATAAGTTTTTTTCTGTCAAGAAACATGGAGGTGATACTATGACTGAATTAGAAAAATGTATGGCCGGAGAAAATTATAACTGCCATGACAAAATTTTTTTGGATATTAAAAATCATGCACGAAAGTTGCTGCAAGAATATAATACCCTTGCATATGATCAGAAAGAGAAAAAAATAAGTATTCTAAAACAGTTGTTTGGAGAAATTGGCACAAATGTATCGGTTGGCCTTCCCTTTATCTGTGATTATGGAAGAAATATCTATGTAGGAGACAACGTGTCTGTAAATATGAACTGTACATTCGTAGACTGTAATAGAATAACGATTGGTGACAATGTATTGATCGCCTCGAATGTGCAGCTCTATACAGCAACGCACCCCGTTGAGTTGTCAGAAAGGCTTACACCAAATTGGAATATGGAGACAGAACAATATTTTTGCCGTACCTATGCATTACCCATAAAAATCGGAAGTGGCTGCTGGCTGGGAGGAGGTGTTATAGTTCTTCCGGGAGTAACAATAGGTGAAGGCTCTGTTATAGGTGCTGGAAGCGTTGTCACGAAAAATATACCGGCAAACTCACTAGGAGTAGGCAACCCTTGTCGTGTAATCCGAAAGATAAACGGATAAAATGTATTTTCAGATAAATGGGTATAACAGCTAAACCTCAAACTTGGAGGCTTAAAAAAAATGGAAAAATGAATGCTTCAGCTTTACTCCTGTACTTTGATCAAATAATACGTCTTGTCAGCCCAGGTAAACTCTGCGGTCTGCTCCGTCATCACGTCCTTATATTTATCTAATTTATTAGTAAACACATAGTAAGTCCCGCTTCCTATGGCCTCCATCTGGTCTGTCAGTGTAAGATTATTCACCTGCCAGAAATCTGCATATCTGGAGATGTAGGTATACTGGGGCATTTTATCCACATACACGTAAATGGTACCCTCCTGACCGATGCCCTGAATTGCTTCCACAAATTCATCCGCATATTTATAATTGGTATCCCTGTGGTCCGCGTCCACCTCCTCCAGGTACTGCATATAGGGGCGCATTCCCCAAATTTCTGTCAGGAGCAGCCCTGCCGCAAACACAGGAAAGAGATACTTCCGCCATTTTTCCCTGGAAAAATCATACAGAAACTGGAATATCCAGATAAACAGAGGAAGAACCACCATAAACGCGGCCCCCACCAGCTTAATCTTCTGCCCGTCTGTGGACTCAATAGAACCGATAAATTTGGTGGGATGCAGAGGATAGAGAACTCCCTGTATATCCACCAGATAAGCTCCCACAATCATGGCTGCCGGAAGCACGTAGGTCGCTGCCACATTGATCCAGGCGTGCTTAAATCTGGGCTTTTTCTGAAAGAGTACCACAGCTCCAAGAATTACAAACAGGATGGGGAAGTAAATAAGGTATCTTCCCTTGATCTTTGCGAACTCCGGATAATTGTAGTAGGCCCTCCAGGAATGTCTTGTGACTGCCACAAAAAACGCCGCTGCAAGCCCGCAAACCATAACCCAAAGGCGGTTGTATGCGCAGAACCATTTTTTCTTCTTTAGCTCAAGGGCCCTGATTGACTTAAACATCAGCCCCAGCACCGGAGCCAAGATCAGTGAAAAGTACGCGGCATAGAATCCGGCGCTCATAACCAGGCGCCTCAAAGTCAGCTGCTCCGGATTCGTCTTGGATGCGATCTTAAATCCCACAATCTCCTTGATCCCGTGCCCATAGCTCCGGCACATGAAAAACCAGGGCGAGTAGGCTGCCAGCAGTGCGGCCACCACTAAAATGCCGCGCAGCAAAATACTTTTAAGACTTTCCTTGTGATCCAACTGTTTCAGCAGCCAGCCAAAAAGAAAGACCGGAATACTCACAAAAGTAATGTGACGGGTCATAAACATCAGCCCCAGAAGTACCCCAAGGAATATATCCCCCGCAATCTTATGCTTAAAATCCCTCAGCACGACATAAACGGCAAGCAAAAACATGGGAAAATACAGATTCTCACTCATCAATGTCATAGTTGTCACATAGTGGAAGGGAATCACCATAGAAAATCCCGCGCAGAGGGTACTCTCCCTCTGTCCCAGATACAGCCTTGCAATGGCATAAACGACGATGAGTACAAAGGATGAGGAGAACGCTCCCAGGATCTTCATCGCAACGTAAAAATTGTCACCAAAAAACAGAGCAGGAATTAAATACAGCGGATAGAGAAGCGGATACTGTACACTGTCATAGGTACCATTTTCCAGCAGCATTCGGCTGAACCTGGCATATAAAAACTCATCGGACACTTGCGGCATACTCCTGGCATTAACCGCAAAAATCAGCTTAAACAAAAATAGTACCGCAAAAAGTACGGCTGGAATCCAGATATCATACCGCTTTTCTCGTTTACTGGTCACACGCTCCATGATCTTACCTCTCTCATCGTCTCAACAGCTTTTTGACTGCTGGCTTTATCTTTTCCCGAATCCCGTACTTCGCACAGGAAAGCTCGCAGCCAGCCAAGCTTCGGGCCTTTGCCCCTATTCGCGGCTTTTCATTTTGTATCTTTCCGTCTAAAGCGTCCAAAAGCCACTGTCTGGAGACGGCCCTCTGTTCCTCCAGAATCCGGTTCACAGACGCATAGTCCACTGCCTCCAGGAGCTCTATTCTGCTTTTGATCTGCTCTGCCTCCTGGACATAGCGCCCGGTAAGCCCCAGACTGCCCAGGAGGGATTCAAATCTGGAGGTTCCTCTTCCAGGGTTACCGATGGCGATAAATGGTTTTCCAAACAAAATCGCCATACAAGTTCCGTGAAAGGAATCCGTAATTACAAAATCGCTGTTCTTAAAATAAGAAAGCCACTCTTCCACCTGCAGATTCTCCATCGTATTCTCCAGATTCAGCTTCTTTTTGTTCGCAGCAAATTTACCTGGCCATCCGTCCAGCATATTCACCAGCTTTTTCCCAAGCTGCACGGATACATGCAATAGCGCCTCCCTCTTCTCATCCGTAGGATCTAAAATATAGGTGGCAATATACGCCTCCTTCTCTTTTCTCCCGATTCCGTCCGCCAATTCTCCAAGCACCTGGGGATTGCACATGAGCACAGGGTCCAACACATGAGTTGCCTTTACGCCAAAGGTATCCCTGCATATTTCCACGCCCTCCGCTTCCCGCACGGACACTGCGTCCATACGGCGCATACAGCGAACCGCCTCCTTTGCAAAGCCCCTGGGCGCCAAAAAACTGCCTGAGCCAAAGGAGGTGGCATAGGCAATCTTTCTCTTTTTATCATCTGCAAAATCTAGAAAATAGCTGTGTCCAAAAATTCTGGTGATTCCATAGTTCCACAGCTGGTCCGACCCCAGTACAAAAGCATCACACATTTCATTGAGCTTGCTGATCTCTGAAACATGGTAGGATTCACTGATCTGGTAATGCTCCTGTGCAAAACGGATGGAATGGCGCCCTTTCATCCTTCCATCCTCTGCCTGCAGCCTTGGCCTGTGCACCATCAATACGGTTTTGCCAAAGGACTCTATAGTCTTCTCCAGGGCATAGTAGGTGGCAATGCTCCCGTAGTTGCATCCAAACCACACGCCCAAAATCCCAACGTCATAATGTGCCATATCTTCCACCTCATTTCCTGAGTTTCTCTATCACGCTCTGAGGCAGCAGCTTTTTGGCCGCCCGCTTAGCTTCCGTTTTCAGGGAGAATTTTTCTCCGAACGCTTTTTGCACAGCCTTCTGAAAGCTCATCTGCCCAGTATATACGAAGAATGCATCCCTGTTCTCATCTACCCGTATCTTGCTGCGGAAGCGGTTGTGCTTTCGTGCAAAGTCTAAAGGCACTGGTTCCCGGAATGGCATTCTGTCCTGTATCCTCTCCCAGGCAGCTTTCCCCTTCCCGCTGTTTACCAGCACAAGGGAGACACCCTTGGGATCTGCATAGTCCGGATTGTATTTTGCAATGCCCCAGAAATCGCCCAGTGTCAAATCCCCCTGTCTTGGCATTGGTGCGAATTTACAATCCCCGCACACTTCTCTCAGCATCAAAGACCGATGGAACGCCTTCTCAAAGGGGTCATTGTACAGATCCCCCACCATCCGCTTCCCATTTTTCAGGGTTGCAATGCAGTGGTTGCAATTATGGCCAAACTCCTTTGTGCGAAACTGGAAGGATGCCAGCTTATTCTTACCATACTTTTCCCGAACATATTTCCGAAACAGCCCCGGTGAGGGAACCCCGTGACAAATCACGTCAGCAGTCAACAGATTCTCATACTCACGCCCCAGGTATCCCTTGAGCGCCGCAACCTGGCAGGGGACTCCTGTAAACAGGACCAGTCTTTCCTCCTGCAGAAGTTTTTTCACTTTCTGGTAAATATCTCCCATTCGGCTCTGTACGTATTTTGAACCCCGTAACCTGGCAAGCTCCTCCTTGGTTTCCGCAATTCTGTGCTCTACCTGGAACTCCTCATTCAGAGCCACGCCGCAGACACAGCCGCCTCTGGAGAACACGTCCTCTGCCAGCAGTGTAAATATCCCCCCGGAAGAGCTCTCCATCCGGATTTCATCCGGGGCGTACGCGGCATAGCACTGAGGCTGACTGTCATTTTCAAAGCGGGGATTTAGTTCCGGACAGACTTTCACACACTTCTGGCAGTGAATGCATAAGTCCTCATCCACAACCGGGTAGGAAAACCCGTCCTGTTCCTCTGCCAGAGAGATGGCCTTTACAGGACAGCAGCTTTGACATGCCCCACAGCCGCAGCACTCACCTCTCGGCAATATGCAAATATTCTTCCCTTCTTTAGCCATATGTCCCTCTCCTCTTCCAGACTACTGTATCATTCCTGTAATTATATCAGCCGCCACTGTCCTAAGCAAGTTCTCTCTTTGTCAGATACAGAGCTGCTCCGATTACCTTATCCATATCATAGTACTTATAGTTGCCCAGTCTGCCGCCAAAAATCACCTTATCTTCTCTGTCTGCTAGCTGGCGGTATTTGGTAAACAGTGTGTTATTCTTTTCATCATTAATGGGATAGTAAGGCTCAATTCCCGGTCTCCACTCAGAGGAGTACTCCCTGGAAATGATGGTGTTCGGCTGTTTGCCAAACTCAAAGTGCTTATGCTCAATGATTCTGGTGTACGGTACTTCCCGCTCCGTATAGTTCACCACCGCATTTCCCTGGTAGTTCTCACAGTCCAGCTCCTCTGTCTCAAACCGGACGGTGCGGTACTGGAGGGTTCCCAGCTGATACTGGTAAAACTCGTCAATCATGCCTGTAAACAAGGTCTTTTCTGCGATATCCGGGTTTTCCTTCACCACGTCAAAGTAATCTGTATTCAGCCTCACTTCTATGCCGTCCAGCATTTTCTCAACAATCTGGGTATAGCCGCCCATAGGAATTCCCTGGAACCGGTCATTGAAATAGTTGTTGTCATAGATAAAACGCAGCGGAAGTCTTTTGATAATAAAAGCCGGGAGCTCCGTGCAGGGCCTTCCCCACTGCTTTTCCGTATAGCCCTTTACCAGCTTCTCGTATACATCCCTGCCAGCCAGGGAAAGCGCCTGTTCCTCCAGGTTTTTCGGCTCCTGAATATCCAGCTGGGCGATCTGCTCCTGAATCTTTGCCTTTGCCTCATCGGGCGTCCTGATCCCCCATAGCTTACTGAAGGTGTTCATGTTAAAGGGCAGGTTGTAGAGTTCATCCTTATAAACCGCTACCGGTGAATTTATATAATTGTTGAATTCTGCGAACTGGTTTACATACTCCCAGATTTCTTTGTTGCTGGTGTGGAAAATATGGGCGCCGTACTTATGTACGTTGATGCCATTCACGTTCTCCGTATAGATATTTCCGGCTATGTGATTTCTTCTGTCAATCACCAGGCAGGTTTTCCCTGCCTTTTTTGCCTCATGAGCAAATACTGCTCCAAACAACCCTGCTCCCACTACCAAATAATCGTATTTCATGCCAACCTCCATTTTCAGGCAACGCCTTTCATTTTTTAAATAGTTTATGGTATATCCCCGCCGCGAAATCGTGCAAAGGCCTCTTTTCTTCCACATACTCATTGTTTTTTTCTTCCTGGACCGGAGCCTCCAGGGCTTCCTCCAGCCACTCCCTGGAGCGCTTCCGTTCCATCTCCAGTATGGCGTTTACCCTGGTGTAGTCCATGGTTTCCAGCAGGTACTGTCTCTTCTTAATCTCCAGAGGGTCTGTGATAAATCTCTTTTGAAGACCAAAAACCTCCGCCAGGGAGCGGAATCTGGACATTCCGCGCTTCTCATTAGGTATGCAGGTGAAGGGCTTTTGAAATAGAATCGCAAAGCTGGCTCCGTGACAGGAATCCGTAAAGAAATAACTGCAGTTCTTTACATAATATAACCAATCTTCCACCTGAAGATTCTCTGCCGCGTTGGGAAGTCCCAGCTTCTGTTTATTCTCTTCAAAATGCTGCAGATATCCGTCCATCAGGTTTATGATGGGCATTTCCAGTTTTTCGGAAATATAAAGCAGCGCCTCTTTCTTCTCCGGTGTGATATCCAGCAGATAGGATGCGATAAACTCCCCCTCCTCCAGAGGGCTTTGTTTTGCAGAGGATTTATCGATCAGCTCATCGTAAATGTTTGGATTGGCAATAAATACAGGGTCCAGGACTCTGGTAGCCAAAAGGCCGAAGGTGTGGTTTACTATACCCACCCCATCCTCCTCCCGGACGGAGATATAATCAAACTTTTTCAGATGGCCTTTTGCAATCTCCGTCTCATTCTCGGGCGCAAAAAAGCCGTCATGGCCAAAGGAGGCGGCATAGGACATGCGCTTCTTACCATCCGCCACAAAATTTAAAAAGAACGCTCCCTGATACGGCTTGCAGATCCCAAAGTTCCATACCTGATCAGACCCCATCACAAAGCAGTCCGCATAGTCGTTTAACTTGCGCATCTCCTGAAACCCAAAAACCGGACTGATGGCTTCAAAGTTCTCCTTCGCAAACCTTCTTCCATGGGTGTGGTAAACCGGATGGTCCGGCGGAAACCCCGGCCGGTCAATCATAATCACCGAATAGCCCATGTCCTTGATTGCCCGGTACAGAGAATAATACGTCATGAGGCTGCCGTAATTACAGCTCCACCACAGGCCAAATATGGCTACGTCTCTTTTTTCGTCCATCTCTTCCTCCCAGCTCTAAATCGGCAACTGTTTCGTGCCTTCACAGTTACATGCAAACGCTCATTTCCTCCCATCCTACATCTCCAGATACTTCCTCCAGAATTCCATATTGGTCATCTCTCTGTATCTGTCCCGGTAGGATTGTTTTGCCTTCTCATAGTTCTTATCAATGACTTTCATTGTCTTAAATACTTTTTTGTAACAAGCAATCATCTGTCTGATGCTTCTCTTGTTTGAGACACAGTTTCCGCCTGCATCCACAAAAATCGCCTCTGAACAGCGGTACATCTTATAGATATTGTTATAAGGGGAGGTGACCATCACCTTGCTCTTCTTGACCGGAAAGATATGCCCGTTCAAGGTCATCATGTGAAGTACCTTTTTCCACTTTGGAATAATATCTGACTTGTCAGGTGTGATCAGATCCTCCCAGTCAAAATCTTTCTCTGTGATGCCCTTATATCCAATGTATTTTTTTTTAGGCTGCGCTTTATAATTCATGGCGCAGATCTCTTTATGCAGGGATTCTGCCTCTTGGTTCAAAAACCAGTCAATCCCTTTGCAGAAATCCTCTGCACCTCTCAGGTTCATTTCCGTATATTTATAGCGATAGCGCGCAATGCTGCTGCTGGCCCATTTAAACAGGATACGCTTGAAATCCTTAGCGCTGTAATCCGGATAATGAATGGAATTGACAATTGCCAGATTTCGTATATCATAGTACTCCAGTGGGCCGGAAACCTTATTCTCAAATGCCTCATGCCACACACAAACGCCATTCAGATAGATAAACCCTTTTCCCGTGCGCAGCCCGTACTCAACATCATCCCTGTGGATGAAGATGGGCAGGGGCAGATTGTCTCTTCCGATCACGGAGAGGGGGATACATGCATACCACCATCCGGCATAGTCCACTCTCTCCTGCTCCTCCTCGTTCAGAAGGAGATTGATAGGCTCACGCATGTCCACCTTGTGCCTCAGCGCATTGATATAACCCTCGTTCCACTGAGCGCCGCGCTCATACTGGCTCCAGGTCTTGTCCAACTGCATGATGGCTCCCGCAAAGGTGTAATCCTTGTACTCTTCTTTCAAAACCGTGAGAAAGGTGTAATTGGTTTCCAGGCAGGCCGGTTCAATCATGGCATCATCATCCATCAGCAGCACATGGCTGATGTCCTGCTGCTTTGACCGGTTCAGCGCTTCTATAATCCCCCTGGTAAAGCCGCCGACACCTCCCACATTCCGATTTGGAGTGATCTTCACAAAATCACCATCCGCTGCGGAAGAATCCAGCGTCTTTGCGTTATCCGAGATATGGACATAGAGATGATGGCAGAGGGGCGATTCCGGATTTTCCAAAATATCCCTCTGCAGAAGCTCCAGATTCCGGTACACATACTCCTCTCTTCGGAAGGTACAGATATCCACCATAAAATTAATCTTCATATTCGTTGGCATTAAATTTTCCGACAGATATTTGCCCCCGTGAAGTACGCTGTCCTCCGCCAAAGCCTGGCATCGGAAAAAGAACATCCCCTGTTCCCTGTTTTTCCCGAAATCAAAGATAAAGGTCTCTGGTTCCTGGCTGGTCACTTCCGTGCTGCTGATTACCTCTGTTTTAATCTTATCTTGTTCCAAATACTGGTACACCAATTCAATGCTGAAAGTCCCCTCTGTCACAAGCGCTGCCTGCACCCTCTCAACATGTGTATACTTTGCCCATTTTCCGGTGGAAAAGCTGTTAAAATACGTATCAAAATCCACTCTCCCATCCAGCCCAAACCTGATGCTTCCATCCGGCTGAATTTGCGTCTTATCATCCCTGCGGTAATACAATTTCTCATCCGCCTGCAGCACAGACGGCATTAACAATCGCTTTAAGTCCATATCTTCTCCTGTTTTCTCTTTTCTCTACAGAGCTGCATTCTCCAACTGCGCATATGCATCACAGACTTCCTTCACATCCCCGCTCATCATCACATTGCCTTTGTCCAGCCAAAGGGCATTTGTGCACAGATCACGCACCTGTTCAATGTTGTGTGACACAAACAGCAGGGTGGTTCCTCCAGACAGCATCTCCTCCATCCTTCTGTTACATTTTTTACGGAAAAGGAAATCCCCCACAGCCAGCACTTCATCCACAATCAAAATCTCCGGCCTTACCATAGTTGCAACAGAAAATCCCAGCCTGGCCTTCATGCCCGAGGAATAGTTCTTTATAGGAGAATCCAGAAATTCCCTGATGCCAGCAAACTCCACAATCTCCTCAAAATGCTCTTCCATAAACTTTGTCGAATGGCCCAGGACGGCGCCGTTCAGAAAGATATTTTCTCTGGCTGTGAGGTTTACATCAAACCCGGCACCCAGCTCGATCAAAGGGGCGATTCCGCCTTTTACAGTTATCGTTCCCTTATAAGGCTTCATAATGCCGCTGATAGCCTTCAGCAAAGTGGATTTCCCGGAGCCATTTGTTCCGATGAGTCCCCACGCCTCCCCCTTCTTCACTTTGAGGGATACATCCTTTAACGCTAAAAACTCCTGAAACATTAATTCACGCTTTATAAGACGGACAAAATACTCTTTCAGATTATCCACTTGCTCCGATGCCTTATTAAAGCGGATTGTCACATGATCCACATCAATTATATAATCGTTTTCTTTTCTATCATCCATTTTTTCACCATTATTAAATATATAGAATAAATTTATCCTGATTCTTTTTAAAGAGCAGAACGCCAACTGTAAAGGTTACGATCGCAATGATCCAGCCGCCCCAGAAAATACGCGGCCCCGGAAATTGTCCGATATAAACCATATCCCGAAACTGCGCTACATAATAGTAGAGGGGGTTAAACGCTTTGATTACAAACTCTATTTTATCCGGCAATGACTCGATCGGATAGAACAGCGGTGTCGCATACATCCATGCTGTAGTAAATGCCCTCCATATATGCTGCATGTCCCGGAAAAAGACATTGAGCTGCGCCAGGAAAAAGCCAAGTCCGCAGCAGAAAATATAGACCTGAATAATAACCAGCGGTACACACAGTATATAAGGAGTTACCGGCGCCTTGGTGAATACCATAACGATTACAAGAGCGCCCAGAGAGAATACAAAATCCATCATGGAGCTTGTGACCTTAGCCAAAGTAAAGATATATTTGGGCACATAGCATTTTTTAATAAGAGGTGCATTTCCTAAAATAGACCTCATAGCCGCATTCGTTGAACTGGTGGCAAATTCAAAGATCGTCCGGCCCGTCAGCAGGTAGACCGGAAAGTTTTCTATTTTGCGGTCAAACATTGTAGAAAACACCAGCGTCATGACAATCATAATAAGCAGCGGATTTAGGATACTCCAGATATAGCCCAGAAAGCTGCGCCGGTATTTTAGTTTCAGATCTCTGAGTACAAGCTGTTTGAGCAAATCTTGATACTGCTTAAATACATGTAATCTTTCTTTCCAGATATTCATTGTCTTAACCCTTCCTTTATCCGAAACGCCTTGTGCGCCAGATAATATGTTTTATAATCTGTTTTTCGCAGCAGCCATACGGCACGATTGCGGACTGCCTGATACACATTCGGAAAATTTGCATGCAGATTCCTGTCAAAATGCCTCATCTCTTTTGCAATCGCCGAACTGTACGGGAAGCTGAGAAAAATTTTAAACCGCGAGGCCACCATTCTTCCAATACTGTTCTCCAGGTAGACCAAACGATAGGTTTCTATCCCTTGCTTTTTCTGCTCCTGATAATAGTCCAGAAGCCGCCCCAGCACTTTGTCATAGTTTGCCGCATTTTTCTGCATACTCTTCATATTCATACTCTGTCCCGGAAGTCCAATCCGGTACATATATACAAACTCATCAATGCAGGTAACGGTATTGATAAAAGGGATCGGAAAAAGTACATACTCCATATCTACATAGAAACAGTGCTCATCAATCGCAGGAATCTTCTGTTTTAAGACAGAAGTTCGTATGGTCATGGCGTGCATTTTCATAAATGTGTCTGTGCTGATGTCCTCAAACCTGTATTCCCTGCCATAGACCACCCCTGCAAAGGGCTCCTTAAATTCCGGCTTTTTGGTCCCATCCCCATCCTTCACCCAATAATAATTAGAGAGAACCACATCTGAATTGGAGGTTCGCAGGGTCTCCATCAGCTTCACAAATGCCTGTCTGTCAACCCAGTCATCCCCGTCCACTACCTTAAAATAATCTCCGGACGCTTCCTGAATCCCCCTGTTTATGGTAGATCCATGTCCCCCGTTTTCCTTGTGGATGATACGGAAGGTATCCGGGTACTGTTCCTCATACCTCTGCGCGATCCGGACTGATCCGTCCTTTGACCCGTCATTTACGGCCAGCACCTCCAAATCCTCCATAATTTCCGGAATCACAAAGGATGAGAGGCACTGATCAATATACTTTTCTACATTATAGGTTGGCACAACCACGGTCAGTATTTTTTTCATTTTCTTTTCGCCTTTAATATCAGATCCTTCAAGGCGCAGGGAAGGTACATAACTGCACGCCCCACCTTAAAAGAGGTGGAATTTTCAATATTTTCCAGTTCCATGTTCAGCCTGTCTATCTCCCCGTCCTTTTCCAGCGTCAGCCTGTAAATTCGCTCCTCGTAGACATAAGCTTTCCAGTCCTTTAACAGAATTTGAATCAGCCTCCACTCATCCGGGGTAAAGACCTCCTCATACAATTCTCCCTGCTTGTCAGCCTGAATAAATTCTTTCTGGAACCGCTCCATATAGATGTCCTTATACTCTTCCCCCACCCGGTAAAAAGAAGCCACATAATTGTGATAGCGCTTAAAACTGTACACCCCTATATAACGCTTTTTAAACTCCGGATGCTCATTGAGAAAGTCCATAATGTATGCATACTCATCATTCATGCAGAAGACCTTCTCTTTATTGTGTACAGAGGAGTTGGGATTGTCCCGGCGGTTCATGTAAAATGGCCGTTCCACAAAGTACAGCCTCTTTGCATAGCAGAAGGTTTTAAACCAGAAGCCGTTGTCCTGAAAGGAAGCACCCGGCGTTTCATGGTGCCGAATGTGATGTTCCTCCAGGAAGCTTCTCTTATAGATTCCGCTCCATGTATTCATGATGGCTTTGAACACATTTGGCTCCTCGGCCGGGTCTATTACTCTGCTGTACAGTGAGGTATCTCCAGTCAGACAATTGTAGTTCTTCACCAGCTTACCATCTTCATCGTGCACAAAGCGGTAAAAATCCGCTTTGATAATGTCCAGATTGTTTTTTACCGCCAGATCGTACAGCTTTTCATACATATCCAGCTTTACATAATCATCCGGCTCCAATATTCCTATATATTCCCCTGTGCAGTTGTCCAGGCCCACATTCATCGCCTTTCCATAACCGCCGTTAGGTTTGTCTATAATTTTTACTCTCTGATCCGCGGCAGCATACGTCTGCAGAATCTCCAGAGAATGATCCGTGGACCCGTCATTCACGCAGATGAATTCCATATCTTCCAGCGTCTGATTGATCAGACTGGTCATACATTCATCCAGATACTGTGATACATTGTAGGTGGGGACTATCACCGATACTTTAGGCATGTCTATCTCCTTTGATAATCTTTTTTACTCCTCTCGGCACAGCGGTAACAAGACGCCCTGCCCGGAAAATGGTGGACTCCCTGACTTCCCTCAACTCTTCCTCCGTCATTCTCAACTTTTTCTCCAGCTCCCTGACAGACTGTTCCAGTCTTCGCTTTTCCCTGAGCAGCAACACTGCACAGGAATTGTCTTTCATCTGCAGCAGCCGGTCATAGAGTTCTGGCTGGGCGTACCATTCACGCGCATGCTTCGTAAATCCAAATCTTTGGTCACACTCTCCCACTATCAGGTCATAAACCTTTTCATAGGCTTCACCATCTATTGTGTCCAAATTCCAGAAACAAAAATGCAGTGCCCAGTCTAAAAAACCTTTTTCCGTCTCTTCATAAATCCCCATACGGAGCAATTCTTCCCTCAGAGCATTGGACGCTTCCAGAAAACACCCCCAGGATTTCTGTCTGGTTACAGACAAGGATCCCTTCACATGGATACGGTGATGGACCAGAAGTTCTTCCATGGCATATATTTTTTTTGCTTTTACAAAAGAGGAAAACACAAAGAGCAAGTCATTTGAGGTGCGAAGATTCTGGAACCGCAGTCTCTCCTGTTCTACAAATGCTCTCAGATACAGTTTGTCCCAGGCCCAACCCACTGCAAAGGTAAAAATCCGGTCTGGGATATCGTGAAATGAAAAAGGATTCTTCCCCGGCAATTGTGCGCTCTTAATGGAATAATTCATCTGTATATACTTCTCCAGAGTGTCATCATAGCGGTCTCCCCGGAAAATCACAATATCCGCCTGCTCGCGCTCCGCATTTTCAAAGGCAAGGCGCAGCATATCTCTCTCAAAAAAATCATCTGCATCCAAAAATGAAAGGTACTTTCCCCCAGCCAGGGTCATACCATAGTTCCTTGCCACAGCAGCCCCGGCATTGTCCTGATAAACCGCCCGGACGCGGGGGTCTGCCTTTTCATATTCCTTTAGTATCGCCAAGGTGCCGTCTGTGGAGCCGTCATCTACGCAGATAACCTCGATCTCCCGAAGGCTCTGGCCCAGAATATCATCCAGGCACTTTCTCAGATACCGCTCACCGTTGTACACCGGAAGCACTACGGAAACCTTAATCCTTTTTGCCATTTGCCTCTCCTGACTCTTCCATTTATAGACATACTGGTTTCGCGGTTTCTACCTACCGCTAAACAGTCTTCCAAATATTCTAACATAAAGCCAAATACTATGTCAAGAATCGCCCTGGCCTCTGCTTGAAATTCCCCGAATACTGTGCTATAATCTTACAGATTCTATATAAAAACAGATTGAGGTGTAAGGTATGAATATTGTAGTAGCGGGAACTGGTTACGTGGGCCTGGTCACCGGTGTGGCGCTGGCCAACGCGGGACATGCTGTGACATGTGTGGATATTGACCAGTCAAAAGTAGATGTTATGAATCAGGGGATTTCTCCCATATATGAACCAGGTCTGGACGAGCTTATGGTAAAAAATATGGAACGGCTTACCTTTACCACAGACTACGCATCCGCATATCAAAGCGCGGACGTGATCTTCATCGGTGTTGGTACCCCGGAAAAAAAAGACGGCTCTGCAAACCTCTCCTACGTTTTCCAGGTTGCGCAGCAGATCGCCGGGAATGTGGAGCATGACTGCGTGGTTGTGGTGAAGTCTACGGTTCCCATCGGTACCAACGATAAAGTGGAGAAGCTGATCCAGGAAAATCTCAAGCATAAAGTGTGGGTGGAGGTGGTCTCCAATCCGGAGTTTCTCTCCCAGGGCACAGCCGTTCCCGATACCCTGCACGCGGCGCGCATTGTCATCGGTGCGGAGTCGGATCGGGCTAAGATGATCATGAAGGAGGTTTACGCCAACTTCCACCAGCCCTTTGTCCTGACCAACCGCAGGAGCGCTGAGATGATTAAGTATGCCTCCAATGATTTCCTTGCACTCAAAATATCCTATATAAATGAAATTGCCAACCTATGTGAGCTTGTGGGGGCCAATATTGAGGATGTGGCCACAGGCATGGGTATGGACCCCCGCATAGGAAACAAATTCCTGCACGCCGGAATCGGCTACGGCGGCTCCTGCTTCCCCAAGGATACCAAGGCTCTGCACTGGATCTCCAACTACTATGAGAGAGAGCTCAAGACCGTAAAGGCCGCCATTGAGGTCAATGACACCCAGAAGACAAAACTCTTCAAAAAGTCTAAGAAATATTATGAAAGTCTGGAAGGATTGACTGTGGCTGTACTGGGGCTGACCTTTAAGCCAAACACCGATGATCTGAGGGAGGCGCCTTCCCTTGTCAATATACCGCTGTTCTTGGATGACGGAGCCACGGTTAAGGCCTGGGACCCGGTGGGAGTGGAAAACTATAAGCGACACTTCCCCTCCGAGCTGCAGTACTGTGACACGATTGAGGAAACACTCCGGGATGCGCATATCTGCTTTATCTTTACCGAATGGCCGGAGGTGAAAGCCTTAAAACCTGATACCTTTAAGGAACTCATGAAAAAAGCAATTGTCCTGGATGGACGTAACTGCTACGATCCCCATACTTTCGAGAAGTCAGGGGTTGTGTACAACTCCATCGGGCGTATGGAAGTGACAGAGTAAACGGACATGTCTGCTGCTGCAAATACCAGGATTGGACAGGCATTTAGCGAACGACAAAGGCGGAACAGCCTCATAGCTGTTCCGCCTTTGTCGTTCTATTTTTCAAATTTCTTATTAACTTGTATACCTTTTTGGGAAACTTGGGAACTTTCGCAATGAGTTCCAATGCCTGAATACCTGTCTGATACTCTCTGGACCAGTAAAGATCTTCCTTTTCCCTGTGGTCCTGTATTAGACAGCCATCCCTCTCCTGCTTAAGCTGGCGTATCCTCTCACGCAGATACGCCGGATAGTCCCCCTGGACAATAACCTGGTAGGTCTCAAACATTCTCCGGTTGTGGGGATAGAAGTATTCCTCCCCCTGCCCCTTGACAGACAGTTCCCGGAAGATCTCTGATTTCAGCCTGTCGTAAAGGCCTTCCTGCTGTTCATTGTTCTCCTGGGAGTTTAGGTTGGCTATACACCCGTCCAGCGCATGATTCACAAAGCTCTGCCTCACCTGATCAAAAACCCCTTTTTTCTTCAGATAGCGCTGGAGAGCCAGGAAGGCGTGGTAAAAATCCAGCGGTGTCTCCACATTTGTGGTCTGGCAGGTTCCGGTGACGCCCACACGGTAATTTACCAGTGCCTTTTTCACTACCGCAATCCGCCGCGCTTCCATCAGCGCCGTACAGGTAAAAAGCAGGTCGTTGGTCCGTTTGATTTCCTGGAAACGGAGCCCCCTCTCCTCCACAAACCCGCGGAGAAACATCTTATTCCAGGGCCAGTTGTGGAATGCGTTGAAAATATAGGACGCCATATCCTCCCAGGAAAACACCTCAGCCTGTGGGAGCATTTCTTCTCTCAATGCTGCCGGCTCCTCTGTGTAAAATCCCAGATCCTGATGGTAACACCGGGCTTTACAGACGCACAGATCTGCTTTTGTCTCCTCACATCTCAAGTACATCTGCTCCAGCATGTCAGGCTCAAAAAAATCGTCCGAATCCAAAAAAGTGAGATACTTACCCGAAGCCTGAGACATCCCCAGATTTCTGGCGGCTCCGCCTCCCTTATTTTCTTGTGTGAGCAGGCGGACTCTCCCATCCTCCCTGGCCATCTTCTCCACAAGGGCTGCTGATCCATCCGTGGAACCGTCATCCACACAGATGACCTCTATCTCCGTTAAACTCTGATTCAAAATACTGCCAAGACACTCTTCCAAATATGGTTCCGTATTGTAAACCGGAACAATCACGGATACTGCTGTTTCTTTCATATTCATTTACTCACTAACGCTCCCGTCCGATGTTTTCCCAGGCTTTAACGCCGCCCTGTATTTTTGCACTCCGTTCACTGCATATCGGCAGAAATACCATAGGGAGCGGATTCTCCCAAATCCCACATACCGGTATACCTTATAGGTCATACCCGCAGAGTGGATTTTACTTCCGGACTTTCCCTTGTCCGTAAGTCGGTATTTCAGCAAAGGTTCCTTTATGGCGCAGGCCCGGCCGTATTTTTTCAAGATCCTCAGCCACGTAATATAGTCCTCATGGCTGTCCTCATGGCACATGGGAAATTCCCTTGCCACCTCTGTCTTTAGCAGCACGGAGGAACAGTTGATCACATTGCCTCCCAGCAGTTGACGGTAGGTAATCTCTTCTCTCACCGGAATCACCCTGCCCGTCCGTTCCCCCTCAGGTGTCACCAGCTCTCTGGCTGTGGAACAGAGTACTGTCCCTGTCCTTTCCAACAGGGCAAGCTGCTTTTCCAGTTTGCCCTCCTCCCACCAGTCATCCGCGTCCAAAAAAGCCGTATAGACACCTTTTGCCTCTGCGACCCCTCTGTTTCTGGATGCAGCAGCACCCATATTTTTCTCATTTTTGAGGTAGCGAATGGCGGGATGATCCGCATATCCCGCCATTACTCTATCCAGCCCGTCCCCGGAACCGTCGTCCACCACAATCACCTCCAGCGGCACCTTCTGTGCAAGCGCGGAATCCAACGCTTTTTCAATGGTGTCCGCACAGTTGTAGGCTGGGATGATGACAGAGATCAGCGGTCCTTCCTGGCTTTTTTCTCTCTTTTTTCTTTCTCCTTTGTCGCTGCCGTAACCTGCCAATGTTCTACTCCTTCTGTATTTTCTTTCTGGAAAAGAATCTTAAAGGTTAAAAATAAAAGCTTTAAATCCAGCCAAAAGCTGTAGTTCTCTATATAAGTCAGATCCAGCTTAAGCTTATCATATGGAGTGGTGTTGTATTTTCCATAGACCTGGGCAAACCCGGTCAGTCCTGCCTTTACCTTCAGTCTGTAATCAAACTCCGGTATTTCTCTCTTGTATTCCTCTGCAATCTCCGGCCGCTCCGGTCTGGGTCCCACAAGCGACATATCCCCCTTCAAAATATTAAAAAGCTGGGGCAGTTCGTCAAAGTGGATGTTTCTCAGCACCTTCCCTATAGGGGTTACCCTGCTGTCCTTTTTCATGGCCAGCCTTGCTCCCTGAACCTCTGAATCCACCCGCATACTTCGGAACTTCAGCACGTAAAATATGCGGTTATTCTCCGTAAGCCTCTCCTGCTTGTAAAACACAGGTCCTCTGTCATAAGCCTTGATCAAAATAGCAATTATAATCATAAAAGGAGATGCTATGATCACACCCAGGAGTGAGGCCGCGATGTCAAACAGACGCTTTGCAATCCGCTGCTCTGCAGTGAGGCCTCTGTTTCGGAACAAAAGCAAGGTGGTGTCAAACAGGTGAATATTCTCCGCGCTTTGGATCATCACATCTGAAATTTTGGGAATACTGTAGCAGCGGATATCCCGCTCAAAACAGTATTTTAGAAACACGTTCCGGTCATGTGCCGGAATATCCCCAAGCACGATCGCCGGATACTGGTCAATCTTAGCCTTGATCGCCTCCACTCCCTTGCTTAGATGAATCGTCTCACAGATATTATATTTATCTTCCCTTGTGGAGATCTTACGGATCAGGTCCGCAGGGCTGTAATCCCCGTAGACCATGAGCATTCGCCTGGGCGGATAGATCTTTGTGTAAATCCAGCGCATAAACACTACCCAAAAAACCACGAGTACCAGGTTAAAGAGCGTCATCCGCAGGATAGGAACCACGTGTCTGCCAAACTTCCAATGTCCGATCAGCGCCAGCTGAAGGTAGGTGATCCCATTTACACAGATCACAGACAGAATCTGGGAGTACAGCACATCAAATACCCGCAAATAGCCAACCTTAAATCCCCCGTACAATTTATAAAAGAAGAAGAGCATCAGGGCATACTGTCCGATCACCACATAGTTTCCCCTTCTCCAGAACGCTTTGCCGATCACCCCTGCATCCGCGTAATAGGAAAACCAGATATAAGCAAACACGCCTGTCTGCGCTGCCAAAATAAAAGCGGAAGCACAAAACATGATTATCCTCTTGTATTTCTCTCTACGCTCCATCTCATCTACCTCAAATTTTCATTTTTGTGGTTCTTAGTCCAGTATATCTTACAACAGATTGTAAAAAAAGACAATATCAACTGTTCAGGGAAACAAAGGCAAAGGAAATAAAACGGTTCATATCCTTAGGTGCGGCATCTGCTCATGATACAGTGTCCCTGTATATATTATAGGTGTTCACAGTCCCCACATACTCATAGCCAAGGGAACGTATTTCCGCATCCTGCCCCTCATCTGTGGGATAAATTAAAAAGTTGCACTCCAGCTTTCTGGCATTTTTTGCGATGAGCCTGAAATTCGGTTCTTTGGCAAGCATCTGTTTTGCGATCTGCCGCCTCTTTTTACTGCTGCTCTCCGTCCTGCCGTATGCCAGCTCAATCCCTGCATCGTACTGCCGAATATAGCACACCAGCTCCGCCGGCGCCACCACCTTCAGTTCTCCGTCCTGGGGGGCATTTTGCCGGATAAGGTCACAGGTCCAGCACACCTCAGGAGGGATTTTAAACAGATTCCCGGCCTTTTGGTAAGGGGTATCTCCTCCGTAAACACATTTTCCGGACAAAATCAACAGCAGCGCCATTACAGCCAGGCTGGCACCCTTAGCCGTTCTGCTCTTCATTCTCCCCCAGATCCTGGTGCACACATAAGCGAGTATCACCGGGATCGGAAGCAGCCAGAGCATCCTCCAGTACACCAGTTCCCCAATGCAGAAATCCATGATAATTTTAGCCGTGACCGGAAACAGGTAAATGATGAAAAACACTCCTGTGTATCCCACAAAAAGCCGCCTGGACTCCCTCTCCCGGCTGGAATAAATCAGATAGAGGAGCGCAAGCAAAAAGAGCAGATACTGCCAGCTCTCTCCTATATACCATTGATATTTTTCCACAGCGGACTCCATTACTTTCAGCATAGTTCCCCTCCCCTCAGCGTATAAAAATATAAATACTGGCGCAGACCAGATTCGGCAGACAACACAGAGCCGCAATTCCTGTCTTTTTCCACTGTTTTTTGGAAAATGCCAGCACAATGGTCATAATGCCCAGCATGATGGGTGCCAGCATGATTCCCATTGAAGAGACCAGGCAGCAAGCTGTCATCACAGTTAAGAGAGCCAGCCACTCGGCTAATGAGGCTTCCTCTGTCAGCACCTGGAGGTTCAAATAAAACAAAAGCGGAAGGAGAAGGGCCGCCAGCACAGCCTTTCCCTGCCAGATGCGAATCAGCATAAAGGTTCCCTGTGTGTAAACCGAATAGTAAGAGAACACATGGATCAGGGACAAAAAGCACAGGAACATCCCTGTAGACCTGGTATCCCCCCGAAACAGCTTCTGCCCCAGCAGTGCATAGACCGCATAGGCCAGCGCCACAAAAAATACCGGCATAATGGTGTGTGCAACGATGGTGGGGTGCATCTGCACCGCTTCCCCATAAAAGGCCAGCATAATCGGAAATGGGGACAATACGTACCTGGAGGGCATTTCCTTTAGCAGATTGCCCGTATAGGCATTGTATCGGAACATGGTATCCGTCTCAATCGTGGTTCCGGCTGTGGCCACATAGAAGGCGTCATCCAAATCCGTGGCCATCCCCACCACATATATCCCCACCTGTATGCCAATCAGCACCAGGGCTAAAATACATGGCCAGGGCAGATGCTTTGCCCTGCGAAGCCTGTCAATCGTAGTCTGTCTCAAACGCTTTCTGTTTACTGCCAGGGAGAATATTGCAACTGCCAGCATAACCATCCCATAGGCATACTTTAAAATATGAAAGGGGAAACGCGCAAAAATCATGGGCAGAGCCATGATTTCAAACAATGCAAACATACCTCCATAGCCGCAAAGCAGGGCCAGCAGGAAACTATCTCTATTCTTTTTCATCCTTCCGGTAAACAGCAGCCCCACAAAGTAGGGGACTACTGCAAACCAAAGAAGAATTAAAACTGCTTTTAAAAAATACACAACGTACCTCGCTTTGCTATTTATCCAATGTTTTCATGTACTCTGCGATCGCCTCTTCCCATGGTGCAAACCGGAAATCAGAAGTGAGTTTAAACATATAATTCTCCAACACTGAGTAGGCAGGACGCGGAGCCGGGGCGGCGTACTCCTCTGTGGTGATTGCCTGCACCTTGGTGCCTTTTCCTGCCAACCGGAATATCTCTCTGGCAAAGTCGGCCCAACTGCACATTCCCTCACAGGTACCGTGAAACAGCCCATAATTCTCCGTAGGCACCAGGTAAGCAATCGACTTGGCCAGCTCTTTTGCACTGGTAGGCGTTCCGTACTGGTCTCCCACCACCTTTACGGTATCATTCGTCTCAGAGAGACGCAGCATGGTCTTCACAAAATTCTTTCCGTCTCCATACAGCCAGGCGGTCCGGACAATAAACCAGTCCTTTGCAAACTGCTGCACAAACTGTTCTCCCGCCAGCTTGGTGGCTCCGTACATTCCCTGGGGATTCACCTTGTCAAACTCTGTATAGGGGCTCTTGGCATCCCCGGCAAACACATAATCCGTGGAGACCTGAACCATCTTAGCCCCTGTCTCAGCGGCTGCAATGCTCAAATTTCTGGGACCGACAGCGTTGATCCGGTAGGCACTGTCCCCCTGGGTCTCACAGGCATCCACTGCGGTGTGAGCCGCGCAATTGATGATCGCATAGGGCTTTACCTCCCTCACTGTTTCCAGCACCTTGTCAATATCGGTGATGTCCATCTCCCGTACGCCAGACTGAAAAACATCCGTGTTCACCAGTTCCACTTCTGTGTTTCCTGCATAGAGCTCATTTAAGGCCCTCCCCAACTGTCCATTGCATCCTGTAATCAATAGCTTTTTCTTCATCTTCTACTCCTTTTAGCTTCTGCGGTTTGTGCAGACACCCTTTTCATTAAATTTGTATTTTTTCCCATTGATCTTCTTGGTCGTGTTCTTATAAGCGTAACCCACCTTGCTCAGATAGAACCACTTATTTTTATACTTCATCCACCGGCCCTTCACCATGGCCCCTGTATTGCGGTCAAAGTAGTACTTTTTTTTATTATAATTGACCCACCCCACTGCGCGTTTACCATCTCCGCGCAGGTAATACTTTTCTCTGCCCACCTTGACGATACCTGTCTGCATCTTGCCTGTGACACTGAAGTAATAGTAAGCCTTTCCGATTTTCCTCCACCCGATCAGGGCCGCTCCGGTCACCCGGTGGAAATAATACTTACTGCCCCTGTAGGTCTTAAATCCTGTGTACAGCACACCCTTGCTGTTGGCGTAGCGGTATCCCCCGTCGGAACCCAGGAAAAATCCTTTTTTCAGTACTCCCTTTGAGGTAAACCAGTATTTCTGTCTCCCTCTTGTAAGGAGTCCCTTCTGCATCACGCCGTCGCTTCCAAAGAAGTACTGCTTGCCCCCGATCTTGTGCCATCCGGTCATCCGATAGCCGCTTTTGTCAATATAATACTTTGAACTTCCCAGGGTCAGCCAGCCGGTGCCCACCCGGTCTCCGTTGGCATTCAAATAATACCATCTCTTGCCCTCTTTATTCCAACCGGACAGGTTTTTCTTTTTCAGACCATAGTAACTGGCAATGGCTTTGGCATCTGCCACACCCAGGGCTTTGATCTTCGAATTGCTTCCATAGTATCTCTTACAATCCTCCGGATTGCTCACAAACCCGTGCTCTACGATCATCCCCGGGAAACCGGCCAAAACACTTCGTCGGACAATTCCATAGTAGTCCGCAAGATTCCCATTGGGATAAGTATTACCTGTTTCCGATAATTTATAAACGAGTCCCCGATTTTGAAACCCAGCTTTCTCCAGCTCATTTAAAATTACTCTGGCAATATTAGCTGTCTCGGCTGCCTGGGATGCATCGTAATTTCCGGAGGAGACCATCACCTCAGCTCCGGTTGCCGTGGACTCATGCTGCGGGGTGGAGTTGATGTGCTGGCTGATCAACACAGTGGCTCCCTTGCCGGCTGCATAATTCACCCGCTCCTCCAGGGATAGGGTGGAATCTCCTGTCCGTGTGAGATAAACCTTCACACCCATGTATTTTTCCAATTCTTTTTTGGTGTACCTGGATATCTTTAATGTAATATCTTTTTCAATGTAATCCACACCATCCCATGAGCGAACAGCTCCGCTTTCATCTCCCCCGTGCCCGGGGTCCAGAACCACCACAATATCTCCACTGGCCCTGTTCAAACTCCCTGCAGTGACTGTCCCCGGATATACGCTCCCGGCCCCTCTCTTCACAGTTACCTCAGCCGCCTCCTGCTCGGCAAAACGCAGCGCGCTTTTAATATTCCCGGCATTTTCAGCCACCACATTCTCCACAACCTGGTCCGCGCTCTCCTGTGCAGTCACCTGCTCCACCTGGGTACTTCCGGCGTTTCTGAAATTTTGAATATCAAACGTATAAGTCCTGCCCCCGTATCCGATCCGCAGCTCCTTTAATCTCTCCCCGGACAGGTCTCTGTCCTGTGCCAGGAAAGCCACATACCCTTCCAGTATCTCCGTGGCGGCCATTCTCCCTGTATCGCCTGTCCTGTCTTCATAAGTCAGCTCCGCACCTGTGATCGACTGTCCTCCTGTCTGAAAGGAGGCAATAATCAGTTTCCCTCTCTCAATCCCCGCTTCCGACGAAGTGTCCGCATAAATAAATTCCAGAGCCGGAGCAGAAGCAGCCTCCGCTCTGACCGCAGACATCAGCCACGTAAATGCCAAAAAACACAGCATGATTGCCGTAAATCCCTTTTTTATACCCTTCATTTACCTGTTTCCCCTTATTCCTTTCTCTTTTTTTCAATAGTAAACATCGCGTTACAAAATACTCCATTTTCTATTATATAAGGAATATATTCCGGTGTCAACGAGGCATGCATTGTTTACTGTTCCCTTCATGATCTGCAACATGCTTTCTTAAATTTTCCTGAAATAGAATTCTTACGATTGAAATAGGAATTGATTTGTAGTAAATTATAGAGGTAAACATTGTTAATAGAATAAGTGAGGGGAAGCATATGAAGATCAAAAAATTGATTCCCGTATTCTGCCTGGCCCTTGGGCTGACTCTGACAGTGCCCATGACTGCCGGCGCAACAGGGAGTACGGAAAACACGCAGCAGGCAACCACCGGATGGTCCCAGGACAACACCTATTTTGTGAAGGAAGATGGGACAAAGGCCACCGGCATCTGCATCATTGACGGGACATATTACTATTTTGACAGCAATGGTACGCTGGTGAAGGGACAGCAGGGACCTGTCAATATTGGAAAGACACTCTATTTTGTTCAGACAAACGGAACCCTCCTCAGAAACGGCTGGGGTGTGGCAAACAATAAGAAATACTACGCCACGGATTCCGCAAAGCTATATGTGTACACCGCAGCCAGAATCGGAAGCCAGGGGATCTTCTGTTTTGATGAAAACGGCGCAGTGATGACCAACGGCCTGAAGACCATAGGCAACAATACATACCTGGTAGACTCACAGGGCCGGGCATACACAAACGCCAGACGATACAACGGAAAACAATACTTTTTTAGTGCCAACGGAACGATGCGCACAGGTCTGATAAAGTACAAATCTGGTTCCAAAAACTACCTCTATTACGCAGACCCCAAGACTGGTGCCTCGCGTACAGGCTGGTTTAAAGTAGGCGGAAAGACCTATTATGCCAATTCCAAAGGCCGTTTAAAGACAGGTTGGCAGAAATATAAAGGTAAAAGATACTACTTCAACCCCAAAACTGGCGCTATGCAGAGTGGTTGGATGAAGTCAGGCAGCAAATACTATTATTATACTACCAAGGGAAAGATGAAGACCGGGTGGTTTACCGTAAAGGACAAGACCTATTACGCACCCAAGTCGGGAAGCGGTAAGGGTGCACGTGTGACTGGATTCCAGTGGATCAGCGGCAAGCGTTACCTGTTTAACACCAGGGGCGTATTGATGAAGGGCTGGGTTACCAGAAGCGGCAATAAGTACTACGTCAGCTCCAAGGGTGTGGTATCTACCGGCTGGATGAAAATCAAAGGTAAGTGGTATTTCTTCCAGAATTCTGGGGCTATGCAGACAGGCTGGCTGGTGCACAACGGCCAATTCTACTATCTGGATCCCAAGACCGGCGCTATGGTCACCGGCAAAAAGAAGATTGACGGAAACTCTTATAAGTTCAACTCAAATGGGACCTACACCAACGGCAGCCTGAGCGGTTCCTGGACGATCAAGGTAAACAGGGCCGCCAATGTGGTGACGGTCTATAAGGGAACTACACCGGTAAAGGCCTTCCTATGCTCAACTGGTTTGAACAACGCAACACCTCTGGGGACTTTCCGTATTATGGATAAACTGTATACCCACACCTTAAACGGACCTACCTACGGATACTACTGCAGCCATATTACCAGTGATATTCTGTTCCATTCTATACCTGCACCCACCACCGCTCGTTCCGGTGTTCCGTCCTATAAGTTTAACATGTTGGGACAGCAGGCCTCTGAGGGATGTATTCGTCTGGCAATGGGTGATGCATACTGGCTGTACACCACTTGCCCTATTGGAACAACAGTAGTTGTCTATGACGACGCAAGAAATCCAGGACCTTTAGGAAAGCCTACGGCATTGAAGATGGCCACGAATCCCACTTATGCCTATGATCCCACAGATCCGGACAGAACAAGCCGCCGTTCACCCAAGTAATCAAAGAACAATCTAAAAGCAGTCACCGTCAGCGTGGCTGCTTTTTTCTTCCCCCTCATCCATCAAAAACCAATATCAGCAGATTTTTTATATTTAATTTGTCACACACCAGCCATTTTCTTGTCTAATTTATCAGGAGGTGTAAACTATGAATATTGAAGAAGAATTAAAACTCGTTAATCAGGCTGCCGCCGGGGACAAGGCAGCGCTGGAGACCATCCTGTGCAGTGTACAGGACATGGTATTTAACCTTTCTCTGAGAATGTTGGGGATGATTCCGGATGCGGAGGATGCCACCCAGGAAATCCTCATTAAGGTGATGACCCGGCTGGATTCGTTTCGGAGGGAGAGCAGATTTTCCACCTGGGTGTTCCGCATTGCAGTGAACCACTTGAAGAATTTTCGAAAGGGAATGTTTTCACAACGTCCTTTGAGCTTTGAGATCTATGGGGAAGATATCGCCTCTGGCAGGGAGGCTGATGTGCCGGATATGAGCGGAGGTGTGGACAAAGCTCTTTTAGAACAAGAGTTGAAGATGTCCTGCTCTAATGTTATGCTGCAGTGCCTGGATGCAGACAGCCGTGCAATCTACATACTGGGCACCATGTTCCAGCTGGACAGCCGCGCGGCTGCTGAGATTTTTGAAATCACCCCGCAAGCCTACCGTCAGAGACTATCCCGCATCCGGAAAAAAATGGGCAGCTTTCTTAGTGAATACTGCGGTCTTTCCGGAACCGGTATGTGTTCCTGCAAGCGAAGGGTCAACTACGCCATTGCGACCCACAGGCTTACCCCTTCCCATCTTGCATACCATACCATGGAGAAATGCGGGTATGAGGATATCACTGCCTGCACAAAGGCTATGGATGAACTGGATGAACTGTCTCAGATCTTTTCCAATTTTCCCGCATATAAGTCGCCCGGAAATATTGTGGGATGGCTTAAGGATATCCTAAAATCAGAAAGTTTCCGCACAGCCGTAAAGGGACAGGAGGTGTCCCTATGAGTATGAGCAGCGTGTTAAATTATCTGGCTTCGTTAGAGCAGAATAATACTCGGGAGTGGTTTCATGCTAACAAACAGGAGTATCAGGAGGCTTTTGGCGAATTTGAGCTGCTGGTGGGGAATCTGGTTATGGAGCTTCGCAAAACAAACCCTAAACTTCCTCTTGTAAACCCCAAAGAGCTCACCTTCAAGCTGCAGCGTGATACCCGCTTCAGCCATGATAAATCCCCATACAATCCGGCATTCCGCGCCCATATTGGAGAGCACGGAAAACTCCCCATACCGGTGGGCTGCTATCTCATGATCCGCCCGGGCGGGCGTTCCTTTTTGGGTGGCGGTCTGTTTGCAGATATGTTTAAGGATGCCACCTCGATGGTGCGCGATTTTATCTCAGCCAATGGGGATGAATGGGACCAGATCATAACAGCCCCACAATTTAAAGAATGCTTTACCGTGCAGGGAACAGCTCTAAAAAGAGTCCCCCAGGGATATGATCCAGATCATCCCCAGGCGGAATTTTTGAAATATAAGAGTTGGTTTATAGAATTTCCGGTCTCTGATGCGCTGATTGCCGATAAGCATTTTGTAAACTATGCGGCGGAAATCTTTTCGAAGATGGAAGCCTTTCACAACTATCTCAACAGAGCGCTTGCAGATTTTAAAATGCCGACGCGTTAGTTTCCGGCAAAAGAGAGCGGGACAAAAAGCTTTATGCCTCTGTCCCGCTCTCTTTTTGCCAGCTTCCCCCATAGATCTCCCTCTCAGAAGCGCTCATCTCTGACCACTCCAGGAAAGTCAGATCACACAGTTCCATCTCCCCTTTGCACTCCAGACAGATCACATCCTTTCTTCTGGATGCAATCTGCAGGGATCTGCAATTGGGGCAAACATAGACCAAAATCATTTTGCAGGCCTCATTCTATATCCTCGCCAAGACCGGCCTCAATGGCCCCTATGATGGATTTTAAGGCTGTCTCCTCATCCTCCCCGTCACACACAAACTCAACCTCATCCCCGCATTTCACACAGGCACTCAGAACGCTTAAAACGCTCTTGGCATTGGCATTTACCTCGTGAAAGATAAAATGTACGGAACATTTGAACTGCATTGCCTCCTTGCACAGAAGACCGGCGGGCCTCAAATGAAGCCCCGTTGGATTCTTTACAACTACTTTCTGTCTAACCATTAGGTTTCCCCTCCCACTGCTGATAATGTTTCTGCTTCCGTTTCAATCTTTTCCAGGTTTACTACCATGGTTACTTCCGACACCAATACATATCCGTTCGGAACCACTATGGTCAAAGGTACTTTATAATTTCCCGCTGTCTTATACAGCGACAAATCCAGGGTTGCTTTTATATCCTTGGCTGTGATGGGAGACTTTACTGTATTTTCCTGTGACGCTTCCGTATCTTCCTGAACCTCTATGGAGACTTTATCCGCAGGGGTGAGCGTCATGTTCAGTCCTTCGGGCTTATTCTTTATCTCAATCCCTGTCACAGGCAATTCCAGTGTGGTTGTTCCCACCTTTTCGATCTGGATATTTATGGAGATGGTGCTGGAGGCGTTTGCCTCCTGGCGCAGCGTCTTCTGATACTTCTCCAGGAGATAATCGGACAGGTCCAGAGTTTTCTCAAAACTCTCCGTCACCCCATCCAGGGAAACCGCATCGGAGATAACCAGTTCCCCTTCCAGCGATTTCAAAATCTCGTCACTTCCGGTAAGGCCAACCGTTGCCGGCGTGGTGGTAATCTTACCCACCCTATATCCCTGAGCCGGCGCTCCTGTAGTCTCCACCTTGAGTTTGATGTCACTTTTCACCTTCCACATGGTAACCCGGACATCCATCTGCTGATCGCTGATCAGTGCGCCTCCGGAAGTCTTGATTTCCAGATTGTTCATCTGGCTTTCCGAGAATGGTTTCCCGTTCCGGTCAATGATCTGAAGAGAAGCTGGAACCGTCTCGTCTGCTGTCTTTCCTACCACAGACACTGTGGCAATCACCTTGTCAATAATATCAATGCTAGATTCCGGCCCGGTTATTTTGATGGATTCCCCCTTCACAACCTGCATATTGCCCACCTCATATCCGCTGGCCGGCGTTCCGTCTGTAATTACAGATACAATGAAATCTTTCTCCTTTGCATCCTCAATATCCACCTTCAGAGATGGGGGATCACAGTCCATATTTTCCCTTGTCAAAGTCCTATTCGTCTTACACTTTATCTGCAGAGGTATGGTTGTCATCTCCAGAGAAACAATATTCTCAAAATCCGCAATCACCTCAAAATCCGCGCTGCTCAGTTTATCCAAAACCGAACGCCTTGCCGTAACCCAGACTGTAACGGTATCGGTACCATCTCTTGGACTGTACACCTTTCCGGCCTGAACCAGACTCTCCTCATTTACCACTTTGACAGGCACATTCTTAAATGCTTTTGTCTTTTCCGGGTCATCGCCGTTTACTACCATCAGCCAGATCAGAAAGGCAATGAATACGGAGAGTATTTTTAGTCCCCAATTCTTAAACAAGTTTTTCCTCATGACTTCGCCTTACCTTTCCACAACCGAAATTTCTTCTTTGTGTCCGTTGTCTTGTTCTGAAGAATCACCAGTCTCTCTCTGAGCTGTTGCGCATCCACATTCCTTGTGAGTTTACCCCTGTAGGCGTAGGAGATATGTCCGGTCTCCTCAGAGACGATCACAGTCAGAGAATCCGTGACCTCGCTAATCCCCACACCAGCGCGGTGCCTTGTGCCCAATTCCTTGCTGAGCACCGTGTTGTCTGACAGGGGAAGATAACAGGTAGCAGCCACGATCCGGTTTCCCCTGACAATAATAGCTCCATCGTGCAGCGGGGTATTGTGCTCAAAGATATTGATCAAAAGCTGGCTGGTGAGAATGGAATCCAGCGCGATTCCTGTTCTCTCATACTCAGCCAGGGTTTCCTTCTGCTCAATCACAATCAGAGCTCCCGTCTTGACCTTCGCCATCTCCACCGTGCCTTTTACCAACTCATTGATGGTCCTGTCGCTGAACCGCTCATCTGTGCTCCTGGTGGTGTCAAAGGGTACAATGGATGAGAAAATCTTTTTCTCACCCAACTGTTCCATTGCCCTGCGCAGTTCGGGCTGAAAAATGATCACCGCAGCCATCAAAGCCAAATCCGTCCCCTTGCTCACAATGAACTTTATAGTATCCATCTGCAAAATATATGCCACACAGACAAAAATCCCCAGCACCAGTATTCCCTTCAGAAGCGTCCAGGCCCTGGTCTCCCTGATCCACGACATTACTTTGTAAACCAGAAAGGACAAAATAATAATCTCCATCACATCTGTAACTGTGATGGTGAGGGTAGGTACGGAAAGCCAGGACAAATAATTTGAGAAAAATGTCTTAATACTCTCCACTCTTGTCACGCCCTTTCTTTATTTTAGGAATTGCTTTTACATAGTAATAGTATTCTCCATCCTCAAACTGTACACTTTGCGTTCTGGTATAGTCCACGTGAAACAGAAAAACCTGAACCAGATAGCCCGCCAGAGCGGAAACCACTGTGCCTATAATGATCCACAAAAATCCCTCGCCTACGCCAAGGATCAAACTGCCTACTGCATATATCACAAAAAATGTAAGCGTTCCAGCTGTAACGGCCAGAGTCCATGCATATTTCACCGCCATTCTGCGCACCAGATACACGATGAGCAGCACTGCGAGCAGAGCAATGGTCATCAGTACCATCTGCTTCTCACCAGCCACAGCATCCAGAAGTCTTCTGATCTCATCCAAAATGGCAAGTTCCGATTCTGCAGCCTGGGAAACCACCTGTCCACTGACTGTTATGGCATGGAGCGTATAGTAGGCGATGGTTCCAAAGCACAGAGGAAATGCCGCAAACGGGTTGGATACCAGTCCCAGCACCAACGGCACTGCGCATGGCACATTTATTCCAAGGGCAACCATAGTCAATATCAGAGGATAGCTCTCCCTGGGACCTGTACTGAAGTAGAGAAGAACTAAGATCAGAATAATGCCTCCACCCACGATCAGTGCCGGCAGTGAGAGGGCATACAAATGTGCCAAAATAAGAGCTGTTCCCAAAAGTACTATGGCGTTGGTGGGAAGAAAAGAGCACAGCAGAGCCAAAATAAGCACCACAAAAATACTGTTCAGCCTGTCCATGTATCCCAGTCCAATATTGATGGACAAAAATGCTGCAAAAGCCAGCACAAATTTGCACAGTGAGACCAGATATGTATCGTATTTCGCGTATAATTCCTGTGCCGCTTCCCTAAATCCAGTCAATGCCGCCATCTCCACTACCTCCAACCTCTCTTCTTCTCTCCCGCCTTCTCCTTCTGCCCCCGCGTTCATTGTCATACTCTGCGATCAGACGGTCCAGCATGTTCCGGTAAGTCTGCATCTGACTCTCCGCCTGAAAATATTTCACCGAAAAGATCAGGTATGTCAATCCCAGAGACACGGCCAATATCACACCATATGTGATCAGAATACCCATTCCGATCCCTAAAATATCCATGGTGTTTAAACGCTCCAGCAGCCAATCCAGTCGATAGCAGGCCCACAAGCCCAGTCCAATCAAATATGCCGCGGTGATTCGAAACAGATTCTTCATCATCTGTGCACTCACATAATCGCTGCAGTAATAGGTTCCGGCCTTATAAAGCATCTCACCATTATGCTGCTCAAAATCAGCCAGCTTTGTCATCAGCCGGATTCTTTTCTCATTCATCATACTCCATCCTCCAACCCCTTCTGCTATTTCAGAACTTCACAACTGTTTATTGCTTACGCAGTTACAGGATTTCTTCTATCAGTATAGCACAGAAACCTTCCTGTGAAAAGTTCCAGATTTCAGTAATCTGCCCTGCCAATGCAGATGGTCAGAAAATAAACCTGCCTCGCACCCTTTTTCAGGAACTCTTCTGTCATCTCATCCACTGTACTTCCTGTGGTATAGATGTCATCCACCAGAATTATTTTTTCTATATCCAGGTCTGCTGCGTTGACCCGAAAAGCCCCTCTGATATTTTTGCGCCTTTCCCTGAAACCCAGCTCTTTTTGGGCCTCCGTATACCGAATACGCTCTGCCAAATCCTTCCTAATAGGGATCTCAAGAAGCCTTCCAAGTTTATCTGCCAAAAGGTCTGCCTGGTTAAAACCCCTTTTGCGGCGTTTTTTCTTGTGAAGAGGTACCGGCACAATAGCCTGCGCCTCCCATGTCTGTACCTCCCTCCCTAGCTCTCTTGCCATCTCCCTCGCAAAAAAGTCCAGGTATTCCCTTTTATTGTGAAACTTTATCTGATAGATTGCCTCCTTTGCCCACCCCTCATAGGCCAACAGCGCAAGTCCCCTCTCATAGGGGTGGCCTCTTTTTTGGCAGTCATGACAGTACTCCCGCTCCTCCTGCTCCAGAGGCTTGCCACACTTTTTGCACTTTGGCTCCCGGATGGGATGTACCTTTTCTCTGCACTGGGGGCAGACCCATTTTCCCGGATAAGCCACTATCTCCCTGCATACAGGACAATGCCTGGGATACAAGATGTCCAATATCATTTCCAATATCTGTCTCATCATAAAAACCGGCTCTCTCCCAAAGTCCTCCGGCTGTACTGCTTTTTCTCCCATTAATTAATCAGGAAATAAACGTTACTGTTCACACGTTCACAGTAACATGCATAAATCCATGCAAAATCGCCTGCGGTGATGGGATTTATGCACCCATGAATCATTTTCTCACGGCCTGAGCAGTAAATGCTCAGACCTGAGAGAACAATTACCCATAAACTCCTGAATGCGTTCTCTCAAAGAGGTATATCTTTTCTGCTCAAAGGTATTGTCTATCATCTGGTAAAAGGTCTGCTCATCCCCCACCAGAGTCACACAGGACCGGGCTCTGGTAACGGCTGTGTAGATCAGGTTCCTGTTCATGAGCATTCTGGGCCCGGGCAGGAGGGGAATCACCACTGCCGGGTACTCACTTCCCTGGGATTTGTGTATGGTTACCGCATAGGCCAGCTCCAACTCCTCTAACTGCTTAAAGGAGTACTCCACATAACGCCCCTCGTCAAATTCAATGGTCATCAATTCGGCAAAAGTATTGATCTCCCGGATAATCCCCAGGTCACCGTTAAAAATCCCTTCCCCCTTCTCCAGAGCAAGCCCGTACATCCCGCGTATTTCCCATGCAATATTGTAGTTATTTTTAATCTGCATAACTTTATCGCCTTCCCGAAAAAGGCCGCCGCCATACTCTTTTTCCCTCTTGTTCTTGTCCGGAGGGTTTAGATACTCCTGCAGAATCCGGTTCAGGCGCTCCACCCCCAGCAGCCCCTTTCTCATAGGCGTCAGAACCTGAATATCCCAGGGATTGGCATCTACATATTTGGGAAGTTTCTTCTGGATCAGCGTGATGACCACACTAATAATCACATTGGCGTCCTGTCTCTTGAGAAAAAAGAAATCCCTGCTCTTGTTATTAAGTTCCACATGTTCCCCACGGTTGATCTTATGGGCATTTACTATAATGTCACTCTCTGTAGCCTGGCGGAAAATTTTTGTAAGTCTGACCACAGGGAAGCATTTGGACTCAATGATATCCTTGAGCACACTTCCGGGGCCGACTGAAGGAAGCTGGTTGATATCCCCCACCATAATCAGCCTGGTGCCCACCACGACTGCTCGCAGCAGAGCGTGCATCAGATAAATATCCACCATGGACATCTCATCCACAATCACCACATCTGCCTCAAGGGGATTCTCCTCATTCCTATCGAACTGCCCTTTTGCCTCCCTGTCATCCGGCCCTCCGCTGACCTCCAGCAGCCTGTGTATGGTCTGTGCCTCGTATCCGGTGGCTTCTGTCATCCGTTTAGCTGCCCTACCTGTGGGCGCAGCCAGGCGTATATTGAGCCCATCGGACTCAAAATAGTCGATCAGCGCATTGATTGTGGTTGTCTTTCCAGTACCAGGCCCTCCGGTGATTACCAAAACTCCATGTCCTGCTGCCTCTATTACAGCCTGCTTTTGAAGCTCATCCAACTCAGTATCCGTATCCTGTTCTATTTTGGCCAGGCGGGTTAGTATCGCAGATTCCGAAACCTCGCAGGAGACATTTAAATCATGGAGCATCTTGGCTGCATTCAATTCCAGATAGTAGGCCTGTGTGCTGTACACACACAACACTTCCGTTTCCGCCTCCTTCAATATTAGTTTCCGGTCTACTGCCAAATCCATCAGATGCTTTTCCACACATTCTCTGCTCACCCCCAGAAGCTCCACCGTGCGCTCTGTAAGGAGATTCCCGGGGAGATATACATGACCTTCCATAGATGCCTGCTGAAGCACATACTGGATACCGCTGCGCACCCGAAAGTCTGAATCCGTATGTATTCCCGCCCTGGATGCAATTTCATCCGCAATACGAAACCCAATTCCATTGATGTCATCCGCCATGCGGTAGGGATTCTCCTTGATAACCTGGTAGATATTTTCCCTGTACTGCTCATAGATCTTAGCGCCCAGGGTTCCCGTAATTCCATACTGCTGAAGAAAGATCATTGCCTTTCGCATATCCCTCTTTCCCTCAACCTGCTCTGCGATCTCCCTGGCCTTGCGCTCACTGATTCCCTTGATTTCCACCAGACGTTCCGGCTCCTCCTCAATGATGCGGAAGGTGTCCTCCCCAAAACGCCTGACAATCCTGGCCGCCAGAGCAACCCCTATTCCTTTAATGGCCCCTGAGCCCAGATAGCGCTCTATGGAGACCGCATCCTCAGGCGCCTTGATCTCATAGGTATTGATCTGAAACTGTTTTCCATAAGTACTGTGCTCTGTGTAGCTTCCTTCCGCCTCCACCAGCTCTCCATCTCCGATATACTGGAGGCTTCCCACACAGGTAATCTCTTTCCCCCCGCAGACCATCACCATCACCGTATATCCGTTATCGCTGTTCCGGTAGATGATGTGGTCCACATATCCCTGTATTTTATCCATAATAATCACTCCGTGTTATAAAAAAGAATCCTGCGCGCAGGATTTTCCGCCTGCGGCGGGGCTGCCCCGGCAGCCATCTTCCACTCCGCCGCAGTGCGATCCCGCCCGGAGGGCTTTTTATATCATAGGGAATTCCGAAGGACTTTCCTATGATATAAGAAAGAAAAGAGCTGTCTCCAGCCCTTTCTCCCTCCGCATCTATCCTTCCAATTTTCCGTTTCCTGCAGTAAGCTCCACAAATTTACCGGTGCCGATGGCAACTGCTGTCATGGGGTCCTCCGCTGTCATGGTGTTGATCCCTGTTTTGGACTCAATCAGTTCCTCCAGCCCATTTAGCAGGGAGCCTCCTCCGGTAAGCACAATGCCCCTGTCCACCACATCTGCGGCCAGTTCCGGTGGAGTCCGCTCCAGCACGCTGTGCACCGCCTCCACAATCTGTGTAGTGGCCTCCTTGAGAGCATCTCTGGTTTCCTCGGAGGTTACCTTTACGGTCTTTGGAAGCCCTGTCACAAGGTCCCGTCCTCTTACTTCCATCACCTTCTGCTCCGGTTTCTCAACAGCAGTTCCTATATTGATCTTAATGTCCTCAGCTGTCCGCTCCCCAATCAGGAGATTGTGTTTCTTTCTCACATATCGAATGATAGCTTCGTCGAAGTCATCCCCCGCCACTTTTATGGATGTGCTCACCACAATGCCGTCCAGAGAAATCACAGCTACATCACAGGTACCTCCGCCGATGTCCACTATCATATTTCCGCAGGGCCGTGAGATATCAATACCTGCTCCAATGGCAGCGGCGATAGGCTCCTCAATGATGGACACTTCCCTGGCGCCCGCCTGGTATGTGGCGTCCTCCACTGCTTTTTTCTCCACCTCTGTCACACTGCTGGGCACGCACACACTGATGCGCGGCTTCCGGAATGACATCCTGCCAATGGCCTTCTGGATAAAATACTTCAGCATCTGTTCCGTGACTGTATAATCAGAGATAACACCTTTCCTCAGGGGACGAATTGCAACCACATTGCCCGGGGTTCTCCCCAGCATCAGCCTGGCCTCCTCCCCAATGGCCTTGATTTTGTTGGTATCTCTATCAAAAGCTACAACAGAGGGTTCTTTTAACACTACACCTTTTCCTCTGACGTAAACCAATATACTTGCGGTTCCCAAATCAATCCCTATATCTGTAGACGTCATGCAATTACTCCTTTCTGAATCAACTGACACAACAGTTGTTCATGTGGTTTTTATTATATACAACTCATCCTTAATTGAAAAGGGCTTTTTGCCTTTTTCTTTCGACAAGATGTCTCTTTTCTTATTTTTCTAAGATTTTCTTTTTTAAATTCACATTTTCTTTAGAGATAGAACATATTTTGAACACATTTATATTCTATACTATAACCATATTAGCAAACAGCTAATATATTTCATAACTCACACTTCGCAGCTCCCACACGCTGCGAAGTACTCCCTCAAAATATTTTAATTTTTTCTCTTTCCTTTAAAACAGGAGCCGAAGGGCTCCTGTTTTACTGTTTACAAACGGATATGGCCTTGCTTGCCCGTCTGCACAGCCGCTGTCCGGGACTTTTGTAAGTGAAAGTCCGTTGCTCCGTGCTGTCGCACTCACGCAACTGCCGCAAGTATTCGCAATCCGGGCTATCGCCCTACTTGCTCATACTTGCTTGCCCGTCCAATGTCTGTACAGATGGGCAAGCTAGCTTACCCATCTGTACAGCCGCTGTCCGGGACTTTCACAGTAAATATTTTGCCACGTACTGTCCGGTGTAGGACTTGGGATTTTGAGACACTTCCTCCGGTGTCCCCACAGCCACAATGGTTCCTCCCTTGTCGCCTCCCTCAGGACCGATGTCGATAATATAGTCCGCTGTCTTGATCACATCCAGGTTGTGTTCTATGACTACCACCGTATTGCCACCCTCTGCCAAACGATGCAGTATCTCAATCAGTTTGTGCACATCCGCAAAGTGAAGACCTGTGGTGGGCTCATCCAAAATATAGATGGTCTTTCCGGTGCTGCGCTTAGAGAGCTCTGTGGCCAGCTTGATGCGCTGTGCTTCTCCTCCTGACAGTTCCGTGGAGGGCTGTCCCAGCCGAATATAAGAGAGTCCCACATCGTAGAGTGTCTCAATCTTTCTTTTGATCGTGGGAATGTGCTCAAAAAACTTCATTGCTTCCTCCACCGTCATATTCAACACATCGTAGATGCTCTTCCCTTTGTATTTCACTTCCAGGGTTTCCCTGTTGTAGCGTTTCCCCCCACACACCTCACAGGGCACATACACATCGGGAAGGAAATGCATTTCAATCTTCAAAATACCATCCCCACCACATGCCTCGCAGCGCCCTCCTTTTACATTGAAGCTGAATCTTCCCTTTTTATATCCCTTCGCCTTGGCATCCGCTGTGCTGGCAAACAGATCGCGGATCTGGTCAAACACTCCTGTGTAGGTGGCAGGATTGGATCTGGGCGTCCTTCCAATGGGCGATTGATCGATGTCAATGACCTTGTCCAGAAGCTCAACCCCCTCTATTCTCTTATGTTTTCCCGGAATGGTTCTGGCTCTGTTCAGAGCCTTTGCCAGGTGTTTGTACAAAATTTCATTTACCAGGGAGCTCTTTCCCGAACCGGATACACCTGTTACGCAGGTCATGACTCCCAGCGGAATCTGGACATCAATATTCTTCAGGTTATTTTCCGAGGCTCCCACCACCTTCAGAAAACCTGTGGGCTGCTTTCTGATCTTGGGCACCGGGATCTTCATTCTTCCGCTCAAGTACGCGCCGGTGATGGAATCCCTGCACTTCATAATCTGTGCGGCATTCCCCACAGCCACCACTTCTCCGCCGTGCTCCCCGGCACCTGGTCCGATATCCACAATGTAATCCGCAGCCAACATGGTATCCTCATCGTGTTCCACCACAATCAAGGTATTGCCAAGCTCCTTCAAATTGTTCAGTGTATGCAGCAGCTTGTCATTGTCCCTCTGATGCAGCCCGATACTGGGCTCATCCAGAATATAGGCCACACCTACCAGCCCTGACCCAATCTGTGTGGCCAGACGGATTCTCTGGGCCTCCCCACCGGAGAGGGTGCCAGTCGCCCTTGCCAGCGTCAGATAATCCAGACCCACATCCATCAAAAATCCGACCCTCGCCCGAATCTCTTTTAAAATCTGCTTTCCGATCATCTGCTGGTGTTCTGTGAGCACCAGCTCCTGCATAAATTTCTGAAGGTTTCGGATGGACATGGACGTAACCTCAAATATATTTTTGTCCGCAATGGTGACTGCAAGGGCCTCTTTCTTCAATCTCTGTCCACGGCAGGTTCGGCAGGGGGTGACACGCATAAAAGTCTCGTACTCCTGCTTGATGGACTCTGAGCCGGTTTCCCGGTAGCGCCTCTCCACATTCCGGACCAGTCCTTCAAAGGCCACATCGTAAATCCCCTCTCCCCTCTGTCCCCGGTAATAAACCTTGACCTCCTTGCCGTCCGTGCCATAGATCAACATGCGGCGGATTTCTTCCGGAAGTTCCTGAAATGGCGTATTTAGGTCAAAATCATACTCCTTGGACAGGGCATCCAGGATCGCTCTGGTATAGCTGCCTTTATCCGTACAGGACTGCCATCCCATCACAGTGATGGCTCCATCCAAAATGCTCAGAGACTTATCCGGAATCATCAGATCCACATCAAACTCCATCTTGTATCCCAAGCCAAAGCAGTCCGGGCAGGCGCCGAAGGGGTTATTGAAAGAAAAACTCCTGGGCTCAATCTCATCGATGCTGATGCCGCAATCCGGACAGGAAAAGCTCTGGCTGAAGCGCAAAGACTCGCTTCCATTCACATCCACAATTGCCAGCCCCTCAGCCAGCTTCAGCACTGTCTCCAGTGAATCCGAAAGACGTTTCTCAATTCCCGGCTTGACAATAAGCCGGTCCACCACAATCTCTATATTATGCTTAATATTTTTCTCCAGCTTGATCTCCTCGGACAGCTCATACAGATTTCCGTCAATCTGGACTCTCACATATCCACTCCTCTTGGCCTGCTCCAGGAGCTTGGCGTGGGTGCCCTTTCGCCCTCTCACCACAGGAGCAAGGAGCTGGATTCTGGTCCGCTCCGGCAGGGACAGTATATGATCCACCATCTGATCCACAGTCTGCTTTTTAATCTCCTTCCCGCATTTGGGGCAGTGGGGGATACCGATCCTGGCGTAGAGAAGACGGAAATAATCATAGATCTCCGTCACCGTTCCCACGGTGGATCTGGGGTTTCTGTTTGTGGACTTCTGGTCAATGGATATTGCGGGCGGAAGCCCCTCAATGCTCTCCACGTCCGGTTTTTCCATCTGGCCTAAAAACTGTCTTGCGTAGGAGGACAGGGACTCCATATAACGCCTCTGTCCCTCCGCATAGATGGTGTCAAAGGCCAGGGAGGACTTTCCGGAACCGCTCAGCCCCGTGAGCACCACAAATTGGTTTCTGGGAATCTCCAGACTGACGTTTTTCAGATTGTTCTCATTGGCACCTCTGATACGAATCATGGGCTTATCATTTTTTTTGAATGTCATTCTTCTATCTCCTGTAACTGTTTCTTCAGTATAATCATCTTATCACGCAGCTTGGCCGCCTCCTCGAAATTGAGCTCCGCAGCCGCCTGTTTCATCTTTTTCTGAACCTCTGCCGCAAGTTTTTCCAGTTCCTGCCTGCTCATGGACTCCGGATCTTTTAAGAATTCCTCCTCGTCCTTCTCCACCTCCCTGGAAATACTGATCAGATCCCTCACCGCCTTTTTGATTGTCTGCGGAGTGATACCGTGAGCCTCGTTGTACTCCTCCTGTATCTTGCGTCTGCGCATGGTTTCGTCAATGGCCATACGCATGGAATCAGTGATGGTATCCGCGTACATAATTACATGCCCCTGTGCATTTCTGGCCGCGCGGCCAATAGTCTGAACCAGGGAAGTCTCGGAGCGAAGAAATCCTTCCTTATCCGCATCCAGGATGGCCACCAGAGTGATCTCCGGTATATCCAGGCCCTCTCTCAAAAGGTTGATTCCCACCAGCACATCAAATACATCCAAGCGCATATCCCGGATAATCTCCGTCCGCTCCAGTGTGTCTATGTCCGAGTGCAGATATTTCACCCGGATACCGATCTCTCTCATGTAATCCGTCAGATCCTCGGCCATCCGTTTTGTGAGTGTAGTAATCAGTATCTTATTGTGTTTCTCCACTTCCTTATTGACCTCGCCCACCAGGTCATCAATCTGGCCTTCTACAGGCCGTACTTCAACCATGGGGTCCAGCAAGCCCGTGGGGCGTATAATTTGCTCTGCCCGAAGCAGCTCATGCTCTTTCTCATAATCCCCGGGTGTGGCTGACACAAACATCATTTGGTCAATCTTGCTCTCGAACTCATCAAAGTTCAGAGGCCTGTTGTCCTTAGCAGAGGGCAGACGGAACCCGTAATCAACCAAAGTGGTCTTTCTGGACTGATCTCCGGCGTACATGCCCCTGATCTGCGGTACGGTCTTATGGGACTCATCAATGATTATCAGAAAATCATCCGGGAAATAGTCAATCAGTGTGTGAGGTGTTGCCCCTGGTTTAAGTCCCGCCAGATGCCTGGAATAATTCTCAATACCTGAGCAAAATCCCGTCTCTTTCATCATCTCTATGTCAAAATTGGTACGCTCTGCAATCCTCTGGGCCTCCAGAAGCTTGTCCTCGCTTTTAAAATAGCGAACCCGCTCTTCCAGCTCCGCTTCAATGTTCTTGGCAGCATCCAAAATCTTTTCCATGGGCACCACATAGTGGGAGGCCGGAAAAATCGCTGCATGTTCCAGGGAACTCCGGCTCTCACCCGTGAGTACATCAATCTCTGTAATCCTTTCCACTTCGTCCCCAAAAAATTCCACCCTAATCGCCGTGTCTGTATTCATAGCGGGGAAAATTTCAAGCACATCCCCCCGCACCCGAAAGGTACCACGGCGAAAATCCATGTCGTTCCGGTCATACTGTATATCAATCAGCTTGCGCATGACCTCATCCCGGTCCTTTTCCATACCAGGCCGCAGTGAGATCACCATCTCTTTGTAATCCACCGGGTCCCCCAAACCATAGATGCAGGACACGCTTGAGATAATAATGACATCCCTGCGCTCCGCCAACGCCATGGTTGCCGACAGGCGGAGCTTGTCTATCTCGTCATTTATGGAGGAGTCCTTGGCAATGTAGGTGTCAGAGGAGGGGACGTAGGCTTCCGGTTGGTAGTAATCGTAGTAGGAGACGAAATATTCAACTGAATTTGATGGAAAGAACTCTTTAAACTCGCTGTAAAGCTGTGCAGCAAGGGTTTTATTATGTGCTATGATAAGCGTTGGCTTGTTTAATTCTGCGATTACATTTGCCATAGTGAAAGTCTTTCCAGAGCCTGTAACCCCTAGTAAAGTCTGGCATTGATTGCCTTCCCGAAAGCCTTTCACAAGCTGTTCAATTGCTTGCGGCTGATCGCCGGTAGGCTTATATGGAGATTCTAATTTAAAGATTTTTTCTTCACTCATATACGCTTCTCCCTCTGCTATTTTTGAATCTTTTGGGTGGTAATTACACGAATTATGTCGTGTAATTAGGGTATCCATTTTATTGTATAAATCACAAAACACATATTCTGTTGAATCATAGTATTTCTATCGCCGCTCCCGAGAACAAACGTTCTTCTTTCATTTTATCTTATGTGCTGCTTAGTGTCAACTTTTCTTTTTAGAATTTTCTTGTGCTGTCTTGTCCGGGTTTTACTGTACGAAAACAGGCGACAAATCATCGCCTGTTTCAAGAAAACTCTATTATACTTTACTAAAATTTCTTGTATGCTTACTCATAAATATCCAAACATAATGTCGCTTATTTACGCAGATTCCCTATAAATTTTTATCTTCCAGTAGTGTTTGCAGTTCTTTTTTACCAGGAAGTACTGTCTCATATTTACCGGCAAATATCTCATTATTATCTTTGGGAAATGTCATCTCTGCAATAGCATCTTTCTTATCTTTACAAATAATAATACCAATCGATGAATTCTCGTCTTCTAATTTAACATTTCGATCATAATAATTGACATACCTTTGCATCTGTTCTATATCTTGGTGTTTAACTGACCAAATTTCAAATCTAATAGCACAAAACAACACAATAGACGATTATAAAATACTAAATCCACTCGAAAATGTTCTTCTTCAAACGTAAATCTAACCTGTCTCCCAACATAAGTAAATCCTCTTCCCAATTCTAGCAAAAATCACTGTAAATGATCAATGATTTTATTTTCCAATTCTGTTTCAGAATAAGTAACAAGTTCTGTGAACTCTAAAATGTATAGATCTTTGAATATATCCTCCGGTTTTTCAAGCATCTGCCCTTCTGCCGCAAGACACATTACATCTTCTTTATTTCTGCATGTTTCTATTTCATAAAAATGACGTTTTTCAATCTTATTTTTTCTCATCAAAATAAGCTAATGGGACCAACTTAAATAAAACTTTCTTCCTTCTTGCGTAATTGGCAATTTTTCAGATTGGGGAAACGCCGTTTCCCCAATTGAGTTCTTAGAATAAACCAAATAAAATTATCGTATAAATACCCTCTTCCAAATTTTTGTGTTAATCTTTCCGATAGTTCTTTTAAAATATACTTTCCATATGCAGCACGCTCTTTTAAGCCTTGCTCTTCTTCAATAATCATTCTTCCCGCTTCATAATATGAATATACCATTGTCATATTCACTGCAACAGATAAATTTTCTTAGCATTCTGAAATAATTCTATCACTCTATTAAAAAAATAACTCAATTATTTTTCTCTACTTCTCTTCGAAAAATATCGATCGATGTTGCGGTTTTCGTATGCTCTTGACTGTTCAAATCTGTCACAGTCCATCTATAAAAACTATTATTTTTTTAATTTCCTACACCTATGGCTGATTACCGGTCTTTATATCTACGTTCTATCCTCCAATTTACTAAATTACAGAAACTCGTGCTTTTAATGTATTTACATAAAGCAGTCTGCCATCGCTGCACCTTTCCTATGACCAGTTTTTCAATCATTTGTGGTGGCTTTTTAAGAGGTTTATTCGCAAATTTCTCTGCTCACCTAAACTGAAACTTACCAATCAGCTCTTTCAGCAGCATAGCCTGGGCTGAAAGCTCCTCGCTGGCTGCCGCACTCTCCTGTGCCGTAGCTGAATTCACCTGTACCACATTCGCTATCTGCTCCATTCCCTCCATAATCTGCTTCACGGATTCCGCCTGCTCATTGGATGCAGTCGAAATCTCTTTGACTGCTCCCACAACCTCTCTTACCCCCACTGTGGCTGTCTCCAGTGTATCTGCTGTCTCCTGTGCTATCTGTATTCCGTTATTTACCGCGTCCAGGGAATTTCCAATCAGCTGCGCGGTATTCTTCGATGCCTGGGCGCTCTTGACAGCCAGATTTCGTATCTCACCTGCCACCACTGCAAAGCCTCTACCATCCTCCCCGGCTCTGGCTGCCTCCACAGAGGCGTTCAGCGATAGAATATTGGTCTGAAATGCAATGTCTTCTATCGTCTTAATTATTTTTACAATCTCGTGCGAACTGTCACTGATGTCCTGCATTGCTGCCAAAAGCTCTTTCATACGATGGTTGCTTCTGGCTGCTTCCTTTCCCAGTGCCGATACTCTCTTGTCCACATCCTCCGCATGCATGGCATTGGAACTGATCTGACGAGAAATTTCCATAATATTGACCGACAGCTCCTCCGCAGTGCCAGCCTGAACCGAGGCTCCCTGTGCAAGGGACTGGGCCCCCTCCGACACCTGTTCCGAACCGCCTGACACCTGCTCCGCGGAGATGTTAATCTGCCTCAGGGTATCATTGAGAGAGGAAACGATCTGTTCCAGGGCGTCTTTTATAAAGTGAAAGTCTCCGATATAACTACCTCTCACCTCTATATTTAAATTTCCCCTGGAAATCTCCCCCAGCACGCCGGAAATCTCTTCAATAACCTCCTTGAGAAGCTGAATAGAGGAGCGGACACTTGCAGCCATCCGACCTACTTCATCCTCTCCCCGGATCGGTATGTCCACCTCCAGGTTTCCTTTTGAAAACTCCTCCATTGCACTGCTTATCTTGGTCAAAGGGTTTAACATTCTGTGAATCATAAAAATACATAGGGAAGTCAAAACCAACAAAATGACAATGGAAACCACCACCAAAATTACAATTAAATGGTCCCGGGTGGCATTTATCTCAGACAGCGGTAGGGTAGCAACTGCAAGCCATCCCGTTGTCTTACAGTTCTGAAACATGGATGTGTAAGAACTTCCTTTATAATCAAAATTCAATTTCCCATTGTACCCATTAAATACTTTCTCTTTATAGTCATCTGTGATATCCAAATCCACCACATTTTTTCCCGTGGCTGTGGGGTCATCACTGTATATATATTCCGAGCTGTTGGATATCATCTCCATATACCCCTCCTCCCCCACCTTGATGGCAGCGAGAAGTTGGGAAAGGCTGTCCATATCCACATCGAATCCAAAAAATCCCGCTATACCATCACTTCCGTGACGGAAAACCGGGGATACGATAGAAATGACCATCTTATCGGTAGCCGGGTCCTGATATGGCTCTGAAATCACATTCTTCTTCTCAGAACACACCTGAAGGTACCATTCTGTATCAGCGAGACCTGCCGCAACTACCTCACCGCTGGAAAGCAGATAGCTGTCTGTCCTTTCATCTGCCACCCAAACCTGAAGTACCCCCTCCTCCTCCATACGCTCCAGAGCACTGGTTAGCTTTTTCAGAATGGTTTCCCTTGCCTCATACTCATTAATATCCCGTGGTTTGGAAACGGCATTAAAATATTCCTGCAGTTCATGACTCTCCTCAAACATTTTAGCTGCAGCCACCTTACTGCTGAAAAAATCATCCACAAGTGAAACCGCATAATCTGTCTGAGCCTCTAACACTTTACCATTTAAGTCCGTGACAGTGTCTGCAGACATTACACAGGAGATTGCAATGATTATGATTAAAGAAGGAACCAAAACAGCCAGCAGACTTCGACTGATTTTATATGAAATAGACCTTCCTCTCCTGCTTTCCCTTTTCTTTTTCTGTGTCATTGAGCAACCTCTCTGTTTTTCCGAACACGCTTATAGTCATCATGTTCTTTGCTGTCTTTCATTATATCACGCCTATTCAAAAAGGCAAAGAAAAATGGTTCAAAAAAGGCCATTATCCCTTCAGAGCTTTCTCTGCTCTTGGACAATGACCCTTTGCATGCTTACAGTAGGCTGTTGACTATCTGCCGCTTAAATACTTCTCAATATCCGCAATTGCCTCCTCTTCGTCAGCCCCGTTTGCGGACACCACAATCTCCTCACCGGAATCCATTCCCAAAGTCATCATTCCCATGATGCTCTTTGCATTGACACGCTTATCTGCGCTCTCCACGTAGATTTCGCTCTCGTACTGGCTGGCCACCTGGACCAGCAGGGCAACGGGTCTCGCCTCAAGACCATTTGCAAGCTGTACTGTGATAGGTTTCTTAATCATAATAATTCTCCTCCTTACTTTCTCTCAGCTCCTCTGCCAGAGTGCTTAGTTTTCTCAATCTATGATTTACACCTGATTTACCGACCGGCGGAGTCAGCATCATTCCCAACTCTTTCAGAGTTGCCTCAGGCTGCTCGAGACGCAGTCTTGCGATCTCCTCCAGCCCCTCTGAAAGGCTCTCAAAACCAATCGTAGACTGTATATACACAATATCTTCTATCTGCTTTACTGCTGCACTGACCGTCTTATGAATATTTGCTGTCTCACAATTGACCTTTCGATTGACACTGTTGCGCATCTCTTTCAGTATGCGCACATTTTCCAAATCCATAAGCGCCACATGGGCTTCCATCACATTTAAAATATCAACAATCTGCGCACCTTCTTTGATGTACACCACATAGTACTTCTTCCTCTGTACGATCTTGGCATCCATATCAAAGGTGTTAATCATCTCCTTTAACTGCAGGGCCTTATGCTCGTTCATGCAAACGATCTCAAAATGATAAGACTTTCTGGGGTCACTGATGGAACCAGCTGCCAAAAAAGCTCCTCTGATAAAAGCCCTCTTACAGCAGGACTTTTGAATCACCAGATTGTCTGTCAGAGAAAGATTTTCCTGTATCTCCATACGGCTGTTCATCAGCTTCACTGCCCTCAGAATTTTCAGAGAATCCTCATGATTCTTTACCAGAACACAATATGTACGACTTCTATTTAAATGAGCGTGCTGTTTAATTAAAACCTCAGTACCTATATTAAATGTTTTTCTCAATAATGTAAAGTATTTTCTTGCCACAGCCAGATTTTCTGTCTGAATCTTCAGAGAAAAGCGGTCTCTGCAGGAAATGGAAACACCGCCACACATGCTGATAATGGCAGCAATCTCCGCTATCTGACAGTGCCTGGCACTGGGAAACTGCCTGGACAGCTCCTCTTTCACATCGCTGGAAAAAGACATAATAACTCCTTACTTTAGGATATCCCTATGCTCAATCTTCACTCCGTATTCACTCTGGTTGTTTAACTGCTCGTACAGCTTATTGGCCAGAGTCACTGAGCGATGTTTTCCTCCGGTACATCCGATACTGATAACCAACTGGTTTTTCCCCTCCAAAATATAGTTGGGTATCAAAAACCTTACCATTTCAACCAGCTTATCAAGGAATTCATGGGCCAGATCAAACCCCATCACATATTCCTGTACCTCCTCATCTTCCCCTGTCTTGTACTTTAGTCCCTCCACATAAAAGGGATTTGGGAGAAATCGGACGTCAAATACCAGATCCGAGTCACTGGGTATTCCGTACTTGAAGCCAAAAGAAAGTATGGTGATTACCAGATTTTTAAATTCTTGATTCTGAACAAAAATCTTGTCCAGCTCCACATTCAGCTCCCTGGTCAGAAGCTGGCTGGTGTCAATAATGTAATCTGCATTTCTTTTCAAAAATTCGAGTTTGAGACGCTCTTCCTCAATCCCCTTGTCCACCCTGCCTCCCTTGGCAAGAGGATGGGTCCTTCTCGTCTCCTTGTACCGCTTTACCAGAACCCCATCGGAGGCGTCCAAAAACAGGATCTCATACTCAAATCCCTCCATGGTCATCCGCTCCAGCACCTTTTCCAATTCCCCCAGGGCTTCCCCGCTGCGGATATCCACACCCAGAGCCACCCTGGAGATATCGCTGGCCTGACCAAACGCCAGCTCAGCAAACTTGGTGACAAGCGCAATCGGAAGATTGTCTACGCAGAAATACCCGACGTCCTCCAGCATCTTCAATGCCGTACTTTTTCCCGCGCCGGACATTCCGGTTACAATCACAAATCTCATTTAGAATTCTCCTAACATCTTCACTTCCGGCTCTAAAACCACGCCGAACTTTTCCTCTACCCGTTCTGTCACATTCTGCATCAGGGTTCTCACGTCCTGAGCCGTTGCGTCCCCGGTATTGATCACAAATCCACAGTGCTTCTCCGATACCTGAGCCCCGCCGACCCGGAATCCCTGCAGTCCCGCATCCATGATCAGCTTTCCGGCGAAATGGCCCTGGGGCCTTTTAAAGGTGCTCCCCGCGCTGGGAAATTCTAGAGGCTGCTTTGTAGTTCTCTGCTTTTTCAGTTCCTCCATCCTCTGGCTGACCTGCTCTCTGCTTCCGTTTCGAAGCCTCAGCTTTGCCTCCAGTACAATGTACCCTTTCTGGGCAACCGCACTGGTTCGGTATCCCATCTTCAGCTCCTCTTTTTGGAGAATGAGAATATTTCCCTCACTGTCCAAGGCCGTCACTTCCTCCATTACATCCTTCATCTCCCCGCCATAAGCGCCTGCATTCATCACAGCCGCCCCGCCCAGGGTTCCCGGAATTCCAGAAGCAAACTCAAATCCTGTGAGTCCCCGCTCCATGGCTTTCTTGGCAATCTTTGAGAGCAGAGCCCCTGCCTTGGCGGTGATCAGAGTCTCCTCTGTCACAATATCGTTAAAATTTTTAAATATCTGTATAATAACCCCCCGGTATCCCCGGTCTCCCACCAGAAGATTGCTGCCATTTCCCAGAATGTAAAAAGGCTTGTGTTCCCTTCTGCAGGTCTGGATCAGTTGGACAATCTCCTCCTTGCTGTGAGGTGTCACAAAGTAGTCCGCAGGACCTCCGATCCGGAAGGTGGTGTGCTTTTTCATAGGTTCATCCGTATAGGTATTATCACTGCCTGCAATACTACACAGCTGATTGAAAAAATCCTGATTCACTTTTTTTCCCCTATTCTCTGTTTTTTGCATCTGTCTTGACAGATCCTGACATCCCGTTGACAGGGATACCAGCCTCTACATCATACAATAGAACGCTGTTTTATTCAAGTGTCATTTCTTTATCTTCCAGTATTTTGGTAACAGTTCAGCCAAGCTGAACTGTTACATATTTTGCTCTCCCGGACTGCTTTTACAATCTCCTCCATCACAGGCACAGGCTCCACCAGGGCAAAGCGTACAAATCCCTCCCCCAGAGATCCGAAGCTGCTTCCAGGCACACAGATCACCCCTGTGCGCTCCATAAGCTCCATACAGAATTTCTCAGAACTGGTAAATCCCCCGGGAATGGGAGCCCACACAAACATGGTTCCCTGGCTATCCGGTACGTCCCATCCAATGCTGCGCAGACCACCACAGAGAGCCTTCATTCTCCGCTCATATTCCCTGCACTGCTCCCTCACCCCTTCCATAGGCCCTGTCAGCGCTGCAATTGCCCCATACTGGACTGGCAGAAATACACCATAATCAATCTGGGTGCGCACAGCTCTGAACTTTTCCACAATCTCCTTTTTTCCGATGACAAAGGAGATGCGGGCGCCTGTCAGATTATATGACTTGGAGAGGGAATAAAATTCCACTCCCACATCTTTTGCCCCCTCAAAAGATAAAAAGGAACCGCCCACTCTTCCCCCATAGATAATGTCAGAGTAAGCATTGTCGTGCAGAATCACGATCTGGTACTTCTGGGCAAAAGCCACCAGTTCCCTGTAAAAGTCATCTGTGGCCACTGCACACACAGGATTTAAAGGATAGGACACAATCATAAACCTGGCCGCCCTTGCTGTCTCCTCCGGGATCTCCGAAAGCCTTGGAAGAAATCCATTCTGTGGGCAGAGCGGGTATTCCACCAGGCTCGCACCGCATAGCGCCGGTCCAATGCTGAATATGGGGTATCCGGGGTTTGGCACCAGCACCACATCCCCGGGATTGCACAGTGCCCAGGCAATGTGGGCCATACCCTCCTGGGAACCGTTGACGGACATGATCTCCTCCGGCTTTAATTCCACCCCGAAGCGTCCCCGATAAAAGTCCTGGACAGCTTTGACCAGTTCCGGCAGATCCTTCAGCGCATACCTGTAGTTTTCGGGCTTTCTGGCTGCCCGGGACACAGCCTCCATCACATGGGGAGCCGGTTCAAAATCCGGCGTTCCCACGGACAGATTGTAAATTTTCCGCCCTCTTTTCTGCAGCTCCTCTTTCCTTTCATTGAGAATAGAAAAGATTCCCTCCTGAAACATATCGGCTTTCTCTGAACATGTAAACTGCATAATCCTCTCCTCTTTCCTGTGATCCTTAGCTATCTATCTCATCCCAGGGCACTGCAGGCTCCTTGAGACTTCCATTCCCTTCCGGAAGTACATCCTCTTTAAGGCCACCGTATTCCTTTCCGGGAATCACAGCCTCATCAAGTGTGACATATTCCTCATCCAAGATAACATCCTCCGTGCCATCCCTTGTCTCCGGCTCCATCTGAATCTCTTCCCAATCAAACTCATCCGGCTCCTCTGTGGTTGCAGCCTCTGCATTTGCCCTGTTCATTCCCTCCAAAAAACCTGTCATCAGATAAAGGGCAATACACAGGAAGGTCAGCAGGCTCCCGCTCCACAGTCCGGGCGGTGTATAATCCATGCTAATCTCGTGCTCTCCGCTCTCCAGGTCGATCCCCATAAGCGCCTGTCCCACCGGGTAGGTCTCTGTTTGCTGTCCGTCCACTTTCACTTTCCAGCCACGGTCATATGGTATGGATAGCAGCAAAGTCCCGCCAGATCCCGCCTGGACGGTTCCTCTGACTCTGCCGTCTCTCACCTCAGTAGTCTGCATCTGCCTTGCCGCCAGGATCTCATGTACCTCATCGTAGGTGTCCTGGTCACAGACATAGGCGTTTGCCCGGATGATTCCCCCCTGGTTCTCTTTAAAGGTGGCGGTCACAGTAGCCACTGTGTCCTCCTCAAAGCACCCCAGATCATAGAGGTGGTCATTGTATTTGTCATAAGTTTTAGAATACTCGGGTGTGGTAACCTCAATCTCCTCCACAGCCTCCGTCACATCCAGATATACCTGTTTTCCAGCTGGCAGTACAATGGTGTACGTCTCCCCATCCTCCATATCGATGTTTTGATTTAAAAAATAGATGGGATAATGACCTGTCGCCAGCTCCACAAACTGGTTCTGAACCTCCAGATGATCCGACTGGCTGATGTCCCAGCCGCGTATCTCCCGGTTCACCACAAACCCAATAGATAAAGCCCCATCATTTTGATACAGATTCAGGGGGTCCTCATAATCTACCTTTGTCATCTGGTAGAGGGAAGGTGAGTCTGTCTTGGATACAATATAGCGCAGTGAAAAAATATCATTTACCAGCTTTGTAAAGCCATTATAGCCATTCTTGTTTGTCCTGGCCTCGATCCCCAGACTCTTGCACAGATCCACTGTGGCTGCCGGCATGGTTGAGGAAAACAGCACAACTCCATCCGCGCCCAGAAACATGTTCTCATTGCGCATTCTGGTGCTGTCAATGTCGCTTCTATAGAAATCCTCATCCCCTCTGCGCTCCATAAGCACCTCAAAGGCAGTCTGCTCGTCCAGATAAGTGCTTCTTCCGATGGTCCCGTTCATACACACGCCCACGATTCCTGTGGCGATCATCTCAATCAGCCCCATGGTAATAAATACGGTTTGGAATGAAAGCTTCTGTTTCTTACCCGTCTTTAACGGCTTTAAGGTCAGCAGAAGCACTCCATACAGGCACAGAAGCGCGATGGTGGACGCATAGGTGTAGAACTCCCTCTCCCCCAGTCCCGTGATTGCTGCATAGACCGTAAATGCTAATCCAGGCACACAGGCCAGGGTGATCCGAAATCTTGACAGATATTTTAGGTCCATCACCACATCAAAACTCATGAGCAGCAGCATGGCAATATAGATAAACGCAAAGCGGTTAGGCAGACCGTTCTGGACATGGAATCCATGCCATATAAAGTTCAGCACATTCACATTAAAGCTGGCATAGAGCAAGCCGATAAAAACCAGCTTTGCAGCCCTCTCCCGCTTGCTTCTTTTATGGTCCAGAAGATATAAACAGGCCAAAATCAGAGTGGCCGTGCCGCAGAACGCATTGACTCCAATCTGGTCATCCGCTATGTTGATGGGTTCCACAAAAGCAAACTGGCTGGTCAACTGGGACATGTTCTGGACAAACAGCTTGATGGTCTCCGGAAAGGCATTTTCCGCAGATTCCGTAGTTCCCAGACCCAGATAGGCAGGTACCAGCACAATTGCAGCCATACCTCCTGCAATGAGGGCGTACCAGGCAAATTTTCCGCAGGATACCGCAATCTTTTTAAAAGTAATCTTCTTTGCAGAAATCCACAGTACCAGAAAATACAGGCAGGAAAACAGACAGAGCATGAACCCGATGTAATAGTTACAGAAAAGTCCGTAAAACAACGAGAGGCAGAACAATTTTCCGCTCTTTCCATTCACAATCCGCTCAATCCCCATCATAATCAGCGGAAGCATGGCAATACTGTCCAGCCACATGAGATTAAAATAGTATCCAATGATAAAGCTGCTCAAGGCAAACATAGCCGAAAACACGATTGGATAGTAGTTCTTCCCTTTGTTTCGGTGTACCAGGTAATAAGCCATAGTCAGTCCGCACAATCCGATTTTCAGAATAATGAAAAGAGCCATTGCATCCATCATATTGGCTTTGGGGAACAGAGTCACCAAAAAGTTCATGGGGCTGGCCAGATAGTAGGCAAAGGTGGCCCAGAAGTTAAATCCCAAACCGCCTCCAAAAGAGTAGAGCAGGGACTCACTGTTTACCAGCTTCTCATGAAATTCTGTAAAAAATGGCAGATACTGGTGCAGGGAGTCAATGATCAGCACCCCGTGGTCTCCGAAGGGGAAGACCCCGTTGACAGCGAATCCCACAGCAACCGTCACAGCCGGTATTGCAAATCCCCAGATACAGCATCTCTTTTTTACCCGGCGAAAGGACAGCTCTTTCTCAGAATAGTCCGGGACTTTCTTTTTGTCGTTAAACACATAGAGCTTACTGAACACATAGTTGAGAACCAGCACCACCACCTGGATGAGCAGTTTCCCTATCATGTCATTCATCCCCCACACACAGCTGAGCAAAATTACACCGAAGACCTCAATAAACAGGGTACTCAGACGCATCCCGACAAACTGCGCCGCCTCCGACAACAGGGCTTTGATCCCCTCTGTCCTGCTCTCAAACACATAGAGTTTATTCACCACATAGGCAAATAGGATGGCAAGTCCTATGGAGATAAAATTGGCTATAGTAATGTCAATACCGAGCAGTGTGCGGAGTATGGCGTAGGACACCAAGTTTACCAGCGTAGTGCATCCGCCAAAAAAGATATAGCGTACGGTCTCATTTTTAAAGAGTTTTTTAATCATTTCTATCATCGTTATTCATCCTTTTTCACAATATCCCAGTGTGCTGTTGCTACAATCGCCTTTAAGTATAACGTTCTTACTATTTAAATGCAATTACATATTCCTTAACTCTTTCTGAAGCCAGAATGAATAAATATACTGCTCTTTCACACACATTCCTGTCATCTGCTCCAGAGCTCTGGCATAGTATTTCAGCTGCGCCGCGTACTTTTGCACTAGTAACCTTTCTCCTGCTGGGGGCACATAGTCTGTCTTATAGTCCACGAGGACAATCTCCCCCTCCTCGTAGAAATACGCATCGATAATGCCCTGTACCAGCACGGTGTCATCCGTTTCCCACTCAGGGCGCACCTCCCTTGCGGGCAGGCCCAGGACAAACTGCCGCTCCCGAAAGAGCGTTCCCTCTATTTGGGCGCGCTCCATCCGCCTTCCCAGCTCAGATTCCAAAAGACCGGCTATCTTAGGCAGATGTATCTGCCTTGCCTCCTCCCTGGTCAGTTTCCCCTTCAGGCACAGCGTCTCCAGCTGAGAGCTGAGAGCTTTTTCGGTACTCTCCCCTGCAAAATCCAGGCACTCCAAAAACTTGTGGTAAATGGTTCCAAGGGCAGCTCCAGTCGCCTCCTTTGGCTCAATAAAATCCGGGATCAGCGGAACCACCTCCGGTTCCGGATACAATGCATACTCTTCCCCCTCATCTGCTGTCTGCCTCAGGCTCTTCAACTCAGATACTGTCATCTTACCATAGACTCCAATACCCGCCTGATAGGAATAGGAAAACCGCATCCTGCTCTGAAGGCTTTCTCTCTCCTCCTGGTCATACACTTTATCCACATCCCACTCCAAAAGCTGCTCCTTTGTCCACATCTTTGTCAGCTGGTGCGCTGCCTCCTCCACACCCAGATCACACATATTACAGATTTCCAGCCGAAAGCCCCCTGTACTTCCATTCTCAACCATGCCTGCACGTAAAAGCGGAGGAATGATCCAATCCAGATAGCTGCCAGCCACAGCGAGACTCCCAAAAGACAGCCTGTCCTCCTGTCCCACGCCTGCCTGCTTCCATCTCTTCATTCTGGATTCTCTCTTTGTCACGCTTCCGGTCAAGATAAGCTTCTCCTTGGCTCTGGTCAGGGCCACATAGAGGACTCTCAGCTCCTCCCCCAGATTTTCATATGTGGTTTGCTTTTGAATCAGTTTCTTCAATAGCGTTGGAGTCTTTAGGCGAAGCTCAGGATCAATGCAGTCACAGCCCAGCCCTAAATCCGGATGCAGAGCCAGCCTGCTGCGGCTGTCCTGCTGGTTAAACCGCTTACCCATACCTGCTGCAATAACGACCGGAAATTCCAGCCCCTTGCTCTTGTGGATGCTCATGATCCGCACCGTATTCTCCTCTTCGCCCAGGGTACTGGCCTCCCCAAAGTCCACATCGTATTTCTGAAGCTGGTTGATATACCGTATAAAGTTAAACAGCCCCCGGTAGCTGGTGCTCTCATAAGCCATTGCCTTCTCCACCAGCATATCCAGGTTCGCCGCCCTCTGTTCGCCGCCCGGCATGGCAGATGCGTAATTGCGGTATCCGGTCCGGTCATAGATCTTCCAGAGCAGTTCGTGCATGGTGGTGTAAGGCGCCTGGCGCCTGAACTCTGTCAGCATCGAAAAAAACGTTGCCAGCTTCCGCCTCAGGCATTCTGCCTTTCCCCCCTCAACAGCACACTGGGGATAGGAGAAGCATGCCTGTGCAAACCTCTTCCCAGGGATAGAGCTTCGGATCATGGCCAGTTCCTCGTCTGTGATTCCCACAATAGGAGACCGAAGCACTGCAGCCATGGGGATATCCTGTATGGGATTGTCTACAATCTTCAGCAATGACAGTACCGTCTGTACCTCCAGAGCTGAAAAGTACCCGGTCCTGGAGCCTGTGTAGGCGGGAATCCCCATCTCACCCAATATTCTGGAAAATGTGTCTGCCCATCCCGAGACCGTGCGCAGCAGCACCACCACATCTTTATACTCGGCCGGACGGTATTGCCCGGTTTCTTTGTCCAACACTTGTTCCTTACCCACCAGGGCGCGGATACGTTTTCCGGCCATCCTGGCCTCCAGTTCCACAGCGGTTTCTCCTGCCTCCTCCACCGCCTCCTCCTCTGCCTCTAAGTCTAAAAGGAGTATCTCAGCCTGCATCTCTTCCTCCGGCTTTCCCTCCGGAAACACGGCTCCCGGATAAAGCGCGGCCGCATCATCGTAATTCACATTACCCAGCTCATTTCTCATAATCCGACGGAACAAGAAGTTTACTGGTTCCAGAACCTGGCTTCGGCTGCGGAAGTTTCTGTGCAGTTCAATCTTCTGCCTGGGTCCGTCCTGTTCTGTGTAGGTGGCATACTTTTCCATAAACAGCTCCGGCCTGGCCAGACGGAACCGGTAAATACTCTGCTTTACGTCCCCGACCATAAAAACATTGTTTCTGCCCTCATGCTGTCTGGATACGCTGGTCAGAATATACTCCTGCACCAGGTTGCTGTCCTGATACTCATCAATCATCACTTCCTCAAACTGAGAGGAAAACTGCCGTGCTGCCTCCGTTGGAACCGCCCTGCCCTCTTTCTCCTCCACCAGGATGTCCAGCGCCATGTGTTCCAGGTCATTAAAGTCCAAAAGATTCTTCTCCCGCTTTTTGGCAGCATACTGCCTGGAAAACTCACAGGCCAGATCCAGCAGCTCCTCGGCTTGCTCCCGGGTTTTTGCCAAATCACTGGCAATCCTCTGCACAGGCGCGTAAAAGTACTGTTCCTGAATCCCCTTAATGGACTTTTTCACCTGATCCCTGATCTCTTTGACCAACTCCCGCTTCTCCTCTGAGACAGCTTCATCCTTTTTTCTGGAGAGCACTGCGAATTTCCCCAAATGCGAAAAGCTTTCTGAATACTCCGGATAGCTTTCCGCCCCCAAAAGGGTCTTGAGTATCTTTTCATCTGAGCGCAGAGCCTCCTCATACATATAGGGGCCGTCCGGCATGGATGTCACATCGATTGCCTGACGTGTCTTCTCCAGATTGTCCTCAATCAACAGCCTCACATGGGAAAGCAGGCAGGGCATCCACCGGGCCTGCACCAGGTCCTTTTCATCCTGCACTGCGTAGGCCTCCCTGCAGCCCATCAGCCATTTTTCCGGCCAGGGATAGCTCATGGAAAACTCATAAATCTGAAGTATCAGGCTGCCCAGTTCCCGGTCAGACTTGCCCTGTGCATAGCACTCCACAAAATGATGGTATTTCTCTTCTTCGGAGGCATAACGCTCCTCAATGAGCTCCTCCATCACATCATTTTTCAGCAGACGGATTTCCCCCTCATCCCCAATGCGAAAGGCAGGGTCCAGATCAATCAGGTGGAAGTAATTTCTGATCACATACTGGCAGAAGCTGTGAATGGTGGTGATCTGAGCGTGGTGTACCAGAGTCAGCTGGCGTTCCAGATGTTCATTTTCTCCCTCCTCCAGTTTCTTCTCAATGGCGTCCCGGATTCGCTCCCTCATTTCCCCTGCGGCTGCATTGGTGAAGGTTACAATCAGCAGATGGTCAATATCCACCGGATTTTTCCCATCCATAATCATGGAGAGGATTCGCTCCACCAATACGGCTGTCTTTCCGGAACCCGCGGCTGCGGAGACGAGAATGTTTCTGTTTCTCAGTTCAATTACCTGCTGTTGCTGTGGCGTCCATTTCACTCCCATTCTGTGACCTCCTCCCCGATTCTGTTCCAAACCTCCTCCGCCTTGTACTCCTTCAGCCTCTGATACCGTGTTCCCGGAATCTTGGGATCAAATCCACAGACCTCCCGGTACTGGCAGTAGTCGCAAGCTGTACGCCCCTTTCGCTCATAAGGTACAGCCCCTGTCTCGCCCGCCAGAATACGGCTTCCAATATCTCTCATCTTCCCATTGACGTAGGCAGAGAGTTTGGAAAACTTCGCATCGTCTGCCACGCTGGCATACCGTGAGGGGCTTCCGTCCTTGTTGTAGGAAACCGGTATCACATTGGAATCCTTTACAGCATCTTTATCCATTTTTTTCACGATCTCAGGGTCTTCATTAACCAAACCGTTCAGGCGCAGTTCCTTTAAGATCTCACGGTTAATCTCCTCCGGGGTCCTCTCCTTTCCCCCATCTAACACTGGGTCCTGCATTCGGTAATAGAAAATGCCCGCAGGCACTGCCTCCTTATCAGGGTGTACGCGCTTTTCCATCTCCATGGCTGCATTTAAGTAAACCACCAGCTGCAGCTGCAGACCATAATAAAGGGCCACCATATCAAAACTTGTGTTTCCGGATTTATAGTCAATGACCTTCACATAGACTTTTTCCCCGTCTACGCAGGTGTCCACCCGGTCAATCCGTCCCGTAAGCTTCATCCGGTCCTCTGCTGTGAGCGCAATATTCACTGCATCCAGTCCTTCCACTCTGGAGAAAGATACCTCATAATTACTGGGCACAAACTGCCCCGCCTTCACCTGCTCGCAAAGAGCCCACACCGTCCTCTTCATAATCCGCTTCATCCTCTGGACCATATAGGCATTGCGGGCGCTGCTGTTTAAAATATCCCCTCCGTACTCCCTGGCAGTCTCCTGGACACACTCCTCAGCCCACTGATCCCTGATGTCCTCGGGAAGGTCGAACCAGGTGTACGGGCTGCGCTCCACTCTCCTGGAAAACACTTCTATCACTCTGTGAAATATATTTCCCATATCCACAGGCTGAAATACATATTCTTCCCTGGGCGCTAGGGCAAGTCCATACATTACAAAATGAGAAAAGGCACATGCTGCAAACTGCTCCAGGCGGCTTACACTGTTTTCCAGCACACTCCCATACAGGGCCCTGGAGATCTCCCTGCCAAGCCCTTCCTCATCTCTGCTGGAAAAGGCGGCCTCCACCAGCCTTATAATCTCCTGTCTCCACGCCTCCTGCCCAAAATACCAGGAGTACAGCTCCTTCCAGGCTGCTCCGGGTTCCGATAGGGGCAGCTTCTTAAGTCCCTCCAGCAGATAAGGGATTCCTGCCCCCGCTGATGTGATACAAGCAGGGTCATTCTCCCTGCAGTCCTCATCCTCCACCGATATATCCGGAAACATTTTCATAATCCGGCTCACCAGATAGGAGGGCCTCATAGCCCCTCCGTCTGTCCTGGACTTGCTGTAGGACAAATACAGCATCCTGCTGGGCTTTGTCATGATCAGATACAGATAAAACCTCTGGATATATCCATTTTCTCTGCAGCCAGGCGCAAGCTCCACACCGGAGCCTGCCAGTGCTTCCCGGTCCAGCTCAGAGAGGATTCCGGCTTTGTCAGCTGACTGAGGCACCCATCCGTCATTCAGGCCCAGAAAAATCAAAGCCTTTATGCTCTTCAGTCTGGTTCTCTCAATGTCTCCCACCACCACACGGTCCGCGGTAGGGGGAATGATGCCCACCTTCGCCTCCTCAAATCCTGCCTCCAGGATCTGCGTATACTCCCTGAGTAAAAGTCTCTCCTCCCCTAAAAGCCCTGCCACCTGCTCCAGCAGGTGGATGACAATCCGATAAATCTGACTGTACTCTTTTGCAGCGTCCAGCTTCCCCTCTGCCTGAAACGCCTCCTCGTACCCTGCCAGCTTCTGCTGGATTGCATGCACTTCGATCAGGCGGTAGAGCGCTTGCGTCTTTTCCATCACCGTTGTTTTTCTGCTCCGTACCACCTTCGCAAAAGGAATGAGAGGCTCTGCCACTCTTTTTCTCAGTTCCTCACAGTAGGCGGTCTCCTCCTCATCCAGGGTTCTCGTCTTTCTCTCCCAGGGCTCCCGCCAGGCTTTCGCTCCGCGGATTCCAGCTGCCAGCACATAGTTTTCCATTCGGTCCGTCTCCTGCTCCGTCAGCCCGCACAGCCCGGTTCTCAGATAGCGGAACATGCTTTCATAGCTGAAGTCCCTTGCCGCTGCCTCCAGGGCGGACCGCACAAACTCAATAAACGGATTTAACAAAAGCTTTTTTGTCTCATCAATGAACACGGGAATTCCCTGCTCCTCAAAAGCCTTTGCCACATAGCTGCCGTAGGATGCCATGTCCCCTGTGATTACCGCGATATCCTGATACCGGTACCCATTTTCTCGAATAAGCTCCTGTATAGTTCTGGCTGCATAACGTGCTTCTGCCACAGGATTCTTTGCCGTGTGCACGGAGATAGAATCCTGCTTTTTAGAATAAACAGCCGCTTTCGGGCGCAGGAAATACTGCTCCAAAAAGCCCAGGGCGGACGACTCCTGAAAACGGCGCGCCCCTCCTCTCCCAAGGACCATCGGTTCCTCGATCTCTGTCCCTGTCTCCCGGGCAATCCTGGTCAGAGTGTGCACTGTCTTTTTGGTCAGGTAAAACAGCTGGTGTATCCCCCTCACCTGAAAAGGGTCCTCCCCTGCATCAATAGTGAGTGCAATGCTCACCCTGCGGCAGCACTTTAAAAGCTCAAAAACGAGGCGCTGCTGAATGGGTGTAAAACCGGTAAACTCATCCAAAAGCAGTACACTGTCCTTTAAAAGCTCTGATTGGTCCACCACCTGACAGAGCACGCTCAGCACCTCCTCAGCAGTGATATACTTTTCCCTCAGCTTTTCCCGAAAGGCCCGGTAGAGCACCTGCACATCCCGCAGTTTATAGTACAGCTGCGGCTTGTCCTCTGAAAAAGAAAGCATTTCCTCCATCTGTTCCTGAGAGACATCATACTGTGTCAGCTCTGAGATCATGGATTTTACCCGGGCAATGTATCCCGGTTTCTCCAGATTGCTGCCCAGCACCTTCAGTTCCTCCCTGTGCTCCATTGCGGCTTTTCTCAGCAAAAGGCTCTTTCCCGTTTCCTCCAGCACACTTCTCTTATCCGCCCCCACTTCCTCAAACACCCGGTAAGCCAGCCGCTGAAAGCTGAGCACGTCGATATTCAGAATTCCTTTTCTGGGGTGCATGGTCACCAGTTCCTTCTGTGTCTGCATGGTAAACTGCTCGGGCACAATTACCAGAAAATTTCTTTCCGGATGTTCCATGGATTCCCGGATGATTTCCTGGTATGCCTGATAAGATTTTCCGCTTCCTGAATTTCCAAAAATAAACTTTAAAGACATAGTCTGCTCCATTTTCTTTATTAACGCACTATATTCTATTGTAAAATAAAAAAGCTTTTGAATCAATACGGAAAGTTTAAGTCCTTCCTATTGATCCAAAAGCTTTTCAAGTCAGTGCGTTATTTTCCAATCATTCTGAGAATCTCCGCTTTGGATTTGGCGCCGATTGAGGTTTCTACCGGTTGTCCGTTTTTGAATACCATGAGTGTTGGGATAGTCATAACCCTGTACCTGCCTGCCAGTTCCATCTCCTCGTCCACATTGATCTTTCCAATCTTAACGTCTGTGAGAGAGTCTGCCAGCTCTTCAATAATGGGCAGTACCATTCTGCACGGTCCGCACCAGGGCGCCCAAAAGTCCACCAGAACGGTCTCCTCTGCCTCCAATACCTCTTTGTTGAAATTTTCTTCTGTCAAATGAATTGCTGCCATAGTGATAATCTCCTTTCCAAATTTGCTCACTGTCTATCTGTTTACTATCTTTTACTTTTTTTTGACAATCATTCTGCACTTTGTATTATAATCCTTTTTTTCGCAAAAAGAAATATTTTTTGTAACTATTCAACAGGTCTGCGCATTTTTAATCGCTTCGTTTTCCCTCCATGGTCTGCTTCACAATGCTTTCCATCATATCCGCAGTCAAGGTGCCGGATACATAGCCGAATACATTGCCGTCCTTATCAATCATAAAAGTTGTGGGGAAGGCACTGATGCTGTATTCTGTAAAGATTTCACCAGTGGTATCCATTACAGACGGATACGTGTACCCCCTCTCTTCCAGAAACTGCGTGATCTCCTCCGCACTCACATCGCTGTTCTGGGGGCGCTCAGATGTCTTTGGATTGGTAACCCCCAAAACAATCAGATCTTCGCTGTTTTCCCCGTATTCCTCATACATTTTCTGGATGTCCGGCATCTCCTGCTGGCAGGGCCCGCACCAGGTGGCCCAGAAGTTCAGGAATACGGTTTTGCCTTTATAATCTGAAAGCGTGTGTTCCACTCCGTTCTGATCCGTCAGAGTAAAATCGGGCGCGGGGGGCAGCTCGCTCTTCTCTGTCTGCTGCGTTCCACTCTCGTCTGTCTGCTCTGTGCTGACCTCCTCTGTCTCCGTTAAACGGGCTGTTTCGCTGTCCTCCTGAGTCTCCTCAGAACTTTTCTCCGTCTCCACCGAAGTCACAGACTCTGGCTGAGCCGAACCGCTGCCTCCCCCGAAAGAAGAGAGGTATCCGGTCAGACCGTTCATCCACCCTGTAAAGGTCATTACACCCATTAGAATCAGCAGTACACCGCCAATCTTAACCGTATAGCGGATCACCTTTTGGTGACGCCGAAAGAATCCTAACACCGCGCTGGTAAAGAATCCCACCGCCAGAAAGGGTAGTACAAACCCCAGCATATAGACTCCGATCAGCAGAAAACCTGATGCTGAGGAACTGGCTGACGATGCCATCAACAGTACACTGGCCAATACCGGTCCCACGCAGGGAGTCCACGCAAAGCTGAAGGTGAATCCCAGCACCAAAGCAACCAGCGGGCTCATGGCCCATTTATCCAGGCGAAACGGCAGCTTGTGCTCTCTCTCGATTACATTTGCCCTACCAAAAACGCCCAGCTGATAAAGGCCAAAGAGAACCATTATGATACCGCCGATGCGCACAAACCAGATCCGGTTGCCTGAGAAAAATTTCCCCAATGCGGTAAATCCAAACCCCAGAAGTACAAAGGCAAACCCAATACCCAGTATAAAAAACAGAGTGTTTAGAAGCACTTTTTTTCTTGGATAGCGGATGCTTCCATCTGCATCCACTGTCTGGGCGCCGCCCGCCAGATATCCGATGTACAGGGGAACCAGCGGAAAAATACACGGTGAGAAAAAGCTTAAAAGCCCCTGCAGGAATACGGTGAGAACCGGAACTCCCGTTTCTATTGATAAATTCATACATACCTCCAATTTTACTGTGAAAGTCCAGGCTTGCAAATACTGGCTGCAGCTGCGGGAGCGCGTCAGAACGGAGCAACCGACTTTCATTTAACGATATTATTATGTCAACGCTGCAAACAAATCATTCATAGCTTCGCTCATGGTGGGATGCGTAAAGATCCCGTCTTTTAGCACCGTATAGGGAAGACCTGCATCCATCACGATCTTGACGGTGTTGACCATCTCATGGGACTCCGCGCAGAAGAGATGCACCCCCAGAATTTTGCCCGTCTTAGCATCAATCACTGCCTTTAAAAAACCATCTGTATTTTCCAGCACCATAGCTTTGGGTATGGCTGCTGCCGGCAGCTTTGCTGTCTTGACCTCAAATCCCTGTTCCCTGGCCTCCTTCTCTGTTAATCCCACTCTGGAGAAGGGAGGGTCTATAAAGATGCTGTAAGGAATGCTTCCACGGTTTTGCGCCGTCCTGCTGCCATCTCCCAAAACCTGAGACTTCACAATGCGGAAATCATCCAAGGACATGTAGGTAAACTGCAGTCCCCCTGTCACATCTCCCATTGCCCAGATATTGGGGGCAGTTGTGCGAAGTCTGTCATCCACTTGGATGGCTCCCCGCGCGGTCAGCTCCACGCCTGCTTTTTCGGGGTGCAGCCCCCCGATATTCGGACGGCGTCCTGTGGCTGCCAGGATGGCATCCGCTTTCAGTTTACTACTCTGTCCATCCCTTGAGACCGTCAGCACAGCCTCCTGTTCCAAATCCTCCACCTTCTCAATATCTGTCTGAAACAGAACACGTATCCCTCTGCTAATCATACTTTCCAGGGCATACCCCGCTGTCTCCTGATCCTCCCTTGGCAGAAAATCGGCCCCGTTTTGTATCACAGTCACCTGGGAACCAAAATTTGCGTAATAGGAAGCAAACTCTACTCCAATATAGCCTCCTCCGATAATGACAAGGCGTTTGGGCAGGCTCTCCAGCTCCATCATGGTCTCACTGGTGTACATAAACCTGCTCTCCTTTAAACCAGGAATGGACGGAATAAAGGGACTTGCTCCAGTATTGATATAGACATTTCCCGCCTCTATTGTCTCAGAAGTCCCATCCGGATACTTTACCAGAATATGGTGCTGGTCCTCAAACGATGCCGTTCCTGTCAGAACCTCCGCTCCCGGGACATCCGCTACCTTGTGGTAGTTTTTTGCACGCAGCTTTGCAGTGAGTGCCCTCTTTCCCTGAACCGCTTTTTGGTAGCGGTCTGCCTTCTCCTCAAAGCTTCCTCCCGCCTGCTTAGAAATCCTGGCCTGATTCTCTAAATATTTTGAAGGGATGCAGGCTACATTGATGCAGGTTCCTCCGTACATCTGGTCTGACTTTTCAATCAATGCCACCTTCTGACCGCTGGCTGCCAATGCTCCCGCCAACGTTTTCCCCCCTTTGCCGAATCCAATAATTACATGATTATAGCTTTTCATAGAAATTCTCCTTTCCCCCTGGGGGTACGGTCTGCTTGTTTAACTGTAATCTTTTTAATTACATTTTATACTGTAACTATACCATGTACAGTTATAACTGTCAAGCAGATTTTTCATTTTATTTCAGAATTCCAGAAAAAAGTATTGATAGTTTTGATGGCGGGTTTGTTGCAGATGATAAGGGACGCTTCCTCCGGCGCAGGGCTATGCTTCGCGGACGCGTGCAGCATAGCCCTGCGCCGGAGAAGGCTGTTTCTCTTAGGCGAGAGGTGTACCTGCCAGGTTATTTTTTAACAAGCTTTGGGGAAGTTTTCGGTTCCAGGATGCAGTTAACGTTCAATTTCCCAGAGCGTTGTACGTGTATGCGCGTGAGCTGCCAACGCCCGGGTGAGGTGCGGGTAGTAACAATCTGAGCCGTCTGGACTGTTACACAAAAGCGGATCTCCGTAAGCAGCGCTTATTACGGAGAATCCGCTTTCTTTCTCATTCTATTCTGCTATTTTTCAAAATGGGCCAGTCTTGCTTTTACCTGTTCCATCATCTCACCATATTTTTTCTGCTTTGCCTTCTCCTCTTCAATCTTTGCAGCCGGGGCTTTGCTCACAAACTTTTCATTGTTCAGCATCCCGTTTACCCGGGCCAGCTCTTTGTTCAGGCGCTCCTCCTCTTTCCTGAGCCGCTGTATCTCTTTTTCAATATCCACCAGCTCCGCAAACGGCATATAGATCACAGCCTCCGGAATCACTGCTGAGACAGCGTCGTCCTCGATTCCCTCCTTATCTGCCTGCACAAACACCTGGCTGGCATATCCCAATGTCCCAAAGAATACCCTTCCGTTTTCAAATATTTCTCTCACATCCTCACGCTCTGAAACCACGAACACCTTTGCCTTCTTGCTGGGGGGAACATTCATCTCAGAGCGGATATTGCGGATGGAACGCACTGCCTCCTTCATCATCTCCACCGCACGCTCATCCTGGGCAAAATCCCACTCCTTCTGATACTCAGGCCATGCGGAGATCATTATGGACTCCTCCTCCTGGAGAGTACAGAAGATCTCCTCTGTGATAAACGGCATGTAGGGATGCAGCAGTTTAAGGGCATTGGAGAGAACGGTTTTCAATGTCCAGAGGGCCGCTGCCTTGGTGGTATCCCCATCGCTGTAGAGTCTGGGTTTCACCATCTCAATATACCAATCGCAGAATTCCTCCCAGATAAAATCATACACCTTCTGTACCGCGATTCCCAGCTCATATTTATCCATGTTTTCTGTCACATCTTTTGCCAGGGTATTGACTTTTGAGAGTATCCACTTATCTGCCTGGGTCAAGCCGGCCAGATCCATCTTCTCAGGCACCTGCGCTTTTTCCAGGTTCATCATGATAAATCTGGAGGCATTCCACACCTTGTTTGCGAAGTTCCGGCTGGATTCCACACGCTCCCAGTAAAAACGCATATCGTTTCCAGGTGCGTTTCCGGTAATCAAAGTCAGGCGCAGTGCATCCGCCCCGTATTTATCAATCACTTCCAGAGGGTCGATTCCATTTCCCAGGGATTTGCTCATCTTGCGCCCCTGAGCGTCTCGCACCAGCCCGTGGATCAGAACATGGTGGAAGGGCACTTCTCCGGTCTGCTCCAGGGCTGAAAATACCATACGTATAACCCAGAAGAAAATAATGTCATATCCCGTCACCAGCACATCTGTGGGGAAGAAATAGTCCAGATCTTCTGTCTTCCCCGGCCATCCCAGGGTCGAAAAAGGCCACAGCGCGGAGGAAAACCACGTATCCAGAGTATCCTCATCCTGTGTCAGATGGGTACAGCCGCACTTGGGACATTTACCCGGTCTCTCTTTGGTAACCACGATCTCGCCGCATTCATCGCAGTAATAAGCGGGAATCCGGTGGCCCCACCAGAGCTGTCTGGAAATACACCAGTCGCGGATATTCTCCAGCCAGTGCAGATAGATCTTATCAAAGCGCTCTGGCACAAAGTTCAGCGTGTGGTTTTTCAGAGCCTCAATGGCAGGCTTGGCCATCTCCTCCATCTTTACAAACCACTGCTGCTTAATCATGGGTTCTACTGTAGTCTTGCAGCGGTCATGAGTTCCAACATTGTGTGAGTGGGGCACTACCTTCACCAGCAGTCCCTGTTCCTCCAGATCCTTTACCATTGCCTTACGGGCCTCATAGCGGTCCATACCGGCGTACTTACCGCCCAGCTCATTGATGGTGGCATCGTCATTCATGATATTGATCTCCGGCAGATTGTGGCGTCTGCCCACCTCAAAATCATTGGGGTCGTGGGCTGGTGTGATCTTCACGCATCCGGTTCCAAATTCTTTATCCACATACTCGTCCGCGATAACCGGAATTTCCCGGTTCGTCAGAGGAAGCTTCAGCGTCTTTCCGATCAACTCCATGTACCGCTCGTCCTCCGGATTTACTGCCACTGCAGTATCCCCCAGAAGGGTCTCCGGCCTGGTGGTAGCGATCTCCACATATCTCCCCTCCTCGCCCACAATAGGATAGTTGATATGCCAGAAAAATCCATCCTGATCTACATGCTCCACCTCAGCGTCAGAAATGGAGGTCTGACAAATGGGACACCAGTTGATAATGCGTGATCCCTTATAGATATAGCCCTTTTCATATAACTTGACAAAGACTTCCTCCACTGCCTTTGAGCAGCCCTCATCCATGGTAAACCGTTCCCTGTCCCAGTCAGCGGAGGAACCCAGCTTTTTCAGCTGATTGATGATCTTGCCGCCGTACTCTTCCTTCCACTTCCAGGCGTGCTCAAGGAAAGCGTCCCTTCCGATCTCATCCTTGTCAATGCCCTGCTCCTTAAGTTTCTCAATCACCTTTACCTCAGTGGCAATGGCCGCGTGGTCTGTTCCCGGCTGCCAGAGGGCATTGTACCCCTGCATCCTCTTATAACGGATCAAAATATCCTGCATGGTATTATCCAGTGCATGCCCCATGTGCAGCTGTCCCGTAACATTGGGGGGCGGCATCACAATAGTGAAAGGTTTTTTGCTCCTGTCCACCTCTGCGTGAAAATACTTCTTATTCATCCATTTTTCATATAATCTTTCTTCTATGCCCTTTGGGTCATAGGTCTTCGCTAATTCTCTGCCCATTGTTTCCTCCTGTTTTTGTATTCAAATACACCTTGGCGTATTTGTGGTAAAGCTCGCGGTATTTTTGATGGATTAAAAACGCCCCCTGCAGTTTCCTGCAAAGGGCGAATGACCGCGGTACCACCTTTGTTCATATGCAATCATGCATACATCTCCAGGTCCTTTAACGGGGACTGGCCGGGAAAGCCTACTTTTTTCAGCTCTCCGGTTCAAAAGCTACCTTCCATACAGCCTTCCCTGGCAATCCTTTCAGCCTTTGGAATCACCTCTCTGGCGGGGCCCTGCATGTACTCCTCTTTCTCACTACCATTATCTACAGCAGCAATAAGCGCCGGATAAATTTGTTTTTATCATAATCTCAAACACAAAGTTTGTCAAGCTATTCTATCAAAAGGCTTGTTAGGAAATTGCCTGAGCGGCACCATCTCCCGCCTATGGGAAACAGCTTCCTCAGCCTAAACGCCCCTGACCTGTCTTACCTGTTACGTCAAACCATTACGGTTCCATACAATATAGCAACATTAAACCAGTTCCCCCGCAGTCTGCAGGGCAGACAAAATACTTTTGTAAGTATACTCCTTCATAGTCTCCGGGCTGATCTCCTCCGCGCCGAAGCCTCCGCCGATGTGCATGCTGTAAGCCAAAATCTGAGTAACTACAGCACTCTGCATAAAGTAGCCTGGCAGATCTTCCCTGGCCAGCCCCTCCCGCGACGCCTGCACAAGAAGCCCCTTAAAAAAGTCTCTCATCTCCTCATCTTCCCTCACGGAACATTCCAGCTGATTCATACACTTCTTCTCCCGAAAGAGCCCCTGGATATAATAACACAGGGATTTGGTCAGCATCTGATATCTGGAGTGGTTTTTGTCCATATAATTCATAAGCGCATATATCTTCTCCCGAAAACTCTCCTCCTTCTCTACTGCCTTCGCCATCCTCCTCACACTGCTCTGGATCTGGTAAAAGATCGCTTTGCTGATTAGCTCATCCTTTGTCTCAAAATATTCATAGGCAGTCCCCTTGCCGATACCGGCTTTTTCTGTGATATCGGATACCTTTAAGGTGTAGAGATCTCTCCCCTCCTCCATAAGGAATCCCACAGCCTCGTACATTGCAATCACTTTCGGAGAGGACAGCTTCAGCATCTCATAAATGGTTCTGCCTTCCATCAGATCTCCTCCTCCCTCATATCCTTCTTCCGGTTCAGCAAATCATAAATGCAGGGTACTACCAGCAGGGTCAAAAGCGTGCCGTAAATGAGTCCTCCGATAGTCACAATAGCCATAGGCTGAGTCATCTCTGCCCCCATTCCCAGACCGATTGCCATAGTCAGAAGTCCCAGGATCGTGGTCAGGGCTGTCATCACGATGGGGCGAAGACGCGTGCGTCCCGCCTCCACAATGGCTTCGTACTTTTCCACCCCCTGCTTTCGCTGCTGGTTGATATAGTCCACAAGCACAATTCCGTTGTTTACAATGATACCTGACAGCATAACAAATCCGATCATGGCGATGACACTTACATAGCTGCCCGTAAGCCACAATCCAAACAGACCTCCTGTAAAAGCCAGAGGTATCGTGAACATAATGATAAAAGGTGAGAGCAGGGACTGGAACTGGGCCACCATTATCAGATAGATGAACACCACAGCCAAAGCCAGCATCTTAAACACCTCCACCATAGATTCGTTGATGGTCTCATTCTCCCCCGACATCTCCAGTGTGTAGCCCTGGGGCAGTTTGTAGGTGGCCAGCTTTTTATCCACCTGGGATGCCACCAGCCCAATGTTGTGGTCACTGTCCACCTGGGCGGAGACGGTCACATATCTGGTCTGGGCCTCCCGGTTGATTGCGGTAAAGCCCTCTGCATTTTCAAATTTAACTATATCCTTCAGAGGTACGTCTTCCTTTTTTCCATCCTTGTCTGTTCCCTCAATGGACAGTTTTTTGATCAGCTCCCTGGTCAGCTCCTCATCACTGTCACTGATCACCATAACCGGATAGTCCTTTGTATCTGTGCTGAGGGTGGTGGCGCTTTTGGCCTGGGCCAACTTGGACTGCAGGTATTGAAAAATCTGTGCTGTGGTCAGTTGGTGTTCCATAGCCTTTTTCTTATCCACCACCAGGCGCATTTCCAGAGCTTTCTCGTCAATGCCGTCTGATACATCCTGGGTACCCTCCACCTCAGAGAGAAGCCCTGCCACATCTGCGGAAATATCCTTCAGCTTATCCAGTTCCCTTCCCTTCACTTTTACGGAGATGCCGCTGCCCCCCAGGGCTGACATATCCATGCTGGAAGTCTGAACATCCAGTATGCACTCCAAATCCTTCGTCTTCTCCTCTATGGCCTTTGCCATCTCTTCATTGCTGAGTTCCTTATCTTCCTTTAAGATCAGATACATAGAGACTTTGTCCCTGCTCTGTCCGCCTCCCATAAGGTTCATGCCGGACCCGCCAGCCATAGCACCGATATCCTCCACATCCGGTATGGTCAGGAGTCGGTCCATCACCTGGTCCGCCATTTTCCCCGTATCCTCCAGGGTAACGTCCTTTCCCGGCATTTCCATTGTCACGGACACCTGGGTGCTCTCCATCTCCGGCATAAATTCCGTGCCCCTTGATACGGCAAGTACCATACTCACTGCCAGCAGAACTACAGCAACCCCTACCACTACAGCCCGGTGCTTCAGCGCCAGTTTCAATACATTGACATATCCATTCTGAATCTTTTCAAACAGAGGGCTGGGTTTCTCCGTAATATTTTTCAGCAAGCCTGCCCCCATCATAGGAACCAGTGTGAGAGCCACCGCCAGGCTGGCCAGCAGAGAGTAGGCGATGGTAAGGCCCATATCCACAAACAGCTGTCTGGTGATTCCCTCTGTAAATACAATAGGTAGAAAGACACAGATGGTAGTCAATGTGGAGGCCGCAATGGCTCCCGCCACCTGCTTTGCCCCTTCCACCGCTGCCTTCCTGGAGGATACGCCCTGGCTGCGCAGGCGGTAAATATTTTCAATTACCACGATGGAGTTGTCCACCAGCATACCAATTCCCAGCGCCAAGCCGGACAGAGAGATAATATTCAGGTTGATGCCCGAAAAGTACATGAGCACCACTGCTGCCATAATACTGATTGGGATGGAAAACGCAATGACGATGGTTGGGCGCACGCTCTTTAAAAAGAGGAACAGGATCAGAATCGCCAGCACTGCGCCAAAAAGCATGTTTTCAAGCACAGAGCTTACCACCATGTCAATGTAGATCCCCTGGTCCATCAGAGTGATGATATGTGTACTCTCGTTGTTCTCTTGAATTTCCCGGAATTTTTCCCCAATACGCTCCGAAACCTCGCCTGTGGAGTATCCTGACTGTTTCTGCATGGTCACCATAAGCCCCGGATTTCCGTTGATCCTGGCATAGGTCTCATTGCTGTTGTCCGTCACAGTGATATCCGCCACATCTGAGAGGGTGACAGGCTCCACGCCATCCATGTGCATGTCCGCCAGCACCAGCTCTCCAAGTGCTCCTGTATCCTCCAGCTTATCCCCTACGCGCACCAGGTAGTCAATCCCCTCCTCCGTCACATATCCGGCGGGCATGGTAAAGTTCTGGGCTGCCAGGATCTGCTTGACCATATCCGGAGTGATCACACCCGTGATGTCCGCCTGGTCATAGGCCGCATCTTTCTGTTCATCCAGCTGTTTTTTTGCCTCGTCCAGCTGGGATTCCCCAGTGCTCAGCTGCGCCTTCCCTGCCGCAATTTCAATGGTCGCACTGATTTTCTTAGCGTTTAGTTCTGCAAGAGCCGCATCCAGGGAAGTTTTTCCGGAGGCAATCTGACTTTTTGCACTCTCCAGCTGTGTTTTCGCAGTGTTAAGCTGCTCCTTGCCTGTCTTAATCTGCTTTTTCCCCGCCTCCAGCTGTTTTTTGCCACTGGCGATGGTCTTCTTTTGATTGGGAATGTCGTCCACAGCGGCCTGGAGCTGGGTAATCTGACTCTCCAGCTGGGTCTTCTGCGCAATCAGCTCTGCTTTTTTGCTGTTCAGTCTCTCCTGGATCTGGCTGTAGCTCCCCTCCGTATTCAATCCGGCTGCTGCCAGAGGGGCCAGGGCGGTTTTCAGCTGATCCGTAAGCTGCTTAAGCTGTGCCTTCATTGCCTCCAGTGCCTGTGCATTAGACTGGGGATCTGACTCCATCTGGGCAATCTGGGCCTTCAGCTGGTCTATGGCCTCAAACAGCGCTTTCGCGGGCTCCAGCTTTACGGCTGCCTCTTCCAGAGTGCTGACACCTAAGGTGATTTCTTTCAGGCCCTCTTTCGCCTTTGTGAGCTGTCCTGGCAGGGCGTTTAGCTGCTCCTCCCCTGCCTTGATCTCCTTTTCCTTCTGTGAGAGCTCTTTCTCTGATTTTTCAATATCCGCCAGCTTGGTATTGATTTCATCCAGCTTCTGATTCAACTGCGCTTCATTCGTTATCAGCTGGCTCTGTCCCTGGGAGATCTGGCTCTCTGCCATAGAGGTCTGTTCAGCCAGTGCGCTCTCCCCATTTTCCAGCTCCTTCTTCCCGGACTCCAGCTCTTCCCTGGCATCCTTCATCTCGTTCTCCGCGTCTGCGAACTTACCGTCCAGAGATTTGGAGATCTTTTTGTTCACGGCATCCAATTTGTCCTGCCGCAATACTACTTCTACCTTTTCCTCCACACTGCCTGTGGTGCTTACGGAGGCTACACCCTCAATGCTCTCAAACTCCGGGAGAACCTTTTCCTCCACATAGTCAGTAAGCTGGGCGCTGGTCATCTCCCCCGCCTCCACGGCCGCGACCATTACCGGCATCATGTCAGGGTTGAGCTTCATGATAATGGGGCTTCCCACGCTGTCGTCCCAGTATCCCTCAATCTGATCCAGGCTCTCCCGCATCTCAATCGTGACTGCATCCATGTTGGCAGACTGGGAAAATTCCAGAACTACTGTGGATACATTTTCACTGGACACTGATGTCACATTTTCTATATTGCTGATGGTGGCCATAGCCTGCTCCACAGGCCTGGTCACCGTTGTCTCCACTTCCTCAGGGCTGGCCCCGGCGTAGGTAGTATACACAATGGCATAGGGTAGATTCATCTCCGGAAGCAGGTCTGTCTTCATCTTCGTAAAGGACACGACTCCCAGGATTAAAACTAAAATTACACCTACCACAACCGTATACGGTCTTTTTACACTGAAACGAGATATCATAGTTACCCTCCGTTATTTATTACCTCTTCGGCCTCTATTCCTGCGAGCAATGAGCCAAGCAGCAGGGTTGTTGACTCCGTCCGACCAGTCGGTCAGTTTATATCAAAAAAAATTCCACTGCTGTGGACATCCCCATAAATGAAAGTTTGCTTCACCGCAAATACACCACAGCGTATTTGGGCGAAGCGCGCCTTTCTCATCCATCGGCATCCATCGGCTCCTCTGCCAGGAAGGATTCGATCACCTCCCAGATTTCTTCCCTGCCCTGCTTTGTCTCTGCTGAGAAGGGAATAATCCGGGTGCCCGGTCTCACATTAAGACCTGTCTTTACTTGCTTGACATGCTTTGCCACCTGGCTGCGCTTCAGCTTATCCAGCTTTGTGGCTATGATGATGGGTTCAAAACCGTTTCCCAGTATCCACTCATACATAGTCCTGTCATTGTCTGAAGGCACATGGCGGATATCAATGAGAAGAAACACTGCCTTTAGCTGGGAGGAACCGTGCAGATATCGCTCTATCAGTTTTCCCCACTGCTCCTTCTCAGCCTGTGAAACCTTTGCGTACCCATAGCCAGGCAGATCCACCAGGTAAAGAGCATTGTTTATATTATAAAAATTGATTGTCTGGGTCTTTCCCGGCTGGGCACTGGTCCTTGCCAAAGATTTCCGGTTCATCAGACCATTGATCAGGGAGGATTTCCCCACATTGGACTTCCCGGCAAAGGCCACCTCCGGGCTTTGATTATTCGGCAGTACGCTGGTAATCCCGCACACGGTCTCCAGTGCCACATTTTTTATGATCATACGCTTTCCTTTACTAATGACCGGGGTAGCACATCCTCCATGCTGTCCACAAAGAGAATCTCCAGTCCCCGCTTGATCTCCGGAGAAATTTCCTCCACATCCACTTTGTTCTTTTTCGGTACCAGGACTGTACTCATCCCAGCTGTTTTGGCTGCCAGAAGTTTCTCCTTCAGCCCGCCGATGGGCAGCACCCGCCCTCTGAGTGTAATCTCTCCGGTCATGGCAATATCTGCCCTAACGGGAGTTTTTGTTATGGCTGATATCATGGCTGTCGCCATGGTAATACCCGCTGAGGGTCCATCCTTTGGTACCGCTCCCTCGGGTATATGTATGTGGATATCATGTGTTCCAAAGAAATCCTCCGGAATCTGATACTCCCTGCTGACAGACCGGATATAGCTGATGCCTGCCTGGGCGGACTCTTTCATCACATCCCCCAGTTGTCCGGTGAGCTGAATCTCTCCCTTGCCTGGCATGATATTAACCTCAATCTGGAGTGTCTCTCCTCCCACGCTGGTCCAGGCCAGACCACGGACGATACCGATCTCGTTTTTCTCATTCAGCCGGTTTACACTGTAGCGCTCATTGCCCAGATATCTGCACAGATTGCTTTCCGTCACCTTCAGGGATTTCTTATCCCCCTCCAGAATCTCCCTGGCAGCCTTCCGGCAGATCTCTCCTAGTTTTCTCTCCAGGTTTCTCACTCCAGCCTCTTTTGTGTAGCAGGTAATGATCTTTTTAAGCGCCCCATCACTCACTGTAAACTTATATTGATCCAGCCCATGCTTCCTGATCTGCTTCTGAAGCAGATGCTCCCTGGCAATGTGCAGTTTTTCATTTTCTGTGTAGCTGGAGATTTCAATGAGCTCCATGCGGTCCAGGAGAGGCCTTGGAATGGTCTGCAGATCATTGGCCGTGGCGATAAACATAACCTCTGACAGATCCAGAGGAATCTCCACATAGTGATCCCGAAACTTATTGTTCTGTTCCGAATCCAGCACCTCTAGAAGGGCCGATGAGGTATCTCCTTTGTAATCGCTGCTCACCTTGTCGATCTCATCCAGGAGCATCAGGGGATTTTTCACCCCTGCCATCTTCATTCCATTGGCAAGCCGTCCCGGCATGGCTCCCACATAGGTCCTTCTATGGCCCCTGATCTCTGCCTCATCCCGGACTCCCCCCAGACAGATGCGCACATATTTCTTGTTCATGGCCCTGGCTATAGATTTCGCTATGGAGGTTTTTCCTGTTCCGGGCGGTCCCACCAGGCAGAGGATCGGACTCTCACCCTTCTTTGTCAGAGTGCGCACAGCCAAAAACTCCAGCACCCTCTCCTTTACCTTCTGCAGTCCGTAGTGGTCCGCCTCCAGGATCTCTCTGGCATTTTTCAGGTCTGTATTATCCCTGGACATCTTATCCCACGGAAGCTCCAGCAGAGTCTCAAGGTATCCCCGGATCACAGAGCTTTCAGAGGAATTACCTCCCACGCTCTTAAAACGGCTGATCTCCTTCTCGATCTTTTCCTTCACCTCAGGGGAGGCCTCCAGCTTGTTCAGCTCTTCCATAAAATGATCTGCATCGGTGAAGGTGTTATCCTCCCCCAACTCTTCCCGGATCAGCTTCAGCTGTTCGCGAAGCAAATATTCCCTCTGGTTTTTATCCACCCGCTCTTTTACCTTGGTTTGGAGCTCTGCCTTAATGTGCATGATCTCCACCTCATTGCTGAGCATCACACAGAGCAGCTCATACCGGTCGTAGAGCTGGGCAGCCTCCAGAATCTTTTGTTTTTCCTCGTAGTAGAGAGGGATATTGATGGCAATCTGGTCCACCAGCCTATCCAGCTCGACAAGCTCCATCATCTGGGCTGTGAGCTCTTTGCTCATCTTGGTATTTGCTGCAGCGTACTCACCGAAGATCTCCTTGATGGTACGCAGCATTGCTTCTCTGCTTCTCTCATCCAGGTGTTCTGCACTGTGATCCTCCAGCAAAGCCACCTCAGCCTGGAGAAATTCCTGATCCGCATTCAGCTCCAAAAGCTCTGCGCGGCCGATTCCCTCCACCAGAACCCGAAAAATATTTTTAGGCAGCCGGATCACCTGCTTAATCATCGCAATGGTTCCCACCCGGTACAGATCCCTCTGTTTCGGTTCCTGGGTATCAGGGTCCCTCTGGGTAACCACAAAAATCTGTTGATCCTGCAGCATAGCCTGCTCCACAGCTTTAATGGATCTCTCCCTGCTGATGTCAAAATGGACAATCATGGAAGGAAGAATGGTCATACCTCTAAGGGCAACCGCAGGCATGTCTTTTGTTATTTCACTCATATATATCCGTACCTCTTATGCAGTTTCTTCCACTGCTCTCAACGTTTTTTTTCCTCTTGTGCGTACCGGAAGACTCTCCCTTCGTGACAGCTTTGGCGCACCTTTTCCTTCAATGGTCTCCCTAGTCACAACACAGCTTTCAATAGTCTCATCTGAGGGTATGGTGTACATCAAATCCATCATGGATTTCTCCAAAATGGCACGAAGTCCCCTGGCTCCTGTCTTTCGCGCCAAGGATTTTTCTGCCACAGCCTCAATGGCTTCCTTGTCAAACTCCAGATCCACTCCATCCAGCTCAAACAGCTTCTTGTACTGCTTGATTATAGAGTTTTTCGGTTCCTGAAGGATACGCATAAGCGTCTCCTTATCCAGAGCATCCAGGGATACTACCACCGGAACACGTCCGATGATTTCCGGAATCATACCAAATTTAACGAAGTCCTGGGGAAGCACATGTTTCAGTATCTCTCCCACATTGTGCTCCTTCTTCTCCTCAATATTGGCATTAAAGCCAATAGCCTTGGTGTCCATACGTGTCTCAATAATCTTATCCATGCCCTCAAAGGCTCCCCCACAGATAAACAGGATATTTGTGGTATCGATCTGCAGCAGCTCCTGGTGGGGATGCTTTCTGCCTCCCTGAGGCGGCACGGAAGCCACTGTACCCTCCAGAATTTTCAGAAGCGCCTGCTGTACACCCTCACCGGATACATCCCTGGTGATGGATGCGTTCTCAGACTTTCTGGTAATCTTATCAATCTCATCAATATAGATGATGCCATACTCTGCACGCTTGATGTCATAGTCAGCGGCCTGGATAATCTTCAGAAGAATATTTTCCACATCCTCCCCCACATAGCCTGCTTCCGTGAGCGCAGTGGCATCCGCAATGGCAAATGGCACGTTCAGAAGCCGCGCCAATGTCTGCGCCAGCAGGGTCTTTCCACTTCCTGTGGGGCCCAGCATCAGAATATTGCTCTTCTGAAGCTCCACGCCCAGATTCCTGCCGGCGGTGATACGCTTGTAGTGATTGTAAACCGCCACAGACAGTGCCTTTTTCGCCTCATCCTGTCCGATTACATACTCATCCAGAAACGTCTTGATCTCCTCTGGCTTGAGGAGGTTTATGGTATCCTCCGTGTCCATGCCATACTCGTCTTCCAGTTCCTCCTCCACGATCTCTGAGCATATCTCAATACACTCATCGCAGATATAGACCCCATCAGGACCTGCAATCAGTTTGCGGACCTGATCCTCTGATTTATTACAAAAAGAACATCTTACTTTCTGTTCTCCACTTTTCCCTGCCATTTCTTCCACCTCACAACATAAATTACGATTATCTCCGTGTTATGCGGATTTTACGCCATCCGCTACGCTGCTTTCCTGCAGCTGCTACCCGTGTAAACCACATTAAGACTCCCACTCTAGGAGCAGGAGTCTTATCTTAGGTTTCTTAATGTTGGGATAATATACTGTCGATGAGGCCGTACTCTTTTGCCTCCTCCGCGCTCATGTAATTATCTCTCTCTGTATCTCTCTCAATCACCTCAAGAGGCTGTCCCGTGTTTGCAGCCAGGTGCTCGTTCAGTTTCTTTCTGGACTTTAAGATCATGTCCGCCACAATCTTAATCTCTGTGGCCTGTCCCTTGGCCCCTCCTGAGGGCTGGTGAATCATAATCTCTGCATTCGGCAGGGCAAAACGTTTTCCTTTTGTGCCGCCTGCCAGCAGAAAAGCCCCCATGCTGGCTGCCATACCCATGCAGATGGTGGACACATCACACTTAATATAATGCATGGTGTCATAGATGGCCCATCCTGCCGATACAGACCCTCCGGGACTGTTAATGTACAGATGAATATCCTTTCCGGGATCTTCCGATTCCAGAAACAGCATCTGCGCAATAATCAAGTTGGCAGTGACATCGTTTACCTCCTCACCCAAAAAGATGATTCTGTCCTTCAATAATCTTGAGTATATGTCGTAGGATCTCTCACCGCGGCTGGTCTGCTCAATGACGTAAGGTACTAAGCTCATGACGACTCTCCTCTCTGTTCTGCGATACAATACAATTTTCAGATATTTATTTCATTCAAAAAGTCCGTTTTGTAATTATACTTCCTTTGCTGCCTCAGTCACCAGCTTTACAGCTTCCTGAATCGCAAGGTCTTTCTTCATCTGGCCTTTCTCATAATCTCCCATAAGTTCTTTCAGCTTGTCCAGCTCCATCTTATAGGCCTCTGCCATTTTGGTCAGCTCCTCTTCCAGGCGCTCATCGCTGATCTGGATATCCTCAGCCTCTGCGATTGCCTCCAGTACAAGGCTGTTCTGAATGCGTTTTACCGCTTCCGGCTTCATCTGCTCAAAGAGTTTATCTGCTGTCATTCCGGTAAACTGGAAATACTGCTCCATGGATAAGCCCTGGGACTGCATTCTTCTGGCAAAGTCCTCCCCCATATTTCTCACCTGGTTGTCGATCATAGGATCTGGAATTTCCATTGAAGCATTCTCCACGATCTTATCTACCACTGCATTCTCTTTTGCAGTCTTTGCTTCCTTTTCCTTGCTCTCTGTCAAATTCTTCCTGATGTCCTCTTTGTATTCATCCAATGTGTCAAATTCAGATACATCCTTTGCAAAATCATCATCTGCCTCAGGAAGCTCCTTTACCTTGATCTCATTGACCTTGCATTTAAATACAGCAGCTTTCCCGGCCAGCTCTTTTGCGTTGTAATCCTCAGGGAAGGTAACATTCACTTCCATATCTGCGCCAAGCTGAGCTCCCACCAGCTGATCTTCAAATCCCGGAATAAAGCTTCCGGAACCGATGGTCAGGTCATAGTTCTCAGCCTTGCCGCCCTCAAACGCCTCACCGTCCACAAATCCCTCGAAATCCAGTTTGATCATGTCGCCGCTCTCAACTGCCCTGTCATCCACATCAATCACTCTGGCGTTGTTCTCTCGCTCTTTGTCCACCTCAGCCTGGATCTCTTCTTCCGTCACTTCCACGCTCTGTTTTTCTACCTCAACGCCCTTGTACTCACCCAGTGTAACCTCCGGTTTCAGAGCCACCTCAGCGGTAAAGATAAACGGTTTGCCTGACTCAATCTGAACCACATCAATATCCGGCTGTGAAACAATCTCCAGATCACAGTCCTCAACCTCCTTGGCATAGGCCTCGGGAATCAGAGCATTGGCTGCATCCTCGTAAAATACGCCTTCTCCGTACATTTTTTCAATCATTTTTCGGGGTGCTTTTCCTTTACGGAATCCCGGAAGTGTGATTTTATTTCTGTTTTTTAAATAAGCTTTCTGAATTGCTGCCTCTAACTCTTCAGCAGAAGCTTCTATCGTCAGCTTCGCCATGTTCTTTTCCAGTTTTTCTACCTGTAAACTCATTGTTCTACATTTCCTCCTTGATTCTTATATAGAAAGTGCTTAAACTTATCCATACTTGCAGTCATTTTAATAGTATAGCACAAGCTTTTCTAAAAAGCCACCCCTTTTTTGCGGGTTTAAGCTTGATTATTTGCTTTCTGTTTCAAATCCTGGCAGTTCATAGGTATTGGAGATACCCCTGCGCAGTCCGTCCTCGCGGAGCACTCCATAGAGTTCCGCATTTGTGGCAGCCATGTAGGGGTGCACAAAAAACACATTCACCAGTCCGCAGGTGATCGCGCCCAGGATAAGCCAGAGTATAAAGGACAAATCCAGTACAAAAGCATTCCACTTCTGCCCGTACATCATCTCTGCGCTGAGCTGAAAGGCTCTCTTTGTATCCATTCCAGGATTCTCCGATAGAATATAGGGAATCATCCGGTACTCATAGCTCTTGATAATTCCTGGAATCACAAGCAGCAATCCCCAGAGGAAGGTCTTCAGCCCTCTCAAAAACATGACCAAAATTACGTTCCATATATGGCTGCTTCGAAAAGCAAAGAGTATCATCCACAAGCTTCCTCTTGTCTCCCGATTACACATAAAGAAACGTTTGGAGCCCACAAGTATGGGGCCGCCGATAAAAATGGAGACGACAATCCCCAAAAGAGCCAGAAAAATACCAACCCCTATCATAATAGGAAGAAATCCGACCAGCAGAGAGTTTTTAATCTGTTCTACCACATCCCTGGCCTCTATCTCTCCGTGAATGGCCTCCTTGGCTGTATCAATAGAGGACTCATAGGTACTCTTTATAGATCTGTCTTCCCCGCGTCCCACACTTCCCGAAAATTCTCCTGAAAAAATGCTGGATATCAGGCAGACGATCACAGCAGACAAATAACATTTTCTGATCATGTCCTTTGCCCGGTTTTTCAATTCATATCTCTGCCACATTATATCACCTGCTCCTCTTCAAGGTACATAATCCCTTTTCCAACACGCCTGGCCTCGCTCTCCCCTGATATCTGAGCGATCAGAGCCAGTCCAAAATCTATGGCAGTCCCCATTCCTCTGCTGGTAGTAATATGTCCATCCACGGCCACCGGTTCCATTCCCACGGAGGCGCCCTTTAGTTTCTCCTCAAATCCAGGATAGCACACTGCATGCCTTCCCTCCAAAATACCCAGTTCCCCCAGTACGCTGGGCGCTGCACAGATTGCCCCGATACGGCTTTGGGCCGCGTCCGCCATCAGTAATATCCTTTTCAGAGCCTCACACTCTCCCAGATGCTTTGTCCCAGGCATCCCGCCCGGAAGTACCAGAGCCTCTGCGCTCTTGAAATCAAAATCTGTTATTTTCCCGTCTGTCTTTACGCATATGCCGTGGGAACCAGTTACATATTCTCTGTTGTCAATACCGATCATTTTCACTTCAATCCCTGCTCTGCGCAGCAAATCCACCACGGTAAGACCCTCAATTTCCTCAAATCCTTCTGCCAGAAACACATACACAGCCGCCATAAATATTCCTCCTACTCTCTTCTTGTTACTCTGCTATTTCCTTTTACCCATTCTAGCAGAGATATCCAAAACTTTCTACCCCTTTCTCAGTAATATGTTGTACAATTAAATGCATAATGTTACTGTTCAGTAAATGCGCAGATTGTTGAATAGTTGCAAAAACATTTGCGTTACAATATCATTTACAAAGGAGATTCTTATGGAAATTGAACGAAAATACCTGGTTCCCACTCTACCGGCAGACCTGGAGAGCTATCCCTTTGTCCTCATTGAACAGGGATACCTGTGCACAGAACCGGTAGTACGCATCCGCAGACAGGACGACTCCTATATACTCACCTATAAATCAGCGGGAATGATGGTCAGAGAGGAATACAATCTTCCGCTCACTGCCAATGCCTATCAGCACTTAAAAGAAAAAGCAGACGGAAATCTGATCGCAAAAAAGCGTTATCTCATTCCTTTAGAAAGTAATCTTAAAATAGAACTGGATGTCTTTCTGCCGCCGTTTGCTCCCCTCGTACTCGCTGAAGTGGAGTTTGACACAGAGGAACAGGCAAATGCCTTTACTCCTCCCAGCTGGTTTGGAGAGGATGTCACCTTTTCCGGCAGGTATCACAACAGTTACTTAAGTCAAATGGAGCTCTGATTCAGAACATCTATATTGCAAAAGTGGGAACACTGTTCTACAGCGTTCCCGCTTTCTAATTCTCTGATCTGCTCAAAACTTCTATCCAGCACATCGTCTATACCCGGAGTACTAACCACCGTTTCACTCCGATAACGTTTCGCTGATATTTTCCCATAAAATCTATTTTTATGTTTCATTTTGTTGCATTTAAAGATATTTATTCGTGAGATTGCTATAATATTTGCAATTCGCGGGAGGTGTCTATGGCAATATTACTTTTAGCGCAACACTTAAAAGCGTTGCGCGATTTCCACAACTATACCCAGGAATATGTCAGCAGCAAATTGAATATAGAACGTCCCACTTACTCAAACTATGAGCTAGGAAAGCGAACTCCAACCTTAGAACTGATCGTTGCTTTTGCTGACTTTTATAATGTGACGCTGGACGACCTGCTTATCAATCCGGACTTCACTCCTTCTGCCTCCAAAGCAGAAAATGAATTGGCACATTCCGTGGGAAGAGAACAGGAGTTGCTCTCCATATACCGCACACTCCCTGATTCTGAGCAGAAAGAGTTTCTGGAGTATGCCAGATTTAAAAAGTATAGATTCCATCTGTAATTCTGCCAATTTTCATTTTGTATTATAACACATCTTCATGTCATTTGCAACATGAAACTTGGCAAATGTTAAGCTGTACATTGTTTCGTTTTGCATTGCAAAAGGCTACACTATTCAAAAGAAGGAGGGGATGCCGTGAATAACAAGCGAATTAATCAATACAGACAGCTGGGTTTGACCATCGCTTACTACAGAAAGCTGCGTGGAATAACTCAACTACAATTAGCAGAATCCGTCAATTTAAGCCGTACACACATAAGTACGCTGGAAGCGCCAAACATGCCCACGTCCATTTCACTGGATAAGCTCATGGATATCGCGGATGCTCTGGATGTACCCATAAAATACTTTTTTGAATTTCGGGAATAGCTGATTTTTATACAGGAACAGCCGCCGCATAATAATGCTGCCACTGCTCCTGTTCTTTTTTCGCAGTTTTCCTCATATTTTTGATTCCAGATTTACGGATTTTCCCACATATGCTAGAATAGGATCAATAACATAAAAGGAGATTAAAAATGACCAGAAATATACTCATAAAAGAAACCGATCTCTCCCTTTCTCCCCTGGGATTGGGCTGCGCTAGTGCTGGCCTGAAATGGGATGGCCCTGACGCGGACCGCCTGTTTGACGCCTTTTTAGATATGGGCGGCAATGTGTTTGACACAGCCAGAGTGTACTCAGACTGGGTTCCGCCTGAAGTGGGGCGCAGTGAACGCGTCATCGGGGACTGGCTGTCCCGAAGTAAAAAACGCAGCCAAGCCATCCTCATTACAAAAGGCGGCCATCCAGATATGTGCGTTCCAGCTCCGGACCTGCATAAAAACAGGGTATCTCATGAGGATATGACACACGATCTGGATCTGTCTCTGAAAACTCTGAGGACAGACTATATAGACCTGTATTTTTATCACAGGGATGATGAGAATATCCCCGCAGAGGAGCTCATTGAAACCATGGAAACCTTTGTAAAGGCCGGAAAAATCCGCTACTATGGCTGTTCCAACTGGAGTCTGGACAGGGTTTTGAGGGCAGATACATACTGCAAACGCATGGGGTACCGTGGATTTGCCGCAAATCAAGTGCTCTACAATGTGGGCTACCGCTACATGAATCCCCTGGAGGATGACACCATGGGATATCTGGACGTACCCATGCAGGAATACCACTGCAGCCGCCCACAAAATCTGGCAATGCCATACATGGGCATATGCAATGGGTTCTTCCACAACTATATTGCAAAGGGTCCGGAATCTGTTAAAGGCTCGCCCTACTATACAGAAGGCAATCTTCGCACCGCAGAACATTTGAAAAATCTGATGGAAAAATACTCTGCCACAGTCACTCAGGTAGTTCTGGGCTTTTTCACACAGCAGGCTTTTGCCTGCCTTCCTCTGTACGGTCCCAGGGATATCCGGAACTTAGAGGAGGCTGTAAAAACCTTTGAGATTCCCTTTGCAGCGGAGGATTACGCTGGTCTATAAAGTTTGCGCCTTTGACCGCCTATGCGCGGATTTTTGCTCCAGCCTGCCGCATACATTTCCTGCAAACTAAGTAAGTAAAACCACAAAATAATTGCCTGAATTTCCATCCGATATTTGCGGCAATTGCACAACAGCCGGGATATGCAAACGCATTCCCGGCTGTATACATTCATATCAGTATTTTGAGTACACAATATCGATTACTCCGTTTATCTCCTGTACCTGCTCCACCTTCAGCTTTAGCCTCGGATGGTTCCGGGCAAATAGCGGAAGACCTCCGCCTAATATAACCGGCATGATTGTGAGGTGAAACTCATCAATGACATCGGCTGCCATCAGCTGATTCGCAAGATCCGATCCCCCGCACACCCATATATTCTTTCCGCTCCCTGCTTTCAGGCGCCAAACCAATTCCTGAGGGTCCTCCCCGGTAAATTGTATGTCTGGTCTGTCCTGTTCCTGCTGGTGTGTAAATACATAGGTCTTTCTTCCCGAATAAGGCCAGACCTGCGGCGACAGCTCTGTTGACACCTGCCGGTAAGTATTTTTCCCCATGAGAATGGTATCAACCCCTGTGATAAATTCCTCATAGCCATAATCTGTCTCGTACCCCTCATCCTGGCCCCCCAGCCAGTCGATGTTACCTTCACTGTCTGCAATATACCCATCCAGGCTTACCGCAATGTACAAAATAACTTTTCTGCTCATACAAGCCTCCCCTATTTTTTCATCCTTCCCAGTCTACTACATTTTGGAAATTTTCTCAAGATGAGATTTGTTCATATTTTTCTCACTGCAGCATATATTTTCTTAACCGAAGGAGGGACAAGTATGATAAAAGAAGCAAATACCCCGCCCAACGAGAAGCCTCGGGGCCGCAATGTCCTGGAGGAAGCAAAACCAAAGACGCCTGTGCAGTCTTTCTTGGAACAACTCAATGATCCCCTGATCTTTGTGCTCTTTGTGGCTGCAGCCATCTCCATGCTGCTGGGTGAATTCAGCGACACCGCGATTATCCTTGCAGTTATTATGGTCAATGCCATAGTCGGGGTGATTCAGGAGGGCAAGGCTCAAAAGGCACTGGAAGCGCTCAAACAGCTGACAAGCCCCACTGCCCTGGTCATGAGGAACGGCGTACCCGTGGAAATTCCTGCAAAAGACCTGATTGTGGGGGATGTAGTATGCCTGGATGCGGGACGTCAGGTACCTGCTGACCTGAAGCTTACATCTGTAAACAGCCTAAAGATAGAGGAGTCTGCCCTTACAGGAGAATCCCTTCCTGTGGAAAAGGATGTACACCACCAGAATAAAGCCTACATGACCACCAATGTCACCTATGGCCGCGGAGAGGGCGTGGTGACCGCCATAGGTATGGACACGGAGATCGGTAAGATTGCACGCATGATCAACAACAGCACTGCGGAAACTACGCCGCTTCAGAAAAGGCTGGGGGACTTGGGAAAACTTTTAAGCATTGTTTCCATCGTACTTTGTCTGCTGCTCTTTCTGATTGCAGTCCTTCAGAAGAGAGACATACTGGAAATGCTGATCACCGCCATCTCCCTGGCTGTAGCCGCTGTGCCTGAGGGACTTCCCGCTGTGGTAACTATGGTGCTGGCCCTCAGTGTATCCCGTATGGTAAAGGTCCATACCATTGTAAAACGCCTTCCCAGTGTGGAAACCCTGGGGTCCGTCAGTGTGGTCTGCTCGGACAAGACCGGAACCCTTACACAGAATAAAATGTCTGTCACCCTCTGCTATACGGAGGGAAGTCTCTATGACGCTGACTCCTTAAATCCCGATAAAAACCGGTATTTTCTGGAGGGCTTTGCCCTTTGCAACGACGCGGTTCTTTCAGATGATACCCGGGTGGGAGATCCCACGGAGCTGGCTCTTCTAGACCTGGCTGCCGGCTATCGGCTATTCCGGCAGGAGCTGGAACGCACCCAGCCCAGAAAGAGTGAGATTGCCTTCAGCTCGGACCGCAAGATGATGACCACACTGCATCGCCGGGGGGCATCCTATGTATCCTACACTAAGGGGTCCCCGGATGACATCCTCAAACGCTCCAAATATATTCTATCAGGGGGCTCACCCATCCCTATGACGGATGTACACAGAAAGAAAGTGCAGCAAATGCTGGATACCCTCTCCTCCAAAGCTTTGCGTGTCTTGGCTCTGGGGATGAAACTGGGGGACAAGACTCCCTCAGAGGAAAATCTGGTCTTTGTGGGGCTGGCCGGCATGAAAGACCCCATCCGTCCCGAGGCCCTGAAAGCAGTTCAGGACTTTAAAAACGCAGGTGTGCGCACTGTTATGATCACTGGAGACCGTATAGATACCGCTTTTGCCATAGCAAGGGAACTCGGAATCGCAACCAGGCGCTCGGACTGCATGACAGGAGATGAGCTGGAGACCTTGTCAGATTCCCAGCTGCCCCAGGCAGCAGCCGTAACAAATGTGTATGCTCACGTATCTCCGGAACACAAGGTCCGGATTGTAACAGCTCTGAAGTCTTCGGGTCAGATTGTGGCAATGACCGGGGATGGTGTCAATGACGCACCTTCTCTAAAGACGGCGGACGTGGGAATCGCCATGGGAATCACTGGAACAGATGTAGCAAAGAATGCCGCTGATATTATCCTGACCGATGACAACTTTGCCACCATAGGAAAGGCCATTGCGGAAGGACGCAGCATTTATGAGAATATCAAAAAATCTGTTCTCTTCCTGCTCTCCTCCAATTTCGGGGAGATTATCACCATGCTGGCAGCCATCATCCTGGGCCTCTCCTCCCCCTTAAAACCCAGCCATATCCTGTGGATCAACCTGATTACCGACTCTCTTCCGGCTCTGGCTCTGGGTGTGGATATCTGCAACTCACAGCATTTTATGAACCGTCCTCCCCGCCCAAAAAATGAAAGCCTTTTTGCAGGCGGTGGATTGGAATGCACGCTGCTTTATGGATTTCTCATTGCTTTTATAAGTACCTCCGCCTTTCTGATGCTGCCAGTGAGTATTCTGCACGCAGAGCAGGTGCCTGTTTCACTGACTGCACTGAAGACCCTCTTGACACAGCCTGAGCTGCTGGCCCGTTCCCAGACCTATGCATTTACGGTGCTGGGCATCTCCCAGCTATTTCACGCTATTGGCATGCGGGATGTAGAAACCTCTTTCTTCCGCATGAATCATCTCTCCAACAAGCTGATGATCGCAGCCTTTGCCATTGGACTTATGCTTCAGCTTCTGGTGACTGAGGTTCCATATTTTATACAGGCATTCGGCACCTGCCATCTCTCCTGGATGGAGTGGGGAAGATTGATTTTCTTGGCTGCTATGCCATTGATTGCCCATGAGATTCTGATACTCGGACGCAGTATCTCTCTCCATCCAAAACCTAAAACAAAATCTGCCGCTGGCTAACCAGCGGCAGATCTTTTATACTATTCCATCTCAATTCCCTTCTCTTCCTCCTTGATCTCCCAATGGATCAGAAAGGTGAGCGCTGCACGCAGGGCAATGATTCCTGCCACAATGCTGATCTCTTTCCACTCTCTGACCACTACTGTTCGCAGAATTTCACTGCCCAGTTTAAACTCCAGGCCCATTGCCAGACCTTTCGCCAGGGTAATCTTGGTATCCGGATGGCGTCTCACGTATTTATAGACACCCACTAGTCCGGAATAAATGATGATTCCCACTCCGATGAACTCAAATATCAGAATAGCTATGCTGACAATCTGTTCCAGCGCCATCTCTATAAATTCCACTACGATGTCCTCCTCTCCTGTAGGATCTCTTTTTCTCCCCACAGCTCATAGTAAAAAGCGTACTGCTGCATCACACCGGCAATTCCCTGGTATCGCTCAAAAGGAAAACCATCCGGATAGTTCTCCCGCAACATATCCTGAATATGGGTATCCACCGGAAACGCTTCAATATGGTGAAGTGCAAACAAGCAGATACACTCTGCCACTTTGATCCCCACCCCGCAAAGTTTCATCAGCTCTGCCTTTGCTGCGCTGTACTCTAAGCCTGCGATCCGCTTAAGGTCCACTACCCCTGTCACAGCCATCTCTGCACTTTTGCGTATGTATTTTGCCCGGTAACCCAGGTTACACCTGCGAAGCTCCTCCTCAGACACTGCGGCCAGTCTCTCAGGGCCCGGAAAGGCGAAGTACGTCTCTCCCCAAAGGTTTACCCTCGGTTCCCCATAACTGCGGCAGAGGGTTTCCACGCACTTTCTTATCCTTGGAATATGGTTTTGCTGTGAAATGATAAAACTGACCACTGTTTCCCACAGTTCCTGGCGCAGAATTCTCACGCCGCTGGCACACTGCACTGCCCGGCTTAAATATGCATCATCCGGGTCTACGCAGTTCTCTATTTTCTTATAGTCAGCCCTCAAATCAAAATAGGTCTCCCATATATCTTCAAACTCTTTTCTGTCACAGTAAAAGCAGACCTCTGCCCCTCTTTGCTCCATCTCCAGGTATCTGCCCATGGCAGTCAGTGCAAATCTTTCCTCTCCCCGCCTCGCAAGGCGAAAACACTGCCCTGAATTGCTTATTTTCTCCAGATCAAAATATGGTATTTCCTTTTTTATCATAGTCTCCTGTTCCTATTCTTGCCATTCATCCTCTGGTTATTCTATAAGAGCTCCTGATAAACCCGGAGTGCATTTTTATAGAAAATCTTTTCAATCTCCCCGGCAGTGAATCCCTCCTGTTCCAGGGCTTCAGCCAACCGGGGCATCATCGAGGCATTCTCTATCTGAGGGTTCCCCGGAATTCCGTCAAAGTCCGTGCCAAGGGCACAGACCTCAATACCGCCCACATTTCGGATGTGCTTTAGATGGCGTACCATATGTGCGATGGAACCTATACGGTTCTCCATGGGATTTTTCTCAGCTCCGGGTACAAGAAAGCTTCCGCAGAAATTCAATCCCATCACTCCACCCCTGTCAGCCAAAGCTCGGATCATGTCATCCGTCAGATTCCTGCACACATTGCATACAGCCGCTGCATTAGAGTGGCTGGCCACAAAAGGTTTTTCAGTGTACTTTACCACATCCCAGAAGCCCCCGTCTGAGAGGTGGGATACATCCACAATCATTCCAAGGCCCTCCATTGCTTGCACCAGATCAATGCCGAAATCGGTCAGGCCCTTCTCATTTCTCCTGGAAAACTGAGGAATCTTGTTCTCGTCAAAGACAATATTGGGGGCACCAATCCCATTCTCATAATTCCAGGTCAGGGTGATCATGCGCACCCCAAGCCGGTAAAAAATCCGCAGAAACTCAATCTTTCCCTTCAGGATTCCCCCTTCCTCCAGTGTCAGAAGACTGCTCATCCTCCCTTCAGCCTGGTGGTCCACAATATCCTGAAAGCGAAACGCCGGTGCAATCAGATCCTGATTCTTTTTCAGTTCTTCATAGTACCGGTCAGTCATCTCCATTGCGCTCTCAAAGGGGTTCTCAACCTCCTCCATGCACACAAACAGTGCAAAATTCTGAAGCAGATAGTCCCCCCGGGCCATCTTTTCCAAGTCAACGTGAATGGCATTTTTTCTTAGACTGTCACCTCTTTGGCACCCCTCCGAGCGATGCAGCCTTGAAATGGTATCGCAGTGCAGATCCAAAACCTTCATTCTTCTTCCCCCAATCCCCAATTTACCGTATGCAATTTGACGTGTGAATGCTATAATCTTACCACATGTACTACAAAAGTGCAATTTGAAACAAGTGCATCAACAATCTGGCTCCGCTGCTTTTTCTGACCTTCCAGACAGAGTTTGCCATTTCTCTGGACAAAATCGGCTACCGTATCTGTGTGGTAGGCGCGCATATATGCTCCACTCCTCTTTTTTGTTACAGTTGGAATCTCCGGCTGGCGCATTCTGGCTTCACTTTGGGCCATCATTCCGCTGTGCAACGCTCTGCTCTTCGCCAAAGTACCCCTTAACACCATCGGGGAAGGACATAAACCCATTGCCGTTAGCCAGCTTTTTTCCATGAAGCTTTTCTGGATGTTTCTTCTATTGATGATCTGTTCAGGAGCGTCGGAACAGGCCATTTCCCAATGGGCATCTTTTTTCGCAGAATCAGCCCTCCAGGTATCCAAGACCGCAGGGGATCTGTTGGGCCCGTGTGCTTTTGCCATCCTGATGGGCCTGTCGCGGACTTTTTTTGAAAAATACGGAGCCCGGATAAATCTAAAAAAATTCATTGTGATAAGCAGTGTACTGTGCGTGGCCAGCTACCTGACCGCTGCCCTGTCCTCAAGCCCCCTACTGGCTCTGGGCGGCTGTGCTCTTTGCCCTGCTTTTTCCTATCCTGATGCTGGGAGTCGTTGCTTTGCTGCCCAGGAAGAACTCCCTGGACTGACCTTTGCTTCTTATGTCAATTAGTGTTATACTAAGAAACGGAACTGTGCGGTATTGCACAGGCCTGTTGATTAATTGGGAAACACACATACAACAGCACACAAGAAAGGAGTTCTTATTATGCAACAGAATGACGATGCACCAAAATGTGATTATATACATGCCCATCCAGATATTATTGAATCTGTTCAGAAGCAGATGCCTGATGAGGAGAGACTCTATGATTTGGCCGAACTTTTCAAAATTTTTGGAGATTCTACCAGGATTAAAATTCTTTATGTACTCCTTGAGAGTGAGATGTGTGTGTGTGATATAGCGCAGCTCCTGAATATGACTCAGAGTGCCATATCCCACCAGCTGAGAATCCTGAAGCAAAGCCGTCTCGTCAAGTTCCGCAGGGAGGGAAAAACCATCTTTTACTCCCTGGAGGATGATCATGTATACAGCATACTGAGTCAAGGAATGGACCATCTTGCGGAGTAAATCCCTGAAACGTCAAAAATGACCAGGTAATTTTTCAGAAATGACCAGGTAATTTCCGGAAATGACCAGGTAAGTTTCGGAAATGACCAGGTAATTCTTGACAGTATGACAGCCGGGAACCTGTTAAAGCTTTGTTCCCGGCTGTTGTTTTATAAATTTGTGTATCCCATCAGGGACCGGTCTACCGCTTTGGCTGCCTCTCTTCCCTCTTGTATAGCCCACACCACCAGCGACTGTCCTCTTCGCATATCCCCCGCCGCAAACACGTTTGACACGGAGGTCTGGTACGGTTCAGGCTCTGTCTTTACATTCGTCCGCCCGTCGAGCTCCACTTTAAAGGCATCCGTCACATATTTTTGTGACCCCAGAAAGCCAGCGGCAATCAGTACTAGGTCCACATCTACCACATACTCGCTTCCCTCCACGGGAACCATCATCATACGTCCGGTCTTCTCGTCCTTCCTGCTCTTCAGCTTTACCAGCTTTGCCTGGCAGACTTCTCCCTTCTTGTTTTTGACAAATTCAGATACTGTGGTCTGATACACCCTGGGATCATGACCAAATACAGCTATGGCCTCCTCCTGTCCATAGTCGGTCTTGCAGACTCTGGGCCACTCAGGCCAGGGATTGTTGTCTGCCCTGGTATCCGGCGCCTTGGGCATCATCTCCAGTTGGAGCACGCTAGCTGCGCCCAGACGGATGGCAGTACCGACACAGTCATTTCCCGTATCTCCACCCCCGATAACCATCACCTTTTTCCCCTTAGCCGGAATAAACTTGTTATCCGCAAAGCTGCTATCCAGCAAGCTCTTGGTCGTGGCAGTCAGAAAATCAACCGCAAAGTGGATTCCCTTTGCATCCCTGCCGGGAACTTTGATATCCCTGGGGTTGGATGCACCGCAGGCCAGAATAACCCGGTCATAATCCTTTAGCAGCTTTGCCGCCTTTACATCCTCCCCCACATTCACATTGGTGACAAATTCCACTCCTTCCGCCTCCATAATGGCTATCCGGCGGTCGATCACCTCTTTTTCCAGTTTCATATTCGGAATGCCATACCGCAGCAGGCCTCCGATCCGGTCACTGCGCTCAAAGACCGTAACGTGATGTCCTCGTGAGTTAAGCTGCATAGCGGCCGCAAGACCCGCAGGACCGCTGCCCACCACAGCCACTCTTTTGCCGGTGCGCACCTTGGGGGGTTCGGGCGTCACCAGGCCTGCGTCAAACGCGTTTTCAATGATTGCCCGCTCATTCTCCTTTGTAGATACGGGATCACCGTTTAAATTGCAGGTGCAGGCCGCCTCACACAGCGCAGGGCATACCCTTGCCGTGAATTCCGGAAAACAGTTGGTCTTCATCAGGCGCTTATAGGCCATCTCCCAGTTTCCTGTGTACACCAGATCATTCCACTCCGGAATCAGGTTGTTGAGCGGACAGCCGGAAGCCATACCTCCGATCATTTTGCCGTACTGGCAGAACGGCACTCCGCAGGCCATACACCTGGCCCCCTGAATTCTCTGTTTTTCCCGGGGCAGAGGGGAGTGGAATTCTTTAAAATTCTTGATTCTGGCCTTTGGCTCTGTCTCTTCACTTGTCTGTCTCTCATATTCTAAAAACCCTGTCGGTTTTCCCATTCTTCTGCCCTCCTATCCTCTCTTATTCGCATAGAATGCTTCAATCTGTGCCTGTTCACTGCTCAAACCCTTTTCCTCCATCTGTACAATAGCCATCAGCATGCGGTTGTAGTCATGAGGAATAATCTTCTTAAACTTAGGCAGGTATTCTCCGAACTTCTCCAGGATCTCTTTCCCCTTCGTGGAGTTGGTGTAAGCCACATGATCTTTGATCATCTCTTTCAGCTCCAGTACATCGTATTTATTTGAAAGCTTTTCAATCGAGACCATCGATTTATTTACCTTGGTGTATAAATCGCTGTCCTCATCTATCACATAAGCGATCCCCCCGCTCATGCCCGCCGCAAAGTTCTTGCCTGTCTTTCCAAGCACCACCACACGGCCACCTGTCATATACTCGCATCCGTGGTCACCCACTCCTTCCACCACAGCAATGGCACCGGAATTTCTGACACAGAACCGTTCTCCTGCAACACCGTTTATATAGGCTTTTCCACTGGTTGCCCCGTAAAGAGCCACGTTTCCCACAATAATATTCTCATCCTCTTTAAACAGGACGCCTTTCGGCGGATAGACAATGAGTTTTCCGCCGGAAAGCCCCTTTCCGAAATAGTCATTGCTGTCTCCCACCAGCTCCAGGGTAAGTCCCTTGGGAATAAAGGCTCCAAAGCTCTGTCCCCCGGCTCCGTTGCATTTTATTGTGTAGGTATCTTCCTCCAGGGTGTCACCATACATACTGGTTATCTCTGATCCAAAAATGGTACCAAAGGCCCTATCTGTATTGGTCACATCCACCTCTATGCTGCGCTTCTGCCCCTTTTCCAAGGCAGGCCGCAGTTTTCTCAGCAATATCCTCTCATCAGCGGTCTTTTCCAGATGGAAATCATAAATCTGTGTTGGATCAAAGGTCACCTTGCGCTCTGATCCTTCATAGGGGTTTTGTAAAATAGCGCTAAGATCTACCCTGCCCGCATGGACTTTCTCCGTATGCTCTTTTCTCAACAAAAGATCCGTGCGTCCCACCAGTTCATCCACTGTACGTACGCCCAGCTTTGCCATATATTCTCTCAATTCTTCTGCTATAAAGCGCATAAAATTCATGACATATTCCGGTTTCCCCCGGAAGCGTCTGCGCAGCTCGGGATTTTGTGTTGCGATCCCCACCGGACAGGTATCCAGATTGCAGACACGCATCATCACACATCCCATGGTCACCAGAGGTGCAGTGGCAAATCCAAACTCCTCAGCTCCCAGTATGGCCGCTATGGCAACATCTCGACCGCTCATAAGTTTTCCATCCGTTTCGATACGCACTTTGTTTCTCAGTCCGTTCATTATTAAAGTCTGGTGTGTTTCAGCCAATCCCAATTCCCAGGGAAGCCCTGCATTGTGAATGGAACTTCTGGGAGCTGCTCCCGTCCCTCCGTCATATCCGGAGATCAGGATAACCTGGGCTCCTGCCTTGGCTACACCTGCCGCAACAGTTCCCACCCCTGCCTCGGATACCAGCTTCACGGAAATCCGCGCCTTTTTGTTCGCATTTTTCAGGTCATAGATCAGCTGGGCCAAGTCTTCGATAGAATAGATATCGTGATGGGGAGGCGGTGAGATCAAGCCTACCCCCGGGGTGGAGTGCCTTGTCTTAGCAACCCACGGATATACCTTTCCGCCCGGAAGGTGTCCTCCCTCGCCCGGTTTTGCGCCCTGTGCCATCTTGATCTGTATCTCCCGGGCGCTCACCAAGTATCTGGAGGTAACCCCAAAACGACCGGATGCCACCTGTTTGATAGCGGAACAGCGATCCAAACCGTCACTGCCAGGTATCATTCTGTCCAGACTCTCACCACCCTCGCCGCTGTTGGACTTGCCGTGCAGACGGTTCATGGCAATGGCCAGAGTCTCATGGGCTTCCTGTGAAATAGAGCCGTAGGACATGGCGCCGGTCTTAAACCTGGTGACAATGGATTCTACGCTCTCCACCTCGCTCAAAGGAATTCCCTTTTCCGGGTATTTAAAGTCCATCAGACTTCTCAAATAACCGGAATCCTCTTTATCCACCAGCTGCGTATATTCCTTAAATAGCTTATAGTCCCCTCTCTGGGCGGACTGCTGGAGCAGATGGATGGTCTGAGGATTGTATCTGTGCTCCTCCCCAGCGCTTCTCATCTTGTGACGCCCCACGCTGTTCAGGGTCAGATCCGACTTCAAGCCCAACGGATCAAAGGCTTCCGTGTGAAGAGAATCCACATCCCTCGCGATATCCTCCAGAGTAATACCTCCGATCCTGCTCACGGTATTGGTAAAATACTTGTCAATCACCATCTGGTCAATTCCAATAGCCTCAAAAATCTGTGATCCCTGATAGGACTGGATCGTGGAAATTCCCATCTTAGAAGCAATCTTTACAATGCCATGAAGCACAGCCTGGTTGTAGTCATTCACTGCCGCGTAATAATCCTTTTCCAGCATGCCGCAGTCAATCAACTGACGTATGGTCTCCTGTGCCAAATATGGATTGATCGCACAGGCTCCATATCCCAAAAGTGTGGCAAAGTGGTGTACCTCCCGGGGCTCTCCGGACTCCAGTACAATTGCCAGGGACGTCCTTTTCTTTGTCTTTACCAGATGCTGATGCACTGCGGACACAGCTAAGAGTGACGGAATGGGAACATGGTTCTCATCCACTCCCCGGTCCGTGAGGATCAGAATATCGGCCCCGTCCCGGTGAGCTCTGTCCACCTCCACAAAGAGATGCTCAATGGCCCTCTCCAGATTTGTGTTTTTATAGTAGGTGATGGGAACCTCCTCCACCTTAAAGCCGTCTACCTTCATGTGCTTAATTTTCAGGATATCGGTATTTGTGAGAATGGGGTTATCCACCTTCAAAACTTGGCAGTTGATTGGCTGTTCATTCAATAAATTTCCGTCTTTCCCCACATAGACGGTGGTGGAGGTAATGACCTCCTCCCGGATCGCGTCAATGGGAGGATTGGTAACCTGGGCAAACAGCTGTTTAAAGTAGTTAAACAGTGGCTGATACTGGTCTGACAGCACAGCCAGAGGGGTATCCACTCCCATGGCGCTGATTCCCTCCGCTCCGTTTAAGGCCATATTTCGGATGGAAGTCTGGTATTCCTCATAAGTGTATCCAAAGGCCTTCTGCAGTTTATCCAGCTCCTCGTCGTCGTATTGGGGCACACGGATATTGGGAATCCGCAAATCCTTTAGATTCACCAGATACTGGTCCAGCCATTCCCCGTAAGGCTGTTTTCTGGCGTATTTTTCTTTCAGTTCATCATCGTCTATCACCCTGCCTAAAATAGTGTCCACCAACAGCATCTTTCCAGGATGCAATCTCTCCTTCTGGACAATTCTGGTGGGATCAATGTCCAGTACGCCCACCTCTGAAGAGAGGATCAGGTACCCATCCTCTGTGATATAGTATCTGGAAGGTCTCAGTCCATTCCGGTCCAGCACAGCGCCGATCAGATCACCGTCGCTGAACACAATGGACGCAGGACCGTCCCAGGGCTCCATCATTGTGGCATAATACTGGTAAAAGTCCTTTTTATTCTGCGTCATGGTCCCATTGTTGGACCAGGGCTCAGGTATCATGATCATGACAGCCAGAGGTAGTTCTATACCGCTCATCACCAGGAACTCCAGCGTATTGTCCATCATGGCTGAGTCGGAACCCGCCGTGTTGACTACCGGCAGCACCTTGTGCAGCTCCCTGTTAAAATATTCGGAGGACATAGTCTCCTCACGGGCCAGCATCTTATCCGCATTTCCACGGATGGTGTTAATCTCCCCATTGTGTACAATAATACGGTTGGGATGCGCCCTCTCCCAGCTGGGGTTTGTATTCGTGCTGAATCTGGAATGCACCGTGGCAATCGCAGACTCGTAATCCGGACTCTGGAGATCTTTAAAAAAGGTGCGAAGCTGTCCCACCAGAAACATTCCCTTATACACAATCGTTCTGCTGGACAGGGATACCACATAGGTATCATCACTGCTCTGCTCAAATACTCTGCGCACCACATAGAGCTTCCGGTCAAAATCCAGCCCTTTCTCAACATCCCTGGGTTTCTTCACAAACCCCTGGGCAATGCACGGCATACACTCCTTCGCTTTGTGTCCCAGCACCTCCTGCACGGTTGGCACTTCTCTCCATCCCAGAAATTCCAAGCCTTCCTTCTCCACAATGATTTCAAACATCTTTTTAGCCTGGTTTCTTTTTAGTTCATCCTGTGGAAAGAAAAACATACCGATTCCGTATTCTCTCTCAGAACCTAAAAAGATGCCGAGGGATCTGCAGGTTTTGGAGAAGAATCTGTGAGAAATCTGTAATAGGATTCCTACTCCGTCACCTGTTTTTCCTTCGGCATCTTTGCCAGCTCTATGTTCTAAATTTTCTACAATTCTAAGTGCGTTCTCAACCGTTTCATGGGTTTTGACTCCCTTGATATTGACAACAGCACCAATACCACAGTTGTCGTGTTCAAACTCCGGCCTGTACAATCCCGGATATTGAACAGAGAATGTTCTGTTCATGGTATCCATACGTCCAACCCTTTCTCTATGTGATCTAAACGATCTTATTGTTTTCTGTCATCGTATGCATACTATACACCTATTTTTAAAATCTGTAAAGAAAAAAATTCACATAAGTTGTCAGATTATTCGTCTATTTTAACTTATATTCATTTTTATCTTTCTCTTCTGCCTTTTTTCATGTCATTCTCGTTAACATACGCACAATACACATCACTTCAGTACCAGGCAGTTCAATAGCACAGTACTTAAATTGGCTGCTATATGGAAAACAATGGGGATTGACAGAGAATGCCATCTCTCATAGAGCAGAATAATCAGCAGACCCATAGGAAGCGCAAACAGAAACTGCACCATATTTCCATGATAAAGGGCGAAAATCACGGCTCCCCCCAGAATTGCTGTCCAAAGAGAAACATATTTTTTCAAACGGTTGTAAATCAGCCCCCGAAACAAAATCTCTTCCATCACAGGTACCAAAATTCCAAGTCCAAGAACCTGCGCCCAGATATCTCCCCGAAGGAGGCCCTCCTGCACTTCATTGGAGAACTGCTGGGTGACACGGAAATAATTCATAACCCCCGTAATCATCTGATTGGATACAATTCCCAAGAGTATAGTAACCAGAAACGCCCACCAGGGCACTGTCCCCCTTAGGGCAGTTGTCTCTACAGCTCCATTTCGGCGGTCCCGCCTGTATAGATACCACATCACAGGAAGCGCAACCAGTGCTGTGAGAGAGGTTAAAAGTGCGTCATCCATGAAATTCGCCCCAAAAAGCAGCACAAATGCAGCAATCAAATAATGGATAAGAAGGGGAACAAATACATTTCCAATTTTATATATCATGATTTTCTCCAAGAATTTACTAACAGATACGTCTGTGAAAACAGGCTATCCATAACACACATTATATAATTTTTCCATGATAACTGCAACCACTTTCACCGCTTGGTACGTCTTCTCCAAATCAGCACACCAGCTGCAGCCCCCATCACCATCCCCACAGAAATGCCCCATGTACCGCCAAATCCAGCGCCGCTTCCCCGGGTTGTTTCATGTGTGCCGCCTGCCTCCTGGCCATGTGCCCTCCGTTCCGGTTCCGCTTCTGATCTCTCTGTAAATCTCTCTGTGTTGTCCTCCTTTGTCCCATCACCTGTTTTCTCTGCTGTAGGCATCTTTTCCTTTTGCGGCATTATTCCTTTATCTGATACCCATACCGTTATCTCGTCGCCCTTGTACTCATTCCCCGCCTTATCCCTGGCATACACCCGCAGGGTCTGCCATTGGCTACTACCAGAAAAAATCCAAGTCAGCTGTTCCTGGTCCGTCTCTGCCACCAACTCACCATTCTGAAATACCTGCAGCTGATCCAGGCAGTAATTCTCCCCTGCATCAATACGCACTTCCCGTTCTCTCTCCCTGTACACAGCTCCCGGTTCTATTCCCGTCACCACACATCTGGGTGGGGTTTTGTCTATGACAAATTCCGCCATTGTCTGCGCAGCCCGACTATCAGACCGATTCCCCGCCTGATCCAGTGAGGACACCATCACGGAATATCTGCCCTCCTTCGCAAAGCACTCTGCCTTAATCTCATACGTATAACCATAGCTTTTGTTCCCCTGTTCCTTCCCATTGACCGTATAATCCCTCCCCTCTTTTAAAATGGATGTCTCGCCGTTTCTGCTGCATGTAATCTGAGTCTGCACCAGTCTGTTCACATTTATTTCTCTGATCACAACTGGAAATTCCTCAGCCAGATAGTATGCCTGGATGCGTTCCTGCGTGTTCAGGTCCGGATAATAAACGGATCCATACCTGTTGACCGAAAAATTCATCTCTTTCCTTGCCATGTTTCCTGCAAGGTCCTCTGCGGATACGGTCAACTTATAATGCCCGTCACGCTCTTTTTTTCTAGGGATATCCCGGAATCTCCATCTCACCCCCTCCCTGGTTCTTGTTTTCTGCGGGATAAGTGTAACGCGCCCCGTCCCCTCATGTGACAGTTCCACCCTCAAGCTCTCCTCCTTTAAGTATTGGTCCGTAAACAGTATCTCCAGCTCTGCCTTTTGCCGGGTGGCTGCTCCATCCTTTGTCCCATTGACCATAATCCGGGGTTCTGTAAAATCCAGGACAAAATCGGGACTTAAAGAATAGGATACATTTCCCACCCAGTCCTCAGCCCGAACGGCCATCTGCCATGCCCCCTCCTGTTGGATGGTAACCGGACCGTCAAGCTTTATCCATGGCGCATGATCCCCATTTTCGATAATCTGTTCCAGAGTTTTGGGCGCTGCATAGAAACAGTAGGCCAGAGACTTTACTCCGGACTCCTGGTCCGAAAACTGTGTTTCCAGTACCTCCTTTTCCCTGCTATATTGAGGAAAGTTCTCCTTCCCCCTCATAAAAATATTTCCCTTAGGCCCCTCCCCGTCCACCTGCACTTTACATTTCTGCGGCTCAGATTCTGCGCGTACCGTACCGTTTTGATCCACCCTTTGAAATGCAAAAGTACAGGTTGTGCTTTCCTGTAACGGACCGTACACTACCGTCTTGTTAAATCCACTGCCCTTCTCAGGCTGAAAAGCCAGTACGCTCCTCCTGCTCACCCAAAGTATCTCGCCCCGCTTACAAAAACCTCCATCAACTGCTTCCATCTGAAATGCAACGGCTCCCTTGCTCTTCACCACTGTGACACTCCCCATTCTGTAATGTTTGGAGCCACGGCTCAAGTCATAGCAGTAATTATCCGGCGGCGCTGGGATTGTCCTCCCATTTTCCCTAACCCTTACTCTCAGCGCCCCCTCATAGGCCATCCTGTTCCCATCCTTGTCATACATCGGGCTCTCCTTTGTTATCACCTTAGTGTTCAAAACGATCTCAGGGGCCTTAAATCCCTCCGGCGGCTCCTCCACTGCCTCACCGTTTTTTACAAATCCCGAAACATTTACAAAGGGGTATATTTGAAATACCAGGTTTGAGAGCTCTGCCTCGGCAAAGTATTCCTTTTTTGCATCTGCGATTTTAACATCCAATACTTTTGGACGAATAGACACATACAGGTCATCAGGTTCCAAAATCTCCAGCTCAAATTCTTCCCTGTCCTCTCCCCTTAGAGTATAGCTGGGCTTGACCCACCACTTCCCCACATTCTTCTTTTCAGCCATGCCCTCCGCATATACGGACACATCCCCCTCTCCGACCTGCTCTGTCTTTACCTGCAGCTTTACACGCTGTGTATCATCGTACTCACGGGAAGCCTTGGGATAATCTACCCATACGTCTTTCACCTTGATTACTTTTCGAATCGGGGTCTCAGACTGGGTTTCCGACTCATCTTCGGACTCACTCTCCGTTTCACTTTCTGTACCTCTTTCCGTCTCACTTTCTGTCCCGCTTTCCATTCCGCTTTCTGTCCCGCTTTCCATTCCGCTTTCCATCTCACTTTCTCTCTTACTCTTTATCCCAATCTCTGTCCCACTCTCTCCCCTGCTATCTCCCCTTCGCATTGATTTACTCTCTATCTCACGCTCTGTTTCACTCTGTTTTTTTATCTTACTTTCTATTTTGCTCTCAGTGCTGCGTTCATGCCCTGCCACATGCTTAACCCGCTGCTCGGCACTGTCTTCTCTCTTTTCTGACGCCACGTCCTCAAATCTCACCTTTCCTTCACATCCGCTCATCTCCCTGCGGTCCGCTGCGGACAGCAGAAAAACCAAAAGCAGAAGAATGAAAATCCTCTTCATCTGTTCTCTTCCTTTCCTGTCTCTCTGTAAACAGCCTCCAGCCCCTTCTTGGCCAGAAAAACCTGCCTTTTAATCTCTTGAGTCTCCTTTAAGCTCTCCTCCCTCTCTGTCCTGCTGCCTGTCTCTGCCTCAGCTCGCCTAAGCAAATCCTCTATCTCCTCCCTTGGCACTCCCTCCCGGTAAAACCCACTCATACAAGTGTTCACAAATCCCAGTAATTCTCTCCAAATCTGTAGCTCCAGGACCCCTCTTCTTTTCTCCCGAACGCTCAATTCCCTGCATGTGCTCCATAGTTCCAGGTAGGAAAACCCTCCGGCCTCCAGCGCTGCTTTCTGGTCCAAGAACCTGTATGCCTTCCCTAGCTTTGTAAAAGCTTGGCACTTCTCCTGTTGTTCCTCAGTAAGACATTTGGTTTTTTCTGCTTTTTCAAACCATGCAGCCCCTCTTTTTTTGTTGTCCTGCTCCTCATCGTAGAACCAATAGGCAATCCCCACCTGGTATGCAACCTCCCCATACGCCTTTGGTTCTTGTCTCAAATATTTTTCGTTTTCCTGCAGGATTTCCCGTAGCTCTGTCTCCTCCTCCGCTGTCATCCTATAATCCTTTAAAATTTGTTCAATTAATTTTTGGTATGCTTCATCCCGATAGGGATCTAAGAAAATTGCTGATTTAATTTCTGAAATGTCACTGCTTTGACAGTAGATTTGATATTGCTCACTCTGAATCTTTGTCTGACTTCGTTCCACTGCTGTCACGGCTGCGGCCGCCATGCTGCAAACCCCTGCCAGCACAGCCAGCCACTTTTGTCCGGCCTTTTTACCGGATCTCAAAAGGGCATCCTCCACCTCCTGCGCAGAACGGTACCTCTTCTGTGGGTCCGGTTCCGTGCACTTGTCTAAAATTCTATTGATGTCTTTTCGTCCGCGCTTCCTCCCGTATCCTTTGTTTCCCGATCTTTTGGGCCCTCTGGCTCCTGTTTTTTGTCGCCCTCTGCCTCCCGCCCCTGTTTCCTCCAACATATATTCCATTGTCTTTCCCATGCTGTAAATGTCAGAACAGACCTCCGCCTGTCCATGGAACTGCTCAGGGGCGGCGTAAAATCTTGTTCCATGGACCACGGGGTTGAGGGAGCCAGTCTTTCTGGAAGACCCCAGATCCGTAAGTATAAGTCTTCCTCCTGATTCGCAGATCAGGTTCGAGGGCTTGATATCCCCGTGTATCACCGGGGGAGTCCTGCTGTGCAGATAGTTCAGAGTCTCACACAACTGCCGCATCCAGTCAGCCACCCGGGCGGGGGACTGTCCACCCTCCTCTCGCCGGATCGTCTCCAGCGTTTTACCAGGGATATATTCTATAACTAAATACCAGTACTCCCCCTCTCTGAACAGATCCGCCAGTTCAGGAAGTCCCGGATGGGCAAGTCCCATCCAGAAAGCTGCCTCCCCTTCCCCGATGCGCAGTTCATTTTCCGCAATGCGTTTCACTGCCCAAAGCCGGCAGGTGCGCTCATGGATTGCCAAGTACACGCTCCCTCCGCCTCCGCTTCCAAGCTTTTGCACCAGGCGGTATGTTTCGTTCAGCAAAGACCCTTTCTCCAGTTATGCCACCTCCACTCTCTCTGGTAGTATTAGCATAACCGATTTTTCCAGCTTTTACCATTGACACTATGTACAAATTTTTATCAAAATATTAAATCTCTTTTTGTTTGTAGTAATATCTCTGTGGGAATCCATCCAATCATTTGACAGTCTGAATTGATATTGGGTGTCAGATAAGATGCCTGAACCGCCTCCGCCAGCACACTGATCTGAAACCTCAGTCCCTCCGGCATCCCCTTCCACGCTCCTGGGATGGTTACCCCTGAAAAAAAGTTTACGCTGTCTCCACCTGTCACAGGATTTTTAAAGTAGTAATATCCATCCTGGGTGTTGTAGTTCCACCCTGAGGCCAGCTCAATGTGTTCTAAGAGATCGTTTTTTTGATACTCGGTAAGTCCTTTCACCACAATTCTTGTCCTTAAGTACGCTGTTTGTGATCCCTCTTCCACCACAATAGTGGGATCTCTGAGGATTTTTTCTCCAGGTTTTACATTTTCCACTACAATAGCTTGTCCTGTTTCACTCTCGCTTTCTTCCTCATCTCTTTGTCTTTCGTATTCCGGTTCTGTCAGACGGATATTCACATTTCCCACAGTGACCACATTCTGCATGGCATGACTGTTTATATGGTAGACCAAAATCCCCTCTGCAGCCAATACCAATAAAACAATTGCAAGTCCCGCCAATTTCAGCGCCTTTTGTCTTTTCATCCTTCATTCCTCCGAATACAATTTCAAAGCTCTTTTTCTGTAAAAAGAGAATCCTCCTAGCGGAGCGTTTTTTGTTTCATAGGACGTATTTTTCTATGAAACAAAAAGAAAAAAGAAATGATTTTATTCAAATCATTTCTTTAAATATATGCACCGGAATTTCGGATTATTCCACAATTCCTCTGAAATTTTACGGGTATTTCCTACATTCTCTCAGGAGCGCCGAATCCCAGAACATCAATACTTGTTTCCAAGACATCTTTTGACAAAAGCAGCAGAGAAATCCAGCTCCCCTTTTGCTCCTCACACTCTTCCGAGAGTATTTTTGTCTCGTGGTAGAACCGGTTAAAAGCGTTTGCCAAATCATATATATAAGAGCAAATCTTGTGGGGTGCTATCTCTTCAAACGCATTTTCCATCACTCCGTTATACCTGGACAGCTCCAGCATCAATGCTTTCTCGCTGTCCCCTGAGGGTTTGCGGATTTGATGAGCTCCTATCTTTCCTCCACCTGCCTGGTATTTGTTCAGAATGGACTTGATCCGCACAATTGTGTAAAGAATATAAGGCCCGGTGTTCCCCTCAAAGGAAGTAAACCTGTCCACATCAAAGACATAGTCCTTAGACGCCTGGTTGGAGAGATCTCCGTACTTAATGGCAGACAGGCCAACGATCTTGGACGTCTCTCTTGCCTCCCCTGGGTCAATCTCATGGTTGTCCGTGATCTTTTTAAACATCTCCTCATTGATGTCACTGATCAGGTTCTCCAGACGCATGACACCACCCTCTCTGGTCTTAAACGGCTTTCCGTCCTTGCCGTTCATGGTTCCAAAGCCTAAAAAGCGAAGCCGGGTATCCTCATTAACCAGCTTTGTCTTCCTGGCACAGCGGAACACCTGGGTGAAATGCATCTCCTGACGCTTGTCCACCACATAGATTATCTCATCAGGCTGGTAATGCTTCATCCGGTCAATGATTGTAGCCAAATCTGTGGTAGTATAAAGGGAAGCCCCGTCGGACTTTAAGAGAATGCAGGGTGGAATCTCCTTTGTATCGGTATCTTCCTTCACATCCACTACCCAGGCTCCCTCATCCAAACGGGCATATCCCTCCCGCTTCATAGATTCCACCATCTCCGGGATATAGGGCTGGGCATCTGACTCCCCCTTCCAAAGGTCAAAGGTCACGTTTAGCTTTTCATAGTTTTTCTTTAAATCCGTCACAGACACATTCAGTATGTGCCTTAAGATTGCCTGATATCCCTTATGTCCATGCTGCAGCATAAAGGTTGCCTGCATTGCCTCCTCTTTATACTGCTCATCCTCTTTGGAGCGCGCACTGGCTGTGGGATAAATCTCCTCCAGTTGGCTGATTGTAAAGGGAGCCTCTTCAGGGTATTCCCCCTCGAAAGCTTCATCAAAATACACCAGCTCCGGCTTGCGTCTCTTCAGCTCAGTAATGATGAGCCCCATCTGAAGGCCCCAGTCCCCGAGATGGACATCTCCAATCACCTCATGCCCTAACAGCCGGCCCATGCGCTTAATGCTCTCCCCAATGATCGCGGAACGCAAATGCCCCACATGCAAAGGCTTTGCCACATTGGGTCCGCCGTAGTCAATCATAATCTTTCTGGGATGTTCCGTCTTTTCCACGGAAAGATTCTCATCCTCCTGCATATTACGCAAATACTCTGCCAAAAACTCCTTGTTCAGCTTCAGGTTTATGAACCCAGGGTTCACTGCTGACATCTCTGAGAACACACTGCTTCCCTGCAGCTTTTTTACCACATCGCCAGCAATCATGATAGGCGCTTTCTTGTATACCTTGGCTCCCGCCATGGCTCCGTTGCACTGATATTCGCACAGATCGGGCCGATTTGAGAGTGTTACTTTAGCGTAGGAAGCGTCATATCCCGCCTCCTCAAAAGCCTTCGTCATCTCTTCGGCAATTAAATCCAGAATTTTTTTCATAAACCATTCCTCTTTCTCTTGTTTATTTTATGCACCCCTGAATCATTTTCTCACGGTCTGCGCAGTAAATGCTCAGACCTGAGTGAACAGCAACGCTCTTTTTCGATACGTAACATTATACTTGGAGTTTTGGTGATTTTCAATGCTTATTGTGATATACTGGTAAAAGATTTTTATGTTAGGAGGGATTGTAACTATGACACCAGTAAAAGAGTTTTATGAAAAGCAGGCAGAACACATTATCCGCCACCTGGAAAAACGCAATATGGAGGGCTATTACTGCCCGGACTGCCAGTCAGCCGTTCAAAAGGCTATGTCCCTTATACCAAAGGGTTCCACCGTATCCTGGGGCGGTTCCATGACCCTCTCTCAGTGCGGGCTCATGGACGCCCTGAGTGATTCAGACCTGACCCTCTTTAGCAGGGAAAAAGCCAGAACTCCCGAAGAAAAAAAGGCAGCATACCGGCAGGCCTTTAGCGCAGACTACTATCTGATGGGGTGCAATGCCATCACCCTGGACGGACAGCTGGTCAATATCGATGGCAACGGCAACCGTGTGGCTGCTCTCGCCTACGGGCCGGATTACATCCTCATGCTGGTTGGTATGAACAAGGTGGTAAGCAGCCCCGAGGAAGCAGTCAGCCGTGTACATACGGCCGCCGCACCGCCCAATGCTATGCGCCTAAGCACAAAAACTCCCTGCCAGGCTACGGGGGTATGTCAAAACTGTCTTTCCCCGGACTGCATCTGCTGCCAGACAGTGATCACCCGTTTCAGCAGAACTCCAGGCCGTATCAAGGTGATTTTGATCGGCGAGGTTCTGGGTTATTAAAATTGAATTTTCAGCAGGCACAGCCCTTTTGCAGGGGCTGTGTGGCCTGCCTGTGCCCTCTCTCTTGCCCTCAAAATTTCCTTTACAGATTCCGGTTCCCGTTCATACAGCCCCACCTCAATCAGGGTCCCTGTGAGAATCCTCACCATATTGTAGAGGAATCCGCTTCCCCTGTAGTAAATCTGAAGTTCACCCCTAAGCTGCTTAAACTCTACAGCGTACAGCCTGCGCACAGCAGTCTTTTTCATTTTCTTTCCGCAGAAGCTCTGAAAATCATGTTCTCCGGTCAGATACTGCGCCGCCTCCTCCATCCGCTCCACATCCAGGGGATGATCTAAATCATAAATATACTTTCGCTCAAAAACATTTTTAATGGTATTTGTGGAAATCCGGTAGAGATATGTCTTCTCCCCCGCATTCAGCCTGCTGTGAAACCGGTCGGAGACCTCTTTTACCTCCAACACACCTATATCCTCCGGCAGGTAGCGGTTTAGGTAATCCCTTATCTCCTCTGCTGTAAACTCGTCCGGAAGCTGAACATTCGCCACCTGCCCTCTGGCATGAACGCCTGCGTCTGTCCTGCTGGCTCCCTTGATTTCCACCCGCTCCCCCGTCATCCGTCCAAGTACGTCCTCTATTTTTCCCTGTATGGTGCTGCCTGTGGTCTTCTGCCTCTGCCATCCATCATACCTGGTTCCATCATATTGAATCAAAAGTCGGTAATTCATCGCGTTCTCCTTCGCACATTCTTCTATGAGTATAACACAAACAGGCCGGACATACTATATTCAAAATGATAAGGAGGCTTTCTATGACCAATCCATCCAAAGACAACGAAAAAATCATCAATGACTACGATTACCTGGGCAATGCCTGCTCTTCCACGGACTGCACAGGGCTTATCCCCTCCGCCCCACAAAGTGAAGCGGAGCTGGACTCCTATGAGGCGGTCTATCACTTCGAACCGCCTAAAATGAACCTGACTGCCCCTGATGCCAAAGAGGACAGGGCCGCGTCTGCCTCACCAAAATCCAAGACCTGACCTGTTCCTCCGGAACACGTCCGCTCTCTCCTGACAAATAAGCCATATCTGCATATAAATAAACTAAGTATCTGTCCAGCAAATGAAATGCCTGCCGGGTATATACAAAATAGAACCAAATAAAGGAGGTTCACAATTTATGGAAGATATAATGGCTTATGTAAAGCCGGAATTGATTGTAGTTGCAATCGCGCTTTATTTTCTGGGCATGGCCCTGAAAAAGGCAGCTGTGATCAAAGATAAATATATTCCCCTCATCCTTGGGGCTGTGAGCATTGTACTCTGTATGGTGTATGTGCTGGGAAACTGTCCCCTAAACACACAGCGAAGCGCAGCTATGGCTGTCTTTACTGCTGTCACCCAGGGTATCCTGGTGGCAGGACTCAGCAATTATGTCCATCAGCTGATCAAGCAGTCCGGTAAGGAGGAGTGAGCAGAGTGAATAAAATAAAGTATTACCTTACCAAGAGCGACTGCTACAACAGTGGCCGCAGAATAACCCCCATTGGTGTCCAGATACACAGCATTGGAACTGCGCAGAGTTCAGCTAAGGCCCTTGGGCAGTACTGGAACCAGCCAGGCATAGATGCCTGCGTCCACTTCGCGGTGGATGCTGACACAGTGGGTAAGGTACTTCAGTTTCTGCCGGAGAACTTTCGTTCCTGGGCTGACGCCGGATATGGAAACAATAACCTCATATCCATTGAGATGATGGAGTCTGACTATATGAAATACACTGGGGGTGCCAATTACACGGTTACCAACCAGACAAAATTTCAGCAAAATATTAAATGCTCCTACCAGGGATGTGTTGAACTGACCGCCTCAATCTGCCAGGATAGGGGTTGGAATCCCAAGACAAAACTGGCAAGCGGTCTTCACCTGGTTTCCTCTCATCAGGAGGGATATCTGGCCGGCCTATCCTCCGGCCATATTGATCCAACTCAAATCTGGAAACCTCTGGGGTTAGATATGGACCAGTTCCGCAGTGATGTTGCTGCAGTTATGAAAAATGGAGTTCCTTCCACCCCTGATGAAGATTCTTCCTCCGGTGCAGACACATCTGCCCCTGAAAAATACTATCGAATCCGGATAACCTGGGAAAATGCGGCTTCGCAAAAGGGTGCCTATGCAACCTTACAAAATGCCGAACGGGCCTGTCCTGCCGGATACAGTGTTTATGACTGGACAGGAAACAAGGTGTATGTAAAGGAAAGCACACCGGGTGATCTCCCCTATTCCGTTAAGGTTATCCCGGATGCGTTAAACATTCGCCAGGGTCCAGGCTCCGGTAAGCCGGTCACTGGAACAATTTCTGACCAGGGCGTTTATACAATCGTGCAAGAGAAACGTTCCGGCGGGCATCTCTGGGGGAAACTGCTGTCCGGAGCAGGCTGGATTGCCCTGGAATATACAGAGAAGACCAGCTGAATGCACTACTCAAAAATATCCCGCAAAGCCTCAAACACTTTGCGGGTTTTGTTTACTTTCCTGTCTGATAGGCAACCAGGACCACATCCTGCTTGGTCTCACGTGAAAGTTCTTTTTCCAGATTCTTTATTTTCAGGTTTGCCTCCCTGTCAATGTCTGCAAATTCACAGGATCTGTCCTCTCTCTCCAATTCACGCTCCATATTCTCCATAACGGATTTGCAGGACTTTGGAAGTTCTGTAACACTGCTGGTAATCTTAGCCATATCTGTACCTCCTCGTTTTTCTTAGTATGCGCAGAGAACTGGGAAATATGAGGCTTTGTACATAACTAATTTTATAGGTCAGTGGTAAATACCGTTTTCTCTGTTCCACTTCTACCGTTCATCTTATTTGGGATAATTCTTCTACGCTTATAGAGGCGGAAGAATCTTAACTTATCTTAATGAGTCACTCAATTCTTGACCATATTTTAGTCAAAACATTTTATAACAATCTCCGACGCCCTTATGTCAAACCCACGAGAAAAAATGCTCAACAAGATTCTACTTTTAAGTTTAATTCTTTAAGAAATTTAATTATATCAGACTTAGCTCCATTTTTACTTTTATGAGTTTCAATATAGTATCCGTCAAAAATTATAGGAGCAAAAAATGCTTTTCCATTGATATGTTTACCTTCTTTACTTATTAAATATCGTTTACTTCCTGTTTTAAATGGAAGTAGTTGTTTAAACTCAATATCGTTTTCAGTAAGGTAATTAAAAATGCTTCGATAAAATGATTTGACTGTATTCGCCTCTATCTTGGTCCCATCAATTATTATACTTATCTTATCTTCATTTACTACGCTTTCAAGCTCACTTAGCTGTTCTTCTGTTAAATCAATTTTTAGCTGTACTTTTTCTCTAATCTCATGAGGAACTGAACTATCATTTGCTACCTCATTTCCTAAATCATGAGTATTCCGGGCGATTCTGAACCGTCATTCCGGAAGCACAGTACCGTGAATCCGCTTTGATGGATACCGCAATTCTGGGCATTGAATACTGTGATTCCGGTCAAATGATACCGATTTTCTTTATAATGTATCCATACGCTTTGAAGCGTAAATACATTACAAAGGAGGTCATCGTTTATGACCAAGTATCGCCAGATCATCCGGCTATCCGGATTAGGTCTTAGTCAAACTAACATTGCCCTCAGCTGCAATGCATCCAAAACAACAGTTAACAAGGTGCTCAAGGCAGCAAGGGAGCAGAAGCTTTCATGGCCGCTGGATCCTAAGCTAACAGATCCCGTCCTTGGTAAGTTGCTTTTTCCTGATTCGAAAGCAAAACCTGCCACATCAAAGCGGATGCCTGATTACGAGCATATCCGCAAGGAACTTCTCCGCAATGGAGTAAATAAAAAGCTTCTCTGGACAGAGTACCTTGAGGAATGCCGCCTCTCCGGAGATGAGCCGCTTATGTATTCTCAGTTCTGCTATTACATCCAGCAGGATGAGCAGAAGCGCCGTGCCACTATGCATATCCATCGAAAACCTGCGGAACAGGTTGAAGTAGATTGGGCCGGAGATCCGGCACACATCATAGATCCGGACACCGGCGAAACCCTGGATGCTTACATTTTCGTAGGAGTCATGACCTACAGCCAGTATCCATATGTAGAGGCATTCATGGATGAAAAGCAGCCGTCATGGATCACTGCTCATGTTCATATGTACGAGTACTTTGGCGGTGTCGCCAGGATTCTCGTGCCGGACAACTGCCGTACTGCTGTAGATCACAATAAGGGATGGAAAGATCAGCGCATCAATGCCGTCTATCAGGAGATGGCAGAGCACTATGGCACTGCGATTATCCCAGCCCGCGTCCGGGCTCCAAAGGACAAACCCAATGCCGAGGGCAGTGTAGGTAATATTTCCACATGGATCACCGCAGCCCTGCGTAATGAGCAGTTCTTCTCCCTTAGTGAGTTAAACCAGGCAATCCGACAGAAACTGGAAGATTTCAGTCGTCGCCCTTTCCAAAAGAAAGAGGGCAGCCGGTACGAGATCTTCCGCAACGAAGAACTGCCATTGCTGGCGCCTTTGCCTGCCACCCCATATGAACTGGCGGAATGGAAACAAGCCACCGTTCAGTTCAATTATCACATATCCTTTGCCGGAATGCTATACTCAGTTCCTTATGAATATATAAAACGAAAAGTTGATGTGAGGGTTACAGATAAAACCATTGAGATTTTTACAACCACAACCGGATTGCGTTCCACCGCCGTCTTTATGGCCGTAAGGGACAATACAGTACAGTTACAGAGCACATGCCGGCTTCCCATCAGCAGTACCTGGAATGGAACGGCGGCCGTTTCCGCAAATGGGCGGAGCGGATCGGCTCCAGTACCTACCAGGTAGTTGATGCAATCCTTACCTCCAAACGTGTAGAACAACAGTCTTACCGCAGCTGTATGGGGCTTTTGAAGCTGGCCGACAAGTATTCCGCCCGTCGGTTGGAAGCTGCCTGCCGGAAAGCACTCTCCTTTACGGCCACTCCCAGCTATAAGAGTATCAAGAACATCCTTGATACCAGAAGCGACCAGATGGAGATGCCAGACCAAGGTCCGACAACAGGCAGCCATACAGAATCAGAAAAGAGCAGCCATGCGCTTACAAGAGGCGCAGATTACTACAGGAGGTAAGGAACTATGAGTACACAAAGCATTATAGATAAACTCATTGAAATGCGCCTGACTTCCATGTCAGATGCATTCCGCACCCAGATGGAGGATCCCAAGATGAAGGGGATTCCTTTTGAGGACCGTTTTGGGATGCTGGTGGACATCGAATACAGCAATCGTAAAAGCAACAGTCTGAAACGCCTGATCCGCAATGCCGGGTTCGACCAGCCGGATGCATACATTGGAGATATTAATTATACTTCAGGGCGCAAGCTGAACCGTTCTTTGATTTAGCGGCTTGCAACCTGTGAATATATCACAGAGCACAGGAATCTCTTTATCACCGGGGCTACCGGAAGTGGAAAGACTTATCTGGCCTGTGCGTTCGGGATGGAAGCATGTAAGCAGCGTTACAAGACAAAATATGTCCGGCTTCCGGATCTGCTCCTTGAACTGGAGATGGCACGTAATGACGGTACATATAAGAAAGTCCAAGGGAAATATGCCAATCCAGTCCTGCTGATCATCGATGAATGGCTTCTGTTAAAGCCCACCGAATCCGAACAGCATGACATTCTGGAGCTTCTCCATAGGAGACGCAGGAAGTCATCTACCATCTTCTGCTCCCAGTATGATTCCAATGGCTGGTATGATCAGCTTGGTGGTGATAATAGTCCCCTCTCAGAAGCAATCCTGGACCGCATCAAGCATGATGCATACAAGATCAACATCATCCCGACTGATCCTGCGAATTACAGATCCATGCGGGAAGTATATGGATTAGATCCTGCATTAAGCGAGTAAACTCGCAAGTAGCAATCACTTAAGTGAGGTATCCCTGTTCCGGACTCGCAGTATCTTAGTCCCGGACTTACGGTATCCGTTCCTCCGGAACAGGGGTACATTTTCACCGTAATATACATAAATCACTTAATTCTTTTCTAATAGCATATAAAAAATTATTATCACTTTTATAGTAATCAGGTGAATAAAAATTCTCTGGTTTTTTGTATAATACATAGAAGAACAGTGCAACAATCAACACAGGAAAACATATGACAAACCACACAAATATAAGCTGAATATTATTTGGAAGAAATTTTAACACTGCTGTGCCTAACACTTCTGCTAAAGAAGCGAAAATAGCATTTTTCCCAATGGATTTTGCTTGTTATTATTCATATGTATCATCCTCTTACCGTGTATTGTAATATTTTAGTTATGAGTTTTAATATACCATTATTTTAATTATTCGGTTAATATATTTTAATATCTAACGTTGAATTATGTCGTCACACCTGTGCGATATTTTTCGACAATCTTTGCAAAACTCAACATCATTTTTATGTTGAATTTTGCAAAATCACCAAGAGTCAATATACTGTGTTTTTCATAAACAACCATGACATTTTACGTTAATATCATTAGCTTTAAGAAGCTATAGACACAGCTTCTTAGCAAATTTTTGCATTATAAAAATACCGCCATATTTGGCGCTTTAATAATTAAGACATCATAATATTTTATACCATCTATTGATGCTTATATGTTTTCTAAAAATCTTTTGCAGTAGTCTGATTGTGAATATTGTTCGGTATTAATCTTTACTAATGGCACATCATAATAAAAACGATCAATTGCGAAGCTAAGACTTTCTTCAAATTTTAATAATGAAGACTTATTAATGCTTTGCTCATTCTCTCGACCGCGCTTCTTAATCCTTAAAATCAATTCATCTACAGAAGCATAAAGCCGAATTAGTTTATGAGGTCTGCCTATTTGTTCAAGTATATAAGCAAAAATCTGATTATATATTTCCATTTCTTTTTCATTTAGTATTGCCAATGCAAAAGCATAGTCGTCAACTGATGAAAAATCACAAACAGTGTATGAACCACTTCGTAACGCCTTTTTTATCTGATAATAATGTTGTAAAGTAAAAGATACTTCAGTTTCAAACGACACAGAAAGCGGATCAGAATAAAAATCATCCAGCATCGAAATCCTTGAAAAATCTTCGAACTCAGTGTCCTGACCGGATTTTGAAAAAGCATTTGTCAATGTCGTTTTTCCTGAAGCTATAGCTCCACAAATTTCAATTCTACCATTCATAATACCCTCCCACTAAGGCAATTGCTTTTGCAACTCCAATATTTCTTTATTTAGTTTGGTTATCTGCTCAGCAGTATCAACTGCTTCTGTCACAGATTTATCCGCATAAGAATTATAGTCTGCTGTAAGTAATTTTATCTGCAATTCATTCTTATCAATTTTAAGTCGCAATACTTCTATGTTAATATTTTCAATTTGTTGTGTCGCAGACGAGAGTTTGTTGTTATTGATAAAGTAATTATAAGAAGTCCATCCTAATGAAATAGTTGTTAGTAGCAAAGCAATAATGCTTATAACGGATAGCTGAGTAAGAAATCTATCTCTCTTTTTGGCTTCATCAAGTGTTTTGTTAACATTTTTTTCATTTTTGGCGAAATCATCTTTTAGTTTTTGAACATCTTCTCTTGTTTCATGCATAGAACTGCTGACACGAATTTCTTCTTTTTGATTTTTATAAAATTTATCGTTTCCTTGCAGAGCCTTCTTAAGATAATCAAACAGACTTCTATTAGGAGGAATATTTTTCTGAATATTCGTAGGTAGCGATGTGTAATCAAAAGCGTTGACAGTTCGGTACAGATTCGATGATGTCGGAAGCTTCCAAGTTCCATTAATACTAAGTTTAGTAAACTCTATGCTGATAAGTTCTGCCCCCTTTTTTATTACATACTCATTTGTTGTAAAATTGTGAAGAGGTATATTTATTTTTCCAACGAAATCAGGGTCGACAATTGGACCTGTACCAAGCAACAAACCTTTATAAACATTTGAAACTTGAAGATTAAATCTTAATACCATATACGATGGAATTCTAAAGTCAGTTGAAATTTCTAAATATGTTATAGAATTAGGCTTAATTATTAACTCATCATCATTTAAAATACTGTATGACTCTAGTTCTTTTTTTTCATCGTTTCGCCTCAGATATGTTCCTGAAAAAGTGCAAGTATATGTAGCCCCCTTTATGTTCCTCGGCTCAAATGGAAAAATCATACCAGTTGTTAGGATATATTTAATAATGTCTTCTGAATTTAACAATGAGCTACTTATCTTTGGATAAGGATCTTTATCTCTAAAATCATTATATTTTTCTTCAACAGTTTTATCTTTTAAATAGCTGTTATTTGTTGTATTCAAAATATCAATAAGATTTTGTATAGGAAAGTTGGCATCTTTTTTTTCAGAATATCCTTCAACACTACCGCAGATATTCAGGAGAGTATTCTTGTCGGCCTCAGTAAAAGTCATATTATTTATCCTCCAGTAAAACAAGATCAACCTCGTTAATTCCGGCATAATTTACTTTCACACTTACTTCTGCGCTAACTTTATCAATGAATAGTTTGACTTTTTCAGAAATAAGTCCATTTCTGCAAGAGTCATCTAAATAGTCCACATGATTTAAAACAATAATATTCGGTTTATTGCAAATAATACTTCGTATTACAACATTAGCATCAAAACGGGCTACCCTCCTGACACGATTTGTACACGAAGTATACTCAGTCATATTGTTTATTGTTCCTAACTCGTCGCGCAGGATATCCCAATTAATTTCATTCGGCAACTCTCCTGAGTCTCCAGAAACCCTTATTGGGAAAGCTCTTATCACCATTACTATATTTTCGACATCAAACGGGCTTAGACCGCATTCGGAAAGAATAGCAGCAGCAGAAGTGTCACGACTCGTCACATATGGATATTCTTTTGCATGAAGCAACGACAGTCCGAATCCCTGTGTTCCTTCAGCAATAATCTTTTTGCCAGCATTGCAAGCATCACGCAGGATTTTCTTAGTATCACACGTTTTCAACTCAGGAAAATCTCTAGCTAATAGTTTTATATTTTTGTTGCGTTCAATCCTTGCAATGACAGCAGCACCAGTTCCGCTTTCAGTAGAACCGATGCTTTGACGCAGATTAGACTGCTTCTCTGCCGCAATAAAGTAATCAGAAATAATCACAGCATTTTCATCAATAAGCAATCTATCATCAGACAATCCGGCAATTTTCATTTCTTCTTTCAAAATGTTTAGGTTAATATAAGAACCCGCGGGTAAAACTGCCATCACATGACTTTCAATAACTCCAGTTGGTAAAATTCTAAAAATTATTTTTTCTCCGTTTCGATAAACAGTATGCCCGGAGTTAGTGCCACCTACCCTTATGCAGTAGTCTGCTTTCTCTTTTTTTGTAAAATAGTGCGCAACTTTCCCTTTTCCTTCAGAACCAAATTGACCTCCAAAAATAATAGTTACTGGCATAATATCTCCTTAAGCTTTAATTCAACAGATTCAAAAAAGTCCTTGAATGTTTTATTGTTAGTGATAATGTTGTTATAGGTGTAGCAAAGCATGGCTAGCGACAAAATATCCTGTTCGGCTTCATTATACAGAATAGTCTGAAACTGTTCTTTGTTAATTGGTTCAAAGCTTCTCTTATTATATCTATGGAACTTATTAGTAAACGTTGATTGAATTTGAAGTAAGGTAAACCGCTCTCCAAAATGTTCTGAAAGCGTATCATAATCGATTTTGTGCCTTAGTCCATCAACGACGTAATTTGTATTGGGATGAGCTTCTATCTCTTTTATTATTTCCAAAGATAACTGCCTTTGCTTCTCCGCGCTTCTAGCTATGTCACTTCCTAAATTTTGAAGTGTCAATCTACTATCATCACATGAATACAGTCTCCGTATCACCTGGCTATATTTTAACGATTTAAACCCATGTTTAAAGCAAAGATATTCTGCTAATGTAGTTTTACCAGTAGCAATCTCCCCAGTTAATCCAATAACAACCCGAGTTTTGGGAATGGAAGCGACACTCGGAACAATGAGAAAATTTTCTTTATCGTTTCCTAATGCCACATATTGATCATTCAAATAGAATAGTCCTACCAGCGCCGAAGAAATAGCATCTAATTCATCGTGTGATATTTTTTGTTCAGTGAGATAATCACCCGTGATACCAAAATTCTTATAGCTATTTTTTAGATGTTCCAAACCATTTTGTTTACGGCGAATACTTAGTATATCCTGAGCTACCCCAGGATAACTTTCAATTACTTCAACACCCAAATCTCGGAATTTCTTAGCAATTGTAATTCCTCGGTTTGTTAGTTTTTCCATTGATGGAATTAAGCAAGGGTATACACCTATCCCAAAACTCGAAAGCAATCTCTCACAATAACGTGTAATACCATATTTGTGGCATTCACAGTCTGGATCTGTGCAATCCCTGCCTTCAGGGTATGAGAGTGGCGAATCAATTGAAACCACCTTGGGATTGTATTTTAAGCTTTCCTGAATTAGTTCTTCGTCGCTACAAATCTGCTTTGTAATTGCGCAACACCCATTTAAAACGGCCCATCCGCTTGGCTTTGTTTCGTTACCGGTTAAGTCAATTCCAATGACAACCTCACTGCCAGTAATTATTCCTGCATGATTGCCAAAATAATAGTTAAAATCGCGACGTTCAGAAACATGCTGAAACAGTTCGGTTTCTGATGTGAAAGTCTGTCGTTGCTCAGAAAAAAATTTTATCAGTTTATTATATGAAAATGTATTAATGACTTTATTTTTTAATTTGGGATATTTAGCCAGCATTATCTCGGCATATTCCAAACAGTTCAAATGAGCCGCAGAATGCGAATCCGTTCCTACAGATATAAATGCCCCGCTTTTTATTATTTCATCAAAATGTTCAACACCAAGATCAAAGCGTTCAGGAAAACAGTTTAATTCTAAAACAACATTGTTTTTTACACAAATTTGAAGAATGGTTTCAAATGGCAAAGAATAAGGTTCTCTGTCTGAAAACATCACACCCGGCCTACCCAGCAATTTTCCTGTTGGGTGAGCCAAAATATTGACGTACGGATTGCTTACGGCCTTTTCTATTCTTGCTTGCATTTCACTTTGGTTTTGCTGCAGATAGGTGTGTATGCCAGCAATTACATAATCAAATTTTGCAAGTGTTGCATCCGAAAAATCCAGTGTACCATCTTTCAATACTTCAACTTCAATACTTGAAAGCACCTTAATTCCCTTTAGCTTTAGTGCGTGAATCTCTTCGATTTGTTGTAAAGCATCAACCTCGGATATCCCGCGCGCAACTTTCAATGTATATGTGTGGTCTGAAATCCCAATATAATTTCGTCCGAGCCTAGTTGCATAATCTGCCATTTCTTCTATACTGTGTTTGCCATCGCTCCACTTTGTATGCATATGCAAATCGCCACGTAAAATTGGCTTTGTATCTGAATCTACAATAATGGAATCATTAAAACTTATTACAACCGGAATGCCAAAAGCCGTTACACCCTTAATCTCTTCATTGTTGATGAATGAAATGTTATTGTATCTGTTGGAATTTAAAAGTTGTTCTTTCACGAAATTGAAACAATCTACTTTACAAACTATACAAATACAATTAACTTTCTCTTTCCATTCACTCACTTTAGCAGCGGCAATTTTAGCCGCTTTGTCTTTATTCAGCAATTCAAGAAGTTCGTTTTGCAAACAATAAGCGTAAGAGTACATATAATATCCGCTATTTTCTTTAGATTTTTTTAAAAACTGGTATATTTTCTCTTTTTCTGATTTTCCAAAACCTATGGTTTCTATATTTAAACCAAAGCTATCATGTAATTGCACAACAGTTTTTATGCTATTATTAAAGAGCTTTCTTATTATTTTTGTACTTAACCCATGAGAGAGAATAAGAGAATAATCTTTTATGTTGTATTCCAATTCCAGTTTTTCCAACTCTGTGCATTTTCCGGTTTCGATAACCTCTTTAATTATTCGACCGCTGCTATTACCAATGCCCTCAATATTATTCAAACTATCAGTTTTATAAATTTCGGTAATAAATGTGCTATATGAATCAACTGCCATAGCAGCCCTGAAATATGCCTTTGCTTTATATTTGTTTTCTTTAAATATTTCTAATATTCGCGATATTTTATAAAGATAAAACGCTATCTCAAAATCGTACATCTAGAAACCTCCTTCCATTATTTCTCAATTGATTGCGCTCAATCATTATCTTTCGTTTGGAAGATTTGAATTTTCTTGCATGTAAGCATCAATATCGATCTTTCTTATTCGCCAAGAACGATTGCTTAATTTAGAAGCACGAATTTTATTATTGGAAATGAGCCGTCGAATTGTTTTGATTGACAACTGTAGGTACTCTGCTGTTTGAGCCACAGTGAATATTTCGCCATCCATTCGCATATCATCCTCTCTTTACATTTTAATCAATCACACTTTAGTAGTATAGTATATTATGAGAAGAAGTTCAAGGGCAATTTTGTATCAATAGAAGCCATCAGTGGACATACAGAGACAAGGATAAGTTAAAGCCCTAAATAAACATCAAGTTCTGCTTAAATCCTATTGCTTTGGATAGCACTGCGCCTACAATGTCATACGTTTTCTTGATCAAGTTCGTTTTTGTCACTAATATGACAAGATAATTTTCTGCCCTCCTATATAAGCTGTTTTCAGGCTAACATTAATGGAAAAAGAATAAAGACAAATCGCTCAAACCCTTGATTTTGGTGTGCTACCCGTCAAGTGGACATTTGAAATATTAAAAGGTTTTCGGCTTTGCCGCCCACATCTGTGGGCGGTATTTTTATGCTACCAGCAACATTTGCTCATGGTATTCCATTGGTGTTTTTACGCCCAGTTTCCTCTGGACACGCCCATTTGTATAGTAATCCATGTAGCTATGTATTGCTTTCACCAGCTCGTTCTTGGTTTGATATTTTCTCGTATAATACATTTCTCTCTTCATCAGGCCACAAAATCCTTCCATTGGGCCATTGTCTATACATCGTGCCACACGTGACATACTTTGCGTCATTCCAGCCTTGATGATTCGCTGCCGAAAGTCGTTGCTGGTATAATCGACTAAAGAAAAGGGATTACTCCCTTCCCCTCGTCTAAGAACCGTACATGAGAGTTTCCCGCTCATACGGCTCAAGCAGTTTTTCACCCTTTCAGGCGGCATTAATACGTTGAATCCTTGTTCTTCGGTCTTTAAAATATCCTTGGTCTAAGAAGGGATTTTTTGCAAGTTGAAGATTCGGATGTCGGGCGATATGAATTGTCCTTAGATTTATTAACGCATTTTCAGTGGTAGAGAATAGCCAAGGTTTGTCTCCACATCTATGCCAGTATTTATTAAGTCTCCACCAACTGTTTTTGCTTGGGTGGCGGTGCTTTGCCCATCTTTGTAGCAGTAGGTATAATGAATTATTCACATTTGAAAACGTTTTGCTCGCAACCGTGTGCTTATGGTAATTACTCCATCCTCGTATTACAAGATTTAAACGGCGGATCAAATCCGCTTGGGTGCTTGCCTTGCTTTCACTTAATATAATTTCAGATAGTTTCCTTACCACTCGTTTTACAGAGTCTTTCGAAGGCTTTACAATAAGTTTTCCTTTAAACTTTCGAAAATTCCAGCCGAGGAAATCAAATCCGTTGCCGATGTAAGTGATTGCAGTCTTTTCCGCTGATAGTTGTAGGCCTCGTGATTGTAAGAAGTCACTCACGAGATATTTTAATTCTTCTGCAATCTCTTTTGAGTCAGCGGTGATAATAAAATCATCTGCATAACGTACCAGATTTACTTTCGTTTTTGCACGATAGTGATTTTCTATATTTCCTCTGGAATTCCTGTGATATTGGTCTTGTATTAGTTTTTCCAGACCGTCCAATGTCATGTTTGCATAGATGCTTGATATGGCACCTCCCTGGGGTGAGCCGGTTTCCGTTGGAAACAGACTTCCTTGATAAATAAAACCAGATTTGAGGAACTGCCGCATGATTCGTTTATCCATCGGAATGTTTGCCATCAGCCACTCGTGGTTAATGTTGTCAAAACACCCCTTGATATCACCTTCTAGAATCCATTTCGGAGAGCATTTCCTTGCAAGAACATTAAATATTTGTTCACAAGCGTCTTTTGCGCTCCTTCCTTTACGGAAACCAAAGGAAACCGTATCGGCAGTGGTCTCTGCGATTGGTTCCAGTGCAAGGGCATGCAGTGTTTGCATTGCCCGGTCATACATGGTCGGTATTCCAAGTGGTCTTTTCTTACCGTTTTTCTTTTTGATATAGACTCTTCGGAGCGGTTTGGCACGATAGACGCTGTTGGAGAGTTGTAGTGCCGCTTTCATTTTTGATGCATTCGTTGACCATAGTTTTTTGTCTACACCTGATGTTTTCTTTCCTTGATTTGTTGTAACTTTCCTTACTGCATATGCCTTTGCTGAGAACGAATGGGTTAATAAATACTGTAATCTTCTGGCTTTATTTCTTTTGCCTTCTATTGTTGCCTTAGCAATTCTTGATTGTAGTCTATTAACATCATTTTCAATTTTGCACCAATCCATGGAGTCCCATTGTAATGTGAGTGCTTTTGTGTCTTTCAGTTTCTCGGTCTTGCCCGTCGTTGAATTACTGGAATTCATAGATATACAATCCTTCCTGCCAAAAACTACCGTGAGATAAGTCAGCACCCTTTCAGGTTAAGGCAAAGTTTGAACCTCTGTCTGTTTTCATTACAAAATCAGCGTTCGCTTTTTATCTCTTTCTTCTGCCCTCTATGTCATTTCGCCCCTTGCGGTTAGATACCCCCATAGGGGGAACATATAGGGTTTACCAAGTTCCGCCTGATATATAATTGTGAATGCCTTAGGAGCCACCTTTAAACCGGGAGCACATGTTCCATCCGCATTGGCTAGCCAGTAGACCTTTGCACGACTCCATACCTTTTTGGTCAAAGCGTTTCAGCCTTTTCGCTTTCTCCAGCGTAACGATTCCTACAGTGATTCACTTTACGTTCTCCATAGCATTCTTACTCTAGCAGTTGTTCCAGTTTAGGCTACCAGAACTCCCTCATTGTCTCGTGAGCTTTCTAACCCAGACGTTACCATCCACGCTAGTCACGATAGAGTTACCCCGAATGGATAGGGCAGCCTTTCGGCAATATATTAAGCGACTTCTTGTCGCACCTGATATCCCCGATCAGAGTGAAACAATGGATGTGCATTGGGATTGGCCGCTATTGCAGCGTCAAAAGTATTAAATACAAGAGGGGTGTCGTTATGATCACTTATTACATAAGAAACTGGGCGTTTGTCACATAAGTCTATGATTGTACTCAAATATATTTTTCCGGCATTTTCCAACCCCACACCATATTTGAATACGGACACATCTGTGACCCACTTTTCGTTTGGGCGCGTTGCCTTAAATTCTCGATTTAATATATTTTCAGCCACATATGCCGGGTCAGAAGCTGGTTTAGTGCAGCAGTTATGTTTTCCTTTGATAATAGACTGTATATTCCTATTGCGGCAGATGCGGAGCACTCTTTTATCATTAACAGTAATGCTTTCATCGTGTTCCAAGGTATCGCGCAGCCTCCTATACCCCATATCAGGGTGTTCTGCATGTATGGCTTCCACTTTTTCTGCAATTATCTTGTTGAGTTTATCGTTTTGGCTGTCTTTGCGGTTTAACCATTTATAATAAGCGGATCTGCTTACTTCCCCAAGTTTGCATAATGAGACAACAAAGTAGCCCTTTTCTTCTTCCAACAGTTCCTTAATTGCCTGATATACTGCAAGGTGCTTTGTCCTTTCTAGAATCGCCTCCTCTCTATTTCTTCGAGTTTTTTTAAGAAATCAATCTCCATTTGCTGACGCTTGTTTTCGGCTTTTAACATACGGTTTTCTATCTGAATTCTTTCATTCTCAGATAATGCTTCATCATGTTTACTTTTGCCTCTTCGGTCAATAAGGCCGTCTGTGCCAGATTTTCGATATTTCTGTACCCAGGAATAAACTTGTCCATAAGACACATGGAATTCTTTTGCTGCCAGCGCATAATTGTTGTCGTTCTCAATGCAGTACGCAACAATGTTAATACGTTCTTGTAAATCAGTTTTACGGGTATTATTTTTAACCATATCAATTAATCCCTCCGGTCTGGAATTTTTCAACTCTTCATGGTTATTATACATCATTACCCATTGTCTGACAGTAGTAGGTGCCAAAATATTAAAGTCTGATGCGACTGACTGATAAGTTTTCCCACCACAGAGATAACTCTTAACTACCTGCTTTTTAAATTCTGCTGTATAGTTGATATTGGCGTGATTTTCGATCAGAAAAGTCTCGCCATACTGCTTATATAGTCTGCACCAACTCCTCACGCATTTAGCATCTACGCCATATTTCTGCCCAAGGGCATAGCAGGAAATATTACCTGCTTCATGCTCCTGGATCACTTGCCTTTTGAATGAATCATCATACTTTTTTCTAGACATGAAAATGTTCCCCTTACAATAGACTTTAATTGTTTCATTTGTCTACTATAAGGGGAGCATATCATTTTACGGGGCTTTTCCGATTCGTCTTTATTATGCTTTATGGGCACTCGCATGCCTCTCTGCTAAAAGATCCCGGATTTTCTCCCCTTCCGTTCTCCAAACGGCTAGGTCATGAGAACGTACCAACCACACTTTATATTTTATTTATTCTCACCTGTTCCCTCAGAATAAATTGAGTCTGCTGAAAAGCTGGTGGCTTTATGTTTCAACAATATTTTTTATCAAAACGGCAACAAAAAAGCTGAGAACCTCTCATCAAAATGGTTCTCAGCCTTTTATAAGCAGATAGCGGGAATCGAACCCGTCTCTCCAGCTTGGGAAGCTAGCGTTCTACCGATGAACTATATCTGCATGAGATTATTATACCAAAAATTTTTAATTAGTCAAGCCCCGATTACAAAAGGAGAGCCAGTATCCCGCCGGATACTGGCAAAGTTATGAAAAAGAAAAAATTTTGTTTTAAAAGTCTTATTGGCTTTTACAATTATTAGTATATGGTACAATTATGAAAGCAATGTGGAAACATTGTGAAAAAATAATGAATAGATTTTAAATAATTTTATTCCCCGCCGGGACCGTCTTTGCGGGGGCGGTCATCCTCTTTTAATTCAGGACGGCTGCTGTTGAATTCCTGGGGAATATCTCTGGTGGCATCTGCGGCTCCAGGAAGATCAATCTCCGGAATGTTCCCATCATCGTAGGAGGATTTCCCTCCCCTATGGCATGCACTATAATCATCTTTCATGGCTATACTCCTTTCTGTGCTTCATCTTCGGCCACAATTTCTTCCAGAACGTGTATCAAATCGTAAATTGTGTTAATGTTTACGTTTCTCTCAAGTATCAAATTTTTAAGATCAATTGACAACGTTTCGAATTTGGGCCGTACTTCCTCTGAAATATGAGACATATTAATCACCTCCAAGATATTTTCCCCAATCTCTCATAGAATATACAAGGTATAAAAAGCTGTTTGCAGCGTTTGTACAAACGTGCTACAATATTTACATTAAACTTTTTCATTTCAACTGAGGATATCTCTAAACAAACAGATCTGTCCGCAGAGCGGACACTGTTGTAAAGGAAAGGCAGCTATGAGTGATACCATTACCACATATACAAAATTACACATAAACCCCTTAAAACCCCAGCCCGAAAAAATCTGTATAGAAGATATTGCACATGCTCTATCCCTGATGACCAGAGCTGGCGGCCATTTTCCGGTATTTTACTCCGTTGCACAGCACAGTATCCACTGTTGCCAGGAAGCAATTGCCCAGGATTATCCCAAATCTGTCTCTCTTGCCTGCCTTCTGCACGATGCCAGTGAGGCATATCTGGTCGATATTACTAGCCTGGTAAACAGTATCTGACAAGCTACTTAGATGCGGAAAAGACCCTTCAAAACATTATCTAACAAAAATTTTTAAGCTGCGAACTCACGGAACAGATGGCAGAGCAGGTAAAATCAGTGGATTCCTCTCTGTTCTACTATGAATTTCTGTATTATATGGATGAGGTGATGCAGGATTCGCCGCCTTTCCTGGCCAGCCACCCTGTCTTTGAAGCCAAGCCGTTCTGTGCTGTTGAAAAAGAATTTTTAGAATACTACTTACAAATGGTTTCCGCTTAAGGCACTTTACAAAAATTTTACTTGCTTGGATTTTCGTCCTGTCATAAGATGGAAGTAACAAAAGGAATGGAGGATTTGATATGAATAATGACTATATTACTTTCACAATCGGAAAGCAGAAAAATATCGCATTGATCGCGCACGATGGAAAAAAACAGGAAATGATACAATGGTGCGATGACCATAAGGAAATATTGAAAAATCACTTTTTATGCGGAACCGGTACTACTGCCCGTATGATTACAGACCGCACTTCTCTTCCTGTGCGCGGCTACAACAGCGGCCCTCTGGGAGGCGACCAACAGATAGGCGCCAAGGTGGTGGAGGGAAAGATTGATTTTATCATCTTCTTTTCCGATCCTTTGGAAGCGCAGCCCCATGATCCGGATGTAAAAGCTCTGCTGCGGATCGCTCAGGTATACGATATTCCCATAGCAAACAATCGGGCAACCGCAGATTTTTTGATTACCTCTTCTCTCATGAATGAGGAATATAACCATCAGGTGATTAATTTTAAAAAGAATGTTCAGGACAGGGCAAATAGTCTTTAGTAAATATCCCCGCGGCAATCGCCAAGCAGCCTTGCAAGCACGGCTGCTTGGCTCAATGCTCGCGGGAATAAATATTTTATACAAAAAACAATCCCTAGCATAAGCTAGGGATTTGTTAAGCTGATGACGGGACTCGGACCCGTGACCTCCTCACTACCAATGAGGTGCGCTACCACCTGTGCCACATCAGCCTGCGATATAAATAACCGCTACGATTAGAAATTTTACCATATGACCTTGCTGTTGTCAATGCCTTTTTTCATCTTTTTCTAAACTTTTTTGACTTTTAAGTTCAGGTTTTATAACCTTGACATCTTCTTTCGAATCCGCTGCAGGGCATTGTCCACAGATTTGGGTGCTTTTCCGAGCAGCTCGGCAATCTCCTGGTAGTCTTTTCCCGACAGGTAGTATTCCAGAATCTGTCTCTCATAGGCGCTGAGGCGTTTATTCAGCTCTTTTTCCATTTGGCGGGTATTTTCCTGACAGATGACCATTTCTTCCGGATTTGCCCCGTTTAAGGCCGGCAAAACATCCTGCAGCGGTACTTTCCCATCATCCTGCTCCAGGGTGCCGGAATAGAGGGAGATGTATGAATTTAACGGAGTATGCTTCTTTCGGTTGGACGCCTCCACAGCTGTGTACATCTGCCTGGTAATACACAACTGGGCAAAGCTGTTGAAGGACATACCCTTTGATTTATCATAGTCCCTCACTGCCTTAAAGAGGCCGATCATCCCCTCCTGTATCAAGTCATCCTGGTCTCCGCCCATCAGATACAGAGGCCTGGCTTTCCTTTTCACCAGGTCTTTATACTTATCCATCAGATAGTCCATAATCTCCGGATTTTCCTGGCATACACTGCCCACCAACTCCTCGTCCGGGTACGCTCTGTAGTCTTCCATTCAACCTCCGTCAGCCCTTCAGCCTCTGACGCACAATCTCATATGCCAGCACACCTGCTGCCACAGATGCATTCAGGGAGTCTATCTCCCCTTTCATAGGAATAGAGGCGGTAAAATCACATTTTTCTTTCACCAGTCTGCTGACTCCCTCACCCTCATTGCCGATTACCAGCCCAATGGGTCCCCGCAGATCCATATCATACATGACCGTTCCATCCATATCCGCACACACAAACCAGAGCCCCTTCTCCTTGAGTTCTTCAATGACCGCACTGATATTGGTCACCTTGGCTACCGGTGTGTAGTTGATTGCTCCCGCGGAGGCCTTCGCCACCGTGGCGGTAAGCCCTGACGCTCGCCTTTTGGGAATCACCACCCCATGAGCCCCGGCCAGATTGGCAGTTCGAATAATTGCCCCCAGATTATGAGGATCCTCTATGTTGTCCAGTATAATAATAAACGGAGGCTCCCCCTTATCTCTGGCAAGCTTTAGGATATCCTCCACCTGTGCATACTCGTAGGCTGCTGCGTATGCAATCACTCCCTGGTGCTTTCCCGTCTCAGACATCTGGTCCAGCCGGGATTTGGGCACAAAGGTAATGATGGTATCGTGTTTTCTGGCCTCCCGGACAATGGAGCGCACCGGCCCATCCTGACACCCATCCAGCACAAAGAGCTTGTCAATGGGTTTTCCGGAGCGAAAAGCTTCCAGCACTGCATTTCTGCCCTCTATTGTCAATTCTTCATATCTCATGTTTCTTTTCCTCCAAGAGTCCATATTTCACAAGCTCCACCATGCGTTTGAGTTCCCGTTTCAGGTACAGGTAGCCCATCAGTGCCTCAAAGCCTGTGGCTTTCCGGTAGTCCAACATAGATGCGTTTTTTGCCATTGTGTAGGACTTTGCATTTCGTCCTCTTTTATAAACCGACTCCTCTTCCTTCGTAAGCAGAGGCAGTATCCGCTCTGTCATGGCAGCCTGTGCTCCTGCGTTTACCAGCTTGCTGGTCTTTTTATGCAGTTTGTTGGGAGGACAGTTCCCCTGCTTCACCACCAGGGTCCTGATCAGCAGATCATAAATGCCGTCCCCGATGTAAGCCAGGGTCAGGGGAGAGTACGTACGCAGATCCGGACTGTCCAGTTGAAAAGTCTCGTCTAGATACTCCTGAAAGGCATCTACGCTTTTTTCCATTTGACCCCCTCCCGGGAATCCTCCAGAATAATCCCTTTTGCTAAAAGCTCATCGCGGATCGCATCCGCTCTGGCAAAATCCCTGGATTTTCTGGCAGCCTGCCGTTCGTCAATTAATTTTTCGATATCCTCAGCCAAGATCTCTTCCTTTGACTCCACAATCAGACCCAGTACGTCACAGAGATTTACAATCTCATCATAGACAGTCTGAACATACTCTTTTGTGTTATCGGCAGTGATACCCGCATTGGCGAAGCGAACCAGCTCGAATACAGCAGATATGGCATCCGCGGTGTTGAAATCGTCATCCATGGCCGCGTCAAATTTATCCTCAAAGCCTTTCACCTGTGCCATGGCCTCTTTTTCTTCCGGGCGTATCTGATCATCCTTTGCCAAGAGCACCAAATCTCTCAGACGGTTCACCGCATTCACAATTCTCTCCAGGCCGTTCTTGGAGGACTCCATCAAATCTGCGCTGAAGTTTAAGGGACTGCGGTAGTGAGCGCTGAGCATAAAGAAGCGCAGAACCTGCAGATCATATTTTTCCCCAATCTCCCGAACTGTGAAAAAATTCCCCAGAGACTTCGACATCTTTTTGTTGTCTATGTTTAAAAATGCATTGTGCAGCCAATATTTCGCAAAAGGCTTTCCATTGCAGCACTCGCTCTGGGCAATCTCATTTTCGTGGTGTGGGAATACCAGGTCCTCTCCGCCGGCATGAATATCAATCTCCTCACCCAGATATTTTTTGGACATCACAGAACACTCAATATGCCATCCCGGGCGCCCGTCACTCCACGGTGAAGTCCAGAAAGGCTCTCCCTCCTTCTTAGGTTTCCACAGCACAAAATCCAGCGGATCTTCTTTTTGATCCTCCCCGGACACCAGCAAGGAACGGTTTCCTGAGCGCAGATCATCTAAGTTTTTATGTGACAGCTTGCCATATTCGTCAAATTTCCTGGTGCGGAAATAGACAGTGCCATTTACATTATAGGCAAAGCCCTTCTCAATCAGTGCATGAATCATATCCAACATTCCGTTGATTTCCTGTGTTGCCAGAGGGTGAGTGGTGGCAGGCTTCACATTCATGTCAGCCATATCCTTTTTGCACTCCTCAATGTACCGCTTTGATACCTCCTCCGCAGGGATTCCCTCCTGTATCGCCTTAGCTATGATTTTGTCATCCACATCTGTAAAATTTGAAACATAATTTACCTCATACCCCTTGTGCTCCATATAACGTCTCACTGTATCAAACACAATCATGGGGCGGGCATTTCCAATATGGATCAGATTGTACACTGTGGGACCGCACACGTACATACTCACCTTGCCCGGAACCAGGGGGACAAATTCCTCTTTCTGTTTCGTCAATGTATTATATACTCTCATCATTTTCTACCTCTCTGTTTTCCTATGGCTTTAAGTCTATGCAAAAAACCAGGTTTTGTCAACAACTTATACCACCTCATTTATCATCACAGGCGAAAAGCCGTTTACCAGCCCCCACTGCCGCGCCTCTGCCTCCGGGGCATGAAGCTCCTGCACACTCACGCTTCCAAAAGCCAGGCTCGTAAACTCTCCGGCTGTCATCTTCCAGGCCGCTTCTCTGTCCGTCAGACGCTCAAGATATCCGCCCTTACAGTCGATGGTCAGACGAAACACCCCTCTGTTTTCTTTTATAAGGGAATCCTCTATCTCGATCTCAAAGCTCACTGTCCTCTTGGCGCTTAGGCATTTGACAAACGCCGCCAAATGAACCACTCTTGCCATGATCATGGGAGTCTGTCTGACGTCTTCCTCTCCAACTCCTATGCTTCCTCCAAATACCCGAATACGTTCATCCCCGCCAAAATACTCTGTCAGAATACCAGGAAGCCGACTCAGATATCGCTTTTCGATAATAGGCTCCCTGACCTCAGCGCCTCCCTCACAGGCAGTAAAAAAATAGCCGCAAATCCTGTCCGCCTCTGTAATCAGCATAACCTGCCCTTGCTGGCTGGCCTGCTCAGCAAGCATTTGCCTAAAATAGGGCTCCGTGTGCATCACATATGTGCAGAAGTCTTCCTGAAGTCTTCTCTGTGCCCAGACTGACAGCTCTTTTAAATCCTGCTCCGTGGCCGGGCGGCAGCTCAGTTCTGTACCGCTTTTATATTCACTGGTCTTTAACTCATACTGACATTGCCGGTAAATGAATCGAAAGTCAAAGGGACGGTAAATTGCCTCAGCAGCAGGCATCAGAAATGTAAAAGGTTCTTTTTTTTCATACATATCTCTCAGGGAACAGTGGATCAGACGGCTCATTAAGCCCTGATGCCTGTAGTCTTCTCTGGTTGCCACTGCCACAATATACTGGCTGCTGACCGCCACTCCTCCCAGACAGATCTGGCATGGATTTAGGTGAAGCATGGATAAAAGGGTTTCTCGTTCATCCACTACGCCATAAATTTCATTTTCAGCAGCTTTATACTTATAGTAATAATCCACAAACGCCTCACTGTCCTCCGAAAAGATTTCTTGGTACAGTTCCCGTGATTTCTCCTTTGTCCTGCCCTTGAGTTTCTTTACCTGCAATATATTATTTTCCACAGCCACAGCAGCCTCCGCATCCTCCCGCACTCCGGTCATCTGCCGCCAAGTCCAGGATTGGGAACAACGCACAGATTGCCTGCGCACTGATCCCCTGACCATTTCCGGTAAACCCCAGCCCCTCCTCCGTTGTCGCCTTTATATTGACCTGATTCCTTGCAATTTTAAGCGCATCTGCTATATTCTCTGCCATCTTTTCCATATAAGGAAGCAGCTTAGGTCTCTGTGCAATCACGGTGGCATCTATATTCTCAATCACAAAATTTTGCTCATCCAATAGTTCCCGGACATGTTCCAGCAGCGCAATGCTGGAAATCCCCTCATATGCAGGGTCCGTGTCTGGAAAATGCTTTCCAATATCCCCCAGGGCAGCGGCCCCTAACAGGGCATCCATAATGGCATGTACCAACACATCTGCATCCGAGTGCCCCAAAAGCCCTTTATCAAAGGGCACTGTAACGCCTCCCAAAATTAGCTTTCGCCCCTCGGTCAGCCTGTGAACATCATATCCCATTCCTACACGCATACATATCTCCTTCTCTGTTTGATATCACGTTTGCCATGTACTAACTATAACACGTTTTATTTTTTCTGAAAAGGCACCTATCTTACTATAAAAAAGAATCCTGCGCGCAGGATTCTCCGCCTGCGGCGGGGCTGTCCCGGCAGCCATCTTCCACTCCGCCGCAGTGCGATCCCGCCCGGAGGGCTTTTTATATCATAGGGAATTCCGAAGGACTTTCCTCGTATGTTAAATTATTATTAGTTCCCCATTCTGTTCTTGAATGAGTATACTGTTTATAGACACTGTGGATTAGTTGAACTTTCCTAACGCTTTGACGTTTGAGCATAGGCTCTAACCACGGTTGTCTGCTTTAATGTTAATCAGTTAGATAACGCATGACGTTTTATTTCGCACGAGGCTACATAGCAGGCAGTTCTGTGGGTTCTCCATACAGTGTCAATACATTGCAAAGGAGCATTACTATGATCTGCATTGGTATCGATATTTCCAAAGATAAGCATGACTGCCTTATCTCTAATTCTGATGGTGATATTCTATTTGATAACTTTACCTTTTCTAACTCTCTGGAGGGATTTGAATTACTTTTTTCTCGTATCCAATCCTGCTCTGACAATTTCTCCCAAATGAAAATAGGGCTGGAAGCAACCGGTCATTATAGCAACAACATTACAGAGTTTCTCGTTAACAAAAATCTTCCTATTTTCATTATCAATCCGTTACATACCAGTCTTTACAGAAAAAGTCTAAGCTTTAGAAAGACTAAGACGGATAAGGCCGATGTTCACTCTATCGTATCAATGCTTATGACGCAGAAGCTTACGCCCTACGTACCTGTATCATACCATAGAAAAGAACTCAAGTCACTAACCAGATACCGTTTCAATCTGGTGCAGGATTGTTCTGTCTTAAAAGTCTCTTTTTCAAGACTTATGAATATTATCTTTCCTGAGTTAGAAAAGATTGTTCACCAATTACAGGTGAATTCTGTGTATCAGCTTATGTCTGCATATCCTGATGCTGCTGCTGTTTCAAATGCTAATCTGACACATCTTACAAATCTTCTCCGGAAATACTCCAAAGGACACTATGGCCGGGAGAAAGCTATTGAAATACGCAATGCCGCAATGCAGTCCATTGGAACCAGTGATGGAATACTCAAGCTTGAAATGCAGCAGACGATTGCCCGTATCAGACTCCTCCGAGAGCAAATCAGCATTGTTGAAGTAAGAATCAAGGATATCATCAAGGAAAGTGATTCTCCATTCATTACAATACCTGGCATTTCCTACATTACTGCGGCTATGATCCATGCTGAAGTTGGTGATTTCTCTAATTTTTCATCGGCCGAAAAAATACTTGCCTTTGCTGGAATGGAGCCCTCCATTTATCAATCAGGCCAATATACTTCGACTCATGCAAAAATGGTGAAACGAGGTTCCAAATACCTGCGGTATGCACTCTTTACTGCCGCTAAAAATGTTGGCAAATGGGACAATACGTTCAAGGAGTTTCTTCAGAAAAAACTCTCTGAGGGAAAGCACTACAATGTGGCAGTATCTCATGTAGCCAAGAAGCTGGTCAGAACTCTATACAGTATGGAAATACATCATACTGCATACAGCAAGTAATTTTTTTCTTATAACATACTTCTCAAAGCAGCTGTATAGGTGCTTTATTTGTCATGCAATTATCAAGGTTCAAAAAAACATATTTAACTAACTTTCAAAAAAACACTTGACATAGTTAGTCTATGATATAAAAAAATTCCCCGGAAATACCGGGGAATTTGTATTGACTGCAATAATGAAATTACTCAGCAGCGTCTGCCGGAGCCTCTGTGTCCGCTGCCGGAGCTTCCGTGTCTGCTGCTGGAGCTTCTGTAGCCTCTGTCGGTGCCTCTGTAGCCTCTGTCGGTGCTTCTGTAGCTTCTGTCGGAGCCTCTGTAGCTTCTGTTGCTGCTGCCTCCGTTGTTTGTGTTGTCGCTGCCTCTGTTTCAGCCTCCTTGCTTCCGCATCCAACTGCCAATGCTCCTGCTAATGCTGCAACTGCAACGAATCCCAGTACTCTTTTTTTCATAGTTAGTCCTCCTCATAAATCATCAGGTACGCTTGTACCTATGTTTTTATTACAAGAGGTATCTTACCATACCTTAAAATTTTATTTCTTTTGATTTTTATTAATAAAACGTGAATGATTTCTGAAGTTTCTTAATGTTTATTAAGAGTATGGACATATTTTAGACACAATTCGATTTTTGTCCCCATACATTTTCCTGTCCGCACGAATATATGCATCTTCAATTGTCCCTTCGTCATCCTTCATCAGAATTTCATATCCTGTTGCCACACAAACCTCCAGTCCCATCTCATTTCCCAGACTCGCCAGCAGTTCATTTAAATTACTTATTTTTCCACATATCTCCTCCGTCGTCACATTTTCAGCCAAAATCAAAAATTCGTCGCCTCCCATGCGGAAGATATACTGTTCCTCTTCCCGAAACGCTTTGTTCAAAGCTTCCGCAATTTTCTTAAGCACAATATCCCCCACGTGATGTCCATTTGTGTCATTGATCTCTTTAAATCGATTCACATCAGCTACAATGCAGCAGACATTGTCACCATTTTCTCTCTGCCGTTCCAGTTGGTTTACTTTCTCCATATAAGACGCCCTGTTATACAAACCCGTCAGCGCATCCGTAAATGCCATTTGATACACTACCCTCTCTCGTTCCAGTCTCTTGTTCTGTTCCACAATCTGTTTTGTCTTAATGATTGAGTGGATAAATACCACATAGCATGAGATCACTACACATGCGAACACAAACCATACAGGATAATATTCCAACCGTTCTATCATTGGCTTAGGATAGGATGCAAAAAAAACCATTGCAAAATAGATCAAAACCGTTGCTGAGGCCATCCCGCGCCATCCCGCCTTTGTCTCCTCCAGGAGTTTGTGATAATATTTAAAATACTTATTTCCACCGATTGTCAACGTGAGAAATAATGCAGCCATCACAACCACTGCACAAAGCTCTCCGTTGTCAAAGAAAAGTCCAATAGCCCGCCCAATAAAAGCCACGATCAGTGAGGTGGTATCCACAAAGCAAAATGTAAGGACAAAACGGCTGTCCTGATACTTGGACAGAGCAAAAAACAGCAGAAAGCTCGGCACTGCCATACATAACGCCGAAGACAAAACTGCTGGGAATCGCCACACATAGACCGCACAATAGTAGGCAGTGACAATGACCGCACAGCCTCCATACATAATAAAGCGGTTTTTTATAGTATTCTTTTTCAAAACGAACATTTTCGTGTAAATCAGCAGATCAAACACAATAACCATTAAATCATTCAATGCCATTAAAATATCATTCATCTATTCTTTACTTCTCCTGATTTTCAATACTAAAAGCCGCCGGATAACTCTTTTCCGGAACCATTTAGCAGTCTTCACCTATCTTGTATCAGAATATCATATTTTGAGCTTTCCATCCAGTATATACTCATATTTTTAGGAAGTTTGGGCATCCCTTGTTACGGTAAATACCTTCAGCAGCTTTTATAAATCCACTAAAATTTGCCGCTTGTTATGGCATTTTTACTTTCCTCATGCTGAAACAAAAAAACTGCCGTTTCATGATAAATCACTTTACCACGAAACGGCAGCCATCTTATATGACAGTAGCGGAAGGGAGACTTGAACTCTCGACACTACGGGTATGAACCGTATGCTCTAGCCAGCTGAGCTATTCCGCCATAATTGTCATATAAATGGGACCTATAGGGCTCGAACCTATGACCCTCTGCTTGTAAGGCAGATGCTCTCCCAGCTGAGCTAAGATCCCTTGGTCAGCAGCTCTTGTTCCGAACTGCTCTGCTATTATACTATTAAGTTGCGAAATATGTCAAGCACTTTTTTTACTAAATTCTACTTTTTCTCCATCCGGGCCAAAAACTGTAAAAAATTTGATACCACGCTGCAGCAGAGGGAGCTCTCTGATCACATAATCCTTCATCCGGAATCCCAATTTTCTGACTTTGTAGTAAGCCTCCTCTATATCTTCCACCTCAAGCGCAATATGATCAAGATGCCCCTCTCCCCTGCTCTCCAGCTCTTTTACCCCTGCACCGGTCATCTGGATCACTTCCAGTACAAATCCATTTTTCTCCAAAAAAGCAATGTACAGACGGCCGTCCGGTGTATCCAGATATCCACTCCCCTTTTCCTCAAATCCCATCTCTCCATAGAATGCTTTCGTAGCACTGAGACTACGCACCTTCAATGCCAGGTGGGCCCACCCCTGCAGCCCTGAACACTTCCCATTGTCTGCACTGTTGTCCCGGCAGAACTCCACCACCTCTCCGTTAGGCCCCACAAAATTTACTCCCTCCACTCCGCAGGCTCCCAAGGTACGGTAATGGACAATTCCCTGCGGCGTGGAACTGTGGAATGCCATGTTTTTTTTCAAAGCCTCTGCAACGCATTTCTCCAAATCCGGAGCATTGATGGCAAAGTGGTCCAGGATTCCGTCACCTCTGTTCTGCAATTTTACAAGCTCTCTTCCCGACGGCTGTAAAAGCTCCAGCCAGAGATCTCCCAATCTCAAAAAGGCAGCCTCTGTTTTGTAAGGGTTCAGCACCAACTTCCGCTGTATTTCCTGAAACCCGAGTTTCTCCTGGTACCACCCTAGTGCCTCCTTCATGTCCATAACAGGAATACAGAGATGATGAACTCCCTTAACATTGTCTCTTAGCTCCACTGCAAACTTCCCCTTTCAATAACTTTTTCAGTTTTTTAACATTTTCACGTCACATTTTTGCTCCTGAAACGTTTTCTTTAGTATAGCACAATTTTCTATGACACAAAATAAATTTTTGTATAGACTTGCGGGCACTCTCATCCAACTGTTGCAGAAGTTTTTCCGGTCTGACAAGACCTGTGTGGTACTTATTTATGTAATCATTGTAGCTGCACCACCAGTAATCCTCCACCCTGGCTGCGCACTCCAGTGCATGCCGGTGTACCATGACGCAGTGTTCCAGAAGCATTGCCTCATTTTCAGGTTCTATCCTCTGAGAGGATATCTGGATTTCACCTCTCCATCCACTGTATAAGCTGCAGCAGCTCTGCTCCAGGGCCTGGGCCATTAAGTTAAAAACAAATCCTGCTTTGGAACCCTTTGAGATTTGCATAAGAAAATATGCCCTGTTATTAGTCATGCAGAAAGAATAAATCTGAAATGGTAGTTCCTGTTGTATCAATAGGAGGGTATTTAAAAACCTTTTTTTCACACGCTCATCCGCAAGCAGGCTGGTGTCTCTACCTTCCCACAAGATCAGGTAGTAAAACTCTTTGTTATCCTCTGTCCATTTCATATTTTTTTCTCCTTTGTATTATCGCGAATCATATTCAGATTTTTCCTAACATCAAATCCGGCTATGTTTTATCTATATTATAAGACATTATTAGGCAATATTCAACATTTCACACACAAATTAAACAAATTGAAACAGTCATACAAAGTTTATGTATGGCCTATTAAATTGAAGATTTTTTCTTTGTTTTTGTAACGCTTTGTCACATTTCGGTCACACCAATTGTTTTAACACATCTTTTGATATACAGACGCAAAAATGCGGAGCCAGATCCCATACCGGAACCTGTCCCCGCACTCACTGTATATATACCTATCTTATAAAATATTCAACACCGGACTCAAATATCTTCATATCCTGCTCTCCGTAAATATTGATCGCTACGGATTCTCCCCGGCGTTCAGAGTGTGCCATTTTACCGAATACACGTCCGTCCGGGCTGGTGATTCCCTCAATTGCGCAGTAAGAGCCGTTTACATTCCACTCCTCATCATTTACACAGAGTTTGCCGTTTGCATCCACATACTGGGTGGCCACCTGACCGTTTGCAAACAGTCTCTGAATCCACTCCTCATTCGCCACGAACCTGCCTTCCCCGTGGGATGCTGGGTTACAGTACGTTGCCCCGAGCTTGGCCTGCTGCAGCCACGGAGACTTGTCAGACACCACCTTGGTATAGACCATCTTAGAAATATGACGTCCAATTGTGTTAAATGTCAGTGTGGGAGAATCTTCCTTCTGACCTGTGATCTCTCCATATGGGAGCAAGCCCAGTTTCACAAGCGCCTGGAAACCGTTGCAGATCCCCAGTGCCAGCCCGTCCCTCTCATTGAGCAGCTTCATCACAGCCTCTTTCATCTTTGCGTTCTGGAATGCTGTGGCAAAAAATTTAGCAGAACCGTCCGGCTCATCGCCCGCGGAAAAACCTCCGGGGAACATAATGATCTGAGCCTGATTGATGGCCTTCTCAAAGATCTCCACAGAGTCCCTGATATCCTCTGCCGTAACATTCTTAAACACCTTTACGTTCACATCCGCCCCGGCCCGCTCAAATGCCCTGGCGCTGTCGTACTCACAGTTAGTCCCGGGGAATACCGGAATAAACACCCTCGGTCTTGCGGTTTTGTGCTTGCACACATAGATGCTGTCAGCTTTGTAGAGACTGTGCTCCTCCTCTTTCTGAGGTTCCGCCCCGGAAACTGTACTGAATACCTTTTCCAGGGTACCTGTCCAGCCCTCAAGAGCCTCCTCCATCGTGATCACCACATCCCGGTATTCAAAGGCTGCCTTATCTGTCACCTCGCCGATAACCGTATACGAGATGGAGAGCTCCCCAACCTTTCCTTCCGGCACTTCAGCCACAATATTTCCAAATCCAGGGGTAAACAAATCCCTCTCATCCACATTGTGTTCAATCTTAACACCCATATGGTTACCAAATGCCATCTTGCTCACTGCCGCCGCAATGCCCTTGGCGTCTACCGCATAGGCGGAGATGATCTTCCCGGCTTTCACATCCTCAAAGAATTTTCCGTACTGATCCATGATCTGTTCGTATTTGGGAAGATCATACGGATCCTTCTCAATCTCCAAAAGCACCAGCTTGCTTCCCGCTTGCTTCAGTTCAGGTGTAATGATATGCTTTGAACTGGCCACATCCACTGCAAAAGAAACCAGTGTGGGCGGAACATCAATCTCATTGAAGGTTCCGGACATACTGTCCTTTCCTCCAATGGATGGAAGCCCAAATCCCAGCTGAGCCTCATATGCTCCCAAAAGAGCGGCAAACGGCTGGCTCCATCTATGGGGATCTTCTGTCATCCTACGGAAATATTCCTGGAAAGTAAAACGAATTTTACGATAATCACCTCCACTGGCCACAATCTTAGCCACAGATTCCACCACTGCGTAGACTGCCCCGTGATATGGACTCCAGCTGGACAGATAGGGGTCAAAGCCATAGCTCATCATGGTGACTGTATCTGTCTTGCCCTTCATAACAGGCAGTTTGGCAACCATTGCCTGGGTTTCTGTGAGCTGGTATTTTCCGCCGTGGGGCATAAATACCGAGCCTGCCCCAATAGAGCCGTCGAACATCTCCACCAGCCCCTTCTGGGAACACACATTTAAATCCTTGAGGGTATCCATCCACTTCGCCTTTACGTCCCCCACTTCTTCTCTTACAAAGAACTTATCTTTCTCGGAAGGGATATCCACTGCCACATTTGTCTCCTGGTGAGCGCCATTGGTATCCAGGAAGGCCCGTGATATATTTACAATCTCTTTGTCTCTCCAGATCAAAACCAGACGCGGCTTCTCAGTGACAACCGCCACCTCAACCGCTTCCAGATTTTCCTCAACTGCGTACTTTAAAAACTCATCCACATCTTTGGGATCTACAACCACAGCCATGCGTTCCTGGGACTCGGAAATCGCGATCTCCGTACCATCCAGACCTGCGTACTTTTTCGGAACCTTGTCAAGATATACGTGGAGTCCGTCCGCTAGTTCTCCAATGGCAACGGAGACACCGCCTGCTCCAAAGTCATTGCACTTCTTGATCAGTCTGCTCACCTCTGGCCTGCGGAACATGCGCTGAATCTTTCTCTCAGTAGGCGCATTTCCCTTCTGTACCTCAGCACCGCAGACTTCTATGGATGCCTCTGTATGTACCTTGGAAGAACCTGTTGCACCCCCGATACCGTCACGTCCTGTTCTTCCGCCCAGTAAAATGATGATATCTCCGGGATCAGAGGTCTCTCTCTTCACGTCCTTTCTGGGGGCAGCGCCCATGACAGCACCGATCTCCATCCTCTTTGCGACATAGTTAGGGTGGTAAATCTCCTTCACAAGGCCTGTGGCCAAGCCGATCTGGTTGCCGTAAGAGCTGTATCCGTGAGCCGCACCGCGCACAAGCTTTTTCTGGGGCAGTTTTCCCTTTAAGGTCTCCTTCACAGATACGGTGGGATCTGCAGCCCCGGTCACACGCATCGCCTGATATACATAGGTGCGTCCGGAGAGGGGGTCGCGGATAGCGCCTCCCAGACAGGTAGCAGCGCCTCCGAAAGGCTCTATCTCAGTGGGATGGTTGTGGGTCTCATTCTTAAAGTTGATCAGCCACTCCTCTGTCTCCCCGTCAATCTCTACAGGCACCACAATACTGCAGGCGTTGATCTCATCAGACTCCTCCTGATCTTCCAGTTTTCCCTCTTTTTTCAGCTTTCTCATAGCCATCAGGGCCAGATCCATCAGGCATACAAATTTATCGTCACGCCCTTTGAATATCTCCGCCCGGTCAGCCAGATATTTTTCATAGGTTCCCATAATCGGTTCCCGGTAATATCCCTCTCCGAATACTACTTCTTTGAGCTCTGTGGAAAAAGTAGTGTGGCGGCAGTGGTCAGACCAGTAGGTATCCAGCACACGGATCTCCGTCATAGACGGATCACGCTTCTCTTCCTCCCTGAAATAGTTTTGAATATGCAGAAAATCCATGAAAGTCATCGCCAGATTCAGTGAGGCGTAAAATTCCTTCAACTGATCCTGGGGCATTCCGATAAACCCTTCGATGGTAATCACATCTGCCGGCTCATCAAACTGTGTCACCAGAGTCTCCGGCTTTACCATGTCTGTCTCCCTGGAGTCCACAGGGTTGATGCAGTGATTTTTGATTGCCTCAAACTCCTCGTCGGAAACCTCGCCCTCTATCACATAAGTGGTGGCGGAGCGGATAATGGGTTCCTCATCCTCATTTAAAAATTTCACACACTGTACTGCGGAATCCGCCCTCTGGTCAAACTGCCCCGGCAGATATTCCACAGAAAACACCCTGGCATTTGGGGCTGTCTCAAAGGTTTCCTCATATAATGTGTCTACCGGCGGTTCTGAAAATACGGTCTTACAGGCATCCTGAAATACCTCATCAGAAATATTTTCCACATCATACCTGATCAAAACACGTACTCCCGTCAGAGACCGGATTCCCAGATAACTGCGAATCTCGTGTCCCAACTCCTTTGCCTGCACTGCAAATGCAGGCTTTTTCTCCACATATACTCTTCTTACGCCTCTCATAGATTCCTCCATACTCTGTGCTGTATTCATTTCTCCGGTTTTATCCCCGGTCGCTGTTCCATCATATTTTAACACCCTGCGGTGTTTCTTGCAAGAAAAAGGACCGCTCATTTTCGCTGCACGCTTCCCTTTCCCAAAATTCAGCAAGCATGTCAGCCACATTTTGGCGGTTACACACCTGATAGTCCGCCCATTCTCTGGGAAAAAGCTCTATATACTGCCTGCCTGCAAACCGGTCATCCAGCAGCAGGATAACACCCCGATCCCGGTCTGTACGGATCACCCTGCCTGCTGACTGGAGCACCTTGTTCATTCCGGGATAGAGGTAAGCGTAGGCAAAGCCATTTCCACCTCTGTGGTCATAGTAGTTTCTCAGGATCTCCCTCTCATTACAGATCTGAGGCAGGCCTGTCCCCACAATCACAGCGCCAATGAGCCGGTCATGCTTTAGGTCAATTCCCTCTCCAAAGATTCCCCCCATTACACAAAAACCCAGCAGGCTCTCCTGAGATTTCGAAGAAAAGCTCTCCAAAAACGCCTCCCTCTCCTGCTCTCCCATGCCGCTGCTCTGGCGCAGCAGACGCACTCCCTGGGGGGCTATACGCTCAAAAGCTTGTGCCACATCCTCCATCATCCGGTAGGACGGAAAAAAGACCAGATAGTTTCCTGTCTTCTGTTTCACAGTCTTTTCCAGATACTCAGCGATCCTGAGGTACTCCTGCTCCCCCCGCCTGGTATACCGGCTGCTCACATCCGTTCCCACTAAAAGCAGCTTGCGCTTTGGATCAAAGGGAGATTTTGCATACACTGCATAGTCATCCCCTTTGGTGCTGAGCAGACTCATATAATAGCGGATGGGAAGAAGGGTGGCTGAGAAGAGTACGGCGCTTACCCCTTTGTCCAGACATGTCTGAATATTGGCTGAAGGGTCCACACAGAACAGCTTGACCATAAAACGCCCACTCTCCGTCAGCTCCGTATATATCACATAATGTTCATCCAGGCGGTCGTAGGTGTCCAAAAAAGCGCGCAGCTCAAAATAAAGCTCCAGCACCTTTTCTCTCACCTCCTCCTGCTGGGCCTCCTCCAGAAAGTTTTCTGTCTCGCACGCCAGATTCATCAGGGTGATGACAAAATCTCCGATATTGTCATGGAGTTCATATTCAGGACACTCCCTTTTCCACTCCAGCATCTTCTTGTTGCACTTATCCAGCAGGCGCGCTAACTTGGGGCTGTATGCCTTCACTGCCTTTCTGGCATCCAGAAGGTCTTCTTTAACCAGTGCTGCACTGAACATCTCCCGGCCGCGCTCCACCAGGTTGTGTGCTTCATCAATCAGAAACAGATAGCTCCCTTTTACATTCTCCCCGAAGAACCGCTTCAGATGGGCTCTGGGATCAAATACATAGTTGTAGTCGCAGATCACCGCGTCCACCCAGGTAGACACGTCCAGGGAGAGTTCAAAAGGACACACACACCACTTTTCGCTCTGGGCCAGCAGGGCATCCCTGGAAAAATCCTCCCCCTCTGTCACCATCTCATACACCGCGTCATTGACCCTGTCAAAATGCCCTTTTGCATAGGGGCACTGATCTGGATTGCAGCTGGTTTCCTCCAGGGGACAAATCTTCTCCTTTGCTGTCAGAGTGACCACTTTATACTGAAGGCCCTGTTTTTTAAGGACTGAAAATGCCTCCTCTGCCACTGTTCTGGTGATGGTCTTGGCTGTCAGATAAAAAATCTTATCTCCCAATCCCTCCCCCACAGCTTTGACAGCCGGAAAGACTGTGGAAATTGTTTTCCCCACCCCTGTGGGTGCCTGGATAAACAACTTTTTTTTGTGGTATATGGTGCGGTATACACTGGAGGCCAGCTCCTTTTGTCCCTCCCGGTATGGAAATGGAAACTCCACACAGCAGATGGACTCCCGGCGTATGTCTCTCCAGCGGATCTGGAAGGCGCACCATTTGCGAAACTCCTCTATTAACTTCTCAAACCACTCCCTGAGATCCCGGAACTGGTATTCCTGTTCAAACCTTTTGATCTCCTCTGTCTCCAGATTACAGTACGTCATCTGTACCCGGATACTGGAAAGCTCCCTCTGCAGCGCATAAATGTAAGCGTAACACTTGGCCTGAGCCAGATGTACGTACACCGGTTCCTGAATCAGCTTTAACTCCCGATACACTCCCTTGATTTCGTCAATCAATGTTCCCTGGCTGTTCACCTGGATGCCATCCGCACGCCCTTCGATGACAATCGCATACGTTTCGTATTCTACCCTGTGCCGCAGCATCACCTCCGGCGTATAATCCGAACCCATACGTCCCTGAATTTTCCGGTGCAGGCGGCTCCCCAACTGCATTGCCTCCTGATCAGGCATGGCCCCCTGCCGATTGTCAATGTCGCCGCTGCGGAGAATAAACTCTACCAGGTTTCGGACAGATATCTTTATCTCTTCCATAGATTCCTTCTCTTTTCCAACACACACTTTTTTCCCAGTATAACACAAAAGGCACACAATCACCATATGGATTGTGTGCCCCCGCACTACTTGTGAATGAACATTTATGCAGTGCCATACTTGCTGAGTACATTCTCAAAGCGCATATTCTCACCGCCATATTTAACGGTAAGCTCTCGTGTCAGGTCCATGCTGAGTATGCCTAAAATTGACTTTGCGTCGATAACCACTCTATTGTAAAAAATGTCAATGTCAAAGTCACACTGCTCAGCAGCACGCACGAATTCTTTCACCTCGTTCAGTTCCGTAAGCTTAATTTTCCTCTCTGACATAGCTTTCACCCTTTCTTAAATTTCCCGGCACCAGCGCCGGTATGGTTGTTGCTGAGAACGGTTTCCGTTTTCTTTTTCCGTATTATCCCACCACATCCTTTATTTGTCAACGATAAAATTTCTACCATGTTTGTAGGATTTCCAACCTTCTGGAAATTATGCTCATACTTTTCAAAATTTTCTATCTCTTTTTATGCATAATAGATGGTGTCAGCCATTGTCCGTTTTTGTCAGGTGAATAAACATCTCTCAATATTGAAAAATTAATCAAAATTTTCTGTCATGTATTTACGGAATTTTTTGGGTAGGAACTGCTGCTGAAGCCTCAGATTGCGCCTTTCTTTGATGCCGATTGTGTGACAGAACCCTTTCCAAAGCTCCTGGTAGTCCTTCTCCTGCCCGGAAACTCTCTGGGTCAGTTCCCGGTTGGGCTGCTCTCCCCGCACAAGCGCCCACTGCCTGTGGGCCTCATGAATCAAAAACACACTGTGGGTGATATCATAAATCATGAAATGTTCCCCTGGAAAGCGGTCTGCAAAATGTTCCCCGATCAGAGGCAAAACCTGATTTTCCGGTTTGATTTCCGAAAAAAGCACTCCATTCTCCAACTCTCTGAAGCGCACAAACTGCAGATATCGATGCGCCTCGTTCTGGATATTTCTGGACATCTCAAAAACACCCCGGATCGCATCATTTTGCAAATACTGCATTACACTACGGCTGCCTCCTCCTTTAAGCCCCTCTACTATGGTGTGGTAGATACAGTCCGCTTTTTCCTTCTCCTTTGAGAGGGTTGCATGGTAGATATGATAGTAGTCCTCCTCCCCCATGCGGGTTCTCACAGTCCTTGCCACCTTTTCCGCCTTTATGCTGTCGACAGGAATTTCACGATAATCTGCAAACAATTGAAAATTCATTCCCTCCCCCACCTCCAGCCTTACCTGGTCATGTCCCACCCTGCTGTCCCACGCATCATAGACACCGCTGAAGATTCCATCTGTGCTGTTGTCACATATAAATACTGTCATCGGGCCACCCCGCAGTCGTCAAACAGATTGATCTGCTGATAGTGATTTAAGTCATATGGGAGGCGTTCCTTTACACTCAGCAGATTTCTCAAAATATAGTCCTCCTCAATTTTCACTGGGTACATCATACGTCCGCTGCAGGTAATAAAATAGAGTGCCCGCTTTAAGACTACCCCAATCATTTTCAGATCTTCAAAACCCAGATTTCCAAATTTCCTGGCCTGAACAATCCTCTGAGCAGACTTGGTGCCGATACCCGGTACCCTAAGCAGAGTTTGGTAAGGAGCACGGTTGATCTCCACTGGAAAATACTCCAGATGAGAAAGCGCCCAGTTGCACTTGGGGTCCAGAAACATGTTGAAGTTTGGCCGCTCTTCACTGAGCAGCTCTGACGCCTCAAATCCATAAAAGCGCAGCAGCCAGTCTGCCTGGTAAAGCCTGTGCTCCCGCAGAAGCGGTGGGCCCCCCGGAAGGGTCGGCAGGCTGGAATCCTGATTCACCTGCACAAAAGCGGAATAGAACACCCGCTTGAGCTGAAACTTCTGATAGAGGGATTCCGCCACGGATACGATCTCAAAGTCACTCTCCGGTGTGGCGCCGATGATCATCTGCGTACTCTGTCCGGCCGGCACAAACCGGGGCGCCTGCCGGTAAACTGCCAGCTCATGCCGATTTTCTTCCATCCTCATCTGAATCTGACGCATGGGGGCCAAGATTGTCTTTCTGCTCTTGTGGGGGGCCAGCTTGCGCAAACTCTCCGCAGTGGGAAGCTCCAAGTTCACACTCATACGGTCAGCCAGCATTCCGGTCCTCTCAATCAGTTCCTGGGGAGCCCCCGGAATAGCCTTAACATGAATATATCCCTGAAACCCATACTCATTTCGAAGCTTGTACAAGGTCTGGTACAGCAGTTCCATAGTATAACCGGGACTCTTCAGTACACCCGAGCTCAGAAAAAGACCTTCTATATAATTGCGTCTGTAGAACTCAATGGTGAGCCGGCACACTTCCTCCGGCGTGAAGGAAGCCCGGGGCACATCATTGGACGAACGGTTCAGACAATATTTGCAGTCAAAGACACACTCATTGGTGAACAAGATCTTTAGCAGAGAGATGCACCTACCGTCCGCAGCAAAGCTGTGGCATAGTCCCTTTGCCACTGCATTGCCAATCCCTTTTCCATCCCCTTTTCGATTTACCCCACTGGATGTGCAGGCTACATCATACTTTGCCGCATCCGCTAATATTTCCAGTTTATCGTTGAGACTCATCTCTTCTTGAATTCTCATGGTATCGCCTCGCATTCGAACATTTGTTTGTTTTTTAGTATAGCACACCTGTTTCCAAAAAACAAGAGAATATCAAACATTTGTTCGCAAAATTCAGCTCTTTTCTAAGAAGTTGCTCCTATTACAACAGAAACGTTTTGAGCTTATAAAACTCTTAGAAATTCAACAAATTTTAAACTGGTGTGGAATTTACTTCTGCACTGAAATTTGCTTTTTCAAATTCGCTTTTTATCCTTTCAGCGGATTCCTGACATATTTCTATCAAACTTTTGAAATACAGTATAAATGTTACAAAGGAAAGATCACCAAACAATTCCAGTATTAGGGAAAGGAGCATGGAAACTATTTTCCAATTTATATATGAGTACAATTTATCTGCATATCGGCACCATGAAGACAGGTACTACTGCCATACAGAAATTTTTGACAGCAAACCGGGACTACCTGGAAATGCTGGGCTGCACTTACCCCAAAATTCAAGTTGGGTTATCTGAAAAATACAAAATCCGAAACGGACATTTTCTGGTCTATCCTTCGGACGAAGAAAAAACACTGGATGAGGAACAGGTGCTTCGGGAGGGATTTCTCCAGTTGAAAGCCGCCGCCAGGCAATTCGACACCGTCCTGCTCTCCGATGAACTGATCTGGCACCATTGGCTGAAGCAGCCCGATTTTTGGCAGCGGCTGATCCAGGAAGTCCAGAATATGAACAGCACCTTAAAAGTAGTGGTCTATCTGCGCAGGCAGGATCTGCTGGCTGAATCGCTCTACAATCACATTGTAAAATCAAAACGGATGTTTACAAAAGATTTTTCCAGTTACATAAATGGACAGGCTCCCAAAATCTTTGCCTTCTCCTACTATGAGCAGATCCAGCAAATTGCATCCTGGATTGGAAAGGAATATCTTTTGCTGCGTGTCTACGAAGAGGGCCAGTTTGGCGGAGAAGAACATACACTTTTTTCTGATTTTTTGGAGGCGACGGGACTTCCCCAGGAGGGATTTGCCATTCCCGATCCTGCTTCCAATCTGGGACTGCACGGAAACTATATCGAATTCAAACGAATCATCAACCAACTGCCCGAATATCGGCAGACTGGTGACTTTTTGTCTTATCCGCTGCGTGCTGCCAGCGCCGCCCGAACTGAAAAAGCCCTCCATCACAGGGAAAGCTTTTTCACTGAGGAAGAACAGCGAAATTTTATGGCCCGTTACCAGGAGGGGAACCGGAAACTGGCGCTGGAATACTTAAACCGGCCGGATGGAGTGCTGTTCCGGGAACCCCTGGGAAATCTCTCCACTTGGAAACTGAACCGGAAAACCCTCCATGAGGATCTTACGATTATGATGACGGAGGCTCTCTGCTGTCAGCAACGACAGATCAATGAACTGGAAAAACGGGTGAAGGCCGCCGAAGAAAACAGCAACTCTCTTCGCTGGCTCTACCGGAAATTAAAAGGAGCCAAGGATTTCTCATAGAATATCAGATGCTAAGAGCAATGAATTCTATGGGACATCCTTGGCTTGAAATTTAGGGGTTAAATATCGGTTTTTACTTCTCCTCTTCAAACCCCTTAAACCGAAGCACACTATCCTCGCCTTCCGGCAGAATGGCTGCCACAACCATCCCCACCAGAGCAGCCAGAGCCAGACCGGAGAGAGTCACAGTACCGAAGATGGGTATGCTGTCACAGCCAATTCCCAGTACCAGTATCAGAGAGGCAATCATCAAATTACGGCTGTTGCCAAAGTTGATGTGATTGTTCACCAGGATACGCACACCCACTGAGGAAATCATACCGTAGAGAATGATGCTGATTCCCCCGGTAACCGGCGTGGGAATGCTGGTAATCAAAGCCCCAAATTTTCCAAATATCCCCAGAACAATGGCAAACACTGCTGCAATTCGGATCGTGGAGGGGTCATAATTCTTCGTAACTGCCAGAACTCCTGTATTTTCCCCATAAGTGGTATTTGCAGGACCGCCCAAAAGGCCGGCCAAGGCTGTCGCCAGACCATCCCCCAAGATAGTCCTGTGAATACCTGGGTCTATCATAAAGTTCTTGCCAACCACCGCGCTGTTGGTGGTGATATCACCCACATGCTCAATCAAAGTCACCAGTGCAATGGGCGCTACTGCCAGTATGGCATCCGCCTGAAACTTTGGCGCACACAAAATCTGGGACATGATGTCCTGATCCATAAAGGAGAAAAAGTGTGCTTCACTCACTGGCGTAAAATCACAGAATCCCAGCGGAATACTGATCAGATACCCAACGATAATTGCAAAAAGAATGGGCATCAGGTTAAAAATTCCTTTGGCATACACGGAAATCACAATGATTGTACACACTACGCAGAGCGTGATCACCAGAGATTCCAGGCTGAAAACGGATTCCCCCGCCTCATTTGTCACAAAAAAGGCATTGCTGATGGCAGATCCGCTCAACCGAAGACCGATAACAATGATGATGGGGCCTGTCACAATGGGTGGCAGCAGCTTATTTACCTTCTCATACCCAATCACCTTGATAATGATGGAGAAGGCCACATAGATAAGTCCCGCAATAATCAGAGCGCCCTTCAGTGCTGCCAGCCGGTCTAGGTAATCCGCATCCCCAACCCGGGAATTGCCGATTACAGCCATGATTCCACCCATAAACGCAAAGCTGGAGCCCAAAAACACAGGCACCTTTTTCTTGGTCACCAGGTGAAAAATCAGAGTGCCCATCCCTGCGCAGAACAGGGTGATAGAGGTGCTCAGTCCCGTCAGTGCAGGTACCAGTACCGTTGCCCCGAACATAGCCAGCACATGCTGTATCCCCAAAAGGATCTTGTGTTTCCAATTTCTTTGTTCCATTTCTCTTTCCTCCTTTGCAGCTTCTTTTAATCATAAAGTTTCATTTATAACGCAAAGAGAGCTGCCACGTCTGGCAACTCCTTTTTTGTTCTAAGCGTGCAGTACGGAAAACGCTTCCGCCACATATGAATTTTTCGCCAATTCAAAATTACCCAAATCCGCGTATTTCGCAAACTCAGGGTCTATGGGCATTTTTCCTAATACAGGAACGTCCAGTTCCTTTGCAATCTCATCAATATGGCTTTCCCCAAATATCTGGTATACTTTCTGGCAGTCCGGGCACTTGAAGTAGCTGTAGTTCTCCACAATCCCGAGAACCTTGATATTCATGGTCTTCGCCATGTTGTAGGCCTTTTTCACAATCATCCGCACCAGATCCTGGGGTGAAGACACAATCACCACTCCCTCCACAGGAAGAGACTGGAATACGGTCAAAGGCACATCCCCTGTTCCTGGGGGCATATCCACAAAAAGATAGTCCAGTTCTCCCCAGATCACATCCGTCCAGAACTGTTTTACCATATTGGAAATCACAGGTCCTCTCCAGATCACCGGCGTCTCCTCATCCGGCATCAGCAGATTGACGGACATGATCTTGATATCGTTCTCCGTAAGCATTGGGTAAATACCCTCGTCATCCGCCTGTGCAGGCCCGTGGATTCCGTACATCTTGGGTATGGACGGACCGGTAATGTCCGCGTCCAGGATTCCCACCCGGTATCCCTTCTCAGCCATCATATTCGCCAATGATGCGGTAACCATGGATTTACCAACACCGCCCTTGCCGCTCACCACTCCGATTACATGTTTTACCTCCGTATAGATGCCCGGTTCCACCAATAAACTCTGTGGCTGCTTTGACGGACATCCCTCGCAGCTCTCCTTTGTACAGCTTGTACTGCTGCATTCTCTTTCTGCCATGTTGCATCGCCTCCTGTATCCAGCCGGGTTCTCCGGCATTTTCAAGTAATCACTGTTATTCAATATACATCATTTCAGGCCATTTTACAAGGCCTCTTCCTTTATATCCTTTTTGCCCAACCGGATATTTACATTCTCCCGGAGCAGGGCGTAGAGCACCGAGGAAAGGGGCACAAAAACCAGCATCCCTAAAATCCCCATTAGGCTTCCGCCAACTGTGACAGCCATCATGACCCATATCCCCGGAAGGCCTACCGAGTTCCCAACAATCCTGGGATAGATCAGGTTTCCATCGATCTGCTGCAGAACAATAATCAGGACCACAAACCAGACTGCCCGAAGAGGGCTGGTCACCATAATGAGAATAGCCCCAAGGGCAGTTCCCAGAAATGCTCCCACAATGGGAATGAGGGTCAAAAACCCTATGAGCACAGAGATGCTCAGAGCATATGGAAACCGGAACAAAACCATACCCAGATAGCAGAAACATCCGAATACAACCGCCTCTGTACACTGTCCGGAGATAAATCCTGAGAACGTCTTATTTGAGATATGAAATACCTTTAAAACCCGGTTCACCCATTTTGTGGGCAGGTATGCATACACAATCTTTTTCGCCTGCATACCCAGCTTTTCCTTCTGGGCTAAAATATATACAGAGAAAATCAGTCCCAGCGCTGTGGTGGTGATACCTCCGATGACCGAGGTTGCCACCCCCCAGGTTGAGCTTAGAACATTTGTGACACTGCTCTGGAGTACCGTCAGCGCCTTGTGGGTCAAATCCGTCCAGTTCACCTCCAGGGAGGCAATGTAGTCTGTGATCTCCGGATAGGTGGCCGTCAGACCCGTAACCCACTTGCTCACATCATCCAGGAACTTAGGAATTCCCGCATTCAACGCCACCAGGGTATTGATCAGCTCCGGAATGACGGTAACAATGACAAAAAGAACGATTCCCACTGCCAGAGCGAAGGAGAGCAGAATACTGATGATGCGCAGCAGCATCTTCTTATTTTTCATGTGAGGTCCCAGCACTTTTTCAATCAGCTTTAGCGGCACATTCAGGACAAAGGCAATGGCCCCGCCCAGGATAAACGGTGAGAAAACACCCACCATCCTTTCCGCTAGCTCTAATATAGGAACAAGGTGATTCAACCCCCAGTAAAACACAATAGCAAATGCAATGATCAAGAGTATTGTTCTCTTGTTTTTTATCTTAAATTCCATAGGCAGTTTTCTTCCCCCTAACCGATTAAAATCTTTTCCTCAGGCAACTCTACTGGTGACATCTTCTTCTTTTCCGTAAAGGAGAGCGCCATGGACAGGCTTCCCACCCTTCCGCAATACATCAGGACAATCACAGCAGCCTTTGACACTGTCACAAAGTCCCTCGTAATTCCGGTGGACATGCCCACTGTACTGATCGCAGAAAAGGTCTCCAGCAGCACATCCCTCAAATCCATTCCCTGGACTCCACAGATCAAAAGTGCTGCACTGAGAGCCAAGACCAGGTTCGTACAGGCCACTGCGCTGGCCTTCTTGATGGCATCCTCGTCAATCCTACGTCTAAATATGTTGACCCCTCTGGTCCTTTTGATGTTCGCCCGCACATAGAGCAAAAATACCACAAAGGTAGTGGTTTTGATCCCTCCTGCAGTAGACCCGGGACTTCCCCCGATAAACATCAAAATTATGCTCAGAAGCTTGCTGCTGTCCGAGAGCTGGGCAATGTCTGTGGTATTAAAGCCCGCTGTCCTTGGTGTGACTGAATCAAACATGCAGGTCAGGAACGTCTCCCCCGGTCCCATGCCTCTGGCTAAATTACCGGACTCAAAAAGATAAAACAGCAGTGCTCCTCCAAAAACCAGTATAAAAGTAGTGATCAAAACAATCTTTGTGTGCACCCGGTATTTTCGGAACCGGAACTTCTTCTGGGTCAAGTCGTCCCACACCAAAAAACCGATCCCTCCGATAATGACCAGACTCATAATCGTCAGGTTCACAAGCCAATCCCCAGAGTAGTTTACCAGGGATGAAAATTCCCCCTGATATCCCATCAGATCAAAGCCTGCATTGCAGAAGGCTGAGATCGAGTGGAAGATTCCATAGTAAATCCCTCTGGCAAAACCCAACTCCCCACAGAAACGAATGGACAAAAGCAGTGCCCCAGTCCCCTCAATGATCAGAGTTCCCATCAAAATCTTTTTCACCAGATGGACAATACCTCCGATCTGAATGGCATTTACACTCTCGGAGAGCACGCCCCTCTCACGCAAGCCGATCTTTCTGTGGATAACCAGGGAGAATAGGACTCCCACTGTCATAAAGCCCAGTCCTCCGATCTGAATCATGGTCAAAATCACCAGCTGTCCGAATAGGTTCCAGTGTACGTAAGTGTCCACCATCACCAGTCCGGTCACACAGGTTGCCGAGGTAGCAGTAAAAAGAGAATCCCAGAATCCGGTCCAGGTACCTGCCCTGCTGGAAATCGGAAGCATGAGAAGCAGGGTTCCAGTCATAATAATCAGAAAAAATCCCAGTGCTATGATCTGCATTCTGGAAAGGGAATCTCTCCATTTCTTATACTTATTTTTCATGTCCGCAATCCTTTAAACAATCTTCAAAAAACTGGAGCATCTTCTTTTCATATTCCTGTTTCGCCACATAGTAACTTTCCGCGTGTGCCGCCCCCGACACAATCCAAAGGCGTTTTTTCGAAGCACATGCCTGGTAAATCTCCCGTCCCATCCGCGTGGGCACATAGCGGTCCTCTGCCCCGTGAATGATAAACACCGGGATTTTTGTCCTGGTCACAGCCTCGCTGGCTGAATAGTCGCTGAACCCGTATCCGGCTCTGCGCCTGCACAGTGGTTCCGCAAGTTTAAGCACAATCCGTCCTCCAATAATCTTCCTGGAATGGACCATATGGAGAAATTCTTCCCTGGGAGAGGTAAAACCACAGTCTCCCACAATTCCTCTGACAGCGGGCGGCAGGTTCAGCCCCGCAGCCATCAGAACCGTAGCAGCTCCCATAGAAATGCCGTGCAGAAAAATGCTGCATTTTCCCTCAAACCTGCGATTCAGATAATGAACCCAGCGGTAGCAATCCTCCTTATCCAGGCACCCGAAACCATTGTAAGCTCCTTCGCTCCTGCCGTGAGCCCTGTCGTCCACAATGAGTACATGATATCCGTTTTCATGGAGGAAGCGTGCCATCACACAGTAATTATTCTCCCCTGTTCCCATGTATCCGTGAACAGCCAATACGACCCTGTCTGATTCTCCTTTGGCTGGTAAAAAGGTTCCCTGAAGCGTCAGTCCGTCAAAAGAGTGCATAAAGACCTGTTCCGTCTCCTGTTCCTTCAGCCACTTCTGGCTCTCCCTGATCAGAGGTACAGTCTGTACCCAGTGGGTTCCCTTGCGCTTCTCCCTCTCCTCCCACCGCTCCGGCTCCCTGCGGCAGATAAAATTTCTAAAAAAAATTTCCACAGATGCTGCTGCCGCTGTTCCGGCGGCTGCTGCACCTATTACTATTCCGGTTTTCTTCATCTGAGTCTTCCTTTCTCCCTATAAAATACGACCTGGCGTATTTGGGACGAAGAGCGCGTCATCAAAAGAGGGATACCTCCGTACCCCTCTTTTCTTTATATTTCCGTAAATGAATATCTCTGTTTCATTCCGGACGCAGTGATATCATAAACAATGGTGCCGTCCGGAAATACTGTTTTTTCCATGGCAACCTCTTTGCCCTGAAATTTCTTTTGAAGAAATTCTTCGATATCATCTGTCTCTATCTCATCAAAAAACACATCCCTCATCTGGTTATTTGCACATTGGTTAAATATCTCCCAAACTGTCTCGTACGCTTTCATATGCCTCTCCTGCTATTTGATGCGTTTGCTTTACCTCTTCCCCATCTGTGACAAGATCATATCCATAATCTTTCCCGCAGTCTCCTCTTTGGACATCAGATCCAAAGCCACCTCCTGATCCTCAGTGATCATGGTCACCACATTGGTGTCTGTTCCGAAGCCTGCTCCGTCCTCCTTGAGATTGTTGGCTACAATCATATCCAGATTCTTTTTCTTGAGTTTCTTTCTGGAATTCTCCAGCATATTTTCCGTCTCCATGGAAAAACCGCACAGAAACTGACCGGAGCGCTTGTGCTCCCCCAGAAACTGCAGGATATCGTCCGTCTTTTCCAGCTCCAGCACCATGCTCTTGCCGGTTTTCTTCACCTTTTCCGCACTCACCCTCTGAGGCCGGTAATCGGCCACGGCAGCGGCTTTTACCACTATGTCCTGTTCCAGAGAGCAGTCCGTCACTGCCTCAAACATTTCTTTAGCGCTTGTCACATCAATCACATTTACAAACGGCGGCTTTTCCACTGTGGTCTGCCCTGTCACCAGCGTTACCTGTGCACCTCTCAGCATGCACACCTTTGCCACCGCATATCCCATCTTACCGGTAGAGTGGTTGGTAATGTAGCGGACTGGGTCCACCGCCTCCATGGTGGGACCAGCCGTCACGAGCACCTTCATCCCCATCATGTCCTTCTTGCAGGCAATCTCTCTCAAAATATAGTCCAGCAGCACCTGTTCTGAGGGCATCTTTCCCTCCCCCACGTCCTTGCAGGCCAATATTCCCGTTTCCGGACTGATCACCTCAAAGTCATTCCTGCGCAGCTTTTCAATGTTATTCTGTACAATTGGGTTCTGAAACATGCGGGTGTTCATGGCCGGCGACACAATTTTTTTGCAAGTGCAGGCCAGAACCGTGGTGGTGAGCATATCATCCGCTAAGCCATAGGTCAGCTTTGCAATCACATTGGCCGTAGCAGGCGCTACCAGTACCACATCTGCCTGTTTGGCCAGCGCCACGTGCTCCACATTATATTCGAAATTCCGGTCAAAGGTATCCACCAGACAACGGTTGTTTGTAAGTGTCTCAAAGGTAATCGGATGGATAAAATTCGTGGCATTTTTCGTCATGATCACATGTACGTCCGCGTGTAGTTTTCCAAGCATACTCGCCAGATTTGCAATCTTATAGGCCGCAATGCTGCCCGACACGCCTAAAATCACCGTTTTTCCTTTTAACATCTCTATTCTCCTCTGTTTTAAGCTATTTACAAGTATAGCATATCCATTCCAAATTTGTATAGATCTTTTAAAAATCTTTGATTTTTGAACATCGATATGCTATACTGTCCCGGTAATTGTATTGTATCTCGAAAGAGAATAATAACAAGGAGGAAAAAAATGAATAACGCAAAGACAGCGCGCGGCACAGTACCGCAGACGCTAGGCATGGTACAGGTTGCACTCTTCGCAGCACTGATCATCATCCTGGCGTTCACACCATTTCTGGGATACATCCCCCTGGGCTTTACCCGGGCCACGATTATCCACATACCGGTTATCATCGGTTGTCTGATGCTGGGGCCTAAAAAAGGAGCCTTTTTAGGTTTTGTATTCGGACTCACCAGCTTAATCAACAATACCATCAATCCCACAGCAACATCCTTTGTATTCTCACCATTCTATGAGCTGGGAGAAATACAAGGCGGCATTGGCAGTATTGTGATCTGTTTTTTACCGAGAATCCTGGTTGGGATAGTTCCCTACTATGTATACCACGGACTACACCGCTTGTTTAAAAAGAATAAAACAGCGGACACTGCCTGTCTGGCAGCGGCAGGTGTGGCAGGCGCTCTGACCAATACCCTGTTGGTCATGAACCTGATCTTTGTATTCTTTAAGGATGCCTACGCTTCCGCCAACAACGTTGCCTCTGAAACGGTATATACTTTTATTTTGACCATTATAGGAATTAATGGAGTGCCGGAAGCCATCGTAGCCGGTATTCTGGTTGCCCTTATCTGCAGGGTGCTCTTTAGAACGAAATACGCAGTACACTGAAGGAGAATGTTATGATTTTAGCTATTGACATCGGAAATACAAATATTGTGATAGGCTGTATCAAAAATGGAAAAATCCTGTTTGTGGAGCGTCTCTCCACGGACACCACAGAGACCGTTCTGGAATATGCAATCAGCTTTAAAAATGTTTTGGAGCTTTACCACCTGGATGTGAAAGATTTGCACGGTTCGATTATCTCCTCCGTGGTGCCTCCTGTCACCAATATTGTCCGGGAGGCAGCCGAAAAGATCACCGGAAAGCGGGTTATGATCATTGGTCCCGGTGTAAAGACCGGGCTGAACATTCTAATGGACAACCCTGGACAACTGGGCAGTGACCTGGTGGCCAACGCAGTGGCTGCCATAGCTGAGTACGCACCGCCCCTGATCATCTTTGACCTGGGCACAGCCACCACGATCTCCGTTGTCGATAAAAAACACAACTACATCGGCGGAATGATCATGCCGGGAATCCGCGTTTCCTCGGACTCCCTGACCAACCGTACCGCCCAACTTCCCAAGATCAGCCTGGAGGCCCCAAAAAAAGTCATTGGCACCAACACGATTGAGTGCATGAAGAGCGGGATCATCTACGGCAACGCCGCCTGTATGGACGGAATGATCCAGCGCATTGAGGCCGAGCTGGGTGAGAAGGCCACGGTGATCGCAACCGGCGGACTGGCGGGCAGCATCATCCCCCACTGCCGGGAGAAGATCATCTTGGACAATGCGCTTCTCCTAAAGGGATTAAACCTCATTTATCAGAAAAACAACTTAACCTAATTCATATACAAAACAATTACAATGACGGGGAGCAGTTCATAATTCCGATTTGGAAGCTCCTACACCAAAATAAGTATAACCCGCAGAGTTCCATGTGTTTTAGCAAAGGACAATCTGCGGGTTATGTTTGTTTTTTCTTTACGCACCTTATTTGGGGGCGCAAAATTCCCCTTATTTCATGTTGAAGGAATCGTACGATCAAAAAGGCAGCTAACCGAAGTTAACCGCCTTTTCTGACTCATTACCAGGGGATGAGAGAATCGAACTCCCACTAAGAGTTTTGGAGACTCCTGTCATACCACTTGACCAATCCCCTATAAAGATAAGTCCTTAATATTTATATCACAACATGTCCAAAAAGTCAATCCAGCATTTTCAAAAACAGCGGACGGCTACACAAAGACCTTGATTTAAGGGGACAGTTTACCCCATACGAGCTTAACTGTCCCCTATTATGGCTATCATTTTTCGACAGCCCTATCCATTTTTAAGTTACCAAGTTATAACCTGTTTTTACTTCTTCTTTGAAGTACCCTTTACGGTAATTACCACCTTGGCTGATTTACGGCCAGCTTTCAGAGTAATGGTTGCTTTACCGGCTTTTTTCGCCGTAATGCGCCCGTCTGCAGTTACCGCTACTACGCTTGATTTACTGGATTTCCAGCTTACCACAGCACCAGTAGCAGAGGACGGCGTCACTTTTGCCTTCAGCTGTCTTGCCTGGCCCACCTTCATTTTCTTAGATGCGCTCTTAATGCTAACTGACTTTACAGCCACTGCTTTCGTAACTACGCGAACTCTCAGTTTTGCTTTTTTGCCATTCTCCGCCTGGGCGGTAATAATTGCTGTACCCTTTGCTTTGGCGGTAATCTTACCTTTACTATTTACAGCTGCTACCTTTGGCTTACTGGATTTCCAAGTTACTTTTGCCTTGGAGCCATCTGTGGTTTTGACAACTGCCTTCACTGTGGCGCTCTTTTTACGTACTAGATTCAACGTTGACTGTGGCAGTTTCACGCTCGTCACACTTGCAAATACGGTAACACGGCTCTTAGCCTTTTTACCACTGCCATCCGCCGCGGTAGCTGTAATATCAGCAGTACCTGCCTTCAGAGCTTTCACAGTACCATCTGCGGACACGGTAGCCACCCGTGGATTGCTGCTGGTCCAAACAACATTTTTATTCGTTGCCTCTTTCGGCAGTATGTCAGCCGTCAATTTCTTGCTCTTACCGCTTTCCAGCCTTACAGCCGCCGGTGTTATAACTATGCTGGAAACCTGAACCTTAACTGGAGGTGTAGGTTCTGCTGCCCTTAATGCGTCTATGGCTTGCTGCAAGCGTACCACTGCATCATCAAGCGTCTTCTGGCCAGGACCTATCTCATCCTCGCTGGCTGCGATTACAGCTAAGATGTCCTGTACTTCTTCACGGGCTTTTGCAAAACTTGCCCAGCTGTCTGGTGTATAATCCTTCTCTGCCAGTTTATCTGCCTCAAGAATCAGCGCTTCGGCCTTGGCTGTCTGGGTTGGAGTCTTCAATGCATCCATGGCATCCTGCAAAAGTGCCACTGCCTCATCAAGCTGCTTCTGACTGGGCCCTGCCTCCTCACCGCTGGCTTCGATTTCCTCCAGGATATCCTGCACATCCTCACGGGCTTTTACATAACTGGCCCAAGTAACTTTTGTATAGTCCTTCTCCACCAGTTTATCCGCTTCCAGAATGAGTGCATCGGCCTGCGTCGTATCAACTGCAACTGCACCGTTAAGATAGGCCCCTATCTGTTTGAACTGCATACGGAACACGGTGTCATCTGTAGGCTTTTCACCCATCTTAATACCGGTGATACGCATATAGCGGCAGTTATAAACCTGGTCGAGTTCGAAAACAGCAGGCTCGCCGGCTCCTAAGATCTTGTAATCTTCATTGCTATAGTCCACGGCTGCAACAGCATCTGAAAAGTCACTGTTATTGGCCAGCTCAACTATAAATCTACGCGGGAAAAACGGCGAATTCCCTGATGCTGTCAGTGAATCGGTTCTGGGATACATGTGTATGCGGTCAATTGATTTGGCCTGCTTCATATCAAAGGTAATCTGCGGTCTGCTGGTACCTACCGGATTTTCGTCAACCGGACTGCTTGACCACCCATTGTCGCCTGACTTGCCGATCAAATTACCGTTTACCAGGTTGGCGCGAGACCAATCTCCAGAATTAGCATGTTCATTCATAGTGGTAATGTCGGAGCCAAACAAGCGGTTTTTGTACGTGACACTGCGTTTAAAGTTAGCCCTTATGCCACTGTAATTATCTTTTATCTCATCGATCACAAAGCGGCTATTTTCTGATAACGTTTTACCGTCAGCATCCGTCCACCCGGTAAACTCAAATTCTGCCGTATTTACAGGCTTCGCCTCAAACACAACCTTTGCCCCATATGGTACGCTGAAAGTAGCGGAGGCGCTTCTGTTGGCAATCGCTGTTTTTGTTTCATTCACGCCCTCAGCAGATATCTCAGCAGTGATTTTGCTGCCATAGAGATTTTCAACTGGGTTTGCTGCCACTTCCACTTTTTTAGTTGTTTTAATCGTAGTGGAAGTAAATTCGTAGGAGCCTGATTCAACTTCGTAAACAGCTCTTTTGTTTTTTGCATCATATTCTTTAAAGGTAACACCCTCTGCATCCTCTGCGTTTGCAGTGTTTCCTTCACTAACCACTGAATTTTTATCGATTGATGGAATATAAACCGTGGCGGTGGTGTTAGCCGGAACCGTAAACTTGTATTCAAATTTACCGTCATCCTCCCAGGTCCAGTCACTCTTAATGGTACCGGAAACCGAACGATACTCTCCCTTAGCATAATTGATGGTACCGCCATACTGAGGATTCAACACAAATTTATGGAAACCTGCATTGCTGGCATCATTCTCATCCCGGTCAATCCCCAAAACACCTGACATCATCCACTCACCAACGGAACCAAAGGTATAGTGGTTAAATGAGTTCATGCCAGAGGTATCAAATCCTCCCTCTGTAGTGAATGAGTTCCAACGCTCCCAGGTAGTGGTTGCTCCCTGGTTGATGCTGTAAATCCAGGATGGGAATGCTTCCTGCTCTAACAGTGTAAATGCAGTGTCAGACTGCCCGTTTGCTGACAGCGCAGGGGTAAGATAAGCAACTCCCACAAAACCGGTACCCAGCCTTCCTCCATTATCATCAATGATGGCCGCCAGCCTCTTGGCATAAAGATCGTTGTTCTCTTCATCTAAATTGTAATAAAGCATCATAGCATATGCCGTCTGTCTTTCACGCCTTGTATCTCCGTCGGCATGAGTTAACTTGTTCTCATAGCCCGGCAGATTAAAGTAGCTGGCTTTCACGGCTGCTGTAATATCTTTCGCCCGTTGTTCATATGCGTCTGCTACACCCTCCGGATCTCCGATCACACGTGCCATCTTGGCAAAAAGATTGTGTGAGTGTGCCATAAACAGGCTGTTTGTTATTACCTTGTAGTCATCTGGCATACTGCCGTCCATGTTTACCCAGTCACCTAAATTCCATAAACCGTGAGCACCGGAAGACTGGCGGCGCAGGTTGTCTTCCGTGTTTGGCGTGCTGTACAGGAAATCACACCAAGCCTTCATGGAATCGTAGCTGTCCTTTATAATCTGCGTATCGCCATACTGCTGGTATACATGCCACGGCACAACAGTGGCAGCATCTCCCCAGGCAGCACCCCAGTTATTGGAGAAATTGTCTTCTTTCGGATTGGTGGGGATTACCATGGGCACAAGACCGGTACGCTCACCAGTCTGAGTCGATTGGTAGCTCCTCAAATCCCGCAGCCACCTGGAATAGAAGGCATCGTTATTTTGAAGGTAGGTAGCTGTGCGTGAGAACATCTGTGTGTCACCTGTGTATCCCAGACGCTCATCGCGGTTCGGACAGTCGGTAGGTACACCAACCTGATTACCCAGCATACCCCAGTTAATATTCGAGAAAAGTTTATTTACTTTCGCGTGAGAACTCTCAAATTCACTAAGTTTTTCATTGTTGGAGGAAATGGCAATCGCCTGCAGTTCCTCAATCTCCACATTTTCCAAATCACCGGTAATCTCGAAATACTGGAATCCGTGGAAAGTAAAGCGTGGTGTCCACTCCTCTCCGTTTTCATCGCCTTTCAGAATATATGTGTCTACCGCAACCTTATTCCCTCCAGCATATGCATCACGTAAAGCCGCCCGGAAAATAGTTCCTGGAGGTCCATCGCCGCCGCCGACTGTTACGCCGTCTTCAGAATAAGCGGTATCCGTATTCAACATCTCAGCATGTTTTATAGTAAGTTTTGCGCCGGCCTCACCTTTCACTTTTATTGAAATAAAGCCTGCGATATTTTGAGTAATGTTATAGGTAAGACGGTCTGGATATTTTTCAGGAGTAACATTAACAATTTCATCCTTAAAACGTCTCACCTCCTGTATAGGCGGTTCTACCTGTCCAACAATTTCCGCCGCCGGCAGGTCAACCGCCGGGTTACCGCCGGACGCTGGTATCGTGGTGGCTGAAGGGGGGTCCACAACAAGAGCAGCAGACCAATCGTTAGGATCTTCGGTATAACCTACGTCGTTCCAACCCTCGTGGTCATAACGTGCATCATACCCTTCGCCGCGATAGTTGTCAGCATAGGTAATCGGCCCATAGGTGAAATTCCAGTCATCACCAGTACCCACAACGTCCTGACTTCCGTCCTCGTATGTAATTACCAATTTGCCAAGTACAGACTGTACATTACCGTACAGATTATAGTTTCCGCCTACCATTTGATGAGGGCCAGAATACCAACCCTTGGCGGTCATGGCACCAATCGCATTCTCACCATTGGCATTAAGCATATCTGTGACATCGTAGGTCTGGTACATAATGGTGTGGAAATAGTCTGTCCATCCGGGCGCCAGATACTGGTCTCCCACCTTTTCACCGTTAATTGCAAACTCATAGTATCCTCTGGCCGTTGCATATAAACGGGCACTCTTAATCTCCTTGTTTTTCGTAGTGAAATCCTTACGGAAAAGAGGATCATTATTTATATTCTCAGGGAGCTGCAATTCTTTTACCTTCTTGTCCGAATAAACTTCCTCCCGTCTTGTCATATTAATATAGGTTGATGTATCCGGATGTGTGCTCTCCTGGCCATCATTTTGGAGCGTTTCATTTGGGAACAGAGATGAGGTTTGCTCAAAATTTTCCTCATACATAAGCTTGCCGCTGTCGCTGTTGTCCCATATTTTAATATTGGTGAAGTCAGAGGCTTCGGCATCCGTTCCATTGGTTCGGAAACCAATTCTGCCCAGGGGCCATACAGGTTTTCCTTCCGTTCCATTGTTAGGCAATGCCCTTCTTTCCTCTATTTGGGTAAATGCAGTATCTCCCGCCGCTTTTAAAGATGTGGTAGCATAGGATTGGTCACCTTCGCGGGCCACTTCAATTTTGCAGGTATACCATGCCGCTTTTCCTTCAGGCGTATTGGGTATAACACCATCCTTCATGACAATATGGGTCAGCTCGGCTCCACCCGGAGTCCATGCGTGCGGACGGTATGTAGGTGTGCCGTCAGCCGGTACATTATTTTTACCTGCCTGGATGTTAAACTGCCACATAAGAAAGCAATTGTCTTTCGATCCAAAAATAAACCCGCTGGCATTATTCTTGATTCTAAAATCATATTCAATTGTATAGTTGTAAGTATCTTCCCACGCATAGGGCTTTTTCGTAATCCATTTTGCATCGCCCCAGGGTGTCATCGTGGAATCCATAAAACCGGTCTCAAAATAAGCCCCTGTATCACAGACAGCATCACCCTTGTTTGTTTTGGAAAGAACTTTCCAATAGTATCTGGTGGTAGCTTCCAGATCAGGACCATCATAATACACATTCAACGTACTGTCGGAATTTTCTTCCGGACTTTCCCATACATAAGGACCGTCCTCCAAATCCTCCTCTGATGTTGCCACATAAATACGATAGCTCTGTTGCACAACACCCCGTTCATCCGACGCAAGTGTCCAGCTAAAACGTGGTTTTTCCACGTCTATGCCCATGGGGTTTACCACATACTCCGTCCTGAGATCAGTGGCTGTCACCGTACCCACCGTAGGTGCCGCCGCTACAGGAACCTTAGGAATTATGGTAGTAAGGCACATCAGTAAAACAAGTAAAGCTGCATAAATCTTCTTTCCTCTCATTTCCCTTTCCTCCTTGATGTTTGTTTATTAGTTTATTAAACATCTACCTTTACCATAACATTAATTTTCTCCTTTTTGCAGAGTAAATTTCTCCGATTCAGGGTATAATTTTTCGATAATTTATAAAACCTGAGACTACCGTTCCCGTCCTCTTTTCCATTCCTTAATAGCTTTTAATTTCCGTTTTATTTCTCCCTCACTTCCCTGTTCCGAAGGACTATAGTATTCCTGGCCTTTGAGTCCATCCGGCAGGCATTGCATTTTCGTAAGCTTCTCCTCCGTGTCATGGGCATACTCGTATCCTTTCCCATAATTCAAATCCGCCATAAGATCTGTCACAGCATTACGGATCTGCAGCGGCACCGGCTCCGCCCTCCGCTCCCGGATATCCTGTTTGGCCAGAGTGCACGCTTTGTAAGCGGAATTGGACTTGGGCGCCATAGACAGATAAATGACTGCGTGAGTTAGATTTACATCGCACTCCGGTACCCCATTGAAATGGCAAGCCTGGTATGCTGCCACAGCTACCTGCAGCGCATTGCTGTCGGCCATACCGATGTCCTCACTGGCAAAGCGGATCAAGCGCCTGGCAATGTACAGGGGATTTTCTCCTCCCTCCAGCATACGCATCATCCAGTATACCGCAGCGTCCGGATCACTGTTGCGCATGGATTTGTGCAGCGCTGATATTATATTGTAATGCTCTTCACCAGTCTTATCGTAGATCAGAGACTTTCTGCTGATGCACTGTTCAAGTACCTGGTCTGTGACGTTGATGGCCTCTGGGGTCATTACTCCATTTAGCACTGCCATTTCAAGTGTGTTCAGTGCAGTCCTTGCATCCCCATTGGCAAATACGGCTATGGCTTTTAGATGCTGTTCTTCTATATTAATCCTCTGGTTTCCGTAACCCATGGGATTTTTAAGAGCGTTTTTTAACAGTTCAACTATATCATCAGGGTCCAGGGCTTTTAAAACAAATACTTTGCAGCGTGAGAGAAGAGCAGCATTAATTTCGAATGATGGGTTCTCGGTAGTCGCACCGATCAAAATAATACTTCCCTTCTCAACATACGGTAAGAAGGCATCCTGCTGGGCTTTATTAAACCGATGGATCTCGTCCACAAAAAGAACCGTACGCACCCCCATTTTCCGGCTGCTCTCCGCTTTTACCATAACCTCCTTGATTTCTTTGATTCCGCTGGTAACAGCGCTGAAATCAATAAAATCTGCCTTTGTCTTCCCCGCGATTACTCTTGCGATGGTGGTTTTCCCCACTCCGGGAGGTCCCCAGAAAATCATGGAGGAAACCTGATCCTGTTCAATCAACTGGCGCAGTATTTTTCCCTGCCCCAGTAAATGTTTTTGCCCCACAAACTCCTCTAAGGTCTCCGGCCGAAGCCGGCTGGCCAGGGGACTGCTACACCTTCTGTCATCAAATAAGGACATCTGCTCCACTTTTATTCACACCCTTTCATTTTTCGTACATTTGTTCTATTTAATACTAATATACCAAAAATATTCCTCATTGTGAAGCCCTTCCTTTCGTGATCTTCCTATCCCTGCTCCCGTCTAATCCATTTTCTACATTGAAAATCCTCTCTGTTCCACTTGCCATTTATTCAAAAAAATGAGAGAATAGGAGCGATAACGTTGTACATAAGGAGGTTGATTGCACATGAGTACACAGAACTCAGATGACAAAGTAAATAGAGGACACATTGACGACGGCGCAAAGCGCAGAAGAGAGCGGCGTTTAAAACGTCGCAGGGCTATGGTTATAAAAAGCATCCTATTGCTTCTGCTGGCTGCACTGCTGGTTGTTGGAATTGTATTTGCAATAAAGATTCTAAACCCAAAGGACAGCAAAGAGGCATCGGCAGGGGTTGCGGGTGAATCGGAAAACATGCTTTCCCAGGGAGACAGCGAAGGTTTGGACACGGCGCCCGCTGTCACAGATACGGATTCCGAGACCTCTTCCCAGGAGACACAACAGTCCGTCCAGACCGGTGGTGAGGCCAAGAGCGTTCTGGATCAAGCCAAGGCAATGGCAGCAGGATATGACTATGACGGCGCCATTGCACTTTTAAAGTCAGTGTCCGGATACGAGTCGGATTCTGAAATCACCCAGGCTGTCTCTGAATTTGAAGCCGCAAAAGCGGCTTGCGTTCCCGTGGATGTGGACACCGTACCCCATATTTTCTATCACTCACTGATCAATGACACGGACAGAGCCTTTAACGTCTCCGTGTTGGGCCAGGGTCAGGTGGACGGCATGAATGCATGGATGACCACTGTGGAGGAATTTGACAGTATCACCCAGCAAATGTATGATAACGGATACGTATTTGTACGTCTACGAGATCTGGTGGTGGAAACCAAAAATGAAGACGGAAGCGTTACCTTCGAAAAAAATACAAATCTCTTACTTCCGCCTGATAAAAAAGCGGTGGTGCTCTCAGTGGATGACCTGAGTTACTACCACTCCTATAAGGATGCGGGTTACCCGGAAAAGCTGGTGTTTGATGAGAACGGAAAAGTAAAATGCCGTTATACATCCTCTGACGGTACAGAGCAGATAGGCGATTTTGACGTGGTTCCCAGGCTAAATTCCTTCCTTGAGGAGCACCCCGACGGCGCTTACAAGGGAGCCAGAGGTATGATTGCCCTCACTGGGTATGACGGTGTCTTTGGATACCGCACAGACGTTGCCTACAAGACGGGCGAAAACCTCACCCAGGACCAGAGCGACTGGCTGGCCGCACATCCAGACTTCAACTGGGAGGAGGATGTGGCTGAGGCAGCCAAGATCGCAGATGCCATCAAGGAAAGTGGCTGGGAATTTGCCAGCCACACCTGGGGACATTTAAGTGTCACCAACAAAACGGTGGATGAGCTTAAGACAGACAATGATAAATGGGTAAATACGGTTCAAAATATCGTGGGGCCTGTTGACATTATTATCTTTGCCCACGGAAACGACATTGGTGACTGGCAGGATTACAGCCCGGACAATGAAAAATTCCAGTTCTATAAAAGTGCCGGCTACAATTTCTTCTGCAATGTGGACGGCTCCACACCCTACTGGGTACAAATAAGGGAGAACTATGTGCGCCAGGGCCGAATCAATCTTGACGGCTTTATGCTCTACAAGGCAAGTACCGGCGAGACGAATGTTTTGGACAATATGTTTGATGCCTCCCAGGTCTTTGACTCCAGACGCCCGGTTCCGGTGGTGGCAAACGGCGAATCCTAAATCCCACCTAAACAAAAATCATCCAAACGACCAGGTCAGTTGAAATGACCTGGTCGTTTTTGACATGCCACAGATCAATTGTTTTTGACCATAGCATATCCCTTATTCAATAGATATGGATTTAAAATACCCTGTGTCTCATATAGGGGCAGGGTCTCTTCTTTCAGGCAGATACCCAGCACTTCCCTCATGTAGGACTTTCTCCTCTGAATCCTCTCCCATATTTGGGGATACTGATCTGCGATCTCTCTTCGCAGACTCTCATCCGCAATCAGGATGCCATCTTCAATATTGCAGGTATAGCATCCCCCCTTTGATTCCGGGATGATATCCAGCTGAAGCATCTGTCCGCTGCGGATACAAAATTCCGAGTTTTTAAAGATCGGCGAATTCATCCACTCCTCACTGCCTATTCCATGGCCCGGATTTAATACCCACCCATACTTTTCTTTTGGGAATATCTCCTCTATCATGCGGTACAGATCTCCCCCCTTCACACCCAGGCCAATATTCTCATACCAGCTCACAGCCGCGGCAAAATAGAATTTCACCAAGGATTCCATGTAATTTTGGGCACCTTTTGGAAGATCCGCTTTTCCTTCAGCCAGATAACCGGCCCTGCAGGACAGAGCTCCCCGCATTCCCCAGCAGATCGTAACCGGATCTCCTAGATGCATCCTATGGTCTGTTGGACTGACCAGTCCGGTCAGTGTCCTTTCTCCGGCCGACACATTGGTGTGACAGCTGAGCGGCAGACCACACGGATTTAGATATGCTGCGATTTCCAGCTCTGTCTTCCCAACTTCCAGGTTTTCCATTGCATCCAGCATCCCTGCTGAGACTGCACTGGTAAAATACTCGAAATTTGCAGCCTGCTCAATCTCCGTTTGATTTCTCATTCCTTTTTCCGGTTCGATGAGCATATCATTGATATTTCTCACGTCTCCATCCAGTCCCACAGCAGACTTCAGGGCTTGTACAATATAAAAAGGAATATCAAATAAATCACGCTGTTCCTCTGTAAACAATTTCCATCCTACAACACCTGCACGGCTGCCCTGCGTAACCTTGCACTCTTCAAAACACTTCTTTAAATCTGTCTCCCGGTCCATGGGCTGATTCGCCATGGACAAAAGCTGACACAACACAGGTCTGACGTCAACTTTAGCGATCTTGGTCAGGGGCAGACATTCATTTCCCAGAATGGCAAAGCACTCCCCCTCCCTGGATATCACTGCTATCCCCTCTTCAAATCTAGGCTCAAAACCGTAAAAATACTCAAAGTTCTGAAAATGTTCCCTGTCACCATAGATGACTGCCGCATCCAGTTGCTCTTCCCTCATCCTGCTGCGCAGTCTGTTTAACCGTTCCTGGTAAACCTTTTCCCCTACCTCGGGTATGCAGCCCAGTCTGACAGGAACCGGCATGTCGATCCTTTCATATGTAACCTGTTCCGGTTTCGTGATCTTCATTCTGCTATCCTCCTATTCCACTGTTCCACACCATTCCAGTATAGTCAGGGCAATGGTTTTTGCAGCCTGAATCAAATCCTCCACAGGGCATTTTTCATCGTTGCCATGGGCATCCCTGGGATCTCCCGGTCCAAAATTAACGATCGGTATTCCTGCTTTTTCAACCCAGCCCATATCCGTATGGAAGTAGGCCCCCTCAAGAACTGCGGGAATGTTTAATGCCTTGAGACTTTTTTCCATGGTCTTCACAAGGGGATGGTCCGCGCTGGTCTCCCCGCAGTCCGCATTAATCTGCCACTCCAGTTTCGGTGGATGTGCCCTTAACCAACTGTCCGTCTGGGATACCCCGCGGATCAATTCTTCAATTTCCTCCATAACCCGTCTGCCGCCTCCCAGTTCATCCCGCTCAAAGGGCAGATAGGTGGCGTCAAAATAGATCTCTGCTTTATTTGCATAGGTGGAAATAAACTCCCCCATATTTACTTTCCCCACATAAATCTGGCAGGGTACCTTCATAAGGGGATGGGTTTTGGTAACTGTCCATTCTTCGTTTAACCGGTCAAAGTGATCCAGAAACATCCTGGCTTTTTTGATAGCATCCACTGCCCCGCCTTTTCTCCAGTCCATCTTGGGCAGCTCAATATGACCGCTTCTCCCCTCTATTGTCAGCTTCCCCCAGATCACACCCCTGCACAGAGGAGAAATCTTCAGTTCGGTTGCCTCGGTCATAATGCAGGCATCCGGCCGGTATCCCTTGTCCACATAAGCCAGAGTACCGATTCCGGGGTTTTCCTCAGCCGCCACTGTGACAACAGATGCATCCCCGCAGAGCTTCACTCCTGATCTTACGATGGATTCCAGCGCCGCCATCATGGCCGCCACACCGCCTTTCATATCAATGGCCCCCCGTCCGTAAATGGCTCCGTCCCTTATTTCTCCCCCAAATGGATCTGCAGACCATTGAGTGCCCTTGGCCACCGTATCAACGTGGCCCATCAGCGCAATGCTCTTCCCGTTTCCGGTTCCTTTCACGGTTGCCACAACATTTGGCCTGTCCTTTGGATCAAAGTCCCTGGAGTAACCCGGGTATCCTTCATACTTTGACAACCCCTCCACATCCGGCTCCCACATATCTACCTCTGCGCCCAGGTCTTCCATATACTCCTTTATAGCCGTCTGGACTCTCCCCTCACGCGCTTCCTCGTCTTTCTCCCCAAAATAGGGATTGACAGAAGGAATCCGGATAAGCTTTACCAGCAAATCCACGATATGCTCCTGATTTTCATCAATCCACCCCAATACCTTCTCTTTATTGTCCATTTCTTCTATCCTCTCTCTCATTTAAGCTTCTCTTGTCTGTTCATTGCCAAACGCAACTGCCAGAATGATAATGATCCCCTGCACGATCTGCTGCTGTGCCACATTCAACCCCATGATAACCAGCCCGTTTGAAATCATTCCGATTAACAGCGAACCCACGAGAGTGCCTATTATTGACCCTTTGCCGCCGCTCATAATCGTTCCCCCCAGAACAACTCCGGCAATAATAGACGTCTCCACGCCTTCACCAAACGTACATCTCCCTGTATGCATTCTTCCCGCATACAGGCATCCGGCCAATCCGGACATAATTCCACTCACCAGCATTACCAAAAACTTTATTTTTGTAGTGTTTATACCTGAGAACTTTGCTGAAATCTCGTTCCCCCCCACTGCCAGAACCTGTTTGCCATATTTCATATGGCGCAGCATCAGATGGCCGATACATACAATCCCCAGCATCCATAGCAACAGGATTGGAATAGGCCCCAGATCCCCTGAACCAAAGATAAAATTAAAGGCACTGTCCGCAATGGGGACCGGAGCTGACTCCGTGGGCAGAAGAGCGATCCCGTAGATAATACCCGACACTGCTATGGTAGATACAAAGGAGGGCATCCTGATCTTTGCGTACAAAAATCCATTTACCGCTCCCACAACTGCTCCCGTTGCGATTCCGATCAGAAATGCAATCGGCATGCTCACCCCGCTGCGCAGAGCCAGGGCAATGAGCAGACTGGAAAGCCCCACCGTGGAACCCATACTCAGATCCATCCCTCCGGTACTGATCACAAAGGTTAAGCCCACCCCCAGAATCACCATAGCAGAAGTCTGTCTGATGATATTCAGGGCGTTGGAAAAGGTGAAAAATCCTTTCCCCCGCAGCGTGACAGCAAAAAATGCTAAGACCAACACCAGCGCAATATAAATCGTATATTCCCTTACAAAACTGCTAAGCTTCTTTTTACTGATACCCTTGAATTGCATGCTGTAGCACCTCCTCATTCTCGATCTCTTCTCTCTTCATTTCATGAATGACATGGCCGTCCTTAAATACAAGGATACGATCAGCCACTGCAAGCAATTCATTTAACTCACTGGACACAATCAAGATGGAATTGCCTGCGTCCGCCAACTGGCGGATCACATGGATAATCTCTGTCTTTGCACCGATATCCACTCCCACCGTAGGCTCATCCATCATCAGAATTTTTGACTCATTGGCCAGCCATTTCGAGATAACAACCTTCTGCTGGTTTCCTCCTGAGAGATAACAAATTTTTTTGTTCATTCCGTCTGTCTTAATATTGAGCAGTTCAATCTGATCCCGCACAATCTGATCCGCCTTCTTATCGTTCAGGAACAACCCCTTTCGCAGCTTGTCTAAGATTGTGACGATCATATTTTCTTTTACACTGTGTTCCACCACCAGCCCCTGTACTCTTCTGGATTCAGGAATAAGGGCGATCCTTCTTCTGATGGCATCCATAGGCTTACTGATCTGACATCTTTCCCCTTCAATATAGATTTCTCCGTTTTCCGGTTTCAGCAATCCGAAAATAGACTGAAGTGTCTCAGAACGTCCGCTCCCCATCAGACCGGCAATCCCTAAAATTTCGGACTCGTAAAGTTTAAAGCTTACATCTTTCACCCTGTCTTTATATCTTAAGTGTTTCACTTCCAAAACCGGTGTGCAATCCATAGAATATTTCCGCGGGACCCATTCAAACTTCTTATTCATGTCTGTCCCCACAATATACTGGACAATGTTGTCAATGGGCACATTTGAGCAGGCATCATCCAGCACGATTACGCCGTCTCTGAGCACAGTGATCCGGTCGCACAACTGATAAATCTCCTTCATGCGGTGGCTGATAAATACCACCGATATCCCTGACCTTACCAGATTCCTCACAATGTCGAACAGCATCTTCGTCTCCCTTTCTGTAAGGGCAGAGGTAGGTTCATCCATAACGAGAATCTTGATGTCAAATGACAGAGTTTTCGCAATTTCAACTATTTGACGGTAGCCTACACTCAGGTTCTCAACCCTCTCTCTGGGATCAATATCTATGCCCAGCCGGTCCAGTATCTCTTTGGCCCGAGCTGCACATTTTTCATTGTCTATCATTCCTGTTTTCTTTTTGGGTTCATGGGTGAGAAATATATTTTCCGCCACAGTTAGTGTTGATATCAAGCTGAACTCCTGAAAAATCATACCTATTCCCTGAGCCCTGGCATCCAGAATTCCCCGGGTGCTGACTGTTTTCCCCCCCCACACGGATCTCCCCCTGATCCGCCTGGTACACTCCATTTAAAATCTTCATAAGGGTAGATTTGCCGGCCCCATTTCCGCCCATCAGCGCAACAATTTCACTCTCATAGACCGTATAATCCACATTTTTCAGAACAGGGTTCCCATTAAAGGATTTGCAGATATTTTTCATTTCCAATACTGCTTTTTTAGCCTTCACACTCTTCACCTCTAGTTTATTTTCGGGCCTCATTCATAATCATTTCCGTTGGATCTTCGCCGTAACACTGCCTCCATGCCTCAACCACATTTCCGTGGGTAACGGCCAGCCCCGGTGTTGCCACAAATTCAGGCGCCTGTTTTTCTAACAGTCCATAACATCCCAGTATCCCCAGCGCCCTTGCCTGGGCTCTGATCCTCTGAGCGGCGATCCCCTTCACCATATCATCCTGTGCCAGGGACAAGGCTACATCCTCACCTAGGTCACATCCTGTAACAGCAAAATCTGTTCCGCTCTTCCCATTAGCCCTTGCAGATGCCGCGATAACAATGCATGGCTCATCATACCAACCAAATGCCCCTTTCAGGTTTGGATGCTTCAGCAGCATAGCGTTCATTGCATCCTCACAGTCCGCGGCCGTCTCACAGGGTGTTGACTCCACAATTTCAATGTCAGGATATTTGCTCTCCATGGTTTCCATAAATCCTATTTTTCTCTGCTCCACCGGATACAGATTCACATTTCGATAGCACATGCCCACTTCTCCTTCACCTCCGATTGCCTCTGCGAGCAGTTCAGCTGTGATCACTCCATTACCGTAGTTATCGGAGGATACGCAGGATACATAGTCTTCCCCGGCCTTCATCCCCTCACCGCTGGCATCCATAAACACCAGTTTTATTCCGGCATCCGTCACTTTCTGCCAGGCCTCTCTTGTTCCCACAGCGTCCACCGGCTCTCCTATAATGATATCCGGCTTCATTGCCATGACAGTCTCAATATCCGATAACTGCTGCTCTGTACTGAGTCCGGCGTCTGTCACTGCCACCACTTTTATTCCGACTTCCTCCAACATTTCTGTGATAAACTGGGTGTGCTTTGTTATATAGGTATCTCCACCCTGATGCCAGCAGATTGCCGCCGTATAATTCCCCTCCTTCAGCTTCGCCACCTCTTCTGCTGTCAATACCAAATCGCTGGGAGATGAAGGTGTTTCCCCATTCGGCCCCTCTTTGGCGGATACTTCTGTGGGCAGCCCCTCTTCCACAATAATCTGGCCACCAGACGGGGCTTTTGCAGCATCTCTACTCTCGTCTGCACTCTCCTCCTCTTCTGTGACATCCCCTGCTGCAGATGTCTGACTATTCTCCGTCACCGCTTCTGTATTTCCGTTTTGATTAGACGAACAAGCGCTGAACAGAACAACACACATGGTTAACCCCATAACAATACTCAATATTCTCTTTTTCATAGTTTATACCTTTCTGTTTATCTGCTATTTACTTCAGTTCCCCATATACCTTCCCCAAAAATGGGTACAAAAAATACACTTCGGGCGTCCCCCAAGTACTTTGGTCCAATATTGGTTATGCGTTAGATCACATTTCCCTCCTCTCTTACACTTTTTTTATCCGCACGGCTCTCTATTGCTGTTACAGCTCTCCTATTTCCACAGCACTTTCCCTCTCAACAAAGGATGTACTGATCTGTATATTCAAAGCCACATCCACTGGCCCCAGCTTATTCACCAGCATGTTTACTGCTATCTTCCCCATCTCCGCTTTATGTACTTTCACTGTAGTCAGCCCCGGTGAAGCGATTGCACTGTATGGAAGATCGTCAAAGCCTACCATGGAGATATCTCTCGGAATTTTCATTCCCGCCTCCTTCAACGCTTTTATAACCCCCAGTGATATCATATCATTTACCACAAAAAATGCAGTTGGTAGATTCTGGTTCTCCTTCAAATATGCTTTCATATCCTGATATGCTCCCTCCATAGTTGGAGAAACATCAATCCGGTAGTTGAATCCCTCGGTTAGGCCAGTCTCTTTCAGTGCCTGGCGGTACCCTTTCTCTCTCATCTTAAAATTGTCTATCGCAACCAGGCTATTTACAAAACCGATTTTCTTATGGCCCTTTTCCGCCAGATATTTCACTGCACGGTAAGCTGATTTTTCATTCTCTGTGGTGATGGAATGATATGGGAATTCCGCAAAAAAGTTATCGATCACTACCATTGGGGCTGTTACCCCGCTGAACTTTTCCATATCCTCCTCAAACATTTCCGTTGCCAGAAGTATATTTCCAGTACTGGTATCCCGCTTAATCTCATTCAAGATCATATCATAGTCAGCACTTGTCTCATTCAGAGTACTGATCTCCAGCTTGAGGTTGTTCTCCTTGCACCCCTTCTCAAGGCCATCAAATAAAACAGAAAAAAACGGTGTGTCATCTAAAATTTTTCCATGTTTTTTATATAAAATAAGTCTTACTTTTTTAACTTTTTTAGAGTCTATATATCCTGACTCATTTGCTATTTTCATAATTAATTTTGCTGTTTTCTCGTTTACTCCTGATTTCCCGTTTAAAACATTAGAAACTGTGGCAATGGAAAATCCAGATTTTTCACTTATTTCTTTAATTCCTATTTTCATATCATCTCTCCTTGTAACCATTATAGTTATTATTTATATTTTTGTCAATATCTATATTAAATTTTATATTTATTTTTTACATCAATTTTACACTGTCCTTTAGACCAATCAGACATCATCTCCCTTAAGCTGAACAATGTACGCTCTTTTTTGGCATTTTTTACTTTATAATAACACAGTTATAAAATTTTATGAAGTTTTTTCATTCTTACACATCAGAACATTCCCCTTTTAACTGTCTATAAGCTCTCATGCATGTAAGTATGTTGCGCCTAAATCTAAATTTATAGTGTATTACATACCCGGCAGCTAAAAAGGAAGAGCCAGGCACTCAGTGCCTGGCTCTTCCTTTTTAGCTGCTTCCCCTACATCCAAGTCATATACTTGTCAATAAGCTGTTAGAAACAGTTCTACTCCTCTGCCATTCTATTAAATGCTGAAAATGCAGTATGACTGGTTAGCATGTCCACAATCTCCAGCAGTTCTTCCTCACTCTCCGCACAGTAATCCGGCTTAAGATCTGCGTTCAGTACCAAATTTTTTCTTCTGTTCAACCAGACAGACTGCCATCCCGCCATCTTAGCGCCCCGCACATCGTTCTCAAAAGAATCCCCCACAAAGCAGATTCTCTGAGGTTCCAGACCTAGTACCTTTGCTGCGTGGTCAAAGATTTTCCTGTCAGGCTTTGCCGCACCCACATCGTCAGACACAAAGACTGCAGCTGTGGGTACCCAAGCCGTCAGTCCCAGGGTCTCCACCTTTTTCCACTGATGGCTTGAAGGCCCGTTTGTGATAACCCCTGTCACTACTCCCCTTTCCCTGCACATCCCCAAAATTTCCCTGACTTTATCTGACATCTGAAGGTGGTCTTGGTTTTGTGCATAGAGTCTTTGAAACTCCAGAGCCTGTGCATCAGAAATGGGGATTTGAAAGTCAGCAAATGCTCTCTGAATACGATAGATATACATCTCTTCCATAGAGATAGCCCCACTTCTGGACAATTCAAACACCTCATCACTGTGCCGCCGGCTGGATGCAAAGAGTGCATCTATGGAAAAGGAATAGACTCTTCCAAACAGTGCTTCACAGGCTTTGGCAAAAGGCTGCGCCTGGTCATACAAGGTGTCATCCACATCAAATAAAACGGCCTGAATCTCTTTAGACTTCTCTGTTGTGCTTTTCATCCTGAACTCTCTTTCTATATCATTTACTGTGCCAAGACTTTTCTCACGTTAAACGAACTATGTTTGGCCCTCAAATCCCATTATAAATAAATAGGATTGCTCCATGCTGTTTTCCCATATCGGTCCGTGCACTGTACTCTTACGTACCTCTCATGGCCCTTCAGCAAATATTCTCCGCTGCACAGTGTATCCTCCGGTGTCTTCGCTACTCTTGAAATGCCATCTTCAATAAAATTTCCGGCCATGAAATCAATCCGGTACACTGGACTGCACTCTACATATACGTTTCCGTCTCGGATTCCCCAGTCATAAATTTCCGGCCCGCTGGAGGAATAGTAGTTTCCAGACAACATATTTTGAAGAATACTATCATGGCTCAGTTCCCTGCTTTTCACTACAATATAACCGCCGCAGGAATCATCGGGCACTCCACTGTTGTGATTATCATCAGAGGCAAAGGCACATATGTGTTTGCCGTCCTGCAGCATCCTGTCCCAGTAGGATGTGTCATACCCTGTGTTACTCTCATTGGCGGTTCCAAAATTAAATATCTCCAAAGCCCACAGCCCCTCTGTGCTGCAAAAATCCTCTTTTTCCACTCTGGACCAGATCGGATGATTATATGTTGTAATGCATCCTCTCGCTGCAAGCTCATCCACCATCTTTTGAGCCTGTGCTGCGCCGTCCCAGGTTTCATAGCAGATCGTTGGCTCCAGGCGCTCCATATGATGAAACAGCGGTTTCAAGGCCGCAGCCTGCATTTGACTGGTACCCAAAATTCCGTGAATATGGTGAGCCTTTTTGCAAAGGGCAGACCCTACTTTCTCAAACAGTATTACAGACGCCTCCAGCCCGGGCAGAATCAGAAAATCCTCTCTGTCAAAGTCCTCTCTGTAATCTGTATACAGATTATGCTCCGAAAAACACAGAAAATGATACCCATGATCCCGGTACAGAGCCACGGCCTTTGCAGGGGTCAGTTTTCCGTCTGAATTTACTGTGTGACTGTGTAAATTACCTTTATACCAGTTTCCCTGTTGGCTAAATCCCTTAATCTCCATAATATGTTCCTTTCCCTCCCAAGATAACACCCTGTGTCTGAGCTTACTAACTCCTTTTGACTCCGTAAATCCTTCCAAACTCCCTGACGTGCTCTCTCAGCTCCTCCAAAGCTTCCTCCTCTTTTTCCGGCTCCTGGTCATACTTATTCAGCAGAAAAAAGATGGGCGCATAGAAGTATAAAGCCATCATTTTGGGATTGGCCTCCTCAAATGCTCCCTGGCGAATCATTTCCTGAAAGAGCAGCGACTGGTATTGAATGGCAGCCTCCATGAACAGCTCCCGGTAAACCTGATAGATTTCCCTGTTCTGATATTGCTCTATGGTGAGCATATGGCGGAAACGGGATGCAAACGCATCCCTCATATAAAACAGAAAGATTTCAATACTCAGTTTCTCCAGTCCCTGCTCCGTCAATGTGGCGTATTTCTGAGCCGCTGTTTCCATGTCCCTATCATCCGGCAATCCCAAGTCATCGGACATAGACTTCATGCGCTCCGACATTTCAGCCACAATGGTATCAAATATTTCCTTCTTACTTGTAAAGTGCTTGTAGAGCGAACTATCTTTGATTCCCACTGCATCTGCTATATTTTTTACACTGGTTCCCTGATATCCCTTTTCAGAAAATAGGTCCAGTGCTTTTTCAATAATTAGCTCCCTGGTTGTCATCATCTTCCCCCCTTCAGGCATTCTATTACCTGTTGTTCCTGGTCATACAAAACGCAGCCGCCGGTGTGCTCTCTATTTAACATCCCCTCTGCCGAAAGACGCAGAAAGAGCGGAGAGTGAAGTGCGTCCCGCAGGGAGGTGTATAAAAGACTGGTATCTGAATAGGGAGAAAAGGGGCAGGGTTCTGCTCCTCCCCTGGCGTTGATGTGAAAAAAACCTCTTCCGGCAGCCAGGCATCCCCCAGATGATTTTTCATCTCCCGGGAAAGATATAAACAGCATTTGGTCCTCTCTCACTCTCTTTTCCTTCAGCTGATCTTCTATATATTTCCTATCCTTCTCGTCCGGTGCCAGTGCCTGCGTGGCCCCGTCCGTTGGAACATACTCCACATAAATCACCGCTTTTCCTCCCTGGTCATATATTTCGGTTGTAAACGCTTCGGACAATACATCTTTCACATTCTCTTTTGTAACAGTCACAGATATTCCAAACAAAATTCCTTTTTCTTTTAATTCCTTCATAGTGTGCCGGAGAACATCATAAACTCCCGGCCCCCGCCTGGTATCTGTATGTTCCCTCGTACCCTCCATGCTTAGGATTGGTATTAGATTTCTACACTCTGAAAACAGCCTTACGTATGCTTTGTCTACCATTGTACCATTTGTAAAGACAGGAAACAAGATGTCCGGATGCTGTCCTGCTATTTCGAGAATTTCTCTTCTTGTCAAGGGTTCTCCTCCTGCAATCAGGATGAATATGATTCCCAGTTTCTCAGCCTGCTGGAAGATGTCACCCCACTGTTTCCCTGTCATCTCCTCCTTGTTACAATGGTCACTGCAGGTTTGGTTGGCCCTTGCATAGCATCCCTTACAGCGAAGATTACATTTTTCTGTTATACTTGCTATAAGAAATGGAGGTATATGTTCCCCCTTTTTCTCCATCTGCTCTCTGATAAGAGCTGCACGCCTGCTGGCCTTTACATAGTTCACCATAAAAAAGCCGGCTCTGGGTGTTTTTAGGGATGTCTTCACGATCCCCTTTACAATATTCTCAACTCCCTTTGTTAGGTATGACTCTAAGCAAAATCCCTCCATATAGTTCCTCCTTTACAAAAAGTAGTGCCTTGGGGGCACTTATTTAGCAGACGATGTGCCAGCTAGTAATCACTAGCTAATTGTAGGTTTATTATAAGCTAGTAACCGCTAGCTGTCAAGTTCATTTTAATATAGTATTGATAAAGCAAGCTGTTACTGGATTTTCGTAGTAAAATAATTCGGAGTAAAATAAAAAGGAGCTGCCGCAAAATGAATTTCTCATACAAGATGTTAAACCATATCCTGATGAAATTTTACATTTTACGACAGCCCCTTAACCAAACAGGGGATGAGAGAATCGAACTCCCACTAAGAGTTTTGGAGACTCCTGTCATACCACTTGACCAATCCCCTATATAAAAATACAGTGACTATTGCTAGTCACTCTTCAAATAAACAGCATCTCTAAAGATGATGCATATACCTTCAAAACCACACACAGATCTATTCAACCATCCATTTACCTATCCTACTCTTAACCAGTATTCTAGTATTCCAGTAATCTCTTACTCTCTTTAACCCTTACCTTCTTGGTTAAGCCTTCGACCTATTAGTAACAGTCAGCTCCATACATTACTGCACTTCCACCTCTGCCCTATCTACCTCGTCGTCTTCAAGGGGTCTTACCGCTTTGCGGGGGATATCTCATCTTGAGGGGGGCTTCACGCTTAGATGCCTTCAGCGTTTATCCCTTCCCGACTTGGCTACCCGGCTCTGCTTTTGGCAAAACAACCGGTACACCAGTGGTCAGTCCAACCCGGTCCTCTCGTACTAAGGTCAGCTCCTCTCAAATATCCTACGCCCACGCCGGATAGGGACCGAACTGTCTCACGACGTTCTGAACCCAGCTCGCGTACCGCTTTAATGGGCGAACAGCCCAACCCTTGGGACCTACTACAGCCCCAGGATGCGATGAGCCGACATCGAGGTGCCAAACCACTCCGTCGATGTGAACTCTTGGGAGTGATAAGCCTGTTATCCCCAGGGTAGCTTTTATCCGTTGAGCGATGGCAATCCCACTTTCTACCACCGGATCACTAAGTCCTACTTTCGTACCTGCTCCACCCGTCGGTGTCGCAGTCAAGCTCCCTTTTGCCTTTGCACTCTTCGAATGGTTTCCAACCATTCTGAGGGAACCTTTGAGCGCCTCCGATACCCTTTCGGAGGCGACCGCCCCAGTCAAACTCCCCGCCTGACATTGTCCTCCCGCCGGTTTACGGCGGCTAGTTAGAAACCCAATACTGCAAGGGTGGTATCCCAACAGCGGCTCCTTGGCAACTGGCGTCACCAATTCTCTGCCTCCCACCTATCCTGTACATGCAATACCGAATCCCAGTATCAAGCTGGAGTAAAGCTCCATGGGGTCTTTCCGTCCTGGCGCAGGTAACCAGCATCTTCACTGGTATTTCAATTTCACCGGATGCATTGTTGAGACAGTGCCCAAATCATTACGCCTTTCGTGCGGGTCGGAACTTACCCGACAAGGAATTTCGCTACCTTAGGACCGTTATAGTTACGGCCGCCGTTTACTGGGGCTTAAGTTCAAAGCTTCGCTTGCGCTAACCTCTCCCCTTAACCTTCCAGCACCGGGCAGGCGTCAGCCCATATACTTCACCTTGCGGTTTTGCATAGACCTGTGTTTTTGCTAAACAGTTGCTTGGGCCAATTCTCTGCGGCCTCATTTCTGAGGCACCCCTTCTCCCGAAGTTACGGGGTCATTTTGCCGAGTTCCTTAACAATGCTTCTTCCGTCGGCCTTAGGATTCTCTCCTCATCCACCTGTGTCGGTTTACGGTACGGGTATGATATAAACAATAGCGGCTTTTCTTGACGCATGGCTCACACACTTCCCTACTCTAGTTCGGTACGCATCACGTCTTCGGATTGTATGACGGTTTTTCCAATCATACTCCTGCCCCGCTTGCCCCGGGGTTTCCACTCCCGGGTTGTGCTTTCCACACGTG